>NZ_FOFA01000026.1 GCF_900110855.1 Microlunatus flavus
GGGGGGTCGTGGCCGATCCGCAGCAGTGGCCCGAGGACCTCGAGGTCGACGGGCGCCGCGTCGTCGTGCTCGGCAGCGGGGCGACGGCGGTGACCCTCGTGCCGGCGCTCGCCGAGCGTGGCGCGCACGTGACCATGCTGCAGCGCTCCCCCTCCTACGTCACCGTCGTGGGACGGCGCGACGACTGGGCGCGACGGCTGCAGGGCCGCGTCCCCGCCGGCCTGGCCGACCGGGTCGTCCGGGGCCGGCACCTCCTGCAGCAGCACGTCCTGGTCGTCGCGAGCCGGCGGCGCCCCGCCCTGGTCCGCCGGTTCCTGCTGCGCGCGGCGGCCCAGCGCCTGCCCGAGGGCTACGACGTCGAGGGAACCTTCGGCGCGCGCTACGACCCGTGGGACCAGCGCCTGACGATCACGCCGCGCGGCGAGCTGTTCACCGCGGTCCGCGATGGCCGCGCCGAGGTCCTGACCGCGACGGTGGAGCGGCTCACGGCCTCGGGCGTCCGGCTCGGTTCGGGCCGCGAGCTGCCCGCCGACGTCCTGGTCCGGGCGACCGGGCTGGAGATGCTCGGGTTCGGCGGGATGGAGGTCACGGTGGACTCCCGCCCGGTCGTCCTGGGCGAGCGGCTCGCGTACGCCGGCGTGATGCTCGAGGGCGTGCCCAACCTGGCCTTCACCGTCGGCTACGCCCGCGCCTCGTGGACGCTGCGGGCCGACCTCGTCGCGCACTGGGTGACGCGGCTGCTGGGCCGGATGCGCCGCGAGGGGCTGGCCGTCGTCACGCCCGACCCGGCGCCGCCGGCCGAGCACGCACGGCGGCGGCCGCTGATCGACCTGAACGCGGGCTACGTCCACCGCGGCCGCGGCCGGCTGCCCGAGCAGGGGGTGCACCGGCCCTGGACCTCGCCGGAGGACCACCTGCACGGGCTGGCGACGTTCCGCTGGCGACGGAGCACGCCGGGGCTGCGCGTCGAGCGCATGGGGAACGCCCCGAGCAGCGCGGTCGGGAGCCGGTCGTGAGGCCGTACGCGTTCGCCGGCGGCACCGCCGTCGTCACGGGCGCCGGCAGCGGGATCGGGGAGGCGCTCGCCCGCGGGCTCGCCACCCGCGGCAGCCACCTGGTGCTGGTCGACCAGCACGCCGACCGGCTGGAGCGGGTCGCGGACGACCTGGGCCGCGAGCACCCGGCCGTGCGGGTGCGGACCGTGGTCGCCGACCTCTCCGACCACGACGCGACCGTCGCGCTCGGCGTTCGGCTTGCGACGGAGCACCCCGAGACCACGCTGCTGGTGAACAACGCCGGCGTCGCGCTCGGCGGGAACCTGGCCGAGCTGGAGCTGGCCGAGGTCGAGTGGCTGCTCGAGGTCAACCTGCGCGCCGTCGTCTCCCTGACCCACGGGCTGCTGCCGGTGCTGCGGTCGCACCCGGGCTCCCACGTGGTCGTCGTGTCGAGCATCTTCGGCATCTTCGCCTCGCCGGGCCAGGTGCCCTACGTGACGGCGAAGTTCGGCGTGCGCGGCTTCGCCGAGGCCCTGCGCCACGAGCTCGCCGGGCGGGTCGGCGTCACCGTCGTCCACCCCGGCGGCGTCGCCACCCGCATCGCCGAGGACGCCCGGGTGGGGTCCGGGATGGACCCGCGGTCGTTCGAGGTCGGCCGCCGCCGGATCAGCCGGCTGCTGCGCATCGCCCCGGCCGACGCGGCCGAGGCGATCCTGCGGGCCGTCGAGCGCCGCCGGCCGCGGCTGCTGATCGGCTGGGTGACGGCCCGGCTGCCGGACCTGCTCGTACGAGCGTTCCCGGGCTCGTACGGCACGCTGGTCGGCCGGCTCTCGGGCACCCGCGCCGACCCGCGGCGGGTCCCGCGCGCCTGACCTGTGATGTCGGTCGTCACTGGGCCGACCTTCCACGTGCTCAGCCAGCCCTGCAGAGCTGGCTGAGCACGTGCATCTCACGACAACGTGAAATGCACGACCCGGGCCCCGAGGACCCGCGTCGAGGTGCCCGGGCTCAGCCGCGCTGCGCGTACGACCCGGTGCCCAGCTCGCTGAGCAGGGTCGGGCCCTGCGGGGACCAGCCCAGCGCCGTCGCCCTGCGGCTCACGCCGAACTGCTGGTCGAGCAGCAGCGCGTCGGCGAAGGCCTCGCCCAGACGGGCGCGGGTGCGCTCGACGGGCTCGCCGACGACGTCGGAACCGTTCGCCTCGCCGAGGTCGGTCACGGTCGGGTTCTCGTCGGTGACCGCCAGGACCCGGCCCTGCGCCTGGCCGCTGGCCAGGACCGCGACGTACAGGGCGGCGACGTCGTCGACGTGGGCCACGCCCCAGTGCTGGCTGCCGTCGCCGATGAGCACGAGCCGCCCGGAACCGTCGCGGGGCGCGTCGACGATCAGGTTCGGCAGACCGCCGCCGTAGCCGTAGACGACCGCGGGCACGACGATCGAGCCGACCAGGTCGGCGTCGAGCAACTGCTGCTCGACGGCGGGGCGCCAGGCGGTCAGGGCCGGCGGGTCGAGCGGGCTGTCCTCGTCGAGGCCCTCGCCGCTGCCGTAGATCCACAGCCCGCTCGTGTGCACGTACGGCTTGCTCGTCCCGCCGAACACCTCACGCACCGCGGCGACGACCGCCGAGTCGAAGTCGGGGCTGCTCGCGTCGCCCGGCGAGGCGGTGTGGATGGCGGCGTCGACGCCGCCGAGCTGCGTGGTGAACCACGCGTGGTCGGTCAGGTCGCCCAGCGCGGGCGTGGCGCCCGCGTCGGTGACCCGTTGCGCGGCGCTCTCGCTGCGCACCACGGCGCTCACCGTGTGACCGGCCTCCAGGAGCTGGTCGAGCACACGCGAGCCGATGTAGCCGGTTCCCCCGGTCAGAAGCACGTCCATGGCGTCCTGCTTACCCGCCCCGGCGAAGCCGTCGCGCCTGGGTGGCGAGGTTCACGCGGGCACGGCGCTGCCCACCGCGCCGCCCGATGGCCGCCTCGAGCAGGCCGAGGACCCGGCGTACGCGCTCGTCGTCGGCCGGCCAGCCGCGCCGGTGGCACTCCTCGAGCCAGTCGGCCGCCCCGCGGTGACCGCGCTCGCCGTTGCAGCGGCGGCAGGCGGCCACCTCGTTCTCCAGCCAGGACGGCCCGCCCTTCACCCGTGGCACCAGGTGGTCGGTGGTCGGGACCACCCGGCCCTCGAACGTCCGCCCGCACCACGCGCACGTCGGCCCGTCGCGCTCCAGCACGGCCGCCATCCGCTGGACGCGGTCGAGCTGCGGCTGCTCCATGTCGGCCTCCATCGTTCGTGCCGGGGGCAAGCCGCGGTGGCGGCGTGACGCGGGGACGTACCTTCGGGGCGTGCCCCTGCTGCCCGCCGCCTCCGTCCGCACCGCCCCGCTCGTGGCCCTCGGCCTGCTCGGCGGCTACGCCGTCGCCCGCGAGACCGGGATCCGCCCGCTGGGCGGTGTCGTGCTCGCCGCGGCCGGTGCGTACGCCGGCCGCACGTGGCTGGCCAAGCGCGGCGCGGGCGTGACCGCGGGGCTCTCGGCGCTCTACGTCCTCGGCTTCGGCGCGTCGCACCCGCTCGCCAAGCGCATCGGCGCCTGGCCGTCGGTGCTCGCGGTCACCGCGGCCGCGACCGGCGCCAGCTGGGCCCTGGTCGACCGCGAGGGGTGAGCCCCCGGCACCGCTCGCACCACCCCTGGCGCCGCTGGCGCCGCTGGCGCCGCCCCCCCCGAACCTCCGCCGAGCGGTAGGTTGCCGTGCCCACGGCACGGCGTGTCGGCGCGGCAACCTACCTTTCGGCGGGAGGTGAACCTGCGGCTCAGGCCTCGCGGGAAGCGCGGAGGGCCCAGAGGACCAGCGGGACCTGCAGCGGGAGCCGGGCGAGGGTGACGGCCCGGGCCATCGGCGTACGGGCGGTCGTGGCCATGTGCACGTTGCCGGGGAACACCGCCACGAACAGGGCGGCGCAGGCGAGCCCGCCCAGGCGCCGGGTCGGTGGCGCCGCGACGAGCCCGGCGCAGGCGAGCTCGGCGACCCCCGACCCCAGCGCCCAGGCCCGCTTGCTGCCCGGCAGCCAGGGCGGCAGAGCCGGGTCGAAGACGTGGGGCCGGACGAGATGGACCGTTCCCGTGAGGAGCAGCAGACCCGCCAGAGCGCGAGCGGCGGTGGGCCGGCGGACGGGTCTCATCCGTCCATCCTCGCAGCGCGGCACCCCGCGAGCGGCTCCTACGATGACCAGATGCCCACCGACCCCCGTCGTGCCGACCGCTGCCCCGGCGTGCTCCGCCCGCACGAGGCGGCCGACGGGGCGATGGTCCGGATCCGGGTCCCCGGGGGCCAGACCAGCAGCGGCGCGCTCCTCGCGCTGAGCCGGCTGGCGGAGGCGTACGGCAGCGGCCTGCTCCAGCTGACCTCGCGCGGCAGCGTCCAGGTCCGCGGGC
>NZ_FOFA01000025.1 GCF_900110855.1 Microlunatus flavus
ATGGTCAAGCTCGTTGTGATGTGACGATTCACTGCGACTGCCTTTTGGGTGGTTGTGGTTGTCGATATTTTTCAACGGAGAGTTTGATCCTGGCTCAGGACGAACGCTGGCGGCGTGCTTAACACATGCAAGTCGAACGGTAAGGCTCTTTCGGGAGTACACGAGTGGCGAACGGGTGAGTAACACGTGAGCAACCTGCCCTTGACTTCGGAATACCAGTTGGAAACAGCTGCTAATACCGGATATGACACTTGCCCTCCTGGGTGGGTGTGGAAAGCTCCGGCGGTCAGGGATGGGCTCGCGGCCTATCAGCTTGTTGGTGAGGTAATGGCTCACCAAGGCTTCGACGGGTAGCCGGCCTGAGAGGGCGACCGGCCACACTGGGACTGAGATACGGCCCAGACTCCTACGGGAGGCAGCAGTGGGGAATATTGCACAATGGGCGCAAGCCTGATGCAGCAACGCCGCGTGCGGGATGACGGCCTTCGGGTTGTAAACCGCTTTCAGTAGGGACGAAGCGCAAGTGACGGTACCTACAGAAGAAGGACCGGCTAACTACGTGCCAGCAGCCGCGGTGATACGTAGGGTCCGAGCGTTGTCCGGAATTATTGGGCGTAAAGGGCTTGTAGGCGGTCCGTCGCGTCAGGAGTGAAAACTCGGGGCTTAACCCCGAGCCTGCTTTTGATACGGGCGGACTAGAGGGATGCAGGGGAGAACGGAATTCCTGGTGGAGCGGTGGAATGCGCAGATATCAGGAGGAACACCGGTGGCGAAGGCGGTTCTCTGGGCATCACCTGACGCTGAGAAGCGAAAGCGTGGGGAGCAAACAGGCTTAGATACCCTGGTAGTCCACGCCGTAAACGGTGGGCACTAGGTGTGGGGGACATTCCACGTTCTCCGTGCCGAAGCTAACGCATTAAGTGCCCCGCCTGGGGAGTACGGCCGCAAGGCTAAAACTCAAAGGAATTGACGGGGGCCCGCACAAGCGGCGGAGCATGCGGATTAATTCGATGCAACGCGAAGAACCTTACCTGGGTTTGACATACACCGGAAAGCTGCAGAGATGTAGCCCCCGCAAGGTCGGTGTACAGGTGGTGCATGGCTGTCGTCAGCTCGTGTCGTGAGATGTTGGGTTAAGTCCCGCAACGAGCGCAACCCTCGTCCTATGTTGCCAGCGGGTAATGCCGGGGACTCATAGGAGACTGCCGGGGTCAACTCGGAGGAAGGTGGGGATGACGTCAAGTCATCATGCCCCTTAAGTCCAGGGCTTCACGCATGCTACAATGGCCGGTACAAAGGGCTGCGATACCGCAAGGTGGAGCGAATCCCAAAAAGCCGGTCTCAGTTCGGATTGGGGTCTGCAACTCGACCCCATGAAGTCGGAGTCGCTAGTAATCGCAGATCAGCAACGCTGCGGTGAATACGTTCCCGGGCCTTGTACACACCGCCCGTCAAGTCATGAAAGTCGGTAACACCCGAAGCCGGTGGCCCAACCCCTTGTGGGAGGGAGCCGTCTAAGGTGGGACTGGCGATTAGGACTAAGTCGTAACAAGGTAGCCGTACCGGAAGGTGCGGCTGGATCACCTCCTTTCTAAGGAGCATTGCGGCAGCGCACGGAAGTGTGTTTGTCCATGCGCTCAGTGCCAGGCCGTTCGTGTCTGGCTGGGCAGCTCTGGAATGTGGAACATTGACTATTGAGCCGGCGTCACGCTGCTGGCCTCGTGAGTACAACTCGTATCTTTCCGGTGACGGAAGGGTGGGGGAGTGGAAATCCGAGGCGAGGGTGGGGGTCGGTTTGGGCACGCTGTTGGGTCCTGAAATTTCGGTCGCCCGATCCCCTTTGAGGGGGTTGTCGCGGTTGGGTTTCAGTGCGGACCAGTGCCGGCCACCTGTGGGTGGCCGGTCTGCGCTACCGCCCGTGTGTTGAGAACTTCACAGTGGACGCGAGCATCTTTGTAGTAACAACAAGCTACTAAGGGCAATCGGTGGATGCCTAGGCACCAAGAGCCGATGAAGGACGTTGTAACCTGCGATAAGCCCCGGGGAGCTGGTAAACGAGCTTCGATCCGGGGATCTCCGAATAGGGAAACCTCGAAAGAAACCGGAGTAATGTCCGGCGACCTCCGCTTGAACACATAGGGCGGTTGGAGGGAACGTGGGGAAGTGAAACATCTCAGTACCCACAGGAACAGAAAACAACAGTGATTCCGTCAGTAGTGGCGAGCGAACGCGGAAGAGGCCAAACCGTATGTGTGTGATAGCTGACAGGCGTTGCATGTGCGGTGTTGTGGGGCCATTCTGATCGGGCTGTCATCCGGTCGAGCAGTCAAAAATGACACATGAAGTCGAAGCGTTCTGGGAAGGCGCGGCATAGCAGGTAACACCCCTGTAGACGTAAGTGTGTCACTGCTGAGTGTCACCCCAAGTAGCAGCCAACCCCTGAAATTGGCTGTGAATCCGGCGGGACCACCCGCTAAGCCTAAATACTCCTTGGTGACCGATAGCGGACTAGTACCGTGAGGGAAAGGTGAAAAGTACCCCGGGAGGGGAGTGAAATAGTACCTGAAACCGATTGCCTACAATCCGTCGGAGCTGAACCGCAAGGTGAGGTGACGGCGTGCCTTTTGAAGAATGAGCCTGCGAGTTAGTGGTATGTGGCGAGGTTAACCCGTGTGGGGAAGCCGTAGCGAAAGCGAGTCCGAACAGGGCGGTTGAGTCGCATGCTCTAGACCCGAAGCGGAGTGATCTATCCATGGCCAGGGTGAAGCGACGGTAAGACGTCGTGGAGGCCCGAACCCACCAGGGTTGAAAACCTGGGGGATGAGCTGTGGATAGGGGTGAAAGGCCAATCAAACTCCGTGATAGCTGGTTCTCCCCGAAATGCATATAGGTGCAGCGTCGCGTGTTTCTTGCCGGAGGTAGAGCACTGGATAGTCTAGGGGGCCCACAAGCTTACCGAAATTAGCCAAACTCCGAATGCCGGTAAGTTTAAGCGCGGCAGTGAGACTGCGGGCGATAAGGTTCGTAGTCGAGAGGGAAACAGCCCAGAACACCAGCTAAGGCCCCTAAGCGGTTGCTAAGTGGAAAAGGATGTGGAGTTGCGGAGACAACCAGGAGGTTGGCTTGGAAGCAGCCACCCTTGAAAGAGTGCGTAATAGCTCACTGGTCAAGTGATTCTGCGCCGACAATTTAGCGGGGCTCAAGCAATCCGCCGAAGCTGTGTCATCTGCGTAATACCCTCATTTCGATGCAGGGGCGTGGATGGGTAGGGGAGCGTCGTGTGCGCGGTGAAGCGGCAGGGTGACCTAGTCGTGGAGAGCACACGAGTGAGAATGCAGGCATGAGTAGCGAATGAGGAGTGAGAAACTCCTCCACCGAAAGACCAAGGGTTCCAGGGTCAAGCTAATCTGCCCTGGGTAAGTCGGGACCTAAGGCGAGGCCGACAGGCGTAGTCGATGGACAACGGGTTGATATTCCCGTACCGGCGCTAGCACGATCCTGCCGAGGCGAGCGATGCTAAGCACGCAAGTCGCACGGATCCTTCGGGTGATGTGTCGATGAGTCTGCGAACCGGACTTGTATTAGGCAAGCTGCGGAGGGACGCAGGAAGGTAGCTCATCCCGGGCGATGGTATCCGCAAGGTGATCCCGGGCTAAGTGTGTAGGGCGAGGTGTAGGTAAATCCGCATCTCATGAGCCTGAGACATGACGGCTGGTCGGCCTACGGGCCGGCGAGTGAGTGATCCTATGCTGCCTAGAAAATCTTCGTGAGCGAGTTCTAGAGCCGCCCGTACCCTAAACCGACTCAGGTGGTCAGGTAGAGAATACCAAGGTGATCGAGATAACCGTGGTTAAGGAACTCGGCAAAATGCCCCCGTAACTTCGGGATAAGGGGGGCCGGACGCGTTTGCCAGACTTGCTCTGGTTGGCGTGAAAGGCCGCAGAGACCAGGCCCAAGCGACTGTTTACTAAAAACACAGGTCCGTGCCAAGTCGTAAGACGATGTATACGGACTGACGCCTGCCCGGTGCTGGAACGTTAAGGGGAACTGTTAGCTGTGAGGCGAAGCGGTGAACTTAAGCGCCAGTAAACGGCGGTGGTAACTATAACCATCCTAAGGTAGCGAAATTCCTTGTCGGGTAAGTTCCGACCTGCACGAATGGCGTAACGACTTGGGCGCTGTCTCGACCACGGACTCGGCGAAATTGCACTACGAGTAAAGATGCTCGTTACGCGCAGCAGGACGGAAAGACCCCGGGACCTTCACTATAGTTTGGTATTGGTGTTCGGTACAGCTTGTGTAGGATAGGTGGGAGACTGTGAAGCGGCGACGCCAGTTGTCGTGGAGTCAACGTTGAAATACCACTCTGGTTGTTCTGGATATCTAACCTAGGTCCATCATCTGGATCAGGAACAGTGCCTGATGGGTAGTTTGACTGGGGCGGTCGCCTCCCAAAAGGTAACGGAGGCGCCCAAAGGTTCCCTCAGCCTGGTTGGCAATCAGGTTTCGAGTGTAAGTGCACAAGGGAGCTTGACTGTGAGAGGGACACCTCGAGCAGGGACGAAAGTCGGGACTAGTGATCTGACGGTGGCATGTGGAAGCGCCGTCACTCAACGGATAAAAGGTACCCCGGGGATAACAGGCTGATCTTGCCCGAGCGTCCATAGCGACGGCATGGTTTGGCACCTCGATGTCGGCTCGTCGCATCCTGGGGCTGGAGTCGGTCCCAAGGGTTGGGCTGTTCGCCCATTAAAGCGGCACGCGAGCTGGGTTTAGAACGTCGTGAGACAGTTCGGTCCCTATCCGCTGCGCGCGTAGGAGTCTTGAGGAGGGCTGTCCTTAGTACGAGAGGACCGGGACGGACGAACCTCTGGTGTGCCAGTTGTTCTGCCAAGAGCACGGCTGGTTGGCTACGTTCGGAAGTGATAACCGCTGAAAGCATCTAAGCGGGAAGCACGCTCCAAGATGAAGGCTCCCACAGGATAGCCTGGTAAGGCCCCCAGCAGAACACTGGGTGATAGGTCGGATGTGGAAGCACAGCAATGTGTGGAGCTGACCGATACTAATAGGCCGAGGGCTTGTTCCTACAAAGATGCTACGCGTCCACTGTGAGGTCTCTCGAGACACGGTCGAAAGGCCAGTCTCTCGACGAGAGATCGTTCGATATTTGAGGCTGGTTTCGTACCACATCTCCATAGAGTTTCGGTGATCACAGCGAAATGGGAAACACCCGGTTCCATTCCGAACCCGGAAGTTAAGCCTTTCAGCGCCGATGGTACTGCACGGGGGACCGTGTGGGAGACTAGGACGTCGCCGGACAACACACACACCTCAGGGCCGGCCACACATGTTGTGGCCGGCCCTGAGGTGTTTACGCA
>NZ_FOFA01000024.1 GCF_900110855.1 Microlunatus flavus
GGGAGCGTTCGCTGTGCTCGGGGAGCGTTCGCTGGGCTCAGGGAGCGTTCGCCCGACTCGGGGCGCGCGGTGTCAGGGGTGCACGGAACCATCGGCCAGCGCGTCGCGGACCGTGCGGGGCTCGCGGCCGAGGAGGTCGCGGAGCAGGGGGTCGGTGCCGGCGAAGTACCCGCCGGCGGCGGCCTCGTACATGCCGAGGGTGAAGCGGACCATCCCCTCCGGCCGGCCGGCGCCGAGCTGCTGCGCGACCCAGGCCTCCGGGTCGACCCGCTCGAAGGAGATGCGCCGCCCGGCGAGGTCGGAGGCGACCTCGGCCACCTCCGCGAACGTCGGGGCCTCGGTCGCGGTGATCGTGACGGGACCCTCGTACGCGCCGTCGCCGAGCAGAACCCCCGCCGCGGCCTCGGCGGCGTCCTCGCGGGCGGTCCAGGAGACCGGCCCGTCGCCCGGGACGGTGATCACCCCGGTCTCGCGCCAGGGGCCGGCGAGCCAGTCGAGGCTGTGGGCGTAGAAGCCGTTGCGCAGCGACGTCCAAGGCAGGCCGGAGGCAGCGAGCAGCTCCTCGGTGCGGGCATGGTCACGCCCGGGGAAGAACGGGCTGTCGACGTGGGCGCCCTGGTGGCTGGTGTAGAGGACGCGCCCGACGCCGGCCCCGACGGCCGCCTCGAGCGCGGTGCGGTGCAGCTCCACGGCGTCGGCGAAGGGGTCGCTCGACGAGACGAGCAGCAGCTGGTCGGCGCCCGCGAACGCGGCCGGGAGCGACGAGGGGTCGGCGTAGTCGGCCCGCCGGACCTCGACGCCGCGCTCCGCGAACCGTGCGGCACGGTCGGGGTCGCGCACGGCCACGACGAGCTCGGACGCGGGGACCCGCTCGAGGAGGTGGTCGGCGGTGGCGCCGTTCAGCGCGCCGGTCGCGCCGGTGATGACGATCATGCGAACTCCTTGGTAGCAGTGGAAGCAGAACGACGATAACGTTGGAAACGCAGTGATAGCAAGAGTTCGTTAGCATCGGTCCGTGAGCGAAACGGTCAGCGGACGCGACGCGACCCGTACGCGCATCGTCGAGGTCGCGGCCCGCTTGCTCGAGGAGTCGGGACCGGCCGCCGTGACCACGCGTGCGGTCGCCGCCGAGGCCGGCGTGCAGGCCCCGACGCTCTACCGGCTGTTCGGCGACAAGGACGGCCTGATGGAGGCCGTGGCGGAGCACGTCATGGCCGCGTACGTCCGCGCCAAGGCCGAGCACGAGCGGGCGTCGAGCGAGGCGGGCTCCGACCCCCTGGAGGACCTGCGGACGAGCTGGGAGGCGCAGGTCGCGTTCGGGCTGGCCAACCCGGCGCTGTTCCGGCTCCTCAGCGACCCGGCGCGGGTGGTCGGCTCGCCCGCGGCGCAGGCCGGCCTGCGCGTCCTCGAGGCCCGCGTGCACCGGCTCGCCGCCACGGGGCGGCTCCGGGTCGGCGAACCGCACGCCGTCGCCCTCGTGCAGGCCGCGGGCCAGGGAACCATCCAGGTCCTCCTCACCACCCCGCCCGCGCAGCGCGACCCGGCGCTGGCCGACCGCATGCTCGCCGCCGTGCTGGACCAGGTCCTCTCCCCCGTCGCCGCCCCGGCGACGGACCGACCCGGGTCTAGCGCCATCGCCCCGGCGGTCGCGCTGCGGGCCCTGGCGCCGCAGCTCGACGTGCTCACCGAGAGCGAGCGCGGCCTGCTGGCCGAGTGGCTCGACCGCGTCGTCGAGGCGGGCGGGTGAGGACGCCGGGCGCCCAGGTCCTGGCCGAGGGCCGCGCCGCCGCACCGGCGTCGATCCACCAGACCGCGTACCTGCGTCGTGAGGCGGCGCGGAGCGAGGCCGAGGTCAAGCTCCGGGCGCGTCGCGAGGGGCGGGTGACCTACCACGCGCACGTCGGCTCGACGGACTGGTCGACGACCGCCGCGGCGCTGCGGGAGATCGAGGCCGGGCTCGCCGAGGACGGGGAGGTCTGCGACCGCTTCGGCCTCACGCTGTCGCGCGCGATGAGCGTCGACGAGGCCACCCGCGGTTCGCTGCACAAGGAGACCGGACCGGCGCTGCGGCCCGAGGAGTGGGCGGTGCTCGGCGAGGCCGCCGCGATCCAGCCCCACCTCGGCGACTTCATGATCGGCACGCCCGCGGGCGCGACCCACGCCCGGCTGGCGCTGGCCGCCGGCGTCACGACGATCGGCAACCTCGGGCAGTACTGGTCCTTCGAGGTCCCCGGCGGCCAGGACGACCGTCAGGTCACCGAGGCCACCGTCCGCGCCGTCGGCATGCTCGCGGCCTGGCGCGACCGGGGCGCGCTGGTCCACTCCTACCTCGACGACGGGGTGGCGATGCAGGCCGGCAGCTACGGCTCGTACGTGGGGTGGGCGGCCCTCGAGCGCCACGTGGTCGAGGACCTCTGCGGCGCCCGGCTCGCGCACTCCTACGGCGGCCTGGTCGACGACCCCTGGCACCGCGCGGTCGTGCACCTCGCCGTGGACGACGTGCACGACCGGGAGCACCTCGGCTCGATGGTCTACGGCGACACCGTGTCCATGCGACCGCACGACCACGCGCACAACGCCGAGGTGCTGCGGCGCTACCTGACGGTCGACCTGGCCTGCCAGCTGCGCCGCCCGACCGGCCACGCGGTCCACCCGGTGCCGCTGACCGAGGCCGAGCGCGTCCCGACCGGCGCGGAGAACCTCGAGGTCCAGCGCGTCGCCCACGCCCTCGAGCGCGACGTGCGCTGCAGCGGGGCCGTCGTCGACTGGGACCGGGCGGAGCGCCTGGCGGGCGAGGTCGCGGCGTACGCGCTGAGGTTCCGGGACGCGACGCTCGCGCTGCTCGTGGACGACGGCGTGGCGGTGGCCGACCCCGTCGAGGTGCTGCTGGCGCTGCGCGCGCTCGGGCTGGCCGGCCTCGAGGACCGGCTGCGGCTGCCGCCGCCGCGGGCGGTAGCCGACCTGGTGCCGTGGAAGGCGCGGCAGGTCCGGGCGACCGTGGCCGGTCTCGCCGGCACCGTGCCCGACCTGCGCGGCACCCGCGTCGTGCTCGCGGTGCTCGACGTCCACGACGTCGTGCGCGACGCGCTGCTGCGCACCCTGCCCCGCGCCGGGGCCGAGGTGGTGCTGCTGCCGAGCAGCGCGACGCCCGCCTCGGTCGTGCACGCCGCCATCGCGGAGGACGCCGATGCGGTGGTGCTCGGCACCTACAACGGGGCCGCGCTGGAGGTCGGGCGCGAGCTGCGCGCGGCGGTGGACGCGACCGCGTACGACGGCCTGGTGATCATGGGCGGCCGGCTCAACCAGGACCTCGGCGGCGACTCCCCCGTCGAGGTCACCGACGAGCTGCGGGCCCTCGGTCTCACCCCCGCGGCGACGCTCGAGGAGGCCTGCCGGCTGCTCGGGGAACGTGCTCACGGGCCGTCCCGACCAGAGTTCACCTGAAGTTCGCCTCCAAGATCAAGGCCGGTCTGACCAGGGGATTCGGTGTCAGAGGCCCGCTCGGAGAGCACCTCCTCCCGCGAGGCTGCGCAGCGCCGGCGCGGGGTCGTGCGATCCTCTGCACCTGGCCACGTCGCGCGGCCGAGGACGGCCGCGCGCAGGACCACCTGGGGGCGTGCCCGCGAGGGCGGATCGGGAGCAGACGCATGCGCAAGACCTTGAGCAGGATCACGGCCGTCGCGGCCGGCACGACGGCCCTGGCCATGCTCGGCGCCGGGTGCGCGCCGCCGGCCAAGCCGGCCGGCTCCTCGTCGGAGGGCGCCAGCGGCGCCGCGACCTGGACGTCCGCGCAGGCCGCCGGCGGAATGGACGCCCTCGTGGCCGAGGCCAAGAAGGAGGGCACGCTCAACGTCATCGCGCTGCCGCCGGACTGGGCCAACTACGGCAAGATCATCTCGGGTTTCGAGGCGAAGTACGGCCTCAAGGTCGACTCCGCGCAGCCCGACGCGGCCAGCCAGGACGAGATCAACGCGGCCAACCAGCAGAAGGGGACGGACCGCGCGCCGGACGTCTTCGACCTCGGCCAGGCCGTCGCGCTGGCCAACACCGACAAGTTCGCGCCGTACCAGGTCTCGACCTGGGACACGATCCCCACGAACTTCAAGGACAGCAGCGGGCTGTGGGTCAACGACTACGGCGGCTACATGTCCATCGGGTACGACACCGCCAAGGTTCCGGCGCCGAGCGGCGTCAAGGACCTGCTCAAGGCCGAGTACAAGGGCAAGGTCGCGCTCAACGGCGACCCGACGCAGGCCGGCGCAGCCTTCAACGGCGTCGTCATGACCTCGCTGGCCAACGGCGGCTCCGCCGACGACATCCAGCCGGGCATCGACTTCTTCGCGAACCTCAAGAAGGCGGGCAACTTCCTGCCGACCGACCCGACCTCGGCGACGATCGAGTCCGGGCAGACCCCGCTGGTGATCGACTGGGACTACCTGAACGCGGCGGAGAGCGCCAAGATCCCGACCTGGAAGGTCACCGTCCCGAGCGACGCGCTCGTCGGCGGCTACTACTTCCAGGCGATCAGCAAGGACGCCCCGCACCCGGCCGCCGCGCGGCTGTGGCAGGAGTACCTCTACTCCGACGAGGGCCAGAACCTCTTCCTCGGCGGCGGGGCCCGTCCTGTGCGCGCGGACGCGATGCAGAAGGCCGGGACGATCGACTCCGACGCGTACGGCAAGCTCCCGCCGGTCAGCGGCGAGCCGACGATCCTGACGACCGACCAGACCAAGAAGGCCGCCGACGTGCTCAGCAAGGAGTGGAGCAAGGCCACCAGCTGATCGCGTGGACGGAGGGCTCGGCGCACAGACGCCGACCCCTGCGGGGCCCCTTCGACAGGCTCAGGGCACCGCTTCGACAGGCTCAGGGGGCGTTGTCGGTCGAAGGCCAGGGAGCGTCGGCACGACGCGGACGAGGCAGGGGAAGGACCAGGATGGCGCGGTCGAGGCTGGCGCGGCTGCGGCCGGCACTGGGCGTGCTGCCCTTCGGCGTCTACCTGCTGATCTTCCTCGTCGTGCCGACCGTGACGGTGGTCGTCGGGGCGTTCGGCGAGGAGGGTCGGCCCAGCCTGGCGAACCTCGCCGGCCTGGCCGAACCCTCCGTCCTCACCGCGCTGCTCAACAGCGTGCTCGTCTCGGCGGTCACCGCCGTGATCGGCGGCGTGGTCGGGGCCCTGGTCGCGTACGCGGTGGTCACCGGACGGCCGGACGGCGCGCTGCGGCGGCTGGTCACCAGCGTCTGCGGCGTGCTGGCGCAGTTCGGCGGCGTGACGCTCGCCTTCGCCTTCATCGCCACGCTGGGCATCTCCGGGGTGGTGTCGACCTGGCTCGACGCGCACGCCGGCACCAGCCTCACCAGCAGCGTCTGGCTCTTCGGGCTCAAGGGCCTGGTGCTCGTCTACGCGTACTTCCAGATCCCGCTGATGGTGATCATCTTCCTGCCGGCCCTGGACGGCGTCCGCGTCCAGTGGCGCGAGGCCGCCTCCAACCTGGGGGCGACCACGTGGCAGT
>NZ_FOFA01000010.1:0-121726 GCF_900110855.1 Microlunatus flavus
GTCGAAGGGCCTCGTTGGGTTCTCGTGATCGTTGCAACGCCTCTATTGGTGGAGGTGGATGTTGACGTTCGGAGTGGGGGTCCGTCAGCGAGTGTTCGCGTTGCTGGCTCGAGGCTGGTCGCAGAAGCAGACCGCGTCGGTCACGGGCGTGTCGGCCCGGGCGATCGGGCGTTGGCGCGCCGAGGTTGGCGGGGTGGAGTTCGAACCGTGCCAGGTCCAGCGCTACCTCAGCCGTGACGAGCGCTACGAGATCGCCCGGCTTCACGACAGCGGGCTCGGGGTGCGAGAGATCGGGCGCCGGCTGTGCCGCTCAGCCTCGACGATCAGTCGAGAGCTGCGCCGCCCCGCACGACCCGCGGCGGCGCCGGGGCGCCCGAGCGGACGCACGCCGGGCTACCAGCCCGAGGCCTGCCACCAGGCCGCGGTCCGGGCCCGGAATCGGGCCCGGGCCTCGAAGCTGGCCCGTGACGCCCGGCTACGAGTCTGGGTCCAGACCCGCTTGGACCTCGGCTTGTCGCCCGAGCAGATCAGCGGGCGGCTACGCGTGGAGTTCGGTGATGATGAGCAGATGCGGATCAGCCACGAGGCGATCTATCGCGCCATCTACGTCCTTCCCCGAGGCGAGCTGCGCCGCGAGCTCCGCGCCCACCTCCGCAGCGGCCGTTCCCAACGCCGGACCCGTCAGACCCGCACTCCGCGCAACCGACCGGGCCAGATCGTGGGCGCGGTCTCGATCCACGAGCGGCCCGAGGAGGTCGAGGGCCGGCTCGTGCCGGGCCACCACGAGGGCGACCTGGTCTGCGGCCCGGCCGGGACCACCGCCGCGATCGGCACGCTGGTCGAGCGGACCAGCGGGTTCTTGACCGCGTTCTTGCTGCCCGAGCGCCACACCGCCGAAGCGACCCTGGCCGGGCTCAGCGAGGCCGTGAACCGGACCGGGTGGCCGATGGCGTCGCTGACCTGGGACCGCGGCTCGGAGATGGCCCGCCACGCCGAGTTCAGTGCCGCGACCGGTATCCAGGTCTACTTCGCCGACCCCCACGCCCCCTGGCAGCGCGGCTCCAACGAGAGCACCAACGGCTTGCTGCGCGAATACGTCCCCAAAGGACGAGACATCGCCACCGTCACCGACACCGAGCTCCAACACGCCGTCGAGCTGCTCAACAACCGGCCCCGCAAACGACACGGCTTCCTCACACCGACCGAGGTCCTCGCCGCCATACTCAAAGACCAGACCGGTGTTGCGACCACCCCGTGAATCTGGGCTCGACGAGGTCGGCGTCCTTCCTGCCACAAGAAGAACACCAACCCCTTCGGGGCCCTTCGACAGGCTCAGGGAGCGTTCTTCGCGCCCCCTTCGACGAGCTCGGGGAGCGTTCTCCCCTCAGAACCGCTCGCTCGGGCGGTAGACGCCCCAGACGTCGCGGAGGGCGTCGCAGACCTCGCCGACCGTGGCGCGCAGGGCGAGGGCCCGCTTCATCGGGGGCAGGACGTTGTCCGTCCCCCGCGCCGCCGAGCGGAGCTGCTCGAGCGCCGCGGTCACGCGCGCGTCGTCGCGGCCCTCGCGCACCCGCGCGACGCGGGCGGCCTGCGCGGCCTCCAGGGCCGGGTCGACGCGGAGCGGCTCGTACGGCTCCTCCTCGTCGAGGGCGAAGCGGTTCACCCCGACCACCACCCGCTCGCCCGCGTCGATCTCGCGGGCGACCTCGTACGCGGACCGCTCGATCTCGCCCTTCTGGAAGCCCTGCTCGATCCCGGCGACGGCACCGCCGAGGGCGTCGACCGCGTCCATCAGCGCGACCGCGGCCGCCTCGACGTCGTCGGTCAGCGACTCGACCACGTACGAACCGGCGAACGGGTCGACCGTCTTCGTCAGGTCGGTCTCGTGGGCGAGCACCTGCTGGGTGCGGACGGCGAGCCGGGCCGACTTCTGCGTCGGGAGCGCGAGGGCCTCGTCGTAGGAGTTCGTGTGCAGCGACTGGGTCCCGCCGAGGACGGCGGCGAGCGCCTGGACGGTCACCCGGACGAGGTTGACCTCGGGCTGCTGCGCGGTGAGCTGCACGCCCGCCGTCTGGGTGTGGAAGCGCAGCATCTGCGACTTGGGGTTCTTGGCGCCGAAACGCTCGCGCATCACGCGCGCCCAGATCCGCCGGGCCGCCCGGAACTTCGCCACCTCCTCCAGCAGCGTGGTGCGGGCGACGAAGAAGAAGGACAGCCGCGGCGCGAACTGGTCGACGTCCAGCCCGGCGGCGAGCGCCGCCTCGACGTAGGCGATCCCGTTCGCGAGCGTGAAGGCGATCTCCTGCGCGGGCGTCGCCCCCGCCTCGGCCATGTGGTAGCCGGAGATCGAGATCGTGTTCCAGCGCGGCAGGGCCTGCGCGCAGTAGGCGAACGTGTCCCCCACCAGGCGCAACGAGGCCTGCGGCGGGTAGATGTACGTCCCGCGGGCGATGTACTCCTTCAGCACGTCGTTCTGGATCGTGCCGGCGAGCAGGGCGGGGTCGATCCCGTTCTCCTCCGCGACCAGCTGGTAGAGCAGCAGCAGGACCGCGGCGGGCGCGTTGATCGTCATCGAGGTGGAGACCTGCGCCAGGTCGATGCCGGCGAACAGCACCCGCATGTCCACCACAGAGTCGATGGCGACGCCCACCTTGCCGACCTCGCCGGCCGCCAGCGGGGCGTCGGAGTCCATGCCCATCTGGGTCGGCAGGTCGAAGGCGACCGACAGCCCGGCGCTGCCGTGGGCGATCAGCTCCAGGTAGCGGGCGTTCGACTCCGCGGCCGTGCCGAAGCCCGCGTACTGCCGCGTCGTCCAGGGCCGCGTCGTGTACATGCCGGGGTGCACGCCGCGGGTGAAGGGGTACGCCCCGGGCTCGCCGAGCGACGTGGCCGGGTCGAAGCCGGCCGGGTCGCCGGGCCCGTAGACGTCCTCGAACGGCGTGCCCGACTCCGTCTGTCCGCTCACCCCTGCATGGTCCCAAACCCCGTCCGGGGCGCGGGGAGGGCTTGCCCGGGCTGACAGCATGTGCGCCGTGGAGATCGCGCTGGAGATCCTGGGCATCGCGGCGGTGGTGATCGCCGTCAGCGGTCTCGCCGACAAGATCAAGGTCTCGGCGCCGCTGCTGCTGCTCGTCGTCGGGGTCGGGGTGTCGTACGTCCCGTTCATCGACGAACCGGTCCTGACCAGCGAGGTCGTGCTCCTCGGCTTCCTGCCACCGCTGCTCTACTCCGCGGCCATCCGGACCTCGATCCTGGACTTCCGGCACAACCTGCGTCCGATCGCGTACCTGTCGGTCCTGCTCGTCCTCATCACCGCGCTCGGGGTCGCGCTCGTCGCCTGGGCGCTGCTGCCGATCGGCTTCGCGCTCGCCCTGGCGCTCGGGGCCGTCGTCGCCCCGCCCGACGCCGTGGCGGCCACCTCCATCGCCCGACGGATCGGGCTGCCGCGGCGCGTCGTGACCATCCTCGAGGGCGAGTCGCTCGTCAACGACGCCACGGCCATCACCTGCCTCAGGGTCGCCCTCGCCGCTCTCGCCCTGGGCCAGTTCTCCGCCTTCGACGCCGGCGTCGGCTTCCTCATCGCGCTGCTGGGCGGGGTCGCCGTGGGCCTGGGCGTGGGGCTGCTGGCCGTCGTCGTCCGCCGCAAGGTCCGCAACGCGGTCTACGACACCGCCATCTCGTTCATGGTGCCGTTCGCGGCCTACCTGCCCGCCGAGGAGATCGGCTACCACGACCTGCACGGCTCCGGCGTGATCGCCGTCGTCACCGCCGGGCTCCTGCTGGGCCACAAGAGCCAGGTGATCCAGACCGGCCAGAGCCGGCTCAACGAGCGGATCAACTGGGGCACGATCCAGTTCCTCCTGGAGAACACCGTCTTCCTGCTCATCGGGCTGCAGGCCCGGCGGATCGTCGCCGCCCTGGCCGACGCACCGCTGTCGGGCGGGCGGATCGCGCTCTTCTGCGTCGCCGTCTTCCTCACCGTGATCGTGCTGCGGATGGTGTGGGTCTTCCTCATGCGCATCTCGCTGTTCCGGCGGCACCGCGACGAGGGCGAGCAGGTCGAGGTCCCGTGGCAGGCGACCCTCGTGGTCGGCTGGGCCGGGCTGCGAGGAGTGGTCACGCTGGCCACGGTGCTGCTCATCCCGGAGACGGTCGAGCTGCGCGAGGTGCTGATCTTCGCGGCCATGGTCGTGACCTTCGGGACGCTGCTGCTGCAGGGCCTGACCCTGCCCCCGCTGGTCCGCGTGCTCAAGCTGCGCGGACCGGACGCCCGCTCGGACGCGCTGCAGGCCGCGACCGTGCTGACCACGTCCACCACCGCGGCCCTGCGCGCCCTGGACGACCTGAGCGGGGGCGACGACAACCCGGACGCCGTCGAGCGCGTGCGCGACCGCATCTCGTCCGGCCCCGAACGACTGTGGGAGCGCCTCGGCGACCACAGCAACGGCGAGACCCCCGCCGAGACGTACCGGCGCCTGCGCCTGGAGACCCTGCAGGTGCAGCGCGACGCCGTGCTCAAGGTCCGTTCCAACGGCACCGTCGACCACGAGGTCGTCGAGGAGGTCCTCGACTCCTTCGACATCGAGGAGTCGATGCTGACCATCGCCGGCGACCGTTCGGACCGGATCAGCGAGGCCGACGCCGACGTGCGTACGCCCGTCGACCCGGTCGGCCCCTGCGACCACCTCGCCGCGGCTCCGTGCGAGATCGCGGCGGACGGCGACGGCCGCTGCCTCGACTGCGTCCGCGAGGGCACCACGCCCGTCCACCTCCGCATCTGCCTGACCTGCGGCAACGTGGGCTGCTGCGACAGCTCTGTCGGCCGCCACGCCGACAAGCACTTCCACGGCACCCACCACCCCGTCATGCGCTCCTTCGAGCCCGGCGAGGACTGGCGCTGGTGCTACAAGGACGAACGCCTCGGGTGAGAGCGCTTGCCGCTCCCCTCCGCAGGAAGTGGTCACTCCCGGTCGCGACACGCCGCGAGCGAGCGCCCGCGCCTGACCACTTTCGTACGAGACGGCCCTCCCGCAAGCTCAGGGTCGTGGCTCCGCACTCCGAGAGGCTCGGGACGGGGGTGCTCGCGCACGTGCGGCAGGTGCATCCCGACCAGAGCCAGATCGGGCGCCGGTGCCTGGACGAGGAGCGGGTGACGACACGCTTTTCGTCGTCACCGGCGACGAGGAAGGCATCGGATCAGAGCCCGATCTGCGTCCGAGCGGAGCGAGGACAGAAGACTCGCGTATCACCACTCGCCCCCCACCCTCTTCTGCGGTATGAATGCGCACAGGTCGGAGCCGCGGGACTCGAGGAGCCCGTGAGCCGCGAGCCCGGAGGGTGCCATGGACGCGTGGGCGCGGTGATGGACGGCGGCGCGGGGGGTGCGGTCGAGGACAGCCTGTCGGTGCGCGCCGGGAGGCTCTTCGCCGCGTACCGGGGTGGTGACGAGGCGGCGATGAGCGACCTCGTCCGGGCGCTCGCACCGGTCCTGTGGCACACCGTCCGGGGGACCCGGCTCGACACGGCCGCCGCGGAGGACGTCCTCCAGACCGTCTGGCTCAGCCTCGTGCGGCACGCCGACACCATCGTCGAGCCGAACGCGGTCCTGCAGTGGCTCGTCGTGTCGACCAAGCGCGAGGCGTGGCGCGTCTCGCGCGTCCAGGACCGGGCGCGGCCCGAGGACGTGGAGACGACCCGTGCGCAGCAGGGCGACGGCAGCACTCCCGTGGCGGAGCAGGTCGCCGACGCCGAGTCCGACGACGTGCTGTGGCGCCACGTCGCCGAGCTCCCGGAACGGTGCCGGGCGCTGCTGCGCGTGATCGCCTTCGCGGCGAAGCCCGACTACGCCCAGATCGCGCGCGCCCTGGGCATGCCCGTGGGCAGCATCGGCCCCACGCGTGGGCGCTGCCTGGCCAAGCTCCGCCTCGCTCTCGCCGCCGACCCGCAGTGGGGGTCGGCGTGAACGCGCGCCCGCAGGGACCCGGCGACGACGGGCCGGGGCCGGACGAGACCGCGCTGGCCGGCGGGCCGCTGGACGACGACGACCTCGCGCTGCTCGAGGCGGTCCGCGTCCTGTGGGAGGCGCGCGACCCCGTGCCGGAGGGGCTGGCCGCGCGGATCGAGTTCGCGCTGACCCTCGACGCGCTGGAGACGGAGGTCGCGACGCTGACGCAGGTCGACCTCGCCACCGCGGGTTCGCGCGCCGGGGAGACCGAGACCGTACGGACGGTGACGTTCAGCACCGAGACCCTCGACGCGATGGTCACGCTGACCGACGCGCCGGACGGGACCGTACGGGTCGACGGGTGGATCGCTCCGGGCGCGGCGATGCGGGTCGAGCTCGTGGTCGCGGGCTCGACCCTGAGCGTGGACGCCGACGAGGACGGACGGTTCGTGCTCGAGGCGGTGCCCAAAGGGCTGGCGAAGTTCGCCCTCCATCC
The DNA here is from genome assembly GCF_900110855.1 of Microlunatus flavus. GTDB lineage: Bacteria > Actinomycetota > Actinomycetes > Propionibacteriales > Propionibacteriaceae > Microlunatus > Microlunatus flavus. The sequence continues at coordinate 6,441 of NZ_FOFA01000010.1, forward strand.
CGGTGGGCGCACCGTGCTCAGCCCGACGATCGAGCTCTGACCCCTCGGTCCGGGCCGTCGCCCGCGTCGCCGTCCGGCTCCTCGTCGGGGACGGGACCGACCGGCGCGGCGCCCGCCGGCGCGCCACCGGCGGTCTCGAGGCCACGCGTGCCCGGCGCCAGGTAGAGCACGGCCACCGCGCCGAGGAGCAGCCCGGCCCCGGCCGCGGTGCCGACCCCGAACGGTTCGGCGAGGACGGTCACGGCCAGCACGGCGGCGGTCAGCGGCTCGACCAGCGTCAGCACCGCGGCGACGCTGCTCGGGGTGCCCCGCAGCCCGCGGTTGAACAGCACGTACGCCACCGCCGTCGCCAGCGCGCCCATCCCCACGATCCCCGCCCAGGCGACGCCGACCCCCAGGGGCGCGTCGGCGGGGACGACGGCGGGAGCGGCGAGCAGGGCGAAGGGCGCGAGGCAGACGGCGCCCACCACCGAGGTGAGGGTCGTCATGGCCACGGCGGGCGTGTGCTGGGCGAGGTGGCGGCCGAGGATCGTGCTGACGCCGTAGATCGTGCCGGAGGCGACCGCCGCCAGCACGCCCAGCGTCTGGTGCGGACCCCCGGGTCCGCCGTGCCCGCCGGCGACGAGCACCAGGCCGACGACGGCGACCACCAGGACGAGGCAGGAGAGCCGGCCGGGCGCCCGGCGGCGCCGGAACGCCTCCCACACGGCGGCCACGACGGGCGCCGTGCCGAGGCTCACCATGGTGGCGACGTTGACGCCGGCCGTGGTCACGGACAGGAAGTAGAGCGCCTGGTACGCCGCCAGCGCCGCCCCGGCGGCCGCCAGCGGTCCGGGGTCGCGCCGGGCGGCGGCGACCACGCTGCGCAGGCGTGGGGCCGCGACCAGCAGCATCGTGGCCGAGGAGACGGCGAGGCGCCAGAAGCTGATCTCCAGCGGGCCGAGGCCCGTCGAGCGGTGGACCAGGGACGCGACGACGCCGGCGGTCCCCCAGAGGACGGCGGCGAGCGTGATCTGGAGCAGGCCGACGCGCGCGGAGGTCGGGCGCGGCGCGGGCCGGGCGGAGGTGGGGGCGGACAGGTTCCGGGTGGACCGGTGGCGGGTGGTGGGCACGGACGTCGGCTCTCGGGTGGGTTCCGTCGGTGGGCCTGGGCGGGCGCGCACGACGAGACCGGCACCGGCGCACCGGTGCCCGTGCGGGGCGCGCCTAGGCGCCCGGGGGCGGCAGGACCAGCGAGAGCGAGCTCACGAGCCACAGCCTAGGGCACCGCTGCCGCCCGTCGGCAGGCTCAGTCCGGGACCGGGCTGAACTCGCCGCCGTCCACCCGGTGCGCTGCGAACCGTGCCGCGCGCCGGCCGTCGAGCTCGGTCACCCGCAGCTCGATACGGACCGTCTCGGCCTCGTCGTCGTCGAGCGGGCGCCCGTCGGCCACCACGGTGTCGCCCACCGCGGGCAGCTGCCCGAGCCGGGCCATGAAGAAGCCGGCGAGGGTGTCGTACGGGCCGTCCTCGAGCCCGAAGCCCGTCTCCTCGGCGAACTCCTCGACCGTCGTCAGGCCGTCGAGGCTGAGGTCGCCGCGCAGGCCGGGACGCTCGGGCTGGACCACGTCGTACTCGTCGCTGATGTCGCCGACGAGCTCCTCGACGAGGTCCTCCATCGTGACGATGCCGGCCGTGCCGCCGTACTCGTCGACGACGATCGCGAGGTGCGAGCGGTCGCGGCGCATCTCGGACAGCGCGTGCAGGACGCGCACGGTGTCGGGCATCCGCACGACCGGACGCACGATGTCGGACAGCCGCGTGCCGCTGCTGCTGACGTCGGGGTCGAGCAGGTCGCGCACGTGGACGAAGCCGAGGATGTCGTCGGCCGACTCCCCCGTCACCGGGTAGCGCGAGTGCGGCGACCGGGCGAGCTCGCGGACGGCCTTGTGCGCCGGCATCGCGCCGGGCAGGAAGTCGACCTCCGTACGGGGCAGCATCACCTCGCGCAGGCTGCGATCGCCGGCGTCGAAGACGTCGTCCACGATCCGGCGCTCCTCGGCGCCCAGCGTGGTCGAGCCGCTGACCAGCGCGCGGATCTCCTCGTCGCTGACCTCCTCGCGGCCCGCACCGGGGTCGCCGCCGAGGAGCTTGACGAGGACGTTCGTCGAGGCGCCCAGCAGCCAGATGACCGGGCGCAGCACCTTGGCGATGAAGTCGACCGACGGCGCGAGAGCGAGCGCGAACGCCTCGGTCCGCTGCAGCGCCAGCCGCTTGGCGGTGAGCTCGCCGACGACGATGGAGACGTACGAGATGAGGATCGTGATGACGATCAGCGAGACCGTGCGGGAGACGCTCGGCTCGAGGCCGAACCAGCGCACGAGCAGCGGCGATACCGACTCCTCCAGCGTCGCGCCACCGAAGGCCGCGCTGAGGAAGCCGGTGAGGGTGACACCGATCTGGACCGCGGAGAGGAAGCGGTTGGGGTTGCCGTTGAGGCGCGCCACGGCCTGGCCGCGCCGGCCGTGGTGGGCCATCTGCTTGACCTGGCTGTCGCGCAGCGAGACCAGCGACATCTCGGCCGCGACGAAGACGCCGCCGACGAGGATCAGCAGGAGGACGAGCAGGACGTCCTGCAGGGTGGGGTTCATCGGGTGGTGCTCAGGTGGGCGGTGCTCACGCGGTTGGTGTGCAACGGAATGGTGTGCACGGGGGTGGTGTGCACGGGGGTGCAGCTCGAGGGCGCTCGACGGTCCGGGCGTCTGGTCACGGGCTTTCAGGTGCTCCTGTCAGGGTGGCTGGGGCACGTCCATGGTGGCCCATCGGAGCCGTTAACACAGGGACGCCCGGGGTCGTTACCACGGGGGTCCCCCGGGCGCCACTTCAGGGGCGTGACATGATTCACCCACGCGGGCGGGTATGAAGAAATACCCTCCGGCGTACGAAGCATGCCAAGATTCAGCCATGACCCTCAACGTCAGCGTCATCGGCACCAGCTACCTGGGAGCCACGCACGCCGCCGGCATGGCGGAGTTCGGCCACCAGGTGGTCGGTATCGACATCGATGAGGACAAGGTCAAGATCCTCAACGCGGGCCAGTCCCACATCTTCGAGGTCGGGCTCGAGCCGCTGCTGGAGAAGCACACCTCCACCGGTCGGCTGCGCTTCACCACCGACTACTCCGAGATCGCCGACTGGGCCGACGTCCACTTCCTCGCCCTCGGCACCCCGTCGCAGAAGAGCGGGGCCGCCGACCTCGGCCAGCTCTACTCCGCGATCGAGAGCCTCGCGCCGCTGCTGACCAAGCCCTGCCTGGTGGTCGGCAAGTCGACCGTCCCGGTCGGCACGGCCCTCGAGCTCGAGAAGCGCATCCGCGAGCTGGCCCCGGCCGGCGACGCGATCGAGGTCGCGTGGAACCCCGAGTTCCTGCGCGAGGCGTACGCCGTCGAGGACACCCTGCACCCCGACCGGCTCGTCTTCGGCACGCACTCCCAGCACGCGCTGGACGTGCTCGCCGAGATCTACGCGCTGCCGATCAGCGACCGCACGCCGGTCGTGCGCTGCGACATCGCCACCGCCGAGCTCATCAAGGTGGCTGCCAACTCGTTCCTGGCGACCAAGATCAGCTTCATCAACGCCATGGCGCAGATGTGCCAGGCCGCGGGCGGCGACGTCACCCTGCTCGCCGACGCCATCGGCTTCGACAAGCGCATCGGGCGCGAGTTCCTCAACGCCGGCCTCGGCTTCGGCGGCGGCTGCCTGCCGAAGGACATCGCCGCGCTCGCGTACCGCGCCGACGAGCTGGGCGTGAACGTCCTCTCCGAGTTCATCCACGCGGTCGAGGCCATCAACGACGGCCAGCGCAGCGAGATCGCCGACCTGGCCATCGAGCAGGCCGGCGGCGACGTCACCGGCAAGCGCATCGCCGTCCTCGGCGCCGCCTTCAAGCCGGGCACCGACGACACCCGCAACTCCCCGGCCCTCACGGTCGCCGACCGGCTCCACGCGCACGGCGCGGACGTCCGGATCTACGACCCCGAGGCCCGGCTCCCTCCCCGCGAGGGCTTTACCCAGGTCGCCAGCGTCGAGCAGGCCATGCTCGGGGCCGAGGTCGTGCTGCACCTGACCGAGTGGCCCGAGTTCCGTCAGCTCGACCCGGAGAAGTACTCGCCGCTGGTCAAGTCCAAGGTCATGATCGACGCCCGCCTCAAGCTGGACGCCTCCACCTGGCGCGGTGCCGGTTGGAAGGTCGTCCAGATCGGCCGCGCCGCAACCTTGTGAGAACCGCCCGGAGCACTCCGGGCCCGAAGCACTCCCCGCGGGGCACGACACCTTCGTCGTGCCCCGCTCGGCGTTCCCGCCGCCTGCTCCGCTCGTCCTCGAGCGACCACTCGCTCGCGGCGGGGAGTGACCAGTGGTCGCCTCGAGAGCAAGCGGCGAGCCCGCCCGACCTCGGTCGGGCGGGCTCGACCATGCTGGGGGCCATGGAGCACTTGAGGATCGCGACCGTCGCCGAGGAGAGCGCCGACTTCCGGCGCGTGCTGTGGACCGGGGCGCACAGCCAGCTGGTCAGCATGACCATCCCGCCGGGCGGCGAGATCGGCGAGGAGACCCACCCCGACAACGACCAGATCCTGATCTTCCTGAGCGGGGTCGGCGAGGCCCGCATCGACGGCGAGACCCAGGCGGTCGCCGACGGCGACCTCGTCTGCGTACCCGCCGGGGCGCTGCACAACTTCGTGAACACGGGTCCGAACCCGCTCGTCCTCTTCACGGTCTACGGCCCGCCGGACCACTCCCCGGGCGCCGTGCACCACACCAAGGAGGAGGCCGACGAGGCCGAGGAGTCCGGCGAGGACGAGCCGCCTGCATGATCTGTCCTCGCTCCGCTCGGACGCGGTCCGGGCTCTGACCCGCTGCCTTCGTCGTCGACCGGGGCGACGGAAAGCGTGTCGCCCCGCTCTCCTCCTCCAGGCACCGGCGCCCGGACCGGCGAGGGTCGGGCAACAGGCGCGTTCCGGGGCGGCCGGCTCGACGGCACGGGCGCGCAGGAGGCCCGACAGGCTCTCGCGGTAGGTTCCTCAGGTGAGCGACTCGACGATCATCTACACCCACACCGACGAGGCGCCGATGCTGGCGACCTACTCCTTCCTGCCGATCATCCAGGCCTACACGGGCCAGGCGGGCGTGGAGGTGGAGACCCGGGACATCTCCCTGGCGGGGCGGATCCTCGCGCAGTTCGCCGACCTCCTGCCGGCCGACCAGCAGGTGCCCGACTCCCTGAGCGAGCTCGGCGAGCTGGCGAAGACGCCGCAGGCGAACATCATCAAGCTCCCGAACATCTCCGCCTCGGTCCCCCAGCTCAAGGCGGCCGTCGCCGAGCTGCAGTCCCAGGGCTTCGCGCTGCCCGACTACCCCGACTCCCCCTCGACCGAAGAGGAGCGCGACGTCCGGGCGCGGTACGGCAAGGCGATGGGCAGCGCGGTCAACCCGGTCCTGCGCGAGGGCAACAGCGACCGCCGGGCGCCCGCCTCGGTGAAGCAGTACGCCCGCACCCACCCGCACTCGATGGGCGCGTGGTCGTCGGACAGCAAGACGAACGTCGCGCACATGAGCGCCGACGACTTCCGCTCGAGTGAGACCTCGGCGATCGTGGAGAAGGCGCAGACCCTGCGCATCGAGCTCGTCGGCGACGACGGCGAGACCACCGTCCTCAAGGACGCGGTCGCCGTCCGGGACGGCGAGGTCGTCGACGCGACCGCGATGCACGTCGCCGCGCTGGACGCGTTCCTGGCCGACCAGATCGCCCGCGCCCGGGCGGAGGGCGTCCTCTTCTCCGTGCACCTCAAGGCCACGATGATGAAGGTCTCGGACCCGATCATCTTCGGCCACGTGGTGCGGGCGTTCCTGCCCGAGGTGTTCGAGCGCTACGGCGACGTCCTGCTGCCGGCCGGGCTCAACGGGAACAACGGCCTCGGCGCGATCCTCTCCGGGCTCGGCTCCCTCGAGCAGGGCGACGAGATCCGCGCGGCGATCGACGCCGGGCTGGCCGCCGGTCCGCCGCTGGCCATGGTCGACTCCGACCGCGGCATCACCAACCTGCACGTCCCCAGCGACGTGATCGTCGACGCCTCGATGCCGGCGATGATCCGCATCGGCGGCCACATGTGGGGCCCCGACGGCGCCGAGGCCGACACCCTCGCGGTGATCCCGGACTCCTCGTACGCCGGCATCTACCAGGTCGTCCTCGACGACTGCCGCGCGCACGGCGCGTACGACCCCACCACGATGGGCTCGGTGCCCAACGTCGGGCTGATGGCGCAGGCGGCCGAGGAGTACGGCAGCCACGACAAGACCTTCGAGGTCGACCGCCCGGGCACGGTCCGCGTGGTCGGCGAGGACGGTTCCGCGGTCCTCCAGACCCGGGTCGAGGCCGGCGACGTGTGGCGCATGTGCCAGACCAAGGACGTGGCCATCCGCGACTGGGTCAAGCTCGCCGTCTCGCGTGCCCGCGCCACCGGCAGCCCCGCCGTCTTCTGGCTGGACGCGAGCCGCGCCCACGACGCGAACCTGATCAGCCTCGTCGAGCGCTACCTGCCCGAGCACGACACGGACGGCCTGGACATCTCGGTCAAGACGCCGGTGGAGGCGACGGCCTTCTCGCTCGAGCGGATCCGCCGCGGCGAGGACACCATCTCGGTGACCGGGAACGTGCTGCGCGACTACCTGACCGACCTCTTCCCGATCCTCGAGCTCGGGACGTCGGCCAAGATGCTCTCGGTCGTGCCGCTCATCAACGGGGGCGGGCTCTTCGAGACCGGCGCCGGCGGTTCCGCGCCCAAGCACGTGCAGCAGCTCGTCAAGGAGAACTACCTGCGCTGGGACAGCCTCGGCGAGTTCCTCGCGCTGGCCGTGAGCCTGGAGCACCTCGCGCAGTCGACGGGCAACCCGCGGGCGCAGGTGCTGGCCGACACCCTCGACCGGGCGACGGGGACGTTCCTCAACGAGAACCGCTCCCCCGGCCGCCGGCTCGGGACGATCGACAACCGCGGCAGCCACTTCTACCTGGCGCTCTACTGGGCGCAGGAGCTCGCGGCGCAGTCCCAGGACGCCGAGCTCGCCGCGACGTTCGGCGAGCTGGCCACGCGGCTCGCGGACGACGAGCAGACGATCGTCGACGAGCTCCTCGGCGTGCAGGGCCACCCGGCGGACATCGGCGGCTACTACCGGCCCGACGACGCCAAGGCCGACGAGGTCATGCGCCCCTCGGCCACGCTCAACCAGGTGCTCGCCACCCTGGCCTGATCGGTCCAGGGCGGCGCCGCGCGATTCCGACCTCTCGTCGGGGTCGGGCGGCGCCGCCCCCGCTCAGCCCGCTCCGGCTTGTTCGACGAACGGTCAGAATTCCGCGACCACGATCGCGTCCACGCGCTGCTGCGGACGCTGCGCGGCCTCGTACGCGTCCTCCGCGGGCATCCAGCGCCCGACCCACTGCTCGCGCATGCCCTCGCCGTCGCGGGCCAGGGCGCGGGCGAGCCGGACCTCGCGCGGCACGTCCACCCACAGCGTGACGTCCCACGGGACCCCGAGCCGGACGTCGGTGCTGGAGACGCCCTCGACCACGACGGGCACCCCGACCGGGACCGTCGCCCAGCCGAGCGAGGCGTCGGTGCCCCAGTCCCAGCGCTCGTAGCGGCCCGGCCGCCCGGCCAGCAGCGGCTGCAGCACCTGCCCGACGAAACGTTCCCGCTCCCACGTCTCGACCGACGGCCGCGCGAAGTCGTCGACATGCACGACGACCGCCCCCGGGACGGCGGCCGCCACCCGCTCGGCCAGCGTCGTCTTGCCCGACGCCCCCTTGCCGTCGATGCCGACCCACCGGGTCCCGGCCAGCCCGGCGAGCCGCTCGCGCACCAGCGCCGGCACCGCGCCCATCCCGACCCGGACCACCACCGCACCACCGTACGGACTAGCGTCGGTCCTCGGACCCACGAGCCAGACCGCTGACGAAACGAGGAGAACCCTTGAGCACCACCGCCGCCGCGACCGCGAAGCAGCCCGTCAAGGTCGCCGTGACCGGAGCCGCCGGGCAGATCTGCTACAGCCTGCTGTTCCGGATCGCGAGCGGCGAGCTGCTCGGCCCCGACCAGCCGGTGCAGCTGCGGCTGCTGGAGATCACGCCCGCGCTCAAGGCGCTCGACGGCGTGGTCATGGAGCTCGACGACTGCGCCTACCCGTTGCTCGACTCCGTGGTGACCGGCGACGACCCGAACGTGGTCTTCGACGGCGTCAACCTCGCGTTCCTCGTGGGTGCCCGCCCGCGGAGCAAGGGCATGGAGCGCGGCGACCTGTTGGAGGCCAACGGCGCCATCTTCAAGCCGCAGGGCCGCGCGCTCAACGACCACGCCGCAGACGACGTCAAGGTCCTCGTCACCGGCAACCCGGCGAACACCAACGCCCTCATCGCCCTGAGCAACGCCCCGGACATCCCCGCCGAGCGCTTCAACGCGCTCACCCGGCTCGACCACAACCGGGCCGCCGGCCAGCTCGCGATCAAGGCCGGCGTGGCCGTCAGCGAGGTCAGCCAGGTGACGATCTGGGGCAACCACTCCGCCACGCAGTACCCCGACATCTTCAACGCCCGCATCGGCGGCCGCAGCGCCGCCGAGGTCGTCGACGACCAGGCGTGGCTGGAGAGCGACTTCCTGCCCACCGTCCAGAAGCGCGGCGCCGCCATCATCGAGGCCCGCGGCGCGAGCTCGGCGGCCAGCGCCGCCAAGGCCACCATCGACCACATGCACGACTGGGTGCTCGGCACCCGCGAGGGCGACTGGGTCTCCATGGCCGTGCCGTCCGACGGCTCGTACGGCGTGGCCGAGGGCATCGTCAGCTCGTTCGCCTGCACGACCAGCGGCGGCGCCTGGTCGATCGTCCCGGGCCTGGAGGTCAACGACTTCTCCCGCGCCAAGATCGACGCCTCCGTCGCCGAGCTCGTCGAGGAGCGCGAGGCGGTGCGTTCGCTGGGGCTCGTGCCCTGACCGCATGAGCAGCGGGTCGTGCGCCCACCTCGCGGCGCCCGACCCGCCGATGCGCCATGATGTCGGCCATGAGCGAGCCGAACCAGCCCAGCAGCGAGCCGAGCAGCGGCCAGTCCTCCCCGTACGAGCCGCCGTCCTCGAGCGACCCGACGCCGTCGTCCTCCGGCTCCTCGGCGGTCGACCCGTCCTCGTACGGCTCGGACCACGCCTCCGGCTCGGGGTCGCAGGAGTCCGCGGGCTACGGCGAGCACAGTGGCTACGGCGAGCAGGGCGGCTACGGCCAGCCGAACGCTTACGGACAGGCGGGCGAGTACGGCCAGCAGGCCGACCCCTACGGTTCCCAGCCCGACCAGCAGGGCGGGCAGCAGCCCGACCAGTACGGTTCGCAGCCCGACCAGTACGGTTCGCAGCCCGACCAGTACGGCTCCCAGCAGGGCTACCAGCAGGCGGGCGAGTACGGGCAGCAGACCGGCTACGGCCAGCCGGGTGACGCGGGCGCGTACGGCCAGCCCGCCCCCTACGGCCAGCCCACCCCGTACGGCCAGCCGGCGCCCTACGGGCAGCCCGCCTACGGCGGCTACCAGGGCGGCTACGGCGCGGCGCCGCAGCCGCACCCCCGGGCGATCGCCGTGCTGGTGCTCGGCATCGTCAGCGTGGTCTTCTCCTGGTTCTGCGGGATCGGCCTGATCACCGGCATCATCGGGGTCGTGCTCGCCGTCGGGGCCCAGCGGGAGGTCGACGCCAACCCGACCGCGTACACCGGGGCCCAGCAGATCCGGGTGGGCAAGATCCTGTCCATCGTGGGGCTCGGTCTCGCGGCGCTCCTCCTCGTCATCTTCCTGGCGACGGGGATCTACGGCTCGATCATGAACAGCTGAGCGTGTCCGTCCCCCCTCCCGGTCCCTACGGGCCGTCGGGCGGCGCCTGGTACCCGGGCGGCTACCCCGTCCCGCGGGACCACCCGTCAGGGACGACGGTCCTGGTGCTGGGCATCCTCTCCCTCGTGATCTGCCCGTTCACAGGGATCTTCGCGATCACCATCGGCAACCGCACCCTGCGCGAGATCAACGCGAACCCGGCGGTGTACCTCAACCGGCAGAGCGTCGTCGTGGGGCGGATCCTCGGCATCGTGGCGGTGGCGGTCTACGGCACCGCCGTCGTCGGCTACCTGGTCTTCGTCGTCCTCATCCTCGGCATCGTCGGCCTGCAGAACTACTGACGCACGTCTCCGGCGCGGCCGGACGGCGACGTCTCCTGCCCGTCGGCCCTAACGGCCGGCGGGCACGACCACGCTCAGGACGAGGATCGCGCCGCCGCCGAGGAGCATGACGCCGACGTCGAAGGCCTTGCTGCGCACGCGCAGCAGGCCGGCCCGGCGGGTGCTCAGCACCAGCCGCAGGAACGCGCCCAGCACGAGCGCGCCCCCGACCACGAAGCAGCCCGCGCGCCAGGTGTCGGGCCCCAGCAGCGCGGCGACGACCCCGCCGAGGACGAGCGCGGCGACGAGCAGCAGCGGCCACTGACGCCGGGGGCGGACGGAACCTCCGCCCGCCGGGTCGCGCGGACGCGCGCCCGGGGCGCTCACGCCCGGGTGGACGCCAGCGCCTCGGCGCGCTCGACGACGTTGGTCAGCAGCATCGCCCGCGTCATCGGCCCGACACCACCGGGGACCGGCGCGACCCACGAGGCGACCTCGTGGACGCTCGCGTCGACGTCGCCCTGCAGGCCGGCGTCGGTCCGCGTGATGCCGACGTCGACGCAGACCGCGCCCGGCTTGACCATCTCGGCCGTGAGCAGGCCGGGGCGGCCGGCCGCGGCGACGACGATGTCCGCGCGGCGCGTGTGCGCGGCCAGGTCGACCGTGCCGGTGTGGCACAGCGTCACGGTGGCGTTCTCGCTCTTGCGGGTCAGCAGCAGCCCGAGCGGGCGGCCGACCGTGGTCCCGCGGCCCACGACGCAGACCTCGGCCCCGGCGAGCTCGATGCCGTTGCGGCGCAGCAGCTCGACGATGCCGCGCGGCGTGCACGGCAGCGGCGCGGGCTCGCCGAGGACGAGGCGGCCGAGGTTGACCGGGTGGAGGCCGTCGGCGTCCTTGCCCGGGTCGACCAGCTCGAGGGCCCAGGCGTCGTCGAGCGCGCCGGGCAGCGGCAGCTGGACGATGAAGCCCGTGCACGCCGGGTCGTCGTTCAGCTCGCGGATGCGGCTCTCCAGCTCCGCCGCGCTGGTGGAGGCGGGCAGCTCGACCTCGATCGAGGCGATGCCGACCTGCGCGCAGTCGCGGTGCTTGCCGCGGACGTAGGAGTGCGAACCCGGGTCGTCGCCGACCAGGACGGTGCCGAGCCCGGGCACGATGCCCTGCTCGGCGAGGGCGGCGACCCGCTCCTTGAGCTCGGCCTTGATGGTGGCGGCCAGCGCCTTGCCGTCGAGGATCTCTGCGGTCATGGTTCTGCTCCCGTGGTCGAGGGGCTGGGTGAGCGGGCTCAGTGGAAGAAGTGGCGGGCGCCGGTGAGGTAGAGCGTCGCGCCGGCCTGGCGGGCGGCCTCGACCACCGCGTCGTCGCGGACCGAGCCGCCCGGCTGCACGACGGCCCGGACCCCGGCCTCGAGCAGGATCTCCAGCCCGTCGGGAAAGGGGAAGAAGGCGTCGGACGCGGCCACCGAGCCGGCGGCGCGCTCCCCCGCCCGGCTGACGGCGAGGCGGCTGGAGTCGACCCGGTTGACCTGCCCCATGCCGATGCCGACGGACGCGCCGCCGGAGGCGAGCAGGATCGCGTTCGACTTGACCGAGCGGCAGGCCTTCCACGCGAACTCGAGGTCGGCCAGGGTCGCGTCGTCGGCCGGCTCGCCGCAGGCGAGCGTCCAGCCCTCCCGGCCGTCGTGCGCGGCGTCGACCGTGTCGCGCTGCTGCAGCAGCAGGCCGCCGTCGATGCGACGGAACTCGGTCCCCTGCGCCGGCAGCGGGGCCACGACGAGGATGCGGATGTTCTTCTTGGCCTGCAGCACCTCGACCGCACCGTCGGCGTACGAGGGCGCCAGGATCACCTCCGTGAACACCTCGGCGACCTGCTGGGCCATCTCCACGCTGACCTCGGTGTTCGTGGCGATGACGCCGCCGAAGGCCGACACCGGGTCGCAGGCGTGCGCCTTGCGGTGCGCCTCGGCCACGTCCGCGCCGACGGCGATGCCGCACGGGTTGGCGTGCTTGATGATCGCCACGGCCGGCGCGCTGAAGTCGTACGCGGCCCGTCGTGCCGCGTCGGCGTCGACGTAGTTGTTGTAGGACATCTCCTTGCCGTGCAGCTGCTCGGCGCCGGCCAGGGAGCCCTCGGAGCCCGGCGAGCGGTAGAGCGCGGCGGCCTGGTGCGGGTTCTCGCCGTAGCGCAGCCCGGTCGCCTTGTCCCACGTCGCCCCGAGCCAGGCCGGGAAGCGGTGTCCTGAGCCTGTCGAAGGAGTGTCGCCCCCGCTGGAGTCGGTGAGCACGCTGCCCATCCAGCTGGCCACCGCGACGTCGTACGTCGCCGTGTGCACGAACGCCGCCGCCGCGAGGCGCTGGCGCTGCGCGAGGGTGGTGCCGCCCTCGTCGAGCGCCGCGAGGATGTCGCCGTACTGGTCCGGGGAGGTGAGCACCGCGACGTTCGCGTGGTTCTTGGCGCTGGCCCGGACCATCGCGGGCCCGCCGATGTCGATCTGCTCGATGCACTCCTCGGGCGTCGCGCCCGAGGCGACCGTCTGGGTGAACGGGTAGAGGTTGCTCACCAGCAGCTGGAACGGTGCGATGCCGAGCTCCTCGAGCTGGGCGCGGTGGGTGTCGAGCCGGAGGTCGGCCAGCAGGCCGGCGTGCACCTTCGGGTGCAGCGTCTTGACCCGCCCGTCGAGGCACTCGGGGAAGCCCGTCACGTCCTCCACCGCCGTCACGGGGAGCCCGGCGGCGGCGACGGTCTTGGCCGTCGAGCCGGTGGAGACGATCTCGACGCCGTGCTCGACCAGGGCGCGGGCCAGGTCGACCAGGCCGGTCTTGTCGTAGACGGAAACGAGGGCGCGCCGGACGGCGACGCGCCCGGGTGCGGTGGTGGCTGCGGTTGCTTCGGTCACTGGTCCCAGTGGACCTTCCTGCCGACCACGCGCCAGAGGCGGGTGACCAGCGCGTGGGTGGTGGCGACCAGCAGGTCGCGCTCGGCGGTCTTGATGCGTTCGTGGAGCGTCTCGACGGTGTCGTCGTCCTCGACGGGCACGACGGCCTGGTCGAGCACGACCCCGGTGTCGACGCCGGCGTCGACGAGGAAGACGGTCGCCCCCGTGAACCGCACCCCGTAGGCCAGCGCGTCGCGCGGGCCGTGCATGCCGGGGAAGGCGGGCAGGAGGGCGGGGTGGGTGTTGATCGTGCGGCCGCCGAACCGGGCCAGGAAGTCCTCGCCCAGCAGCTTCATGAAGCCGGCGCTGATCACGAGGTCCGGCTCGTACGCGGCCACCCGCTCGGCGAGCGCGGCGTCCCAGGCCGCCCGCCCGGAACGGTCGGCGAGCGGGTGCACGAACGTCTCGACCCCGGCGGCAGCGGCCCGGTCCAGTCCGGCGACGCCGGGGCGGTCCGAGCCGACGGCGACCACGCGGGCGCCGTACGCGGGGTCGGCGGAGGCGTCGAGGAGCGCCTGGAGCAGCGTCCCGGTGCCGGAGAGGAGGACGACCAGGCGCGCGGGCCGGCGGCTGCCCGGCTCGGCGCCACGCAGGTCGGGCTCGGGCGCAGGCACGGCCGCCACCCTACCGAGCGGGGCCGTCGGCCCCCGCGCTCACCGGGCCTCGAGCACCTCGGTCGCCTCGGCGTCACCGATCACCTCGGTCGCCTCGCCGTCCGGCGCCTCCGGCCCGAGGGCGTCCGCGTCGTCCGGGGCGGGACCGCGCAGGTGCCGCACGACCCCGACGACGGCGCCGGTCAGCATGCCCGACAGCCCCAGCGTGGTGCTGCTCATCACGAGCAGCGGGAGCAGCCGCGGGCCCAGCCCGGTCAGGCGGAGCGACCCGAGGTCGCCGCTGGTGGTCCAGGCCAGGCCGGTGAAGACGAGGGCGGCGGCGACGCCGGCGAGCCCGCCGAGCAGCGTCGTCGCGTCGACGCGGCGGACGGGGGCGCCACGCAGCGCCAGCAGGGCGGCGACGGCCCCGGCGACGGCGCCCGACACCAGCCACCACAGCTGCAGCGTGCTGCCCGGCCCGGCGGCCGGCAGCGCGCCCAGCAGGGGCAGCCCCGGCAGCACGCCGAGCGAGGTCGCCGCCGGGGCGACGACGGAACCGCTGCCCAGGCTGAAGCCGGCGCCGAGCGCGTACGAGCCGGACCAGACGAGGGCGTTGGGCAGCAGCGCCAGCTGGACGACGACGAGCAGCGCGGTGCCGAAGGAGCCCGCCTGCAGGGCGCTGCCGAGCGCGACGACACGGTCCCACCCGGCGACGAGCGCGAGGGCCAGCACCGCGGCGCCGGCGAGCAGGAGCACCCCCTGGGCCGCGGCGACCGCGCGGGGCAGGCCGCGCAGCGGGGCCGGCCACGACGAACCGATCGCCCGCCCGGAGCGGCGGGCGGCCCCGCCCCACGCCGCGACCAGCAGCACGAGCACCACCGCGGCCCAGCGGCCCGGCGCGCGCCACGGCTCGCCCAGGAACACCGCGGTCGCCAGCACGGGCAGGGTGTGGGCGGTCGTGACGACCAGCGCCACCGCCAGCGGGCCGCTCGACCGGTCGGTGACACGGCGCACCGCGTAACCGCCGAAGCGCCACAGCAGCGCCGCGCTCAGCACGGTCACGCCCCAGGGCACGAGGCTGACGTCGAGGCCGGCGACGGGCACGGGCACGCCGCAGGCGAGCAGCCAGAGCCGGGTGCCGAGCTCCAGGGCCGACGACAGCTCGGCGTCGTCACCCATGAGCCACCCGCACACCACCAGCCCGGTGACCACGAGCCACCCCACGGCGGCGGTCGCGAGGCCCCCGACCACGGCGGCGACCGGCCAGCTGACCGGGTCGACCTCGACGCGCTCGGTCTCCGTGACGGCCTCGGAGGCCTGCAGGACGAGCCTGCGCCGTTCGGCCGCGTCCGGGCGTCGGGGCGAGGTGAGCTGAGGGGTGGAAGAAGCCATGTCCGACCCATCGTTTCCCACCGGCGTACGGCGACCGGGTCGAGACACGCGCGACCAGGGGTAAAGTTTGGTGGTCCTCGCCTGAGGTGGACCGACGCCCGGGCTCAGCACCGACGACACGTGGCGACGCGGTGTGCCCGCGACACGCCACGAGGAGCACGTTCCCCCCCATGGCCGACGACCGATCCCCGTACAGCCCCCGACGAGCCTCGAGCCCCGGCTCGGACGACGCGCCGGCCACCTCGGGCGCCGGCGGCTCCACCCCTGGCTCGAGCCCCACCTCCGGCTCGACGCCCACCCCGGGCTCGGCTCCCGGCACCGCGCCCGACGCGGACCGCGCGGGCCGTTTCACCGAGGACGAGGCCCGCCCCATCTTCCGCGAGGACGCCGCGGACGCGGACGCCGCGACCGTCCGGACCCCGGCCGCGGAGCCGTCGACCGTCACGGGCGCCTCCGCCGCCGGCGCGACGGACGCACCGGCCGGGTCGGACGACCCGCACGCCTCGGACGCCGGCGACGGCTCCGACCTCCCGCCCGCACGCCGTCCCAGCCGCCTGAACTTCACCCCGCGGGCCCGGCCGGACGACGAGGACGCGACGACGCTCCTCCCCGCCACCACCGGCCGCGACGCCACGAGCACGGTCGGTCACGACCCGGACGACCTCGACGACCTGGACGACGGCCCGCGCCGGCTGGGCCGCCGCGGCCGCATGGCGCTGCTGGCCGCCGCCGTCGTCGCGGTGATCGTGGTCGGGCTGGTCGTCGGCCGCGCCGTCCTCGGCGTGGGCGGCGAGCCGGGCGCGACCGGCGACCCCGGTGCGAGCAGCGCCAGCAGCTCGGCTGCCGGTACGCCCAGCGCCGCGGCCCTGCTCGACGACGCCTCGATGCTGACGCCCGAAGGTGCCCGCCCGACCGACCCGAAGCGCACCTGGACCGTCGGCGCCACGACCCGCGGCCCGGTCCCGGCCGGCTCCGGCCCGGCCTGCCTGGGCAGCGACCCGCTCGAGGGCGCGCCCACCCCGCAGCAGACGATCTCGCGCACGCTCACGTCGGACGGCAACGAGGCGCGCAGCGCGCTGCACGTCGCCCAGGCCTACCAGACGCCGGCGGACGCGACGCAGGCCTTCGCCGTCACCGCCCGGGCGCTCGGCACCTGCTCGGTGCCCGGCGACTGGATCTTCACCGGCCGCGGCGTCACGGGCGTCGGCGACGAGTCGGCGGCCGTGGCCGTGCACTCCACCGCCGACGGCAAGACGACGCAGCACTGGGTCGTCGTGAGCCGTACGGGGCGCGCCGTCGACGTCCTGGACGCCTCCACCCCCGGCAAGACCGCGCTCAACGTCAACAACGTGACGGCCAGCCTCGCCTCGGTCGTCGGTGCGCAGTGCTCCGCCGCCGGCGGCACCTGCCCCACCACCCCGGCCACCACCGACGCCCCGCCGCCGGTGGGGGGCGACGAGCCCGGGTTCCTGGCGACCGGCGACCTGCCGCCCGCCGGCTCGAGCACCGCTCCCTGGGTCGGCACGCCGGTCGAGCCGCCGAGCGAGGACTTCACCGGCTCCCAGTGCGAGTCGGTCAACTGGTCGACCACGGCCGCCGCCGACCGGAGCTCGCGGGTCTACCTGCTGCAGGACGTGCCCGGGATCTTCGGGCTGAACGAGATCGTCCTGACGGCCCGGGACGAGGCCGGCGCGTCCAAGCTCGTCGACAAGGTCAAGAGCGACTGGGCGAGCTGCAAGGAGCGCAAGCTGACGGCCAGCGTCGACTCCCCCACCAAGGTCACCGGCGTCGCCACCGACGGCGCCAAGGTCGAGGGCTGGACGACCGAGGTCGAGCAGAAGGCGGGCAGCACCACGACCCGGTTCCGCGTCGGCGTCGCCGCCTCGGGCACCAAGGTCGCCTTCGTGTTCCTGAACCCGCAGAAGGGCCTCGACGTGGACTCCGACGACTGGAACGTCGTCGCCGTCCGCGCGGTGCAGCGGATGACCCAGCAGAGCTGACGCTCGCCGCGGCGGTGCCGCACCGCCGTCGCGCGGGGCTGACGTCCGCCGTGGCTACGCGCGAGGCGCCGCGCCGGACGCCTGCGCGGCCGGGTCAGGCCGACGACGACGAAGGCGAGGGCGCCGAGGCCGACGAGGACGACCCCCGTCCACGTCCAGGTCGGGGCCACGAGCAGCGCCGTGCTCCCGCCGGACCACCGGCAGGTCGCGGTGGGCGGCAGGAACCCGTGCTCGAGCACCAGCTGCTCGTTGATCCGGTACGACGTGCTCCAGCGTCCGGTCGCGGCCTCGGCGCACGAGCCCAGCTCGCTGGACGCGGTCAGCCCCCGGCCTCGAGGACGTGGTAGCAGGAGTAGAGGTAGACCGCGAGGCCGAGGCCGAGGAGCGCGCCACCGACAGACCGCAGCCGTTCGCGCAGCACCCGGGCCCTCGTCCACCCCGTCACGTCTCGAGCATCGGGCGGCCCGACCGCCTGGGCCAGTACGCGTACGCCCCAGCCCGGCGCGCCCTCAGACCTTGAGGTCGCGGCGCCAGGCGCTGTAGCTGCCGATCCCGGCCGGCCGGGGCCGTACGAGCCACGGCCAGGGGTGGACCTCGACGGGCTCCAGCCGGGCGGCGCGCCGCCGCCAGCCGGGCACGTAGGTCCAGGTCGTGGCGAGGCTGCGGCCGACGAGCTCGGCGACGACGTCGCCGCGGCGCACCTCCAGCTCGCGGCGCCCCGCCAGCTCGCCGAGGGTCTGCGCCAGGAACACCAGCCGCTTGCCCGAGAGGCGCAGCCGGGCCAGCAGCGGCTCGTCGAAGACGAACACCGCCGGCCGGGACCCGTCGGCGGCCAGCGCCGGGTCGGCGTCGCCGAGGGACTCCGCCGTCAGCCACACCGCGTCTGCGCCACCGCCCTCGACCTGCTCAGGACCCGCCGGGATCGGGCCGCGGCTGAGGTCGGCCCGGTCGGCGACCGGGCGCAGGCGCGCCTCCGGCCAGTCCTCGATCGGGCAGGCGTCGCGCAGCGGGCAGCGCCGGCACAGCTGCGGCGCCCGCTTCTGCACCTGCCAGCGGCTGAACCCGTACGGCTTGCCGCTGCCGGTCCCGACCGTCCACTGCCACCCCAGGCCGTTGGCTGCGCGGGAGCCGTCGAGCAGGTGGACGAACATCTCCTGCTCGCCCTCCCGCCAGTCGCGCCCGGCCCGGACCGCCCACTGGGACGCGAGCCACATGCGGGTCTGGTTGACGACCCAGCCCTGCTCGTGGAGCTCGTCGGTGACGAAGTCCATGCAGGCCATCTCCGAGTCCCAGGCCGGCCGGTGCCACGTCTCGCGGCCCTCGGTCGGGGACTGGTTGCGCACCGAGTCACGGAACCGTCGCCCGAGCCGCGCGTACACGTGACGGGCGTACTCCTGCCACAGCAGCTCGTCGCGGTAGCGCTTGCGGTCGAACGACGGCGCGCCCTGGACGGCGGCCCAGACGTCCGGCAGCGGCAGCAGCCCGTGGCGGATGTACGGCGACAGCCGGCTGGCGCCCCGGCGCTCCTCCGGCAGGACCGTGCTGCGCCGGTTCGCGTAGCCCTCGACGTCGAGGCCGACCAGCGCGGCGTCGGCTGCGGTCTGCCCGCCGTCGAACCCGCCCGCGCGTACGCCGTCCGGCCCCTCGAGCGTCAGGTCGCCGAGGTGCTGCGCGACCCAGGCCTCGACGTCGCCCAGGCTCGCGCCGTCGACGGTGGACGGGGGCGTGGGCAGAAGAGGCACAGGAGGTCTTCTGCCCCCGACCTCCGCCGGGATGCCGGGCCCGCCGTGCGGGAGGATGCTGCCGTGCTGAGCGAGGAGCGGCTGGCCGCGCACGCCGAGCGCCTGGTCGCCGTGCCCGGCGTCGTCGGCGTGGTCCTGGGCGGCAGCCGCGCCCGCGGCGACGAGCAGGCCGGCTCCGACGTGGACCTCGGCCTGCTGTACCGCCCGCCGCTCGGCGTCGGCGCGCTGCGCGACCTCGCCGAGCAGGAGGCGGACGCGCGGCCGGGCGACGCCGGCAGCCCGGGCGACTCCGTCACCGAACCCGGGGCCTGGGGTCCGTGGGTCGACGGCGGCGCGTGGCTGAGCGTCGAGCAGACCCCGGTCGACTGGCTCTACCGCGACCTCGACCGCGTCGCCCGCTCGTCGGCCGACGCGCACGCCGGCCGGCTCGACTTCGCCTTCCAGGTCGGGCACCCGCTCGGCGTCAGCACGGTGGCGTACGCCGGCGAGCTCGCCCTGGCGCGCGTCCTGGCCGACCCCACCGGGGAGATCACGACGCTGCAGGCCGAGCTGCGGGTCTACCCCGACGCGCTCCGCGCCGCCGTCCTGGACCGGCTCGACGAGGCGCGCTTCCTGCTCGGCGCCGTCGGGAAGTCCGCGGGCCGGGGCGACGCCGCGTACGTGGCGGGGGTGCTGTTCCGGGTGGTCGGGCTGTGCGCGCACGCCGTGCACGCCCGCGCCGGCCGCTGGGTCGTCAACGAGAAGGGCCTGGTCGACCAGGCCGGCCGGCTGGCGACCGCGCCGGAACGGTTCGCCGAGCGGGCGCACGGCGTCTTCGCGCTGGTCGGCCGGGACCCCGACGCCCTCCACCGCGCGGTCACCGAGGCCGCCGCGCTCGTCGACACCGTCTGATTCCCCTGAGGGCCCCTGCTGCTGCTCCCCCGCCCCCGCACCCCTGCCCCGCCCCCGACGCACGAACCGCTGACTCCCGACCCCCGGATCGGCGTCCGGGATGTCGGGAGTCAGCGGTTCGTGGTGCTGAGGGGCCCGCCGTGCAGGGCCCCGGTGGGCTCAGAGACCCTGGATGACCTCGCGCATCAGCTGGGCGGTCTCGCTCGGGGTCTTGCCGACGCGGACGCCGGCGGCCTCGAGGGCCTCCTTCTTGCCCGCCGCGGTGCCGGCGCCGCCGGACACGATCGCGCCGGCGTGGCCCATCGTCTTGCCCTCCGGCGCCGTGAAGCCGGCGACGTAGCCGACGACCGGCTTGGTGACGTTGGCCTTGATGAACTCCGCCGCCCGTTCCTCGGCGTCGCCGCCGATCTCGCCGATCATGACGATCGCGTCGGTGTCCGGGTCGGCCTGGAACGCGGCCAGCGCGTCGATGTGCGTCGTCCCGATGACCGGGTCGCCGCCGATGCCGACGGCGGAGGAGAAGCCGATGTCGCGCAGCTCGTACATCATCTGGTAGGTCAGCGTGCCCGACTTGCTGACCAGGCCGATGCGCCCGGGGGGCGTGATGTCGGCGGGGATGATGCCGGCGTTGGACTGCCCGGGCGAGATGAGCCCGGGGCAGTTCGGGCCGATGAGGCGGGTCTCGGAACCCTGCGACAGCGCGAAGAACTCGGCGCTGTCCTTGACCGGGACGCCCTCGGTGATGACCACGGCCAGCGGGATCTCGGCCTCGATGGCCTCGACGACCGCGCCCTTGGTGAACTTCGCCGGGACGAAGATCACGGTGACGTCGGCGCCGGTCTGCTCGACGGCCTCGCCGACCGAGCCGAAGACCGGGATCGACCGGCCGTCGAAGTCGACGCTCTGGCCGCCCTTGCCCGGCGTCACGCCGCCGACGATGTTCGTGCCCGAGGCGAGCATGCGCGCGGTGTGCTTGCGGCCCTCCGAGCCGGTCATGCCCTGCACGATGACCTTGCTGTCCGCGTTGAGGAAGATCGACATCTACGTGTGCTCCTAGTGCTCTCTGGTTCTCGTCCGCGGGGCTCAGGCGGCCGCGAGCTCGGCGGCCCGGGCGGCGGCGCCGTCCATGGTGTCGACCTGCTCGAGGCCCGGCAGGGCCGCGTCGGTGAGGATCTGGCGGCCGAGCTCGGCGTTGTTGCCGTCGAGGCGCACGACGACGGGCTTGGTGACGGGCTCGCCGCGGCCCTCGAGCAGCGAGAAGGCCTGCACGATGCCGTTGGCCACCGCGTCGCAGGCGGTGATGCCGCCGAAGACGTTGACGAAGACGCTCTTCACCTGGGCGTCGCCGAGGATGATCTCGAGGCCGTTGGCCATGACCTCGGCGCTCGCGCCGCCGCCGATGTCGAGGAAGTTCGCGGGCTTGGGCGTGCCGGGCAGTCCCTCGCCCGCGTACGCGACGACGTCGAGCGTGCTCATCACGAGCCCCGCGCCGTTGCCGATGATCCCGACCGAGCCGTCGAGCTTGACGTAGTTGAGGCCCTTGGCCTTGGCCGCCGCCTCCAGCGGGTCCTCCGCGGAGGTGTCGGCCAGCGCGGCGTGGTCGAGGTGGCGGAAGGCCGCGTTCTCGTCGAGCGACACCTTGCCGTCGAGGGCGACGATGTCGCCGGAACCCGTCTTGATGAGCGGGTTGACCTCGACCAGGGTCGCGTCCTCGGCCTCGTAGACCGTGCCGAGCTGCTTGAGCACCGCGGCGACCTTGGGGGCGACGTCGGCGTCGAAGCCGGCCGCGCGCACGATCTCGTCGGCCTTCGCGTCGTCGATGCCGACCTGCGGGTCGACGGGGATCCGCGCCAGGGCCTCCGGGCGCTCGACGGCGAGCTGCTCGATCTCCATGCCGCCCTCCTTGGACGCCATGGCGAGGTAGCGGCGGTTGGCCCGGTCGAGGAGCAGCGAGAAGTAGTACTCCTCGCCGATGTCGGCGCCCTCGGTGACCATGACGGTCTCGACGGTCAGGCCCTTGATGTCCATCCCCAGGATCTCGGCGGCGCGCTCGCCGGCCTCCTCCGGGCTGCGCGCGAGCTTGACGCCGCCGGCCTTGCCGCGGCCGCCCGTCTTCACCTGCGCCTTGACGACCACGACGGGGGTGCCGAGCTGACGCGCCGCCTCGACCGCCTGCTCCGGGGTGGTGGCGGTGATGCCGCGCAGCACCGGGACCCCGTGGGCCTCGAAGATGTCGCGCGCCTGGTACTCGAACAGGTCCATCCGTGGTCCTCCTGAGGCGGGGCCCGTCCCGGGCCGCCCGCCTTCGCTGCTGGTCGTGGTCGGTGGACGAGCCTAGTGCGTGGTCCTGGACGGCCGACCGGCCCATGGACCCGGCCGGGGCGGAGGGCCCTACCCCACCTCGCGCTCGGGGACGTGCTCGCGCACCCACTCCACGATCGCGGCCATGCTCGTGCCGGGGCCGAAGACGCCCGCCACGCCGCGCTCGAGGAGCTGGGACCGGTCGGCCTCCGGGATGATCCCACCGCCGAACACGACGATGTCGGACGCGTCCTCCGCGGCGAGCAGGTCGAGCACGCGGGCGAACAGGGTCAGGTGCGCCCCGGACAGGACCGACAGCCCGATGGCGTCGGCGTCCTCGGCGAGCGCGGTCGCCACGATCTGCTCGGGGGTCTGGTGCAGGCCGGTGTAGATGACCTCCATGCCGGCGTCGCGGAGCGCGCGGGCCACGATCTTGGCGCCCCGGTCGTGGCCGTCGAGCCCGGGCTTGGCGACGACCACCCGCCGGGGCACGGCGGACCCCGGACCCGTCTGCGTCGGCCCCGCCACCATGACGTTCAGCCTAGTCAGCACCCGCCCGGGCCGCGGCGCCGGTAGGTTGGGGCGGTGGTGTTCGCGGCTCCCACCCCGGTGCGCGCGGCCGGGCGGCTGCTGCCCGCCGTACGCCCGGTGCTGGGCGCGGCGCCCGGGCTGGCCCGCGAGGTCGGCTGGGCCGCGGCCCACCTGGTCACCTACCCGCTGGGGGCGCTGCCCGGGTCGGCGGCCCGGACGTCGCGCCGCCGCGGCAGCGCGGCGGACCCCGGCCAGCGCGGCCTGCTCCACCTGGACCCGGCCGCCGCGACCACGCCGATCCTGCTCGTGCACGGCATCGTCGACAACCACGCGATCTTCGCCCGGCTCGACCACCTGCTGCGGGCCCGGGGGTTCGCCACCGTGGCCGCGCACGACTACGGGCTGCTGATCTCCGACGTCGCGCGAGCCGCGACCGCCCTCGGCGACGTGGTGCGCCGGCTGGCCCGCGACACCGGTCACGAGCGGGTCCACGTGGTCGGGCACAGCCTGGGCGGGCTGCTGGCCCGCTGGTTCGTCCAGCGGCAGGGCGGCGACGACGTCGTCAACACCCTCGTCACCCTGGGCACGCCGCACGGCGGCACGGAGGTGGCCCGCCTGGGCCGCCTGGTCCCGCTGCTGCCGATGGCCCGCCAGCTGGAGCCCGGGAGCGCGGTCGTGCGCGCCCTGGCCGAGCCGGCGCCCGGCTGCCGGACCCGGTTCGTCGCGTACGCGAGCGACATCGACCACCTCGTCGTGCCCGCGCGCAACGCCCGCGTCGACCACCCCGACCTCGACGCGACGAACGTCGACGTCCGCGGCGTGGGGCACCTCTCCATGCCCCACGACCGCGCCCTGGCGCACGAGATCGCCGCCCTGCTGTCAAGGGCGTCCGAGCGGGGTGAACACACCGGTCCCGATTCGGTCACGGAACCCGCGCGACGGCCCTCGCGCGCCTAGAATTCTGGGGTCGGAGCGACGCGCCCCCGGGACCGGGACTCGCCCGCCGACCGGCGTCGACTCCCCCGGCGACGCCATCGAGATCCAGGAGAGCGCCGTGTCCTCCACCGCCGTGCTGCACCGTGCGTCCGCGCACGGCTGGAGCGAGTCGCGCACCCTGGCCACCAACACGATCCTCGCGCTGCTCATCGCGGTCGCCGGCCTCCTCGCCGCGAGCTCCCTCTCGCTCACCAGCCGCGCCGACACCACCGCCGCCCGACCGGCCCGCGTCCAGGCGGAGGCCGCCGACCCGGGCACCGCGGCACGGCGCAGCGCCGCCTTGCAGTCCGCCCTGCTGGCCGAGGTCGCGGCGCAGCGCGGCGACGCCCTGGCCCGCAACGCCACGAGCATCGCGCGCGCCTCGCTCAGCGAGGCGGGCACCGCGCGCCAGCAGCAGCTGACCGCCGCCCAGGCCGCCGTGTCCGCCGAGGCGGCCAAGATCGCCCAGCAGCGCCTCGAGGCCGCGATCGCCGCCCGCCAGGCGGCGGTCGACGCCGGGGTCGTCACCGGCACCGCCCCCGACCCGAACGTCGACCCCACGCTGTCGGGCCAGGCGCTCACCCCGGTGACCGCGACCTCGGGCACGCTCCCGGCGGGCACCCACGGGGTGCTCCCGATCGCCAGCGGGGTCGTCGGGTCCAAGTTCGGCGCGACGGGGTCGTGGGCGACCTACCACACGGGCCTCGACTTCCGCGCCGCGTACGGCACGCCCATCCACTCCGTCCTCGGCGGCACCGTCGTCTTCGCGGGCAGCTCGGGCGACTGGTCGGGCACCCACGTGGCCGTGCGGCACGCGGACGGGCGCACGACGATGTACTCCCACATGTCCCGCCTGGCGGTGACCACCGGGCAGACGGTCCAGACGGGCCAGGTGCTCGGCTACGTCGGCCAGACCGGGCGGGCGTTCGGCGCCCACCTGCACTTCGAGCTCTACCCGGTCGGCGTGCGCTACGGCGACGTCTACAAGGCGGTCGACCCCGCGCCGTTCCTGCGCAGCATCGGCCTGCAGACGCGCTGATCCCGCGTCCGGCGGAACGGTCGGTCGTCGGTCGACCGCCCGGGCAGGGCCGCCCGCCCGTACCCGTGGGGGTCACGGTCACGCCAGGCCGATGAGACCTCTTCAGGTGCTGGTCTGCGAAAGTTTGGCCTCTCGTTACGGTTCCGTTATGGTTCAGGAGCCCGCTCGCCACACCCCCCTGGTGGCGACGGGCCCTTTTCCGTCCGCGAACCCCCACGAACCGCGGCAGGACGACCGTCCAGGTTGGGTCGGTCATGCCCGCTGCACGAGGTGATCAGTGCCGAGTACGTCCCCGACGCAGCGCCACCAGGCCAGACGTGCGCTCATCGACGACGTCCGTGTGAACAAGCGAGGCTGGCTCCAGCACGGGGTCGCCGCCATGGCGGTCTCGGTGCTCGGTCTCGGGGTCGCAGGGTCGTTCGCCCTCACCGGCAACGCGCAGGACACCGGCGCCGCGCACGACCAGACGGCGGGCACAGCGGCCGTCGCGGGCCCCGGCACCGCCGCCCGGGACAGCGCGCTCACGAGCCGGTCCAGCAACCGCGCCCCGCTGGACCCGGCCAAGGTCAAGAGCATCGCCGACCAGCGCGCCGAGGAGCTGGCCAAGACCGACGACAAGATCAGCGCCGCCGCCGCCGGCAAGAAGGTCGACCAGCGCGAGAAGGAGCTGGCCGAGACCTCCGACGCCGCGCAGGAGCAGGCCCGCCGGATCGCCGACGACAAGAAGAACGGCACCAGCACCGCCAAGGACGACCAGCCGGCCGCCGACGCCAACCAGGGCGCGGGGAACGGCAAGACCTGCGAGCCCGCCGCGCACTACCGCATCGCCGCGACGTTCGGCCAGGTCGGCAGCTGGGCGCGCTACCACACCGGCTTCGACTTCGCCGCCCCGATCGGCACCACGCTGCGCGCTCCGGCGTCCGGCGTCGTCACCAACGCGGGCCGCGGTCCGGCCAGCGGTTGGGCCGGCAACTACGTCGCGATCAAGTACCCGGACGGCACGCAGAGCCTGATGGCCCACATGTCCACGGTCTCGGTCTCCGTCGGCCAGCAGGTCTCGGGCTGCCAGACCGTCGGCGCGGTCGGCATGACCGGTCGCACGTTCGGCCCGCACGTCCACTTCGAGATCTACCCCGCGGGGATCACGCCGGGCGACGTCTACCGCGCCGTGAACCCCCTCGGCTGGCTGAAGGCGCACGGGCTCAACCCGTAGGTCGCAGCAGGAGCCTCCGACTGACGGGAACAACGGCGGTCGGAACCCTGTTGAGGAGTGCGTCGGCCGGTCCACGGCCCCGGGCCTCACCCTTCGCCGCTCCGAGCGGCCACTCGCCGAGAGGCGCCTGCCGGTCGACACGAACGTCCCGCCCCGTCCCTCCTCGTGAGGGGCGGGGCGTCGTGCGTCCGGGACCGCGGCGCCGAGCGCTGAGGCCGGCTATGCGGTTTCGGCCCGCGCGGACCGGTGCGGCCGTACAGTGCGCACGCGGCCACCGCTCCGGGGCCGCAGCCACGGAGGTGGAGCGTGTCCGGGTTGTTCCTGTCGGCGGTCGTGCTGTTCGTCGCGGGCCTCGCCGTCCTCGTGGTCTGCATCGGCGGCAACCGGCGTACCGGGCGCCTGGTCGGCATCGCCACGGCCGCCCTCGGCGTGATCATGGTGCTGGCCTCGAGCGTGACCCAGGTCCAGGCCAAGTCGGTCGGCGTGCAGGTGTCCTTCGGCAAGCCGGTGCACGAGTTCTCACCCGGCCTGCACTGGAAGTCGCCGTGGAGCCGGGTCGTGCAGATGGACGGCAGCACCCAGATCGACGACCACCTCGGCGACCAGCGCACCGAGATCCGGCTCGGCAACCAGGCCACCGGCTTCGTGCAGAACGCCCTGCGCTGGAAGATCAAGCCCGAGGCGGCCGGCGAGCTCTACGCGGAGTACCGCGGCTTCGACAACATCGGCCCGGGCCTGGTCAACCAGGAGCTGGCCGCCGCGCTGAACTTCGCGTTCAGCGGGTACGACCCGTTGACGCAGGCCAAGGCGGCGAGCGGCGACCCCACCGCTCCCAAGATCAGCAACGACCAGGTGGCCGACGCGGTCAAGGCCCGCCTCGTCGCCCGGATCGGGGACCGCATCGACATCGAGTCGGTCATCATCCCGAAGGTCGACTACGACGACGCGACCCAGCAGCGGATCAACCAGCTGCAGCAGGAGATCGGGAACACCCGCATCGCCCAGCAGCGCGAGCAGACGGCCGCCGCCGAGGCGAAGGCCAACCAGACCATCGCCGACAGCGTGTCCAAGGACCCGAACGTGCTGGTCAGCAAGTGCCTGGACCAGCAACGGGAGATGATCGAGAAGGGCCAGGCGATCCCCGTCGGCGGCCTGGGGTGCTGGCCCGACAGCGGCAAGGCCCCCGTCATCGTCCAGCAGCGCTGACCGCTGCGAGGCGTCCCGGCGCTACGGTTCAACGCCACGACCGCGCGACGATGACGTCGTCGAGAGTCAGCGACTACCTGAACCCCCGAGCAGGCAGTCGTTGACTCTCGTCACGTCCGGACCCCGGGTGGGCCTCCGCAGGAGCGAGGCTCAGAGCTTCTCGAGCGGCGCGAACTTGAGCGCCAGCCGCTTGACCCCGCTCGAGCCGAAGTCGACGTCGGCCTTGACGTCGTCGCCGCTGCCCGACGTGCTGAGCACCTTGCCCATCCCGAAGGTCGCGTGCAGCACCCGGTCCCCCGCCTCGACGACCGGGATCACCCGGACCTTCGGCTTGGGCGACGCGTACGCCGTCCGGTCGCGCCAGGCCCCGTCGTCGCGCCGGGCCGCCGTCGCCGACGTGTTGCGCCAGCTCGTCACCGCCCGCTCCGTGCGGCGCCAGTGCACGAGGTGGCCGGGGATCTCGTCGAGGAACCGGCTCGGCGGGTTGTGCTGCGGGCTCCCCCACGCCGCCCGCGTGATCGCGCGCGAGACGTAGAGCCGCTTGCGGGCGCGGGTGATGCCGACGTACGCCAGCCGGCGCTCCTCGGCCTGCTCGTCCGCGTCCTGGAGGGCCCGCTGGTGCGGGAACACGCCCTCCTCCAGCCCGGTCAGGAACACCTGGTCGAACTCCAGGCCCTTGGCCGTGTGGAGCGTCATCAGGGTCACGACGCCCTGGCTGCGGCCGCCGTCGTCGGAGGGGATCTGGTCGCTGTCGGCGACGAGCGCGACCCGCTCCAGGAAGGCCCCGAGCGAGGCGTCCGGCTCGGCCGCGCCGGCGGCGAGGTCGGCCTCGGGGTCGAGGACCTCGGTGTCCTCGGCCGGGACCGCGTCCGACGCCTCGGTCGTCTCGCCCGGCGCCGGCGGGAGCCCGGCGAGCTCCGCGGCCTCCAGCGCCTCCAGCTCGTCGAGCTCGCCCGCGGCGAGCGCGGCCACGCCGTCGACGAACTCGCGGGCGACGTTCACCAGCTCGACGAGGTTCTCCAGCCGGCTCTGGTCCTGCGGGTCGGGCGAGTCCTGCAGGGCCGCGAGCAGCCCGGAGTGCTCGAGCACGCTGGTCAGCACCTGGTCCGCGGGCGCACCCTCGGCCACCATCGCCTCGTGCTGGTCGAGGAAGCTGGCGAAGGCCCGGATATGGTTGGCCGAGCGCGTCGCCAGGCCGGGCACGTCTTCCACACGCCGCAGCGCCTCGCCGAAGCTGATGCGCTCGCGCGCCGCCAGCTCCGACACGGCCCCCTCGGCCCGGTCGCCGATGCCGCGCTTGGGCACGTTGAGGATCCGGCGCACGGAGACGTCGTCGCTGCGGTTGCTGATCGCGCGGAGGTAGGCGATCGCGTCGCGCACCTCGCGGCGCTCGTAGAAGCGCGTGCCGCCGACGACCTTGTAGGCCAGGCCGGAGCGGATGAACACCTCCTCGAACGTCCGCGACTGCGCGTTCGTGCGGTAGAAGACGGCCGCGTCGCCGAGCCGGGCCTCTCCCGCGTCACGCAGCCGCGCGACCTCCCCGGCCACGAACTGCGCCTCGTCGTGCTCGGTGTCGGCGACGTAGCCCTCGATGAGGGCGCCGTCGCCGGAGTCGGACCACAGGTTCTTGGGCTTGCGCCCCGAGTTGAGCCGGATGACCGCGTTCGCCGCGGAGAGGATCGTCTGCGTCGAGCGGTAGTTCTGCTCGAGCATGATCACCGACGCGCCCGGGAAGTCGGTCTCGAAGTCGTTGATGTTGCGGATCGTGGCGCCGCGGAAGGCGTAGATCGACTGGTCGGAGTCACCGACCACCATCAGCTCGGGCGGCTCGATCGCCAGCCCGTCGGCCCCGCCGGCCGCAGCGGGGTCGTCGGGGTCGTCCTCGCCGCAGAGCTCGCGCACGAGGACGTACTGCGCGTGGTTGGTGTCCTGGTACTCGTCGACGAGCACGTGCCGGAACCGTCGCCGCAGCGTCTCCCGGAGGTCGGGGAAGGCCTGGATCAGGTGCACCGTCGTCATGATCAGGTCGTCGAAGTCGAGCGCGTTCGCCGCGGTCAGGCGCCGCTGGTACTCCGCGTACGCGCTCGCGTGGATGATGTCGAGCGGTGTCTCGGCCCGGCTCGTCGCCGTCTCGTGGTCGACGAGCTCGTTCTTGTTGTTCGAGACCCAGGTCATGATCGCCCGGACCGGGAACTGCTTGGCGTCCAGGTCGAGGTCGTTGGCGACGAGCTGCATGAGCCGCTTGCTGTCGGCGTCGTCGTAGATGGAGAAGGTCCGTGAGATCCCGAACCGTCCGATCTCGGAGCGCAGGATCCGGACGCAGGCGGAGTGGAACGTCGAGACCCACATCAGCTTGGCCCGGTTGCCCACCAGGTCCATGACCCGCCCGCGCATCTCCGCCGCGGCCTTGTTGGTGAACGTGATGGCCAGGACCGAGCCGGGGTGCGCCCGCCGCTCCCCCACGAGGTAGGCGATCCGCCGGGTCAGCACCCGCGTCTTGCCCGACCCCGCCCCCGCGACGACCAGCACCGGGCCGCCCTCGTGCAGGACCGCCTGGCGCTGCGGGGGGTTGAGGCCCGCGAGCAGCTCGTCCGCACCCGGTCGGTGCCGCGCCGACGGCGCCTGCCCGCTGCCGGCGAACGCCTTGGCCCCGTCCTTCACGAGGGCGGACCGGACGGCGGAGGGAGTGCTCATGACGGGACAACCCTAGACGTGAGCCCCGACGAAAGTCGCACGCTGCGTACCCTGAAGCCATGCGGTTCCGACGTACCACGGTGGGTTCCGTGGTGCGTCGCGTGGCGCTCGGCGTCGCGGCGGTGCAGGGCGCGACGATGCTCACGCTCGTCGCCATCGACCAGTACCGCAAGCGCGGCCGCCCGCCCGTCCACTTCCCCCGCGTGCCACCGCGCTCGGTGACCGCGGGCAGCTCCGAGGTCACCCTCTACACCTACGGGGAGGACCTCTACCGCGACATGCTCGACGCCATCGGGCAGGCGCGCTCGCGGGTGTTCTTCGAGTCCTTCATCTGGAAGGGCGACACCGTCGGCCAGGCCTTCAAGGACGCCCTCGTCGCGGCCGCCGACCGTGGGGTCAAGGTCTACGTGGCGTACGACCACTTCGCCAACCTCGTCGTGCGCCCCAGCTTCTACAAGCTGCCCAGCAACGTCGCGGTCCGCCGCCACCCGCTCATCGCCTCGCCGTTCCGGCCGCTGCGCAACTCGGGCCGCGACCACCGCAAGATCCTCGTGGTCGACGACGCCGTCGGGTTCGTCGGCGGCTACAACGTCGGCAGCCTCTACGCCACCGACTGGCGCGACACCCACGCCCGCCTGACCGGCGACGCCGTGTGGGAGCTGCAGAACGCCTTCATCGACTACTGGAACCTGTACGCCTCCCGGCGCCGCGCGTCGCTGCCGGACCTGGGCGGGCACAGCTGGCACGCCGACCTGCGGGTGCACCGCAACGTCCCGCGCAACCTCGTCTACCCCATCCGCGCGATGTACCTCGAGGCGTTCGACCGGGCGTCGCACCACATCTACCTGACCCACGCCTACCTGATCCCCGACGCCGACATGGTCCGGGCGCTCGTCCGGGCCGCCCGCCGCGGCGTCGACGTGCGGATCATCGTGCCGGCCGAGTCGAACCACATCGTGGCCGACTGGGTCTCGCGCGGCTTCTACGGCGTCCTGCTGCGCGGCGGCGTCCGGCTGTTCCTGTACCAGAACGCGATGGTGCACGCGAAGACCGCGACCGTCGACGGCCAGTGGTCGACCATCGGCACGGCGAACCTCGACCGGCTGAGCCTGCACGGCAACTACGAGATCAACGCCGAGATCTACAACGAGGCCGTCGCCCGCCAGATGGAGACGATCTTCGAGGTCGACTCCAGCAACACCGTCGAGCTCACCTGGGAGGTCTGGCGCGCCCGCCACCCGCTCGCCAAGGTGAGCGAGGCGGTGCTTTCGCCGTTCCGGCCCCTCCTGTAGCCGGAGGTTGGTGACCCAGACCCGACGAACCGCTGACTCCCGACAGCCGATCGGGCCCGGACGCCGTCGTCTCTCAGCGGTTCGCCGGGGGGGGTGCGGTCAGCTCCAGGCGGCCGGGTTCGCGACCAGGTCGACGACCATGGCCGGCATCTCGCGTCCGGCGACATGGGCGAGGGACACGCCCTCGAGGATCTGGCGCTCAGAGGCGCGCAGCGCGATCCAGACCTGCTGGAGCGACTCGGCCGCCCCGGTGTACTCGAGGTTCTCCGGCCGGCTGCCACGGACGTTCGCGAGCTCGCCGTCGAGGGCGCGGATCACGTCCGCGATGCTGATGGCGTCGGCCGGGCGGGCGAGCCGGTAGCCGCCCTCGGGCCCGCGCTGGCTCCGCAGCAGCCCGTCGCGGCGGAGCTCGCCGAGGATGCTCTCCAGGTACTTGTTCGGGATGTGCTGCGCGGCCGAGAGCTGGTCCACGGTGCGCGGCGCGTCGGCGGCGGCGAGCTCGCTGAGGGCACGCAACGCGTAGTCGACACGGGCGGAGAGCCTCACGGGCGCACCTGGCAGGGACACGGACGGCTCGGCACGGCACCCATCCTCTCGCGGGCCGTCAACCCGCGCGCCCGCCCCGGCCCAGGGCCTCGACGCCAGCAGCACCTCACCACAGGACCGCCACGGCGGCGTCGGCCAGCACGAGCAGCGTGATGAGGCGCAGCAGGCCCCGCGGGATGGAGAAGAAGCGCCGGTTGAGCACGACCAGCAGCGTCACGAAGGCCGACATGAGGGTCTTGACCACCATCGCGGCAAGCGAGAGGCGGACGTCGAAGGTGTCGGCGAGGACCCACAGGGCCACACCGCTCACCAGCGCGACCCAGGCGCCGTGCAGCATGGCGGCGTTGATCTCGGGCTCGGCGCTGCGCAGCTGGACGAGCGCCCCTCCGAGGAGCGCGGCGAAGGCCACCAGGTGGAGCAGCACCAGCAGGTGGTGCACCACGTCCATGGGCGCGACCCTACGGGAAAGACCTGATCTCCCCTGGTTCCGACGCGGACGCGCCCCTCAGCACACCGCTGCACGGGGGTCGAGGCACTAACGTTGATCTGCGATAACCGCGCCCGAACGGCAGACGCCGACCCCACCGGGCGCCCCACCAGCAAGGAGAACCACATGCTCGGCTTCATCATCACCCTCATCGTCGTCGGCCTCATCGCCGGCGCCCTGGCCCGGCTCATCGTCCCCGGCCGCCAGAACATCTCGATCCCGATGACCATCCTGCTCGGGATCATCGGGTCGTTCGTCGGTGGCTTCCTGGCCAACCTGATCTTCCACGGCCGCATCGCCCTGGACACGTCCGGCATCATCGGCTCGGTCATCGGCGCGATCATCGTGCTGCTCATCTACGTCCGCGTGCGCGCTCGCGGCGCTCGCGCCTGACGCTCGTCCGCAGCACACGACCCCGGCTGGTCCTCGGACCGGCCGGGGTTCTGCTTTCTCCCGCTCGCACCGCATCCGGTGCTCGCTCCGCCGCGCTCGCGCGCTGATCTCGCGGTAGCGCCCCCACGAAACGCTGACTCCCGACCTCCGGAACGTCGATCCGGGTGCCGGGAGCCAGCGTTTCGCCAGGTGAGGCCGGCGGGCCTCAGACCAAACGGCGGTCGGTGGCCCAGCGGGTGAGCTGGTGGCGGTTGGAGAGCTGGAGCTTGCGCAGCACGCTGCTGACGTGGGTCTCAACGGTCTTGATCGAGATGAACAGCTCCTTGGCCACCTCCTTGTACGCGTAGCCGCGCGCGATGAGGCGCATCACCTCGCGCTCGCGGACCGACAGCCGGTCGAGGTCCTCGTCGACGCTCGCCACGTCGATGGCGCCGGAGAAGGCGTCGAGGACGAAGCCGGCGAGCCGCGGGGAGAAGACCGCGTCGCCCTCCGCCACGCGGCGGACCGCGTCGACGAGCTCGGGCCCGCTGATCGACTTGGTGACGTAGCCGCGCGCGCCGCCCCGGATGACCCCGATGACGTCCTCGGCCGCGTCGGAGACCGACAGCGCCAGGAAGCGCTGCTCCGGCTCGCGCTCGTGGACGCGGCGCAGCACCTCCACGCCGCCGCCGCCCGGGAGGTGGACGTCCAGGAGCACGACGTCCGGGCGCTGCTCGAGCACGACCCGGACGGCCCGGTCGACGTCCTCCGCCTCGCCGACCACGGCGAGCGACCGGCCGATCTCGGCCTTGACCCCCGTGCGGAACATCGCGTGGTCGTCGACGACCACCACGCGCAGCGGGTGGGTCGCCGGTTCGGCGGGGCCGGCGGGCGACGCGGCGGGCGCGGCGCCCAGACGGTCGGGCTGCGGGCTCGCCGGCGAGGCGGTCGTCATCGGGTGACCTCCAAACGTACCTCGGTGCCGTCCCCGGGCTGGGAACGGATGCTGGCCCGGCCACCGTGCCGGTCCATGCGGTTCAGGATGCTGCCGCGGACGCCGTGGCGGTCGTCGGCGACGGAGTCGACGTCGAAGCCCCGGCCGCGGTCACGGACGAAGACCTCCACGAGCGTGTCGGTCACCTCCGCGTACACGTCGATCTTGTCGGCGCCGGAGTGCTTGGCGGCGTTGACCATGGCCTCGCGCGCGGCCCGCACGAGCGCCTGCACGGCGTCGGAGGTGTCGCAGTCGCCGACGACGACGAGCTCGACGGGGATGCCGCGCTCGTCCTCGACCTCCGCCGCGGCCGCGACGAGGGCGGCCTTGAGGCTCGCCTCGGGCACGTCGTCGGCGTAGAGCCAGCCGCGCAGCTCCCGCTCCTGGCGGCGGGCGAGCTGCGCGACCGCGCGCGGGTCGTCGGACTGCTTCTGGATCATCGCCAGGGTCTGCAGCACGGAGTCGTGCAGGTGGGCGGCCATGTCGGCGCGGGCGTCGGCACGGACCTTCTCGGCGCGGGCCTCGTTGAGCGCCGTCCTCGAACGGTGCAGCCACGGGGCGATGACGACGGCGATGCCGGCCAGGGCCAGCAGCGTCATGGCCAGGACCTGCGGCAGCTGCGCGAACGCGTTGTACTGGGCCACGACCAGGCCGAACGACGCGCCGACGAGGCCGAGCCCGACGATCACCCGCACCAGCGCGGGCCAGCCGCCGCGCGCCACGAAGGGCGCCAGCCAGACCCGGCCGCCGGCCTCGGCGCGCCAGCGCTGCTGCGCCGACGAGTCCGCCTGCCGCCAGACCAGCGCCGCCCCCACGCAGGCGAACGCGACCGGCCAGAAGAGCCGCTGCGAGACCCCGAGCCCGCTGGTCTGCACCAGCCACAGCAGCCCGGTGCCCAGCGCGGCGAGCGCCAGGACGGCGCCCCAGTCCACGGAACGTCGGCGTGGCCGGCCGTCCGTCCGCATGCCCGTCCGGGTCGCGGCCTCGAGCCCCGGGGCGTCGACGGTGCTGGCCGCAGGCATCAGCAGCCACAGGGCCCCGTACGCCAGCACACCGAACAGCTGGGCGATCGCCAGCCCGACGAAGACGATGCGGACCACGAGCACGGGCCAGCCGAAGTACTGCGCGAGCCCGGTGCAGACGCCGCCGAGCACGGCGCCCTCGCTGACCCGTACGGCGCGCCGGCGCGGTTCGACGGCGGGGGCGCCCGCGGCGCCGGGGCCGCCGGTGGGCGCAGCGGCGGGGAGCGGCAGGCGCGGGGAGCCGCCCGCGTCGGCGGGCCGGGCCGGGGCGCCCGGGCCGGGGGCCGGACGGGCGACGTCGGCACCGGCGGCCTGCGGGGGTCGGCCGGGCTCGAGTGTGGTCATGACCACTCCAGGGTCCCACCCCGGCGCAGGCGCAGCCAGCAGGGACGTCCCCGAGCGGTCCCGGACCTCGACCCGGAGCAGGGCGCGCACCCGGCGTCCCCGGGTCGGGTCTGCGGGACGGACGGGGGTCGTCCCCGATGCCCTCGGAACCTCCCGACCGTCACGATGGAGGCATGTCCTCCCCCTGGGTCTTCCAGCGCGCCGCCGACGACGCCAAGCTCGGCGGCGTCTGCGCCGGCCTCGCCGGTCGCTGGGGCGTCGACCCCGTGCTCGTCCGGGTGGCCGCCGTCCTGCTCGCGCTGACCGGGGGGATCGGCGTCATCCTCTACCTCGCCGGCTGGCTCCTGCTGCCCGTGGCCGGCACCGACCGGGCCGCCGTCGACGACCTGCTCGGCGGCGCCGCCGCCCGCTGGCCCCGCGAGCTGTGGATCACCCTCGTCGTGCTCGCCTGCATCGTGTCGTTCGCCGTCTTCGGCGCGGTCAGCCCCTTTGGGGTGGCACCCGCCCTGGTCCTCGCGGCGGTGTGGTGGTTCGGGTTCCGCCGGCCGCGCACCCGCCGCGCCCGTCAGCAGGCGTGGACGGACCCGGGCGCCGGCCCGGCCGGACAGACGCCGCCGCCGCCGTACGCCATCGCTCCCCCGCCCACGTTCTCCGGCCCGCCGACCCCGTTCACCCAGGCCGCCACCGCCTGGCAGCAGCGCGTGGCCCAGGTCCGACTCGGCGTCTGGACGCCCGCCCCCGGGGAGGCGGGCGCCGCGACCTGGGACCCGATCCCCGGCACCCGTCCCGCGGCAGCCCCCGCGCCGCAGCCCTACGCCCCCGCAGCACCGCCCTACCCCACGGTCGCCCCGGACCCCGAGGCGGCGGCCCGTGCGGCGTTCCTGGCCGAGCCGGACCCCGTCGGCCTCTACACCGAACCTGCGCCGGTCCCCCTCGTCCGTCCTGGCGCCAGCCTCGCCGCCCGGCGCCTGCGGCTCGTCACCGTCGTCGCCCTCGGCCTCACCTGGCTCGGCCTCGGGATCGCCGACGCGGCCGGCGCCGCCGTCAGCGCCGCCGTGTACGCCGCCGCCGGTCTGCTCGTCGTGGCCCTCGGACTGGTCGCCGCCACCCGCTTCGGCCGGGCCCGCGGGCTGCTCCCGGCCGGGCTCGCGCTCGCGCTCGCCTCGGTGGTCGCGTCCGGGCTGCTCGGCCCGTCGCTGGCCCGGCCGGCGCAGGAGGCCAGCCGGATGATGGCCCACCCCGTCAGCTACAGCACCGCCGCCGCCTTCCCCGCCGGCGGCGACCGCGTCGACGTCGGCAGCCTCGAGGTCGACCTCCGCGACCTGACCCTCGCCACGGACGCCACCTACCGCGCGCGGGTCGACACCGGCCGCATCACCGTGCGCACCCCGCCGGGGACCGGGGTGACCCTGCGCTTCCACACCGACACCGGGAGCGTCACCGCGTACGGTCAGCGGCTCGCTGACGGCGGCGAGACGTCCGCCGAGAGAGTGCTCGTGCCCGCGGCCGCCGGTCAGCACACCCTCACGCTCGACCTCGCCGTCGACACCGGCGCGATCGAGGTGGCCTCGTGAGCCGCTTCGACGTCGTCGCGCTCGTCACGGGCGTCTGCTTCGCCTGCCTGGCCCTGGCCGTCCTCGGTGACGCGCTCGTCGCGCCCCTCACCTGGGGCCTGGTCAAGGTCGTCGTCCCCCTCGTGCTCGTCGTGGTCGGCGTCGTCGGCCTCGCCCTGTCCCGTCGCTCCTAGGAGAGGAACCTCATGTCCCAGCCCACCTACGGGCCCAAGCAGCTGCGCCGCAGCCGCACCGACCGCTACATCGGCGGCGTCTGCGGCGGCGTCGCGCAGTACCTGAACATGGACCCGACGCTGGTCCGCATCCTCACCGTCGTCATCACCCTCTTCACGGGCGTGCCGGTGGTGCTCTACCTCGTGGCCCTGTTCCTCATGCCCGAGGAGGACGTCGCCCCCGCGCGTCCGGCCGGCCAGGTGCCGGGCAGCGACCCGGTCTGGGGCGCCGGCGGCCCGCCGTGGGCGCAGCAGCCGACCACGCCTCCGGCCCCGGCGGACCCGCCTCGTCGCGAGGGCGACACCTTCTGACGGAACGTTCCGGGTCCTGATCGTCCAGCGCCGGCCCGAGCGGTGGGTTGCCGCGCCCGAGACGGCTCGGGGGCGCGGCGACCTACCTCTCGTCGCGCTCGGTCAGCGCGCCTGCTCGGCGAAGAACTCCGCCCCGGGGATCGCGTCGAGCAGGTCGCGCGTGTACGCGGTCCGCGGCTCCGCGTACACCTGCTCCACCGCGCCCTCCTCGACCACGGTGCCGCCCTGCATGACGAGGACGTCGTCGGCGAGCTGGCGGACCACGGCCAGGTCGTGGGTGATGAACAGGTAGGTCAGGCCCAGCCGGTCCTGCAGGTCGGCCAGCAGGTCGAGGGTCTGCTCCTGCACCAGCACGTCCAGCGCCGACACCGCCTCGTCGCAGACGACGAGGCGCGGTTCGAGGGCCAGCGCGCGGGCGATCGCCACGCGCTGCCGCTGGCCGCCGGACAGCTCGTTGGGCCGGCGCTGGGCCAGCGAGCCCGGCAGCGCGACCTGGTCGAGCAGCTCGGCCACGCGCCGGCGGCGGGACGCGCGGTCGCCGATCCGGGCCACCCGGAGCGGCTCGTCCACGATGTGCTCGATCGAGTACGTGGGGTCCAGGGACGCGTACGGGTCCTGGAACACCGGCTGCATCGCCCGCCGGATCGCCCGGCGCCGGGCCCCGCGGGCGGTCTCGACGACCTCGCCCTCGATGCGGACCTCGCCGGCCGTCGGCGCCACCAGCCCGAGGACGAGCTGGGAGAGCGTGGTCTTGCCCGAGCCCGACTCGCCGACGACGGCCGTGGTCCGGCCCCGGCCGACCCGGAACGACACGTCGTCGACCGCGACGACCTCCTGGCCCCGCTGTCCGCGCAGCCGGTACCGCTTGGTCAGCCCGACCGCCTCGAGCAGCGTGTCCGAAGCCCGCTCCCCACTGGCTTGCACCCCGGCCGGGGCCTCGCCCTGACGCACGGACACGCGGGCCCGGGCGCTGGAGACCGACGGGGCGGCCTCCACGAGCCGCTGGGTGTACGGGTGCTGCGGGCGTCGGAGGATCTGCTCGGTGGGTCCGGCCTCGACGATCTCGCCGGCCGACATGACGACGACCGTGTCCGCGCGGTCGGCGGCCAGGCCCAGGTCGTGGGTGATGAGCATCAGCGACGTGCTCCGCGCGGCCCGGAGCGTCTCCAGGTGGTCGAGGATCTGGCGCTGGACGGTCACGTCGAGCGCGGAGGTGGGCTCGTCGGCGACGAGCAGCTCGGGGGCGCAGGCCAGCCCGATCGCGATGAGCACCCGCTGGCGCATGCCGCCGGAGAACTCGTGCGGGTACTGCCGCGCACGGCGGGCGGCGTCGGGGATGCCGGCCTCCTCCATGAGCTCGACGGCCCGCTGCGTCGCCGCCTTGCCGGTGGCCACGCCGTGCGCCGCGAGCGTCTCGCTGATCTGGCGGCCGACGCGGAGCACCGGGTTGAGGTTGGACATCGGGTCCTGCGGGACGAGCCCGACCTCGCGGCCGCGGAGCCGGAGCAGCCGCTCCCGGCCCGGCCGGGTGATGTCCTCGCCCTTGAAGGTGATGGACCCGCCCGTGACCCGGCCCGAGCCGGGCAGCAGACCGAGCAGCGCGGCCGCGGTCGTCGACTTGCCCGAGCCCGACTCGCCCACGACGGCCAGGCGCTCGCCGGGCGCGATCGAGAACGAGATGCCGTGCAGCACGGTGCGCTCGTGGCCCTCGGTGGTGTAGGCGACCTCCAGGTCGCGCACCTCGAGCACCGGGGTGACGGCCTGCGTCGACCCGGTCGCCTCGGCCCGCGCGCTCATCAGCGGCCCACCGCGTAGCCCTGCTCGCCGCGCGGGTTCGCCGCCGCGAAGAGGACGCCCGTCGTCGGGTCGCGGGTCACCGACGACAGCCGGCCCAGCGTCCAGCCGCCGACGACGTCCACCGCGTGGCCGCGGGCGGCGAGCCCCTCGAGCACGGCCGCCGGCAGCCGGTCCTCGGCCACCACGCCGCGCGGCGTCCAGGTCCGGGGCCAGAACGAGCCCGCCATCGCCGTCGTGTGCAGCGTCGGCGCGTCGATCGCCTGCTGCGGCGACCAGCCGCCGACGAGCACGCGCAGCAGGTAGGCCAGCTGCCACTGGTCCTGCTGGTCGCCGCCGGGGGTGCCCAGCGCGGAGACGCCCACCCCGTCGCGCAGCAGCAGGGTGGGGCTGAGCGTGGTGCGCGGGCGCCGGCCGGGGCGCAGCGCCGACGGCGACTCCTCGTCGAGCCAGGTCATCTGCAGCCGGGTGCCGAGGCAGAAGCCGAGCTCGGGCACGTGCGGCGACGACTGCAGCCACCCGCCGCTCGGGGTGACCGAGACGAGGTTGCCCCAGCGGTCGACGACGTCGACGTGGCAGGTGTCGCCCCGGACGACACCGCTGCTCTCGCCGGCGCGGGACACGGTCGGCTCGCCGACCCCCTCGGCGGCGGGGTCGGGCGACTCCTCGCGCAGCGGCGCGCGGTACGGCTCGCGGCCGGGGACGCTGCCGGGCTGCGGCTCGGCGGACGCCTCCTGGCCGACCAGCGCGCGCCGGTCCGCCGCGTACGCGTCGGAGAGCAGGAGCTCGAGCGGCACCGGCGGCTGGTGGCCGTCCGGGTCGGGGTCGCCGTACCAGGCGTCGCGATCGGCGAGCGCGAGCTTGAGCGCCTCGACGAGGTGGTGGGCGCCGAGGTCGGTCTGCGGGTCGAGCTCCTCGTCGGCGTAGCCCTCGAGGACCTTCAGGGCCTGGAGCAGCACAGGCCCCGAGCCCCAGGCCCCGGTCTTGGCCACGGTCCAGCCGCGGAACGTCGCCGTGGTCGCCGGCTCCCAGGTCGCCCGGTGGACGGCGAAGTCGGCCGGCGTGATCACGGCCGCGTGGTCGCCGCCGTCGCTGTGCCGGTGCGGACGCCCGAGCAGGGCGGTGGCGGCCTGCGGCACGACGCCCGTCGCCCACGCCTCGCGGACGGCGTCGATGCGCTCCTCGCGGGTAGCCGCGCCGGCCCCCGCGTCGAGCAGGCCGCGGAGCACGGCCGCGTACGCCGGGTTGGTCGCCGTGCCGCTGCGCGGCTTCCCGTCGACGAGCCAGAAGTCGGCCGAGGTCGTCCAGTGCCGCTCGAAGAGCTCGCGCACGGAGGCGACGGTCGCGGCGACGCGGTCGACCAACGGGTAGCCGTGCTCGGCGTAGTCGAGGACGAAGGACCAGACGTCGGCGAGCTCGAAGGTGCCGTGGTCGCGCAGCAGCAGCAGCCACGCGTCGACCGCGCCGGGCACCGCGGCGGCCAGACCACCGGCGCCGGGCACCAGGTCGAGGCCCTCGGCGCGGTAGCGCGCGACGCTCGCCGCGGCCGGCGCGGGTCCCTGGCCGACGAGCACCTTCGCCGCACCGTCGCCGCTCACCGCCACGAGGCCGCAGAGGTCGCCGCCGGGACCGTTCAGGTGCGGCTCGACCAGGTGCAGGACGAAGC
Organism: Microlunatus flavus; assembly: GCF_900110855.1. GTDB lineage: Bacteria > Actinomycetota > Actinomycetes > Propionibacteriales > Propionibacteriaceae > Microlunatus > Microlunatus flavus. Next base: position 46,780 of record NZ_FOFA01000010.1, read on the forward strand.
CGGCGGCGACCGCGGCGTCGAACGCGTTGCCGCCACGCTCGAGGACGGCCTGGCCGGTGGCGCTGGCCAGCCAGTGCGTGGTGGCGCACATGCCGAACGACCCGCGGAGGTCGGGGCGGGTGAGCGGCGCGGGCGGGTTCGGGAACACGGGGGAACTCCTGGTCGTCATCGGCTCGAGGTCGTCGGGTCGAGGGCGTCGCGGAGCGCGTCGCCGAAGAAGTTGAAGCCCAGGCAGATGACCGCGATGGTCACGCCGGGGATGACCGCGGCGGCGGGCGCCCGGAAGATGTACTGCTGCGCGTCGGAGAGCATGATGCCCAGGCTGGGCGCGGGCGGGCGGATGCCGAGGCCGAGGAAGGACAGCGTCGCCTCGCCGATGATCGCGACGGGCATGATCACCGTGGCCTGGACGATCACCGCGGACGCGGCGTTGGGCAGGATGTGCCGCCCGAGGATCCAGCCGCTGCCGGCGTCCATGGCCCGCGCCGACGTCACGAAGTCCGCGCCGCGCCAGCGCAGCGTCTCCGCGCGCACCACCCTGATCATGGTCGGCACCTGCGCGATGCCCAGCGCGAGCGCGGCGTTGGTGAGGCTCGGCCCGCGGACGGCGGCCAGGCCGACGGCCAGGATCAGGAAGGGGAACGCCAGCAGCAGGTCGGTCAGGCGCGAGACGAAGGTGTCGAGGAGGCGCCACCAGCCCGAGACCAGCCCGAGCGGCACCCCGACGACCACGGCGAGCGCGACCGAGAGGACGCCCACCTCCAGGGAGGCGCGGGTGCCGTAGAAGACGCGCGACATGAGGTCGCGGCCCAGGTCGTCGGTGCCCAGCCAGAAGCCCTTCGTCCCCAGCCGCTGGAACGGGGTGTCGAAGTGCACCTGCGTCGGCGGGTAGGGCGCGATGAGCGGGGCGAGGAGCGCGACGAGCACGACGACGAGCAGCAGCCCGGCGCCCACCAGCCCGAGCGGGTTGCGCAGCAGGCTGCGCAGCGCGCGACCCCGGCCGCTGCCGAGGTCGTCGCCACCGCCCGCACCCTCGCCCGGTGTGCTCGACGCGCCCAGCGCCTCGGCGGGCACCACCTGGATCGCCACTACGCCTCCCCTCCCACGCGGATGCGTGGGTTGATCACCGAGTAGAGGACGTCCACCGCGAGGTTGATCACGATGTACGCGGCCGTGACGATGATGACGACCGCCTGGATCACCGGGTAGTCGCGCGTGAACACCGAGTCGAGCGTGAGCTTGCCGAAGCCGGGCAGGCCGAAGATGCGCTCGGTCACCACCGCGCCGGAGATCAGGCCGCCGAGCTGCAGGCCGATGATCGTCACGACGACGATCAGCGAGTTCCGCAGCGCGTAGTCGCGCAGCACCCTCGCCCGGGGCAGCCCCTTGGCCCGCGCGGTGCGGACGTAGTCGGTCGACAGCGTCTCCAGCATCGACGAGCGCGTCTGGCGCATGACCACCGCCGCCAGCGCCGTGCCGAGGATGACCGCGGGCAGCGTCAGGTAGTAGAGGGCGCGCAGCGGGTTCTCGGTGACGGGCACGTAGCCCGACGCGGGGAACAGCCCGAGCGAGACCGACAGGTAGAGGATCGCGAGCAGGCCGAGCCAGAAGTGCGGCACGCTCAGCCCGGCGAGGGAGAAGCCGTTGGCCACCCACTCCGGCCAGCGGCCGCGGTAGACCGCCGCCAGGGCACCGCCGGCGACACCGATGACCACCGCGAGCACCGTCGCGTACAGGGCGAGCCACAGCGTGACCGGCAGCGTCGCGGCGATGAGGTCCGTCACCGGGGTCCCGGTGCGGATCGACGTGCCGAGGTCCCCGTGCGCCAGGTTGCTGAGGAAGCGCCAGAACTGCACGATCACCGGCTGGTCGAGGCCGAGGTCGGTGCGGACCTGGGCGAGGGTGGCCGGGTCGGCCTCCTCGCCGGCCAGCGCCAGTGCCGGGTCGCCGGGCAGCAGCCGGACGCCGACGAAGACGACGAGCGCGGACAGCAGCAGCGTGATGGCCGCCTGCCAGAGCTTGTTGAGCAGGTAGCGCGCCATGGCGGGAACGGTTCAGCCCTCCTGGAGGAACGCGGCGCGGCTGAGCCGGACGACGCCGTCGGGGAAGATCTCGACGCCGCCGGTGTCGCGCGTGTACGCGGCGAGGTTGCGCACCCGGTAGAGGTAGATGATCGGGTTGTCCTCGCGGACCTGGGTCATCACCTTGCCGTAGAGCTCGGCGCGCTCCGCGGTGTCGGTCGACCTGGCGGCCTCGGCCATCGTGTCGTCGACCGTCTGGTTGCTGTAGCCGGCGTAGTTGTTGCCGCCCCCGCTGACGAGGAAGCTGTTCATGTTGCCGTGCGGGTCGATGCGGCCCGACCAGCCGAGCAGGATCGCGTCGAAGTCGCCCGCGCTCTGCTGGTCGAGCAGCGTGGAGTACTCCACGGGCTCGATCTGCAGCGCGAAGCCGCCCGGCTCGAGGGCGGCCTGCAGCGCCGCCGCGAACCGCAGCGACTCGGCGGTGTTCGACGTCTTCACCGTGATCGGGAAGGGGATCTGGACGCCGGCCTGCTGGAGCAGCTCGCGGGCCTTGGCCGGGTCGTGCGGCACGCAGGCCTCGCCCGCGGGGCTGGCGTACGGCGACGTCGGCGGGATCGGCGAGCAGGCGGGTGAGTACCAGTTGTTGAAGACCGAGTTGACGAGCGCGTCGCGGTCGACGGCGTAGGCCAGCGCCAGGCGCACGCGCGGGTCCCTGGCCAGCGGGGTGTCGATCTGCTTCGGCGGTTCGCCGGCGCCGTCGGTGTTGCCGAGGTTGATCGTCATCGCCTGGTAGCCCAGCGAGCTCGTCTGCAGGACGCCGACGTCGCGCTCCTTGACCAGGGCGTCGACGTCCTGGGTGGAGATGCTGTCGGCGACCTGGATGTCGCCCGAGCGCAGGTTGGCCGCGCGGATGTTGGCGTCGGCCATGATCCGGTAGGTCACGGTGTCGAGGTGCACCTGGTCGGCGGCGTAGTAGAGCGGGTCGCGCCGGACGGTGATCGAGGTCTGCGGCACCCGCGCGACGAAGCTGAAGGGCCCGACGCAGGTCGGGTGCTCGCTGAACTTGTCGCCGAGCGCGTCGAGCGCCTTGGGCGACATGATCATGCCGGCGCGGTCGGCGAGCGCCGCGGTCAGCGGGGCGAACGGCGTCTCGTACCGCACGACCACGGTGCGGGCGTCCTTCGCCTCCACCGAGCTGATCGGGCCGAGCTCGCTCTTGCGGGCGGAGGTCTTGAGGGTGAGGTTCCGCTCGAACGTCGTGCGCACGGCCTCCGCGTCGAGGTCGGTGCCGTCGGCGAACTTCACGCCGTCGCGCACCGGGATGGTCACGGTGCGCCCGCCGTCGGTGATGGTGGGCAGGGCGCTGGCCAGCTGCGGCACGACCGTTCCCGAGGCGTCGATGTCGTAGAGCTTCTCGCAGATCGTGTTCATCACGTAGCGCGTGTAGAGCGAGGAGGACGTCGTCGGGTCGAGCTTGTCCGGCTCGGCCGACAGGCCCATGACCAGGTCGCCGCCCGCCCGGACGGCGCGGTCGCCCAGGGGGTCGGAAGGCTGGTCCGGTCGTTCGGGCGCGGGTCCGGACAGCTGGACGTCGTAGCACCCGGGCAGCAGCAGGACGGCCGCGACGAGCGCAAGCAGGGGTGCGCGGCGCCGTCGGCGCGGGGTCGCGGAGGTGCCTCGGTGGCTCGGCAGGGCGGGCTCCTCGGGTCGACGTGGGGGCGATCGTTCAACGAAACCAACCACGTCATACCCAGCCAGGGGAAGGGCTCTCACGGTTTCCTTGGGAATCGTCCGCGGCGGCGAGCGACCTCCGCGGAGCGCCCGCCGACCGGTAACGTCCGGCGCCGGACGCAGGACTCGAGGCGGGTGGACGGGCATGGCGGCGAGCGCACAGACCTGGGCGGAGCGCGAGTACGGGCTCGCGCTGCTCGTGCTGACGGCGGCGACGGGGGCGGTGGACGGCGTCAGCTACCTGGCGCTGGACCGGGTGTTCACGGGCAACATGACCGGGAACGTCCTGTTCGTCGGCTTCGGCCTCACCGGCGTCGACGACATCCCGGTCGTCAACAACCTGGTCGCGCTGCTGACGTTCCTGCTGGGCGCCGCGCTCGGGTCGCGGCTGACCCGGCGTGACGCGGGCGGACCCGTACGGCTCCCCCGCTCCTCGCTGGTCGTGCAGCTCGTGGTCGTGGTGGGGATGTTCGCGCTGGCCGGGGTGTGGCTCGGGGTCGGACGGCTCGGCACGACCGTGATGATCGTGATCACCGGCCTGCTGGCGCTGCTGCTCGGCGCCCAGGCCGCGGCCGTGCGGCACACGGCGATCCGCGACCTCTCCACCGTCGTCGTCACGATGACGATGGTCAACCTGGCCGCCGACAGCCGGCTCGCCGGCGGGGCCGGGGCGGCGTGGTTCCGCCGGGTGGGCGCCGTCGTCACCATGGGCCTCGGCGCGCTCGCGGCGGCCGCGGTCATCCGCTGGCTCGGCGGCCCGTACGCGCTGCTGCTCGCCGGCCTCCTCATGGGCCTCGGCACCCTGCTGCTCGTCCGCGCCCGCCGTGCTGACGCGGGGTACGCAGAGGCGGCCACGACCGCCTGACCAGGCTCTGAGGAACGCTCCCTGAGCCTGTCGAAGGCTCCGAGGAACGCTCCCTGAGCCTGTCGAAGGGCCTCGAAGAGGTCGGCGTCCTCCGGCTCGAGCAACGCCGACCCGTTCCGGGCCCTTCGACGGGCTCAGGGAGCGTCGCTGCCGTCCTGCGCCCTACGAGGGGCGCAGCGAACCTCCTACTCCCACTCGATCGTGCCCGGCGGCTTGCTGGTGATGTCGAGGACCACGCGGTTGACCTCGCGGACCTCGTTGGTGATGCGGGTGCTGATGGTCTCGAGGACCTCGTACGGCAGCCGGCTCCAGTCCGCGGTCATCGCGTCCTCGCTGCTGACCGGGCGCAGGACGACGGGGTGGCCGTACGTGCGACCGTCGCCCTGGACGCCCACGGAACGGACGTCGGCGAGCAGCACGACCGGGAACTGCCACACGTCGCGGTCGAGGCCGGCGGCGGTCAGCTCGGCGCGGGCGACGGCGTCCGCGGCCCGCAGGATCTCCAGGCGGTCGCGGGTGACCTCGCCGATGATGCGGATGCCGAGGCCGGGACCCGGGAACGGCTGGCGCCACACGATCTCCGGCGGCAGCCCGAGCTCGAGACCGACCGCACGCACCTCGTCCTTGAACAGCGTCCGCAGCGGCTCGACGAGGGCGAACTGCAGGTCGTCGGGCAGGCCACCCACGTTGTGGTGGCTCTTGATGTTGGCCGCACCCTCGCCGCCGCCGGACTCGACGACGTCGGGGTAGAGCGTCCCCTGCACGAGGAACTCGACCTCTCCCCCGTCCCCGCCCTGCGCCGCGGCCCGCTCGACGACCCCGCGGGCGGCCACCTCGAACGTCCGGATGAACTCGCGCCCGATGATCTTGCGCTTGGTCTCGGGGTCGGTGACCCCGGCGAGCGCGTCGAGGAACTGCTCGGCGACGTCGACGACGACGAGGTCGACCCCGGTCGCCTCGACGTAGTCGCGCTCGACCTGCTCGGCCTCGCCCGCGCGCAGCAGCCCGTGGTCGACGAACACGCAGGTGAGCTGGTCGCCGACCGCGCGCTGCACGAGCGCGGCGGCGACGGCGGAGTCGACGCCGCCGGAGAGCCCGCAGACGACCTGCTTGTCGCCGACCTGGTCGCGGATCGCACTGACCGCGTCGTCGACGATGCTCGCCGGCGTCCAGTCGGGGCGGCAGCCGGCGAGGTCGAAGAGGAAGTGCTCGAGCACCTTCTGCCCGGCCTGGGTGTGCAGCACCTCGGGGTGCCACTGCACCCCGGCCAGGCCGCGGTCGGTGTCCTCGAAGGCGGCGATCGGCGCTCCCGCGGTGCCGGCCAGCGCCGCGAACCCGGGCGGCGCGGCCTCGACCGAGTCGCCGTGGCTCATCCAGACGGCGAGCTCGTCGGGCAGGCCCTGCAGCAGGGTGCCGGGCACGTCGACGCGGGCCTTGGTCCGGCCGAACTCGCTCAGCCCGGTCCGCGCGACGTCCCCGCCGAGCGCGGAGGCCATGGCCTGGAAGCCGTAGCAGATGCCGAACGCCGGCACGCCCGCCTCGAACAGCCCGGCGTCGACCTGCGGGGCGCCGGGCGCGTACACCGACTGCGGGCCGCCGGACAGGATGATCGCCTTCGGCCGCTTCGCCATCACCTGCTCGACGGTCGCGGTGTGCGGCATGATCTCGGAGAACACGCGCGCCTCGCGCACCCGCCGGGCGATCAGCTGCGCGTACTGCGCGCCGAAGTCGATCACCACGACCAGGTCGTGGTCCCCGGCCTGCTGCAGCGGGGTCGGCTCGAGGGTCTCGGTGCTCGTCATGGGCGTCCTTCGGTCGGGCGACTGGCCAGTCTAGGAGGGTGCGGGACGACCGCCCCGGTGCACCGACGGACCATCAGACGGTCGTGTCCCGCAGCACCGCTTCGTGGTGGCGGACGACCTCGGCGACGATGAAGGCCAGGACCTTCTCCGCGAACTCCGGGTCGAGGCGGGCGTCGACCGCGAGGGCCCGCAGCCGCGCGATCTGCTGCGCCTCGCGCGCGGGGTCGGCCGGCGGCAGCCCGTGGGCGGCCTTGAGGACCCCGACCTGCTGCGTGACGGCGAACCGTTCGGCGAGCAGGTGGACCAGGGCCGCGTCCATGTTGTCGATGCTGTGCCGCAGGCGGGCCAGCTCGTCCGCGACGTCCGGTTCGACCCCGAGAGGAGCAGCAGCCATGGCCGTCATCCTAGTGAGGACGGCGGTCGGCACCCCCGCGCCCGCTCGCGGGTCGAACCGTCGACGTGCGGCTCAGCGCCCGAGGACCGCCTCCTCGGCGTCGACCAGCCCGTAGCCGTCGACCGGGCTCCAGCCCGAGCCGAGCTTGTTGCGCAGCTGGCCGGTCGTCGACCTCCCGCTGGTGCGCCGCACCGTGAGCGAGAGCCCGGAGGAGCGCGTCTTGCCCGAGGGCAGGAGCACGCCGCCGCCGAGCTCGTCGGCGCCGTTGCCCTCGTTGGAACCGCCGTAGCCCGACACCGCGAGGTCGCGGTCGACGCCGAACCGCAGCGTCTGGCCCTTCTTCAGCCCCTTGGCGAAGGTGAGCGTCATCCGGCCGAACTGCCCGGTGCCGTTCGGGCGGGAGTACGAGGCGCTCACGCCCGACGCGTCGAGGCCGCCGTCCGTGCCGCCCACCGTGAAGGGGAAGCCGACCTCGCGCCGCGGCTGCCCCGGGTCGTACGGGCGGGGGTCGAAGACGATCCCGGCGGAGGTGGACGAGCCCGCCTCGCCCGGCGCGGTCGGGCTGGCGGTGCGCCCGTCGAGCGTCACCGAGCGCACCGTCTTGCCGCTGCCGTTGCGCAGGGTGAAGAAGTCGGGGTCGGTCATCGAGCCCGGGAGCAGCTCGCTCTCCCCCGACTGCGCGCCCTCCGCGGTGAGGGTGACGCCGTCGACCTTGCCCTTGGCGAGCGTCGGGTCCAGGTCGTGGGCGAAGGTGGAGTCCTCGAGCTGCGAGCGCAGCTTCGCCGGGCTCAGCGACCGGTCGCGCGAGCGGGCCCGCTGCACGGCCAGCGCGGCGATCCCGGCGGCGTGCGGCGCGGCGGCGCTGGTGCCGAAGAAGTTCGGCTGGTCGTCGGGGTCGAGCGCGGAGTCGGCGTAGAAGAACGTCGTGTTGCCGCCGTCGGCGCTGGCCACCTGGGGCGTGCGGCGGGTCTGCTGGGACTTCGGGAGCCGACGGCCCGCGGAGTCGAACAGGACGCGCAGCGAGCCGCCGGGCGAGGTGAAGCCCTCGGGCAGGAACGGCCGGAACGGGTCGTACGCCGCGACGCCGGTCGCTCCGCGGGCTGCGGCGTGGCCGTAGGTGGCGGGGGCCAGCGGATCGGAGTGCTCGGCGAAGCCGACCGCGCCGTACAGGACGGTGCGCAGGCGCGTCGCGCCCGGCTTCCCCGTGCCCGCCCGGGCCACCACCAGCTGCACCTCGGGGGCGCCGGCGAGGTTCGCGAGCTCCTGCGGGCGGCCGGTGAGCGCGTTGTCGTCGGCGATCTCGGTGAGGAAGGTGCCGTCGGCGTCGAAGAGCAGGACGTTGAAGTCGGTCGTGACGGCCGAGGGGGCCAGGACCGGCCGGACGTCGACGGTGAAGTCGCCGGTCTCGTCGGCGAAGCCGCTCACCGTGACCGTGTACGTCCCCGCCTGGTCCAGCACGGTCCCGAGCACCTCGGGCGAGGAGCCGGTGTCGACCGTGCCGAGGTCGGTGCCGTCCGGTGCCGTCACCGACAGGACGAGATCGGTGTTGCCGCTGGGGATCCCGTCGGTGCGGATCTGCACGGGCGTGCCGAGCTGGTCGGGCGTCGCGGTGAACGAGAACGTCTCCGTAGGGTCCTCCGCGGTGATGATGCCCTCGTCGGTGAGGTAGGGGTCGCCGAGCGTCGGGCCGTCGAGGTCGACGGGGTCGTCCCACTGCAGGTTCAGCAGGCCGCCGCCGGCGCCGATCGCGACGGTCTGGGCCACGTCGACGCCGGCGCCGTTGCGCAGGTCCTGGAAGCCGCCGCTGTAGAGCGCGGGGTCGACGCCGTCGAGCTTGATGTTGCTGGTGGCGAGGGCCTTCTCGGTCGAGACGAGCTTGACCTTGGACGCCCAGGCCTGGTCGACGCCCTCGTTGCCGGCGGAGGTGAAGTAGTGCACACCCGCGGCGGCGACGTCGTCGATGGCGTCGGAGATCGGCCCGTCGGAGAACATCGGCTCGTCGAAGTAGGTGACGTCGTCGACGATCACGTCGGCGCCGCAGGCGTCGGCCGGGTCGGCCAGGCGACGGATGTTCTGCGCGAACCCGAGGGGACCGGTGGACGCGGTGGCGAAGCACAGCCTGGCGGCGGGGGCGACGTCGTGGGCGATCTGGAGCATGGCCCGTCCCTCGTCGGTGGCGCCCGGGCGGTAGTCCTCGAGGACGGCGACCGGCGTGGGGTTGGCCGGGTTGCCGGGCCCGGGCAGGTCGCCGCTCGCGACGTCCTGCGCGGCGTGGACCGCCAGCAGGGCGCCGTCGGCGGTCCCGGTCGCCTCGTCGTAGGAGTCCGAGAGGGCGCCGATGGTCACGCCGGCGCCGTCCAGCCCGCGCTTGTTCACCTGGCTCACGCGCTGCAGCGCGACGCCCTGGGAGGTCGCGCTGCCGACGCGGGTCGCCGGCCTGACCGCCGCCGACAGGGACCCGCGCCCGGGCAGGGCCTTGAGCGCCGGCACCGCGTCGAGGGCCACGAAGCCCTCCAGCGTCCCGCGGTCGGGGTCGGTCGCGCGCACGTCGAGCCCGGCCCGCTCCGCGGCACGGCGGAACGCCGCCCGGTCGGTCCCGGCCTGCGGCGTGAGGTCGACGAGCACCCGCCCGTCCGCGTCGCGGATGGCGAGCCCGGCCTGGTCGGCGCGAGCGCCGGCGGCCCGGCGCTGAGCCCGTCCCTGCGTCGAGCCCTGCTGCTGCGCGAGGAGCTGCCCGAGGCCCCCGCCGAGGGACCGGTCGACCTTCGCGGGGCGGGCCGGCGGGGGCGCGGCCTGCGTGGAGGTCGGGACCGTCACCACGGTCACGCCGACGGCCAGCGCGGCGAGTCCGGCCACCCACCCTCGTGCTGCTCGGGACACGGAGCTCTCCATCGGTCGTCGTAGGGGCACTGGCGACGAAACCTAGGTGATAAGTACGGGTCGTGGAGGAGTGTCCGGCGAATTGGCCGCGAACGTTCTCCGACGCCTCGGAGGCCCGGGTGGGGCGGGTCAGCCCAGCACGACCTCGACCCGCTGGAACTCCTTGACGTCGGAGTAGCCGGTCGTGGCCATGGCCTTGCGGAGCCCGCCGACGAGGTTCATGGTGCCGTCGGAGACGGTCGAGGGGCCCAGCACGATCTCCTCGAGCGTGCCGACGGTGCCGTAGTGCGCCCGCTCGCCGCGCGGCAGGGTCGCGTGCCACGCCTCCGGTCCCCAGTGGAACCCGCGACCCGGAGCCTCCACGGCCTTGGCCAGCGGCGAGCCGACCATGACCGCGTCCGCGCCGCAGGCGATGGCCTTGGCGATGTCGCCGGACCGGCCGACCGAGCCGTCGGCGATGACGTGGACGTAGCGGCCGCCGGACTCGTCGAGGTAGTCGCGGCGCGCCGCCGCGACGTCGGAGGTGGCCGACGCCATGGGCACCGCGACGCCGAGGACCGAGCGCGTGGTGTCCGCCGCTCCCCCGCCGAACCCGACGAGCACGCCCGCCGCGCCCGTGCGCATCAGGTGCAGCGCGGCCTGGTAGGTCGCGCACCCGCCGACGATCACGGGGACGTCGAGGTCGTAGATGAACTGCTTGAGGTTCAGCGGCTCGACCTCACGGCTGACGTGCTCGGCCGACACCGTCGTGCCGCGGATGACGAAGAAGTCGACGCCGGAGTCGACGACGTGCTTGGCGTACGCCTGGGTGTTCTGCGGCGAGAGCGCGCCGGCGGCGACGACGCCCGCGGAGCGGATCTCCGCGATGCGCGCGCCGATGAGCTCGGGCTTGATCGGCTCGGCGTAGATCTCCTGCATGGTCCGCGTCGCCGCGGTGGGGTCGGGCTCGGCCGCGATCGTCTCGAGCAGCGGCTCCGGGTCCTCGTAGCGGGTCCACAGGCCCTCGAGGTTCAGCACGCCCAGCCCGCCGAGGCGCCCGAGCAGGATCGCGGTCTGCGGCGACATCACCGAGTCCATCGGCGCGGCCAGCAGCGGGAACGCGAACGTCCCGGCGTCGATCCGCCAGCTCAGCGAGACCTCCTCCTCGCCGCGCGTGCGCCGCGAGGGCACGATCGACACGTCGTCGAACGCGAACGCCCGCTCGGCCCGCTTGTTCCGCCCGATCTCGACCACCATGCCGGTGATTCTCGCGCATCGCGCGGCGCGTGTCCTCGCGCGCTCAGCGACCGCCGCGCAGGTGCTCCTGCATGAGCGCCTCGAGCTCGTCCTCGGTGAGCCCGTCGGCACGGTCCGCGTGGTGGCGGTCGGAGCGCACCCAGCGCACGAACAGGGCCAGCAGGATCGGCAGGTCGGCGACCTCCGCGATCGACCAGAGCAGGTCGCCGGACCAGTGCTGGTCGGTCAGCGGCCCCGGGAACCACGTCGGCAGCGCGCCGGCCACGGCCCCCACCCCGTCGAGCACGTGCCCGGTGAGCCGCAGCACGAGGCCCGGGATCGAGTCCAGCACGAGCTCCAGGAACGCGAAGAGGAACTCCGCGGCGAGGAAGACCTCGCTGCGCAGCCCCGAGTGGGCCGCGATCGGCAGCACGAACAGCAGGCCGAGGACCGGCAGCACCAGGCTCGTCCCCTCCTCCGCGAGCACGCTGGTGCGCCAGGCGCCGGCCAGCGGGGTGAGGAACACGCAGAACAGCGCGCACCCCGCCACCGGGGCGACGATCGCGTTGCCCAGCAGCCGCACCGGGCGCGAGCCGACCACCCGCCGAACCCCGTCCGCACCCCGGTCGGGCAGGGCCGCGTAGGCGAGGTCGAGCGGGCGCCCGAGCAGGCTCAGCAGGGGCACGACCAGCAGCAGCAGCGCGACCCGCGTGGTGAAGGCCCAGCGCAGCGCCGTGCTCTCGGCCCCGAGGAAGCCGAAGGAGATGGCCGCGTACGAACCGAGGCCGGCCAGCACGAAGCCGAGGGTGCGCCGTACCGGCCACCGGCCGCCCGCCGCGCGGACACGGCGCACGCCGGCGACGTACGCGAGCAGGACGAGCGCCATCGCCACGGCCGCGGCCGGGTCGAGCCGCCAGGTGGAGAGGTAGGTCGCTGCCGGGGGCACGCGGGCGCCTAGCCGCTGTAGTTCGGCGCCTCGACGGTCATCTGGATGTCGTGGGGGTGCGACTCGCGCAGGCCGGCGGACGTGATCCGCACGAACGAGCCGTTCTGCTTGAGCTCGCCGATCGTCGAGGCGCCGGTGTAGAACATCGACTGGCGCAGGCCGCCGACGAGCTGGTACGCCACCGCGGCGAGCGGGCCGCGGAACGGCACCTGGCCCTCGATGCCCTCGGGCACGAGGTTGGCGTCGGAGCTGACGTCGCCCTGGAAGTAGCGGTCCTTGGAGTACGACGCCGAGCGCCCGCGCGAGGCCATCGCGCCGAGCGAGCCCATGCCCCGGTAGGCCTTGAACTGCTTGCCGTTGACGAAGATCAGCTGGCCCGGGCTCTCCTCGCAGCCGGCGAGCAGCGAGCCGAGCATGACGGTGTCCGCGCCCGCGACGAGCGCCTTGGCGATGTCGCCGGAGTACTGCAGGCCGCCGTCGCCGATCAGCGGGACGCCGGCGGGCCGGCAGGCCAGCGAGGCGTTGTGGATCGCGGTCACCTGCGGGACGCCCACGCCGGCGACCACGCGGGTGGTGCAGATCGATCCCGGCCCGACACCGACCTTGACCCCGTCCACCCCGGCCTCGACGAGGGCCTTGGCGCCGGCGTACGTGGCGACGTTCCCGCCGACCACGTCGACGTGCGCCGCCGCGGGGTCGGCCTTGAGGCGCCGGACCATCTCCAGGACGCCCTGGGAGTGCCCGTGGGCGGTGTCGACGACGAGCAGGTCGACGCCCTCCTCGACGAGCGACATCGCCCGCTTCCACGAGTCGCCGAAGAAGCCGACGGCCGCGCCGACGCGGAGCCGGCCCTGGTCGTCCTTGCTCGCGTCGGGGTACTGGTCGGCCTTGACGAAGTCCTTGAGCGTGATGAGGCCGCGCAGCCGGCCGCCGTCGTCGACGAGGGGCAGCTTCTCGATCTTGTTCGCCGCGAGGAGCGCCATGGCGTCCTCGCCCTTGATCCCGACGTGGCCGGTGACGAGCGGCATCTTGGTCATGACGGCGCCGACGAGGCGGGTCGGGTCGGTCTCGAAGCGCATGTCCCGGTTGGTGACGATGCCGAGCAGGCGCAGGTCGCGGTCGACGACCGGGACGCCGGAGATGTGGAAGCGGGCGCAGAGGGCGTCGGCCTCGCCGATGGTGGCGTCCGGAGAGATCGTGATCGGCTCGTCGACCATGCCGGCCTCGGAGCGCTTGACGAAGTCGACCTGGTGGGCCTGGTCCTCGATGGAGAGGTTGCGGTGGATGATCCCGAGCCCGCCCTGGCGGGCGATCGCGATGGCCATGCGCGACTCGGTCACGGTGTCCATGGGCGAGGAGATCAGCGGGATCTTCACGCTGATCCGCTTCGACACCCGGGTGGAGGTGTCGGCGTGGGACGGGATGACGTCGCTCTCGTGCGGCTGCAGCAGCACGTCGTCGAAGGTCAGGCCGAGCGCCGCGAACGGGGCCGGCACGCCGGGTCCGGAGTCCGGGCCCTGCTGGTCGTAGGAGGTGACGTCAGCGGCGGGTCGCGAGGTGTCGGCGGGCGGCTGCCCCGGGAGCATGGGCACGGCAGGGTCCTTCTGGCGCAGGCGGAGAGCCCACTGTAGCGCCGCGGTTCGTCGGGACATTCCCGTCGGAACCCGGAAGCACCCGACCTCGGCTCAGGCTGGGCGGAACGGCCGAACCAGTCGTGCAGGGAGCGGACGCGAAGCGAGCGTCCGGGCCGCGGCGGCGTCTGGACGAGGAGCGAGGGCCGGACACGCTTTTCGTCCGGCCCTCGCGACGAGGAAGACGCCGTCAGGAGCGGCCCAGCGAGCGAGCCAAGGTCACGCCGCGACAGGAGCCTTCCACCGGTCGGCGAAGCGCTCGCGGTGGTCCTCCGACTCCGCGACCAGGCGGCGCAGCCGCGTGAGCGCGCGGTGCTGGGTGACGCGCACGGCGTTGGCGGTGAGGCCGACGATGGCGCCGACGTCCTCCGCGCTCATCCCCTCGGCGCGCAGGCGCACGACCTGCGCCATCCGCGGGGGGAGCCGCTCGAGGAGGGCGAGCGCCGCCTCGACGTCGGAGCGCGCCATCGTCTGCTGCTCGGGGTCGAGCGAGGGCTCGGCCTGCTCCGGCAGCTCCTCGACGACCTGGAACGGCGTACGGGCGTAGCGGCGCTGGGCGTCGGCGACCTTGTTGGAGGCGATCGCGTAGACGAGGGCCGCGAAGGGCGCGCCCTGGTCCTGGTAGCGCGGCAGGACGTCGACCACGGCGAGGCAGACCTCCTGGGTCACGTCCTCGGCCACCTCGACGCCACCGCTGTAGGTCGCCAGCCGGGCGCGGCAGTAGCGGTGCACCGCCTTGCGCACGGCGGCGATGAGCTGGTTGAGCGCATGGGCCTCACCGGCGCGAGCACGCGCCACGAGGTCGTGGTCAGAGAGAGCCTGGCCGAGATCCGTGTTCGTCACGAGAGGACTCCATTCACTCCCCGAGTGGATGGTCAGTGCACGAGCTGCCGCAGGGCTCCGGCGGGGTCCGCCGGGAGTGGTCCACGGGTCTTGCTGGGTGGTTCAGGAGGTTCCCGACCTCCGAGCCATCGCTGCCCCTTGTGAGCGATCCCCCGAACGCCTCACGGATGATTCTCATGGAACACCGTTGTCAATTACCAGTCAGGGGGTCATCGTTATCGAATCGTGATCGCTCGACTGTTGCGCTACTTCCCCAAGTAGTTCTCAACAGCGCGTACTACACGCTTCAACGATCACTCGAAGATCTGCTGGCCCGAACGCCGTACGGTTCCGGCCCGCCGCGCCCGTGAGGTCGCCGCCTGCTGCCGCCAGCACTCCTCGGCCCCGACCGGCCGAGCCCCTCGTCCGTCGAGCGGTGGTTCCTCCCGGTCGCAGGCTCGCGCGGCCCGGGAACCGCTACCGCTCGCCCAGGAGGGGGTCCTGAGGCTCGCGCGCGACTTCTGGCAGCCCATGGCACGTCGGGGCCCACGAACAAGCCCCGGAACGGCACGAGGCCGCCCCGCCGGGTGGCGGGACGGCCTCGTGAGGGTCTTGCTGGTGCTACCGGGCGAGAGGTTCCTCAGTGCGCGTGGCCGTGGCCACCCGCAGCGGCGGGCTCCTCCTCCTCGGGCTTGTCCACCACGAGGGTCTCCGTGGTGAGCAGCAGCGCCGCGATCGACGCGGCGTTGGCCAGCGCGGAGCGCGTGACCTTGACGGGGTCGATGACCCCGGCGCCGATCAGGTCCCCGTACTCGCCGGTCGCCGCGTTGTAGCCCGAACCGGGCTCCATCTCGGCCACCTTGGCGGTGACGACGTAGCCCTGGACGCCACCGTTCTCGGCGATCCAGCGCAGCGGCTCGACGACCGCGCGGCGGACGATGCCGACGCCGGTCTTCTCGTCACCGGTCAGGCCCAGGTCGCCGTCCAGCGCCTTCGACGCGTGGATGACGGCCGAGCCGCCGCCGGCGACGATGCCCTCCTCGATGGCGGCACGCGTCGCGGACACGGCGTCCTCGATGCGGTGCTTCTTCTCCTTGAGCTCGACCTCGGTGGCCGCGCCGACCTTGATCACGCAGACGCCGCCGGCGAGCTTGGCGACCCGCTCCTGCAGCTTCTCGCGGTCCCAGTCGGAGTCGGTCCGCTCGATCTCGGCCGAGAGCTGCGCCACGCGGGCCTTGACGGCCTCCGCGTCGCCCGCGCCGTCGACGATCGTCGTGTTGTCCTTGGTCACCACGACGCGGCGGGCACGGCCCAGCACCTCGAGGCCGACCTGGTCGAGCTTGAGCCCGACCTCGGGCGCCACGACGGTGCCGCCGGTGAGGATCGCGATGTCCTCGAGCATGGCCTTGCGGCGGTCGCCGAAGGCCGGGGCCTTGACCGACACCGAGGTGAAGGTGCCGCGGATCTTGTTGACCACGAGCGTCGAGAGCGCCTCGCCGTCGACGTCCTCGGCCACCACGAAGAGGGTGCCGGACGCGCCGATGACCTTCTCCAGCAGCGGGAGGAGGTCGCTCATCGAGGAGACCTTGCCCGAGTTGATCAGGATGTAGGGGTTCTCGAGGACCGCCTCCATCCGCTCCGGGTCGGTCACGAAGTACGGCGACAGGTAACCCTTGTCGAACTGCATGCCCTCGGTGAACTCGAGCTCGGTGCCCATGGTGTTCGACTCGTCGACGGTGATGACGCCGTCCTTGCCGACCTTGTCGAACGCCTCGGCGATGAGCCCGCCGATCTCGGCGTCACGCGCGGAGATGGTGGCGACCGACGCCATGTCGGAGGTCGTCTGGACCTCACGGGCGTTCTCGTGCAGGCGCTCGGTGATGGCCGAGACGGCCGCGTCGATGCCGCGCTTGAGGCCGACCGGGTTGGCACCGGAGGCCACGGCGCGCAGGCCCTCGTGCACGAGCGCCTGGGCGAGGACGGTCGCCGTCGTCGTGCCGTCGCCGGCGACGTCGTTGGTCTTGGTGGCGACCTCCTTGGCGAGCTGCGCGCCGAGGTTCTCGTACGGGTCGTCGAGCTCGACCTCACGGGCGACGGTCACGCCGTCGTTCGTGATGGTGGGAGCGCCCCACTTCTTGTCGAGGACGACGTAGCGGCCCTTCGGGCCGAGGGTCACCTTGACGGTGTTGGCGAGGGTGTCGACGCCACGCTCGAGCGAGCGGCGCGCCTCCTCGTCGAACTGGAGGATCTTGGCCATGTGTGTGCGGTTCCTCTGCTCGGGTGCTGCGGAGCTACTTGGTGACGACCGCGAGGATGTCGCGGGCGTTCAGCAGCAGCAGGTCGTTGCCGTCGTAGCGCACCTCGGTGCCGCCGTACTTGCTGAAGATGACGACGTCGCCCTCGGCGACGTCGAGCGGGACGCGCTGGCCGTTGTCGTCGATGCGACCCGGGCCGGTCGCGATGACCTTGCCCTCCTGCGGCTTCTCCTTGGCGGTGTCCGGGATGACCAGACCGAAGGAGGTGGTGGTCTCTGCTTCGAGCGGCTGGACGAGGATGCGGTCCTCGAGCGGCTTGATCGTGCTGGCCACGTCAGGCCCCTTTCAGGATGTGTGCGGATGTTCTGCGGTCAAGAGCTGTGCTGCCGGGGTGCGGGGCGCCGTCGCGGGGCCGTCCCGTCCACCCACGCCGACCGAGGCCGGCGTTGGCACACTCCTCGTCGGAGTGCTAATCCGACATTAGCACTCGCCCAACCTGAGTGCCAGAACGCCGAACGGCCCCGGGTCGAGGGGAACCGGGGCCGCACGCCGGCGCGGCCCCCGGGGGGTGGGAGGACGGCTCGGCCGGCGCGGGCGTTCGCGGGTGCACTCCGCGGACCACGCGCCGAGGACAATTATTCGCGATCTGGCCGAATACACAAGCGCTTGCAGCAACTAGGTCCCTTGACGCTCCGCACGCCGGACCACGAGGGCGACGGTTCCGGCCGTGGAACGCGTCAGGAGCAGCGTCGCGGACGTCCGCCCGCGCGGGCGCAGGTCCTGCCGCAGCCGCGCCGGGTCGAGGTCCAGCCCGCGGCGCTTGACCTCCAGCGTGCCCACGTCCGCCTCGCGCACCCAGCGCCGCAGCACCTTGAGGTCGTACGGCAGCACACGCTCGACGACGAACGTCGTCGCGAACTCGCTCGTCGCGTCGGCGTCGCCGGTCAGGTAGGCGACCTTGTCGGCCAGGAGCCCGGCGCCGAGCCGCACCCCGAGGACCTCCACCGCACCGGCACGGATGACGGCCCCGTCGGGCTCGTGCACGTAAGCACCCGGCTCCCGGACGGCGAGCGGCTCCCCCGCTCCGCCGACGAGGCGCCGGTCGGGCCACAGCAGCGCGCTGCGCCGTCCGGGCACGCTGCCCGGCCCGCTCCACACGCCGACCTCCACCACGTCGCCGTGGTGGCTCACCCACTCCGCCTCGGCCTCGGCCGGGACGAGCGCGTGCGGGAGCGCGGGCCCGAGCTTGACCCCGAGCAGCCGGCCCGGCACGGCCAGGGCGAGCAGCGACGACAGGTCCGGGCTGAAGTCCTGCGGGCGCCACACCCGCCCCCGCGCGTCACGGCGCGCGGGGTCGGCGAAGACGCCGTCGGCCGGGTCGATCCCGGCGGCCAGGACGTCCGCGACGTCGGCCACGACGACCTCCGCACGCACCTCGTGCTCCGACGCCTCGACCGCGGCGGCGAGGTTCGCGCGGGCGACGTCGGCCGTGGCGGGGTCGCGCTCGACGGCCAGCACGTCCAGGCCGGCGTGCACGAAGGCGACCGCGTCCGAGCCGATGCCGCAGCCGAGGTCCACCACGCGCCGTACGTCGGCGGCCGCGAAGCGCTGCGCGTGCAGCGCCGCCACCTCGGGCCGGGTGGCCTGCTCGAGGCCGTCGCGGGTGAACCACAGCCGCGCCGCCGCCTCGCCGAACTTGGCCCGGGCGCGTCGCCGCAGCGCCACCTGGGTGAGCGCGGCCGCCGCGAGGTCGGGCCCGAGGCGCGTGCGCAGGCGCGTGCCCGCGGCGAGCGAGCCGGGGTCCGGCTCCGCCTCGGCCGCCGCCACGGCCTCCTCGGTGAGACCGAGCGGCAGGTCGGTCACGCTCCCCTCCCCCGCCGCGGGGGCCCGGCTCCCACGCTCCGCCGGCCGGCCCGTACGACGCCGGTCCGGTCACGTTCGCTCGATCTTCCGGAGTCTGCGCGCTTTGCTGCGCGAGCAGGCTTCAGAAGACCGAGCAGACGCGGGCGGAGGGAGGCCGGGGTCAGGGCGGTGGTGCCGGGGGCCGGGGGCACCGTCAGACCAGGACGCGGCTGACGGGCAGGCCGGAGTCCGCACCGAGGTCGGGCGCGGAGGGCCGGCCGCCGGCGTCGATCACCTCGGCACCCAGCACCGCGATCATGGCGCCGTTGTCGGTGCACAGCCCGGGTCGCGGGGTGCGCAGGGTGACGCCGGCCGCGTCGGCCCGCTCGGCGAGCAGCGCGCGCAGGCGTCCGTTGGCGGCCACGCCGCCGCCGATGAGGAGGTTCGTGGCGCCGGTCGCGGCGCACGCGGCGAGCGCCTTGGCGCTGAGGACGTCGCACACGGCCTCCTGGAAGCTCGCAGCCACGTCGGCCAGCGGAACGTCCAGCCCGTCACGCTCGCGGGTCTCCACCCACCGGGCCACGGCGGTCTTGAGGCCGGAGAACGAGAAGTCGAAGCGGTGCTTCTCGAGGTCGCGGCGCGTCGTCAGCCCCCGCGGGAAGGCGATCGCCCTCGGGTCGCCGGTCGCCGCCCGGTCGATCACCGGTCCGCCCGGGTAGGGCAGGCCGAGCAGGCGGGCGACCTTGTCGTACGCCTCCCCCGCGGCGTCGTCGATGGTTGCGCCGAGCTCGACGATGCCTCGGCCGCGCACCCCGGCGATGTCGTCCACCAGCAGCAGGGAGGTGTGCCCGCCGGAGACGAGCAGCGCGACGCAGGGCGTGGGCAGCGGGCCGTGCTCGAGCAGGTCGACGGCGACGTGGCCGGCGAGGTGGTTGACGCCGTACAGGGGCTTGCCGAGCGCGAACGCGAGTGCCTTGGCCGCCGCGACCCCGACGACGAGCGCGCCCATGAGCCCGGGCCCGGCGGTCACCGCGACGGCGTCGATCTCGGTCAGGTCGACGTCGGCCTTGGCGCACGCGCGCTCCAGGGTCGGCAGCATCGCCTCGAGGTGCGCCCGGCTGGCGATCTCGGGAACCACGCCCCCGAACCGTGCGTGCAGGTCGACGCTCGAGGCGACCTCGTTGGCGAGCAGCTCGTGGCCGCGGACGATGCCGACGCCGGTCTCGTCGCAGGAGCTCTCGATGCCCAGGACGAGCGGGCCGCTCACGGTGCCTCCTCCGTCGTCAGGTCCGCGATGCTCAGGTCGTCCGCGTGCTCCGCGGCGAAGTCCGACGCCGTCTCCGAGACCGCCCGGGCGAAGCGGCCGGGCCAGTCCTCGAGGTCGTACAGCTTCATGATCAGCGCGTGCCGGCCCGGACCGTAGTAGTCGCGGCGCACGTGCAGCTGCTCGAAGCCGAGGCGGCCGTAGAGGGCGATGGCGGCCTCGTTGGTCCACTCGACCTCGAGCATCACCGCCCGGGCGCCCGCGTGGCGCACGGCGAGCAGGCCTGCGCGGACGAGGCGCAGGCCGAGGCCCTGGCGCCGGTACGCGGGGGCGACGACGACGCGGTGCAGGTCGGCCAGCTCGCCGACAGTCGACAGGGCGACCACCCCGGCCGGGTGCGCCTCGCGCGCGAGGAGGACGGTGCGCCCCTCGCCGAGCAGCTCGCCGGCCCAGCTGCGCTCGCTCCAGCGCTCGTCGGGGCCGAAGCCCTGCTCCTCGAGCCGCAGGATCGCCGGCAGGTCGTCGCGTCGTGCGGCGAGCAGGCTGAAGCGCAGCGAGGCGGCCGACGGTTCCAGGTCGCCCGTCGCGGCGGCGCTCACCGCCGCACCGCCTGGCCCGGCGGCAGGTGCAGCACCGACTTGCGGCGGGCGGGCTCGGCGGCGTCGGGCCGGCGCAGGTACAGCGGTTCGGTGCCGGCGTCCGGCAGGTCGGCGCCGCGCGCGGCCAGCAGGCCGGGGTCGAGCACCCGGGGACCGTCGACGACCTCGAGCCGGTCGGCGTACAGGTCGGCGCCCGGCCCGACCGTCGGCAGCCGCGCGACGTCGTCGGGGCTGCTCACCTCGGGACCCTGCAGCCGCGTGCCGTCCGCGGCGTAGCGGGCCCAGTAGACCTCGCGGCGCCGCGCGTCGGTCGCGACGACGAAGTCGCCCTGTCCTGAGGGGGGACGACCCCCCACACCCCCCGCTGAGTTCCACTCGCTAGCGCTCGCGGAACTCATGGCCGTTGCGTGAGCGAGGGCGATCGGGTCGAGGCTGCACACGCCGTGCAGCGCCACCCCCCGCACGTGGGCGAGGACCTGGGCGCTCACGATGCCGACGCGCAGCCCGGTGAACGGTCCCGGCCCGAGCCCGACGACCACGTGGTCGACGTCGGCGAGCGTGGCGCCGGCGGAGGCCAGCGCCCGGTGCACGAGGGGGACGAGCTGCTCGACGTGCGCGACGCGGTCGGTGACGCGCTCGGCGGCGAGGACCTCTGTGCCGCGGGCCAGGCCGACGGTGACGTCGGTCGAGGTGTCCAGCGCAAGGGTCAGCCCGCCAGGACGCGGGTCAGGCACCGGACGCCTCCGCGTACGCCGGCGTCTGCGGATCGAGCGACGCGAGGTCGACGTCGGCCCAGCGCGGGCCGACGGGTCGGAGCAGGGCGAGGCGCCCGCCCTCCGGGTCGTGCACGAGGTCGACCTCGAGCCGGTCGTCCCAGCTCTGCTCGACGAGCCCGCGCCCCCACTCGACGACCGTGACGCTGGTCGGGGCGCTCGCGTCGAGGTCGAGGTCGTCGAGCTCGACGGCGCTGCCCAGCCGGTAGGCGTCGACGTGCACCAGGGTCGGGCGTCCGGTCGGCGTCGCGTGGACCCGGGACAGCACGAAGGTCGGCGAGATGACCGGACCGGTGACCCCGAGCCCGTGGCCGAGCCCCTGGGTGAGCGTGGTCTTGCCGGCGCCGAGCTCGCCGGACAGGACCAGCAGGTCCCCGGGGCGCACGACGTCGGCGAGCCGGCGGCCGAGCTCGGTGGTCGCGGCAGCGTCCACGAGCCGAAGCGCCGTCGGCAGCGGCTTGGACAGCACCACGCCGTGGGGCGCGAGCCGGGCGACGGCGTAGCCGCGGTGGCCCCAGTAGGCGATCAGCTCGGCGAACTCCTCGCGGGCGAAGAGGTCGACCCGCGTGTGCCCCTGCAGGGCGGCGAGGTCCTCGGCGGCGGCGATCATCGCGCTGGCGATGCCGTGGCGCTGGAAGTCCGGGTGCACCGAGACGCGGGCGAAGGTCGCCACGTCCTCGCTGGTGCTGCCGACGAGGATCGCGCCCGCCGGGCGGTCGCCGACGGTGGCGACGATGCCGCCGCCGCGACGCAGGGCCGCGGCGATCGTCTCGGCCGTCTCCTGGTCCGCGGTGGACGGCGGGTCGATGGGCGGGCGGGCGCCGAAGGCGGCGTGCACGACCTCGACCATGGCCGCGGCGTCCGACTCCGTCGCCACGACCACGACGGGTTCGGGCAGCGGCGGATTCACGGCAGCGAGATTACTGGCACGGTTCGAGGGCTCCGTACGACGAGCGGTGGCTGAACCTCTCGCCCACCGTGCACCACCACGGCGCACGGCGGGCGAGAAGCTCGAGCACGCGTCAGGCCGACGCGCCCCACGTCTCGGTGCGCGGCTGGCGGTCGGTGCGCGGACCCCGGCGCGGCGGACGGGCGCCACGGGGGCCGCCCTGGCCGCGACCCGCGGGACGCCCACGGCCCGGCCGGCTCTTCGGCGGGTCGA
This sequence comes from Microlunatus flavus, assembly GCF_900110855.1. Taxonomy (GTDB): domain Bacteria; phylum Actinomycetota; class Actinomycetes; order Propionibacteriales; family Propionibacteriaceae; genus Microlunatus; species Microlunatus flavus. The sequence continues at coordinate 68,982 of NZ_FOFA01000010.1, forward strand.
TGATCGCGCGGAAGGCGGCCTCGGACACCGCGTCGTACGAGGGCTGACGACCGCCTGTCACGGCGTTCAGCTCCTCGTCGCCGGGGGTGCCGACCATCGAGTCCGCGCTGACCGCGGCCTGGTTGAGCAGCCGGGTGACCTCGCGGCGCTGGTGCGGCAGCACCAGGCTGACGACGACGCCCGTGCCGCCGGCGCGGGCCGTACGACCGGCGCGGTGCAGGTAGTCCTTCGAGCCCGCCGGCGGGTCGACCTGGAGGACCAGACCCACGTCGTCGACGTGGATGCCGCGGGCGGCGACGTCGGTGGCCACGAGGACCGGGACGGAACCCTCCTTGAAGGCCTCGAGGATCCGGGTGCGGGCGCCCTGGGTCAGCCCGCCGTGCAGCGCGCCCGCCATCACGCCGGCCTCGCGGAGCTGCTCGGCGACGCGGTCGGCACCGCGCTGGGTGCGCACGAAGACGATCGTGCGGCCCTCGCGGGCGGCGATCTCCGCCGTCAGCGGCGCCTTGTCGTGCGGCGCGACCTGCACCATGTGGTGCGTCATGGTCGTGACGCTCGCCTTGGCCGAGTCGACCTCGTGGGTGACGGGGTCGACGAGGTACTGGCGCACGATGCGGCCGACGCCCGAGTCGAGGGTCGCCGAGAACAGCAGCCGCTGGCCGCCGCTCGGGACCGTGTCGAGGATCGTCGTCACCGCGGGCAGGAAGCCGAGGTCGGCCATGTGGTCGGCCTCGTCGAGCACCGTGACCTCGACGCGGCTCAGGTCGAGCTCGCCCTGCTCCATGAGGTCGATCAGGCGGCCGGGCGTGGCGATGACGAGGTCGACGCCACGGGCGAAGGCGCGCAGCTGCGGGGTGTAGGACATGCCGCCGGCGATGAGCACCGTCGACAGCCCGGCCACGCGGGCGAGCGGCTCGAGCGCCTCGTTGACCTGCATGGCCAGCTCACGGGTCGGCACCAGCACCAGGCCGCGCGGCGGCTTGCCGCCCTGGCCGTCGGTGAGGTTGGCGATCATCGGCAGGCCGAAGGCGAGCGTCTTGCCCGAGCCGGTCTGGCCGCGGCCGAGGACGTCGCGCCCGGCGAGCGCGTCGGGGATCGTCGCCGCCTGGATCGGGAACGGCGTCGCGATGCCGGACGCGTTCAGCGTCGCGACGAGGTTCGCGGGCAGGCCGAGGTCGGCGAACGTGCCCTCGAAGGCCGGGGTCGGCTCGACCTCGACGGCGGGCTCGGGGGTCACGAGCTCGGGCTCGCGCTCGGCGTCACGCTCGCGGGGCGGGCGGACCTTGGTGGTGCGGGGAGCCGAGGCGTGGTGCGCCCGGTCGGAACGCTCGCCGTACGCACGGTTCGCCGGACGCTTGTCGTCGTAGGAGTCGAAGAACGACGGGCGGCCCGACGCGGTGCGCTGCGGCCGGTCGTCGCGCTGGGGCCGGTCATCGCGGTTGTACGAGGAGCGGTCGTCGCGGCGGGGACGGTCGTCCCGGTTGTACGTGGGCCGGTCGTCGCGGCGCGGGCGGTCGTCACGGTTGAACGAGGGACGGTCGTCACGGCGTGCGCGGTCGTCACGGTTGTAGGCCGGACGGTCGTCGCGGTTGTACGCCGGACGGTCGTCGCGACGCGAGCGGTCGTCGCGGTTGTAGGCGGGACGCTCGTCACGGTTGTACGCCGGACGGTCGTCGCGACGCGAGCGATCGTCGCGGTTGTAGGCGGGACGGTCGTCACGGTTGTACGCGGGACGGTCGTCACGACCGCGCGAACGGTCGTCACGGTTGTACGCGGGACGGTCGTCACGGCGTGCACGGTCGTCACGGTTGTAGGCGGGACGGTCGTCGCGGTTGTACGCGGGACGGTCGTCGCGCTGCGCACGGTCGTCGCGCGGCGGACGCGTCGACCACTCGCCCCGGGCCCGGCCGGTGTCGTTGCGGTCGTTGCGGGAGCCGGCGTCGCGGGCGGGTCCGCCACGCAGCGGCGTACGCGGAAGGCCGCCGCTGCGACGCGGGGTGTGCCCGCGGGCTGCCCGCTCGGCCGCCGACCAGCGCTTCTTGGGGATGCCGTCGGCACCGTGGGACTTCGGGGACATGACTGTCTCGCTTCTCTCCCCAGGCATGGGGGATCTCGGTCAGGTACGTCAACGACCGTGATCGACTGCAACGACTCTGTGCGCAGGAGAGGGAAGACGAACCCAGGTGCGCCGCTCTCGGTGGAGGGCGCGGGTGTCCCGAAGGTGGAGTTGCCGCTCGGGTTGTGACGAGTCTACAGTCTTCGCCCCGCGGAGGCGAAACGGCAGGCGACGGACTCCGGCCGTGCCATGCGTGAGCGCCGAGGGCAAGGGGCCGCACGACTTCTGGGGACAACCTCCGGCGGGCTCCGGAACATGGGGAAAACCCTGGCCGGCGCCCCGGCCGCTGGGACCGTGGACCTCCAGCAGAAGGAGCAGGTCCATGAACCCGAGCCCGACGAACCACACCGCAGCGCGGGCCATCGGCCTCGACGACCTCGACTGGCTCGGCGAGCCCGGCGCAGAGCATGGTCGCTGGTCGAGCGAGCGGGCCATCGTGCACCTGGTGCTCCTCGACGGCCGACTCGTCGACACCTGGCACGAACCGGCCGAGGGCACGCGGTGGGAGCACCTGGCGCAAGAGCGAGCGCGTCCGGTCGTCCAGCTCCCCCGCGACGAGAGCCAAGACCTCCTGGACTGGCTAACCGCCCTGTGCGGCTCGAGCAGCGCGCTCGGCGAGCTCACGGACTCGCCCCTCGGCGAGCCCGAGGCAGAGGCGCACCGACAAGCAACCTCCGAGGCACCGCCGGAGGACGAGCTCGACGAGCTGCTCCTCCGACTGGGCGACGCCTGCTTCGACGGCGAGACCGTGCTCGCCATGCGCCGGGCGGCCAGGCTGCTCGCCTCACCTCGTGGACCGAGGCCGCCGCACCTCAGCGCCCACCAGCGCGCGTCCGGCATCGCCTGGGCGATCGGCAGGGCCAACGGCCTCTTCGGCCCCGGACTCCTCAGCCCCGGTGCGGTCCAGCACGTGCTCGGGCTCACCTCGACGATCTCTGCGGCGGGTCGCGCGGTCGAACGTGCGATCGCCGGCCCGCTGCCGCTCGTCATCCGCCGGCCGAGCCGTGCGCCCGACCTGCTCGTCCTCGGGCGCACCGATCTCCTGCTGGGCGCGACCCGCCGAGCGGTCATCGCGTGGCGCGACCAGGCGCAGGCGGCCCACGCGGCAGCAGCCGCCCGGCACCCCTGCAGCCTGTGCTCGCCCGAGGACGTCCCGCCGAGCCGGTGAGCGACCCGTCGCGGGCGTCAGCGGACGAGCGTCACCGCGAGGTCCGCCCGGTCGCGGGTGGTGGCGACGACGTCGGCGTTGGCCTGGTCGCTGCCCGTGGCCCAGGCCACGGCCTCGGCGTGGTCGGCGCCGTAGCCCTCGCGGCGGCGGACCAGGCGACGGACCCGGACGTCGTCGGGCACGTCGATGAACCACGTCGCGTCGAGCAGTCCCCGCACCTCGGCCCAGGCGCCCTCGTCGCTCAGCAGGTAGTTGCCCTCCGTGACCACGAGGGGCACCTCGCGCGCCACCGGGATCGCCGACCCGAGCGACGCCTCGAGGGCCCGGTCGAAGTCCGGGGCGTGCACGTACGCCTCCTGCTGGTCGCGGAGCCGGCGCAGCAGCGAGACGTAGCCGCCGACGTCGAAGGTGTCGAGCGCGCCCTTGCGCAGGCGGCTCCCCCGAGCGACCAGGGTCGGGTCGGCGAGGTGGAAGCCGTCCATCGGCACGAGCACCGCACGTTCCGGACCGAGCCCGGTGACGAGCGCGCGCGCCAGCGTGGTCTTGCCCGCACCCGGCGGTCCGGTGACGCCGAGCAGCACCCGCCGGCCGGTCGAGGCGAGCCCGGCCGCGCGGGCGAGGAGGTCGGCCGTGGTGGCCCGGACGGTCTCAGGCACGCGCTGCTCCCTCGGCGTCCACGTCGGCGGCGTTCCCGTCGGCGGCGTCCCCGCCGGCGCCGTCCTGCAGCACCTGCGCGTACAGGTCCTCGACCACGCCGGAGAAGACCTCCGGGTGCTCCATCAGGCCGAGGTGCCCGCAGTGCTCGACCCGCAGCGACCGCGCCTGCGGCATGAGCTCGATGATCTTGTCGGTGTGCTCGATCGGCGTGATCACGTCGTCGAGCCCGCCGACGACGGCGCAGGGGACCCGGCTCATGACGGCGAACGCCTCGTACTCGTCGAGCTCGGAGAAGGTCGGGTAGAAGTCGGCCACGACCTCCAGCGAGGTCTCGCCGAGCATCTCGCTGGTGAGCTCGACCAGGTTGGCGGGCACGTCGGAGCCGAAGGCCATCCGCTTGGTCACCACGAATCCGAGGTCGGTGCCGGCCTGCCGGCTGCGCGCGACCAGCTCCGGCACGCGGTTGAGGCCGGCGAGCAGCGGTGGCGCGACCTTCGAGAAGACCGCGCCCGGGATGGCGCGCACCGGCGAGTAGTCGGCCATCTCCCCCGCCGACGTCGAGAACAGCGCGACGCCCTTCACCTGCGGGCCGAACAGCTCGGGGTACGACAGCGCCAGGTGCATGATCGTCATCGCGCCCATCGAGTGCCCGACCAGGACGACCGGGCCGTCGCCGGTCACCTCGGCCAGCACCTGGCGCAGGTCCTCGGCGAGCTGGGGGACGCGGCAGAACTCCGCCGACGAGTGGCCCGAGCGGCCGTGCGAGCGCTGGTCGTAGAGCACCTCCCGCACCCGGCCGCGGAAGTGCGCGCGCTGGTAGAGCCAGCAGTCGAGGCTCAGCGCGTAGCCGTGCACGAGCACGAGGGTCGGCGCGTCGGCGGGCAGCGGCGGGAGCTCGGTGCCGTACGTCGCCGCCGGGTCGTCCGCCCGTTCGTCGACCTCGGTGTGCAGCGGCACCCCGTCGGGCGTGCGGACGGTCGGCCCGTCGGAGCGCGGCAGGACGATCTTGTCCTCGGCGGCGGACGCGCGGCCGATCCGCTTGGTCACGACCCGCTTCTCGAGCTCGAGCCCGACGGCCACCCCGCCGGCGGCGAGCGCGAGCACCCCGGCCACCAGGCCGACGCCCGCACCCAGCCCACCGCCGGTCCAGGAGGCGAGGGAGGCCGTCGGCGACGAGCGTCGCCCGGCACGGCGCACGAGGGCGCGCCCCAGGCCGCGGGGCGCGCGGGCCGCCATCAGCGCCCGTCCCCGGCGGCGTCGAGGCCGTGGCGGTAGACCCGCGGCACCCGCGCGCCGATACGGGTGACGATCTCGTAGCCGATCGTCCCGCAGACCTCGGCCCAGTCGGCCGCCGTCGGTGCCTCCGGCCCGCCGCCGAACAGCGTCACCTCGTCGCCCGGCTCCTCGCGGGCGTCGGGGCCGAGCTCGACGACCAGCTGGTCCATGCAGATGCGACCGCGCACCGGGGCCCGCCGGCCGCCGACGGCGACCTCCGCGACGTTGCCGGCGTGGCGCGGCACCCCGTCGGCGTAGCCGAGCGGCACCAGGCCGACGACCGTGTCCGACGGCGCGGTCCAGGTCCAGCCGTAGGAGACGCCCGTGCCGGCGGCGACGCGCTTGACCAGCGCGAGCTGCGCGCGCAGGCGCATGACGGGGGTGAGCGTGACGCCGGCGAGGGCGGCGAGCCCGGGCGCGGGCTCCACCCCGTACGCGGCGATGCCGACGCGGACCAGGTCGAAGCGGGCCTCGGGGACGACGAGCGCGCCCGCGGAGTTGGCGAGGTGGCGCAGCTCGGGCTGCAGGCCGGCCAGCCGCGCCCGCACGTACGCCCGGTCGAAGGCCGCGAGCTGGAGGCCGACCGACGGGTGGCCCGGCTCGTCGGCGGCCGCGAGGTGCGACCAGAGCCCGACGGTACGGAGCGCCCCGGCGCCCTCGGCCTCGACAGCCGCGGCGAACAGCTCGTCCCAGGCGTGCTCCGGCGCGCCGTTGCGCGTCAGGCCGGTGTCGACCTTCAGGTGCACCCGCGCCACCCGCTCGGCCACGGCCGCGCCGGCGGCCAGCCGGGAGATGTCCTCCGCGCTCGACGCCGAGACGTCGACGTCGGCCGCGACCAGCGGGCTGAGGTCCTCCGTCGGCCCGTAGAGCCAGCACAGCAGCGGTCCGGTGTCGCCCACCGCACGCAGGGCCAGCGCCTCGCCGGGCGTGGCCACGCCGAGCCAGGTGGCGCCGGCGGCGCGGGCCTCGCGCGCGCAGACGGCCATCCCGTGCCCGTACGCGTCGGCCTTGACCACGACCATGAGCGCGGCGGGGCCGACGTGCGCCGCGAGGGCGGCGACGTTGTCGCGCAGGGCGGCCAGGTCGATCTCGGCGCTCGCCGTCGCGGGGTCGATCGCGGACGGGGCCGAAGCGTCCGGAGCGGTGGTCGGCGTCACCGCCGGCCCTCCTGCCACCAGGCGCCGAGCTGGTCGGCGCACCGCTCGGCGAGCGCGTGCGGCGGGAGCGGACCGGGGTGCGCGGCGGCCGTGACCGCCTGCAGGGAGGCGCCGAGGACCGCGGCCTCGTGCGCGGGCCGGCCGGCGGCGAGGACGGCGGCGCAGAGGCCGCCGAGCGTGTCCCCGGAACCGGCGCGCCCGGTCCACGCGGGACCCGGCACGGCGAGCTCGACGGTCCGGGTCCCGGGGCGGGCGACGAGCTGCGTCGCTCCCTTGAGCAGGACCGTCGCGCCGGTGCGCCCGACCCCGGCGCGCACGGCGGCCAGCGGGTCGTCCTCGACCTCGGAACGCTCCACGCCGAGCAGCCGGGCGAGCTCGCCCGCGTGCGGCGTGAGGAGCCAGGTGCCCGGCATCGTCTCGGGCCGGTACCGCAGCCCGTCGGCGTCGAGGACGCCCGGGACCTCGGAGGCGACGGCGTCCGCCACCGCCTGCGTGCCGTCCGCCCGGTCGCCCCAGCCCGAGCCGAGGAGGTGGGCCTGCACCCGGCCGGGGGCGAAGACGACGTCGGGCAGGTTCGTGGTGATGACGGTCTGCGCCGACTCCGGCCCCAGGAACCGCACCATCCCGGCGCCGCCGTGCACGGCGCCGTACGTGGCCATGATCCCGGCGCCCGGGTAGGTCTCCGACCCGCAGTCGACGCCGACCACACCCTTGGCGTACTTGTCGCTCTGCGGCGCCGGCCAGGGCCACGCGGCGGCCACCCGCGCCGCGTCCCAGGCGTCGAGCTCCGGCTCCTCGGCGCTGGTGTCCAGGCCGATGTCGACGAGCACGAGGCGGCCCGTACGGCTGCGCGCGGGTTCGAGGAGGTGGCCCACCTTGACCACCCCGAAGGTGACGGTGACGGCGGCGGTGACCGCCGCACCCGGGACCGCGCCGGTGTCGGCGGCGACGCCGGAGGGCAGGTCGACGGCGACCACCGGGACGTCGGCGTCGGCGAGGCGGTCCACGAGGTCGGCGACGTCGTCGGGCAGGCCGGGCCGCCCGCCGATGCCGAGGATCCCGTCGAGGGCGAGGTCGTACGCGCCCAGGGCGCTCAGCTGCGCGCGCTCGAGGCGTCGGCCGCCGGCGGCGAGCAGGGCGGCGAGCCCCTCGGCGTGCGGGGTCCCGAGCACACCGACCGCGTCGACGCGGACGCCGCGCCGGGCCAGCCGCGCACCGGCCCACAGGGCGTCGCCGCCGTTGTTGCCGGGCCCGACGAGCACGAGCACCCGGGCGCCGTACACGCGGTCGACGCGGGTCCGCAGCGCCTCGACGACGACGGCGGCCAGGCCGGCGGCGGCCCGCTGCATGAGGGTGCCGTCGTCCTCGGGACCCATGGCCGCACGTTCCATCCGGCGCACCTGCTCGACGGTGAAGGCCTGCACGCTGGCGACCCTATCCAGCGGCGTCGTACGACCGTGGGATCGGCGCCGCTGCACGGCACCTCGGGCGGCTCAGCCCTCGCAGACCACGACGGCGGAGGCGATGCCGGCGTCGTGGGACAGGCTCACGTGGATGGAGGTGATCCCGGCGACCGCGACCTGGGCGGCGACGGTTCCGCGGACCTCGAAGCGCGGCCGCCCGCGCTCGTCGGTGACGATCTCGGCGTCCTGCCAGGACATCCCCTGCGGCGCCCCGAGCGCCTTGGCCAGCGCCTCCTTGGCCGCGAACCGCGCGGCGAGGGAGGCCACGGGACGTTCCGCCTCGGCCGGGGTGAACAGGCGGCGCACGAGGCCCGGGCGCCGCTGCAGCGTCTGACCGAACCGTTCCACGTCGCAGACGTCGATCCCGACGCCGACGATCACCGGCACTCCCTGGGCACGGGCCGGCGGGCCAGCGCCGGTGTACTCAGCAAGCTGGCGCTACCCACAGCAGATCTGCTCGGTGGAACATCGGTTTTTCACGTTCACGTGAAGAACCGGGGACTCGAGGGACGGGAACGCGCGCAGCGGGCGGGTCACTCGACGGTGACGGACTTGGCGAGGTTGCGGGGCTGGTCGACGTCGTGGCCCTTGAGGGTTGCGAGCTCGCAGGCGAACATCTGCAGCGGGACCGTGGCCACGAGCGGCTGCAGCAGCGTCGAGACCTGGGGCAGCGGGACGAGGACGTCGGCGTACGGGAGCACCTCGTGGTCGTCGGCCTCGGCGAGGACGACGGTGCGGGCGCCGCGGGCGCGGACCTCCTGCAGGTTGGACAGCACCTTGTCGTGGAGCATGTCGCGCCCGCGCGGCGGGATCACCACGAAGACCGGCAGCCCGTCCTCGATGAGCGCGATGGGGCCGTGCTTGAGCTCGCCGGCCGCGAAGCCCTCCGCGTGGATGTAGGCGAGCTCCTTGAGCTTGAGCGCGCCCTCCAGGGCGACGGGGTAGCCGACGTGGCGCCCCAGGAACAGCACCACGCGCTCCTCGGCGAAGTCCGCCGCCAGCTTGAGCACCGGGTCCATGCCCTCGAGCACCCGCGCGATCGCGTCGGGCATCGTGGCCAGCTCCCCCATCAGCGCGGCGATCTCGTCGCCGAACTTCGTCCCGCGCACCTGCGCGAGGTAGAGCCCGAGCAGGTAGCAGGCGACGATCTGGGTGGTGAAGCCCTTCGTCGAGGCGACGCTGATCTCCGGGCCGGCGTGGGTGTAGATGACGGCGTCGGACTCGCGCGGGATGGTCGCGCCGTTGGTGTTGCAGACGGCCAGCACGCGGGCGTGCTGCTCGCGGGCGTGCCGGATCGCCATGAGCGTGTCAGCGGTCTCGCCGGACTGGCTGATGGCGACGACCAGGGTCGTCGGCCCGACGATCGGGTCGCGGTAGCGGAACTCGCTGGCCAGCTCCACCTCGCAGGGGATCCGGGTCCAGTGCTCGATGGCGTACTTGGCGACGAGCCCGGCGTACGAGGCGGTGCCGCAGGCGATGATGATGATCTTGTCGATGCGGCGCAGCTCCTCCTCGGAGATGCGCACCTCGTCGAGCGTGAGCCGGCCGTTCTCGTCGTGGCGACCCAGGAGGGTGTCGGCGACCGCCTTCGGCTGCTCGTAGATCTCCTTGCGCATGAACCAGTCGAAGCCGCCCTTCTCGGCGGCCGACAGGTCCCAGTCGACGTGGAACGGGCGCACCGGCGCCGGGGCGCCGTCGAAGTCGGTGACGGTCACGTCGGAGTCGGTGATCACGACGACCTGGTCCTGGCCGAGCTCGATCGCGTCGCGGGTGTGCTCGATGAACGCGGCGACGTCGGAGGCGAGGAAGTTCTCGCCCTCCCCCACGCCCACCACGAGCGGGGAGTTGCGGCGCGCGGCCACGACCTGGCGCGGGCCCTGCGCGTCGACGGCGACGAGGGTGAAGGCGCCCTGCAGGCGGCGGCAGACGAGACGCATCGCGTCGGCCAGGTCCACCCCGGCGGCGACCTGCTGCGCGAGCAGGTGGGCGACGACCTCGGTGTCGGTCTCGGAGACGCAGGTGATGCCGTCCTCGCCGAGCTCGGTGCGCAGGGCCGCGAAGTTCTCGATGATGCCGTTGTGCACGACGGCGACCCGGCCGTCGTACGAGACGTGCGGGTGCGCGTTGGTGTCGGTCGGGCCGCCGTGGGTGGCCCAGCGCGTGTGGCCCAGGCCGAGCCCGTCGGCGGGCAGCGGGTGCGCCGCCAGCTCGGCGTCGAGGTTGGCGATCTTGCCCGCCTTCTTCCTGGCGTGCAGCTCTCCGTCGCTGACGACGGCGACCCCCGCGGAGTCGTAGCCGCGGTACTCGAGGCGCCGCAGCCCCTCGACCACGACACCGAGCGCCGACCTCGGGCCGACGTAGCCGACGATTCCGCACATGGGCGCCAGCGTACGGGAGCACGGCCGCCTGGACCCGGAACGCAAGGTTCCTGCGCGGCACCGACCGGCCTGTGGAGAGAAGTCCCACGGCTGGTCGCGCGCACTACCCTGAGCGACCGTGACCCAGTCGCGGGCGCTCGACGTCGAGGCGCCGCCCAGCCCCTACGTGGAGCGCAGCCGGGCCGACTGGGCCGCGCTCGCCGCCAGCGACCAGCTGGGCCTGGACGCCGAGACCCTGGAGCGGGTCCGCGGCCTGGACGACCCGACCTCGCTGCGCGACGTGCGCGAGGTCTACCTGCCGCTGAGCGGCCTGCTCACCCGCTACGTCGACCTCACCGGCGAGCTGCACCGCAGCACCGGCGACTTCCTGCACCTGTCGGTCGGCCGCACGCCCTTCGTCATCGGCATCGCCGGCTCGGTGGCGGTCGGCAAGTCCACGACCGCCCGCCTGCTGCGCGAGCTGCTGGCCGCGTGGCCCGGGCACCCGCGGGTCGCGCTGGTCACGACCGACGGCTTCCTGCACCCGAACGCCGAGCTCGCCCGGCGCGGGCTCATGGAGCGCAAGGGCTTCCCCGAGTCGTACGACCGGCGCGCGCTGCTGCGCTTCGTCATGGACGTCAAGTCCGGCAAGCCCCGCGTCGCCGCCCCCGTCTACAGCCACCTGGTCTACGACATCGTCCCCGACGAGCAGGTGGTTTTGGACAGCCCGGACATCCTCATCGTCGAGGGCCTCAACGTCCTGCAGCCGGCCGTGGTCCGCCCCGACGGCACCACCGGGCTGGCGGTGAGCGACTTCTTCGACTTCTCCGTCTACGTCGACGCCGACCTCGACGACATCCGCGCCTGGTACGTCTCGCGCTTCCTGTCGCTGCGGGAGACCGCGTTCCGCGACCCGCGCTCGTACTTCACGCGCTACGCCGAGCTGACGCCCGAGCAGGCCGTCGCGCGGGCCGAGCACCTGTGGGACACCATCAACGGCCCGAACCTGCGCCGGAACATCCTCCCGACGCGCGGCCGGGCCACGGCGATCCTGCGCAAGGGCCCCGACCACCGGGTCGAGTGGGTGCGGATCCGCAAGGTCTGAGCCGGCCACGGCGCGGACGCGCGGCCTCCGCCGGTCCCGCACCGGACGTGTATCAGGACGCGGCCCCGGTGCTCCTCCACCCCGACGCGCGTGCCGGCCGGCAAGGGGGGCCCGGCCGGCACGCCGTCACCGGGTCCGCCCGGGCTGGGAGCCTCGTTCCTGCGTGACGCGCAGAATTCGGGTGCTCGTCGCCCACGCGCACGTCGTGGGCGCTCCCGGTGGACGACCGCACGGCTACGGTGGAGGACATGGCGAACGAGCACGGCCCGCTGCCGCCGCGCGCACGGCTCAGCGCCGGGACCGCCTTCAAGGCCGGCTTCTTCGGCGCCTTCGGTGCGCTCGCCTTCGGCCTGCTGCTCTCGCTGGTGGTGGTCGTCGCCGCCCTCGTCCTGGCCGCGCTCGGCGTGCTGCCCGGGGTGGCCCAGCTCTTCCAGGCCGTCACGACGCCCTGAGGCGGCTCAGGCCTCTGCGCCGCCCGCCGTGATCGGCCGCGGCCGACGCGCGTCCCCCGAGACGGGCGGGGGCGGCGGCGGCGGCTGGCGCGGCACCGGCCGTGACGTGGTGAGCGGGAAGCGGAGGACGAACAGCGCACCGCCGCCCGGTGCGTCGGTGACGATGACCGTGCCGCCGTGCTGCCGCACCACCGACTCGGTGATCGACAGCCCCAGACCCGTCCCCGGGGTGGCCCGCGACGCCTCGGAGCGGAAGAACCGGTCGAAGACGAAGGCCCGCTCCTCCTGGACGACACCACGACCCTGGTCGGCGACGCGCACCTCCCCGTCGTGCAGGCTCACGGTGATCGTGCCGCCGGGCGGGGAGAACTTCACCGCGTTGTCGAGCACGTTGTCGAGGGCCCGCCCGAGCAGGTCGGCGTCGCCCTGCAGGTAGGTCGGGTCCAGCGAGACGTCCCAGCCGAAGCCGGGCACGCGCATGCTGATCCGGTCGACCGTCTCCTCCAGCACCGCGGTGAGGTCGACCTCGTAGAGCTCGGCCGCCGTCCGGTCCTCGCGGGTCAGGCCGATCAGGTCGGACACGAGCGAGGAGAACTCGATCAGCTGGGTGCGCACGTCGCGCATGATCGTCAGCCGGTCGTCCGGCGGCAGCATCGCGCGCTGGGTGTCGGCGAGCAGCAGCTCGATGTTCGTCCGCATGCTGGTGAGCGGCGTACGGAGCTCGTGCCCGGCGTCCGCGACGAAGCGCGCCTGGCGCACCCGGGAGACCTTGATCGTGTCGAGCAGGTGGTTGAAGGCCACCGAGAGCCGGCCGATCTCGTCGTCGCGCACGACCTCCACGGGCGTGAGGTCGTCGGACGCGGCGCGCCGCTCGACCTCGCTGGTGAGCTCGCGCACCGGAGCCACACCCGCACGGGCCAGCCGACGGGCGGCGAGCCCGGCGGTGACCACGGCGGCGAGGCCGCAGGCGGCGAGGGCCAGCGCGAGCGCGCCGAGGATCTGCTGCGAACCGGCCAGCGGGCGCCCGATCACCAACGCGGCCTGCGACGGGCCGCCGAGCGGGACGACGAGGACGCGGTACGGCCGGCCGTCGGGCGTCCGGGCCTGGCGGGTGAGCTCGCCGAGCTGGCCCGCGGCCACGGCGAGGTCACGTCCGTCGACGAGGATCGCCTCGGAGCCGGGCGCCCGCACCGCCTCGCCGTCGGCCCGGAGCGCACCGACCATGAGGTCGTCGTCGAGGTCGCGGTCGGCGGAGACGAACCTGTCCACCTGCTCCCAGGTGGGCGAGGGCCCGATGGCGGCCACGGCCGCGGTGGTGGCCCGGGCCAGCACGCCGTCGATGCGGTCGTAGGCCGCGATCCGCGTGGCGAGGTAGCCGGCGAGCCCGGTGAAGAGCACGGCGAGGGTGACGATCAGCAGGGTGAACCTGCCGACGCGACGTTGCAGCGAGGGCCCCGAGGGGCGGCCGACGTCGGGGGCCGTCGGCCTGCTCATCGCGTGAGCTCCCCCGGTGGTGCGCCCGCGCGCGCTCGCGCACGGGCCACGGTCCTCACCAGCGACGGGGGCCTCACAGGGCGAGCCGTTCCCGGACCACCGTGGAGAGCTGCTGGGCGACGGAGTCGGCGACGTCGTAGCTCTCGGCCTCGACCATGACGCGGACGAGCGCCTCGGTGCCCGACGGCCGCAGCAGCACCCGCCCGGCGTCGCCCAGGCGCGCCTCGGCCTCGGCGACCGCGGCCAGCAGGCCGTCGTCGCTCCCGGCCCGCGCCTTGTCGACGCCGGCGACGTTCACCAGGACCTGCGGGAGCCGGGTCATGACCGCGGCGAGCTCGGCGAGGCTGCGGCCCGAGGTGGCCATGCGGCTCGCGAGGTGCAGCGCGGTGAGGACGCCGTCGCCGGTCGTCGCGTGCTCCGACATGATCACGTGCCCGGACTGCTCCCCGCCCAGGGTGTGGCCCGACGCCTTCATGGCCTCGAGGACGTAGCGGTCGCCCACGGCCGTCTGCTCGACGGCGATGTCGGCGCGGCGCATCGCGTGCAGGAACCCGAGGTTGCTCATCACCGTGGCGACGACGGTGTCGTTCTTGAGCCGCCCGTCCTCCCGCATCGCGACGGCCAGGACGGCGAGGATCTGGTCGCCGTCGACGACGCGGCCGGTCGCGTCGACCGCGAGGCAGCGGTCGGCGTCGCCGTCGAGCGCGATGCCCAGGTCGGCGCCGTGCTCCACGACGGCGGCGCGCAGCGAGTCCATGTGCGTGGAGCCGCAGTCGCGGTTGATGTTGAGGCCGTCGGGCTCGGCGTGGATCCGCACGACCTCGGCGCCCTGCGCCTCGAAGGCGGCCGGACCGGCGACGAAGGCGGCACCGTTCGCGCAGTCGAGGACGACCTTGATGCCCTCGAGGCTGACGGGGGTGCCGACGCTGGAGACGAGGTGGGCGACGTACGCCTCCACGAGCGACGGCTCGTCGCGCACGCGGCCGACCCCCGCACCGGTGGGCCGGGCCCACGGCTCGCGCAGGCGCGCCTCGATGGCGTCCTCGACGGTGTCGTCCAGCTTGGCGCCGCCGCGGGCGAAGATCTTGATGCCGTTGTCGGGCATCGGGTTGTGGCTCGCCGAGAGCATCACGCCCAGGTCGGCCTGCTGGCGCCCGGTGAGGAAGGCGACGCCCGGCGTCGGGACGACCCCGAGCCGGACGACGTCGACGCCCGCGCTGGCGAGCCCGGCGACGACGGCCGCCTCGAGGAACTCCCCCGAGGCGCGCGGGTCGCGACCCACCACCGCGAAGGGGCGGTGCCCGCGGAACTCACCCGCCTCGCCGAGCACGTGGGCCGCCGCGACGGCGACCCCGAGAGCCAGCTCGGCGGTGAGCGCGTCGTTCGCACGACCGCGCACACCATCGGTGCCGAAGAGACGACCCACGCCCACACCCTGCCAGACGAAGTGCCCGGCCGCAGGCCGGGACGCGATCAGCGCTTGCTGTACTGAGGAGCCTTGCGGGCCTTCTTGAGCCCGGCCTTCTTGCGCTCCTTGATCCGCGCGTCGCGGGTCAGCATCCCGGCCTTCTTCAGGGCCGGACGGCTGGCCTCCTCGTCGACGGCGTTGAGGCAGCGGGCGATCCCGAGGCGCAGCGCGCCGGCCTGGCCGGTGACGCCGCCGCCGTGGATGCGGGCGATGACGTCGTACGAGCCGCTGACCGCCGCCGTGCCGAAGGGCTCGGAGACGATCTGCTGGTGGACCTTGTTCGGGAAGTAGTTCTCGAGGTCGCGGCCGTTGATGGTCCACTGGCCGCTGCCGGGCACGATGCGGACGCGCGCGATGGCCTCCTTGCGACGGCCGGTGGCGCCGGCGGGCGCGACGACCGCGGGGCGGCTGCCGGCGGTGGCGCCGGGGTTGGCCTCGGAGCGGTAGGCGATCTCGCGGTCACCCTCGGTGATCGGGGCGATCTCGGTGGCGGTGTCGGTCACTGCTGGATGTCCTGTCGAAAGATCTGGGTGTCGGTGGGCGGTCAGACCGCGGCCGGCTGCTGCTGCGCGACCTGCGTGATCGCGAAGGGCTGCGGCTGCTGCGCGCTGTGGGGGTGCTCCGGGCCCGAGTAGACCTTGAGCTTCTTGATCAGCTGACGGCTGAGGCGGTTCTTGGGGAGCATGCCCCACACCGCGAGCTCGACGACCTTGCGCGGATCGCGGGCGAGCAGCTCGCCGGCCGGCACCGACTTCAGACCACCCGGGCGGCCGGAGTGCCGGTGGTACATCTTGTCGGTCCCCTTGCTGCCACCGAGGGAGATCTTGGAGGCGTTGACCACGACGACGAAGTCGCCGCCATCCATGTGCGGGGCGAAGGTCGGCTTGTGCTTGCCGCGCAGCAGGGTGGCGATCTGGACGGCGAGCCGTCCGAGGACGACGTCGGACGCGTCGATGACGTGCCAGTCCCTCGTGAGGTCACCGGGCTTGGGGCTGTACGTGGACACGGTCGTGGACCAGCTCTCGGATCAGTGGGTGGATCTGTCGTTCGGGTGCTGCGGTCGTGCAGATCGGGCCCGCGCATCCGCTCCGGCGGAACCGGATACGGGACGAGCACGTGCGAAGACGCAACGACCGTCCAAGATACCCGCGCTCGGCAAGGGTGGTCAAAACAGCGCACTCCGCGCGAGGGCGCCGTGGCAAGGATCACCGGACCGCTGCGCCGCCCACCCTTCAAGAGTATTCGGACGTCCTCCTAGATTGGGGCCATGACCGACCTCTCCACGACCGCCGCGTCGGCCCCCAGCCCGGAGCAGGGCGCCGCCAACGGCTCCGGCGCGTCGGGCAGCGGCCGCGACAGCCTCACCGTCACCGACAACCGGACGGGCGAGACCTACGAGCTCGCCATCACCGACGGCACCATCCGCGCCGCCGACCTCAAGCAGATCAGCGCCGACGGCGTCGGCCTGGCCACGTACGACCCCGGCTTCGTCAACACCGCGTCCACCCGCAGCGCCGTCACCTACATCGACGGCGACGCCGGGATCCTGGAGTACCGCGGCTACCCGATCGAGCAGCTGGCCGAGCACTCGACGTTCCTGGAGGTGGCCTACCTCCTGCTGAACGGCGAGCTGCCGACGCAGCCCGAGCTGGACTCGTTCGTCCACGACGTCACCATCCACACGTTCCTGCACGAGAACGTGCGCCAGCTGATGCAGGGCTTCCGCTACGACGCGCACCCGATGGGCATGCTGATGTCCTCGGTGAGCGCGCTGTCGACGTTCTACCCCGACGCCAACCAGATCTCCGACCCCGCCAACCGGCAGCGCCAGATCACCCGCCTCATCGCCAAGATGCCGACGCTGGGCGCCTGGGCGTTCCGTCACAACCAGGGCAAGCCGTACGTCTACCCCGACAACCGGCTCTCCTACGTCGAGAACTTCCTCGCGATGCTGTTCAAGATGAGCGAGCCGACGTACGAGGCCGACCCCCGCCTGGTGAAGGCGCTCGACGTGCTGCTGATCCTGCACGCCGACCACGAGCAGAACTGCTCGACCAACGCCGTGCGCTCCGTCGGCTCCTCGCAGGTCGACCCGTACTCCGCGATCGCCGCCGGTATCGGCGCCCTCTACGGCCCGCTGCACGGCGGCGCGAACGAGTCTGTGCTCAAGATGCTGCGCCGGATCGGGACCGTCGACAACATCCCCGGCTTCATCGAGGGGGTGAAGGGCGGCAAGGAGAAGCTCATGGGCTTCGGGCACCGCGTCTACAAGAACTTCGACCCGCGCGCCACGATCATCAAGAAGGCCTGCGACGACGTCTTCGAGGTCACCGGGGTCAACCCGCTGCTCAAGATCGCCCAGGAGCTGGAGCGCATCGCGCTCGAGGACGAGTACTTCGTCAAGCGCAAGCTCTACCCCAACGTCGACTTCTACTCGGGCCTCATCTACGAGGCGCTGCAGTTCCCGCCGGAGATGTTCACCGTGCTGTTCGCCATCGGGCGCACGCCCGGCTGGCTCGCGCAGTGGTCGGAGCTCGTGCAGGACAAGGAGCAGAAGATCGCGCGGCCGAAGCAGATCTACACCGGCTACCGCACCCGCGACTTCGTCGCGATGGGCGACCGCTAGCCCGTACGCCGCGAACGCCCCGACCACGTCCTGTGGTCGGGGCGTTTCGCGTTCCCATCCCGCAACGCCCCCGGAGCCTGTCGAAGGCCGAGGACGCCCCTTGAGCCTGTCGAAGGGCCCCGCACACGCTCCCTGAGCCTGTCGAAGGGCCCGAAGGGGACGGCGTCCGCCGAGGTCCCCCGATCTCACGGAAAGGTTCCGGACACCCGCCCGACCGTCACAGGCCGTGCACAGCCTCGTGCAAGTCGACCCATAGCCGGCCTCAGCAAGATCTGGACGTCCCCGCTCCTGCAGGGGCCACGCCCAGCCCCGCGAGGACGTACCCGTGCCCCGAGCCCGAACGCGCAGCGACCACCCCCGACGCCGGCGCTGGCCGGTCGTCGTCGTGGTCGCGCTCGTCCTGCTCGGCGGCGGCGGCGCCCTGGCGTGGCACCTGACGCGCGCCTCCAGCACCCCGGCGGCCGTCGAACGCACCGTGACGGTCAGCAAGCAGACGGTGAAGGACACCGTCGGAGCCACCGGCACCGTCGAGCCCGCCCGCCGGGCCGACCTCGCCTTCGGCGCGAGCGGGACGGTGACCGCGGTCGACGTCGAGGTCGGCGACAAGGTGACCAAGGGCGACGTCCTCGCCACCCTCGACGACGACGACCTGCAGGCCGACCTCGACGCGGCGCAGGCCGACCTGGCCTCCGCGCAGGACGACCTCACGACCGCCGAGGACAGCTCGAGCACCACCGCCGCCGAGCTCACGGCCGCGAAGGCCAAGGTCGCGGTCGACGAGAGCGCGGTCTCGCAGGCCCGGACGGCGCTGAAGTCGGCGACCTTGCGCGCGACCTTCACCGGAACCGTCGCCGAGGTCGGCGTCGCCAAGGGCGACACGGTCGGGTCGGGCTCGTCGGGCTCGGCCGGGTCCTCGGCCTCCGGGTCGGGGGCGTCGGGCGGCGGCAGCGGCCAGAGCAGCGCGTCGGGCGCGTCCACGACGGCCGTCACGGTCATCTCGACGGACCGCTACACCGTCTCCGCGAGCGTCGGCAGCGCCGACCTCGCCAAGGTCAAGAAGGGGCTGCAGGCCCAGATCACCACGACCGGCTCCACCGCGACGGTCTTCGGGACCGTCTCCTCGGTGGCGGTGATGGCCTCGTCGGGCTCGGGCGCCACGGGGGCCGGGGCGACCACCGCGGGCGCCGGCGCGACTTTTCCCGTGACGATCGACGTGACCGGCTCCCGCAAGGACCTGTACGCCGGGGCGACGGCGACCGTGTCGATCGTCGTCAGCCAGCGCGACGACGTCCTCACGGTGCCGACCGCGGCGATCTCGACCGCCAACGGCCAGACGGCCGTCACCCGGCTCGTCGGGACGGGCAGGGTCTCCACGCCGGTGACGCTCGGGACGAGCTACGGCCCGACGACCGAGGTCACCAAGGGCCTCGCCGACGGCGACCAGGTCGTCGTGACGATCCCGGTCCGGACGGCCGGCGGCACCCCGTCGGGCCAGAGCAGCGGGACCGGCGGGTTCGGCGGCCGCGGGTACGGCGGCGGGAACGGCGGAGGCGGGTTCGGTGGCGGCGGCTACGGCGGGGGCGGCTTCGGCGGCGGGGCTCCCCCGGCCGGCGGGGTGCCCGGCGGCCAGGCCGGCACCGGCGGGGGCACCCGGTGAGCGACGAGCCGCTGGGCCCCTTCACCTGGGTCGACGACGCCGACGGAACCGACGACCCGGCCACGGGCGACGTGGCGACGACCCCCGCCCCGCCCGTCGCCGGGCACGCGGTGGTCGCGCTGGAGGGGATCAGCAAGACGTACGCCACGGGCGCCGCGGAGGTGCACGCGCTGCGCGACGTCTCGCTGCGGATCGACCGGGGCGAGTACGTCGCGGTGATCGGGCCGTCGGGCTCCGGCAAGTCGACGCTGATGAACATCCTCGGCTGCCTCGACGTCGCGACCTCGGGGCGCTACGAGCTCGACGGCGTCGACGTCGAGGACCTGTCCGAGACCGACCTCGCGGCCGTGCGGAACACCCGCATCGGCTTCGTCTTCCAGCAGTTCAACCTGCTGTCCACCCTCTCGGCCTGGCGCAACGTCGAGCTGCCGCTCGTCTACGCCGGCGTCCCGCGCGCGGAGCGCCGGGAGCGCGCCCACGCCGCCCTCGACCGTGTCGGCCTCGCAGGACGGGTGGACCACCGGCCGAGCGAGCTCTCCGGCGGCCAGCAGCAGCGCGTCGCGATCGCCCGCGCGCTCGTGACCGACCCGGCCCTGATCCTGGCCGACGAGCCCACCGGCAACCTCGACTCGCGCTCCAGCGAGGACGTGATGGCCCTGCTCGACGAGCTGCACGCCTCCGGTCGCACGATCGTCCTGATCACCCACGACCTCGAGGTCGCGGCCGCCGCGGAACGTTCCGTGACGGTCCGCGACGGCGTCGTGCTCACCGCGCACGACCAGCAGGGCGAGCCCGTGGGGGCCGGCGCGTGAGCGTCCCGGCGCTGCGGACGCCCCGCGTACGGCCCGGGGAGACCCTGGCCATCGCGCTGGAGTCGGTGCGGACGCACCGCATGCGGTCCCTGCTCACCGTGCTGGGCATCTGGATCGGCATCGCCTCGGTCACCCTCACCGTCGGCCTCGGCCAGGGCGCCCAGCAGAAGGTGGCCGACCAGATCAACAGCCTGGGCAGCAACCTCCTGGTCGTCTCCCCCGGCAGCTCCACCACCGGCGGCGTCCGCGCCGGCCGCGGCACCGCGACCACCCTCACCCTCGCCGACGCCCAGGCCCTCGCGGACCCGACGGTGGCGCCGGACGTCGCGCACGTCGCCCCGGTGCGGACGACCTCCGGCGTCCTCACGTCGGGCAGCACCACCTGGACGACCTCGGTCACGGCGACGACGCCCGAGTGGCTGGGGGTGCGGGCCCGCTCGCTCGCCGAGGGCCGGTTCCTCACCGCGCAGGACGAGACGACGGCCGCGCACGTGCTCGTCCTGGGCGGCACGACGGTCTCCGAGCTCGGGCTGCGTACCGGGGTCGGCAGCACCGTCACCCTCGGCGGCACCGCGTTCACGGTCGTCGGGGTGCTCGCCGACAGCGGGTCCAGCGGGAGCACCGACGAGGACGACCTCGCCGTGACGCCCCTGAGCACGGCCGAGGCGGTGCTCGGCACCGCCGGCTCGAACGGGTCGGTGTCCTCGATCTACCTCCAGGGCGCCTCCGGCGACCGGCTCTCCGCCGCCTACCAGGAGGCGTACGCGGCCCTGGCCACGCGGCACGACACCGGGGCGACGACCACTGCGGGCGCGACCACCGGCACGGCGCGCGCGGCCGCGGCCGCGGCGTCGACCAGTTCGGTGGACTTCTCGATCACCAGCCAGCAGTCGCTGGTGCAGGCCGCCACCTCGACGTCGAAGACGCTGACCGTGCTGCTCGCGGGCATCGCCGGCATCTCGCTGCTCGTCGGCGGCATCGGCGTCATGAACATCATGCTCGTCTCGGTCTCCGAGCGGATCCGCGAGATCGGCCTGCGCAAGGCCCTGGGCGCGCCGCCGGCGCTGATCCGCCGCCAGTTCCTCGCCGAGGCCTGCCTGCTGGCCCTCGCCGGCGGCGTCCTGGGTCTGGGAACCGGCTACCTCGGGGCCCTCCTGCTGCCGTCCCTCATCGACCAGCCCGTCACCATCTCGCTGCCCGCCTCCCTCGGCGCGCTCGGCGTCGCGCTCGCCGTCGGCGTGGTCGCCGGCGTCTACCCCGCCTCCCGTGCGGCCCGCCTCGCGCCGATCGACGCGCTGCGCAGCGACTGAGCCGCACCGCCTGCACCACCCGAGCACCGGCACCGCAGCACCACCGGCACCACCCCAGGAGAAGCCCATGCCCACCGTCACCGTGCGCCGCGCCGTCCGGCCCGCCCTGCTCGCCGCCGCGCTGACCGCCGCGCTCGCCGTGACCCTGAGCGGGTGCAGCTCCTCGTCGGGCGGCGGCACCGCGGGCGACGCCCCCTCCACGGGTGCGGGCCACCGTGGTGCCGGGCAGCGGCAGCCGGGCGTGTCCGGCCTCATCGCCGCCGTGTCCGGCAAGACCCTGCAGGTGCAGGGCGCCACCGAGCAGACGGCGGTGACCTGGACCGGCACCACGACGTTCACCGAGGTGGCCGGAGCGAAGGCCTCGGCGCTGAGGACCGGCCTCTGCGCCACCGTGCGCGGCGCGGGCGGCGGCGCCTCGCCGGGGACGACCTCCGCGCCCGCGACCAGCCTGGCCGCCACCGCGGTGACGCTCGCCGAGCCCGTGGACGGTGCCTGCGCGCCGGCCGGCTTCGGCGGAGGCCGCCCCGCCGGGACTCCCTCGGGCGCTCCCTCGGGCGCTCCGTCCGACGGACCGTCGGCACGGGCCGGCGGCGGCTTCGGCCGCGGGACCGAGGGGAAGGTGACCTCGGTCGACGGCGCGACGTTCGTCGTCGCGGCCGCGCAGCCGGGCGGGGGCACGACCGCCGACGTCACCGTGACCACGTCGTCGAGCACGACCTGGTCGAAGCTCGCCCGGACGACCGGCAAGGCCGCGACCGTGGGCCGCTGCGCGACCGCCACGGGCACGACCGGCAGCACCGGCGCCCTGACGGCGCGCACCGTCCGGCTGAGCGCGGCCTCCGCGGACGGCACCTGCCCGTCCTTCGGCGGCTACGGCGGACGAGGTCCTGGCGCCGGCGGGCAGCCGGGCCAGGGCGGGCAGCCGGGCGGGAGCAGCACGGCGAATGGCTGAGCGTCACCGCCTGCGCCGGGGGCTCCGCTGGGGTGTGCCGGCCCTGCTCGTGCTGGCCGTGACCGCCTGGTTCCTGGTGCGGACGGGCACGGCCTCCGGCGCCGAGGCCGGCCGCTACGCCACGGCGACCGTCGGGACGGGCGCCGTCACCCAGACCTACGCCGGCAGCGGCACCGTCGAGCCGGTGAAGCAGGCGACGGCGACGTTCCCCACCGCGGGCACCGTCACGGCGGTGGACGTCGCGGTCGGGGACGAGGTCGAGGCCGGGGACCGGCTGGCGAGCATCGACGACCGGGCGCTGAAGAGCGCGGTGCTGTCCGCCGAGCAGACGCTCGCCGACGCGCAGGTGACCCTGCAGCGGGCGGAGGACGCCGCGGACGCGTCGGCGAGCGCCTCGGCGAGCCCCACCGCCGACCCCTCCGCCGCTCCCACCGCGCGGCCGACCGCCTCGCGCACCGCCGACGGCTCGCAGCCGGGTCGGTCGGGGTCCAGCGGCACGACCCGTCCCACCCCCACCCCCAGCCCGACGTCCGGTGGCCGGCCCACGGGCGGTGCCGGGCACGGCGGCGGGTCCGGGAACGGCGGGGGGTCCGGGAACGGCTCCGGCACCTCGCTCCCGACGCTCGCCCGCACGGTGGTCGAGGCCCAGGGCCGGCTCCGCCCGCTGGAGGAGCGCGCGGCCGCCGAGCTGGCGGAGCAGCAGCGGGTCTGCGCACCGCTGTCCGTCGCACCGGGCCCGAGCGCGACGCCCACCCGTGGCGCCACGGCCTCCGCGTCCCCCTCCCCCACCAGGACCGCGACTCCCGGCGCCACCCCGACCGGCTCTCCGTCGGGGACCCCCGGTGCGACGCCCGGTGCGACGCCCACGGCGTCACCCACCCCGAGCCGTACGCCCACACCCGTCGCCTCCGTCGACCCCCGGACGCTCGCCGCCTGCATCGCCGCCGTCGTCCGGGTGCAGCAGACCCAGCAGGCGGACGCGGCCGCGCGCACGGCGTACGACACCGCGGTGAACGCCCTGGTGACGGCGGCCTCGAAGGGTTCGGGGCAGGGTGGTTCGGGCCCGGGAGGTTCGGGCCAGGGCGGTTCCGGCAGCGGTTCGGGCCAGGGCGGTTCGGGCCAGGGCGGTTCGGGCCACAGCGGTTCCGGCGGCGGCTCGACCAGTGGCGGCACGAGCGGCGGGGCCCATGCGGGGTCCACGAGCAGCGCCTCGGGCTCCCCGCGACCGTCGGCCACGACCGGCTCGGCCGGCACGGGCAGCGCGAACGGCACGACGGGACGCGGCGGGCAGACGACCACCGTCCCCGAGGCCGAGGCGGCCGTGACGAAGGCCCAGCTCGCGCTGGACAGCGCCCAGGCCGAGCTCGACGCGGCGACCATGACCGCACCGATCAGCGGAACCGTCGCGGCCGTGCCCTTCGTGGAGGGCGACAAGGCGGGCGCGGGTGACGCCGTGACCGTCGTCGGGCCGGGTGCGGTCTCGGTGCGGATGTCCGTGCCGGAGACGGCGTACCGGCTGCTGAAGGTCGGCCAGGACGTCGTGCTGACGACGCCCGGTGGCGGCCGGGCCGCAGCGCGCGTGAGCGAGCGCGGGCTGCTGCCGAGCGCGTCGACCACACCGACGACCACCTACCCCGTGACGGTGACGGCGTCCGGGAAGGACGCCCGCACGCTCCCGGCGGGGGCGACCGCGTCAGCCGTGGTGACCGTGGCTGGCGCGGCGGACGCGACCGTGGTCCCGGTCTCCGCGGTCACCCGGGACGGGCCCACCGGCACGGTCGAGGTGCTCTCGGGCGGGACCGTCACGCGCCAGCAGGTCGAGCTCGGCGTCGTGGGCACGAGCACGATCCAGGTGACCAAGGGAGTGACGCCCGGTCAGGTCCTCGTCCTCGCCGACACCACGCAGGCGCTGCCGACGACCACCGCCGGCCAGGGGGCGCGGGCACTTGCCGGCGGGGGCGGCGGCGGGGGCTTCGGCGGGGGCTTCGGCGGCGCGCCGCCCGGAGGCCGCTGATCCAGGGCCGGAGCGGGCTCCGGCGCTACTGTCCCGCCATGCGGAGCTGCTCACGAGCTTCAAGAACTTCGCCTTCTCGGGGAGCCTGGTCGACCTCGCGGTCGGCCTCGCCATCGGCGCGGCGTTCGCCAGCGTCGTCGACTCCCTGGTCGGCGACCTCATCCTGCCCCTGGTGGCCGCGATCTTCGGCCAGCCGAACTTCGACGCCCTCGTGCTGCACCTCAACGGGGCCGAGATCACCTACGGCCACTTCCTGACGACGCTCGTGTCGTTCCTGCTGCTCGCCTTCACGATCATGCTGCTCGTGTCGGCGATCCGCCGGGCCACCGGCCGCGAGGCCGCGGGTGCGCAGGGCAGCCGCGAGTGCGACCACTGCAAGAGCTTCATCCCCGTCGACGCCTCGGTGTGCATGTTCTGCACCCGCGACGTCGAGCCCGTCGTCCCCGGCTGATCCCTCGGCCGGCCGGGTCGGCCCAGGGTTCAGCGGACCCGCTGCACCCGGCTCTCGTCCCACACCGGCTCCTCGCTGGCGTACACCTCCCCGTCGCCGCCGAACACCAGGAAGCGGTCGAGGCTCCGCGCGAACCAGCGGTCGTGCGTCACCGCCACGACCGTTCCCTCGAACGCGTCGATCCCCTGCTCCAGGGCCTCGGCCGAGGCGAGGTCGAGGTTGTCGGTCGGCTCGTCGAGGAGCAGCAGCGTCGCGCCCGACAGCTCGAGCAGCAGGATCTGGAACCGCGCCTGCTGGCCGCCCGACAGCGACTCGAACCGCTGCTCCGCGGCGTGCGCGAGCTCGTAGCGGTCGAGCTTGCGCGAGGCGAGCTCGCGGCCCATGCCCTCGCGGTGCTCGTCGCCGCGGTGCAGGATCTCGAGGAGCGTGCGGCCGACGAGCTCCGGGTGCGCGTGGGTCTGCGCGAACCAGCCCGGGCGTACGCGGGCGCCCAGCCGGGCCTGGCCGGTGTGCGCGACCGGCGGGATGTCGAGCCAGCCGACCGGCTCGTGCTCCTTGTCCGGCAGCGAACCGCCACGGGCCAGCAGCCGCAGGAAGTGCGACTTGCCGGAACCGTTCGAGCCGAGCACGCCGACCCGGTCGCCGAACCAGATCTCGGTGCTGAACGGGCGCATCAGGCCGGTCAGCTCGAGGTCCTCGACGACGACGGCGCGCTTGCCCGTACGCCCGCCCGACAGCCGCATCGTCACCTTCTGCTCGAGCGGGATCGCCTCGGGCGGCCCGGCCTCCTCGAACTTCGCCAGCCGGGTCCGCGCCGCCTGCAGACGGCTGGCCAGCCCGTCGTTGAACTCGGCCTTGACCTTGTACATCTGCACGAGGTCCTTGATCTTCTGGTGCTCCTCGTCCCAGCGCCGGCGCAGCTCCTCGAGCCGCGCGAACCGTTCCGCCCGTGCGGCGGCGAACGTCGCGAAGCCGCCGCCGTGCACCCACACGGTGTTGCCCGCGGCACCCAGCTCGAGCGCCGCGATCGCCGTCGCCGACTCGGCGAGCAGCTCGCGGTCGTGGCTGACCAGCAGCACGGTCTTGGGCGTCGCCCGCAGCTGCGCCTCGAGCCAGCGCTTGCCCGGCACGTCGAGGTAGTTGTCCGGCTCGTCGAGCAGCAGCACCTGGTCGGGGCCGGAGAGCAGCGCCTCCAGGGCGAGCCGCTTCTGCTCGCCGCCGGACAGGGTGCCGACCTCGCGCCACCGCGCCCGGTCGTACGGCACCCCGAGCGCCGCGGTGCAGCAGGCGTCGAAGCGCACCTCGGTCTCGTAGCCGCCGGCGTCGGCGTACTCCGACAGCGCCGTGGCGTAGCGCATCTGGACGGGCTCGGTGTCGTCGTCCATCAGCTGCAGCTCGAGCGCCTCGACGGCGGCGTGCGCGTCCCGCACCCGCGGCGGGGCGACCGAGAAGAGCAGGTCGGCCACCGTGGAGCCATCTCTGAGCGACCCGATGAACTGCCGCATGACGCCGAGGCCGCCGCTGCGGCTGATGGTGCCGCGGGTCGGGTCGAGGTCGCCGGACACGAGGCGCAGGAGCGTGGTCTTGCCCGCGCCGTTCGGGCCGACGAGCGCGACGACCGCCCCGTCGCCCACCCGGAACGACACGTCCTCGAGCAGCGGACGCCCGTCCGGCAGGTCGTAGCCGATGCCCGACAGCTCCACGTGTCCCACGGGCGGGAAGCGTAGGCGTCCGACGCCCGGGCGTCATCCGTCTTCTCGCCCGTCCTGGCCCGTACGGGGCCGCGCCCGGCTAGCGTCGGCCCGTGCGCGGTCGGCGGAGCTGGGTCCTGGCCGGGGTCCTCATGGTCCTGGCGGCCCTCGCCGGCTCGGCGGCCGTGTGGCAGCACTGGCGCTCCTGCGCCGGGCCGCAGACGTTCGTGGACGCGTCCGGCGCCGCGGTCGGGTCCCCGCTCGGCGAGGCCTGCCTGAGGGCGATGGACGACGGGTTCTCGTTCCTCTACCCCGACGGCAAGGACCCCTGGCGCCCCGAGTCCGTCGCCGGCCTCGCCTTCGCCGTGCTGCTCGCCGCGTCGTGGACCGTCGTCCTGCTCTCGCAGCGGTGGGGCCGCGCCAGCCGGGTGGTCGCCGTCGTGCCCCTCGTCCTGCTGCTCCTCACGGCGGCGCTGAACCTCCTCGCCCGCAGCGACGCCCTCGACTCGGTCTTCGCGCACGTCCAGCTCGCCCTCAGCGCGAGCGTGGTGCTGGCCGTGGTCGTGCTCGCGCTCGGCGGCACCGCCCGCCCCCGCGAACGGGTCCTGGTCGCGCTCGCGCTGTGCGCGCCGGGCGCGGCGGGCTTCCTCGCCCTGGCCGCCGACTACGCGGTCATGGCGACGTTCAGCGAGGCGAACTGGGACACGCCACCGTGGACGGGCACGCTCACGCTCGTCGCGACTGCGCTGGCGGGGGTGGCGCTCGTCGTCCTGCCGGTCCGGGCGGGGCGCTCGGTCCCCGTGACCGCTTGAACGTTCAGGCGGCGAGGAGCAGGGCGAGCGCCGCGGTGTCCGCGTTGCCCGCGGGGTCGAGCCCTGTGCGGGTGTCCAGCCGGGTGACGGTGCCCTCGACGTCGGCCTGGACCCAGGCCGCGCGGTGGTCGAGCCCGAGGTGCGGCAGGCCCGGCAGGAAGACGCAGCCGGACGCGACCTCGTACTCGGGGACGGCCCTAGGGGTGCTCTTCGGCGGGTGCAGGACGAGCAGGCCGGGCGGCGTCGTCTCGGCGAACTGGCCCGGGCGCAGCGGGTTGTCCCCCACCAGCGTGCCCTCGGCCACGACGAGCCCCACGGCCCCGGGCTGCGGGTCCTCGGGCAGCTCCTCGCGGACGCGGAAGACGGTGCTCGCCCCGAGCAGTCCGGGCACGGCCGCCATCCTGACGGCGAGGACGAGGAACTTCGCCCACTCCACCGTGTCGTCGGGCCAGCGCCCCATGAGCAGGAAGCCGTAGAGCGCGCCGTGCGACTGCAGCGGGGCGACCTCGATCGACCGTCGTGACGGACCTTCGGAGCTGGTCATGGACGACTCCTCCCACTGCACGGGTGGTGCGAGACCTCAGCGTGCAACGCCGGGGACCACCCGACAAGCAGGACGCGTCGATCGGCACCAAGTTGTCACACGTGCCGCCGGGCGCCGGGGCGTGCGGTCGGCCACCTCCTTGCTCAGAAGGAAGCGCCAGCTGGCCGTCTACACGTGTTCCGGCCACCGAAGGCCCAACTGGCGCTTCCTTCTGAGCGGATCACCGTGCAACCGGGAGCCGGACCTCGGCGCGCAGGCCGCCGCCGGGTGCGTCGGTGAGCGCGATCGTCCCGCCGGAACGGGCGACGAGCTCGGCGGCGATGGGCAGGCCGAGACCGGAACCGCCGGCGTCGCGCCCGCGGGCGTCGTCCAGGCGCGCGAACCGCTGGAACACCCGTTCCCGGTCCGCGGCCGGGATGCCCGGGCCGTCGTCGCTGACACGCAGCAGCACCCGCCCGTCGGGCTCGGCGACGGCGTCGAGGTCCACGCGGGACGCGGCGTGGCGCACGGCGTTCGAGGTGAGATTCAGCAGGACGCGCCGCAGCTCCCCGGGGTCGGCGTGCACGGCCAGGCCCGCAGCCTCGGCGGCCGCGACCCGTACGCCGTCCCGCCCGGGCACGTCGGCGGCGAGCTCGGCGAGCAGCGCGCCGACCTCCACCCGTTCCGGGTGGGCCGGCACCGGGCTGTCGGCGCCGCTTCGCGCGAGCAGCAGCAGGTCCTCGACGAGGGCCGACAGCCGCTCGAGGTCGGGCGCGAGCTCGGCCGGGAGGTCGCCGCCCTCGCCCAGGCGCTGCGCGACCTCCAGCTGGACCCGCATGCTCGCCAGCGGGCTGCGCAGCTCGTGCGCGGCGTCGGCGACGAACGAGCGCTGCCGGTCGCGCGCCGCGGCGAGGCGGTCGAGCATGCCGTTGAGGGTGAGGGCCAGCGCCCGGATCTCGTCGGCGGGGGCCGGCACCGGGAGCCGCGCCTCGCGGTCGCGCTCGGGCCCCGTCGCGGACGGCGGCGCCCCGATGCGCTCGGCGCCGGCCCGCAGGGCCTCCACCGGGCGCAGCGTGCGGCCCATCACCACCCAGGCCACCGCGGCCATGACCAGCAGCACGGCCGGGAACACGACCAGCAGACCGGCGCGCAGCGCCCGCCGAGCCGCGAGGACGTCGCCGACCTGGACGGCGACGATCACCGAGACCGGGGCGTCCGCCGGACCGGCGGCGACGGCCCGGACCCGCAGCGGACCCGCCGAGCCGAAGGCCGCCCCGTCCACGAGGACCGCCTCCCCGTCCAGCGCGGCGCGCAGCTCCGCCGGGTCGAGGACGGGCACCAGCCGGTCGGCGCCGAGCGAGGCGGCCAGCACGCGCTGACGGGCGTCGACGACCTGCACGAGCTGCGCGCCCGAGGTCGGCAGCGCGTCCGGGAGGCGGCCCTCGTCGACCAGCGCGGCGACCTCGCGGGCGCTCGACAGCGCCTCGCGGTCCAGCGTGCGGTCGGTCGAGACCCTCAGCGCCTGGTAGAAGCCGATCCCGCCGACCAGCAGCGCGAGCGCGACCCCGGTGACGCCGATGAGCAGCAGCCGCGTCCGCAGCCCGAGCCGTGGCCGGTGCAGCGCCACGTCACCCGACCAGCCGGTAGCCCGCGCCGCGCACGGTCAGCAGCCGGGCCGTCCCGATCTTGCGGCGCAGGTAGCCGACGTAGACCTCCACCGCGTTGGGCGCGGTGTCGGCGGCCGCCTCCCACACGTGGTCGAGCAGCTCGGTCTTGGTGAGGACGCGGTCGGCGTGCCGCGCCAGGTACTCCAGCAGCGCGAACTCCCGGCTCGTCAGCTCGACCGCCTCCCCCGCCACGGCGACCTCGTGGCGGGCCGGGTCGAGGCGCACCTCGCCGACCTCCAGCACCGTCGGCCGGGCGGACGTCCCCCGGCGCAGCAGCGCACGGAGCCGGGCCAGCAGGACGACGTAGGAGAACGGCTTCGTCAGGTAGTCGTCGGCCCCGTCGTCCAGCGCGTCCGCCTGGTCGTGCTCACCGTCCTTGGCCGAGAGCATCAGGACCGGCACCCAGTTGTCCGCCGCCCGCAGCCGCCGCACCACCTCGTAGCCCGACAGCCGCGGCAGCATCACGTCGAGCACCACGGCGTCGTACGTCTCGCTGCTGGCCAGTGCCAGCCCCTCGGCCCCGTCCGCGGCCACGTCCACCGCGAACCCGTCCGCCGCCAGCCCCTTGCGCAGGGCGGACCTCAGGCCCGGTTCGTCGTCGACGAGCAGCAACCGCACCTCTCGATTGTCGCCGCTCGCTGGGGCGCTCCTGACGGCGCCTTCCTCCTCACGAGGCGGACGAAGAGCGTGTCCGCCTCGCTCGTCGTCCAGGCGCCGCCGCGCCCCGGACGCTCACGGCTCCTGCTCGCACGGACGACGAAAAGCGTGTCGTCCGCGCTCGGCCCGGCCGAGTCGACCTCCGACCTCGCGCTGTCTCAGGCTCCTGACAGGAGGGTGCTTGCAGACTCTGACCATGCGCACGTTCACCGCCCGGCCCGCTCTGCGCTGGCTGGTCCCGCTCGCCGTCCTGCTCGTGGTCCTCGCGACCTTCCTCGCCACCACGCGCGCCAGCGCCAAGGCGCCGCTGCCCGAGATCTCGGCGCAGGACCTGCTGGTCAAGGTCGCCGACGCGAAGGTCGACGGGCTCTCGGGCACCGTCGTCCAGAACGCCGACCTGGGCATCCCGGCGATCCCCGGCGGCAGCGACAGCGCCGGCGGCAAGCTGACCTCGCTGCTGTCGGGCAGCCACTCGATGCGCGTCTGGTACGGCGCCCCCGACCAGGCCCGGGTCGCGGTCAACGACGAGTACGCCGAGACCGACGTCATCGCCGACGGCTCGACCGTCTGGACCTACGACAGCCGCGCGAAGAAGGCCACGAAGACCACGCTCCCGGCCGACGCCAAGGCCGACGAGAGCCAGCGCAAGGCTCCGGCGGGTGCGCCGCAGACGCCGCAGGACGCGGCCAAGGAGATCCTGGCCAAGATCACGCCGACGACCGACGTGCGGGTCGACCCCGAGGTCAGCGTCGCCGGGCGTGCGGCGTACGACCTCGTCCTCACCCCGCGCGACAGCGCCTCGCTGGTCAAGCAGGTCCGCGTGGCCGTCGACGGCGAGAACTACACCCCGCTGCGCGTGCAGGTCTTCGGGCCGGACGACAAGGTGGCGCTCGACGTCTCCTACACCGACATCACCTTCGGCCAGCCGGACGCGCGGATGTTCGCCTTCAACCCGCCCGAGGGCACCAAGGTGACGCAGAAGGCGGCCCCGGAGCGCAAGGAGCCCACCGCCGCGCAGAAGAAGGAGCTCCAGAGCCGCAAGGCGCAGGCCGACCGCGACACCACCACCGTCGGCGAGGGCTGGAGCACCGTCGTAATCACCAAGCTCCCGAGCGACGCCACGGGCAGCAGCAACGCGACGCTCAAGGGCTTCCTCGGCCAGCTCAAGCCGGTCTCCGGCTCGTGGGGCACCGGTCGCGAGCTCGACGGGACGATCGTCACCGCGATCCTCACCGACGACGGCCGCCTCGCGGTCGGCGCCGTGGGCGCCGACGTCGTCTCGCAGGCCCTGGCCCGCTGACGACCGGGCAGGAGACGCAGAGCAGTCGCGTGAGCGTCCAGCAGACCGGACCGGCGCGGGGTGAGGACTCCCCCGCGACGGTCCGGACGCACGCCCTGACCAAGCGGTTCCGCCACCAGACGGCGGTCGACGCGGTCGACCTCGAGGTGCCGGTCGGCGCGGTCTACGGCTTCCTCGGCCCCAACGGCTCGGGCAAGACCACGACGATCCGCATGCTGCTCGGCCTGATCTCGGCCACCTCCGGCGAGATCGAGGTCCTCGGCGAGCCGATGCCGGACGGTGCCGCGCGGACGCTGCGCCGCGTCGGCGCCCTGGTCGAGGGGCCGGCGTTCCACCCCTACCTCTCCGGGCGGGCCAACCTCGCTCGGCTCGACTCGGCCGACCCGCACAGCGACGCCCGCAGCGCGCCCGCCCGCATCGACGCGGCCCTCGACCGGGTGGGCCTGCTGCCCGCCGCGACCAAGCGCTTCCGCGCGTACTCGCTCGGCATGCGCCAGCGCCTCGCGATCGCGAACGCGCTGCTCGTCCCCCGCGACCTGCTGGTGCTCGACGAGCCGACCAACGGCCTCGACCCGCAGGGCACCCGCGAGGTGCGCAACCTGGTCGGCGAGCTCGCCGCCGACGGCACCACCGTCCTCGTCTCCAGCCACCTGCTGAGCGAGGTCGACCAGATGTGCAGCCACGTCGGGGTGATGTTCGAGGGCAGGCTGATCACGCAGGGCCGCCTCGATCAGATCCACGCCGGCACCGCCCAGACCGTGCGCGTCGAGACCGACCGCGTGGGCGACGCGGCCACCACGCTGCGCGAGCTCGGCCTCACCGACGTGCACCTCGCCGGCGGCCACGTCACCGCGCAGCTCGGCGAGGTCGAGGTGGCCAAGATCGTGCCCGCGCTCGTCGACGCGTACGTGCCGGTGCTCGGCTTCGCCGTCCAGCGGCCCTCGCTGGAGGACGTCTTCGTGTCCCTGACCGGGGAGGGCTTCGATGTCAGCGGCTGAGGCCGACGTGCTCGAGGGCGGCCCCTCGACGACGACCGTGCGGCGGGGCCGTGCGCTCCCGCTGCGGTTCCTGCGCTCGGAGCTGTCGATCATCTTCGGGCGGCGCCGCAACGTCGCCCTGCTTGCGGTGCTCGCCGCCATCCCGGTGCTGCTCGCGGTGGCGATCAAGCTCACCTCCGACGGCGACTCGAGCGGCGGCGGACCGGGCTTCTTCGAGGCGATCACGAGCAACGGGCTGTTCGTCGCGTTCGCCGCGCTGGCCGCGGAGCTGCCGCTGTTCCTGCCGCTCGCGGTGGCGGCGGCCTCGGGCGACGCGATCGCCGGCGAGGCCAACCAGGGCACGCTGCGCTACCTGCTGACCATCCCGGCCGGGCGTACGCGGCTGCTGCTGACCAAGTACGTGGCCGTGGTGATCTTCGGGCTGGTGGCCACGGCGCTGGTCGCGCTGGCCGGCGTCGTCGCGGGCCTCGCGCTCTTCGGCGGCGGCGACGTGATCCTGCTGTCGGGGACGACGACCAGCCTGCTCGACGGGGTCGGGCGGCTGGCGCTGAGCGTGCTCTACCTGGCCGCCTGCCTCGCCGCCCTGGGGGCGATCGGGATGTTCGTCTCGACGCTCACCGAGCAGCCGATCGCCGCGATCGTGGCGACCATCGGCGTGAACGTCCTCATGTTCATCCTGGACCAGATCCCGCAGGTCGCCTGGCTGCACCCGTTCCTGCTGGTCGACCACTGGACAGCCTTCGGCGACCTGCTGCGCGACCCCGTGAGCACCGACGGGATCAGCCAGGGCCTGCTCGTCGCCCTGGCGTACGCGGCGGTGTTCCTGACGGCGGCGTGGGCGCGCTTCTCCTCGAAGGACATCACCTCGTAGGCAGGTCCGACCGCCTGGCGCGACTAGGCTGCTCGACCGTGCCGACCGACCTTCGACCGCGACCTCGTCGCGAGGTCACGTCGTTCGTCCGGCGCTCGGCCCGCATGCGCGACTCGCTGCGGCGCACGTACGACGCCCAGCTCGGCGGGCTCGTGGTCGACGTCCCGCAGGGCGAGCTCCGCACCTCGGTGGCGGCCGACGCCCCGGCCCTCGACCTCGGCGCGCTGTTCGGCCGCGAGGCGCCCGTGGTCGTCGAGATCGGCTGCGGGCCCGGCGACTCGCTCGTCCCCATGGCCCGCGCCCGGCCCGACGTCGACGTGCTGGCCTTCGAGGTCTACGAACCCGCCGTCGCCGCCCTGGTCTCCCGCCTCGTCCGCGAGGACGTGCGCAACGTCCGCGTCGCCCCCGTCGATGCCGTCGGCGGCCTGACCCGGTTGATCGGCGAGGGCGCCCTGAGCGAGGTCTGGACGTTCTTCCCCGACCCCTGGCCCAAGGCCAAGCACCACAAGCGCCGACTGGTCGACGCGACGTTCGCGGACCTGGTCGCCTCCCGGCTCGCTCCCGGCGGCCGGTGGCGGCTGGCCACGGACTGGGAGGGCTACGCCGACCAGATGCGGGCGGTGCTCGACGCCCACCCGGCGTTCGTCACCGAGCCCGAGGACCGCGGCGACCGTCCCGTCACCCGGTTCGAGCGGCGCGGCACCGCCGAGGGTCGTGCCATCGCCGACCTGGTCCACCGCCGTGCCTGAGCCCTACGACGGCGCCACGCAGCGCTGGCGCCTGGACGTCGCGTACGACGGGGCCGGGTTCGCAGGCTGGGCGACGCAGCCGGGCCTGCGCACCGTCGCCGGCGAGCTCGAGCGCTGGATCGGCACCGTCCTGCGCCTCGACCCGCCGCCCTCGCTGGTCTGCGCGGGACGGACGGACGCGGGCGTCCACGCGCGCGGCCAGGTCGCGCAGGTCGACGTCCCCGCCGACCTCGCCCCGGCGCCGGAGGAGCTGGCCCGGCGCCTGGCGCGGGTGCTGCCGCCCGACCTCGTCGTGCGCTCGGCTCGGGTCGCGCCCGTCGGGTTCGACGCCCGCTTCGCGGCGGTGTGGCGGCGCTACGTCTACCGCCTCGCCGACGACGCCACCGGCCGCGACCCCCTGCTGCGCGGGTTCGTGCAGGACGTGCCCGGCACCCTCGACCTCGACCGGCTGTCCCCCGCGCTGCCGGCGCTGCTCGGGCTCCACGACTTCGCCGCGTTCTGCAAGCGGCGCGAGGGAGCCACGACCATCCGCACGCTGCTCGACCTGGACGTCCGGCGGGTCGCCGAGGGACCGTTGGCCGGCGTGGTGGAGGTGACGGTGCGGGCGGACGCGTTCTGCCACTCCATGGTCCGCTCGCTGGTCGGCGCGCTGGTCGCCGTGGCCGACTCCCGCCGCGACGCGGACTGGCTGACGGCGCTGCTCGACGCCCCCGCGCGCGACTCCTCGGTGCCGGTCCTGCCGGCCCGCGGGCTGACGCTGGAGGAGGTCGGCTACCCCGCCGACGACGCGCTCGCCGCCCGTGCGGCCGAGGCGCGCTCCGTCCGGGTGCTCGCGTGAGCACGACAGGTCAGCCCGAGCGGAGCGAGGACCAGCCGCTGCGGCGAGCAGGGTCGCACTACTTCTCGCAGGACCCGACCGGGCCGGAGCACCGGCGCCAGGTCGAGGTCGAGGTCTGGGGACGACGGTTCGGCCTGACGACCGCCAACGGCGTCTTCGCCGGGGACGGGCTCGACCGCGGCACCGAGGTGCTGCT
Organism: Microlunatus flavus; assembly: GCF_900110855.1. Taxonomy (GTDB): domain Bacteria; phylum Actinomycetota; class Actinomycetes; order Propionibacteriales; family Propionibacteriaceae; genus Microlunatus; species Microlunatus flavus. Next base: position 103,818 of record NZ_FOFA01000010.1, read on the forward strand.
GCGCGAGTCCACGCCGCCCGTGGGCAGCCCGCGCGTCCTCGACCTGGGCTGCGGCTACGGGCCGATCGCGCTCGGGATCGCCCTCGCGTGCCCCGGCGCCCGCGTCGACGCGGTCGACGTCAACGGACGCGCGCTCGCGCTGTGCCGCGACAACGCCTCGGCGCTCGGCGTCGCCGACCGGGTCCGCGCGCTGCGGCCCGACGAGGTCGAGACGGGTCGGGCGTACGACGAGATCTGGTCGAACCCGCCGATCCGCATCGGCAAGGAGGCGCTGCACACGCTCCTGCTGACTTGGCTCCCGCGCCTGGCGCCGGGCGGCCGTGCGCGCCTCGTCGTGTCCAAGAACCTGGGCGGCGACACCCTCCAGCGCTGGCTCGTGGAGCAGGGGTTCGGCTGCGAGCGGGCGGCCAGCAGCAAGGGGTTCCGGGTGCTCCTCGTGACCCCGCGCGCGACGCCGACGACGGCGTGAGCGGGCGGGCGACCCCCGCCGCGAGGCCTCTCCACCCCTTCGTATGGTGGAGACATGGCGTACACACTTCCTGATCTCCCCTACGACTACAGCGCCCTCGAGCCCCACATCTCGGGCGAGATCATGCAGCTCCACCACGACAAGCACCACGCCACCTACGTCGCCGGCATCAACACCGTGATCGACCAGCTGGCGGAGGCTCGTGACAAGAACGCCTTCGGCCCCATCAACGGCCTGGAGAAGACGCTCGCCTTCCACCTCGGTGGCCACATCAACCACTCGGTCTTCTGGCCGAACATGTCCCCGGACGGCGGCGACAAGCCGACCGGCGAGCTCGCCGCGGCCATCGACGAGTTCTTCGGCAGCTTCGACGGGTTCCGCGCGCAGTTCGAGGCCAACGCGAACGCGATCCAGGGCTCGGGCTGGTCCATGCTCGTCTGGGACGCGCTCGGCCAGCGGCTGAACGTCGTCCAGCTCTACGACCAGCAGGGCAACCTGCCGCTCGCGCAGATCCCGGTGCTGCTCCTCGACATGTGGGAGCACGCGTTCTACCTGCAGTACCGCAACGTCAAGGCCGACTACGCCAAGGCCTGGTGGAACGTCGTCAACTGGGCCGACGCCCAGGAGCGGTTCGCGAAGGCGAAGGCGCAGACGCCCGGCCTCATCTGAGCCCAACCCCGCAACGGGAAGGTTTGTGCACCTTGGTGGTGCACAGACCTTCCCGTTGTCATGTCCGGGATCAAGAAGCCTGTGCACAAGGGGTCTGACACCGATGTCGGTCGCCCAGACTCTCGCGGGTGCCAGGTCCTACGAGCGCATACCGCGCCCTCGACCCTCTCGCTGAGCTCCAGCAGGGCGTCATCACCCGGGAGCAGGCGCGCGGGCACGGCGTCTCGGACCGCACCGTCGCGCGTCTGGTCCGAGACGGCCGCTGGACACGGGTGCGGTCGGGCATCTACCTGACGACCGGGGGTGCGCCCTCGTTCGCCGCCCTGGCCTGGACCGGCGTCCTCGCGGCCGGAGGACCGGCGCGCATCGCGGGGCCCGCGGCGGCCCACCTCCAGGGTCTCCTCGCGGAACCGCCCGACCGGATCCGCGTGCTCGTCCCGCACGGGCAGATCCTCGCCTCCTCGGAGCGTTGGCAGTTCCTCCGCGAGCGAGCCGGCGCACGCAGTCCCCGGTCGAGCGGATCCCCACCGTGCACCACCGTCGAGGACACGGTCCTCGACCTGTGCGCGGAGGCACGACCCGAGGACGTCGTCGGTTGGGCGACCGTGGCCGTCCAACGTCGCAGGACCACCGCGGCCCGCCTTCTCAGGGAGCTCGATGGGCGTCAGCGTCATCCGCGCCGGGCGCTCCTCACCGCGTTGCTCACGGACGTGGCGGCAGGCGCGGAGTCTCCGCTGGAGGTCACCTACCTCCGCGACGTCGAGCGGGCGCACGGCCTGCCGCCGGCGGTCCGCCAGCGCCCGTCTCGTGACCGTCGGGCGCTCCGCGACGTCCGATACCCGGAGTACCGCGTCGTCGTGGAGCTCGACGGACGGCTCGGCCACACGGAGCTGGGTCGCTTTCGAGACATGGACCGGGACAACGTGGCCGGCCTGGACGGACTCTTCACGATGCGCTACGGCGCAGCCGACCTCTGGGGACGCCCGTGCGCTGTTGCCGCGCAGGTGGCCGCCGCCCTCCGGCAGCGTGGCTGGAGGGGGCTGCCGACACGGTGCCGTCGCTGCTCACGAGTGCCGGAGGAAGATTGGGTGTGATCTCGCACTATGGAGGTGCACCGGCTTTCCCATTCCGCCCTCAGGGGGCGAGGCGGGTGCGGACCCAGTCCTCGCCGACGCGGTCGTAGCGCAGGCGGTCGTGCATGCGGCTCGGCTGGCCCTGCCAGAACTCGAGCATCGCGGGCCGCACCCGGAACCCTCCCCAGTGCGGCGGGCACGGGACCTCCCCGCCCTCGAACCGTCGCTCCACGCGCGCGTACGCCTCCTCCAGCGCGGCCACGCCGCTCACCTCGCTGGACTGCGCGGACGCCCAGGCCCCGAGCTGGGACCCGCGCGGCCGCGTGGCGAAGTAGGCCTCCGACTCCTCGCGAGGGACGCGGGTCGCGAGCCCCTCGACGCGCACCTGGCGCTGCAGCGGGTACCAGCCGAAGTGCAGGGCGACGTACGGGTTCACGACCAGGTGGTGGCCCTTGGCGGAGTCGTAGTTGCTGAAGAACACGAACGTGCCGTCCTCGACGGCCTTGAGCAGCACCGTCCGCGAGCTCGGCCGGTCGCCCAGCGAGGTCGCCAGCACCATGGCGGTCGGCTCGGGCAGCTCGCCGCGCGCCTTCGCCGCGAAGGCGTCGTCCAGCCAGCGCTCGAACAGCGCGTACGGCTCGGCCGGCGCGCTCTCCTCCCGGAGCGTGGCGGAGTCGTAGTCCATCCGTTCCGCGGCGAGGTCGGGCACGCGTCCATCTTGGCAGCCCGGTTCGGTCGTGCGCGACCGGCGGGCGGCGCCGCGGACCCCGGCCGGACCCTGGGCGGACAGCGACTGCGGCCTCCGCGGCGCGGTGGGAGGATGGGGCACCGTGACGGCGCTCCGGATCCCCGCGGACCTGCTGCCCGCCGACGGCCGCTTCGGCTGCGGGCCCTCCAAGATCCGCCCCGAGGCCGTGGCCGCGCTGGCGGACGAGGGCGCGCACCTGCTCGGCACCTCGCACCGGCAGCGCCCGGTCAAGGCCCTCGTCGGCGACGTGCGCGCCGGCCTCGCCGAGCTGTTCGCGCTGCCCGAGGGCTACGAGGTCGTCCTCGGCAACGGCGGGTCCACGACCTTCTGGGACGTCGCGGTCAGCTCGCTGGTCGAGCGCCGCAGCGCGCACGCCAGCTTCGGCGAGTTCTCCGCCAAGTTCGCCGCGGCGGCGGCCGCCGCTCCGCACCTCGACGAACCGTGCGTCGTCACCGCCCCGGTCGGTTCGGTCGCGGTGCCGGTCGCGGTCCCCGGCGTCGACACGTACGCCTGGGCGCACAACGAGACCTCGACCGGTGCGATCGCCCCGGTCGCGCGCGTCGAGGGCGCCGACCCTGGGGCCCTGGCCGTCGTCGACGGAACCTCCGCGGCCGGCGGCGTGGAGCTCGACGTGAGCCAGACCGACGTCTACTACTTCGCGCCGCAGAAGGGCTTCGGCTCCGAGGGCGGGCTGTGGTTCGCGCTGCTCTCCCCCGCCGCCGTCGAGCGTGTCGGACGCGTGGCGGCGAGCGGCCGCTGGATCCCCGAGAGCCTGAGCCTCGCCGTCGCGCTGGCGAACTCGCGCCTCGACCAGACCCTGAACACCCCGGCCGTCGCCACGCTCTTCCTCATGCGCGAGCAGCTGCGCTGGCTGCTGGAGCGTGGCGGCCTCCCTGCCGCCGCGGCCCGCACGGCCGACTCGGCCCGCCGCATCTACGCCTGGGCCGAGGCGTCGCCGTACGCCACCCCGTTCGTCGCCGACCCGGCGCACCGCTCGCCGGTGGTCGCCACCGTCGACTTCGAGGGGGTCGACGCGGCCGCGCTGGCGGCGACGCTGCGCGCGAACGGCGTCGTCGACACCGAGCCCTACCGCAAGCTCGGCCGCAACCAGCTGCGCGTGGGCATGTTCCCCAACATCGACCCCGACGACGTCAGCGCGCTCTGCGCCTGCGTCGACTGGCTGGTCCCCCGCCTCGACGCCTGAGCCCGCCTCAGCCCGGGCGGCGCACGACGGCGACCACGACACCGGCGACCACGGCCACGACGCCGGCCAGGCCGACGGCGAGGTAGGTGCCGCGCTGCTTGGCCACCGCGGTCGTGGGGACGTCCTCGGGGTCCTCGTCGGACCCGGGGTCGGTCGAGGCCGACGGGCTCGGGCTGGCCCCGGCGGCGGCCGGGATCGGCATGGAGTAGACCTTCGAGGCCTTGCCCTCACCGCCGACCAGCAGCGACCTGCCGTCGAACGACAGCGCCAGCGCCTCGGCCTGCGGCACCCCGGTGACGTCCTCGGAGGCGACCACCTTCCCGGAGGTCCCGTTGACCACGAAGACCTTGCCGTAGGTGAGGTAGGCGATCTCCTTGCCGCCGGGCAGGATCACGCCGTCGGCGAGGGTGGCGGGGACGTCCTTGACGCGCTTGAGCTTGTTGACGCCGTCGCGGCTGGGCTTCTCGGGCGCGCGGTAGAGCCCGCCCTTGGCCTCCTTGGTCGCGATGTAGAGGACGCCGGCCGGCGTGACCAGCAGCGTCTCGGCGTCGTGCGCGCCGTCGGGGTAGCGGAAGTCGTACGCGCGGTAGGTCCGCGTCTCGTCGTCCGGCTTGGGGTCGTCGAAGTAGTAGACGCGGACGGTCTTGCGCTTCTCGTCGTTGTCGCCGATGTCGCCGACGTAGAGCCGGTCCTTGTGCCAGGCGACGGCCTCGGCGTCGACCGGGAACGCGTTGAAGCGCAGCGTGCCCTTGACCTTGCCCGTGGCGTCGATGCCGTAGACGACGCCCAGCGACCCGGAGTCGTTGACGGTCCACCAGACCTTGTTGGTCGGGTCGGCGGCCATGCCCGAGTTCTCGGCGATCCGGCTGTCCTTGATGGTGAACGCGACCTTGCCCGCCGCCCCCGCCGTCACGGGGAAGGCCAGGGCCACCCCGAACGCGACGACCGCCGCGGCCGTGCCTCGCAGCGTCGCGCGCCAACGCATCCTGGGTGCTCGCTCTCCGATTCAGGGCCCGCCCCGGTCGGCGGACCACCGGTGAGCGTACGTCCGATCATTGTGCGCCGACGACCGCGACCAGGTCCGGCACGGCGCGCCGGACGGTGCCGGGCGGCCCCGGAGCGGCGCCGAGGGACGTCAGCCGTAGGTGCGCAGCAGCGCGGCGACCACGACCAGCACCACGAGCGCGACGAGCACCCCGGACACGATGAGGCGGCGCGTCCGGGGGTTCACGGACCCGAGGATAGGAGTGCGCGGGAACGCCCCCGCTCCCGTGGACGCCCTCTACCGTGGGGCCATGGGCCAGCTGCGGGCGTACCTCCTGCCCTCCTGGGCGCTCTCCGCGCTGCTGGGCCGCCCGGACAACCGCGAGCTCGTCCTGGAGGCCGTCCGGCCGGTGCTCCCCGCGCCGCGCCCGCCCGAGCCGCTCGGGCCGATCTTCACCCGCGTGCCCGGCACGCCGGTCCTCGGCGAGGGCGACCCGACGGTCGCCGACGTCGACCGGCTCCTCGCCGCCACCCCGGTCCCGGCCGACCGCGCCCGGGCGACCTGGCTCCTGGTCGAGGCGGTGGCGTCGAGCATGGCCGCCTCGCAGGCCCGCGCGATGACCGACCGGCCCACCGGCCTCGCCCCGCTCGGGATGGCGGTCCCCGACGTGGCGGACGTGGTCGTCGGCGCGTGGACCCTGGCCCAGGCGCGCTCCCAGCCCTCCACCACGTACTGGCTCGACGCCGTCATCGACCAGGTCCCGGAGGGCTCGAGCACCCCGGACGTCGTCGTCTTCTGGTCGCCCTGACACGTGGCCCGGGCCCGGAGCACGCCTCCGCCACCGGCGCCGGAACTGTCGGTGCCGGGCCCTAGGGTCCATCACGTGGTGAGGACGACGGACGATCCGAGAGCGTGGCCCTGGGTGGCCGTCGCGCTGGTGTTCGTCGTGCTCTCACCCGTCGCCTCGATGCTCACGCGCGACGCGAGCGGCCGGACGGTCATCGGCTGGGCGGTCGTCCAGGCGCTGGCCACCGCCGCCGCGTTCCTGATCCCGCAGGTGCGCCAGATCCGGTCCGAGCAGCGCCAGGCCAAGGCCGAGGAGCGGGAGTTCGACACGCGCGTCGAGGTCAAGCTCGCGCTCAACGACGCCCTCGAGCCGGTCGTCCGGCTCCTCGGCGAGATCGCGCAGGAGCCCAGGCGCGGACCGCGCGACCAGCTGCGGGCGCAGGCGGTCCCATTGGTCCTCACGACCGCGGCCGGGCTGACCGGCGAGGACCGCGTGCGCGCGTGCTGGTTCGCGCTCGACCCCGGGCCCCCGCAGCGGCTGGAGCCGCAGGAGTCGCTCGGCCGGGCCGGGCCCGTGACGACGGTCTTCACCGGCGGCACGCCGGCGGGGGACGCGGCGCTGGCGCTCGTCACCGACAACCGTCCGCTCCGGGTCGACGCGATGGCGGAGGTCCCCGCCGGGCAGTGGCAGCTGGAGGACGTCGACGGCTACGAGAGCCTGCTGGTGGTCCCCGTGACCGTGGCCAACGTCGCCTTCGGGATGATCACGCTCGACGCGCTCGAGCCGGGAACGTTCGACGACGACGACGTGGCGCTCCTGCGGCTGATGGCCGGGCTCCTCGGCACGGCGCTGAGCATCCGGTGACCGTCCGAGCGGGGCCGACCGGGCCCTTCCTGACCCAGCACCCGGCGCGACCTGCGCCGGGTGCTCGTCCACGTTGGACACGGGTGCGAGAATGGAGGCGACCGAGGAGGTGACGCACATGGCGATGACGATCGACGGTGACCACCACGACCGGAGGATCGAGGCGATCCTGACCGACCCGAAGGGCTACTTCGAGCGCGCCCGACGCCGCGCAGAGGCGAAGGTGCGCCGCGAGATGGAGCAGGAGCGCGACTCCAAGCCGAGCTCTCGTTCGGCCTGAGGCACCCCGGGCCGCCGCCTGAGGCTCCCCCACCCGGCCCTCCCGCTCATCCACCCGTCCCCCGACGAGGCGCTGCACCACGCCCTCGTACGCCGGGACGGGTTTGCTGTCTCTGCAGCCGGTGCGGCGCACGCGGACGGACCGGTCGGCGCGAGCACTACGGCTCGGTCCCGAGGCCCAGGACCTGCTCGAACGCTGCCCGGGTGTCCGCCACCAGGGCTTCTGCCCGGTCCGAGGAGGCACGCCCGGTCGCGTAGCAGGCCAGCGCGATCTGACCGGCGAAGCGCGCGACGCCCTCGTCCCACCCTTCCTCGACCAGGAGCGCGCTCAGGCGCTCGGCGATGACCTGGGTCTTGGCCGCGCTGCGTCCGCGCAGCTCGATGTTGCCCTCGACCAGCCGCTCGTGCCGGCGGTAGTCCTCGGGGTCCTCGGTGATCTGCGCGCACAGCTGCAGGACGAGCGGCTGCAGCGCCTGCACGGCGCTCCGCGGCGACCGGTTCTCGGGTGCGGTGCGACCCAGGTGCTCCGCGGTCAACGCCTGGAGCAGCGCCTCCTCGCGGGCGAACACGACCTCCTGCTTGTCGCCGAAGTGGCGGAAGAACGTCGTCCGGCCGACCTCGGCCCGCTCGGCGATGTCGGCCACCGAGACCTTGGCGTAGCCGCGCTCGGCGAACAGCTCGGCCGCCGCGCGCACGATGCGTTCCCGGGCCGCTCTCTGCTTGCGCTCGACGAGCGGTGGGGTGGACGGCACGGACCGAACCTACCGCTCGGGATCGTCGACCGGCACTTCGTCCTAAGAGGGCTTGCGTTCGTTCTGGTACGCAGTACCATTCTGAGGTCGGCCACCAGGGCTGGCAGGAACGAGAGGAAGCACCATGGACGTCACCGACCGTTGGGCGATCGCCGACACGCTGAGCCTCGTGGGCCACGTCTTCGACGAGCGCAGGTTCGACGAGATCGACACCGTCTTCGCCGCCGACGTCGTGTACGACATGAGCGCGCTCGGGATGCCCGTGATCTCCGGCGTCGAGGGCGCCCGGAGGGCCGCCCGGGCCATGGGGGCCGGCGGTCCCGTCGCGCACCTCGTGAGCAACGTGGTCGTCGTCGGCCAGGACGGCGACGACGTCGCCGTGGACTCCAAGGGCCTCCTGCTGATGCGGGACGGGACGACGAACGCCGTCGTGCACCACGACGTGCTGCGGCGAGAAGCGGCTGGTTGGCGCATCGCCCGCCGCGTCGTCGTTCCCGCGCGCGCCGCGGTCCCGGCATGAGCGCGCCCACGCAGGCGGCCCCGCAGGGCGTGCCCTTCCTCGCCGGTCGCGACACCGCACCGGCGTACTGGGCGTTCGGCGTCCTCTGGGTGGTCCTCGTCGACTCCGCCCAGACCGGCGGGACGTTCTCGCTGGTGGAGCAGTGGATGCCCGCCGGGGACGGGCCGCCGCCGCACGTGCACCCGATCGACGAGTGGTTCGAGGTGCTCGAGGGCGAGATCGCCTTCCGCGTCGGCGACGAGGAGATCACCGCCGGCGCGGGGGACTCTGTGTGGATCCCCCGGGGCACGGTGCACACCTTCACCGTGCTGACCGCGGCGCACGTCCTGAACGGCTACACCCCCGGCGGGTTCGAGCAGGTGATCAAGGGCCTGGGCACCCCGGCCCTGCGCCGGGAGCTGCCGCCCCCCGACCTCGGGTTCGACCCCCGTGCCGCGGCGCAGCTGATGGACAACTTCTGGTCGGCCAGCGCCGACGCCGCGTGGGCCCGGTCGTGGACACGGTGAGACGGATCGCGGTGAGACGGGTCTCGGTGCGCCGGATCCCCGACGAGGGCTACAGCACCCCGGTGTGGTCCAGCAGCACGCGCGTGCCGATGAGGATGAGGATCACGCCGCCGGCGATCTCCGCCGGCCCGCCGAACCGTCGCCCCACCCGTCGCCCGAGCAGGACGCCGACGAAGCTGAGCACGGCCGTGCAGACGCCGATCAGCAGCACCGCCCACCCGACGGCCACGTCGAGGAACGCGAACGAGATGCCCACCGCCAGCGCGTCGATGCTGGTGGCGACGGCCAGCACCAGCAGCTCCCGCAGGGGCAGCGCGTCGCTGTCCTCCTCGGTGTCCTCCCCGCCCCGGACGGCTTCCCAGATCATCTTCAGCCCGATGAGCAGGAGCAGGCCGAAGGCGACCCAGTGGTCGACGCCGGTGATGTAGCGGGCGAACTGGCTGGCCAGCACCCACCCGATCAGTGGCATCACGGCCTGGAACCCGCCGAAGGTGAGCGCGATCGCGAGGGCGTGCCGCAGGTCGAACGTCTTCATGTGCAGGCCCTTGCCGAGCGCGACGGCGAAGGCGTCCGCGGACACGCCGACGGCGATCGCCAGCAGCCCGAGGAACGACATGCGCAGGTCCCCCGGCTCAGGCCGGCGAGACCACCAGCACGAGGTCACCGCCCTCGACCTGCTGGATCGCGCTGAGCGCGAGGCGCTCGACGCGGCCGGCGACCGGCGAGGTGATCGCGGCCTCCATCTTCATCGCCTCGATCGTCGCCACCGTGCTGCCGGCCTCGACCTCGTCGCCCTCGCGCACGGTCACGGTCACCACGCCGGCGAACGGCGCCGCGACGTGCCCGGCCCGCGTCGTGTCGGCCTTCTCGGCCGTCTTGACGTCGACCTTCACCGACGTGTCGCGGACGCGGATCGGACGCAGCTGGCCGTTGATCGTGCACATGACGGTGCGCATGCCGCGCTCGTCGGGGTCGCTGATCGCCTGCAGCCCGAGGATCAGGCTGACGCCGCGGCCGATGCGCGCCGTGTGCTCCTCACCCGGCTGGAGGCCGTAGAGGTAGTCGAGCGTGTCGAGCCGGCCCACGTTGCCGTACGTCTCCCGGCTGCCCAGGAACTCCCGCGTCGGCCCGGGGAACAGCAGCCGGTTGAGCGCGGCCTGGCGGGTCGCGCCCGGCTGGTCGAGCTCGGCGGAGTCCTCGTCGGCCAGCTCGGTCTCGCGCAGCGGCACCGTGCGGCCCGCGAGGGCCTTCGTCCGGAACGGCTCCGGCCAGCCGCCGGGCGGGTCGCCGAGCTCGCCGCCCAGGAAGCCGATGACGGAGTCGGGGATGTCGAAGGCCTGCGGGTTGTCCTCGAACTCCTTCGGGTCGGCCCCGACCGCGACGAGGTGCAGGGCCAGGTCGCCGACGACCTTGGAGCTCGGCGTGACCTTGGTCGGCCGCCCGAGGATCCGGTTGGCCGCGGTGTACATGGCCTCGATCTGCTCGAACTTCTCGCCGAGGCCGAGCGCGACGGCCTGCTGGCGCAGGTTCGACAGCTGGCCGCCGGGGATCTCGTGGTCGTAGACGCGCCCGGTCGGGCTGTCGAGGCCCGACTCGAACGGCGCGTACACGCGGCGCACGGCCTCCCAGTACGGCTCGAGGTCCATGACGGCGCGCAGGTCGAGGTTCGTCGCGCGCTCGGTGTTCTCCAGCGCGGCGACGAGCGCCGACGCCGGCACCTGCGACGTCGTGCCCGCCATCGGCGCGCTGGCCACGTCGACCGCGTCCACGCCCGCGTCGACCGCGGCCATGAGCGTCGCCAGCTGGCCGCCGGCCGTGTCGTGCGTGTGCAGGTGCACGGGCAGGTCGAAGCGCTCGCGCAGCGCGCTGACCAGCGTCTTCGCCGCGGGCGGGCGCAGCAGCCCCGCCATGTCCTTGATCGCGAGGATGTGCGCGCCCGCCTCGACGGCCTGCTCGGCCAGGCGCAGGTAGTAGTCGAGGGTGTAGAGCGTCTCGCGCGGGTTCGTGAGGTCGGCCGTGTAGCACAGGGCCACCTCGGCGACCGTGGTGCCGGTCTCCCGCACGGCCTCGATCGCCGGCCGCATCTGCTCGATGTCGTTGAGGGCGTCGAAGATCCGGAAGATGTCGATGCCCGTCGCGGCCGCCTCGGCGACGAAGGACGTCGTGACCTTGGTCGGGTAGGGCGTGTAGCCGACGGTGTTGCGCCCGCGCAGCAGCATCTGCAGGGCGACGCCGGGCATGTTGTAGCGCAGCGCCGCGAGCCGCTCCCACGGGTCCTCGGCGAGGAAGCGCAGGGCCACGTCGTACGTCGCCCCGCCCCAGCACTCGACGCTGAACAGCTCCGGCGTCATGCGCCCGACGTACGGGGCGATGCGCAGCAGGTCCTTGGTGCGCACCCGCGTCGCCAGCAGCGACTGGTGCGCGTCGCGGAACGTCGTGTCGGTGACCTCGGTGCGGGTGCGCGAGCGCAGGTCGGCCGCAAAGCCCTCCGGCCCGAGCTCCAGCAGCCGCTGGCGCGAGCCGTGCGGCGACGGCTGCGTCAGGTCCACCCCGACGGGGCGCTTGACGCCCGGGTCGAGGTGCGTCGGCGCGGGACCCCACGGCTTGTTGACCGTCACCTCGGCGAGCCAGCGCAGCAGCTTGGTGCCGCGGTCGGCCGGCGCGTGGGTGGTCAGGAGCTCGGGACGCTCCTCGATGAACGCGGTCGAGATGTCGCCGGCGGCGAACGCCGGGTCCTCGAGGACGGCCTGGAGGAACGGGATGTTCGTGCTGACGCCGCGGATGCGGAACTCGGCCAGGGCGCGGCGCTGGCGCGCGACGGCCGCCTCGAAGGTGCGGCCGCGGCAGATCAGCTTGACCAGCATCGAGTCGAAGTAGGCGCTGATCTGGACGCCGACGTCGACCGTCCCGCCGTCGAGGCGGACGCCCGCGCCACCCGCGCTGCGGTAGGCGGTGATGGTGCCGGTGTCGGGACGGAACCCGTTCGCCGGGTCCTCCGTCGTGATGCGGCACTGCAGGGCCGAGCCGTTGATCCGTACGGTCTCCTGCGACAGGCCGAGGTCGGCGAGGCTCTCGCCGCTCGCGATGCGCATCTGCGACTGCACGAGGTCGACGTCGGTGATCTCCTCGGTGATCGTGTGCTCGACCTGGATGCGCGGGTTCATCTCGATGAACACGTGCTCCCCGGCCCGCTCGCCCTCGGTCTCGACGAGGAACTCGACGGTCCCGGCGCACGAGTAGCCGATCGAGTTCGCGAACTTCACCGCGTCGGCGCAGAGCGCCTCGCGCAGCGCGGGGTCGAGGTGCGGCGCCGGCGCGATCTCGATGACCTTCTGGTGGCGCCGCTGGATCGAGCAGTCGCGCTCGAAGAGGTGCATGACGTGCCCTGACTGGTCGGCCAGGATCTGCACCTCGATGTGGCGCGGCCGGCCGACGGCCTGCTCGATGAACGCGGTCGGGTCGCCGAACGCGCCCTCGGCCTCGCGCATCGCCGCCTCGATCGACTCGCGCAGCCGGGCCGGGTCGTCGACGCGACGCATGCCGCGCCCGCCACCGCCGGCGACGGCCTTGACGAACACCGGGAAGCCGATCTCCTCGGCTCCGGCGACCAGCTCGTCCACGTCGGCGCTCGGCGGCGTGGAGCGCAGCGTCGGGACGCCGGCCGCCTTGGCCGCGGCGAGCGCGCGGACCTTGTTGCCCGCCAGCTCGAGCACGTCGGCCGGCGGGCCGATGAAGGTGATGCCGTTCTCCTCGCACGCCCGCGCGAGGTCCGGGTTCTCCGACAGGAAGCCGTAGCCGGGGTAGACCGCGTCCGCGCCCGACTCCCGCGCGGCGCGGATGATCTCGTCGATGTCGAGGTACGCCCGCACGGGGTGCCCGCGCTCACCGATCTGGTACGCCTCGTCGGCCTTGATGCGGTGCACCGCGTTGCGGTCCTCGTACGGGTAGACCGCCACCGTCTGGGCACCGAGCTCGTAGGCGGCGCGGAACGCCCGCACGGCGATCTCACCCCGGTTGGCGACGAGCACCTTGCTGAACATGGCCGCAACCTACCGGGCGCTCCGTTACCGCCTTGCTACACGTCTCGTGTTGTCTGCCTCCGCTTCGCTCCGACGCGTCGGACGCTCTGACCCTCCGCCTTCCTCCCTCGCTCGCACGACGGAAGAACGTTGTCGTGCTCCCTCGGTCGTCCAGGCGGAGGCGCGTCCGCCGGTAGAGGTCGGGCGGCGGCCGGGCTCCCGGCAGGCCTGTCCACGTCCACGGCTCGTACGGAGCACCCGACCCTCAGAGGTCGAGCTCGCTGGGGACGTCGGTGAGGGTGAAGCGGGCGGTGACGGAGGCGTGCACGGTCTGGGGTTGCGGCTCCAGGTCCAGCTCGGGAGGCTCGCCGCCGCCCTTGGCCAGGCCGAACGCGCGGGGCATGATCCCGTGGCCGCCGGCGTCGGTGTCGGCGAGCTCGAGGAGGTCGCCGAGGGTCGCGCCGAGCGCCTCGGCGTAGTCGCGGGCGCGCGCGACGGCTGCGGCGACCGCGGCTCGTCGCGCGTCGCGCTCGAGCGGGGAGCCGGGGCGGAGGGACCACCACGGCCCGTCGACCTGCGCGCCGGACAGGCCGGTGAGGGCGACGACGAGGCCGGACAGGCCGGCGAAGTCGGCCAGCGTCAGCCGCGTCGCATAGCGGCCGGTGTAGCCGGTGATCCTCACGCCCGAGCGCCGGTCGAAGACCGGGCTGACCGACAGCGGGTCGGTCCGGACGGAGTCGAAGGTCAGCTCGGGCAGCGCCGCGTCCACCTGCCGCGCGAGCTCGGCGAGCGAGCGGGTGACCTCGGCGGCGCTGCGTCCCGAGGTGTGCAGCACGGCGGACACCGTCGCCAGCTCGGGAGGCCCCTCGACCTGCCCCTCGCCCCGGACGGTCACGGTCGGCGTCGCACTCATGGTGCGGACTGTAGCCACGAACACGGGAGGGCCGAGGAACGCTCCCTGAGCCTGTCGAAGGGCCTCGAAGAGGTCAGCGTCCTCCCCCGACGAGCGACGCCGACCCGTTCCGGGCCCTTCGACAAGCTCAGGGAGCGTCACCGGGCACCGCTCCCCTCAGCGGGCGAGCACTCTGCCGGCCAGCGGAGCCGAGAACGCTCCCTGAGCCTGTCGAAGGGCCTCGAAGAGGTCAGCGTCCTCCCCCGACGGGCGACGCCCACCCGTTCCGGGCCCTTCCACGAGCTCAGGATGGGTCCTGCAGGAGGCTCAGGGAGCGCACTGCCGAGCTCAGACCCCGTGGACCTCGAGGTTCGGGCGGGGCTGCAGGTGCGGCGTGATGCGCAGGTGCTCGCGGTGCATGACGAAGGCGACCGTGGCCAGCACGCCCAGGGCGGTGAGGGCGCCGCCGCCGATAAGGGTCCAGCGCGGGCCGAAGACCTCCCCGACCCAGCCGAGCAGCGGCGCGCCGATCGGGGTGCCGCCCATCAGCACCATCATGTAGAGCGCCATCACGCGGCCCCGCAGGTGCCCGGGTGCACCGAGCTGCACGGACGCGTTCGCCGCCGTCAGCGTCAGCAGGGCGACCAGCCCGAGCAGGGGCAGGATCGCGGCATAGGTGGCGTACGTCGGCATCATCCCGGCGACGACCTCCACCCCGGCGAAGGCCAGGGCCATGAGGACCACGAACCGTCCCCGCGGACGCACGCGGCGCCGCGCGGCGAGCAGGGCGCCGGTCAGCGAGCCCACGGCCATGAACGTGCCGAGGATCCCGTACTCCGCCGGCCCCTTGTGGAACTGCTGCTGGGCCATGAGCGCGGAGGTCATCTGGAAGTTCATGCCGAAGGTGCCGACGAAGAACGCGACGCAGAGGATGAGGAGCAGGTCGGTGCGGTGCCAGACGTACGACATGCCCTCGCGGATCTGGTGCTTGGCCCGCGGCGGCTTCTCCACGCGGTTGAGCAGCGAGGAGTTCATCAGCGTCAGCGCGAGGATCATCGCGCCGTAGGTGATGGAGTTCGACAGGATCGCCCAGCCCGAGCCGAACGCGGCGATGACCAGGCCGGCCAGCGCGGGGCCGATGATTCGGCCGGTGTTGAAGTTGGCCGAGTTGAGCCCGATCGCGTTGGCGATGTGGGCCTTGCCCGCGACCTCGGAGACGAACGCCTGCCGCGCCGGGTTGTCGAAGGCGGTGCCGAGGCCGAAGGCCAGCGCGACGACGAAGACGTGCCACGTCTGGGCCACGCCGGTGACGGCGAGCAGCCCCAGCACGGCGGCGCAGACGGCCAGCCACGCCTGGGTGACGCGCAGGATCCGGCGCTTGTCGAAGCGGTCGGCGATGAGCCCGCCGTACGGGGACAGCAGCAGCATCGGCAGGAACTGCAGACCGGTGGTCACGCCGACGGCGAGGGCGGAGCCGTGGGAGAGCTCGAGGACCAGCCAGTCCTGGGCGACGCGCTGCATCCAGGTGCCGATGTTGGAGACGAAGGCGCCGGCGAAGTAGATGCGGTAGTTCGGCTGGCCGAGCGCGGCGAACATGCCGTCGCGCGTCTCGGCGGCCGGCTGCTCGGCGTCCGCCCTCGCGGCGCCCGCCTCGTCGACCTCCGGCTGCGCGGCGGCGGCCTCGTCGGTGGGGCTGTCGGCCAGGTCGCTGCGGACACTCACGCGGTGCTCACTTCTCGTTGATCTTCTCGAGGACGCCCACCGCGCGGCGGAGGACCTCCCGGTCGTCGGGGTCGAGCTCGGCGATGCGCTGCGCCAGCCACTCGCTGCGGCGGCGACGGTTGGCCAGCAGCAGGTCGCGTCCGGTCGGGGTCAGCGAGACCCGCGACTGACGCCGGTCCGTCGGGTCCGGCGTCCGCACGACCAGGCCGCGCTCCTCGAGCGCGTTCACCGTCCGCGTCATCGACGGGGCGGCGACCTTCTCGGCCGCGGCGAGCGCCCCGATGGGCTGGTCGTCCTGGCGCGCGAGCACGCCCATCGCGGACAGCTGCGTCGGCGTCAGCTCGACGGCGTCGGCGCGCACCTGGCGCAGCCGGCGCGCCAGCTGCATGACGACGGGCCGGAGCCCGTCGGACAGCCCGGCCACGCTGCGGAGGTCGCTCCGCGTGCTCCTCGTGACGGTCGGCGTGCTCATGCGATCGACCGTACTCTTTAGCACTGTTAAATACAATGGCTAAACGTCTCGAGCGCGCCCACCGCGAGGATCGTGACCAGCGGCACGTCCGCCGAGGACCCTGAGATGGTGCTGACCGACGCTCAGGATCCGTACGATGAGGACGCGCGCACGCGCGAGGACGACCGGGGAGGGGACCCGACGGTGGGGCGGATCGACGCGTACGAGGGCGCGCGGCTCGGGCGCCGCTCGCTGCTGGCGGGGGCTCTGGCGGCGACGCTGGCGGCCTGCTCGGACAAGACCCCGCCGGCCCCCGCGCCTGCCGCGGTGCCGTCGAGCACGCCGACCCCGACGCCGACCCCCTCGCCCACCCCGACGGTCCCGGTCGACACCCGACCCCGTTGGCCCCTCACGGGCGAGCTGCTGAAGGACAAGAAGGACGCGCACCACGCCGCCGTCGCGGTCAAGGTCCCGGACAACCGGCAGGAGCACCCGCAGCGCGGGATCGACGACGCCGACATCGTCTTCGTCCAGCTCGAGGGCTACCTCGACGCCAACGGCTACAGCTCGACCCGGCTCGTCCCCGTGTTCCACTCGAAGATGCCGGACACGGTGGAGCCGGTCCGCTCCATCCGGCCCGTCGACGTGCCGCTGCTCAGCCCGATGGACGCCATCATCGGCAACACCGGTGCGGCGAAGTGGACGATCGCGTACGTCAAGAAGCACAGCCAGCACCTCGAGGCGATGCTGTCCTACCTCGCGACCCGGGGCACGGGCTCGTACGGGACCGACCAGTCGCGGGTCTACCAGTACCAGGGCCAGACCTACTACGACCGCGCGACGACCTGCCACCCCAAGGTGCTGGCCAAGCAGACCAAGCGGTTCCGTGACGGTCCCCCGCGCCTGTACTTCCCGATCGCCTCGACCAAGGCCGAGGTGAGCACGGTGAAGGGCAAGAAGGGCCGCACGCTCTCCGTGCCCTACAAGGGCAACGACTACCGGATGAGCTACACCTACGACAAGGGGTCCGGGCGCTACCTGCGCAGCATGCCCTGGGGGCCGCACGTCCTCGCCGACGGCAAGCGCGTCTCGACGGACAACGTGCTCGTGGTCAAGGCGCACCAGCACTTCGAGCACCACGAGCCGTTCCACGACATCATCGACGAGAAGGGCACGTTCTACTACTTCCACGGCGGCAAGCAGGTCTCGGGCACCTGGCGCAAGGCCGGGGTCGCCGAGCCCTTCGCCTTCACGCTCAAGAACGGTCAACCGCTCAAGATGGCTCCGGGGCAGACGTTCGTGGAGCTGCCGGACACGAAGGCCAAGCTCCGCATCGGATGACGCGCCGGGCGGGCGCCCGTGTGGTCGGCCGCGGTCGGGGTACGCCTGGGGCGTGGATCTCGCTGAGGGTGTGTCGACAACCGGTGGGCCTGGCCGACGGGCGTCGCGGATGCTCGCGGTCTACCTGCGCAACCACGAGGCGGCCGCCCAGGGCGGCGCCGAGCTGTTCCGCCGGATGGCGTCGAGCCAGCGCCGGCGTCCCTGGGGCCCCGAGCTCGAGGACCTGACCGCCGACGTGGTCGAGGACCTCCGCTCCCTGCGCGCGCTGCTGCGCGGCTGGCGGGTCTCCCCCGACCCCTGGGCCGGGCTGACCGTCAAGCTGGGCGAACGTGTCGGCCGGCTCAAGCCCAACGGCCACCTGGTCTCCCGCTCACCGCTGTCCGACCTCGTCGAGGTGGAGGCGGGCCTGGACGCGGTCCACGCCAAGGCCGCCGGCTGGCAGGCGCTGCTGGCCGCCCCGACGCCGACCCCGTCGGTCGACCTCGACGACCTCGCCCGCCGCGCCGAGGACCAGGTCGCCCGCCTGCGCGCGGTTCACGTCCAGGTCGCCGCCGCCGTCCTATGAGGCTTCAGCAGGTCAGTGGCGAAGACGCTCCCTGAGCTTGTCGAAGGGCCTCGCAGGAAACGC
>NZ_FOFA01000010.1:121861-203651 GCF_900110855.1 Microlunatus flavus
CTTGTCGAAGGGCCTCGCAGGAAACGCTCCCTGAGCTTGTCGAAGGGCCTCGAAGAGGTCGGCGTCCTCCTCGGGGCACAACGCCAACCCGTTCCGGGCCCTTCGACAGGCTCAGGGAGCGTTCTCGGTCTTCGACAAGCTCAGGGAGCGTTCTCGGCTCAGCGGACGGTCAGATGTCCTCGAGGCGGGAGATGACCTTCTCCAGCAGGGAGGCCATGGTCTCGATCTCGTCGTCGCTCAGGTCGCCGAGGACGTCGGACTCGAGCATGTCGGACTGCCGGATCACCTCGACGAACAGCGCGTAGCCGGCGTCGCTCAGCCGGATCAGCACGCGGGTGCGGTTGTCGGGGTCCTGCTCGCGGGTGATCAGACCGCGCTCGACGAGGCGGTCGAGCCGGTGCGTCATCGACGAGGGCGCGATGTTCGTCGCAGCGGCCAGCTGCGACGGCGTCAGCGGGGCGTGGCCGGGGCTGCGCGCGAGCTCGCTGATGACCAGGTACTCGTTCGTAGAGATGTCGAGGTCGACCAGCTGGCGGTCGTACCACTGGTTCAGCCGCCGGGACAGCCGGTGCACGGCCGTCGTCACGCGCTGGACCGACTCGTCCGCCCCGGCCTCGACGAAGGTCGCCACGGCCTGCCGCAGCTCGGCCGCGTCGGTCATCGGGGCGGCGACCGGCTGCTCGGCGGCAGGTCCGGTCGCGTCACTCATGGGCAGCCATGATCACAGTCTGTCCCGATCCGTCCGCGTGCGGGTGGTGAGGTCGGCGTACGAGAACGGCGCGCGAGGGCGCCGGACGGGCAGCCGCCCTCAGTCGAACAGGCTGCCGGGCTGCTCCCAGTCGATGGTCTCCCAGGCCGGCCGCGGCAGCTCCTCGGCGTGGTCCTCCTCGACGACGTCGGAGTGCGCACCGCACCCGTGGTCGACGCTGACGACGCGGCCGTCGGAGGCGGAGTACGCGTTCGCGCACGCCCCGAACAGGACGCCCAGGCCACCCTGGAGCCGCGTGAAGAAACCACAGGTCTCGCAGACGCCCGGCGCCTGCCGCGTCAGGTTGTTGTCGGGCCCGGGAGGGCCGGCGAGCCAGCGCTCGGCCGCCTCGTCGCGGCCCTCGCGCGACAGCACGCGCTCGCGGCCGAGACCGAGCTCGGCCACCACGACCCGGGCCAGCTCCGCGTCGGCGGGGTCGGTGTCCGCCGCACGCTCGCCGCCGGTGTAGCCGGGCTCGAGGCGCGGGTCGTCGACGGGCGCCGCCATGAGCAGCCCCGCGGTGACGTCGCCCGGACCGACCCGCTCGGCCCACGGGACCCAGCGCGGAGCCAGCAGGGACCCGTCGCCGGGCAGCAGGACGACCTCGTCGACGGTCACCGTCTTGGCGCGGGAGGCGCGCACGACCGTGACCGACCAGTGCCAGCCGGCGTAGCCCGGGTGGGTGGCCGCGAAGACGTGGGTCAGGACGCGCTCCGCCTCGGCGACCGCGCCGAGGTGCTCCCCGACGCCGACGACGCCCGCGGTCTCCTCCGCGGCGGACCGGGCGAGATCGACCGCGTCGAGGCACGCCTGGTCGGGCTTGGGCGCACGGGGTGCGCGGGTGGTCCTGCGGGTCGGCGCGACGGCGCCGGCCTCCCGCTCCGCGCCCTCCTGCGGCTCGCTCGCGACCGCGTCCTCCGCCGGGTCCGCCACGTCTGTCGTCCCGGGCGCCGGTGCGCTCACGCCTAGAGCTCCAGCTCGTCGGCGACGGCGCGCAGCACCGAGGCCAGCTTCTCCGAGGTGCGCGCGTCGGGGTAGCGGCCGCGGCGGTAGCCGTTGCCCACGCCGTCGAGCGTCTTGATCAGGTCCTCGACGATCAGCGTCATCTGGTCGGTCGGCTTGCGGTGCGCCTTGGACAGCGAGGGCGGGGCCTCCAGCAGCCGCAGCGACAGCGCCTGCTCGCCGCGACGGCCCTCGACGACGCCGAACTCGACCTTCTGCCCGGCCTTGAGGCTCGTGGTCCCGGCGGGCAGCGCGTTCGAACGGACGTAGACGTCGCCGCCGTCGTCCTTGGTCAGGAAGCCGAAGCCCTTCTCGGCGTCGTAGAAACGGACCTTGCCAGTCGGCACGCCGAACCTCGCTTGCTCGTGATCCGTACGGATCAGCTGTCTGGGTGATCTGGGGTGTCGCGGACGAGGTCCACGGGTCGAACGGAGACGTCTGTCGTCCGCGGTGCGACCTGGCGCCGGCAGGCTGCCCGCTGGTGCGGCAACGCCGCGGCGCGTCCAGGTCACCCTCGCCGGGCAACCCGCCAAGCCTAGCGGGAACGCCGTGGGGGCCCAACCGGGTTCGCTCCGAGCCGCTGCGTCGTCGGCCCGGTGGGCGCGCCCCCCGCTCACTAGACTCGGGGGGTGGCGACCTGGGAGGACGGACCGGAGTACGCGCCGCTCGAGCGGCCGCAGTACTTCGCCGACGCGCCGGTGCCGCCGCTCGAGCAGGCCCCGCCGCCCGGACGTCCGGCGGACGGGCTGCCCGCCGTGCGTCCACGGTTCGACCAGCCGTCGGCGCCGGTCGCCCCGCTCGCCGATCTCGTGCCCCAGCCGCCGGACGAGCGCGACCCGAGCCAGCCCTTCGACGTCGTGACCGCGACGCTGACCAGCGAGTCGCTGTGGACCTCCGCCCCCGGCGCCTGGGGGTCGTCCGCGCCGGAGGCCGCTGCGCCGACGGCGACGACCCTGCCGACGGCACCCACGGTCACGCCGGGGCACCCCTCCACCGCCCCGACCGCCCTGGCCGCCCCGCCGACCGCGGCGCCGAACCCGGCCGCCGCCGCTCCCTGGCCGGTGCTGGAGCCGCCGCCCGGCCCGGCCGGCTTCCCCCCGGCGGATCCTCAGGCCACGCAGCCCGGCGCGTTCCCGCACGCCGCACCGCGCGGCCCGTACCCGGAGCCCGGTACGCCGGGCTGGTTCGCGCCACCCCCCACGTCGTACGGGGAGCAGCCCCAGGGCGGGCGCACCAGCGCGCGGGCGGTCTTCGAGGCGGCGACGCCGGGGCTGTGCATCTGCCTGGCGATCGGCGGGGTCATCCTGCCGCTGGCGCCGGTGATGCTCGTGGTGGCGGTGTTCCTCGCGACGCGGGTCGCCGTCGCGCAGGCCGCCGTCCGGATGCTGTTCCGCATCGCGGCCGGCGCCGTGGCCTTCTTCGCCGTCATCGGCGTGGCCCGCGCGGCCATCGCGGGCGACTCGTGGTGGGGGTTCGTCTCCGGCTGGTCGGTCGCCATCTGCTGGCTCTCCCTCGGCGTCCTGCTCCTGATCGTGTGGCAGACCCTGCGCCGCTCCGGCCCGCCGTCCGCCGGTCAGCCGCCGGTCGGCCCGCCGTCCGCCGGCCCCTGGGGCTGAGCGGGTGGCCGGACCCGCCCGCCCCCGCACGCTCACCGAGAGCCTGCGTCGCTGGCCCGTCGACGCGGTCGAGGACCTCCTGCGGTCGCGCCCGGACCTGACCGTCCCGATGCCCCGCGACCTGTCCGAGCTGGCCTCCCGCGCGACGACGTCGGCCTCCACGGCCCGCGCGCTCGACGACCTCGACGCCTGGCAGCGGCTCGTGGCCGAGGCGCTCGCCGCCCTGCCCGACCCGACGACGCTCGCCGAGCTGCAGGCGCTGGTGGCCTCTGAGCAGTCGCCGGCCGACGGGTCGACGGACGCGTCCTCGGAGGACCGGCAGGACCAGGCCGCCGTCGTGGAGGACGCCGTGGACGTGCTGCGCCGGCGTGCCCTGGTCTGGGGCGACGCGGAGGCCCTGCACCTGGTGCGAACGGTGCGCGAGGCCTTCGAGCCGTACCCGCTCGGCCTCGCCGCACCCTCGCGCCAGGCGCTCGATGACGCCGAGGTGGACGCCGCCCTCGAGGCCTGCACGCCGGCGATGCGCGCCGTCCTCGACCGCCTGCTCTGGTCGCCGAGCGGGGTCTCCCGCCAGGCCGACCGCGTCGGTGCCGACCCTGCACGGTCACCGGTCGGGGCGCTCGTCGCCGCCCGCCTGCTGCGCCCGCTCGACGGCGACACCGTCGTGCTGCCGCGCGAGATCGCGCTGCGGCTGCGGGCGGGGCGCCTGACCCCGCACCCGGTCGCCACGCGGGGTCCCGCGCTGACCGGACGTAGCCGCTCGTCGACGCTGGTCGACCGCGCGGCCGCCGGGGCGGTGCTCGGCGGGCTGGACGACCTCGACCTGGTGGCCCGCGCGCTGGAGGACTCGCCGTTCCGTCCGCTGCGGACCGGCGGCCTCTCGGCGCGCGACCTCAGCGGGCTCGCCCGGGCGCTCGGGACCGACGCCGCGTACGCGACGTTCCTCGTCGAGCTCGCCGCCGCCGCCGGCCTGGTCGCGCCGGGCAGCAGCCACGGGGTGCTGCCCACGGCCGCGTACGACCGGTGGTCGACCCGCCCCGCGGCCGAGCGCTGGACCCTGCTCGCCCAGGCCTGGCTGGCCGCGCCGCGGTGGTTCGCGCGGTCGGCCACGAACGGCGGCCACGCCCTGGGTCCGGAGGCGGAGTCCCCGTCGGCGCCGGCGCTGCGCCGCGTCACGCTCGGCCTGGCTGCGCGGGCCGGCACCGGGACGGTTCTCGACCCCGCCGACCTCGGCGCCGCCCTGGCCTGGGAGCGTCCGCGCCTGGCGCGGACGCCGGAGGCGGCGGTCGAGCTCACCCGGGACCTGTGGCGCGAGGCCAGCTGGCTCGGGTTCGTCGCGCTGGACGCGGTGTCGGGCTTCATGCCGCCGCTGCTCGCCGGCGAGGTGGTCCCCGAGGAGCTCGCGGCGCTGTTCCCCGAGCCGGTCGGCCACCTCGTGCTGCAGGCCGACCTCACCGCGGTCGCCCCGGGCCCGCTGCGCCACGACGTCGCCGCCGACCTGCGGCTGCTCGCGACCCAGGAGTCGCGGGGCGCTGGGGCGGTCTACCGCTTCAGCGCCGACAGCGTGCGCCGCGCCCTCGACGCCGGGTGGAGCGCGGAGCAGGCGCTGGAGTGGCTGCGGACGCACGCGACGACGCCCGTCCCGCAGCCGCTCGCGTACCTGCTCGGCGACGTCGCGCGTCGCCACGGCGCCGTCCGTGTCGGGCCCGCGCTGAGCTTCGTGACCAGCGAGGACGACGCGCAGCTCAGCGTCCTGCTGCGTCACCCGCAGGCGGCCGCACTCGGCCTGCGTCGGCTCGCGCCGGGCGTGGTCATCGCCGCCGCGGAGTCCGACGAGCTCCTCGAGGCGCTGCGCGAGGTGGGGCTCAGCCCCGTCGCCGAGGACGCCCACGGCCGCGGGCTCCCCGCCCCGCCGGTCCCCCGCGCGCCGGCCGCCCGCCTCACGCCGACCCCGGTGCCCCCGCGCACGGCCGACGTCGCCTCGGCGATCGTCGCCGCCGACCAGCGCGCGGCCACGGCGTCGACCGCCGCCGCGGCGCTCGACGAGCTGCGCGTCGCCACCCGCGACGGCCTGCCCGTCCGCGTCACCTGGGTCGGCAACGACGGCCGCTCCACCTCCCGCGACCTCGCCCCCCTCGACCTCTCCGCCGGCCTGGTCCGCGCCGTCGACCGCACCAACGCCGAGATCGTCACCATCGCCCTCAGCCGGATCGCCGCGGTCGAGCTGGTCTGACTTCTGTCTCCGCTTCGCTCCGACGCGGCGGTCGGGTCGGACCTGACCCGACCCGCGCACTTCGGCTTCCGCATACGCTTCTGCGGATGTCTGCTGACGCCCCTGGGCCCCTCGTCGTCCAGTCCGACAAGACCCTCCTGCTGGAGGTCGACCACCCCGACGCCGAGGCGTGCCGGATCGCGATCGCGCCGTTCGCCGAGCTCGAGCGCGCGCCCGAGCACATCCACACCTACCGGCTGACGCCGCTGGGCCTGTGGAACGCCCGCGCCGCCGGTCACGACGCCGAGCAGGTGGTCGACACCCTGCTCACCTACAGCCGCTACCCGGTGCCGAACGGCCTGCTGGTCGACGTCGCCGACACCATGGACCGCTACGGCCGCCTGCGGATCGAGAAGCACCCGACGCACGGCCTCGTGCTCGTCACGACCGATCGGCCCGTGCTCGCCGAGGTGCTCAAGAGCGCCAAGGTCAAGGGACTCGTCGGCAACCGCGTCGACGACGACACGGTCGTCGTGCACGCCAGCGAGCGCGGCCACCTCAAGCAGGTGCTGCTCAAGCTCGGCTGGCCGGCCGAGGACCTCGCCGGCTACGTCAACGGCGAGGCCCACGCGATCGAGCTGGACCAGACCGGCTGGGAGCTGCGGCCCTACCAGGCGCAGGCGGCGGAGTCGTTCTTCCACGGCGGCTCGGGCGTCGTGGTGCTGCCCTGCGGCGCCGGCAAGACCATCGTCGGCGCGGCCGCCATGGCCACCGCCAAGACGACGACGCTCATCCTGGTGACGAACACCGTCTCCGCGCGCCAGTGGCGCGACGAGCTCATCCGGCGCACGAGCCTCACGCCGGAGGAGATCGGCGAGTACTCGGGCTCCAAGAAGGAGATCCGGCCGGTCACCATCGCGACCTACCAGGTCATCACCACCAAGCGCGGCGGCGTGCACCCGCACCTCGAGCTCTTCGGCGCCCGCGACTGGGGCCTGGTCATGTACGACGAGGTGCACCTGCTGCCCGCCCCCGTGTTCCGGATGACGGCCGACCTGCAGGCCCGGCGCCGTCTCGGCCTGACCGCCACGCTGGTGCGCGAGGACGGCCGCGAGGGCGACGTGTTCTCCCTCATCGGCCCCAAGCGCTACGACGCGCCGTGGAAGGACATCGAGGCGCAGGGCTACATCGCCCCGGCCGACTGCGTCGAGGTCCGCGTGACCCTGAGCGAGGCCGAGCGGATGACGTACGCGGTCGCGGAGCCCGACGTGCGCTACCGCCTGGCGTCGACCGCCGACTCCAAGACCGACGTCGTCGTCGACCTCGTCCGCAAGCACGCCGGCCAGCCGACGCTGGTGATCGGGCAGTACGTCGACCAGCTCGAGGACCTCGCGCAGCGCCTCGACGCCGCGCTGATCACCGGCGACACCACCGTGCGGCAGCGCGAGCGGCTGTACGAGGCCTTCCGGTCCGGCGAGATCGACCTGCTGGTCGTCAGCAAGGTCGCGAACTTCTCCATCGACCTGCCCAGCGCGCAGGTCGCCATCCAGGTGTCGGGGGCGTTCGGCTCGCGGCAGGAGGAGGCCCAGCGCCTCGGCCGGCTGCTGCGGCCCAAGGCCGACGGTTTGACCGCGCGCTTCTACGCCGTGGTCAGCCGCGACACCGTCGACGCGGAGTTCGCGGCGCACCGGCAGCGCTTCCTGGCCGAGCAGGGCTACGCGTACACGATCATGGACGCCGAGGACGCGCTCGCGGCCGAGTGAGGCGGCACCTTCCCGCGCAGTGGGTGGGATCCTGCACCACGGTGGTGCACGATCACCCCCACTGACCGCTCAGCCGACGTCGGGAACCGTCGACTCCTCCTGGAACCCGAGCTCCACGGGCCAGCGGTCGGCCTGGTCGATGAGCAGCAGGATCTCCTCGAGCTCACGCGGCCAGACCCAATCGTCGCTGCCGCGCAGGTCCTCGGTCGACCACCAGCGGTGGCCCTTGAACGTGATCTGCTCCTCCGGCGTGTGCGCGGAGACGTCCACGTCGAACGTGTCGACCTGGGCCAGGTAGAAGGACTCGTCCTGCTCGATCACCTGGTCGGAGTAGCCGTGGACGACGTGGCGCCGGGCCACGGGTCCGAGCAGCGCCGAGGGGTCCAGGTCGAAGCCGGTCTCCTCGCGCACCTCGCGCACGGCCGCCTCGGTCTCCGACTCGCCCGGGTCGATGCCGCCGCCGGGGGTCACCCACCAGCGGGCGTCGACCAGGCCCGGGTCGCTGTCCTCGAAGAGCAGCGTGCTGCCCTCCGGGTTGAGGAGCAGGACCCGTACGGTCTTGCGCGACGTGCGCGGGCGGTCGGCCGGGTTCTCCACGGCCGCGAAGGAGCGGGTCCGGGCGGGCGGCTGGCTGGCGTCGGTCACAGAGCAACCCTAAGAAGAGCCGTCCGGCGTGATGTCGCCGGGGGCCCGGGAGGTCGGCCTGCGGCAAACCCCTGGACGCCTGCGCCCCGGGCGCCTACCGTGTCCCCTCGCCCTCCCCACCCCGCCGATCCACGATCGGAGCTCGCCCATGCCCACCGAACCCTCCACCCCGTCCGACCACCCTCCTGATCCGGTGCTGCGCGCCGAGCAGGACCACCTCGTCGAGTCCCGCGAGGCCCTCGGCCGCATGCGGGCCACCACCGCCGGCCTGACCGCGCAGGGCGGCGACCGCGTCTCGACCGAGCACCTCAAGCAGGTCCTGCACCGCCGGATGGTGTCGCTGCAGGACGACCCGACCGTGCCGCTCTTCTTCGGCCGGCTCGACTACGCCGTCGCCCTCGGGGCGGAGCACGACGAGACCCTGTACGTGGGCCGGCGCCACATCACCGGCGAGGCCGGCGGCGAACCGCTCGTCATCGACTGGCGCGCCGGCATGGCCCTGCCCTTCTACCGGGCGCGCCCGGCGGACCCGATGCACGTGCGCCGCCGGCGCCGGTTCGGCTTCTCGACCGGAGCCCTGACCGCCTACGAGGACGAGGAGCTGGCCGCCGACGCGCCCGGGGCCGGCACCGGGTCCGCGATCCTGCAGGCCGAGATCGAGCGTCCCCGCACCGGTCCCATGCGCGACATCGTCGCGACGATCCAGCCCGAGCAGGACGTCATCGTCCGTGCGGGGCTCGGACGTTCCGTCTGCGTGCAGGGCGCCCCCGGCACCGGCAAGACCGCCGTCGGGCTGCACCGCGCCGCCTACCTGCTCTACGCCCACCGCGAGCAGCTCGCCCGCTCCGGCGTGCTGGTCGTCGGGCCCAACGCCAGCTTCCTGTCCTACATCGGCGACGTCCTGCCCGCGCTCGGCGAGATCGACGCCGCCCAGGCCACCGTCGAGTCGATGCTCGCCGACGCCGCGGGGCTCGCCGTCCGCGCCACGGAACCCACGCCCCGCGCCCGCCTCAAGGGCGACGCCCGGATGGCCGAGGTCGTGCGCCGCGCGGTCTGGGGCCACCTGGCGCCCGCGAGCGAGAACCTCGTGCTGCCCCGCGGCATCCGCCAGTGGCGCGTCGCCGCCTACCTGGCCGACGAGTCGGTCGCGGAGCTGCGCGCCCGCGGCGTGCGCTACGAGGCCGGGCGCACGATGCTCGCCCAGCGCCTCGCACACCAGGTGCTGCTGCGCATGGAGGCCGCCGGGGACTCCCCCGACGACCGCGTCCAGGCCGCCGTCGCGCGCAGCCGCGAGGTCAAGGCGTACGTCGCCGGGCTGTGGCCCGCGCTGGACCCGGCCCGGCTGGTCCTGCGGCTGCTGACGGACGCGCCGTTCCTGGCGCGGGCCGCCGACGGGCTGCTGGACGAGGACGAGCAGGCCGAGCTCCTGGCGAGCCGCCCGGGGCGTACGCCCAAGACCGCCCGCTGGACGCTGGCCGACCTCGCGCTGGTCGACGAGGCGGGCGACGTCCTCGCCCGCACACCGAGCCTGGGCCACGTCGTGCTCGACGAGGCCCAGGACCTGTCGCCGATGATGCTGCGCGCGGTCGGTCGCCGTGCGAGCACGGGGTCGATGACGGTGCTCGGCGACCTCGCCCAGGCCACGACGCCCTGGTCGGTCAGCTCGTGGGCGGAGGCGCTCGGCCACCTCGGGCAGCCCGACGCGGTCGTCACCGAGCTCGTCGACGGGTTCCGGGTCCCCGGGCAGGTCATCGAGTACGCCGCCCGGCTGCTGCCGGTCATCGCGCCGACGCTGGTGCCGCCGCGCTCGGTGCGCCGCTCGGCCGGCGAGCTCGACCTGCGCTCGACCGCCGACGCCCTTCGGGCGACGGTCGACGGCGTCCGCGAGGCCCTGGGCCACGAGGGCACCGTGGGCGTGGTGGTCGCCGACCGTCGGATCGCCGAGGTCGCCGCCGCGCTCGGCGCGGCCGGTGTCCCGTACGACCTGCTGGGCGAGGCCCGCGACTTCGCCGACGAGAGCGAGGGCCGGCGGGTCGACCTGGTGCCGGCCTCGCTGGTCAAGGGGCTCGAGTTCGACCACGTGGTCCTGCTCGAACCGGCCGAGCTCGTCGCCGCCGAGGCCGACGAGCTGACCGGCCTGCGCCGCCTCTACGTCTGCCTCACCCGCGCGGTGACGAGCCTGGTGGTCGTCCACAGCGCGGAGCTACCTCTCGCCCTAGCCGCGTAGCCGTCTGTCCTCGCTCCGCTCGGACGCGGATCAGGCTCTGACCCGGCGCCTGATCCGGATCGTCGGGTCTCAGGCGCTGTGGTGGCGTCTGCCAGTCACGCCGATCTGGCCTCGCGGGTCGAGGTGCGCAGGCGCTCGTCGAGGGCGCGCAGGTCGGCGACGAGGGCCTGCTGGTCGGCGATGGTGAGGCCGGAGGCCTCGCAGACGTCGAGCGTCACGCGGCCGGCCCGCTCCTGCATGCGGCGGCCCGCCGTGGTGAGGCCGATGATGACCAGACGCTCGTCGGTGCGGTCGCGCGTACGGCTGATCAGCCCGACCGTCTCGAGGCGCTTGAGCAGCGGGGAGAGGGTGCTGGACTCCAGCGAGAGGCGCTCGCCGATGCGTCCGACGGGCACCGAGCCCTCCTCCCACAGCAGCACCATCACCAGGTACTGCGGGTAGGTCAGCCCCAGGTCCTCCAGCGCGACGCGGTAGCGCGCGGTCATCGACCGCGAGGCCGTGTAGAGGGCCAGGCACAACCTCTCATCGAGGGCGATCGCGGCGGCTTCCTCGGGGGTCACCGGGGGCACGGCGGCGTCGGCTGCCTGCTCGTCCATCTGCTCAGGCTAACGAAGTTCGGGCCCGCG
This sequence comes from Microlunatus flavus, assembly GCF_900110855.1. Taxonomy (GTDB): domain Bacteria; phylum Actinomycetota; class Actinomycetes; order Propionibacteriales; family Propionibacteriaceae; genus Microlunatus; species Microlunatus flavus. The sequence continues at coordinate 132,701 of NZ_FOFA01000010.1, forward strand.
GCCGGGGGTTGACCGGACAGCGACCGACGAGCACCCCCGGCGGACGGGGTCACTCGCTGGTGCGCAGCCGTTCCGGGGTGACCAGCGGCAGCCGGACCTGGAAGCGCGTGCTGCCGGGCACCGACTCCACCCGCAGGTCGCCGCCGTGGCGCTGGGCGATGACGCGGTAGGAGATGTCGAGCCCGAGGCCGGTCCCCTCCCCCACGGGCTTCGTGGTGAAGAAGGGCTCGAAGATCCGCTCCTGGATCTCCGGCGGGATCCCGGTGCCGGTGTCGGCGACCTCGACCAGGACGTCATCGCGCTCCAGGCGCGTGCGGATCGTCAGGGTGCCGCCGTCGGGCATGGCCTGCACCGCGTTGTCGATCAGGTTCGTCCACACCTGGTTGAGCTCGGCGGGGAAGGCCGGGACGCGAGGGAGGTCGGTCGCGAAGTCCTTGACCAGCGTGATCTTGCCGCTGCTCATGATCTTGTGCTTGAGCATCATGATCGTGCTCTTGAGGCCCTCGTGCACGTCGATGTCGGCGTGCGCCGCGCGGTCGAGCTGCGAGTACTGCTTGGCCGCGCCGACGAGGGTCGAGATGCGCGTCGTGGCGTCCTCGATCTCGTTCATCAGCTGCTCGGTGTCGAGCGCGTACGCGATCCAGTGCACGGCGTCGGAGAGGACCTCGGGCGAGACGTTCCCGGCCAGCTCGTCGAGCCACTCGACGTCCGCGCCCGCGGCCACGAACACGGGGGCGACGTCCCACGCGCCCTGCACGTCGTGGTCGTCGAGCCAGTCGGCGAGCTCGTCCTCCGCCTCCGAGGTCTCCAGCGGGCTGAGGTCGCGGGTGATCTTGGCCATCCGCTCGACGGCCGCCTCCTGGAGGTCGACCATCGCGGCGAACTCGTGCCCGTCGATCTCGGCCGAGGCCAGGTGGCTGAGCTTGCCGCGCATCTTGCTGACACGCTCCCGCAGGCTGGCGGTGGCGCGAACGGCGGCGGAGGCCGGGTTGTTCAGCTCGTGGGTCAGGCCCGCGGCGAGGCGGCCGAGCGACAGCAGCCGCTCGCGCTGGCCGACCACGAGCTGGCTGTTCCGCATGCCCGTCGCCAGGCCCTCAAGCATGTGCATGGCCATCGGGAACCAGGCACGGATCTTCTCCCCGAACGCGTTGGCGTCGATGACCCAGAAGCGCGAGTCGTGGACGGCGACGAGGCTGTTGGCGTAGCGCTTGTCGGTCTCGGAGCGGACGAAGGCGGTCGTGGCGCCGGAGTAGACGCCGCGCTGGTCGGTGCGGGTGACCTCGACGTTGGTGCCCTCGACCCAGCGACGCATGGCGACGCAGCCCTCGACGAGCACGAAGAAGCACGTCGCCGGGTCGCCCTCGGCGTAGACGACGTCGCCCTCGAGGCGGGTCTCGACCCGGCCCTGCTCGCTCAGCCAGGCCAGCTGGTCGGCGTCCAGGGACTCGAACAGGAACAGCGTCGCCAGCTCCTGCGGGGTCAGCCGGTCGCTCCCCGGGTCTGCCCCGTCGCCCGGGCCCTGCTCCTCGGCGCTGCGCGCCGCCTGCGTCACCGTGTCGGTCACCGTGTCTCCTCCACCTGGTCCAACGTGGACGCGAGGTGCTCTCTTCCCATGGTGCGCCCGCTCACTGCTCGGCGAGGTAGCGGTGCACGAGTGTGACCGCCAACGCACCTTCGCCGACCGCCGAGGCGACCCGCTTGACCGAGGCCGAGCGGACGTCGCCGGCCACGAACACCCCGGGCAGGCTCGACTCGAGCAGGTACGGGTCGCGGTCGAGGTCCCAGCCCTCGGGGCGACGGCCCTCGACGACCAGCTCCGGGCCCGTGACCACGAAGCCGGCCTTGTCGCGCACGACCTCGCCGTCGAGCCAGTCGGTGAGCGGCGCCGCGCCGATGAACACGAACAGGTGCCCGACGTGGACGACCTCGCGCTCGCCGGAGCTGCGGTCGAAGAGCGTGACGCAGCGCAGGTGCTCCTCGCCCTGGCAGTCCTCGACGACGGTGCAGGTGCGCACCTCGATGTTGTCGCGCGAGCGCACCTGGTCGATGAGGTAGCTCGACATCGAGCGCTCGAGGTTCTCCCCGCGGACGACGAGGGTGACCTTGGCGGCGTGCGTCGAGAAGAACACGGCGGCCTGGCCGGCGGAGTTCGCGCCGCCGACGATGACGACGTGCTCGCCGTCGCAGGCCGACGCCTCGGTCGAGGCCGAGCCGTAGTAGATGCCGCGGCCGAGCAGGTCGTCGGCGCCGGTCGCGTCGAGCTGGCGGTAGGAGACCCCGGTCGCCAGCACCACGGTGTGCGCCAGCAGCGTCTGCCCGTCGTCGAACGTGATCTCGCGCGCCGGCCCCTTCGCCGTGAGCCCGGTGACGGTCCGTGCGGTGAGCAGCTCGGCGCCCAGGCGGACGGCCTGGCGTCGGGCCCGGTCGGTGAGCTGCGCACCGGCGACGCCGTCGGGGAAGCCGAGGTAGTTCTCGATCCGCGAGCTCTGGCCGGCCTGGCCGCCCGCCGCCGACCGCTCGAGCACCACGGTCTTCAGCCCCTCCGAGGCCGCGTACACCGCGGCGCCGAGCCCGGCGGGGCCGCCGCCCACGACGATGACGTCGTAGAAGTCTCCGCGCGGGGTGGTGTCGAGCCCGACCGCGTTGGCCAGCTCGGTGAGGGTCGGCCGCGACAGCGGCTCGCCGGAGGTGGTGACCACCACCGGCACGTCGGCCGCGGCCTTGCCGGCGGCCGCGAGCAGCCGGGAGCCGTCCGGCTCCTCGACGTTGTACCACTTGTAGGGCACGAGGTTGCGGGCCAGGAAGTCGCGGACCTCGTACGACTGCGGCGACCACGGGTGACCGAGGATCTTGATCTTGTGCACGGGCGCCTTGCCGTCGCGGCGCCAGCTCGCCAGCATCTCGTCGACGACCGGGTAGAGCTTCTCCTCCGGCGGCTCCCACGGCTTGAGCAGGTAGTGGTCGACGTCGACGACGTTGATCGCCGCGATGGCCGCGTTGGTGTCGGCGTACGCGGTGAGCAGCGCGCGGCGGGCCTGCGGCACGAGGTCCATGGCCGCCTCGAGGAACTCGACGCCGTTCATCTGCGGCATCCGGTAGTCGGCGAGCATCACCGCGACCTGCTCGCCGCGGAGCACGACCTCGCGGACCACGTCGAGCGCCGAGGAGCCGGACTCGGCGCGCACGACGCGGAAGTCCTCGGCGTAGCGGCGTCGCAGGTCGCGGGCGACGGCCCGGGAGACGCTCGGGTCGTCGTCGACGGTGAGGATGACGGGCTTGGCGTCGCGGGGGACGTCGGGGTCGCGGCGCGGGCGCAGGGCCGGCCGGTCGCCGGGCTCGCCCTCGCCGCGGGTGGGTCCGCCGGTGAGGTCGGTCGGGGTCTGGGGTGTCGTCATGGGTGGTCCGTCCTCACGCGGTCTGCGCGTCGACGAAGCACCAGCGCCAGTCCTCGCCCGGCTCCTCCGAGGTCATCACCGGGTGTCCGGTCTGCTCGAAGTGGCGTGAGGCGTGACGGTTCACGGAGTCGTCGCAGCAGGCGACGTGGTCGCAGGTCAGGCAGCGGCGCAGGTGCGTCCACTGGTCGCCGGTGAGGGCGCAGTCGAGGCAGAAGGGCTCGAACCCGGCCGGACGGGGCGTCAGCGGCTGGGCCTCGAGATGGGCGCAAGGCATGGGCGATCCTCTCGGGTCGGCCCCCATCCTGCCCCGCGCACAAGTGCTCGTCCCCAGGAGTTCGCACGCGGCGTAGAGCCTTGACACACCGCCCGCCTCGGGCCGTTCCCCGACTGACCCTCGAGAGGTGGGTTGCCGCGCCGACACGCCGTGCCGGAGGCGCGGCAACCTACCACTGGGCTGGGGCCGGACGAGCGGGCAGCGGCGGGGACGGGGGTCAGCGGGCGAGCCGCGAGGTCTTGCGGCGGCGCAGGCCGGCGGCGTGCAGGGCGGCGACGATCGCCCGCGACGTCGTCGGGACCGCGCCGGCGGCGACGGCCTCGGCGTGGCGGTCCTCGACCAGGTCGTAGTGGTCGCCGTCGAAGGCCCGGGGCGGCAGGCCGATCCGGGCCGCGAAGGCGTGCAGCTCCGCGAACGACGTGTCGCTGGCCAGGTGCGACCACAGCCGCCCGTGGGCCGGCCAGGTCGGCTCGTCGACGAGGATCACCGCGCGCCGGGCCGCCCGCCGGCCTCGCTGTCGAGCAGCGCCCGCCAGGTCCCGACCAGGTCGGCGTCGACGTACGCCTTCCAGGAGCCGAGCGGGCGCACCTGCGTCGACACCTGGAACATCCCCACGCCGGCCCGGACGAGCCACGGCACGTGCTCGGGCGCCAGCCCGCCGGCGGCCATGATCAACCGCCGCGCGGCCGGGTCGTCCTCCGCCCGGGCGACCAGCTCGTCGAGCCCCTCGGCCACGCCGCGGGCGGAACCGGCCGTCGCGACCGCGTCGAGACCCGGCAGGTGCGGCAGCTCGCGCCAGGCCCGGTCGGTCGAGATGCAGGCGTCGACGGCCCGCGAGAACGTCCACCGCACGTCCCCGCCCCCGCCGAGCAGCTCGGCCACGACCTCCAGGTCGATCTCGGTGAGCGCGTTGAGGAAGCCCATCACCACCCCGTCGGCCCCGGCAGAGGCGTACGCCGCCAGCAGCCCGTGCAGGTGCGCCACCTCCCCGCCGTCGGTGCCGTAGCCGTCGCGCAGGCGCAGCAGCGGGCGCACCGGCAGGCTGGTCGCGGCGCGCACCGCGGCGACGAGGTCGGGCGCGGGCGAGAGCGCGCCGGCCTCCCGCTCCGTGCCGGTCAGGGGGTCGCCGAGGAGGCAGACCCGGTCCGCCCCGCCGGCCTCCGCGCGCGTCGCGTCGGCCGCGTGGGTGACGACGACCTCGAGCAGGGCGCTCACGCGGGCTCCTCCCCCGTCGTCGGCGCCTGGTCGGCGGCGGCGTCCGCAGGTCCGTCGAGGGCCTGGATCGTGGCGGTCGACGGCGGCCGTACCGTCTGGAGCCCGGCCGCCACGGAACCCGCCTCGCGCAGCACGCGGACCACGTTCCCGTGGGTGAGCGCGACGAGGTCGTCCTCCGACCAGCCGTGCCCGCGCAGGGCGTCGAGCAGCGCCGGGTAGCGCGAGACGTCCTCCAGCCCGACCGGCGTCTCCGTGGTGCCGTCGAAGTCGCCGCCGAGGCCGACGTGCGCCAGGCCCGCGACCTCGCGCACGTGCTCCACGTGGGCGACGACGTCGGCGAGCGTCGCGGGCGGGCAGGGGCGGGCGTACGTGTCGGAGAAGGTGTCGAGCGCCTCCAGGTCACGCGGGTCGACGCCCGCCGCCAGCGCGGCCTCGTGCACCTCCGCCGCCCAGGCGGCCGCGGCCGGGCTGACGAAGCGGGGCACGAAGGTCACCATGCACACCCCGCCGTTGTCGGCGAGGCGGGCGAGGACGTCGTCGGGGACGTTGCGCGGGTGGTCGGCGACCGCGCGGGCGCTCGAGTGGCTGAAGACCACCGGCGCCGCGGTGACGTCGAGGGCGTCGTCCATCGTCGTCGCCGCCACGTGCGAGAGGTCGACGAGCATCCCGAGCCGGTTCATCTCGGCGACCACCTCGCGCCCGAAGCGGGTGAGCCCGGCGTGGCGCGGCACGTCGGTCGCGGCGTCGGCCCAGTCGGTGTTGGCGTTGTGGGTGAGCGTCAGGTAGCGGACGCCCAGCCGGTGCAGGGTCCGCAGCACGCCGAGGGAGTTGTCGATGCTGTGCCCGCCCTCGGCGCCCATCAGGCTGGCGATGCGCCCGGACGCCAGCGCCGCCTCGAGCCCGTCCGCGTCGCCGACCAGGACGAGGTCGTCGGCGTAGCGCTCGACCATGGTGCGGACCGCGTCGACCTGCTCGAGCGTGGCCGTCACCGCCGCCGCCCCGCGGAAGCCGCAGGGCACGTAGACCGACCAGAACTGCCCGCCGACCCCACCGGTACGCAGCCGCGGCAGGTCGGTGTGGAGCTGCGGCTGCGACCGCGCCACGTCGACGGCGTCGAAGTCGTAGCCGCCCGGCCGCAGCGCCCAGGGCAGGTCGTTGTGCCCGTCGACCACCAGCGGCTGGGGCACGCACACCTCCTGCGACGTCGCCGAGCGGCGAGCGCGTCTCGTCGGAACCCTAGCGGGCGCTCCCGGCCCCGAGCCGCGCCAGCGCCGCGTCGTCCAGCGGCGAACCGGCCTCGCGGGCCGCGTACAGGGCAGCGCCCACGACCGGGCTGAACCGGGGCGCCCGCAGCGCGTACGACCCCGTCGCGGCGAGCCGCTCGGCGAAGAGCCGACGCACCCGCCCGGCGCGGAACACCCCGCCCGAGGTGGACACGGGCACGACCTCCCCCGGCCCGAAGCCCAGCCGCTCGGCGGTGACCCGCACCAGGCGGACGAGCTCGGCCACGCCCTCGTCCACGACCTCCGCGGCGACCGGGTCCCCGGCGTCGGCGGCGGCGGTGACGACGGGGGCGAGGGCGGCGATGGTGCTGCGGTCGCCGCCCCAGGTGTCGTGGACCAGGCTCACCAGGTCCAGCGGCGCGGCGAGCCCGAGCCGATCGCCGAGCAGCGCGTGCAGCGGACCGACGGGGGCGCGGCCGTCGGACATCCACGTCCAGGCCTGCAGACCGCGGATGCCGAGCCAGTACGCCGAGCCCTCGTCGCCGACGAGCTCGCCCCAGCCGCCGACGCGGACGTGGCGTCCGGCCCGCTCGCCGTAGGTCATCGAGCCCGTGCCGCTGATGACGTTGACCCCGGCGGCCAGCGCCAGCGAACCGGCCCAGCCGCACACCATGTCGTTGTCGCAGCGGTATCGGTCGTGGCCCAGCAGCTCGCCCGGGATCGCGTCCAGCTCGGCGGTGTCCGCGCTCGCCTCCCCGTACGCCGGCAGCCCGAAGAACGCGCCGGCCAGGTCGGCCGGCGAGGCCCCGGCCGCCGCGCACACCGCGGGAACCGCCTCGGCGAGCAGCGCGCGGACCAGCCCGGGCCCGCTCGCCTGCCCGGCGCCGAGGTAGTAGACGCTGGGCGCCTCGTGCTGCGCGAGCAGCCGGCCGTCCGCCGTGACGACGCAGAGCGCGGTCTTGGTGCCGCCGCCGTCGACGCCGAGGTACGCCGGCGCGTGCGTCACGCCAGCGCTCACGCCGGGTAGGGGTGGAGCACCACGCCCTGGACGACCCGGTTGACCTCGCCGGAGGGGAACGGGTTGTCGGGCGTGAGCCCGCGGGCGACCGAGCTGCGCAGCGCGAACATCTGGGCGAAGACCGCGAAGACGACCGCGGCCAGCGCGTCGCCGAGGTCGTCGAGCCCCTCCGTCGACCAGGACCACCCGGCCGACGCCCCACCCCCGGCCGCGGCGTCCGCGCCGAGCACGACGACCTGCTGCGGGTCGAGCTCGCGGCGCAGCTCGGCGACGATGTCGTCGTCGTAGCGCGAGGTGTAGGCGTCGGTCGAGCGCAGCACGACGACGAGGGTGTCGTCGGTCAGCAGCGCCTTGGGTCCGTGCCGGAAGCCGAGCGGGCTCTCGTGGTAGGCGAGGACGTCGCCGGCGGTCAGCTCGAGCAGCTTGAGCGCCGACTCCCGGGCCATCCCCGTCAGGGGGCCGCTGCCCAGGTAGACGACCCGTCCCGGCCGGCTCTCGGCGAGGGCGGCGACGTCCGGCGCGGCGGTCAGCAGGCGTTCGGCCTCGCCGGCCAGGCGGTCGAGGGCGGCGGGCGCCGCGTCGACGCCGGTCAGGGCGAACCAGCACGCGAGGACCATCGAGGTGAAGCTCGAGGTCATGGCGAACCCGGCGTCGTGCGTCGCGGGCGGCAGCGGGAGGACGAGGGCCCGCTCGTCGCCGGCGAACGTCTGCGCCAGCTCGCCCTCGGCGTTGCAGCTGACGAGCAGGTGCCACACGGCGCCGAGCTGGGCGTCGGCGAGCCGGACGGCCGCCACGCTCTCGGGGCTGTCCCCGGAGCGCGCGAAGGACACGAGCAGCGTCGGCACGTCCTCGGCGAACACGGCGGCCGGGCCGCTGACGATGGTCGTGGTGGCGACGGCCTCCACGCGGTGGCGGGTGGCCAGCGCGAGCGCGGGCGCCAGCAGCTCCCCGGCGAAGGCCGACGAGCCCGCGCCCGTCAGCACGATGCGCAGGTCGGGCCGCGCCAGCAGCGGGCCGAGGAAGGCGTCGACCTCTGCACCGACCCCCGTGAGCAGGTCGCCGAGCTCGCGCCAGACGCGCGGCTGCTGGGCGATCTCGCGCGCCGTGGCCGACCCGCTGGGGTCGATCGCCTCGAGACCGGCGGGGCTGCCCCCGAGACCGGCGTCGTGGGCCGCGCTGGCCGAGGTGGTCGCGGTGGTCATGCGTTCTCCGTCCGTACGGGGGTGGCTGCGGGGTCGGCGGCGGTGCCCGTCGCGGGCCGCCCGGCGAAGGACGCGAGCGTGCCGGGGTGCGCGCGCACCGCGTCGTCCAGGATCGCGCGCGCCACCTCGGGGCTCGGCACGAGGGGGTCGAGCGCGAGCGCCTGCACGGCGAGGTCCCGGTCGCCGCGCAGCGCCGCCCGGACCGTCAGCTCCTGCTGCTGCGCCCGCGCGGTGAGGACGGCGGCGATCGCCGTGGGCAGCGCGCCGACCGCCAGCGGGACCACGCCGCGCGCGCCGACCACGGCGGGGACCTCGACGACCGCGTCCGGCGGGAGGTTGGTGATCGCGCCGCGGTTGGGGACGTTGACGGCGAGCTCGACGTGCTCGCGCCCGGTGACCAGCGCCTCGGCGATGGACACCAGCCGCTCGGCCTCCTGGTCGCGGCGGGCCTCCCCCACCGGCACCCGGCCGTCGGCCTGGTCGTGCAGCCGCTGCCAGAGGTCGGACTTCTGGTCGATGTAGCGCAGGGTGTCGTCCCGGCCCTGCTGCAGCCCCCAGGGCAGGTGGTCCTCGTCCACCCCCGCGCCGTCGGTGGAGCGCAGGTACCAGCCGAAGAACTCGGCCACGTGCCGGTCACCGGGCGCCGGGTAGCGGCCGAACGTTCCGAAGAGGTCGGCCGACACGGGCAGGTGCACGCCCTCCTCCCCGGAGGTCGGGGCGTCGCGGCCTCCGGCGCGTTCGGCCACGAGCGCGGCGAGGCGGGGGTAGAGGTCCTCCGTGCCCAGCCGGTAGTCGAGCAGCCAGCACAGGTGGTTGAGCCCGGCGAAGGTGGCGTGCACCTCGGAGGCCCGGTCGGCCAGGCCGAGGTCGGCGTTGAGCTTGGCGAGGGTGTGCATGGTGCCGTGGCACAGCCCGATCGTCGGGACGCCGGTCTCGGCGGTGACGCCGCGGACGTTCGCGGTGAGCGGGTTGGAGTAGTTCACCAGCTGCGCCCCGGGTGCCAGGTCGGCGACGTCGCGGGCGATGGCGACCAGCTCGGGCACGTGGCGCAGCGCGCGCAGCACCCCGCCCGGACCCACGCTGTCGCCCACCGTCTGCGCGATCCCGTACGCGCCCGGGACCTCGAGGTCGAGCCGCCAGCCCTCCGCGGCGCCGACCGCGATCGTCGTCGTCACGATCCGCGCGCCGGGCAGCGCCTCGCGCCGGTCGGTGTGCGGCACGAACGTGACGTCCACGCCGCGCGCCTGCGCCAGCCGCCGGCCGACCCGGGCCATGACCTCCGCCGCCTCCGCGTTCAGGTCGACCAGGTGCACCGTCCAGCCCTCGAAGGTCCGGTTGCCGACGAGGTCGGCCATCAGACCTGGCGTGAAGACGGTGCTGCCGGCCCCGACCAGCACGACCGAGCGGTCCGCGGTGCTCACTTGGCGCTCCCGGCGAGCAGCCCGTTGACGATGTAGCGGTTGAACACCAGCGCCAGGGCGGCCGGGACGACGATCGCCAGCACGCCAGCCGCGTTCAGCAGCGTCGAGGGGACGACGTGCCGGCCCTGCAGCGCGGCGATCACCACGGTCAGCGGCTGCGTCGACAGGTCGCTCGACAGCACCAGCGGGAACAGGAACTGCCCCCACGCGAAGAGGAACGTGATCAGCGCGGTCGAGATGATCCCGGGCACCGCGAGCGGGAGCAGCAGGTGGCGCAGGACCTGCAGCCGCCCGGCCCCGTCGATCAGCCCGGCCTCCTCGATCCCCTGCGGGATGGAGGCGAAGTAGTTGTGCAGCACCCAGGTCGCCAGCGGCAGGAAGCCCGAGACGTAGACGAGCACGATGCCGGCGTAGGTGTTGACCAGCCCGAAGAGGCTCATGATCCGGTAGAGCGGGATGAGCGTCGTGTACGGCGGGAAGGCCATCGTGGCCAGCACGGCGTAGAAGAAGACGTTCCGCCCGCGGAACCTGAAGCGCGCGAACGCGTACGCCGCGAGCGTCGCCAGCACGACCGTGACGATCGTGGCCAGCCCGCACTCGACGACGATGTTCAGCGCCGAGCGGCGGATCTGCCCGGGCACGTCGCTGTCGTCGGTGAGCAGCCGGGCGTAGTTGTGCAGAGTCGGGTGCAGCGGCACGTACTGGGTGTCCGCCGACCGCGCGTCCGCCTCGGTCTGCAGGCTCGTCTTGACCGCCCAGTAGATCGGGACGATCGACCACAGCACGGCCAGCACGAGCCCGACCACGCGGCCGGCCCCCATGCGGTCCGTCCGGTGGCGGCGCCGGGCCGGCACGGTCGCCGGGGCGGCGGTGGTGCCGGAGCGGGTGGTGACGGCGGCGCTCACAGCTCGACCTTCCGGTAGACGGCCTTCACGATCACCAGGGAGCCGACGAGCGTGAGGACGGTGATGAACAGGCTCAGCGCGTAGCCCTGCCCGAAGTCGAGGTTCTGGAAGCTGACGAAGTAGGTCTGCATGGTCACCGTCGCGCCCGTCGCCGCCGCCCCGTTGAGCACGTACGGCTGGTCGAAGACGTTGAGCGTCGCCACCAGGGCCTGGACCATGCACACCGCGATGCCCGGCCGGGCGAGCGGCAGGGTGATCTGGCGAATCGCGCCCCACCGGCTGCAGCCGTCGATCTGCGCGGCCTCGTAGAGCTCGTCGGGGATGAGCTGCAGCGCGGCCAGCACCAGCAGCACCGACAGCGGCGTGATCTGCCAGACCTGGACGAGCTCGATGAGGACGATCGTCAGGACCCGGTTCTCGCCGAGCAGCAGGTGGCCGCCGCCGAGCCCGACGTCGTTCATGACGGCCGAGACCAGCCCGGCGTTCGGGTCGAAGATGCCGCTCCAGAGGATGCCCTCGACCACGCCCGGCAGCGCCCACGGGAGGATCAGCACGGCGATCACCAGGCTGCGCCCCCGGAACGGGCGCTGCAGCAGGATCGCCATGACGATGCCCAGCACCGTGGACAGCACGACGCCGACCACGACGTAGAGCGCGGTGTTCGCGAGGCTGCTGCGGATCGCGTCGCTCTCCGCCAGCGCGCGGAAGTTCCGCAGCCCGGAGAAGCGCGTGGGCGGGTCGAGCGCGTTCACCGTGAAGAAGGACTGCACGATGGTGAACACCGCCGGGACGAACGCCAGCCCGGCGATGAAGACGATCACGGGCGCGACGAGGACGTACGGCAGCGGCCCCGCCCCGGTCGAGCGGCCCCGGCGGGCCGGGGACGGCGTGGTGCCGCCCCCGGAACCGCCCCGCGGCGACTCCGCGAGGCCCGCGGACCCCGCTGCGCTCACCGAGCTCACTGGCCGCTGGAGAGCTTGGTCGCGGTGTCGCCCATCGCCTTGATGGCGTCGTCGACGCTCATCGACCCCGTGGCCGCGGCGTGCAGGTTCGTGTAGACCGCGTTGGAGAACTGCGGGTACCAGGTCGGAGCGCCGCCGGGGAAGACCGGCTTGGAGCCCTCGAGCATCGTCGACAGCTGGTCGCCGTAGACGAGGTTGCCGCTGGCCGTCATCTTCTCGACCGCCGAGAGCCGCGACGGGATCGGGAAGGCCGTGAAGGCCTTCTCCGGGCCGTTGACGCCGGCGAAGTCGACCTGCTGCTGCTCGGAGGTGAACCACTCGATGAACTTCGCCGCCGCCTGCGGGTACTTGGCCTCCTTGGGGATGCCGACGCCGTCGGGGTTGCTGAGGTTGGCCGTCGGGCCCGTCACGCCCGGCGTCGCGAGGTAGCGGACCTGGCCCTTGACCGAGCTCTGGTCGGGCAGGTCGTAGAGCGTGCCGACCGTGCCGGAGTAGTCGGAGAAGATGCTCGCGACCTCGCCCTTGGCCATCAGTGTCTGCTGGCCCTGGCTGTCGGTGACGTTGATGTTCCCGGGCGGCACGAGGCCGTTCTTCATCGCGTCGACCATCCACTGGGCGGCCTTGTAGCCGGGCGAGCCCGGGTCGGTGAACTGCGGCTTGCCCGACTCGTCGAGCACGCTCCCGCCGAAGGCGCCGGTGGTCTCGTACCAGTACGTCGACAGGCCCTCCGACGCGGCGAACGGGATGTCCAGCGGGTGCTCGACGTCGCCCTTGGCCTTCACCTTCTGCAGCGCCGCGGTGTACTCGTCCATCGTCGTCGGCTCCTTCGTCACGCCCGCGGCGTCGAAGAGCTTCTTGTTGTAGGTCGTGACCATGAACGAGGCGTCGTACGGGATGCCGACGACCTTGCCGTCGCTCGTGAACGACGCGAGCTGCGGCATGTCGGCCTTCATCGACTCGACGTCGAGGTAGTCGCCCATCGGGTAGAACCAGCCGAGCTTGCCCAGCTGGCCGACGCGCGACCAGTCGACGTCGGTCGCGTCGGCGAAGTAGGTCTTGGCCGTCGCCGCGGCGCTGATCTTGGTCTGCAGGCTGTCCCAGTCGATGTTCACCCAGTTGACCGTGATGCCGGTCTGCTTGGTGAAGTCGTCGAGCGCGGCCTTGGGCGGCGGGTCCGCCGCGAGCGCCACCGTGATCGTCACGCCGCTGGTCTGCGTCGACCCACCGCCCGCCTGGCCGCCGCCGCCGCCCCCGCCGCAGCCCGCGAGCAGCAGCGCGCTCAGCGACGCCCCCGCCACCAGCTGGAGGGCCCTGCGCCGGGTCGTCCCCGTGCCTCGTCCTGCTCCCATGTCACTCCTCCACGTCTTCGTCGACCAGGTCGTGCCCATGTGCGCACACATGAGCAGTTCGCCCAGCGCTGCGCGTTCGTGGAGCAGAATCAAGCAGTTGGTCCCGCCGAGGTCAACAGATCAGCGCAAATGCGCACGACAATGAGCACTCGCGCATCAAGACTGTTAAGAACACGCACACGGCTGCTGCTACAGTCCGCACGTGCAGCGCGGCGAGCGGCTCAACGCGATCCTCGAGCAGGTGGGCTCCTCCGGCCGTGTCGACGTGGCCGACCTCGCGGGCCGTCTGGGCGTGTCGGGGGCCACCGTGCGCCGCGACCTGCAGACGCTCAGCCGCAACCAGCTGCTCGTCCGCACCCACGGGGGCGCGGTCTCGCAGCAGACCGACGCCGAGGTGCCGGCCCGCGTGAAGGCCGTGCTGCGGCAGCCGGAGAAGCGCCGCATCGCCCGGGCCGCCGACCGCCTCGTCGGCGAGGGCGCGGTGCTCGGCATCACGGGCGGGTCGACGACCCTCGAGCTGGCCCGCGTGCTCGTCGGACGCCGAGGCCTCACCGTCGTGACGAACTCGCTCGACGTCGCCTCCGAGCTCGCCGGCAACGCCGGGATCCGGCTGGTCATGATCGGCGGCATCGTCCGCCGCTCCCGGGAGCTCGTCGGGCCGGCCGCGGAGACGATGCTCGCCAACTACCACCTCGACCTCGCCTTCATCGGCGTCGACGGGCTCTCCGCCGAGGGCTGCACGACGTACGACGAGATGGAGGCCACGACCGACGCGGCCTTCCTGCAGCAGGCCCGCCGCCGGATCGTGGTCGCCGACAGCTCCAAGATCGGCAAGGTGACGTTCGCCCGGATCAGCCCCCTCGCCGGCATCACCGACCTCGTCACCGACCGCGGCGCCCCCGCCGACGCGCTCGAGCCGATCCGCCAGGCCGGCGTCGCCGTGATCGCGGTCTGATGCGCCGACCCGGACCGAACTTCTGCCGGGTTGACCACCTGTCAGGTGGTCAACCCTGCAGAAGTTCTCAGCGCGGCAGGTGGAACTTCGCGAAGCGGCTGTGCCGGTCCTGCCCCGTCGCCTTGCGGTAGGTGTCGAAGCCCGTGTACGTCGTCCCCAACGACCCGAACGTCGCCTCCCGCCGGTGGCCGCCGGTCGTCCAGTAGCGGTTGTGGTCGGCGCGCAGCGGCGTGCTCAGCCCGTCGTCCCCGGCACCGTCCACCGTGCCGAGCACCGCGTGGGCGTCGTTCGTCGCCCACACCCGGTTGCGGGAGAACGTGTTGCGGTAGGCGTAGTACTGCACCAGGACCTCCGGCGAGCCGTCGTCGAGCTGGTTGTTGGCGTACAGCGTGTTGCGCTCGAAGCGGTTGTCGTGGGAGCGGCCGGTCTGCTCGCCGCCGCAGGCCTCGGAACCGTTGCAGTAGCCGCCCGTCGCGATCCCGACGTACGCGCTGCGGGTGATCACGTTGCGCGACACCAGCACGTGGTCCGCGCTCCCCTTGGCGTTCTCGGCCGCGACCTCGACGCCGATGTCGCTGCCCGAGACCCGGTTGCGCTCGACCCGGATCCGGGTGCCGCCGTCGACGTAGATGCCGTCGGCGCAGTTGCACCAGCCGCCGTCCTCGTAGTACGAGGGGTTGCCCTTCGAGATGATGTTGCGCACCGTGTTGTGGTCGATGACGCCGTTGCGGGCGCGGTTTCGGTCGCTGTAGCGGTACGGCTCGGGCAGCGTCGGCTCGTAGCCGATCGCGTCGATGCCGATGTTGTTGTTGTCGTGGATGTCGTTGCGGCTGACCCGCCAGCCGTCCACGTTGCCGTTGACGACGACCGACTCGCTGGCGCCCAGCACGAGGTGGTCGACCTCGTTGTCCTCGATCCGCAGCCCGGTGATCGGGTGGTCCACCGAGTCGCCGTAGACGGCGATGCCGTGGGCGTTGAGGTCGAAGCTGCCGAGCGTGCCGTTGTCGTTGCCGAGGTGGTGCACGTGCAGGCCGCGCAGCGTGACGTCGCGCGCGGCGCCGTGGACGTAGACGCCGATCGGCATCGCGTCGATCGCCGTCGTGCGGTAGCCCGTGACCTCGAGGCCCTCCACCGTGACGTCGCGGCTCCCGTCGAGCGCCACCATCGCGCTGCGGCCGTCGGGCACGGCCAGGCCCGTGCCGTCGAGCACCGGGTGCTCGTGCCGGTAGGGCTTGATCACGAGGTCGTGGACCGCGGCACCGAGGCTGATGCGCTCGTCGTAGCGGCCGCCGCGCAGCAGCACCGTGCCGCCGGCGGGGAGGCGGCGCACGGCCGCCGCGACGCTGGCCAGCGGGTGACGGGCCGAGCCGGACGCGGCGTCGTCGCCGTGCGTCGAGACGACCAGCGTGCGCGCGGGCGTACGCCCCGGGTCGGCCGAGGCCGGTGCGGTCGCGGCGACGCTCGCCCCGACGCCGAGGAGCAGCGCGACGCCGAGGGCGGCCGTGCGTCGGCGGCGCGGCGAGCGTGGGGAGCGAGGGAGGGCGTACGGGACGTCGGGCATGGCGTGTCCTCACCGGCCGGTCAGCGCGGCGCCACCACCTCGGGGCGTCGGGCCGGCTCGGCACGATCCTGCGGCGGTCGCACCCCGGCTGGCACGTGTCCGGCGCAAGGTGCTCAGCGGCGCTGAGCGGTTCGGCCGATCCGCTCAGCGCGGGTGACCGATCGCTTGCCGGGCACCGCCGCGCTTCCTAGCGTGGCTCGTCGTGACCCCCGACGCCCTGCACGAGGGCCGGAGGCTGCGTCTGCTCTACGCCTCCGTCGGCGGCGGGATCGGCACCCTGCTGCCGTACCTGGTCCTCTACCTCACCGGCCGCGGCCTCTCCCCCGCCGCGGCAGGTCTCGTGTCGGGGCTCATGTCGGGTGTCGGCGTCGGCGTCATCGCGCTCTGGGGACGTCTGGCCGACGGCCGGCTCGGGGTCGTCCGGGCGCTGCGCTGGTCGTTCGTGCTGTCCGCGCTCACCGCCCTGGCCCTGCTCGGCGCCGGGTCGTCGCCCGTCGCGGTCGTCGTCTGCGCCCTGCTGCTGGCGGCGGCGCGCGCGCCCGGCGAGGCGTTGTCCGACGCGCTGGCCGTCCGGACCCGGACGGGCGCCGCGGACTACGGCCGCATCCGGATGTGGGCCAGCGCTGGCTTCGCCCTCACCGTCGGCGTGGGGGGCCTCGTGCTCCAGCGGACGGGGCTGTGGCTGGTCCTGCCCGCGTACGCGGCGACCTGCGTCGTCGCCGCGCTCGGCACCCGGGGGATGTCGGCCGCCGCGAGCGTCACCACCGGGCCCGCTGCGCCTGCTGCGGACGCGCCGGCCTCGGCCGCGCGGCTGCTGCCGCCCCGCGTGCTCGTCCTGCTCGCGGGGGTGCTCGTCTTCGGGGTGGCGATGGCGACGTCCTTCACGGTCCTGCCCCTGCGCATCGTCGACGTCGGCGGCGCGGTGGCCGTCGTCGGCGCCGCCTCCGTGGTCGGGGCGCTGGCGGAGATCCCGCTGATGCACCGCAGCTCGTGGCTCGCCGCGCACATGGGAGGGCGTCCGGCGGTGCTGCTCGGCGGCGTGATGTTCGCGGTGGCGCTGGTCGGTTACGGCGCGGTCAGCGACGCCTGGGGACTCGTCGCGGTGAGCGCGTTGCGCGGCGGCGGGTACGCCCTGGTCTACGTCGGGCTGGTCGTGAGCGTGCGGCGCGCGTTCCCGGCCGACCTGCAGGCCCGCGGGCAGGCGCTGCTGCAGACCGTCCTCATGGGCGTCGCGCCCATCGCCGGCGCCTCGCTCGGCGGGCTCGCGTACGGCCGCGTCGCCCCGGTGCTGCTGTTCGGCGCCGCCGGCGTCCTGGCCCTGCTCGGCACGGCGCTCGCCTGCAGCCGCTGGGCCGGCGCCGCCGCGACCCCGGGACGGGCCGTCACGCAGGTCGGGGCCTGAGCGCGGCCGTCTACGCTTCGGGCGTGGCGAGGGCGCTGCGCGGACCGGTCGTCGCGTCCAGGCACGCCCGGCGCCGTCGACGCGCCGCGGCGCTCGCCGCCGTGCTCGTCCTGGTCCTGCTGGCCGGCTGCAGCTGGGGCGGGCAGGAGCCGGGGCTATTCACGACCCCGGCGCCGAGCGTCGCACCCGTGCCGGAGCCGGCCCCGTCCGCGACCGAGCCCTCGAGCAGCGTTCCCGCCGCGCGGCCCCGCCTCCCCGTCCTCGCCGAGGCGCTGTGGACCACCGCCGACGGCAACGGCGTCACCGTCCGCTTCGCCGTGCACGCGATCCGGCGCAGCACCGGCGTCACCGTCCTCGACTGGTCGGTGACGCCGCTGGCCGGGCCCGGGCGCCGGGCGGGCGACCTGGTGCCCTCGGGGACGGACCTGGGCCTGACCCGCACGCTCGCCGCGGAGCAGGCCGTCGCCCTGCTCGACGTCGAGGGAGGCCGGGTCTACCGGCCGCTGGCCGACGTCGTCCGGCAACGGTTCCGACGCTGCCTGTGCACGCCGCTCTTCGTCGTCGCACCACAGCTGCGGTTCGGCGAGACGACCCTGCTGCAGCTCGCGTTCCCGCCGCTGGCGGAGGGCACCAGCCGGCTCGACGTGGTGCTGCCGAACGTCGCCGTCGTCCCCGGGGTGCCGGTCTCCCCGCTCGGCATCACGCCCGTCGCGGAGCAGACGCCCGACCTCACCCGCCCGCCGGTGGCGGGCAACCCGGAGACCGGCGCGAAGACGTGGACGGCGCGCGACGCCGGCGGGCGCCAGCAGACCGTCGTGGTCAACGCGGTCGTCGCCGGCCGCGGCCTCACCTCCGTCGTCTGGACGCTGCACTCCGTCGACGACCAGCCGGGGCTCGGCAGCCAGCCCGGCCCGCCCCTGTCGACGCCGCCGCCCGCCGGTGTCAGGGTCCTCACCGACAACCCGGCGAGCGGCCCGCAGCTGCGGGTGCAGGGCCGGAAGGACCCGGTGCGGGTCCGGTGGACGACCGCGACCTTCGCCGACCGTCCGGCGTACGAGTGCCTCTGCTCCGGGCTCGGGCTGTGGTCGCGCGGGCTGCGCTACGGCGGCGGGTCCGCGCACCTGGCCACCCACGTCGGCCCGCTGCCGCCGGGCACCCGCCGCGTGGACGTGCGGTTCCCCGGCCTGCCCGCGTTCACCGACGTCCCGGTCACCTGGCGGACCGACGTCACCGGCCGGGTCCAGACCGTCGAGCCCAGCCCCGACGCCACCTGGACCTACGACGAGGCCGACCCGCCGAGCGGCTGGTCGGCCGACCGGTGGCCGACGCCGCTGCCGGACGAGCGGCAGCTGGGTGACTACGCCAGCCGCCCGGAACGCCTGCTCGCCGCCCTGCCCGGCGCCTGACCTCCCGTCGAGAGGTAGGTTGCCGCGCCTTTCTGGCCGGGAAGCGCGCGGCAACCTACCGCTCGGCGAGGGTCGGACAAGTACGGGCGAGGGCGGGTGCCAGCGGGCGTCCTTGGGGCCCGGGCGCCCCCAGGAACGCCAAGAGGCGGCCCCCCTCGCGGGGGACCGCCTCTCGGTCAGGTCGTGCTGGTGGTGCGGGTGGAGCAGGGACTCAGAAGTCCATGCCGCCCATGCCGCCGTCGCCACCGGGCATGGCCGGGGCGGCCTTCTCCGGCTTGTCGGCGATGACGGCCTCGGTGGTGAGGAAGAGGCTCGCGATGGAGGCCGCGTTCTGCAGCGCCGAGCGGGTGACCTTGACCGGGTCGATGATGCCGGTCTTGACCAGGTCGACGTACTCGCCCGTGGCCGCGTTCAGGCCCTCGCCGGCGGGGAGGTTGCGCACCTTCTCCGCCACGACGCCGCCCTCGAGGCCGGCGTTGAAGGCGATCTGCTTCAGCGGGGCCGAGGCCGCCGTGAAGACGATCTCCGCGCCGATCTGCTCGTCGCCGGACAGGTCGACCTTGGCGTCCTTGGCCGCCTGGAGCAGGCCCACGCCGCCGCCGGCGACGATGCCCTCCTCGACCGCAGCCTTGGCGTTGCGGACGGCGTCCTCGATGCGGTGCTTGCGCTCCTTGAGCTCGACCTCCGTGGCCGCGCCGACCTTGATCACCGCGACACCGCCGGCCAGCTTGGCCAGGCGCTCCTGCAGCTTCTCGCGGTCGTAGTCGGAGTCGGAGTTCTCGATCTCGGTGCGGATCTGGTTGACCCGGCCCGCGATCTGGTCCGACGCGCCCGCGCCCTCGATGATCGTGGTCTCGTCCTTGGTGACGACGACCGAACGGGCCTGGCCGAGCAGCTCGAGCCCGACGCCGTCGAGCTTGAGGCCGACCTCCTCGGAGACGACCTGGCCACCGGTGAGGATGGCGATGTCGCCGAGCATGGCCTTGCGACGGTCACCGAAGCCCGGGGCCTTGACAGCGACGGACTTGAAGGTGCCGCGGATCTTGTTGACGATCAGCGCGGCCAGGGCCTCGCCGTCGACGTCCTCGGCGATGACCACGAGCGGCTTGCCGGCCTGGATGACCTTCTCGAGCAGCGGGAGCAGGTCCTTGAGGGCCGACACCTTGCTGTTGACGATCAGGACGTACGGGTCGTCGAGCACGGTCTCCATGCGCTCGGTGTCCGTGACGAAGTAGGGCGAGATGTAGCCCTTGTCGAAGCGCATGCCCTCGGTGAGCTCGAGCTCGAGGCCGAAGGTGTTCGACTCGTCGACGGTGATGACGCCTTCCTTGCCGACCTTGTCCATCGCCTCGGCGATGATCTCGCCGACGGTGCTGTCCCCGGCGGAGATCGACGCGGTGGCGGCGATCTGCTCCTTGGTCTCCACGTCGACGGCGGCGCTCTGCAGCTGCTCGACGATGGCCGAGACGGCCTTGTCGATGCCGCGCTTGAGGCTCATCGGGTTGGCGCCGGCGGTCACGTTGCGCAGGCCCTCGCGGACCATCGCCTGGGCGAGGACGGTCGCGGTGGTGGTGCCGTCACCCGCGACGTCGTCGGTCTTCTTGGCGACCTCCTTGACGAGCTCGGCGCCGATCTTCTCGTAGGGGTCCTCGAGCTCGATCTCCTTGGCGATCGAGACGCCGTCGTTGGTGATCGTGGGGGCGCCCCACTTCTTCTCGAGCACGACGTTGCGGCCCTTGGGGCCGAGGGTCACCTTCACGGCGTCGGCGAGCGTGTTCATGCCACGCTCCAGCCCGCGCCGGGCCTCGGTGTTGAATGAGATGAGTTTCGGCATGTGTGGCGAATCCTCTGCTGGACGTGAGTGGTTCCTGCTGCTTCCCCGACCGACGCCCGCGACGGACGACCCATGGGGGCCTCGCCGGGCGGAGAGGTGGCACTCTCACCTGCCGAGTGCTAACCCCATGTTTAGCACTCGCCCTGGGTGAGTGCAAACACTCCCCCGCGCCCGCGCGAGCCCGGGGCGACCGTCCCGAACGGCGGCTCTGGTTCCGGCTCCGGGACGGCGGCGCGCAGTTCTGACCGCTCGTCGGACGAGGACGCCACCGCAGAGCGTGAGGGTCGACCGACCTGCCCGACGAGGGGTCAGAATTCCGCGGAACCGTCGCGGAGGTGGCACCCGCCCGCGGCGTTCAGGGCGTGAGCTCGGCGGCCGCCTCCGCCTCCGCGACGGGGCTGCGTACGGGCTGCGGCTCGGCGGGTGGCCGCCCGAGCGCGATGGAGAGGACGGCGGCGACCGCGCAGAGCGCCGCACCACCGAACCAGGCGAAGGTGTAGGTGCCGAAGGTGTCGCGTACGATGCCGGCGGCCAGCGCGGCGGTGGCGGCCCCGAGCTGGTGGCTCGCGAAGACCCAGCCGAAGACGATCGTCCCCTGCTCGCCGAAGATCCGGCGGCAGAGCGTGACCGTCGGCGGAACCGTCGCGACCCAGTCGAGCCCGTAGACGACGATGAAGACCACCATGCTCGGGTGCACCGAGGCCGACAGCAGCCAGGGCAGCAGGAGCAGCCCCACGCCACGGAACGTGTAGTAGGCCAGCAGCAGCAGCCGCGGGTCGACGCGGTCGGTGAACCAGCCCGACGCGATGGTCCCGACGATGTCGAAGACCCCCACCACGGTGAGCAGGCCGGCGGCGGTGGTCGTGGCCATGCCGTGGTCGTGCGCGGAGGGGATGAAGTGCACCCCGATCAGCCCGTTGGTCGTCGCGCCGCAGATCGCGAACGCCGCGGCGAGCGCCCAGAACGCCCGGACCCGCGCGGCCTGCCGGAGCGCGGTGAGTGCGACGACCGCGGGGTTGCGCGTCGGCGGGGGTGGCGGCGGGAGGACCTCGGCACCCCCGTACGGCGGCAGCCCCACGTCGGAGGGGCGGTCGCGCAGCACCACCAGGACCAGGGGCAGGACCGCCAGCGCCGCGCCGGCGATCACCAGCGAGGCGACCTTCCAGCTCGTCACCTCGGCGAGGTAGGCCACGACGGGCAGGAACACCAGCTGCCCGGCCGCGCCCCCGGCGGTGAGGATCCCGAGCACCAGGCCCCGGCGCCGCACGAACCACGCGTTCGCCACGGTCGCGGCGAAGACCAGCGCCATCGACCCCGTGCCGAGCCCGACGAGCAGGCCCCAGGTGAGCGTGAGCTGCCAGGCGGCCCGGGCGAAGACCGACAGCCCGGCGCCCGCCGCCACCAGGACGAGGGCGACGCCCGTGACCCGGCGAAGCCCGAAGCGCTGCATGAGCGCGGCCGCGAACGGTGCGGTGAGCCCGTAGAGGACGAGGTTCACGCTGACGGCCGCCGACATCGTCACCATCGACCACCCGAGGCCGGTGTTCAGCGGGACCATGAGGGCCCCGGGCGCGGCGCGGAACGCCGCCGCTCCGACCAGGGCGGCGAAGGCCACCCCGGCCACGACCCAGGCGCGGTGCACCCGGGACGTCCGGGACCATGGGGCTGACGACACCGTGCTCGTACCGCTCACGAGGGCTCCTCGTCGACGTCGGACTCCGCGCAGACCCCTGCGCAGCGACGGCAACCATGGCGACGCTGCCCGCATTCCTGAGAGGCGCTCGGCAACTCGTGACCGTAAAGAAACATTCGCGAGGAATGGACCGGCTACACGTGCAGTTCCGACCAGACGTGGCCAGCCAGACCCAGACCTCTGTCGACGCAGCACCCGCGATCACGCGGGCCTCGGTGGGCCTGCGCTCCGAGCGCGGCCCGATCCTGCTGGGCGTCATGCTCAGCATGGGCCTCATCGCCATCGACGCGACCATCCTCGCCACGGCGGTGCCCTCGGTCGTCAACGACCTCGGCGGCTTCTCGCAGTTCCCCTGGCTGTTCTCGATCTTCCTGCTGACGCAGGCCGTGACGGTGCCGATCTTCGCCAAGCTGAGCGACTCGTACGGCCGCAAGCCGGTCATCCTGGCCGGCATCGCGGTCTTCGGCGTCGCTTCCGTGCTCTGCGGCGCGGCCTGGAGCATGCCCGCCCTGATCGCCTTCCGGGCGCTGCAGGGCCTGGGCGCCGGCGCCATCCAGCCCACCTGCATGACCATCGTCGGCGACATCTACTCCCTGCAGGAGCGGGCCAAGGTCCAGGGCTACCTGGCCAGCGTCTGGGCGATCTCCTCCGTCGTCGGCCCGACGCTCGGCGGCGTGTTCGTCGAGACGCTCGACTGGCGCTGGATCTTCTTCATCAACATCCCGCTCGCCCTGCTGGCCTTCGTGATGATCTCGCGCCGGTTCCACGAGAGGGTCGAGCGCGTGCGGCACCAGGTCGACGTCGCGGGCGCGGTCCTGCTGACGCTCGGCTCGTCGCTGCTGATCCTCGGCCTGCTCGAGGGTGGCGTCCTGTGGTCGTGGCTGACCCTGCCCGGCCTCGGCCTCCCGCTCCTCGGCGTGGCCCTCGTCGTCGCCTTCGCGTTCGTCGAGCGGCGCGCGGCCGAGCCGATCCTGCCGACCTGGATCTTCCGCAACCGCCTCCTGGTGAGCACGAGCATCGCCAGCCTCGCCGTCGGCGCCGTGCTGATCGGGCTGACCTCGTACGTCCCGCTCTACGCCCAGAACGTCCTCGGCCACAACGCGCTCGTCGCCGGCTTCGCGCTCGCCGCGCTGACCCTCGGCTGGCCGATCGCCGCGTCGCTGTCGGGCCGGGTCTACCTGCGCATCGGGTTCCGCTCGACCGCGCTGCTCGGCACGGTCATCGCCCTCGTCGGCGTGGCCGGGCTGACCCTGCTGCGCCCGACCACCTCCATCTGGCAGGTCGGCGCGACGTGCTTCGTCATCGGGATCGGCATGGGCTTCATCGCCGCCCCGACGCTGGTCGCCGCGCAGTCGTCCGTCGAGTGGAACGTCCGCGGCGTCGTCACCGGCACCTCGATGTTCGCCCGCTCGATGGGCAGCGCGCTCGGCATCGCCGTCTTCGGCGCCATCGCCAACGCCGGACTCGGCACCAAGGTCGGCGGCCACACCACGACGGCCAGCTCGATCGCCCCGTCGGTCATGGCGAACGCGCTGCAGCACGTCTTCCTGGCCTCGGTGCTCGGCGCGGCCGTGATGCTCGTGGCGGTGCTCCTCATGCCGCGCCAGGTCAAGACCGTCGCCTGAGCCGCTCGTGCCGCACCGCCCACTACCAGATGCGCTCGCCGTCCTGACCCGCCACCAGGGCGTCCACGAGGCCGGGGAAGCGCTCGTCGAGCTCGGCGCGCCGGAGCTGGATCGCGTGCGTACGACCGGTGACGACGGTGCGGGTCAGGCCGGCCTCGCGCAGCGCCTTGAAGTGGTGCGACAGCGTCGACTTCTGCACCCCGAACGCCGCCCAGCCCTCCTCCGACTTGGCGTGCGGCTCCCCGTCGGAGAGGTCGCGGACGATCTGGAGCCGGATCGGGTCGGCGACGGCCGACAGCACCGCGACCAGCTGCACGTCGGCCATGTCGGGCACCGGGTAGCGGTCGGCGGGCTCCACGCGTCCTCCTCAATTGTTCGACGTCCATCGAACTATCTGGTAGCGTCATCGGTATGACGACGATCGAACCATCGTACGGACGGGTCCGGACGGCCGCACGCCTCGCGCTGCTGGCCGGCGGGCTGTTCGTGGTGGGCACCAACGCGTTCGTGATCGCGGGCGTGCTGCCGGCCATCGCCGGCGACCTCGGCACGACGCAGCCCGCCGTCGCGTCGTCGATCACCTGGTACGCGGCGGTGGTCGCCGTCGCGTCCCCGCTGGTCGGGGTCCTCCTCCCCCGCGCGCCGCGCACCGCCCTGATCGCGGTCGGGCTGCTGCTCGTCGCCGCGGGCACCGTGGTGGCCGCCTTCGCCCCGGGGCTGACCGTGTTCGTCGCCGGCCGGGTCCTGGCCGCGCTCGGCGGCGCCGCGCTGGTTCCGACCGCCACGGCGGCCGCCCCGACCCTGCTCCCGCCCGAGCGGCGGGGTCTCGCCCTCGCCGTGACCGGCCTCGGCTTCACGCTGGCCTCGGCGATCGGCTCCCCGGCGGGCACCGCCCTGGCCGCCGCCGTGGGGTGGCGCGTCACGATGCTCGCGCTCGCGGGGCTGGCCGTGCTGCTCGCCGGCGGCGTCGCGCTGCGCCTCGGCCACCTGCCGGCCGGCGCGCCGGTCAGCCTCGGGCGCAGGCTCGGCGTGCTCCGTGACCGCCGCGTGGTCCTCGTGCTCGCCGCCACCGCCCTCGTGACTGCCGGCTTCAACGTCGTCTACATCTTCAGCGCCCAGCTCAGCCACGCCGCGACGGGTGGCGACGGCCGGCTCCTCGCGCTGCTCCTGCTCCTCTACGGCGCCGGCGGGGTGGTGGGCACCGCGCTCGCCGGTCCCGTCACGGACCGCTTCGGCAACCGGCCGACCTCGGCGGTCGCCACCGGCGCGCTGGTCGCGGTGTTCGTGCTGCTCGCGCTCGAGGAGCGCTCCTTCGTGGCCCTCGCCGTGCTGTTCGCGGTGTGGGGCGTCGTCGCCTTCGCGGCCGTCGTCCCGCTCCAGCACCGCCTCGTCGGGATCGACCCGGCGACCGCCGGCCTCACCCTCGGCTGGTACTCGACCGCCATGTACGTCGGCATCGCCTGCGCCCCGCTGCTCGGCGCCGCGGCGCTGGCCGGTGGCGGAGCGGTCGAGCTGCCCCTCGCCGGGGCGGCGGCCACGGCGCTGGCGCTCGTGGCCTTCCAGCTCGGCTTCGTCGGGCGCGGGCACACGGCCGCCGAGGCCCAGCCCTCGGGTCAGACCACGGGTCAGACCTCGGGTCAGCCCTCGGGTCAGCCCTTGGGCGCGAGCTCCGAGACCAGCGGCACCACGTCGGCGATCGAGTCCTCCACCCGCGTCGGGCGGTAGGGGAACGTCTCGATCTGGCTGCGCCGGGTCGAGCCGGTGAGCACGAGCACCGTGCGCAGGCCCGCCTCCATGCCGGCGATCACGTCGGTGTCCATCCGGTCCCCGATCATCACCGTCGTCTCGGAGTGGCCCTCGATGCGGTTCAGCGCCGAACGCATCATCAGCGGGTTGGGCTTGCCGACGAAGTAGGGCTTGATCCCCGTCGCCTGCCGGATCATGGCCGCCACCGAGCCGGTCGCCGGGAGCGAACCCTCCGGCGACGGGCCCGTCACGTCCGGGTTCGTCGCGATGAACCGCGCGCCCTTCTCGATGAGCCGGATCGCCCGGGTGATCGCCTCGAACGAGTAGGTCCGCGTCTCCCCCAGC
This sequence comes from Microlunatus flavus, assembly GCF_900110855.1. GTDB lineage: Bacteria > Actinomycetota > Actinomycetes > Propionibacteriales > Propionibacteriaceae > Microlunatus > Microlunatus flavus. The sequence continues at coordinate 158,232 of NZ_FOFA01000010.1, forward strand.
ACCACGTAGTCGGGGTCGCGCTCGGTCATCACGAAGCCGACCTCGTGCAGCGCCGACGTCAGCCCGGCCTCGCCGATCACGTACGCCGACCCGCCCGGCATCTGCTCGCCCAGGAACTGCGCCGTCGCCAGCGCCGACGTCCAGATCGACTCCTCCGGCAGGTCGATGCCGCTGCGCAGCAGCCGGGCCCGCAGGTCCCGCGCGGTGTAGATCGAGTTGTTCGTCAGCACCAGGAAGCGCAGGTCGTTCTCCTGCAGCGCCGCGATGAAGTCCGCCGCACCCGGCAGCGCCTGCTCCTCGTGGACGAGCACGCCGTCCATGTCGGTCAGCCAGCAGGAGACGTGGTGGCGTTCGGTCATGCGTCCAGGCTGGCAGCACGGTTCCGCGAGCGGCTGCGGGGTCTTGCGGAGCCTCCGTACGCTGGGGGAGACATGCGCACCCTCCTCCGCCCCCTCCGGCTCGGCCTCCCGGCCCTCGCCGTCGTGGCGTTCGCGCTGGCCGGGTGCAGCGAACCCTCCTCTCCGTCCGCGCCGGAACCGACCCCGGCAGCACCCTCGAGCGCCCCGACTGCGAGCGGCATCGACCCGGGCTCGAGCACCGCCGGCAGCGACGGCCTCACGGTCCGCTACCTCGAGAAGGGCACGGTCAAGACCGTGCACGTGGAGGACTTCCCCCGCTGACCGCGGGTACGCCTCCCGAGCCTGTCGGGTGGCGCCCACGCCCTTGGCGTTCCTGAGCTCCCGCACGGCAGACGCTCCCTGAGCCTGTCGAAGGGCCCGGAACGGGTTGGGTGCCGCTTTTCAGCCGGAGCCAGGACGCCGACCTCTTCGAGGCCCTTCGACAGGCTCAGGGAGCGTCCTCACGTTCCAACACGACCTCGGCTACGCCCCCTGAGCCTGTCGAAGGGCTTGGAGCGTCCGGCGCTCTACTCCTCCACGTACAGGCAGAACGGGTGCCCGTCGGGGTCGAGGCAGACGCGCACGTGCTCCTGCGGCTGGAACTCGGCCACCCGCGCTCCGCGCTCCTGGGCCCAGGTCACGGCGGCCTCGAGGTCGTCGACCTCGACGTCGAGGTGGGCCATCATCGCGACGTCCCCCGGTTGGGCCGGCCACACGGGCGGCACGTAGCGCTCCTCGCGCTGGAAGTGCAAACCCACCCCACCCTCCGGGTTGCGGAGGACCACCCACTCCGGCGCCTCCGACCGGTACGTCCAGCCGAGCAGCCGCGCGTAGAAGGCCGCCAGCGCCACCGGGTCCGGCGTGTCCAGCACGACGCCTCGCAGGTGCAGCCCGGGCCGCTCGTCCGCCATCTGGCCCTCCTCGTCCCGATCCTCGCTCCGGCGATGCTGCCAGACTCGCAGACGTGGAGGACACGACGCCGGTGTGGCCCGGACCGGCGCTGGTCGTCCTGGCCGGCGCGGCCGGGTCGGGCAAGTCCACCTGGGCCGCGCAGCGGTACCTGACCGGCGAGGTCGCCTCCTCCGACGCCCTGCGCGCAGCGGTGGGCAGCGGCCCGTACGACCTCGACGCCAGCGACGACGCCTTCGCGCTCCTCGACCAGATCGTCGCCGCCCGGCTGCGGCGGGGGCTGACCGTCGTGGTGGACACGCTCGGGCTCGACCCGAAGCGACGCGCCCACCACCTGGCCCTCGCGCGCAGCCACGACCTCCCGGCCGTGCTCGTCGTGCTCGACACGGCGCCGGCCCTGTGCCGCGCCCGGAACGGTGCGCGCGACCGCCCGGTCCCCGCCCGGGTCCTCACCGAACAGCTCCGCCGGGTCCGCGCGCTCGTCGAGAGCCACGACCCCGAGCGGTGGGCGCCCGAGCAGGACGAGGCCGAGCGCTGGGACGCCGTCGTCGTGGTCGAGCAGTTCGCCGACCCCGTCGCTCCCGCAGCTGCGGCGGACACGGGGTCCGTCGAGCCGCCGCCCCGGCACGCCGGTCCCCGCGTCGTGCTCCAGGTGTCCCGGTTCCCGTGGGGCGAGGGCGTCGGCGACCCGACGCGCTGGCTCACCGACCTGGCCCGGGCCGCCGACGCGATCGGGCTCGACGGCATCGCCCTGATGGACCACCTCGTGCAGATCCCCCAGGTCGACCGCGCGTGGGAACCGATCCCCGAGCCGTACGTCGCACTCGGGCTGCTCGCCGGCCTGGAGACCCGGCTCCGCCTCGGCACGTTGGTCTCCCCCGTCACGTTCCGCTCCCCCGGCATCCTCGCCAAAGCCGTCGCGACCCTCGACGTGCTCAGCGGCGGGCGTGCGTTCTGCGGGCTCGGTGCGGGGTGGTGGCTGCGGGAGCACCAGACGTTCGGGCTCGACCTGCCCTCGCCCCCGGTCCGGATCGCCCAGCTGCAGGCGACCATCGAGACGCTCCGCGCGCTGTGGGCGCCGGGGACCAGGGCGTACGCCGGCCGCCACGTGCACCTGCCGGAGACGACCTGCTACCCACGTCCGGTCGGCCGGGTCCCGGTCGTCGTGGGCGGTTCCGGCGACCGGCTGCTGCGCGTCGTCGCCGAGCAGGCCGACGCGTGGAACCTGCCCAGCTCCGACGAGGCCCGCCTCGCCCGGCGCCGCGCGGTGCTCCGCGGGCACTGCGCCGAGCTCGGGCGCGACCCGGACGACGTCGAGGTCACCGTGCTCGACGTGCCCGTGCTCGGCACCGACCGGGAGGACGTGGCCCGACGGGTGGAACGGCTGCGAGGCCGCATCCCGGCGACCGCCTTCGCCCGGCAGCACCACGCGGGCACGGCGGCCGACCACGCCGCGCGCTACGCCGGCCTGGCCGAGCAGGAGGTCGGCACCGTGTACGTGGCCCTGCCGGACCTCGTCGACGCCGACGACCTCGCCCGGCTCGAGCCCGTGCTGGCCCGCCTCTAGCCGGCCCTAGCCGGCACTGCCGCCGGTCCCGAGCAGCCGGTCGGTCTGCTCGTCGGCCTGCCCGCCGTAGAAGGTGTCGAGCACCTGGGCGAACGCCGGCTCGTCGGGAGCGGCCCGCGTGAAGAGCGTCATCGACGAGCGCAGCTTGAGGGCGTCGATGCCGCCGAAGATCTCCTCGGCGCTGCGGTCGGGACGCTCGAGCACCGCGGCGACGCACGCGCGCAGGCGCGGCCCGAGCACCGGGTGCGCCAGGTAGGCGCGGGCCTCGTCGAGCGAGCCGAGCGCGTACGCCTGGGCCATGCTGCTGCGCCCGAGCCCGGCCAGCTGGGGGAACACGAACCACATCCAGTGCGACGTCTTGCGCCCCGCCCGCAGCTCGCGCAGGGCGGCGTCGTACGTGCCGCCCGCGTCCTGCGCGTCGACGAACCGGTGGATATCCGGGCTCTGCATCCGCGACCTCCCGCTTCTGGGTACAACCGTGACGTGACCACCGCGCCCGCAGCCGATCCCGCACGCGCCGACCAGGCGCCGCCCGACCCCTCGCGGTGGCGTGCCCTCGCCGTCGTGATGGCGGCCGGCGCCATGACCCTGCTCGACGTGAGCATCGTCAACGTCGCCCTGCCGACGCTACGGGAGGGCCTGCAGGCCGACGACAGCGACATCCAGTGGATCGTGGCCGGCTACTCGCTGGCCTTCGGCGTGGTGCTCGTGCCGATGGGCCGGCTGGGTGACGCCCGCAGCCGCCGCAGCGTCTTCATGATCGGCGTGGCCCTCTTCACGCTGGCCAGCGCCGCGGCCGGTCTGGCCCCGAACCCCACCCTCATCTCCGTCGCCCGCGTGATCCAGGGCGTCGGGGGCGGCATCATCACCCCGCAGGTGTCGGGCTTCATCCAGAACCTCTTCCGCGGGCGGGACCGGGCCAAGGCCTTCTCGATCTTCGGCGCGACGATCGGGCTCTCCACGGCAGCGGGGCCGCTGCTCGGCGGCCTGCTGGTCGCCCTGGGCGGGGAGTCCTTCGGCTGGCGGCTCGTCTTCTTCGTCAACGTGCCGATCGGCATCGCCGTCATCCTCGTCGCCCGCAAGCTCCTGCCGGCGGACGCCCCGGCCAAGCGGGGCCAGAGCCTCGACCCCGTCGGCGTGGCGCTGTTCGCCGCGGCCGTGCTGCTCGTGCTGTGGCCGCTGGTCGAGGGCACCCAGGGCGCCCCGCTGTCGAGCCGGCCGTGGTGGCTGCTCGGCGTCGCGGTCGCGCTCGGCGTCGCCTTCCTGCTGTGGGAGCGCTCGTGGGGCCGCCGCGGCAAGGAGACGCTGATCAACCTGCGCCTGCTCAAGGTCCCCGCGTACATCTTCGGCCTGAGCCTCGGCACCTTCTACTTCGCCGGGTTCACCGCGATCTTCCTGATCGTGACGCTCTACCTCCAGGTCGGCCTGCACTACAGCGCCCTGCAGGCCGGGCTCACGACGACGCCCTTCGCCGTCGGCGCAGCCGTCTCGGCCCTCGTCAGCGGGCGTCTCGTCGAGCGCTTCGGGCGCTGGCTCGCCGTCTGCGGCCTCGTCGTGGTCGGCGGCGGGCTGCTCGCCATCGACCTGCTCGTCCCGCACCTGTCGGGCATGGTCGGGCTCAAGCTCGCCCCCGCGTTCCTCGTCGCCGGCCTGGGCGGCGGCTTCGTCGTGACCCCGAACGTCACGCTCACCCTCGCCGAGGTCGACCCGGCCGAGGCGGGGTCGGGCGGCGGGATGCTGCAGACCGCGCAGCGCGTGGGGTCCGCGATCGGCGTGGCGGTGATCCTCGCGCAGTTCTTCGCGACCCTCGGCAGCACCCGCGGCGACTACGCCGAGGCGTTGTCGGTGGCCCTGCGCACGACGGTCGCCGCAGTGGGCGTGGCCCTGCTCTTCGCCGTCGCGGACCTGCTGCGCCGGACCAGCCACCAGCGCAGTCCCGAGCCGCAGCACGCGGCCGAGGAGCCGGCTCCCCGGCACGCCGCCTGAACGTCGCCGGCCCGATCCGCTGGACGGCCGTCTCGACCACGGGGTCTCCCACCGGCGCGTCTGCGCCACGGTGGAGACTGAGGCGTGACCTCCACGCCCGACGTGTCCGAGTCCGCCCAGGACGAGCAGGACCAGCAGCCCGACCCCATCGACGAGCCCACCGCGATCATCCTCTACGGCGGCACTGGTGACCTGGCGAAGCGCATGGTGCTGCCGGCCATCTACGAGCTGTACACGCGCGGGCTGCTGCCCAAGCAGTTCCGGCTGATCGGCAACGGCCGCGGCGACGTGTCGCACGAGAACTTCCAGCAGCACATCCACGACGTGCTGACCGAGTTCGCGGACGCGCCGGACGAGGAGCAGTACGCGGAGTTCGCCAAGAACGTGAAGTTCGCGGGCGGCGGCTTCCGTGAGGACAACCCGGGCAGCCTGCTCGACGTGATCAAGGAGGCCGAGGACGAGCTCGGCACGGACGTCGCGCTCATCCACTACATGGCGATCCCGCCGCAGGCGTTCGAGGCGACCACCAAGGCGGTCAAGGCCCACGACCTGGCCAAGAACGCCAAGGCCGTGTACGAGAAGCCGTACGGCGAGTCGCTGCAGAGCTTCCACGAGCTCGACGACCTGGTGCACTCCGTCTTCGAGGAGGAGCAGGTCTACCGCATCGACCACTTCCTCGGGAAGGAGGCGACGCAGAACCTCTACCTGACCCGCTTCGCCAACCGCCTGTTCGGCGACGTGTGGTGCCGCGACAGCATCGCCCAGGTCCAGATCGACGTCCCCGAGACGCTCGACGTCTCCGACCGCGCCGACTTCTACGACGCCACCGGCGCGATGCTCGACATGCTGGTCACGCACCTCTTCCAGGTGGCGGCCGAGGTGGCCCTCGAGCCGCCGATCAGCATGGCCGACGAGGACGTGCAGAACGCGCGCGAGTCCGTCATCGCGGCCTTCCGCCCGCTGTCGCCCGACGAGGTCGTGCTCGGGCAGTACCGCAGCTACACCGACATCGAGGGCGTCCCCGACGACTCGCAGACCGAGACCTTCGTCGCGGCCCGCCTCTGGGTCGACACCGACCGCTGGCAGGGCGTGCCCTTCCTGCTGCGCACCGGCAAGATGCTGGCGACGAGCGCCCAGCGGGTCAGCCTCATCCTCAAGCCGGCGGACGGGCCGCTCAAGCACGTGCCGGCGAACGCGAACGCGATCGTGTTCGACCTCAAGGGCAACGGCGCGATCGACGTCCAGCTCACGGTCAAGAAGCCGGGTCCGGACGCCGTGCCGGCGGCCAGCGCCACGTCGCTCATGCTGCAGAACGTGGCCGAGGGCGCCATGGCTCCCTACACCTCGCTGATCCACGACGTCCTCTCGGGCAACCGGATGCTCTTCACCAGCTCGGCGGGCCTGCAGTCGGCGTTCGAGGCCTTCCAGCCGATGCTCACCGATGCGCGTCCGAAGATCGAGCTCTACGACGACGGCTCGTGGGGCCCGCAGGCCGCCGAGGACCTGACCAACGGCGTCGGCTGGCTCATCGAGCACAAGGTCAGCCCCTCCATCGGCTGACCGCCCGCACGACCCCCGCAGAACCCCGCGGAGCCTGGAACCACAGCTCCCGTCCCGCCCCGGACCGCCGGCCGCGTACGCTCCGAGCCTCCCGCTCGCGGCGCCCGCGCCGGCGGTTCCTGCGTCCCGGCACGGGCGCCGGCACCCGGCCTCAGGGCAGCTGGTGCAGGGCCAGCGGGAGGACGGTGGTCGCCCCGGCGTCGGCGAGCAGCGCGCCCGCGACGGTCAGGGTCCAGCGGCTGCGGATGGTGTCGTCCACCAGCAGCACCGGGCCGTCGAAGCGGACCTCCGGCGGCCGCAGCCGCGTCCGGACCAGCAGGTCGCGCACCCGCGTGGCCGAGCTGGAGTCGGCGCTCGGCGGCGGCCCACCCACCTCGAGCGCGTCCACGAGCGGCAGCCGGCCGACCCGGGCGAGGTGCTCGGCCACCGAGCGCACCAGCTGCGGGAACCGTCGCGACGGCATCGGGACCACGGCGACCGGCCGCTGCCAGGTCCGCGACCAGCGCCGCAGCACCTCCACGCACCCGTCGAGGACGACGGGCGGGGCCGGCTGGTCGCCCTGCCACAGCCGCGCCAGCTCGGCGCTCCACGCCGGGTCGTCGGCGAAGGCGAGCGCGCGCCCGGGCTCGAGGAAGCCGATGCGGCCCTTGCGCTCGACCCCGCTCGGCCACAGCTTGCGGGCCTCCACGACGACGTCCTGGCCGCGGAAGAAGGCCTGGGCCCCCTCGATCGTCTCCTGCGACGGCCGCGCACCAGGCGCGGGCAGGCGGCCGGTGCAGACCGAGCAGCGGCCGCAGCGGTGCGGGTCCGGGTCGTCCAGGGCCTGCTGCAGGAACTGCATCAGGCAGCCCTCGCCGTGCGCGTACGAGCGCATCAGGTCGGCCTCCGCCGCACGCACCTGGCGCAGCGCGGTCCACTTCGCGTCGTCGTAGTACCAGGGACGGCCCGTCGCGACCCAGCCGCCCGCACGCCGCTCGACCGCCTCGTCGACGGCGAGGATCTTCAGCAGCCCCTCGAGGCGCCCGCGGCGCATGCCCGTCGCGGCCTCGATGGTCGGCAGCGACTGCGGTTCGGCGTTGAGCACGTCGAGGACCCGCTCGACCTGCTGCTCGTCCGGGATGCCGGCCGTCGCGAAGTAGTCCCAGATCCGCTCGTCGGACTCGGCGGGCACGAGCACCGCGACCGCGTCGTCGAGCGCCCGGCCGGCGCGACCGACCTGCTGGTAGTACGCCACCGGCGAGCTCGGCGACCCGAGGTGGATGCAGAAGGCGAGGTCGGGCTTGTCGTAGCCCATGCCCAGCGCGGAGGTCGCCACGAGCGCCTTGACCTGGTTGTCGCGCAGCCGGTCCTCGAGCTCCTCGCGGTTGTCGCTCTGGCCCGAGTACGCCGCCACGTCCAGGCCCTGCTCGGTGAGGAACGCCGTCACGCGCTGGGTCTCGGCCACGGTCAGCACGTAGACGATCCCGGAGCCCGGCATCGAGCGCAGCGCCTCCGCCACCCAGGCGTAGCGCTCGAGCACCGACATGGTCGGCACCACGGCCAGCGTCAGCGAGGCCCGGGCGAGGGAGCCGCGCAGCGTGACGGTGTCGTCGCCGAGCTGGGTGGCGACGTCGGCGGTCACGCGCTCGTTGGCGGTCGCGGTCGTCGCCAGCACGGGCGTGCCGGGCGCGAGGCCGAGCATGCTGCGGGTGAGGCGCTGGTAGTCGGGCCGGAAGTCGAAGCCCCAGTCCGAGACGCAGTGCGCCTCGTCGATGACCAGCAGCCCGACCGTGCTGAGCAGGTCGGGCAGCTGGGCGGCGAAGGCCGGGTTGGCCAGCCGCTCCGGGGAGATCAGCAGGACGTCGACCGTCCCCGCGCGCACGTCGGCGAGGACCTGCGACCAGGCGTCGAGGTTGGTCGAGTTGATCGTCGCCGCCTTGAGACCGGCCCGCTCGGCCGCGGCGATCTGGTCGCGCATCAACGCCAGCAGCGGGGAAACCACCAGCGTCGGTCCGGCGCCCTGGGCGCGCAGCGCAGCCGTCGCCGCCCAGTAGACGGCGGACTTGCCCCAGCCCGTCGCCTGCACGACGAGCACCCGGCGGTGCCGCTCGACCAGCTCCTCCACCGCGCGCACCTGGTCGGGCCGGGGTCGGGCGTCGGGGCCGGCCATCGACGCGATCACGCGCTCGAGGACGGTGGCGGCTGCGGAGCTGGTCATCGTGCTCATGCTGTCACTGTGCTCGGGCGGGACGCCGACGTGCCGGTCCTCGCGGACGTTGTGGACAGGTCGCCGCCGCCCGAGCTCGGCCTGTGGACGACCGGCACGGCCGAGGTGGCCGAAGTGGCCGACCCGATGCGTGCGCACCTGTGAAACGACCGTGAATCGGGCATCCGGGGCGTCCGCCGACGGCTTCACGGGCAAACAATCCTCGTGACCTCCCACGAGACCCCCGGGCCGGCCAAGGTCGCCGACCTCGCCTCCGACATCAAGTTCGCCATGCTCACCACCGTCGACGCCGACGGCGAGCTCGTCAGCCGCCCGATGCAGCACCAGGAGGTCGAGGGCGACGGCGACCTGTGGTTCTTCTCCTCGCGCGACTCGCGCAAGGTCGAGCACGTCCGGGCCAACCCGCACGTCGCGGTGACGCTCGCCTCCACGAACAGCTGGGTCTCGATCAACGGCTCCGCGGAGGTGGTCGACGACGCGCAGCAGGCGAAGAACCTCTGGTCCGCCGGCATGGAGGCCTGGTTCCCGCAGGGTCCCGAGGACGACTCCATCGTCCTGATCAAGGTCACCGGGGAGACGGCCGAGTACTGGGACACGCCCGGCGGCCGGGTCGCCACGGTCCTCAGCCTGGTCAAGGCCAAGGTGACCGGCGAGCGCTACTCGGGCGGCGAGAACGAGAAGGTCGACCTCGGGGCGTCGAGCTGAGCACCGACGCCGCCGACCCCGGCCTCTTCGGCCCGGACTCGGTGACCTGGCGCATCCACGGCGACCAGTCGATGGCGCTGGCGGGCTTTCGCGCGCTGTCGCTCCAGGCCGTGCACCCGCTGGTGATGGCCGGCTTCGACGACAACACGGTCTGGTTCGAGGACATGTGGGGCCGGCTGCAGCGGACCGGCGACTGGGTCGGCACGGTGACCTTCGGGACCACCCGCGAGGCCGAGCGGGCGGGCAAGATCCTCCGTTCGGTGCACGCCGCCCTGCCGCCCGGCGTCGAGCCGGAGACCGGGCTGGCCTACAAGGTCGACGACCCCGCCCTGCTGACCTGGGTCCACGTGACCGAGGTCGAGTCCTTCCTGTCGACGTACCGCCGCTGCGGCGGCTTCCTGCGACCCGGTGACGGCGACCGCTACGTCGACGAGATGCGCGACAGCGCCCGCCTCGTCGGGATCGACCCGGCGACGGTGCCGCGCAGCGAGGCCGACGTCGAGGACTACTACGCCGACGTGCGCCCGCAGCTGCACGTGACCGAGGTGGCGCGCCGCAACACCCTGCGGTTCATGCGGCCGCAGATGCCGCGCTGGGTCCGGGTGGCCACGCCCGCGCGCCCGGCGTGGGCCGGCATGGTCACGCTCGGCGTCGCGATGCTCCCGCCGTGGGCCCGCCGCCTCTACGGCCTGCCCGGGCTCCCGGCGGGTGACGTCCTCGCCACGCTCAACGGCTTCGCCCTGCGCCGAGTCCTCGGAACCCTCCCGCTCGTCATCGCGGGCAACCCCGCGTACGGCAAGGCGCTCCGTCGCACCCGGGAGCCGCAGGCCGCGTAGGCACGCACGCGGTCAGGCCAGCGTCGACACGAGGCTCGCCCACGCCTGATCGGCGGCTCCGACGACCGGACCGTCCTCCCCGAGGGCGGCCGGCACGAGGGGCGGCGGGCTCTGCCGCCGGTAGGCCATGAGCCCGGCCCGGTACGCGGCCCCGAGCTCGCGGGGCGCCGCGTCGAGCAGGTCCACGCCGAGCCCGGCGAGGGTGACGACGTCGGCGTCGATCCCGTTGACCAGCCCGGCGGTGCCCCGCCCGAGGGCGGCGGCCACAGCCTCGACGGCGTCGCGCTCCGGCGACCCGGGCACCGCTCCGCGGATCAACCGGCGCGCGTACGCGACGTGGTCGCGCGGCGCCGTACGCCCCAGGAGCCGGGCCAGCGCCGTCCCGTCGACGGCGGTCCCCCAGCAGCCTGCGGCCCCGCACGGGCAGGCGACGGCCGGGTCGCCGAACGGCATGTGCCCGAACTCCCCCGCGGCCCCGGTCGCCCCGCTCAGCGGGACACCGTGGTCGACGACGGCTCCGCCGAGCCCGGCCTCGACGCGGAGGTGGAGCACGACGGACGCGTCGGCCGCGGCCCCACGGCGCGACTCCGCCGCGGCGGCCAGCGTGGCGTCGTTGCCCGCGACGAGGACCGGCGCCTCGGGCCAGAGACGGCGCAGGTCCACGTCGCGCCAGCCGAGGGACACGGCGTCGGCCCGCAGAGCGGCCGACACCGGGCCGGGAACCGCCACGCCCAGCGCCCGTACGCGTCCGTCGTACGACCGGCGCAGCGCCTGGGCTGCGGCCGCCACCTCGGCGCGGACCGACTCCCACGTCGTGCTGCCGTGCTCACCCTGCTCGGCGGCCAGCACCCCGCCGCCGAGCTCGACCGCCCGGACCCGCCAGGCCGCGTGCGTGATCTCGGCGGCGAGCACGAGCGGTCCCTGGGGGTGCGCGGCGAGCAGGGTCGTCGGCCGGCCGCGCGAGCCGCTGGGCGGGGCGGGCGTCTCACCCAGCAGGCGGTCGTGCACGAGCCGCGCGACCACCTCCGCCGCGGCCCCGGTCCCCATCCCGACGACCCGGGTCGCCTCGGCCCGGGTCACCCCGGGGCGTGCGTGCACCACGCCGAGGAGGTCGGCTGCGCGCGTCGCCACGTCCCACTCCTTTTACTCGTCAAAAGAGTCTATTGTTCGAGGGTGCCTCGCCCCAGCCTCGCAGAGCGTCCGCCCGTCGACCGTCCACGCCCGTCGCTGGCGGCCTCGACCCACCGGCGGGGGCTGCCGTGAGCGTGCTGCTCGCGGCCGTGATGGTCGTCGCCCTCGGCACCTGGATCCCGCTCGCGCAGCTGCTCCCCGGCACCCCGGACCGGACCCGGCTCGTCTACGTCGCCGTCGGCAACGTGGTCTTCGCGGGTGCCGCCCTGCTCGTCGCCGGCGGCTCCGGCCTGAGCCTCGGGTGGCGCGGGTTCTGGCTGCCGATGATCGGCGGCGTCGTCTGGACGGCCGGCAACTACTGCGTCTTCCGGGCCTCGGCCACCATCGGGCTGGCCCGAGCGGCCGGGACCTGGACGCCGATCAACATCGTCTGCGCCTTCGTCTGGGGCGCGCTGCTGTTCGGCGAGCTCGACGGCTTCTCCGTCCTGCGCTTCGTTCTCCTCGGGGTCGCCTTCGTCGCCGTGGTGCTGGGCGTGCTGCTGATCTCGGGCTCGCAGGCGACGGCGCCGGAGGGCCTGGCCACCCCGGGCGGGAGCACCGCGCGACGCACCCGGCTGCTCTCGTCGGGACTGCTCTGGGCGATGGGCGCCGGCGTCCTGTGGGGCAGCTACTTCATCCCGGCGCAGTGGGCGGCGACGTCGGCGCAGGCGAGCAACTTCCCGCTCGCGCTCGGCATCCTCGTGGGCGCGCTGGCCCTGGCCCTCCCGGCCCGCGAACCGGTGCGGCTCGCCCCGCGCGCCCTGGCCGCCCAGCTCGGCGCCGGCGTGATCTTCGGGGTGGGCAATCTCACGCTGCTCGCGCTGGTCAGCCGCGTCGGCACGGGGACGGGCTTCACCATCGCGCAGCTCAGCCTCGCCGTGAACGCCGCCATCGGCATCTGGGTCTTCCACGTCCCGCGCCCGGGCACGAGCCAGGCCCGACGGGTGCTCGCCGGCATCGCCGTCGCCGGGATCGGCGGCGGGGTCATCGCCGCCATGCGGTGAGCACGCTCCCGCCGGCGACCGGCCGCACGCGCGCGGCGTACGGACCGGTCGTCGGGGTGGTCTAGCCGCCGGCGACCGCGGGGATGATCGAGACCTTGGCGCCGTCGGCGACCTCGGCCTCGAGGCCGCCGATGAAGCGCACGTCGTCGTCGCCGACGTAGACGTTCACGAAGCGGCGCAGCTTGCCCTCGTCGTCGAGGATCCGGCCCTTGATGCCCGGGTAGTCGGCGTCGAGCGACTCGAGGACGTGGCCGACGGTGTGGCCGCTGGCCTCGACCTCGTTCTGCCCGCCGGTGTAGGTGCGCAGGATGGTGGGGATGCGGACGTGGGCGCTCATGCGGTGTAGCTCCTCCAGAAGTCGGTGAACGCCTCGTAGCGCGGCGGGATCGTCGTCTTGGGGCCGACGTGGGACGCGACGGCGTCGAGCGTCTTGAGCCCGTCGCCGGAGTTGATGAAGACGGTCTCCGCGTCCGGGTCGAGGTCGCCCTCGGCGAGCAGCCGGGCCGTGACGCCCAGGGTGACGCCGCCGGCGGTCTCGGCGAAGATGCCCTCGTTCCGGGCGAGCCGCACGATGTTGCGCACCACGGTCTCGTCGTCGACGTCGGCGATGCGCCCGCCGGTGCGGCGCACGACGTCGAGCACGTACGGGCCGTCCGCCGGGTTGCCGATGGCCAGCGACTTCGCGATGGTGTTCGGCCGCACCGGGGCGACGACGTCGTGGCCGGCCTCGTACGCCTGCACGATCGGGGAGCAGCCGGTGGCCTGGGCGCCGAAGATCTTGACCGGCTTGTCCTCGACCAGCCCGAGCTTGATCAGCTCGGAGAAGCCCTTGTCGATCTTGGTCAGCTGCGAGCCGGACGCGACGGGCACGACGACCTGGTCGGGCAGGCGCCAGCCGAGCTGCTCGGCGATCTCGAAGGCCAGCGTCTTGGAGCCCTCGGCGTAGTAGGGGCGGACGTTGACGTTGACGAACGCCCAGCCCTCCTCCTCGCCGGCGATCTCGCTCGCGAGCTTGTTCACGTCGTCGTAGTTGCCGTCGATCGCGATCAAGGTCGTGTCGTAGACGGCCGAGGCGATGATCTTCTGCTGCTCGAGGTTCGACGGGACCATCACCACCGAGCGGATGCCGGCCCGCGCGGCCGCGGCGGCGACGGCGTTGGCGAGGTTGCCCGTCGAGGGGCAGGCGAGGACGTTCAGGCCGAGCTCGCGGGCCGCGGACAGCGCGACGGCGACGACGCGGTCCTTGAAGGAGTGCGTCGGGTTGCCCGAGTCGTCCTTCACCCACAGCTTGCGGACGCCGAGGTCGGCGGCGAGGTTGCCGGCGTCGACGAGCCGGGTGAAGCCCGGGTCGGTCGAGCGGAACGTGGCGATGTCGGCCGGCACCGGCAGCAGCGGCGCGTAGCGCCAGATGCTCTTGGGCCCGGACTCGATCTGCTCACGGGTGACCCGCGGGAAGTCGTAGCCGACCTCCAGCGGGCCGAAACACTCCATGCAGGCGTAGAACGGGCCGAGCGGGGACTTCTCCCCGCAGGCGCGGCACACGAGGTGGGTGGCGTTGCCGAAGGCTCCGTCGCGGACGCCGGCGGGCGGGGGAACCTGGGTGTCGAGCACCGCGGTCATGACGATTCGTCCTCACGCATCATCTGTCCCGGGCGACGGTCGCCCGAGCCGGAAGTGGCACCGTGTCTGGCTGTCAGCCGGTTGCCGGGGAGTCGTCGGGCCGGTCCCTCGTCCCCTCTGGATGAACGGGGACAACTCTAGGCAGGCTCGACGGAGATCCCTACCCGAGGTCCAGATGGTGTCCGGATGCTGAGCCCGCTGACCAGCAGGTGAGACAACGAGCCTGCTCTACGCTCGTCCCGTGCCCCAGGTCAGCCCGACGGCGTGGACCCCGGTCCCGCCCACACCCGCGGAACGACGGCGGCGCCGGGCCAACCTGGCGAACCTCTCCACCCCGCTCGGGCTGCTCGTCGCCCGCGTCGGACGCGCCCGCCGGCGCCCGGGCCCGTACGGCCTGGTGCTCGCCGAGGGCTACCGCTTCGGCTTCCCGGTGGCCAGCGCCTTCACCGTGGGCGACGTGATCATCACCGCGCACCGGTTCGACGCGCTGCTGGTCCTCACGCCCGACCTGCTCGTCCACGAGGAGCGGCACGCCCGCCAGTACGCCCGCTGCCTCGGCCTGCCCTACCTGCCGTTGTACGCGCTGGCCATGGGCTGGTCGGTGCTGCGGACGGGCGACCGGGCCTCGGGCAACGTCTTCGAGCTCGGTGCCGGGCTCGAGGCCGGGGGCTACGAGGAACGACCGCGCCGACCGGTCGTCCCCGCCCTGCGCGCAGCGGCCGTGAAGCTGCTGAGAGGTCTCCAGGACCGGCTCGCCTGACCCATCGCGAGGCTACGGTTCTCGACCGTGATCATCTGGTCCCGCTGGGGAATCCTCGTCGTCCTGATGGCCGGTCTCGGTGCCGGCTCCGGCTTCCTGCTGGGCGCGATCGTCGGCGCGCTCGTGCCCGGGCTCGCCGGCAGCCCGGCCCAGGGGCTGTTCGCCGGCCTGGGCCTGATCATCGGCGCGGTCTACACCTACCTGCTCGACCGCTTCGTGCTGACACCGCACCTGGACAAGCCGCGTCAGCAGTTCGTGATGCAGCAGCTGCCCCAGCCGGTGGGCGGGCAGACCTACCGGCAGGTCCCGCTGGTCCACCCCGAGACGGGCCAGCCGATCTGGGTGCAGCCGCGGTCGTCGCTGTTCTTCGTTCCGGTGCGCTACTGGCCCGCCATCCTGGCCTCGATCGGCGTGCTCGTGACCTTCCTCGGCTTCGTCAGCGTCGTCTGACCGCTCCCTCTCACCCCGCCGCCCACCAGGCGCCACCCGCAAGGCGCACCTCCCCCGACGCGGAACGACCCGGCCTGCACGAGGCAGGCCGGGCCGTCCGGGGTCAGCTGGAGGGCGTCAGCCCACGGTCACCGGGATGGTGACCTTCGTGCCGGTGTCCGTGGTCAGGACCAGCGTCCCCGCTCCCGGCGTCGCGTCGCGCGGCACCACGAGCGTGATGGTCGAGGACCCGTCCTCGACCGGGCTCGACCCGATCTCGGCGCCGTTCAGCGAAGCCGTGATCGACGTCGGGTTCTCGTCCGCGCCGGCGAAGTCGCCGCCCTCGGTCGGGCGGCTGCGGAAGTCCAGCGACGACACGTCGACGCTGGCGTCCGTCCCGGTCCCCAGCACGGTGGGCAGGCCCTTGACCTGCACGGCCTGCTTGGCGAAGGAGGGGCTGACCGGCGTCTCGGCCTTGATGTAGTCGGTCCACGAGTCGAGGTCCGACAGGCCGGTGTCCTTGCTGTTCGCCCCCTCGGAGAAGACGCGGAAGTTGTCCCCGCCCGCCGCCAGGAAGCTGTTCGTCGCCACGCGGTACGTCACCGTGGGGTCGATCGGCTTGCCGTCGACCGTGATCGACGTGATCCGTGAGCCCTGCGCGAGCGAGGCGTCGTAGGTGTAGGTCACATTCTTCGACAGGCCCAGCTGCAGGTAGTCCCGGCTCGGCGCGCTGCCGTCCGTCGTGGTCTGCCACTGCTGCTCGAGCAGCGTCTTGAACTGCGCCCCCGTCAGGTCGACGGTGAACAGCGAGTTCGCGAAGGGCAGGACCGACGCCGCCTCGCCGAAGGTGATGGCGCCCTCGTCGAGATCCGTTCGGATCCCGCCCGGGTTCTGCACGCCGATCTGCGCGCTGCCCCGCTCCGGCGACGACGTCGACGAGCGGTACATCTCCGCGACGAGGTCGCCGAGCGTCGACTCCTGGCCGCGGTCCTCCCCGCCGCCGCTGAACGCCCGCGTCAGCTCGTGCGTCGTCTCGCCGATCTTGACCGAGCCGAGCTCGTCGGCCCGGTCCAGCGCGGCGTCGACGATGCCGGCGATCCGACGCACCCGGGGATAGGCCGCGACGAGGTCGTCGTCGGAGACCTTGGTCGGTGCGAGGTTCTGCTCCGTGTGGGCGAGCACCTTCTTCGTCTTGGTGTCGACCGTCAGCGTCACCCGGGTGAGGAACGCCGCGTACGAGCCGCTCTGGGTGACCGGCCGCGTCGCACCCGCGACACCGGGGACCGGTGCGGAGTAGGCGTACGCCTGGTGGGTGTGCGCGGTGAAGATCGCCGCGACCTTCGACGAGGTGTCGTTGACGAGGTGGGCGAAGACCGGGCTCGCCTTGAGCTGGTCGTCCAGGCTCACGACCTGGGCGCCCGTGGTGGGGTCGAGCTGGGTCTTGGGCGCACCCTCGTGGTACTCCGCGACGACCACGTCGGCCTCGCCGTTGGACTTCTTGCCGTCCGTCAGCTGCTTGGCCACGCGGTTGACCGCGGTGACCGGGTCGCCGAACTCGACGTCCTTGATCCCCGCCGGCGAGACCAGCGTGGAGGTCTCCTGGGTGACGGCGCCGACGACGCCGACCTTGAGCCCGCCGCGGTCGACGATCGCGTACGTCGGCAGGGCGGGCGTGGTCGTGCCCTTCTTGTAGACGTTCGCGCCGAGGTAGGTCCAGTCGGCGGCGTCCCGCACGCGGCCGTCCAGGTCGGCGAAGCCGCGGTCGAACTCGTGGTTGCCCACGGCCGAGGCGTCGACGTCGGCGGCGTTCAGCACGTCGATCGTCGGCTGGTCCTGCTGCACCGACGAGGCGAAGAGCGAGGCCCCGATGCTGTCGCCCGCCGACAGCAGGACGGTGTTGCCCTCGCCCCCGACGGCCCGTTGCTGCTCGACGGTGCCGAAGAACTGCGTGGTGCCCGTGTCCCGCGAGCCGCGCGGCTGGATGCGCCCGTGGAAGTCGTTGAAGTTGAGCATCGTCAGCGTGGTCTCGCCGGCCTTGCCCTTCTTCAGCCCGACCTTCACCGGGTCGTGGTCGCTGGCGCGGTACGGGTTGCCGTCGGTGAAGTAGTCGACCGCGGTCGACTTGTAGCGGCTGTACTCCCGCAGCACCGGCTCGATGCTGTTGATGTTCCACACGCCGCTGCCCGTCATCCGCTCGTCGGCGGCCGGGTTGAGCAGCACGTGGTCGAGCGAGCCCGAGAGGCCGTCGAAGTTGTAGGAGTAGTCCTTCTGCTTGGCGGCGTTCGTCCAGCCGGCCGCGTAGAGCGTCTCGAGCGGGTCCTCGTGCGTGTAGGAGTTGAAGTCGCCGAGCATCGCGACGGCGTCGGTGCGCGCGTCGGTCTGCACGCCCGGCAGCCACGCCAGCAGCGCCTTCGCCTGCGCGACGCGGGCAGCGTTCCAGGCGCCCTGGCCCAGGTCCGCGTTCGGGTCGGCGGGGTCGTCGGGCGCGGAGCCCTTCGACTTGAAGTGGTTGACGACGACGAGCATCGGCGCCCCGCCGCCCATCGGCGTGAACTTCGCCGCGATCGGCGTCCGGGCGTTGCCGAACGGACCGGCTTCGGTCGCGTCCTTGCCGTCGGCGTACGCCTTGCCACCCCAGGTCACCTTCGCGGGCTGGAAGATCAGCGCGTTGGTGATCACGTCCTGGTCGGCGACCGGCTGCAGCTGGTCGGAGGAGGGGACGTAGGCCCACTTGGCCCGCCCGGCCGCCTTGTTGAGCGCGGCGACGAGCGTCTTGGTCGCCTCGTCGGCGGGCTCGCCGAGCTTGGCCGAGTTCTCGATCTCCATCAGGCCGGTGACGGAGGCGTCGAGGCTGTTGATCGCGTCGACGATCTTGTCCTGCTGCCGGCCGAGGTCGGCGGCGTCCCAGGCGCCGCGCTGGTCGCAGCCGCTGGCGACCGTGTTCGGCGTGCCGTCGCTGCTGACCGGGTTGGACTTGCAGGTCTTGCTCGCCGTGCCCAGCGTCGTGAAGTAGTTCAGGACGTTGAACGAGGCGACCGAGACGTCGCCCTTGACCGACGGAACCTTCTCGACGCTCTTGCGCGACAGCTTCGCGACCTCGTCGCCGGCGGCCGTCGGGCGGGTCGGGGTGAAGGTCCAGGCGTCGTTGCGGAAGTCGACGACCACCGGCTCGGTGAGCTTGGCGGTGTCGCCGACGCGGACGTCCTTGCTCCGCGTGATGTAGGGCGGGGTGCCGCGGTTGGCTGTCGAGTCGAACTTGGTCGTCAGCCCGTCGTCGAGCACGACCCGGCGCTCGGCGTTGCGCTCGGCCTGCTTGCGCTCGGCCTTGCTGCCCAGGCGCGCCTTGTCGGTCGGCTGCACCAGGCGGCCGCCGGTGGCGAGCCCGAGCTCGCCGTACGTGCCCAGGTTGTAGGTGTCGTTGACCGTCCACTTCTCCGTGCTGGAGAAGAGCATCGACTCGAGGTTCTCGCGGCGGTCGTACGTCGATGCCCAGGAGACGCCGCTGACCGGCTTGACCTTCTTGTACGACGCGTCCGACCTGGTCACGGTGACCTTGCCGGCGATCTCGGTCAGGCTGTCGGCCTCGGGGTCGTCGCTGCTCGGGAACTCCGCGACCGTTCCGCTGACGGTGACCAGGTCGCCGACCTTCACGTCGACGCCCGCCTTGCCCGTGTAGACGAACACGGCGTCGGAGGCCTTCTTGAGGCTGCGGTCCTTGCCGCCGGTGCCCGGCGTCTGGATCACGAACCCGCTCAGACCGCCGGTCGGGTAGGCCGCGGTCACGACCGACGGGGTCGTCGTGACGTCCTTGCCGACATAGGCGGAGAAGCGGCCGGTGCCCTGGATCATGGCGATCGGTAGCGGGGTGGCGGCCGACGCGGTGCTCGGCACGGCGACCAGCAGACCGCCCGCCAGGGCTCCGACGGCGACGGCGCTGGCGCTCGAGCGGCTCAGGCGCCGCCTCCAGGGACTGCTCCAGCGATGGGGGCTGGGGACGGGCAACGGGGTCTCCTCGCTCGTGGGGACGCCGACCGGGATGAGGGTCGGCGGGCGCGAGAACTGTCTCCCGGGGCACTGACAAAACTCAACCCCCCTGCGGGTGGAGCCTCTGAAACGTCACACGTCGTTCACACGGGCCGCCGCCCGGGCGAGCGCGGCCTGACGGACCAGGTGGTCGCGCTCGAGCGTGCTCGTGCAGCGCTCGGCCGCCCGCGCGTACGCCTCGGCGGCCTCCGGCAGATCGCCGGCCAGCCGCAGCAGGTAGGCCCGGGTGGCGTCCACCCGGTAGCGGCCCTTGAGCTCGGGGGCCACCCGCTCGACCTCGAGCAGCCCCGCCGACGCCCCGAGGACGTGGCCGACCGCCACGGCCCGGCTCAGGACCGCCGCCGGGTCGTCGCGCACCGGGTCAGGGCTCTGGGCCAGCAGCTCGTCGTACCAGGACAGGATCTGCGACCAGTCCGTCTCCGCCGCGGTCGTCGCGTCGTCGTGCAGCGCCGCGATGGCCGCCTCGACCTGGAACCGTCCCCGCCGCTGCTCCCCCAGCGCTCCCTGCAGGATCCGGACGCCCTCCGCGATCTCGTCGTGGTCCCACAGCGCGCGGTCCTGCTCGTCGAGCGGGACGAGCCGGCCGCCGACGACGCGCGCGCGGTGCCGGGCGTGGTGCAGCAGCATCAGCGCGAGCAGGCCGCGGACCTCCGGTTCCGGGCTCGCCAGCACCAGCTGGCGGGTCAGGCGGATCGCCTCCCGCGCGAGGTCGTGGCGCTCGTCGCCCTGGTGCCCGGTCGTGTAGGCGAGGTGCAGGACGTGCAGCACCACGGCGACGTCGGCCGGGGCGTCGAGCGAGCGGTCGCGCAGCGTCGCCTTGGCCCGGCTGATCCGCTGCGCCATCGTCGCCTCCGGCACGAGGAACGCGTCGGCGATCTCCCGCGTCGTCAGGCCCGCGACGGCCCGCAGCGTCAGCGCCACCGCCGACGTCGGCGACAGCTGCGGGCTCGCGCAGAGGAAGAGGAGCAGCAGGGTGTCGTCGGCCTGCTCGGTCGGGCCGGGTTCCGGCTCCTCGTCGACCCGCTCCTCCCGACGACGCCGGGCGGCCTCGCTGCGGACGGCGTCGGTCAGCCGGTGCACCGCCGCCCTGGTGAGCCACGCCCGCGGGTCGCGCGGCGGGCCCGTCGGCCAGGTCCGCAGCGCGTCGACGAGAGCCTCCTGCACCGCGTCCTCCGCACTCGCGAAGTCCGCCCCGCGCCGCAGCAGCGCCGTGATCACCTGGGGGACGAGGGCCCGCAGCAGGCCCTCGTCCATCACCTCACTCACTCGGCGTAGGAGGGAGGGGCCTCCATGATCTGGCGGATCTGGATCCACTCGTAGAGGGGCTTGCCGCCGGGTCCGGGCTCGGAGGAGACGTACGCGGCGATCTCGACCGCGCGGTCGTACGAGTCGACGTCGATCGCGTACCAGCCGGCGACGAGGTCACCCGTCTCCGGGTGCGGCCCGTCGCTGCGCACCGGCGCCGCGCCCGGGCCGCCGTAGCGGATCCACTCCTGGTCCATCGACAGGCCCTGGGCGTCGAGCCACTCGCCGCGCTCCTTGAGCATGACGTTCACGTGCTCGAGGAACGCCATGTGCGCCTCGATGTCGGCCGGGTCCCACTCCGGCATCGGCGGCACGGGCGTCGGCAGCTCGGGGCCGCCGCGGTAGTGCTTGAGCAGCAGGTACTTGGGCATCTCGTCGCTCCTTCGTGCTGGCCACGCCTCTCGCGGCCCTTCGCCGAGGAGACGGAGCCGGTTCAGCGTCCTCGACACGGTAGGGGATGCGGTTTTGGAGAAGGCTCGCTGAGCTCGTCGAAGGGCCTCGAAGAGGTCAGCGTTCTTGCCGAACCGCAGCCCTCAGCCGACAACCTCGGCGAACACCCCACCCTCCCCGAACGCGAGCCGGGCGAACCGCTCCCCCATCCGCACGTGCGCCTCCGGCCCCGGGTGCAGCCCGTCGGGCAGCGGCAGCGCCTCCGCGTCCGCCGGCCCGTACAGCTCGAACCCGTCCAGGTAGTGCAGGTGCGGGTCCGCCGACCGCCGCTCGACCAGCGACGCCAGCTCGCGCCGGATCACCTCGAGCGTGAGCTTGCCCGCCGCGACCTCGGCGGGGTCGCCCGTGGCGATGAACTTCACCTGATCCGTCCCCAGCGTCGCCGGGTCCACCGCGCCTGGTCCCGGCGTCGCCTCGTGGATGCCGCAGAAGATCGGCGACACCAGCAGCAGCGGGGTGTCCGGGTGCCCGTCGCGGATCGTGTCGAGGAAGCCGTGCACCGCCGGCACGAACGCCCGCAGCCGCATGGAGTCGAGGTTCACGACGTTGATGCCGAGCTTGACGCTGATGACGTCGGCCGTCGTGTCTCGGATGACCCGCGCGAGGAACGGGTCGATCAGTGCGCTGCCCCCCAGCCCGAGGTTGACCAGCTCGACGCCCGCACGCCGCGCCGCGACGGCGGGCCAGGTCTCGCTCGGCGCCGCCGCGTTGGAACCGTGGCTGATCGAGCTGCCGTGGTGCAGCCAGCGCGGCCTGGTCGACACCACCGGCTCCGTCGGGGCGTCGGTCCGTAGGGCGACCAGCTCGAGCCCCTCGTTGTGCGGGAGCCAGACCTCGACGATCTTGTCGCCCTCGGGCAGCCCGCTGAGGGCGGTCGTGTGCGACGGACCCCGCTCGTACGCCGTCGCGCCGGTCTGCAGGTCGACCACGACCGCGTCGCCGCCGTCGAGCACGTCCCGCGCGACGAAGCCGCCGTCCACGTAGACGTCGAAGCAGCCGCGCGCCCGATCGGCACCCCGGTACGCCACCCTCGTCAGGTGCGACACGAGCTCCAGCGTCGTCGCGCTCGTCCGCACCACCAGGCGCGCGCCGGCCGGCTGCGTTTCCATGGCCAGCAGCTGCCCGTCCGGGAACTGCTCGCGCACCCACGCCGGCAGCCGGTGCAGCCGGACGCCGCGGCCGGTGGGTTCGAGCTCGGCGACGCCGTGGACGTACGCGGTGCTGATCGGGGTGGTGATCGGCGTGGTGATCATGCGGGTGCTCCATCGAGGGTGGTCGGCCAGGCGCGGACGACGGCGTCCAGCGCGGTGAGGGTGCGCTGCCAGGAGGCCTCGGTGCCGGGCTCGCGGTGCGCGAACCCGCCCGAGCGCTCGAGCGCGAGGAAGCCGTTGACCGTCGCGCCCAGGAAGCGCGTCGCGTGCACGAGCTCGACCTCGGGCACGTCGTAGCCGCGCAGGACGGCCATCGTCAGCGTGGCGACGCGCACGGCACCGTTCGAGACGGCCGTCGTCGGTGACGCAGGCTGCTGCAGCGCGGCCCAACGTCCCGGGTGCTCGCGGGCGAAGGTTCGCTGGGCCTCGGCCAGCCCGATCAGCGCGTCGCGCCCGGCCTTGCCGGCGACGGCGTCGGCGATCCGGTCGGCCAGCTCCCCGAGGGCCAGCTCGTGCAGCCCCGCGAGCAGCTCGGCCCGGTCGCGCACGTGGTTGTAGAGGCTCGCCGTCTGCACCCCAAGTCGCCGCGCGACAGCCGAGAGCGTGACGACCTCGAACCCGACCTCGTCAGCCAGCTCCGCCCCGGCGGCGACGACTGCGCTGGTGGACAGGCTCGCTCGAGGCACCCCTCGAAACTAACACCTGTAGTTTGCGCCTACAAGTCGTAGGAGGAACGCTCCCTGAGCGTGTCGAAGGGTGTAGGAACGCTCCCTGAGCTTGTCGAAGGGCCTCGAAGAGGTCAGCGTTCCTCAGGAGAGACGAGAAGAAGAACCTCAGCGGTTCAGGTCGAACCCGAGCCGCTTCGCGGAGCGCGCCCGCTGCCGCGTCTCGCGCAGGCGACGCAGCCGCTTGACCAGCAGCGGGTCGACGGCGAGGGCCTCGGGCTTGTCGATGAGGGCGTTGAGCACCTGGTAGTAGCGGGTGGCCGACATCTGGAACTTCTCGCGGACGGCCTGCTCCTTGGCGCCGGCGAACTTCCACCACTGCCGCTCGAACGCGAGGATCTCCGCGTCGCGCTCGCTGAGCCCGGGTGCCTGCGCCGTCGACTGCGCCTGGTGGTCGGGGATCGCCATGGGTCGAAGCGTACGCAGCGAATGACAGTCGTGTCATTCGCCTCGCCGCATCCGAGGTGCTGCCGGGCGCACGTCGGCACGGTCGCGTCCCTAGGCTCGTGCCCGTGATCCTGCGCATGAAGGGCGTGGTGCAGCCGTACGCCTGGGGCTCCAAGACCTTCCTTCCCGTGCTGCTCGGGACCGAGCCGACCGACGAGCCGCAGGCCGAGCTCTGGCTGGGGGCGCACCCGAGCGCGCCGGCGACCCTCGACGGCCGCTCGATCGACGAGGTGATCGCCGCCGACCCGAAGGGCGTGCTGGGCGCGAAGTCGGTCGAGGAGTTCGGGCCGCGGCTGTCCTACCTGCTCAAGGTTCTCGCCGCCGACGAGCCGCTGTCGCTGCAGGCACACCCGTCGCGCCAGCAGGCCGAGGAGGGTTACGCGCGCGAGGAGAAGGCCGGGGTCGCCCGCGACGCGAAGGACCGGCTCTACAAGGACGACTGGCCCAAGCCCGAGCTGCTCTGCGCCCTGATCGAGTCTGAGGCGCTCTGCGGCTTCCGGGCCCCTGCGCGCACGTACGCCCTCGTCTCCCAGCTCGGCGCACCGCGGACCGCCGAGCTGCTCGCACCGCTCGCCGACGACTCGGTGCCCGAGCCGGAACGTATCGAGCAGGTCTTCTCGAAGGTCATGCGCCTCGAGGACCCGGAGTCGTACGTGTCCGAGCTCCGCTCGGCCGCCGATGCGCTCGGCGACTCGCCCGACGCCGAGGTCGCCCTGCTGGCGGACACCGTCCGGATCCTGTCCGACCACTACCCCGCGAACCCGGGCGTCCTGGCCGCCTTACTGATGAACCGGGTGAAGCTGCAGCCCGGGGAGGCGATGTTCCTCGACGCGGGCAACCTGCACGCCTACCTGCACGGCGCCGGCATCGAGATCATGGCCAACTCCGACAACGTCCTGCGCGGCGGCCTCACCAGCAAGCACGTCGACGTCGAAGAGCTCGTCTCGATCCTCGACTTCTGCCCCATCGCCGACGACCGCATCGAGCCCGAGCCCGTCTCCCCCGGGGTCGACCGCTACCCCACCCCGGCGACCGAGTTCGCCCTCTGGCGCCTGTCTCCGTCAGGTTCGTCCGTCGAGGTGCCGGCGACCGAGTCTGGTCGCGCCCTTGTGGTGACCGACGGCTCGGTAACGCTCTCGTCGGACGACCCCGACATCACCGTCGAGCGCGGCCAGGCGGCGTTCCTCGACGCAGGCACCTCGGCGACCGCGTCGGGCGACGGCACGGCCTTTCTCGCCGGTCCAGGCCTCTGACGCCGCGCCTGGTCAGCCCGCCCTTCGGTACCCTGTCCTCACCCTGCTGGCGTGGCGCAATTGGTAGCGCACCTGTCTTGTAAACAGGCGGTTGTCGGTTCGAGTCCGACCGTCAGCTCCAAGCGCGAACAGCTCCATCACGCATCTGTGCAGACCGGTGCTAGACGCCCGGGCGCCACGACCCGGGTACCCCTACGAAGCCGGAACTCTGGCATCTTCGAGTAGGTTTCAACCATGAGTCAAGTGGTGGTCGGAAGCGGCACGACCCGACGTCGAAATCGCAAGTCAGGCCCGCAGAAGCACTTTCGCCTCGGCGTATCCGGGTTCAAGGCGGTCCGCGAAGAGGTGGCAATCGATATCGCCCCACTGACCGTGATCGCCGGTGCCAATAGTTCCGGAAAGTCTAGCTTCATGCAGCCGTTCCTGATGCTGAAACAAACGCTCGAGGCAAGTTTCGATCCTGGAGCCATCCTTCTCTACGGTCCGAACGTAAAATTCACGGACCAGAGCCAGCTGCTTTCGAGGGGCGCCGCAAAGGCCGACACCGTCTCCAACTTCAAAGTGATCTTCGGGAGGGAGAACACGACTCGGGTACTTCAGTTCGAACCCGGTTCAGAGGGCTTTGTCGTAGCCAAAGATACTCGGATTTTGAACGATAGCGAACTATCGTTGAGTGCTACTCCCACAGCCGCAGAGATGAAGAAGGTTAGGGGACTATTTGGCGACAAGCTCGAGGAGGTGAGAAAGAGCTTCTCGAAGACCTTGGCCGGAGGAGGCCAACATTGGGACCTAGTGACCTCACGGAACAGATTCTTTCTAGATCCGGGCATCAGCCTCGTGCGCGACGCAGATTCCCACGGCGGCGTCACGTCTATATCGATCTCGGTCGGCATCGACGACGACTCAAGTTCGAGCGATGAATGGATCAACCTGCTACAGGGGATAATCCACGTTCCCGGCCTACGTGGAAATCCAGAACGAGCCTACTCGAGGTCTGCGGTTGGCGAAACCTATCCGGGAACGTTTGAAACGTATGTTGCAAGCATAATTCATAGTTGGTTGAATCCGTCGCCGAAAGACAAGGAGCCAGCCGCCAAGGCACTAGCTGGCCTCACGAGCGACCTCAATCTACTAGGCCTGACCTGGAAGGTGGCGACTCGCCGGGTGAATGATGCTTCACTCGAGCTTCTAGTCGGTCGGCTCTCGCACGCGAGGCAGGGCGGCGCTTGGGATTTAGTGAGCGTTGCCGACGTCGGATTTGGCGTCAGCCAAACTTTGCCAGTACTTGTAGCGCTACATGCCGCCGAGCCCGGGCAACTCGTTTACATCGAGCAACCCGAGATTCACCTACATCCACGCGCTCAATTGGCGCTTGCCGAATGCCTTGTCAGTGCAACAAAGCGGGGTGTCACGATGATCATTGAGACACATAGCTCACTTCTGGTCCGTGGCATTCAGACCCTCGTCGCACGCAAGGTAGCGCGACCTAGAGACGTATCACTCAATTGGTTCGACCGCGACCCCGAGACCGGGGTTACGGTAGTCAGCAAGGCCGACTTGGACAGAGAGGGAAGATTCGGAGATTGGCCCGTTGACTTCGACGAAATATCTCAAGATGCCGACTGGGCTTATCTTGAAGCTGTGAGCCAAGCCCAATGAAGCCGCAGTTCAAGAACCACATCCTCGTTGACGCGAACATAGCCAAGAGTGCGACGGAGCCCGCTACCAACTCAACGGCGGCAGCATGCCGCAACGTAGCGCGTGTGCTGGAGAAACGGGACTGTCCCGTCGGAATTGCCATGACTCCGGTATTACTAGCCGAATGGCGGCGTCACGCTAGTAAAATCATGACTCGATGGCTCGTAGTGATGGAGACTCGAGGGCGCGTTAATCACAAGCCCGATAAGCGAGTCGGAAGCGTCCGACGAGATGTAGCGAAAGTCAGGGATGAGGGCATCAAGGAGGCTCTCGAGAAGGACATGCACCTCACGGAAGCTGCTATAACCTATTCCTGGCCTGTGATATCGCGGGATCATCGGCAGAAGCGTTACCTCAAGTTGCTGCACGAAGGTGGGAACGGGGATGTGGGCCGGATACACTGGGCTAACCCAATTCTTGACGCCGACTGGGAACGTTGGCTGATGGCCGGGTGCGACCAGGTGTACGACTTCCGGTGCCAATCTTTATGAATCTTTCTTGAAACGTCGGAAGAAGAGCTGGAAATCTGTCTGCGATCGATCTCCGAGCCGGGAGTCCACGGGGAGCCAACGGCGCTCCTCTCCGAGCCGCAACGCCGGAGAGGAGGACTGCGGCAAGTTGTATCAGCGCGATAGCAAGTAAGCTCGACAATCTTTCCTGGGTGAACCAGCGATGGCAACTGCCGGCGGGAAAGGGACAGCGAGCCTTCACGCCAGATCGATCGGGACGTATTCGGAGCGGCTGCAGCGGTCAACTAATCGATCAGCGGCAATAGCACAGCACCCGCTGTTCCACCTGCGCCCGACTGCAGTTCCAGCGTCCCGCCCTGGGCCTCGGTCACGGCCTTGACCACGCTCAGGCCCAAGCCGGCAGTCCGGCCGGGGCCGAGGTTCTTGGTCGTCACGAACGGTTCGAACGCGCGGTCGACAACCTCGGGGGCGAGCCCGGGTCCAGTGTCCGAGACCCGGAACTCGATGTGGCCATCGACGGCCTCCGTCCGCACCTGCACTGGCGTTCCGGGCGGAGTGTGAGTTCGCGCGTTCACCACCAGCGCCAGCAACGCCTGCGTCAGCCGGTCCTCGTCGCCCAAAGCGACGACCGGCGGGGCGTCGAGGATTTCCACCTCGGCATAGCCGAGGCCCGCGACGCGGTCGCGCAGTGCGTCGATCACGTCGGGTGCGAACACCGGGCCGATCTCAACGGCCGTCCCGTCCGCACCCGCGTTGAGTGCCGTCAGGTCGTCGACGATGCGCCCGAGCCGATCCAGCTCGCGACGTGCGACCGCCGCAGTGTCGGCGGCCGTCTGGCCGTCCGCCGGACCGAGGGTCTCGAGCAGCTCGAGGTGACCGCGGGCGACGGCAAGCGGCGTCCGCAGCTCGTGGGAGATTGCGGCGAGGAGCTCGGTGCGCTTCTGCTCGTCCGCGTGGATGCGGTCGAGCATGCGGTTGAACTCCGCCGCCGTTGCGGCGACCTCGTCCTGGCCACCCGGCTCGGGCACCCGGCTGCTGAGGTCTCGCAGGTCGACCGAACGCGCGGCGTCTGCGAGCTCGTGCACCGGCCGGAGCGCTTTGCGCAGCGCGAGCAGCAGCACCACACCACCGAGGACGAGGCCCGCGGCGCTGGCCAGCCCAATCCGGACGAACGCCTGCCTCGCCTGGTCCAAGCCCGGCGCGAGCGGCCCGTACACCGACACGACGGCGACCTGTGCTCCCCGGCTGACGACGGGCGTGCGGAGGACACGCAAAGGTCCGGCCTCCGACGAGACCGTGAGGAGCCGTCCGTCCACCCCGGGCGGCAGCGCACCCGAACGGTTCAGCTCGACGAGCTCGGGCGGCCCGTCCTGCGTGCTGACGGTGCGTGAACCAAGGGTGATGACGGTCAGGTGCTGCTGGCTGCCGGGGTGGAGCGCGAGGTACTGCTGAACCGCCCGATCGACCTGAGCCGCATCGGCGGTCCCGTCGGAGCCAGCAGCGGCGGAGAGCTGATCCGGGAGCCCGAGCGCCAGCGCGCTGACCTCCCGGCGCAGGACGGAGTCGAGGTCCTGGCGCTGCTCCACCCGGATGAGCTGAGCGGTCAGGAGGGCGGCAGCGAGCATCGTCACGGCCAAGGTGGCGAGTGCGATGGCCGCGATGCGGAGGAACAGCGACCCGCGCATCAGGTCACCAGCCGGTAGCCGGCGCGGCGCACGGTCTGGATCCGGTCCGCGCCGATCTTGCGGCGCAGGTGGCGCACGTAGGTCTCGACCACGTTCGACGCGCCCTCGAAGCCGTAGCCCCACACCTGGTCGAGCAGCTGCGTCTGCGACAGCACCTGCCCGGGGTGGCGCAGCAGCACCTCCAGCAGCGTGAACTCCCGCGAGGACAGCGTCGCGGTCTTGCCGTCGACGCGCACCTCCCGCGTGCGGACGTCGAGGGTGAGGCCACCACCTTCGAGGAGCACGGGCGAGGCCTGGTCGGGCCGGCGGAGCTGGACGCGGACGCGGGCCAGCAGCTCGCTGAAGCTGAACGGCTTGACGACGTAGTCGTTCGCGCCGGCCTCGAGGTTGGTCACGCGGTCGCTGACCGCGCCCTTGGCGGTAAGGACGATGACCGGCAGCGCGGGGCGTACGGAGCGGAGCCGGGTCAGCACCTGCTCGCCGGGCAGGCCGGGCAGGCCGAGGTCGAGGATGACGAGCTCGACGTCCTCGTGCTGCGCGAGCTGCAGGCCGCTCAGGCCGTCCGCGGCCACGACGACCGTGAAGCCGGCCGACTCCAGCCCACGGCGGACGAAGTCGGAGATCCCGACCTCGTCCTCGATCACGACGACCAGCGCCACGCCTGCTCCCCCGTCCCGGTCTCGCGCACTCAGTCGCGCCGCTGGTCGAGGACGGTGCCGTCGGCGGCGAGCAGCACGTTGTGCTCGGCGCCCTGGGCGTCGACCACCGTGGCTTCCCAGGCGACGTTCCCGGCGCGTACGCGCTCGAGCTCGGTCACCCGCGAGCCCGGTCCGACCGCGTCGATCGCGTTGGCGCGGACGACGTCGGCGGACACCCCGGCGGTGTCGGTGGCCGGGGGCTGCCAGGGCGGCGTACCGCCGGCGCTGTCGCGGTAGGTGAGGTCGTTGAGCACGAAGACGTCGGCGTCGTCGCCGTCCTCGTCGAGGCGGACGTTGGCGACGACCTCCTGGCCGACGAGGCCCTCGAGCTCGGCGAGGAGAGGTTCGGTGGAACCGTCCCCGTCGAAGTCGGCCGTAGCCGGCGCGGTGATCACCCAGGCGTCGGGCCCGAAGTCGAGCTCGACGTTGTCGAGGACGAACTCGGCGGTGTCGCCTCCTCGCTCGAGGACGCCGCTCAGGCGGGTGAGCGCCTGGACCTGCTCCTGGGTGGGACCTCCAGCGGCACCGGTGACCGGCGGTGCGGCGCTGACCTCGTCGACGACGACGGGAGCGACGGCCTCGGACGGGTCCGGCCGGGTCAGCAGCCACACGAGGACGGCCAGTACGGCGACGCCGAGCGCGACCAGGGCGGCCGTGGTCAGGCGGCGCCGGGTCGGCCGGGTGGTCGTGGCGGTGGGCATCGGTTCCTCCTCGTGAGGGTTCATTGTCCGGGTTCGCACCAGCGGGACCGTCACGCCGACGGCCCCGCCCATGCGACGCGCTGCCCTTCGACAGGCTCAGGGCGCGTCGACAGGCTCAGAGAGCGTCGACAGGCTCAGGGAGCGCGGGCTCAGTCGTCGTCGCCGCGGTACTGGCGCTCCCAGCGGTCCTCGACCCGGTCGGACGCGCTGCCCTGGCGCGTGATGTCGTCGCCGGCGCCGCCGGAGAGCTTGTCGCTGGCGCCGTTGCCCTCGAGCAGGTCGTTGCCGGCCTTGCCGTAGAGGCGGTCCTTGCCGCTGTCGCCCTCGAGGCGGTCGTTGCCGGTGTAGCCGTCGAGCAGGTCGTTGCCGCTGCCGCCCTCGAGGTCGTCGTCGCCGGAGGAGCCGAAGACGCGGTCGTTGCCCGAGCCGCCGTCGATCTCGTCGTTGCCGGTGCTGCCCTGCAGCCAGTCGTTCCCGGAGCCGCCGTCGATCTCGTCGTCGCCGGCGTTGCCGCAGATGGTGTCGTTGCCGCCGTTGCCGTCGATCTCGTCGTGGCCGCCGAGGCCGACGATGACGTCGTCGCCGCTCGTGCCCTCGATGTCGTCGGAACGCTCGGTGCCGACGATCGTGGCGACCTTGCCGTTGCAGGTGTACGTCGCGGCCAAGGCGGAGGTCGGGACGGCGAAGGCGAGGCCGACCGCGGTGAGCAGGCCCGCGCCGGTCAGGGCGGTGACGCGCTTGAGCGAGCCAAGACGAGGGCTGAAGCGGGAGGCGAAGGGGGCGGTGACGGACATGGCGGCTGCTCCTGAGGTTCTCGGTCGGTCTCTCCGACGTCCCCTACTTCATCGAGCAGCGCTGACGCGTCCCTGTCACGAAGATGACAGTCCTGTCAGGTGGCGCCGCGGTTGATCCAGCACCATCGACCCTGGCGCTCTCGTCCGGCCAGGGCCACACTCATCGGATGGCCGACTGGTCGCCGCTTCGCGAGCGGCTGAGATCGATCGACGACGAAGTCACGATGAGCTGGCAGGAGCTCGACGAGCTGGTGGGAGGACTCCCTCCCTCCGCCTACGAGCACCGCGCCTTCTGGGGAGGAAAGCGCTCTGGGTGGTCCGGCTTCAGTGCGAGCCAGGTTCAGGTCGGGAGGTCTGTGACCTTCCTACGGCGGACGGACGACTCGTCCGGCACACCAGCAATTCAGCGCGCCGCGCCTGACCTACAAACTCGTTCTGGCGACGTCGTACTCGTCGGCTGCGTCAAGAGCAAGCTCGACCATCCCGCAGCGGCTCGCGATCTCTACACCTCGACGCTCTTTCGCAAGGCGCGTGCCCATGCCGAAGGGCTGGGCAAGCCGTGGTTCATCCTCTCGGCCGAACACGGCCTCATCGATCCCGACACCACCATTGCGCCCTACGACCTCCGACTGGCGAATACCTCGCTCTCCTACCGTCAGCGGTGGGGCACGCAAGTGGTGGAGCGCCTCAGCAGTGTCCTGGGGCCGCTTGACCGACTCGTCGTCGAGGTTCATGCCGGCCGCGCGTACGTGGACGCTGTTCGGGGACCATTGACCGCTAGGGGCGTCGCAGTCCTCGATCCTCTGCTGGGGCTTCGGCAAGGTGAACGTCAGCAGTGGTACAGGCGCATGGCTGCCAAGAAACCCGAGCACCCGGCGGTCGACTTCGAGGCGCTGATCACTCAACTCGCCGACCGCGGACGAGCACGACGGCCTAGCGAGCTGGATCGGAAGCACCTGTTGGTCCCCGGGCTCTACAGCTGGTGGGTCGACGACACTGGCGCTGCCGACCTCGAGGGCGGACTACGTCATCCCGTGCATGCAGGGCTCATCTACATCGGACTCGCGGGGGCGGCGAAGAACACGCTCTGGGGTCGGCTCGTGGGGATGCACCTCGGCAAGAGGCACTCCTTCTCGACCTTGCGTCGCACTCTTGGCGCAGTGCTCGCCGAGCTGCGCGGCGACCCCGCGATCGACGAGCCGGCGCTCACGGCCTGGATGCACGACCACTCCGGGTGGTCGCACTGCCCGTGGCCGACCCAGCAACGTTGGACGCAGCCGAGACGGCCGTCCTTGAACAGCTGGATCCTCCGCTCAACCTGGCGAAGATGAGCAGGACCCCGCTTCGAGCTCGACTGACCGAGCTCCGCAAGCGCTACTCGACCTCGCTGTACCTAGCCCACCCAGAGGCAATCCGCTGGTCGAGAGCGGGTGGAAGTAGTCGGCGGCATCTCAGAGGGGATTGATCCGGTCGGCGATCCACGCCTCGATCTGGTCCAACTCCAGATGGTCAGCCGTGACCGCGAGGACGAACCGCTCTGCCTCGTCCACGGAGCCGTACACCAGGTCGACGTCGTTGATGCGCAGAAACGCGACCATTGAGGTCCAGGCGAGCCGCTTGTTGCCGTCGACCAACGTGTGGTTGCGGGCCAACGACTCGATCAGCGCGGCGGCCTTCCTGGCAAGGCTCGGGTAGGCGTCGTCTCCGAAGACCGACATCGCCGGTCGTGCAAGGGCTGAGGCAAGCAGTCCAGGATCGGCCACTTTCACGTCATCACCTACTGCGGCCTGCGCAATGATCATGGCCTGCCGGAGGGAAAGGTACCTGATCATTCGCGCTCACCAATGGCGAGGAAGCGGAGGGCAGCAGCAGACGCGATCAGGCGTGGACACGTCACTGCGCGAGTCGGTCGAGCAGCTCCCGATCGCGGTCGACGATGGATGCCACCATCGTGCGGAACTGCGCATCCTCGTCAGTGGTGTAGCGGTTGATCGCCGCGCGCGCCACGTCCTGCATCGAGCGGCCCTCCTCAGCGGCCTTGCGGCGGAGCGCCTCGGTCTCGTCGTCGGTGAGCCTCAACGTCATCGCCATGCAGTCGATGGTATCGCGTGATACCGCTGGGTCTTCGGGTAGCTCGGGGGAGATCTGGTCAGCGTGGCCGTCTCGTCGCTACCGTGCGAGTGACGTCATCTCGGCCGTCATCCTCAACAGCCGCTGGAGGAGCCCCATGCCCACCAAGATCACCGTCCTGTTCGACAACCCGAGCGACCCGGAGGCGTTCGAGGAGGGCTACCGCGGCCACCTCGACCTCGCTCGCGCGCTGCCCGGTCTGCAGCGGCTTGAGGCGGCGAAGGTGTGGCCGAAGGAGGACGGCTCGCCGACGCCGGCGTACCGGATCGTCGACCTCTACTTCACCGACTACGACGCGGCCAGCGCGGCGGTGACGACGCCCGAGGCGGGCGCGTGGTTCGGGGACGTGCAGCGGCTCGGGACGGCCGGGTTCAAGGCGATCTTCTTCGACGTCGAGGAGTCGTCCTAGGCGGAGGCGCTCGTCGGGACCAGGGCCCGCAGCCGGCCGAGCTGCTCGAGCATGACGGGCAGGTCCGGGACGCCGCCATGGTCCTGGTCCATGAAGTCGACGACCAGCTCGTCGACGCCGGCGGCCGCGTACCGCTCGAGCTTGTCAGTGATCATCGCCTCGGGACCGATGAGCCCGCGGCCGGCGTGCTCGGCGGTGCCGCCGTCGTCGATCAGGAGCTCGACGCGCAGGCTCACGGAGAAGTTCGGCCGACCGCTCGCCCCGCGGGTCGCGGCGACGTGGCGCGGCACCTCGTCCGGCTCGAGCCAGACGCCGTGCCAGCCGTCGCCCCATCGGGCCGCGCGACGCAGGGCCGCGGGGGCGTGGCCGCCGAGCAGGAGCGGGAGCGGCGTCTCGACCGCGGGGGCGAAGGGCACGGGCGGGAAGCCGTCGGGCGGTTCGCGGTCCGACCCGGAACCACCGCCGAGCAGGTAGGTCAGCACGCCCAGGTGGTGCTCCATGACGGCGGCCCGTCCGGCGAAGTCCGCGCCGACGACGCCGAACTCCTCCTCCAGCCACCCGACGCCGACGCCGAGCCGGAACCGTCGGCCGCTGAGCACGTGCAGCGTTGCCGCCTGCTTGGCGAGCAGGACCGGATCGTGCAGCGGCAGGATCAGGACGGACGTGCCGAGCCGTACGCGCTCGGTGACGGCGGCGACGTGGGCGAGCGTGGTGAGGGCGTCGAACGTCTGCCCGAAGGGGTCGAACAGGTCGGCGGGCACGACCAGGTGCTCCGAGACCCAGAGCGAGTCGTAGCCGAGCTCCTCGGCCGCCGTCGCGAGCGTCACCGTGTCCGTCCGCGTGGCGTGCCGGCCGAACGTCGGCAGCGCGAAGCCCAGGTCCACCGTGCACCTCCTCGCTCCCCCGCACGGTAACGGCCTCGCGGGCGTGCTGCCAGGATCAGCCTCGACGACGGAGGGCGGACGATGACCGGACGACAGGTGCTCCTGCTGGGGAGCCTGCCCGCGCAGGACGCGGACGACGCGATGGGCATGGCGGCGCGCCTCCTGGGCGGGCGGCTGCGGGCGATGCCGGACGGGGAGACGGGCACGGCGCGGAAGGACTGGCTCGCCGGTCTCTGCGACGAGCAGCACGGGCACCCCGACCTGGAGGTCGTGCGGCCGGGCGCGTGGCGCGACTACGACGACGTGCCGCGGCTGCGGGTCCGGCGGGGCCACCGCCTCTACGGAACGAACCTCGACTACGGCCACGCCGAGGCCGCGCGCGAGAGCCTGCCCGCGCTGCAGCGGGTGCGCGAGCAGCTCGGGCGCCCGGACCTGCCGTTCCAGGCGAGCGTCCCGGGCGACTTCGACACCGCCTTCTTCACCCTCGGACCGGTCGACGGCCTGCGCAACCTGCGCGCGTTCACCGAGATGACCCTGCGCGAGGTGCGCGAGGTCAAGGAGACGGCCGGCGACGACACCGTCTTCCAGATCGAGGTTCCGGTCGAGCTCGTCATGATGATCAAGGCACCCGCCCGCGTACGGCCGGTCGTCGCCTCCCGTCTCGCCGAGGGCATCCTGCGGATCGCGCGGAACAGCCCGGCCGGGACGCGGTTCGGGGTGCACCTGTGCGTCGGCGATCTCAACAACCGCCCGCTCGCGGAGATGGAGGACGTCTCGCCGCTCGTCCTCCTCGCCAACGCCGTCACGCGTCGCTGGCCGGAGGGACGGCCGCTGCTCTACGTCCACGCGCCGCTCGCGGCGGCGGACCAGCCTGCCCCGGTGCGGGCGGACTACTACGCCCCGCTGCGGGACCTCGAGCTGCCGGTGGGCGTCGACCTCGTGGCGGGGTTCGTCCACGAGCGCCAGGACCTGGCCGACCAGCGCCGGATCCGCGACCAGGTGGACGACCTCGTCGGCCTCCAGGTCGACGTGGCGGCCGCGTGCGGGCTGGGCCGGCGCACCCGCGAGGCCGCCGAGCGCAACCTCGCGCAGGCCGCCGCGCTGGCGGAGGACTGATGAGGATCACGGGCTTCCGCGTCGTCCCGACGGTCCTCGACTGGGGCCGCCGGATCGGTGACGTCAACGGGGTCATGCCGGGCGACGAGACCCCGGCGACCGTCGTCCTCATCGACACCGACGAGGGCCTCACCGGCGTCGCGATCGGTCAGGGAACCCTCGTCGACGCGGTGTTCCCGGCTGTCGAGGGCGAGGACCCGCGGTCGGTGAGCACCCTGTACGACCGGATGCTGGCCTGGACGTTCAAGGCCGGCCACGCAGGGACGGTGTTCGCCGCCATCGGGACGCTCGACGCGGCGCTCTGGGACCTCAAGGCCAAGGCCGCCGGGGAACCGTTGTGGCGGCTGCTCGGCGGCCGCGACCGGGCGGTGCGCGGCTACGCGTCGGGACTGGACGCCGGCCTGGAAGACGACGCGCTGCACCGCCTCTACACCGGCTTCGCCGAGGCGGGCTTCACGGGCGCCAAGCTGAAGGGCGGGCTCGACCTCGACGACGACCGGCGCCGGCTCGCGGTGGTGCGCGACGCGCTGGGGGTGGACCACCCCGTGCTCGCCCTCGACGCGAACGAGAGCTGGAACCCCAAGCAGGCCGTGCGCTACGTGAGCGCGCTCGAGCAGGAGATCGACCTGGCCTGGGTGGAGGAGCCCGTACGCCGCTGGGACGCCGAGGGGCTGGCGACGGTCTCGCGCCAGGTCCGCGCGGCGGTCGCGACCGGGGAGAACCTCACCGGCCTCGAGCAGTACGTCCCGCTCCTCCGTGCCGGCGCCGTCGACCTCGTGCAGGCCGCCGGTGGGTGGGGCGTGACCCACTTCCTCCGCGTCGCCACCCTGGCGGCCGCGCACGACCTGCCCGTGAGCCCGGTCGGGTTCTTCGGCCACCTCGCCGCCGCGGCCACGGCCGTGCCCAACCACGCGTTCACCGAGGTGCAGGGCTTCACGCTGCCCGCCGGCGTGAGCGCCGACTGGGACGTCGACGACGGCCGCATCCTGCTCGGCACCGCACCCGGCAACGGCCTGAGCTTCGACGAGGCGGGCGTCCGTGCGCCGCTGGCGGTCGAGGCGCTGCCGGCCGACGGCCCGCACGTCCGTCCCGCCGACGCGGGGCTGCGGTTCGGCCTGCACGGCTGACGCGAGCGTGGGCGGCCGCCATAGGGCAACTTCCCGGGAGCCGGTCCAGGGCCGGCCAGGGTCGACGGCAGGATGTCGCCGTGCACATCGAGGTCGAGCCGGACGAGTGGTGGTGGGGCGGCGCGGTCGCCGACGGGACGCGGATGCCGTTCGGCGCCGAACCGCACCGGCGCGAGCTCGCGACGAACGCCGGGTTCCTCGACGACCCGACCGGCGGCGCGAACCAGTCCGCCCCCCTGCTCGTCTCCAGCCACGGCCGGTACGTCTGGTCCGACGAACCGTTCACGTTCGCCTTCGACGGTGCGGGCGG
The DNA here is from genome assembly GCF_900110855.1 of Microlunatus flavus. GTDB lineage: Bacteria > Actinomycetota > Actinomycetes > Propionibacteriales > Propionibacteriaceae > Microlunatus > Microlunatus flavus. Next base: position 194,779 of record NZ_FOFA01000010.1, read on the forward strand.
GCTGGAGGTGGACGAGGCTGCAGCCCTTCGACAGGCTCAGGGAGCGTCGTCGGCAGAGGCTCAGGGAGCGTCGTCGGGAGGGGCTCAGGGAGCGTCGTCGGCAGAGGCTCAGGGAGCGTCGTCGGGAGGGGCTCAGGGGGCGTCGTCGGGAGAGGGTCAGGGGGCGTCGCTCGCGGACGCGTTCCGGGAGGCGGCGCGCGAGCACTTCCCGGCGAGCGGGCGGACGCCGGACCGGCTGATGTTCAGCGCGCCGCAGTACAACACCTGGATCGAGATGCCGTACCTCCCGACGCAGGAGGGCGTGCTCGCGTACGCGCGGGGGGTGCTCGACGCCGGCTTCCCGCCCGGGCTGCTGATGATCGACGACCGGTGGTCGGAGGACTACGGCGACTGGCGCTTCGACCCGACGCGCTTCGGTGACCCGGCCGCGATGACCGCCCAGCTGCACGACTGGGGCTTCGCCGTCATGGTCTGGCTGGTCCCCTTCGTCAGCCCGGACAGCGCGAACTCGCGCTTCCTGGCCGGGAAGGGCTGGCTCGTCCGTGACCCGGACGGCCGGCCCGCGGTCCGCGAGTGGTGGAACGGCTTCAGCACCGTCCTCGACCTCACCCACCCCGACGCGGTCGGCTGGCTCCGCGACCGCCTCGGCGAGCTGCGGGAGGCGTACGGGGTCGACGGCTTCAAGCTGGACGCCGGCGACCTGCGCGACTACCGCAGCACCGACGCCACGCACGCCGGGACCGGCCCGCTGGTGCCGACCCAGCAGACAGAGGCGTGGGCGCGGTTCGCCGCCGAGCTTGAGTTCAACGAGCTGCGGGCCTGCTGGCGGGCCGGCGGCCAGCCGCTCGCCCAGCGCCTGCACGACAAGCAGCCGACCTGGGGCACGGACGGGCTGGGCTCGCTCATCCCCGAGGTCGTGGCGCAGGGCCTGATCGGGCACGCCTTCGGCTGCCCGGACATGGTCGGCGGCGGCGAGCTGGGCGGGTTCGGCGGGGAGTTCGGCAGCGGTCACGCGCTGGACCAGGAGCTGTTCGTGCGGTGGGCGCAGGCGTCGGTGCTGATGCCGATGGTGCAGTTCTCGCTCGCGCCGTGGCGCGTCCTCGACGCCGAGCACCTGCGCCGCGTGCGCGAGGCGCTCGCCCTGCGGGAGCGGCTGCTGCCCGAGATCCTCGCCCTGGTCGAGGACGCCGCCACCACCGGCGACCCGGTCCTGCGCCCGCTGGCCTTCCACCACCCTGGCTACGAGCGGGTCGGCGACGAGTTCCTGCTCGGGGAGGACCTGCTCGTGGCGCCGGTGCTGGAGCCCGGCGCCCGGCGGCGGCACGTCCGGCTCCCGCCCGGGCGCTGGCAGGCCGAGGACGGTCTGGTCGTCGACGGTCCCGCCGAGCTCGACGTCGAGGTCGACCTGGGCTCGCTGCCGTGGTGGCGCCGGGTCGGATGACGTCGGGCGTCGTGCTGCCGCTGCCCTTCACCGGCCGCTGGCTCGTGCAGAACAGCCCCGCCCGACGGGTCCCGAGCCACGGCACCGACCTGCTCGGCAGCACGTACGCGATCGACTTCGTCGGGGTCGGCCCCGGGCGGGCGACCGCCGACCGCGTCGACTGGCGCACGGTGCTCGCGACGGAGCCGAACGAGCGGTTCTTCGGGTTCGGTCGGCCGGTGCTCGCGCCGGTCGGGGGTGAGGTCGTGGCGTCCCACGACGGCGAGGCCGACCACGCGGCGAGGCGCGGCGTCAGCGCGTTCCCCTACCTCTGGACCCAGGCCGCGCGGGCTCGGCAGGGACCGGCGGCACTGGCCGGCAACCACGTCGGCATCGCCCTGCCCGGCGGGCGGGCCTTCGTGTTCCTCGTGCACCTGCGACAGGGGTCCGTACGGGTCCAGGTCGGCGAGCGCGTACGCCTCGACGACGTCGTCGGCCTCTGCGGCAGCTCGGGCAACAGCACGCAGCCGCACGTGCACCTGCAGGTCAACGACGGGCTCGACGTCACCCGTTCCCAGGGCGTGCCGGTCACGTTCCGCGACTTCCGCGAGGAGCCGCGTCGCGGTCCTGGCCTGGACCGGCGGCAGGGTCTGCCGGCCGACGGTTCGGCGGTCGAGCGTCTCGGCTGAGGTCGACCCGGGCGCTCCTTCGGCGGGCTAAGCACAGCCCGTCAGGCCCGTGGAGCGGCTAGCGTTCCGCCATGATCGAGCGAGCGGCACCCGGCCGATGAGCGGCGGCCTGGCGGCCCTGCTGGACGACGTGGCCGCGCTGGCCCGGATGGCCGCAGCCTCCGTGGACGACGTCGGGGCGGCGGCCGGCCGCGCGAGCGCCAAGGCCGCGGGCGTGGTGGTCGACGACACCGCGGTCACCCCGCGCTACGTCACCGGCTTCACCGCCGACCGCGAGCTGCCGATGATCAGGAAGATCGCGCTCGGCTCGCTGCGCAACAAGCTGGTGATCATCCTCCCGGCCATCCTGCTGCTGAGCCAGTTCCTGCCAAGGGCGCTGACGCCGATCCTCATGGTCGGCGGCGTCTACCTCTCCTTCGAGGGCGCGGAGAAGATCTGGGAGAAGGTCAGCGGCCACCACCCGGCGAAGGAGGAGACGCCCGCGTCCGCGCAGGGGCCCGACCAGGAGAAGGCGATGGTCAGCGGGGCCATCCGCACCGACTTCATCCTGTCCGCCGAGATCATGGTCATCTCGCTCAACGAGGTGGCCGAGGAGGGCCTGCTGGCGCGGGCGGTGATCCTCGTCGTCGTCGGCATCGCCATCACCGCGCTCGTGTACGGCGTGGTCGCGCTGATCGTCAAGATGGACGACGTCGGCCTGCACCTCACCCGTCGCCCGTCGGAGTCTGCCCGCCGGGTCGGGGACCTGCTGGTGCGCGGCATGCCCAAGCTCCTGGCCGTGCTCTCGACGGTGGGCATGATCGCCATGCTCTGGGTCGGCGGCCACATCCTGCTGGTCGGCGCCGACGAGCTCGGGTGGCACGGCCCGTACGCGCTCGTGCACCACGCCGAGGAGGCCGTGCACGGCGTGCCCGGCGTCGGCGGGGTGCTCGCCTGGCTCGTCAACACGCTCGCCTCGGCCGTCATCGGCGTCGTCGTGGGGGCCGTGGTCGTGGGGGTCCTGCACCTCCTCCCGAAGCGCAAGGGCGCCGAGCAGCACTAGTGGGTGGCGCTGCCCGCGGTTCCAAGGGTGCTTGATGCGCCGACCTCTTCGAGGCCCTTCGACAGGCTCAGGGAGCGTTCGACCCTTCGACAGGCTCAAGGAGCGTTCGGCCCTTCGACAGGCTCAGGGGCCGTTCGGCCTCTCGACAGGCTCGGGAGCGTTCGGGCTCAGGGAACCTCGGCGCCGTTCGCCAGGGTCAGCAGGGTGTGCAGCTGCTCGAGCTGCGCGGGGGTCAGCCCGCCGAAGGACTCCTGCAAGACGCCGTCGAGGACGTCGCTGCCCGCCCGACGCGCCTCGTCGCCGCGCTCGGTGATGCGGTGCCGCACCGCACGGCCGGCACCGGCCACCCGCTCGAGGAGCTCCCGGTCGACCATCCGCCCGGCGAGCGCCCCCATCGACTGGTCGGTCTGGAACGTCAGCTGCGCCAGCTCGTGGAGCGACGCCTCAGGCCGCTCGTGGAGGTGCCGGAGCACGTCCCACTGCACCAGTGACAGCCCGACCGCGGCCAGCCGGGCGTTGGCGGTCCGGTGGTGGCGCCACTGCAGCCGCTTGACGGCGAGACCGACCTCCTGGAGCGACGCGGGCACGAACAGCACTCTACGGGTTCGACGAAGGACCCTGATATAAGGTTCCTTAGGTAAAGGACCTGAGGAGAACCATGGACGTGCAGACCAGCCCCACCCGGACCACCTACGAGCTGACCGTCGAGGGCGTCGGCCGTGTGCCCCTGACCGTCGACGAGCAGGGCGAGGGGCGGCCGTTCCTCGTGCTCCACGGCGGCGCCGGGCCGCAGTCGGTAGCGGCCTTCTCCCACCTGCTCGCGGAACGTCTCGGCGTCCGGGTGCTCACGCCCGTGCACCCCGGGTTCGCGGGCACGCCTCGCCCGGACGCGCTGCACGACGCGCGGGGGCTCGCGGCGGCGTACGCGGCGCTCGTCGAGCACCTCGACCTCCACGACCTCAGCGTCGTCGGCAACTCCGTCGGCGGCTGGGTCGCCGCCGAGCTCGCCGCCCTGGTCGGCGGCAGCGCCGGCGCCCACCGCTGGCGCGACCTCACCCTGGTCGGGGCCGTCGGGCTCGAGATCGCCGACCACCGGCCGGCCGACTTCTTCGCGCTGACCCTCGACGAGGTCGCCGAGCTGAGCTATCACGACCCCGACCGCTTCCGGCTCGACCTCGCCACGCTGCCGCCCGCGGTGCGCGAGGCGATGCCGGGCAACCGCGCCGCCCTCGCCGTCTACGGAGGCGCGTCGATGACGGACCCGACCCTCGTCGGGCGGCTCGGGCGGATCACGGTCCCGACCCTGGTCGTGGCAGGCGAGGCGGACCGCATCGTCGACGCCGAGGTCGCGCGGGCGTACGCCGCGCTCATCCCGGGCGCACGGTTCGTGCTCCTGCCCGAGACCGGGCACCTGCCGCAGATCGAGTCCCCGGAGGCGCTGCTCTCCCTGCTGGAGGCCTGAGGTCGCACGGGCGGCGCGGGGGTTGGAGAGACGCCCACCTCTTCGAGGCCCTTCGACAAGCTCAGGGGGCGTACCCGGCCCTTCGACAAGCTCAGGGGGCGTACCGGGCCCTTCGACGAGATCAGGGGGCGTACCCGGCCCTTCGACGAGATCAGGGAGCGTCTGCGCCGGCGCTCACAGGGAACGTTCCCGTACCGATCGTCGCGCCTCACCGCGCGCCAGACCAGTGCCCGCTATGGTCTGCTGCCATCACCGACCAACGGAGGTCCCCGATGGCACGCACGCGACGCCGGCCCAGCACCGGCCAGCAGGGCAAGAGCGACGAGCAGGCGTACGCCGACCTGGCGGCCGATCCCGGCTTCGCGGAGCTGCGGCGGCGCTACCGCCGCTTCGCCGTGCCGGCGACGGTCGCGTTCCTGGTCTGGTACGTGACCTACGTCGTCTGCAACAACTGGGCGCGCGGCTTCATGGACACCCCGGTGGTCGGTCACATCAACGTCGCGGTCGTCTTCGGCCTGCTGCAGTTCGTGTCGACCTTCGTCATCGCCGCGCTCTACTCCCGCCACGCGAGCCGCGAGCTCGACCCGGTGTCGACGCCGCTGCGCGAGCGCTTCGAGTCCGAGACGGGGCGGTGACCTGGTGCTCACCACGCTGCTGACCCCGCTCGCCGCCGGCGACAACCGCGGCCTCACCATCGCGCTGTTCCTCGCCGTCGTCGCGGTGACGCTCGGCATCACCTTCTGGGCGTCGCGCCAGAACAAGAGCGCCGCCGACTACTACGCCGGCGGACGCTCGTTCACCGGCTTCCAGAACGGCCTCGCCATCGGCGGCGACTACATGTCGGCCGCCTCGTTCCTCGGCATCTCCGGCTCGATCGCCCTCTACGGCTACGACGGCTTCCTCTACTCCATCGGCTTCCTCGTCGCCTGGCTCGTCGCGCTGCTGCTCGTGGCCGAGCTGCTGCGCAACTCCGGGCGCTACACGATGGCCGACCAGCTCGCGTTCCGGATGCGCCAGGTGCCCGTACGGACCGCGGCGGCGTCGTCGACGATCGTCGTGTCGATCTTCTACCTGCTCGCGCAGATGGTCGGCGCCGGCAGCCTCGTCGGCCTGCTGCTCGGCGTCAGCAGCCCCGGCGTCAAGAACCTCGTGATCATCGGCGTCGGCGTGCTGATGATCGTCTACGTGACGCTCGGCGGCATGAAGGGCACCACCTGGGTGCAGATCGTCAAGGCCGTGCTGCTCATGATCGGCACGCTGCTGATCACGATCCTCGTGCTGGCGCAGTTCCACTTCAACCTCTCCGAGCTCCTCGGCGCCGCCGCGGAGAAGTCGGGCAAGGGCGAGGCGTTCCTGCAGCCGGGCCAGCTCTACGGCAAGGACCTCGTCGGCAAGTTCGACTTCCTGTCGCTCGGCCTGGCGCTGGTGCTCGGCACCGCCGGGCTGCCGCACATCCTCATCCGCTTCTACACGACCCCGACCGCGCAGGCCGCCCGCAAGTCGGTGCTCTGGGCGATCGGCCTCATCGGCGCGTTCTACCTGATGACGCTCGTGCTGGGCTTCGGCGCCGCGGCGCTCGTCGACACGGGCAAGGGCAGCCCGATCGCCACCTCGTCGGGCAACGCGGCCTCCCCGCTGCTCGCGCAGGCGGTCGGCGGGGGCGAGGACACCCTCGGCGGTGCGGTGCTGCTCGCGCTGATCTCGGCCGTCGCCTTCGCCACCATCCTCGCGGTGGTCGCCGGGCTCACGCTGACCTCGGCGTCGTCGGTCGCGCACGACATCTACGCCAGCGTGATCAAGAAGGGCCGGGCGTCCGAGCGCAGCGAGATGATCGTGGTCCGGATCGCGGCCTTCGGCATCGGCGCCGTCGCCATCGCGCTCGCGATCCCGGCGCAGCGGCTGAACATCGCGTTCCTCGTGGCCCTGGCCTTCGCGGTCGCCGCGTCGGCGAACCTCCCGGCGCTGCTGTTCAACCTGTTCTGGCGGCGCTTCAACACCGCCGGGGCGACGGCGAGCATCTACGGCGGCCTGATCGCCGCGGTCGTGCTCGTGGTCTTCTCCCCGGTCGGCTCGGGGACCGCCACGTCGCTCTTCCCGAACGCGGACTTCGCCTGGTTCCCGCTGCGCAACCCGGGCCTCGTGTCGATCCCGATCGGCTTCCTCTGCGGCATCATCGGCACGCTCGTGAGCAAGGACGACGCGAGCCAGCGCCGCTACGACGAGCTCGAGGTCCGCTCGCTCACCGGCGCGGGGGCCGAGAAGGCGGTCGCGCACTAGGTCCGCCCGCGGACAGATCTCGACCGGACACCGCTCCCCGTGAGCGCCGTGCCCTGGACCAGCGCCTCGCCGGGCGTGCTCGCGCTGCCCGGCGGGGCGTTCGTCCGTGGTCGCCCCCTGCGGAACGACCTCGGACCCGCCGACCTCACGCTCGTCCTCGGACGCGGCGCTCCCCCGGCGTGGACGTACCGGCGGCTGCGCTGGCCGGACTTCGGCCTGCCGCTCGATCGCGACGACGCCCTCGACGCGTTGGCCGAGGCGTACGCCCTGGCCCGGCGCGGTCGGCGGGTGGAGGTGGCGTGCTGGGGCGGGGTGGGCCGGACCGGGACGGCGCTCGCCGCGCTGGCCGTGCTCGACGGGCTCGCGCCCGACGACGCCGTGGCCTGGGTCCGGTGCGCCCACCATCCCCGGGCGGTCGAGACGCCCTGGCAGCGGCGTTGGCTGCGGCACGTGGCGGCTCTGCCGACCTCGACCAGGCGCTGCTGACGTCTCAGCCCACCTTGCGGGCCCTTGTCCCACCCTGCAGAGCTGGCTCAGTACGTGCATTTCACGATGTCGTGAGATGCACGGCTGGGCGACCGCCGACGAGCGGTCGAGGCCCCCCTAGGCTGCCGCCTCATGGACACCACGGTCGAGGCGGCCCCGGAGCCGGACGGCCACGACGACGTCCAGCACGCCGTCGACCGGCTCGCCGCGCGGCTCGACCTGTCCGTGCTGGTCGAGGACGAGCGCGAGCGCCCGGTCTGGTGGGCCACCCGCGGACCGGTCGACGGCACCCGCGTCCGCACGATCCTCAACCGGCGCGTCGACGCCGAGGTGGCCCGCGCCGTGCGCAGCTTCGACCTCGCGCGGGCCGTCGCACCCGTGCGGACGCCCGGCATCCCCGAGCTCGACATGTGGGCGCGGTGGGTGATGCCGGTGCACGCCGGCGACCAGCTCCTCGGCCTGCTGTGGGTGCTCGACCCGGACGAGCGCGTGACGCCCGACGACTTCGCGGCCATCGTCGCCTGCGCCGAGCGGGCGGCGGAGGTGCTGGCCCGCGTCGAGGTGTCCCGCCGCGACGTCGCGCGCCGCCGCGACCAGCTGCTGCGGCTGCTCCTGGGCGGGCCCGACCCGGAGGCCGCCCGCGACCTGCTCCGGCTCGAACGGCTGCCGCCCGACGCCCGGGTCCAGGTCGACGCCGGCACGCGTCGGGGCGGGTGGACGCTGCCGGACGGGCTGCGCGTCCACGTCGCCGGAGCACGGCCGCAGCCCGCGACGAGCGGGGCTCCGCTGCCGGTGGCCGAGCTGGCCGAGGCGGTGCGCCGGGCCATCGTCACGCAGGCCGCCCTCCGCGCCGGCGCCCGGCTCTCGCCACCATCCTGGGACGCCCTCGGCGCCTGGCGCCTCGTCGTCGAGGCGCCGGACGACCTCAGGGTCGCCACCGTGCACCCGGCCGCCGAGACCCTCGCGCGGCTGCCGAGGCCGGAGCTGATGAGCACGGCCCGTACGGTGCTCGACCTCGGCGGTGACGTCGCCGCCGCCGCCGAGCAGCTCCACGTGCACCGCACGACGCTCTACTACCGGCTCGACCGCGTCGAGGAGCTCACCGGGGTCGACCTGCGCGACGGCCGGACGCGCACCGACCTCCAGCTCGCCCTCTGGCTCGCCGCCTACCGCGCCGCGCGCTGAGCGCCGCCGGCCGACGGCGAGCCGGGAGCGTCAGCCCCGCTCGTCCTGCCCGGGGGGCGCCTTCGGCGAGACGTTCGGGTGGACGTCCTCCTGGTCGTCCACACGGTCATCTGAGCGCTCCTCGACGCGGGCCTCGAGCAGGTTGCGACGGCCGTCGTCCTGCGCGGCGTCGACGGCCGTGTCCTTCAGGCTCTCCTCGTCGCCGTACTCCGACAGCGCGACCTCGGGGTGGTGCAGGTCGAACGCCGGAGCCTCCGACCGGATCCGCGGGATCGACGTGAAGTTGTGCCGCGGCGGCGGGCACGACGTCGC
>NZ_FOFA01000012.1 GCF_900110855.1 Microlunatus flavus
GTCGAAGGGCCTCGTTGGGTTCTCGTGATCGTTGCAACGCCTCTATTGGTGGAGGTGGATGTTGACGTTCGGAGTGGGGGTCCGTCAGCGAGTGTTCGCGTTGCTGGCTCGAGGCTGGTCGCAGAAGCAGACCGCGTCGGTCACGGGCGTGTCGGCCCGGGCGATCGGGCGTTGGCGCGCCGAGGTTGGCGGGGTGGAGTTCGAACCGTGCCAGGTCCAGCGCTACCTCAGCCGTGACGAGCGCTACGAGATCGCCCGGCTTCACGACAGCGGGCTCGGGGTGCGAGAGATCGGGCGCCGGCTGTGCCGCTCAGCCTCGACGATCAGTCGAGAGCTGCGCCGCCCCGCACGACCCGCGGCGGCGCCGGGGCGCCCGAGCGGACGCACGCCGGGCTACCAGCCCGAGGCCTGCCACCAGGCCGCGGTCCGGGCCCGGAATCGGGCCCGGGCCTCGAAGCTGGCCCGTGACGCCCGGCTACGAGTCTGGGTCCAGACCCGCTTGGACCTCGGCTTGTCGCCCGAGCAGATCAGCGGGCGGCTACGCGTGGAGTTCGGTGATGATGAGCAGATGCGGATCAGCCACGAGGCGATCTATCGCGCCATCTACGTCCTTCCCCGAGGCGAGCTGCGCCGCGAGCTCCGCGCCCACCTCCGCAGCGGCCGTTCCCAACGCCGGACCCGTCAGACCCGCACTCCGCGCAACCGACCGGGCCAGATCGTGGGCGCGGTCTCGATCCACGAGCGGCCCGAGGAGGTCGAGGGCCGGCTCGTGCCGGGCCACCACGAGGGCGACCTGGTCTGCGGCCCGGCCGGGACCACCGCCGCGATCGGCACGCTGGTCGAGCGGACCAGCGGGTTCTTGACCGCGTTCTTGCTGCCCGAGCGCCACACCGCCGAAGCGACCCTGGCCGGGCTCAGCGAGGCCGTGAACCGGACCGGGTGGCCGATGGCGTCGCTGACCTGGGACCGCGGCTCGGAGATGGCCCGCCACGCCGAGTTCAGTGCCGCGACCGGTATCCAGGTCTACTTCGCCGACCCCCACGCCCCCTGGCAGCGCGGCTCCAACGAGAGCACCAACGGCTTGCTGCGCGAATACGTCCCCAAAGGACGAGACATCGCCACCGTCACCGACACCGAGCTCCAACACGCCGTCGAGCTGCTCAACAACCGGCCCCGCAAACGACACGGCTTCCTCACACCGACCGAGGTCCTCGCCGCCATACTCAAAGACCAGACCGGTGTTGCGACCACCCCGTGAATCTGGGCCTCGGAGAGGTCGGCTTTCTCGCCGAGACGCTGACCACTTCGTGGCCCTTCGACGAGCTCAGGGAGCGTCTCGGCGGAGCGGAGCCAATCAAGCATTGTCCAGAGGCAGGCCGGGAGGGTTGACCTCGGAGGTCTTCACGGCCTCGTTCTGGAGGTTGTACGCCTTGAGCCACTGGTCGTACTGGCCGGACCTGATCAGGTGGTTGATCGCGTCGGCGACCGGCTGCGCGAGGCCGCTGTCCTTCTTCGTCGTCGCGGCGATGAGGCCCTGCAGGGAGTCGCCTGCGCCCGAGAACGTGCCCGCCGTGCGGGTCGGCGTGCTGGTGCTCGCCGACTGCTGGTCCTGGTAGGCCACGCCCGGGTTGGGACCGAAGTAGGCGTCGATCCGGCCGGAGGCCAGCGCCAGGTAGACGCTGTTGTTGTCCTTGTAGTAGCGGACCTCGAACGACTGGCCCTCGGCCTTCAGCTTCTGCTGCCACTCGAGCAGGATCTTCTCCTGGTTGGTGCCCGAGCTGACGGCGACGGTCTTGCCGGCCAGCGCGTGGTAGTCGCCGTCGAACGTCCACGGGTCGTCCTTCTTGACCGCGAAGGCGAGGTTGTCGTCGCGGTAGGAGGCGAAGTCGTACTTCTGCTTGCGCTCCTCGGTGACGGTGATGTTCGAGAAGCCGACGTCGAGCTGGGCGCTGTCGAGGCGGACGAACATGTTCTCCCAGGCGTTGTTCTGCAGGTCCGGCTTCAGCCCGAGGGTCGCGGCGACGAGCCGGCCCAGGTCGGGTTCGGCGCCGGTCAGGGTCTTGTGGTCGTCGCCGACGTAAGCCAGCGGCGGGAAGCCCGCCGGCAGGGCGCCGACGCCGATCACGAGCGTGCCGCGGTCCTTGACCGCGGCGGGCAGCGCGTCGTGCAGCGCCGCCTGCGGCTGGACCGTGATCTCGGTGCGCGTGGCCGTCGTCGTGTTGTCGGCGACCACCACGGTGGTGTTGCCGTTCTCGTCGGTGCTCGGCGCCCCGGTGGTCGCGGCGTCGCTGGTCGAGCAGGCAGCCAGCACGGTGGCGAGCACGGGTGCGGCCACGAGGACGGCGAGGGTGCGACGGCTGCGGGGCCGAGGCGTACGGGCGGTGAGGGGCATGGGTGTCTCCTGGAGTGGCGCGGCAGGCTGCCGCAGGGATGCGTACGGGTCTGGGTGCGGGGTGCGGTTCAGCGCACGCGGCTGAGGAAGGCCGCGGTGCGGGCGTGCCGGGGCCGGGTGAGGACCTCGTCGGGCGGTCCCTGCTCGACCACGCGACCGCCGTCGAGGAACACGACGGTGTCGGCCACCTCGCGGGCGAAGCCGATCTCGTGGGTGACAATGATCATGGTCGTGCCGGCGGCCGCCAGGTCCTTGATCACCGCCAGCACCTCGCCGACCAGCTCCGGGTCGAGGGCCGACGTCGGTTCGTCGAACAAGATCAGCTGCGGGCGCAGCGCCAGCGCCCGGGCGATGGCCACGCGCTGCTGCTGGCCGCCGGACAGCTGGCGGGGGTAGGCGTCGGCCTTGTCCGCGAGACCGACCCGGTCGAGCAGGGCCAGGGCCTCCGCGCGGACCTCGCCCCTGTCGCGCCGGAGCGCGGCGACCGGCGCCTCCACCACGTTCTCCAGCACGGTGAGGTGCGGGAAGAGGTTGAAGCCCTGGAAGACGAAGCCGATGCGCGCGCGCTGCCGCAGGATCGCGCGCTCGCTGAGCTCGTGCAGCCGGCCGTGGGCCACGCGCACGCCGACCAGCTCGCCGTCGACCCCGACGTAGCCCGCGTCGAGCTTCTCGAGGTGGTTGATCGCGCGGAGCAGCGTCGACTTGCCCGACCCGGACGGTCCGAGGACGACGGTGACCGTGCCGCGCTCGACGTCGAGGTCGACGCCGTGCAGCACCTCGTGGTGGCCGAAGGACTTGCGCGCCCCGCGGACCTGGACCACGGGCGCCGCGACCTCGGCCGGCACCTCGGCGTGCGTGACGGCGCTCATCGCGCGATCCCCCGCCGCGTCCGGACCGCCGACAGGACGCGTTGCGCACGGGTCGGTCCGGCGAGCCGGTCGACGCCGCGGGCGAAGCGCTGCTCCACGAAGTACTGGAAGACGGACAGGATGCTGGTGAGGACCACGTACCAGACCGTCGCCACCATGAGCAGCGGGATGACCTGGCCGCTGTTGGTGCTCGCCTGCGTCTCCACCTGGCCGAAGAGGTCGAGCAGCGAGGTGATGTAGACGACCGAGGTGCCCTTGAGCAGCCCGATCAGCTGGTTGGCGTACGAGGGCAGGATCGCCCGCATCGCCTGCGGCAGCACGATCCGGGTGAAGCGGCGGTGCCGCGGCAACCCGAGGGCGGCCGCCGCCTCGCGCTGGCCCGGGTCGACCGAGATGATGCCCGAGCGGACGATCTCGGCGGCGTACGCGGCCTCGTTGAGGCTGAGGCCGATGATCGCCGCCGCCTCGTAGCTCAGCAGTCGGGTGGCGTCGATGCTGAACAGCTGCGGCCCGAACGGGACCGACAGCCCGAGGCTCGGGTAGAGCGCGGTCGCGTTGGCCAGGAACAGCAGCAGCACGATCAGCGGGACCGAGCGGAAGATCCAGACGTAGACCCAGCTGACCGCCTGCAGCACGGGGCTCCGGGAGAGCCGCATGAGCGCGAGCACGATGCCGGCGGCGAAGCCGATCACCGCGCTCCAGGCGGTCAGCTTCAGCGTGACGACCAGCCCCTCGAGGATGATCGGCTGGAAGAACCAGTAGCCGAAGGCGTCCCACTGGTAGGCCTCGTTCTGGACGAAGCCGCGGACGACCTGGGCGAGCAGGAGGACGACGACGACGCTCGCGACCCAGCGCCACGGACGGCGCAGCGGGACGACGCGGGACGACACCAGCGCGGCGGCGGGGTCGGGGACGTGGGCCGGGTCGGTCCGGCGCGGTTCGGGTGGGCGGTCGGCGGCCGGTGCGGGCCGCCGGTCGGTGCTCAGGCTCATGGGACCTCGGGGCGTGCGGGTACGCCGGCGCGGCGGCCGGCGGGACGGTCGGGAGGAGCGGGCCCGTGGGCCCGGAGCGGGTCGGGAGCCGCCGGTCGGCGGCTCCCTCCCGTCAGCGGCAGGTGCCGGGCATCCGTCGACAGGAGGGCACGCCGCCCGCGCGGCGGGCGGCGTGGTGACGCGGGAGGACGGCCGGGGTGGCGTCGGTGGTCATGCGGGACCTGTTCCTCGGGGACCCCGGGACCGGGGTCGGCGCTTGCAGAGGGGGGTCCCCCTGCCGGGTCGTCACCTGGGGCACCCCACCGCGCGTGCGAGGGTTGCCGATCAGCCAGCCAGGGCTTGTCGCTGATGCTCGTGACCTGCCGAGAACGCTAGAGCCGAACCCCGAGTTGTGTCAAATCCTGTCGGGTAACTAGGGAATAGCGGGAATGCGGTAGGAAGGCGGGGTGTTCGACGCCTGCGTGACCACGCTCCCCTCCCTCGCCCCGACCACCGGCGAGGTCGCCCACCCGCTCGACCGGGCGGCCTGGTCGGCCCTCACCGGCCCGCACGCCTCCTTCGCCCTCGGCGGCGACCGGGCCCGGCGCTACCCGGCGGACGTGTCCCCCTTCGCCGCGGTCGCCGCCGACGACGACCCGCTCGCGTGGGCGGAGCTCCGCGCGTTGTACGCCACCGACAAGCTGGCCGGGCTGGCGGTCCCGGCGGGCCGGCCGTGGTCGGTCCCGTCCGGCTGGGCGCTCGAGGGCGAGGTCCCCGGCGTGCAGCTCGTGTCCACCGACGCGCTGCGGTCGTACCCCGACGAGGAGGCCGTGGTCCTCGGTCCCGCCGACGCCGCGGAGGCGAGCGACCTCGTGGCCCGAACCGAACCGGGACCGTTCCGGCCGCGCACCGTCGAGCTCGGGACCTACCTCGGGATCCGCCGCGAGGGGCGGCTGGTCGCCATGGCCGGCGAGCGGCTGCACCCCGAGGGCTGGACCGAGATCAGCGCGGTCTGCACCGACCCGGCGTACCGGCGCCAGGGCCTCGCCACCGGCCTGGTCCGCGCGGTGGCCGACGTGGTGCGCGAACGCGGCGACGTCCCGTTCCTGCACACCAGCGCGGCGAACACCCGCGCGATCCGGCTCTACCTCGCCATGGGCTTCGACCTGCGCACCGAGGTGCGGTTCCTGTCCCTGCGCGCCGTCTGAGCCCGCGGCGGCGAGCCCGCTCCCCCGGCCGACGCCCCGGCCGTCCTCACCTCAGGTTTTTCACGTTCACGTGAAGCTCCGACGCTTCACCCAGCAGATCTGCCGAGGGAAGCGCGGGTCTTTCACGTGAACGTGCTGGGCCGGACCGGCTGGGAGGGCGTACGGCTCAGCGGTGGTGGTGCTCCGGCTCGTGGGCGCGGTGGCCCTCCGGCTCGAGCTGGAACGTGCAGTGCGCCACGTCGAAGTGCTCCCCCAGGCACGTGCCGAGGGTGTCGAGGATCTGGCCGGAGCGGCCACTGGCGAACTCGTCGCCCGCCACGACGACGTGCGCGGACAGCACCGGCAGCCCGCTGGTGATCGTCCAGACGTGGAGGTCGTGCACCTCGACGACGCCGGGGGTCTCCTGGATGTGGTCGCGGACCCGGTCGAGGTCGACGCCGCGGGGCGCGGCCTCGAGCAGCACGTCGACGACGTCGCGGATGAGCGACCACGCGCGCGGCAGGATCAGGCAGACGACGAGCACGGAGGCCAGCGCGTCGGCGCGGACCCAGCCGGTCGTCCAGATCACCACGGCCGCGACGACGACCGCGACCGACCCGAGCAGGTCGCCGAGCACCTCGAGGTAGGCGCCGCGCAGGTTCAGGCTCTCGTCCTTGCCGCCGCGCAGCACGAGCAGGCCGACGACGTTCGCCGCGATGCCGACGAGGGCGACCACGAGCATGAGCCCGCTCGACACCTGCGTCGGGTCCTGCCAGCGGCGTACGGCCTCGACGAGCACGAGCACGGCGATCGCCACGAGCAGGACCCCGTTGACCAGGGCGGCCAGGACCTCGGCGCGCTGCAGGCCGAAGGTGCGGGCGCTCGTGGCCGGGCGCGCCGCGAGGACCGAGGCGATGAGCGCGATGAGCAGGCCGGCGGAGTCGGTGAGCATGTGGCCGGCGTCGGCGAGCAGCGCGAGCGAGCCCGAGAGCAGCCCGCCGACGACCTCGGCCAGGAACACGGCCAGCGTGATGACCATGACGAGCACGAGCCGCCGGCGGTGGCGGCCGGTCGCGGTCAGGGACCCGTGGGCGTGCGCGTGGTCGTGGCCCATCAGCGCTCGATCCCGCTGCACAGGGTGACGGCGTCGCCGGTCGCGGACAGGAGTCGTTCCGCCGACCCGAGCAGGTCGAGGAGCTCGTCCGGCACGGCGAGCGCGAACAGCGACGAGCGCCCCACCGGGCGGGAGGTCACCAGGCCGCAGTCGCGCAGGCAGGCGAGGTGCGCGCTGACGGTGCTCTGGGCGAGCCCGAGGTGCGCGGTCAGGTCGACGACGCGGTGCTCGCCGAGCATCAGGTGGCGCAGGATCAGCAACCGGGTCGGCTCGGCCAGGCTGCGGAACAGCAGCACCGCCGCCTCCGGGACCGCCTCGGTCGGGTCGTCCACGAGCGCGCCCGCACCGGACCCGACGGTCGTCGCTGTCATCGTCACCCAACGATGAAAGCGCCTGCCGGCGCTGTCGTCAAACGCGAGCGGCCGCGGCTCGGCTCCAACGGCGCCGGACGAGCCGCTCGACGGTCCCCGTCAGGAGGAGCAGCAGCAGCGCGAGGTAGTTCACGTGCTCGGAGAACGTCGCGCCGAGCACCAGGGCGAGCAGCAGCGCGGCCAGCGAGGTGACGCCGCCGAGCACGTCCTCACGGGTCTCGCGGCTGCGGCCGACGCTGAGCTCGGGGTGACGGTGGACCGTGAGGGTGAGCAGCGTCAGCGCACCGCTGCTCACGACGAGGGTGCCGACGTAGAGCAGCACGGTGCCCGCCGACGGGCTGTACGCGGTGATGATCGCGGTCGGCACCGGCATGAAGACGATGGAGACCATCCACAGCAGGTTCCAGCCGACCACGGCCCGGTTCAGCCGCGAGACGTGGCGGAACAGCTGGTGGTGCGCCCACCAGAAGCGGAAGATCACCACGAAGCTCAGCAGGAACGACCCGAGCTCGCCCAGGTTCTCGCGCAGCAGCGCGCCGAGCCCGAGCCCCGAGCGGCGCGCCTCCGGCACCAGGTCGACCAGCGGCAGGACCAGCAGGGTCAGTGCGATCGCGACGACCGCGTCGGTGAAGAAGACCAGTCGCTCGGCGTGGTCCGACGGCTCAGGAGGCGGCGCCACGCCGGCCACCCTCAGGACGACGGCAGCGGGGACCGGCCGGCGCCGAGGTCACTCGATGGGGCCCGGGTCCGGGATCGGCTGCGGGTCGCCGGGCGGGCTGATCGGCGGGCCCGGATCCGGTGTCGGGATCGGCTCGGGGCCCGTGGGTCCGGGCACGGGTCCGACCGGCTCGGTCGGGATGGTCTGGTCGGTCATGGTCATCACTCCTCCTCGAAGACGCGCGACACCTTGTGCTGCGCGGCCTGCGCCCGGGGCCGGACGGTCAGGCGGTCGACGTCGACGTGGTCCGGCAGCGAGGCGATCCAGCGCACCGTCTCGGCGACGTCGTCGGCCACGAGCGGTTCGGCGACCCCGGCGTAGACCTTCGCGGCCCGCTCGGCGTCGCCGCCGTAGCGGTTCAGCGCGAACTCGTCGGTGCGCACCATGCCCGGCGCGACGTCGTGGATCCGCACCGGTAAGTCGACCAGCTCCAGGCGCAGCGCCCCGGCGACCATGCGCTCGGCCGCCTTCGCCCCGCAGTAGCCGGCACCGCCCTCGTACGGGCCGTCGGCCGCGGTCGAGGTCATGAAGACGATCTGGCCGCGGTTCGCGACGAGGCGCGGCAGCAGCGCCTGGGTCACGCGGGTCGCGCCGATGACGTTCGTCGCGTACATCCGCTCCCAGGCGTCGAGGTCGGCCTCGGCGACGGGCTCCTGCCCGAGGGCCATGCCGGCGTTGTTCACCAGCAGGCTGACGTCGTCCGGCAGCTGCGCCGCGAAGGCCTCCACCGACGCTCGGTCGGTCACGTCGAGCACCGAAGCGACGCCCCCGATCTCGGCCGCCAGGGCCTCGACCCGGTCCGCGCGACGCGCCGCGCAGACGACGGTCCAGCCGTCGCCCGCGAGGGCCCGGGCCGTGGCGGCGCCGATCCCGCTGCTCGCCCCGGTCACGACGGCCGTCCCTGCTGCGCTCACACCCCCATCCTCGCGACCAGGGTGGCGAGCCACGAAGCGGGGCCCCGACCGGAGCCGCTCGAAGGTCTAGATTGCGCCGTACGCCGACGTGGGGATGAGGCGGACCACCACCCGCCGCTCGGCGACCATGGCGCGCCGGTAGTCGTCCCAGTCCGGGTGCTCGCCGGAGATGCCGCGGTACACGGCGACCAGCTCGTCGGTCGCCGCGTCGTCGGGCGTGGTCGCGACGGCGGAGAGCGTCACGTCGCCCTCGAGGACGGCGTAGGACCAGAACGTCTCGCCGTCGACCTTGAGCGCGGCCCACGGCGTGCGCCGCAGGTTGTGGAACTTCGCCCGGTCCGCCGTGGTGGAGACGCGGACCAGCCCGTCGTCGCCGACGAGGTGGACGACGTTCGACAGCTGAGGCCGTCCGTCGCGCCGCAGCGTCACCAGCACCGAGCGGTGGTTTGCCCGCGCGGCGTCGAGGGCGGGTCCGAGCTCCACTAGAGCGTCCCGTCCTCCTCGCCCGAGGGCTGGACCGGGGCGTCGTCGCCGTCGTCGTAGCCGGCCGCCACGTCGGACGCGTGGGAGTCGGCGACGCTCTCGTCGGCCCCGTCCGCGTCGGAGGAGGTCGCGCCAGTGTCCGTGCCGTCCGTCCCGCTCGCCGCCACGTCGGCGTCGATCGACGTCTCGCCCCCGGCGCCGAAGGCGCTCTCGTCGACCCGCTCCGCCTCAGCGCTGTGCTCGCTCATCGTGGTCCTCCGACTCTGGCTGCCACCCGTGGCGGACGCCGTGCGACGCCGCCCGACCACTGTGGCACGAGCCCGGGGGCGCCGGTAGACCGCAGTTAGCCTCGTGCGGTGAGCGAACCGACGCACGACCTGACGCAGGACGACGACCGCGACGCCCGGGTCGAGGAGCGGGCCCTGCTGCTGCCCGAGGAGATCGCCGCCGGCAGCGACGACCCGGAGGCCCAGGCGGCGGCGATCCTCGCCGACTCCGACCTGCGCGAGGAGCAGCCCGGGCGTACGCAGCAGGACTCGCCCCAGTCGCCCGACCTGTCGGCCGACGACTAGCAGCGACGACGGGCGGCCGCCGACCGGCGCCGGGGACCGGGTCGACCCCGGCCCCCGGTGCGCTCGTCAGGAGATCGACTGGGACTTGGCGAAGGTCTCCTTGCCGCCCTTGACGACCTCGACCGTGAGGTCCTTGGCGCTGGTGTCGCCGGTCGCCGGGTCGATCTTGATCTCCTTGCCCAGCACCGACTGGTCGGCGGGGATCGTGATGCCCTCCCCGCTGAGCACCGCGTCGTTCACGCCCTTGCGGGTGCCGTCGGACTTGGCGACCGCCGCGAGGATGACCTGCATGGCCGCCACCCCGTACAGCGGGTAGGAGCCCTCGGGCGCCTTGCCGTACTTCTGCTGGTAGGCGTCGAGGAGCTTGGCCCCGGCCCCGCCGGCGTCCTTGAGCTGCTCCTGGGTCAGGCCGGCGAACGTCAGGTACATCCCGGTCGACTGGTCGAGCTTGAGCAGGTCGGGGTAGCCGGTGAAGCCGTCCGGCCCCATCAGCTTCACGCCCGTGTTCGGGCCGAGCACGGCGACCTTGTCCTTGATCAGCTGGCCGCCGTTGTTGTCGTAGATGCCGCCGAGGTAGACGAGGTCGGCGCCGGACGCCTTCACCGCCTGGAACAGCGCGGTGTAGTTCGGCTGCTTCGCGTCCCAGCTCTGCGTCCCGACGATCTCGATGCCGTTCTGCTTGGCCGAGTCGGAGAAGGCCTTGGAGACGCCCAGGCCGTAGGTCTGGTTGTCGTTGAGGACGAACGCCTTGGTGACCTTGAGGTCGTTCTTCGCGAACGCCGCCGCACCCTGGCCCTGGTAGTCGTCGGTCGTGATGACGCGGGCGTAGCTGCGGGTGCCGCTCGGGAAGTACTTGTCCGGCTCGCCGACGTCCCAGGTCTTGGTGAGCCCGGGGTTGGTGTTGGCGTTGCTGACCATCAGCATCGGGCCGTCGGCGTCCTGGTTGAGGGTCGGCACCTCGATCTTGGAGCAGCCGGAGTTGAAGGCGCCCATCACCGCCACCTCGCCGGTGTTCGCGATGTGGTCGGTGGCGTTCTTCGCGCAGGCCGCGTCGTCCCAGGCGCCCTTGGCCGCCGTCGAGTCGTCGTAGGTCTGCAGCTTGATCGAGTAGTTCCCGGCCTTGCTGCCGATCTGGTCGAGGTAGAGCTGGACGAGCTTGTTGGTCGAGTCGTTGGTGGACGCGGCGGGACCCTGCAGCGGCAGGTCGGTCGAGACGATCAGCTCGCTCGGTGCGCTGCCTCCGCCTCCGCCTCCGCCGCCGGTGTCGGCGCCGTTGGCGCAGGCGCTCAGGGACAGCGCGCCCAGCGCGCCGAGCACCGCCAGGCGCAGGATGGGTGATGCGGGCATGGATTCTCCTCGAGGGTTGCCGGGCCGTGGTGGCCCCGGACCTGGACTGAGGTGTCCATACCCGCGTACGGCGGTCCTGACGCGCCCGCGTCAGCGCGAGGCGGCGCTGCGCTCCTCGAGCGCGCCGGCCAGCTCCTCCAGCCAGTCGGCGACGCCGTCGGGGCCCTGCACAACCACGTCGGCGAGGGCGGAGAGCGCGTCCTCCTCGTGCGAGGCCGAGCAGACCAGGAGCCCGCCGACCCCTTCGGCCCGCAGCTCGTCCACCACGCGGAAGGCCGGCAGGTCACCGAGGTCGTCGCCCACGAAGACCACCTGCCGGGCCTCGCGCTCCGCGACGATGGCCCGCAGCGCGACCCCCTTGTCGATGCCGGGCGAGCGGATCTCGAGGACGTTCTTGCCAGGCTCGACGACCATGGCGTGGCGGCCGGCGAGGTCGGTGAGCGGTCCTGACAGCGTCTCGAAGGACGCGTCCGGGTCCGGCAGCTGGCGCGTGTGCACGACCACCGCGCGGCCCTTGTGCTCGACGCGGGCCGCGCCCTGCCCCAGCCGGTCGAGCAGTGGCGGGATCTCGGCCTCCAGCTCGGCCACCTGGTGGGGCTCCGGCGGGATGTCGAACTCGTCGGTCTCCGCGTCCCAGCGCTCCACGCCGTACTGCCCGAGCACGACGAGGTGCCCGAGCCCCGCGACCCCCCGGAACCCGCCGAGCCGCACCGCGGTCCTGGCCGGACGACCGGTGATGACGGCGACCGTGCCGAGCAGCGAGCCGAGCCGGGCGAGCGCCGCGACGGCGCGCGGATGCGCGTGCGCCTGGTCGGGGTCGGCCACGATCGGAGCGAGCGTGCCGTCGAAGTCGATGCCGATCAGCGTCTGGTCCGGGTGCTCCAGCACCGCGTCGAGGCGGGACCGCGCCTGTTCGCCGGGGGTCATGGGAGGAGCCTGACAGACCGCGGGCCGGCTCGCCCACGGCTCCCGACCCGTCGGACGTGATCTTCGCCCCGTAGCCTTCGGCAGGTGAGGGGACCACGACGGTGACCGCCGCGGCGACGGACAGGGACGACGAGTCGAAGGCCGAGGGAGGGCGACCGACGCGCAAGGCGAACTTCGTGGTGGTGGCCAACCGGCTGCCGGTCGACCGGGTGGAGCACCCGGACGGCACGACCACCTGGCGCACCTCGCCCGGCGGGCTGGTGACGGCGCTCGAGCCGGTCATGCACTCCCACCACGGCGCGTGGGTCGGGTGGCACGGCGCGCCCGACGAGGTGCTGGACCCGTTCGAGAACGACGACCTCGAGCTCGTGCCCGTGCCGCTGTCGGAGGCGGAGGTCGCCGACTACTACGAGGGCTTCTCCAACGCGACGCTGTGGCCGCTCTACCACGACGTCGTCGCTCCGCCCGAGTTCCGCCGTGAGTGGTGGGACGCGTACGTGCGGGTCAACCAGCGCTTCGCCGACCGGACGGCGGCCGTCGCCGACCAGGGTGCGGTCGTGTGGGTGCAGGACTACCAGCTCCAGCTCGTGCCGCAGATGCTGCGCGAGCAGCGCCCCGACCTGCGCATCGGCTTCTTCCTGCACATCCCGTTCCCCCCGACCGAGCTCTACATCCAGCTGCCGTGGCGCGACCAGATCCTGCGCGGGCTGCTGGGCGCGGACCTCGTCGGCTTCCAGCTGGGCGGCGGCGCGCAGAACTTCCTGCGCCTCGTCCGGCAGCGGCTCCACCTCGACACCCGCCGCGAGTTCGTGCACGCGTCCGACGGCCGCACGGTGATGGCCCGCGCGTACCCGATCTCCATCGCCGCCCAGTCGATGCACGACCTGGCCTCGAGCGAGGCGACCGCGCACCGCGCGGCGGAGATCCGCGACGACCTCGGCAACCCGAAGACGCTGTTCCTCGGCGTCGACCGGCTCGACTACACCAAGGGCCTGCCCGAGCGGATCCAGGCCTTCGGCGAGCTCATCGCCGAGGGCAAGATCGACCCGGACGAGGCCGCCCTGGTCCAGGTGGCCACGCCGTCGCGGGAGCGGGTCGAGCAGTACCGCCACCTGCGCGACGACATCGACCGGCAGGTCGGGCGCATCAACTCCGAGGTCGGCCGCATCGGGCGTCCTCCGATCACCTACCTGCACGCCTCCTACCCCCGCGAGGAGATGGCCGCCCTCTACCGCGCGGCCGACGTCATGATCGTCACGCCGCTGCGCGACGGCATGAACCTCGTGGCCAAGGAGTACGTCGCCTGCCGCCAGGCCGACGACGGCGCGCTCGTCCTGAGCGAGTTCGCCGGCGCCGCGCGGGAGCTGCGCCAGGCGTACCTGATCAACCCGCACGACATCGACGGGTTGAAGGAGACGATGGTGGAGGCCATGAACGCGCCCGCGCGCGTCAAGGCCCGGCGGATGCGGCTGCTCCGGCGCCAGGTCTTCGAGCACGACATCGACCACTGGGCGCGCGACTTCCTCGACGACCTCGACCGGGTCACGGCCGACCAGATGGACTGGCCGGCCCGTCCGCTCGGGGGCAGCGGCACCCGCGAGCAGGCCTGACGGTTCGCCGGCTGGCCCGCGGCACCCCCGCGGGCCACGGCTCGTGCCCGGGTCAGGACAGGCGGGCGCGCAGCCGACGCAGGTCGGTCGCGGACAGGTCGCAGCCCTCGCGCAGGTAGGCCTCGACGGTTCCGTAGCGCCGTGCGAGCTCGTCGCGCGCCGCGTCCAGCCACTCGAGCTCGACCGGGCGACCCGAGTACGAGCGGGTGGCCAGGTAGTCGAGGTCACGGACCTCGCGGGCGACGCCCGCCACGCTCTGCATGAGGTCGCAGACCCAGCCCGTCCGGTCCTTCCCGCCCGCGCAGTGCACGAGAACGGGCGCGTCGGAGCGCGCGACGCGGCGCAGCACCCGCCGGACCGAGGCCCGGCTCGCGGAGCGCGACACGTAGCCCCGGTAGAACTCGAGGTGGCTGCCCGCGTTGCTGATCCGGTACTGGTGGCGCTCCACGCCCGGGATCGACGGGTCGCCGCCCGAGTTCATGGCGATCATCGTCTCGATGCCGAGGTCGATCACGACGCGCTTCTCCAGCGCGGAGCAGCCGTCGAGGTCGTCGGTGCGCCACAGGTCGCGGACCCCGAGGGCCGGGCGGAAGTTGCGGGCCGTGTCGAGCCGCACGCGCTGCGCCGGCCGGTCGACCTTGCCGACCCCGGAGCCCCACCAGACCGTGCCGCCTGCGAACCGCTGCCCGTAGGTCGTCTGCCGTCCGATGCGCCGCCGCACCTCGTGGGCCAGCGGCGCGCCGAGCACCGCCTCGCCCCCCGCGGCCTCGTAGGTGTCGCGGATGCGACCGACCACCGGCGCGGCGGCCGCAGCGCGGGGGGTGCCGACCAGCGCCGTCGCCGCCAGCCCGAGCCCGCCGCCGAGCAGGGCCCGGCGAGCCAGCGCAGGGCTCGCTCCCGCCGGTCCGGACCCGACCAGGAGGTCGGCCCGAGCGATCGGTGAGAGGTTCGTCACGTGGTCCTCCTCCGGCGGTCCGGCGACCGTCCGGGGTGAAGCGTAGGCCTCCTCGGTCGACGACGGAGGCGTTCCGGCACCAGCGGCCGACGGCGCGTGATGGCGCGGACCGACGTACGGACGGTCGACGAGGGCGGAGCACGCCGCTCACGGAGCGTGCGAGAGGCTCCCGAAGGCCTCCTCGCGTGGCTCCCCCGACTGGACTCGAACCAGTAACCTGCCGGTTAACAGCCGGCTGCTCTGCCAATTGAGCTACAGGGGATTGGCCTGCAGAACGTTACCAGCCCCGAGAGCTGGATCCGTACTCCGACTGCAGCTCGGCCGACGCACGGGCCACCTCGTCGGCCACGCCCTCGGCGCTCCAGCTCAGCCCGCGGGTCAGGGTGGAGTGCCAGGTGACCTCCCCGGAGCCCCCGAGGTCGCGCCGTGCGGTCACCGTCACGCCCCGCTCGCCTCGGATGGGCACGAAGCGTTCGACGACGATGCTCGCGGCGACACGCTCCCGGAACAGCTCCGGCATGCGTCCCGCCTCGCGCAGCGCCACGCGTCCGCGGCGGCCGCCGTACAGGGTCCACGAGAGCGAACGCGACTCCGCGTTCCAGCCGCCGTGCTCGATCTGGTGCCAGCCCACGTGCCGCCAGGCGTCCCGGGCCGGGGCGCTCCGGGCCGACGCGGTCCCGGTCGACGCGCTCTCGTCCGAGGCGCTCCCGTCCGACGCACTCTGGTCCGACACGGGCTCGGGCTCCGCCGACTGTGCGTCTCCGCCGAGCGACAGCAGCGCGGGGCTCCCCACGACGAAGTCCTCGTCCGCCCGGGCCCAGGCCAGGATGCGAACCGGGGCCCCGGGCCGGGAGGACAGCGAGTCGCGCCAGGAGGCGTACGCGTCCGACGGCAGCCCGCGCGCCCGGAACAGGCCTCTCACCGGGTGGCAGGGGCGGTCGCGGGCACGGAGCCATTCTGCCGTGCCGGCTCCTGCGGTCCTCGCCCCGACCGTGAGGTGGAGTGGTGGCCGGTCCGGGTGGGACCCCCCGTCTCCCACCGGGACCGGCCGCGACCACACTCTGCGCGGTCCGCCGTCGGGCCGCCAGTGCCGGATGACACCATTGACACGTTTCGCCGCCGTTCGCTAGGGGGTCCGCCGTGACACCTGCCCGTCTGCCGGCCGCGGCGCTGCCCGCGACGGGCGCGCCCTCCCCGACCGACCCGCTGCTCGACCTCGCCGGTCGGCTGGCCGTGACCGGGACCCTCACCGACCAGGTCGACACGACCCTGCCGCTCCTCGCCGAACAGCTGCACGCCACCGTGACCGTCTTCGCCGTCGCGGGCTCCCGCGCCGCCGGGGTGCGGTGCTGGCCCCACGACGCCGGGTGGGCCGAGGCCCTCCGGCAGGGCTTCGCCGCCTCCTGGGAGGCCGGTCCGATGACTCTGTGGTTCCGGCGGGCGGGCGTCGTCCCCGCGCTGCCCGTCGAGGAGGTGATGAGCGGGTGGGGCACCGAGCCCGGCCGGGTCCTCGAGCACGGGGGCCGCGTCCTGCACCGGCTGCTCATCATCCCGATCGCGCGCACCGGTGCCACGATCGCCGCGTACTTCGCGGCCCGCCACGAGGAGCCCTTCGGCGACGCCGAGATCGCGCTGGCCCGCCGCTTCCAGCCGGTGGTGGTGGCCTCGCACGGACGGTTCCTGCGACCGCCGGACCCCGCGCTGACCGCACGCCAGCAGTCCGTCCTCCGCCTGCTCGCGGAGGGTCGGACCGTGAGGGCCATCGGCTCGCGCCTCGGCATCAGCCAGAGCACCGTCGACAAGCACGTGCGCGACCTCTACCGGCGCCTCGGCACCCAGGACCGGGCCTCGACGATCCGGGCGGCGCAGGTGCGCGGCCTGCTGGACGGCCTGGTCGGGGAGGACTGGCAGGACCTGCTCATCACCACCGATCCGCACCCGGGCCCGTCGTCCGCACGCTGAGCAGACCCGCCCCACCACCACGTGCCCCACCTGCGGGGCTACCCGACGGCCCACCCTGCTCACGACGCGCGCCGACGCGCGCCGACGCGCAGGACACAGCCCAGGACGCCCAGGACGCGGTTGAGGGTCCGCGTCACGAGGCCAGGCCCGCCAGCGCCGTCTGCGGGCAGCGGGAGCGCAGCAGCTCCAGCGCCCGCACCTCGGAACGGCGGACGCGGCCGACGGGCACGCCGAGCTCGCGGGCCGTGGCGGCGAGGCTGGCCGGTTCACGGCCGTCGAAGCCCATCCGCAGCTCCACGACCCGCTGGTCGAAGCCGTCCAGCGTGGCCAGCAGGCGTCGGGCCCACGACTCCTCCCCCACCCCGGCGGCACCGGTCGCCGGAGGGTCGTCCCCGCCCGCGGAGCGGTGCAGCACCGCCTCGTCGACGTCGTCGATCGATCGGGGTGCCCGGTGGCCGAGGGCCTGCGCCGTCCAGGCCTCGTCGCGCCCCAGGGCCCGGGCCACCTCGCCCACGCTGGGCTGGCGGGCCAGGCGCTGGACGAGCCCGGCCTCGACGGCCCGCACCACGCGCAGCTGCTCGCTCCGGCTCGCGGGCATGCTGACGGCCTCGGACGCCCGCGCGGCGGAGGAGGTCACGCAGGTCCGGATCCAGTAGCCGGCGTAGGTCGAGAAGCGGACCCCGCGGCGGTGGTCGAACCGCTCGACGGCCGCCATCAGCCCGAGGCAGCCCTCCTGGAACAGGTCCGCGGGCGACGCGCCCCGCCGGGCGTGCCGCGCGAGCACGGACCCGACGAGGCCGAGGTTGGCGGTGACGAACTCCTGCTGGGCCCGGACGCCGAGCCCGGCGAGGGTCTCCAGCTCCTCGTCGGTGGCGTCGCCCCGCCACGCCACGCCGGGGTCGTCCCGGGCGGCCCGCGCCAGGACCCCGGCCTCCACCGCGCGCGCCCACGCCTCCACCTCGGCCGCCCGCGGGTCGGGAGGGCCGTCGGCGTCGACCGGTCCCGGATCAGCGCGGTCGCCGCTCCGGTGCTGGTCGAGGTCCGCCGGTGGACGAAGCGGTGTCGGTGCAGCCACGACCGGAGTGTGGTGCGCAGACCCGTGCCCGTGCCGCTCACCGGCGGCCACCTGTGGACGACGGGGCGGTGAGGACCTGACCTGTGGACAGGCGGCACGCCGCCGGCGGACCTCAGTCCTCGGCGCCGATCCTGCGGGTCTGGAGGGCCTTGCGCCGCGCCTCGAGCACGACCAGCTCGGAGAACATCGCGTTGTACTTCTGCTGCGCCTGCACCGGGTTGGTGCGCTGCAGCCGCGACTTGAGGGTCGCGATGCTCCGCATCACCGTCAGCAGCTGCAGCCCCGCGGTGTGCGCGACGACGAACCGCTCGTCGGGAGCGCCCTGCAGCGGCAGCGGCTCGACCGCGAGCGCGACGACGAGGGAGCGCAGCTGCTCCTCCTCCATCGCCTCGCTGACCCGGTGCGTCCAGGCGGCCGTGCTGCCGGGCCCGGTGTCGGCCGCGGCCTTCTCCGCCGCGGTGAACACGGCCGCGTACGCCGGGTGGGTGAAGTCGGCGGCGCTCAGGCCGTCCCAGTGCTCCGGGAACTGCTCGGGCGCCTGCACGACCAGCTGCGCCGTCTCCCGCTCGAGCGCCAGCTGCCGGTCGCGCGGGTCCGGGATCGGTGTCCCCTTCGGCGCGGCGGGCGCCGGTGCGGCCTCGGCCGGCGCCGTGGCGGGCGCGGCCGGAGCCCGGCGGGACGACCGCGACGCCGCCCGCGACACCTCGGTGCGGACCTCGTCGGGGTCCATCCCCAGCAGACCGGCCAGCTCGCGGGCGTAGCCGTTGACGAGGCCGGAGTCGCGGATGCTGCCGACCAGCGGCGCGGTCGCCCGCAGGGCGGCGAGACGCCCGTCGGCCCGGTCGAGGTCGTGCTGGGTGAGCATGTTGCTCATCACGAAGCGGTACAGCGGCATCCGCCGCGCCACCAGCTCCCGCACCGCCGCGTCGCCGTGCTGCAGGCGCAGGTCGCAGGGGTCGAGGCCGGTCGGCTCGACGGCCACGTACGTCTGGCTGATGAAGTTCTGGTCGCCGGCGAAGACCTTCAGCGCGGCGTTCTGCCCGGCCTGGTCGCCGTCGAACGTGAAGATCACCTCGCCGTGGAACGCGTCGTGCTCCCCCATCAGGCGGCGCAGGAGGCGGGCGTGGTCGTCGCCGAAGGCCGTCCCGCAGACCGCGACGGCGGTCTCCACCCCGGACAGGTGCGCCGCCATGACGTCGGTGTAGCCCTCGACGACCACGGCCTGGTGCTTGGCGCTGATCGGCTTGCGCGCGAGGTCGAGGCCGTAGAGGACGTGCGACTTCTTGTAGAGCGGCGTCTCCGGGGTGTTGAGGTACTTCGCCGGCATCCGGTCGTCGTCCCGCAGCCGGCGCGCGCCGAAGCCGAGGACCTGCCGCCCGGAGTCGCGGATCGGCCACAGCAGGCGGCCCTGGAAGAAGTCCCAGCCGGACTCGCGCGCCAGGCCGGCGCGCACCAGCTCCGCGTCGGAGAAGCCGCGGCCGCGCAGGTGCCGCAGCAGGGCGCGCCCGTCGGTCGGGGCGAAGCCGACCCCGAAGCGTTCGGCGGCCTCCCGGTCGAAGCCGCGCTGCCCCAGGAACTGCCGTCCGATGAGGGCGTCCGGCGTGGTCAGCTGCTCGGCGAAGAACTCGGCCGCCGCCTGGTTGGCCTCCATCAGGCGCAGCCGCAGGCCCGGCTCCTGGCGCGGTCCGCCTCCGACGTCGGTGTAGCGCAGCACGATGCCGACCCGGTCGGCCAGCCGCTCGACGGCCTCGCCGAAGGTGAGGTTGTCGATCTTCATCTGGAACGTGATGACGTCCCCGCCCTCGCCGCAGCCGAAGCAGTAGAAGAACCCGCGGGCGGGCGTGACCTGAAAGCTGGGGGTCTTCTCGTCGTGGAAGGGGCAGAGCCCCTTGAGCGAGCCGCCGCCGGCGTTGCGCAGGGCGACGTAGGAGCCCACGACCTCGTCGATGCGGGCGCGGTCCCGGACCGCGGCGACGTCCTCGTCGTTGATCCGCCCGGCCACGAGGCGTGAGTCTAGTGCGGCCCCTCGACCCGACCGAGGCTCTCCACAGGGGCCTCGGCCGGCACCTGGCGGACCAGCCAGGAGCGGGCCTTGCCCGGCGTCAGCGCGGCACGTAGACCAGGGCGTCCCCGACGGCGCGCTCGTCGCCGTGGCTGGGGCTGCCCACGAGCCGGCCGCCCACGACCATCGTCGTGGAACCGCCGCCGTCGAGGTTCACGGCGTCGGTCAGCCCGAGCGACACGGCCACACGGGCGGCCTCCTCCAGCGTCGCCCCGACGCTGGTCGTCTGCCGGCCGTCGATGGTGACGAGCGCGACGACGCCGGACGCCGTGGTCCCGACGAGGGTGCGCGGGTTGCGCTCGAAGAAGGCCTGCGGCTTGTCCTTCACCACCACCTTCCCGCCCTGGACCAGCCGGTAGCGGCCGGCGACCCCGTACAGGCCCTTCGCGAGCTCGACCGTCTTGCCGCGGTCGTCGCGCAGCGTGCTCGTGGTGCGCAGGCAGGCGCCCTTCTTACCGACCCTGAGCAGCGTCTTCGTCTGGCGACCGGTGGCCTGCACCGAGGTCTGGTGCGCGGACAGGCGGCGCCCGCGCGACTTCGAGGCGCGCACCACGCAGCCGTCGCGCCCGAGGACCACCTCGGCGCCGCGGCCCTTGGGCGTCCGCTCGGCGAAGGCCCGGTCGAAGCGGACCACGTCGCCCGACCGGGTGCACCGGCGCGGGTCCTTGAGCTTGGTGCAGCCCTTCGGGACGACCGGTGGCGTGTTCAGCCGCTCGAGCGCCAGCGACTTCCGCGTCTTCGTGTTCCGCACGCGGCCCGACCAGCTGGTCCGGCCGAACCGCACCCGTCCGGTGCGCGCGTCGAGCAGCACGTCCACCTCGGTCGACGTCGCCCCGGGCTCGCTCAGCAGGTGCCCGTCGTAGAGGCCGAGGCCGACGGGGTCACCCGGGTAGGCAGGGTTCTTGGTGTAGGTGAAGTACGACGCGTTCACCCCGCCCAGCGCGCCGGCCGAGGCGACGAGGTCCGAGGTCGTCTCGGTCCGGGCGAGGTCGGGCCCGTACGTGGCGACGAGCCGGCCCTTCGCCGTCCGGGGGTCCACGCGGAGGACCGCCACCCGCCACGGCCCGAGCACCGTCGTCTCGATGGCGTCCGGCGCGGCCGGTGCGGAGCCCCGGACCACCTGGGTCAGGTCGACCCCGGGCTCGAGCACCTGCGTCGTCCGCGCCTCCGGCAGGCCGGCGGCACCGAGGTCGAGCGTGGGGTCGGCCGCGGCGGCGCCCGGGGCGTCGAGGACGAGGGCGAGGGTGAGCGCGACGACGACGCCTGCGCCGGTGCGCCGGGCTCGATGGGCTCGGTGGGGGACGGGCACGTGAGCTCCTCTGCGGGGTCGACCGGCACACTGTCGCAGGTGAGCGACGGGGCTGTCCCGGTTCACGCGGAATCGGCGACGACGGAGGAGACGGAGGCGACGGCATGACCGTGGACCTGAGGGAGTTCCTGGACGGCGCGCAGGTCGAGGACGCCGTCTTCGCGCTGCGACCCGACTACCGGGCGCTGCTGCTCGCCGTCGACGGGCTCACGCCGGCCGCGACCACCCCCGACGGCGCCACCGGCAGCACGCACGACGCCGACGACCTGCTCGTCGCCGCCCAGCAGGCGGCGGCCCGTGCCCTGGAGGGGCGTGCGGTGGAGGACCTGCCGCACGTGGCGGCCTGGCGGGACGCGTACCGGGCCTTCGGCGCCAAGCCGCAGCGCACCCGGAACAGCGCCGAGGCCCTGCTGCGCCGCGCGGCCTCCGGCCTCCCGCGGGTCAACCCGTTGACCGACGTCTACAACGCCGTCTCCGTGAGCCACCAGATTCCGCTCGGCGGGGAGGACCTGGCCCGCTACGCCGGTCCCCCACGGCTGGTGCGGGCGCTCGGCACCGAACCGTTCGCCACCACCGCCGACGGGCAGCCGGTCGTCGAGCACCCCGAGCCGGGCGAGGTCGTGTGGTGCGACGACGAGGGCGTCACCTGCCGGCGCTGGAACTGGCGCCAGTCGCCCCGCACCGGGCTCACGCCCACGACCACCAGCGCGCTGTTCGTCCTCGACGCCCTGGACCCGCTCACCGACGCCCAGCTCGACGCCGCGGCCGACGAGCTCGCCGGCCACCTGGCCCGCCTGGGCGAGCGCGTACGGCTCGAACGGCGCCTGCTCCGCGCCGGCGACGCGGGGCCTCGCTGACCCGGCTTCGGCCTCAGTGCCGGCGCACCACCCGGTGCCGCAGGTAGACCACGCCGCCGGCCCCGACGGGACGGGTCTCGACGAGCTCGAGGTCGACGTGCTGCTCCGAGCGGGGGAAGAAGGGCGTCCCACCGCCCACCAGCACCGGGTAGACCCGGACGCGGTACTCGTCCACGAGCCCCAGGGCCGCGGCGTCCGTCGCGAGGGTCGGACCGCCGATCGCGACGTCGCCCTCCCCCGGCGCGTCCCGCAGCCGCCGGACCTCGTCGGCGAGGCTGCCGGCGGCGAGCACGTAGCTGCCCTCCACCGACCGCAGGGTGCGCGAGAAGACGACCTTGGGCAGGGCGTTCCACAGGGCCGCGAACTCACGTTCCGCGGCGCTCAGCGCCGGGTCGTCCTCCTTGTCCTCCCAGAACACCATCGACTCGTAGAGCCGGCGCCCGAGCAGGTGCGCCGAGAGCCCGCGCACCTCGTCGGTGGCCAGCGCGAAGACCTCGTCGTCCGGCGCCGACCAGTTGAAACCGCCGTCCGGACCGACCACGTAGCCGTCGAGCGAGACGCTCATGTCGCACACCACCTGCCGCACCGGCGGGCCTCCTTCGTCGTGGACCTGCCCTACCGACCGGGCTGCGACCCCGAACTCATCGCCCGGCCGGTTGCCGCCCGAGTGCGGCACGCGGCGGCACCGGGACCGGCGGAACGAGGAGGGGGTGCCGGGCGCGCCACCAGGGCGCGAGGCGTTCGAGGGGGGCGAAGGCGAGCCAGCACACGACGGTCGGCGCGAAGTGGATGTAGAGCATCGCGGCGGTGAAGACGTGGAACCCGAGCCAGAAGAGCGCCGCGTGCAGCAGCGCCCAGCCCCGGAGCCACAGCACGACGACCGAGGAGACCTCGGCGGCCATCGAGAACCACTGCATCACCTGCAGCACGACCGGGTGCGGGATCAGGAGCTGGCCGAGCCCGTGCGGCCGGCGCACGACCGCCCACAGCAGGATGTAGCTCTCCGGCCACGTGGTCGGGTCCCAGGCCGCGTTGCGCGTCTTGACGACCGCGGACAGGAAGTACGTCGACACCACCCCGATCTGGACGCACCTGAGCGCCCACCCGCCCTGCGCCGACGCCCGCCGCGACCACCGGCCGCCCGGGACCGCGCCCACGCTCGGCAGCACCCACAGCGCGACGACCAGCGCGAGGTGGTCGTGGTCGACCTTGCCGTAGCTGAACGCGATGCCGACCCACCACGTGAAGGCGGCGGCCACGACCCAGCCCACGAGCCGGGGTGCCCGTCCGGCCAGCCCGGCCAGGCAGCCCAGCACCAGGACGACGTACAGGGTCCAGGTCAGCGGCAGGCTCGGCGGCGGGAGGTGCAGGAGCACCGCGAGGTCGAGGGGCCGGTAGAGCTCCGGGTGGCGGCTGAGCGGGATCGGGCTGCGGATGATCAGGTGCACGTCGAGCAGCACGAAGGCGTAGAGGACGGAGCGCAGCACGGCGACCCGGGCCTCGGGCACGACGGGGGCGAACCAGCCGACGACCGAGCCCCGCCGCGGCGACCTCGCGCTCACGGCGTCACCCGCCACCGGGCGAGCTCCACCTGGTCTGTCGCGACCACGCGACCCCGGTGGAGGTGCTGCCGGTCCTGGACCAGGGAGACCTCGACGGGCCGGGGCTCGCCCGGGTGCCGCGCGCTCCAGCCCTCGCTGACGGCCCTCAGCAGGCTGGGGTCCTGCTCGATCGCGGGGATCCGGCCCTCGACGTCCGCGCGCCGGATCCCGGCCGTGTCGACCCGCAGCGGCAGCTCCACCCGCTGCCCGTCGGCGAGCACGCCGTAGACCCGGGTGATGACGACGGTGTCGTCCGGTCCGGGGAAGAAGGCGTACTGCGACATCGGCCCGAAGGGCCACGCGTCGTCGTGCATCCGGACCGAACCGTTGAGCAGCAGCCCGACCAGCGCCACCGCGGCCAGCACGCGCCAGGCCAACCCCCACCGGCTGATGGGCCGGACGTCGACGCCGTCGGTCTCGGCGGCGGTGTCGGGGGCGCTCACGACGCGATTAGAGCACGGCCCGTGAGCCCGGTCGGGCAGCTCGCGAGGTGCTGCGGACGCACGAGGGCCGCGTGGCGTCGGTGCGCCACGCGGCCCTCGCAGACGTACCGGGTGCTCAGCCGGCGGCGCTCAGCCGCTCGACCTCCTCGCTGCTCAGCTCGAGGTCGGCCGCGGTGGCGGAGTCGGTGATCGTCTTGGGTCGCGACGAGCCGGGGATCGGGATCACGACGTCGGCCAGCGCGAGCTCCCAGGCCAGGCAGACGACCTGCGGGCTGACGCCGTGCTCCTTGGCCACGTCCGCGAACGGCGCGAACTTGTCGCCCAGCCCGCCGGCGTTGGTGATGCCGCCGAGCGGGCTCCACGGCAGGAAGGCGATGCCGAGCTCGGCGCACAGGCGCAGCTCGTCCTCGCTGCTGCGGAAGGCCGGGCTGAACTGGTTCTGCACCGAGGCGAGGCGGCCGCCGAGGATCTCGTTGGTCTGCCGGATCTGGTCGCCGTCGGTGTTGGAGACGCCGGCGAGGCCGATCAGGCCCTCGTCGAGGAGGTCCTTCAGCGCGCCGATCGACTCCTCGAAGGGCACGTCCGGGTCCGGGCGGTGGAACTGCCAGAGCCCGATCTGCTCGACCCCGAGCCGCTTGGCCGAGGCCTGGGCGGCCTCGCGGAGGTGCTTCGCGCTGCCGTCGATGGTCCAGCTGCCGTCGCCCGGGCGCTCGTGGCCGCCCTTGGTGGCGACGAGCACGCCGTCGGTGCTGCCGCCGTACGAGCGGAGGGCCTCGGCGATCAGCTCCTCGTTGTGGCCGACGTCGTCGGCGTGCAGGTGGTAGGCGTCGGCGGTGTCGATGAGGGTGATGCCCGCGTCGAGCGCGGCGTGGATGGTGGCGATCGACTGGGACCGGTCGTCCGGGCGGCCCTCGATGGACATGGGCATGCCGCCGAGCCCGATCGCGGAGACGCTTCGGCCGGCGAGTGTGCGCTGCTTCATGCCCCCACCCTTACCCCGCGCCGTCCGCGGTTCTCGCCCGGGCGGTCCGCTCCACGTCCCAAGACCCACGAGAGGTAGGTTGCCGCGCCATCTCCTCGAGTAGACGGCGCGGCAACCTACCGCTCGGCGGGGTGCGGCAGGAGGGCGGCGTCCCAGCCGAGGTCACGGACGGCCAGGTCGAAGGCGAAGCGGTCGGTCATGCCGGCGACGTAGGTGACGGCGTCGCGGACGTGGTCGTCGGTCCGCACCACGGTCGCCGGCAGCGCGTCCGGACGGGCCGCGAAGTGCTCGACGAGGGCCTGCAGCACCCGCACGACCGCGTGAGACTGGGCCAGCGACTCGGGCCGGACGTAGATCCGCTCGTAGTTGAAGGCCCGCAGCGACGCCAGCGCGGCCGCCGAGTCCGCGGCCATGCCGACCTCGCCGTGCTCCTCGACAGCACGCACCACGGCCCGGACGAAGTGGCCGAGCTGCTCGCGCCGCGTACGACCGGCCACCTCGGCCACGACGGCAGGGATCTCGTCGGCCGCCACGATGCCGGCGTGGACGGCGTCCTCGAGGTCGTGCGCGCAGTAGGCGATGCGGTCGGCCCAGCTCACGATCTCGCCCTCGACGGTCGTCGGCGCGGGACGCGACCACGAATGGTTCCGGATGCCGTCGAGGGTCTCGGCGCACAGGTTGAGGTCGGCGAGCGACACGTCGGCCCCCCACGGGCCGTGGTCGAACCCGCCCGGCACGAACGCGTCGAAGGCGTCCTCGCTGGCGTGCCCGCCCGGCCCGTGGCCGCAGTCGTGGCCGAGCGCGATGGCGTCGGCGAGGGTCGCGTTCACGCCGACCCCGCGCGCGATCGAGGTCGCGATCTGGGCGACCTCCAGGGCGTGCGTCAGCCGGGTGCGCTGGTGGTCGGTCGGGTGCACCACGACCTGCGTCTTGCCGGCGAGCCGGCGGAACGCGGTGGAGTGGACGACCCGGTCGCGGTCGCGCTCGAAGCAGGTCCGCTCCGGGTCCGGCTCCTCGGGCCGCGCCCGGTGGCCCGCGCCCTCGGCGAGGGTCGCGCCGGGTCGCAGGACCTCACGCTCGTACGCCTCCCGCGCGAGGCGGTCGACGGTCCGGCCGGGCCCGACGCGGGCGTGCGAGGCGGCGTGGGCGCGCACGAGCCCCGTCTGGTGGGGGTCGCCGTGCCCGCGCATCGTCTCGGCCCACAGCTGGGCGCGCAGCGAGGGGACGGTCCCGTCGGCAGGCTCGAAGACCTCCGCGCGCTCAGCCTCCGGAGACATCGCTCTCGGCGTCACCCAGATCGAGCGTGGCGCCGCTGGTGTCGTCCAGCCAGTGCTCGGGCAGGGCCACCTTGGAGCGCGGGGCGCCCTGGCGGCCGCGCGGGGTGCCGAGCTCGGCGACCGGGAACGCCAGGTCGGGGTCGAGCGCGTCCAGCGCGGTGTCGAGCTCGTCGAACGACGACACCATGGCCAGCGCCCGGCGGGCGTCGCCGCCGACCGGGTAGCCCTTGAGGTACCACGCCATGTGCTTGCGCAGGTCGGTCAGTGCCCGGCGCTCGCCGTGCTCGGGGTCGGTCTGCAGGCCGGCGAGCAGCTGCGCGTGGCGGCGGATGGTCGCCGCGACCTCGCCGGACGTCGGCAGCGCGCGGCGGCCGGTGTCCGGGCCCCCACCCAGCGCCACGGCCAGGTCGTGGAACAGCCACGGCCGGCCCAGGCAGCCGCGCCCGACGACCACGCCGTCGGCGCCGGTCTGGTCGAGCATCCGGACGGCGTCGTCGGCCTCCCAGACGTCGCCGTTGCCGAGCACCGGGATCGCGACGTGCTCCTTGAGCTTGGCGATCGTCGACCAGTCGGCGTGGCCGGAGTAGGACTGCTGCGCCGTACGGCCGTGCAGCGCGATCGAGGCGCAGCCCTCCTCCTCGGCGATCGTGCCCGCGTCGAGGTAGGTCACGTGCTCGTCGTCGATGCCGATGCGCGTCTTCATCGTGACGGGGACGCCGTACGGGCGCGCCGCAGCCACGACGGAGCGCAGGATCGCCCGCAGCCGGTCGCGCTTCCAGGGCAGCGCCGCGCCGCCGCCCTTGCGGGTGACCTTGGGGACCGGGCAGCCGAAGTTCAGGTCGACGTGGCGCACGGCGAAGTCCTCGCAGAGGATCTGCGTCGCGTCGGCCATGGTCGCCGGGTCGACGCCGTAGAGCTGGACGCTGCGCGTCGTCTCCCCCGGGTCGAACTGCAGCATCGCCATCGTCTTGCGGTCGCGCTCGACGATGCCGCGGCTCGTGATCATCTCGCAGACGAACAATCCGCCCGTCCCGCCGCCGGCCTCGTGCTGCTCGCGGCACAGCTGCCGGTACGCCGCGTTCGTCACGCCCGCCATCGGGGCGAGCTCGACGACGGGACGTGCAGCGGTGGGGGCGGGCGCGGCCATGATCAGCAGCCCGGGAGGCGGGCGCCCAGGTACTCGACGACCTTGTCGAGCGAGACGCGGTCCTGCGTCATCTGGTCGCGCTCGCGGATCGTGACGGCGTCGTCCTCGAGGGTGTCGAAGTCGACCGTCACGCAGAACGGCGTGCCGATCTCGTCCTGGCGGCGGTAGCGGCGCCCGATGGCCTGCGCGTCGTCGAAGTCGACGTTCCAGTGCCTGCGCAGCGTGGCGGCGAGGTCGCGCGCCTTGGGCGAGAGGGCCTCGTTGCGCGACAGCGGCAGCACGGCGGCCTTGACCGGCGCGAGGCGCGGGTCGAGCCGGAGCACGGTGCGCTTGTCGACGCCGCCCTTGGTGTTCGGCGCCTCGTCCTCGACGTAGGCGTCGATGAGGAACGCCATCAGCGAGCGGGTCAGACCGGCCGCGGGCTCGATGACGTACGGCGTGAACCGCTCGCCGCTCGCCTGGTCGAAGAACGACAGGTCGGTGCCGGAGTGCTCGGAGTGCGTCTTGAGGTCGAAGTCGGTGCGGTTCGCGATGCCCTCGAGCTCGCCGAACTCACCGCCCGCGAAGCCGAAGCGGTACTCGATGTCGACGGTGCGCTTCGAGTAGTGCGACAGCTTCTCCTTCGGGTGCTCGAAGTGGCGCAGGTTGGCCGGGTCGATGCCGAGGTCGGTGTACCAGCGGGTGCGCTCGTCGATCCAGTACTGGTGCCACTCCTCGTCGCTGCCCGGCACGACGAAGAACTCCATCTCCATCTGCTCGAACTCGCGGGTGCGGAAGATGAAGTTGCCCGGCGTGATCTCGTTGCGGAAGCTCTTGCCGACCTGCCCGATGCCGAACGGCGGCTTCTTGCGCGAGGTCTGCACGACGTTCGCGAAGTTCACGAAGATGCCCTGCGCCGTCTCGGGGCGCAGGTAGTGCAGGCCGGACTCGTCCTCGACCGGGCCGAGGTAGGTCTTGAGCATCATGTTGAAGTCGCGCGGCTCGGTGTACTGGCCGCGGGTGCCGCAGTTCGGGCACGGCACGACCCCGAGGTCGACGGTGTCCGGGTCGGCGACGTGGTGCTTGTCCGCGTAGCCCTCCTGCAGGTGGTCCGCGCGGAAGCGCTTGTGGCAGTGCAGGCACTCGACGAGCGGGTCGGTGAAGACGCCGACGTGGCCGGAGGCGACCCACACCTGGCGGGGCAGGATGACCGAGGAGTCGAGGCCGACGACGTCGTCGCGGCCCTGCACGACCGAGCGCCACCACTGGCGCTTGATGTTCTCCTTGAGCTCGGTGCCCAGGGGCCCGTAGTCCCAGGCCGACCGCGTCCCGCCGTAGATCTCGCCGGAGGGGAAGACGAAACCCCTCCGCTTGCAGAGGCTGATGACGTTGTCGAGGGTGGTCGGCGCCACGGTTGCGAGCTCCAAGTCTTCAGATAAGACGTGCGGTCGTTCGCCGCCCCCGGCTGGGACGGCACGACCGCCCAGCCTACCGGGAACGACCCGGACGTTCACCGAGCCGACGTCCGGCCGCCCGCGCGCGCCGCGCCCGCTGCTCAGCGGAAGGCGTCAGGATGCCCCGGTGAGAAGCAAGGACCCTGCCTGCGCCCGCTCGTCCCGGTGGAAGCGCGCGCTCCCGGCCGGCGCGCTGCTGGGCGCCGGCCTCCTCGGGCTCGGCGCGTGCGGGACGGTCCCGCCGGCGACCCCGACCAGCCCGACGGGAGCGCCGAGCTCGCTGAACCCGGCGACACCGTCGGTCGCACCGAGCAGCCCGGGCGCCGCGCCCGCCTCCCCCACCGCCGGCCCGGCGAGCCCGACGCCGAGCCCGTCGCCGACGCCCGACGTCTGGGTGGGCTCGTTCCACGGTCACAGCATCACGGTGCCGCGCGGGCACGGGGCGACGATGTCGTTCACCTTCGACGACGGGCCGTGGCCGGGCTCGACGCGCCAGGTCCTCGCGCTGCTCGCGCAGCACCACGTGCACGCCGTCTTCTGCCTGATCGGCCAGCAGGCCCGGGCGTACCCGACCCTGGTCCACGAGGAGGTGGCCGCCGGCCACGAGCTCTGCGACCACAGCCGCGACCACGACGTCCTCATGGGCCGCAAGGGCCAGGCGTACGTGGACGCGGAGGTCGGCGACGGGCTGCGCGACGTGGTCGGCGCCGCGCCGAAGGGCACCCCCGTGACCTTCTACCGCCAGCCCGGCGGGACCTGGGACACGAAGGTCGTCCGCGCCATGGACGCGCACTCCCTCGGTCCCCTCCGCTGGAGCGACGACCCCAAGGACTGGTCGCGCCCGGGCAGCCTGGCGATCGTGCGCCGGGTCGTGGCGAACCTTCACCCGGGGGCCGTCGTCTTGATGCACGATGGCGGGGGTGACCGTTCGCAGTCGGTCGACGCGCTGCGGTTCCTCCTCGACGCCGTCGTCGCGGCCGGGTGGAAGCCCGTCCTCGCCCCGCACGTCCACCTCTCGCCGAAGGCAGCCGCGAAGCCCCAATGACGCACCCCCGCAGGACCGGCCTGCGGCTGGTGGCCCTCACGGTCCTGCTCCTCGCGACCGCGGCCGCCTGCGGCACCCCGGTCGCCGATGACCGGCCGGCCGCCACGGCCGGACCGCCGACCTCCGCCGGTGCCCCGTCCCCCGACGCCTCGGCCCCTCCCGGCGGCGGCGCTCCGTCAGGAGCCGCCGACCGCACGATCCTGGACGCGCGCTTCGACGACGTGACGGAGGGACCCGTCACGCCGACGTCCTTCCGCCGCGAGGTCGGCAAGGCCACGCCGCGGGAGGCCGACTACGACGCCATGACCTACGAGCGCGACCCCGACGGCCGCGTCTTCGTCCGTACGCGGTTGGCCGCCGGCCGGATCCTCGCGCGCAACGACGCGCCGGGCGACGGGAACGTGCTCGTCGTGCCGCTCAAGGAGCAGGACCACGACGCCGCCTGCGTGACGTACGACGTGCGCTTCTCCACCGGCTTCGAGTGGTCCGCCGGCGGCAAGCTGCCCGGCCTGCTCGGCGTCGCCCCGGGCGTCTCACCCGGCGTCCCCACCGGCGGCGGCTCCACCGACCGCGGCTGGTCGGGACGCGTCATGTGGCTGGGGCCGTCGCTGTCCCGGACCGTGCGCGAGTCGGGCCTGCCGGACCTCGCGACCACGTACCTCTACCACCCGGGCCAGGCCGGTCGGTACGGCGACGACCTCTACTGGGGGCGCGGCTTCGCCGACGGCGTCTGGCACCAGGTGCGGCAGTGCTACGTCCTCAACACCCTCGGGAACGCCGACGGCGTCCTCGACGCCTGGCTCGACGGCATCCCCGTCCTGCACCGCGAGGACCTCGTCTACCGCACCGACCCCGACGTGCACGTCACGCATCTCGACTGGTCGGTGTTCCGCGGCGGCGACACCGACCAGTGGGCGGCCGGCTCGGACGGCGACGTCGACCTCGCCGACCTGCGGGTGACGGTTCCGTAGGCCGTCGGCAGCGGGCTCACAGCGGCCGGACGGAGCCCCGCGCGAGGTTCGGGCCGACGAGGTCGGGGTCCTCGTACGCCGTCGGCTCGTCGATCGCGCGCGACAGCAGCGGCACGACCACCGAGCGCGACTCGATGCCCGACAG
Organism: Microlunatus flavus; assembly: GCF_900110855.1. Lineage (GTDB taxonomy): Bacteria > Actinomycetota > Actinomycetes > Propionibacteriales > Propionibacteriaceae > Microlunatus > Microlunatus flavus. The sequence goes on from NZ_FOFA01000012.1 coordinate 30,740, forward strand.
CGCACGGCGGTAGGAGCCGACGTCGTCCCACCGGGCGGTGATCGTCCACAGCTCAGGTTCGTCGAGGTTCCGCGCGAGGTCGAGCGAGCGCAGCCCCTCCCGGCGCCGCAGCACCGCCGTCGCCGCCTCCGCACGCTCGAGGAAGTCCTCGGTCTCGCCCTCCGGCACCTCGAACCGCGTGATCACGATCATGGACGCCAGTCTGCCGACGCGCCCTGAGCTTGTCGAAGGACCCGCCACGCTCATAGGACGAGCCCGCGGACGCTCCCTGAGCTCGTCGAAGGGCCCGGAACGGGTCGGCGTCGCCCTGTCCCGCGAAGAACGCCTACCACTTCGTGGCCCTTCGACAAGCTCAGGGAGCGTCTGCCCACAAGGAACGCCGACCACTTCGTGGCCCTTCGACAAGCTCAGGGAGCGTCTGCCCACGAGACGCCGACCACTTCGTGGCCCTTCGACAAGCTCAGGGAGCGTCTGCCCGCGAAGAACGCCTACCACTTCGTGGCCCTTCGACAAGCTCAGGGGGCGTCTGCCCACGAGACGCCGACCACTTCGTGGCCCTTCGACAAGCTCAGGGAGCGTCCGCCCGAAAGAGAACCGTGACCAATCCGATGGCGAACCGTCACCTGTTCGCAACCCACGAGACACCCGCCGTCCCTAGGCTCGCGGGACTCGGGGACCCCCGCTCCACCACCGCCGTACGACCAGCTTCGACCCGACGACCTGACGGAGGCGGTGATCATGATCGAGCACGTGGACCCCTTCGTCGGGTCCTCAGCCACCGACCTGCCGCCGCCGGTCGGGCTGGCCGCCACGTGGTGGTGGCCCAAGCCGCAGGTCGGCAACACGCACCCGGGCGCGACGTACCCCTTCGGCATGGTGTCGGCGTGCGCCTACTCCGGCGCCTACCCGACGGGCTACGGGCTCTACGAGCTCAACACCGAGGGGGTCCCGCCGCGGCTGCACGACTCGCCGGTCGCGTCAGGCTTCACGCACTTCCAGCAGTCCGGCACCGGCGCGATCCGCAAGTACTACAACTACTTCCGCGTCACCCCGATGGTCGAGCCGCTCGACGCCCTCGGCACGACCTGGCGCATCACCGACGAGGTGGCCGAGCCCGGCTACTACGCCTGCACGCTCGGCGGCCGCCCCTCGACAGGCTCGGGGAGCGCGACAGGTTCGGGGAGCGCGACAGGCTCGGGGAGCGCGACAGGCTCAGGGAGCGCGACGGGCGCGAGCCCGGACGGCATCCGCTGCGAGCTCACGGTCGGGCCCAAGAGCGCCGTGCACCGCTACACCTTCGGCGCGCACGCGGACGCCCGCGTGGTGATCGACTTCTCGATGGGCGGGCTGACGATCCCGTACGGCGCGACCGTCCCGCTGCGCGCCCACCTGGAGACGCTCAGCCCCTCGGTCGCCGCGGCGGAGGTCGTCGTGGAGGGCACGCCGCTCGCCACCCACGTCGAGCTCGACGGCGGCGACTGGCGCCAGCTGCTCTGGTACGACCGCCGGCTCATGCAGGGCGGCACGCGGATGGACTTCGACCGGATCCGGCCGACCACGCTGCGGCCGTTCGGCCTCATGTGGAGGGGCCGGTCCGAGCCCGGCCAGGTCGTCGAGCTGCGGTTGGGCTTCTCGTTGCGCGGCGAGGCCCAGGCCCGCGCGAACCTGCGCCACGACGCGGCGTCGCGCGAGCGCGTCGAGGTGCGCCGCACCGACCTCCCCGAGGACCCGACCCTCCCGGTGTCGGCGCCGGACACGTTCGAGTCGCGTCGCGCCGACACGGGCGCCCGCTGGCGCGAGCACCTGGGCCGGATCCGGGTGGAGACGCCGTCCGCCGAGCGGCGGGCGATCTTCTACACGGCGCTCTACCACTCGTTGATCAAGCCCTGCTTCGCCGCCGACGAGAGCCCGTTCTGGCCCGCGAACGGGCCCTTCGCCTTCGACGTCTGCACCATGTGGGACATCTACCGCACGCAGCTGCCGTTGATCACGGCGCTGTTCCCCGCGCGCGCCGCCGAGCTCGCGAACGCCTTGATCAACATCGCCGAGGAGGAGGGCAACCTCCCCATCGGCTACCGCATGGCCAAGGGCGTGGACCGCTTCTCCCGGCAGGGCAGCGCGCTCGCGCAGACGTTCCTCGCCGACCTGTGCACGCTCGGCGTGCCGGGCGTCGACTGGGACTGGGCGCTGGTCCACATGGACCTCGACCTGCGGCGCGCGTATGGCGAGGAGTACCTGCTGCGCGGGGTCGTGCACCCGGTGACGCACACCCTCGACCTCGCGTTCGGCTACCACTGCACTGCCAAGGTGGCGCGCCACGTCGGCGACCAGGCGCTCGCCACGCAGCTCGAGGGGCTGGCGACGCGGTGGGTCAACGCGTTCGACCCCGGGACCGGGCTGCTCGTCGACTCCTCCTTCTACGAGGGCGGGCGCTGGAACTACTCGTTCCGCGTGCTGCACGACATGCAGGCCCGCATCGACCTCGCGGGCGGCGAAGAGGCGTACCTCGCGCTCCTCGACACGTTCTTCGGCTTCGGCGCCGAGCCCGTCACCCAGGTGGGCGAACGGCCGCAGGTCTCCGAGCTGGCCGCCGGCTACGCGCTCAACCGCTTCGAGGGCCTCAACAACGAGCCCGACATGGAGGCCCCGTGGGCCTACCACTACCTCGGCCGGCCCGACCGAACTGCGGAGATCGTCCACGGGGTCGTCGAGAACATGTTCGGGCTCGGACGCGGCGGCCTGCCCGGCAACGACGACTCCGGAGGCCTCAGCTCCTGGTACGTCTGGGCGAGCCTCGGGCTGTTCCCCGTCGCCGGCCAGGGGCTCTACATGATCAACGCGCCGTCCTTCGCGTGGTCGCGGGTGCAGCTCGGGCGCGAGCAGCTCGAGATCACCACGAGCGGCTTCGTCGAACCGTCACCCGATGGCGCACCGCAGTACGTGCAGTCGGTGACCTTCAACGACCGGCCGTGGACGCAGAGCTGGATCAGCGCGCGCGACCTGCACCGCGGCGGCACGCTCCGGGTCGACCTGGGCCCGAGGCCGTCGTCCTGGGGCACCACGAGCCGTCCGCCCTCGGTGACGGCGCGGGGCGCCGGGCATCCAGCCCCCTCCCCGGCGCCCGTCCCGCTCACCAACGCCGGCTGAGCAGCAGCCGGCGCCCACCCACCGACCTCCACCGCCAGCACCAGCACCAGCCGTCCATCACCCCAAGCACCACGAGAGGAGCCGACATGACCCCGCTTCCCGAAGGCCCCCGGCCGTCACGCCGGCGCCGGCCGCGCGCCCGTACGCGCCGCCGGCTGGTGATCGTCGTCCGCGCCGACCCCGTCATCTGCGGGCACTCCGGCGAGGCCCGCAACCTGGCGGAGGCCGCGCTGGTGCGCGGCTTCAGCGAGGTCAAGATCGTCACCTGGCCGGTCGAGCGACTGCTCGAGGCCGGCCTGCCGCTCAAGCCGCTCGAGAGCGTCCAGCCCTACAGCGACGGCATCGAGGTCGAGCGCCCCGAACCCGTCGGCGACTACCGCGTCCCCGACGGGCGCTACCTCTCCGGCCTGGTCGGCCGGCTCGTCGAGCTCTTCACCGACGGCGTCCCGACCGTGGCGATGTCGCTCTACCTGAGCCCGCACACGCTGGCCGTGAGCGAGGCCGTCCGGGTGGCGCACGAGACCGGCCTGCCCGTGAACGTCACGACGATCGCCGAGGCCGTCGGGTCCGACGTCACCAACGTCGTGCGCAGCTGCGTCGAGCACGAGCAGTTCGGTGCGGCGGCGCAGGTGCTCACCGCGTTCCTCGGCAGCGACGTCCCGGTCGCGGTGTCGGAGTACACCCGCGAGCTCGTCGTCTCCTCCGCCGAGGCGATCGACGCCCGCCACGGCACCCGCTTCGCCGACCGCTGCCGCGAGCGGGTCGCGATCTCCTACCCGGCGATCAACACCCGGGACTACCTCGACCTCGACCCCGCCACCACGGCGGCGGTATTGCACGCCCGCGGGCTGACCAAGGGCTCGTACGTGCTCTACCTCTCGCGCCTGGCCGCGGCCAAGGGGGTCGACGACCTGATCGCCGGCTTCGCGGCGAGCCCGGCGGCGGCCGGCAAGACCCTGGTCATCGCCGGCAACGGGCCGCAGGCCGGCGAGCTGCGGCGCCTCGCCGCGGTCTCGGACGCGGCCGACCGCATCCGCTTCCTCGACGACGTGTCGGACGACGAGAAGCCGGGCCTGATGGCCGGGTGCGCCGCGTTCGTGCTGCCGAGCAAGCCGCGCCCGGAGTTCGTCGAGACCTTCGGGATCGCGCTGGTCGAGAAGATGCTCGCCGGCGGCGGCCCGGTGATCACCTGCGACACGGGCGGGATCGGCGAGGCCGTCGGGGACACGGCGCTGATCGTGCCGACCGAGGACCCGCAGGCCATCGCCGACGCGCTCGACGAGGCCCTGCGGATGCCCGACCTCGAGCGCGAGGTCATGGAGCTCGCCGCGCGGGACCACGCGCGGCAGTTCGACCGGCTGGCCGTGTTCGACCGCCTGGTCGCGCGCCTGCCGAGCCCGGAGGTCGTGGCCCTCGGCGCCTTCTGAGCCTCCTGCCTCACCCGGAAAGTGGTCGCCCCCCGCCCTACGGCGCGCCGTACGGACCCCGGGAGCGACCACTTCCGGGGAGGGCGGGCCGCGCTCGCCGAGGCGCCGGCGGCGCCGAGTGCGTCACACTGGCTTGGTGCCCGACGTCGCCCTGAGCCCGCTCCGCGCCCGCGTCGAGGGCGTCAGCCGTCCGCTGCTGGTCCGCCTGACCCGGCTGCCCCGGCCGGCCGTGCCCCTGGCGACGGTGGCCCTCTTCGCCGTCGCGGTGCTCGCGCCGGCGCCCGTGGCGCTGCTCGCGCTGGTGGTGATCGGGTTGTTCCTGGTCTGGCTGACGTTCCTCGCCTGGCCGGCGATCACGACCGGCGGCAAGCTCATGCGCATCGCCATGATCGCGCTGGTCGTCGTGCTCGGCGCGACACGTTTCTGACGGTTCCGCTGAATCCGGGTCCTCAGATCCGGAACGGCCAGCCCCGCTGAGCGTGGGTACGGAGCAGGGAACGAATCGAGGGACCCCCTTTCAGCAGATGGCTCAGGCGTCGAGCCAGGCCCGTACCTCCCGGCGGAGGAAGTCGAGGTCCGTGGGGATCGTGCGCGGGTTGCCGGCCCGGTGCCCCCAGACGCTCGGGATGGGCGCGAGCCGAGCGTTCCGGAGGAACGGCAGGTCCGCCTCGTTGTCCGCCACCCGGAAGTAGAGGTCGGTCTCGCTGGGCAGCAGCAGGACCGCCGCCTGGATCGCCCGGAGCGCGGTCGGCAGGTCGTCGCCGTACGCGCCGTGGCTGATGTCGGCCTCCTGCCACGTGAGGGCCTGGGCGTAGAGGTTCGCGGCACGGTTGGCGCTGAACCCCTCCTCCCAGTCCGTCCGCAGGAACGTCTCCAGGTCGGGCGCGCCGAGCGCCGTCTCGAAGAGCCGCTCGCGGTAGAAGTCCTGGGAGAGCCCCCACCCGGCGTACACGTGCGCGAACGCGCGGAGCGCCGCCCGCGGCTCGGCCGAGAACCGTCCGCCCCCGAGGTGCTCCGGCGCGGCCTCGAGGACGCGCAGCAGCCCGGACAGGAAGACGCGGTTGTGCAGCGAGGTCCGCGAGCTGCCGCAGACGACCACGGCCCGCCGCACGAGGTCGGGGAACAGGGCGGCCCAGTGGTAGGCCTGCCCCGCCCCCATCGAGAACCCGTACGCGCACGCCACCTCGCGCACGCCGAGGTGCAAGGTCAGCAGGCGGTGCTGGGCGCGGACGTTGTCGGCCATCGTCACCACGGCCGGGAAGTCGTCGTCGTCGGCCGCGGAGGACGAGCGGCCGTTGGAGAACATGTCCGGCACGACGACGAACCACCGCTCCGGGTCGAGCACCCCGTCGGGGCCGATCAGCCAGGCGAGGTCGTCGCTCGTCGCGCCGTAGCTGCAGGGGTAGACGACGACGTTGTCGCGCGTCGGGGACAGGGTCCCGTGCGCCTGCCAGGCCAGCTGGGCGTCGCGGATCGTCCCGCCGCGCTCGACCTCGAGGTCGCCGAGCGCGAAGCGGCCGCCGCTGACCGGCCCGCTCACGCGACGCTGCCGGTGGGGAGCAGGGCGTGCACGCCCCAGGTCTGGTTGGCCACCTGGGTCACCCGCAGGTCGACGCAGGTGCTGGCCAGCGCCAGCGCCTCGGCCTTCTCGACCCCGTAGAGCTGCTGCATCCAGGTGACCATCGCGTCCAGCGCGTCGCCCGTGGCCACGTTGAGGTCGGCGTCGAAGCCGAAGGTGATCCGGCCCACCGGCGCCTCGGCGTGCACGCCGGCGAGCGGCCGGTCGGTCACCACGTCGACCGTCACCTCCGTCGTCATGCCGCACTCGATGGCGGTGCCCCCGACCTCGCCGTCGCCCTGCGCGGCGTGCCCGTCGCCGAGGTAGAGCAGCGCGCCCGGCACGGCGACCGGGAGGAAGAGCGTGGAGCCGGCCACCAGGTCCTTGCAGTCGATGTTGCCGCCGGAGCCGGCGCGCGGCGGGATCGTCGAGTGCTCCCCCGGCTCGGACGGCGCGACGCCCATCACGCCGAGGAACGGCGCCAGCCCGCGGACGAAGCCGCGGCTCTCGGTCCCCCGGCCCGCGTCGGCGTCGAGGTCCCAGAGCAGCCACGCGGGGTCGGCCTCGACGAGCCCCAGCCGCTGGGTGACGGGGGTGTCGAGCATGCCGGCGACCGTCCACCCCCACGGGTCGGGCCGCAGGGAGCGCAGGTGCAGCGCGAGCATCTGCCCCGGCTCGGCCCCGCGCACCTCGATCGGACCCGTGAGGCAGTGCCCGCGGCTGTCGGCGATCAGCGTGGGCCGACGCTCGCCGGGCACCTCCTGGCGCTCGACGTAGCCGGAGGCGTCGAGCGAGCGGACGACGACGGTCTCGCCGGGGTCGACGGCGAGCACCGGACGGTGCGCGGCGGAGAACACGTCGGCCGTCGTGGCCGTGGTCGGGTCGATCCGGACGGTGGTGGTGGTCACCGGGGCTCCGATCCCTGCGGCTGCAGGTCGAGGGGGGTCCTGGCCGGCTGCGCGCCGGTCAGCGGATGGTGGCAGGCGACCGCGTGCAGGTCGCCGTCGGGGGCCAGCACCGGGACCTCCTCGGCGCAGAGCGCGGTGGCCCGGGGGCAGCGGGTCCGGAACCGGCAGCCGCTCGGCGGGTCCACCGCCGACGGCAGCTCGCCGCCCAACGCCGCCGAGCCCCGCTCCAGCGTCGGGTCCGGCAGCGGGATCGACTCGATGAGGCCGGCCGTGTACGGGTGCCGGGGCGCGCCGTACACCTCCTCGCTGGTCCCCAGCTCGACCAGGCGCCCGAGGTACATGACGCCGATGCGGTCGGCCAGGTACTTCAGCAGGGACAGGTCGTGCGAGATCACCACGTACGTGAGCCCGAAGCGGTCCTGGAGCGAGCGCATCAGGTTCAGGATCTGCGCCTGCACCGAGATGTCGAGCGCGGAGACCGGTTCGTCGGCGACCACGACCTTCGGGCGCAGCGCCAGGGCCCGGGCCATCGCGATCCGCTGCCGCTGGCCCCCGGAGAACTCGTGGGGGTAGCGGTCGGCCGCGTCGGCGGGCAGTCCGACCGCGTCGAGCAGCTCGGCCACGACCGCCGCGCGCTCGGCGCGCGTCCCCACCTGCTGGGCGACCAGCGGTTCGGCGACGCAGGCCGCCACGGTCATCCGCGGGTCGAGCGCGGCCGCGCTGTCCTGGAACATCATCTGCAGGTCGCGCCGCCGCCGCCGGAACGCCAGCCGTCCCATGCCGGCGAACGAGCTGCCCTCGAACGCGATGGTCCCCTCGGTCGGCTGCTCCAGACCCACAAGCATCCGGCCGATGGTCGTCTTGCCGCAGCCCGACTCCCCGACGATGCCGAGCGTCTCCCCGGCGTGCACCTGCAGGCTGACCCCGGAGACGGCCTGCACCGCGCGGCGTGGCCCGAGGAGCCCGCGCCGGCGCAGCTCGAAGCGCTTGTGCACGTCGGTGACCTCGAGGACCGGTCCGGACGCCCCCGCACCCTGAGCGACCTCGCGACGGCGACGCCGCGGGAGGTCCGCCGTCGTCGTCGTGCCGCGGGGGTGGAAGCAGGCGTGCTCGTGGTCGGTGCCGACCGCCACGAGGTCGGGGTCCGCGCTGCGGCAGTCGTCCTGCGCGAAGCGGCAGCGGGGGGCGAACCGGCAGCCCGGACCGAGCGCGACCAGCCGTGGCGGCGTGCCCGGGATCGTCGCGAGGTCGACCTGCCGGTCGAGCTCGAGGTCGGGCATCGACTCGAAGAGCGCCTCGGTGTAGCGGTGCTGCGGGTCGGCGAACAGCGCTCGCGTCGGCGCCTCCTCCACGATCCGCCCGCCGTACATCACGGCCACCCGGTCGGCGTGCCCGGCGATCACCCCCATGTCGTGGGTGATGAGCACGACGGCCATGGAGAGGCGCCGCTTGAGGTCGTCGAGCAGCTCGAGGATCTGCGCCTGGATGGACACGTCCAGCGCCGTCGTCGGCTCGTCGGCGATCAGCAGCTTGGGCTCGCAGACCAGGCCGATGGCGATCATCACCCGCTGCCGCATGCCTCCGGACAGCTCGTGCGGGAAGGCCGCGAGCCGCTCGCGAGGACGGGGCATGCCCACCAGCTCGAGCACCTCGACCGCGCGGGCGTCGGCCTCCTGCCGCGAGCCGTGCCGGTGGATCCGGTACGCCTCCCGCAGCTGGCTGCCGATGGTGCGCGTCGGGTTGAGCGACGTCATCGGGTCCTGGGAGATCATCGCGATGTCGTTGCCGCGGAGCCGCCGCACGCCGTCGTCGTCGAGGGCCGTCAGGTCCACCCCGTCGAAGCGGACCGACCCACCGACGACGGCGCCGCCCGGCGGCAGCAGCCGGATGATCGACATCCCGGTCATCGTCTTGCCGGAGCCCGACTCGCCCACCAGGCCGAGCGTCTCCCCGGCCGCCACCGAGAAGGAGACGTCGTCCACCGGCCGGACCCGGCCGCCGCGCGTCTCGATCTCGGTCCGCAGGCCGACCACCTCGAGCAGGCTCATCCCACGGCTCCGTCCCGGTTCGTCGTGACCGGGCCGGTCGACCGGCCCGGCTCCGCCGGCCCCGCGGGGCGGCGTCCCAGGAGGCGCGGCATGCTCTGCCGCAGGCGCAGCCCGTCCCGGGGGTCCAGCGCGCTCATCAGCTGGTCGCCGGTGAAGTTCGCGAGCAGGATCGTGATCGTCACGGCCAGCCCGGGGAACGTCGCCAGCCACCAGGAGGTGGCGAGGCTCGTCGCGCCGGCGGCCAGGTCGCTGCCCCAGTCCGGCTGCGGCAGCTGCACGCCGAGCCCGAGGAAGCTGAGGGTGGAGGCGGTGAGGACCGCCCAGCCGACCGCGCTGCTGGCGAGCACCACGACCTCCGTCATCAGGTTCGGCAGCAGGTGGCGTACAGCGGTGCGCAGCCCGGTCGACCCGAAGACGTGCGCGGCCTGGACGTACTCGGCGGTGCGCAGCCGGCGCACCGACGCCTCCACCACCCGCGCGAAGCCCGGGGTGAACGCGACGCCGAGGGCGATGACGATGCTGCGCACGCCCGAGCCGGCGGTGGCGATGAGGATGAGGGCGATCAGCAGCACGGGCAGGGCGAGCAGGACGTCGACGGCCCGCATCAGGACGGCGTTCAGCCAGCGGGGAGCCGCGCCGGCGAGCACGCCGAGCGCGACGCCGGCGACCACCGCCACCAGGACCCCGAGCAGGCTGGCCAGGAGCACCGGGCGCGCGCCGAAGACCGTCCGGCTGAAGACGTCGCGCCCGAGCTGGTCGGTGCCGAACCAGTGCTCGGCGCTGGGCGGTGAGAGGAACGCGTCGGTGGTGTCGACCGGGCCCGTGCGGCTGAGCAGGCCCGGCGCCAGCAGCAGCACGAGGACGAGCACCACCAGCACGACGGGGACGACGCGGCCGAGACCGCCGCGGGCGCGCCCGGCCGGCCGCGCCGTGCCGAGGAGAGGGACGGTCATCGCGCACCCGCCAGCCGCGTACGGGGGTCGACGGCGCCGACCACGAGGTCGACCACCAGGTTGATCAGCACGTAGCCGATCCCGATCACCACGATCGCGCCCTGCACGACGGGGATGTTCTTGTTGCTGATCGAGGTCGCGAGAAAGCTCCCGAGGCCGGCGCGGCCGAAGATCACCTCGGTGATCGCGGCGCCGGTGAGGATGTTGCCGAACTGCAGGCCGATGGTCGTGATCGCCGGGATCGCGGAGTTGCGCAGCGCGTGGGCGAGCAGCACCCGTCCCTCGCCGCAGCCGCGGGCGCGGGCCGAGCGGACGTACTCGCTGCGGTACTCCTCGATGATCCGGCCCCGCACCAGCCGGGTCAGGATGGCCGCGTAGCCCCAGCCCAGCGAGACCGCCGGCAGGATCAGCCCCTTCGGGGTGCCGTCGTCGATGGCCGGGAGCCAGCCGAGCCGGACGCTGAGCAGGAGCACCAGCAGCAGGGCGAGGAAGAAGTACGGGATGGCGACCCCCAGGAACGAGATGCCCCGCGCCAGCCGGTCGAGCACGCTGCCCGGGCGGGACCCGGCGACCAGGCCGAGCGGCACGCCCACCACGACGGCGACGACGATCGCCGACACGGCCAGCAGGATCGTGCTCGGCGCCCGGGACAGCAGCTCGTGCGCCACCGAGTTCGACGTGAGGTAGGACGTGCCGAGGTCCCCGTGGAGCAGCTGGCCGAGGAAGTCCAGGTACTGCGTCGGCAGCGACCGGTCCAGCCCGAGCTGGGTGCGCAGCGCGGCGATCTGCTCGGGGCTCGCGTTGGCGCCGAAGAGGATCACCGCCGCCGGGTCGCCGGGGATCGCGTGGATGAGCAGGAACGCGACCAGCGTGATCCCGAGCACCACCGGGACCGCCGAGCCGAGCCGGCGCAGGACGAAGGTCACGACGAGACCTCCGCCCGGCGCGCCGGCACCGGTCGACGAGGAAGGACGACGGGCACGGCGCTCAGGCCCCGGTGGTGGCCGAGTGGAAGGTGATGTAGCCGTTGAACGTCGGGTGCAGCCCCTGCACCGAGGGCGGCATGGTGAAGGCGCCGTTGACGTCCCACAGCGGCAGGTAGATGGCGTCCTTCATGAGCGTCTCGCCGACCTGCTCGTAGAGCGCGTCCCGCTTGGCCTCGTCCGCCGTGGCGTTCGCCTTGGCGATCATGGAGTCCACCTCGGGGTTGGCGTAGTGCGACCAGTTGAAGCCCGACTTGATCGCGTCGGAGTTCACCCAGATGTTGAGCAGGTAGGGGTCGGCCCCGTAGTAGCCGAAGGAGCCGAGGTTGTGCTCGCCGGAGTTGAACGAGACCTGGGCGGTGGTGAAGGGCTGGACCGTCGTCGAGGCCGCGAAGCCGACGGCCGACAGCTGCGAGACGACGAACTGCGTCGGCAGCTCGAGCCCGCCGCCGGAGTAGAGGATGATCTTCAGCTCGAGCTTCTCGCCGTTCTTGGTCCGCACCTTGTCCGGCCCCATCACCCAGCCGGCCTGGTCCAGGAGCTGGCCGGCCTTGGCCGGGTCGTACGGGTACATCCCGCTCGCGTCCTTGGCGTAGCCCGGCGTGATCGGGGTCAGCACGTTGTGCGCGGCCTTGTTGACGCCGAACTGCACGCTCGTGACCAGCTTCTCCTGGTCCACCGCGTGGAGGATCGCCTGGCGCACCAGCGGGTCGTCCGTCGGCGGCTTGGTCACGTTGATGGGCATGCCCGTGGGCGTGCCGATCGACGGGATGGTCAGCTGCGTGAACTTCTGCGTCTTCTGCGCGGCGGCGATGCTGTTCGGCGGCAGGTTCATGGCGATCTGGAGCTGGCCGGACTGCAGGGCGTTGTAGCGCCCGCTGTCGTCGGCGACGATCCGGAACACCAGCGAGTCGAGCTTGGCCGGGCCGGAGCCGAGGACGGCCGGGCCCCAGGCGTAGTCCGGGTTCTTCACCAGCGTGAGCCGGTCGCCGGTGGCGTAGCTGTCGAACGTGAAGGGCCCGCTGCCGACCGGATTGTTGCCGAAGCCGGTCGGGCCGTACTTCTTCAGCGCGGTGGGCGAGGCGATGCCGAAGTTGCCGGCCGCCTGCTGGTGCAGGAAGCCGGCGTTGGGCTCGGTGAAGCTGATCTCGACGGTGCGGTCGTCGATGATCTTCGTCTGCTTGTACGGGCCGAGCGCGCCCAGGCCGCTCTTCGACTTCGTGGCCGGGTCGACGACGTGGTCGTACGTCGCCTTGACCGCGCTCGCGTCGAACTTCGTGCCGTCGTGGAAGACGACGTCGTCGCGCAGCGTGAAGGTGTAGACCGACGCGTCGGCGGAGACCTTGTAGCTGGACGCGAGCCCGGGGACGAACTCGCCGGCGCCGTCCGTGCCGGTCGGCAGCCACCACACCAGCGGGTCGAAGACCGCCATCGAGATCAGCAGCGTCAGGGCCAGGCCGGTCGCCCCGGGGTCGAGCGTGTCGGGGGTGGAGCTGATGCCGACGGTGAGCGTCCCGCCGGCGGCACCGGGTGACCCGGCCGCGCCGGGGGCCGGCGCCGTCGCGCTCGTGCCCGACGAGCAGGCGGTCAGCCAGGGGCTGATCGCCACGCCGCCCCCGAGGGCGGCGGCCAGGCCGAGCAGGTTCCGGCGCGACACCGCCGGGCTCGCGACGGTGCCGACGGGGCGGAAGGCCTGGCCGGCTCCGGGCTCTTCGGGTGAGACCTGCATCGTGCGCTCCTTGTCCCGGGTGCGAACCGGAGTTCGCGAGGCCACGGCGGAGGGGTCGCCGTGAGAACGATGCTTAGTCTCTCGTTCGTATACGAAGGACGGATCACGGCCAGGTTTCGCGGAGGTAAAGCCGCGCCCGCCGGTCCCGGTGGCGGTGCGGGCCGGGCCTGGCGGTCGAGCAGGACGCCTAGGGAGCCGCGGTCGGTTCCGGGGAGGCGGTGGCCCGGAGCTCGTGACGCATCGTGAGGACGTGGCGCCGCGCCTCGGCCTCGGCGAGGTCGGGGTCGCCGACCTCGATCGCCGCGATGATGTCGTGGTGCTGGGCCCAGGCGCGCGGGTCGCGCAGCGGTGACTTCTGGCGCAGCAGCCACTGGCCCCGCTTGACCATGGGGATCGCGATCCCGACGAGGTAGGCGTTGCCCGTCATCTCGAAGATGATGCTGTGCAGCTCGCTGTGGAGGTCCGCGAGGTGGTCGAGATCGCGGTCGGCGGAGCGGTCCTGCGCCTCGTCGAGGACCTGGCGCATGCGCCGGACCGCGTGCGGCTCGCTCGCCCGCGCCGCGAGCCGGGCCCCCAGCGGCTCGAGCGCGAGGCGGACCTCGAACATGTCGTCCGCCTGCTGGTCGTCCAGCGTCGCGACGACCGCCCCGCGCCGCGCGGTCGTGTTGACGAACCCCTCGGCCTCGAGGACGCGGATGGCCTCGCGCACGGGGTTGCGGGAGACTCCGAGCTGCTCGGCGAGGCGGTCCTCGACGACCCGGTCGCCGGGCACGAGGTGGCCGGCGAGGATCAGCCGGCGCAGCTCGGCGGCCACGACCTCCCGGAGCCGAGGAGCCGTCGCCTCCGGCGGGAGCGCGACATCCATCGTCGCACGGTATACGAAAGGGTGGCGGAGCGCGTGATCCCTACGAGGTCCATGCGGCCGCGCTCCCCGGCCGCGACGTGGGCGAACACGCCATTGACCGTCCGTGCGCGCCGCTCTACCGTGCGCTGAGGGAAGCCTGAGAGGGCTGGATCAGGAGGTCGCGATGAAGCGGCTCGTCAGCGTCGTGGCCTCGGCAGCACTGGCCGTGGGGCTGGTCTGCGCGGGGTCGCCCGCCTCGGCCTCCCCCGGTTGCGACCGACCGGACGAGGCCGTCGGGATCACGGTCAGCACCCAGGACTCCACCATCCTCGGTCCGCTGCAGACGGCCACGTTCTTCTTCGAGGCGACCGCCCGGACGGCGTGCCTGGCCGACTACCCGCTCACCCTCGACGTCAGGACGGCGTCGACCCGCTCGATCCCGCTCGTGCCCACCACGGTGCTCAAGGACCGTGAGCAGGGCTTCACCTTCTACCGCGGCACCTTCACCGCAGACGCCGCCGCGCTGACGAACGCGGACGCCGGCGAGTGGCTGTTCGAGATCACCCTCGGCGACGTCGGCTTCGGCCTCCGCCCGTACGACGTGCTGCGGCGGACCAGGCTCTCCTTCGACGCCGGGCCCGAGCCGCTGCGCCGGAACCACCGGCTCACCTTCCGCGGCGCCCTGCAGGTGGCGGACTGGGAGCGCGACCGCTACCGCGGGCTCGCCGGGCAGCCGGTGGGCATCGTCGCGATCGACAGTCAGACGACGGTGCCCTGGGTGCCGCTGGTCGAGACCACGACCCGCCGGCACGGTCGCTACCGCGTGCGTCACGAGGTGCCGGGGACCGACCGCTACGAGGCGGTCTACCACGGCACCCGCGGCATCGCCTTCACGGTCTCCCGCATCGACGCCGTCGCCGAGCGGACCTAGCCGGCGCTGCCCCGGTCCACCTCGTTGGGCACGGCACCGCCGTAGCGGCGGTCCCGGTCGGCGTACAGCTCGATGGCCCGCCACAGGTCGCGGCGGTCGAAGTCGGGCCACAGCCGGTCGAGGAAGACGAGCTCGGCGTACGCGCTCTGCCACAGCAGGAAGTTGGACGTGCGCTGCTCGCCGGAGGAGCGCACGAACAGGTCCACGTCGGGGATCTCGGGCTCGTCGAGGAAGCGCCGGAACCGTTCCTCGGTGAGCTTGGACGGGTCCAGCCGGCCGGCGGCGGCCTCGGCGGCGATCGCCCGGACGGCGTCGACGATCTCGGCGCGACCGCCGTAGTTGACGCAGAACTGCAGGGTCAGCACGTCGTTGTCGACCGTCTGCGCCTCGGCGCTCTCGAGCTCGCTGATCACGCTGCGCCACAGCCGGGGTCGCCTGCCTGCCCAGCGCACCCGGACGCCCATGGCGTCGAGCTGGTCGCGACGGCGGTGGATCACGTCGCGGTTGAAGCCCATCAGCCAGCGCACCTCGTCCGGCGAGCGCCGCCAGTTCTCGGTGGAGAAGGCGTACGCCGACAGGTACTTCACGCCGATCTGGATGGCGCCGGAGATGACGTCGAACAGCGCGTCCTCGCCGCGCGCGTGCCCCTCGGTCCGCGACAGCCCCCGCGCCTTGGCCCAGCGCCCGTTGCCGTCCATGACGATCGCGACGTGGCGCGGCACCTTGTCGGCCGGGACGGGCGGGGGCAGCGCGCCCTCGCGGTGCGGGGCCGGCGGGCCGGGCGGACCCGTGCGGCGGGCGACCTCGGCGCTCCTGCGGCTCAGGCGTGGCACCCGACGGACTCTAGTGCCGCAGGCGGCTGGGGAGCAGAATCGGACGCCGAGGAGGTGGCCGCAGCATGGAGCCGGAACGCAGCCTGTTCGACGTCTCCGCAGGGTCGTACGACCGCCTGATCGGGCGCTACCTGCCCACGATCGGGGTGGCGTTCGCCGACGCCGCGGGTGTGGGCGCGGGCCAGCGGGTGCTGGACGTCGGGTGCGGCCCGGGCGGCCTGACCAGCGTCCTCGTCGGCCGGGTGGGCGCGGAGCACGTCGCCGCGATCGACCCCTCGCGACCCTTCGTCGCGGCCTGCCGCGAGCGCAACCCGGGCGTCGACGTCCGCGAGGGCGTGGCCGAGGAGCTGCCGTACGCCGACGGCGCCTTCGACGCCAGCCTCGCGTCGCTCGTCGTGGGCTTCATGAGCGACGCAGGCGCGGGCGTGGCGGAGATGCGCCGGGTGACCCGACGGGGCGGACGGATCGCCCTGTCCTTCTGGACGCTCGACGGCATGCCCCTGCTGCAGACGTTCTGGTCGGCGGCCAGCGCCGTGACCGGTGAGCACGGCAGCGACGACACGCGGCTCGGGCGTCGCGACGGCGACCTCGTGCGCCTCCTCGAGGGCGCCGGCGCGGCCGACGTCGTGCAGACCCGGATCACGGGCCGGGCCACGTACGCCGACGTCGACGACTTCTGGTCCTCCTTCACCGGCGGCGCCGGCCCGGTCGGCGCGTACGCACGCTCCCTCGCCCCCGAGGTGGCGGACCGGGTGCGCGACGCGTGCGACCGGCTGCTCGGCCACCCGCGCTCACCCTTCACCCTCGAGGCGACCGCGTGGTGCGCCGTCGGCACGTCCTGACGCCCGCCCTTGCCGCGGCCGGGACAATGAGGAGGTGCCCACCTACCGCGAGCAGGCCGTGGTGCTGCGCACGCACAAGCTGGGCGAGGCCGACCGCATCATCACCCTCCTGAGCCGGGGCCGCGGCAAGGTGCGCGCGGTCGCCCGCGGCGTCCGGCGCACGTCGTCGAAGTTCGGCGCGCGGCTCGAGCCCTTCAGCCACGTCGACCTCCAGCTCGCGAGCGGGCGGTCGCTGGACGTCGTGGCCCAGGCCGAGTCCCTCGACGCGTTCGGCGACCCGCTCAGCGCGGACTACCCGGCGTGGACCGCAGGGCAGGTGATGCTCGAGACGGCCGACCGGCTCGTCGTCGAGGAGGGCGAGCCCGCGCTGCAGCACTACCGGCTGCTCGTCGGCGCGCTGCGGGCGCTGAGCGGCGGGACCGCCGACGGGCCGCGGCCCGCGAGCATGGTGCTCGACTCCTACCTGCTGCGGGCGCTGGCGGTCGCCGGCTACGCGCCGTCGTTCCGCGACTGCGCCCACTGCGGTCTCGAGGGTCCGCACACCGCCTTCTCCCCCGCCTCCGGCGGCGTCGTGTGCGAACGCTGCCGCCCGCCCGGCTCGGCACGGCCGTCGCCGGAGACCCTCGAGCTGCTCGGCGCGCTCCTGGAGGGCCGGTGGGCCGCCACGCGCGACGTCGGCCCGCGCTCGGCGCGCGAGGCCAGCGGGCTCACGTCGGCCTTCACCGCCTGGCACCTCGACCGCTCGCTGCGCTCGATGGCCCATGTCGAGCGTTGACCCGCGCTGGGGCCCACCCCTCGCGGGCCCGCCGCAGCCGGGGCCGCGGCCGCGCCGACCGGCGGACCCGCGCTGGGGCCCACCCCTCGCGGGCCCGCCGCAGCCGGGGCCGCGGCCGCGCCGACCGGCGTACGTCTACGTCCTCGCCGTCGTCGTGCCCCTCGCGCTGGTCGCCGCGCTGCTGCTCCCGCTCGGCGTCGCCGCGCTGTGGCGTCGGCTCGCCGCGGACGTCCCGGTCAGCAGCGCCGGCGCACCGGGCGGGACGGTCGTCGACGGGTCGCGCGGGCTCGGCGACCGCTACTACCCCGACGCCGGCAACGGCGGCTACGACGTCACGCGCTACCAGATCGACGTCAGCTTCGACCCCGCCGACGAGCGGCTGAGCGGCACCACGACCATCTCGGCGCGGGCGCTGCAGGGGTTGCACAGCTTCGTCCTCGACCTGCGGCTCGACGTCGCCACGGTGACCGTCGACGGGGCCGACGCCGGGCTGGCGCGCGACGGTTCCGCCGACTGGCGCGTCACGCCCGCGACGCCGGTCGCTGCCGGCCGCGACTTCACCGTCGTGGTCACCTACTCCGGCCAGCCGGGCGAGATCACCGGCGTCGACGGCGACCGGCCCTTCACCCGGACCGGCGAGGAATGGCTGGTCGCGGGCGAGCCGGAGAGCGCGGCCTGGTGGTTCCCGTCGAACGACCACCCCTCCGACCCCGCCCTCATGGACGTCTCCATCCGCGTGCCCCGCGGCCTGCAGGCGATCAGCACCGGCCGGCTGGTCAGCGCCGACAGCGGCAGCGAGGAGCGCTGGGACACCTGGCACTGGGTCTCGCGGCAGCCGATGGCGACGTTCCTGACGTTCATGGCCATCGGCAGCTTCACCCTCCAGCAGGGCGTCGTCGACGGGCTGCCGTACGTCTACGCCGTCACCGACCAGCTCTCCGACGCCGACCAGAAGAAGGCGTTCGCCGCGCTGCAGACCTCCGCGGCCACGGTGCGTGTGCTCGCCGGGCTGTTCGGGCCGTACCCCTTCACCGAGCTCGGCGGGATCGTCCCGAAGGCCAAGCTGCCCTTCGACGGCCTCGAGACGCAGGGCCGCCCCGTCTACCGCGCGGAGTCGATCATCGACCCGCGCTACTCCCGCGAGCTGATCACCCACGAGCTCGCGCACATGTGGTTCGGCGACAACGTGACCGTGCGCCAGTGGGACGACATCTTCGACTCCGAGGCGTACGCGTCCTGGGCCGCCTGGGCCGCCGAGGAGAAGACCGGCGGCGCGACCGCGCAGAGCCAGCTGACCAGCCTCTTCGACCGCGCGCGTGATGCCGACGACTTCTGGCGGGTGACCATGATCGACCCCGGCCGGCGCAACATGTTCACGACCGTCTACTACCGCGGGCCGATGGCGCTGCAGGCGCTGCGCAACGTGATGGGCGACGAGGCGTTCACTCGGCTGAACACGCAGTGGGCGCAGGACCCGGGCTCGCGCAGCCTCGAGGACTGGATGACGAAGGCCCAGTCGCTCACCACGACCGACCTGCAGCCCTTCTTCCAGGCGTGGATCTACGCCCGCGTCGCCCCGGCGAAGACGGCGGCCAACGGGCTGGGCTGACGGAGGCCGAGGACGCTGCTGTCGCACACGTCACAGCGGTTCCACCCCTCCGGGTCGCAACAGGTGCCTCCGCCCACGCGATGAAGCAGGTGCCGGCACGACCCGCGCCTCCGCGCGAGCCCTGTCACACCTGCGAACCGTTCCCGGTCCGGCTCCGAACCGGTGTCACGCCTGCTCACCGAGCGGGCGCGCACCGCAACGAAGGAGCCCGAGCCGTGACCGCACCGCGCGTCGACGCCACCCGCATCCGTGACCACGTCCTCCGCCTCGGCGAGAAGCACCCGCCGGTCGACCTCGCGTCGGCCGACTTCACGGTCCGCGATCCCGCCGCCGTCCGCCGTCGTTTCGCCCAGCCGCTGGACTACATGGCGCGCGTCGAGATGGAGGTCGAGCGCAACGTCCTGGAGCTCGCCGTGATGCTGCCCGGCGTCTCCGAGACCGACCGCCTGTTCTACGCCGACGTGTGGGCCCCGCAGGAGGAGCGGCACGGCCTGCTGCTCGACACGCTCGTGCGCCGCCTCGACCTGCCGCCCGCCGAGCCGGACCTCGACGGCCCGACCGCCCAGGTCCGCGTGCTTGGCGCGCTCGCGCACATCCCGGCCGTGCAGGAGGTGATCCGGCTCCTGTACTACCTCACCGGCGCCGCGACGGAGAAGTCGGCGATGCTCGCGTACGCGGCCATGAGCGCCGACCTCGAGGCCATGGGCGAGACCGCGGTCAAGCGCACCGTGGTCGACGCGATCAAGGTCCAGGAGCCCGGCCACTTCGCCTTCTACCGGATGAGCGCGCAGGAGATGATCGAGACCAGCGTGCTCAAGCCGTGGCAGCTGCGGATCGCCCGCTTCATCCGGTCGAAGGCCTTCAGCCTCGTCGGTGCGTCGACCCCCGAGCGCAAGGCCGACTTCGGCGGCGTCCTGGTCAACCTCGGCCTGGCCGACGACCTCGAGCGCACCGTGCGCGACGTCAGCCGCCTCGAGCACCACCTCCTCTGGGCCCAGGACCAGGGCATGGACGTCCCCGCGTACGCGCTCAGGGCCTTCCGCGACGCGGCCGACTCCTACCGCGAACGGGTCCAAGGCGCGGCGCTCGCCGCCTGAGCCCACCTCCTTCATCCCGCCGAGCGGTAACTTGCCGCGCCGAATCAGGCCTGACAGGCGCGGCAACCTACCGCTCGGCGGTCTCGACTAGCGCAGGACGAAGCCGGGGACCAGGGTGTCGCGCGGGTCGACCACGAACGTGTGCTCACCGGTCTGGTGGGCGGTGCCGGTGATGGACGGGATCACGGCGTCGACGCCGTCCACGGTGGTCCGCTCGAGGACCCGGGCGACGAACCTCGAGCCGACGATCGAGTCGTGCGTCAGCACCTGGTCGTCGGTCAGGCCGCCCGAGGCGGCGAGCGCGGCGACGCGTGACGCCGTCCCCGAACCGCAGGGTGAGCGATCGACCTCGCCGTCGGCGAAGATCGTCACGTTGCGCTGGTGCGGACCCTCGGGCCGCGGGCCGAGGTCCTCGAAGAGGATCGTCCCGTAGATGCCGCTCAGCCGCTCGTCGCGTGCGTACGTCGCGGCGGGGTGGTCGGCCAGCGCCCGCTTGACCTCGCGGCCGAGGGCGATGAGCTCGCCGTACGCGGCCGGCTCGACGTGCAGCCCGGCCCGCGCGACGTCGAGGTGGGCGTAGAGCGCGCCGCCGAAGGCGACGTCGACCGGAACCGTCCCGTACGCGGTCGGCACCTCGATCCCGATGGCGACGACGTGGCTTGCGACGTTGACGAAGTCGACGCTCTCGACCTCGCCGCCGCGGGTGTGCACGCGGGCGGTCACGCGGCCCGACGGCACGTCGACGACCACGTCGGTCACGCCGTCGTCGGGCGCGGCGACTCGGCCCGACTCGACGGCCCAGGCGCCGAGGGCGATGGTTCCGTGGCCGCAGGCGGTGGAGAACCCGTCCTTGTGCCAGAAGAGGACGCCGAGGTGGGCGTGCTCGTCGTCGGGCGGCACCAGCAGACCGCCGTACATGTCGGCGTGCCCGCGCGGCTCGAAGCAGAGCAGCCGCCGTAGACCGTCGACGTCGGGGTCGGCGATGGCCCGCGCGCGCCGGTCGGCGACGTCGGTCCCCGGGATGGCGACCGGTGGGTCGACGACGATCCGGAACGGTTCGCCCCCGGTGTGGTAGTCGACGGTCGAGACGCGCACGCGATCGCGACGGACGTTCCCTGAGCGCGTCGAGGAGTCAGCAGGCACGGGAGCACGGTAGTGGCCGGGCCCTCGGCCCCTCGACGAGCTCAGGGAACGTCCGTCGTGCCGTCGGAGGGCCGCCGCGCGAGAGCACGGTGGTGGTCGGGCGGTGCCCTTCGACAGGCTCAGGGAACGTTCGACGGGCTCAGGAGGAGAGGTCAGCCGGCCGCGCGGTCGACGGCCGAGGTGACGGCCCGGAGCGAGGCGGTGACGATGTTCGCGTCCGTGGCCACCCCCCAGGCGACCACGCTCTGCTCGCCCTGGCCGACCTCGCACTCCACGTACGCCGCGGCGAGCGCGTCGCCCCCGGAGGAGAGCGCGTGCTCGGCGTAGTCCAGCACCCGCACGTGGTAGCCGATCTGGGACAGCGCGTCGACGAACGACGACACCGGGCCGTTGCCCTCGCCCACCACCTGGCGCTCGGTGCCGCGGTCGCGGACGCGGGCGGTGACGGTGTCGTGGCCGCCGGAGCTGCGGGAGTCGACGACCTCCAGCAGCTCGAGCGGGGTCTTCCGCTCCAGGTACTCGCCGGAGAAGATCGACCAGAGCCGGTCGGGACCGATCTCGCCGCCCTCGCCGTCGGTGTGGGTCTGCACGATGCGGCTGAACTCGATCTGCAGCCGGCGCGGCAGCTCGAGCTGGTGCTCCGACTTCATGATGTAGGCGACGCCGCCCTTGCCGGACTGGCTGTTGACCCGGATGACGGCCTCGTAGCTGCGACCGACGTCGTGCGGGTCGATCGGCAGGTACGGCGCCTCCCAGTCGAGCTCGGCGACGGGCACGCCGGCCTCCTGGGCCTTGCGCTCGAGGTCCTCGAGCCCCTTCTTGATGGCGTCCTGGTGGGAGCCGGAGAAGGCGGTGTAGACGAGGTCGCCCGCGTACGGGTGGCGCGGGTGGACCGGCAGGCCCGTGCAGTACTCGACGGTGCGACGGATCTCGTCGATGCCGCCGTCGATCGCGAAGTCGATCTTGGGATCGATGCCCTGCGAGAACAGGTTCATGCCGAGGGTGACGAGGTCGACGTTCCCGGTGCGCTCGCCGTGGCCGAACAGGCAGCCCTCGACCCGGTCGGCGCCGGCCATCAGGCCCAGCTCCGTGGCCGCCGTCGCCGTGCCGCGGTCGTTGTGCGGGTGCAGCGAGATGGCGACGTGCTCACGGTGGTCGACGTTCCGACCGAACCACTCGATCTGGTCGGCGTACACGTTCGGTGTGGCGACCTCGACGGTGGCGGGCAGGTTCAGGACGATCTCGCGGCCGGGTCCCGGCTGCCAGACCTCCATCACGGCGTTGCAGACCTCGACGGAGAAGTCGAGCTCGGCGGAGGTGAAGATCTCGGGGCTGTACTCGTAGCCGAACTCGACGTCGCCCAGGTGCTGCTCGGCGTACTTCATGACGAGCTCGGTCCCGCGGGTGGCGATGTTCACGCACTCGTCGCGGTCCACCTTGAACACCACGCGCCGGAACAGCGGCGCGATGGCGTTGTACAGGTGGATGGTTCCGGCCTTGGCCCCCGCCAGCGACTCCGCGGTGCGCTCGATCAGGTCCTCACGCGCCTGGGTCAGCACGGAGATGGTGACGTCGTCGGGGATCAGGTTCCGCTCGATCAGCTGGCGCACGAAGTCGAAGTCGGTCTGGCTCGCCGACGGGAAGCCGACCTCGATCTCCTTGTAGCCCATGCGCACCAGCAGGTCGAACATCTTGTGCTTGCGCGCCGGGGTCATCGGGTCGATGAGCGCCTGGTTGCCGTCCCGCAGGTCGGTGGACAACCACCGGGGTGCGTGGGTGATCCGCTGCGACGGCCAGGTGCGGTCGGGCAGGTCGATCGGCGGGAACGGGCGGTAGCGCCCGTACGGCATGGGACTGGGCGTCTGCGTCGGCACGGCTTGTGGCCGGGTGCCGAACGACGGGGTGGTGCTCATCGGGTCCTCGCTGCTGAAAGGGGAGTCGGCCGGGCAGGCAAGAACTCCGCAGCGAGGAGGCCGGCCTTTAGGAGGCCTCGCTGCGGCAGCGAAGGAGAATCAGGGCGCCGAGGAGGGCGCGCGCGCTTCGAGCCACGAAGGCACAGTAACCCACGTCCGCAGGGGTGCCAACCGGGGCACGCACAAATCGCCTCGACACCTCCGGGGTGCCGCGCCACCCTGTCCGGATGCGGATCGTGGACGTCGACCCGGGCGACGAGGCCCAGCTGGAGGCGCTGACCCGGTTCGTCGACCGCGCCCGCGTGCACGACGACCCCGACGCGTTCGCCCTCACGCTGGAGGACACGCGCAACGATGCGCGGTACGGCGGCGACCTGCACCCGGCCCGTCACTGCCTCGTGCTCGACGACGGCGTCCTGGTCGGCCACGTGTGGATGCACGTCCCGCACCTGGACAACCTCCACCTCGTCGAAGCCGGCATCACCATCGACCCGGACCGTCGCGGCCGCGGGCTCGGCAGCCGGGTCCTCGCCGAGGTCGAGCGGCGTACGCGGTCGCTCGGGCGGACCACGCTGTGGATCGGCACCGCCGACGACGCCGAGGCCACGAAGGGCTTCCTCGGGCGGCGCGGCTTCGCCCTGGCCACCCGCGACGCCCGTCGGCACCAGCGGCTGGCGCTCGTCGACGCGGGAGAGGTCGACCGGCTCGAGCGGGAGGCCGCCGAGCACGCGCGCGACTACGTCGTCGAGCGTCTGCAGCCGCCGTAGGACGACGACCTCCTCACCGCGATGATCAGCGTCACCGCGGCGATCAACGACGCCCCGATGGGCGACCTGACCTTCGAGGACGAGGTCTACGACCTCGCCCGGCTGCGCGCCATCGAGCGCGCGGTCGAGCTGCGCGGCGAGCGGTTCCGCCGTGTCGTCACCCGGCACCGCCGGACCGGCGAGCTCGCCGGGCACACGGCGCTCACGGTGCGCCCCTGGGCGCCGCGCGAGGCGTACCAGTACGACACGAGCGTCGCCCGCGACCACCGCGGCCACCGGCTCGGCCTCGCGCTCAAGATCGCGATGATGCGCTGGCTCGCCGAGACCGAGCCGCAGCTCGAGGTCGTCGAGACCTGGAACAACGTCGAGAACACCCCGATGATCAGGGTCAACGAGGCGCTCGGCTACCGGCTCTCGCGCACGTTCGCGATGTTCGAGAAGACCCTCGCCGAGACCGTCTGAGCCCTCCTCGCCCCGGTAAGAGCCCGGCCGTCCCACCAGGCCGAATTCCCGGCTCACCGCCTCCGCGCCTCGGTACGGTGCTCGCGTGAGGCACCCGGACGCGTACGCCGGTCCGCTCGACCCGTGGCGCTGAACCGCAGCCGGCTGTCCGACCGCCCGGTCGCGCGGAGCCTGCGGCTGCTGGCCGGGCTCGTGCTCTTCGGGCTGTCGCTGGCCTTCCTCGTGCGGGCACGGCTCGGCCTCGACCCGTGGACCGTCTTCGGCGACGGCCTGTCGACCCGGCTCCACCTCAGCCTCGGCACCATCACGGTGCTGACCTCGCTGGTCGTGCTGCTGCTGTGGATCCCGCTGCGGCAGCGTCCCGGCCTCGGCACGGTCGCGAACGCGTTCGTCGTCGGGCCGGTGCTCGACCTCGGGGTGGCGCTGCTGCCGGACGCCGGGCCGGTGGCCGTGCAGGTGCTGTTCCTCGTCCTGGCGCTGCTCTGCGTCTCGGTGGGCACCGGGCTGTACGTCGGCGTCGGCTGGGGACCCGGTCCCCGCGACGGGCTCATGACCGGCCTGAACCGCCTCGGCCTCCCGATCTACCTGGCGCGGATGCTCATCGAGGGCTCGGTCCTGCTCGTCGGGTGGCTGCTCGGCGGGACCGTCGGCGTCGCGACCGTCGTGTACGCGCTCGCCGTCGGCCCGCTCGTCGGCCGCGCGCTGCCCCGCCTCACGCTGCCGCCGTCGCGCTGAGACAGGAACGGGTGAGTTCGTGCACCATGGTGGTGCAGGAACTCACCCGGTCCCGGCGACGAGGCTCAGAAGCCCAGCCGGTTGAGGTGCTTGGGGTTGCGCTGCCACTCCTTGAGGACCTTGACGCGCAGGTCGAGGTAGACCGGGGTGCCGAGCAGGGCCTCGATCTGGCGGCGGGACTTCTCCCCGATCGCCCGGAGCCGCTCGCCGCGGTGGCCGATGACGATCCCCTTCTGGGAGTCGCGCTCGACGATCATCGAGGCGTACACGTCGAGCAGCGGCCGGTCGTCCGAGCGCCCCTCGCGCAGCCCCATCTCCTC
Source organism: Microlunatus flavus (assembly GCF_900110855.1). Lineage (GTDB taxonomy): Bacteria > Actinomycetota > Actinomycetes > Propionibacteriales > Propionibacteriaceae > Microlunatus > Microlunatus flavus. Next base: position 55,764 of record NZ_FOFA01000012.1, read on the forward strand.
GATGGCGACGGTGATCGAGTGCGGCAGCTCGTCGCGGACGTCCTCGAGGACGGCCTCGCGGATGAGCTCGGCGACCAGGGTCTCCTCCGGCTCGTCGGTGATGACGCCCTCGGGGTAGAGCGGCGGCCCCTCGGGCAGCCGCTCGACGAGGGCGCCGGCGAGGACGTCGAGCTGGTCGTCGGTGACCGAGGAGACGGGCACGATGTCGGCCCAGGTGATTCCGAGCTTGTCCTCCAGCGCCTGGATGGCCATCAGGTGCTCGGCCATCCGGGTCGGCCCGACGAGGTCGGACTTCGTCGCGACGGCGACCAGCGGCGGGGTGCGCGGCAGCTTGGCCAGCTCGCCGACGAGGTAGGTGTCGCCCGGGCCGATGCGCTGGTCGGCGGGCAGGCAGACGCCGACCACGTCGACCTCGGTCCAGGTGGCGCGGACCAGGTCGTTCAGGCGCTCGCCGAGCAGCGTCCGCGGCCGGTGCAGACCAGGCGTGTCGATGAGGACGAGCTGGGCGTCGGGCCGGTTGACGATCCCGCGGATCGCGTGGCGCGTGGTCTGCGGCTTGGCCGAGGCGATGGCGACCTTGCTGCCGACGAGCGCGTTCGTCAGCGTCGACTTGCCGGCGTTGGGCCGGCCGACGAAGCAGGCGAAGCCGGAACGGTGACCCTCCGGGACCTCCCGCGCCGCAGTGCTGGAGGGGGCGGTCACGTCAGCACCCGGGCGCGGACCACGCCGCGCGGGTCGACGGCCCACAGGCCGAGGCCGGGCCCGCCGAGGTCGCGGACCACGTCGAGGTCGGCGTCGAGCGCGTACGGGTCGGGCTCGTCGGCCGTCGCCAGCGCCACCGCCTCGAGACCCTCGGCGCCCGAGGAGACCGCCATCGCGACGGCCACGGCGACCGCGGAGAGCGTCAGGTGCTCGAGGGCGACGCTGGTGCCCGCGTACGTGCGCCCGTCGGTGTCGCGGACGCAGGCCCCCTGCGCGGCCGCGGTCCGGGCCAGCGCGCTGCGGGCGAGCGTGATGATCTTGATGTCCTCCGGGTCCGTGGGCGCCTCGACCCCGGGGGTGCTGCTGTCGGCGCTCACGCCATCGACTCCTCACGGGTCTCGGTCTCGGCCTCGGCGTCCGCCTCGGCCTCGGGGTCCTTCTGCCGGGTCACCAGCACGGTGCCGATGCGGTTGCGCCGCCCGGTGGAACGTTCGGCGACCAGCTCGAGGCCGGCGTGCTCGACCACGGAACCCGGGATCGGCACCTTGTTCAGCTGCTTGGCCATCAGCCCGCCGACCGTCTCCACGTCCTCGTCGTCGAGCTCGAGCCCGTAGAGCTCGCCCAGCTCGTCGAGCGGGAGGCGCGAGGAGATCCGGTAGCGGTCGTCGCCGAGCGGCGTGACGTCGGTCGGCTCCTCGTCGTACTCGTCGGTGATCTCGCCGACGATCTCCTCGAGGATGTCCTCGATCGTCGCCATCCCCGCCGTGCCGCCGAACTCGTCGACCACCACCACGAGGTGCACGCGCTTGAGCTGCATCTCCTTCAGCAGCTCGTCGACGGGTTTGGAGTCGGGGCACCAGGACACCGGCCGCATCATCGAACCGACGCGCTCCTTGGACTGCGCGTCCGGGGCGTCGTACGTCCGCTTGATGACGTCCTTGAGGTAGAGGATGCCGACGATGTCGTCGAGCCCTTCCCGGATGACGGGGATGCGGCTGAAGCCGGAGCGCAGGCACAGCGACACGGCCTGCCGCAGCGTCTTGTGCTCCTCGACGAAGACCATGTCGGTGCGCGGCACCATGACCTCGCGCACGATCGTGTTGCCGAGGTCGAAGACGGAGTGGATCATCCGGCGCTCGCCGGAGTCGATCACCGAGCTCGTCTCGGCCAGGTCGACCAGCTCGCGCAGCTCGGCCTCGGTGGAGAACGGCCCGTCGACGAAGCCCTTGCCCGGCGTCACCGCGTTGCCGATCATGATCAGCAGCCGCGGCAGCGGGCCGAGGACGGTGGTCAGCAGGCGCAGCGGCCCGGCGGCCGCGAGCGACACCGTGTCGGCGTGCTGCCGCCCGAGGGTGCGCGGCGCGACGCCCCAGAACACGAACGACACGATGATCATGGCGCCGGCGGCGATCGCGCCGCCCTCCCAGGTCACGTCGAAGTTGCCGAGGACCACGAGGGTCACCAGCACCACGGCGGAGATCTCCAGCGCGGTGCGGACGAACAGTGCGGTGTTGAGGTAGGCAGGCGGGTCGTCGGCGAGCTTGCGAAGCCGTGCCGCACCCGGTCGGCCCTCCTCGCAGAGCCGGTCGGCCCGGGCCTTGGAGATCGAGCTGAGCGCGGCCTCGGCCGCGGCCAGCAGGGCCGCCAGGACCACCAGCACCAGGGCGATCGTCAGCTGGCCCCAGTCGCTGCCGGTCATCGCGCGACCGCCGTCCGCTCGGGCTTGTCCGGGCGCTCGCGGGCCCAGGCGGCCAGGATCGTGTCCTTCAGGCCGAACATCTCGGCCTTCTCCGCCTCCTCGGCGTGGTCGTAGCCGAGCAGGTGCAGCAGCCCGTGCACGAGGAGGTACTCCGCCTCCTCCTGCGCGGTGCGCCCGTGGTCGCGGGCCTGCGCGTCGGTGACAGCCGGGCAGAGCACGATGTCGCCGAGCATGCCGAGCGGCGGCTCGTCCTCGTCGTCGTCGGGCGGGCGCAGCTCGTCCATCGGAAAGCTGAGGACGTCCGTCGGGCCGGGCTCGCCCATGTACTTCTCGTGGTAAGCGCTCATCGTCGGCTCGTCGACCAGCAGGATCGAGAGCTCGGCCTGCGGGTGGATCCGCAGCTGGTCCAGCGCGAAGGTGGCGAGCCGGACCAGGCCCGTACTGTCGGCCTCCAGACCGGACTCGTTGTTGATGTCGACCGTCATGGGTCCTACCTGTGCTTCGTGGCGCTCAGCGGCGCGGGATGGGCGGCGGCTGGGTTGCGTCGTGGCGCTCGTACGCCGCCACGATGCGTCCCACCAGCTTGTGCCGCACGACGTCGTGCGCGGTGAGGTGGCAGAAGGCCAGGTCGTCGACCTCGGACAGGATGCCCTCGGCCTGGCGCAGCCCGCTGGTCGTGCCGCCGGGCAGGTCGACCTGCGTGACGTCGCCGGTGACGACCATCCGCGAGCCGAAGCCGAGCCGCGTCAGGAACATCTTCATCTGCTCCATCGAGGTGTTCTGCGCCTCGTCGAGGATGATGAACGCGTCGTTCAGCGTGCGGCCGCGCATGTACGCCAGCGGCGCGACCTCGATCGTGCCCGCCGTCAGCAGCCGCGGGATCGTGTCGGGGTCGAGCATGTCGTGCAGCGCGTCGTAGAGCGGGCGCACGTACGGGTCGATCTTGTCGTTCAGCGTGCCGGGCAGGAAGCCGAGGTGCTCGCCGGCCTCGACGGCGGGCCGGGTCAGGATGATCCGGTTCACCTCCTTGGCCTGCAGCGCCTGCACGGCCTTGGCCACCGCGAGATAGGTCTTGCCGGTGCCGGCGGGACCGATGCCGAAGACGACGGTGTGCTTGTCGATGGCGTCGACGTAGCGCTTCTGGTTCAGCGTCTTGGGCCGGATCGTCTTGCCGCGGGTGCTGAGGATGTTGTGGGTCAGCACGTCGGCCGGGCGCGTGTCCTCGCGCTCGGCGAGCATCGACACGATGCGCTCGACGCCGTCGGCGGTGAGGCCCTGACCGGTGCGCAGCACCGTCACCAGCTCGGTGATGACGTCGACCGCCAGGTCGACGGCGACCGGCGAGCCGGACAGGGTGATCTCGTTGCCGCGCACGTGCACGCCGGCGTCGAGGTCGCGCTCGAGGATGCGCAGGAACTCGTCCCGGGGGCCGAGCAGGTTGACCATCTCGATCGACACCGGGACGGTGACGCGGCGGAGCTCCTCGAGGCCGCTGCCGGTGACGGGCTCCTGCTCGAGCCCGCGCGGCGTACGGTCGCCGCGGATCTCGCTGGTGCTCGTCCGGGCTGCGCGCTCCGGCCTGCTCATCTCTGACCTGCTCAGGAGGGTCCTCACGTGGGGTGCTGCGTGCCGCTCGGCACATGACCGTCCCATTCTAGTGAGTGCGACCACACGGGCACAGGGAGAAAGCGGGGCGCATTCGTGGAGACGCACTACTACACGGCCACGAGCATCGACGGACGCATCGCCGACGAGGAGAACTCGCTGGGCTGGCTGTTCCAGTTCTCCGACGACCCGGGCGCCGACGACCGCTACGCGGGCTTCGTCGCGGGCATCGGCGCGATCGTCATGGGCTCGACGACGTACGAGTGGCTGCTGCGCGAGGAGATCCGCGACGACCCGTCGCGCTGGCCGTACGCGCAGCCGACGTGGGTCTTCACCTCGCGCACGCTGCCCGCGATCCCCGGTGCGGACCTGCGCTTCGTCTCCGGGCCGGTCGAGCCGGTGCACGCCGAGATCGCGGCGACGCTGCCCGAGGGCCAGGACCTGTGGCTCGTCGGCGGCGGCGAGCTGGTCGGGATGTTCCTCGACGCGGGCCTGCTCGACCTGATCCACCTCGGCGTGGCACCGGTGTTCCTGGGCGCCGGCGCCCCGCTGCTGCCCCGGCGCCTCGTCACGCCGCCGCTGGTGCTCGAGGAGTGCCGCCCCGGCGGGCCGTTCGCGCTGCTGCGCTACCGGGTGCAGCACGGCTGAGGCACGGTTCCGCGAACTTCTGCTACCGAGTCCACCTCAGAGGTGGACAACCATGCAAAAGTTCAGCGGTCGGCGAACCGGTCCGTCGCCGCCACCAGCGCGGCGGTGATCTCGGGCTCGGTCCAGGCGTGACCGGCGTGGGGCGCCACCACCAGCTCGGCCTGCGGCCAGGCGCGGTGGAGGTCGAACGCCGTGACCGCCGGGGTGCAGAGGTCGTAGCGGCCCTGGACGATCACGGCCGGGATGTCGGCGAGCCGTCCGGCGTCGGCGATCAGCTGACCCTCGCCCTCGGCCGACGTCGAGAACCAGCCGGCGTGGACGAAGTAGTCGTTCTCGATCCGCGCGAAGGCCAGCGCGTAGTCCGGGTCGGCGAACTGCGCGACCAGCTCGGGGTCGGGCACGAGCGTGATCGACGCCGCCTCGTACGAGGCCCAGGCCACCGCGGCCGGGCCGTGCACCGCGGGGTCGGGGTCGAACAGCAGCTCGTGGTAGCCCGCGATGGGGTCCCCGACGACCGTCCCGCCCGGCGTCACGCTCACGAGGCCGCGCTCGAGCAGCGGGGCGAGGTAGCCCGCGTACAGGTCGGGCACGAGCTGGCCGGCGCCGCCGCCGTAGAAGAAGTCCAGCTCGCTGCGGCGCAGGGTGAAGATGCCACGCAGCACCAGCTCGGTCACGCGCTCGGGGTGCGTCTCGGCGTACGCGAGGGCGAGCGCGCTGCCCCACGAACCACCGAACACCTGCCAGCGCTCGATCCCGCGCGCCTCGCGCAGCCGCTCGATGTCGTCGACCAGGTGCCAGGTGGTGTTGAGCGCCGGGTCGTACGCCGCGGTGCTGGCGTGCGGCTCGCTCCGGCCGCAGCCGCGCTGGTCGAGCAGGACCACGCGGTAGCGCTCCGGGTCGAACAGCCGCCGCACGCCCGGGGAGATCCCGCCGCCGGGCCCACCGTGCAGGAACACCACGGGCTTGCCGTCGGGGTTGCCGCACTCCTCCCACCACACCCGCTGGCCGTCGCCGACGTCGAGGTGCCCCGACGCGTACGGCTCGACCGGCGGGTAGAGCGGGCCCTGCTCCTCGAGGCTGGAGGAGGTCACTCCGGGATGATGTGGACGGCCGCCTCCTCGGCGCTCGCCGCCCCGCCGTCGATGCCGACGTCCTCGCCGATCAGGTCGGACTCGTCGTCGAGGCCGATGCCCTCGTTGGGGTCGACCAGGCGGCCCGCGCGGAAGTCGCCGACCTCGCCGTCGTCGAGGTTCTCCTCGTCGGCGCGGACGGTGAGGTTGTCCTCCTCGTCGACGTCGTCGTCGGAGTAGGGGTCGGGCTCGGGGATCTCCTCCGACAGCCGCTGGTCCAGCGTCTCGTGCGGACCCTCGCGCACCAGCGCGGACGGGCGCTCCGGCGGCGAGTAGCCCTCGTCGAGCGCGTCGGCGACCCCGCGGTCGTCCAGGGTCTCCTCCGGCTGGATGAGGTCCTGGTCCATCTGGTCGGTGCCCTCGGGGGTCTGCTCGTACGGCTGGACGTCGGCCGGGTCGCTCATCGGCTCCGGGTTGGTGCTGGTCATGCGGCCCAGCCTGCCAGACGGGCGGCAGACTGCTCCGCGTGCGGACCGTCGGCGTCGAGGAAGAGCTGCTCCTGCTGGACCCCGCGACGGGCGCACCCGTGGCGCGGGCCGCCGACGTCCTGCGCCGGGTCGCGGCCGAGGACGCCGCCGCGCGCTCCGTCGCCGGCGGGAACGTCGAGGCCGAGCTCCAGCAGCAGCAGGTCGAGATCGACACCACGCCGCAGTCCGACCTGGACGCGGTCGAGCGCGAGCTGCGCGCGGCGCGGGCCCGGGTGGACGCCCTCGGGCGGGCGGCAGGCGTACGGGTCGCCCCGCTGGCCACCTCGCCCCTGGCCGTGACGCCGGAGGTGACGCCGAAGTCGCGCTACGCGGCGATGGTCGAGCACTTCGGCCTCACCACCGCCGAGCAGCTGACCTGCGGCTGCCACGTGCACGTCGAGGTCTCCTCGCGCGAGGAGGGCGTGGCCGCCCTGGACCGGGTCCGCGTGTGGCTGCCGGTGCTGCTCGCGCTGTCGGCGGGCTCGCCCTTCTGGCAGGGGCAGGACTCGGGGTTCGCGTCGTACCGCTACCAGGCCTGGGGACGCTTCCCCGGCGCGGGCCCGGCACCGGTGCTCGGGTCGGCCGCGGCGTACGACGCGTTCGTCGGCACGAGCGTGGCGAGCGGGGTGCTGGTCGACCACGCGATGGTCTACCTCGACGCCCGGCTGTCCCAGCGCTATCCCACCCTCGAGGTCCGCATCGCCGACGTGTGCCCGCGGGTCGAGGACGCCGTGCTGATCGCCGCCCTGTGCCGGGCGCTGGTCGACACCGCGATCCGGTCCTGGACCCACCACGCCCCCGCCCCGGACGTCGGCTCGGAGCTCGTGCGGCTGGCGAGCTGGCGGGCGAGCCGGTCCGGCCTCGCCGGCGACCTGGTCGACCCGCTGACGCACCGACCGCGCCGGGCGGCCGACGTCGTGCGGAGCCTGCTCGACCACGTCCACGACGCCCTCGCCGAGGCCGGCGACGTCGACCGCGTGGAGGCGGGCTGGGCCGCGCTGCGCGAGCGCGGCACCGGCGCCGCCCGGCAGCGCGCGTGGGCGGAGCAGGACGGCGACCTCGGCCGGGTCGCGCTGCGGGTGGCCGACGAGCTGCTGGTCTGAGCGGCGCGACGGGCTGGTCGCAAGAACGGAGCGGATCCGACCGCGACTACGCGGTGGGATCCGCTCCGGTCTCGGCGATCAGCTCGACCAGCCCTCGCGGGTCGTGGTGACGGGCGCACCGGTGCGGGCCGACTCGAGGATCGCCAGCGAGATCTGGTGGTCCTCGCACGCCTCCTCCAGCGGGTACGGCGCGGGGGCCTCGCCGCGGGCCCAGGCGCCCGTGGCGGCGAGCAGCATCGCGACGGCCAGGTCGTCCTCCGACATCCGCGAGCCCACGAACGGGTTGCGCCAGACGACCCGCCCGTCGAAGCTCACGTGCTGCAGGTCGACGCCCTCCAGGTTGAGGTCGAGGCCCGCCTGACGGCGGACGAGCGAGGACTCGACCGCCGTGAACGCGTCGGCCAGCCGGGTGACCCGCTCGTCGACGATCTCCCCGCGGGTGCCGCGCACGACGATGCGGCGGGCGCGCAGCGGGTTCCACCACTGGTTGTCGGTGAAGTCGTAGAGGCCCGTCCGCTGACCGCCGAAGTCGAACGTGGCCAGCGTCGTCGCCAGGTCCTCGGGCGCGTCCGAGCCGGACCAGCCCGACGGGCTGAGCGGGTTCGCGAGCGGGGCCGTGAAGGACTGCGCCCGCACCTCGACCGGCCCGCGGCCGACGCCGAGGAAGCCGCGGATCATCGACACCGCGTGGTAGAGGTGCGTGGAGCTGACCTGCACCGACGTGACGTCGCCGATCACGCCGTCACGCACGACCGCCATCCGCGCGGCGTGCTGCGGCATGAGGAGGTACTGCTCGGCGACCTGGACGAGCCCGGTGTCCCCCACCGTCGACCACAGCGCGCGCAGGCCGTCGAGGTCGGCGGCGGGCGGCGTCTCCGCGAGCACCCGGACGCCGCGCTGCGCCAGGCGCTGCGTGGTCGGTCCCATCTCGCCCCAGGGCACGCAGGGCACGACGAAGTCCGGCTCGGCGGCGAGCAGCTCGTCCTCCGAGGCGGCGGTCGCGACGCCCCACTCCCGCGCCACCTCCGCGGCACGGTCGGCCCGCCGGCTCAGCACCCCGGTGACCGTGAAGGCCTCGGGTGCCTGGCGGGCGAGCCGGGCGAAGAACTCCGAGCGCCAGCCCGTGCCGATCAGGGCGAACCGGGTCGGGCTGGTCGGGCTGGTCGGGCTGGTCGCGTCGGTGGCGGTCACAGGGTCAGCGTCGGGCACGTCGCTCCTCGGGCCCCGGTCGGGGCCGGTTGTCCGGACAGGATCGGCCGCGTCTCTTCACTTCGACCGACGTCTCTGATAAACCTTCTTACAGTGAGTTAGAAGGCTAGCGGTTCCGCAGCCACCCCGGCCCCGCCCCTCTGGGCACCCCAGCCCGCAGCACGTCTCGACGAGGAGATCGCAGAATGACCGACCCCACCACGGCCCCCCAGGCAGACGGCTCCGGCGCGTCCACGAGCGCCAGCAGCCCCTTCCAGCGCCGCACCTTCCTCCGGGCCGCCCTCGGCGGCGCCGCCGCCCTGGGCGCCGGCTCGTTCCTCGCCGCCTGCGGGAGCGACAGCTCCTCCGGCAGCAGCGGTGGCGGCGGGAGCAACGCCGGCGGCAACCCGGCCACCGTCCGGCTGTGGACCTGGTACGGCGAGCAGAAGGACGAGTGGCCCAAGCTCATCGACAAGTTCCAGCAGGCCAACCCGAACATCAAGGTCGAGAACCGGCTCTTCGGCAACCCCGACCAGTACCTGCCGGCCCTGCAGGCCGCGGTCTCCGCCGGCGACGTGCCCGAGATCTTCGCCCCGCACACCCGCGCGCTCACGTACGGCACCGGCGGCATCTCCGCCGACCTCAAGTCGGACATGGCCGACGTCCTCGGCGACGTCTTCGACTCGGCCAACCAGGAGTACACGCTGGACGGCAAGCAGTACGCGATCGGCTGGATGGCGCAGACCTTCGGCATGTTCTACAACCCCGACCTGATGGCCAAGGCCAAGGTCGACCCCGAGTCCCTCGAGACCTGGGACGACCTGATCGCCGCCGCGCCCAAGTTCAAGGCGGCCGGCACGTACGGCGTCTCGATCTCCTGCAACCCGGGCACCAGCGCGATGGACTTCTTCCTGCCGCTGATCACGCAGGTCAAGGACGACCCGACGTTCTTCCTCAAGCTCGACCAGGCCCAGGACGGCCTCACCTGGGAGGACCCGGCCGTCGTCGCGGCCCTCGAGCTGCAGAAGCGGATCGTCGACGCGGGCACCTTCCAGCCCGGCGCGACCGGCACGTCGGGCGACCAGTGCGCGCAGATCTTCTACACCGAGAAGTCGGCGATGCTCTTCAACGGCTCGTGGAGCCCGCAGGGCTTCGTGCAGAACGCCAGCAAGGAGTTCGTCAAGAAGTACAAGGTGATGAAGAACCCGGCGCTCACGGCCGGGGCCAAGCACTGGACGGCCAACCAGGCCGGTGCCGGGTTGGCGGTCGCGGAGACGAGCAAGAACAAGGACGCCGCGATCACCTTCCTCAAGTTCCTCTACGACGAGGCCAACTACTCGCCGACGATGAACAGCTCGAACTCGATGCCCGCGACCAAGAGCGCCGCGGCGTCGATCCAGAACCCGACGATGAAGCAGATGACCTCCTGGCTCATCGACGGCGAGGGCTGCCCGCACATCCCCTTCGGCAACGGCACGACCGCCGCGGCCGACCCGATGGTGCAGACCTTCGAGGGCAAGGGGACCCCGGCCGACGTGGCCAAGCAGATGCAGGCCGCGGTCGTCAACGCCCGGGGCTGAGCGGGTGACCACCACGGCGACCCCACCGCCCGTGGTCGCTCCGGGACCCGTGCCGACCTCCTCCGGGGGTCGGCTCGGGTCCCGGCTCAAGCGGTCGCAACGCCTGGCGGGCTACCTCTTCGTGCTGCCCACGCTGCTGCTGTTCCTGGCCTTCGTGGGCTGGCCGATCGTGCAGACGATCTACCTCAGCCTCAGCCGCTGGTCCGGCTTCGGGACCAAGACGTTCATCGGCGTCGACAACTACACGCGCATGGCCGGCGACCCGGTGGCGCACCGCGCGCTGCTGGTCACGCTCGTGTTCACGGCGGCCACGACGATCCTGCAGACCGTGGTCGGCATGGTCGTCGCCGTGCTGGTGAACATGGTCTGGCGCAAGGTCGGCATCGTCGTGCGGACGATCCTCTTCATCCCCGGCATCGTGTCGTTCGTCGTGACCGGCGTGCTGTGGAAGCTGATCTACGACCCGAACGTCGGCACCCTCAACCAGATCCTCGGCTCGATCGGCCTCGAGAGCCTGCAGCACACCTGGCTCGCCGACCGCGCCACGGTGCTCCCGGCCCTGATCGCCGTGGCGGTCTGGGGCGGCGTCGGCATGAACATGCTGATCTTCTTCGCCGGCATCCAGGGCATCGACCCCGGGCTGTACGAGGCGGCCGAGGTCGACGGGGCCGGACCGTTCCAGCGGTTCTTCAACATCACCGTGCCGCAGCTGCGCGTCGTCACCGGCATCGTGGTCAGCCTCGGGCTGCTCAACGGCTTCAAGGTCTTCGACATCATCTACGTGATGACCGCCGGCGGGCCGAACCACGCCAGCGAGGTCTTCGGCACCTACCTCTACAACCTCGCCTTCGGCTCCACGTCCGGCGCGCTCCCCCAGCTCGGGTACGCCTCGGCGTTCAGCGTCGTCGTGATGGTCCTGTGCATCCTCGCCGTCGTCGTGCAGATGGCCATCACCCGGAGGGGAGAACGATGACGGCCACCGAGGCGGCACCGAGCACGCAGGCGGTCCGGGCGACGCCCACCACGCAGCGCCGGCCTACGGGTCGCCGACGGCGGCTGCCCTTCGCCAAGACGTTCGTGACCTTCCTGCTGCTGCCGCTGTGCGCGCTCATGGTGTTCCCGTTCGTCTGGCTGCTGCTGACCTCGCTGCGCGACCGGAACACGGTGTTCTCGGGCCCGTTCTTCCCGCACTCGTTCACCGGCAGCGCGTACGCCAACGCGTGGACCTCGATCGGGTTCCCGCTGCACTTCTGGAACAGCCTGTGGATCACCACGGCGACCGTGGTCGGCGTGACGATCTTCGCCACGCTGTCGGGCTACGCGTTCGCCAAGCTCGACTTCCCGTTCAAGAACACGCTCTACCTGCTGCTCCTGACCACGCTGATGATGCCGGCGACGGCGTTGATCATCCCGCTCTACCTCGAGCTCAAGTCGCTCGGCCTGCTGAACACCCAGGTCGGCCTGCTCGTGCTCTACGTCAGCGGGTCGGCGCCGTTCTCGATGTTCCTCATGCGGGCGTTCTTCTCGACGCTGCCCGACGAGCTCATCGAGGCGGCCCGGGTCGACGGTTCCGGGGAGCTGTCGATCTTCGCCCGGGTCGTCCTGCCGCTGGCCCGGCCGGGCGTCGCGACGGTGGTGATCTTCCAGTTCCTGCAGACCTGGAACGAGTTCCTGATGGCCAACACGGTCCTCCAGGACACCGACAAGCTGCCGCTGCAGCCGGTGCTGTTCACCCTGACCGGGCAGTACTCGACCGACTGGCCCACCCTCACCGCGGGCCTGGTGCTGTCGATCATCCCGGTCGTCGTGGTCTACGTCCGCATGCAGAACCAGTTCGTCGCGGGCATGACCCTCGGCGCGGTCAAGTAGCGCCTCCCCCACCCGGTTCGCACCCCGCCCCACCCACGCACGTCGGCGTCCGCCGGGCCTCCACCGGCCCGGGGACGCCGACGGGCTCAGGCACGTCCACCCCCGACCGAGGAGCACCCATGCCCATCACCAACGTGATCGTCAACGTCACCGACCTGCAGCGGTCGACCGACTTCTGGACCACCCACCTGGAGGCGGAGGTGGTCGAGCGGGGCGACGCGCGCGTCGTCCTCGACCTCGTCACCGCCACCGTCGAGCTCCGCGCCGGCGCGGTGGGCGCGAGCGACTGGGTCGCCGACGACCAGCAGCGCGGCTTCCGCCACGTCGGCTTCAAGGTCGAGCGCGTCGACCCCCGCGCCGACGCCCTCAAGGCGGCCGGCGTGGCCTTCCACCTCGACCCGCTCGACGCCGAGGGCGGGGTGCGGATCTGCTTCTTCTACGACCCGGACGGCACCCTGCTCGAGCTCGTCGAGGGCGACCTGCAGTACGCCGAGGTCCTCGACGACGACCTCGTCGCCGCCGAGCGCGGCCTCGGCGTCCCCGACCGGCCCCGCTTCGACCACGTCGCCGTGACGGTGGCCGACCGGTCCGCGACCGGCGCCGCCTACGCCCCGCTGGGCTTCGGCCTGATGGGCACCATCGAGCAGCCGCACGACCCGAGGGGGTTCCACATCGGCTACCTCAAGTCAGGGCCTACGGTTCTGGAGGTGTTCACCTACGATGCCGGCACGCGCGGCCGCACCCCCCAGCTCGACGTCCCCGGCTTCGCCTGGGTCGTCCTCGAGGGCGCCGACGTGCCCGCGGGCGCCACGACGCTGGGCACCGGCACCGGCGAGCGCGTCCTCGCCGACGCCGACGGGCTGACGTTCGCGGTGGCCGCCGCCGGCGCCCGCACCGCCGCCACGAGCGCCGGCCCGGTGCCCGCGTGAGCACCCCGGGTTCGCCGGACTGGCGCCGCCCGCTCGGCCGCACCGGGCTGGAGATCACCGCCGTCACCGTCGGCGGCGCCCCGCTCGGGAGCATGCCGGAGAACTTCGGCCACGAGCTCGCCGAGGCCGACGGCATCGCGCTCGCCGCGTACGTCTTCGACTCCCCCGTCCGGGCGCTCGACACCTCGAACGGCTACAGCGGCGGGGAGAGCGAGCGACGCATCGGCCGGGCCGTGGCGCAGCGCGGCGGGCTGCCCGACGACTTCCTCATCACGACCAAGGTGGACGCCAAGGACGGCGACTACTCCGGGGCCCGCGTCCGCGCGAGCGTCGCGGAGTCGCAGGGGCGCCTCGGGCTCGACCACCTGCCGGTCGTGTTCCTCCACGACCCCGAGTTCCACGACTTCGACGCCCTGTCCGCGCCGGGTGGCGCGGTGGAGACCCTGATGGCCCTGCGCGACGAGGGCGTGGTCGGCCACGTGGGCCTGGCCGGCGGGACGGCGCCGGAGATGCAGCGCTACCTCGCGCTCGGCGGCTTCGAGGTGCTGCTGGTGCACAACCGCTGGACGCTCGTCGACCACAGCGCCGAGGCGCTGCTCGACCAGGCCGCGGCCGCCGACGTCGCCGTGCTCAACGCGGCGATCTACGGCGGCGGCATCCTGGCCAAGCCGGGCTCCACGACGCGCTACGCGTACCGGGAGGCCGCACCGGCCACCCTGCAGGCGATCGAGGCGATGCAGCGGCTCTGCGCCGAGCACGGGACCGACCTCGCGACGGCTGCGCTCCAGGTCTCGGTGCGCGACCCCCGCATCGCCACGACGGTCGTGGGCCTCAGCTCGCCGGCCCGGCTCGACGCGCTCCTCGACTCCCTCGCGACCGACCTGCCCGAGGACCTCCTCGACGCGCTCGAGGGGCTCCGGCCCGCCCCCGAGCACTGGCTGGAGCCGCCCCGAGGCTGAACCCGTCCACCCCTGGCACGCTGCCCGGCAGCACGCAGACCCCGGCCCGCGGCGCACCGCCGCCGGCCGACCAGCACGACCGATCCACAGGAGCACCCCATGCCCACACCCGCCCTGCCCGCCGACTTCGTCTGGGGGACGGCCACCGCGTCGTACCAGATCGAGGGCGCGGTCGCCGAGGACGGCCGCGGCCCCAGCATCTGGGACACGTTCACCCGCCTCCCGGGTGCGATCTCCGACGGCACCAACGGCGACCGGGCGGACGACCACTACCACCGCTACGCCGACGACATCGCGCTGATGGCCCGGCTCGGCTTCAACGCGTACCGGTTCTCGATCGCGTGGCCGCGCATCGTCCCCGCCGGCACCGGCGAGGTGAACCAGGCCGGGCTCGACTTCTACCGCCGCATCGCGGAGACCTGCCACGAGCACGGCATCACGCCCTGGGCGACGCTCTACCACTGGGACCTCCCCCAGCCCCTCGAGGACGCCGGCGGCTGGCTGGTCCCCGAGACCGCGCAGGCCTTCGCGGACTACGCGGCGCTGACCCACGAGGCGCTCGGCGACGTCGTCGAGCACTGGATCACGCTCAACGAGCCCTGGTGCTCCGCGCTGCTCGGCTACGGCAACGGCGTGCACGCGCCGGGCAAGCAGGTCGGCAGCGACGCGCTCAAGGCCGCCCACCACCTGCTCCTCGGCCACGGCCTGGCCGTGCAGAAGATGCGGGCCAGCGGGCACGGCTCCACCATCGGCATCACGCTGAACCTCTACTCCGTACGTCCCGCCTCGGACTCGGCCGCCGACGCCGAGGCCGCGCGCCGCAGCGACGGGCTGGGCAACCGCTTCTTCCTCGACCCGGTCCTGCTCGGTTCCTACCCGCGCGACGTGCTCGCCGACGCCGGCGTGCAGGAGTGGTTCGGCGAGCGGACCGACGACCTGCCGGTGATCGCCGCGCCGCTCGACTTCGTCGGCATCAACTACTACAGCCGCCACACGGTGGCGGCACCCGAGGACGGGCAGTTCAGCGACCCGTCGGTCCCGAGCGCCAGCCCGGGCAGCGAGCGCGTCGTGAACGTCGACACAGGCGCCCCGAAGACGTTCATGGGCTGGGAGGTCCACCCCGACGGCATCCTCGACGTCGTCGCGATGGTCGCCGAGCGCACGCCCGGCACGCCGGTCTACATCACCGAGAACGGGGCCGCGTACGACGACCAGGTCGCACCGGACGGTTCCGTCGACGACGAGGACCGGTGCCACTACCTGGAGCTGCACACCCAGGCCTGCGCGGACGCCGTCGCCGCGGGGCTGCCGCTGCGCGGCTACTTCGCGTGGAGCTTCCTCGACAACTTCGAGTGGGCGTTCGGCGAGAGCCGCCGCTTCGGCATCGTGCGGGTCGACTACGAGACCCAGGAGCGCACGGTGAAGCGCAGCGGGTGGTGGTTCCGCGACTTCCTGGCCGGGCAGCAGCAGGGCTCGCAGGCCTGAGTCCGAGCGGGCGGGCGGACCCGGCGCGGCGGGCCGCCCGCCCCTCGCACCCTCTGGCGCTCCTCACACCGTCTGTCGCTCCTCGCACACGGTCTGCCCGGTGCGAGGAGCGACAAGGGGTGCAAGGAGTCCGAGGGACCCGAGCGGAGTCCGAGGGACCCGAGCGGAGTCCGAGGGGGTGCGGACGGCCGGCAGGTCCAGCGGTCGTGGTCGGCCCGGATGTCGCGTACGCGCCTCAGCGCGCGAGGGCCAGGCGGCTGGAGGTCTGGTGCGGGGTGAGCCGGCTGTGCAGGACGAGCGAGGCGGCGCCGAGCGCCGCGGAGACGTCGCTGAACCTCGACAGCGTGACCGTCGTCGGGTGCACCGCCCGGACGAAGCTCAGCCGCTGCAGGTCCTCGCGGGCGTGGCGCAGGTAGATCTCGCCCGCGGCGGCGAAGCCGGGCCCGGCCAGGATGATCTGGTCGAGGTCGAGCAGGTTGGTCACCGACACCAGGGCGCGGGCCAGGTGCCGGGCCGACTCCTCGATCACCGGTAGCGCCTCCGGGTGCCCGGCGGCGGCGGCCCGGGCGACCCGGTCGGCGTCCTGGCGCAGCGTGACCGGCTGCCCGCGCAGCCCGAGCTCCTCGCCGAGACCGCGCCCGAGCGCGAGCTCCACGATGCGCCGCGGCGCCGCGAGCACCTCCAGGCAGCCGCGGCTGCCGCACCAGCAGGGCGGCCCGTCGATGTCGAGCACGAGGTGCCCGATCTCCCCGACGTTGGACGAGGCGCCGCGGTAGACGTCGCCGTTGGTGACGAGGCCGAGCCCGAACCCGGTGGCCAGGTAGACGGTCGCGAAGTCCGCGGACGCGGGGATGCGGCCCACCCAGTACTCGCCGATCGCCGCGCAGGTCGAGTCGTTCTCCACGACGACGGGCAGGCCCGTCGCGGTGCTGAGCGCGTCCTCGAGGTCGAAGAGCTCCCAGTCCTCGGCGTGCGGGTTGCTGCGCAGCACCCGGTGGGCGCTGTCCTGGCGCCCGGCGGCGGCGATGCCGATGCCCATCAGCGTCGAGCGGTCGACGCCGGTCGAGCCGACGAGGTCGTCCAGCTCGGCCGCGAGCCGCGGGACGACCTCGCCCGGGGCGGACAGCCCGATGCCCTCGCCGTCGAGGCGGCCGACGACGGTGCCGCCCAGGTCGGTGACGACGTACGTGACGCGCGCGAAGTCGAGGGAGAGGCCGACCGCGTGGCGTGAACCCGCGTTCAGCTGCAGCAGCGTGCGCCGCTTGCCGCCCGTCCGGTCGCCCGTGCCGATCTCGGCCACGAGGCCGTCGGTGAGCATCTGGCGCACGATCCGCGAGATGGACGCCTCGGTCAGCCCGGAACGGTCGGCCAGCTCCACGCGGCTGACCACGCCGCCGGAGCGGATCAGGTCGAGGACGGCGCTGTGGGTCTGCGCCGCGGTCGCGCCTCGCAGGGGTCTCGTCACCGTCACAGCAGAACTTTATTCCAGAAGTTAAGGAAGCACGTCGCGCACGATCGGCCGGTCGTGGCGCCGACCGTACCGCTGAACCCGCTTGTCGCGGGGCCACCGCGCGGCGTAGGTTCTCGCGCTTGTGCGTGCGACCCTGCGGACCTACTTCCGGCTGCTCGCCGCCGGGTTCCGTCGTGGGTCGGCCTACCCGCTCGCGGCGCTGGGCGGGCTGGTCGCCAACGCGACGTTCGGCCTGCTCAAGGTCGGCATCCTCTTCGCCACCGTCGAGGCGGGCGGCGGCACCGTCGGCGGGTACGACGCGGGCACCATGAGCGCGTACATCTGGCTGAGCCAGGGCCTGCTCGGCTCGGTCAACCTCTTCGGGCGCACCGCGGTCGCCGACCGCATCAAGAACGGCGACATCGCCGTCGACTTCGTCCGCCCGCTCGACGTGCAGGCGGCGAGCGTGACCACCGAGGTCGGGACGCGGCTGTTCGCGCTGCTGCCCCGCGGCGTCCCGTCGGTGCTGCTGGGCGTGCTGCTCGTCGGGATGAGCATGCCGACGACGCCGCTGCCGTACGCCCTCGGCGCCCTCAGCGTGCTGCTCGGCGTCGTCCTGTCCTGCACCACCGTCTACCTCGTCGCCGTCTCCCGCTTCTGGCTCGTCGAGGGCCGTGGCGTCGAGATGCTCTACATGGTCCTCTCGGGCTTCCTGGCGGGGCTGTTCGTGCCGATCCCGCTGTTCCCGGGCTGGCTGCGGGCGGTGGCCGGCGCGACGCCGTTCCCCTCGATGCTCCAGGTCCCCGTCGACGTGCTGTCCGGGCGCGTCGACCTCCCCACCTCGGCCGGGCTCGTCGGCGTCCAGCTCGCCTGGCTCGCCCTCACGGTGGTCCTGGGAGCCGTCCTCACCCGGGCGGGCCGCGCACGCTTGGAGGTGCAGGGCGGATGAGCGCCACCACCGGGGTACGCCCGGGGGCCGCGTGGCGGGCCGTGCTCGCCGCCCGCACCGCCCCGTACCGTGCCGTCCTCGCCTCCCGGGTCCGGGCGCAGCGCAGCTATCGCACGTCGTTCCGTCTGGACCTGCTCGGCTCGGCCCTCGTGGGGCTGGTCGAGCTGGCCGAGGTGTGGGTGCTGTTCCACAGCGTCGGCCGGATCGGGGGGCTCGACCTCGCTCAGGTGCTGCTCGTCTTCGGCCTGGCCGACCTGGCCTTCTCGGTCGCCGACCTCGCCTTCGGCCACTGCGACGACCTGGCGACGATGCTCCGGCTGGGCACCCTCGACGTCTTCTACCTGCGCCCGCAGCCGCTGCTGCTGCAGCTCGTGACGAGCGACATCAGCCTGCGGCGGGTCGCCCGGGCGGCGGTCGCGGTGGCGGCCGTGGTCGCCGGCCTGCTCGTCAACGACGTGCCGCCCACGCCGCGCACGGTCGCGCTGCTGGTCGTGGCCCTGCTCAGCGGCGTCGCGGTGTCGGCGGCGATGTTCGTGCTGGCCGCCGGGATCCAGTTCTTCGTGGTCGACGGCGCCGAGATGACCAACGCCTTCGTCTACGGCGGCCGCTACGCCTCGACCCAGCCGGCCAGCGTGTGGTCGCGCCCGGTCAAGGCCGCCTTCGTCTTCGTCTTCCCGGTGGCGTTCGCCGGCTACCTGCCGGTCGTCAGCCTGCTGGGGCTGACCGGCAGCCCGTGGCTGCCGGCCTGGCTCGGCTGGTGCGCCCCGCTCGCCGCGCTCTGGGCGTGGGCGCTGGCGCTGCTCGCCTGGCGGGTCGGGGTCCGGCACTACCAGGGAGGGGGCGGCTGATGCAGGGGGACGTGGGTGAGCCGGTGATCGAGACCGAGGGCCTCGGGCGCGAGTTCCGGGTGCGCGACGGGCTGCGCCGCCGCACGGTGGTCGCCGTCGACGGGCTGTCCGTCCGGGTCGGGGCGGGCGAGGCGGTCGGCTACATCGGCGCGAACGGGGCCGGCAAGTCGACCACCATCAAGATGCTGGTGGGGATCCTCGTGCCGACCCGCGGGTCGGTGCGGACGTGCGGCCTGCGCCCGGTCCAGGACCGCCGCCGCCTCGTCCGGCGGGTGGGCGTGGTCTTCGGGCAGCGCTCGCAGCTGTGGTGGGACCTCCCGGTGCGCGAGTCGTTCGCCATCCTGGCCTCGATCCACGGGCTGTCGCCGGACCGGGAACGTTCGCGCACCGACGAGCTGGTCGAGCGCCTGGAGATGGGCGCGTACTGGACCACGCCCGTGCGGCAGCTCTCCCTCGGACAGCGGATGCGCGCCGAGGTCGCGGCGGCGCTGCTGCACTCCCCCGACCTGGTCATCCTCGACGAGCCGACGATCGGGCTGGACGTGCTCTCCAAGCAGCGGCTGCGCGAGTTCCTCGTGACCGAGCGCCGGGCGCACGGCACCACGCTGCTGCTCACGACCCACGACATGGGCGACGTCGAGCGGCTCTGCGAGCGGGTCCTCCTCGTCGACCACGGGCGGCTCGCGTACGAGGGGACGCTGGCCGGGCTGTCCCGCACCGTCGGCGTCGAGCGCGTGCTGGTCGTCGACCTCGCCGAGCCGGGGCCGGACCTGGTGACGGTTCCGGGAGCGCGCCACCTCGGCAGCGAGGGCGGCGGGCTGCGGCAGCGGTTCGCGTTCGACGCCGAGGTCACCACCGCCGCCAAGGTGCTGGCCGCGGTGTCGGAGCAGGTCGAGGTCGTCGACCTCTCGGTCGAGGAGCCCGACGTCGAGGACGTCGTCCGGCGCGTGTACGCGGCGCGCCGCTGAGGTTCCGGGGGCGCGCCCCGAAAAACTCGCTCGCTCAGCGGTTGAGCAGCGCCGACAGCGCGACGACGCCGGCGGTGGAGGTGCGCAGGACGTGGTCGCCGACCCGTACGGTCCGGGCGCCGGCCTCCGCGAAGGCGGCGAGCTCCTCGGGGCTGATGCCGCCCTCGGGACCGACCACGACGACGACCTCGCCGGCCTCGGGCAGCGCGACGGCGGCGATCGGGACCTCGGCGTCCTCGTGCAGGACGAGCGCGAGGTCCGCGGCCGCGAGCCGGGCGGCGAGGGCCTTGGTGCCGGCCGGCTCCGACACGACGGGGACGCGGAGCCGGCGTGACTGCTTCGCCGCCTCGCGCACGGTGCTGCGCCAGCGGGCGAGGCCGCGGTCGACGCGGTCGGCCGACCAGCGCGCGACCGAGCGGGACGCCTGCCACGGGACGACCTCGTCGACGCCGACCTCGGTCAGCATCTCGACGGCCAGCTCGGCCCGGTCGCCCTTGGCGAGCGCCTGGGCGACGACGAGGCGTACGGGCCGGCGGGCCTCGGTGAGCACCTCGTCCACGCGGACCCGCAGCCCGGGCTTGCCGGCCTCGACCACCTCGCCGCGCACGCCGCCGCCGGAACCGTCGGCGACGAGCACCCGCTCCCCGGCCCGGAGCCGCCGAACCGTCACCGCGTGGTGCCCCTCGGACCCGTCGACCAGGACCTCGTCGCCGACCTGGGGGCGCGTACCGGCCAGGCTCTCGAGCAGGAACAGCGCGTCGGTCACGCCCCGAACGCTAGCCGCGGTCGCGCGGTGGGCAGCACTGCGGCGGTGTGCGGCTACTGCCCGGCGAACGCGTCGCGGAGGCGGCCGAACACGCCGCGGCCCTGCTTCTGGACCGTCACCTCGGCGGCGGTCTCCTCGCGCAGCTCGGCGAGCTGGCGCAGCAGCTCGCGCTGCTCGTCGTCGAGGCGGGTCGGGGTCTGCACGAGCAGCGTGACGCCCAGGTCGCCGCGGCCGTTCGAGCGCAGGCGCGGGACGCCCCAGCCGTCGAGCGCGACCCGCGTGCCCGACTGCGTGCCCGCCGGCACCGAGACGTGGACCTCGCGGTCCTCCTCGTGGGTGTCGGGCAGGTCGGCCTCGAGCGTCTGCACGGCGACCTCGGTACCGAGCGCCGCCGCCGTCATCGGGATCCGGACCGTCACCTCGAGGTCGTCGCCCTCGCGGCGGAACACCTCGTGCGGCGCGACGACCAGCTCGACGTAGAGGTCGCCGGCCGGGCCGCCGCCGGGGCCGACCTCGCCGTGCGCGGCGAGGTGGATGCGGTTGCCCGTGCTGACGCCGGCCGGGATCTTGACGTTGATCGAGCGCGCCGAGCGCACCCGCCCATCGCCGGAGCACTCCGGGCACGGGTCGGGGATGACCGTGCCGTAGCCGCCGCAGGTCGGGCAGGGCTGCGTGGTGCGGATGTCGCCGAGGAAGGAGCGCTGCACGTGGGTGACGTCGCCCTGCCCGTGGCAGGTGCGGCAGGTCACGGGCTCCGAGCCCTCCTGCGCCCCGGAACCCTTGCAGAGCGGGCAGAGCACGGCGGTGTCGACGCGCAGCGGCTTCGTCACGCCGAACGCCGCCTCCGCCAGCTCCAGGTCGAGCCGGACGAGCGCGTCCTGGCCGCGCCGCACGCGCGAGCGCGGGCCGCGGGTGCTCTGCCCGCCGAACATCGCGTCGACGAGGTTGCCGAAGTCGAAGCCGCCCTGCGCGCCGAAGCCGCCGGAGAAGCCGCCGCCGAGCCCCCCGCCGAGCGGGTCGGCGCCGCGGTCGTAGAGGTCCTTCTTCTTGGGGTCGGCGAGCACCTCGTACGCCTCCGCGACCGCCTTGAAGCGCTCCCCCGCGTCGGGCTCGGTGGCCACGTCCGGGTGCAGCTTCATCGCCAGCTGGCGGTAGGCCTTCTTGATCTGCTCGGGCGAGGCGTCGCGGGAGACGCCGAGCGTCTCGTAGTAGTCAGCAGCCATGTCTGGGGTGGGTCGTCCTGTTCCTGGTCGTCTGGATGGTCCTGCGCTGTTGTCGAGGTCAGCCCTGCGAGAGGAACCGGCCGACGTACCGCGCGACCGCGCGGACGGAGGCCATCGTGGAGGGGTAGTCCATCCGGGTGGGACCGACGACCCCGAGGGTGGCACGGCTGCCGTAGCCGCTGGCGACGACCGAGGTCGTCTGGAGCTCCTTGACCGGGTTCTCCTGCCCGATCCGCACGGTGACCGCGTCGGCGGTGGCCTCGCCGAGCAGGGTCAGCAGCACGACCTGCTCCTCGAGCGCCTCGAGCACCGGCTTCATGGTGCTGGGGTCGGCGCCGTAGCGGGTCAGGTACGGCATCCCGCCGACGACCATCCGGCTCGAGGTCTCGCTGCCGAGCATCTCCAGCAGCGCGGCCACGACGGTGCGCCCGAGCGGCACCGACGACGCGGGCAGCGTCTCGAGCAGCGCGGAGAGGCCGCCGCCCGCCTCGATGGGCGTACGGCCGGCCGCCGCGGCGTTGAGCGCCGTGCGGAGGTCGGCGAGCGCCGAGTCGTCCAGCTCCGGGACCTCGAGGGAGCGCTGCTCGACCCGCCCGGTCGAGGTGATGAGCACGAGCAGGAGCCGCGTCGTCGAGAGCGAGACGAGCTCGACGTGGCGCACGGTCGAGTGGCTGAGCGTCGGGTACTGCACGATCGCCACCTGCTGCGTCGCCTGGGCGAGCAGCCGGACCGTGCGCAGCAGGATGTCGTCGAGGTCGAGCGCGCCCGACAGGAACGTCTGGATGGCCCGCTGCTCGGCCGTCGAGAGCGGCTTGACCGTGCCGAGCCGGTCGACGAAGAGCCGGTAGCCCTTGTCGGTCGGGATGCGTCCGGCGCTGGTGTGGGGCTGCGTGATGTAGCCCTCCTCCTCCAGCGCCGCCATGTCGTTGCGGACGGTGGCCGGGGAGACGCCGAGGTCGTGCTTCTCGACCAGCGCCTTGGACCCGACGGGCTCCTGGCTGGACACGTAGTCGGTGACGATGGCCCGGAGCACCTGCAGCTTGCGGTCGTCCACGCGTGTCACCTCCTGCGCCTCGTCCTGGTTGAGCACCGAGCCGAGCGCCGGAGGGGTCCGTTGGCACTCGCGTACGGTGAGTGCCAGTCTAGCCCGGTGAGCGACCCTGCAGACCCTTCGACAGGCTCGGACGCGGCGGACGCGGGCCTCGCTCCCTGGCAGGAGCTCGCGCCGGGCGTGTGGCGTGCGGTCGCCGAGCCCGACACCGTCAACCTGGTCCTCGTCGCCGGCTCGGCCCGCGCGCTGCTCGTCGACACGGGGTCGAGCCCCGACCAGGGCCGCGCGGTGCGGGCCGCGGTCGCCGCGGTGACCGACGTGCCGCTCGAGGTCGTCGTCGTCACCCACGCGCACCGCGACCACGCCTTCGGGCTCGCGGCGTTCGACGACCTCGAGACGGTCGGGCACGAGGACCTCGCCGCCTGGCTCACCTCCGACGAGGCACGGGCCGACGCCGCGCGGCTCGGCGTCGACCCCGCGGACCTGGTGGCGCCGAACCGCCCGATCGTCCTCGCCGCCGCGTTCGACCTCGGCGGCCGGCGGGTGGAGGTGGCGCACGTCGGGCGCGGGCACACCGGCGCCGACCTGGTCGTCGTGGTGCCCGACGCCGACCTCGTGGTGGTCGGCGACCTGGTCGAGTCCTCGACGTCGGCCCGGGGGGGCTCGGGGGGGTCGACCCCCCCGGCGGTGGACAGCGCGCCGCCGGCGCTGGGCCCTGACGCGTTCCTGCACGAGTGGCCGATCACCCTCGACGGCGTGATCGGGCTGATGACCTCCTCCACGCGCGCGGTGCCCGGTCACGGCGACCCGGTCGACCGGCCGTACGTCTACGAGCAGCGCGGGAGGCTGGCCTCGGTGAGCGGGCAGGTCCGCCACCTGGCCGAGACCGGTGTCGACGTCGACGCCGCGCTCGGGAGCGACGAGTGGGCCTACCCGGTGGAGGTGCTGGCGCCCGGCCTGCCGCGCGCGTTCGCCCAGCTCGGGCCCGTCGCCGTGCGCCGCACGCTGCCCCTGGCCTGACGCGGACGTCAGCCCGGGCTCGGGGTTTCGCGCCACCGGCCCCGGGTAGGGCCTTCGACGAGGGGAAAGCAGCTCCGCTCCGACGACCAGGGTGAGGCCACGACCCTGCCGAACAGGGAGACGGCGATGACCGGACCCACCGCGCGCACCACGACCGACGCAGCCTCCGACGACCGCGTCTCCCCGGACCTCGACGACCTGGACGACCTCCCCGGCCCCGCCGACCAGGTCGGGTGCCGGCTCTGCGGACTGCCGGCCCGGCAGCACGGTCCGACCCTCGTGCACCACTTCGTGCGGCCGCGCCCGCTCGGCGTGCTCCGCGCCCTCGACGCCCTCGACGCCCTCGAGGCGAGGGCCGCATGACGGCAGCCCCGGCCCCGGCCCGCCTGCCGCGGCCCGTCCTCCCGGCGATCCCGGACGCGGGACGAGGCCGCACAGCGGGGCCGGGTGCTGCTCAGACCTCGGCGCTCGTGGCGTGCCTCGACGTCCTGCGCGGCGACCAGGACGCCAGGACCCGGCTCCAGCAGGCTCTCGACGTGCTGCCGCGGCTGGTGCCCGGGTGCGACCACGCCAGCGCCGCGAGCGGCCGGCACGGCGGCGGGCCCGACGGCGGCGCCTCCGACGCGGTGGCACGGCGCGCGGACGCGCTGCAGGACGAGCTCGACGAGGGACCCGGGCTGCACGCGCTGCGCACGGGCCACAGCGTCATCGTCCACGACCTCGAGACCGAGGAACGGTGGCCGCGCTGGTGCGACCGGGCCTCCGCAGGGCTGCGTCTGGGCTCCGCCCTCGCGGTGGTCCTCACCGTCGGCCGGCGCACCTCGGGCACGCTGACGCTCTACGGCGACCGGCCGGGCCGGCTGTCCGACGTGGACCTCGGCCTGCTCCACACCCTCGCCGCCCCGATCGCCGGCGTGCAGGCGGCGCTGCGGACCGGCGGCTGACCGCTGCCGCGACGGATCCGCGAAGTCGCTGCATCCGCGGCACGACCTCTGGCGCAGAACCAGGTGTAGGCCCACTCACCTGGAGGTCCCGATGACCGTGCTCGTCCGCTCCCGCCTGGTCAGGGGTGCGCTCGCCCTGACCGTGACGTCCGGCGCCCTGCTCCTGCCGTCCACGACCGCCCTCGCGGCCGACACCGCGACGGTCTCGATCCTGCACGCCGTGCCCGGCGCCACCGTCGACGTCTACGCCAACGGCCAGGAGCTGCTCAGCGACTTCAAGCCCGGCACCCTGACCGACCCGCAGAAGCTGCCCGCCGGCACGTACGACCTCAAGGTCGTCAAGGCCGGCGACGGGGCCGACGGCGACGCCGTGGCCGAGCTCGACGATGCCAAGGTGCCGGCCGGCGCGAACGTCACCGTCGTGGCCCACCTGAACGCCTCCGGCGACCCGCGCCTGACCGCGTACGCCAACGACGTCTCCGACCTCGACGCCGGCAAGGCGCGCCTGGTCGTACGCCATGACGCCGCGGCCCCGGCCGTCGACGTCCGCGCGAACGGCGACGTCGCGTTCAGCGGCCTGGAGAACCCCGACGAGGACAGCGCCGACCTCGACGCCGGCACCGTCGAGGCCGACGTGGTCCTGGCCGGCGAGAGCGACCCGGTCATCGGCCCGGCCGACGTGGAGCTGAAGGAGGGCACGACGACGATCGTGTACGCCTGGGGCTCGGCCGACGACGACAACCTGAAGCTGGCCGTCCAGACGATCGGCGGCATGGGCGGCAACCCGGGAGGCGTCCCCGGCGGCACCGGTGGCCAGGCGGCCGCCGCGTCGCCCGTGGCCCTCGGCGCCTTCGCCCTCGGGCTCGCCGGCCTCGTACTGGCCGCCGGTCGGCTCACCCGCCGGACCGCCAAGGCCTCCGCGGGTCGCTGAGGCGGGACGGACGACGATGCTGGACCACCACGGGTCCACCCTGCGGTGACACCGCGCATCCCACGACGGGACGGCTGGCTGTGGCCGGCCGTCCTCGTCGTGTCCGCAGCCCTGCTCGTCGGGGCCGGGCACCAGCTGCTGGC
Source organism: Microlunatus flavus (assembly GCF_900110855.1). Taxonomy (GTDB): domain Bacteria; phylum Actinomycetota; class Actinomycetes; order Propionibacteriales; family Propionibacteriaceae; genus Microlunatus; species Microlunatus flavus. The sequence goes on from NZ_FOFA01000012.1 coordinate 81,421, forward strand.
CCCGCCGGGCGTGGCCGCCGACGTCCCGGTCTCGACCGCCGTCGCCGACCCTGAGCCGACGCCCGCCCCGTCGCCGAGCGCCACGCCGGCTCCCCGCGAGCAGCCGGCCGCGCGGTGGCCCACCCGCTCGGCCGCCCCGCGCCCGGCGCCGAAGGTCGTGGCGCCCGAGCGGCTGGTCGCGCAGTCGGTCGGGCTCGACCTGCCCGTCGTGCCGCAGGGGGTGGACGGGCGCGGCCAGATGGACCTGCCGGAGCGGCCCACCCAGCTCGGCTGGTACCGCTTCGGGCCGACGCCGGCCGACCGCCGCGGTGCCGTGGTGCTCGCCGGCCACGTCGACAGCGACCGGTACGGCACCGGCCCGCTGGTGCGCGCCGCCCAGCTCCGTCGCGGGGACCGCGTCGAGGTGCGCGACGCGTCGGGCCGCACCACCACGTACGCCGTCGTCGCGGTCCAGCGCATCCGCAAGGCCGACTTCTCCCCCGACGACGTCTTCGCCCGAGCGGGGAAGCCGGTGCTGCGGCTCATCACCTGCAGCGGTCCCTACCTCCCGGCGCGCGGCGGCTACCAGGACAATCTCGTCGTCACCGCGGAGCGACGGTGAGCGCCGAGGTCGCGGGCGCGCAGCCGCCGCCCCTGGTCCCGGTCGTCCCGCCGCCCCACCCGCTGAGCGTCGTGCGGCGGCGCACCCCCGGCCGGGCGGCGACGGGCGCGGAGCGCGACGGGGCGGACGAGCAGGGACGGGCGGGCGGCGTGGGTCAGACGGCGGGCGAGGAGGTCGGGCTGGACGAGGCACGGCTGGCGCGCGGCTTCGTCGCCGGCGACCGGGCGTGCCTGGAGGAGGCGTACCGCCGCTGGGCCCCGCTCGTGCACACGCTGGCGCACCGCGAGCTGCGCCGCACCGCCGACGCGGAGGACGTGACCCAGCAGGTGTTCGTCAGCGCCTGGCGCAGCCGGTCGGACTACGACCCCGGGCGCGGGAGCCTGGCCGGCTGGCTCGTCGGCATCACCCGGCACCGGCTGCTCGACCACCACCGTCGCCAGCAGCGGCAGCAGCGCCTCGAGAGCACCCTGGAGGACGAGGCGGCCGTCGCCTTCCTCGCCCCACCGCCCTCGGTGGCCGACGCCGAGCTCGACCGGCTGGTCCTCGCCGCGGAGATCGCCCAGCTGCCCGACCCGCGTGGGACGATCCTGCGGATGGCGTTCTGGGAGGGCTACACCTACCAGCAGGTCGCCGACGGGCTCGACCTGCCGCTCGGCACGGTCAAGAGCCACGTGCGTCGTACGCTCCTGCACCTGCGGGACCGGCTGAAGGAGGCACGCGCGTGGACCACCTGAGCGCGGACCGCCTCGCCACGCTCGCGACCGACGTGGCGGCAGCGCCGGAGCCCCACGAGGGCGAGCACCTCGCCTCCTGCCGCGCCTGCCGCGACGACGTCGCCGAGCTGGCCGACCTCGCCCACGCCGTGCGCGACCTCGGGCCCGCCACGCTGCGCCCGCCGCACCCCGACGTCTGGGCGGCCATCACCTCCGAGGTCGACGCGGCGCCCGTCGGCACGTCCGGCGCGTCCCCCCTCCGACGCCGCCGCGTCTGGGTCCCGGCAGCCGTCGCCGCCGCCGTCGGCCTGGTCGTCGGGGCGGGTGCGGTGCTGGGCGTGTCCGCGATCCGGGCGGACGACGACGGGGGCGGCGGGGGCGCGCTCGTCGCCCGCGCCGACCTGGCCGCGCTGCCCGGGCAGACCGGCGAGGGCACGGCCGAGCTGGTGCGGCGCAGCGACACGCTCCAGCTGCGGGTCCACGCCGCGCTCCAGCCCTCCCCCGGCAGCGACTACCACGAGGTCTGGCTGATCAACGGCGACGGCCGGCGGATGTACGCGCTCGGCGCACTGCCCTCCTCCGGCGACGCCAGCTACTGGCTGCCGGGCCCGCTCAGCCAGCAGCTGGACGGCTACTCCACCGTCGACATCTCCCTCGAGCCCGACGACGGCGACACCGTCCACTCCCAGCACAGCCTCGTCCGCGGGACGCTGCCGGGCTGAGGCCTGCGAGCGGACCGACCGGCGGGGCTATCGTCCGGAGCATGATCCTGGTGACGGGGGCGACGGGCAACGTCGGGCGGCAGGTCGTGGAGCAGCTCGCGGCGGCCGGCGAGCCGGTCCGGGCGCTGAGCCGCCACCCGGAGCGGTCACGCTGGCCCGACGGCGTGGAGGCCGTCGCCGGCGACCTCGTCGAGGGGGTGCCGGCGGAGGCGTTCACCGGGGTCCGCGCGCTGCACCTCTTCCCCGCTCCCGAGGGCGTCGAGGCGGTGGTCGCAGCGGCGAAGGCCGCCGGGGTCGCCCACGTGAGCGTGCTGTCCTCGCTGTCCGCGAGCTGGGAGTCCGACAGCCCGCTGCAGCGCCGCCACACCGACGTCGAGCGGGCGGTCGAGGCCTCCGGCCTGGGCTGGACGATGCTGCGGCCGGGCATGTTCATGACCAACACGCTCGCCTGGGCGCCGGCCGTCCGCGCCGGCGAACCGGTCCGGGCGCCCTACGGCGACTCCGTCGCGGCCCCGGTGCACGAGGCCGACATCGCGGCCGTCGCCGTGGCCGCGCTGCTGCACCCGCAGGCCCATGCGGGGGCGGCGTACGAGCTGTCGGGACCCGAGGCGCTGAGCCAGCGCGACCGCGTGCGGATCCTGTCGGAGGTGCTCGGGCGCGAGGTGCGCTTCGAGGAGCAGGACCGCGACGAGGCCCGCGCCGACCTGCTCCGCAACCCGTGGATGAGCGCGCAGCTGGCCGACTCCCTGCTCGACATGCAGGAACGCGCGGTCGGCGTCCGCGAGGGCCAGGTGCTCCCCGCCGTCGAGCAGGTGCTCGGCCGCCCCGGCCTCCCCTTCGCCCGGTGGGCCGCCGACCACCGTGAGGCGTTCGCACCGGTCGGCTAGTCCCCAGGCTGCCTGGGACCAGGCTCCGGACGCCGACCACGTCGTGGCCCTTCGACAGGCTCAGGGAGCGTCCTCGGGCACCTTCGACAGGTTCAGGAGCCTCCTCGGGCGCTCGACCACAGGAACGCTCCCTGAGCTCGTCGAAGGGCCTCGTCAGAGGTCAGCGTTCTCGACCTCGACCGTCGACCGGGTCAGCGGCATACCTTGCGGACCCGCCGGGACCGTACGCTCACGTGCCGTGACGTTCACGCAGATCGGCGGGCTGATCTCGCTCGGGATGCTGCTGCTCGGCGGCTACCTCCTCGTCTCGGGCATCCGTACGGTGCGCAGGGCCGGGCTGCGGCGCCGGACGTGGCGCTCCTACCCGGGCGAGGTGGTCGGGAGCCGGCTCGACGGCGAGCAGACGCGCTGCCAGATCGGCTACCGGCGCTCGGACGGCACCAAGGTGGTGTTCTGGAACTCGTTCACCTCGACCGTCGTGCGGAACCCGGTCGGCCGCCCGGTGCTCGTGCTGGAGAACCCGGCCGACCCGCACGAGGCCGTCGTCGGCGGCGGCATCGTCAGCGGCGACCTGGTCGGCACCATCTTCGCCGTGATCGGCGGGGTCCTGGCCGTGGTCGGGGTGCTCGTCGGCACCTTCGTGCTCAGGCGTTAGCGCCGGACCGCGCGCTCAGCGCACCAGCCCGGACTGGTACGCGATCACCACGAGCTGGGCGCGGTCGCGGGCCCCGAGCTTGGTCATCACGCGGCTCACGTGCGTGCGGGCCGTCGCCGGGCTGACCACGAGCCGCGCGCCGATCTCGTCGTTGCTCAGGCCCTCGCCGATGAGGGCGAGCACCTCGCGCTCGCGCTCGGTCAGCTCGCCGAGCCGTTCGTGACCGCGCCGCGCCGGACCCCGGCCGGCGAAGGACGCGATGACCCGGCGCGTCACCGAGGGCGACAGCAAGGACTCCCCGACGGCGGCGAGCCGGATCGCCCGGAGCATGTCGGCGGGTTCGGAGTCCTTGACCAGGAACCCGGCGGCGCCGGCCTGCAGCGCGTCGAAGACGTGCTCGTCGGTCTCGAAGGTCGTCAGCACCACCACCCGTACGCCGGCCAGCGCCGGGTCGGCCGCGACCGCACGCATCGCCTCGATCCCGTCCAGCCGCGGCATCCGGATGTCCATCAGAGCCACGTCGGGGCGGGTGCGGCGCAGCAGGTCGAGGGCGGCGCGGCCGTCCTCGGCCTCGCCCACCAGCTCCAGGTCGTCCTCGGAGTCGACCAGCGTGCGCAGGCCCATGCGCACCAGCGGCTGGTCGTCGACGACGACGACCCGGACCCGCCTCGCCCCTCTGGCGGGGACGAGCTCGTCCGGCCCGCTCACGACGCGCTCGCGGGCTGCCCGGCGAGCGGGCCGTCGGGCCGGGCCGGTGCCGGCAGCGGCAGGGCGGCCCGGACCACGAGCCCGCCCCGCGCACCGGGACCGACCTCCACCCCACCGCCCAGCGCGGCCGCCCGCTCCCGCATGCCCCGGACGCCGTTGCCCTCGCGGAACCCGCGCGGTCCGGGACCGTCGTCGGCGACCTCGACCACGAGCACGTCGGGCCGACGCTGGACCAGGACCTCCGCCCGGGCGTCGCCGGCGTGCCGCACCACGTTGGTGAGCGCCTCCTGCACGATCCGGAACGCCGCCGCGTCGACCGCCGCCGGCAGCGCGGGGCCGGGGACGGGCACGCCGTCGACGTCGATACGGCGACCGGCCGCGCGCAGGGCGCCGACCAGGTCGGCGAGGCGGTCGAGCCCGGCGGTCGGCGTCCGCGGCTCCCCCGCCGGGTCCCGGAACATCCCGAGCGTCGTCCGCAGCTCGGCCAGGGCGTCGCGGCTGGAGCGCCGGATGGCCTCCAGCGACGCCGTCACCTCGGGCGCCACCGCGGCGCCGGTCGCGCGCTGCTTGTCGAGCACGTGCAGCGCCACGCCGGCCTGCATCGTCACCACCGACAGGCTGTGCCCGACGACGTCGTGCACCTCGCGGGCCACGCGCAGCCGCTCCTCGTACGCGGTCCGCCGCAGGTCCTCGGCCCGCTCGCGGCGTTCGGCCTCGCGCCGCCCGCGGCGCAGCAGCACGAGCAGCGGCGGCAGCACGGCGAGGGCGAGCGCCATCAGCAGCTCGGCGTAGAGGACGGGGTCGAGCGCGCCGAGGTAGGGCTCGGCGTGGTGCGCGGCCAGCACCACCGGCACGAGCAGGGCCAGCAGCCACGCCCAGCGCCGCACCGGCAGCGTCACCGCCATCGGGTAGACGGTCAGGCCGAGCGCGAGCAGCGCGGGCGCGGAGAACGTCGCGCTGCCGAAGAAGACGCCCACCCCGACCGCGCTCGCCACGAAGGCCGCCCGCGGCCACCGCCAGCGCAGCGCGACGCCGACGGCGAGCAGCACGAGCCCCGGCAGCGCGGTCCAGGCGACGGCGGCCGCGGCCGACTGGGGCCCGGGAGCCGTCGGGGGCTGCCAGGGCCCGCGCGGGCCGGGCCCGTAGCGTCCGTCGACGTCGTGGCCCTCGGCGTCGGGACCCCGCCAGCCGACGTGCACGCCGGCCCAGCAGACGACGAGGATCCCCAGCCCGAGCAGCGCGTTCAGCAGCAGCACCCGGCGCGACCGGTTCACGGCGCTGCTCCTCGGGTGTGGACCACGACCACCGAGGCTAGGCGAGACGGGCCCCGTCCACATCCCCCGCCGCACGTACGACGCGTACGTCAGCGGGCGTAAGCGAGGTGTCGCCTGCCGCCCGATGTGCGTCGGGCCCGGACGACCCAGGGTGGGGACATGCCACCGAACGCACCCGGACCCGGCTTTCCCGACGCCGCCGCCCAGCACGCCCAGTGGGCCGCCCACGGCGGACCCTTCCCCTTCCTCGGAGGTCTGATGTTCCTGCTGCTCCTGCTCCTCCTCGGGGCGACCCTGTTCTACCTGCGCCGCAGCGGACGCCTCGGCGGGCCCGCGCTGGCCGGCCGGGCGAAGAGCCCCGAGCACGAGGCCCGCGAGATCCTCGCGACCCGGTTCGCCACCGGCGACATCTCCAGCGACGAGTTCCTCGAGCGGGCCAGCGTCCTCAACTGGACGCCCGGCGTCGAGCCGCTCCCGGCGCCGCGCGCGAAGCGCCGCTGAGCGGCCGGGACCCGGGCCGCGCGACGTCCCACCGGGACCGTCCCCGCGCTGCGGGGACGCCCGGACGGCCCTGCCGCCGCTAGAGTCCGACGGATGGCCAGGGTGACCCTCAAGACGGTGGCGACCGCGGTCGGCGTCTCGCCGGCCACGGTCTCCAACGCCTACAACCGCCCCGACCAGCTGTCGGCCGAGCTGCGCGAGCGCATCCTCGCCGTCGCGGCGGAGCTCGGGTTCACGGGGCCGGACGCCGCGGGCCGGGCGCTGCGGACGGGACGTTCCGGGGCGGTGGGCGTGCTGCTCACCGGCCACCTCTCGTACGCCTTCTCCGACCCGTACGCCGTCGCGCTGCTCGCCGGGCTGGCCTCGACGGTGGAGCGCACGACCTCGATCGTGCTGCTGCCGCTCCCGCACGACGAGGACGGCGAGCCGGACCTGTCGGTCGTCCGCTCGGCCAGCATCGACGCGCTCGCCCTGCTCTCCCTCCCGGCCAGCCACCCCGCCGCGGCGCTCGCCCGGGCGCGGGGCATCAGCCTGGTGACGACCGACCGCGTGGACGACCCCGACGCCAGCTGGGTCGCGATCGACGACCGGCGCACGGGGACGCTCGTCGGGGAGCACCTGGCCGGGCTGGGCCACACCGACGTGCTCGTCGTCGCACCCACCGACGAGGGGCCCTCGGCCACCGAGGTGACGCTCGTCGACCCGCCGCGGATCGACTACGCCGACTACAGCGCGCGCCTCGCCGGCCTGTCCGACGCGCTCGGCGGCCGGATCACGATGGTGACCGCCGGCGTGAACGACTTCGCCTCCGGCCAGCAGGTCGCCGCGTGGCTCCTGGGCCGCGACGCCCTGCCGACGGCCGTCGTCGGCCTCAGCGACGTCCTCGCCCTCGGGGTGCTCGAGGGCCTGGCCGCGGCCGGGGTCGACGTGCCCGGGTCGGTGTCGGTGTGCGGGTTCGACGACATCGCGGCGGCCGCACCGCGCGGCCTGACCACGGTCCGCCAGCCGATCACCGAGCGCGGCCGCGAGATCGGTCGGATGCTCCTCGACCCGCTCGAACCGCCCCGCCAGGTCCTCATGGACGTCGAGCTCGTCGTCCGCACCAGCTCCGGTCCCGCGCGCTCCGCCCGCTGACCTCCCCACCCTCGCCGACCGGTAGGTCGCCGGGCGCGACACGCCGGTCACGAGCGCGGCAACCTACCGCTCGCGGGGGCTGGGCGGCTCGTCGGACGCGCGCCGGGCAGGCGCTCAGTCCTCCGCGTCGGGCCAGGGCGCCGAGAACTGCACCGCGGCGTCGCGGGTGAGCTCGATGGTGCGGTTCAGCAGCTCCTCGGCGGAGGCGGAGCGCAGCAGGGTGAGCCGGTCGAGGTCCCCCAGCGGCGCGACGCCGGCGAGCTGCCAGCAGCGCGGCAGCGGGTCGTCGGCCAGCTCGACGTCGGGCGACCAGCCCGTCGCGGCGAACTCCGACGCCTGGGCGAGCGTGCTCCGCACGACCCGCTCGGTCTCGGCGAGCAGCGGCAGGAGCGCCTCGTCCCAGACCAGGTCGTCCAGCTCGCGGACCTCCGCCCGCGGGTACGGGGTGCCCTCGAGCCAGCCCTCGACCTCGAAGCGCCGCCCGCCCTGGGCGGCGAGGCCGACGACGCCGTCCTCGGCCGCCACCTGCAGGATGTCGGCGACGGTGCCCACGCCGAAGCGGTGGTCGCCCCCGCCGACCTCGAAGCCGCGCTCGATGAGCACCACCCCGAACCGGGCGTCCTCGGCGGCCACGAGCTCGGAGAGCATCAGCAGGTAGCGCTCCTCGAAGACCCGCAGGTGCAGCGGCATCGCCGGGAGCAGGACCGAGCCGAGCGGGAACATCGCCATCGCGACCACGGGTCCACCCAACCAGCCCTCGCACGGCCGCGACGGTGCGGGCCGTCAACCGCTCCCCCGACCTCCGCCCCTTCTCCGCGAAACGCTGACGGACGACGGCCGATCGCGTCGAACCGCTGTCGTCCTTCAGCGTTTCGTGGGAAGGGTGCCGCTGGCTCAGCCCCAGCCGGGGTCGGCCGGGCCGTCGCCGAAGTCGGGCACGGGCAGCCGTACGCCGTCGGCGTTCGCGGAGTCCCACGCGACGATGCCCGGCAGCGTGAACCGCGCCGCGCGCCAGGCGTTGACCGGCGGCTGCGTGCCCGTCGTCACCGCGCGGACGAAGTCGTCGGCGAGGAAGTGGTGGCTGCCCTCGTGACCGTTGGGCGCGCCCTCGAACTCCGCGGGCAGCCGGCTGGTGTCGTGCACCTCGGCCAGCCCGGACTCGAAGCTGTGCCGCAGCGCGGGGTCGAGGCCCTCGAGCACGGTGGGGTCGATCGCGCGGCCGCCGTGCGTGTAGGTCCGGAACAGCTCGCCGATGTCGGAGATCTCGTCGCGCGTGCTCCAGGAGGCGCCGGTCGAGGTCTGCTCCATGACGCCGTCGGTCCCGTAGAAGCGGAACCGGGACTCGTGCACCCGCCCCGGGTGTCCGACGCGACGGAACTCATTGGTGCGCATCGTGCCGCCGTCGGCCAGCCCGAAGAGCGCGGTCATGTTGCTGAACTCGTTGCCCCACAGCGACACCTCGGCGTCGAAGACGCCGTCGCCACGGTCGTCCTTGATGCCGATGCACGACACCGAGGTGGCGTGGGTGGGCAGCGCACCGAGCACGCCGCCGACCGCGTGGGTCGGGTAGAGCATGGGCGGGTACGACGCGGTCGCCTTCCAGCCCTCGCCCCCGCTGAACTGGTACGCGGCGTAGAAGCCGTTGTCCATGTCGTGCACGTAGTCGCCCTCGGAGTAGAAGACGCGCCCGAACGCCCCCTCGGCGTTCTGCTGCCGCGCCCACACGACGGCGGGGTTGTAGTAGCTGGTCTCGCCCATCATGTAGACGAGCCCGGTCTCCTCCACCTTGCGCACGATCGCCTCGATCTCGTCCACCTTCAGCGCCATCGGCACGGCGGAGTAGACGTGCTTGCCGGCGTCGAGCGCCTTCAGCACGAGCTCGGCGTGCGTCCAGCGCTGCGTGAACACCGCGACCGCGTCGACGTCGGAGGCGATCAGGGCGTCGGCGTCGGGGTACGACCCGGCGACGCCGTAGCGCTCGACGTGCGAGGCCGCCCGCTCGGGCACCAGGTCGGTGACGTAGATGTCCCCCACCCCCGGGTGGCGCTGCCACAGCCCGATGAAGCTCCCCGCGAACTGCCCTGTCCCGATGACGCCGATCTTCACGCGCCCGTCCTTCCACCCGTGGTCCCCGACGCCGCCGCTGCTGCGCCGGTGCACAATCTAAACGATTAGACGCCGACCGCACCTCGCGGGCTGCGTGTCGTGCCGGACCGAGGCAGGAGAGGGTGGGCGCCGTGGCCGCGACGCAGGACCCCGCACGGCGGGCGACCGCCGCGGAGGTCGCGCGCCTCGCCGGGGTGAGCCCCGCGGTGGTGAGCTACGTCGTCAACGACGGGCCCCGCAAGGTGGCCCCGGCGACCGCCGAGCGGGTGCGCGAGGCCGTGCGCCGGCTCGGCTACCGGCCCAACCGCGCGGCCCGGGCCCTGCGGCGCGGGACGACCGGGATCGTCGGCCTGGTCATCCCGCGCGTGGCCAACCCGTTCATGGCCGAGCTGTCCGAGGCGGTGCAGGCCGCCGCCGAGCGCCGCGGGCTCGCCGTGCTCGCCGCCGGCTCCGGCAACGACCTCGGCGTCGAGCGCCGGCTGCTGCAGACCCTGCCGCGCCACGGCGTCGACGGGCTGGTCGTCGCCACGGTGATGGGCCACCACGACACCGCGCCGCCCGTACGGCCCGACCTGCCGACCGTCTACCTGAACGCCCCCTTCGCCGTCCCCGGGTGCGCCGCCGTCGGCCCGGACGCGACGCAGGGCGCCCGCCTGGTCGTCGACCACCTCCTCGGGGTGCACGGGCACCGCTCGGTCGCCCTGGTCACCGGCGAGTCGGGGGCCCGGACCGCGGGGGCGCGCGAGCTCGGGTGGCAGCAGGCCGTCACCGAGCACGGCGCGCGACCCGGCCCCGTCGTGCGGGTGGCTTGGGACCGGCCCGGCGGCAGCGCCGCGGTGGAGGCGCTGCTCGGCGCCGGGGCGCGGCCGACCGCGGTCTTCGCGACGTCCGACGCGCAGGCGCTCGGCCTGCTTCACGGCCTGCGCGCGGCGGGCGTGCGGGTGCCGGAGGAGGTCGCCGTCGGCGGGTTCGACGGGGTCGAGGACGGTGCGTACGCCGCCCCTCCCCTGACCACGGCGCACCAGCCGGTGCTGGCCATGGCCGAGGCCGCCCTCGACGCCCTCGAGCAGCCGGGCGGGCCCGGCGAGGGGCACGCGCTCTTCGGCCTGGACCTCGTCGTGCGCCAGTCCTGCGGCTGCACGGCGACGACCTGAGCGGCGCCGACGGGATCGGCCGAAGTTCTGCGCGGTTGACCACCCCTGGGGTGGTCAACCGCACAGAAGTTCGGCGGACTCGCGCGGCGCCGCTCCCGACCCGGCCGCGGGTGCGCTCCTACGCTGCCGCGGTGAGTCCTCACGACCGTTACGCCGGCGACGTCCTGAGCGCAGGGTGGAACGCGCCACGCAAGCCCGTGAGCGCGCCGCAGACCCTCGAGCGCGGGCTCGTGGTGGAGGAGCCGACGTCCGGCTTCGTCGGGGCCGTGCTGCGCTGGGAGAACGGCCTGGTCGTCCTGGAGGACCGCCGCGGCAAGATCCGCAGCTTTCCCCTCGGCCCGGGCTTCCTGGTCGAGGGGCGTCCGGTGACGCTCCAGGCCCCCGTGCGCGCCCCCGCCCAGGCCGCACGCCGCACGGCGTCCGGGTCCGTCACGACGCCCGGCGGCGACAAGGCCAAGGTCGCCCTGCCGAGCCGCATCTACGTCGAGGGCCGTCACGACGCCGAGCTCGTGGAGCGGATCTGGGGCGACGACCTGCGTCACGTCGGCGTCGTCGTCGAGTACCTCGGCGGCATCGACGACCTCGCGGGCGTGGTGGAGGAGTTCGCGCCGGGTCCGGGCCGCCGGCTCGGCGTGCTGGCCGACCACCTCGTGCCCGGCAGCAAGGAGACGCGGATCGCCCAGTCCGTGGAACGGGGCCGGTACGGCGCGTACGTCCGGGTCCTCGGCCACCCCTACGTCGACGTCTGGCAGGCCGTGAAGCCGGAGCGCGTCGGCCTCAAGCGCTGGCCGGACGTGCCGCGCGACGTGGAGTGGAAGCACGGCATCTGCGAGGTGCTGCGGCTCCCCCATGCCGACCAGGCCGACATCGCCCGCGCCTGGCAGGCGATCCTCGGCCGCGTCCGCAGCTGGAACGACCTCGAGCGGCCGCTGCTCACCTGCGTGGAGGAGCTCATCGACTTCGTGACCGCGGACCACGTGCAGACCGACACCTGAGACCAATTCTTGTCGGCTGGGAATGACGCGGGCGCCGTCGCCCGCGGAACTTCCCCACGCCTGCCGCGTCGGACGAGCCGGGCTGCCAGGCTTCTCGCCACCGGCGTGCGCGCCGGTGACGACTCCGTCCCGGGTGCCCCTCCCCGCCCGGGACGGATCCTCGTGGGCCCGGTCCCGCCGCCGACCGCGGTCGCGCCGGCGGGGCTGGGCACCGCTCGAGGTGCGGCTCCGGGGAGGCTCGACCGGCCGTCCCACGAGGGACGGGTCGGGCACGAGGTGGGCCAGGCGGGACGGACGCTCGGGGGTTCATCGCGCCCCGCCTGGTCGACACAAGAAAACCGCATCGACCGGCTATTCGGCAGGACATCGGCTGTCATCTGGCGGTCATGTCCGAAAGAGGACACCAGGCAGGTGGCCTCGGAGGCACACCGGGGCCGGGACGTGCGTCCCGGCCCCGGCTGGTTGCCCTCGGACCCCCCGACAGCACCGCTTCGCGCATACCCCGCATCGACGGCCTCAAACCGCCAGGCGCGGACGACCTCAGGCGGCGACGAGCGCCCGCGAACGGTCCGCGGCCGGCCGGGCGACGAGCCGGCGCAGGGCACGGGCGTCCAGGGCCCCGTCGAAGACGGGCGTGCCCAGGGCGAAGGCGGACCCCCGCGCCAGGGGCCCCGCGTCGACCGCCTGGAAGCCGAGGCTGTCGACGAACGCGGCAACCGTGCGTACGGCGCTCCGGTCGTCACCCGCGACCGCCAGCGCTCGCCGCGGCGAGGCGCCGACGAGCGGTTCGTCGTCGAGGTCGTGGTAGCCGACGTGGTTGAGCGCCTTGACCACCCGCGCGCCCGGCAGGTGGCGCTGCACCCGGGTGCTGCTGGTCCGCGACGCGTCGGCGGCCGACGGGCCGCCGGAGGGCCAGTCGTTCATCGCGTCGACGACGACGTGCCCGGCGAGGACCGCCGGGTCCAGCTGACGGTGCGCAGCGAGCGGGAGCGCCAGCACGACCAGGTCGGCGCCGTCGACGGCGTCCTCGAGGGTGCGGGCGACGGCCCCGGGCACCTGCGCGGCGACCCGGGCGCGGAAGGCCGGCGAGTCGTCCCGCCCCGCCAGCCGGACGCGGTGCCCCGCGGCGACGGCACGGCGGGCGAGCGCGGAACCCAGCTTGCCTGCCCCGACGACGGCGACGACGCTCACGTGTCCTCCTGCGGTCTGCCTGCGCACGAGGCCCGGACGGCCCCTGCAGTTGATCATTCAACTACATGAGGGACCGGCTTGTTCCCGCGGGGCCGGCCGGAGCACACGGGTCCGCGGCGCGGCGGGTTTCAGCCCTCGAAGACCGCGAGCAGCGAACGGACCCGGGGGCTCACGAACACGTCCTCGAGGTGGACCGGACGGCCCTCCGGGTCGGTCAGGGGGACGCGCCAGTTCGGGTACTCGTTGGTCGTGCCGGGCTGGTTCTGGGCACGGCGGTCGCCGACGGCGTCGGTGAGCGCGACGTTCAGCAGGCGGGACGGCGTCAGCGTGAGGTAGCGGTGCAGCGCCCGTACGGTCTCCTCGACGTCGGCGCCCTCGGCCAGCACGCCGTGGGCGCGGAGCGCGTCGAGCCAGGCCGCCCGTTCCGCCTCGTCGAGGGCGAGCTCCTCCTCGAAGGGCCGCGTGAGCACGCCCAGCCGCTCGCGCAGACGGACGTGGTCGCCGGCGAGGTAGGCGGTTGTCGGCGGCAGGTCGTGCGTCGTCACCGAGGCCAGGCAGTACTCGCGCCACAGCTCGGGCGCCAGCGGGCTGCCGTCGCCGTCGAAGTCGAACTCGAACCACAGGATCGAGGTGCCGAGGATCCCGCGCCCGCGCAGGTCCTCGCGGACCCACGGCTCGACCGTGCCGAGGTCCTCCCCCACCACGAGCGCCTCGGAACGGTGCGCCTCGAGGGCGAGGATGCCCACCATCGCCTCGTGGTCGAGCCGCACGTAGGTGCCGGCCTTCGGCCCGAGGCCCTGCGGGATCCACCACAGCCGGAACAGGCCGATCACGTGGTCGACCCGGATCCCGCCGGCGTGCCGCAGGATCGTCGACACCATCGCCCGCCACGGCTCGTACGCCGCCTCCGCCAGCCGGTCGGGGCGCCACGGCGGCTGGCTCCAGTCCTGGCCGTGCTGGTTGTAGGGGTCCGGCGGGGCGCCGACCGTGATGCCCCGCGCGTACGTGTCCTGCAGGCTCCAGGCGTCGGCGCCGCGCGGGTTCACGCCGACGGCGAGGTCGTGCATGACGCCCAGCCGCATGCCGGCGCGCAGCGCGGCGGCCTGGGCGCCGTCGAGCTGCTCGTCGAGGACCCACTGCAGCCACGACTCGAAGCCGACCTCGTCGTCGTGCTCCTGCGCCCAGGCGCGGACGGCCGCGCCCTCCGGGTGGCGCAGGTCCTCGGGCCAGGTCCGGTGGTCGGGGCCGTGCTCGGTGGCGATCGCGGACCAGGTGGCGAAGTTGCGCAGTCCGTCGCCCTCGCGGGCCCGGTACGCGGCGAAGGCCGCCTCGCGCCCCGGGGTGCGCGGCACCGCGAACAGCGCGCGCAGGGCCGCGCGCTTCGCCGTCCACGCGGCGTCCCGGTCGATGACGTCGACCCCGGCGAGGCGGGCGTCGAGGTCGTCGCGCAGCCGCGCGGTCTGCGCGCGCACCGCGTCCGGCGCGGTCGCGTGCTCGGGGATGCGCTCGACGCGCAGGTACAGGGGGTTGGCGAAGCGGCGCGACGTCGGCAGGTAGGGCGAGGGTTCCAGGGGCGGGACCGGCTCGGCCGCGTGGAGCGGGTTCACGAGCACGTAGTCCGCGCCGCTGCTGGCGGCCGACCACACCGCCAGGTCCTCGAGGTCGACGAGGTCGCCGACGCCCCACGACTGCGCCGACGTGACGCTGTAGAGCTGGGTGGCGACGCCCCAGGCCCGCCGCTCCCCGACCGACGCCGGGAAGCCCAGCCAGCTCGGGGTGACGATCAGCGCCATGGCGGCCTCGTGCACGTCGCCCGCCGCGCCCGTGCTGCGCGCGCGGAGCGTGTGGTAGCCGAGCGGGAGCGCGGCCGGGACCTCGAACGTCGCCTCGCCCACGGTCCCGCCGCCCGGGTAGGGCCCGTCGACGTGCCGCGCGGGGCTCCAGTTCTCGAGCTGGTGCAGGTGCTCCCACACGCCGCCCGTCTCGAGGTCGATCCAGACCTCCAGCGCGTCGCCGTCGCGGACGTGGACGTGCACGTGGCCGGTGCGGCCCGAGCGGAGCGCGAGGACCGGCGGCAGCATGCGGGTCCACGGCTCGAGCTCGCGCGCGGCCAGGGCCTGCGCCGCGGCCTCCGGGGTGCTCGCGTCGACGTCGAGGGCCGCCAGGACGGCCTCGACGGTCTGGCGACCGACGACGACGTGCTGGCCCTGCCAGTCCCAGTACTCCGTCGCGATCCCGTACGCGTCGGCGAGGGCCTGCAGCGTCGGGTCCGGGGTCTGCTCGGGCTCGCTCACGGGCCACCATCATGCCGTCCGCGACCGCCGGCGTGGCGGGTGGCAGCCGCGCGACGACGAGCAGCCGATCTCGGCGCCGAGGAATTTTCCTAGCCCTGCAAGAAAAGCCTGGATCGTTCGAGGATAAATATGTTCACTCGCGTGTGAAAGTACTCGACGTCGATTAGCCTTCCTCTCCTCGGGGGCCCAGGTACCCACCCGGACCCAAAGGATCCACCTCATGTCCTCCCTGCTCGGCACCACCCACCCTCCCCTCGCCACCGGCGTCAGCAGCCGTCGGAGCACCCGCGGCCTGGCCGCCGCGGCCGTCGTCGGCCTGCTCGCCGCCGCTGCCGGGGCCCTGCCCGCGTCCGCCGCGCCCGGTGACCAGTCGGCCGACACCACGGTCGCGAACGTCGCCGTGAGCTCGGCGATCACGCTCCAGGGGCTGACCCCGTCCTTCACGCTCACCGGTCTGCCCGGCGACACCGTGGCGGAGCTCAGCGCCGTCGCCTACACCGTGCTGACCAACAACGTCGGTGGCTACAACGTCACCGTCCAGGCCGACGCCCCGGCGCTCACGCCGGCCGGCACGTCGGCCGACACCATCCCGGTCAGCAACCTCGCGGTGCGTCCCAGCGGCAGCGGCGGCGCCTACACCGCCGTGAGCGCGACCAGCCCGATCACCCTGCACGGCAGCGGGACGCGGTCCGACGTCGAGGGCGACGACTACGCCGACGACTACCAGATCGACATCCCGTTCGTGGCGGACGACACCTACTCGGTGACGTTGAACTACATCGCCACGGCCTCCTAGGTCGGAAGCTCCTGACTCGGGTGGGAACTTCTGCTCGCCGTCGCCTGCGCGCCGGCATCGTGGGGCTGTGCGTGCTGGCCTGGGCCGGCACGGCGCAGCCGGTCCTCGCGACCGCGGCCCCCACGCCCGACCCGTCGTCCAGCGCCGGGGCCGCCACCGCGGCCCCGGCGCTGCCGACGCCCTCGATGTCGACGCGGCACGCCACGAGCGACGCGCCGTTCTCGGTCACCGTCAGCCCGGCGCGGCTGAACGTGTCCCAGGACGACCTCGGCACCACGCACCCCTTCACCGTCGTCAACCGCGGCGAGCAGAAGGTGTCGCTGACGGTGCAGGAGCGCGACTTCGTGGCCCAGCCCGACGGCGGTCTGCGCTACCAGCCTGACGCCCCGTACGGCGCCGCCGACTGGGTGCACGTGTCACCGGAGCACCTCGAGCTCGCCCCCGGCGAGAGCCGGCAGGTCGCCGTCACGTTCGAGGTGCCGGACGAGCCGGAACCCGGCGACCACCAGGTGGCGCTCGTCTTCCTGGCCCCCGCCGGCCGCGGTGACGGCAACATCCAGGTCAACCGCGGCATCGGGGCCCCCGTGTACGTGACCGTCCCGGGTCCCGTCGACGACTCGGTCCGGCTCAACGGGCTGTCCGGCCCCGGCTGGTCCTTCCGCGGGAACCCGACGCTGACCGCCAGCCTGACCAGCACCGGAACCGTGCACCGCGACTTCCGCGGTCCGGCCGCGCTCGGCGTGATCGGCACCGACCGTCCCGGCCGCTTCCCCGACTTCACGGTCTCCCGCGGTGCCGACCGCACGGTCAGCACGACCTGGCACGCCCCGCTGCTGTGCGTGTGCCACCCGACCGTGACGGTGACGAACGCGGACGGCGTCATCCAGACCGCCACCGCCCGGGTGGTCGTGCTGCCCTGGTGGGTCCTCGCCGGCCTCCTGGCCGTCGTGCTCGTCGTCGGGGGCGTGGTGCTGCGGCGGCGCAGCCGGTCCACGCGTGCCGGCGTGACTGCGGGCACGGCGCCCGACGACCTCGGACCCCTCGCCGCCGGGCATGGGTGACGCGTCCCTCCGGGTCCGCCCCCGCTCCGGCCGCCCGCTCGTCCTGCTCCTCTGCGTCGCCCTCCTCGGCGGGATGCTGGCCGTCGTCGCGCCGGTCCGGGCGATGGCGGCCGGCACGGTGCTGTTCCAGAACGGCTTCCACAACCGCACGGTGGACGGCACCGGGGCGGCCACCAAGCCCGCGCTGATCAGCGGCTCGACGAACACCGCCTGCCTGTCCGCGAGCGGCAACACGAGCACGCCGCCGCTGCTCAGCTGCACCAGCGCCACCGACGCCCAGGGCAGCGGCAAGCTGCGACTCACCGCGGCCGCGGGCAGCCAGCTGGGCGGCGTGTACGGGGCCACGAGCTTCCCGACGTCGAGCGGGCTCGACGTCACCTTCAACGCCTACCAGTACGGCGGCGGCGGCGCGGACGGCATGTCCTTCGTGCTGGCGGCGGTCGACCCGACCAACCCGGCGCCGCCGACGACCATCGGGCAGGGGGGAGGCTCGCTCGGCTACTCCCCGAACGGCGGGGTCGCGGGCCTGCCGAACGCCTACCTCGGCGTCGGGCTCGACGTGTACGGCAACTACAGCGCACCGGACTGGCAGGGCACGGGCTGCACGAGCAGGACGAACATCACCGCGTCCGTCCCCGGCGCCGTCGTCGTGCGCGGCCCGGGCAACGGGACGGTCGGCTACTGCGGGTTGAGCACCAGCTACGCCGGCACCACGGCCTCGAGGGTCACGCTGCGGGCCACGACGCGCTCGGCCTCCGTCGTCCCGGTGCAGGTCCTCATCAACCCGGGCACGACGACGTTCACCTCCGACACGGGCCAGACCGTCGCCGCCGGCACGTACAAGGTGATCTTCACCCCCGTCGGCAGCACCACCAAGAACATCCAGAGCGGCACCCTGCCGACCGTGCCCACCTCGCTCTACAGCTCGAGCACCTGGCTCAACGCGAACGGCTACCCCAAGCAGCTGGCCTTCGGCTTCATCGGCTCCACCGGCGGCGTCACCGACTACCACGAGGCCGACGAGGTCAAGGTCGTCACCTTCAACGCCGTCGCCCAGCTCGCCGTCACCTCGACGAGCTACGTGGCGCCCACCCCGGCGACCGGCGAGCCGGTCAGCTACGTCGTGACCCCGAGCGTGCAGAGCGGCGTCGACGTCAACCGGCCCGTCACCATGACCCAGACGGTCCCGGCGGGCGTGACGCCGCTGGGCGCGTACGGCAGCGGGTGGACCTGCGCGAAGCCGACGGGCCAGACGATCACCTGCACGACCACGGCGAGCGCCTTCACCAACGGCACCACGCTGCCGGCGATCACCGTCGTGGCCGTGGTCACCGGGTCGGGCGTCACGGCCAGCACCGTGCAGAACGGCTCCACCTCGGCGGTGTCGTCGGAGAACGCGAACCCCGCCAGCGCGACGGTCACGACGCCCGGGACCCTGCCCACCGCACCGTCGGGCCTCACGCTGTCACCCACCTCCGGGGCCACGACCGGCGGCGGGACGGTGACGATCAGCGGCACGAACGTCTCCGGCGCCACGGCGATCGAGATCGGCACCACCGCCGAGCAGCAGGCCGGCACGCCGGTCGTCCTGCTGCCCTGCTCGGCCACCGTCACCACGGCCTGCTTCACCGTCAGCGGCGGCTCGCTGGTGGTCTCCTCCTGGCCGGCGCGCAGCGCACCGGCCGCGGTCGGCGTCCGGGTCGTCACCCTCGGCGTGCAGGGCAGCGCGACCTACACGTACGCCGCACGGCCCGCGACGCCGACCGCCCCGAGCGCCACCGCGGGCACGACCAGCGCCACCGTCACCTGGACCGCCCCGGACCCCAACGGCAGCCCGGTGACGGGCTACGTGGTCACTCCCTACCTCGGCGGCGTCGCCCAGACCCCGGTCACCGTCGACGGCAGCTCGACGACCCGGACGGTGACCGGGCTGACGGCCGGCGGCAGCTACACCTTCACCGTCGCCGCGACGAACGCCTACGGCACCTCCGCCGCCAGCCCGGCCTCCTCCGCGGTCGTGCCCTACACGCTGCCGGACGCGCCCACGGTGACCGCGGTGTCGGCCGGCACGTCCTCGGCGACCCTGACCTGGACCGCGCCGTCGGGCACCGGGTTCACGCCTCTCACCGGCTACGTCGTCACGCCCTACGTCGGCACCGTCGCCCAGACCCCCACCACGTTCAGCGGGACGACGACCACCCGCACGGTCACCGGCCTGACGCCCGGCACCGCCTACACGTTCCGGGTCGCCGCGGTGAACGCCGCCGGCACCGGTCCGGCGTCGGCCTCCTCCGCCGCGGTCACCCCGAACGCCTCCCCCAGCCTGACCTTCGCCGCCCCGCCGTCCGGCGAGGTCGGCGTGGCCTACAGCCGCCAGCTCACCGTCAACGACGGGACCGGCCCGTACACGTGGTCGGTCTCCGCCGGTGCGCTACCGGCCGGCCTCACGCTGAACACCACGACCGGCCTGCTGAGCGGCACCCCGACCGCAGCCGGCACCGCGAGCTTCACCGTGCAGGTGACCGACGCCAGCGGCCAGAGCGCCACCCGCGCGGTCAACCTCGTCGTCGCCGCCCGTCCCACGCTCACCTTCACCCCCGCCTCGGGCGAGGTCGGCGTCGCGTACGACCAGAGCCCCACCCTCAGCGGCGGGACCGCACCGTTCACCTGGTCGGTCACCGCCGGGTCGCTGCCGCCCGGGGTGTCCCTCGACCCGGCGACCGGCGCGCTGCGCGGCACCCCGACGACCGCCGGGTCGTACTCCGTCACCGTCCAGGTCAGCGACGCCTTCGCCCAGACGGCCAGCCGGACCGTCGGCGTCGTCGTCGCCGCGCAGCCCACCCTCGGGGTCGGCAGCAGCACCTCGCCCCAGGTCGGGGTGGCCTACAGCAACACCTTCCCGGTCACGGGCGGCACCGGGCCGTACACCTGGTCGGTCAGCGCGGGCAGCCTGCCCGCCGGGCTGGCCCTCGCAGCCGGCACCGGGGCCCTCACCGGCACCCCGACGACGGCCGGGGCGTACTCCGCGACGATCACCGTCGTCGACGCCTTCGGCCAGACCGCGTCGCGGACGTTCGCCGGCACCGTCGCCCCCGGGCCCCTGGTGATCACCAAGACCGCGAACGCCTCGTCGACGGTGGCCGGCGGGACGGCGACCTTCACGACCACCGTCGCGAACACGGGCCCGGCGTCCTCCGACGTGAGCCTGACCGACCCGCTGGCGGGCGTGCTCGACGACGCCACGTACAACGGCGACGCGCGCGCCACCGTGGGCACGGTCTCCTACGCCTCGCCGACCCTCACCTGGACCGGAACCCTCGCCCCCGGGGCGACCGCGACGATCACCTACTCGGTCCGGGTCGCGAACCCGGTGCGCGGCGACCAGGTGCTCGCGGGCACCGTCACCTCCGGCACCCTCGGCACCAACTGCGCGAGCGGCAGCACGGACGCCCGCTGCACCGCCACCGTCACCGTCTCGGGGCTGGGCATCGTGAAGACCGCGAACGTCGCGTCGACGACGCCGGGCTCCCCCGTCCGCTTCACGGTCACGGCGACGAACACGGGCCGGACCGCCTTCGTCGGCGCCACCTTCACCGACGACCTGACCGGCGTGCTGGACGACGCGGCGTACGGCGGCGACGCCCGGGCGAGCAGCGGCAGCGTCAGCTTCGCCGGGTCGGCGCTGACCTGGACCGGCAACCTCGCGGCGGGCGCCGCCGTGACGCTCACCTACACCGTCACCGTCTCCGACCCGGACCCCGGCGACCGGACGCTGCGCGGGACCGTCACCTCCCCCACCGCGGGCAGCGTCTGCCCCGGCAGCGGCCCGGCCGCGTCGTGCACGGCCGCCGTCACCGTGCTGGTCCCCGCCCTCTCGATCACCGACGCGGCGGCCGTCTCGACGACGACGCCGGGCTCGGCCGTGCCGCACACCGTGACCATCGCCAACACCGGGCAGACCGCGTACGCGGGCACGGCCGTGGCGATCGCCCTGGCCGGCGCGCTCGACGACGCGGCGTACGCGGGCGACGCGAGCGCGAGCAGCGGCGGGGTGGGCTACGACGCCGACGGCGGCACGCTGACCTGGACCGGCGACCTGGCCGTCGGCGCGACGGCCACGGTGACCTTCACCCTGACCGTGGCGAACCCGGACTCCGGTGACCGCTCGCTGAGCACGACGGCCAGCTCGACCGCCGCGGGCAGCACCTGCCCGCCCGGCAGCACCCGGACCGCGTGCACCAGCCGCGTCGCGGTGCGGGTGCCGGCACTGAGCATCACCAAGACCAGCGACGTCAGCTCGACCACCCCCGGTTCGGTGGTGCGCTGGACCGTGCTCGTCGCGAACACCGGCCAGACGCCGTACACCGGCGCCGGCCTCACCGACCCGTTGGAGGGCGTGCTCGACGACGCGACGTTCGGCGGCGACCTCGCGGCCACCACCGGGACGGCCCGCCTGGACGGCGCGGCGGTGCGGTGGTCCGGCGACCTCGCGGTCGGCGCGACCGCCACCGTCACCTACTCCGTCACCGTGGCCGACCCCGACGCGGGCGACCGGTCGCTGACCGGCACGGTCGTCTCGACCACGCCGTTCGCCACCTGCGCGCCCGGCAGCGCCGACCCGCGCTGCACGAGCACCGTGCCCGTCCTGGTGCCCGGGCTGCGCCTCGCCGTCACCACCGACGTCGCCAGCACGATCCCCGGCGCCCCGGTGCGCTACACCGTCACGGCGACGAACACCGGGCAGACGGCCTACACCGGGGTGCCCGTGAGCGTGGACCTGTCGGGCGCGCTCGACGACGCCGCGTACGACAACGACTTCAGCGCGAGCGCGGGCAGCCTGGCGGCCCCCGCGAACGGGGCCCTGGTGTGGACCCTGGACCTGCCGGTCGGCGCCTCCGCGACGGCGACCGGTTCGCTGACCGTGCGCGACCCGGACCCGGCCGACCGCTCCCTCGTGGTGACGGCGGTGTCCGCCGCGCCGGGGAGCGCCTGCCCGACCGCGTCGGCCGACCCCGCGTGCACGTCGACGGTCCCGGTGCTGCTGCCAGGGCTGACCCTCACCAAGACGGCCAGCGTCACCACGGTGCAGCCGGGCCAGCCGGTCACCTACACGATCACGGCGACCAACGACGGGCAGAGCGTGCAGCAGGCCGCGAGCCTGACCGACCCGCTGGCGGCCGTGCTGACCGACGCCACCTTCGACGGGACCGTCACCGCGAGCACCGGCACCGCCTCGTACGCGGACGGCACGGTGGCCTGGACCGGCCGCCTGGAACCCGGCCAGTCCGCCACCGTCGCCTACACGGTCGTCGTGCGCGACCCCGACCCCGGCGACAAGCTGCTGCTCAACACCGTCGTCTCGTCGGCCCCCGGCAGCAACTGCCGCAGCGGCAGCGGCGACGCCCGCTGCACCAGCGTGGTCCGCGTCCTCGTGCCGCAGCTGACGCTGGCGGTGACGGCCGACCACGCCACGACCGTGCCGGGCGCCCTGGTCGGGTTCACGGCGACCCTGACGAACTCCGGCGGCACCACGTACGCGGGCACGACCGTCGAGGGTGCGCTGGGCGCGCTGCTCGACGACGCCGTCCTGGTCGGCGACGTGTCGTCCAGCTCCGGTGCGGCGACCGTCTCCGGCGGGGTGCTGCGCTGGTCGGGGTCGCTCGCGCCAGGAGCCCGCGCCACGGTCACCTTCTCCGCCCGGGTGAACGCGGCCGACGTCGGCGACGACCTGCTCACCGTGGCCCTGACGTCGTCCGCGTCCGGCAGCACCTGCGCCGCCGGCGGCAGCGACCCCCGCTGCCGCGTGACGGTCCCGGTCGCGCGGCTCGTCATCGAGCGCCAGGCGCAGGAGACGACCGCGACGCCGGGCTCGACGATCCACATCCCCGCCGTGTACACCAACACCGGCCAGGTGCCGTACTCCCGCATCACCGTGGTGCACCCGCGCGGCGACTCGGCCGACGACGTCTACCCGACCGGCGCCGACACGGCGAGCTCGGGCACGCTCGTCCGCACCGACGACGAGATCCGCTGGACCGGCGACATCGCCGTCGGCGGCAGCGTCCGCGTCGACATCACCCGCGTGGTCCGCGACCCCGACCCCGGCAACCACGTGATCACCGCGACCATCACGTCCGACGCCCCCGGCAACAACTGCCTGCCCGGCAGCGGCGACCCGCGCTGCACGTTCCGCATCCCGGTGCTCGAGCCGGGGCTGACCATCACCAAGAGCGTCGACACGAGCTTCGTCGTGCCCGGCGGGACGGCCCGCTGGACGCTCACCGTCGCCAACACCGGCGAGACCCCCCAGACCGGCGCCACGGTGGTGGACAACCTCGCCGGGGTCCTGGACGACGCGACGTTCCCGGGCGACGCGACCGCCAGCCGCGGCACCCTCGACGCGGACGGGTCGACCCTGACGTGGACCGGCGACCTGGAGGTCGGGGCCAGCGCCACCATCACCTACTCCGTCGTGGCCAGCGACCCGGGCACCGGCGACAAGGCCATGGTGAACACGGTCTCCTCGAGCGCCGCGGGCTCGAGCTGCCCCCCGGGCGGCGCCAGCGCGGCCTGCCGCGTGACGGTCCCGGTCCGGACGCCGGCGCTGACGATCACGAAGACCTCCGACGTCCCCTACGCCACCGAGGGTGGCGACGTCGTCTACACCGTCACCGTCGCCAACACCGGCCAGACCACCTACCCTGCAGCGTCGTTCTCCGACTCCCTGGCCGGGGTGCTCACCGACGCGACGTACGCCGGCGACGCGCGGGCCTCGTCGGGCACGGTCGGCTGGACGTCGCCGACGCTCACCTGGTCGGGCCGGCTCGCGCCGGGCGAGTCGGCCACCGTCACCTACCGGGTGCTCGTCGCCAGCCCGAACAGCGGGACGGCGCTGCGCAACACGGTCGTGTCCCCCGACGCCGGGAGCAACTGCGCGACGAGCAGCACCGACGCCCGCTGCACGTCGACGGTCAGCCTGGTGCCGACCGTGGCCCTCACCGTCGCCAAGCGGGCCGACGCCGCGTACGCCGTGCCGGGCGGGAAGCTGACCTACACCCTCACCGCGACCAACTCGAGCGCCCGCACGATCGAGACGGCGACCGTGACCGACCCGCTCGGGGACGTGCTCGACGACGCCGCGTACGACGGCGACGTGACGGCCAGCACGGGGACGGCGACCTTCGACGGGTCGGCGGTGCGGTGGTCGGGCAGCCTGCCCACCGACGGCAGCGTGACCCTCACCTACTCGGTCACCGTGAGCGCCGGGATCACCGGCAACCAGCTCCTCGCCGATCACGTGGTCTCCACCACGAACCGCTCCAGCACGAACTGCGTCCCCGGCAGCACCGACGCCCGCTGCACCACCGCCCTGGCGGTCGCCCGCCTCCAGATCGCCCAGGCCTACACCGAGACCAGCACGACGCCGGGGTCCCTGGTGCACCTGCGGGCCACCTTCACCAACACCGGCCGGTACCCCTACACCGGCGTCACCGTGCTCAGCCCCTCCGCCGGGACCGTCGACGACGCGGACCCCACCGGCGACCAGACCGCGACCAGCGGCACGCTCGCGCTCACGTCGAGCGGGATCAGCTGGACCGGCAACCTCGACGTCGGGCAGACGGTGACCGTCACCGGCACGCTCACCGTCCGCGACCCCGACCAGGGCGACCGGCTCCTCACCGGCACCCTGGTGACGGACGCGCCGGGCAGCAGCTGCGGCGCGGGCAGCACCGACCCGGCCTGCACCGCGCGCCTGCCGGTGCTGCTGCCGGCGCTCAGCATCACCAAGACCGCCGACGCCACCTCCGTCACGCCCGGCGGGACCGCGCGCTTCACCATCACGGTCGCCAACACCGGCGAGACCGCGTACGCCGGCGCGAGCGTCACCGACAGCCTGGTCGGCGTCCTCGACGACGCGGCGTACGCGGGCGGCGCCACGGCCACCGGCGGCACGCTCGCCTACACGGCGCCCGACCTCACCTGGACGGGTGACCTGGCGGTCGGCGCCTCGGTCACCATCACCTACGCCGTGACCGCGAACCGTCCGGCGAACGGCGACAAGACGATGGTCAACACGGTGAGCAGCGACGCACCGGGCTCGACGTGCCCCCCGGGCGGCGGCGGCGCGGCCTGCCGCTCCATGGTCTCCGTGCTCACCCCGGCCCTGACCCTCGAGGCGAGCACCAGCCGGACGACCGCGAGCCCCGGCGACACCGTCACCTACACCTACGTCGCGACCAACACCGGCCAGACGACCTACCGGGCGGCGAGCTTCACCGCACCGCTGGCCGGGCTCCTCGACGACGCGGCGGTCGGCCCGGCGAGCGCGACCCGCGGGACCGTCACCCGGACCGCGTCCGCCCTGACCTGGACCGGCGGCCTCGCCCCCGGCGAGTCCGCCACCGTGACCCTCGACGTGGTCGTCGCCGACCCGGTCACCGGCGACTTCCGGCTCGACCAGACCCTCGTCTCGACCAACCAGGGCTCCACCTGCCCGCCGGCCGGCGGCGGCCCGGCGTGCACCACGGACGTGGCCCTGCGCGGGCTGCGGATCACGAACGCCGCGGACGTGGCGACGACGCAGCCCCGGGGCGTCGTGACCTTCACCGGCGTGTTCACGAACACGGGACAGGTGCCGTACTACGGGCTCACGGTCGACGACAGCTTCGTGGGCACGGGCGACGACGCCGTCTACGGGGGCGACGCGACGGCCACCTCGGGCTCGCTGGTGGCCGTCCCGGGCTCGGGCATCATCAGCTGGACCGGCGACCTCCCCGTCGGCGCCAGCGTCACGGTCACCGGCACGGTGACGGTCCGCGACCCCGACCGCGCCGACCACCGCCTCGTGACCGTGCTCAGCACGGCGGCCTCCGCCAGCAACTGCGCCGTCGGCTCGAGCGACCCCGTGTGCCGCACCGACGTCCGCGTCCTCGAGCCCGGGCTCGACGTCCGCACGACCGCGGACACCGCGACCGTCTCCCCCGGCGGCCGCGTCGCCTACACGCTCACCCTGGTCAACACCGGCGAGACCGACCAGGTCGGGGTCGAGGTCGACCAGGCCCTCGGCGGCGTCCTCGACGAGGCCACCTTCGACGCCGACGCCACGGCCGGCGGCGGCACCGCGACCCTGGACGGGACCACGCTGCGCTGGGCCGGCGACGTGCCCCGCGGGCAGACCGTGACGGTGACGTTCAGCGTCACGGTCAGCTCACCCGCGCTCGGCGACAAGCTGCTCGTCACCCGGGCCACGTCGGACGCCGTCGGCAGCACCTGTCCCGTCCGCGGCACCCCGGCGGCCGCCTGCACCAGCACCGTGCGGATCCTGGTGCCGGCCTTCGCCACGAGCATCAGCGCGGACCGCACCAGCACCACGCCGGGCGGCGTCGTGACCTGGACGGTGGCGCTGGCCAACACCGGCGAGACCGACGCCGGCGGCGCCGTCGTCGACGTGCTGCTGGCCGACGTGCTCGACGACGCCACGTACGCCGGCGACGCCGTCACCAGCAGCGGCGGCGTGGCCCTCGCCGGGAGCACGCTGACCTGGACCGGCGACCTCCCCGTCGGCGCCTCCGCCACCGTCACGTTCAGCACGACGGCCACCAGCCCGCCCACGGGCGACCGGCACCTGGTCGCAGCGCTCGACACCCGTGTGCCCGGCGGCAGCTGCGGCTCGGGCACGGGTGCGCCCGGCTGCAGCGCCACGGTCGACGTGCTCCTGCCCGGACTGACCGTGACCACCGCGGCGAGCGCAGCCAGCGCGACCCCGGGCGACGAGGTCCGCCTGACGATCACCGTCACGAACAGCGGCGAGACGGCGTACCCCGCGGCCACGGTGACCACCGCGCTCGCGGACGTGCTCGACGACGCCCGCGTCAGCGGGACGCCCAGCGCGTCGACGGGCAGCGTCGCCCTCGCCGGCACCGACCTGGTCTGGAGCGGCGGCCTCGCCGTCGGCGCCACCGCGACCATCACGGTCACGGTCGTCGTCGAACCCGCCTCGGCGCTCGGCGACCACCGCCTGGTCGCCACGGCGGTCTCGGACGACGCCGGCAGCAGCTGCCCGGCCGGCGGGAGCGACGGCCTCTGCGGCGTGTCGGTCGCCGTGCTGGTGCCGAGCCTGGCCGTGCGGACCTCCGCCGACCGCCCCACCACCACCCCGGGCGGCGTCGTCACCTGGACCACCACCATCACCAACGACGGCGAGACCGCGCAGGACGACGTCACGGTGAGCACCTCGCTCGCGGGGCTGCTCGCGGAGGCCACGTACGCCGGTGACGCCCGCGTCACCGGCGGCGGCACCCTCGCCTACGACGCGCCGTCCCTGACGTGGACCGGCAGCCTGGGTGTCGGTGCCGGCGTGAGCATCACCTACTCCGTCGGCGTGAACAGCCCGGCGACCGGTGACCGGGAGCTGAGCACGAGCGTCGTGTCGTCCGCGCCGGGCAGCACCTGCCCGCCCGCGGGCACGGCGGCGGGGTGCAGCGCGAAAGTCCAGGTGCTCGTGCCGGCGCTGCAGATCACCAAGGCGGCGAGCACGAGCAGCGTCGTCGCGGGCGGCACCGTGCAGTACACGGTCACGGTCGTGAACACGGGCCAGACCGCGTACGCCCCGGCGACGTTCCGCGACGACCTGGCCGGCGTGCTCGACGACGCCACCGACGCCGGGGACGCGACGGCGACCAGCGGCACGGTCGAGCGCACGGGCGACACCCTCGTCTGGAGCGGGCCGCTCGCGGTCGGTGCCCGGGCGACGATCACGTACTCCGTCGTGACGACCTTCCCGGCGAACGGCGACCACGTGCTCCGCAACACCGCGGTCTCGGAGTCGCCGGGCTCGAGCTGCGTGCCGGGCACGACCCGGGCCCGCTGCCGGAGCACCGTGGACGTCCTGGTCCCGGCGCTCGACATCAGCAAGACCGCCAGCGCGACGTCGGTGGTCGCGGGCGGGAGCCTCGGCTACACCGTCACCGCGACGAACACGGGCCAGGCCGACTACGCCTCGGCCTCCTTCTCCGACGACCTCGCCGGGGTGCTCGACGACGCCCGCTACGCCGGCGACGCCGGTGGCACCGGCGGTTCGGTCGCGTACGCGGACGGGGTCCTGACCTGGACCGGGCCCCTCGCCCGCGGCGCGACGGTGGTGCTGACGTACACGGTCGCCGTCGACCCGGCCGACCGCGGCGATCGGCGGCTGGTCAACACGGTCACCTCCCCGACGCTCGGCAGCACCTGCCCCGCCGACGCCCCGGCGCCGGGCTGCCGCACCACGACCGGGGTCGACGCGGACGTGCTGACCCTGTCGGGCGTGACCCCCTCGTTCCGCCTGACCGGGCTGCCCGGTGACACCGTCCAGCAGGACGAGGCCGTGAACCTCACGGTGACCACCAACAGCGTCGGCGGCTACTCCGTGTCCGTCCAGGCGGCCGCGGACCGGCTCACCGCTCCCGGGACCCGCGACACCATCCCGGTGCAGCGGCTCGGCGTCCGGCCCAGCGGCGACGGCGCCGCACCGTTCACCCCGGTCGACCCCGACCAGGCCGTCCAGGTCCACACGCAGGACCGTCCGTCCGCGCCCGGCGGGGACGCCGTCAGCAACGACTACCGCGTGGACATCCCGTTCGTCGACGCGGCCGAGTACGGCACCACCCTCGAGTACGTGGCCACCGCCCGGTGACCGCTGCCTCACGGAGTCCAAGGAGACGCATGACGACCGCACGACGACCGCTCGCCCGGAGCCTGACCCTCGTCGCTGCGGCCGTGCTGGGCCTGCTCGGCGTGGCCGGCACCGGCGCGTCGGCGAGCGCCGACGCGAGCACGCCCCAGCTGAGCATCGCCGTGGACGACGGGCGGACCGAGGTCGAGGGCGGCGCAGAGCTGGGGTACCGCCTGACCCTCACCAACCTCGGCGGCAGCCGCGTGCGGGACCTGACCGTCACCCAGACCCTCCCGCCGAGGACGACGCTCGCCTCGTCGAGCAAGGGCGGCGCCAGGACGGCGGACGGGGTCCGGTGGACGGTCGAGGTGCCTGCCGGCGGCAGCGTCACGCTGCGGAGCTCGGTCGCGCTCGCCGACGACCTGCCCGCGGACCTGCTCCGCCTGGCCACCGTGGTCTGCGCCCGGACCGCGCCGAAGGCCGCGCCCACCGTCTGCGCCTCCGACTCCGACCAGCTCCCCGCCGGGGCGACGGCCGCCGAGCAGCAGCAGCGGCTGGACGCCCCGGCGGCGTCGAGCCGGCCGTCCTGGCTGCTGCCCGTCGGTCTCGGCGCGGTGGCCGTCCTGCTGGTCACGGTCCTGGTGCCGGTCGTCGCACGGCTCCGCGCCGGGCGGCCGAGCGGTCGGCGGGCCCACGGTTCGGAGACCACGGTCGGAACGGGTCCGGGCGCGGACGGCTGAGCAGGTGCTCGCCTAGGCTGCCCGACCAGGAGGTGGTGGGATGGTCCGGGCGGTCACCCGCGAGACCCTCGGTGCGTGGCTGCTCAAGGGCAACCCGGCCGTGTGGGACGTCCGGCGCTTCCTCGCCGACGGGCACCGGGAGATCACCTCGTGGTCCGTGCGCACCGGCTACCGCAGCGCGCTGATGCGGCCCGGCGACCGGATGGTGCTGTGGATGTCGGGCCCCGGGACGGGCGGGATCGTCCGTGGGATCTGGGGCCTCGGGCACGTCACGGCCGAGGCCGAGCCCTGGACCGACGACGAACGCGGGTGGTGGCTCGACGACG
Organism: Microlunatus flavus; assembly: GCF_900110855.1. Taxonomy (GTDB): domain Bacteria; phylum Actinomycetota; class Actinomycetes; order Propionibacteriales; family Propionibacteriaceae; genus Microlunatus; species Microlunatus flavus. The sequence continues at coordinate 110,932 of NZ_FOFA01000012.1, forward strand.
ACGCGCGCCGGGCGCTGCACGCCAGGGTGGAGGTGCACGTCCCGCTGCTCGACGACCCGCTGCCCGCCGCGGAGCTCCGTGCGGCGGGCGTCACCGACCTCGAGGTGCAGCGCGTCGCCCAGGGCTCGAACCCCTCGTGGATCTCGCGCGACCAGCTCGCCGCGCTGGAGCCCCTGCTCCCGCCGTGGCCCGCTCCCCCGTCCTGACCCCTCTGGTCTTCCTCTCCCGCGCCGCTCCTCCCCGGAAGCGGCCGCCCCGAGGCGGCCGACCGTGGATCGCACGGCGGGAGTGCCACGTGCGGAAGAGGCCGCCAGGTCAGCCGAGGTTGCGGGCTTCGCGGGTCGCGGAGCGGGAGCCGAAGAGGTCGCCCGTCCGCAGCCTCGCCGCGGCCAGGTTCTCCAGCGCGGTCCGCAGCCGGCCCGTGTACGCCGCCGGGTCGGCCGCGACGCGAGGCCTGAGCAGCTCGACCACCCGCTCCGCCGCCGCGCGCACCTCCCGCCGCCCGCCGGACGCCCGCGCTGCCGCCCAGGCCTCCTCGGCCTGGTCGAGCTCGTCGGGTCCGGGCTCGGGCTGAGGCTCCGGCGCGGGCTGAGGCTCCGGCTCGGAGGTCGGGTCCGGCTGGGGCTCGGGCTCGGGCTGAAGTTCGGGCCCGAGCTCGGGCTCGGGCTCGGGCTGAAGTTCGGGCTCGGGCTCGGGCTTGGGGTGGAGTTCGGGCTCGGGCTGGGGCTCGGGCTCGGGCTGGTGTTCAGGCTCGGCTTCCGGCTCCGGGGTCGGCTCCGGTTGGGGCTGAGGCTCCGGCTGGGGCTCGGCGTCGGGGACCGCGGAGGCGGGCTCGGCCGGTGTGACGGTGAGGTCGGCCTCGTCGAGCGCGTCCCGCTCGGCGAGCAGCCGGTCGCGCTCCGGTTCCTCGGCCGCGTCGAGCTCCGCGAGCCGCGCGTCGATCTCGTCCCGGCGCGCGGCGCGGGCGGCACGATCGCGCGCGTCGACCTCCGCCTGGTGCTGGCGGAGGCGTTCCTCACGACGCCGCTTGCGCTCGGCCTGCTCGTCCTGCTCGGCGGCGAGTCGCTGGGCCTCCTCTCGCTCCCGCTCCTCGGCCTCGGCCGTCGCACGGGCCGCCGCTTCCGCACGCGCCGCCTCCTGGGCGCGGGCTGCCGCAGCCGCCTGGGCTTCCGCCTCGGCGCGCGCCTGCTCGGCCCGCAGCGCCTCGACGCGGTGGGCCTCGGCCCGTTCCTGCTCGAGCCACGTGGGCGGGGCGACGGCGACGTCGTCGGCCTGCCCCAGCGGTGCCCCGTACGCACGGTCGGCACCGAGCGGGACCCAGGTGACCGGCGTGGTCCCGCGACTGACGACGCCGCGCGCGCGGTCCTGGGACCCGACCGCCTGCTCCCGGGCCGACCGCGAGGCCTCCTCGAGCCCCTCGACCGCGAGGACCTCGGCGAGGACGCCCGACGCCACCCCCCGTACGTCCGGACCGGCGGCGTCACCTTCGGCGGCGAGCAGACCACGCAGAGGCCCGGCGGGTGTCGGACGGCCGGCCGCGAGCGAAGTCCGGGCCAGCGCGGCCGCGGCGAGCAGGCGCGCGGCGGACGGTACCGAACGGTCCGCCGCCAGCGAGTCCGCCTCGGTCGCCACCCCGGCCGCCTCCTCCGCACGACCGGCCCTCAGCAGGTCGGCGGCGAGGTCGGACAGCGCGGACACCAGCGCCGGGCGGACGCTCTCCACGCGCGGGAGGAGCGCGCGGAGACGGTCGACCAGGAGGCGCCGGTTGGCGAGCGCGAGGTCGACCTCGCCCAGGGTCCCGAGCCGGTCGGCGAGGTCGCGGTAGAGCGCGGGCAGCGGTTCGACCAGGCGCTCGGCGAGGGCCGGCGCCAGACGGCCGGGCTCGGACAGGCGCTCGCCGGCCACCCGCTCGTACGCCTCCTTGGCGCTGTGCAGGAAACCCAGCGACTGCTCCGGCAGGCCGCCGGCCCAGCGCGCGTCGGACGCGGCGCGTTCGAGGTCCACCCGGACGAGCTCGCCGCTGTCCGTCTCGTCGACCGGCACCGCGAGTGCCGCGTCGGCGTAGGCGTTGGCGAGGGCGGCGTCGCCCTCCTCCAGGCTGACCCGGGCCGCGACGAGAAGGGCTCGTCGGCCGGGCCCCGCGTCCAGCTCCACCCGCGTACCCGCCTCGGAGACCTGCTGAAGGATCCCGTCCCACGAGGTCAGTGCCTCTCCAGCCGCCCCGACGAGACCGATGCCGGCCTGGAGAGCAGCGAGCTGGACGAGCGCCGTCCCGCAACGGGCCGCGTCGGCGGCGTTGCTGTAGGGACCGATCGGCCCGGTGGACAACAGCTGGTCGGCCGACCGCCTCACGGCCTCCTGCGCCTCGGCCCCCGCTGCGGCGTACGCGTGACCGTCGAGCCGATGGGCCACCAGCGCGTTGAGCGCGTCGACGAGCTCGGGCAGCCGGCTCGCGTCGGTGCTCAGCCATCCGCGCAGCCGCTGCACCTGCGACGCCAAAGCCTTCGCCTGGGCGGCGTACGGGTCCTTGGGCTGGGCGGACTTCTGCGGTCGGGGCGACTTCGGCTGAGACGGTGACATCGTCCACCTAGTCCACCACGCGATCGCCTTTGCGCGCCTCCCTCGACGGTTCGACGTGGACGCCCGCCCGGCGGAAGGCACCACGACGTCGTGCGCGTCGTCCCTGCCTCTCCCCCAGCTGCGCGTCGTTCGACATCAGCGCACGGCGTCGCTCACCCGGTCCGAGCTCCTCGGCGGATGCGGGACGGGTGCACCGCAAGCGCCGTCGGCCCAGGTGACCAGGACGTTCACGACCCACCCCGAGAGTTGTTGAAGGGCCCGAAAAGCAATACGTCTTCTGCGCTCACCAAATTTGCGGCCTCGTCAACTCCGAGAACCTTCGCGACCACTCCCGAACCGGCGGGATCGAGTGCCTCCAGGCGGAGTCAACCGCTGAGGCTCACCACCCCCGTGGACGCGAACTGCTTTTGGGCATGCGTAAACACCTCAGGGCCGGCCACAACATGTGTGGCCGGCCCTGAGGTGTGTGTGTTGTCCGGCGACGTCCTAGTCTCCCACACGGTCCCCCG
>NZ_FOFA01000022.1 GCF_900110855.1 Microlunatus flavus
CAGCGGCGCGCTCCTCGCGCTGAGCCGGCTGGCGGAGGCGTACGGCAGCGGCCTGCTCCAGCTGACCTCGCGCGGCAGCGTCCAGGTCCGCGGGCTGCCCGCGGCGGTGCCCGAGCCCTTCGAGGACGGGGTCGCCCGCGCCGGCTTCCTGCCCTCGGCGGCCCACGAACGGGTCCGCAACGTCGTCGCCTCGCCCCTGACCGGGCTCCTCGGCGGCCGCGCCGACCTGCGTCCGCTGGTGGCCGAGCTCGACCGGGCCCTCGTCGCCGAGCCCCGCCTGGCCGACCTGCCGGGCCGTTTCCTCTTCGTGCTCGACGACGGCCGCGGCGACGTGGCCGGGCTGGGCTGCGACCTCGGCTACCGCGCCCTCGACGCCGAGCGCGGCGAGCTGCTCCTCGGGGAACGTCGGCGGGTCCGCCCCGTGCGCCTCTCCAAGGCGGCGGACACCCTCGTCGCGCTCGCGCTGCGCTTCGCGGAGCGCCGCGGCGACGCCTGGCACGTGCGCCAGCTCGACGCGCCGCTGTCCGACGAGAAGACCGAGAGCGACCTCCGTACGCCCTCGACGCCGCGCCCCGCCGGCCCGGCTGGGCCGCACCTGGTCGTCGACGTGCCGCTGGGGATGCTCAGCCCGGCGCAGGTCGAGGCAGTGCACGCCGTCGCGGACGGCGGACCCGTCGTCGTCACGCCGTGGCGCAGCCTCGTCCTGCCCGACGCGGCCGGCGACCGCGCCGCGCTCGAGGCGGTCGGGCTCGTGACCGACCCCGACAACGCCTGGAACCTCGTCAGCGCCTGCGTCGGCGCCCCCTGGTGCACGAACGGCCGCTCCGACACCCGCGCCCTCGCCGCCCAGCTCGTCCGCGCCGGCGGCCCGGGCGACCGCACCCACCTCAGCGGCTGCGAGCGGCGCTGCGGCGCCCCGACCGTCCCCCACACCGACCTCGTCGCGCCCACCCGGATCGACCTCGCCGAGCTCGTGCTGGCCCGTGCCTGAGCCGGCCGTCGACTCCGTCTTCGCTGACGAGGCCACGGCGCCGGTCGCGGCCCCCGCCGCCCCTACGCGCCGGTACGCGTACGCGTCGGACCCGCAGGCGATCTACCGCGACTCCTTCGCCACGATCCGCGCCGAGACCGACCTCACGCGCTTCACCCCGGAGGAGTCGGTCGTCGCGGTGCGGATGGTCCACGCCGCCGGTGACACCGGCCTGGTCGCCGACCTGGACTTCCACCCGCGCCTGGTCGAGGCCGCCCGCGGCGCCCTGCGGGCCGGCGCGCCCGTGCTCACCGACGCGCAGATGATCGCCTCCGGCGTGACGCGGCGACGCCTGCCGGCGGGGAACGACGTGCGCTGCCTGCTCGGCGACCCCCGCACCACGGAGCTCGCCCGGGCCTGGGGCACGACGCGCTCCGCCGCGGCCGTGTCGCTCTGGGGCGACGCCCTGGAGGGGGCGGTGGTGGCCATCGGTAACGCGCCGACCGCGCTGTTCCACCTGCTCGAGATCGTCGCCGACGGCGGACCGCGGCCGGCGGCCGTGCTCGGCATCCCCGTCGGGTTCATCGGCTCGGCGGAGTCCAAGGAGGCGCTCGCCGCCAACCCGTACGACCTGCCGTACCTGGTCGTGCACGGGCGCCGCGGCGGTTCGGCGCTCTGCGTGGCCGCGGTGAACGCGCTGGCCACCGAGGACGAGCTGGCGTGAGCGACCACCGCACCGGGCGGCTGTGGGGCGTGGGCGTCGGCCCCGGCGACCCCGAGCTGATCACCCGCAAGGGGGCCCGGCTCATCGCCGCCGCCGACGTCGTGGCCTACCACTCCGGCACCGCCGGGCGCTCGATCGCACGCAGCATCGCGGGCGACCTCGTGCGCCCCGACGCGGTCGAGGAGCTGCTCGTCTACCCGGTCACCACCGGGACGACGGACCACCCGCTCGGCTACTACGGCGCGGTGAGCGACTTCTACGACGCGTCCGCCGCGCGGCTGGCCGCCCACCTCGACGCGGGCCGCGACGTGGTCGTGCTCGCCGAGGGCGACCCGATGTTCTACAGCTCGTACTCCTACCTCCACGACCGGCTCGCCGACCGCTACGCCTGCGCAGTCGTACCCGGTGTGACCGCGGTGAGCGCGTCCACCGCCGCCCTCGCCACCCCGGTCTCGCGCCACGAGGACGTGCTCACCGTGCTGCCCGGCACCCTTCCGGTGCCCGAGCTCGCCCGCCGTCTCGCGACCACCGACGCCGCCGCGATCATGAAGCTCGGCCGCACGTTCGCGGGCGTCCTCGACGCCCTGCGCCAGGCCGGCCGCCTCGACGACGCGCTCTACGTCGAGCGCGCGAGCACCGAGGCGCAGCGCGTGGTGCCGATCAGCGAGGTCGACCCGGCCCAGGTGCCCTACTTCGCGATGGTCCTCGTCCCCGGGCCCGACCGCCGGGCCGACTCCGCGTCGCGCGCGGCGAGCCTGCCGGTCGACGGTGCCGAGGAGGCGGCCCCGCGACCCGTGGCGCGGGGGCACCTGCTCGTCGTCGGCCTCGGACCCGGCCCGGACCGCTGGGTGACGCCCGAGGTCGCCGCCGCGCTGGCCGAGGTGGAGCACGTCGTGGGCTACGGGCCCTACGTCGAGCGCGTCCCGCCCCGTCCGGGCCTCACGCTGCACGCGACCGGCAACACCGTCGAGGTCGACCGGGCCCGCGACGCCTTCCGCCTGGCCGCCGACGGCGCCCGGGTGGCGATCGTCTCCGGCGGCGACGCGGGAGTCTTCGGGATGGCGGCGGCGGCGTACGAGGTGGCCGACGAGTTCCCGGACGTGACCGTCGAGGTGCTGCCCGGCCTCACCGCGGCGCAGGCCGTGGCGGCCCGGGCGGGGGCCCCGCTGGGCGCGGACTACGCCGTGCTGTCGCTGTCGGACCGGCTGAAGCCGTGGGAGCTCGTCGAGCGCCGTCTCCGCGCGGCCGCCGACGCCGACCTCGTGCTCGCCCTCTACAACCCGGCGTCGCGCAGCCGCACCTGGCAGGTCGCCGCCGCGCGCGACCTGCTGCTGCAGGTCCGCGGACCCGAGACCGTGGTCGTCGTCGGCCGCGACGTCGGCCGGGCGGAGGAGAGCGTGCTCGTCACGACGCTCGGGGCGCTCGACCCGGCGAGCGTCGACATGAAGACCCTGCTGGTCATCGGCAGCAGCGCCACCCGCGTGAGCGCCGCCGGCCAGGTCTGGACCCCGCGCAGCACGGCCTGAACCGGCCCCACGCCCCAGACCTCAGAAGCGGCCGAGCCCGTCGACCACGAGCACGACGCCGACGAGGGCCAGGACCGCGGCGGTGAGGACCGAACCGTTGCGCTCGAGCCAGGCCTGCGTCGCGCGCAGCCAGCGACGTGTCCGGACCGGGGCGGCGTACGTCGCGACCACCGGGACCAGCACCGACGAGGCGGCGAGCGCCAGGTAGAGCACGACCGCGACCACCGCCTCGACGAACGGCATCGAGCCGGCCCGGAGGACCACGCCGGACGACAGCCCGAGGACGAGACCCTTGGGCTGGAGGTCGACCACCACGCTGGTGAGGAACACCGCCGGGAGGGACGCCTCACCCATCCGCCGCTGCCACGCCGACTCGGCCCGCGACCGTTCGCGGTCGCGGCGGAGGAAGGTGAGCGCGCCGACGGCCACGAGCGCGATCCCGGCGAACACCTCCGCGCCGGCGACCAGCGGCCCCTCCGGCAGCCCGACCGAGCGCGGCGCCGGCAGCGCCCGCGCCCCGGCGACGAACGCGACCGTGATCAGCGCCAGGCCGAACACCCGCCCGACGACGAACGCCCACACCCGGCGCATGCCGGTGCCCGCCACGAGCAGCACGACGACCCCGGTCACCGGCAGCCAGCTGAACGCCCCCGCCAGACCGAGCGGAACCAGCGCCCACAGCGTGTCCCAGAACCCGGGTGAGTCGATGGTCACTGGTGCTTGCTCGTGGTTGTCGTCCCTGCTGCCGTCGGGGTCACCCGCCGCTCGTCGCTGCGTCGGTGTCGGCTCCTGGTCCCGGGGCCGCTGTCTGCTCCCGCTCGGCCCCTCGGGGACGGTGGCTGTCGTAGAGGTGGGACTCGGGGAAGGAGCGCGCGGCCAACGCCCGCCCGACCATGATCACGGCGGCCTGGCGGAGGTCCGCAGCCTCGACGGCGCCGCCGATGTCGGCGAGGGTGCCCTCCAGAACCGTCTCGGTCGGCTGCGAGGCGTTGCCGACGACCACGACGGGGCAGTCGGCGCCGTACGCGTCGACGAGGCTCGCGGCGAGCTCGCGGGTCCGACGCACGGCCAGGTGCAGGACGAGGGTGGCCCGGGTGGCGGCGAAGGCGCTGAGCGCCTCCGTGTCCGGCATCGCGGTGGAGGCGGCCTGGGCGCGGGTGAGAACCACGGACTGGGCGACCTCCGGAACCGTGAGCTCGCGGCCCACGATCGCGGCGGCGGCGGCGTACGCGGGGACGCCGGGGGTGACGTCCCACGGCACGCCGGAGTCGTCGAGGCGGCGGGTCTGCTCGGCGAGGGCCGAGTAGAGCGACGGGTCGCCGGAGCAGAGACGGGCGACGTCGTGGCCGGCCTCGTGCGCGGCGACGAGGTGCGCGGTGATCCGGTCGAGGTCGAGGTGCTGCGTGTCGACGAGGGTCGCACCGGGCGGGCAGTGCGCGAGGACGGCCTCGTCGAGGTAGGTGCCGGCGTAGAGGCAGACGGGCGAAGCCTCGAGGAGCCTGACCGCGCGGAGGGTCAGGAGGTCGGCCGCGCCCGGACCGGCCCCGATGAAGTGCACGGTCACCGGGCCGTCTCCTCCTCCTGCGACGGCTCGTCGCCCCGTCCGGCCGCAGCGGTGACGAGGCTCCACTGGACCACGGGCCTGGCGGGCACCCAGCCGCGGAACCGTCCAAGCGGGCCGAGGGTCTCGACCGAGAGCCGGGTGAGCTCGCCGCCGAGGGTGGCCTGGAGGTCGAGCAGCAGCGCCTCGGTCTCGACGGTGACGGCGTGGACGACGAGCCGTCCGCCCGGCCGGAGCATGGCGAGCACGGTATGGAGCAGGCCGGTGTCGGCGCCGCCGCCGACGAACACGGCGTCCGGGGCGGGGAGCCAGGTGAGGGCGTCGGCGTTCACGCCACTGATCACCTGGAGGCCTGGCACGCCGAGGTGGCGGGCGTTGCGGGTGATCCGGGCGGCCCGTTCCCCGTCGCGCTCGACCGCGATCGCCCGCGCACCGGCCACGGCGCGGCACCACTCGATGCCGACCGAACCCGCGCCGGCGCCCAGGTCCCACAGCAGGTCCCCGGACGCGGGCCGCAGGTGGGCGAGGGCGGCGGCGCGGACGACGCGCTTGGACAGCTGGCCGTCGTGCTCGTACGCGTCGTCCGGCAGCCCGGGCACGGGCGACCCGTCCGCCTCGGGCTGGTCGGTCGCGCAGGCGACGCAGACCACGTTGAGCGCGGGCACGTCGCCCTCGACCCCGGTCGCGGCCAGCACCTCCTGCCGCGTCTCCGCGGGCGTCCCGAGGTCGGCAAGCACCGTGACGACGCTCAGGCCGAAGCCCGCGTCCACGAGCACCTGCGCGACCGCGGCGGGGGTGCGCGCGTCCCGGCTGAGCGCGACCAGGCGCCGGCCGGGCGCCAGCAGCGGCCAGACCTCCTGCGCGCCCTCGGACGCGATGCGGACCACCTCGAACGTCGCCGCGTCCCAGCCCATGCGCGCCCCGGCCAGGGCGACCGAGGAGACCGCGGGGTGGACGCGCACCGCGTCGGGCCCGAGGAGGTCGACGAGCGTCGAGCCGATGCCGGCCACGAGCGGGTCGCCGCTGGCCAGCGCGACGACGCGGCGTCCGGCGTACGCCTCGAGGAAGGCGGGCAGCTGCGGCCGCAGCGGGCTCGGCCACGCGTGCCGCTCCTGGCCGTCGACCTCGGGCACGAGCCCCAGGTGACGTGGCGCCCCGAGGAGCACCTCCGCCGCGGTCACGAGCGCCCGCTCGGCCTCCCCGAGCCCGGACCACCCGACGGCGGGCAGCCCCACCACGTCCACGACCACCGGTTCAGGGTAGGGACCGCCGCGCACCGAGCGCGCCGCGACCGAGGAGCGACCCGGTTCACGCCCCCTGAGCCTGTCGAAGGGAGCGTTCGCTGGAGAAGCGTTCGCCGCGCACGCCAACCCGTCCCGGGCCCTTCGACAAGCTCAGGGAGCGTTCGCTGTGCTCGGGGAGCGTTCGCTG
>NZ_FOFA01000007.1 GCF_900110855.1 Microlunatus flavus
GGTGAGGAACCTGCGGCGCTCGCTCGCGCGGCGGTGGAGCCCGCCTGCGCCGCGGACCGGGACGGCGACGGCTGGGTCAGTCGCAAGGTCGGCCCGAACGGCGTCGTCTGCGTGGCCTGGCAGCAAGTCAGCGTCGGCAAGCACCGCGCCGGCTCGCGATGCGACGTCCTCGTCACCGACCAGGTCCTGCAGTTCTGGATCGGCTCCGAGCTGCTCAAGACCGTGACCCGGACCAGCAGCGGGGAGGTGAGGAAGAAGCACGCCGCCGGCAGCCGCCCGCGGCCTAGAGTCTGATTCAGAGTGTCAAGGATCAACCGGTACTCAACCGTCAAGCCTCAAGCGGAACCAGACAGGGGCGCCGTCCGCGCAGGTGCCCAGGTCCTCGAACCGGCCCGCCGGCACGACCCCACCTGCGCCGTCGCCCCGAGTCCGACCGCGCGCAGGCTGGACGCGCCGAGCGGCCTCGGCCCTGCGTGACAGGCTCGTCGCCATGAGCTCCACGCACGAGACGGCGCCCGCCGACCCCCAGGCCGTACGCCGGCTGCTCGGCCAGCTGCGTCACCAGATCGACCAGGCGCTCGAGGACCTCGACGCCCAGGCGCCGGCGGCCGCGGAGCGGCCCGCTCCGGCTCCGCAGACGTTCAGCCGGCCCGCGACCGTTCCGCCGGTGCGCATGGAGCAGCTCCACCGCACCCCCGAACCCACCGCCGACCTGGACGACCTCGTCGACGTGCTCGCCCCCCGGCTGCTCGAGCGGCTGGTGCCGGCCCTGCGCGACGCGCTGCGCGAGGACCGCCAGGGCTGAGCGCGCTGCGACCTCAGTCGTCGATCACGTGCCGCAGGTAGCGGTGCGGGTCGGTGAGGTAGGAGCGCCAGTTCGCCACCAGCACGAGGTCGTCCCACGACGTCTCGCGGAGGCCCCAGTCGCCGACCTCGAGGATCGTCGCGCCGGGCAGGGCCGCCAGCACGGGGGAGTGGGTGGCGCAGACGACCTGGGCGCCCTCGGTCGTGGCGAGCTCGTGCAGCGCCGCGACGAGCGCCAGGGTCGAGGCGAAGGACAGCGCGGTCTCGGGCTCGTCGAGGCAGTAGAAGCCGGGCGAGCCGAGGTACTTGCGGACCATCTGCAGGATCGACTCGCCGTGGCTCAGCTCGTGGAACTTCGGGTCGCCGGGACCACCGGCGCCGGAGTCCAGGTAGGACAGGTAGCCGTGCATCGTCTCGGCGCGCAGGAAGTAGCCCCAGCGCGAGGCCCCGGCCGCACGGGTGAGCCGCAGCCAGTCGTGCAGGTCGGACTCGGTGCGGACGGTCTCGTGGACGGTGTTGCGGGTGCCGCCCTCCAGCGAGAGCCCGTACGCGCCCGCGATCCCCTCGAGCAGCGTCGACTTGCCGGAACCGTTCTCGCCGACGACGAAGGTGACGCCCGCGTCGAGCACGAGGCCCTCGCGCAGGACCTGGTCGACCACGGGCAGCGTCGTCGGCCAGCGTCCCCAGGAGACGTCGGCGTCCTCGCGGCCGTCGACGCGGCGGACCGGTCGGCGGTCGAGGCGCACGGGTGCGGCGTCAGCCGGCGCTGATGTTGACGAGCCAGGAGATCCCGAACCGGTCGTCGCACTGCCCGAACTCGTCGCCCCACATCTGCTTCTCCAGCGGGAACGTGACGGTGCCGCCCTCCGACAGCCGACCCCAGTAGCCGCGCAGGGCGTCGGCGTCGTCCCCGCTGAGGCTGATCGCGATGTTGTTGCCGACGGTGAGGTCCATCGGGCCCGGCACGTCGGAGATCATCAGCGTGAAGCCCATCGGCGTCTCCAGCTGCCCGTGCATCACGTCGTCCGCCGTGACCCCGGGCGGCGCCTCGCCGAACTCGCCGAACGTCATCACGGTGAAGTCGCCGCCGAAGACCGCCTGGTAGAACTCCAGGGCTTCGCGGGCCTGCCCGCGGAAGTTGATGTACGGGTTGAGACGCGAGGACATGCGGGCTCCTTCGGTCGCGGGCCAGGGCGTCGGCCCGGTGGGCAGCACCCTAGACCTGCTCCGCGCGTCGGGGCAGGTCCTCAGAACGCGCACCCGTACCCTCGTCGGCATGCGGCAACCGGGCTCGACCAGCCGCACCGTCCTGGCCCTGACCTGGCTCGTCGTGGGCGCCGCGATGGTCGCCGTCACGGGCTGGATCGGCTGGACCCGGGGCCGCGTGCTCCTCAACGGCCACCCCGCCGCGGTGGTGCTCGGACTGGCGACGGGACTGCTCGGCTTCGTCGCCCTCGCCTGGGCCGTCGCGTCGCTCGTGATCGGCGACCGGCAGGACCGCGAGGGCGACCCCGACCACCCCGCCCGGCGCACCCCGGCCCAGCTCGAGCGCCGGGCCCGGGTCCGGATCGTGCTCGCGGTGCCGCTGCTCCTGCTCGCCCTGCTGTCCGTCGTGCTCCTCGGCTACTCCCGACCGCTGGCCGCCCAGCCGGAGGCGCTCGCCGCCCTGCGCAGCCAGAACGGCGTGCGGACCGTGGACCGCGTGACCTGGTACGAGCTCGTCCCCACCCTGGAGGACGCCCGCGGCACGACCGTCCGGCCGACGACCGGGCTGGTCTTCCTGCCCGGGGCGCGGGTCGACCCGCGCGCGTACGCCCCCGAGCTGCGCCGGGTGGCGGAGGCGGGTTACCTCGTCGTCGTGCTCAAGGAACCCTTCGGCTTCTCGATCTTCGACCGCGACCACACGGCGGCGATCGTCGAGAACCACCCGGAGATCACCCACTGGGTGGTCGGCGGCCACTCGCTCGGAGGCACGGTCGCGGCGTCCTACGCCGACGGCGACCGCCGCGTGGAGGGCCTGCTGCTGCTGGCCTCCTACCCCTCCAGCCGCCTCGACCGCACCGACCTGCGGGTCACCTCGGTCTCCGGCGACCAGGACGGCCTCGCGACGCCGGCCGACATCGAGGCGTCGAAGGCGAAGCTGCCGCCGAGCACGACGTACGTCGTCGTCCCGGGCGCCGCGCACGCGAGCTTCGGCGACTACGGCCGCCAGCCCCACGACGGCACGCCGACCGCCGACCCGGTCGCGGTCCAGGAGCAGGTGGCCAAGGCCGCGGTCGACCTGCTGGTCGCGATCACGCCCAAAGCGAAGTAGCGGTCGTCGCGGGCGGCCGATCCTCCCTACGATCGAGCCATGAGCGCAGAGGGTCTGGAAGCCGCCCGCACGAAGATGGCCGACGCCGGGGTGCAGCCCCAGGCGATCGAGGTCTTCACGCACTACTACCACCAGCTGGAGGAGGGCGTCACCGGGCTGATCGCCGAGGACAGCATCGAGCCCCTCACCGACCCGCCGATGCTGAGCGACGTCGAGGTCAGCCCCGAGCAGGCCGCCGAGGCCCTCGGCGCCACCGCGATCATCAAGCTGAACGGCGGCCTCGGCACCTCCATGGGGATGGAGAGGGCCAAGTCCCTGCTCCCGGTGCGCGGGGACCGGACGTTCCTCGACCTCATCGTCGAGCAGGTCCTCACCGCACGGGAGACGTACGGGGCGCGGTTGCCGCTGCTGTTCATGGACAGCTTCCGCACCCACGACGACACCCTCGCCGCGCTCGCGGGCTACGACGACCTGCCGGTCGAGGGCCTGGGCCTGGACTTCCAGCAGAACCAGGAGCCCAAGCTCCTCGTCGACGGCCTGACGCCGGTCGAGTGGCCGGCCGACCCGTCGCTGGAGTGGTGCCCGCCCGGCCACGGCGACCTCTACACGACGCTCGAGGGTTCCGGGGTGCTCGACCGGCTGCTCGAGCTCGGCTACCGCTACGCCTCGGTCTCCAACTCCGACAACCTCGGTGCCGCCCCGGACGCGACGATCGCCGGGTGGTTCGCGGCGACGGGAGCCCCGTACGCCGCCGAGGTCTGCCGCCGCACCCCTGCCGACCGCAAGGGCGGCCACCTCGCCGTGCGGAAGTCGGACGGCCAGCTGATCCTCCGCGACACCGCCCAGACCGCGCCGGACGAGATGCACTTCTTCACCGACGAGCACCGCCACCCGTTCTTCCACTGCAACAACCTGTGGTTCGACCTGGCTGCGGTCTCGAAGGTCCTCAAGGAGCGCAACGCCGTCCTCGGGCTGCCGCTGATCAAGAACGTGAAGAACGTCGACCCGTCCGACTCCTCCTCGCCGGAGGTCGTGCAGATCGAGAGCGCGATGGGCGCGGCGATCGAGGTGTTCCCGGGCGCCACGGCGATCGGCGTCGGGCGCGAGCGCTTCCTGCCCGTCAAGACCACGAACGACCTGATGCTGCTGCGCTCCGACGTCTACGACGTCACCCCGGAGGGCCGCCTCGAGCGGACCGTGGACCCCGCACCGCTGGTCGACCTGGACAGCCGCCACTACAAGACGATCTCGCGCTTCGACGCCCACTTCCCCGCGGACGTGCCGTCGCTGCGCGAGGCGCAGAGCCTCACGGTGAAGGGCGACTGGACCTTCGAGGCCGACGTGCGCGTCGTGGGTGCCGCGACCCTGGAGGACGAGGGGTCGGCCAGCACCGTCCCCAGCGGCACGGTCCTCGGCGGCTGAGGGCGGTGGCCGCCGGCGAGCCGAGGGCCTGGCACCAGGCCCTGGCGTACGCGGTGTCGGGCGAGCGCCGGCCCGAGCTCGGCGTGCAGGAGGTGCCGGACCTCGACGTGGTCGCCGCGGCCCTGGCCGGACGCACGGTCGGCGCGCACGCGGTCCCGCCCGACCTGCGCGAGGGGATCGGCGCGGCCCAGCTCGCGGCGCTGGTCACCGCGCTGCGCGCCCGCCTCGACGCAGGCGCGCACCCGGTGCTCGCCGACCGCGCCCCGGACGCGGACGAGCGCCGGCTCCTCGCCGACGTCCCTCCCCACCACGGGACCTGAGGGGCGCCGGCTCCGCGCGCGGGAGGCCGCACGGACGACACTGCGCGCAACCGGCGGCGGCACTCGCGTGTCGCCGGTTGCGCGCAGTGGTGGTGCGCTGCGTGCGGCCCCTCGGGCCGCCGTGGGTCAGCGGTGGTCGGGGACCTGACCGGGGACCGGGTTGCCCGCGGCCTGCTGGCGCAGCAGGTCGCGGATCTCGGTCAGCAGGTCCTCCGACGTGACGGCCGGCGCGGCCTCCGGCTGGTCCTGCATGGCCTTGAGCCGCTCGCTGATCCGGTTGTACGGCAGGACGACGAGCCAGTAGACGACGGCCGCGGTGAGGATGAAGCTCAGCAGGGCGGTGATGAAGACGCCGACGCTGATGCCGTAGATCGAGGTCGAGCTGAAGTCGGGCACACCACCGAACTTGCCGATGATGTCCATGATCATCCCGGTGAAGGCCTTGACCACGGCAGCGAAGGCGGTGCCGATGATGACCGCGACGGCCAGCTCGACGAGGTTGCCCCGCATCAGGAAATCTCGAAAGCCCTTCACGTTTCTCCCCCTGGGCAGATGGGTACACCCCTGACCCGCTGCACGCTAGCAGCGCTTCAGCGCCAGATCACGGTCAACGCGCCCGAGGCCGCCGCCCCGGCGAGGGCTGCGGTCGCGGTGTCGGGGACGTCGAGGACGACGAGCGCGCCGGCGGTGGTCGCCTGGTCGTCGGCGCTGCGGGCGGGGATGGTCACCACCCGGACCGCATGGGCCACGGTGCTCGTCCGGCCGCCCTCCGCGGCCACGCCGATCACGTCGACCACGTCGCCGGGCCTCAGCAGGGCGACGACGTCGGCGTCGCCGAGGCGGACCGGCGCCAGCACGTGCCCGACGCCGACCACCTCGGCCGACGTCACGGCGAGCGGGGTCAGCACCTGGTGCCGGGTCACCGGTGCGGCGAGGCGCTGCCCGACCAACGCGTCCAGGTCTGCAGTGGCGCGTTCGGGCAGCCCCTCCCGCGGCAGGTCGACGGCCTCGAGGTCGTCGACGCCCAGGACGGTGCCGCCGGCGAGGTCGCTGCGCGCCCGCACGACCGTCGAGGTCGGCGGCGCGGGCGGGGCCGTTGCTGCCAGCCCGGTGACGACGGTGAGGGCGGCGGCCACCACGGCCAGCTTGCGCCGGTGCCAGGAGGCCGCGCGGACGAGCCGGCGCAACGGGTGGTGGGTGTGGTGGGGGATGCCCGGACGGGCGGGGGGACGCGGTCGCACACCTCAGTGGTAACGACGCGGCACCCTGATGTGCCGGTCGTCCACAGGACTCAGGCGGCGGAACCCGACCCTGTGGACGAGCTGGCCGCCTTGGCCGGGGCCTTCGTCTCGGTCTTGGGGCTCGAGGACCCGTTGGTGCCCGAGGACCCGTTGGACCCCGCGGACCCGTTGGACCCCGACGACCCGTTCGACGAGCTGTCGGAGGAGCTGGTGCTCTTGCTGCTCGAGGAGGACGAGCCGCCGTCGGAGGAGCCCTCCTTCGGCCGGGAGTCGGTCCGGTAGAAGCCCGAGCCCTTGAAGACGACGCCGACGGCGTTGTAGACCTTCCGCAGCTGCCCGTGGCAGCTCGGGCACTCCGTCAGCGCGGCGTCGCTGAACTTCTGCACGGCCTCGAGGTCGTGACCGCACTCGGTGCAGCGGTACTGGTAGGTAGGCATCCGGCTCTTTCCCTCGTGGTCGGCGCCACCGCCCGACCGTGTCTCGCTAGCACTCAAGGATATCGACTGCCAACCCATTCCCGGGCCACGCGCGCAGCCGGGGCGATCCGGGCGACGCACCGCACCTGACGCGGAGCGCGGCGGTGCCGGCCGGCGGCGTACGGCGGCGACCCGTGGCGCGGGCCGCGTCGGACCGTGGTTCCCCAGGTCCGCTCACTACTGTGCACCCCGTGCGTCACGTCCCCCGCTGGCTCGTCTTCGCGCTGGTGGTGGTCGTGCTGGTGGCCGGTGGGCTGCTCAGCCTCGGGACCGCGTCGGTGCGCCGCCCGCTCCCGCAGCTCGAGGGCGAGGCGACGCTGCCCGGCCTCAACGGTCGCGCGACGGTGCTGCGCGAGGACCACGGCGTCCCCCAGGTCTACGCCGACCAGCCGGAGGACCTCTTCGAGGCGCAGGGCTACGTCGCCGCGTCCGACCGCTTCTTCGAGATGGACGTGCGCCGCCACGCGGCCGAGGGACGCCTCGCCGAGCTCTTCGGCCCCTCGCAGGTCGCCACCGACACCTTCGTGCGCACCGTCGGGTTCCAGCGGACCGCCGAGGCCGAGCTGGCGGTGCAGTCCCCCTCGACCCGGCGCTACCTGGACGCGTACGCCTCGGGGGTCAACGCCTACCTCCGCGGCCGCTCGCCCGGCCAGGTCTCGCTGGAGTACAGCCTGCTCGCGCTCGACGGGGTCGACCAGGCGCCGGAGGAGTGGACGGCGGTCGACTCGCTCGCGGTCTTCAAGACCTTCGGCTGGCTGCTCAGCTCCAACCTCGACGACGAGGTCGAGCGGGCGCTCGACGTCGCCGCGGTGGGGGAGGACCTCGCGGCCGACCTGACCCCGGCCCACCCCCTCGACGGGCACGAGCCGATCGTCGACCAGGGCACGGTCGTCGGCAAGGCCTTCCGCCCCGACGGCGACCAGGCGGCCTCCGCCCCGGGCGGGCCGGCGGGCCGGCTCCCGGTGGCCGCCCGCGACGCGGTCGCGGACGCCGGGCGGGCCGGCGCGACGCTCACCGCGCTCTTCGGGACGCGCGAGGGCATCGGCTCGAACTCGTGGGTCGTCAGCGGCGCCCGGACCGCGAACGGCGCGCCGATGCTGTCGAACGACCCGCACCTGGCAACCTCCATCCCGTCGCCGCTGGCCCAGGTGGGCCTGCACTGCACGACGGTGTCCGCCGCCTGCCCCTTCGACGTCACCGGCTACTCGATCACCGGGGTCCCCGGCGTGGTCATCGGACGCAACGCCTCCGCGGGCTGGGGGCTGACGACCAGCTACGCCGACGTGCAGGACCTCTACCTGGAGGACGTCGCCGGCGACCGGGTGCGCGTCGGCACGCGGGAGGAGCCGCTCTCGGTCCGGACCGAGGAGCTGAAGGTCGCGGGGGAGGACCCGCGCACCATCACGATCCGGTCCACGCGTCACGGCCCGCTGCTCTCCGACGCCAACCCGGACACGGCCACCACGGGGCGGCTCGCGGGCACCCCCGACAAGCCGTACGCGGTCGCCCTCGCGTGGACCGGGTCGATCCCGGGCCGGTCGATGGACGCGATCCTGGCGATCGACACGGCCACCGACTGGAACCAGTTCCGCTCGGCGGCCGCGCTGCTCGGCACGCCCTCGCAGAACATCGTCTACGCCGACGTCCACGGAACCATCGGCTACCAGCTCGCCGGGCAGGTCCCGCGGCGCGCTCGGGGCGACGGCCGCAGCCCGCTCCCCGGCTGGGACACCGGCGCCAACTGGAAGGGGCTCGTCCCCTTCGCCGAGCTGCCGTACGTGAGGAACCCCGCGAGCGGCGTGGTCGTCGCGGCCAACAACCAGGTGATCGGCGACCAGTACCCGTACGTGATCGGCTCGGCCTACTCCTACGGCTGGCGCAGCCAGGAGCTCAACGACCGGCTCCGCGACGTCCGCGGCCTGACGCCCGACCAGGGGGAGCAGCTCTTCTACGACGACCGCTCGCTCTTCGCCGCGACGCTGGTGCCCGAGCTGCTCAAGATCAAGGTCGCCGACGGGTTCGTCCGCGAGGGGCAGCAGACGCTCGTGGGCTGGGACTACCGCATGGCGCCGGACTCGGCCGCGGCCGCGTACTTCGCGGTGGTCGTCCACGACCTGCGCAAGCTCGTCCTGTCCGGCCGGCTCCCGCCGGAGCGGTGGCCGGACGAGGACCAGTGGTCCGCGATGCTCGACCGGCTGCTGCTCGAGCCGGACGACGCGTGGTGGGACGACCCGCGGACGCCCCGGGTCGAGCACCGCGACGACGTGCTGCTCGCCGGCCTCACCCTCGCCCGCAAGGAGGCGACGTCGCTGATGTCGCGCGACCCTGCCGACTGGGCGTGGGGCCGCATCCACCGCGTACGGCTGCGCAGCACGACCTTCGGCACCAGCGGGATCGCCCCGCTCGAGGCCCTGTTCAACCGCGAGGACGACGCCGCGGGCGGAGGCGGGACGACCGTGAAGGCGCTCGGCGGCGAGGCCGGCTCCGGCTACGGCGTGACGCTCGGCTCGGCGATGCGGATGCTCGTCGACCTCGGCGACGCCGACGGCGGGCGCTGGGTCAACCAGAGCGGCGCGTCCGGGCACCCCTTCGGTCCCTACTACGAGGACCAGGCCCAGCTGTGGCTCTCGGACCGCACCTGGCCGATGGTCACGACCCGCAACGCCGTCGCGGCCAGGACGCGGCACACGCTGGTCCTGAAGCCGGACGGGTAGACCGCGCGGGGTCGCGGCCGCAGGAGCAGGAACGGGCGTGCCGCAGCCACGCCGTCTGGCTACGATGGGTCCCATCAGGCGACGACCCGGCCATCACCGGTGAGCCTCCGGAAGAACGGGTGCGCAGCACCTCAGTAGACCCGGACGGGTGGGCCCGTGACAGCCCTCATGAGCGGGCGGTCGAGCGGGTGGGTCGCCAAGCGGGGTGGTACCGCGGTGTGCGTCCGGCCGGGCGCTCGTCGTCCTCGTGTCCCAGCGGCAGCGAGCACGACACGAGGACAGCGCGATGGTGTACCCCAAGCAGACGACCGGCCTCCCCAGCGGCGGCCCTTCGGCCGATGACTCGGCGAGCCCGACGAGCTCGTCGACGGGCTCGGGCGTCGGCGTCCCGGCCAGCCCGGACTTCCCGCGCATCGAGGAGGGGGTCCTCGCGTTCTGGAAGGGCGACGACACCTTCCGCGCCTCGGTCGCGAAGAACCCGACCGGGACGAACGGGTCCAACGAGTTCGTCTTCTACGACGGCCCGCCCTTCGCCAACGGCCTGCCGCACTACGGCCACCTGCTGACCGGCTACGTCAAGGACATCGTCCCGCGCTACCAGACCATGCGCGGGCGTCACGTGGAGCGCCGCTTCGGCTGGGACACCCACGGCCTGCCTGCCGAGCTCGAGGCGATGCGCCAGCTCGGGCTCAAGACCAAGGCCGACATCGAGGCCCTCGGCGTCGAGAAGTTCAACGCCGCCTGCCGCGAGTCCGTGCTCCGCTACACCGACGAGTGGCAGGACTACGTCACCCGCCAGGCGCGCTGGGTCGACTTCGACAACGACTACAAGACCCTCGAGCCCGACTACATGGAGTCGGTGCTGTGGGCGTTCAAGACGCTCTACGACAAGGGCCTGGTCTACGAGGGCTGGCGCGTCCTGCCCTACTGCTGGAACGACGAGACGCCGCTGTCCAGCCACGAGCTGCGCATGGACGACGACGTCTACCAGGTGCGCAACGACCCGGCCGTGACCGTCGGCTTCCGGCTCGAGACCGGTGAGCTCGCGCTGATCTGGACGACGACGCCGTGGACCCTGCCGAGCAACCTGGCGATCATGGTCTCGCCGGAGATCGACTACGTGGTCGTCGAGAGCGACTTCACCGGCACCACCGAGCGCTACGTCATCGGCGAGGCGCGCGTGGCCGCGTACGCCCGCGAGCTCTTCGGCGACGCCGCCAAGGAGAAGGACTTCGACTGGCGCAGCCGGGTCGTCGAGCGCCTCACCGGTGCCGACCTGGTCGGGCGCTCCTACACGCCGCCGTTCACCTACTACGCCGGCCAGCCGCGGGCGCACCGCGTCGTCGTCGCCGACTTCGTCACCACCGACGAGGGCACCGGGCTGGTGCACAGCGCCGGCGCGTTCGGCGAGGAGGACAAGGAGGTCACCGACCGGGAGGGCATCGAGGCCGTCATGCCCGTCGGGCCGGACGGGAAGTTCACCTGGCCGGTGCAGGAGTACGCCGGGATGCTCGTCTTCGACGCGAACCCGCACATCATCGACGACCTCAAGGCCGTCACCCGCGGCGGTGCGGCGGGCTCGGTCTCCGAGGGCACGGTGCTGTTGCGCCAGGAGTCGTACGCGCACTCCTACCCGCACTGCTGGCGCTGCCGCAACCCGCTGATCTACAAGGCCGTGTCGAGCTGGTTCGTCGAGGTCACCAAGATCAAGCACCGCATGGGCGAGCTCAACGACCAGATCACCTGGGTGCCCGAGCACGTCAAGGACGGGCAGTTCGGCAAGTGGCTGGCCGGTGCGCGCGACTGGTCGATCAGCCGCAACCGCTACTGGGGCACGCCGATCCCGATCTGGGTGTCCGACGACCCGGAGCACCCGCGCACCGACGTCTACGGCTCGATCGCCCAGCTCGAGGCCGACTTCGGCGTGGAGGTCACCGACCTGCACCGCCCCTTCATCGACGAGCTGACCCGGCCCAACCCCGACGACCCGACCGGGCGCTCGACGATGCGCCGCATCGGCGACGTCTTCGACGTGTGGTTCGACTCGGGCTCGATGCCCTACGCCCAGGTCCACCACCCGTTCGAGAACGCAGACTGGTTCGAGCACCACTACCCGGGCGACTTCATCGTCGAGTACATCGGGCAGACGCGCGGCTGGTTCTACACGATGCACGTGCTGGCCACGGCGCTGTTCGACCGGCCGGCGTTCTCCAGCTGCATCAGCCACGGCATCGTGCTGGGCAGCGACGGCGCCAAGATGAGCAAGTCGCTGCGCAACTACCCCGACGTGTCCGAGGTCTTCGACCGCGACGGGGCCGACGCGATGCGCTGGTTCCTCATGTCGAGCCCGATCCTGCGCGGCGGCAACCTGGTCGTCACCGAGCAGGGGATCCGCGAGGGCGTGCGCCAGACGCTCATCCCGCTGTGGAACGCGTACTACTTCTTCACCCTGTACGCCAACGCCGCGAACGGTGGCGCGGGCTACGAGGCGAAGGTCTCGCGCGACTCCGAGCACGTCCTCGACCGCTACGTGCTGGGCAAGCTCGACGAGCTGGTCGCGACGCTCGGGCAGCGGCTCGACGCGCTCGACGTCGCGGCGGCCTGCGACGCGGTGCGCGCGTTCCTGGAGGTGCTGAGCAACTGGTACATCCGGCGCTCGCGCGACCGCTTCTGGGACGGCGACTCCGACGCCTCGCACGCGGCGTTCGACACCCTGTACACCGTGCTCGAGACGGTGACGCGCGCCGCGGCCCCGCTGCTGCCGCTGGTCACCGAGGAGGTGTGGCGCGGGCTGACGGGCGGACGTTCCGTGCACCTGGAGGACTGGCCCGCGCTCCCCGACCCCGCCGAGGGCGCGGCCGACCTGACCGCGGCCATGGACCGCGTCCGCGAGGTCTGCTCCACCGGCTCGGCCCTGCGCAAGGCCGAGGGGCTGCGCGTACGGCTGCCCCTGTCGCGCCTGACGGTGGTCACCGAGGAGCCGGCGGCCCTCGCACCGTTCGTCGACCTCGTGCGCGACGAGCTCAACGTCCGCGCGGTCGACCTGGTCGCGGCCGACGACGAGGCCGCGGGCTCCTTCGGCGTCCGCCAGGTCCTGCAGGTCCTGGCGCGGGCCGCCGGCCCCCGGCTGGGCCGTGACGTGCAGACCGCGATCAAGGGCAGCAAGAGCGGCGACTGGTCGGTCGACGCCGACGGCGCGGTGACCGCGGGCGGCATCGCCCTGCAGGCGGGGGAGTACACCCTGGTCACGCAGGTCGCCGAGACCGGCGGCGACGACCACCGCGCGGTCTCGATGCTGCCGGGCGGCGGGTTCGTGGTGCTCGACACCGCGGTCACGCCGGAGCTGGCGGCCGAGGGCCTCGCCCGCGACGTCGTCCGCGCCGTGCAGCAGGCGCGCCGCGACGCCGGCCTCGACGTGAGCGACCGCATCACGCTCACGCTCGGCGGCGACGACGCGGTCCGCGCCGCGCTCGAGCAGCACCGCGACCTCGTCGCGCGCGAGGTGCTCGCGGCCTCGGTCGAGGTCGGGGGACCGCTCGGTGCGGGCGCCACCACGGCGGCTGTCGGGGACGCCCAGCAGGTCGGGCTGGCGCTGGCGAAGGCCTGAGCCGCGGCGCGGCGGAAACGGGTGGGTTCCTGCACCGTGACGGTGCAGGAACCCACCCGGTGACCAGGAGGGCGGGGCTGAGGACGCGCCAAGACCTGGCCGTGGAGGCGGTCGGGGCTGATTGCCATGCGTCGCGGGCGGGTAGGGAGCAGCAGGACCCACCGAGGAAGGCACCCGCATGGCTGACATCAACCCGATCCACCTGCAGAAGGCGCTCAAGGGCGCGAGCTACCCCGCGAGCAAGGACGACCTCATCGCCACGGCGAAGGACAACGGCGCGGACGACGAGGTCATGTCGTTCCTGAACGACCTCCCCGACCGCGAGTTCGGCGGGCCGAACGGCGTCACCAAGGAGATCAGCTCCTAACGAGTTCCACCCACCGCCGCACCGCCCGAGCTGGCGGTGCGGCGGTGCCGGTCTGACAAGGGACCGCCCGACATCGACGGAAGGAGCGGCATGCGCGCCGTCACCTGGCAGGGCAAGCGGAACGTCTCGGTCGAGGAGGTGCCCGACCCCACGATCGAGCAGCCCACCGACGCCATCATCAAGATCACCAGCACCAACATCTGCGGGTCCGACCTGCACCTCTACGAGACCCTCGGCCCGCTGATGGACCGCGGCGACGTCCTCGGCCACGAGCCGATGGGCATCGTCGAGGCCGTCGGCAGCGAGGTCGGCGACCTCAAGGTCGGCGACCGGGTCGTCATCCCCTTCCAGATCTCCTGCGGGCACTGCTGGATGTGCACCCGGGGGCTCTACACGCAGTGCGAGACCACCCAGGTCCGCGACCAGGGCAGCGGCGCCGCGCTCTTCGGCTACTCGAAGCTCTACGGCCAGGTGCCGGGCGGCCAGGCGGAGTACCTGCGGGTCCCGCAGGCGCAGTTCACCCACATCAAGGTCCCGCACGGCCCGTCGGACGACCGCTTCGTCTACCTCTCCGACGTGCTGCCGACCGCGTGGCAGGCCGTGACGTACGCGGAGGCGCCGCCGGAGGGCTCGCTGCTGGTCCTCGGCCTCGGCCCGATCGGCGACATGGCGTGCCGCATCGCGCTGCACAACGACCCGGGCCGCACGGTCATCGGCGTCGACCTCGTGCCCGAGCGGCTCGAGCGGGCCCGCGCGCGCGGCGTCACCGTCATCGACCTGAACGAGGTCGGCGACAACCTGCTCGAGGCCGTGCAGGCCCTGACCGACGGTCGCGGAGCGGACGCGGTGATCGACGCCGTCGGCCTCGACGCCCACGGCTCGCCCAAGGCGAAGGTCGTGCAGACGGTGGCCGGGCTGCTGCCCGACGCCGTGTCCGAGCCGCTGCTCAAGACCTCCGGGGTCGACAAGCTCGCCGCCTTCTACTCCGCGATCGAGCTCGTCCGCCGCGGCGGCACGATCTCGCTGAGCGGCGTCTACGGCGGCGCGGCCGACCCGCTGCCGATGCTCACGCTGTTCGACAAGCAGATCCAGCTGCGGATGGGCCAGGCGAACGTCAAGCGCTGGGTGCCCGACATCCTGCCGCTGCTGACCGACGACGACCCGCTGGGCGTCGACACCTTCGCGACGCACCACCTGTCGCTGGAGGAGGCCCCGCACGCCTACGACATCTTCCAGGAGAAGAAGGACGGCGCCGTCAAGATCGTGCTGAACCCGTGAGCCGCACCCGCACCCTCACGGCGGCCACGCCGCTCACGCGGCTGCTCGACACGGTGGTCGGCGCGATCGAGCACGCCGAGGTCCTCGACAAGGTCTCGGCGCCGATCGCGGCACTGGAGCAGAAGCTCGGGGAGACGCTGCCCTGGTGGAAGAACCTCGCCAGCGGGACGTTCCTCGGCCACCCCCTGCACCCGCTGCTGGTGACCGTGCCGATCGGCTCGTGGACGGCCGCCGCGGCCTTCGACCTCGTCGGTGACCGCAAGGGGGCCAAGCGGCTCGTCGCCATGGGCATCCTGGGCGCGCTGCCGACGATGGCCACCGGCGGTTCCGACTGGGCCTACACCAACGGCGCCGAGCAGCGGGTCGGGCTCGTGCACGCCTCCGCCAACTCGCTCACGCTGACCGCGTACGGGCTCAGCTGGTGGGAGCGGCACCGCGGCAACCACGGCCGCGGCGTCGCCTGGTCGGTGCTGGGCGCGGCGACGATGGGCGTCGGCGGCTGGCTCGGCGGCCACATGTCGTACGCCCTGGGCGTCGGCGTGGACACGACCGCGTTCCAGCACACCGACGAGGAGTGGACGCCGGCGGCGACGTCGGCGGAGGTGCGCGAGGGCGAGCTGACCGCAGGCGACGCGAACGGCGTGCCCGTCGTCCTCACCCGCACCCGCGGAGAGGTGGTCGCGCTGGCGGACCGCTGCACGCACCGCGGCGCACCGCTGCACGAGGGGCGGATCGAGGAGGGCTGCATCGTCTGCCCGTGGCACGACAGCGCGTTCGACCTCGACGGTGCCGTGGTCCGCGGTCCGGCGACCCGGCCGCAGCTCGCGTACGAGGTCGTCGAGCGCGACGGGCAGGTGCTCGTCCGCTTCAGCGACGAGGAGCGCAGCCTGCGCACCAACCCGGTCGGGGTCTGACCGGTCCCGTGAGCGCCTCCGACCCGGACGTGGCCGATCCGCACGACGCCGTCGTGCGCCGCCACGTCCGGGTCACCGGGCGCGTGCAGAACGTCACCTACCGCGACTCGACCCGCGAGCAGGCCGAGCGGCTCGGCGTCGTGGGCTGGGTGCGCAACTGTCCCGACGGTTCGGTCGAGGCCGAGCTCGAGGGTTCCGAGGCGGTGCTCGACGACCTGCTCCGCTGGATGCACGACGGGCCGCTGCTGGCCCGCGTCGACGCCGTCGAGGTCGAGGTCGTCCCGCCCGCCGGGGACGAACGGTTCCGGGTGCGCTGACTTCTCCCGCTCAGGCGTACGGGGGCTCGCACTCCAGGACCCCGTCCGGGGTGACGATGCGGTCGACCCGGTGGTCCCAGGGCTGGGCCGGGATGGCGTCCAGGACTTCGTCGCGGTTCAGCAGGACGAGGACGGGCGAGGCCTGGCCCGCGTGGCGCAGCGCCCGGTCGTACCAGCCGCCGCCGCGTCCCAGCCGGTCGCCGCGACGGTTCGCGGCGAGGCCGGCGCACACGACGACCTCCGCCTCCGGCAGCTGGCGGGCCGGCAGGCGCACGCCGGTCGGCTCCAGCAGCCCGAGCGGTCCAGCCCGCAGCGCGTCCGGCCCCTCGTACGCGGCCCACGCCGGCTCGTCGAGACGACCTCCCGCCCCGTCCGTCAGCACCGGCAGGACCACCCGGACCCGGCGCGCAGCCAGCCAGCCCACCAGGCGCAGCGTGTCCGGCTCGTCGCCGGAGGAGAGGTACGCCGCGACCGTGTCGGGCCGCCGGGCGTCGAGGGCGTCGGCCAGCACCGCGAACCGCGCCTCGTCGTCCGCGTCCCGCTCGGCCGCGCCGCGGGCGGCCCGGCGCAGCAGCACGGCGGCCCGCAGCCGGCGCTTGGCCCCGGCGAGGGCGGCCTGGTCGGCCGCGTCCTGCCCGCCGTGGACGTCCCCGCTCATCGGGGCTCCCGGACGGGGACGGGCCCGGTCGTGAGGCGGAGCACCACGCGCGTCGGCACCAGCACGTCCGGGTGCTCGGGCACCTCGCCGGCGGCCAGCGTCAGCGCGAGCTCGGCGGCGGCGGTCCCGAGCACGTCCACGGGCTGGGCGATGGTGCTGAGCCCCATCCGCCCGGCGTGGGCGTGGTCGTCGAAGCCGATCACCGAGAGGTCCCGCGGCGCGCGGATCCCCACCTGGTCGAGCGCGACGAGCGCGTTGAGGGCGAGGTCGTCGGAGTCCACCGCCAGGGCGGTGGGCGGGTCGGTCATCGACAGCACGGCCTGCGCCACCACGTCGCCGGCCTGCGGGTGCGGCGCGACGAGCAGGATCCGGTCCTCCTCGCCCACCCCCGCCTCGTCCATCGCGTCGTGGAACCCCTGGACGCGGCGGGCGGAGCTGAAGACGAAGCCCGGCCGGTGCAGGTCGGTCTGCACGAAGCCGATCCGGCGGTGCCCGAGCCCGAGCAGGGTCCGGACCCCCTGCCGGGTGCCGTCGACGTCGTCGATCGCGACGCTCGGGACGCCCGCGACGCGCTGGTTGAGGTAGACCAGCGGCAGTCCGATGCTGTGCAGCCGGTTGCGCTCGGCCGCCGTCAGCGCGAACGAGGCGACGATCAGGGCGTCCACGTTGCGCCGCACCGGCAGCCGGGTGAAGAAGGCGTCGCGCTCGGCGGCGTCCTGGGCCCGGAAGATCGTCAGCTCGACGTCGGCGAGCGCGAGCCGGGCGTACACGGCGTCGAGGACCGACCCGCTGAACCACGTCTGCAGGGGCGAGCCGATGAGGACGCCGACGCGCCCGAGCCGTCCCCGGGCCAGCCCGGAGGCCGCCCGGGAGATCGCGAAGGAGAGCTCCTCGGCGACGGCCGCGACCCGCGCGGTGGTCTCGGCGGAGACGAGCGGCGAGCCGCGCAGCGCCCGGGACACGGTGGCCACGGACACGCCCGCCAGGCGCGCCACGTCGGCCATGCTCGCGTGGTTGTCCGTCGGCACCCCTGACCCCCCGGTCCCGGGGCGGGGCCCGGTCTGGGTCAGGAGGGTAACAAGGGGGTGGTTCCTCCGGCTTTTGCGCGCGTCCGGGGCCGGTCCCTACGCTGGGCGCGCAAGCGGTTGCACACGCTGCCCCGTCGCCCTCTCCCGCCCCGAACCCTTCTCGAGGACCTGCCGTGCCCGCTCCTGACCCCGCGCCGCTCGACGCCGCCGGCCCCGACGCCCGATCCGACGCCCGCCCGGGCTCCCGGCCCGACCTGGGGGCCACCTGGTGGCGCCAGGCGGTCGTCTACCAGGTCTACCCGCGCAGCTTCGCCGACAGCGACGGCGACGGGCTCGGCGACATCCCCGGCGTCACCTCGCGCGTCGGCTACCTCGCCGAGCTGGGTGTCGACGCGATCTGGCTGAGCCCGTTCTACCCCTCGGCGCTGGCCGACGGCGGCTACGACGTGGACGACTACCGCGACGTCGCGCCCGAGCTCGGCACGCTCACCGACTTCGACGCGCTCGTCGGTGCCGCGCACGCGGTGGGCATCAAGATCATCGTCGACATCGTGCCCAACCACACCTCCAACCGGCACGCCTGGTTCCTGGAGGCGCTGGCGTCGGCCCCGGGGTCCGCGGCGCGCAACCGCTACGTCTTCCGGGACGGCACGGGCGTTGACGGCTCGCTGCCGCCGTCGGACTGGCAGAGCCACTTCGGCGGGCCCGCGTGGACCCGGCTGACGGACGCGGACGGCAACCCGGAGCAGTGGTACCTGCACCTGTTCGCCCCCGAGCAGCCCGACCTGAACTGGGACAACCGCGAGGTCCACGAGGAGTTCCTGACCACCCTGCGCTTCTGGGCCGACCGCGGGGTCGACGGCTACCGCGTCGACGTGGCGCACGCGCTGGCCAAGGACCTGTCCGACCCGCTGCGCAGCAAGCCGGAGACGCCCGGCGAGCTGCCGCTCGACGGCAGCGACCCGCTCTTCGACCGCAACGAGGTCCACGAGATCTACGCGGAGTGGCGGCAGGTGTTCGACTCCTACGACCCGCCGCGCACGGCCGTGGCCGAGGCGTTCTCCGCACCCGAGCGGCGCGCGCTCTACGCCCGTCCGACCGAGCTGGGCCAGGCCTTCAACTTCGACCTTCTCAAGGCCGACTTCGACGCCGCCGAGTTCCGCGAGGTCGTCGAGTTCTGCCTCGCCCAGGCCGCCGAGGCGGGGTCGTCGTCGACGTGGGTGCTGTCCAACCACGACGTCGTGCGGCACGCCTCGCGCTACGGGCTGCCCACCGGCACCGACCTCGACGACTGGCTGATGACCGACGGCCTCGGCACGATCCTCGACGAGGAGCAGGGCCTGCGCAGGGCCCGCGCGGCCGTGCTGTTCATGCTCGCGCTGCCCGGTTCGGCGTACCTCTACCAGGGCGAGGAGCTCGGCCTCCAGGAGGTCGCCGACCTGCCGGCGGGCGCGCTGCAGGACCCGATCTGGCTGCGGACCCAGCACACCAAGAAGGGCCGCGACGGCGCCCGGGTCCCGCTGCCGTGGACCGAGGAGGGCGCGACGTACGGCTTCGGCTCCGGGAACGCGTGGCTGCCGCAGCCCGCGGCCTGGTCACGGGTGGCGGTCGACCAGCAGGACGGCGTCGGCGGCTCGACCCTCGAGCTCTACCGCGACGCGCTGCGGATCCGCCGCGAGCTCCAGACCGACGAGACCCTCGACTGGATCGACGCCGGCCGCGACGACGTCGTGCACCTCGTCCGGCCCGGCGGCTGGCACTGCGTGACGAACTTCGGCACCGAGCCGTACGCGCTCCCGGCCGGCGAGGTCCGCGTCGCCAGCGCCGAGCTCGTGGACGGGCAGCTGCCCGGCGAGTCGAGCGCCTGGTTCACCGCCTGAGCAGCCCCCTCTGTCCTCGGCTCCGGGCTTCTGCGACATCTGCTCGCTCTTCTCGAGTCTGCGCGCTCAGCAACGCGCGCAGACTTCAGAAGAGCGAGCAGACGGCGGACCCCTCGGCGGAGTCGGCTTCGCGACGGAGCGAGGACAGTTACACAGCCGGCTGGCAGTGCGGGCACCAGAAGAGGTTCCGCGCGACCATCACCGCGTGCGCGATCGGGGTGTCGCAGCGCCGGCAGGGTTCGCCGGTGCGGCGGTAGACGTAGAACGAGTCCGCGCGCGTCGCGCGTCCCGTACGCCGCTCCCGGTCCTCGTGCTCGGTCGTGACGATGCGGCCGGCCCGGACGCCGGCCTGCATGAGCTTGGTCAGGTCGGCCCACATGTCGTCGAACACGGCGGGCTCGAGGTCGCGGCCGAGGACGTAGGGGTTCACGCCGTGGCGGTAGAGGATCTCGGCCCGGTAGACGTTGCCGATCCCGGCGAGCACGTGCTGGTCCATGAGCAGCGCGCCGATCGCCACCCGGCTGCGCCCGATGCGCTCGCGGGCCGGCGCCGGGTCGGTCCTCGGGCGCAGCGGGTCGGGTCCGAGGGCCGCGGTGATCTCGGTCTTCTCGGCCGGGGTGACGATCTCGCAGCGGGTCGCCCCGCGCAGGTCCAGGTAGTGCCCGGCGCCCTCGATGCGCAGCCGCAGCGCGCCGCGCGGCTCCGGCGCCGGCAGCGGACCCTCGGCGAACTTGCCGTACAGCCCGAGGTGCACGTGCACGTAGACGTCGCCGGAGTAGCGGTGGAAGAGGTGCTTCCCCCAGGCGTCCGTGCCCTCGAACGTGCGCCCGTCGATCAGCGCGGCCCCGTCGGCGAAGCGTCCCTGCGGGCTCGAGGCGGCCACCTCGTGACCGGCGAAGGTCGCCTTGTGCAGGCGCGCCAGCCGGTGGATGGTGTGGCCCTCGGGCATCGTCTTCTGTCCTCGCTCCGCTCGGACGCGGGTCGCGCTCGGGTCCTCTGCCTTCCTTGTTCGCGGTGACGACGGAGAAGCGTGTCGTCACCGCTCGCTCGTCCAGGCAGAGGCGCGCGAACCGGTCGTGGTCCAGCCGCTTCGCACGGCGGCGGGTGCCGAGCCTAGGTGTGCCACGCTCGGACGCCGGGAGGGAGTTCCGGTGCCCGGGCGTCCGTGGACGCAGCGAGGCGGTGACCGGGCGTGGGACCGCGCCCGGCGCGGGTCCCGAGCGTGACGCGTACGCCGCCATAGGGTTCGGCTCATGCCCCTCTTCGGACGCAAGAAGAACGACGAGGCGCTGCGGCACACCCCCGAGGTCGCGGTGCTCCCGGAGCCGCCCGCGCCTGGGCCCGACGGGCTGCGCACGCTCGAGCAGCACCGCGACTACCTGCTGTCGTGCGTCGAGGAGCTGATGCCGTTCGGGCAGCACGTGCTCGACGCCCTCGGCCTCAGCATCTGCGAGGACGTGACCTCCGGCATCGACCTGCCGCGCTTCGACAACACCGCCATGGACGGCTACGCGGTCCGCGCGGCCGACGTCCAGTACGCGACCGAGGTCCGGCCCGTCCGGCTCCCGGTCGTCGGCGAGGTCCCCGCGGGCGCCGCGGCCCCGCACCGCCTCTCGCCCGGCACGGCGATGAAGATCATGACCGGCGCGCCGATCCCCGCGGACGCGGACGCGGTGGTCCCGTACGAGGCGACCGACCGCGGCGCGACCGACGTCACGGTGCACCGGGCCAGCACCGCCGGCCAGCACATCCGCCGCCAGGGCGAGGACGTCGCGGTCGGCGACCTGGTCCTCGCCGCCGGCTCCCGCATCGGCGTGCGCGACGTCGGCCTGCTGGCCGCCGTCGGCGTCGACAAGGTGATGGTGCGCCCCCGTCCCCGGGTCGTGGTGATCTCCACCGGCTCCGAGCTCGTCGACCCCGGCCTGGCGCTCGACCCCGAGCAGATCTACGACTCGAACTCCTACCTGCTCGCCGCCGCGGCCAAGGACGCCGGGGCTCAGGTCTTCCGGGTGGGCCACGTCGGCGACGACCCTGCCGCGCTCAAGCAGCTCGTCTACGACCAGCTCGTCCGCGCCGACCTCATCCTCACCACCGGTGGCGTGAGCCAGGGCGACTACGACATCGTCAAGGCCGTGCTCCCCGAGCTCGGCGCCACCGACTTCGCCGCGGTCGCGATGCAGCCGGGCAAGCCGCAGGGCTTCGGGCTGATCGGGGAGGACCGGACGCCGATCATCATGCTGCCGGGCAACCCGGTCAGCGCGTTCGTGTCCTTCGAGGCCTTCGTCCGGCCGGTGATCCGCAAGCTGATGGGTCTCACGCCGTACGTCCGCCCCGGCCTCCGCTGCGCCGCCGCGCACGCCATGAGCTCGATCCGTGGCCGTACGCAGCTGGCCCGCGCCGTCGTCACGGCCGACGAGACGGGCGCGCGCACGGTGGCGCTCGTCGGCGGCCACGGGTCGCACCTGATCGGCGACCTCGCGCGGGCCGACGCGCTCGTCGTGCTGCCCGCCGAGACCGAGTTCGTCGCGGCGGGGACCGAGCTCGAGGTGTGGCCGCTGGACCAGCCGCGATGAGCGGCGAGCAGGCCCCGGACGCGTCGGGACTGACCCATCTGGACGCCTCTGGTCAGGCCCGCATGGTCGACGTCTCCGCCAAGGAGGTGACCGTCCGCACGGCGACGGCGGCGGGCCTCGTCCGCCTGAGCCCCGCCTGCGTGGCGACGCTGCGCGCCGGGGACGTGCCCAAGGGCGACGCCCTCGCCGTCGCCCGCATCGCCGGGATCATGGCCGCGAAGAAGACCCCCGACCTCGTGCCGCTGTGCCACCCCCTCATGATCAGCGGCGTGGACGTGCAGGCCGAGGTGACCGACGAGGGCGTCGCGCTGCGGGCCACGGTCAGGACGGCCGAGCGCACCGGCGTCGAGATGGAGGCGCTCACCGCCGTCAGCGTCGCCGGGCTGACCGTGGTCGACATGGTCAAGGCGATCGACCGCGACGCGGTGATCACCGACGTCCGCGTGATCGCCAAGTCGGGCGGTCGCAGCGGCGACTACCGGAGGGCGGGGGAGTGACGGAGGTGGCTGGTCCGACCTCGCAGAGGCCGACCGCGCTGGTGGTCACCGTCTCCACGCGGGCGTCGGCCGGGGTCTACGAGGACCGCTCGGGGCCCGTGCTGGTCGCCGGTCTCAGCGACGCCGGCTTCACGGTCGGCGACCCGGTCGTCGTGCCGGACGGCGAGGAGGTCGGCGCCGCGCTGCGCGCCGCCGTCGCCGCGGGCCACGCGGTCGTCCTCACCACCGGGGGCACCGGCCTCAGCCCCGACGACCGCACGCCCGAGCAGACGCGGGCGGTTCTCGAGCGCGAGGTCCCCCAGCTCAGCGCAGCCGTGGCCGCGTACGGGGTGGAGCACGGCGTGCCCACGGCCGTGCTGAGCCGCGGAGTCGCCGGCACGGCGGGCCGCACGCTCATCGTCAACGTCCCGGGGTCGAGCGGCGGTGCGCGCGACGCGATGACGGTGCTGGCGCCCGTCCTGCAGCACGCGGTCGCGCAGCTCCGCGGCGGCGACCACTGAGCCGGGTGCGGTGAAGCGCTCATGAGCTCCGGCTACAGCTACGGCACGCACCACTGGCCGGTCAGCCTGCGCCACGACCGGGTGGTGCTCGCGCCGATGCGTCGTCGCGACCAGGCGGTCTGGGAACGCGTCCGGCGCCGCAACGCCGGCTGGCTCAAGCCGTGGGAGGCGACGCTGCCGCCCGGCTCCTCGGCGGGCCCGACGTCGTACGGGGCGCTGGTCCGCTCGCTGAGCCGGCAGGCGCGCGACGACCGGATGCTGCCGTGGCTCGTCTTCTACGACGACCAGCCGGGCGGTCCGGCGACGCTGGCCGGCCAGCTCACGGTCAGCGGGATCGTCGGCGGCTCGGCGTCGTGGGGCCAGATCGGCTACTGGGTCGACCAGCGACTGGCCGGGCGGGGCATCATCCCGACGGCGGTGGCGCTCGCGGTCGACTACTGCTTCTCCGTCATGCGGCTGCACCGCATCGAGATCGCCATCCGGCCCGAGAACGCCGCGAGCCTGCGCGTGGTGGAGAAGCTCGGCTTCCGGCCCGAGGGGATGCGGCCGCGCTACCTCCACATCGACGGCGACTGGCGCGACCACCTCGTCTTCGCGCTCAACGCCGAGGAGGTCGGCGAGGGCCTCGTGCGCCGCTACGACGCGCAGCGCACCCGGCCGCAGCAGCCCTGAGGCAGGCGGCGCCCGAGCCGTACGGCCACCGTCGGCCGGACCCTGCGGCGGGGTCGGCACCGTTCCGTGACCTGCCGTCCGGGCGAGGTCACGCGGTGATCACGCGACACACCCCGCGGGGTCGGCTGCGCCGGGTGCCGCAGCCAATAACGTTCGCTCGTGGGGACGACGGGACTGATCTTCGCGGCCATCGCGATCGCCTGGCTGGCTTACCTGGTGCCGCACTTCGTGCGTCGCCGCGACGGCGAGCCCGACGTGGACGCGGAGGCCGACCGCGCCGACCCGTTCTCCGACTCCGTGCGCATCCTGCGGCACGGCACCGCGCCGCTGCTCGACCAGGACCTGGCCGAGCTGCGTGAGTTCGAGGTGTCGACGCCGGTCACCCGACGGGCCGCCGTCGCCGACCTGCGCCGCCTCGAGCGCGTCGCCGCCTCGCGCCGCCGCCGCGTGCTGTCGGCCCTGTTCGCGATCCTCTGCGGCGTCGTCAGCGTCTGCTCGGTCGGCTGGCTGCCCTGGTGGAGCGTCGCCGTCCCGGGCGGCCTCGTGCTCCTCTTCGTCGTGGTCTCGCGGATCAGCGTCCGCGCGATGCGGCGCGACCTCGACGCGCGCTACGTGGCCATCAGCCGCGGCAGCGACGAGAAGACCGTGATGATCAGCCGCAAGGACGCCGAGGCCAAGACCGCCAAGGTCAAGAAGGCCAAGAAGAAGGACGCCAAGGCCGACGCCGACGGCAAGCCGGGTCTGTGGGACCCGCTGCCCATCACCGTCCCCACCTACGTCTCCAAGCCGCTCGCGCCGCGCACCGTGCGGACCATCGACCTCTCCGCCCCCGACGTGACCTCCTCCGGCCGGCAGAGCGTCCCGGTCACCGCCGACGCGCCCGAGGCACCGCTCGTCGTCGAGGTCGCGGCGGAGGGCGAGCAGGACGGCGGGGCGAAGGCCGCCTCGGCCTGAGCGCGTCTCGCCGGGAGGCACCTGCAGCCTCTCGGTGGTAAGGTCTGAGACCGGTCGGGAACGACCACGAGGGGCCTTGGCGCAGTTGGTAGCGCGTCTCGTTCGCAATGAGAAGGTCAGGGGTTCGAATCCCCTAGGCTCCACCACCCAGCCCGTCGTCGGCATCGGTCGGCGGCGGGCTTCGTCGTTCCGTGACCCTCACCGGTGCCGGTGCACGTTGTCCCCGGCCCTCGGCCCCGCCGAGACGAGCGGGCCCCGCTGTCGGACCGACCAGACGACGGACGGTCCCGACAGCGCGTGCGCGGCCTGGTGACGGGCAGCCCCGCCCGTGCCTGAGGCCTCTGAGGGGCGGCCGCGCCGGCGCCGGCAACCTGGTCGACACCGCCGGAACCCCGCATCTGGGGGTGGGGCGACCCCCTCCGTCTGAGGCTGTGGCCCGAGCGGCGGTTGCCGGAGCCTGGTCCCCGGGTTCATCGGGGGAGGACGAGGATGCACAGCAGCACCGACGACGTCAGGTGTCCGTTCAGCGGTCGGCAGTCGCAGGTCCCGCTCGGTCCGGGGCGAGGAGACCGGGCGGCCGGAACGCGGCCGCCCGCCGCAGGCACGGTGGGTCGACGGACGTTCCTCGCCGCCGCCTTCGCCGGGTTGCTGTCCACCCGGCTGGTCGGCGGGGTCGCCGGCATCGGCGACAGCGTCAAGGCCTTCGCCGGCACGCGGGCCCGCAAGGGCACGCACGGGGAGGTGCTGCGGGGCCTGAACGTCGCCGTGCAGGACCGGACCAAGGAGGCCCGCTTCGGCCTGATGTTCAAGAAGCTGCCCGCGTACGGCCCGGCGGACACGCTGCTCAGCGGCCTCGCGGTCCGCATGAACGACGGCAAGGCGCCGCTCTCCGACGTCAAGGACAGCGACGTCGGGTTCGACACCCCGATCCCCGCCGGGTTCGTCTACTTCGGTCAGTTCGTCGACCACGACATGACCCTGGACCGGACGCCGCTGACCCTGCAGCAGCAGGACCCGAAGGCGCTGACGAACTTCGACACGCCGCGCTTCGACCTCGGCAGCGTCTACGGCCGCGGTCCGACCAGCAGCCCGGAGCTGTACGACAGGTCCCGTCCCGGCTACCTGCTCGTCAACCCCCCACGACGGACTCGTGGACCTCCCGCGCGACGAGGTGGGCGCCGCCTACCTCGGCGACCCGCGCAACGACGAGAACCTCGTGGTCGCCCAGCTGCACACCGTGTTCCTGCGGCTGCACAACGCGTTCCGCGACCAGGGCAAGACGTTCGCCCAGGCCCAGAAGCTGTGCCGCTGGCACTACCAGTGGCTGATCGTCCACGACTTCCTGCCGCGCATCGTGGGTCCCGACCTCGTCCAGCGGCTGGTCGTCGCCAAGGACGGCGTGCTCACCGCCGACGCGGCGTTCTACAAGCCCCGGAACCTCAGCAAGCCCTACATCCCGGTGGAGTACTCCGTCGCGGCCTACCGCTACGGCCACAGCATGATCCGCGCCGAGTACGAGGTGCAGGACGGCCACACGGTCCCGATCTTCGGCCGCGACGGCGACGAGGACCTGCGCGGCAACCGGCCGATCCCCGAGAACCTGTGGATCGACTGGAACTACTTCTTCGACATCCCCGGTGTCGAGCCGCCCGACGACCGCAACATGGCGCGCAAGATCGACACCCAGATCTCGCTGCCGCTGGCCACGCTGCCTCCGACGGTCGTCGCGCCGACGGCCGGGGCGATCGTCGCCCTCGCGGAGCGCAACCTGCTGCGCGGCAAGCGGCTGGGCCTCCCCGCCGGCCAGGACGTCGCGACGGCGATGGGCGTCGCGCCGCTGACCAACGCCCAGCTCGGGCTGAGCGGAGGGGGCTGGAACAAGAAGGCGCCGCTCTGGTACTACGTCCTCAAGGAGGCCGAGCTCGGCGGAGGGAACCGGCTGGGCGCGGTGGGCGGGCGCATCGTGGCCGAGGTGGTCCTCGGCCTGCTCGCCGCGGACAAGACCTCCTACTTCAACGCCAACCCCGGCTTCGACCCGGGGAGCACCTTCCGGGTCGGCGACCTGATCCTGATGGCCGGCGCCTTCGACGAGCGCGGGCGGGTCACGCCGGACCCGACCGCCCCCGAGCCTGTCCCGAATCCGGTCGCCGAGGCACCGGAGCCCGACCCGGCGGCCGTCGACCCGCTGCCCGGGCCGGTCTGACGGACGCTACGGACGGACGACCAGCCCCGGGCCGAGGATCTGCTCCGCCTGGTCCCGCAGCACCGGGTCGGGGACCGTCGGGTCCGCCGCACGAGCTCGCGGCCTGGGCTACGCCCCCTGAGCTCGTCGAAGGGCGTCGCAGAGGTCGGCTGCGGCTCTCACTCGGCAAGGGTCGCCAACCCCTCCGGGGCCCTTCGACGAGCTCAGGGGGCGTTCCTCGCGGGCCCTTCGACCAGCTCAGGCCTGACGCGCGGCTCCTCGGAGCGCTCCGGCCACCCGACGCAGCTCGTCTTGGCCGTCTGCCACGAAGCCCAGGTGGCTGACACCGGCGAAGGCGGGCGTGCGGGCTCCCCTGCGTAGGGGTCGACGAGCGCGACCGGCCGCGCGACACGCCAGGGCGGCACCGGCCCGACGGGAAGGTACGTGTTCGCCTCGACCCCGGGGCGTACGGACCGCCCTGGCAGGCTGACGGGGTGACCCGCCAGGAGGACCAGCCGCCGCCCCCGACCATCTCCGACCACGGGATGGTTGGCGACCTGAGGACCGCGGCCCTGGTCGCGACCGACGGCAGCATCGACTGGTTCTGCCCGGGACGCTTCGACGCCCCGAGCGTCTTCGCCCGGCTCCTCGACACCGACAAGGGTGGCTCATGGGACCTGCGGCCGGTGGACGGCGAGGTGCGGGCGCACCAGTTCTACTTCCCGGACTCCAACATCCTCAACACGCGCTTCCTCACCGACGAGGGCATGGTCGAGGTGCACGACTTCATGCCCCTGCTCAAGCCGGACGACGCCGAGCACCGGCAGCGCCTGGTCCGGCGCGTCCAGTGCGTGCGTGGCGAGATCCGCCTGGCCATGCGCCTGGCCGCGCGACCCGACTACGCCCGCGAACGTCCGACCCTGCGCGAGGTCGACGGCGGCGTGCTCATCGAGTCGGCCTCGCTGCGGCTCGGGCTGAGCGCGACGGCGGACCTGCGCATCGAGGGCGACGACGTCGTCGCGGACCTGCGGCTGTCCGAGGGCGACCGGGTGCTGCTCGTGCTCGAGGTGCTCGACGCCGGGGACGGCGACGACTTCGTCCCCTGCCAGGCCGGCGACGCCGACGCGCTGTTCGGCGCGACGAACCGCTACTGGCAGGACTGGATCGGCCAGTCGTCGTACAAGGGCCGCTGGCGCGAGACCGTGAACCGGTCCGCCCTGACGCTGAAGATGCTCTGCCACGAGCCGAGCGGCGGCATCGTCGCCGCCGTCACGACGAGCCTGCCCGAGGAGATCGGCGGCGGGCGGAACTGGGACTACCGCTACGTCTGGATCCGCGACGCCGGCTTCAGCCTGTACGCGCTGCTGCGGCTCGGGTTCCTCTCCGAGGCGGCCGCCTTCATCCGCTGGCTGTCGGAACGGCTCGGCGAGCAGGACGAGCAGAGCAGCGAGGAGCTCGGCCCGCTCCGGGTGCTCTACGACCTCGACGGCAACATCCCGAGCGACGAGGAGGAGCTCGACCACCTGGCGGGCTACGCCGGCTCCAAGCCGGTCCGCGTCGGCAACGCCGCCGCCGGCCAGCTCCAGCTCGACATCTACGGCGACCTCATCGACTCGATCTACCTTTACAACAAGTACGGCCCGGGCATCAGCTACGACGCCTGGCAGGACCTCCGCCGCCTCGTGGACTGGCTCCTGGAGCACTGGGACGCCCCGGACGCCGGCATGTGGGAGTCGCGCGACGAGCCGCGCCAGCACACGACCTCGCGGATCATGGAGTGGGTCGCGATCGAGCGCGCCGTACGGGTGGCCCGCCAGCGGGGGCTGCCGGGCGACATCACCGAGTGGTCCCGGGTCCGCGACGAGATCTACGCCAACGTGATGGACGAGTGCTGGGACGACGAGCAGCAGACGTTCGTCCAGGCGACGGGCTCCAAGGCGGTCGACGCCGGCCTGCTGCTGATGCCCCAGGTGAAGTTCGTCGCGCCGCGCGACCCGCGGTTCCTGTCCACGCTGAAGGTCGTCGAGGAACGTCTGGTCACCGACACCCTCGTGTTCCGCTACGACGTCGAGAGCGCGCCCGACGGGGTCTCGGGCGGCGAGGGCACCTTCTCGCTGTGCTCGTTCTGGTACGTCGAGGCCCTGACCCGGGTCGGCCGCATCGCCGAGGCGCGGCTGGCGCTGGAGAAGATGATGACCTACGCCAACCACCTCGGGCTCTTCGCCGAGCAGATCGGCCTCAACGGCGAGCAGCTCGGCAACTTCCCCCAGGCCTTCACCCACCTCGCGCTCATCAGCGCCGCGCACAACCTGGACCGCGAGCTCGGCTGACCCCGCCGGAACCCTCCTCCTCCTCGGAAAGTGGTCACTCCCGGGCATGCACGCGGCGTGTCGCGGGCCCGGATTGACCACTTTCCGGGAAAGGGAGGGAAGGGAAGGGAAGGGTCGGCTAGACCGGCAGGGGCCAGCCGACGAACCGTTTCGGCCGCGGGCGGGCGTACGTGCGGACGCGGGAGGTGGTCAGGCCGAGGCGGACGAGGCCCTCGGCGAGGGTGACCGCCGCGGCGACGCCGTCGACGACCGGGGCGCCGGTGCGGGCGGCGACGGCCTCGGCCAGCCCGGCCATGCCGCCGCAGCCGAGGACGACGACCTCGGCGTGGTCCTCGCGCACGGCGAGCTCGGCCTGCGCGGCGATCGCCTCGACCGCCGCGGCCGGGTCGGACTCCAGCTCGAGCACCGCGAGGCCGCTGGCGCGGACGGACGCGCACCGCTGCGCGAGGCCGGCGAGCAGCAGCCGGTCCTCGATCAGCGGAACGGTGCGGTCCAGCGTCGTCACCACCGAGTAGCGGTGGCCGAGGAGCTGCGCGGTCATGGCCGCCGCCTCGGTGATGTCGACGACGGGGGAGTCCGCGACCTCCTGCAGCCCCTCACGGCCGTGCTCGCCGTAGCCCGCCTGGACGACCGCGTCGTACGGCTCGGGGTAGGCGCGCACCGCCTCCATCACCGCGACGGCGGCGACGTAGCTCTCGTAGCTGCCCTCGACCGACTCCGCCCCGAAGGACGGCGTCAGGGCGACGATCTCGGTCCCGGGCGACGCGGCCGCCCGGGCGGTCGCCGCGATCGTCGCCGTCATCGACTCCGTCGTGTTGACGTTGACGACCAGGATGCGCACGCCGCTACTGGCCCTGCCCGTCGTGGCAGAGCTCCCGGTCCTCGTCGAGGCGGCCGATGACCGGGCGCGAACGCTCCAGCAGCCAGAAGGCGAGGAAGCCGAGCCCGCAGCCGACGAACCAGCTGAAGTCGCCCGCGTGGGACAGGATCGCGCTCGTCGAGCCGCCCCACACCACGCCGCCGACGAGGACGAGGGCGATGGCGGGCAGGCCGCCGATGATCACCGAGGCGACCGCGTTCGGGTTGTAGCCGTTGCGGAACCAGTACCGCCCGGACGTCGACATCGTGTACATGTCGTCGACCCACACCCGCTGCTTCGAGATCAGGTAGTAGCCGGCGATGAGGATCCCGAACAGCGGGCCGATCAGGGCGCCGAGGATGCCGAGGGTGAAGAGGATGCCCTCGCTGGAGTTGTACCAGTTCCACGGCGTGAGGACGACGGACCCGACGGCCGCGATCATGCCGCCCATACGCCAGCTGATCTTGCGCGGGTTGACGTTGGAGAAGTCGAACGCCGGCGAGATGAAGTTGGCGACGATGTTGATTCCGACGGTCGCGATGACGAAGGTCAGGCCGCCCAGCAGGATCGCGAAGCCGGAGTCGATGCGCTGCACGGTCTCGATCGGGTCGGTGACCAGCTCGCCGAACACCGGCACGGTGGCCGACGCGGTGACGACGGTGAGGATCGAGAAGAAGAGGAAGTTCAGCGGCAGGCCGAGCCAGTTGCCCTTGCGGACGCTGCGGAACGTCTTCGCGTAGCGGGAGAAGTCGCCGAAGTTGAGCATCGGCCCGGAGAAGTACGACACCACGGCCGCGATCGCGGCGATCATGACCGGGATCGAGGCGGCCAGCGACAGGGGCTCGCCCGACGACAGGTTGAGGCTGATGTTGCCGATGCCGGCCTTGGCCACGAGGTAGACGCAGAGGACGATCATCACCACGTAGACCGCGGGACCGGCCCAGTCGATGAACCGCTTGATCGCCTCCATGCCGCGCCAGAATACGGCGGCCTGCGCGACCCACAGGATCGCGTAGCAGAGGTAGCCGAGCGGGGACAGGCCGAGGAAGGTCGTCTCGTTCAGCGCCGCCGAGCCCGGCAGGAACTTGAGGAAGATGATCATCAGCGACGTCGACGCCAGGTAGGTCTGCACGCCGTACCAGGCGATGGCGATGCAGCCGCGGATGATGGCGGGCAGGTTGGCCCCGCGCACGCCGAACACCGCCCGGTTGATCACAGGGTAGGGGACGCCGGTGATCTGGCTCGGCTTGGCGACCAGGTTGCAGAAGACCATGACGATGCCGATGCCGATCACCAGCGAGACGAGCACCTGCCACGACGCGATGCCGAGGCTGAACAGCGCGCCCGCGGTGACGTAGCCGCCGACGGAGTGCACGTCGGACATCCAGAAGGCGAAGATGTTGTACGCGCTCCAGCTCTGCTTCTTCAGCGGCGCGAGGTCGGTGTTGGCCAGGCGGTCGTCGTAGCCGGGCTTGACGAGCCCGTCGCCGCCGCCGTGCCCCGCGGGATGCTCCTGGGCGTCGGAGCCGACGTGCTCGGCGAGGTCGGTCAGGCCGTTCTGGGACCGCTGGCTCATGGAGGCTCCTCCGCGGTGGCTGTCGGAACGTCGGTTCCGCTGGCTGAGGTGGCCCTCGACGTCGAGCGCCGTCCCGCTCATCCTGAGGAATCTTCATGTCAACGGTGTGAAGACCGTGCACCAGTTCTGGGTCGAACCCGGCGAGCCGCGGTGCCGAGGGGTAGAGGGGCGGTGGCCGGCGGTGCGTGCCCCGGCAGGTCGCGCACGGTTGCTGTTCCATTCAGCAGAAACTAAAGTCCACCCAACGGAAGTCGCCCGTTCGCTCCCGACCGACCGTACGGCGGCGGGGCGAGCCCGCGGTGGAGAGTGCTGCCACGATGATCCCGACGACCGCCGACGGCTCACGCACCCGAGAGAAGGCCCGTATGACGCTCGAGCTCACCGACCCGACCCCCGTCGCCCGCGCCGAGGAGATCCTCACGCCGGAGGCGCTGGCCTTCGTCGAGGCGCTGCACGAGCGGTTCGCGGACCGGCGCGACGAGCTGCTGGGCGCGCGGCGGGCCCGTCGCGAGGAGGCCGCGCGGACCGGCCGCCTGGACTTCCTGCCCGAGACCCGCGAGGTCCGGGAGTCCGACTGGCAGGTGGCCCCCGCGCCGCCCGCGCTGCGGGACCGCCGCGTGGAGATGACCGGGCCCGCGACCCCGGCCAAGATGGCGATCAACGCGCTGAACTCGGGCGCCAAGGTCTGGCTCGCCGACATGGAGGACGCGAGCTGCCCGGCGTGGGCCAACGTCGTCGACGCCGTGGCGAACCTGCGCGACGCCGCCCGCGGCACGCTCGCCTTCACCGCCGAGAACGGCCGGGAGTACGCGCTGCGCACCGACGCCCCCCTCGCGGTCGTCGTCATGCGCCCCCGCGGCTGGCACCTCGACGAGGCCCACGTCCTGCTCGACGGCCGCCGCGGCGTCGGCGCCCTGGTCGACTTCGGCCTGCACTTCTTCCACCTGGCGCAGCAGCTGCTCGAGAACGGGCAGGGGCCGTACTACTACCTCCCGAAGATGGAGTCGTACCTCGAGGCGCGGCTGTGGAACGACGTCTTCACCTTCGCCCAGGCCGAGCTCGGGATCCCGTACGGCACGATCCGCGCGACGATGCTGATCGAGACGATCCCGGCGGCCTTCCAGATGGAGGAGCTCCTCTACGAGCTGCGCGACCACGCCTCCGGGCTCAACGCCGGGCGCTGGGACTACCTCTTCAGCATCATCAAGTACTTCCGCGACGCGGGGCCGGACTTCGTGCTCGTCGACCGGTCCGACATCACCATGACGGCGCCCTTCATGCGCGCCTACACGGAGCTGCTGGTCAAGACCTGCCACGCCCGCGGCGCCTTC
The DNA here is from genome assembly GCF_900110855.1 of Microlunatus flavus. GTDB lineage: Bacteria > Actinomycetota > Actinomycetes > Propionibacteriales > Propionibacteriaceae > Microlunatus > Microlunatus flavus. Next base: position 32,815 of record NZ_FOFA01000007.1, read on the forward strand.
GCCATGGGCGGGATGGCCGCCGTCATCCCCAACCGCAAGGACCCCGAGGTCAACGCGGCCGCCTTCGCCAAGGTGCGCGCCGACAAGGAGCGGGAGGCCGGCGACGGCTTCGACGGCTCGTGGGTGGCGCACCCCGACCTCGTGCCGGTGTGCCGGGAGGTCTTCGACGCCGTGCTCGGCGACAAGCCCAACCAGGTCGACCGCCGCCGCGACGACGTGCAGGTGAGCGCCGAGGAGCTGCTCGACGTGAGCTCGGCGCCGGGCTCCAACACGCTCACCGGGCTGCGCAACAACCTCTACGTCGCGCTCGCCTACACCGCCGTCTGGCTCTCCGGGAACGGCGCCGTCGCGATCCACAACCTCATGGAGGACGCGGCGACCGCGGAGATCAGCCGGGCCCAGGTGTGGCAGCTGATCCGCAACGCGACCGTGCTCTCCGACACCGGCGAGCCCGTCACCCGCGACCTGGTCGCCCGCGTGATCGAGGAGGAGGCCGGCCGCCTGCACGGCGAGGTCGGCGACGCGGCGTTCGAGCGCTACTACCGCCCCGCCCAGCGGCTGATCTCCGACCTCTGCCTGTCCGACGACTTCGTCGACTTCCTGACGCTCCCGGCGTACGAGCAGGTGGCATGACGGACCGGGGCCTGGCCGGGACGCTCCTCGGCGGCACGTTCCTCGACAACGCCTTCCTCGACGAGGCCGACGCCCGGCTGGCGCAGACCGACGCGCACCTGGCCCGGGCCTACCCGGGCGGTCGCGGGCAGCGTCAGCCCGTGCACACCGTCTACGTCCCCGGGCCGCGCTACACCGCCGACCTGCCGCGGCGGTGGGGGAGCGAGGCCGCAGCGCTGCTGGACCAGCACGGCGGGATCGACGCGCTGACCGCGCTCGTCGGGCTGCCCGACGACGTCGCCGAGCGGGTCGCGCCCCGCGTCGTCGCCAAGCTCGCGAGCGAGCCGGTCGAGGACCTGCGGATCGACTTCGAGGACGGCTACGGCCGGCCCGGCGACGCGCAGGAGGACGCCGACGTCGTCCGGGCGGCGACCGCCCTCGCCGGCGCGCTGCGCGAGGGGCGGGCACCGGCCTTCGTCGGGATCCGGTTCAAGTGCTTCGAGGCGCCCACTCGGCGCCGCGGGCTGCGGACCCTCGACCTCTTCCTCGCCACCCTGCTGGAGCACGGCGAGCTGCCCGACGGCCTGCGGCTGACGCTGCCGAAGGTCAGCACCGCGAGCCAGGTCGACGTGATGGTCGACGCCTGCGCGGCGATCGAGCGGGCGGCCGGGCTGCCCGAGGGCCGTCTCGGCTTCGAGGTGCAGGTGGAGACGCCGCCGCTGGTCCTGGGCGCCGACGGCCGCAACGAGGTCGCCGCCGCGCTGCACGCGGGCGCCGGTCGGGTCACCGGGCTGCACTACGGGACGTACGACTACAGCGCCTCGCTGGAGGTCGCCGCCGAGCAGCAGTCGATGGCGCACCCCGCCGCCGACCACGCCAAGCTGGTGATGCAGACCGCCGCCGCCGAGACCGGGGTGCAGCTCTCCGACGGTTCCACGAACGTGCTCCCCGTGGGCGACGCCGACGCGGTGCGCCACGCCTGGCGGCTGCACCACGACCTGGTCCGCCGCAGCCTGGAGCGCGCCTACTACCAGGGCTGGGACCTGCACCCGGGCCAGCTGCCGACCCGCTTCCTGGCCACCTTCGCGTTCTTCGCCGGCGGCTTCGACCGCGCCGCCGGCCGCCTGCGCGCGTACCTGCAGCGCGACGAGGGCGGTGTCCTCGACGAGCCGGCGACCGCGCGGGCGCTGGCCCGCTTCGTCGACCGCGGCGTGTCCTGCGGGGCCGTCGACGAGGAGACGCTGCGCGGCGCGACCGGCCTCGACCGCACGGCGCTGGCCCGCCTGGCCCAGCCCAAGTCCGACACCGAGAGCCTCCGCGCTCCGGTCCCCCCGCTCGAGGAGGAGCACGCGTGACCAGCCCCGGGACGACCGACCCGACCAGCGCCGACCCCGCCCGGCTGGAGCCGCAGGGCGCGCCGCTGCCGTTCACCGGCTACCACGTCGCCGCCGGCGGGCACCCTCCGCAGACCGCGCTGATGACCGACCGGGCGATGTTCACCGAGGCGTACGCGGTCATCCCCAGCGGCGTGATCCGCGACATCACGGCCAGCTACCTGCCCTTCTGGGACGCGACCCGCGCGTGGGTGCTCGCACGGCCGCTGTCCGGCTTCGCCGAGACGTTCTCGCAGTACGTCATGGAGGTCTCGTCCGGCGGCGGCAGCGACCGCCCGGAGCAGGACCCCGCGGCGGAGGGCGTCCTCTTCGTCGTCGACGGGGAGGGGCGGCTGACGCTCGACGAGACGGAGCACCGGCTCGAGGCCGGCAGCTTCGTCTACCTTCCGCCGGGGCAGCGCTGGACGCTGCACAACGACGGGACGGACCCCTTGAGCTTCCACTGGGTCCGCAAGGCGTACGAGCGCGTCGAGGGCCTCCCTGCGCCCGAGGCGTTCGTCAGCAGCGACCGCGACGTCGCCCCGACGCCGATGCCGGACACCGACGGCCGGTGGGCGACGACGCGGTTCGTCGACCCGGCCGACCTGCGCCACGACATGCACGTCAACGTCGTCACCTTCGAGCCCGGCGCGGTGATCCCCTTCGCCGAGACCCACGTGATGGAGCACGGCCTCTACGTCCTCGAGGGCAAGGCGGTCTACCGCCTCAACACCGACTGGGTCGAGGTCACCGCCGGTGACTTCATGTGGCTGCGGGCCTTCTGCCCGCAGGCCTGCTACGCGGGCGGTCCGGGAAGGTTCCGCTACCTGCTCTACAAGGACGTCAACCGGCACGCCCGCCTCTCGCGGCAGTTCCTCTGACACCGCGTCGCTGAGAGGTCGCAGGCCCAGGACCGCGACCCGACCGACACCCACCCGTCACGAGAGGTCAGCACGATGTCGGGCATGACCCAGACCGCGCAGGACCGGCACCCGGTCGACGCCGTGCTGCCCGCCCCGCAGATGCTGCTCTACGGGCTGCAGCACGTGCTCAGCATGTACGCGGGCGTCGTGGCGGTGCCGCTGATCATCGGCACGGCGCTCAAGCTCTCGCCGACCGACATCACCTTCCTGGTCTCGGCCGGGCTGTTCATGTCCGGTGTCGCGACCCTCCTGCAGACCCTCGGGGTCTGGAAGATCGGGGCTCGGCAGCCGATCGTCCAGGGCACCTCGTTCGCGGCCGTCTCCACGATGCTCGCCGTGGGTCTGGCCGCGGGGGGCGGCCGCGACGGGCTGCGCGCGATCTTCGGCGCCCTGCTGCTGGCGGGGGCGATCGCCTTCCTGATCGCGCCCGTCTTCACCCAGCTGCTGCACTTCTTCCCCGAGGTCGTCACCGGCGTCGTGATCACGGTGATCGGCATCTCGCTGCTGCCCGTGGCCATCCGCTGGGCGGGCGGCGGCACGCCGGGGGTGACGCCGACCTTCGGCGCGCCGACGAACCTGCTCGTCGCGTTCCTCACCGTCGTGATCATCGTGCTGATCTACCGCTTCGCGCCGCCGTTCTTCAGCCGCGTCGCGATCCTGCTCGGGCTGGTGCTCGGCACCGTCGTGGCCATCCCCTTCGGCCTCACCAGCTTCTCCCGCATCGGCGACGCCGGCATCTTCCAGGTCCCGACGCCCTTCCACTTCGGGACGCCGGTCTTCGCCGTCGGCGCGACGATCTCGATGCTCGTGGTGATGCTGGTGATCATGACCGAGACGACGGCCGACATCCTGGCCATCGGCGAGGTCGTCGGCAAGCCCGCCGACCGGCAGACGGTGACCAACGGGCTGCGGGCCGACATGGGGGCCACCGCGCTGGCGAGCGTGTTCAACGGCTTCTCTCTGAGCGCCTTCGCCCAGAACGTCGGCCTCGTCGCGATCACCGGCATCAAGAGCCGCTTCGTCGTCGCCGTCAGCGGCGCGATCCTCGTCGTCCTCGGGCTCTTCCCGGTGCTCGGTGCGCTGGTCGCGCTCGTGCCGCTGCCCGTGCTCGGCGGCGCGGGGCTGGCCCTGTTCGGCACCGTCGCCGCGAGCGGCATCCGGACCCTGTCGCGGGTCGACTTCTCCGGCAACGCGAACATCGTCATCGTGGCCTTCTCGCTCGCCATGGGCCTGATCCCGATCGCCGTGCCGACCTTCTACGACGCGTTCCCGTCCTGGTTCACGGTGATCTTCGATTCCGGCATCACCGCGGCCGCGCTGACGGCGGTCCTGCTCAACGTCGTCTTCAACATCCTGGGCCGCGAGCCGGCGCCGAGCGAGGGTCCGATCTCGGCCGAGGGGCCCGCCCCCGCGGCGATCTCGCGAGAGGACGAGGCGAGACTCGACCCCTCGGGTCCCGTGGCGCGCGGGGAACAGCGGGCGGCGAACCCGTGAGCCCGGGGGCCGGACGGACAGAAGGAGACCGATGAGCTTCGTGACCGCGCACGTGCTCGACGCGAGCGCCGGCAGGCCGGCCACCGGGGTCGCCGTGACGCTGTCCGACGCGTCGGGAGGCGTGCTCGCCGAGGCCGTGACGAACGACGACGGCCGGGTGACCGACCTCGGGCCCGACGCGCTCGAGCCCGGGACGTACGAGGTGCGGTTCGCCAGCGGCGCCCACTTCGCCGCGCAGGGCGTCGCGTGCTTCCACCCGTACGTGCCCGTCGTCTTCACCGTCGAGGCCGGCCAGGCGCACTACCACGTGCCCCTGCTGCTGAGCCCGTTCGCCTACACGACCTACCGCGGCAGCTGAGCCCGCACCGCGCCTGCTGAGCGTCCAGACCCGCACGACCCGACGGAGGGAACCGCCATGACCGAGATCCGGCTGACCGCCAACCAGTACGGCAAGGCCGAGAACCGGGTTGTCCGCGTCACGCGCGACACCGACCGGCACGACCTGGTCGACCTGAACGTGACGTCGCAGCTGCGGGGGGACTTCGACGCGGCGTTCCTCGAGGGCGACAACGCCCACGTCGTCGCGACGGACACGCAGAAGAACACGATCTTCGCATTCGCCCGGGAGCCGATCAGCTCACCGGAGCAGTTCCTGGTCAAGCTCGCCGACCACTTCACCGGTGAGTTCGCCTGGGTGAGCGGCGGTCGCTGGGCGGCGGAGGAGTTCGGCTGGTCGCGGATCGGCGACCACGACCACTCCTTCTACCGCAGCTCGCCGGAGACCCGCACCGCCGTCCTCGTCCGTGACGGCGGCACCGACGCGCTGATCTCGGGCTTCTCCGGCCTGACGGTGATGAAGACGACGCAGTCCGGCTTCGTCGGCTACCCGCGCGACCGCTACACGACGCTGCCCGAGACCGAGGACCGCATCCTCGCGACCGACGTCTCGACGCGCTGGCGCTACCGGGCCGACGCGGTCGACGGCCTCGACTTCGACGCGACGTACGACAGCATCAAGGCGACGATCATGACCACGTTCACGCAGGGCTACTCGAAGGCCCTGCAGCAGACGCTGCACGCGATGGCGGCCGCGGTCATCGAGGCGCACGACGTCGTCGACGAGATCAAGTTCTCCTGCCCGAACAAGCACCACTTCCTGTCGGACCTGTCGCCGTTCGAGCTGGACAACCCGGGCGTCGTCTTCTACGCCGCCGACCGCCCGTACGGGCTCATCGAGGCGACGTTCCAGCGCGAGGGCGCCCCGACGGCCGACGCCGCCTGGGTCGGGATCGCCGGCTTCTGCTGAGCTGCTGGTCACGTCCCAGGCCGGCGAGGCTCTCTCCCGATCTCCCGCGAGCGGTAGGTTGCCGCGCCCAATCGGTCGACCCAGGCGCGGCAACCTACCGCTCGGCGGGGTGTGAGGGGTAGGGCCGCAGTGGCGGGTCAGCGGTGGGCGTGCACGATGTGCAGGCCGAGCCGCGAGCGGCGGTGCAGCTCGAGCTCCACGGTGAGGTGCGCGCGGTGGGCGATGACGAGCCCGACGCCGATGGACACCAGCGCCACGAGCGCGCCGCAGCCGAGCATGCTCGCGCGGGCACCGACGTGGTCGATGAGCCAGCCGACCACCGGTCCGCCGACGGCCTGGCCGCCGAGCAGCACGAGCAGGTAGACGCCCATGACCCGACCGCGGAGCGCGGGCGGCGCCGTGGTCTGGACGAGCGAGTTGGCGCCGGTGAGGAAGAGCAGCGTGCAGAAGCCGACGACGACGAGCACGGCGCCGAACGCCCAGGCCGACGGCGCGATCGCCGCGACCATCAGCATGGCGCCGAGCAGCACGAGGGTCCCGGTCAGCGTCCGGACCCGGGGCGCCGAGTGCCGGCGGGCCGACACGACCGCCCCGGCGAGCGCGCCGAGGGCGCTCAGGGAGTTGAAGAGGCTGTAGCCGCCGACGCCGGCGGTGAAGACGTGGTCCGCGAACGCCGCGAGGATCACCGGCATGTTCAGCCCGAAGAGGCCGATGGTCGCGGCCAGCACGATGGACCAGGCGACCTCCGACGTACGCCCGATGTAGCGCAGCGCGGCCCGCAGCTCGCCCGCACCGCCCTCGGAGCGCTCGGGGACGAGCGCGGCCTGCGGGCGGATGACCAGCACCATCGACACGACGACCAGGCAGGCCGCCGCGTTGAGCAGGAACGACCAGCCCTGGCCGACCGCGTGGATCAGGGCACCGGACAGGGCGGGACCCACGAGCGCGCCGAGCTGGAAGACCGAGGAGTTGAGGCTCACGGCGTTGCGGATGTGGTGCGGCCCGACGAGCTCGGAGACGAAGACCTGGCGGGTCGGGTTGTCGACGACGGTGACCAGGCCGAGGACGGCGGCGAGCACGTAGACGTGCCAGGCCTGCACCGTGTGGGTGAGCGCGAGCGTGCCGAGGGTGGCGGCGACGAGCGCCGCGGTCGACTGCGTGACGACGAGGATCCGCCGCTTGGGGAAGCGGTCGGCGACCACGCCGCCGAAGAGGCCGAGCAGGAGCATCGGCAGGAACTGCAGGGCCACGGCCACCCCGACGGCGGTCACGCTGCCGGTCAGCTCGAGCACGAGCCAGTCCTGCGCGATGCGCTGCATCCACAGACCCGTGGTCGCCACGACCTGGGAGGTCAGGAAGAGCCGGTAGTCGCGCACCTCCAGCGCGGCCAACGACCGGGGCCAGGTGCGGACGCGTCCGGCGCGCCGCAGGGCGGACGCTGCGGTGGTGCGCGCGGCGGGCTGGGAGGACTGGGACGTCGGAGACGTCAGGGCGTGTTCGGCGGGAGCCGCGGACACAGGGTTCACCCGAATTCGAGAAGCGAGGCGGTGCGGAGCGGCACCTCACGAGGGGGGCGCCGGCTCACAGGGTCTCGGCTCGACGATGAACCGACCGCTCGAGACTAAAACGCTCAAGGAGGATTGCGCGGCGGAATGGACTCGATTTCTCCTATTGTGTTCCCCAATGACCGGGCCGTACGAGGCCCCGGCGCGGCGGACGAGGGGTGCCGATGGCGCAGGACGTGACCTTCGACCCGGTGCTCCTGCGCACCTTCCTCGCGGTGGCGACGGGCCTCAGCTTCACGCGCGCCGCCGAGCAGCTCGGGCTCAGCCAGCCGACCGTCTCGCAGCACGTGCGGCGGCTCGAGGAGGTGGCCAAGCGCCAGCTCCTGCGCCGCGACACCCGCTCGGTGTCCCTCACCGACAACGGTCAGGCCATGGCCGGCTTCGCGCGCACGATCCTCGCGGCGAACGACGAGGCGGTCGCGTACTTCACGGGCTCGGCGATGAGCGGCCGGCTGCGGTTCGGGGCGGCGGACGAGCTGGCGCTGAGCGAGCTGCCGACGATCCTCCGGCAGTTCCGCGAGCTCTACCCCCGGATCAACCTCGAGCTCACCGTCACCCAGAGCGGCACGCTCTACCGCCGCCTCGTGGCCAACCACCTCGACCTGATCTTCATCAACCAGGAGGCCGACCTCGGCCGGGGCACCCTCGTCCGCCGCGACCGGCTCGTCTGGGTCGGCATCGAGCGGATCCAGCTTGCGCCGGACCAGCCCGTCCCGGTGATCACGTACCACGCACCGAGCCTCAGCCGGTCGGCCGCCATCAACGCCCTGGACGAGGCTCACCGCACCTGGCGGATCACGTGCAACACCCGCGAGATCAACGGCGTGCTGGCGGCCGCCCGCGCGGGCATCGGCATCTGCGTCCTGGCCCAGAGCCGGGTGCCCGGCGACCTCCGGATCCTCTCGGGCCGCTTCGACCTGCCCGCACTGCCCGACGTCGAGATGGCCCTCGTCGACAACCCGCGCTCCGCCCGCGAGCCCATCGAGGCGCTCAGCCGGGCGATCGTCAACCTGCCGCTCGGCCCGCACCTGGCGTCGGAACGTTCGCCGCGCTGACCCGCGAGCGGTAGGCCTTCCCGCTCCGAAGCGTTCGGCGACCGGGCAGGCGTACCGCTCAACGAGGTCAGGTACCGCTCGCGGTGATCAGCCGGCGACCGGCCGACCAGACGCCCGCCACGTCGGCCGGCGTGCCGAGCGCGAAGACGCGGGCGAGGAGGTCGCTCGCGTCCTTGGCGTGGGCCAGGTTGACCGCCAGCGTGCTGCTGGGCGCCGGCCGCAGCCAGACGGCGTCGAACTCCTTGCCCACGCCCAGGTCGCCGACGCGGTCGGACAGGCCGAGGGCCTCGGCGCCGGCGCGCGTGGTCAGGTGCAGCAGGTGCACGGGGGACAGCGGTACGCCCTCGGCGCCGAGGAGCTGCTGCACGAAGTAGGCCTGCAGCCCCTCCTTGACCAGCGAGAACCCGGTGCCGGCCCCGACGTCGCTCCCGAGCGCCACGCCGACGCCGCGCTCGAGGTGGCGCCGCAGCGGGAACAGCCCGCTGCCGAGCGCCGCGTTGCTCGTCGGGCAGTGCGCGACCCACGCGCGGGCGTCGGCGAGGACGTCGAGCTCGTGGTCGGTGGGGTGCACGTTGTGCGCGAGCACGGTGCGGGGACCGACGAGGCCGTGGTGGGCGTACGTGTCGAGGTAGTGGCGCCGTTCCGGGAACAGCGCGCGAACCTCCTCGACCTCGGCGCCGTTCTCGTTGACGTGCGACGTGAGGAACAGGCCGTCCGCCGCGTCGAGGAGCTCGGCGCACACGTCGAGCAGCGGTTCGGAGGCCGAGAGCGAGAAGCGCGGGGTGACCGCGTACCGCAACCGGTCCTGCCCGTGCCACCGCTCGATGAGCTTGCGCCCCTCGGACAGCGCGACCTCGGGCGTGGTCAGCAGCTCGTCGCGCAGGATGCGGTCGCTCACCACCTGCCCGGCGGTGATCCGCAGGCCGCGCCGCTCGGCCGCCGTGAACAGGGTGTCGACGGCGTCGGCGAAGTGCGAGCCGAAGACGAGCGCGGTCGTCGTCCCCGCCGCGACGAGCCCGTCGAGGAACTCCTCGGCGACCACGGCCGCGTACGCGTTGTCGGCCAGTCGCGCCTCCTCCGGCAGCGCGCAGTCACGGAGCCAGTCGAGCAGCGGCATGCCCAGCCCGCCGATCGCGCGGACCTGCGGGTAGTGCACGTGGGTGTCGACGAACCCCGGCAGCAGCACGCCGTCACGCAGGTCGACGGTGTCCTCGTCGGGGTGGGACCGGCGGAGGTCGGCGTACGGGCCGCGCTCGACGACGCGACCGTCGCGCACGAGCAGGCCGGCGTCGTCGTCGGCGCGGAGGGCGGCGGAGGGTTCGGTCGTGAAGGGGTTCGCGGCGACGTCGACGACCAGGGCGCGGTAGAGGGTCATGCGCCCGTCCCCCTCGAGCCGTGCGACGCGGTGGTCGGGTGGACGCCAACCCCTTCGGGGCCCTTCGACGAGCTCAGGGAGCGTTCTCGGCCCTTCGACGAGCTCAGGGAGCGTTCACGGCCCTTCGACGAGCTCAGGGAGCGTTCGTGGCCCTTCGACGAGCTCAGGGAGCGTTCGTGGCCCTTCGGTGAGCTCAGGGAGCGATCCTGGCCCTTCGGTGAGCTCAGGGAGCGTTCCCGGCCCTTCGGTGAGCTCAGGGAGCGTTCCTCGCGATCGGCGGTCAGGGTCTGCAGGAGGGCGGCGGCGACGCTGACGGCGATGACCGCCGGGTCCTTACCGGTGATGCCGGGCAGGCCGATGGGCGAGGTGATGCGGGCGAGCGCGGCCTCGTCGTGGCCCTCGGCGAGGAGGTTGCGACGGAACCTGGCCCACTTGGCGCTCGACCCGATCAGCCCGACGCTGCCGAGCCCGGGGAGCCGGAGCGCCGCGTCGCAGAGGGCGAAGTCCTCGGCGTGGTCGTGCGTCATGACGAGCACGTGCGCGCCGCGGGGGAGGCGTTCGAGGACGGTCTCGCCCACCAGTCTGCGGTGCACGGTGACGTCGGCGACGCCCTCCGTCACGTCCGCGAGGCGCAGCGGGTCGAGCTCCTCGGTCCGCGAGTCGACCAGGTGCAGCGACAGCTCGAGGCGCGACAGGATCCGCGCGAGCTCGTAGCCGACGTGCCCGACGCCGAAGATCGCGACGGTGGGGCGGACGGGGAGGGGTTCGAGGAGCAGGGTCACCTCGCCGCCGCAGCACTGCCGGCCGTGCTCGGTGCGGGCATGCTCGTTGAGGCGCATCTCGAGCGTCTCCGGCGTCGACGCTTCCGAGACGAGGAGCTCACGCGCCCGGTCGACCGCCGTCTGCTCGAGGTTGCCGCCGCCGACGCTGCCCCAGGTGCGCGCCGTGCTCACGACCATCTTGGCGCCGGCGTCACGCGGGGCGTGCCCGCGCACGGCGGTGACCGTGACGAGGACGCCGGCCTCGCCGTCGCGTCGTAGCTGCTGAACCGCCCCGACCCAGTCGGTCATGCCTGGGCCAAGGACGGAGAGCCGGGCGTGGACGCCGACTCGGTGATCGCGTGCTCGGTGGCGACCGCGCCGGAGTGCTCGCCGGCCGCGTACGCCTCGCTCGCGGCGGACTCGGCGAGGGCGGGTTCGGGGTGCCCGGAGCGTGCGGCCTCGACCGCCCAGAAGACGGCCTCCGGTGTGGCCGGGCTGCCCAGGTCGACCTCCACGCCGCCCGGTCCGAACGCCGCGGCGGCCTGTCGCAGCGCCTCCCGGACGGAGAAGGCGAGCATCAGCGGCGGCTCGCCGACGGCCTTGGAGCCGTAGACCACGCCCGACTCGGTGGCCCGCTCGAAGAGGTGCACGCGGAAGTCCGCGGGCATCTCCGAGAAGCTCGGGAGCTTGTACGTGCTCGCCGACTGCGTCGACAGCCGTCCGCGGTGCGGCCCGTCGGTGGTGTCCCAGCGCAGCTCCTCCAGCGTGAGCCACCCGGCGCCCTGGACGAAGCCGCCCTCGATCTGCCCGACGTCGATCAGCGGGGAGAGGCTGTCGCCGACGTCGTGCACGATGTCGACGCGTCGCGCGCGGTAGGCCCCCGTGAACCCGTCGACCTCGACCTCGCTGACCGAGGCCCCGTACGCGAAGTACTTGAAGGGTTCGCCCTGCATGCGCTCGGCGTCCCAGTGCAGGCCCTCGGTGCGGTAGAAGCCGGCGGCCCACAGCGACACCCGCTGGTGGTACGCGGCCTGCGCCAGGTCCGCCCACGCGATCTGGCGGTCGTGGAAGCCGATGCCAGTGACGACGCCGTCGACGAAGCTCACGTCGTTCGGGTGCACGTTCAGCATCCGTGCGGCGACGTCGGCGAGGCGTTCGCGGATCTGCTCGCAGGCGTTCCGGATGGCGCCGCCGTTGAGGTCGGCGCCGGAGCTGGCCGCGGTGGCCGAGGTGTTCGGAACCTTGTCGGTGCGCGTCGGCGCGAGCCGGACGGCCGAGAGCGGGACGCCCAGCGCCGTCGCCGCGACCTGGATCATCTTCGTGTGCAGGCCCTGGCCCATCTCGGTGCCGCCGTGGTTGATCAGCACCGAGCCGTCCTTGTAGACGTGCACGAGGGCACCGGCCTGGTTGAAGGCGGTGAGGTTGAACGAGATGCCGAACTTCACCGGCGTGATCGCCAGCCCGCGCTTGGTGTGCGGGTGCGCGGCGTTGAACGCCTCGACCTCGGCCGTGCGCGCGGCGAAGCCGGAGCGCTCGAGCAGGATCTGCCAGATGTCGCGCAGCCGCTCGGCGTGGCGGACCGGCTGGCCGTACGGGGTGGCCTGGCCGGGCAGGTAGAGGTTCGTCCGGCGCAGCTCCTCGGCGCTGACGCCGAGCAGGGGAGCGCAGCGGCCGAGGATGTCCTCGACGACGAACATGCCCTGCGGGCCGCCGAACCCACGGAACGCGGTCTGCGACGTCTTGTGGGTCTTCGCGACGCGGCCGAGGACCTCGATGTCGGGGATCCAGTAGGCGTTGTCGACGTGGCACAGCGCCCGCGCGAGCACCGGCTCGGACAGGTCGAGACTCCAGCCGCCGTCGCTGGTCAGGGTCGCGCGCAGCCCGCAGAGGCGGTGGTCGGCGTCGAAGCCGACCTCCCAGCTCGCGTGGAACGGGTGCCGCTTGCCCGACATGGTGAGGTCCTGCGTGCGGTTGAGGCGGAGGCGCACGGGGCGCCCGGTGAGGACGGCACCCAGCGCGGCGACCGCGGCGAACCCGTGCGGCTGCATCTCCTTGCCGCCGAACCCGCCGCCCATCCGCAGGCACTGCACGGTCACGGCGTGGCTGGCCAGCCCGAGCACGTGCGCGACGATCTCCTGCGTCTCGCTCGGGTGCTGCGTGCTCGACTGCACGAAGACCTGGCCGCCCTCGTCGACGTGGGCCAGCGAGGCGTGCGTCTCGAGGTAGAAGTGCTCCTGGCCGCCGATCTCGACCTCGCCGGAGAAGCGGTGCGCGGCCCCGGCGAGCCCCGCCTCGGCGTCGCCGCGCGACAGCGTCCGCTGGTGGCCCTGGAAGCTCTCGGCCTCGATCGCCTCGTGCAGCGTGAGGATCGAGGGGAGCGGCTCATAGGTGACCCGGACGGCCTCGGCGCCCAGCCGGGCCGCCTCCTCGTTCTCGCCCAGCACGTACGCCACCGCGTGGCCGTAGAACATGACCTCGTCGGGGAAGAGCGGTTCGTCGTGCTTGATGCCCGCGTCGTTGACGCCGGGGACGTCGGCGGCGGTGAGGACGTGGACGACGCCCTCGACCGCGTACGCCGGCGCGACGTCGAGGCCGGTGACCCGCGCGTGCGCGTGCGGCGCCTGGACCGGCCAGGCGGTGAGGACGCCGCTCATCCGCACCGCGAGGTCGTCGGTGTAGAGCGCGGCACCCGTGACGTGCAGCGGCGCGCTCTCGTGCGGGACCTCGAGCCCGACCTTGGGGTTGACGGGACGCTCGGCCAGGGTGCTCATCGGGACGCTCCGTCCGTCTGCTGCTCGCTGACCAGCTTGAGCAGGCTCTGGCGCAGCATCGCCCGCCGGTAGCGGGCCGACGCGCGGTGGTCGTCGAGCGGCGTGCCCTCGCTCCCGAGCGCCGCGGCCGCCTCGGCCGCCCCCTCGGGGGTCCAGGGTCGGCCGACGAGCGCGTCCTCGGTGGTCCGGGCGCGGACCGGCGTCGCCGCCACGCCGCCGAGGCCGATGCGGGCCTGGGTGACCACGCTCCCTGAGCCTGTCGAAGGGCTGTCGAGCGTCAGCGCGAACGCCACGGACACGCTCGAGATGTCGTCGAACCTGCGCTTGGCGATCTTGTGGAACGCGACGAGCGGCGCGAGCGGCTTGGGGATGATCACGGACTTGATCAGCTCGTCGGGCCGCCGGACGGAGGCGCGGTAGCCGGTGAAGTAGTCGGCCAGCGCGACGCGGTGCTCGCAGCGCCGGGAGGCGAGCACGACCTGGGCGTCCAGGGCCAGCAGCACCGGCATGCTGTCGCCGATCGGGCTCGCGGTGCCCAGGTTGCCGCCGAAGGTCGCCGCGTTGCGGATCAGCCGCGACGCGAACTGCGGGAACAGCTCGGCCAGCAGCGGCACGCGGCCGTCGAGCCGACGCTCGACCTCGGTGAGGGTGAGCGAGGCACCGATCTCGAACGCCTCGTCCGTCTCGACGAGGCTGCGCAGCTCGGGAAGACGGTCGAGCGCGACGGTCAGACCCGTACGGCTGTGGCGCAGGTTGAGCTCGACGCCCCAGTCGGTGGAGCCGCCGAGCAGCGTGGCGTCGGGGTGCTCGGCCAGCAGCCCGAGCGCCTCGACCAGCGTCCCCGGGCGGACGAAGCTCCCCTGCGGGCTGGAGGTCCGGGTCGGACGCGCGGCGGGCGCCGCGGTCCGGGTGCGCGTGAGCAGCGCGTCCCCGTCGACGGGCGTGCCGAGCGCGTACGCGGCGTCGCGGATCGGGCGGTAGCCCGTGCAGCGGCACAGGTTGCCGCTCAGCGCGTGCAGGTCGAAGCCGTTCGGGCCGTGCTCGTGAGCCGGCTCCTGACCGTCGGCGGCGGGGGAGCGGTCGCCCCGGTAGTACTCGGCGGCCATCGAGCAGACGAAGCCGGGCGTGCAGTAGCCGCACTGCGACCCGCCCCGGTCGGCCATCTCGCGCTGGACCGGGTGCAGGGCGTCCGGGCGTCCGAGGCCCTCGGCCGTGAGCACCTCCTGGCCGTCGAGCGCCGCAGCGGGCGCGAGGCAGGCGTTGACGGAGACCCAGGTGCTGGCGGTGGCGCCGTCGGCGCCCGCCGTGCTGCTGGTCTCGTCGGGACGCAGGACCATGACCGCGCAGGCACCGCACTCGCCCTCGGCGCAGCCCTCCTTCGACCCGGTCAGCCCCTCGGCGCGCAGCCAGTCGAGCAGCGTCACGTGGCCGCCGACCTCGCCGAGCGCGCGTTCCCGGCCGTTCACCACGACCGAGGGCGCGCCCGCCGTGGGTTCGACCACCGAGGGCACCGCCGTCGAGGGCACCGCCATGCCAGCCTCCGTCCCGAGCCGCGACGGCGCGCACGCCCGGGCTCCGGACGTCGGCGTCGTCGCATGGTTGGGTCTCGAGTCTGGCTGGTCCGGCGTCGGTTATCCATGCGCAACGGCGTCGGTCCGTGACTCGTAGCGTAACCGGAACCTGGCGTCACACGCTCTCCGGCTGCCGCTGGACGGAAGTCCGCTTCCGATGAGCGAGAACGGCAGGACCTCACGCCGCACGCCTCGCGGTCCTTGACGGACGTGAGGCCGTGTCCCTAGCCTCTCCGCAGCCGGTGCGGCGACTCCGTGCAGCGGAGGGCGCGAGCCTGGCGGAAGGGGCACCCGATGGCCACCACTGCCGCTCTGCCCGAGCGACCGGCGCGCCGCGCCAAGCACCCCGTCGACGAGGTGCTGCCTCCCGTCCAGCTCGCGGTGTACGGGTTCCAGCACGTCCTCGCCTTCTACGCCGGCGCGGTCGTCGTACCGATCCTGCTCGCCAGCGCGATCGGGCTCGACCAGCGGCAGCTGATCCACCTGATCAACGCCGACCTCTTCACCTGCGGCATCGCCTCGATCATCCAGTCGGTCGGCTTCTGGAAGGTCGGCGTCAAGCTGCCGCTGCTGCAGGGCGTGACCTTCACGGCCGTGTCGCCGATGATCGCGATCGGCCTCGCGGCGGGCGGCGGGTCGCAGGGCCTGCTCGTGATCTACGGCGCGGTGATCGTCGCCGGCCTGTTCACCTTCCTCATCGCCCCGTGGTTCAGCCGGTTGATCAGGTTCTTCCCGCCGGTCGTCACCGGGTCGGTGATCACGATCATCGGGATCGCGCTGCTCCCGGTCGCCGCCGGTGACGCCGTCGGCGGGGCGGGCCCGACGGCCGACCCGACCAGCCCCAGGAACCTCGCGTACGCCATCGGCACGCTCGCCCTGATCGTCGCGATCCAGCGCATCTTCCGCGGGTTCCTCGCCACCGTCGCCGTGCTCGCGGGCCTCGTCGTGGGCACGCTGGTGGCCTGGGTCCTGGGCGACGCGGACTTCAGCGGGGTGGCCGACTCGGGCTGGGTCGGGCTGACCACGCCGTTCTTCTTCGGCTGGCCCAAGTTCTCGGTCGCCGCGATCATCTCGATGGTCGTCGTCATGCTGATCACCGCCGTCGAGACCACCGGCGACGTCTTCGCGACCGGCGAGATCGTGGAGAAGCGGATCAAGCGCGACGACATCGCGCGCGCCCTGCGCGCCGACGGGCTGGCCACGACCATCGGCGGCATCTTCAACTCGTTCCCGTACACCTGCTTCGCCGAGAACGTCGGCCTCGTGCGCCTCACCCGCGTCAAGAGCCGCTACGTCGTGGCGACCGCCGGAGCGATCATGATCGTCCTCGGCCTGGTCCCCAAGGCCGGTGCGCTCGTCGCCGGCATCCCGCACCCCGTGCTCGGCGGAGCGGCGCTGGCGATGTTCGCGACGGTCGCGGTGGTGGGCTTCCAGACCCTGTCGCGGGTCGACTTCCACGACCACCGCAACGTGGTGATCGTCTCGACCGCGGTCGGCCTCGCGCTCTACGTGACCGTGCAGCCCGACGTCGCCAAGGCGGTGCCGTCGTGGGCGCAGATCATCTTCGGCTCGGGCATCACGGTCGGCAGCATCGTGGCGATCGGGCTCAACCTGCTCTTCCACCACGTCGGCCGCAGCCGCGGCGCCGCCGTCGCGGGCTCGCCCGGGCGCGACCTCGTCGGGCTCAACGACGTCAACCAGATGAGCCGCGAGCAGTTCGTCGAGACCTTCGGCGGGCTGTTCCAGGGCCCGCGCTGGGTGGTCGAGCGCGCGTACGACGAGCGCCCGTTCGCCGACACCCGCGAGCTGCGGCGGGCCTTGCAGGACGCGCTGCTGGTGGCGAGCAAGGACGAGCAGCGCGAGCTCTTCGCCGCCTATCCCGAGCTCGGCTCCGACGACGTCGCCTCCGGCGGAGCCGGGGCGGGATCGTTCGGCGACCAGTCCGCCCTCGGGCTCACCCGGCTCGACGACGAGGCCCACGGGGAGCTCGCCGCCCTGGCGAAGGAGTACCAGGAGCGGTTCGGCTTCCCGCTGATCATCTCCGTGCGCGACCGGGCGTCGTTCGAGCAGATCCTCGAGCACGGCCGCCACCGCCTCGACAACTCCCCGACCCAGGAGCACGCGCTGGCGCTCATCGAGATCGCCAGCATCGCGGGTCACCGCTTCGACGACCTCGTCGCCGACGCGAACCCGATCTACTCCGCCCGCACCCGCGGCCTGGCCGACGCCTGAGCCGTACGCCCCAATACCTGTGACGCGTGGGTCAGCGGTCGGCGCGGCCGGTCAGGCCTCGCCGCGGCGGAGGAGGCGGCCGTGCGGGGTGCCGTCGAGGTCGACGGCCTCGCCGCGGAGGTACGTACGCCGCACGCGGCCGGAGAGGGCGCGGCCCTGGTAGGGCGTGATCGGGTTCTTGTGGTGGAGCTTGCCCGCGTCGACGACGAAGGCGTCGTCCGGCGCGAACACGGCCAGGTCGGCGTCGTGGCCGAGGGCGATCGACCCCTTGGACCGCAGCCCGACGCGCTTCGCGGGCCGTGTGGCCATCCAGTCGACGACCCGCTCGAGGCCGACGCCCCGCTTGCGCGCCTCGGTCCAGATCAGCGAGAGCCCGAGCTGGAGGGAGGAGATGCCGCCCCAGGCGACGCCGAAGTCGCCGTTCTCGAGGTCCTTGAGGTCGAGGGTCGAGGGGGAGTGGTCGGAGACGACGAAGTCGATCGTTCCGTCGAGCAGCCCGTCCCACAGGGCCTCGCGGTTGCTCGCCTCGCGCACCGGCGGGCAGCACTTGAAGGCGGTCGCGCCGTCGGGCACCTCCTCGGCGAGCAGCGTCAGGTAGTGCGGGCAGGTCTCCACGGTCAGGTCGACGCCGTCGCGCTTGGCCGTGGCGATCATGGGCAGCGCGTCGGACGACGACAGGTGCAGCAGGTGCGCCTTGGCGCCGGTCCAGCGGGCGCGCTCGATGACCTCGGCGATGGCGAGGCTCTCCGCGCCGCGGGGACGTGAGGCGAGGAACGACGCGTACACGTCGCCCCTGGGGTGCGGGGCGCGGTCGATCGCGCGGGAGTCCTCGGCGTGCACGATCATCAGCGAGTCGAACGACCGGAGCACGGCGAGGTCCTGCTCCAGCTCGTCGGCCTCGAGGTGCGGGAACTCGTCGACGCCGGAGTGCAGCAGGAAGCACTTGAACCCGAAGACGCCGTCGTCGTGCAGCGCGCGCAGGTGCGGCGCGTTGCCCGGCACGGCCCCGCCCCAGAAGCCCACGTCGACGAACACCTGACCGTCGGCGAACAGCCGCTTGTACTCCAGCGCGGGCGCGTTGACCGTGGCCGGGATCGAGTTCAGCGGCATGTCGACCAGCGTCGTGACGCCGCCGGCCGCCGCTGCGCGGGTCGCCGAGGCGAACCCCTCCCAGGTCGTCCGGCCCGGCTCGTTGATGTGCACGTGGGTGTCGACGAGGCCCGGCAGCAGCACCTCGTCGTCGGCGAGCTCGACGAGCGTACGGGCGGGCAGGCCGGCGCCGAGCGGTTCGATGGCGACGACCGTGCCGTCGCGCACCCCGATCTCGCGGGCGACGATCCCCGCTGTGGTCAGGATGCGGCGGCCGCGGACCACCAGGTCGAGCTCCCGCGAACCGCCGGCGCGTGCGGCCCGGGTTCCCGCGGCGGGGCCGTCGGGGACGGCATGCTCCTGCCGGTAGGCCGTGATGAGGCCCCGGATCCGCTCCGGGTCGTTGACCCGGTCCGCCACCGTCCGGGCGTCGTCGTCGGCGGCGCTGACGGCGGCCTCGACCGCGTCCGGCCTCGTGGCCGAGCGGGCCGACCCCTCCCGGGCCACCGCCGTCGGGTCGAGGTCCTCGGGGTCGTGCTGACGGGTCACCGTTCCTCCTCCGTGTCTTCGTCGGCCGTCGGCTCCCCGTCGAGCCACTCCTCCGCGATCCGCGCGCCCACCTGCTCCAGCAGCTCGGCGGCGTGGGCGATGCTCCGCGCCGGGTCCGGCTCGAGGTCGGACAGCGGGTAGACGGCGCTGACGCCGGCGGCGGCCGCGTGCCCAGGTTCGAGCAGGCTCCGACCAGCGACCGCGACCGTTCGGACTCCCGCGCGCCCCGCCGCCGCGGCGACCCCGACCGGCGCCTTGCCCGCCAGCGACTGCTCGTCCAGCGAACCCTCGCCCGTCACCACGAGCGACGCCCCCTGCGCCGCGTCGGCGAAGCCCACGAGGTCCAGGACCAGCTCGATGCCGGGCCGCAGCGTGGCGCCGAGGAGGGCAAGGGCGGCGAACCCGGTCCCGCCCGCCGCACCCGCACCGAGCGCCTCCCGCAGGTCGCTCCCGGTCGCGTCGCCGACGACGTCCGCCCAGCGGGCGAGGGCCGCGTCGAGCCGGGCCACCTGCTCGGCGTCGGCCCCCTTCTGAGGCCCGAAGACCGCGGCCGCGCCCCGCGACCCGAGCAGCGGGTGGTCGACGTCGCTGGCCACCACGACGTCGACGTCGTCGAGGGGGACGAGGCCGCCGAGGTCCAGCGACGCGAGGTCGGCCAGCGCGGCGCCGCCGCGGTCGAGCTCGACGCCGTCCGCGTCCAGCAGCCGCGCGCCGAGCGCCTGGACCAGGCCGGCGCCGCCGTCGGTCGAAGCGCTGCCGCCCAGGCCGAGCACCACGCGCCGGGCCCCGTGCTCGAGCGCGTGCCGGAGGACCTGACCGAGCCCGTACGTCGACGCCGTCAGCGGGGCGGGGCGGCCGCCCGGCAGCAGGTCGAGCCCGCAGGCCCCGGCGAGCTCGACGACGGCGTCGTCGCCGCGGACCGCGTACGGCGCCCGCACGGGTTCGCCGGTCGGACCCTCGACGGTGACGACGACCTCCCGGTGGCCGGCGGCGAGCGCGGCCGCGACGGTTCCGTCCCCGCCGTCGGCGACCGGCAGCAGCACGAGCTCCGCGTCCGGGCGTACGGAACGGACACCCGCGGCCAGCGCCTCCGCGACGCCGACCGCCGGCAGGCACCCCTTGAACTTGTCGGGGGCGAGCACCACCCGGATCTCCGCCATGGGCCCAGTCCAGCAGGTCGGCGGACGCGTGGACGCCGCCGCCCGGCGGTCGGCCCTCCGCCAGCGTCGTCGGGAGTACCTTTTCCGCATGGCGGAAGCAGGGCCGCGCAGCCCCGAGCGGGTCCAGTCGCTGGACCGGACGTTCGGCCTGCTCGAGCAGCTCGCCGACGGACCCCTGACGCTGTCGCAGCTAGCCGAGGCGACGTCGCTCCCGATGCCCACGGTGCACCGGCTGCTGCGGTTCCTGACGAGCCAGGGCTACGTGCGGCAGGACCGCGCCAAGCGCTACTCGCTGGGCCTGCGGATGATCCGGCTCGGGCAGAGCGCCAGCCGCGGGCTCGGGCCGTGGATCACGCCCTACCTCGCCCGCCTGGTCGACCTCTTCGGCGAGACGGCCAACATGGCGCTGCTCGAGGGCGACGCCTGCGTCTACGTCGCCCAGGTGCCGTCGCCGCGGTCGATGCGGATGTTCACCGAGGTCGGTCGCGTCGTGATGCTGCACTGCACCGGCGTGGGCAAGGCGATCCTGTCCGAGCTCGACGACGACCAGGTCTCGGCGCTGCTCGAGCGCGCAGGCCTGCCGTCGCGCACCGAGCACACGATCACCACGGTCCCGGCGATGCTCGAGACGCTGCACCGCGGCCGCCGCGACGGCTACGTCCTCGACGACGGCGAGCAGGAGCTCGGCGTGCGCTGCGTCGCCGTGCCGCTCAAGGACCTGCCGTTCCGGGCAGCCATCTCCATCTCGGGCCCGTCGAGCCGCGTCCGGAGCGAGGACGTGCCGCGCATCGCCCCGCAGCTGGTCGCCATCGCCGCCGAGGTGAGCGCGCAGTTCGCCGCCGGCCGCGGCGTCGAGCTCACCGGCTGACACGGACCGCCGACCTCGTCGAGGCCCTTCGACAGACCCAGGGAGCGTCCGCCTCAGATCCAGCTGCGGAACCACATCCGGGTCAGCCAGCTGGGGTAGGGGAGCAGCTCGTCGGTGAGGATCGGGTAGAGGTACGCGAAGTTCGCGATCACCACCGCGACGAAGACGCCGACGACGATCCCGGCGAGCATCCTCCGGTCGCCCGAGCGCGCGTCGCCGAGGAGCCGTCCGGTCACGAGGGCCACGGCCATCACCGAGAACGGGATGATCATGATCGCGTAGAAGAAGAACAGCGGGCGGGAGTCGTACTGGAACCACGGGATCCAGCCGGCCAGCACCCCCACGACCGGGATGCCGAAGCGCCAGTCGCGCCCGCCGACCCAGAGCAGCAGAGCCACGACCAGGCAGGGGATCGCGACCCACCACAGGATCGGCGTGCCGATGCCGCTGATCACCCGGATGCAGTTGTCGGGGCCGGCGCAGCCGTCGGTGCCCGGGGCGATGTTGTTGACCGCGTCGATGCCGATCGGGCGGGCCACGAGCAGCCAGCCCCAGGGGTCGGCGCGGTAGGCGTGCTGGGCGTGGTTGATGAAGTCGCCGGTGTGGAAGTTCCAGATGTCGCGCTGGTACTGCAGCCACGACGCCAGCGTGTTCCCGAGCAGCTTCGTCGTGCCGGCGTCGGGGTGCTTGGCGCCCCAGTCGCGGTCGTAGCCGCCCGACGTGGCGAACCAGCCCGCCCAGGTCGCGACGTACACGCCGATCGACACGACCACGAGCGACACGAAGGCCGGCAGCCCGTCGCGCAGCAGGGCCAGGTTCGCCCGGCGGCCGGCGCCGGCGAGGCGGCGGGCGCCCACGTCCCACACGACGCTCAGCAGGGCGAAGGCGGCGAGCACGTAGAGGGCGTTCCACTTGGTGCCGAGCGCCAGGCCCCAGCAGACGCCGGAGGCGATGCGCCACGGCCGGAACCACAGCGCCGGGCCGAACGCGCGGGCCAGGTCGGGCTGCTCCGTACGGTCGAGGTGGTCGGCCAGCCGCCCTCGGAACCAGTCGCGGTCCGCGGCGAGGCAGGCGACGGCGGCCACGGTGAAGAAGGCGACGAAGACGTCGAGCAGCGCGGTGCGCGACATGACGAACGCCAGGCCGTCGACCGCGAGCAGGAGCCCCGCCAGCCCGCCGATCAGCGTCGAGCGCGACACCCGGCGCACGAGGCGGGTCAGCACCAGGACGAGCAGGACGCCGAAGACGAGCGGCGCGATGCGCCACCCGAACGAGTTCATGCCGAACAGGTGCTCGCCGAACGCGATCAGCCACTTGCCGACCGGCGGGTGCACCACGAACTCCGCCGTCTTCTGCATGACGTCGACGTTGCCGCTGGTGATCTGGTCGTTCGCGTTCTCCGGCCAGTTGCGCTCGTAGCCGAACTTCAGCAGCGAGTACGCGTCCTTGGCGTAGTACGTCTCGTCGAACACGAGCTTGTTCGGGTACGCGAGCCCCGGCAGCCGGAGCACGAGGGCGAGGCCCGTCACGAGGAGGGTGACGACCCAGCCGCGCAGGCGGTCGGTGGGCATCGCGTCGCGGAGCCGGTCGACGGTGGTCAGCGGCGGGGCCGGCGGCTCGGCCGTCGCCGTCCGCGACGGAGCCGTGTCCGCGGGAGGGAGGGACGCCGGCGGCCCGAGCTCGAGCACCGGCCGCGTCACGCGGGCAAGAGTAACCAGGCGAACCTGTGACGAGGTGCCATTCTGACCAGGTGCAGCAGCGGGCGTCGGAGGCGGGCGCGGGACCCGGGAGCGGCGTGCTCGTGCTCGCCGGGACGCCGATCGGCGACGTGGACGACGCCTCGCCCCGGCTACGGGCCGAGCTCGCCGGGGCCGACGTGGTCGCCGCGGAGGACACCCGCCGGCTCCGCGCGCTGCTGCAGCGGATGGGGGTGACGACCCAGGCCCGCGTGGTGTCGTACTTCGAGGGCAACGAGGCGGCCCGCACGGGCGAGCTCGTCGAGGCCCTGCAGGGCGGCGCACGGGTCGTCGTGGCGACCGACGCCGGGATGCCCTCGGTGTCCGACCCCGGCTACCGGCTCGTGGCCGCCGCGGTGGAGGCCGGCATCCGCGTGACGAGCGTTCCCGGACCCTCGGCCGTCCTCACCTCGCTCGCGCTCTCCGGGCTCCCGGTCGACCGCTTCTGCTTCGAGGGGTTCCTGTCCCGCAAGGCCGGCGAACGGTCCCGCCAGCTCGCCCGCCTCACCACCGAACCCCGGACGATGGTGTTCTTCGAGGCGCCGCACCGCACGGCGGAGACGCTGGCCGCGATGGTCGAGGCCTTCGGCGCCGAGCGCCCGGGCGCGGTGTGCCGCGAGCTGACCAAGACGTACGAGGAGGTCGTCCGTGGCTCGCTCGCCGAGCTCGCGGCGTGGGCGGCCGAGGAGGTCCGCGGCGAGGTCACCCTGGTCGTCTCGGGCGCGCTCGAGCCGGAGGCCGACCTCGAGGGCGCAGCGGCCGAGGTCGCCGAGCTCGTCGCCGGCGGCGTACGCCTCAAGCCCGCCGTGGCCGAGGTCGCCGAACGTTCCGGGGTCGCCCGCAACGCCCTGTACGCCGCGGCGCTCGAGCTGACCCGGCAGCGCAAGGCGCCCTGAGGAACGCTCCTGAGCCTGTCGAAGGGCTCCAGAGGAACGCTCCTGAGCCTGTCGAAGGGCTCCAGAGAAACGCTCCCTGAGCTCGTCGAAGGGCCCCGGCTGAACGCTCCCTGAGCTCGTCGAAGGGCCCCGGAGGGGTCAGCGTTCCCCTCCCGCAGCCGGAGAAGCCAACCTCTTCGAGGCCCTTCGACAAGCTCAGGGGGCGTTCTCGAGGCCCTTCGGCAAGCTCAGGGGGCGTTCTCGAGGCCCTTCGACAAGCTCAGGGGGCGTTCTCGAGGCCCTTCGGCAAGCTCAGGGGGCGTTCTCGAGGCCCTTCGACAAGCTCAGGGGGCGTTCTCGAGGCCCTTCGACAAGCTCAGGGGGCGTTCTCGCGGGGAGGGGCTCCCCTGTGAGGAAGGATCGGGGCGTGAGCTCACGGACCGACTGGACCGACCTGCCCCCGGCGCCCGAGGCGCTGCCGGGGCCGGTGGTCGACACCCACTGCCACCTCGACATCACCGCCGAGCTGTCGGGGCTCGACCCCGACGACGCGCTCGCGCGGGCCGCGGCCGTCGGGATCACGCGGGTCGCGCAGATCGGGTGCGACGTCGAGCAGTCCCGCTGGGCGGTCGACTTCGCGCGGCGTCACCCCTCGGTCGTCGCGGGCGTCGCCCTGCACCCGAACGACGCCGCCCGGCTCGGCGCGTCGGACCCGGCCGCCCTCGCCGAGGGCCTGGCTGTCGTGGAGTCCCTGGCCGGCGACCCCGAGGTCCGGGTCGTCGGCGAGACCGGGCTGGACTTCTTCCGCACGCCCGACGGGGCCGGGCAGGCGTTCCAGCGCGAGTCGTTCGCCGCCCACATCGCCATGGCCAAGGCCCACGACCGGACCCTGATGATCCACGACCGCGACGCCCACGACGCCGTCCTCGACGTCCTCGACGCGGAGGGCGTGCCCGATCGGGTGGTCATGCACTGCTTCAGCGGCGACGAGGTGTTCGCGCGGGCCTGCCTCGACCGCGGGGCGCACCTGTCCTTCGCGGGCACGGTGACCTTCAAGGCGAACGCCCACCTGCGCCGCGCCCTCGCCGTCGCCCCGCTCGAGAAGGTCCTCGTCGAGACGGACGCGCCGTTCCTCACGCCGCTGCCGGTGCGCGGCCGGCCCAACGCGTCCTACCTGATCCCCTACACCGCCCGGGTCATGGCCGAGGTCCGACAGCTGCCGTTGGAGGAGCTCTGCGCGGCCCTGACCGCCAACGCCGAGGCGGCCCTGGGCGGCACCTGGCCCGCGTACGCCGCCGCGAGCGCCTGAGGTGGAGCTCGCCGACGCGCTGCGCCGCCGACGGATGGTGCGCCGCTACGACCCGGACGCGGCCGTCGCGCCGGAGTCGCTCGAGGCGGTGCTCGCCGCGGCGCTGCGCGCTCCGTCGGCCGGCTTCACGCAGGGCGTCTCGCTGCTGGTCCTCGACACGCCCGAGCAGCGCGCGCTCTTCTGGTCGGCGACCGCCGGGGAGGACGGTGCGTCGAACCGCTGGCTCGACGGCATGCTGACGGCCCCGGTGCTCGTCCTCGTGCTGACCGACCGGGAGGCGTACCTCGACCGCTACGCCGAGCCGGACAAGGGCTGGACCGACCGGGACGAGGGCCGCTGGTCGGCGCCGTACTGGTTCGTCGACGCCGGCATGGCCGCGATGGCCATGCTGCTGCGCGCCGTCGACCTCGGCCTGGGGGCGTGCTTCTTCGGGGTGCCGGTGGAGCGAGCCGATGCCGTGCACGCCGCGTTCGGGGTGCCCGGGACGCTGCTCGGGGTGGGCGTCGTGAGCCTGGGGGTCCCTGCGGCGGACGGCGACCGCGGCAGCCGCGGGTCGCCCGCACGACGGGGCCGCCGGCCGGCGGAGGACCTCGTCCACCGCGGCCGCTGGTGAGCGTCGACCGGCCCATTCGCTCGGCGGTCAAGAGATTGTAGGTTTGACGACCTCTCAGGCGCTCGTTATGGTTCCGTGACCTTTGCGGCCGGAGTGGCCGCTTGACCCGACCGGCCCGTTCGCGTGGCCAGCCAGGAGCAACGTGCGCGCCATCGTCCCCGTGATCGCCGGAGCGGCCGTCCTCGCCGTCGGCGGCGGATCCATCGCCTACGCCGGGATGCGTTCCGACGTCGCCCTCGCCGTCGACGGCCAGACCAGCCAGGTGACGACGAGCGCCTCGACCGTGGGCGACCTGCTCTCGGCGCAGCACATCCAGGTCGGTCCCCACGACGTCGTCGCGCCCGCGCCGACCACCGAGCTGCGCGACGGCACGCAGGTCTCCGTCCGCTTCGGCCGGCAGGTGACCGTGGACGTCGACGGCGCGCCCCAGACGCTGTGGACGACCGCGACCGACGTCGGCGGCGCGCTCACCGCGCTCGGGCTCGAGACCCAGGGCGCCGACCTCTCCACGAGCCGCAGCACGCCGATCGGGCGCCAGGGGCTCACCGTGGCCGTCGCCACCCCGAAGAAGGTCACGATCAGGGCGGCGGGCAAGACCCGCACCCTCACCACCACCGGTGCGACCGTCGGCGACGCGCTCCAGGCCGCCGGCATCAGGCCGGACGCCGACGACGAGCTCAGCACCTCGGCCAAGACCGCCCTCAAGGACGGCACCAAGGTTACCTTCGTCCGCGTCGACGTGACCTCGACGAGCAAGCGCGGGGACGTCGCGTACGCGACCGTCACCAAGAAGTCGTCCAAGCTCGAGCGCGGCAAGACCCGCACCGAGACCGCCGGCAAGGCCGGCAGCAAGACCACGACCTACCGCGTCGTCGCCCACGACGGCAAGGAGGTCAGCCGCAAGAAGACCAGGACCGTCGTCACCCGCAAGCCGGTGACGCGCGTCGTGGTCGTCGGCACCAAGGCGCCGAAGGTCTCGACCTCGACCGCGGGTGTGGCGAACGTCGGCCTGTGGGACAAGATCGCCGCGTGCGAGTCCGGCGGCAACTGGTCGATCAACACCGGCAACGGCTACTACGGCGGGCTGCAGTTCAACCTGCAGACCTGGCGCGCGTACGGCGGCACGGGCCGTCCGGACCAGCAGAGCAAGGCCGCCCAGATCGCCGTGGCCGAGCGGGTGCGCAAGGCCTCCGGCCTGAGCGCCTGGTCCTGCGCCTGACGCACCACGACGGCACGAGTGACGACGGGCGGGGGGCCTGGTGAGCCTCCTGGACCCCCGCTCCGTCCGTGAGATCGCCGCGCGCCTCGACCTGCGGCCGACCAAGCAGCGCGGGCAGAACTTCGTCGTCGACGCCAACACCGTCCGGCGCATCGTCACTGCCTCCGGGATCGGCCCCACCGACGTCGTCCTCGAGGTCGGCCCGGGCCTGGGGTCGCTGACCCTGGGCCTGCTGGAGGTCGCCGACCGCGTCGTCGCCGTCGAGATCGACGAGCTGCTGGCCGGCGAGCTGCCCCGGACCGTCGCCGAGCGGGCGCCTGACCGGGCCGACCGCCTCGACGTCGTGACCGCCGACGCGATGCGGGTCACCGAGCTGCCGGCGACGCCCACGGCCGTCGTCGCGAACCTGCCCTACAACGTCGCCGTGCCCGTCCTGCTGCACCTGCTCGCGACGTTCCCGGAATGGCAGCGCGGCCTGGTCATGGTGCAGGCCGAGGTGGCCGACCGCATCGCCGCACCGCCCGGCTCCAAGGTCTACGGCGTCCCCTCGGTCAAGACGGCCTGGTACGCCGAGTCGTGGCGGGCCGGTTCGGTGTCGCCGTCGGTGTTCTGGCCGGTGCCCAACGTCGACTCCGGCCTGGTCGCCCTGCGCCGCCGCGAGCCACCGGAGACCACCGCCACGCGCGAGCAGGTGTTCGCGGTCGTCGACGCCGCGTTCGGGCAGCGGCGCAAGATGCTGCGCTCCGCGCTGTCGGGCACCTTCGGCTCGTCCGCGGCGGCCTCGGAGGCCCTGCTGGCCGCCGGCGTGGACCCGCAGGCGCGCGGCGAGGTGCTCGACGTGGCGGCCTTCGCCCGGGTCGCCGCGCAGCTCTCCGGACCGGCTGCGTAGGCTCCCGGGAATGGCTTCGCCCCTGCCGCCCGCCCCGGTCGGCGTGCACGTCCGGGCGCCCGCCAAGATCAACCTCGCGCTCAAGGTCGGTCCGCCGCGTCCCGACGGCTACCACCCGCTCGCGACCGTCTACCACGCGGTCTCCCTCTACGACGACGTCCACGCGGAGTGGGCCGAGCCCGACGAGTTCGAGCTCGAGGTCAGCGGGGAGGGCGTCGACCAGGTCCCGCTCGACGACAGCAACCTCGCCCTGCGCGCGGCCCGGCTGCTCGCGCGGGTGCACGGCGGCCGCGACCGCCTGGGCGTACGGCTGTCGATCCGCAAGGCCATCCCGGTCGCCGGCGGGCTGGCGGGCGGTTCCGCGGACGGGGCCGCGGCGCTGCTGGCCTGCGCGACGCTGTGGGACATCGACCTCGCGCCGGAGGTGCTGCGCCACCTGGGCGCGGAGCTGGGCAGCGACGTGCCCTTCTCGCTGCTGGGCGGCACGGCCGTCGGCGGTGGGCGTGGCGAGGACGTCGCGCCGGCGCTGGCCCGTGGGAGCTACCACTGGGTGCTCGCCTTTGGCCAGGAGGGGCTGTCGACCCCGGCGGTCTACCGCAGGTTCGACGAGCTCAACCCGGGACCGACCATGCCCGAGGTGCCGGCCGACCTCATGAACGCCCTGCGCGGCGGCGATCCATACGAGCTCGGGGCCGCGCTCACCAACGACCTGCAGCCGGCCGCGCTCAGCCTGCGTCCGCAGCTGCGTCGGGTCCTCGACACCGGCCTCGAGCTGGGCGCCGTCGGGGCCGTGGTGTCGGGCTCGGGGCCCACCTGCGCCTTCCTCGTCGAGGACGAGGAGGACGCGGTCGACCTCAGCGTGTCGCTGAGCGCCGAGGGCGTCGCGCGCAAGGTGCTGCGGGCCAGCGGACCGGTGGTCGGGGCGCGCGTCGTCGGCTGAGGCCCGACGTCGGCGCACGCCCTAGTGTTCGGGCGTGAGCGCGCCCGGGGCCACCGCCCGACTGCTGCGGCCCCTGCGTCCGCGTGATCCCGACGAGCGGGGGCGGGTCGCCTCGCCGCTCGAGCTGCTGACCGACCTGTGCTTCGTGGTCGCCGTCGGCCAGGCCGCGGCGGCCCTGCACCACGGCCTGCTGGCCGGCGAGACGGGGCCCGCGGTGCAGGGCTACGTGATGGCCTTCTTCGCCATCTGGTGGGCCTGGTTGAACTTCAGCTGGTTCTCCTCGGCGTACGACAACGACGACGTCGGCTTCCGCCTCCTGACGATCCTGCAGATCCTCGGCGTCCTCGTGCTCGCCGGCGGCATCACCACGCTGACGCTCGGGATCGACGAGGGCGAGGGTCACTTCGGCCTCGTCGTCGCGGGCTACGTGATCATGCGCGTCGGCCTGGTGCTGCAGTGGCTGCGCGCCGCCCGGAACGACCCGCCGCACCGGAGGACCTGCCTGCGCTACGCCCTCGGCATCGTGGTCGTCCAGCTCGGCTGGGGCGGCTTCTACCTCGCCACCCGCGAGCAGGCGCTGGTCGCGCCGCTGTTCGCCCTGCTGGTCGTGGCCGAGCTAGCGGTGCCCTTCTGGGCGGAGCGGTCGGGGACGACGACGTGGCACCCGCACCACATCGCCGAGCGCTACGGGCTGTTCTTCATCATCGTGCTCGGCGAGACGATCCTGTCCTCCACGCTGGCCGTCCAGGAGGCGTTCACGGGGGAGACCGAGCACCGCGTCGCCGTCGCGGCCGTCACCGTCGGCGGGGTGCTCATCGTCTTCAGCCTGTGGTGGCTCTACTTCTCCCGCGAGGCGGCCGAGGCGCTGGCCCGGGCGAAGCGGGACGCGACCCACGTGGAGTACCTCTTCGGCTTCGGCCACTACGTGATCTACGCCGCCGCGGCGGCGGTCGGCGCCGGGCTGGCCGCGCGGGCGGAGTACGTCGGCCACCCGACCGACCCGCACCTGGACCTCGTGACCTCGGCCGCGGTCACCGTCCCGGTCGCGGTGCTGCTGCTGGCGATGTGGGCGGTCCATCTGCGCCTGCACGACCGGACCTGGCTCAACGCCGTCCCGTTCTTCGCCGCCGCGGCGGTGGTGCTGGCCAGCACGCCGCTGGAGGTGTCCGAGCTCGTGGCCGGGGCCGTGCTGGCCGTGCTCGTGGCCGTCCAGACGCGGCTCGTGGCCCGCGCCTCAGCCGTCGTCGGCTGAGCCCGGCGCGGCGTACGAGGCGAGCAGCTCCCGCAGGGCGCCCGCGAGCCGGCGGCGCCCGGGGTCGTCGAGGGCGGCGAGAAGCTCGTGCTCGGCGCCGAGGAGGTCGACGAGCGCGCCGTCGACCGTGGTCCGGCCCTGCTCGGTCAGCTCGACCCGGACCGAGCGCCGGTCGTCGGGGTCGCTGTCGCGGCGCACCAGCCCGCGCGCGGCGAGCCGGTCCACCCGGTTGGTCATGGTCCCCGACGTCACCCCGGTCGCCCTCACCAGCGACCCGGGGGAGGCGCGGTAGGGCTCGCCCGAGCGGCGCAGCGCGGCCAGGACGTCGAACTCCCAGCCCTCCAGCTGGTGGCGGCTGAAGGCCGCCGCTCGCGCCCGGTCGACGTGGCGCGCGAGCCGGTCGACGCGCGACAGCACCTCCATCGGCGAGGTGTCGAGGTCGGGGCGCTCGCGGGCCCAGGCGTCGACGAGGTCGTCGACCTCGTCGCGGGGCTCCCTCACGGCGCCAGGCTAGGGGTCGGGTTGTCTCGACGTCGAGACACCTGCCCGTGGAGGTGCAGGCCCGCTCAGGCGAGGTCGCGGTCCTCGCGCGGTATCGTGGCCGCGAGGGCGACGATCCCGGCGCAGAGCACGGCCGGGACCGCCATCGCGTGGTGGATCCCGAGGTGGCGCACGAGGAAGCCGACCACCGCCGGACCGGCGAGGAAGGACGCGTAGCCGAAGGTCACCACGACCGCGAGCACCCGCCCGCCGCCGAGGTGGCCGGCGACCGCGTACACCTGCGGGGCGATCATGCCCACGCCGAGGCCGACCAGCGCCCATCCCGCGACGAGCAGCGGGAGCGGGCTCACGAGGGTCACGGTGAGGTAGCCCAGCGCGGCGCAGGCCCCGCCGAAGCGCACCACGGCCCGGCGCCCGAAACGCGTCACGAGGCGGTCGCCGAGGAGGCGGATGACGACCATGAAGCCGCTCACCGCGACCAGGCCGACGGCGCCTGTCGTGGTGTCGACGCGGGCCACGTCGGTCACGTGGATCGACGACCAGTCGACCGCGGTGCCCTCCGAGAGGCCGAAGGCCAGGGCCATGATCCCGAGCACGTACGCCGCCCGCGGCACCCGCGTGCGGGCGCCGTCGGAGGAACGGTGCACGACCGGCGCGGCGACCGGGGCGATGCGGGCGAGGACCACCAGCACGACCGCACCCACGACGACGAGGGTCAGCAGCAGCGGCGTGACGACCGCGCCGCCGCTCAGCCCGAACCCGGCCGCCAGGCCGAGCACGGCGGCCGCGCCGAGGAGGTTCCCGATCGAGAAGAAGGCGTGGAACGAGCTCATCACCGGCCCGCGCCGGGCGACCTCGACCTGGACCCCGATGGCGTTCATCGACACGTCCATCGCCCCGTTGCCGAGGCCGAGCAGCACCGCGCCCGCGACGGCGACCGGGTAGGTCGGCGCGAGGGCCAGCACCGCGGCGGTCAGCAGCAGCAGCGGCAGGGCGACGAGGGTGATGCGCCGGGCGCCCACCGCGTCCGACAGC
Source organism: Microlunatus flavus (assembly GCF_900110855.1). Classification (GTDB taxonomy): domain Bacteria; phylum Actinomycetota; class Actinomycetes; order Propionibacteriales; family Propionibacteriaceae; genus Microlunatus; species Microlunatus flavus. The sequence continues at coordinate 63,888 of NZ_FOFA01000007.1, forward strand.
CGTCCGCCGACCTGCATCGAGGTGATGCCGGCGATGCCGGCCGCGAAGAGCATCAGCGCGACCTGGCCGTCGCCGATGGCGAGCTTGTCGCGCAGCGAGGGGAGGCTGCCGCCCCACCCGCCGAGGACGAGGCCGTTCACCGCGAACATCAGCGTCACCGCCCCGCGGGCGCGGGCGCCGGCGAGCGGGGAGGGGGTCCGGGTGGTCGGGGACAGGGGTGCCACGGAGGCGGTCACGAGCAGGCTCCTTCTAAAACGTTCTAGTCGAGAGCGTACGGGTGCGCAGGGCGCGGGGCAAGCGGCGCGCGTAGCTCCTGCAACGTGGCCGGGACGCTCCCTGGTCCGTCCGGGGGCCGCGAAGAAGTCGGCGGTCCAGCCCTTCGCCGGCGCCGACCCGGTCCGGCCCTTCGACAGGCCGAGGGGCCTCCGGCCCGCGATCGGTCGGCGTCCGTGGCCGCCCGCTCGGCATGACGTGGCGCGCGCTCCTGCGTACGCTGGTCCGGGCCGGTCCCCGGTCGGTCTCGTGACGACCAGGGCACCTCGATGTGGCGATCCCCGGTTGGTCTGCCGGCAGGGCCCGCCTGACTTTGAATCAGGACTAGCGACGTAGGTTCGACTCCTACCCGGGGAGCAGGTGCCGGCGCCTCGAGGCGCCGGTGCGCGCGAGCGACAGACAGGACGTACGTGTGAGCAGTGCTGCGCCGACGGGGCAGCAGACCCCGGTCCTCGAGGGTGGTCCCGTCTCCGCGGTGGTCGTCCTCGCCGCGGGCGAGGGCAAGCGGATGCGGTCGTCGAGGTCCAAGCTGCTGCACGAGATCGCCGGGCACTCGATGCTCAGCTACGCCCTCGACGCGGCCACCGCCCTGGAGCCCGAGCACATCGTGGTCGTCGTCGGCCACCTGCGCGAGCAGGTCGAGGCGCACCTGGCCGAGATCGCGCCGCACGCGACCACGGTCGTGCAGACCGAGCAGCGCGGGACGGGGCACGCTGTCCAGGTCGCGCTCGAGGCGCTGCCCGAGCTGCGCGGCGACGTCCTGGTCACCTACGGCGACGTGCCGATGCTCACCGCGGAGACGCTCGCCGCCCTCGTCGCGGGCCACCGCACCGCGGGCACGGCGGTCTCGGTGCTGACGGCCCACGTCGACGACCCCACGGGCTACGGCCGCATCGTCCGCGGCGCCGGCGACGAGGTCCTCGGCATCGTCGAGGACCGCGACGCGAGCGAGGCGCAGCGGACGATCCACGAGATCAACTCCGGCATCTACGTCTTCGAGCCCGAGGCCCTGCGCGAGGGGCTCGCGCGGCTCCGTCCGACCAACGACCAGGGCGAGCTCTACCTGACCGACGTGCTCGGGTTCGCGCGCGAGGCCGGGCGGGCCGTCGGCGCGTACGCGATCGAGGACCGCTGGCAGACCGAGGGCGTCAACGACCGCGTGCAGCTGGCGCGGATGAACGCCGAGGTCAACCGCCGCACGCTCGAGCGCTGGATGCGCGCGGGTGTCACCGTCGTCGACCCGGCCAGCACCTGGGTTCACGCGTCTGTGGACCTCGCCGAGGACGTCACGCTGCTGCCCGGCACCTCGCTGGAGGGCGCGACCTCGGTCGCCGCGGGCGCCACGATCGGCCCGGACACCACGCTCGTCGACGTCGAGGTCGGCGAGGGCGCCTCGGTCGTGCGGACCCACGGCTCGCTAGCCGTCATCGGCGCCGGGGCGAGCGTCGGACCCTTCGCCTACCTCCGCCCCGGCACGGTGCTGGGGGAGCGCGGCAAGATCGGCACGTTCGTCGAGACCAAGAACGCACGGATCGGCGACCGCGCCAAGGTCCCGCACCTGACGTACGCCGGCGACGTCGAGATCGGCGAGGACGCCAACATCGGCGCCGGCGTGATCTTCGCCAACTACGACGGCGTCACCAAGTCCTCCTCGCGCGTGGGACGGGCCAGCTTCGTTGGCAGCGACTCCACGGTCGTGGCCCCCGTGACCGTGGCCGACGGCGCGTACGTCGGCGCCGGCTCCACCGTGACCGGCGACGTCGGGCCGGGCGAGCTGGCCGTGAGCCGTGCCCGGCAGCGCAACGTCCCCGGCTGGGTCGCCCGCAAGCGTTCCGGCAGCAAGACCGCCGCCGCGGCCGAGGAGGCCCTCGCCGCCGCGGGGCCTGCCGACCGCGCCCCGGGGGCCGACGGGCCGGTCGACCCGCCCGAGGTCGAGCAGCACGTCGTCCCGGCCCCCCTCAGCGACCAGGAGGTCGTCGGGGTCGACCCCCCGACCAGCACGCCCAGCACCAGCACGCCCAGCAGCACCGACAGCGAGAGGGAGTCGTGACCGGCTTCAAGCGGCCGAACGTCAAGCACCTGATGCTCTTCTCGGGGCGCGCGTACCCCGAGCTGGCCGACGAGGTGTCCCGCATCCTCGACGTCGACATCGTGCCGACGCGCGCGATCAGCTACGCCAACTCCGAGATCTACGTCCGGTTCGAGGAGTCGGTGCGCGGCAGCGACGCGTTCGTCCTGCAGAGCCACGCGGCGCCGGTCAACGAGTGGCTGATGGAGCAGCTGATCATGGTCGACGCGCTCAAGCGCGCTTCGGCCAAGCGGATCACCGTGGTCGCGCCCTTCTACCCGTACGCGCGCCAGGACAAGAAGCACCGCGGCCGCGAGCCGATCTCGGCGCGGCTGATCGCCGACATGTTCAAGACCGCGGGCGCCAACCGGCTGATGTCGGTCGACCTGCACGCGGCGCAGATCCAGGGCTTCTTCGACGGTCCCGTCGACCACCTGTGGTCGCTGCCGGTGCTCGCCGACTACGTCGAGAGCAAGTACGACAAGTCGGAGATGACGGTGGTCTCGCCCGACGCCGGCCGCGTCCGGCTCGCCGACATGTGGAGCGACCGGCTGAACGTCCCGCTCGCGATCATCCACAAGCGGCGCGACCCCGACGTCGCGAACACCGTCGCCGTCCACGAGGTCGTCGGCGAGGTCGAGGGCCGGGTCTGCCTGCTCGTCGACGACATGATCGACACGGCCGGCACCATCTGCCAGGCCGCCGAGGCCCTCGTCTCGCGCGGCGCGAAGAAGGTCATCGCCGCCGCGACCCACCCCGTGCTGTCCGGCCCGGCCCCGGAGCGGCTCACGGCGTCGGCGTTCGAGGAGGTCATCGTGACCAACACGCTGCCCATCCCCGAGGAGCGCCGACTCGACAAGCTGACCGTGCTCTCCATCGCCCCGCTGATCGCCCGGGCGATCCGCGAGGTGTTCGAGGACGGTTCCGTGACGAGCCTGTTCGACGGGCAGAGCTGACATCGGCCCCGCCCGGGCACGGGAGCCGGCGGGTGCTGCCGGCGGACGGATTCGGGCGTACGCGCGCCGTCGGCTAGGCTCTCCCGGTTGCCTCGGCGAGGGTCGCTGACCGTGATCGACAGGGCACCGGTTCTGCAAGGGCCGGCCTGCGGTCGCACGCTGCTCCACGTCGGTGGCGACACCCGAGCTCCATCCCCACCGTTCGTCGCATACCGCAAGGAGTAGGTCCTAGTGCCCGAGGTCACGATCGTCGCCGAGGCGCGCACCGAGTTCGGCAAGGGTGCCGCCCGCCGGATCCGTCGTGCCGACAAGATCCCCGCCGTCCTTTACGGGCACGGCACCGATCCGGTCCACATCACGCTGCCGGGTCACGAGACCCTGCTGGCGCTGCGCACGGCCAACGCGCTTCTGTCCATCCAGCTCGACGGTTCGTCGCAGCTCGCCCTGCCCAAGCAGGTCCAGCGCGACCCGATCAAGCGCACCATCGAGCACGTCGACCTCGTCATCGTGCGTCGCGGCGAGAAGGTCACCGTCGACGTCGCGGTCGTCGTCGAGGGCGAGGCCGCTCCCGACACGCTGGTCGACGTCGTCGCCAACTCCGTGCCGCTCGAGGCCGAGGCCACGCACATCCCGACGCAGATCGTCGTGTCGATCGAGGGCGCCCAGGTCGGCACCCAGATCACCGCCGCCGACCTGCAGCTGCCGGAGGGGGCGTCCCTGTCCGGGCTCGACCCCGAGACGCTGGTCATCAACATCACCGCGGCGCCGACGGCGGCCGACATCGAGGCCGAGCTCGCCGAGGCCGAGGCAGAGGTCGGCATCGAGCCGACGCTGGCCGAGGGCACCGAGGCCGAGGGCGAGGCCTCCGAGCAGCCCGAGTCCTCCGACGAGGACTCCGAGGGCGCGGCGAACGCCTGACCGGCGTCCACCCGCGACACCCATGCTCTGGCTGGTGGTCGGGCTCGGAAACCCGGGCCCGACCTACGCCGGTCACCGCCACAACGTCGGCTTCATGGTCGTCGACGAGCTGGCGCGCCGGGGCGGTGCGCGCTTCGCCGCCGCGAAGGGCATCCGTGCCGAGACGGCCGACGTCCGCGTCGGTCCGCCCGGCGCGGACCAGCAGCGGCTCGTGCTGGCGAAGTCGCGCACGTACATGAACGAGACGGGCGGCCCGGTCTCCGGACTGCTCTCGTACTACAAGATCGAGCCGTCGGCGATGATCGTCATCCACGACGAGCTCGACATCGACCCCACCCAGCTGCGGGTCAAGCTCGGCGGCGGCGACAACGGCCACAACGGCCTCAAGTCGATCCGCCGCTCGATCGGCACGGGCGACTTCTACCGCGTCCGGATCGGCGTCGGGCGTCCGCCCGGGCGCCAGGACCCGGCCGACTTCCTGCTCAGCAACTTCGCCTCCTCGGCGCGCACGGACGTCGAGATCGAGGTCCAGCGCGCAGCCGACGCCGTCGAGCACCTCGTCGAGCAGGGCCTCGAGCGCACGCAGAGCACCTTCAACTCCTGATCGGCTCCAGCGTGTCCGGCCGGCTCGCTCCGCTTCGCCTGCGGATCGGGCTCTGGCCCGATGCCTTCCTCCCTCCCGGGCAGGACGAAGAACGTGTCCTGCCTGCCCGGTCGTCTCGGCACCGGCGCCCGAGCCGCGCGCCGGGTCCCGAGCCCCTCGACGCTCGCTGAGCCTGACGAAGGGCCGTCGCTCCCACAGGGTGGGCCCCAGGGGCCTCTCGGCGACGGCAGCCGCGCCCGTGGCGCGGTTGAGGGCCTCGGTACAGTCTGACCAGTGAGTCTGGCTGGCCTGGTGCGCCTGTTCTGCACCGATCCCACCGTCGCCGAGACCGTCGGTGACGCGCGTTCACGCACGCGCCCGGCCCTCGACCTGACGGCGCCTCCGGCGATGCGGCCCCTGATCGCCGCCGCCCTCACGGCGGCGCGCGACCTCGGTGGTGCCGACCGGACCGTCCTGCTCGTCACCTCGACCTACCGCGAGGCCGAGGACCTGACCGCCGCGTGCCAGTCGCTGCTCGGGACCGACGCGGTGGCCTACTACCCGGCCTGGGAGACGCTGCCGCACGAGCGGCTGAGCCCGCGCTCGGACACGGTCGGCCGCCGGCTGGCGGTGCTGCGCCGGCTGTCCGGGACCGACGAGCTGCCGCCGCCGCGGATCGTCGTCGCCCCGGTCCGCAGCATCCTGCAGCCGCAGGTCAAGGGCCTCGCCGACCTCAAGCCCGTACGCCTCGTCACCGGTCAGGACTTCGACACCACCGAGCTGGCGCAGGCGCTGGTCGGGGCGGCGTACAACCGGGTCGACCTGGTGGAGCGCCGCGGGGAGTTCGCGATGCGCGGCGGGATCGTCGACGTCTTCCCCCCGACCGAGGAGCACCCGGTCCGTATCGACTTCTTCGGCGACACCGTCGAGGACATCCGCTACTTCACGGTCGCCGACCAGCGCTCGACCGACGTCGTGATCCCCGAGGTCGTGGCGTCGCCCTGCCGCGAGCTGCTGCTCACCGACGACGTGCGGCAGCGCGCCTTCGCGCTGTCCCAGGAGCACCCCGAGCTGATCGAGATGCTCGACAAGATCGCCCAGGGCCACGCGGTCGACGGCATGGAGGCGCTGTCGCCGGTCCTCGTCGACGGGATGGAGCTGCTCGTCGAGCTGGTGCCCGAGGGCACGCAGGTGCTCGTCTGCGACCCCGAGCTCGTCCGCGGACGCGCCATCGACCTCGTGCGGACCAGCGAGGAGTTCCTGCACGCGTCCTGGGCCGCGGCCGCTGGCGGCGGGCAGGCCCCGATCGACCTGGGCGAGTCGTCGTACCGGCCGCTCTCGGAGGTCCGCTCGACCGCGCTCGGGCGCGGGCTGTCGTGGTGGACGCTGTCGCCGTTCAGCGCCGGGCCCGGTGAGTCCGCGGTGGGTTCGACGGGGCCGCTGCGCACCGAGGACGGCGAGGTCGTCGACCTCAGCTCCGTCGCCCGGGAGGCGGGCGTCGTCAGCCGCACCATCGCCGGCCACCCGGTGGAGGCGTACCGGGGTGACACCGACGCCGCGCTGCACGAGGTCACCGCACGCCTCAAGGACGGCTGGCGCGTGCTGCTCATGGCCGAGGGCAAGGGCATCTCCGACCGGCTCGCCGAGGTCCTCACGGGCGCCGACCTGCCCGTGCGCCGCCTCGAGGAGCTCGACGACGAGCCGGTCCCGGGCATCGCCACCGTCGTGTGCGGCGAGCTCGCCCACGGCTTCGTCGCCGACGAGGTCTCGCTCCTCGTGCTCACCGCGCGCGACCTCTCCGGGCAGCGCCAGGCGGCCGACAAGTCGAGCCGCAAGATGCCGGCCCGGCGCAAGCAGACGATCGACCCGCTCGAGCTCAGCGCCGGCGACGCCGTCGTGCACGCCCAGCACGGCGTCGGCCGCTACGTCGAGATGGTGCAGCGCAGCGTCGGCAAGGACTCGGTGCGCGAGTACCTCGTCATCGAGTACGCGCCGTCCAAGCGCGGCCAGCCGGGCGACCGGCTCTACGTCCCGATGGACGCGCTCGACCAGGTCACCCGCTACGTCGGCGGCGAGAACCCGACGCTGGACAAGATGGGCGGCGGCGACTGGGCCAAGCGCAAGACGCGAGCCCGCAAGGCGGTCCGGGAGATCGCCGGCGAGCTGATCAAGCTCTACGCCGCCCGGCAGGCCACCCAGGGCCACGCCTTCGGCCCGGACACCGCCTGGCAGCGCGAGCTCGAGGACGCGTTCGGGTTCGTCGAGACCCCCGACCAGCTCGCCGCGGTCGAGGAGACCAAGCGCGACATGGAGCAGGTCGTGCCGATGGACCGCCTGATCTGCGGCGACGTCGGCTACGGCAAGACCGAGATCGCGGTGCGCGCGGCGTTCAAGGCGGTGCAGGACGGCAAGCAGGTCGCCGTGCTCGTGCCGACCACGCTGCTCGTGCAGCAGCACCACTCGACGTTCGCCGACCGCTACTCCGGCTTCCCCGTCAACGTCGCCCCGATCAGCCGCTTCCAGTCCAACGCCGAGGTCAAGAAGACGATCGAGGGCGTCGCCGAGGGCAAGGTCGACGTCGTCATCGGCACCCACCGCCTGCTCGGCGGGGAGATCAAGTTCAAGGACCTCGGGCTGGTGATCATCGACGAGGAGCAGCGCTTCGGCGTCGAGCACAAGGAGCAGCTCAAGCGTCTGCGCACCAGCGTCGACGTGCTCGCCATGTCGGCCACGCCGATCCCGCGCACCCTCGAGATGGCCATCACCGGCATCCGTGAGATGAGCACGATCGCCACCCCGCCGGAGGAGCGCCACCCGGTGCTGACCTTCGCCGGCCCGTACGACGAGGCGCAGGTCACCGCGGCCGTCCGGCGCGAGCTGAGCCGCGAGGGCCAGGTGTTCTTCGTGCACAACCGGGTGCAGAGCATCGACAAGACCGCGGCGCGGATCAACGAGCTCGTCCCCGAGGCGCGCGTCGTCACCGCGCACGGCCAGATGGGCGAGCAGCGCCTCGAGCAGGTCATGGTCGACTTCTGGGAGCGCCGCGCGGACGTGCTGGTCTGCACGACGATCGTCGAGGCGGGCCTCGACATCAACACCGCGAACACCCTGATCGTCGACCGTTCCGACCAGCTCGGGCTCTCCCAGCTCCACCAGATCCGCGGGCGCGTGGGCCGCGGTCGCGAGCGCGGCTACGCCTACTTCTTCTACCCCCCGGAGAAGCCGCTGACCCAGACGGCGTACGACCGCCTGGCGACGATCGCCGCGCACACCGACCTCGGCGCGGGCATGGCCGTGGCCATGAAGGACCTCGAGATCCGCGGTGCCGGCAACATGCTGGGCGGGGAGCAGTCCGGGCACATCGCCGACGTCGGCTTCGACCTCTACATCCGGCTGGTGGGAGAGGCGGTCGCCGAGTACCGCGGCGACGACACCGAGCCCGAGCCCGAGATGCGGATCGAGCTGCCGATCGACGCGCACCTGCCGACCGACTACGTCGAGTCGGAACGGTTGCGGCTCGAGATGTACAAGCGCCTGGCCGAGGTGAAGAGCGAGGCCGACGTCAAGGCGATCGAGGCCGAGCTGCACGACCGCTACGGCACCCCGCCGCGGCCCTCGCTGAACCTGCTCGAGGTCGCACGGTTCCGCCTGCTCGCCCGCGAGGCCGGCATCGCCGAGGTGGTGTCGCAGGGCAACTACATCCGCTTCGCCCCCGCTGACCTGCCGGAGTCGAAGCAGCTGCGGCTCAAGCGCCTCTACCCGCGCAGCGTCGTCAAGACCGCGGCCCAGCACATCCTCGTCCCGCGCCCCCTCGCCGCCTCTATCGGCGGCCCCGCGGTGCAGGACCTGGAGCTGCTGGCCTGGTGCGCCAAGGTCGTCCGCGAGATCTTCCTGGCCTGACCACCCCGCCCGCTCGCCGAGTCGGCGTCCGGCGTCCGGCGTCGTGCATTTCACGTTGTCGTGAAATGCACGCGCTGAGCCAGACCTGCTGGGCAGGTCAAGCACGAGGAAGCTCGGACCAGCGGGCGCAAGGCGCCCGCCCGGCTCCCTGGGCGCGGGCGGGGTGCGGGCTAGGATCGCGGAGGCCCGGCGTCGAGCCGGGTCGGCACGGACGACTCGGAAGGCCCCATGCGCTCCTCGGCTGCACCGCACCGCCGACCTCGACGGCACCGCATCCTCGCGGCGGCGGCGCTCTCGCTGGCCGTCCTCGGCACCGGCGCGGGCTGCGCGAACGCCAACCCGGCGGTCGCCGCGTACGTCGACGGCACCGCGATCACGCAGACGCAGCTGGACGCCGCAGTCGCCGGAGTCGAGAAGACGGTGCAGGAGGGCCAGCAGGTCTCGCCGCAGGCGGTCCTCGACGCCATGGTCCACGGCGTCATCGCGGAGAAGATCGCGGCCAAGAACGGCATCACCGTGACCGACGCCGACCGCGACGCCGCGCTCAAGGGGTCGAACCTCGAGCCGCTGCTGCCGTTCCCGGCGGCCAAGGAGGTCGCGTACGACATCGCCGACCAGCAGATCGTGGCGCAGAAGGTCGGCTCGCAGCCCTACCTCGAGCAGGTGGCGCAGCAGAAGGTGACGGTCAACCCGCGGTTCGGGGTGCTCGACGAGCAGCAGAAGCTGGTCAACGGCGACCAGTCGGGCTCGCTCGCGCGCCCGTCCAGCCCGAGCCCCACCCCGACGCCCTGACCGCGACGACCGCCCGGGAGGGCGGGAGCGAGGTCGACCGCCTCGTCGCGGTCATGCACCGGCTCCGGGCCGACTGCCCCTGGGACGCGCAGCAGACCCACACCTCCCTGGTGCCCTACCTCGTCGAGGAGGCCACCGAGGTCGTCGAGGCCATCGAGGTGGGGACCCCCGCCGACCTGCGCGAGGAGCTGGGCGACCTGCTGCTGCAGGTGGTCTTCCACAGCGAGCTGGCGGCGGAGGAGGGCGCCTTCGACGTCGAGGACGTCGCCGCCGGCATCGCCGACAAGCTGGTCGCACGGCACCCGCACGTCTTCCCGTACACCCCCGAGGGGGGCGACCCCCTCGCACCCTCGGAGCAGCGGGTGGACAGCGTCCCGACCGACCTGCACGCGACCTGGGAGCAGCGCAAGGCGGTCGAGAAGAACCGTGCGTCCGCGCTCGACGGCATCCCCGAGCAGCTCTCAGCGCTCGCCCGCGGGGCCAAGATCCTGTCCCGCGCGCGCTCCCGCGGGGTCGCCCTCGAACCGCCGGCCGAGGTCGAGCCGATCACCGACGAGGAGCTCGGCGAGTCGCTGCTCGCCCTGGTCCGTCGCGCGCAGGCGTCGGGCCTCGACGCCGAGCAGTCGGCCCGGGCCGCCGTACGCCGGCTCGAGCAGCAGGTGCGCGAGGCCGAGTCCCGCTGAAGCGACCGCCGAAGCTGCTCGGCGAGCGCCCGGACCCCCGGTTCGACCCTGGTGGTCCTGTCCCGGCGGACTGCTCGAGGGTTAGCCTCGCTGTGTGAGCGAGCCCACACGCGCGACCCCCGAGCTCAGACGCGACGCCGCTGCGGCCCTGGGCGCGCGCCGTGACCTCGGACCGGACTACGAGGACGCGGTCGCGGCGAGCCTGGCCGACCGCGTCGAGGAGCTCGTCGCCCAGCGCACGGCGGAGGTGAGGCCGTCGTCGCAGGACCGGCAGCACGACCGCGAGGAGGAGAAGGCGACGGGGGACGGCCGCTTCGTCATCGCCCTGGCGTCGCTGGGCGCCGGGATCCCGATCACCGGGATCGTGCACGACTCGGTCGTGACGACCGCCATCGCCTGGGCCGGGATCGTCGGGATCAACGTGGCCGCCGCCCTGCGCGGGCGGCGGCCCCGCTGACCTCCGCTCAGCCCTCGAGGTTGCGGTTGCGCTGCCCGACGCCGAGCTCGCCGTACGGGTAGTCGGCCGCGTGCAGGTCGCTCGCCTCGTCGAGGGACGCCGTCTCGTCCGCGGTCAGGTGCAGACCCGCGGCCTTGAGGTTGGTCTCGAGCTGCTGCGTGGTCCGGGCGCCGAGGATCGTCGAGGTGACGCTCGGGCGGTCGGTGACCCAGGACAGGGCGACCTCGGCCATCGAGATGCCGCGGTCCTCGGCGACCTTCTGCACGGCGTCGATGGTGTTCCAGGTGCGCTCGGTGCCGCGCCGGTCCCAGGCCTCCATCCCGCGGTTGATGTTGTCGCCCAGGCGGGTGGCCCCGGTCGGGCGCTCGTCACGCTTGTACTTGCCCGACAGCCAGCCGCCGCCGAGCGGGCTCCAGGGGAGCAGGCCCATCCCGGCGTCGAGGGCGGCGGGCACGATCTCCCACTCGATCTCGCGCACCACCAGGCTGTACTGCGGCTGCAGCGTGACGGGCTCGTTCAGGCCGAGCGCCCGGGCGACGTGGACGGCCTTGGTCAGCTGCCAGCCGGTGAAGTTCGACAGGCCGTAGTAGCCGATCTTGCCCTCGCGGACGAAGCCGTCGAGCGTACGGAGCGTCTCCTCCAGCGGGGTCCAGGCGTCGAAGGCGTGCACCTGGTAGAGGTCGACGTGGTCGAGGCCGAGCCGGGTGAGGGAGGCGTCGAGCGCCCGGGTGAGCTGACGGCGCGAGAGGCCCGACGCGTTCGGCCCGTCGCCCATCGGGAAGCGGCCCTTGGTCGCGAGCACGACACGGTCGGTGACGTCGGCGGGGCGGTCGGCGAACCAGCGCCCGATGATCTCCTCGGAGACGCCGCGGGTGTAGACGTTCGCCGTGTCGACGAACGTCCCGCCGGCCTCGAGGAACCGGTCGAGCTGCTCGTGCGAGCCGGCCTCGTCGGTCTCGTTGCCGAAGGTCATCGTGCCGAGGCACAGGGTGGAGACGGCGCATCCGCTGCGCCCGAGAGTGCGGTATTCCATGACCCGATCCTTACCCGCGCGCCCGCGCCGTCACGCGCCGGCCTCGTCGGTCCCCTCGGACGCGCTGTCGCCGCGCGGCTTGGCGGCGACCCGGTGCAGCAGGGCCTTGACCTTGTCGGGCAGCACGGCCGCGGCCAGGGCGGTCGCCTTGGTCCCGGGTGAGGACGCGGCGACCTTGGCCTTGCCGGCCATCAGCGCCTCGTAGCCCTGGCGGGCGACGGCGGCCGGTTCGTCCTTGGGACCGGCGCCCATGGCGGTGTCCTCCATGCCGGCCCGTGCGAAGAAGGCGGTGTCGGTCGGGCCGGGCATCAGCGAGGTGATCGTCACCTCGGTCTCGGCCAGCTCGGTCTGCAGGGCCTCGGCGAACGACTGCACGAAGGACTTCGACGCGTTGTAGACGCTCTGGAACGGGCCCGGCATGGTCGAGGCGATCGACGAGGTGATCAGCAGCCGGCCGGCGTTGGCCAGCACCATGTCGTCCAGCACGAGCTTGGTCAGGTGCACGGTGCCGAGCACGTTCAGGCGGATCACGTCGAGCTCGTCGTCCAGGGCGTTGTCGACGAACGCGCCGCCCCGCCCGATCCCGGCGTTCAGGGCGGCCACGGCCAGCGGGCGTCCGTGCGCGACGGTCGCGGCGTAGAGCGACTCGACGCCGGTGCCCGTCCGCAGGTCGGCCACGAACGTCGTCACCTCGGCGCCGAGCGCGCGGAGCTCGTCGGCCACGGCCTCCACGCCCGCGTCCTCGGCGGTGACGAGCAGGTCGTGGCCGTGGCCCGCGAGCTGCCGGGCCAGCTCGAGGCCGATCCCGCTGGAGGCGCCGGTGACGAGGGCGAACGGGCGGTCGGCGGGCGTGGTGGAGGAGGTGTCGCTCATGCTGCGCCGTTACCCCGGCGGGGCCCGCCCGAACTCCTGCCACCGGATCCACCTCCGGGGTGGTCGAGCGTGCAGAAGCTCGCCGCAGCGCCCGTGGGAGACTCGTCGCACGTCCCCGAGAATCCCAGGAGGTGGGGTGCAGGTCCCGGTCCTGCCGCTGGTCGTCGGCGGCGTCGCCCTCACCTTCCTGTTCGCCGTGCTGGGCTGGTGGGTCGCCTCCCGCGTCGAGCGCCGTCGCCGGATCGAGCGGCGCAACGCCGAGACCAACCGGCGCTGGGAGCAGCAGGGCGGCGCGCGCCCGCCGCACTGACGACCGTGCCCGCTCGGAGCCCCCGCCAGCCGCGTACGGCCGTGGGCGCGACCGTCTCAGCCGCCCGGCGAACCGCCCGTGGTGCTGCCGGGGTCTCGAAGCCCTGCGCCGCTAGGGTGTGGAGGACACCAGGTCGTCCCCGTGGTTGACGCGCGGGCGCAAGCGAGAGGCAGCAGTTCGTGGCGAGTATCGAGTTCATCGGGGCGCGCGAGATCCTCGACTCCCGGGGCAACCCGACGGTCGAGGTCGAGGTCATCCTCGACGACGCGTCCGAGGGCCGGGCGGCGGTGCCGTCGGGTGCTTCGACCGGTGCGTTCGAGGCGGTGGAGCTCCGTGACGGCGGCTCCCGCTACGGCGGCAAGGGCGTGACCAAGGCCGTCCTCGGCGTCGTCGACCAGCTCGGTCCCGAGCTCATCGGCTTCGAGGCCAGCGAGCAGCGTCTCATCGACCAGGCGATGATCGACCTCGACGGCACCGACAACAAGGGCTCGATCGGCGCGAACGCCATCCTCGGCGTCTCGCTCGCCGTCGCCCACGCGGCCGCGAACTCCGCGGACCTGCCGCTCTACCGCTACGTCGGCGGTCCGAACGCCCACGTCCTGCCCGTGCCGATGATGAACATCGTCAACGGCGGCTCGCACGCCGACTCCGACGTGGACATCCAGGAGTTCATGATCGCGCCGATCGGCGCGGCCACGTTCAAGGAGGCGCTCGAGATGGGCGCCGGCGTCTACCACTCGCTCAAGTCCGTGCTCAAGAAGCAGGGCCTCTCGACCGGGCTCGGCGACGAGGGCGGCTTCGCGCCGAACCTGCCGGCCAACGTCGCGGCGCTCGAGCTGATCTCCACCGCCGTCGAGTCGACCGGGCTCACGCTCGGCACGGACATCGCGCTGGCGCTGGACGCCGCGAGCAGCGAGTTCTTCTCCGACGGCGCGTACCACTGGGAGGGCGGCACCAAGTCGGCCGACGAGATGACCGAGATCTACGCGCAGTGGGTGCGCGACTTCCCGATCGTCTCCCTCGAGGACCCGCTCGCCGAGGACGACTGGACCGGCTGGAGCGCCCTCATGGCCAGCATCGGCGACCAGGTGCAGGTGGTCGGCGACGACCTCTTCGTCACCAACGTCACCCGCCTGCAGCGCGGCATCACCGAGAAGGCCGCCTCCGCGCTGCTGGTCAAGGTCAACCAGATCGGCTCGCTGACCGAGACCCTCGACGCCGTCGACCTGGCGCACCGCAACGGCTTCCGCTGCATGATGAGCCACCGTTCCGGCGAGACCGAGGACACCACCATCGCCGACCTCGCCGTCGCCACCAACTGCGGCCAGATCAAGTCGGGCGCCCCGGCGCGCACCGACCGCGTCGCCAAGTACAACCAGCTGCTGCGCATCGAGGAGGACCTCGACGACGCGGCCCGCTACGCCGGCGCCTCCGCCTTCCCGCGCTTCACGGGCAAGTAGGGACGACCAGCACCGTGGCGCCGTCCGGACCTCGTCCGACCGCCCGGCCGGGCGCAGGTCCCGGCCGGGGCAAGCCGCGCGCCCGGACGGCGTCTCGCGACCGCGTCCTCCCGCCGACGGACCCGGCGACCGAGCCGACCGTCGCGCTCGACCCGGCCCCCGCGGAGGCCGGTGCCGGTCCGAGCGCGGGCTCGCGCTCGCGGAAGGCCTCGGCCGGGACGAAGAGGTCGGCGGCACCGCGTCCGGCGAGCCAGGCGACGGCGCGCGTGGCCGCGTCCGGTGCGGCCGTGCTGCACCGGGCCGTCCGCGCCAACCTGACGGCGCGTGCCCTGGCCCTGGTGGTCGTGGTGCTCGTGCTCGTCATCTCGTACGCGACCTCGCTGCGGATCTACTTCGCGCAGGCGCACGAGATCGCCACCACCAAGGCCGAGATCGCGCAGAGCCAGGCGAGCATCGCCGACCTGCAGAGCCAGATCACCCGCTGGAACGACCCCGCGTACGTGTCGGCGCAGGCCCGCGAGCGGCTCGGCTGGCTGGTGCCCGGCGAGACCGGCTACACCGTGGTCGGCGCCGACGGCAAGCCGCTCGGCGGCGGGCTGACGCTCGACTCCACGCCGACCGACGACCCGGGTCAGCCCCAGGCGATGTGGTGGGACCGCATGTGGGGCTCGGTCAAGGCGGCCGACAAGCCGGCGGTCAAGAAGGCCGACCCCGGCAAGCGCGCCCCGGTCACCCCGGACTCCAAGCCGAGATGAGATCCGTCGCGTCGGAAGCGCAGCCCCCGCCGGACCGGGCGCCGACGCGTTGAGGAGGAGCGGAAGACGACACGCTCGTCGTCGTCATCCGAGACGACGAGAGCGTCGGGTCAGAGCCCGGTCCGCGTCCAAGCGGAGCGACGACAGATCTATCTGCCCTTGAGGTACGCGTCCACCTCGGCGGCGGTCGGGATGCTCGACGTCGCGCCCGGCTTGGTCGTGGCCAGCGCACCCGCGGCGGCCGCCCGACGTAGCGCGACCGGCCAGGCCAGCCCGGCGGCGACCGCGGCCCCGAGGGCCCCGGCGAACGTGTCGCCGGCGGCCGTCGTGTCCACCGGCGTCACGCCGAAGGCGGGGATGTCGCTGGTGCCGCCCGGCCCGACCACGACGGTGCCTCGACCGCCACGGGTGACGACCACCTGGCGTACGCCCCGCTCGGAGAACCAGCGCGCCGCGCGTTCGGCGGAACGGACGTCGGTGACCCGGGTGCCGGTGAGCAGCTCCGCCTCGGTCTCGTTCGGGCAGGCGAGCCAGACGCCCTCCCAGATCTCGTCCGGCAGCGGGGCGGCAGGCGCAGGGTCGAGGACCAGCTTCAGGCCGAGCTCGGAGCAGGCGCGCGCGGTGGCCAGCGCCACCTCCAGCGGCGTCTCGAGCTGCAGCAGCACGACCGGCGAGGACGGGGCGAGCTCGCGCAGCGACTCCTCCACGCGGGCCGGCGTCAGCGCGCCGTTCGCCTCGGGAACGATCACGATGCTGTTCTCGCCGGTGCGGGCGTCGACCCGGATGTGGGCCACGCCGGTCGGGCCGTCCACCTCCTCGACCCAGTCGACGTCCACGCCGTCGGCGCGCAGGGCGTCGAGGGCGAGCGTGCCGAAGGTGTCGCGGCCGACGGCCCCGACCATGCTCGTCGTGGCGCCGGCGCGCGCTGCGGCGACGGCCTGGTTGGCGCCCTTGCCGCCCAGGCCGCTGGCGAACGAGCTGCCGGTCAGGGTCTCGCCGGGACGCGGCAGCGGGCTGGCGGCGACCGTGAGGTCGACGTTGATGCTGCCGACCACGACGACCGCGCCCGGACGGGTCGCCGCGCGACCCGCACCTCCTGTCGTGGCGATCATGGCCGCACTGTAGCGAGGACGGGGCTACGGTTTTCCCAGGTCGCGATGCGGCCACCGCAGGAAGGACGTCGACCGGCGACCAGCCGGCCGACCTCGCAGGGGGGGCACGAAGGTCCGCGCGTCGCTGCGCGGGCAGGACGGAGACGGCCCCGAGGGTGTCCGGCCAGACGAGGTCCGCGCGGCACGAGCGCCGTCCGGCGCGGCCGCGGCGCGCACTGCCACGCGCCCGGGACTCCGGGTGGTGGCTGTTCGGCTACGCCCACTCGCTCGTCGGCGACCAGATCTTCTACGTGGCGTTGACGTGGGCGGCGGTCATGATCATGCCGCCGGCGCAGGTCGGTCTCGTGCTTGTGCTCGGGTCGCTGCCCCGGGCCGTCGTGCTGCTGGCCGGTGGCGTCTTCGTCGACCGCATCGGCCCCAAGCGCGTCATCATCGTCTCCGACGTCCTGCGGACGCTGGTCATGGTGGCGGCCGCCGTCGTCCTCGGCGCCGGCTTCAACGGGACCGTGCTGATCGGGGCCCTGGCCGCCGTGTTCGGCGTCGTCGACGGGTTCTTCCTGCCGGCCGTCGGCGCCGCGCCCGCCTTCGTCGCCACCCTCGAGGGGCAGACGCGGCTGCAGGCGCTGCGCACCGTCGTCTACCGCGGCGCCCCCATGGTGGGCGCCCCGCTCGCCAGCCTGCTGCTCGTCGCGTACGGCACGTCGGTCGCCTTCGGCGTCGCGGCCTTCATGTTCGCCGCCTCGGTCGTCGCGCTCTCCCTGACCCGGATGGTCCGGCCGAGCAGCTCGGCCGTGCTCAGCGGGGCGGTGGAGCCCGAGCGCGGCGTCTTCGGCGAGATCCACGACGGGCTGCGCCTGGTCATCGTCGACCGGCGCCTCCTCGTCACCGTCACCGTGCTGGCGATCCTCGACTTCGGCTTCGCCGGCCCGATGACCGCGGGCGTGCCGCTGCTCGCCAACGAGCAGGGCTGGGGGCCGGGCGGGGTCGGCTGGGTGCTGGGCGGCTTCGGGGTCGGCGCGGTCTTGACGGCAGCGTTCCTCACCTGGCGGCGCCCGACGGCCCGGGCCGGCGTGGTCGCGGCGTTCGGGCTGACCCTGATGAGCATCGGGCTCGTCACGCTCGGTCTGCTGGAGCGCGACGTCTTCGGGAGCGGGTCCGGCGTCGTCCTCGCCGGTGCCTGCGGCGCGCTGGCCGGCGTCGGCACCGGGCTCTTCGGCACGCTGATCAACGCCTCGCTGGTCCTCTCGACGCCGGTCCAGCAGCTCGGCCGCGTGATGGCCCTGGCCGCCCTCGCCGGCTACCTGGGCGACCCGATCAGCTTCTCCCTGACGGGCATCGCCGCCCAGGGGCTGGGCGCCTCGAGCGCCTTCCTCTTCGGCGGTGGCCTCATCATGGTCGCCGTGGTCATCACCTGGGTCTCGCCCGCGATCCGAACGCTCACCCTCCCCGGCACGCCGCGGCAGGGCTGACGCCGTGCCCGACGAGACGGCGCCGGAGCTCGGCGCCGAGGACGCCGCGACGGTCGAGGCCCAGCTCGGCCGCCCGTCCCGCGGCGCCGTCGGCGTCGCCCACCGCTGCCCCTGCGGACGGCCGACGGTCGTGGCGACCCGGCCCCGGCTACCCGGCGGGACACCGTTCCCGACGACCTACTACCTGACCTGCCCCCGCGCGGCCTCCGCCTGCTCCACGCTCGAGTCGAACGGCGTCATGGCCGCCATGACGACCCGCCTGCACGCCGAGCCCGGGCTCGCGCCGGCGTACGCGGCCGCTCACGACGCCTACCTCGCCGACCGGCGCGCGATCGGCGAGCAGACCGGCGACGGCGACGTCGGAGAGATCGCCGGCGTCAGCGCCGGCGGCATGCCCGACCGGGTCAAGTGCCTGCACGCGCTGCTCGCGCACGCCCTCGCCGCCGGGCCCGGGGTCAACCCGCTCGGGGATGAGACGCTGGCGCTCGTGGGGGAGTGGTGGCACCGGCCGTGCCTGCCCGGAGCCACCGACCAGCAGGGCGAGGGTCAGCAGGGCGAGAGCGAGGGGGACGCGTGAGCGCGACGGTGGCGGCGGTCGACTGCGGCACGAACTCGATCCGCCTCCTGCTCGCCGACCCCGGACCCGGCCGGCCCGACGGGCCGGCGCTGACCGACCTGGACCGCCAGACCGAGATCGTCCGGCTCGGCCAGGGGGTCGACGCGACGGGGGAGTTCGCCCCCGAGGCGCTCGAGCGGACGTTCGCGGTGACGCGGCGCTACGCGGAGCGCGTCCGCGCCGCCGGCGTCCCGCCCGAGCGGACCCGGTTCGTGGCCACGTCCGCCTCCCGCGACGCGCGCAACCGCGAGGCCTTCTTCGCGGGCATCGAGGAGCTGCTCGGCGTCCGCCCCGACGTCATCTCCGGCGACGAGGAGGCCCGGCTCTCCTTCGCCGGGGCGCTCAGCCGCATCCGCCCCGACGCGGAGCCCGTGCTCGTCATGGACGTCGGCGGCGGTTCCACCGAGCTGATCGTCGGCGGCGCCGACGGAACGGTCGCCTCCGCGATCTCGCTCGACATCGGTTCGGTGCGCCTCACGGAACGGTTCCTGGGCGCCGGTCCGCCCACGCCGGCCGCCCTCGAGGCCGCCCGTGAGCACGTGGACGCGCTGCTCGACTCCTCCGGCGTCGACTTCGGCTCCGTCGGGACCTGGGTGGGCGTGGCCGGCACCGCCACCACGCTCGCCGGGGTGCACCTGCAGCTGGAGGCGTACGACCGCGAGGCCGTGCACGGCTCCACCATCCCGCTGCCCAAGCTGGACGAGCTCGCCTTCCTGCTCAGCCGGATGAACGTGGACCAGATCAAGGCCCTGCCCTCGATGCACCCCGGCCGCGCGGACGTCGTCACCGCCGGCGCCCTCATCGCCACCCGCGTGGCGGCCCGCCTCCACGTCGCCGACCTCGTGGTGAGTGAGTCCGACATCCTCGACGGCATCGCCCTCCAGCTCCTGCGCACCGGGGCCGCGTAACCCTCCGGTCGCCGAGGAGCCGGTCCCCCCGCACCCGGCGAGGGTGGCTGCCGCGCGACGATCCCGGCACGGCCGCGCCCGACGACGGCCACGGCCAGGGGTGTCCGAGGAGCTCAAGCAGCGCCGCGAGCCCGAAGGGCGGCCCCGTGAAGGGTGGTCCTCGTACGGCGGCGTCGAACGTGGATGGGTCTGGCGGGAGCACGGGCGCGGCCACGTGCTGCTGCGGGCGAGCACCCCGCGCCCGTGCGGATGGTTGTTCGACGCCGCCGTACGAGGACCACCCGGCGCTCGACCGAAGCACGAGAGGCCGAGCCACTGGCAGGATGAGCCCGTGAGCTCCCTGGCCGTGACCGTCGTCGGGCACGACCGCCCCGGCATCATCGCGGCGGCGGCCGACGCCCTTGCCGGCTGCGGGATGAACCTCGAGGACTCCTCGATGACCCTCCTGCGCGGGCACTTCGCCATGACGCTCGTCTGCGCGGGCGACGCGACGGTGGACGAGGTCCGCGCCGCGCTCGCCCCGCTCGCCTCCTCCGGCCTCGACGTCGCCGTCCGGGCCGTCGCCCCCGACCCGGACGTCCCCTCGACGACCGCGAACCACCTCGTCACGGTCTACGGGGCCGACCGCCTCGGCATCGTCGCGCGCCTGGTCGGCGTGGTCGCCGAGGCCGGCGCGAACGTGACGGACCTGACGACGCGGCTGTCCGGCGACCTGTACGTGCTGCTCGCCGAGGTCGCCCTGCCCGACGAGACGGACGCGGACGCCCTGCGCGACCGGCTGGCGGCCGTGGGGAACGACCTCGGCGTCGAGGTGACCCTGCGTCCGCTGGAGAACGACGAGCTGTGAGCTTCGAGCTGTCCACCCTGCCGACGGGCCGGGTGCGCGAGGTGGTGCGCGCGCCCGCGCACGTGCTCGCCACCCCGGGTCCGGACGTCGACCCGACCGACCCCGAGGTCCTGCAGCTCTGCGCCGACCTCGTCGCCACGATGCGGGTCTCGCCCGGCTGCGTCGGCCTGGCCGCCCCGCAGGTCGGCGTCTCGGCCCAGGCCTTCTGCGTCGACGTCACCGACCACCCCAAGACGCGCACCGCCCACGGGCTGGTCGTGCTCGTCAACGCGCGGGTCGTCGAGTCGAGCCGCAACGAACGGGCGCGTGAGGGCTGCATGTCCGTCCCCGACCTGACCGGCGACGTCAAGCGCGCTTCGCGGGTGACCGTACGGGGCCTGCTGCCGGGCAGCGGCGCGGAGACCGAGGTCGTCACCGACGCCTTCGAGGCCCGCGCGCTGCAGCACGAGATCGACCACTGCGCCGGGCTGCTGTTCCTCGACCGGGTCGCGGGCGCGCACGCCCTGCACGCCCGGCAGGTCTACCTCGACGCCCCCGCCGACCCCTCCGCCTGAGCCCCGACCCCCGCGAAACGCTGAACGACGACAGCGTTCCGGGCTCCCGGGCCGTCGTCCCTCAGCGGTTCGCAGAGGTGCCGGCGAACGTGCTCGTCTCACGGACGACCCACGGGCGTGACGTCGCCTCCGCACACTGGAGGGGTGCGTACGCGTCGGCTCGGCAGCGTGCTCGCGCGGCACGCCGCGCGGGTGCGCTCGCGACGCACGCTCCTCACCAGCCTCGCCCGTGCGGTCGCGGTCACGCTCGTCGCCGCCGTCCTCTCCCTGCCGCTCGCCGCGGCCTGGGGCGTCGGGCACGCGCGGGTCAGCGACTACCTCGGGCCCAACCGGGTCGACCTCGCCGCCGACTACAGCGGGGAGATCGAGATCGACCTGGGACCGCTCGGGCGGGCCTACCTGACCAGCCCCTACGCGCCCGTCGGCGTCCGCGCGACCGTCGGCGGGGTCGGGGAGTCGGGCTCGACGCTCGGGTCGCTGTTCTCGCAGGAGACGCTGTCCGCCTACACCGCGCTCTACACCGACCCGGAGGAGGCGGTCCGCGGCCTCGTGGAGCGGCTGGAGCGCGACGCGCTGCAGCGGACCGCGGTGGCGGAGGCGGTGCTGCTCGTCGGGTTCGCCGTGTGGCGGCTGCGCTCGGGCCTGCTCGCGCCCTGGGTGGTGCGTCGCGTCACCCGGCGCCGCACCCTCGCCGTCTACGTCACGGTCGTGGCCGTGCTGGTCGGCGGCGTCCTGGTGCCGACCCGGCCCGACGGCCCGCGCATCCCCGTGAACCTGCCCCTGCCGGACCGCACCCCGACCATCAGCGTCGACAGCGCCCTGCTCGCCGACCTGCTGGGCCGCACGGTCTCCGGGATCCGCATCCTCAGCGCTCGCCAGCAGGCGGCCGTCGGCGAGTGGGAGGACACCGCCACGCGGTCGCTCGCGGCGCAGCTCGACGAGCTGCCACGCCCACGCAGCGGCGAGACGATGGCGTACGGCTTCAGCGACCTGCACTGCAACCAGGCCACCACCGAGCTCATGAGCCGCCTCGTCGCGGTCACGAACCCGAGCGTGGTCCTCGACTCCGGCGACGACACGGTCAACGGGACCGCGGCCGAGCGGGGCTGCATCCGCCGTGAGCTCGGCATCGCCGGCGGCCGCCCGTTCGTCGTGGCGACGGGCAACCACGACTCGGACGTGACCGAGGCCCAGCTCCGCGCGGCCGGCGCCGAGGTGCTGGACGGCGCGGCCGTGCGGGTCGGGGGCCTGGAGGTGCTCGGGGACGACGACCCCGAGCGGCAGGTGCCGTTCAGCGTCGAGCGCACGCTCGACCGGCCCGAGGACGAGGCCCAGCTCGGCCAGCGGATGCTCCAGGTCGCGCGACCGCGGCCGGTGGACGCGATCCTCGTGCACCAGCCGACGGCGGCGGCGCCGCTGATGGAGGCGCCCGACCCGCCAGCCCGGCTCGTGCTGTGGGGGCACATGCACGCGCAGGTCGGGCCGACCGTGGTGACCCACGCCGACGGTTCCTGGACCGTCGGCATGCAGCAGGGCACCTCCGGCGGGGTGAAGCAGCCGACGCTGGCCTCGTTCAGCACGCCCTTCAGCCCGCCGCTGGTCCGCGCCGACTCCTACTTCTACTTCCGCGACGCGGCGACCGGGCTCGTCACCGGCGTGCAGCCGGTCCATCTGCAGCCCGACGGGCGCGTGGTCATCGACCGCCGCACCGACACCGGCGACCTGGCCGCGCTCCCGGACGAGACCCGCCGACGGCTCAGCGGCGCCAGCCCCTCGCCGACCCCGGACGAGAGCCGGCGCTGACGCGCGCCGGGCCCGTGCGGCACTAGGCTCGCGCGCAGCCCGGCGTCCGCGCCGAGCCCCCGTGGCCCAACGGCAGAGGCAGGCGGCTTAAACCCGCTGCGGTGCGGGTTCGAATCCCGCCGGGGGCACGCGTGCCGCAGGTCCGCGGCTCAGGGCGCCGGGGGTCGGCAGCGGAGCAGCAGCAGGTCGCCCACCACCTCGACCGGCCCGTGACCGTGGGTCGTCAGCAGGACCGACCCCCGCCGCACCGCCAAGGCGTCGTGCGGCCGCTCCACCCGGCCCTCGCCCTCGACGACCACCACCACGGCGTACGCGGCGTCGAGGACGGCACGGCCGCGCACCGCCGTCTGCTCGAGGCGGAAGTAGGGGTCGGCGACCTGCGGCAGCGCGCCGAACCCCTCCGACGGGTGCTGCACGAGACCCGCCAGCGCGTCCTCCGACAGGCTCCCGAGGTCCAGGGCGCCCAAGGCCGTCGCCAGGTCGAGCCCGAGGAGCGCGGCCTGCTCGTCCAGCCCCGGGAAGGCCCGGTGCTCGAGGACCAGCGACAGGTCGGTCGGCTGCTGCAGCTCGAGCAGGGTGATCCCGGCGCCGACCGCGTGCGGCTGGCCGGCGGGGACCAGCAGCGTGTCGCCGGCCGCGAGCGGCACCCGGTGCATCGCCGCCAGCATGGCCTCGGCGTCCTGCCGCTCGAACCAGCCGGTGACCTCCTCGACCGGCACCGGGCGCCGGAACCCGACGTACGCGTGGCCGTCCGGCGGGGCGTCGACGACGACCCACGCCTCGGTCTTGCCGAGGTCGCTGCCGAGCCGGGCCCGGGCGAAGGCGTCGTCGGGGTGGTAGTGCACGAACAGCCGCTGCTCGGGGTTGATGAGCTTGACGAGCAGCCGGGGGTCGGCGCCGAAGCGCTCGACGTGCGCCGCCCCCAGGAAGCCCACGGGGTCGTCGAGGACGGCCTGCCGCAGCGTCGGCCCGCCGGGCAGCCGGGTCAGACCGACCTCCGGGTCCCCGTGCAGGGTGGTCGTCGAGGCCAGGAAGTCCTCCGGCACCCGGTCGTCGGTCCCGGCCGGGGCGCCGCGGAAGTGCGCGATCCCGGCTCCGCCCCGGTAGGGGCGCCCGCCCGGCTGGTTCGGGGCGAGCAGCCGGGGGGCGAGCCGCTCGGCGTCGAGGCCCGTCGTCGTCATGCGCCGGCTGCGCTGAGGTGCACGACCGCGTACAGGTCGAGCTCGGGCACGACCACGCGGACGCCGTCCGCCCCGGTGGTCAGCGCGAGCTCCTCGGGCGCGTGGCCCGGGCGGTGCAGCGTCGCCCGGGCGGCGGCGAAGCCGTGGGTGAGCTCGACGTCGTGGCGGACCCGGGTGGTGTCGGACTCCGCGTCGTAGTCGTAGTTGAGCAGGTGGATGGCCTGGTCGCCGCCGTCGAGGGCGTGGACGCAGGCGGTCGTGGTGCCGCCGAGGTCCCCGGCGAGCTCGTCGCCGACCTGGGCGCGGACGTCGGGCACCGCGCTGGTCCGCACGACCTGCGCGTGACCGAGGAGGCGGTCGGCGTCGGGCAGGTCGGTGCCGTAGGCGCCGTGCACGACCACCCGTCCGCCCGCGTCGGCGTACGCGCAGAGGACGGCGTGCTGCTCGGGGCTGACGCGCCAGGCGTCGGGCACCACGACGGTGGCGTAGCGCTGGAGGCCCTCGAGCGTCAGGTCGTTCTCGCGGTAGCGCGGGTCGGCCAGCACGACCACGTCGAACAGACCGCCGTTGCGGCTCAGGTGCTCGATGACCGGCCAGTAGGAGGGTGCGGGCCCCGTCGACTCGGGCCGCTCGTACCAGGCGCCCTCGTCGAAGAACTGGTCGCCGTCGACCGCGCTGCGCTGGAGGCTCGCGACGGGGCACAGGACGGCGGTGCGGTGGGAGGTCTGGTTGCTGGTCAGGGCGTCGACCGACGCCAGGAACTCGCCGATCTCGACGCACAGCCGGCGCGGGGCCCAGAACGAGTCCTTGGTGACGCTGCCCAGCCAGGAGCCGTAGGGCAGCGACATGTTGCCGCCCATCGCGGCGGCCTCGTAGATGGTCATGCGGAAGAGGTCGTGGCCCTGCCCGAGCTTCAGCCGCTCCGAGAGCTCCTCGGTGACGCCGCCGTACGGGTTCTCGACGGCCACCAGGGGGCGGCCGCGGGCGATGGAGACGGCGTGCCGGAACCACCACGGCTGCTGGTAGCGGGTCTCGCGCATCTCCGTCACGCAGACGTCGACCTCGCCGACCATCGCGTCGTAGATCGGGGCGCAGTCGTAGAAGTTGCCGGCCAGCCGCACGGTGCGCCCGGTCTCCTCGGCGTACTCGCGGACGTAGCGGGCCACCTCGGCGAACGTCTCCACCGTCACGTCCATGAGGAACTGGATGTAGTGGTCCGCGAGCGGGAGCGACTGCGGGGCGGCGCCGGCGCGGTAGCCCTGGTCGAGCAGCCAGGTGCGGTAGTCGAAGGTCGTGAGGTCGACGCCGTCGAGCTCGGCGGGGGCTGCGTCGAGGGCCTGCAGGTGGCGGCGGAACCCCTTCATGCAGTCCTTGCAGAAGCAGCCCCCGTAGCGCATGGACAGCAGCGGCAGGTCGCTCTCGTCGAGCTGGATGCCGGGCGCGCCGGCGTCGATCTGGACGCGGATGATCGCCTTCAGGTACTCCCGCCAGACCGGGTTGACGCGGTCGGCGAGGTAGCACTGCTGCCCGATGCCGGGCACCTCCACCCAGTGGGCGTGCAGCGGGTTGCCCTCGAGGTCGCGGCTGGCGATCTCCGACCACAGGTCGGTGACCTGCTCGCCGTCGCTGTTGGTCAGCCCGTCGGGGAAGTAGTGCCGGAACGGCTTCCAGCTGGCCGGACCCGTGTCGGAGGAGAACTCGCGCAGCCCGACCGTGCGGCCCTCGGCGTCGCCCAGCAGCTGGTTCTGCTCGAGGACCTCCCCGTCCGCGCCGTAGCGCGCCGGGAACTCCCAGGCCTGCGCCTCGAAGACGATCGCGAACAGGTCGATGCCGCGCTCCTTCGCGGCGGCGATGAACTCGGCGTCGGTCACGAAGCCGTGCTGGCGGAACCGCGCGGGGACGGGCCCGTAGGCCTCCTCCTCGAGGTACGGGAGGCTGATCGTCCCGCCGCCGAGCCCGGCCCAGACGAGCATCGTGCCGCGCATGTCGGCGAGGTCGTCGAGCATCGCCAGCCGCCTCGGCGGCATGCTCGGGTGGTAGCAGTGCTCGTTCGGGAACCATCCGTCGAAGTAGATGCCGCGTTCCATGAGGGGTCCTTTGCGCGTCGGTGCAGGGGGATCGGGGGCGGTGCGGGCGTGCGGGTACGGGAGGTGCGGGGGGTGGGACGGTCAGCCGTAGAAGGCGGCGGTGCTGCGCCGCACCACCAGCTGCGGCGGCAGCAGCAGCTGCTGGGCCTCGGGCCGGGCGGTCAGGACGGTGCGGGCCGCCATCGCCCCGAGCTGGCGGGTGGGCTGGGCGACGACGGTCACGGGAGGGTCGACGAGCTTGGCCCACGACACGTCGTCGAACATGACCAGCGAGATGTCGTCGGGCACGCTGAGCCCGCGGTCGCGGACCGCGGTGAGGGCCGCCTCGCCCAGCACGTTGTTGCCGACGAACAGCGCCGACGGCGGGTCGGGGGCGTCGAGCAGCCGCACCGCGCTCGCGTAGGCGGTCTCGCGGGTGAAGCGGGTGCGCACGACCAGGCGCTCGTCGACGCCCACGTCGACGTCGGCGTGCGCGCGGCGGTAGCCGGCCTCACGCATGGAGCCGCTGGTCAGCCGGTCGGGGCCGCCGAGGTAGCCGATCCGACGGTGGCCGAGGGCGAGCAGGTGCTCCGTCGCGCTGCGGGCGCCCGCCTGGTGGTCCACCGACAGGCATGCGGCCTCGATCCCGGGCACCGTGCGGTCGACGAACAGCACGCGGGTCCCGAGGTCCTGGGCGCTGCGCCACAGCTCGCGGTTCTCGCTCGTGGGGAAGGCGACGATGCCGCCGACCCGTTCCTGCAGGAGCAGGTCGACGTACTCGCGCTCGGTCGCGGGGTCCTCGCCCGTCGCGCAGAGGATCACGTGGTGGCCGATGGCGTTGGCCGCGCCGAGCAGGCCCTCGGCGAACTCGCCGTAGAACGGGTTGGAGATGTCGGTGACGAGGAGCCCGATGTTGCTCGCGGTGCTGAGCTTGAGCCCGCGCCCGAGCGCGCTGGGCCGGTAGTTCAGCCGGGCCGCCACCTCCTCGACCCGCTGCCGGGTCGAGGCCGCCACCTTGCCGTTGTTGGAGAACACGCGCGACACGGTGCCCAGGCCGACGTCGGCGGCCGCGGCCACGTCCTTCATCGTGGCGGGCCGCCGCGGGCGCTGCTCGTCTGGCATGTCCTCGGCTCCTGGTGGTTACGTTTCCACGAACGTAGCGGCGCAGGTTGGCGCCGTCAAGGTTCCTCGGCCGCGACCGAGATGCCCAAAAGCCGGTCTCTCGAGCGCGAAAGTTTCCCGAACTGACGTCTTGACAGGCCCGGAACCTCACGTCAAGGATGGCGAGTGGAAACGTAACCACTTTCTGCGGCGCCGACCGAGCAGCCGCGGACGCCCGGTCCGGGTCACCCGACGGGCTCGATGGAGGAGACACAGCAATGACGCGTGCGATGCGCACCCCGCTCTCACGACGGAGCTTCCTGGCGGCCGGCGGAGGCCTGGCGACGCTGGCCGCGACCGGTGCGCTGTCCGCCTGCGGGTCGGGCCGGAGCGCGGGCGGCAGCAGCGCCGGCGCGGCGATGACCATGTGGGGCATCACCGGCGACCAGCCGTTCATCGAGCCGACGGTGACCGAGTGGAACGCCGCGCACGCCGACTCGGCGATCAGCGCGAACTACTTCGGCACCAACGACTACAAGGACAAGATCAGGACCGGCATCAGCTCGGCCCAGGCACCGACCCTCGTCTACACCTGGGGCGGCGGCACGATGCGGTCCTACGTCGACGCCGGGCTCGTCCAGGACCTGACCGGGCCGCTGAGCGGCAAGTCCGGCTTCCTCGACAAGGTGCTCCCGTCGGTCCTCGACGCGGGCAAGGTCGACGGCAAGACGTACGCCGTCCCGCTCTCGGCCTCGGCGCCGGTGCTCTTCTACTACAACCACGACGTGCTCACGAAGGTCGGCATCGAGCAGCCGAAGACCTGGGACGACCTGATGTCGGCGGTGCCGAAGATCAAGTCGGCCGGCTTCGCGCCGATCTCCCTCGGCGGTGGCAGCAAGTGGCCGTACCTGATGTGGATCGAGTACCTGGTGGACCGCATCGGGGGGCCCGACGTGTTCAAGCGGGTGCTCGACAACACCGAGGGCGCCTGGTCCGACCCGGCGGTGCTGCAGGCCTGCCAGCAGATCCAGGACCTCATCTCGGCCGGCGGCTTCGCGGACGGCTACGCCTCGGTGAGCGCCGACACCAACGCCGACCTGGCGCTGATGGCGACGGGCCGGGCGGCCATGCTCCTGCAGGGGGCGTGGGCCTTCGACAGCATCGACGGCATCGCCAAGAACTTCGTCTCCGACGGCAAGCTCGCGTACGGCGCCTTCCCCGCGGTCAGCGGCGGCAAGGGCGACCCGATGAACATCGCCGGCAACCCGTCGCAGTTCTGGGCGGTCTCGTCCAAGGCCAACCCGCAGCAGACCTCGGCCGCGATCGACTACTTCTCGAGCACGCTGTGGACCGACCCGTACACCAAGCGGCTCGCCGACAGCGGCAACATCCCGCCGGTCAAGGACGCCTCCGCGCTCCTGCCGAAGGGCTTCCCGCAGGGCGTCTACGAGATGATCCAGAAGGCCCCGAGCTTCCAGATGTCGTGGGACCTCGCGCTCTCGCCCGCCGCCTCGGCCGCCTTCTGGACGCAGCTCGACCTGCTCTTCAACAAGTCGAGCACGCCGCAGAAGTTCGCCGACGCCATGAACAAGACGATCGGCAAGTGACGGCGACGACGGCCGGTGCGCCCGGTGCGGCCCGCGAGGGCGCCCGGGCCGCCGGCGGCCGCGGTGCCGAGCCCAGCGCCTGGTACCTCGCGCCGGCGCTGATCTTCTTCGTGGCGTTCGGCATCGTGCCCCTCGTCGTCGCCGCGGTGCTGTCCTTCACGACCTGGGACGGGCTGACCCCGCCGAAGTTCACGGGCCTGGACAACTGGGTCGACGAGCTGAGCGACCCCGTGACCTACAACGCGCTGTGGCTGACGCTCAAGGTCATCGTGCTGTCCTGGGTCCTGCAGACGCCGCTCAGCCTGCTCATCGGGGTCTTCACGGCGGGGCGCCAGCGCTACCGCGCGGTCCTGTCGGCGCTGTACTTCCTGCCGCTGGTGCTGTCGGCGGCGGCGATCGGCATCGCCTTCAAGGCCCTGCTCGACCCGAACTACGGGCTCGGGCACGCCTTCGGGGTCAAGGCGCTGGTGCAGGACTGGCTCGGCAACACCGACCTCGTGCTCTACACCGTCGTCCTGGTGATCGCCTGGCAGTTCATCCCGTTCCACTCGCTGCTCTACCAGGCCGGCGCGCGGCAGATCCCGCCGTCGCTCTACGAGGCGGCCTCGATCGACGGGGCCGGGCGGGTGCAGCAGTTCTTCTCGATCACCATCCCGCAGCTGAAGAACACGATCATCGCCTCCACCACGCTGATGGTGGTGGGGTCGCTGACCTACTTCGACCTGGTCTTCATCCTGACCCAGGGCGGCCCCGGGTACGCGACGCGGCTGCTGCCGCTCGACATGTACCTCACCGGGTTCCAGGCCAGCCAGCTCGGCTCGGCCAGCGTCCTCGCCGTCCTGCTGGTCCTCATCGGCCTGGTCCTCGCCACGATCATCACCAGGGTCAGCGGCTTCAACCGCATGACGAGCCAGCAGGAAGGTGCCTGATGGCCGTCACGACGAGCCCGACGACGACCCGGACGGAACGACCCGCCGAGCAGCCGAGGCCGCGCGCGCGGCGGCGCCGCGACCGGCCGAACGTCGTCGGTGCGGTCCTCGGCGTCGTGTGGCTGGCGATCATCGTCGTACCGATCTACTACGTGGTGCTCACCAGCTTCAGCGAGCAGGGCGAGTTCTACACCCGCAACCCGCTGGTTCCGCCCGGCGACCCCACGCTCGGCGCGTACCGGCAGGTGGTGGAGTCCGGGATCGCGCGCTACTTCGTCAACAGCGTGCTGGTCACCGCGGCCACGGTCGTCGTGACGGTGGTCGTCTGCCTGCTGGCCGCGTACACGATCGTGCGGTCCAGCCGGCGGTTCGTGCGCACGTCCTACTCGCTGTTCCTGCTGGGGCTCGCGGTCCCGCTCCAGGCGACGATCGTCCCGCTGTTCTTCATGCTCGGTCAGCTCGACCTCTACGACACGCTGCTGGCGGTGATCCTGCCGTCGATCGCCTTCGCCATCCCGATCACCGTGCTCGTCCTGGTGAACTTCCTGCGCGACATCCCGCGCGAGCTGTTCGAGTCGATGTTCGTCGACGGCGCCACGAACGGCCAGATCCTGCTCCGGCTGGTCCTCCCGCTGGCGCGGCCGGCGCTCGGGACCGTGGTCATCTACGACGCGCTGCAGGTCTGGAACGGCTTCCTGCTGCCGCTGGTGCTGACCCAGAGCGAGAACATCCGGGTGCTGCCCCTGGCGCTGTGGAACTTCCAGGGGCAGTTCTCGATCGACGTGCCGGCGACCCTGGCCGCCGTCGTGCTGTCGGCGATCCCGGTCCTGGTGCTCTACGTCGTCGCCCGGCGCCAGCTCGTGAGCGGCCTGACCGCCGGGGTCGGCCGGTAGTCGTCCGGAGGTGCCCGGGGGAGGGTCAGAGCGCCATCCCCGGGACCCGTCGGCGGATCGCCTCCATCTCGGCCTCGTCCGAGATGCCCTGGAGGTCGTACCGGGGCGTGTACGGCGTCTCGAGCGCCCGGACGTCGTCGTCGGTGAGCTCCAGGTCGAGCGAGGCGACCGCGTCGTCGATCTGGGCCGGCGATCCCGCCCCGACCAGGGGCGCGGCCACCACCGGCTGCCGGCGCAGCCAGGCGAGCGCGACCTGCGCCCGCGAGACCCCGTGCGCCTCCGCGACGCGGCCGACGGCGTCGACGATCGCGCGGTTCGACGCCTCCTCGGCGGGGGAGTAGAGCTGGTCGGCGTACGCGCCGTCGGTCGCGGACCGCTTGCCGGCGCGGGCGTCGTCCCAGGACCGGGCCAGGCGGCCGCGCGCCAGCGGGCTCCAGACGACCGTGCCGACGCCCTCGTCGAGGCAGAGCGGGATCATCTCGCGCTCCTCCTCGCGGGCGAGCAGGTTGTAGTGGTCCTGCATCGACACGAAGCGGGCCCAGCCGTGCCGCTCCTGCAGGTGCAGGGCTTTCGCGAACTCCCACGCGTGCATGGACGAGGCGCCGAGGTAGCGCACCTTGCCCGCCTTGACGACGTCGTGCAGCGCCTCGAGCGTCTCCTCCCACGGCGTCGCGTGGTCGTTGCGGTGGATCTGGTAGAGGTCGATGTGGTCGGTGCCGAGACGGCGCAGCGAGTGGTCGACCTCGGTCATGACCTCCTTGCGCGAGAGCCCCCGGCCGTTCGGGCCGAGCCGCATCGGGTGCCGCAGCTTGGTGGCGACGACGACCGCGTCCCGGTCGGCGAAGTCGCGCAGCGCGCGGCCGAGGATCTCCTCGCTCGAGCCGTACGAGTAGAAGTTCGCCGTGTCGAAGAAGTTGATGCCCACCTCGAGCGCGTGCCGGATCAGCGGCCGTGCCTCGTCCTCGGCCTTCGACCACACCGGGTGGCCGCGCTCGGGCTGGCCGTAGGTCATGGCGCCGATGGCGACCGGCGACACGTCCAGTCCGGTGGTGCCGAGCTTGATGTACTCCACGATGCTCCTCTAGGTTGTTCCGGAGAGTTCTCCGGAAACGTACCGGAGAGTTCTCCGGATGCGCAAGGAGGTGGGTCGTGGTCCGCTCGGACGCCCAGCAGAACCGAGAGCGGATCCTCGAGGTGGCGCGGGAGCTGTTCGCCGGAGACGGCAGCACGTCGATGAACCAGGTGGCGCAGCGCGCCGGGGTCGGCGCCGGCACGCTCTACCGCCACTTCGCCACGCGCGAGGCGCTCGTGCTCGCGGTCTACGAGGCCGAGGTCGACCGGGTGGTCGGCACCGTCCCGCAGCTGCTCGAGGAGCACCCCCCGCTGGAGGCGCTCCGCGCCTGGACCGCGGACCTCGTGGAGGTGATGCGGCGCAAGCACGGGCTCGGCGACGCGCTCGGCCAGGCCGCACGGGAGGCCGCGAGCGAGCGCGCGTACGGCCCCGTCGTCGCGGCGATCGCGTCGATGCTCGACGCCGGAGCGGCCGACGGCAGCATCCGCGCCGACGCCGACGCGGGCGACTTCCTGCAGCTGACCGCGGGGATGTGGCGCGCCCCGGGCGGTGCCGACGACCGCTCGGGACGGATGCTCGCGCTGGTGCTCGACGGGCTCCGCGGGCCTGCTCGGACGGCGCCCCCGGCGCGGGCCCAGGAGGCCGACGCATAGCCCGAACATGCGTCTGACCAGGGGTTTCCCAGGGTCGCCCGGCCGGGGGAACACGGAGGTGGCACCGGTTCGTTGTCTACACTGGAAGCACGGCGCGCGGGTTCTCCTCCCCGGAGGGCTCCAGAGCGCCTCACCAGGAGGAACCCCACCCATGTTGCGCAGCTCGAACCCGATCCTCTCGAAGAAGGACGCGTTCACCCCCGCAGCACCCCAGTACGGGCAGCAGTACGGCCAGGGCTACGGCCAGCAGGGCGGCTTCGGCGGCCCGCAGGGACCCTGGACCAGCACGCCGGCTCCGGGCCAGCAGGGCGTCCAGGGCCGGATGACCCTGGACGACGTCATCACCAAGACCGCCGTCACCCTCGGCATCCTGGTCGTGACCGCGGCCCTCGCGTGGAACTTCGTCCCGGACAGCCTCTACCTCCCGGCGATGATCCTGTCGGCGGTCGTCGGGCTCGTCGCGGTGGTGCTCGTCTCCGCCCGGCGAACCGTCTCGCCCGCGCTCGTCGTGGTGTACGCCGCGGTCGAGGGCGTCTTCATCGGCATGATCAGCAAGGTCTTCGAGTCCTACTACGAGGGCATCGTCGCCCAGGCCGTCGTGGCGACGTTCTTCGCAGCGGGCGCCACGCTCGCGGCGTACAAGATCTTCAACATCCGCGTCACGGCCAAGTTCACGAAGATCGTCGTGATCTCGACCGTCGCCTTCGCGGGCCTGATGCTGGTCAACTTCGTCCTCGCCATCGCCGGCGTCGGCAACGTCCGCGGCGGGATCGTCGGGCCGGTCAGCGGGCTGTCGCTCCTGATCTCGGCCGTCGCGATCGTCCTCGCGGTGCTCAACCTGATCCTCGACTTCGACTACGTCGAGCGCGGCGTCGAGATGGGCGCCCCGGCCAACGAGTCCTGGCGGGCCGCCTTCGGCCTGACCGTGACGATGGTCTGGCTCTACATCGAGCTCCTCCGGCTGATCTCCTACATCCGCCGGTAACCGCTCTGCAGCACCACGACGGGCCGCGTCTCCTCCGGGAGGCGCGGCCCGTCGGCGTCTCGGAGCGGGTCTGCCCCCACCCTCCTCGGCAAGTGGTCGCTCCCGTGCCCCGCGGGAGGCCGGAGAGGCGGCGGAGCGACCACTTCCCGGGGAAGGGGAGCGGGCAGGATGGTCCGCATGAGCACTGACGCGCCCGTGGTCGTCGTCGGCGCGGGGCTGGCCGGGCTCGCCTGCGCGCAGCGCCTGAGCCGGGCCGGTGTCGAGGTCGTCGTGCTCGAGGCCTCCGACGGCGTCGGCGGCCGGGTCCGGACCGACGTGGTCGACGGCTACCGCTGCGACCGCGGGTTCCAGCTGCTGAACCCCTCCTACCCGGCCCTCGGGCCCGTCCTCGGCGACGCCGGGCTGGCTGCGCTCGACCTGCGACCGTTCGCCGCGGGCACCGTGGTCGGCCACGGCCGCACCCGGTCGGTGCTCGCCGACCCGCGCCGCGAGCCCCGCTACGTGGTGGGTTCGCTGCGGGCGCCGCTCGGCACGTTCGCCGAGAAGGTGCGGTTCGCGGCCTGGGCGGCCTCGACGCTCACCCCCGTCCGGGGCAAGCGCGGTCAGCTCGCGGCGCCCGACCGCAGCCGCGCCGAGGAGCTCGACGCGTGGGGCATCACCGGCCGCCTGCGGGCCGGCGTCGTCGACCCGTTCCTCACCGGGGTGCTGGCCGAGGACGACGGCTCGAGCTCCGCGCACCTGGTCCGGATGCTCGTCCGCTCCTTCGTGCTCGGTTCGCCGTCGGTCCCGGCGCTGGGGATGGGCCGCTTCCCGGAGCAGGTCGCCGCGACGCTCCCGCCCGGAACCGTCCGGCTCGGCGTCCGCGTGCACGGCGCGACCGGGTCGTCGGTCCGCACCGACGACGGCGAGCTCGCCGCGCGGGCGGTCGTGGTGGCTACCGACCCCACGACCGCGGGCGCGCTGA
The DNA here is from genome assembly GCF_900110855.1 of Microlunatus flavus. GTDB lineage: Bacteria > Actinomycetota > Actinomycetes > Propionibacteriales > Propionibacteriaceae > Microlunatus > Microlunatus flavus. Next base: position 97,709 of record NZ_FOFA01000007.1, read on the forward strand.
CCGGGGCCGGGGCGCCACGCATGAAGGCGTTGACCACCTTCTGGCACGCCACCGACCAGCCCCCGACGACCCGGCCGCTGCTGCACCTCGACGCCGACCACCGCGGCCCGATGGTCAACACCGCGGTGATGACGACGGTCGCCCCGACGTACGCGCCGGCCGGCCGCTCCCTGGTCGCCACCACCGTGCTGGGCGCCGACGGTTCCGCGGCCGTCGAGCGGGCCGCCCGCGAGCAGGCCGGGCTCGTCTACGGCACGGGCACCGCGTCGTGGGAGCTCGTCACCACCCACGTCGTGGCCGAGGCGCTGCCGGCGCAGCCGCCGCCCCTGGAGCACCGTCAGCCGGTCCGGGTCGGTGACGGGGTGCTCGTCGCCGGCGACCACCGCGACACCGCCTCGATCCAGGGCGCGCTGGTCTCGGGACGGCGGGCGGCGGACGCGGTGCTGGCCGCGCGCTGACGCCGAGAGGCGCCGCGCCTCCGTAGAGTCGGGGGGTGCAGTACGTCACCAACGTCATCGAGCTCGTCGGCAACACCCCGCTGGTGCAGCTGAACCACGTCACCGAGGGCGCGCCGGGCCTCGTGCTCGCCAAGGTCGAGTACCTCAACCCGGGCGGCTCGGTGAAGGACCGCATCGCGGTGCGCATGGTCGAGGCGGCCGAACGCGACGGTTCGCTCAAGCCGGGCGGCACGATCGTCGAGCCGACGAGCGGCAACACCGGGGTCGGGCTGGCCATCGTGGCCCAGGCCAAGGGGTACGACTGCGTGTTCGTGTGCCCGGACAAGGTGAGCGAGGACAAGCGCAACGTCCTCGCCGCGTACGGCGCGCAGGTCGTCGTCTGCCCGACGGCGGTCGACCCGGAGGACCCGAAGTCGTACTACTCGGTCTCCGACCGGCTCGTCCGCGAGATCCCGGGCGCGTGGAAGCCGGACCAGTACAGCAACCCGGAGAACCCGCGCTCGCACTACGAGACCACCGGCCCCGAGATCTGGGCGCAGACCGACGGCAGGATCACCCACTTCGTCACCGGGATGGGCACCGGCGGCACGATCAGCGGCGCCGGGCGCTACCTCAAGGAGGTCTCCGGCGGTCGCGTCCAGGTGGTCGGCGCCGACCCGGTCGGCTCGGTCTACTCCGGCGGCGACGGCCGGCCCTACCTGGTCGAGGGCGTCGGTGAGGACTTCTGGCCCTCGACGTACGACAAGTCGGTCTGCGACCGCGTGATCGCCGTGTCCGACGCCGACTCGTTCGCGATGACGCGGCGGCTGGCGCGGACCGAGGCGCTGCTCGTCGGTGGTTCGTGCGGCATGGCGACGGTCGCGGCGGTGCGGCTGGCGCAGGAGCTCCAGGACCCGGACGCGGTCATCGTGGTGCTGCTGCCCGACGGCGGCCGCGGCTACCTCACCAAGATCTTCAGCGACCCGTGGCTGGCCCGCTACGGCTTCGCCCCGCGGCCCGAGGGACCGGTGCGCGTCGTCGGCGACGTGCTGCGCGAGAAGGCCGGCGGCCTGCCCGACCTCGTCCACACCCACCCGAACGAGACGGTCGCCCAGGCCGTGGAGATCCTGCGCGAGTACGGCGTCTCGCAGATGCCGGTCGTCCGCGCGGAGCCGCCCGTGATGGCGGCCGAGGTGGTGGGTTCGGTGAGCGAGCGCGGGCTGCTCGGCGCGCTGTTCGGGCAGCACGTGCACCCCGCCGACCCGGTCGAGCGGGCCATGGAGGCGCCGCTGCCCACCCTCGGCGCGACCGAACCCGTCTCCCGCGCCGTCGAGCTCCTCGTCGACGGCGACGCTCTCCTCGTCCTCGACGACGGCCGCCCGGCCGGCGTCCTCACCCGCCAGGACCTCCTCGGCGACGTGGGTTAGAGCTTCTCGGCCCCTGGAGCCCGACCACAGCCGGATCGGGTCAGAGGGAGATCCGCGTCCGAGCGGAGCGAGGACAGAAGACGGGTCAGCCCTTCAGCAGGCGTCTCAGCGCCTGGCGCCAGTTGGCGGTCCAGCTGAGGTCCTGCCAGGTCTCGGTCGGGACCCAGCGGGCCGAGGCGGTCGTGCCTCCCTGGTCGTGGACGACGGGGTCGGTCGGCTCGGGGCAGGTCGCGCGGTAGATGAGGCGTACGGCGTGGAAGTCCTCGACGCCGCCGTGCGGGCTGCGGCCCACCCAGTGCGAGCTCTGCACGAGCACGAGGTCGCCGACCTCGACGGACTGGCCCGTCTCCTCGTCGACCTCGCGGACGACGGCGTGCACCGGGTCCTCGCCCTCGTCGAGCCCGCCGCCCGGCATGCCCCAGCGACCGGACACCGCCGTGAGGTCGGAGTACTCGGTGGCCAGCAGCCCGCGGTCGGACTGCACGACCGCGTACGCGGCGAAGCGCTGCCGCACCACGGGCACCTCGTCGGTCCCGGCCCGCAGCCCGCGGTCGCGGCCCGGCTTCCTGGTCCGCGGGTGGCCGTCGGCGTCGCGCCGGTGCCGCACGCGGAGCACCAGGCGGAGCTCGCCGTTCTCGTCGAGGTCGGCCTCGACCGGTCGGAGCACGACCCACCCCGCCTCGTGGGCGAGCACCCGCGGGTCGACCCCGTGCTCGAGGCGCCGGTCGAAGACCTGGCGGTGGCGCGCGGCGACCCCGACCACACGCATCTAGCGCACCGTGCGGTGGTCGACGGTGCGCATCGCCCCAATCTAGTGGCGCGCGACAGAACGGCTCCCGCCCACGCCGTAGCCTTGGTCGACGTGCCCGCCAGACCCGCCACCGGGCCGCTGCCCGGAGGAGCTGCCGCGTGATCGCCGGCCTGGCCTGGACCGTCTCTGCCCTCGCGCTCGTCGCGATGTGCTGGGGCCTGCTCACCGCGGTGCTCGACAAGCCGCCGGGCAAGGCTCAGCTCCTGTACGCGGCGGGTCTCGAGCTGGTCGTCGTGGTGCAGTCGGTGATCGCGCTCGTCCGCCTGGGCACCGGCTTCCGTCCGGTCGAGCTGGCCACGACCATCGGCTACCTCGTCGGGATCGTCGTGCTGGTGCCCGTCGCGTGGTTCTGGGCCAACAGCGAGCGCACCCGCTTCTCCGGCGTCGTCCTCGCGATCGCGGCCGCGGCCGTGGCGGCGATGACCTTCCGGCTCCTCGTGCTGTGGGTGCCGCGGTGAGCAGCGTCCGCGAGCCAGAGCCGACGCCGCCGCGCACGAGCTCGGGACCGGGCCGGGCGCTCGTCGCCGTGTACGGCCTCTTCGCCCTCGCCGCCACGTCGCGCGGGGTGACGCAGCTCGTCACGCAGTACGCCGAGGCGCCGCTCGCGTACGTGCTGAGCCTCGTCGCGGGGATCGTCTACGTCGTCGCCACGGTGACCCTGGCGCGCGGGACCGCGACGTCGCGCCGCGTCGCGCTCGTCGCGGTGAGCGTGGAGCTCGTCGGCGTCCTCGCGGTCGGCACCCTGAGCCTCGTCGACCCGGCCGCCTTCCCGCGCGCGACGGTCTGGTCGGCGTACGGGATCGGCTACGGGTTCGTGCCGCTCGTCCTGCCCGTGCTCGGCCTGCTCTGGCTGCGGCGGACCCGGCCTCAGCCGGCCGGCTCGTCCGCCACGAGCGAGTAGCGCCCGCCCAGGGCGACCCCGAGCACGAACGCGGCGGGCGGGATCAGCGCCAGCACGGTGCTCACCGCGGCGCTGCCGCCGGTGACGAGGGTGAAGTTGGAGACCACCAGCCACGCGCAGGCCAGCAGCCCGAGGATCGCGACGACCGGGGCCACCTTCGTCGGCAGGACGCGTCCGGCCGCGGCGTCGGGGCGGCGGCCGAAGTAGGCGAGCACGGCCACCGAGGTCACCGTCATGAGCAGCACCATGCCGACCGTGCTGACGCCGGCCATCGAGCCGAACACGCCGACCAGCGGGTCGAGGCCCACGAGGGCGAGCGCCAGCAGGACGACCGCGGCGGTGACGGTCTGCACCACCGAGGCGAAGGACGGCGCGTGGTGCTTCGGGTTGGTGCGCCCGAGCCGGGCGGGCAGCACGCCCTTGTGGGCCAGCGTGAACTGGTAGCGCGCCAGCACGTTGTGAAAGCTCAGCACGCAGGCGAAGAGGCTCGTGATCAGCAGGACGTTCATGACGTCGCGCACCGCGACCCCGAGGTAGTCGCGGGCGGTGTCGAGCATCATGTTGCCCTCGCCGTCGAGGGTGCGCTGCGCGACGGAGACCGCGTCGGACGCGCCGGCGGCAGTGACCAGCGCCCAGCACGACAGCCCGTAGAACACACCGATGATCGTCACCGCCAGGTAGGTCGCGCGCGGGATCGTGCGCTCGGGGGAGCGGGCCTCGTCGCGGAACACGGCGGTGGCCTCGAAGCCGATGAACCCCGTCAGCGCGAAGAGGACCGCGACCCCGAGGCCCGGGCTGAGGACGTTCGACGGCGAGAAGGTCGACCACACCGGGCCCGAGGCGCCGCCGGTCGCGAACACCGCGACGTCCAGGGCGAGCATCACGGCGATCTCGAGGACCAGGGCGACGCCGAGCACCTTGGCGCTCAGCTCGATGTGGCGGTAGCCCAGCACGGCGACCACGGCGATGGTGACGAACGAGTAGACCCACCACGGGATCGACGGGCCGCCGAAGAACGTCACGAGGTCGTTCGCGGCCCAGCCCATGTAGCCGTACACGCCGACCTGCACCGCCGTGTACGCGACGAGCGCGACGAACGCCGCACCGAGGCCGGCCCGCGAGCCGAGGCCCGTGGTCACGTACGAGAAGAACGCGCCCGCCTCGCGCACGTGCGGGGTCATGGTCACGAAGCCGACCGAGAAGACGAGCAGGACGGTGGCGGCGAGCAGGAAGCCGACCGGGGCGCCGACGCCGTTGCCGCCGGCGACGGCGAGGGGGACGTTGCCGCCGATGACCGTGAGCGGCGCGGCGGCGGCGATGACCATGAACACGACGGCGCCGACGCCGAGCTGGCCGGTGAGGCGGCCCGGTCCGGTGGCGGTGCCCTCGACCGGGGCGGAGGTGGGTGCGGTCATGGGGGTCCTCGTGGGGTGCGGAGGGGCTGGGGCGATGGGCGTCGGAGCAGCAGCGGTCCGAGGTCAGGACGGGTAGAGGTCGAGGCGGAGGTCGTCGAGGTACGGGTTGTCGCGCTGCGCCTGCTCGACGACGTCGGTGTCGACGGTGGCGAGGACGAGTCCGACGGGCTCGGTCGGGGCGAGCGCGTCCAGGACCTGGCCGGACGGCGCCGCGACCGAGCTGCGGCCGACGTAGCGCAGGTCGCCCTCCGCGCCGCTGCGGTTCACGTAGGCGACGTAGACCTGGTTCTCCCAGGCGCGGACGCCGATGAGGGTCTCGGCGACGAACGTGAACGGCTCCATCTGCGCGGTCGGCACCACGACCACGTGGGCGCCTTCGCGCGCCGCGGCCCGGACGGGTTCGGGGAACTCGACGTCGTAGCAGACCAGCAGCGCCAGGCGGACGCCCCGGTAGGTGACGACCTCGCTGCGCCGCGTGCCCTCCACGAACAGGGTGCGGTCGAGGTCGGAGAACAGGTGCGTCTTGCGGTAGCGCGTCACCTCGGCGCCGCGCTCGTCGACGAACAGCGCGGTGTTGGCGACCGTCCCGTCGGCCAGCCGCTCGGGCAGCCCCGCGACCAGCGCGATCCCGGTGTCGGCGGCCAGCTGCGCGACCCGTTCGACCAGGGGTCCGGCGGCCAGCTCGGCGACCTGGCCGCCGATGTTGTAGCCGGTCACGAACATCTCCGGCGTGACCAGCACGTCGGCTCCCCGTGCGCGCGCCTCCGCGGCGGCCTCCGCGATCGTGGCGAGGTTGGCCTCGACGTCGCCCGGCGTGCCGGGGTGCTGCAGGCCGGCGATCGTCAGCTGCATCGTGGGCCTCCCAGCCGCGTCGGTCGGAGCAGACCCTAGTGGTGCGGGGTCCTCGCGGCGCCGCTGCGTCCGGACTGCTGCGCGGCGTGCGGCGACGCCCGGGCGCCGCGTCCGCCAGACTGTGCCCCGTGAAGTACAACGAGGGCGCGAACCTCGACCCCTCGCAGGTCGGTGGGGGCGGCGGTGGCGGGAACGGCGGCAAGATCGCGATCGGCGGCGGCGCCGGCGTGGTCGTGCTGATCCTGGCCCTGCTGCTCGGCATCAACCCGGGCGACGTGCTCGGCTCGGGCGACCAGGCCGACCCGGGGACGGGCCAGGCGCCGGCCTCGCCCTTCGCGCAGTGCACCCGCGGCAGCGACATCGGCAAGGACCGGAACTGCCGCTTCGTGGCGTACACGAACTCGATCCAGGACTACTGGGGCGGCACCGTGCAGGACTACCAGGTGATCAAGGTGCAGACGTTCACCGGGCAGATCTCGACGGCCTGCGGCACGGCGACCTCCGAGGTCGGCCCCTTCTACTGCTCCGGGGACACCGCGGTCTACCTCGACCTCGGCTTCTTCGACGAGCTCACCACCAAGCTCGGCGCGCAGGGCGGCGACGCGGCGGAGGCGTACGTGCTCGCCCACGAGTTCGGCCACCACGTGCAGGACCTCGAGGGGACGCTGCAGCGGGTGCAGGGCGGCTCGGGCGGCACGGGGCCGACGTCGCCGGGCGTACGCCTCGAGCTGCAGGCCGACTGCTACGCCGGCGTGTGGTTCAACCACGCCACCAATGACCCGCAGTCGCCGATCAGCGAGGTGACGCAGGCCGACCTCGACGACGCCCTCGACGCCGCCGCCGCGGTCGGCGACGACCGGATCCAGAAGAAGATGCAGGGCCAGGTCAACCCCGAGACGTGGACGCACGGTTCCGCGGCCAACCGTCAGAAGTGGCTCACCACCGGCTTCCAGTCCGGCGACCCGGCCTCGTGCGACACGTTCGCGTGACTTCTGCCTCCGCTTCGCTCCGGCGCGGCGGCCGCTCCGACCCTCCGTCTTCCTCCCTCCCTCGCAGGACGAAAAGCATGTCCTGCTCGTCCGGTCGTCCAGACGGAGGCGCGGCCGCCGGCTCGGGTCAAGCCGAAGGCGTTTGAGATCGGCGCTGCACGGCCAGGCCCGTGGCCAGGACGAGGATGCCGAGGACCGGCAGCACGACGCTGACGCGGCTCGGCCAGGCGTATGAGTGGCCGGCGGCGAGGACCGCGCCGCCGAGCCAGGCGCCGAGCGCGTTGGCGATGTTCAGCGTCGCGTGGTTGAGGGCGGCGGCGAGCGACTGGCCGCCGGCGGCGACGTCCATCAGGCGGGTCTGCAGCGCGGGCAGCATGAGGCTGCCGGAGGCGCCGAGCAGGAACACCGCGACGAAGGCCCCGACCGGGGTGGTCGCCAGCACGCCGAACAGCGCGAGCACGACCCCGATGCCGGCGAGCCCGCCGAACAGGGTCGGGATCAGCGCCCGGTCGGCCAGCCGTCCGCCCAGCAGCGTCCCGACGGTCGACCCGACGCCGAACATGGCGAGGATCCACACCACGCCGCCCTCGGTGAGCCCGGCGAGCGTCTCGACGGTGGGGGCGATGTAGGAGTACGTCGCGAACATGCCGCCGAAGCTGACCATGCCGGTCACCAGCGCGAACCACACCTGCGGCCGGGCCAGCGCGCTGAGCTCGCCGCGCACGCTGGCCGTGGCTCCGGCGGGACCGACCCGGACCGGCGGCACGAAGGCGAGGACGGAGACCAGGCAGGCGACGGCGAGGACCGCGACGGCGACGTAGAGCGCTGGCCAGCCCAGGTGCTGGCCGGCCAGGGTCGCCACCGGGACGCCCACGATGTTGGAGATCGTCAGGCCGAGCATGACGCGGGCGACGGCGCTCGCGCGCCGGTCGGGCGCGACGAGGGCGGCGGCGACGAGGGAGGCGACGCCGAAGTACGCGCCGTGCGGCAGCCCGGACACGAAGCGCGCGACCAGCAGGAAGCCGAACGACGACGCGACGGCGGACGCCGCGTTGCCCAGCGCGAAGACGGCCATGAGCAGGAGCAGGAGGCGGCGCCGGCCCATCCGGGCGGCGAAGGCCGCGATCAGCGGGGCGCCGACGACGACGCCGAGGGCGTACGCGGAGACGAGGTGGCCGCCGGTCGGGATGGACACGCCGACGCCGGCGGCGATCTGGGGCAGCAGGCCCATCGACGCGAACTCGGTGGTGCCGATCGCGAACCCGCCGACAGCGAGCGCGAAGAGGGCCCAGCCGGCGCGGACCGGGCGGTCACCGCCGAGGGAACCGAAGCGGAGGGCGGCCTGGTCGGTCGCAGTCTCGGTGGAGGCGCGGGCAGGCGTGGGGGCGGTGGTGGTCATCAGCGGTTCCTCGGGTGTTGCACGGGCACGAGGTCTCCGCTGACCGACGGGCGCAACTCTTCCACGTCGCCGGATGTTCCTCCGGACGACAACGGGTGAGTTCTTGCACCATGGTGGTTCAGGAACCCACCCGTCGTCAGCGGTGCGGCTCAGGCGTGCCCGGTGGCGGGGCCGTCGACCTCCTGCGGGCGGTCGTCGGGCACCGCGGCGTCCTCGCGGTCGTCCGCGCTGATCTCCAGGCCGGCGACCGGGTTGCCGGCGGCGGTCCCGCGCTCGCCGTGCTCGGGCAGCTCGCCCGCCGCGGGCGCGTCGCGCGGCGGGGCGCCGCCGTCGCTCGCACGGGACACCCGCTGGGTGGACTCGGCCGCGTACGCGCGCGACTCGGGGTTGTTGCGGACGTCGATCTCCTGCAGGTCCGGGGTCTCGCTGCTCTCGTTGCTCTGGTTGCTCATGGGGCCGACCGTAGTGGGCGGGCCCGCACCGGCCGCGCCGGTCGTCAGACGGGGCGCTCCTCGACCCGCCCGTGGTCGACGTGCAGGCGGCGGGTGACGTGCACCGCCTCGAGCAGCCGGCGGTCGTGGCTGACCAGGACGAGCGTGCCCGCGTACGAGGCGAGCGCGCTCTCGAGCTGCTCGATCGCGGGGAGGTCGAGGTGGTTCGTCGGCTCGTCGAGGACGAGCAGGTTGGTCCCGCGGGCCTGGAGGAGGGCCAGCGCGGCCCGGGTCCGTTCGCCCGGCGACAGCGACGCGGCCGGGCGGCGCACGTGGTCGGCCCGCAGCCCGAACTTGGCCAGCAGCGTCCGGACGTCGGCCGGGCTCAGGTCGGCCAGCTCGCGCTCGACCACGTCCGTCAGCAGGTCGGGGCCGTCGACGAGGTCGCGGGCCTGGTCGACCTCGCCCACGCGGACGGAGGCGCCGAGGGAGGCGAGGCCCTCGTCCGGGGTCGTCCGGCCCAGCAGCAGGGCGATGAGGGTGGTCTTGCCGGCGCCGTTCGGACCGACGACGGCCACGCGGTCGCCGTACGACAGCGTCAGGTCGACCGGGCCGAGGGTGAAGGCGCCGCGGTGCACGACGGCACGGTTCAGGGTGGCGACGACGCTGCCGGAGCGCGGGGCCGCGGCGATCTCCATCTGGAGCTGCCACTCCTTGCGCGGTTCCTCGACCTCGTCGAGGCGCTCGATGAGCCGCTCGGTCGCCCGGACCTTCGACGCCTGCTTCTCGGTGCGGTTGATCCGGAAGTCGCGCTGCGCCTTGTCGTTGTCCTTGGGGTTCTTCTTCTCCTTGGTCACGCCCTGCACGGCCCACGCGCGCTGCGAGCGCATGCGCTGGGTCAGGTCGGCCTTGGTGTCGGCGTACTCCTCGTACGCCTCCCGCGCGTGCTGCCGGCGGACCTCGCGCTCGTGGAGGTAGGCGTCGTAGCCGCCGCCGAACACCTCGACGCGCTGCTGCGCGAGGTCGAGCTCGACCACGGTCGTCACGCAGCGGCGCAGGAACTCGCGGTCGTGGCTCACCACGACGGCGCCGACGCGCAGCGTCTGCACGAAGCGTTCCAGGCGCTCGAGCCCGTCGAGGTCGAGGTCGTTGGTGGGTTCGTCGAGCAGCAGCACGTCGAAGCGGGACAGCAGCAGCGCGAGGAGGCCGACGCGCGCGGCCTCGCCGCCGGACAGGCTCGTCATGGCGGCGTCGAGCGGCACGGTGAGCCCGAGGTCGGCGGCCTGTTCGGCCATCCGCTCCTCGAGGTCGGCCCCGCCGAGCGCCAGCCAGCGGTCGAATGCGGTCCCGTACCAGTCGTCGGAGCCGGGTTCCTCGCGCGACAGGGCCTCGGTGGCCGCGTCGAGGTCGCGCTGGGCGTCCGCCACGCCGGTGCGGCGGGCGACGTACGCGGTCACGTCCTCGTCGGGACGCCGTTCGGGTTCCTGCGGGAGCAGCCCGACGCTCGCGCTCGGCGGGCTCAGCGCGATGCTGCCGGCCTCGGGACGGCCGAGGCCGGCCAGCAGGCCGAGCAGGGTGGACTTGCCGGCGCCGTTCGCGCCGACGAGACCGATCACGTCGCCGGGGGCGACGGTCAGGTCCAGGCCGGAGAACAGGACGCGCGCCCCGTGCCCGGCGCTGAGATCACGGGCGACAAGGGTGGCTGACACGAGGGACCAACTTACGGACGTGGTCGCGGGATCGCGACCGGTTTGCGGGGGTGAGCTCGTCCGTGCATTCCACGACATCGTGAAATGGACGTGCTCAGCCACACCTGCAGGTCTGGCTGAGCACGTGGAACTTCGGTCAAGCGGGGTCTGGACGACGGGCCGGGAACGACATGGTTTTCGTCGTTCCTGGCTAGCCGGAAGACCCCGTCCTAGCGGACGACCGGGCGCGAGGAGGAGTGAACGGTCTCAGTTGCAGGTCACGCCGGTGGCGTGGACCGGGCAGTAGCCGAACGGGTTCTTGTCGAGGTACTGCTGGTGGTAGTCCTCGGCGTAGTAGAAGTCCGGCGCGGGCTTGACCTCGGTGGTGATGCGGCCGTAGCCCGAGCGGGTGAACTCCACCTGGTACTCGTCACGGACGCGCTCGGCGATCGCCTGCTGCTCCGGCGTGGTCGTGTAGATCGCGGAGCGGTACTGGGTGCCGACGTCGTTGCCCTGGCGGTAGCCCTGGGTCGGGTCGTGGTTCTCGAAGAAGATCTTCAGCAGCTGCTCGAAGCTCGTCTTGGCCGGGTCGTAGCTGACCTTGACGATCTCGGTGTGCCCGGTGCGGGCGCTGCAGACCTCCTCGTACGAGGGGTTCGGCGTGTAGCCGCCCTGGTAGCCGACCGCGGTGTTGGTGACGCCGGGGGCCTTCCAGTAGAGCTTCTCCGCGCCCCAGAAGCAGCCGAGGGCGAGGTAGACGACCTCGGAGCCCTCGGGGACCTGCTGGACGGGGATGCCGAAGATCTCGTGGAACGTGGGGTTGACGAGCACCGAACGGTCGCGGCCACGCAGGGCCTGCTCCGGCTCGACCATCGTCGACTTCATGCGCGAGAACAACATGGGGTGAGTCTGCCTCTCTGCACGGACCTGGATGGCCCGGCTCCTGCTCAACCGTTCGCGGTCGCCGCCTGTTCCGGATCGCCCCCTCCCTCGCGAACCGCTGACGGACGACAGCAGATCCGGCCGCGACGGTGTCGTCCATCAGCGTTTCGCGGAGGGGGGCGTAGGTCGGTGGGCGCGCTGGGCACCCCGGTGGAGGGCCGCCCCCGCGTAACCTCGGTCCGGTGAGCGAAGAGCACGGTTTCAGCACGCGGGCCATCCACGCGGGGCCGCCGGCCGACCCGGCGTACAACGCGGTGACGCCGCCGATCTACGCGACGTCGACGTACTCCCAGGACGGCGTCGGCGGGACGAAGGGCGGCTACGAGTACTCGCGTTCCGGCAACCCGACGCGGACCGTGCTCGAGGAGTGCCTCGCCTCGCTGGAGGGCGGCAGGCACGGGCTCGCGTTCGCCAGCGGGCTGGCGGCGGAGGACGCGGTGCTGCGCGCGTTCACCGGTCCGGACGGGCACGCGGTCGTGCCGCACGACGCGTACGGCGGCACCTACCGGCTGTTCGCCCGCGTGTACGAGCCCTGGGGCCTGGGCGTCACGCCGGTCGACCTCACCGACCTCGAGGCGGTCGAGGCCGCGATCGTGCCCGAGAAGACCACGATCGTCTGGGTCGAGACGCCGACCAACCCGCTGCTCAGCGTCGCCGACATCGCCGGCATCGCGGACGTCGCGCACGCGGCCGGCGCGCTGCTGGTCGTCGACAACACCTTCGCCAGCCCGTACCTGCAGCAGCCGCTGGCCCTCGGCGCCGACGTCGTCGTGCACTCCACGACCAAGTACATCGGGGGCCACTCCGACGTGGTCGGCGGGGCGCTCGTGGTGGACGACGACGCGCTGGCCGACAAGCTGCGGTTCCACCAGAACGCGATGGGCGCGGTCGCCGGGCCGTTCGACGCCTGGCTGACGCTGCGCGGGCTGCGGACCCTCGCGGTCCGCATGGAGCGGCACAGCGACAACGCGCAGCGCGTCGCCGAGTTCCTCGAGGGCCACCCGGCGGTCGCCGAGGTGATCTACCCGGGCCTGGAGTCGCACGCCGGCCACGTGCTGGCGACGAAGCAGATGCGCCGGTTCGGCGGGATGGTGAGCTTCCGCGTCAAGGGCGGCGAGGACGAGGCCGTCGCGGTCTGCGGCCGCACCAAGGTGATCATCCTCGGGGAGTCGCTCGGCGGGGTCGAGTCGCTCATCGAGCACCCGGGCCGCATGACCCACGCGTCCGTCGCCGGCACCCGCCTCGAGGTCCCCGCCGACCTCGTCCGCATCAGCGTCGGCATCGAGGACGCCGAGGACCTGATCGCCGACCTCGACCAGGCGCTGCGCGGCTGACCACTTGGCCCACTTTCCGGGCCCTTGTCGCACCCTGCAGGATTGGCTGAGCACGTGCATTTCACGTTGTCGTGAAATGCACGACCCGCCTACGCCCACGCCACCTCAGCGGACGGGCGGCAGGCGCCAGTCGACCGGAACCGCGCCCTGGGCCGCGAGGAGGTCGTTCACCCGGCTGAAGGGGCGGGAGCCGAAGAAGCCGTAGCGCGCCGAGAGCGGCGAGGGGTGGGCGCTCTCGACGACGGGGACGTCGCCGAGCAGCGGCGCGAGCTTGCGGGCGTCGCCGCCCCAGAGCACCGCGACGAGCGGACCGCCGCGCTCGACCAGGGCCTCGATCGCGCGCTGCGTGACCTGCTCCCAGCCCTTGCGGCGGTGCGAGCCGGACTGGCCGGGTGCGACGGTGAGGACGCGGTTGAGCAGGAGCACGCCCTGCTCGAACCACGCCGTCAGGTCCCCGTGCTCCGCGGCGGGGACGCCGAGGTCGGCCTTGAGCTCGAGGTAGACGTTCTTGAGCGAGCGGGGGAGCGGCCGAACGTCGGGGGCGACCGAGAAGGCCAGGCCCACCGGGTGGCCGGCCGTCGGGTACGGGTCCTGGCCGACGACGAGGACGCGCACATCGGCCAGCGGGCGGCTGAACGCGCGCAGCACGCGGTCGCGCGACGGCAGGTACTCCCGCCCGGCCGCCTCCTCCTCGTCGCAGAAGGCCTCCGCCCGCGCGAGCGCCGCCTCCGCGGGCCGCAGCGCCGCCGCCCAGTCGGGGGCGAGCCGGTCAGCCCAGCCGGCGCTCATCGCCGCCCTCCGGGTCGCTCGGGACGGTGACCGGGGTGGGCTGCGGGCTCTGGCGCGGCATCCGTACGGAGGCGGCCGTGCCGACGAGCAGCAGCGCCGCGCCGACGGCGAAGGCGACGGGGTAGCCGACCTGGTCGGCCAGGAAGCCCGCCACCAGCGGGCCCAGGATGGCGCCGACGTCGGAGGACATGGAGAAGATCGCGACCGGGGTGCCGCCCCGGGCCCCGGCCGCGTCCCCCACGGCCGCCGCCGGGGCCGTCCCGAGGAACGCGGCCGAGACGCCGTACACGCAGAGCACCGCGATGAGGACGCCGATGTTCGGCGCGAAGGCGACCGCGAGGATCGCGGCGGCGGCCAGCGACGTGCCGAGCACCATCGCCGGACGGCGGCCGACCGTGTCGACGAACCGTCCGGCGGGGCCGACCGCGATCGTCTGGACGACGGCCGCGCAGGTGAAGGCGATGCCCGTCCACGAGGTGTCGCGGCCCAGCACCTCCACGACGAGCACGGGGACGAGCGCGGAGCGGACGCCGAACGACGACCAGCCCTGGCCGAGGTTCACGAGGCACGCGGCCTGGAAACCCCGGTCGCGCAGCACCTCGCGCAGCGGGCGCACGGGCAGGGCGGGGGCGTCGTCGTCGCACGCCGAGCGGGTCCGGAGCAGGAGCAGGCCGACCGTGCCGGCGACGGCGAGCGTGGCGGCGTAGAAGAAGAAGGGCGCGGTGATGCTGATGGCCGAGAGCAGGCCCCCGATGGCGGGCCCGGCCATGCCGCCGATGAGGAAGCCGGCCTGGAAGAAGCCGGCGGCCCGCCCGCGGACCTCGTGGCGCACGCTGGTCAGCAGCAGCGTGGTCGCCGACACCGTGAACATCGCCGAGCCGATCCCGCCGAGCCCGCGCAGGACGAGCAGCTGCTCGTAGCTGGTGGAGACGCCGGCCAGCCCGCTGGAGACGGCGACCACGTAGATGCCGACGGCGAGGACGAGCCGCTCGCCGAAGAGCGCGATCAACCGCCCGCAGAACGGGCTGCAGACCAGCCGCATGAGGGCGAAGGCGGAGACGACGGCCCCGACGGCGAAGTTGTCGACGCCGAAGCTGCGGGCGAACACGGGCAGGACGGGGACGAGGACCCCGAAGCCGACCGCGACGCAGAACGCGATCAGGCCGAGGACGTACACCTCGCGCGGGAGCCGCTCGGCACGGGTGCCCGGCCGCCGCAGGAAAGGGCGACGAGCGGGTGGCACCGGCACAGTGTGCCCCGAAGCGGCGCTCGGGCCGGGTGCGGCCCACTAACGTTGAGGGGTCCGGCACCCCCGTCGGGCGCGAGGAGAGCAGACGCGTGACCCTTCCCGAGCAGCTGCGCCGCCAGGCGGAGCGCCTCCGCGCCCGCACCCGGGGCGACGACGACGACGAGGTCCCGGCCGCCGGCTCCGCCGCGGGTCCCGAGCCGAGCCGGGGCGCCGCCGCCCCGGTGGTCGCACCGACGCCCCCGGTCAACGAGATCAACGTGCACGTCGAGGACAAGAACTCGGTCTACGACCAGGCCGTCCCGGACGGGCTGCACGTGGCCGCGGCCTGGGGCTGGCGGGTGATCGTCGTCGCCGCGCTGGTGGCCCTGGTCGCGTACGTGCTGGCCTACATCTCCGAGGTCACCATCCCGCTGCTGGTGGCGGTGCTGCTGACGGCGCTGCTCCTGCCCGTGACCAAGCGGCTGCACGCCTGGGGCGTCAACCGCGGCCTCGCGACGGCGATCACGGTGCTCGGCGGCCTCGCGGTGATCGCCGGCGTGCTCTACCTGATCGTCAGCTCGATCGTCTCGCAGGCCTCGACGCTGGGGACCAACGTCACCACCGGCTTCAACCGGCTGGCCGACTGGCTCCAGAACGGGCCGCTGCACGTCAGCGCCACCTACTTCAACGCCGACGAGTGGGTCACCCGGATCACCGACTGGGTGCGGACCAGCCAGGACACGATCACCACGTACGCGGGCGAGATCACCTCGTCCGTCGGGCACTTCGTGGCCGGGTTCGCGCTGGCGCTGTTCGCCCTGTCCTACTTCCTCCACAACGGGCGCGAGATCTTCGCGTTCGTCATGCGCTTCTTCCCCCGCCGCTCGCGGGCGCGCGTCGACAGCGCCGCCCAGAACGGCTGGCACTCGCTCTCGTCCTACGTCCGCGCGACGATCCTCGTCGCGCTCGCCGACGGGGTCGGCGTGCTCATCGCCGCGCTCATCCTCGGGGTCCCCGCGGCGCCGGCCCTGGCCACCCTCGTCTTCATCGGCGCCTTCGTGCCGATCGTCGGCGGCTTCGTCTCCGGCTTCGTCGCCGTCGGCGTCGCCCTCGTGGCCCTGGGCTGGGTCAAGGCGCTGATCATGCTCGGCGCGATCATCGCCGTCGTGGAGATCGAGGGCCACGTCCTGCAGCCGTTCCTCATGGGGCGTGCGGTCAAGCTCCACCCGCTGGCCGTGCTGCTCGCGATCGCGATCGGCATCATCCTGGGCGGCATCATCGGCGCGCTGTTCGCGGTGCCGCTGCTGGCCTTCGCCAAGACGTTCGTGCAGCACCTCTCCGACGAGGTGCCCGACCCGAGCTCCAACAAGGTCGCCCGCTAGGGGCGTACGCCCGTTCGCGGCGCGGGGGCCGCGGCCTCGCGGCCCGCAGTCGCTTTGTCCGACCAAGCGGAACCAGGCCGGTCTCCGGCCGTCGCGAGCGGTCACGGTCACCGCTCGCGCGTCGAGGCGCGCCGGTCGTTCCGGAACCGTCCGCTTACCCGTCGTGCCGGTAGCGCCCCGTGCCCCCGGGGAGACGCAGGAAGGGCGGGGCCGGCGTCAGCCGGACCCGCCCTCCTCAGGACTGCGTGAGGGGTGCGCTCAGAGAGCGGAACCCTTCTTGTACTCGGAGTACGACGCGTTCCAGTCGGTGTAGCCGTTGCCCGGCTCGATGCCGCGGTTGGTGCCGGTCGTGACGACCGGGTCACCGATCAGCGTGTTCTCGATGAGGTAGCGCGAGTTGGCGACGCTCATGCCGGTGCAGCCGTGGCTGACGTTCGCCACGCCCTGGCTCCCGGTGCTCCACGGGGCGGAGTGCAGGAACTCACCCGAGTTGGTGATCCGCATGGCGTACGCGGCCGTGAGCTTGTACTTCTCCTTGGCCCCGATCTGCTCGTTGGTCATGACCTTGTTGTACTCCTTGGCCATGATCAGCTTGGTGCCGCTGCGCGTCACCCAGCCCGGCTTGCCACCCGTCACCGGGATGCTGCGGACCTTCTTGTCGTTCTTGTAGACCGTCGCGTAGTCGCTCTTGAGGTTGACCTTGATCACGAACTTGCGCCCCACGGTGAAGTTCGTCGACGACGACTTCTGGCCGTAGCGTCCGTTGCCGGCGGGGACGCCGTTCACGTCGGCCTCGACCTTGACCTTGGTGCCCGGCTTCCAGTAGGACTTCGGGCGCCAGTGCACCTCCTGGCTGCCGTACCAGTGCCAGCTGCCGGTCTGCTTGGGGACCGTCGTGATGTGCAGGTTCTTCTCGAACGACTTCTTGTCCGCGACCGGGGTGTCGAAGCGCACGATCGCCGGCATGCCGACGCCCACCTTGCTGTCGGGCAGCGGGTAGAGCTCGGGGAAGACCTGGTTGCTGAGCGCGAGGTCCTGCGTCTCGAACTTCGTCTTCTGCGTCGTCTTGTCCCCGGCGGAGTTCTTGCCGGTCACGGTGAGCGTGTACGTGCCCGACGGCTCGAGGCGGTCGCCCGCGGTCCAGCTCGTCTTCGCCTTGTTCATCGACCCCTTGAGGGTGCCCTTCTGGGCCTTTCCCTTGGTGTCGGTGTACTTGTAGTCGAGGTCGACCGCCGAGAGCTTGCCCTGGCTGGCCTTGGCGGTGACGAGCGTCGAGACCTTCACGCCGTCGTCGCCGTCGTCGACGTTGCTGCTGAGCTTGACCGCCGGGGTGGTGGGCGTGGCCGACGGGCTCGGGGAGGTCGTCGGCTGCGACGTGGTGGGCGCCGGGCTCTGACCACCGGTCGAGCCCTGCGCGTCCGGGACGGTGCCGCAGCCGGCGCTCACGGCCAGCAGCAGGACGGCAGAGGCCAGGCCACCAGCGGCCAGGTGTCGTCGGGTCGGCATCGCGGGTCGTGTCTCCTCGGGGTGCGTCCGGGTCGGGCTCGGTCGGGCTGCGTCGTGCTGCAGCCGGGCGGCAACCGCCCCAGGAAGGCACAACGCCCCAGGCTCCGCTAAGGTGCCCGCCCACCCGCGCGTCCAATGTGCCATCCGGTCGGGCCAATTCCTAATCAGCCTCGACCTCGAGACGAGACCGTTGCGTACTCGTACGGCCTTCGTCGCAATGAGTGTCGATCTGGTGTCGGTCCGGTCCCCGGGGACGCGTACGCCGCTGCGCGTCGACGAGGACCGGACCGGTCGGCGGTCAGTGACCGACCGCGACCAGCTGCTCGTCGCGCTCGGAGGAACCGGTCGGTGCCGCGGGTGCACGGCCGGCCAGCGGCTTCTCCCGCATGAGCAGCGCGAGCACGAGCGCGACGCCGAGGAAGGGCACCGCGACGAGGAACACGTCGTCCATCGCCTGCGTGAAGGCCGTCAGCACCCAGGTGCGGACCGGCTCCGGCAGGGCGCGGATCGCGGTCACGTCGTTCACCGAGCCGGTCGCGGCGCCGGCCTGCGCACCGGCTCCGGCCGGGATGACCTGCGCCAGGTGGTGGGCCAGCCGGGTGTTGAGGATCGCGCCGAACAGGGCCGTCCCCACCGCGCCGCCCATCGAGCGGAAGAACGTGACGGCCGCCGTGGCGACGCCCATGTGGCGCCGGTCGACGTTGTTCTGCACCGCGGTCACGACGACCTGCATGGTCAGGCCGAGGCCCGCGCCGAAGACGAACATCAGCACCGCGATGAGCCAGTAGCCCGTGGTCACGGCGATCTGCGAGAGGCCGACGAAGGCCACCCCGACCACGGCAGCGCCGGTGATCGGCATCCACTTGTAGCGGCCGGTGCGGCTCATGATCTGCCCGCCGGAGATCGAGGTGGAGAAGATGCCGAGGACGAGCGGCAGCATGGCGAGGCCGGACTCGGTCGCGCTCATGCCCTTCACGGCCTGGAGGTAGATCGGCAGGTAGATCAGGCCGCCGAACATCGCCACACCCATGATCATCGCAAAGCTGATGTTGGACACGAAGGTCCAGGAGCGGAACAGCTCGAGCGGGATGATCGGCTCCTTGGCGCGGCCCTCGACCACGACGAAGAGCGCGCCGAGGGCGACGACGGCGACCAGCAGGCCGAGGCCCGTGGGCGAGGTCCAGCCGAGGTCGGGACCGGCCCAGCTGAGGTAGAGCACCAGGCTGGTCACCGAGCCCACGATCGTGGCGGCGCCGAGGTAGTCGACCGTGGCCTGGCGCCGGACGTGCGGCAGCTTGAGCGCGATCGAGGTGACGACCAGCGCGGCCGCGCCGATCGGCAGGTTGATGAAGAAGATCCACTCCCAGCCGAGGTGGTCGGTGAAGAGCCCGCCGAGCAGGGGACCGGCCACCGACGAGACGCCGAACACGGCGCCGAAAAGGCCCTGGTACTTGCCGCGCTCGCGCGGCGGGATGACGTCGCCGATGACCGCGAGGGCGAGCGACATCAGGCCGCCGCCGCCCAGGCCCTGCACGGCGCGCCCGACGATCATGACGTCGATCCCGGACAGGCCGAGGGCGCTGGAGAGCGGGGAGGCGAACCCGCAGATCACCGAGCCGACGAGGAAGACCACGATCGCGGCCTGGAAGACCGGCCGCCGCCCGCGCAGGTCGGAGATCTTGCCCCACAGCGGCGTCGCGGCCGTCGAGGTCAGCAGGTAGGCGGTGACGACCCAGGAGAGCTTGTCGAGGCCGCCCAGCTGAGAGGTGATCTTGGGGAGCGCGACGCCGACGATGCTCTGGTCGAGCGCGGCCAGGAACATGCCGGCCATCAGGCCGCCGATGACGACGAGGATCTGGCGGTGGCTGAGGTAGCCGCCCGCGGGAGCGCCCGGGTCGGAGAGCGGTTCGGTGCTCACCCCGGGGACGCCGCCGGCCTGGGCGGCCGTGGTCTCGAGGCTCTCCTCGGTCCGTCGGGCGGAGGAGGGGCCGTCCCCGGACGCGGGTGCAGCGGTCCGGCCCGGTTCCTCGACGAGGGCGCGGCGTGGTTCGTACGAGCTCATGAGGCTTCTCTGTCTGCTGGTGCGGTGCGTGGGTGGGTGGACGCCGGACGGTCTCCGTGCGTCTGGGACTCGATGCCGGCGACGAGCCTGGCGAGGAGCCGGTCGAGGTCGGCCAGGTCGGCCGCCTCCCAGTCCTCGAGGACGGCCGCCAGGGTCTGGCGGCGGCGGGTGATGGAGGCCTGCAGCTGGTCGCGCCCCTCGGGGGTCAGGTCGATGCGCTGCGCGCGGCCGTCGTCGGGGTCCTGGCTGCGTCCGACCAGGCCCGTCCGCTCGAGCTGCGTGACGTGGCGCGACGCCGTGGACGTGTCGAGCTGGGTGCTGGACGCGAGCTCGGTGATCCGCATCGAGCCCCGCTCGAGGTGCTTGAGCACCCAGTACGCCGCCGGCTCCAGCTGGTCGCCGACCACCCGCTGGCGCATCAGGCGACCGATGCTCATCGCGGTGTGGAGCACCGAGTCGACGACGTGCGCCGTCGCCGGGGCGCCTGCGTCGACCACCTGCTCCTTCTCTTGCATGACACAAGCATACGGTGCAGATGTTTGGCTCATGCACGCAAGTCGTTGAACATTGCATGAACTCGGAGCCGCAGACCCAGGGTGATCCCTGGTCTTTGCGTCAGGACCTTCTTGAATGGAAAGCAGCGTTTTACATTCGTGTCATGAGCACTGACCCGCTGATGTCCGCGATCCTCAACGAGCTCGCGGCCGGCCGCATCGACGCGACCGAGGCCGCCCGCCGGATCGACGCCCTCAAGGCCGAGCCCGCGCCGGCGGACCCGCCGGCCCCGCCGGCACCGGCGGTCTCGCCGCCGGAGCCGGAGGACCGGTCCGAGCCGGAGGAGGTCTTGCCGACCCCGGACGCCGGCCGTGGCCGTGACGACGACGCGAGCGACCCCTGGGCCGCCGCCACCGACCGCCCGCAGCACGCGACCTTCGCCCGCGAGAGCGTTGGGACCCCGAGCCGTACGGTCCAGCCGTCCTCGACCGAGGGCCCTGCGGCGTCGAGCACCTCCTCCTCGACGGGGAAGCCCGCCGACGGCGGTCGGACCAAGGGCACGAACGGCGTCGACCGGATCACCGTCCGCGTCGTCGGGCGGCGCGTGCGGATCGTGGGGGAGACGTCGGTCGCCACCCTCGCCGCCGACGGGCCGCACGTGCTGCGGCGCAACGGTTCCACCCTCGAGGTCTCCAGCGACGGCGAGATCGGCCCGAGCCTCGACGGCTTCAGCATCCTGCGCGGCGTCCCGCGCAGCCTGGAGGACTTCCGCGCGCTCGGCCTCGGCAAGGAGCTCCTGCTCCGCGTGAACCCGGCGCTCGCCGTCGACGTCGAGGTCACCGCGGGCCAGCTCAACACCGAGCGCGTGCCCCACCTCGGCAAGGTTCGCGTCACCGCCGGCGGGGCCAAGCTCCTCGACGTGACCGAGGTGCACGACGTGCTGGTGCAGGCCGGCTCGGCGACCATCAAGGGCACCATCACGCAGGGTCGGCACCGGGTCCGCGCCGAGTCCGGCTCGCTGTCGGTGACGCTCGGCGACGACTCCAACGTGACCGTCAAGAGCGACGCGCAGCTCGGCCGCGTCAGCTGGGCGGGCGGGCACAGCGGCGCGGGCGACGAGGTCGTCATGGGCAACGGGAACGCCCGCCTCGACGTCGAGGTCGTCATGGGTCACGCCCAGGTGCGGGTCGGCTCCGACGCGGCCGCCACGAGCGGGAAGGGTGCCGAGTGAGCGAGCGCGTACGGGCCGCCGCGCCCCAGCACGAGCACCGGGCGCCCAGCGCGTGCCCGGTCTGCGGCGACCGTCTGGCCGTCACCCGGCTCGGGTGCGGGACCTGCGGGACGGAGCTCGCCGGGCTGTTCGCGCCGTGCGACTACTGCGCGCTGGACGACCGCGAGAGCGAGCTGCTGCGCGTCTTCCTCGCCTCGCGCGGCAACCTCCGCGAGGTCGAGAAGCACCTCGGCGTCTCCTACCCGACGGCGCGGGCACGGTTCAACGACCTGCTCCGCAAGCTCGGCCTCGCCGAGCCGGAGGAGGCCCCGGCTGCCCCGACCCGGGAGCAGATCCTCTCCGAGGTCGCTTCCGGCGCCCTCAGCCCCGACGAGGCCGCCGCGCTCCTCGCTGCGCTTTGATGGTCTCCGTTCCGACGCGGATCACGCTCTGACCCTCCGCCTTCCTCCCTCGCGGTGACGCCGACGAACAGCGTGTCGGCGTCACCCCTCGGTCGTCCAGGCGGAGGCGCGTGATCCGGCTGTGGCGGGCCTGACCCAGGGCTGAGCTCAGAAACGCTGACGCCCGGCATCCTCTGCGGTTGCAAAGGTGTCGGGAGTCAGCGTTTCGTGCGCCTGCGTCGCGAGTGGCGGAACGGGGACCGAAAAACTCAACCCGTGTAGGGCTCGACCTTCACGATGGTCACGTTGATCTGCTTGCCGTTCGGGGCGGCGTACGAGGCCTCGTCGCCCTTCGACTTGCCGAGGATGGCGGAGCCGAGCGGGGACTGCGGGCTGTAGACGTTGGTGTCGACGTCGTCGAGGCCGAGGACCTCGCGCGAGCCGAGCAGGAACGTGTCGGTGTCGCTCTCGTCGCCGTCGAAGGCGATGGTGACCAGCGTGCCGGGGGCGACCTGGTCGGTGTTCGAGGGGGCCTCGCCGACCTCGGCGCGGCGCAGCATGTCCGTCAGCTGGCGGATGCGGGCCTCCTGCTTGCCCTGCTCCTCGCGCGCGGCGTGGTAGCCGCCGTTCTCGCGGAGGTCGCCCTCCTCACGGGCGGCGGCGATGCGCGCGCTCACGTCGGCACGACCCGGCCCCGACAGCTGCTCGAGCTCGGACTGCAGCTTGTCGAAGGCGTCTTGGGTGAGCCAGATGGTCTGGGTGGCCTCGGACATCGGGCCACGATAGCAACGTGCGCCCGTGGTGCTCAGGCTCAGGACGAGGTGCAGCTCTTCACCGACGGCGCCGTCGCCCGCCGCAGCGTCGTCAGGGTGACGTCGACGTCGACGACCTTGAACTGGCTCGGGCCCACCTCGACGGCCTGCTCGGCGACCGGCTGGAAGTCGGTCGACTGCACGAGGAGGCGGCAGCTCGCCGGCTTCGACGGGTCGCGGCGCTGGACGGTGACCTCGACCTGGATCGAGGTGTCGGACAGGACCTTGTACGAGGCGACCTGCCCGCTGACCGCCGGCTCCGCGTGCAGGAGCGCCGCCCAGACGAGCCAGCCCAGCGCCACGAGCGTCGCCACGGCGACCATGACCACCTTCGCGCCGCGGCTCACGCGGGGCGGCGGATAGCGGCGGGCCAGCCGCTCGGCCACCGCGGCGTCGGCGTCAGCCGGGCCTGCGCCTGCGGGGCCCGCGGGCAGCGTCGTGGGCTCGCTCACGCCTCCATGATGCGCGCTGCGCCCACCCCGGTGCACGCGTGAGACCGGGGTCGGCGGCGTGGGACGATGACCGCCGTGACCAGGCCCGCCCTCCGTACGGACGCCCGGGGCGAGCGGCTCCGGCTCCTGCACGTCCACGCGCACCCCGACGACGAGTCCAGCAAGGGCGCGGCCACGACCGCCCGCTACGTCGCCGAGGGCGTCGAGGTCATGGTGGCGACGTGCACCGGGGGCGAGCGCGGCTCGATCCTCAACCCCAACATGGACCGCCCGGACGTGCTCGCGAACATCGCCGAGATCCGCCGCGAGGAGATGGACGCGGCGCGCCGGATCCTCGGCATCGAGCAGGTCTGGCTGGGCTTCGTCGACTCGGGCCTGCCCGAGGGCGACCCGCTGCCGCCGCTGCCGGCGGGCAGCTTCGGCACCCTCGATCCGGACGAGGCGTCGCTGCCGCTGGTGGAGGTCGTCCGCCGCTTACGCCCGCACGTGATGACGACGTACGACGAGCGCGGCGGCTACCCGCACCCGGACCACATCATGTGCAACCGGATCAGCGTCGCCGCGTACGACCACGCGGCCGACCCGGCCTGGCACCCCGAGCTCGGGCCCGCCTGGCAGACGCCGAAGCTCTACTACTCCTTCGGCTTCCACCTCGACAAGACCATGGCCATCCACGAGGCCATGACCAGCCGCGGGCTGGCGTCGCCGTACGAGGAGCGGCTGCGCGACTGGAAGCCCGACCCCGAGATGGAGAACCGGATCACCACCCGCGTGCCGTGCGCCGACTACTTCGGCGTCCGGGACCACGCGCTGCTCGCCCACGCCACCCAGATCGACCCCGAGGGGCCGTGGTTCCAGGTCCCGCTGGAGGTGCAGCAGGAGGTCTGGCCGACCGAGGACTGGGAGCTCGTCCGCAGCGCGGTGCCGACCCGGCTGCCCGAGGACGACCTGTTCGCCGGGCTGGCGGAGAGCGGCGTCCCGGCCGACCGGTAGCGCCGGGATCGGACCGTCTCCAGGCCCGCCGGCGCGCGTAGGCTGACGGGTGACGAAAGGTGGTGGCCGCGTGCTCGCCCTGCTCGACCTGGACCCGAACATCGTGAAGCCGGGGTGGACCCCGCTGCTGATCACGGTCGCCATGGGCGCGGTGATGGTGCTGCTGTTCATCAGCCTGCGCCGGCAGTTCCGCAAGATCGACAAGAACTTCCCGATGCCCGAGGCTCCGCAGTCCGCCGGCACGCCCGCCGCCAGCACGCCCGCGGCCACCTCGTCCGCCGCCGGCACGGAGGCGACCGGCCCGAAGGCCTGAGCCCCGGCTTCGTCCGGCCTCAGGCGGTCGGGACGACCGTGGTGATGGTGCCGTCCGGCGCCACGACGAGGGCGCTGTCCACCGGACGGGTTCGCAGCCACGCCGCCGCGCCGGTGCCCAGGGCGTACGCCGCCGTCGCGTCGATGTCCGCCCACGTCAGCGACGGCCCGAAGACCGTCACCGACGCCACGCCCTCCGGGGCGAGCCCCGTGCGTGCGTCGACGAGGTGGGCGCCCCGGTGCGCCGTGCCCGAGGTGGCGATCGCGCCGCGGCGCAGGGGCACGACCGCGACCACGCGGGCCGGGTCGTGCGGGTCCTCGATCCCGATGCGCCAGGGCTGGCGCGCCGAGCGGCAGACGACGTCCCCGCCGGCCGACAGGCAGAAGTCCGTGCCGGCGAGCGCGGCGAGGTGGCGCGACGCACGGTCCGCGGCCCAGCCCTTCACCACCCCGCTCGGGTCGAACCGTCGCACCCCGGGGGAGGTGGGACCCACCGGCAGGTCGACCGAGAACGCGCCGCCCGACTCCCGCTCGGCCCGGCGCGCCAGGGCGAGGACCTCGTGGACCTCGACCGGTGCGTCGGCGAGGTCGAGCTCCCCGCGGCCGAGCCGGCTGACCACGGAGTCCGGACGGTAGGTGCTGAAGACGCGGTCGACCTCGGCGAGCTCGTCCATCACGGCCGCCCAGGCACGGCGGGCGTGCTCGTCGTCGGCGTGGTCCCCGCGCAGGGCGAGGCTGATCGGCATGCCCATCACGTGCGCGACGTAGCGGCGCAGCTCGGGCGCGGCGGTGGTCGGCACGGTCAGATCCCGGCCTGGTCGAGGGCCGACTGCAGCGAGGTCAGGTAGCCGTCGCTGGTCACGGTCGCGCCGCTGACCATGTCGATCTTCGCGCTCTGGGCCTCGATCGTCTCCCGCACGAGGACCGGCAGCGCGCGGGCGTTGATCTCGGTGTCGCGGGGGTTGCCGTCCGGCGACCGCAGCACGTCGACTCCGGTGACCTTGCCGTCGGTGACGGTGATGCTCACCTGCACCGGACCCCAGCGCGTCGAGGCCACGTCGCCGGTCCAGGTCTTCGTCCCCGACGACGAGCCCGACGAGCCGGACGTGCCCGAGGACGGCGTCGGGGGCCCGGAGGCCGAGGACGTGGTCGACGGCGCGGCCGGTGCGGTCGAGGAGGACCCGGCGGCGGTCGCCGTCGAGCTCGTCGAGGTGTGGTAGCCGAGCAGGAGCACGACGACCGTCACGGTCGAGGCCAGCCAGATCACGATGCGGCGCACAAGATCACCATTCGAAGCTCTCGGTGTGGATGCGGTCGGCGGGGACGCCGACCGCCAGGAGGAGGTCCTCGACGCCGTCGGTCCAGACCGTCGGCCCGCAGAGGAAGACGTCGCGGTCGGCGACGTCGGGCACCCAGAGCAGCAGCGCGGCACGCTCGTCGCCTCCGCCGAGGGGTCCCAGGACAGAGCCGGGCCGGGTGCGCCGGCCAGGCAGCGTCCACGCGGTCAGGCCGCGCTCCTGCGCGAGGACGCCCAGCTCGGCGGCGAAGAGCGGCTCGCTCGTGCACCGCTGCAGCAGCACGGCGTCACCGGGGTCGTACGCGAGGCCCTCGGCGAGCGCGCGGACCGGGGTGATGCCCACGCCGGCGCCCATCAGCAGCACGCGGGGACGCGTCCGGGCGCGGTCGGTGAGGCGCCCGTACGGGCCCTCGAAGAGCACCCGGGTCCCGGGCCGGAGCCGGGCCAGCCGGGCGCTGCCGTCGCCGAGGGCCTTGGCGGTGAGGCGCAGGCTCCGCCCGTCGGGGGCTGCGGAGAGCGAGAAAGGGTTCGAGCGGGTCCAGCCGGGGCCGTCGAGGAAGCGCACGTGGAGGAACTGCCCGGCTCGCGCCGGCAGCCGGTCGAGGCGCCGGCCCGTGAGGTAGACCGACACCACGTCGGAGGACTCGCGGGCGACCGACGTGACGACGAGCCCGTGGCGCAGGCTGCGGGCGAGCGGCAGGAGCAGGCGCCAGACGAGCACCGCGCCGGCCGCGGCGCCCCACAGCGACCACCAGAAGAGGGTGCGGCCGGGGGAGGACAGGAGCTCCTGCCCCGTCCAGAGCTGGTGGGGCAGGGCCAGCCCGACGCCGAGGTAGGCGTAGAGGTGCAGCAGGTGCCACGACTCGTAGCGGAGGCGGCGCCGCGCGCGCCGGACGCTGGTGACGACCACCATGACCAGGCAGACGGTGCCGCCCAGCGCGAGCAGCACGCCGGCGTAGGCGGTGACGAGCTCCCAGGCCGTGCGGGGTGCGGCGAGCCACGACCCGTCGGCGTAGCCGAGGACGATCGTCACGACGTGCGCGACCATGAGGTCGAACGACAGGAAGCCGACGACCCGGTGGGCCTTCGCCAGGCGGTCGCTGCCGAAGGCGTGCTCGAGCGGCGGGAGCCGCGCCATCAGGAGCACCTGCACCAGCAGCAGGTCGGCCGACCACAGGCCGGTCAGGCGTCCGACCGAGGTGAGCCCGGACGCCCATCCGTCGAGGTCGGTGACGCCCCCGCCGGTGACCCACCAGTAGGTCACGAGCAGCAGCCCGGCCCACAGCACGAGCCCGCCGAGACTGCGGACGCCGCGGTCGAGCGCCGCGTCGCGCCCCAGCGGGCGCCTCGCGGACCGGTGCCGGGCGGGAGCCGTCGCCGGACGGTTCAGGAGGGTGGTCACCGGACCGCCCCTGCGCCGGTGTCGCCGCTGTCGCCGCGGTGGTGGTCGTGGTGCGCGGCCCGTCCCTGGCCCTCCGCGAAGCCGCCGGACCGTGGGCCCGTGCCCGTCGTGGGGGCCACGGTGCTGCCGCCCTCCGCCCCCTGCTGGCGGTCGTGCACGACCCCGGCGCCCACCCCGCCCAGGCCGAGCAGCGCGACGAGCGTCACGAGGACGGGTCCCCGGCGTCGTGCACGGCGGGCGGGCTGACGGGAGGGACGCGCCGAGGGCGGCGCCACGTCAGGCGCGGCTGTCGTCGCGGTCCCCGCGCCGGGGGCGGGTGCCGGTTCCCAGCGTGAGCCGCTGGGGGTCCATCGCTCTGCCACGGCGGAGCCTCCTGTCGTCGTCCTCGTCCAGCACGACGCACTCCACCGCCCGTTTCTTAGCCGCAGGTGAGTGCACGCGGGCCCGACGCCGGTCGGAGGCGTGCTCTAAGGAACCTCTGATCAACTGTCTTGATCCTGTGCGGAGCCCATCACCTCCCGAGGAGCTCCCCGTGACCGTCTTCGGTCTGCCGTTCCACCCGCTCGTCGTGCACGCCACGGTCGTCGTCGTCCCCGCCGCCGCGGTCGCGGTGCTGCTGGCCGCGCTGTGGCCGCGCTTCCGTCGCTGGGCGGCGTGGGGCCCGGTCGCCCTCGCCGCCGTGGCGCTGGTCCTGGTCCCGGTCACGACCTCGTCGGGCGAGTCGCTGGAGCACGCGCTGCCGCACGACGCCCTCATCGAGAAGCACGCGCACCTCGCCGACGGGCTGCTGCCCTGGTCGATCGCCCTCCTGGTCGGGGCCCTGGTGGTCGGGTGGCCGCGGCTGGCCGCCGGGCACCCACGGCTGTGGACCCCACCCCGGTGGCTGGTCCTCGGCGGCGCGGTGGTCTCGGTCGTCGCGGCGCTCGGTTCGCTCGTCGAGGTGGTCCTCATCGGTCACAGCGGTGCGGCCGCGGCGTGGTCCGGCGTCGCGACGGCGTCGTGACCGCGCGACGGGCATCCTGAGCAGGTGGAGCAGACGCGCAGGACGACCGGGACGGCCGACGCCGTCGGGCCGGCGGCCCGGCCCGTGCTCCCGCGCGTGCTGCTCGTGGAGGACGACCGGTCCCTGGCCGGGATGCTCGAGGAGATCCTCGACTCGGCCGGCTACGTCGTCGAGGTCGCCCGCGACGGGCAGGCCGGTCTGCATCTCGGGCTGACCCGCCCGTACGACGTCGTCGTCCTGGACCGCGGCCTGCCCGCGATCGAGGGGCTCGACCTGCTGGCACGCTGGCGCGGCCGCGGGGTCACCGTCCCCGTGCTGGTCCTCTCCGCGCTCGGGCTGGCGCGCGACCGCGTCGACGGCCTCGACGCCGGCGCGGAGGACTACCTGACCAAGCCCTTCGACCTCGACGAGCTGCTCGCCCGGATCCGCGCCCTGCTGCGGCGCCACAGCGACCGGGCCGACACCCTGGCTCTGCCCGACGGCCGGCTCGTGGTGTCGACGCGCGCCGTCGTGACGGCGGCGGGGGAGGCCCACCTGTCGGACCGCGAGTGCGCGCTGCTCGCCGCGCTGGCCCGCCGGCCGCGCCGCGTCTTCAGCCGGGCCGAGCTCGTCGCCGAGGTGTTCCCGGACGCGGAGGACGAGGGCGTCGTCGACACCTACGTCCACTACCTGCGCCGCAAGCTCGGCCGCGGGACGATCCGCACGGTCCGGGGGCTCGGCTACCAGCTGGGGCCGGTCACGCCGTGAGCACGCCGTGAGCGCACCACGGGCCGGACGGCTGGACGACGACCTGCGCCGCACCGCCTGGCGCATCGGGTTGCAGACCGCCGGCCTGCTGATGGCCTGCCTGCTCGTCGTCGGGGCGGTCCTCTACGTCTCCGTGGCCCGCAGCCAGGACCAGCAGCTCACCCGGTCGCTGACGGCGGCCGCGAGCACCGCCGGATACGGGCGCGACGACCACGACCGCGACAACGACGTGCGCCAGCCGAGGGGCGGCGTCGCCACGGCCGTGCTGGACGAGCGTGGCGTGCTGTCGCCCGGCTCGATGCCCGCCGGGCTGCCGCTGGCCGGCGTGATGAGGCAGGTGCAGGCGTCGGGCGGCACAAACCAGCGCACGGTGCACCTGGCGAACGGGCCGTTCGAGGTCCTCACCCAGCGTCGCGGGGACGACGTGGTCCAGGTCGCCGCGAGCCGCTTCGAGCTGCACCAGGAGCGCGAGCGCATCCTCGGCGCGCTCGGGCTGGCCGGCGGGACCGGCCTCGTGCTCGCCACGCTGGCCGCCGCGGTGCTCGCCCGGCGCGCCGTGCGGCCGATGGCCGAGGCCCTGGAGCAGCAGCGACGCTTCGTCGCGGACGCCGGGCACGAGCTGCGGACCCCGCTGACGCTGCTGAGCACCCGGGCGCAGCTGCTCGCCCGACGCGTGCGCGACACGCGTACGCCCGCCGAGCAGCAGGCGGCGCTCGTCGAGCGCGACGCCTCGGCTCTCGTGAGCGACGCGGGCGCGCTGGTCGCGATCCTCGAGGACCTGCTCACCGCCGCCGACGCCCGGACGCCGGTCCCGCAGGAGCCCGTCGACCTGGGCGCCGTGGTCCGCGCCTGCGTCGCCGCCGCGAAGCCGGCCGCGGAGGAGGCCGGCCTGGTGCTGGCGATCGCGGCGCCCGACGCGCCCACGGTCGTGCGCGGCGCCTCGACCGCCCTCGGCCGTGCGGTGTCGGCCCTGGTCGACAACGCCGTGGACCACGCGCGGAGCCGCGTCGACGTACGCGTCGTGCGCGAGGGCCGTGACGTGGTCGTCGAGGTGGTCGACGACGGCCCGGGCGTCGCGCGCGAGACCCTTCCGCGGATGTTCGACCGGTTCGCGAGCGACCGGCGCGAGGCCGCCCCTACCGGGCGCCGGCACTTCGGGCTCGGCCTCGCGCTGGTCAGCGAGATCGCCGTCCGGCACGGTGGCCGGGTCGGCGCCGCCAACCGTCCGCCTCCCGCGCAGGGCGCGGTCCTGCGCCTCACGCTCCCGGCCGAAGCCGGCCGTCCCGGCCCGGCCGGCGCCGTCACCCCGCCCGGGTCCGGGAGCATGGATCCCGCCGAGATCCCCGAGTCCGTCCCCACCCCCGGAGCCCGTGATGCCTGACGAACTGACCGCCGCCGACGCGCCCGGCGGCCACGCCGACGAGCCGCACGCGACCACCGGCCTCTCCCGCCAGCTGAACTGGCTGCGCGCCGGCGTCCTCGGCGCCAACGACGGCATCGTCTCCGTCGCCGCGGTCGTCATCGGCGTCGCCGGCGCCGGCGCGTCCACCCACACGCTGGTCGCCTCGGGAACGGCCGCGCTCGTCGGCGGCGCGCTGTCCATGGCGCTCGGCGAGTACGTCTCGGTCAGCAGCCAGCGCGACGCCCAGACCACGCTCATCGCCAAGGAGCGGGCGGAGCTGGCCGAGGAGCCGGAGGCCGAGCTCGACGAGCTGACCGGGCTCTACCAGGAGCGCGGGCTTTCGTACGAGACCGCCCGCCAGGTCGCGGTCGAGCTCACCGCGCACGACGCCCTCGGCGCCCACCTCGCGGCCGAGCTCAACCTCAGCGAGGACGACGTGGTCAGCGCAGGCCAGGCCGCGGCCGCGTCGGCGGCGGCGTTCCTGACCGGCGGACTGCTGCCGTTCCTCGCGATCGTGCTGCTGCCCGACGCCGTGCGCGTCCCGCTCACGTTCGTCGCGGTGCTGCTCGCGCTCGCGGTCACGGGCTTCGCCAGCGCACGGTTCAACAGCACGCCGACCCTCCGCCCGACGCTGCGCCTGGTGGTCGGCGGAGCGGTCGCCCTGGCGGCGACGTTCGCCATCGGCTCGGCCCTGGGGACCACGGTCGGCGGCTGACCCGGTCCCCTCCTCGCCCGTCCCCGGGAAGTGGTCGCTCCCGGCCCTTCCACCGGCGTGCCGGCGGGCGGGAGCGACCACTTTCCGAGGGGCGGCGGCGTACGGGCGGACGGGCCGGGTAGAACCGGAGCGCGGGCCGAGCGGTCCGCGCCCGATGCCCGAGAGGACCCCGTGCCGAACCGGTTGGCCCGCGCCACCAGCCCGTACCTGCTCCAGCACGCCGACAACCCCGTCGAGTGGTGGGAGTGGGGCGACGACGCCTTCGCCGAGGCCGAGCGCACCGGTCGGCCCGTGCTGCTCAGCGTCGGCTACGCGGCCTGCCACTGGTGCCACGTGATGGCGCACGAGTCGTTCGAGGACGAGGCGACGGCCGCGCAGCAGAACCGCGACTTCGTCAACGTCAAGGTCGACCGCGAGGAACGCCCCGACGTCGACACCGTCTACATGGCCGCGACGCAGGCGCTGACCGGGCAGGGCGGGTGGCCGATGACGGTCTTCCTCACCCCGGACCGGCGCCCCTTCTACGCCGGGACCTACTTCCCGCCGACGCCGCGGCAGGGGATGCCGGCCTTCACCCAGGTCCTCGACGCGGTGTCGTCGGCGTGGCGCGACCGGCGCGACGAGGTCGCGCAGAGTGCGGGCGGGATCGCCACGCAGCTCGCCGAGCAGCAGCTCGTCGCCGCGCCCGGCGCGGTCGGTGGCACCGAGCTCGAGGCCGCCCGCTCCACCCTCGCGCGGGACTTCGACGCGACGTACGGCGGGTTCGGCCGGGCGCCCAAGTTCCCGCCGTCGATGGTGCTGGAGGCGCTGCTCCGCGACGGTTCCGAAGACGCGCTGGCCATGGCCCGGACGACCTGCACCGCGATGGCCCGCGGCGGGATGTACGACCAGCTCGGCGGCGGCTTCGCCCGCTACAGCGTCGACGCGCAGTGGGTGGTGCCGCACTTCGAGAAGATGCTCTACGACAACGCGCTGCTGCTCGGCGTGTACACGCACCTGTGGCGGCGGGCGGGCGACCCGGTCGCGGCCCGGGTCGTCGAGGAGACCGTCGACTGGCTGCTGCGCGAGCTGCGGACGCCCGAGGGGGCCTTCGCGGCGAGCCTCGACGCCGACTCGCTGGACGGCGCCGGCCACCTGCACGAGGGCGCCTTCTACGCGTGGACGCCGGCCCAGCTCGCCGCGGTGCTCGGGCCGGAGGACGGGGCGTGGGCGGCGCAGGTGTTCGCCGTGACGTCGGCGGGGACGTTCGAGCACGGTTCGTCCACGTTGCAGCGACCGGGGATCGGGGAGGACCAGCCGGAGCGGCTCGCGTCGGTGCGCTCCCGGCTGGCGCAGGCGCGCGAGGGGCGGGCGCGACCGGGTCGTGACGACAAGGTCGTCGCCGCCTGGAACGGCTGGCTCGTGGACGCGCTGGCCGAGGCGGCCGTGGTCTTCGACCAGCCCGCGTGGCTGGAATCGGCCCGGATCGCCGCGGAGGTGCTCTGGGACGTCCACCTCGTCGACGGCCGGCTGCGGCGCACGTCGCGCGACGGCCGCGCGGGGACGGCGGCGGGGATCCTCGAGGACCACGGGGCGCTGGCGGCGGCGTTCGTCCGGCTGGCCGCCGCGACCGGCGACCCGGTGTGGGTGGAACGTTCCCGGGCGCTGCTCGCGCTCGTGGAGGAGCAGTTCGGCGACGCCCACGGCGGCTTCTACGACACGGCCGCCGACGCGGAGACGCTCTACACCCGCCCGCACGAGGTGACCGACAACGCGACGCCGTCCGGGCTGAGCTCGACCCTGCGCGCGCTGCGGCTGATGGCCCGGCTCACCGGCGAGGACGCGTACGCGCGTCGCGCCGACGAGGCCGCGGCGACGGTGGGGGCGCTGGTGGCGAAGGCACCGCGGTTCGCGGGCTGGCTCTGGGCCGACGCGGTGAGCGAGGTGCTGCCGGCGGCCTCGCCGGTCGAGGTCGCCGTCGTCGGGCCCGAGGGCCCGGACCGGGACGCGATGGTTCGGCTGGCGTGGCGCGAGGCACCGGCGGGCTCGGTGGTCGTCGCGGCCGCCGAGGGCCAGGGCGGGTTCGCGCTGCTCGAGGACCGCACCGCGCGCGACGGGCGCCCGACGGCGTACGTCTGCCGGGGCTTCGTCTGCCGGCTCCCCGTCACCGGGCTCGACGACCTCAGCGCCCAGCTGCGCGCCTGACCGCGCGCACCCCACTCACCATCTTCCGGAAGTGGTCGCTCCCGCGCGCCCGGGACCGCTCCCAGGGCCCGGAGGTGACCACTTTCCGGGGGAGCGGAGAGGGGGGAACGCGAGGAGTGGCTAGCGCGCCGCGTACGTGACGACCGAGATCGCGACGTAGTGGCAGACGAAGCCGGCGATCGTGCAGGCGTGGAAGATCTCGTGGAAGCCGAACCAGCGCGGTGACGGGTCGGGGCTCTTGCGGCCGTAGACGACGGCGCCGACCGTGTAGAAGACGCCGCCGACCAGGATCAGCGTGACGACGGTGGCGCCGCCGGTGCGGTAGAAGGCGCCCATCCAGCCGACGGCGGCCCAGGCCATCAGCAGGTAGAGGGCGGTGTAGAGCCAGCGCGGCGCCGAGAGCCACAGCGTGCGGAACAGCAGCCCGCCCAGCGCCGAGGTCCAGATCATCACCAGCAGCGCCACGCGCGAGCCCCCGTGCAGGAGCAGCAGCGCCAGCGGGGTGTAGGTGGCGGCGATGAAGACGTAGATGTTCGCGTGGTCCATCCGTCGCAGCACGGCCTCGCCGCGGGCGCCCCAGTAGAAGCGGTGGTAGAGCCCGCTGGTCCCGAACAGCAGCACCGACGCCGCCAGGAACACCGCCCCGCCGACGACGCCCGCGGCGGTGGGCGCGAGCACGACGAGGACGATGCCGGCGGCCAGGGCGAGCGGCGCCATGCCGGCGTGCAGCCAGCCGCGGAGCTTGGGCTTCACCTGCCGCACGACCTCCCCGACGCCGTCGGCCGCGTCGTGGCCCTGGCCGGAGGAGCGGTCGTGGGTCGTCGTGGGCATCGATCGTCTCCCCGGTCCTGGTGCTCGTCGGACCGGCGTCCACGACGGTCCACCGCGGTACGTGCGCGACCTCGCCAGGGTAGCCAGGGTGCGGCTATACGCTGCCTGGCGTGCGTGCAGACCGGTGGCGGGAGTACCTCGACCGCCTCCACCCCAGCGGTCTGCTCTACGCGACCTACGAGCACCGGCTGATCGCCGAGCTCGACCCGGAGCGGCTGCCCCGCCACGTCGCCGTGCTGGCCGACGGCAACCGCCGCTGGGCCCGGACGAACGCCCCCGGCAAGCCGCTCACGGAGGGCTACAAGGCGGGGGCGCGGCGGCTGCGCGACTTCGTCGAGTGGTGCGACGAGATCGGCATCCCCGTCGTCACCCTGTGGGTGCTGTCGACCGACAACTTCAGCCGTGCGAGCGACGAGGAGATCGGCCCGCTGCTCGAGGTCATCGAGGGCCTCGTCGACGAGCTCGGCGAGACCGGTCGCTGGCACGTGCACCCGGTCGGCGCCCTCGACCTGCTGCCCCAGGAGAGCGCGGACCGCCTGCGCGCCGTCGACGAGGCCACCGCCGACACCGACGGGATGATGGTGAACATCGCCGTGTCGTACGGCGGACGCCACGAGCTGCGCGACGCCGTCCGGTCGCTGCTCGAGGAGGAGGCCCGGCTGGGGACCCCGATCGAGACGCTGGCCAAGACCCTCGACATCGAGCACATCGCCGAGCACCTCTACACCCGCGGCCAGCCCGACCCGGACCTGATCATCCGGACGTCGGGGGAGCAGCGGCTGTCGGGGTTCCTCATGTGGCAGTCCGCGCACAGCGAGTTCTACTTCTGCGAGGCCCTGTGGCCCGACTTCCGCAAGGTCGACTTCATCCGGGCGCTGCGCGCGTACGGGCAGCGCGAGCGACGGTTCGGGCACTGACGTCTCGATCTCCCGCCGAGCGGTAGGTCGCCGCGCGGTCCTGTCCCGATCGAACGCGGCAACCTACCGTTCGGCGGGCGTGGAGAGGAAGGGGACGAGGGCCTCGACCAGCGCCTCCGGCGCCTCCTCGGCCACGTGGTGGCCCGACTCGAGACCCTGGCCGGACACGTCGTCGGCCCAGCGGCGCCAGATGGTTCGCGGGTCGCCGTGCAGCTCCTCGAGGTCGTCGCGCAGCGACCAGAGCACGAGCAGCGGCTGAGCGACCCGCCGGCCCGCGGCGCGGGCGGCCCGCTCCTCGTCGGCGTCGACGGTCAGCCCGGCGCGGTAGTCCTCGAGCATCCCGCGCACGACGCCCGGGTCCTGGACGGCCGCCCGGCACTCGGCGGCGTTCTCGGACCCCATCCGCTCCTCGTCGAAGGAGTACCAGGCCAGCGGGTCGGCGCCGATCGCCCGCTCGGGCCTGTCGGGCTGCGCGAAGAAGAACCAGTGCCACCACGCCGTGGCGAACCGCGCGTCGCAGCGTTCCAGGTGCTCGACGACCGGGATCCCGTCCAGCAGCGCCACCCGCGTCACCGCGTCGGGGTGGTCGAGCGCGAGCCGGAAGGCGACGTAGCTCCCGCGGTCGTGCCCCACCACCGCGAACCGTTCCTGCCCCAGGGCCGCCATCGCCGCCCGCAGCCGGCGGGCGTGCGCGGTCTTGGCGTGCGGGGCGTGGTCCGGCGCCGGGACGGGCCGGCCCGAGCGGCCGTAGCCGGGCAGGTCTGCGCAGACCACCGACACCCCCGCGTCGACGAGCCGGGGCGCGACGCGGTGCCAGGTCGCGGACGTACGCGGGTGGCCGTGCAGCAGCAGGACGGTCGGGCGGCCCGGGAGGAGCCGGTGCCGGACGAGGACGCCGACGTCGCCGCCGTCCACGACCTCCTCCACGAAGCCCTCGAACATCCCGTCAGTCTCGCCCCCGGACGCCCGCGGCACGCGGAGGTGCCGCTCTCCGGTGACGGGCGTGTGACCGTCGGGTGACACCTCGGGGCGAGCGCCCGGAACTTCGGCGTGGCGGGTCCTGAACGCTCCATGAGAGACGTAGCGTCACGCGTGCGGGGCCGTGGGGAAGCGGACCCGCCTGGGAGGCGATGCATGCGCCGTCACCTGACGGGCACGAACCTCGGACCGCGCGCGGTCCGTCATCTCACCCGGCCAACCACGTGACCCGTGGGGCCGGACGCAGATGGCGTGCGGCCCCCGTGAAGGGCAGACCGATGTCCCTGTCAGCACCGTCAGCACCGTCAGCACCGTCCGCGCAGCCGGCGCCGTCCCCCACGAGCGCACCCGCCCCCGACCGGATCACGTACGTGGTCGACACCTCGGTCCTGCTGTCCGACCCGAGCGCCCTGCGCCGGTTCGCCGAGCACGACGTCGTCCTGCCGCTCGTCGTCGTCACCGAGCTCGAGGGCAAGCGCCACGACGCCGAGCTCGGCTACTTCGCCCGGACGGCCCTGCGCCACCTCGACGACCTCCGGGTCGCCCACGGCCGCCTGGACGCGCCCGTCCCCGCGAACGACGAGGGCGGCACGCTCCACGTCGAGCTCAACCACACCGACCCCACCGCGCTGCCGGCCGGCTTCCGGCTGGGCGACAACGACTCGCGCATCCTCGC
This sequence comes from Microlunatus flavus, assembly GCF_900110855.1. GTDB lineage: Bacteria > Actinomycetota > Actinomycetes > Propionibacteriales > Propionibacteriaceae > Microlunatus > Microlunatus flavus. The sequence continues at coordinate 134,129 of NZ_FOFA01000007.1, forward strand.
CGTCGCGCTGAACTACGCCGCCGAGGGCCGCGACGTCACCCTGGTCTCCAAGGACCTGCCGATGCGGGTCAAGGCGGCCTCCGTCGGGCTGCGGGCCGAGGAGTACCGCGCCGAGCTGGCCGTCAGCACCGGCTGGACCGGCATGGTCGAGGTGGACGCGACCAGCGCCGAGCTCGACGCCCTGTACGAGGCGGGCACCCTCGACCTCGAGGCCGCCCGCGACCTGCCGTGCCACACCGGCGTGGTGCTGCTCGGCTCCAGCTCCACGGCGCTCGCCCGCGTCACGCCCAACAAGGAGGTGCGCCTGGTCAAGGACCGCGACGCCTTCGGCGTGCACGGCCGCTCCGCCGAGCAGCGCGTCGCGCTCGACCTCCTGCTGGACCCGACCGTGGGCATCGTCTCGCTCGGCGGTCGCGCCGGGACCGGCAAGTCGGCGCTCGCGCTGTGCGCCGGCCTGGAGGCCGTCCTGGAACGTCGTCAGCACAGCAAGGTCGTCGTGTTCCGCCCCCTGTACGCCGTCGGCGGCCAGGACCTCGGCTACCTGCCGGGCTCGGAGGGGGAGAAGATGGCGCCCTGGGCCCAGGCGGTGTTCGACACGCTCGGCGCGGTCACCTCCAAGGTCGTCATCGAGGAGGTGATGGACCGCGGCCTGCTCGAGGTCCTGCCCCTCACCCACATCCGCGGCCGCTCGCTGCACGACGCGTTCGTGATCGTCGACGAGGCCCAGTCGCTGGAGCGCAACGTCCTCCTCACCGTGCTGAGCCGCATCGGCCAGGACTCGCGCGTGGTGCTCACCCACGACGTCGCCCAGCGCGACAACCTCCGTGTCGGCCGTCACGACGGGGTGGCCGCCGTGGTCGAGAAGCTCAAGGGCCACCCGCTCTTCGCCCACGTCACGCTGCACCGTTCCGAGCGCTCGCCGATCGCGGCCCTGGTGACCGACATGCTGGAGGACCTGGGCATCTGATGCCCGCCGTCCGGCGGCCTCCCGGGCAGCCCCCCCCGGAGGCCGCCGAACGTTACTGTGATCATGCGGACCGGGGAAGATTCCGCGTATTTCACTTTGATAACGACGCTGTGGCACCCTCGTCCGATGCGTCGACTCGTCCGTCATGGCCTCGCCGGGGTCGGAGCCGCCACCTTCGCCGTCGTGGCCGGTGTGACCGCGCTCGGCGCGCCCGCCACGACCACGCTGGCGGAGCCCGCCAACAGCCTCGCCCCGCAGTCCGTCATCGCCCCGCTGGTCCCGGCCGACCCGGCCGTCGAGGCCCAGCGCGCCGCGAGCGCGCAGCGGGAGAACCGCGACGCGGAGCGCACCCGGATCACGGACGCCGCCACCCTCGCGGCCACCGAGCGGGCGAATGACCTGGGCGACCAGGGCAAGGCCATCACCAAGAAGTCCGACCAGATCAAGGCCGCCCGCGCCAAGGCGAAGGCCGAGGCCAAGGCCAGGGCGGCCGCCGCGGAGAAGAAGCGGAAGGCCGCCATCAAGGCGCAGGGCTACGAGGCCGGGGTCACCGACCCGCGCGAGATGGCGCAGCAGATCCTGCAGAACAAGTTCGGCTACGGCAGCGACCAGTTTTCCTGCTTCGACTGGATCATCAAGCACGAGAGCGGCTGGAACGTCCACGCCACCAACGCGAGCTCCGGCGCGTACGGGCTCCCGCAGTCGCTGCCCGGCTCCAAGATGGCGAGCGTCGCCTCCGACTGGCGCGACAACCCGGCGACCCAGATCATCTGGGGTGCGCAGTACATGAAGTCCCGCTACGGCAGCCCCTGCGGGGCGAAGTCGCACTGGGAGAGCGCCGGCAACTACTGATCGCTGCTCCCCGCGGGAGCAGCGGACCGGCGGCCCGTGAGCGGGTCGCGTGGCAACCTTGGGGGTGTGCGTTCGGTCGTCCGCCACGGGCTCGTCGGGGTCGTGGCCGCGGTCTGCGTCGGGGCGGGTGCCGCGGCGTTCGTGACGCCCAGCCCGACGAGCACGGTCGCCGACCCGCCCGCCGCCAGCGTCGCGCCGGGTGAGTTCGTCCCGGTGGCCTACGCCCCGGCCGACCCGGTCGCCGACGCCGAGCGCGCGGCGACCGCCGCGCGGGACGACCGCGACGCCGAGCGCGCCCGCGTCGCCGCCGTGGCCGCCGGCTCCGCCTACCAGCGGGCGCTCAGCCTGAGCGCCCAGGGCGAGGCGATCGACCGGCAGTCGACGCAGAAGAAGGCCGAGATCAAGGCCCAGGTACAGGCGGCGAAGGAGCGGGCCGAGGCGGCCGAGGCCGAGGCCGCGGCGGCCGAGGAGCGGGCGCGGCAGGCCGCGATCGCCAACCAGGGCTACACGCCGGGCACCACCGACGTCCGGGAGATCGCCCGCCAGATCCTCGCGAACAAGTTCAGCTACGGCGAGGACCAGTTCTCCTGCTTCGACTGGATCATCAAGCGCGAGAGCGGCTGGAACGTCCACGCCACCAACCCGAGCTCGGGCGCGTACGGGCTCCCGCAGTCGCTGCCCGGGTCCAAGATGGCCAGCGTCGCGGCCGACTGGCGCGACAACCCCGCGACCCAGATCATCTGGGGCGTCAGCTACATGAAGAGCCGCTACGGCAGCCCCTGCGACGCCAAGTCGCACTGGGAGAGCGCCGGGAATTATTAGTCCCCCGGCGAAAGCTCCTTGATCTCCAGCGCGCGCCACCGGCAGCGGGCGCCGCGGGCCCAGCGGGCCTCGCCGAAGCGGGGGTCGTTGTCGTGGACCTCGAGGGCCAGGTGGCCGGAACGGCCGAGGAACGCGGCCACGGCGTCCGCGTCGTAGTTCGGCGCCTCCAGCGTGGCGAGGTCGATCTCGGCGACGAGGACGTCGTTGACCCAGGTCGTGGCGCGCGGCTTGGCGCCGACGCAGCGCACGCGCAGGCGGTTCCAGTCGCCGAACCGCCACGCCGCGAGGAACGCCTCCGGGTCGCCCCGGCGGACGAGGCGCGCGGGCTTGTCGGGCGTCATCGGCTCGAGGGTCGTCGCCGGATCCTCCAGCACGAGCCCGTCCGGGGTCCCGTCGGCGCCGGTGGAGACGTCGAGGACGTACGGGACGGCGTGGAAGTTCGCCAGGCCGTTGCCGAAGAAGCCGCCGATCGAGCCCGACTTGCGGTGGTCGACGAGGACCTGCAGCCCGTGCCAGGTGTCGCGGCGGCGCCGGAGCATGACGCCGGTGTCCGCCGGCCAGTCCGGGCGCATCTCGAGCCGCAGCTCGAAGTCGCCGAAGGTGCGGTCGGAGACCAGGTAGCCGCCGAAGCCGGGGTGGTCGGGGTCCTGGAACCCCTCGATGGCGCCGTCCACCACCTCCCACCGGGCGGGGTACGCGCGCGCGTCGGCGTCGGCCTGGGCGAGGTCGGCCCGCCCGGCGAGGTCCGGACCGCCGGGCCACACCGAGCCGAACGTCCGGGGCGCGGCGTGCCAGCCCGCCAGCGTGCTGCCGTCGAACAGGGGCACGAAGCCCTCGTCGGTCGTGGCCGGCTCGTCCTGCGGTGCCATGCGTGCTCCTGGTGGAAGGGCGTGCGCGTGCGGGAGGGAGATGCGTAGGGTACCGAGAAACCGGTTTCGAGACCGGCCGTGCTCGGAAGGGGTTGCGATGGGGTCACCGGTGGCGGTCAGCGGGCTGCGCCTGCTCGGGCGGACAGGTCTGGAGGTGTCGCCGGTCTCCCTCGGGGCCTCCACCCTGGGGCAGGACCGCCCGCTCGGCGAGCCGCCCAGCGAGCACGCCGCGGAGACGGCGCGCACGATGCTGACGGGCCCGTTCCGGCTGGTCGACAGCTCGAACAGCTACGGCCAGGGGCGCAGCGAGGCGGCGCTCGGGGCCGGTCTCGCCGCGCTCGGCGGGCACCTCCCCGACGGGGTCGTCCTCGCCACCAAGGCCGACTGCGACCTGACGACGGGGCGCTTCGACCACGACCGCGTCCTGCGCTCCTTCGAGGAGTCGACCCGGCGCGTGGGGGTCGACCACTTCCCCCTCTACCACCTGCACGACCCGTACACGGTCTCCTTCGCCGACACCATGGGCCCGCAGGGCGCGGTCGCGGCGCTCGTACGCCTGCGGGACGAGGGCGCGGTCGGCCACCTCGGCATCGCGGCCGGCCCCCTCTCGCTCGTCGACGCCTACGTCCGCACCGGGGTGTTCGACGTCGTGCTCACCCACAACCGCTACACGCTGCTCAACCGCTCGGCCGCCGAGCTGATCAGCGCCTGGTCCGAGCGCGGGCTCGGCGTGCTGAACGGCGCGGCCTTCGGCGGCGGGCTGCTGGCGCGGGGGTCACGCCCGGGTGCCACCTACGCCTACGAGCCGGCGCCCGCGGAGGTGCTCGCCTTCGTCGAGCGGCTCGACGCCGTGTGCCGCGAGTGGGACGTCCCGATGCCGGCCGCCGCCCTGCAGTTCTCGCTGCGCAACCCCGCCATCTCCACCACGCTGGTCGGCACGGCCGTGCCGGCCCGGGTCGAGCAGACGCGCGTCCTCGCCGAGCGCGTGATCCCCGACGGGTTCTGGGATGCTGTCGACGAGCTCGGGACCCCGCCCGTCGACTTCGGCGAGGACTGAGACCCGCGCACGAGCTCGCGGGCCGGCGAGGGGAGTCGTCCATGACCAGGAGTGCCGAGGGGCAGCGCCGGGTCACCATCTCCGACATCGCGCTGCTCGCGGGGTGCTCCAAGGCGACGGTGTCCAAGGCGGTCAACAACCAGCCCGGGATCTCGGAGGAGGCCCGGCAGCGGGTCCTGCGCATCGCGGAGCTCGCCGGCTGGCGCCCGTCGGCCCGGGCCGTGGCCCTGGCGGGACGCACCCGGACGGTCGGGTTCATCCTCAACCGGCGACCGGACCTGCTGGCGGCCGACCCGTACCACGCCGAGCTGGTCTCGGGCATCGAGTCGGTCCTCGCGCGCCACGGCTACTGGCTGCTGCTGCGCATCGCCACCCACCCCAGCGCGGCGGAGGAGGCGGCGACCTACCGCGAGCTCGCGCACTCCCACCGCGTCGACGGCGTGCTGGTGGCGGAGACGAGCGTCGACGACTTCCGCTTCGGGCTCGTGGACGAGCTCGGGCTGCCGGCGGTGGTCGTCAGCCGGCCCTGGTCGCCGGTGGACCTGCCCTGGGAGGGGCCCGAGCACCCCGGCGGCGGCATGGACGAGGCGGTCCGCCACCTCGTCGAGCGCGGCCGCGACCGCATCGCGTACGTCTGCGGTCCGCCCAGCCGGTCCTACGTCGTCTACCGCACGCGGACGCTCGTGCAGGCCGTGGCGGACGCGGGCACCGCGCTGGTCGGGATCCGGCAGACCGACGCCTCGGCGGAGGAGGGCTTCGCCGCGACGGCGGCGCTCCTGGCCCAGCCGCAGCGGCCGACGGCGATCCTCTACGACAACGACCAGATGGCGCTGGCCGGCTGCCGGGCCGTCAACGCGGCGGGGCTGCGCATCCCCGACGACGTGGCGGTGGTGGGTCACGACGACCTGTCGGCCAGCCGCTGGTCCACCCCGGCGCTGACGACCGTGTCGCAGGACGTCTTCGGCCTCGGGGTGCGCTGCGCCTCGCGCCTGCTGGGCATCCTCGGCGAGCAGGTCGAGGAGCCGCCGCCCTTCGCCGACCCGGTCCTGGTCGTCCGGGAGTCCGCGGGCTAGGGCTGGCGCCGTCGCGGACAGCCCCTGCTAGCGTCGGCGAAACCGGTTTCGAGTCCGTCCGACCCTACGAGGGCCGGGCGGTCGGTCCACGAGCGAGGAGCACGACCATGAAGATCACCGCCATCCGCTGCGCCCTCCTCGGTGACAGCCCGGTGATCCGCGTGGTGACCGACGAAGGGGTCGACGGCTACAGCCAGATCGAGTCGTCCAAGCCGTACATGGCCACGGTCGTCCCCCTCTACGAACCCTTCCTGCTCGGCGAGGACCCGACCGACATCGAGCGCTGCATGCTCAAGATCCGCCGGTTCGCGGCGTTCAAGCCCTGGGGGAGCGTGGTCTCCGCGCTCGAGGTCGCGCTGCACGACCTGACGGGCAAGGCGTACGGGCTGCCCGTCTACAAGCTGCTCGGCGGCAAGGTCCGCGACCGCGTCCGCGTCTACAACGGCGGCGTCCGCCCGGTCCTCGAGGGCCACGAGCCGGAGCACTACGCCGCCGCGATGGCCGAGATGAAGGCGGCGCCCGAGGGCTTCACGATCATCAAGGAGGGAGTCGGCTTCCACGGCTTCATGAGCCAGAACGTGGCCGGCTTCATGCTCGGGGACCAGCGCACCGGCCCCCGCCACCCCAACCGCGGCCCGCTCACCGAGAAGGGCCTCAAGCACACGGTCCGCTGCGTCGAGGCGATGAAGGACGTGCTCGGCGACGAGATCGGGCTGGCGCTCGACATGGGCCCAGGCTGGACGGTCACCGACGCCATCCGCGTGATGCGGGCTATCGAGCCGCTGAACGTCCTGTGGGGCGAGGACCTGCTGACCGGCGACTATGTCCCGTGGGTGCACGCCGACCAGTACCGCGAGGTCACCGTCGCCACCACGACGCCCACCCACACCGGCGAGCAGATCTACCTGCGCCAGAACTTCCAGGAGCTGGTCGAGCGCAAGGCCGTCCGGGTGGTCGGCCCCGACCCGATGGACGTCGGCGGCCTCGCCGAGCTCAAGCGGGTCGCCGAGCTGGCCGACCTGCACGGCGTGCAGATGGCCCCCCACGGCGTGCTCGACGGCGTCCTGGGGCTCGCGGCGCTGGTGCAGGTCTGCGCGACCCTGCCCGACAACTTCATCGCCTTCGAGTACCCGGTCGCGGAGCACCCGTGGTGGTACGACATCGTCAGCGGCCTGCCGAGCCCGATCGTCCAGGACGGGTTCGTCACGGTCGGCGACGCCCCCGGGCTGGGCGTGACCTTCGACGAGGACGCGACCCGGGCGTACCTGCGGCCCGAGGACCAGGGCTTCTTCGACTGAGCGCGACGGGCGGGGCGGGGTCGGACGAGGCGGGAGGCGTGGTGGCGGGGGACGTGAGCGGAGCCGGTCGTGGGCACCGGGGTGGGGTGCTGACCTTCGGCGAGGCGCTCGTCGGGTACGCGGCGGCGTCGCCCTCGCTCGCGGCGGCGACCACCTTCGACCGGTTCCTCGGCGGGGCCGACCTCAACGTGGCCGTCGGGCTCCACCGGCTCGGGGTGCCGGCGACGTACGCGACGGTGCTCGGCGACGACGCCCACGGCGACTTCGCGGCGGAGCGGCTGCGCGCGCTGGACGTGCCGGCCGTGCTGCGCCGCGCCTCCGGCCCGACCGCGGTGATGTTCAAGGCCGGGGACGGGAGCGGCGACCCCGAGGTGCTGCAGCTGCGCCGGGGCACCGCGTTCGCGCTCAGCGCCCCCGAGGTCCTGCCCGGCGTCGCGGCCCTGCTGCCCGGGCTGGGCCACGTGCACCTGACCGGCATCACGCTCGGGATCTCGCCGGCCTCCCGGCAGGCGACGCTCGACCTGCTCGAAGCAGCGGTCGGAGCCGGGTGCACCGTGTCGTTCGACCCCAACCTGCGCCTGCCCCTGTGGTCGGACCGCGACGAGATGCGCGACGTCCTCCACGCCGTCGCGGCCCGGGCCGACCTCGTGCTGCCCGGCGTCGAGGAGGCCCGGCTGCTCACCGGCAGCGCCGACCCTGAGGCGGTCGTGGCCTTCTACCTCGGCCTCGGCGCCCGGGAGGTGGCGGTCAAGCTCGGCGCGCGGGGTGCCGTCGGGGCGACGGCCGACGGGAACCTGGTGCGGTCACGACGGTTCGCCGTCGAGGCGGTCGACACGGTCGGCGCCGGGGACGGCTTCGCCGCGGGCTACGTCGCCGGGCTGCTCGGCGGCGAACCCCTCCAGGGACGTCTCGACCGCGCCGCAGCCGTCGGTGCGCTCGTCACGACCCGGACGGGCGACCTCGACGCCATGCCGGACCGTACGGAGGTCGACGCGCTGCTCGCCGCGAGCTGAGGCTCAGGCCGGGGCGCGCGTCATCGACAGCACGTCGAGGGCCGCGTCGAGCTGCTCCTCGGTGAGCGTGCCGTCGCTGACGAAGCCGCGCTCGACGACCACCTCGCGGATCGTCTTCGACTCCTTGAGCGCCTGCTTGGCGACGGAGGCGGCGGCCTCGTAGCCGATGTAGCGGTTGAGCGGGGTGACGATCGAGGGGCTCGACTCGGCGAGGAAGCGGCAGTGCTCGACGTTCGCGGTGATCCCGTCGACGCAGCGGTCGGCGAAGACGCGGCTGATGTTGGCGAGCAGCCGGATCGACTCCAGCACGTTGCGCGCCATGACCGGCAGCATCACGTTCAGCTCGAAGGCGCCGGCCGCCCCGGAGAACGTCACCGCCGCGTCGTTGCCGACCACCTGCGCGCAGACCTGGGTCATGGCCTCCGACAGGACCGGGTTGACCTTGCCCGGCATGATCGAGCTGCCCGGCTGCAGGTCGGGCAGGGCGATCTCGCCGAGGCCCGCGCGGGGGCCCGAGCCCATCCAGCGGATGTCGTTGGCGATCTTGTTGAGCCCGGCAGCGATGGTCTTGAGCACGCCGGAGGCCTCGACGAGCGCGTCGCGCGCCCCCTGGGCCTCGAAGTGGTTGCGGGCCTCCGTGAGCGGCAGGTGCGTCTGCTCGGCGATGATCCCGATGACCTCGGCGGCGAAGCCCTTCGGCATGTTGATGCCGGTGCCGACCGCGGTCCCGCCGAGCGGGAGCTCCGCGACGCGCGGCAGCACGGCGCGGATGCGCTCGACGCCGTAGCGGACCTGCGCGGCGTACCCGCCGAACTCCTGCCCCAGGGTCACCGGGGTCGCGTCCATCAGGTGCGTACGCCCGCTCTTGACGACCTCGGCGAACTCGGTGGCCTTGCGCTCGAGCGACTCGGCGAGGTGCTCCAGCGCCGGCACGAGGGTCTGCACGAGCCCCTGCGTCGCGGCGATGTGGATCGCGCTCGGGAAGACGTCGTTGCTCGACTGGGACGCGTTGACGTGGTCGTTGGGGTGGACGTCGTCGCCCAGGCTCGCGCTGGCGAGCGAGGCGATGACCTCGTTCGCGTTCATGTTGCTCGACGTGCCCGACCCGGTCTGGAAGACGTCGATCGGGAACTCCGCGTCGTGCGCCCCGGAGGCGACCTGCGCGGCGGCGGCGGCGATCGCGTCGGCGCGGCCCTGGTCGAGGCGGCCCAGACGGGCGTTGGTCTGGGCGGCGGCGCCCTTGATCAGCCCGAGGGCCGCGACCAGCGCCGGCTCGATCGGGGTGCCGGAGATCGGGAAGTTCTCGACCGCGCGCTGGGTCTGGGCCTTCCACAGCGCGTCGCGCGGGACCCGGACCTCGCCCATCGTGTCGTGCTCGATCCGGAACTCACTGGTCTCAGCGCTGGCCATGACCTCATCCTGCCGCACCCCTCCGACCGGCTCAGGCGGGTGGACGACGCAGCACCTCGATCGCGTAGGTGAACGTCCGGCCCTCGCGCGAGACGCGGTGGCGGTGCTCCTCGGCGGACGCGTCGACGGTCCGCAGCGCGGCGAGCAGGGGTGGCGAGGGCGCCTGGCACCAGATGGCCAGGAGGCCGCCGGGGGCGAGCCGGTCGTACGCCTCGCGCAGGGCGGGCTCGGTGTAGAGGGCGTCGTTCTGCGCGTGGATCAGGAAGTCGGGCCCGTTGTCGACGTCGAGCAGGATCGCGTCCCACGGCCCGGCCGGCCCGCCGCGGCGGGCGAGCACGGCGGCGACGTCGCCGACGTGCAGCCGCACCCGCGGGTCGGTCGCCGCCCGGGCCAGCGTGGGTGTGCGCCCCTCGCGCGCCCAGGCGACCAGGGCCGCCTCGAGCTCCACGACGTCGACCTGCACCTCCAGCCCGAGCCGGTCGGCCTCGTCCAGCACCGCGGCGACGGTCCAGCCGAGCCCGAGCCCGCCGATCAGCACGCGCGGGGCCCCACCGGCGAGGCGTCCGAGCTCGCGCTCGCTGTGGGTCTCGGTGCTGTCCATGGCGAAGGTTCCGTTGACGACCAGCTCCTCGACGGCGTAGGCCCCGGTGCCGCGGCGGCGCAGGAGCACCTCGCCCCGGTCGCTCTCGGCCCGCCCGAGCGTCACGACCTCGTCCACCCGCGCATCCTGCCGCGTCGTGACGCTGCATCGCGAGTTGGCGCGGTGCGGGAAGATAGCGGCGTGGCGCGAGCGAAGAAACCGGCGACGATGGGCGACCTGATCAGGTCGCTCGTGGTCATCCTCGTGCCGCTCGTGCTGGTCACCCTCTTCTTCACCCGTGACGTCGGCGACCACCCGGTGACCGTCGTGGACTGGCAGCCGGTGGCGGCCACCGCGCGCAGCGAGGCGCCGTACCCGGTGCTCACGCCGGTGAACCTGCCGCCGGGCTGGCGTGCCGTCCAGGCCACCTGGGTCAAGACGGGGGAGCCCTACCTCAACGGCGAGCCCTCGGCCCGCAACCTCTGGAAGCTCGGCTTCCTGACCAGCGACGACGTCTTCATCGGGCTCGCCCAGGGCGACCTGCAGCCCGACGAGCTCGTGCGCGACGAGACGCGCGAGGGCGTGGCCGACGGCCAGAGCGTGGTGGGCGACCAGACCTGGGAGCGGTTCGTGAGCCCGGACGGCCGGACGCGCTCCCTGGTCGACCGCGAGCCGAAGGTCACCACCGTCATCAGCGCGGACCTGCCCTACGAGGCCCTCGACACCTACGCCGGGATCCTGTCGACCTCGGGCTCCTGAGCGGCTCACCCGCGGCGGGACCCCGGGCCGACGACGGCCGTGAGCCTCAGTCTCCGGACGGAGCGGGCGTCTCCTCGGCCCGGGCCCTGCGCGCGGCCTCCACCCGGGCACGGGCCCCGTCGAGCCAGCGCTGGCAGATGCCGGCCAGCTCCTCGCCCCGCTCCCACAGCCGCAGCGACTCGTCCAGCGGCACGCCACCGGACTCGAGGCGTTGGACGACCGAGACGAGCTCGTCGCGCGCCTGCTCGTAGGTCAGCTCGGGCGCGGCCTGGTCGGCCGTCCTGTCCTGGGGGCTCACGCGGCGCTCCGTCCGGGTCGTACGTCACGGACCTCGACCGCCAGCTGGCCGTCGGCGAGGTAGGCGAGCAGGTCGTCGCCGGGGTCGGCGTCCGCCACCGAGGTGAGGGCGTGGCCCTCGGGCCCGACGACGATGGCGTACCCGCGCTCGAGGGTCGCCTTGGGCGACATCGCCCGCACCCGCGCGAGCTGGTGGGAGACCGCGACCGACTCGCGCTCGACCAACGCGCTCACCGCTCGCAGCGCACGCCCGCGGGCCTCGGCCACCTGGGCGTCGTGGATCGAGAACGATCCGGTGGGGTCGACGAGGACCGGCCGCGAGCGCAGGGCGCGGAGCCCCTCCTGCTGGCGGCTGAGCAGCGCGTCGACGAGGTGGTCGAGCCGGGCGGCGACGGAGGCGATCCGGGTGCGTTCCTCGGCGACGTCGGGCACGACGCGCTTGGCCGCGTCGGTGGGCGTCGAGGCGCGCACGTCGGCGACCAGATCGAGGATCGGGTTGTCGCTCTCGTGGCCGATCGCGCTGACCACCGGTGTGCGGGCCGCGAAGACCGCCCGCACCAGGCCCTCGTCGGAGAAGGGCAGCAGGTCCTCCAGCGACCCGCCGCCGCGCGCGATGACGATCACCTCGACCTCGGGCAGGTCGTCGAGCCGCTCGAGCGCGGACATGACCTGCTCGGCCGCCTGCCCGCCCTGGACCAGCGCGTGGCGCACCTCGATCCGGACGCCCGGCCAGCGGCGGCGGGCGTTCTCGACCACGTCGCGCTCGGCGGCGCTGCCCGCACCCGTGATGAGGCCGACGGCGCGCGGGAGGAACGGCAGCCGCTTCTTGCGGGCCGCGTCGAACAGTCCCTCCGCCTGGAGCAGCCGCTTGGTCTGCTCGAGCCGGGCGAGCAGCCGGCCCTCGCCGACCGGCGTCAGGGCGTCGCAGTAGAAGGAGAAGCGGCCGGACTGCTCGAAGTACGACGGCTTGAGCCGGGCGACGACGGTCGAGCCCTCGGTCAGCGGCCCCGCGGCGTCGAAGGTCGTCGGCGACACCGTCACCGAGACCGACACCTCGGCCAGCCGGTCGCGGAGGGTGAGGAAGATCGTCCGGCCGCTGCGCCGGCTCACCTCGATCAGCTGCGCCTCCACCCAGACCGGCCCGAGCCGCTCGATCCAGCCGCGGACCAGGTGCGCCACGCGCCGCAGGGGTTGCGGGTTCTCCGGCGACGAGTCCAGGGCCACGCCGGAACTCTAACGACGAGCACCGACAGGACCGCCGACGACGAGCCGCCCGCGCCGTCCTCCTCGCGCCTCCCGGCCTTCCGGCCGCGGAAGTGGTCGCTCCGGGACCGCGAAGCGCCGTCGGGAGGTCCGGGAGCGACCACTTCCCGCGAGCGGGGCGAGAGCGGCGAGGACGGAGCGGGCGCCGGGGCCCTCGGTAGACTCGGCGCATGTCCGACACCCCCGGCGCGAGCCCCAGCGCGACCCTCGACCTGCTGCCCGCCGCGCCGGCGAAGGCGGGGGAGAAGCAGGTCGTCGTCGCCGCGCCGCGCGGCTACTGCGCCGGCGTCGACCGCGCGGTGGTCACCGTGGAGAAGGCGCTGGAGGCGTACGGGGCGCCCGTCTACGTCCGCAAGCAGATCGTCCACAACCGCCACGTCGTGGAGAACCTGGCCGCCCGCGGGGCGGTGTTCGTCGAGGAGCTCGACGAGGTCCCGCCCGGCTCGACCGTCGTGTTCAGCGCGCACGGGGTGTCGCCGGCGGTCAAGGCCGAGGCGGTGGAGCGCGGTCTGCAGGCCATCGACGCCACCTGCCCGCTCGTCACCAAGGTGCACCACGAGGCCCGCCGCTTCGCCCGCGAGGACCGGGAGATCCTCCTCATCGGCCACGCCGGCCACGAGGAGGTCGAGGGCACGATGGGCGAGGCGCCGGAGCGGACGACCCTCGTGCAGTCGCCGGCCGACGTCGACACCCTCGAGGTGCAGGACCCCAGCCGCCTCGCCTGGCTGAGCCAGACCACGCTCAGCGTCGACGAGACGCTCGAGACGGTGGCCCGGCTCAAGGAGCGGTTCCCGCAGCTGCTCGACCCGCCGAGCGACGACATCTGCTACGCCACGACCAACCGCCAGGCCGCCGTCAAGCAGATCGCCGCGCACTCCGACCTCGTGATCGTCGTCGGCTCCGCGAACTCCTCCAACTCCGTCCGCCTCGTCGAGGTGGCCCTCGAGGCCGGCGCGACGACGGCCCACCGCGTGGACAACGCGGGCGAGGTCGACCTCGCCTGGCTCGACGGCGTCACCTCGGTCGGCGTGACCAGCGGCGCCTCGGTGCCCGACGACCTCGTGCAGGGCGTCCTCGACCTGCTGGTCGAGCAGGGCTTCCCCGTCGCGCGCGAGGAGCGCCTGACCGAGGAGTCGCTCACCTTCGCGCTCCCGCCGGAGCTGCGCCGCGGCCTCAAGCGCAGCGTCAAGGGCGACTGACCCGCGGGGAGCGGAACGTTCCCTGCGCCTGTCGAAGGGCCCGGAACGGGTCGGCGTTGCTCTCGCGTCGAGAGCGTTCTGGCGTCGAGCCGACGCTCGTCGTCGGACCGCGGACGAGAGGAGCCTCCCGCGACGCGCGGCGCTGTCAGCAGCGGCTCCGGGCGGACGCGGCGGCCTTGGCGGCCGCCGTCGTGCCGGACGGGAGGTCCGCCGGCGGTGTGGCGGCCTCCGACGGCACGGCGTCGAGCACGACCTCGCCCCGGTAGGTCGTCCGGACCTCGTCGCCGACGGGCGTGTCGACCATGGTCAGCAGTCCCCGCGCCCCACGGAACGCACCGTTGCCCCCGGTGACGGGGTGCACGCACTGCCCCCGGACCAGGTTGCCCTCGAGGTCGAAGCTCGCCCAGTAGAGGAAGGCGAGGTGCATCTCCCCGCGCCGGTCGCGCCTGCCGCACCGCTCGTCGTGGTCGCGGTCGATGCACCCGCGGAACACCTCGGTGCCGGCCTCGACGTAGAGGGTGTCCGAGGTGTGCAGCGGCGGCGTACGGGGGACGTACAGCCACTCCCCGACCAGGTCGCCCTCCATCGTGTAGACGCCGTTCGCCGCATCGACCGGGACCTGCTCGCCCCGGACGTGCACCGTGCGCGGGGCCTTCGGGCGGTCGGCGTCCCCGCCGGGGTTCGCGGCGGCCACGGGCGCGAGGGCCAGGCAGGTCGCGGTCGCGGCAGCCGCGCTGACGAGTGCGGTGGTGCGCAGAGCCATCTTCATCGAGGGCTCCCTCCGTGTCGGTGCGCGGCCGCCCACGGCCGCGCGGATCCTCCACGCTCCAGCGGCGCGGTGGGGGCGACAAGGGCGAGTTCCCGTACCCCGCGAACGGGCGGGCCGCCCGACGGCCCGATCAGGGGGTCAGGAGGAGCGCGCCTCGCGCTCGTCGGCCGGGCCCACCTCGTCGGAGACGAGCTCCCACAGGTCGGGCTCGGGACGCACGAGCTCGGCGGCCTCGGGGATCTCGTCGACGCGCGCGGATCGGCCGCGGCGACGGCTGGTGCGGCCGACCATCGGCTCGACCTGCGTCGCGTCCTCGACGAGCTCGGGTGCCTGGATCTGGCGCGTGGTCGCCTCGAGCTGGGTGAGACCCGTCAGCTCGGCCTCGGTGACCTTGAGGTCGTTGAACCGTCGCGCCTGCACCATCACGCGGCTCTCGACCGTGGCGACGGTCTCGTTGTAGGCCTTGACCGAGCTCTGCAGCGCGCGGCCCAGCTTGTCGAGCCGGCTGCCCATCACGCCCAGCCGCTCGTGCAGCTCGCGACCGAGGCGGAACACCTCCGCCGCGCTCTCGGCCAGCGCGGCCTGGCGCCAGCCGTACGCGACCGCGCGCAGCAGCCCGATCAGGGTCGTCGGCGTCGCCAGCACGACGTCGCGCTGCGCGGCGTAGTCGTACAGGTCGGGCACCACCTCGAGCGCGGCGGCGAAGAACGCCTCGCTCGGCAGGAAGAGCACGACGAACTCGGGGGTCTCCCCGCCCTTCCAGTACTGCTTGGCGGAGAGCTGGTCGACGTGCGTGCGCACGTGGCGCCCGTAGCGGGCGAGCGCGTCGGTGCGCCCGGCGTCGTCACCGGCCTCGGCGGCCTCGAGGAACGCGCTGAGCGGGACCTTCGAGTCGACGAAGACGTGCTTGCCCTCGGCGAGGTTGACCCGCATGTCGGGGCGCAGGGTCTTGTCGTCGGTGGTCATGGTCCGCTGCAGGTCGAAGTCGCAGCGGTCGAGCATGCCGGCGATCTCGGCGACCCGCTTGAGCTGGGTCTCGCCCCAGGAACCGCGGATCTGCGGCTTGCGCAGCGCCGTCACCAGCGCGGTCGTCTCGCGCCGGAGCGTCTCCCCGGTCTGCTGGACCGTCTGCACCTGCGCCCGCAGGTCGACCGACATGGCGACGCGCTCCTTCTCCACCTCCGTGAGCCGGGTGGACAGGAGGCCGAGCTGCTCGCGGACCGGGGCCATGAGCTCGGCCGTCGCGCGCATCCGGGTCTCGTGCGCGGCGTCGGCGCTCCGTCCCTGGCGCTCGAGGGTCTCGGCCGAGACGACCTTGAAGTGGTTGAGCAGCGCCTCGCGATCGGCGGAGATCTCGGCCGCGCGGGCCACGGCCGCGTCGCGCTGGGCGACGGCGCCGGCCATCTCCGCCGCGACCGTCGCCGCCTCGGCCTGCGCCGAGGC
The DNA here is from genome assembly GCF_900110855.1 of Microlunatus flavus. Taxonomy (GTDB): domain Bacteria; phylum Actinomycetota; class Actinomycetes; order Propionibacteriales; family Propionibacteriaceae; genus Microlunatus; species Microlunatus flavus. The sequence goes on from NZ_FOFA01000007.1 coordinate 149,800, forward strand.
CGCCTCGCTTCGTGCGTCGGACACCCCGGCCTTGGCCTCGGCCACGTCCGCACGCGCCTGGCCCAGCTCGGCGCGGGCGGTGGCGGCCTCCGCACGGGCGGTAGCCGCCTCGGTCCGGGCCTGCGCCGCCCCCGCCTGCGCGTCGGCGACCTCCGCGCGGGCCGCCGCCAGCGCGGCCGAGGTGTGCGCGTCCGTGGTGTCGAGCGCGGCGCGCGCCAGCCGGCGACCGACCGCCATCCCTCCGACGACGCCGGCCACCAGCCCGACCAGCAGCGCCGCGAGCAGCAGGAGCACCGAGAACCCGTCCATGCCCACGAGCATGCCGGGGGCCACTGACACAACGCTCCACGCCACACCGCGGGAGCGGTGTGACGCTGCCCGGGGTGCGCGACGCGGAACCGTCGGAGCCGCGCCCTACGGTGGGGCCATGCCTTCGGCAGGAGATCCCGCAGCCGGCCACGTCGACGACCTGGCGGCGTTCGTCCGTGCGTCACCGACCTCCTTCCACGCCGCGGCGGAGGGCGCGCGGCGGCTGGTCGCCGCCGGCTTCACGCGGCAGGACGAGACGGAGGCGTGGGACGCGAGCCCGGGCGGGCACGTCCTGGTCCGCGACGGAGCCCTCGTCGCCTGGCGCGTGCCCGAGGGCGCGGGACCGCTGACCCCCTTCCGCATCGTCGGCTCCCACACCGACTCACCCGGCTTCCAGCTCAAGCCCCGGCCCGACCTGAGCGCGTACGGCTGGCACCAGCTCGGCTGGGAGGTCTACGGCGGGCCGCTGCTCAACTCCTGGCTCGACCGTGAGCTCGGCCTCGCCGGCCGCCTGGTGCTGCGCGACGGCAGCACCGAGCTCGTCCGCACCGGCCCCGTCCTGCGCATCCCGCAGCTCGCGATCCACCTCGACCGGAGCATCGGCGAGACCGGGCTCAAGCTCGACCGCCAGCACCACACGGCACCGGTGTTCGGCGTGGGGCTGCCCGGCCCGGGCGTCCTCGACCACGTCGCCGCGTCGGTGGGCGCGGGCGCGACGGACGTGGACGCGTACGACCTGCTCGCCTTCGACACCGCCGCGCCGGCCGTGTTCGGGGTCGAGGGCGAGTTCTTCGCCTCCGCCCGCCTCGACAACCTGGCGTCGGTGCACGCCAGCGTCACGGCGCTGCTGGCGGCGGGGGAGAGCGACGAGATCGCGGTGCTCGCGGCCTTCGACCACGAGGAGCTCGGCAGCGCCAGCCGCACGGGCGCCTCCGGCCCGCTGCTCGCCGACGTCCTCACCCGTACGGGGGCCGCCCTCGGCGCGGGCACCGACGAGCAGCACCGCGCCTGGGCGCGCTCGTTCTGCGTCTCGGCCGACGCCGGCCACGCCGTGCACCCCAGCTACCCCGAGCGCCACGACCCCGCCAACCGTCCGCTGCTCAACGCCGGACCGCTGCTCAAGATCAACGCCAACCAGCGCTACGCCAGCGAGGCCCGGGGCATCGCCCGCTGGCGGGGCGTGTGCCGCCGCGCCGGGGTGGCCGTGCAGACGTTCGTGTCGAACAACGCGATGCCCTGCGGATCGACCATCGGCCCGCTCACCGCGACGCGGCTCGGCATCGACGTGGTCGACGTCGGGATCCCGACCCTGTCGATGCACTCGGCGCGCGAGCTCACCGGCAGCCGCGACCCCTACGACCTCGCGCGGGCCCTCACGGGCTTCTGGTCCGACTGAGCGGTCGGGCCGTCGCCAGGGGCCCCGGCGAGCGTCCCCAGGAACCACCGCCGCGCCCCTAGCGTGGGCGCTCCCACGGCCCACCCCGGGCCGCGACGCTCGGAGGACCGACGGTGTCCAGCTCGTACACCCCGCCGACCCGGCCCACCGGGTACACGAACAGCCCCGGTGCGACCGTGACGGACGACCGGCCGGTGGCCGGCTCCTCCACGCCCGGCGAGCCCGACGTCAAGCCGGTCCGGCCGCGCGGTCACGTCCGTGACGACCTCGGCCTCCTGGTGCTGCGGCTCGGTCTCGCGGCGGTCATGCTCGCCCACGGCTACCAGAAGTTCTTCCTGCAGGGCGGGTTCGGCGGCACGGCCCAGGCGTTCACCCAGATGGGCGTGCCCTACCCGCAGGTCAGCGCGGTCCTGATCATCGTCCTCGAGCTCGCGGGCGGGGTGGCCATGGTCTTCGGCCTGCTCACCGTGCTGGTCGGGCTCGCGTACGCGGTCGCCATGGCCGCCGCGGTGTGGCTCGTGCACCTGCCGAACGGCTTCTTCGTCGCCCAGAACGGCTACGAGCTCGCCGCGCTGACCGGCGTCGTCGCCCTCGTGCTGGCCATCAGCGGCGCGGGCACGATCTCGCTCGACCGCGCGCTGTTCGGCGGCAAGCGCCGCCGGCGCGTGCGCGAGGCCCGCGACGCCGCGGCGTCCTGAGCCACGCTGACCCACACCTCTCACCACAGCGGGATGTCGGCCCCGCGCTCCCCGTCGGGGCGCGGGCCGACGATGCGCCGGTCGGCCTCGGCGATCGCCACGTCGTTGATGCTCGCCTCGCGGCGCCGCATCAGGCCGTGCTCGTCGAACTCCCAGTTCTCGTTGCCGTAGCTGCGCCACCACTGCCCGCCCGCGTCGCGGCACTCGTACTGGAAGCGCACGGCGATGCGGTCGTCGGTGAACGCCCACAGCGACTTGCGCAGGGCGTAGTCGAGCTCGCGCTCCCACTTCTGCGTCAGGAACGCGACGATCTCCGCCCGCCCCGTGACGAACCGGTCGCGGTTGCGCCAGCGGGAGTCCTCCGTGTACGCCAGCGCGACCCGCTGCGGGTCGCGGGAGTTCCACGCGTCCTCGGCCGCCTGGACCTTGGCGGCGGCGGTCTCGCGGGTGAAGGGAGGCAGCGGCGGGCGGTCGGTGGTGGTCGTCACGGGTCCTCCAGAGGGTGCGTGCTCGTCGAGCGCGACGCCCCCTGCGGGTCCCCCGACCGCCCTCACGCCCGGCTCGATCCACAGGGCGGCCTTCGCGGAACCATAGGATGGGCCGACGTGGCGCTCACCATCGGCATCGTCGGTCTCCCCAACGCGGGCAAGTCGACCCTGTTCAACGCCCTGACCCGCAACGACGTCCTCGCCGCGAACTACCCCTTCGCGACCATCGAGCCCAACGTCGGCGTGGTCGGGGTCCCCGACCCCCGGCTCGGGGTGCTGGCCGACCTCTTCTCCTCCGAGCGCAGCGTGCCCGCGACCGTGAGCTTCGTCGACATCGCCGGCATCGTCCGCGGCGCCAGCCAGGGCGAGGGCATGGGTAACGCGTTCCTGTCCCACATCCGCGAGGCCGACGCGATCTGCCAGGTCACGCGGGTGTTCGCCGACCCCGACGTCACCCACGTCGAGGGCGAGGTCGAGCCCTCCAACGACATCGAGACCATCAACACCGAGCTGATCCTGGCCGACCTCCAGACCATCGAGCGGGCGCTGCCGCGGCTGGAGAAGGAGGCGCGCACCAACAAGGACAAGCTCGCCGTGATCGCCGCGGCGAAGGAGGCGCAGGAGGTCCTCGACTCCGGCCGCACGGTCTTCGCCGCCGGTCTCGACCGCGAGCCGCTGCGCGAGCTGTTCCTGCTGACGGCCAAGCCGTTCCTCTACGTCTTCAACTGCGACTCCGACGAGCTCGCCGACGCCGCGCTGCTCGACCGGCTCCGCTCGATCGTCGCCCCGGCCGAGGCGATCTTCCTCGACGCCAAGATCGAGTCCGAGCTGGTCGAGATGGAGCCGCACGAGGCCCGCGAGTTCCTCGCCGAGATGGGCATGGACGAGCCGGGCCTCGACCACCTGGCCCGGGTCGCCTTCGACACCCTGGGCCTGCAGACCTACCTGACGGCGGGGCCCAAGGAGTCGCGGGCCTGGACGATCCCCAAGGGCGCCACGGCGCCCGAGGCGGCCGGGGTGATCCACACCGACTTCCAGAAGGGCTTCATCAAGGCCGAGATCGTCTCCTACGACGACCTCGTCGCCGCCGGCTCGGTGAACAGCGCGCGCGCCAAGGGCCAGGTCCGTCTCGAGGGCAAGGAGTACGTCATGGCCGACGGTGACGTGGTCGAGTTCCGTTTCAACGTCTGAGCAGTCTGAGCAGCACCAACGAGTGAGGGTTGACCTGAACGTGTCCACTGCTACCGAAGCACTGTTCCGCGGCCGCAGCTACCGCCTGATGGGCGAGCCGGTCGTCGCGAGCACCGAGACCAAGACCAGCGCGGCCCGCGAGCTCCACCTCGCCTCGTGCCGCACGCTCAAGAAGTACGGCCAGGACAGCGACGTGCTGACCCCGCTGACCGAGGCTGAGGTCGACGAGGCCTGGCTCCGGGCCGTCGAGGAGGACACCTCGATCGAGGTGAGCGGCAAGGAGGTGCCCTTCAGCGCCGAGACCGCGTGGTGCCCGATCTGCCTCGTCAAGGAGCTGAAGATCGCCAAGGACGGCACCTACCGCCACCCCGGCGCCCGTTCGGACAAGTGGCGCCCGGGCGTCCCGCTCTCCTGCCGCTTCCCGACCGCCCACGGGCTGGGGCACTGCGGCTGCGAGGTCGACTAGCCGAGACCGGAGCGGATCTGACCGCGTACACCCGGTCAGATCCGCTCCGATCTCGCGCGTTACTTCTTCTTCTTGGCCTTGCCGCCCTTCTTGCCCAGCTCGGCCTGGGCCGCGGAGGACTTCCGGGGGTTCTTCTTGCCCTCCTTGGCTGCCTTCGCGTTCGCCTTCTTGGCGGTGTCGCTGCCCTTGCCCTTCTTGTCGGCCACGGTGGCCTCCTCTCGCTCGCCCTTGGTCAGCCCGCGTCTCGGCCCACGGTTGCGCGAGCGGGGGACGGGCCGGGACGTCAGAAGTGGTCGAGCACCCCGTGGACCCGGCCGGCGACGAGGGCGTCCCAGTCGGCGTCCTGCGCCGGGTCCCCGCCGACCAGCAGGCCGAGGACGCGGAGGTCGCGGCTGGGCCGCGCGCCGGTGACGAGCAGCGCGAGACCGCGCGGGGAGAGCGTCCGGTCGTCGCGGGCCGGCCCGCGCACGCACCGGACCACCCCGTCCGAGGCCGTCACGACGTACGCGCCGTCGAGCCCGGGCAGCACGTCCCCGGCCACCGTGAACCCCAGCTCCACCGCGAGGCCGGGTGCGCAGCGCGCCCCGGTGAAGGCACGTTCCACGTCGAGGACCTTGAGCGAGTAGAGCTCGTCCTTGACCGGCCCCCAGTCCAGCGACGGCACGAGCAGGCGCACGAGGTCGTCGCCGGTGGTCCGCAGCCGTACGGTCGACGCGACGCTGCCGAAGCTGGCGAGCGCGCGCACGAGGGCCGCGTAGGCGTCGACGTGCGTCGCGACCAGGTCGGGCACCGACAGCTCGGGTCCGCTGCCGTCGCCACGGCCGCGCACCCAGGCCGCGTAGCCGAGCGGACGCCCGTCCGGGTCCTCGGCGAGCGTGATCCCGGTGAACCTCGCGAGCAGCTGCTCGTCGGTGCCGGGGAAGGACACCCCGCGGCGGGTCAGCGCGCCGTCGTGGCTCGCGGCCCAGGCGTCGTAGAGCCCGCGGACCCGCTCGGCGTCGGCGACCTCGGCCCGTCGCAGCCGGACGTCGCCGAGGGCCCGGACGGCGCCCAGCACGGCGCTCGGGACGTCGACCAGCCGGGTGGCCGCGACCACCTCGTAGCCCGTCCGGCGGTAGATGTGCGGCGCGCTCGCCCAGAGCGTCGAGACGACCGCGCCCCGCTCGCGGGCTCCCTCGAGGAGCGCGAGCAGCATGGGCGCGAGCACGCCGGCCCCGCGGGCCTCCGCGGCGACGGTGACGTCGGCGATGCCGGCCACCGGCAGCACCCGGCCGCCGAACCACCCGTCGAACTCGCGGTCCACGGACTGCGCGACCAGGCGGTCGCCGTCGACGACGCCCCACCAGTGCCAGCCGGGCAGGCCGAGCTCGCCCGGCTCCGACGGGGTCGCCGGCACCCCGAAGGCCTCCTCGCTGAGCCGCCGCGACGCGGCGCCCGCCTCTGGTCCGAGCCTGCGCACCGTCGTCGTCACCGGGCCATCCTGCCGTGGCCGGCCGCGTCCGCGGTGGTCCGTACGCTGAGGCGCGTGGAGGCGCCGCGGATCGGGACGGGCTGGGACGTCCACCGGCTCGTGGCGGGCCGGAGGCTGGTGCTCGGCGGTGTCGACGTGCCGGCGCCGGCCGGTTTCGACACCCACTCCGACGGTGACGTGCTCAGCCACGCCGTCGTCGACGCGCTCGCCGGCGCGATCGCGGACGGCGACCTCGGGGTGCACTTCCCCGAGGACGACCCGGACGCCGACGAGGCACGCAGCCTGGGCTTCGTCGTCGCCTTCGCGGCCCGGGTCCGCGAGCGGGGCCTGCAGGTGGTCTCGCTCGACAGCTTCGTCGTCCACGGGACCGTCCGGCTCCGGCCGCACCTGGACGCCATGCGCGCGAACCTCGCCGACGCCCTGGGCGCCCCGCTCGACCGCGTCTCGGTGAAGGCGCGCTCGGCCGACGGGCTCGGGCCCGAGGGCCGCGGCGAGGCGTGCAGCGCCTCGGTCACCCTGCTGCTGGGTCCCTCCGGTCCCTGACCGCCCACGGGCGGGACGACTCCGGAAGGCAGACTGCCGGGCATGACCGTTCCCGCTCCGCGACCCCGGACCACCCACGACGAGCGGGTGGCCACCGGCACGGTGCGGGCGTGAGCGCCGGCGCCGACGGACGCACCAGCCTCACCCGGACCGAGGCGGAGGCCCGGGCCGCCGCCCTGAGCGTCGACAGCGTCGAGGTCGCGCTCGACCTGACCGACCCGTCGCTGCCGACCTTCGGCTCCCGGGCCGTCATCCGGTTCTCCAGCAGCGTCGACGCGACGTTCGTGGACTTCGCCGGCGACGAGCTCGTGTCCGCCACGCTCAACGGCCGCCCGCTCGACCTCGGCAGCTGGCGACGGGCGCGCATCCCCCTGACGGGGCTCGGGGCCGACAACGTGCTCGAGGTCGAGGGCCGGATGGGCTACTCCAGCGACGGGGAGGGGCTGCACCGCCACGTCGACCCGGCCGACGGCCGCACGTACCTCTACGCGATGTCGTTCCTCGACGCGGCCCCGCGCTGGTTCGCCTGCTTCGACCAGCCCGACCTCAAGGCCCGCTGCACGTTCGAGGTCGAGGCCCCCGAGCACTGGACCGTGCTGGGCAACGGCCCGTCGGAGACCCTCGGGCCGGGGCGCTGGCGCATCGTCGCGCCGCACCCGCTCTCGACCTACTTCACGACGCTCGTCGCCGGCCCGTACGCGTCGGTGCACGGCGAGCACGACGGCATCCCGCTCGGCCTGCACATCCGCGCCTCGCTGCGCAGCGAGCTGGAGGCCCAGGCCGAGGACATGCTGGCCGTGACCGCGGCGTCGTTCGACTACTACCACCGCCTCTTCGGCATCCGGTACCCGTTCGGGGAGTACCACCAGGCCTTCGTCCCCGACTTCAACGCCGGCGCCATGGAGAACCCGGGCTGCGTGACCTTCCGCGACAGCTACGTGCCGCGCGGCCGCATCACCCACGCCGAGCAGGGCACCCGCGCCGGGACCATCGCCCACGAGATGGCCCACCAGTGGTTCGGCGACCTCGTGACCATGCGCTGGTGGGACGACCTGTGGCTCAACGAGTCGTTCGCGGAGTACCTCGCCCACCGCTGCTGCACCGAGGCGACGCCGTACGCGCTGTGGACCGAGTTCGGCATCGCGCGCAAGGACTGGGGCTCGGTGGCCGACCAGTCGCCCTCGACGCACCCGGTCGCCGGGAACGCGGCGCCCGACGCCGCCGCGGCGCTGCAGAACTTCGACGGCATCTCCTACGCCAAGGGTGCGGCCGTGCTGCGCCAGCTCGCGACGTACGTCGGCGACGAGGTCTTCCTCGCCGGCCTGCGCGACCACATCAGCGGCCACGCGTACGGCAACGCGACGTTCGCCGACCTCGTCGGCTCCTGGACCCGGGCCGGCGCGCAGGACCTCCCGTCGTGGGCGCAGGCCTGGCTGCGCACCTCCGGCATGGACACCCTCGACGTCGAGCACGCGGACGAGGGCGTGCGCCTGGTCGCCACCCCGCCGCCGGGGCAGCCGGTCCGCCCGCACACCGTGCAGGTCGGTCTGGTCGACGAGGCCGGGGCCGTCACGGTGCTCGACCCCGTCACCGTCGGCACCGACCCGGCGGTCGTCCCGGTCGCGGGCCCTGCGGTGCTCGTCACGCCCGACGCCACCGACGTCGCGTGGGCCAAGCTGCGCTTCGGGCCGGACGGCTGGGAGCGGGTGGCGGCGGCGCTGCCCGGGCTCACCGACGAGACGGCCTCCGTCGGCATCTGGAACGCCGTGCGCGACGCGGTGCGCGACGCCGGGCTCGACCCGCGGCGGGCGCTGGCGCTCGTGGAGTCGTCGCTGCCCGCGCAACGTTCCGAGGTGGTGTGGGACTCCGTGCTCACCTTCGCCCGGACCCAGCTCGCCGCCACGTACGCCCCGGTCGAGGAGCGGGCCGCGCGGGCGCGCCGCGTGCGGGCGGTCGCGTGGACGCTCGTGGACGGCGCCCAGCCCGCTTCGGACCGGCAGCTCGTCGCGTTCCGGCAGGCCGTCCGGCTGGAGACCGACCCGTCGCGGCTGCGCGCCTGGTTCGACGGGTCCGCGCTGCCCAGCGGGCTCGCGCTCGACCCCGAGCTGGTCTGGGCGGTCGTCGAGCGCTGGTGCGCCCTGCAGACCGGCACCGGCCTGCTCGAGGAGGCCCTCTCCCGCGACCCCTCGGCGTCCGGCCAGGTGCACGCGGCCCGCGCCCGCGCCGCGCGCCCGGACCCGGAGGCCAAGGCCGCCGCCTGGCGCCTCCTCGTGGAGCCCTCGACCGCCGGCGCGTACGAGCTCTACGCCACCGGCGACGGCTTCTGGGCGGTGGGGCAGGAAGAGCTGACGCAGGCCTACGTGCCGCGCTGGTTCGCCGAGATCGGGCGCACGGCGCGCTTCCGCGAGGGGTGGGCGCTCGGGCAGGTCGCGACCCAGTCCTTCCCGCGGACGGCGGCGACGCCGGAGGCCCTCCGGCTGGCGGACTCCGCGCTGAGGGGCGACCTCGCGGCCCAGATGCGGCGCGCCGTGGTGGACGGGACCGACAAGCTCCGGCGCGCCGTCGCCTCTCTGGACCGCTGGGCGTGAGCCCGGCGGACAGGGCCGGTGAATGCCCTGGTCAGCGCGGCACGAGGGGCTCCGGGCTTGCCCGGACGGATAGCCTCACGAAGCGTTCCTTCGAGGTCACAATCATGTTGCTGATGGCGCGTCCCTGTGCCCTCGGCTTGTGTACGGCTTGGCTGCTGGCCTAGAAAGGACCCCGTTCCTGCGCTGGGCACCTCGATGTGCCTTAGCGCTGATGGCGTCGATCGACGCGGAATTTCCTGAGGAGGAAGTGGATGCGAGCAAGAACTCGCTTGCTGGCGGGCGCTGCGGTGACCTCGCTGGCGCTCTTGGCCAGCGCGTGCGGCGGCGGTGGTGGCACCAGCAACACCGGTGGCACGGCGTCGAACGCAGGCACCCCCGTCAAGGGCGGCGTGCTCAACATGCTCGGCGTCGGTGACGTCGACTACATGGACCCGCAGTCCGCGTACTACTCGGGGTCGTACATGATCCACCGCCTGTGGAGCCGGCAGCTCTACACCTACCCGGCCGAGGCGGACAAGACCACGACGTCGGTCCCCGACCTGGCCGACGGCCCGGTGCAGACGAGCGCGGACGGCCTCACCGTCACCGTCAAGCTGCGTGACGGCGCCCAGTGGAACACCAACCCGGTGCGCCCGGTCGTCGCCGGCGACGAGGTCATCGGCGTCAAGCGGACCTGCAACCCGGTCCAGCCCTTCGGCGGCATCCCCGACTTCCAGGAGCTCATCGTCGGCTACGCCGACTACTGCGCGGGCTTCGCGAAGGTGAAGGGCACCGCCGCGGCGATCAAGGACTACGTCGAGAAGACCGACCTGCCCGGCGTCACCGCCCCCGACGACAAGACGATCGTCTTCAAGCTGACCCACCCCGCGTCGTACTTCCAGGACATGCTGACGCTGACGGCCCTCGGCCCGGCGCCGAAGGAGTTCCTGGACGCGGTGCCCGGCGCCGAGTTCGGCAACGACGTCAAGAACCTGATCTCGGACGGCCCGTACTACATCGACGAGTACACGCCGACCAAGACGATCGACCTCAAGCGCAACCCGGCTTGGAACGAGTCCAGCGACCCGGTCCGCAAGGCCTACGTGGACCAGATCAAGGTCACCGAGACGGGCACCCAGGAGAGCATCCAGCAGCAGCTGGAGACGGGCACCGACAGCGCCGACATGGCGTTCGACACGTTCCCGCCGGCGACCGTGGTGCCGGGCCTGCTGGCCCGCAAGGACAAGAACCTGAACATCGGTCCGGAGTCCTCGTCGAACCCGTTCCTGATCTACAACACGGTGTCGCCGAACAACAACAAGGCGATGGCGAACGTGGCCTTCCGCCAGGCGCTGTCGACGAGCATCAACCGCGCCAACCTGATCCAGGTGCTCGGTGGCCCGACGCTGAACAGCACGCTGACCAACGTCCTCCCGGCGAACATCGTCGGTGGCGAGCAGCCGTTCGACCCGTACCCGTTCGACGCGGCCAAGGGCAAGACGATGCTGTCCTCCGCCGGTGGTGACGGCGCGACGATCAAGATCCTGTACCGCAACGCGTCGCAGGGTTCGACCAAGGTCTTCCAGACGGTCCAGCAGCAGCTGACCGAGCAGGGCCTCAAGGTCGAGGGCGTCCCCGCCCCGAACGCCGACTTCTACACGAAGTACCTCCAGCAGGGCAGCGTGGCGAAGCGCGGCGTCTGGGACATCGCGATCGCCGGCTGGGGCTCGGACTGGTACGGCAACGCCGCCCTGTCCTTCTTCGGCCCGCTCTACTCCGGTGAGCCGTCCTTCCCGCCGATCGGCAGCAACTACGGCTTCTACAACAACCCGAAGACGAACGAGCTGATCAAGCAGGCGACCAACGCCAAGACGCAGGACGAGGCGGCCGGGCTCTGGCGCCAGGCCGACCAGTCCGTCATGGCCGACGCGGCGTTCTACCCGATCACCAACCCGAACACGGCCAACTACAAGGCCACCCAGGTCAACAACGCCGTGTTCATGCCCTCCTTCCAGAACTTCGACCCGGCCAACGTCTGGCTGTCGCAGGGGAAGCAGGGCGGCTAGGCCGCAGAGGGGGCCCGGGTGACCGGGCCCCGGGGCCACCGGCCCGACATCCACCGCCGCTCCCGTCCGGGGTCACCCCGGGCGGGAGCGGAGTGGTGAGTAGGTTCGCCACACGAGAACCTGCAGCAACGAGAACACCGCACCACCAGGACAAGCACGTCCGACGACGTCGTCCGGCCCGCCCGGCCGGGCGCCGACCAGTCATGGCTCCGCCGCGACCCGGCCCGGCCCTCGACGGCTGGTGACCGATCGGGACCCATCGGTCCCGCAGGGCTCGCCGCCCCGCTGACGGGGCGCGACCGACCAGGTGAGTAGGAGCACAGATGGCGCTGCTCGAGGTGGAGGACCTCCACGTCTCCTTCAACACCGCGGACGGGGTGGTGAAGGCCGTCCGCGGCCTGACCTTCTCCGTGGACCGCGGCCAGACGATCGGCATCGTCGGCGAGTCCGGCTCCGGCAAGAGCGTGTCGACCCAGACGATCATGGGTCTGACCGCCGGTGCCCGGGTCAGCGGCGAGGCGCGCTTCGAGGGCCAGAACCTGCTGACCATGTCCGACAAGGAGCTGCGCTCGGTGCGCGGCGCCAAGGTCGGGATGATCTTCCAGGACCCGCTGTCGAGCCTGCACCCGTACTACAAGGTCGGCTGGCAGATCGTGGAGATGGTCCGCGCGCACACGAACGTCTCGAAGGCCGCCGCGAAGAACCGGGCCATCGACCTGCTCCGGCTCGTGGGCATCCCCAAGCCCGAGGCGCGCGTCGACGAGTACCCGCACCAGTTCTCCGGCGGCATGCGCCAGCGCGCGATGATCGCCATGGCGATGGCGCTGAACCCGATCCTGCTCATCGCCGACGAGCCCACCACCGCCCTCGACGTGACCGTCCAGGCCCAGGTGCTCGACGTGATGGAGCGGCTCCAGCAGGAGTTCGGCACCGCGATCGTCATGATCACCCACGACATGGGCGTCATCGCCGACATCGCCGACGACGTGGTCGTCATGTACGCCGGCACGGCGATGGAGAAGGCCGAGCGGCGCGAGCTCTTCTACCACAACCACCACCCCTACACCGAGGGGCTGCTGGCCTCGATCCCGCAGCCGGGCGCCGACCGCACCAAGCGGCTGCTGCCCATCCACGGCACGCCGCCGAGCCTCATCCAGCTGCCGACGGGCTGCCCGTTCCACCCGCGCTGCCCGTACGCCTTCGACAAGTGCGTGGCCGAGACGCCGCCGCTGCGCAGCGTGCACGGCCGCACCGACCACGAGTCGGCGTGCTGGCTCCCGACCGACGAGTCCGAGCGCGTCGCCGAGCGCACCCGCGTCCAGGCGGTCCTCGCCGCGCAGTCCGAGATCGACACCGAGGTCGCCAAGGACCTCACGGAGGTGACCGCATGAGCGCACCGGCCACCGCGCCCGCCCGCGGCGGGGGCGACTCCTCCGACGTGCTGCTGCGCGTGGAGAACGTCGTCAAGGAGTTCCCGGTCGGCTCGACCTCGCTGTTCCGCCGGAGCCGCGACGTCGTCCACGCCGTCGACGGGGTGAGCTTCGAGCTGCGCCGCGGCGAGACGCTCGGGCTGGTGGGGGAGACGGGCTGCGGCAAGTCGACCCTGGCCCGCTGCATCACGCGGCTCTACTCGATCACCGGCGGCTCGGTCGAGTTCGACGGCAAGGACATCAGCAAGCTCGAGGGCGGCGACCTCCGCGAGGTCCGCCGCGACGTGCAGATGATCTTCCAGGACCCGTACGGCTCGCTGAACCCGCGCCGCCGCGTCGGCTCGATCATCTCCGACCCGTTCGCGATCCACGGCACCCTGCAGGGCGCGGCCCGCAAGCGCCGCGTGCAGGAGCTGATGGAGCTCGTCGGGCTCAACCCGGAGCACTACAACCGCTTCCCGAACGAGTTCTCCGGCGGCCAGCGCCAGCGCATCGGCGTCGCCCGGGCGCTCGCGCTGCAGCCCAAGCTGATCGTCTGCGACGAGCCGGTCTCCGCGCTCGACGTCTCCATCCAGGCACAGATCATCAACCTGCTCGCCGACCTGCAGTCCGAGCTCGGGCTGACCTACCTCTTCATCGCCCACGACCTGTCGGTCGTGCAGCACGTCAGCGACCGGGTCGCGGTGATGTACCTGGGCAAGGTCGCCGAGCTCGCCGACGTCGACGACCTCTACGGCCACCCGCGCCACCCGTACAGCAACGCGCTGCTCTCGGCCGTGCCCGTCGCCGACCCGAACGCCGCGGCGCAGCGCGAGCGGATCGTGCTGATCGGCGACGTCCCGTCGCCCATCCACCCGCCGTCGGGCTGCCACTTCCACACGCGCTGCCCGAAGGCGCAGGAGATCTGCGTGACCGAGGACCCGGCGCTGGTCCCCAGGCTCGGCGACGGCCCGGGGCACGTGGCAGCCTGCCACTTCCCGGTCGCCGACGGCGAGGACCTGTCGAAGGCCCGCGCGGCGATCGAGCAGGAGGACGCCACCGACGCCGAGGACGTCGGCGCGGTGCTCGCCGGGCTTGCCGACACGCCGGGCTTCACCGAACCGACGCGGCAGGAGGAGGCGCGGTGAGCGAGGAGACGCTCCGTACGACGGAGGCCGACGAGGGCCGCGAGGCCGAGACCGTGGACCGCGAGGGCCGGCTGGGCCAAGCCGCTGCGACCGCGCCGGGCACGGGCGACGCGCCCGCCCGCATCCAGGGCCGCAGCCCGTGGCGCCTCGCCTGGGAGCGGCTGCGCCGCGACAAGGTGGCGATGGTCTCGCTCGGGTTCATCGTCCTGATCGTGGTGTTCGCGCTGCTCGCCCCGGTGATGGCGCTCATCACCGGGCACGGCGTCAACCAGCAGTTCAACGACGTCGGCCTGACCCCCGAGGGCCTGCCCAAGCCGCCCACGGGCCAGTTCTGGTTCGGCACCGACGACCTCGGCCGCGACATCTTCGTGCGCTGCGCGTACGGGGCCCGGATCTCGATCCTGGTCGGCGTCGTGGCGACCGGATTCACGATCGTCGTCGGCGTCGTGCTCGGCCTGATCGCCGGCTACTTCGGCAAGATCGCCGACACGATCATCTCCCGCATCATCGACGTCGTCCTGGCGTTCCCGTTCCTGCTCTTCGCCATCGCGCTGGTCTCGATCGTCGGGGCCAGCCTGACCGTGACGATCGTGGTGATCGCGATGTTCAGCTGGGCGTCGGTGGCCCGCATCGTGCGCGGCCAGGTGCTGTCGATCCGCGAGCGCGAGTACATCGAGGCCGCCCGCTCCCTGGGCTCGGGGAGCACGCGGATCATGTTCGTCGACGCCCTGCCCAACGTGCTCGCGCCGATCATCGTCTACGCGACGCTGCTCATCCCGTCGGTCATCGTCACCGAGGCGACCCTGTCGTTCCTCGGCCTCGGCGTGCCGGCCCCCACCGCCACCTGGGGCAACATGATCTCGGAGGCCCAGGCCGGCGGGCTGTACCAGATCGCCCCCTGGTTCCTCGGCTTCCCGAGCCTCCTGCTGCTCCTGCTCACCCTCGCGTTCAACCTGCTCGGCGACGGCGTCCGTGACGCCTTCGACCCGCGGGGCGACCGGATGAACCAGCGCTGAGGAAGGACGACCCATGCTTCGATTTCTCGTCCGCCGGGTGCTCCTCGGCGTGCTCGTGCTCTTCCTCGTGGTCACGCTCGTGTTCGCGTTGTTCTACCTCTACCCGTCCGACGTCGCGCGCACCCTCGCGGGGCGGCAGGCGACGCCGGAGACCATCGCGCTGATCCAGGCGCGCCTCGGGCTCGACCAGCCGATCTACGTGCAGTACGGACGGTTCCTGTGGGGCCTGCTGCACGGCAACCTGGGCTACGACTACTACCACCAGGTGCCGGTCACGACCATCATCGCTGCGGCGCTGCCGAAGACGCTGTCGATCGCGCTGGGCGCCTCGGTGATCTGGCTCGTGCTCGGCGTGCTGAACGGCGTCGTCTCCGCCGTGCGGCCCCGTTCCGTGGCCGACCGGACGCTGACGGTCTTCTCGCTGTTCTTCTACTCGCTGCCGACCTTCGTCCTCGGCCTGACGCTGCTGTACTTCCTGTACTTCAAGCTCACGCTGGCCGGCGTCACGTTCTTCCCCCCGGGCGGCTACGTGAACCTCGCCGACGACCCGGGCACCTGGTTCCGGTCGCTGATCCTGCCGTGGCTGACCCTGGCCCTGGTGCAGGCGGCCCTCTACACCCGCCTCACCCGCGGCTCCCTGATCGACGTCCTCGGCGAGGACTACATCCGCACGGCGCGGTCCAAGGGCCTGGGGGAGCAGCGGATCACCTACCGCCACGGCCTGCGGAGCGCGCTGACGCCGATCGTGACCCAGTTCGGCATCGACCTCGGCGTGCTCGTCGGCGGCGTGGTCGTGACCGAGTCGGTGTTCGGCATCGACGGCCTCGGCTTCGAGGCGGTGCGCGCGATCAACGACCAGAACTCCCCGGTGATCATCGGCGTCGTCATCGTCGCCGCCGCGGCCGTGGTCGTCGCGAACATCGTCGTCGACCTCCTCTACGCCGTCCTCGACCCCCGCGTCCGCCTGAACTGATCCGGTGTGCCCGCGCGGTCATCAGCCGCGTACGGAGCCCGACCTCAGGTTTTCCACGTGAACGTGAAACTCCGGTGCTTCACCCAGCAGATCTGCTGCGGGAAGCACCGGTTTTTCACGTGAACGTGAAAAACCGGTGACGCCGAGCTCGAGAGGGAGGGCGCCGTCCACGGCGTACGGGTGGCGTCGCCCGGTGCATAGGCTGGCCCGCGTGATTCCCGCGCAGGACCGCCGGCTGATGCTCGTGCACGCCCACCCCGACGACGAGACGATCGGCAACGGCGTCACCATGGCCAAGCACGTGGCCGAGGGGGGCCAGGTCACGCTCGTCACGTGCACCCTCGGCGAGGAGGGCGAGGTGCTGATCCCCGAGCTCGTCCACCTCGACGCCGAGCACGAGGACGACCTGGCGCCGCAGCGGCTGAAGGAGCTCACCGAGGCGATGCGCCTGCTCGGCGTGACCGACTTCGTCCGGCTCGGCGGCGACGGCCGCTACCGCGACTCGGGCATGGCGTACGACGACAAGGGCCGCGCGATCGCCCGCGACGTGCTGCGCGACGGCATCTTCTGGACCGCCGACCTGCGCACCGCCGCCGACGACCTCGTCGCGCTGATCCGCGACCGCCGCCCCCAGGTGCTGGTGGCGTACAACGAGATCGGCGGCTACGGCCACCCCGACCACGTGCAGGCGCACCGCGTCGCCATGTACGGCTACCTGCTCGCCGGGGTGCCGGGCTACCGACCCGACCTCGGGGACCCGTGGACCGTGGAGCGCGTGCTCTGGAGCACGATGAGCGCCACCCGGATGAAGGCCGCGGTCGCCGCCCTGCGCGCGGCAGGTGACGAGGAGACGTTCAAGGGCTTCGAGGACGCCGAGGGCGAGATGCCGATGATGTCGCCCGACGACGAGATCGTCGCGGCCGTCGACGGCACCGCGTACGTGGCGCAGAAGCTCGACGCCATGCGCGCCCACGCGACCCAGATCCTGCCCGACGGGACGTTCTTCGCCGGCGGCAAGATGTCGGTCGACAGCATGTGGTCCCACGAGTTCTACCGCTTCGCCGCCGGCACGCCCTTCCCCGTGACGCACGACAGCCCCTGGGCCGACGACCTCTTCGCCGGGCTCGGCTGAGGTCGCGGGCCGGGCACGTCTGCCCGGGTCAGCGCTCGGGTGGGGCCAGGTAGCGGTAGCGGTGGTGCAGCCGGAAGCCGAGGCGCTCGTACGCCGCGTGCGCGGCCTCGTTGCGGGCGTCGACCTGCAGGTAGACCCAGCGCGCGTCGCGCCGCGCGGCCCAGTGCCCGAGACCACGCATCACGGCCGTCGCCAGCCCCTGCCGACGCTGGTCCGGGTGCGTCCACAGCGCCGCCACGCCGAGCCAGCCCCGGGCGAGGTGACCCCGGCCCACGGCGACGACCTCGCCGTCCCGCTCCACCGAGCCGAACGCCCGCGGCCGGCGCCCGTCGAGCAGCCGGGTGACCACCGCGGGGTCGGCGTCGTTCGGGCGGTAGGCGTCGAAGGCCGCGCGCCAGCCCGGGTCCAGCTCCTCGCCGACCCGGACCGTCGGCTGCGGCCCGTGGTCGCCGAGCAGGTCCGCCAGCCGCATCGCCAGCACGTCCGTGGCGACGTACGTCTCGCCCCAGCCCAGGTCCTGCAGCGCCGCGTCCTCCGTGGAGCCGGTGACGACCTGCGCCAGCGGCGCGATGCGGTGCGCGGCCGCGTACGCCTCCACGCGCGCTGCCGCCTCGGGCAGCGGCACGCCCGGGTCGCCGACGGCCAGGCAGGAGTTGGCCCGACCGGTGAAGCCGGAGGCCGAGCGCAGGAGCCAGTCGCCGAGGGGTTCCACGTCGACGGCCCAGGCCTCCGCCGAGGCGTGCTCGAGCGCCGCGGCGGGCGTCCGGGCAGGGTCGGGGCCGCCGCGCGCCGGCGGGGCCTGCCGCGCGACCACGACGTCGGCGAGCGGAACCCTCCAGGACGCCGTCGCGACGCCCGAGACCGGGTCCACGGAACCGTCGAGACGCACCGCCTCGTCGTCGACCGCGACCACCCACCCGACGTGGTCGGTCGCGGAACCGTCGGGCTGCCGGGCGCGCACCACCCAGCGCTCGCTGGGCCGGGCGCTGCGGAGCGAGGGAGGGGGTGGCACGGCGTCCGTCCTCCCGCTGGCTGACCGGCCCGCCGACGGCCGCCGGGCAGGCGCGATACTAGGCGGGCACGACCGCACCACCCGCAGCTGCACGACCTCAAGCACCACCCGCAAGCACCACCTGAATGCACCCCGCAGCCCGTCCAGCCCCACCCGGGCCGGCGGCCGCCGCCTCACCGAGGAGTTCTCCCGTGACGTACGTCATCGCTCAGCCCTGCGTCGACCTCAAGGACCGCGCCTGCGTGGAGGAGTGCCCGGTCGACTGCATCTACGAGGGCAAGCGGATGCTCTACATCCACCCCGACGAGTGCGTCGACTGCGGCGCCTGCGAGCCGGTCTGCCCGGTCGAGGCCATCTTCTACGAGGACGACACGCCCGAGGAGTGGAAGGACTACTACGACGCGAACGTCGGGTTCTTCTCCGAGCTGGGCTCGCCCGGCGGCGCCGCCAAGATGGGCGTGATCGACGCCGACGCCCCGCTCGTGGCCGCGCTGCCCCCGCAGGAGCACGACGAGTGATCGCGGGGAGCACCTGCTCCGGCGCGCTCGCATGAGCGCGCCCACCCACGTCCGACGGGGTCTCGGCGCGGGGCTGCCGGACTTCCCCTGGGACACCCTGGCGAGCGCCAAGGCGACCGCCGCGGCGTATCCGGGCGGCGTCGTGGACCTCTCGATCGGCACGCCGGTCGACCCGACCCCCGAGGTGGCGCGGCGTGCGCTGGCGGAGGCGTCGGACAGCCCTGGCTACCCGCTGACGTCGGGGACCCCGGCGCTGCGCCAGGCGCTGGCCGACCACCTCGACCGACGCTGGGGCGCGGCCGTGCTGCCGGAGGCGACGCTGCCGGTGATCGGCAGCAAGGAACTGGTCGCCTGGCTCCCGACCCTGCTCGGGCTCGGCCCCGACGACGTCGTGGTCTACCCCGAGGCGGCCTACCCGACGTACGCCGCCGGCGTCCAGCTCGCCGGTGCGCGCGGCCTCGCCTGCGACGACCTGACCCGGCTCGACGCCGAGGGCGTGCGGCCGGCGCTCGTGTGGCTGAACTCGCCCTCCAACCCCACCGGCCAGGTGCTGCCGACCGCGGTGCTCGCCGAGCGAGTCGCCTGGGTGCGCGAGCACGGCGCGATCGTGGCGTCGGACGAGTGCTACGGCGAGTTCGGCTGGGAGGCCGAGCCCGTCTCGGTGCTGCACCCCAGCGTCTCCGGCGACAGCCACGACGGGCTGCTGGCCCTGTTCTCGCTGAGCAAGCGCTCCAACCTCGCGGGCTACCGGGCCGGCTTCGTCGCCGGTGACCCGGCGCTGGTCGCCGAGCTGCTCGAGGTCCGCAAGCACATCGGCATGCTCGTGCCCAGGCCGGTGCAGGAGGTCATGGTCGCGGTGCTCGGCGACACGGCGCACGTGGCGGACCAGCGGGAGCGCTACGCCTCCCGCCGCGCCCGCCTCCGGCCGGCGCTCGAGGCCGCCGGCTTCAGGATCGACCACTCCGAGGCCGGCCTCTACCTCTGGGCGACGCGCGGCGAGGACAGCCGGACGACCCTGGCCTGGCTCGCGGAGCGCGGCATCCTCGTCGCGCCGGGCGACTTCTACGGCGACGCGGCCCGCCAGCACGTCCGGCTCGCCCTGACCGCCACCGACGAGCGCGTCGATGCGGCGGTTCAGCGGCTGTCCTGACGGCCGTCCTCGTCAGTGTCCCCCGCGAGGGGGACGTACCCCGACGATGCGTTGACGCTGCCTGGATCCTGAGAGCAGGATGAGCGCACCGCGTTCCCCGGCGCGTGCTCCCTTCCCCCGAGGCGGCAGACCCATGGCGCGCTGGTGCCGAACGACGCTCGCCCTGCTCCTGGCCCTCGTGGGCGTCGCAGCCCTCGGCCCGAGCCCGGCGGCCGTCGCCGCTCCCGCCCCGCCGTCGGTCGGCCTGGGCACGGTGATCGCCGACCTCGGCGTCACAAGCGGTTCCAGCGGAGCGGCCTTCAGCCCCGGCGGCGCGTACTACGTCTACCGAGTGCCCATGGGGGAACGCTGCGAGCTCCGGCTGTACGACGTGGGAGCGCGCAGGTCCGTGGACATGCCCCACGACCAGGTGGGCTGCTACCTGGGCGAGGTCGCTTGGGCGGCAGAGACCGCCACGCTCACCTGGCTGGTCGAGGACGCGGACGGGACGGGGACGGCGTACGTCTGGGACCCTCGCGCGGGTGCCCAGGTGGCCGTACCGGACGGCGTGACCGGGGGCTTGAGCTTGTCCGCCGACGGGCGCTTCCTCGCCTTCACGGGTCGCGCGAGCGGTGCGCCCGGCTCCGGTGGCGGCTGGCGGATCCTGGACCGGTCGACAGGTGTCAGCCGGACCCTCACCGCCCCAGGCGTCGACGTCGACTTCAAGGAGTGGAGCCCGACCGGCCACCGCTTCGTGGCCGACACTTCTCCCGTGGGGTCCGGGTCGCCGAACGGGACCTGCTTCGGCGAGACGTCCTGCGACGTCCTCAGCACGTACACCTACTTCGGCAACCAGTCCGGCGGAGGTCAGTGGTCGCCCGACGGCACGGCCGTCCTGGGCTTCGACCAGGTGGCGTTCGACTTCAGCGACCGCTCGTTCACGCCCTTCCCGAGAGGTCTCGGCTTCTCCGGCGACGCGGTGTTCCTCGACGAGGACCGGGTGGCGGGATCCCTCGACGGTGACGACTTCATCTGGAACCGGAGGTCCGGGGAGGTCGTCCGGCTGCCCTCGATCGGCACCCCGTCGCCGAACGGTCGGTACCTGCTGCTCGGCGGCGCCACGCGGGAGAGCTACCGCTACCGGAACGTCCTCACCGGAGCCACCGCGCCCGCCACCTACCGCGGAGACACCCGCGACCACGACCAGCTGGGCTACTGGACCGACGACGGCGCGGGCTTCCTCGGCCTCGGCCCCGGTGGGTGCTCCTCGTTGCGGCAGTGGTCACCCGCGTCGAACACCGTGAGCCTGTTCGTCTCCCCGGGTCCGCGGACCTGCTTCGAGGTGCCCTACCCGCGCGCCGCCGACACCTGGAAGTCGGCCTTCCGCACGTTCTCGTCGAGATCGGGTCGCTTCGCCCTGATCATGAAGACCAGCCCGGGGTCGCTGCACCGGGACTTCGTCGTCGACCTCCGCAGGCACGTCCTCCTCGGCCCGTTGGACGGGGAGGCGCAGGCCTTCGCCCCGAGCGGGTCCGACGTCCTCTCCGTCGCCGAGCAGCCTGGCGGCGGGACCACCCGGATGTTCCTCGTCGACCCCGCGCCCGTGCCGGACGTGGACGACAAGCCCCGATGGAGCGCGGCCTCCCCGGCGAACGGCACGCGGGTGCAGGCCGCGGTGGGGGAGCGGGTCCACGTCCGGGTCGGGGCGTCGGACCTGCAGGGCACGCCGGTCAACCTGTACTTCCGGTGGCGTGACTCGGCCGGGGTGCCGATCAAGTCGGCGCCGAAGGGCTGGTCGTGCGACCGGCGGCGGTTGGCGGCGGGGGCGACGGTGGCCGACTGCACGTTCGCGCCGCCGCACGACCACACGGCCACGCGCTACCTCGACGTGTGGGCCGTCAACCACGACACGGGTGCGCAGAGCGACACCCGCGCCTACCGGGTGGCGGTCGGTCGGTGACCGGTCCCCGACCGTTGACTGGTTCCGCTATGCGGTCTCAGGATGGGCCGACCGTGCTGTGCGGGCCGGTCCGAAGCCGAGGTGGCAGGCGATGACCCGATGGTGGCGCTGGACACTCGCCCTGCTGCTGTGCGGAACCGGAGCGCTGGTGATGGGTCCGGGGCCGGCAGCGAGCGCCGCACCCCAGGCGTCGGCGGGCGTCGGCACGGTCGTCGCCGACCTCGGCACGGTCTGGGCCGAACCGACCCCGGGCCTCAGCTCGGCCTCGAGACCGGGCTTCAGCCGGGACGGGAAGTACTTCGCCTACCTCGTACCTGCCAGCGGCGGCTGCGACGTTCGCGTGTACGACGTGGCGAGGCGTGCCCAGGTCAGCCTGTCGAACAACCACGTCGCCTGCGACGACGGCCTCCTCCGCTGGGCGGCCGCGACCGACACGCTGCAGTGGCAGGTGGATGCAACCGCCGGCGACGTCACGGCGTACGTCTGGGACGCGGATCCCGGTCGGGTGTCGGTCCTGGCGCTTGACGCCCACGTGTTCGCGACCTCCGGCATCTCCTCCGACGGCCGCTACCTGGCGTTCACGGGGCGCTCCGAGAGCCATCCGGCCCCGAGCGTGGACGACCCGCGCTCCGCCGGGTACGTCTACGACCGCACGACCGGCATCAGCGTCCCGCTGTCCAAGCCCGACGTGCACGTGCAGTTCGTCAGCTGGAGCCCCAAGGGTGACAACTTCGCGGCAGACGCGGGAGGCCACAAGCGGGGCGACCTGATGTTCGGCGGCTGCTTCGGCACCGGGACCTCGTGCCGTGTCTTCGACGACATCTACACCGAGAGCCAGGTGCGCTGGTCGCGCGACGGCACGGCCCTGCTCAGCTCACCGGGGTCGACCGGCGGGACGAGGGTCTACGACTTCACCACGAGCACCCTCACGCTGGTGAACGACCGGGTGGGTTTCGTGGACTTCGCGTACTTCGTCGGGTCGAGCCCGTCGCGCCTGCTGCTGGAGCAGGGAAGCCGGGCCGTGGTCTGGGACCGCACGACCGGCACGACCATCACGGTCTACGACAACTACACCGTCTACCCGTCGCCCGACGGCCGGTACCTGATCTTCCGCGGCTCCGGGCAGAACACCTGGCGCTACCTCGACCTGTCCGACCCCGGCGACGGCTCGTCGCCGACGGCGGGCTCGGCCGCCACCTTCCTGGGTGGCGACGGTGCGTGGAACCGGACCGGGTCGGCCTTCCTCGGCCTCGGGCCCACGACCGTGTCGCCGCAGGGCTTCATCTGCCCGTCGTCCTTCCGGCAGTGGTCACCGGCGTCCAACACGGTGAGCCTCTTCGGACCGCCCGGGACGGCGCGCTGCTACCGGATGCCGAACGCGCCCGGGCCTTCGTCCTCCGCAACGGGCCGCTTCGCGCTGGTCGACACGACCACCGCGAACGGCTCCGAGGGGCAGGAGTTCGTCGTGGACCTGCGTCGACACGTCCTGATCGGGCCGATCGACGGCTACGACGCGGTCTTCGCGCCCGCCGGCTCCAACCTCCTGGCCGTGCACCAGTCGATCGTGACCGGGTCCTCGCACCTCCTCCTCGTGGACCCGACGCCAGCGCCCGACGTGGACGACAAGCCGCGCTGGAGCGCGGCGACGCCGGCGAACGGGGTGAAGGTCGAGGCGGCGGTGGGGGCCGAGGTCCACGTGCAGCTGGGGGCGTCGGACCTGCAGTCGACGCCGGTGAACCTCTACTTCCGCTGGCGCGACTCGGCCGGCATGCCGATCAAGTCGGCGCCGAAGGGCTGGTCGTGCGAGCGGCGGCGCCTCGCCGCGGGGGCCACGGTCGCGGACTGCACGTTCGCGCCGCCGCACGACCACACGGCGGTGCGGTTCCTCGACGTGTGGGCCGTCAACCACGACACGGGTGCGCAGAGCGACACCCGCGCCTACCGCGTCGCGACCCGGACCTAGGAGGCGTCGTGACGATGGTGTCCAGATCAATCCGCGGGGTCCTGGCCCTGCTCCTCTGCGGTCTGGGCACCGCGGTCGCCCAGGCGCCGGTGGCCGTGGCCGCGCCGGCCCTGGACCCCGGCGTGGGGACGGTCGTCGCCGACCTGGGCACGGTGCCGTACGGCACGAGCCAGCCGGGCTTCAGCTTCGACGGCGCCTACTACGCCTCGCTGGTCGTGTCGGGGGACCGCTGCGACCTGCACGTGTACGACGTCGTGCGCCGCACGGCGGTGGCGCTGACGCACGCGCACGTCGCGTGCTCGTCGGGGGTCCGCTGGGCCGGGCACGCCGACACCCTGGCCTGGCAGGTGAACGCCGCGGCCGGCACCATCACCCCGTACGCCTGGGACGTCGCGACCGGGGCCGTGTCGGCGCTCGCGCCCGACGCCGAGGTGTTCACCCTGACGGGCGTCTCCGGCGACGGCCGCTACGTGTCCTTCACCGGTCGCTCCACCGCTCACCCGGCGCCGGTGGTCGACGCTCCCCGCGAGGCCGGCTACGTCTACGACCGGGCGGACGGCGTCAGCCTGCCGCTGTCGAGGCCCGGCGTCCACGTGCAGCTGCTCGAGTGGGGTCCCGCGGGCCACCACTTCCTCGGCTGGACCGGTGGTCGCACGTCCTACGACCAGAAGACGGGGTCCTGCTTCGGCACCGGCGCGGTGTGCGAGGACCCGCCCGACGCCGGGCTGTTCTTCGAAGAGGGCTGGTCGCGCGACGGCACCGCCGTCGTCGGCGAGCTGGTCCCGGGCGGCACGAACACGACCGTGGTCCACGACTTCACGGACGGGTCGTCGGCCCAGGTGCCGACCCGTGCGGGCCAGATCGGCTTCGCGCGCTTCATCGGTCCGGGCTCCGACCGGGTGCTGGTCTACCTCCGGGAGGGCACCGCGGTCTGGAACCGGCGCACCGGCAAGCTGCCCAAGACCTCCACCGGTCCCGTCTACCCGGCGCCCGACGGGAGCCACCTGCTGACCAAGGACGACGCGCCGGACGCCTTCCACCTCCTCGACCTGACGACGAACGTCTCCGTGCCCGTGACCTTCCGCGGCCGGGCCGGCTACTGGACCCCGGACGGGTCTTCGTTCATCGGCACCGGGCCGGGCGGCTGCTCGTCGCTGCGGCAGTGGTCGTCGGCCACCGGCACGGTGAGCCTCTTCGGTCCGCCCCCGCTCTCCACCTGCTACCGGGTGCCCGTCGCGGCCGACCAGGGCTCGCTCGGCTCGCCGTCCGGCCGCTTCGCGGTCGTGCAGGAGGAGCGGTCGGACCGCGGGATCCAGTCCTTCGTCGCCGACCTGCGGCGCCACACCCTGGCCGGACCGGTTTCCGGGACGGCGGACTACTTCGCCCCGGCGGGCGCCGACCTGCTCCCCGTGCGCCTGAGGCTCGACGGAGCCAGCGAGCGGCTCCTGCTGGTGGACCCGACGCCGTCGCCCGACGTGGACGACGAGCCGCGCTGGAGCGCGGCGACGCCGGCGACCGGGGCGGAGGTCGAGACGTCGGTGGGTGGCCAGGTCCACGTCCAGCTCGGGGCGTCGGACCTGCAGGGCACGCCGGTCAACCTGTACTTCCGGTGGCGCGACGCGGCCGGTACGCCGATCGCGTCCGCGCCGAAGGGGTGGGCGTGCGACCGGAAGCGGTTGGCGGCGGGCGCGACGGTCGCGGACTGCACGTTCGCCCCGCCGGCGGACCACACCGCCGTACGGTTCCTCGACGTCAGCGCCACGAACTTCGCCACCGGCGCGCAGAGCGACACCCGCAGCTACCGGGTCGCCACCCGCTGACCCGGCTCAGCGCACCGTCACCCGGACCGTGCGGCCCACGTCGTCGCCCTTCTGCCAGGTCGGCAGCGTGTACTGGTCCGTCGTCCAGACCTGGTCGTCGACCTCGACGGTGAGCACGCCGTGGCGCCCGGCGTTGGCGACGGCGTACTGCGCGTACGCCCACGCCTTGGCCTTGCTCGACGCCTGCACCGTGACGACCTTGCCGTCGGTCTCCGTGTCGACGCGGAAGGTCTTCTCGAGCGACTTCGCCAGGCCCGACGCGTCCCCGTCGGGCTCGCCGGTGACCAGGCAGGTGAAGGCCCGCGCCGTCTGGCCGGTGAGCGCGCTGGCCAGCACCCGCGCGTCGGGCTCGTGGTCGCGGTAGGCGTCGGGGTACGCGCTGCGCTGCACCGCCTGCGCGACCTTGGTGATGTCGCGGGTCTCCCAGTCGCGCACCCGCTCGAGGGCGTTGTAGAACTTCGTCGTCGCGTAGTAGGGGTCCATCAGCTGCTTCTCGCTGCCCCAGCCCTGCGAGGGCCGCTGCTGGAAGAGGCCCACCGAGTCGCGGTCGCCGTAGTCGAGGTTGCGGATGCCGGTCTCCTGGTAGACCGTCGCCATCGCGATGGACCCGGCGCGCGGCGCCAGGCCGCGCCGCACGGACAGGCCGACGACGATGGACGTGTAGTGGGCCTGGTCGGGGTCGAGCACGACGCTGCGGTCCTTCACCGTGGCCACGCACTGCTCCTCGCCGGGCAGCGGGGGGACCACGCCGCGGCCCCGCAACCACCCGTGCAGCCCGACCGCGCCGACCACGAGCAGGGCCACCACGGCCAGCGCCGCACCGAGCGCCAGGGCCCGGCGCCGGGCGTACGGCGGTCGCCGACGCGCCGGCGGACGGCGTCGCGCGGTGCTGCCGGCGCGCGTCGGGCGGGTCCGGGCGGCGGTGGGCACTACTGGCTGCTGTGCAGCGCCGCGTTCAGCTCGACGCTCGCACCCGTGCGCCGGCGCACCTCGATCGCACCGGAGACGGAGTTGCGCAGGTACAGCAGCCCGTCGCGGCCCGAGAGGGTGCCGGCCTTGACGACCGAGCCGTCCGGCAGCGTGACCTTGGTGCCGGCGGTGACGTAGAGGCCCGCCTCGACCACGCAGTCGTCGCCCAGCGAGATGCCGATGCCGGAGTTGGCACCGAGCAGGCACCGCTCGCCGATCGACACCTGCTCCTTGCCGCCGCCCGACAGGGTGCCCATGATCGACGCGCCGCCGCCGACGTCCGAGTCCCGGCCGACGACGACACCGGCGGAGATCCGGCCCTCGACCATGGAGGTGCCGAGGGTGCCGGCGTTGTAGTTGACGAACCCCTCGTGCATGACCGTGGTGCCCTCGGCGAGGTGGGCGCCGAGGCGTACGCGGTCGGCGTCGGCGACCCGCACCCCGCGCGGGACGACGTAGTCGACCATCCGCGGGAACTTGTCGACGCCGTGCACGGTGAGGTGGCCGAGGGCGGCGCGCAGCCGCCAGCGCACGTCCTCGAAGTCGGCGACCGCGCACGGGCCGGCGCTGGTCCACACGACGTTGGGCAGGACGCCGAAGACGCCGTCGAGGTTGACCGTGCGCGGCGCCACCAGCCGGTGGCTGAGCAGGTGCAGCCGCAGGTAGGCGTCGGCGGTGTCCGCCGGCGGCGCGTCGAGGTCGATCTCGGCCCGGAGCAGCTCGACCCGGACGCCGCGCAGCTCGTCGGTGCGCTCCGCCGCCGCGACGGCCGGCGGCACGGGCTCGTCGGTCGCGGACCCGAGGGCGGGGGAGGGGTACGCGACGTCGAGCACGCCGGCGACCTCGTGCACCGTCGCGAGGCCCCAGCCCCAGGCGAGACGTGGACTGGCGTCGGCCCTGTCGGCCCTGTCGGCCCTGTCGGCGTCGGTCATGGACCGAGGGTATCGGGGCCCGCCGACACTCCCTGCCTTCTCCGGGGCGCCGAAAAGGGGGGAGCGCGCCCAGGGCGGCGGCCGCCCGCACGGAATAGGGTCGGTGCCATGGCGCCCTACCCCCGACGCGGTCGTCACGGGGAGGTCGTCCACGAGCTCGGGCTGCGCATCGTCCGCGGTGACTACGCGCCCGGACAGATCATCGACATCGACGCCCTCGAGCAGGACCTCGGGGTCAGCCGCATCGTCATCCGTGAGGCCCTGCGGGTGCTGAGCGCGAAGGGGCTGCTGGACTCGCGGCAACGGCTGGGGACGTTCGCGCGCGAGCGCACGAGCTGGAACCTGCTCGACAGCGACGTGATGATGTGGCGGCGCGAGGCGCAGCGCGACGACGACACGCTGCTCGCCGACCTCGGCGAGCTGCGCGACGTGTTCGAGCCGGCCGCGGCGCGGCTGGCGGCCGTGCGCCGGACCGACGCCGACGTCGCCGCCCTCGAGGACGCCGTGCGCCGGCTGGGCGAAGCCGGGCGCGACGTCTCGGCGATCGCGGCGGCCGACATCGACTTCCACGTCGGGCTCCTCGCCGCGACGCACAACGAGCTCTTCACCCGGCTGGACGTGCTGGTCGTGCACGCCGTGGGCGCACGCGACCGCATCCTCCACATGCCCGGCGGGCCGGCGTGGCGCGACCCCGTGCCGGACCACCTCGGCGTGCTCGACGCCGTGCGGCGGGGCGACGCTCCGGGCGCCTTCGAGGCGATGACCTTCCTCACGCGCGAGTCCGACCGCGACCTGCGCTCCGGCGAGCCCGCCTTCACCGCGGTGCGCTAGCCGAGCCCGGCCAGTCGAAGAAGTCGCGGTCCTCCGGCCGCAGGTACCGGCGGGTGGCCTCCACGTCGAAGCGCACGCCGAGGCCCGGGGCGTCGGGCACCTGGATGAAGCCGTCGACGACGATCCGGCTCGGGAGCCCGGTCACGATGTCGTACCACCAGGGGTCCTCGGCGACCGGGTACTCGAAGGCGATGAAGTTGTCGGGCAGGGTCGCGCAGACCTGGACGAGCGCCGCCAGCCCTAGCAGCCCGTCGTGGACGCCGTGCGGCGCCACGCCGATGCCGTAGAGGTCGGCGAGCTCGGCCACCCACTTCAGCTCGGCCATCCCGCCGACGTCGAGCATCTCGGGCCCGATCACCCGCACCGCCTGCTGCCCGATCAGCTCCCGGAAGTTGTGCCGGAGGTAGATCTGCTCGCCCGTGTGGGTGGGGGTGGACGTCGAGCGCGTGAGCTCCTTGTACTCCGCGACGTGGACCCAGGGGACGAAGTTGCCGGACAGCAGGTCCTCGCCCCACATGATCCCGAGCGGCTCGATCTCGCGCATCACCCGGATCGCGTCGCTCACCGTCCAGCCCGGACCCATGTCGAGGGCCAGCCCGATCTCGTCGCCGAGCTCGGACTTCATGGCCCGGACACAGTCGACGATGTGCCGCAGCCCGCGCGGCGTCAGCGGACCGCGGTTCGGGTGGGTGTCTCCCACGCGACCGTCGTTGAACGCGAGCCCGCGGGTGGTCTGGACGCTGTAGTCGTGGAAGCCGACGCCTTCCTTGATGATCGTGAAGCCCTCCGCGGCGGCCTTCATGTGGCGCATCCGCGAGGCGTAGTCCTCGGGCGTCGTCCCCCGCGAGGGGTAGTGCTCGCGCCCGACCCCCTCCGGGCCCGGGCGCACGCCGCCGTTGTAGACGCGGACCCGGTCGCGGACCTTGCCGCCGAGCAGCTTGTGGACCGGGACGCCGTAGTAGCGCCCGACGAGGTCGTGCAGCGCCAGGTCGATGGCGGAGACCACCGCTCCCCACGGCTTGAACCCGCCGCTGCGGCGGATGGCGAGCATGCAGTGCTCGATGTCGGTGGGGTCGAGCCCGATCAGCAGGTCCCGGAACATCGGCACCACCGAGATGACCTGCGGGACGGACCACTCGGCCTGCCCGAACCCGTCGACTCCCTCGTCGGTCAGCACGCGGATGACGGGGTTGCGCCCGATGAGCGCCCCCCTGACGTCGATGATCTTCACGAGGCGCTTCCTTCCACGTCGATCCAGTGCTCGGGCGAGGGTCTGAGCTCGGCGAGCTCCTCCCACAGGGCGTCCGGCAGCGGTTCGACCGCCTGCTCGAGGAGGCTCGCCAGCCGGTCCGGTCGCGAGACGCCGACGACCGTCGAGTCGACGCGCGGGTCGCGCAGGGAGTGCTGCAGGGCTGCGGTGCCGAGAGTCGTCCCCGCCCGGCGGCAGGCGGCCGCCATGGCCGCGACGGCCGCCGCGGTCGCCGGACGGACGGGACGGTAGGCGTAGCGGGTGATGCCCGCCTCCGGGCGGGCCAGCACGCCGCCGCCGAAGACCGCCGCGTTGACGACCCCGACGCCGTCGGCGGCGCAGCGCTCGAGGAGGGGGCCCGCGCTGCCGTCGACGAGGGTCCACCGGTTGTGGGTGAGCAGCACCTCGAAGACCCCGAGGTCGAGGTAGCGGTCCATCACCGAGACGTCCCCGCCCGCGAGGCCGAGGTGGTCGACGACCCCCTCGTCGCGCAGCGCGACCAGCGCCTCGACCGCGCCGCCCGGCCCGGTCAGGGCGGCGGCGTCGTGGTGCTCCGGGTCGTGCAGGTGCAGCAGCGGCAGGTGGTCGACGCCGAGCCGTTCCAGGCTCTCCTCCGCCGAGCGCCGGACCCGGTCGCCGGAGTAGTCGCCGTCCTTCGCGTCCACCTTCGTCGCGAGCAGGAAGTCGTCCGGGACACCGCCGGCGAGCCGTACGGCGCGACCGATGCGGGCCTCGCTGCGGCCCTCGGAGTACCCGTTCGAGGTGTCCAGGAAGCGGAACGGGCTGCCGAGGACGGCGCGGACGAGGTCGACGGCCTGGTCGTCGGTGATGTCGGTGCCGTACTTGGCGGGCATGCCCCCGAGCGGCGCGGCGCCGATGCAGACGGCCGACACCTGCAGGCCGGTGGCTCCGAGGGCTCGGCGCCAGGAACCGACGGCGAGCTGCGGGTCCGCCCCCGGACGCGTCCCCTCCCGGGTGGTGCCCGGGTGCTGCTCCGGCTGCGTCATCCCTTGACCGCGCCTTCGCTGAGGCCCCGGATGAGCAGCCGCTGGGCGGCGATGAAGACCACGACCGCCGGCAGGCTCATCAGGAGGGAGGCGGCCATGAGCTCGCCCCACTGGATGCCGTTCTGGTCGATGTAGAAGCCGAGGGCCACCGACAGCGGCCGCAGGTCGGCGCCCTGGGTGAAGACGAGGGCGAACAGGAACTCGTTCCAGGCGAGGATGAACGAGTACATCGCCACGGCCACGAGCGCCGGCCGGCACATCGGGATGACGACCTGGAGCAGCATCCGCGGCAGCGAGGCGCCGTCCATGATCGCCGCCTCCTCGATCTCGCGCGGGATGTTGTCGAAGAAGCCCTTCATCAGGAAGATCGCGATGGGGAACACCGCCATCAGGTAGACGAGGACCAGCCCCTGCCGGGTGTTCATCAGGTTCAGGTGCCGCAGCGTGATGAAGAACGGCACGATGACGACGACCCTCGGGAACAGCTGGGTGAACAGGACGGACACGAGCAGCGTGTTCCGGCCCGGGAAGCGGTACCGCGAGAAGCCGTACGCGCCGAGCAGCCCCACCACGATCGCCACGACCGTCGTTGCCACCGAGATCACCACCGTGTTGAGCAGCCCCCGCAGGATCTGCGGGTTGCCGAGCACGGCCGAGAAGTGCTCGAACGTCACGGGGCTCGGGACCCACTGCGGCGGCGTGCTGTAGAGGTTCTCCGTCTTCGTGAAGGCCGTCGAGATCGCCCACAGCACCGGAAGGAAGCTGAAGGCCGCGAGCAGGAGCGCGCCGGCGTAGACCAGCACGTACACCGGTGCGCGCCGCGCGGCCCGGGACCGGCGTCGGCTCCGCGGCGAGCGGGCGGCGGGCAGGCTCACGGCGGTCACAGCGACTGCTCCCCGTGCGCGCGGGCCACACGCCGGCTCAGGGTCCCGTGGACGACGAAGACCACGAGCGCGGCCACGAACAGCAGGACGCTGAGGGCCGACGCCTTGCCGAAGTCGAACAGCGAGAACCCGGTCCGGTAGATGTTGATGCCGAAGGTCAGCGTCGCGTTCGCCGGCCCGCCCCCGGTCATGATCATGATCGTGTCGAACGAGTTGATCGAGCTGACGACCTCGAGGACCAGGGCGATCGCGATGAGCCCGCGCAGCGACGGGAGCGTGATGTGCCGGAACGTCTGGTACCAGCGCGCCCCGTCGAGGGCTGCCGCCTCGTACTGGTCCTGGCCGATCCCCTGGAGCCCTGCGAGCAGCAGCAGCATGACGAACGGGAAGCCCTGCCAGGAGTAGGTGAGCATGACCGCCCAGAGGGCGAAGGTCGGGTCACCCAGCCAGTCGGTCGCGAGGGCTCCCAGACCCACCGCCCGCAGGGTCTGGTCGACCACGCCGATGTCGCCCTGCAGCATCCAGCGCCACAGGTTCGCCGCCACGACCGACGGCAGGGTCCAGGGGATGATCACCAGCACCCGGAGCCAGACCGTCCCGCGCACCCGGGCGTTGAAGAGCAGCGCGCCGACGAAGCCGAGGACGAAGCGGATCACGACGGTCCCGGCGATCCAGCCGAGGGTCCGCAGGGCGATCGGGAGCGTGTCCGGGTCCGCGGCGACGGCGGCGAAGATCTTCAGGCCGGCGAAGACCGGGGTCAGCAGCGGGAGCTGGACGGTCGAGAAGCTGAACACGACCGTCTGCACCAGCGGGTAGACCATCATCGCGAGGATGAGGACCATCGCCGGCAGCACGAGGACGTAGGCCGGGCCCCACTTCTGCAGGGCGATCCGTCGCCTCCGCGAGCGCGCGGCGCTGACCGACCCGCCCCGCGGGCGGTCGAGGCTCGCGAGGGTCATCGCGGGGTCCGTCCTGCCTGGCGGCCCGGGCGCCCCGGACGACGCCGGGGCCGCCGGGCGGTCACGAGCCCTGCAGGGCGTCGAGCTGCTGCGCCATCGAGTCCGCCGCCTGCTGCACGGACTTCTGCCCGACGAGCACCTTCTGCAGCTCGGTGACGATCGCCGTCTGCATCGGCGTCCAGTTGGCCACCTGCGGGAGGCTCCGCGAGTCGGCGAACGCCGCGGTCGACACCGCGAACTGCTTCTTGTTCCACGGGGCGACGTCGTTGGACCTGATGATCGCGGGCGTGGTCGGCATGAGCTCGCCCTGCCGCTTGGCGTCGGCGAACCAGGACAGGAAGACCTTCGCCGCCGCAGGGTTCTTGGCCCCGACGGGCAGGCCCATGGTCCAGCCGCCGCCGCGGTTCACCTTGCCGGGCATGGTGACCATGCCGTAGTCGATGTCGGGGTGCTTGGCGAACTCCGTCATCAGCTGGGCGCCCTGGCTCACCATGGCGACCTTGCCGGCCTCGAACAGCGGCACCACGTCGCGGGTGACGGTGAAGTTCGGGGTGCCGGACGGGACGACGTGGTACTTCGTGTAGAGGTCGGCCCAGTAGGTGAGCCCGGCGACCGCCTCGGGCGAGTTGATCGTCGCCTTGGTCTGGTCGGCGTTGAAGATGTCCCCGCCGTGACCCCAGATGCACTGGGCGATGAAGTCCATCGCGTTCGCGGGGTCGCTCAGGTCGGCGGCCATGCCGAAGCCGGAGACGCCGTCGCCGCTGAGCTTCTGCGCGTCGGCCAGGAACGTGGCGTAGTCCCAGTCCGCCGTGGGGTACGGCAGGCCGGCCTTGTCGAAGAGCGACTTGTTGTAGTAGAGGAACGACGAGAACGCGTGGTCGGGGATGCCGTACTGCGTGCCCTTGAAGGTGCTCGCCGTCCAGACCGCCTGCGCGTACGCGCTCTTGTCGATCTTCTCCGAGGCGACGAAGTCGGTCATGGGCTGCAGCAGGTTCTTCGCGGCGATCGAGGAGAGCATGCTGACGTCGAGGTCGACGAGGTCGGGCGGGGTGCCTCCCAGGGCCGACGAGGTGAACTTGTCGGCGTAGCCCGAGATCGGGAGCAGCTCGAGGTCGAGCGTGATCTCGGGGTGGTCCGCCTTCCACGCGGTCTGGATCGCCTGGACGTTCGGCTCCCACCAGCTGCCGACCCAGACCGTCACCGTCCCGCTCGCGGGTCCGTCCGAGGCCGCCGGCGACGCACCGCCGGAGCACGCTGCGAGAGCGAGCGCGAGGGTCGTCGTGGCCACCACGGCCACCGACCGTCGGAGCTGCTGTCGTCCAGCCCTGAATGCCTTGAGCACTAACACTCCTTTGTCTTAGTCACGTGGTGGCTCACGTGTGCGGTCCAGATATATATGATTTATTTCTGGCCCACAAGGGTCTGGTTGGCAGACGACCCAGGCGGCCGTCGCGTCGGTGCGCGGCGACCGGTCCGGGTCGGCGGCGTCCCCCGCAGGAGGCGTCGTCATCCACGGCCGAGCGGCGGGCCGATGGTTCTTGGAGCCTCGGTAGGGTCGCGCGCATGACCACGCAGCCCGACGGGTCCCTGCCCCGGCTCGACCTCACCGCCGACCTCACCGACCTGCTGGTCGCCCTGGTCGACATCGAGTCCGTGAGCGGTGACGAGGGGCGCGTCACCGACGCGATCGAGGCGGCGCTGCGACCGCTGGACCACCTGGAGCTGGAGCGCGACGGCGACGTGCTGTTCGCCCGTACGCAGCTCGGCCGCCCCGAGCGCGTCGTGCTCGCGGGGCACACCGACACGGTCCCGATCGCCGGGAACGTCCCGGCCACCGTCACCGGCGAGGGCGACGAGCGCATCGTCCACGGGCGGGGCGCCTGCGACATGAAGGGCGGCGTGGCCGTGCAGCTGGCCGTCGCCGCCGCGCTCACCGAGCCGTCGCGCGACCTGACCTTCATCTTCTACGACCACGAGGAGGTCGAGGCCGAGCTCAACGGGCTCAACCGCATCGCCCGGGAACGGCCCGAGCTGCTCGAGGCGACGTTCGCGGTGCTGGGGGAGCCCTCGAACGCGCGCGTCGAGGGCGGCTGCCAGGGCACGATGCGCGCCGAGGTCACCCTGACCGGCCTGGCCGCCCACTCCGCGCGGTCGTGGATGGGCCGCAACGCGGTCCACGCCGCGGGTCCGCTGCTGGAGCGGCTCGCCGCCCACACCTCGGCGCAGGTCGAGGTGGAGGGGCTGGTCTACCGCGAGGGCCTCAACGCCGTCCGCATCACCGGAGGCATCGCCGGCAACGTCATCCCCGACCGCTGCGTCGTCGAGGTCAACTACCGCTTCGCGCCGGACAAGGACGCCGCTGCGGCCGAGGCGTACGTGCGCGAGGTCCTGGACGGCTTCGACGTCGAGATCACCGACGTCGCCGTCGGCGCGCGCCCGGGGCTCGACCGCGCGGTGGCGGCCGACTTCGTCGCGGCGGTCGGCGGGGAGGCCCACCCCAAGTTCGGCTGGACCGACGTCGCCCGCTTCTCCTCGCTCGGCGTCCCGGCCGTGAACTTCGGCCCCGGCAACCCGAGCAAGGCGCACGCGGACGACGAGTTCTGCCCGACGGCGGACCTGGTCACCTGCCGCGACGCGCTGCTGCGCTGGCTGGGCTAGGCGGCCTGCGGCAGCTGCGTACGCCCTGTCAGCCCTCCTCGGCCGACCAGGTCGGGGGGATCCACTCGCCGAGGAGGTTCGCGGCGATGAGCGTGCGGCCCTCGGGGTCGTAGAGCAGGACCACGCCCGGCACCTGGGTGAGGGCGACGAGCGCGGCCATCTGGTCGGTCGGGACCGGCAGGGCGTGGCGCTCGTCGTCCTCGGTGACGACCAGCAGCTCGAAGGCACCCCCGTCCGGCTGCGCCTGCCAGTTCGCGTTGACGAACCGGACCCTGCGCGTCTCGTCGCTCGCCCCGGCTACGGCCCCAACCTGCCACGGAACACCGGCGCCGGCCGGCGGCTCGACCTAGGGTTCTCGTGTGGCTGAGGTGAACGGGGTGGCGAGTGCGACGACGGCCGGGACGACGGGCGCGGAGACCGGCGTCGAGCGGCCGGCGGACGCGGAGGGCGCGGAGCGGACGACGACCGACCAGCGCCTGCTCGAGAGCCGCGGACCGACCGACTGGGTGCACACGGACCCCTGGCGGGTGCTGCGGATCCAGTCGGAGTTCATCGAGGGCTTCGGCACGCTCGCCGAGCTGGGGCCCGCGACCGGTGTCTTCGGCTCGGCGCGCACGCCGGTCTCGCACCCGCTCTACGCGGCCGCCGAGGAGATCGGCGTCCGGCTGGCCCAGGCCGGCCAGGCCGTGATCACGGGCGGGGGACCGGGGATCATGGAGGCCGCCAACAAGGGCGCGGCCCGCGCCGGCGGCGTGTCCGTCGGGCTCGGCATCGAGCTGCCGTTCGAGACCGGCCTGAACCCGTACGTGAACCTCGGCATCAACTTCCGCTACTTCTTCGCCCGCAAGACGATGTTCGTCAAGTACGCCCAGGGCTTCGTCGTGCTGCCCGGCGGCTTCGGCACCCTGGACGAGCTGTTCGAGGCGCTCACACTCGTCCAGACGCGCAAGGTGACGTCGTTCCCGGTGGTGCTCTTCGGGCGCGACTACTGGAGCGGCCTGGTGGGCTGGCTCCGGGAGAGCGCCCTGGCCCACGGCACGGTCTCGCCCGGCGACCTCGACATCTTCACCGTCACCGACGACGTGGCCGAGGCCGTCGCGACGGTGGTCGGCAGCACCGAGCCGGTGGCGGCCGAGCGCCCCGAGTAGCGCTCGGTGCGGCCTGGACCCGAGTGGCTGCCGGGTGGACGGAGCGTTCGAGCGGCCAGCACGCGAGCGGCCAGGTAGAACTGTCCCCATGGAGTGGTTCATCGCCGCGGTCGCGGTGGTCGCGCTGGGCGTGGCCGCCGTCGTCGCGGCGGGAGGCGGAGGCTCGATGAGCAGGGACCCGGTGCGCGACACGTACGCCTCGACGCTGCCCGAGGGGCGCTTCGACGGTCCCGGGGTGCGGCGGCTGCGCTTCGGGGTGGCGCTGCGCGGCTACGCCATGGACCAGGTCGACACGGTGCTGGACCGGCTCGCGGGAGACCTCGAGGCGCGCGACACCCGCATCGCCCAGCTCGAGGCCGAGCTCGAGGCCCGGGGCCGGAACGCCGGTGCCGGGCGTGGTGGGCGGGCGGCCCCGGTCGGCGGAGCCGTCGACGCCGCCCCGGAGCAGCGCCGGTGAGCCTCCGGCTGGAGGTGAGCCGGGTCCTGCGCGCACGTCCGGAGCGCGTCTGGGAGGAGCTCGTCGACTGGCCGCGCCAGGACCTCTGGATCCCGTTCACCCACGTCCGAGCCACCGGCGCGCGTACCCGCGGCCTGGGGACCCGGGTCGCGGCGCTCAGCGGCTTCCGGCTCGGCCCGGTGCCGGTCGGCCTGCTGGACCGGTTCGTGGTGACCGGCTGGACGCCGCCCGACCAGGCGGCGGCGGGCTCGGCGGCCGAGCTCGCCGTGCTGCACCTGGGCCCCTACTTCACCGGCGAGGGGTCGTTCAAGGTCTGGCCGGACCCGGACGGCGCCCGGCTGGTCTGCACCGAGGTGTTCACGCTGCCGGGCGGCGCCGAGCGGCTGCTGCGCCCGGCGCTGCCCGTGATGCGCCGGGCGTTCGCCGCGAGCCTCGCCACGCTCGCCGAGGTCGTCGAGGCGCCGGACGCGCAGGCCGCCGCCGCGTGAGCGCCGACGCTGCGCGGGGACCCGACGGTTTCGTGCGCTGCCCCTGGTCGTTGTCAGCGCCGGAGTACGTCGCCTACCACGACACCGAGTGGGGCTGGCCCGTGGACACCGTGGCCGGGCTCTACGAGCGGCTGACGCTCGAGGCCTTCCAGTCGGGCCTCGCCTGGATCACCATCCTGCGCAAGCGGGAGGGGTTCCGGCGGGCGTTCGCCGGCTTCGACCCCGCGGTGGTGGCGGGCTTCGGGGAGGACGACCGGGCACGGCTGATGGCCGACGCCGGCATCGTCCGCAACGCCGCGAAGATCGACGCCGCCCTGGCCAACGCCCGGGTGGTCGCGGACCTCGGCGAACGCTTCGTCGACCTGGTCTGGTCGTTCCGCACGCCGTCCCCGCGGCCCGGGCCCGACGAGTTCCGGGCCGTCACGCCCGCGTCGACGGCGCTCGCCAAGGCGCTGAAGCGCGAGGGGATCCGCTTCGTCGGGCCGACGACGGCGTACGCGCTGATGCAGGCGACCGGGCTCGTGGACGACCACCGCAGCGACTGCGAGGTCCCCGACGCGGCCGTCCTGCACGCGGCGGTCGAGGCCGCTGCTGCCCGGCGTGCGGAGGACCCGGGCCGTACTGGATAATTGGACGAAGACCACGATCCCTAGCAGATGAGGATGCACGATGGCTGCGATGAAGCCGCGGACCGGTGACGGACCGATGGAGGTCACCAAAGAGGGTCGCGGGATCGTCATGAGGGTGCCCCTCGAGGGGGGCGGGCGCCTGGTCGTCGAGCTCAACGCGACCGAGGCGACCGACCTCGCCGAGGCGCTGAAGGGCGTCATCGGCTGAGCCGACCGTCACGACGAACGAAGCAGGCCCCGCGCGACGCGCGGGGCCTGTGTCGTCTCCCGGCCGTGGAGGCCTGCTCGTCGCCCGGCGAGGTCAGCGGCTCCCGTGCGCGGCGATGGCCGCCCGGTAGACGTCGGCCGTCTCGCCCGCGATCTTGGCCCAGCTGAACTCGTCCACGCAGCGCTGCCGCCCGGCCAGCCCGAACTGCTCCGCCCGCGCGCGGTCCGCCGTCAGCGCGTTGACCTTGGCCGCGAAGTCCGCCTCGAAGCCCGCGACGAACGCCGGGTCGTCGGCGCGCGCCGGGTCGTACGGCACGAGGTAGCCCGTCTCGCCGTCGACGACCACCTCGGGGATCCCGCCGACCGCGCTCGCCACGACCGCCGTCTCGCAGGCCATGGCCTCCAGGTTGACGATGCCGAGCGGCTCGTAGACCGACGGGCAGGCGAAGACGGTCGCGTGCGACAGCACCTGCCGCACGCTGGCGCGCGGCAGCATCTCCTCGATCCAGATCACGTTCCCGCGGCTCTCCTGCAGGTGCGCGAAGGCGTCGCCGATCTCCCGGGCGATCTCGGGGGTGTCCGGCGCGCCGGCCAGCAGCACGAGCTGCGTGGCGGGGTCGAACTGCTCGGCCGCCCGGACGAGGTGGATCAGGCCCTTCTGGCGCGTGATCCGGCCGACGAACACCACGGTCGGCGCGTCGAGGGCCATGCCGATCGACTCGACCACGTCGGTGCCGGTGTCCGGCTTGAACTCGTCGGTGTCGATCCCGTTCTTGACCACGTGCAGCCGGGACGGGTCGAGGTCGGTGTACGACTCGAGGATCCCGGACTTCATGCCCTCGCTCACGGCGATGACCGCGTCGGCGGCCTCGAACGCGGTGCGCTCGGCCCACGAGGAGAGGCGGTAGCCACCGCCCAGCTGCTCGGCCTTCCACGGCCGGTGCGGCTCGAGGGAGTGCGCGGTCACGACGTGCGGGATGTCCTGGTAGAGCCCGGTGAGCAGGCCGCCCAGGTTCGCGTACCAGGTGTGGGAGTGCACGACGTCGACCTCGGGCACCGACGCGACCATCGAGAGGTCGGCGCCGAAGACCCGCAGCGCGGCGTTCGCGCCCGCCGGGTAGGTCTCGGCGTGCGCGGTCGCGCCGGGTCTCGGCTCGCCCATGCACTGCACGTCGACGTCCACGAGCTTCTGCAGCTGCGGGACCAGCTGGGCGACGTGCACGCCGGCCCCGCCGTAGATCGACGGCGGGTACTCGCGCGTCAGGATCGACACCGACAGCCGGCGGTCGGGTGCGGCGGCCTCGTCGGTCGGCGCAAGCGTGTCGGCGTCCTGGACGTCATCGGCAGGGCTCATACGCCGTATCTTCTCCCCTCGTCCGGAGGGGGCGGCGCCGGGTGCGGCGGTCCTGGTGGGCCTCGGACGGCGAGCCCACCCCGCGTGGCTGGAGTCACACGGTGGTCTAGGTTTTCCGCATGGCCGTGCCACCGAAGGTTCTGTCCATCGTCCTCGCCGGTGGCGAGGGCAAGCGCCTGATGCCCCTGACGATGGACCGGGCCAAGCCGGCCGTGCCCTTCGGCGGCACCTACCGCCTGATCGACTTCGTGCTCTCGAACCTCGCGAACGCCGGCATGCGCCAGATCGCGGTCCTCACGCAGTACAAGTCCCACTCTCTCGACCGGCACATCTCGCTGACGTGGCGCATGTCGACCATGCTCGGCAACTACGTCACGCCGGTGCCGGCGCAGCAGCGACTGGGCCCCCGCTGGTACCAGGGCAGCGCCGACGCGATCTTCCAGTCGATGAACCTCATCCGCGACGAGAAGCCGGACTACGTCGTCGTCTTCGGCGCCGACAACATCTACCGGATGGACGTCTCGCAGATGCTCGAGGCGCACATCGACGGCGGGCTCGGCCTGACCGTGGCCGGCATCCGGGTGCCGCGCTCGCAGGCGTCTGCGTTCGGCGTGATCGACGCCGACGCCTCGAACAAGATCACCGAGTTCCTGGAGAAGCCGGCCGACCCGCCCGGCACCGCCGACGACCCGGACGCCTCCTTCGCGTCGATGGGCAACTACATCTTCACGGCGCGTGACCTGATCGAGTCGCTGGCCGAGGACGCCGAGCTCGCCGACTCCCGCCACGACATGGGCGGCGACATCGTGCCCAGCTTCGTCAGCCGGGGCGAGGCGCAGGTCTACGACTTCACGCAGAACAACGTGCCCGGGTCGACCGACCGTGACAAGGCGTACTGGCGCGACGTGGGGAGCATCGACGCCTACCACGAGGCGCACATGGACCTCGTCTCGATCGACCCGATCTTCAACCTGTACAACTCCGAGTGGCCGATCTGGACCTACCCGGTCCAGCAGCCGGCGGCGAAGTTCACGCTCCGCGGCCTCGCGCTCGACTCCCTGGTCAGCCCCGGCTGCATCATCTCCGGCGGCTCGATCGAGAGCTCGGTCCTGTCGCCCAACGTCCGCGTCGACGAGGGCTCCAAGGTCGACCACTCCGTGCTGCTGACCGGCGTCCGCGTCGGGCACCGGGCCATCGTGCGCGACGCGATCCTCGACAAGAACGTCGTCGTCCCCGACGGCACCCAGGTGGGGGTGAACAAGGCGGCCGACCTCGCCCGCGGCTACACCGTCTCCGACGGCGGGATCACGGTGGTGGGGAAGGGGATCACGGTCTCTTAGGTGCTCGCTCCGTGTCGTCTGTCCTCGCTCCGCTCGCACGCTCGCGGCGCTCCGGTCCGACGTGCTGTCTGTCCTCGCTCCGCTCGGACGCTCGCGGCGCTCCGGTCCGACGTGCTGCGTGTCCTCGCTCCGCTCGGACGCTCGCGGCGCTCTGGTCCGACGCCTTCCTCCCTCCCGCTGACGCCGGCGGCATAAGCGCTGGCCGGATGAGCCGTCGGCGTCATCGTCCGGTCGTCCAGGCGTCGGCGCGCCGCTCGGCGGTGGTCGAGTGCCCGTGGAAGGGCCGCGCCCGCTGAGCTTGTGGGCGGGCACGCGTCCTGAGCTCGGGGACAGGTGCGCTTCCTGAGCTTCTGGAAGGGCATACGCCGCGAGCCGGTCGAGGGGCTTTGCGACCGAGAGCGCCCTTGAGGTGGGTTCGCAGCACGCCAGCCCGGAGAGCGAGCGTGCGAGCGGAGCGAGCACAGACAGCACAGCTCGCCGGCCAGCGTTCCGACTGCCGGCACAACGAGTCGCTGGAGTGCAGGGCCCCCTTCGTGAGCGTCGGCTCCGCGAGCAAGGGCGCCGACTGCCTCTCGTACGCAGCCGCCTGACCACGAGAACGCAGAACGGGTGAGTTCCTGCACCACCATGGTGCAGGAACTCACCCGTTGTCGTTGGTGGCCCTCGTCAGCGCTTGACGGCGGCGAGCAGCCCGTCGCCGACGGGCAGCAGGGTGGCGACGAGGTCCTCGTTGTCGCTCACGGCCTCGAGCGCGCTGCGCACGCTGAGGGTCTCGTCGTCGTCCTGGGCGGTGTCGGCGGTCTGACCGTGCCACAGGGTGTGCGTGACGATCAGCAGCCCTCCGTGGCGCAGCAGCCGGAGGCCCTGCTCGACGTAGTCGCCGTACTCGAGGGTGTCGCCGGCGACGAGGACGAGGTCGTACGCCCCGTCGCTCAGCTTGGGCAGCACGGTGAGCGCGTCGCCCGCGATGAGGCGGAAGCGCTGGCTCGGGATGCCCACCGAGCCGAAGACCTTGCGCGCCTGGCGCTGGTGGTCGGCCTCGAGGTCGACGCTCGTCAGGATCCCGTCGGGCTGCATGCCCGCGAACAGCGCCAGCCCCGACTGCCCGGTCCCGGTGCCGATCTCGACGACCGCGCGGGCCTGCACGGCCCGGGCGAGGAACGTCAGCGCGGTGACGGTGCCGCGGCTGAGCGGCTCGAGGCCCAGCGGCTCGGCCTCGACGCGCGCCTGCGTGGCCGCGTCGCCCTCGGCGGCGAAGTCCTCCGCGAAGACCCACGACGCCGGCGTCGGCGCCGCCTCCGGCGAGCTCGGGATGCCGGGCGCGGTGGCGCTGGACGCGGACGAGGCAGGCGTAGGGCTCACCGGCCCACCTTATCGAGGGACGCCGCCGGCCGCCCTGCCCGCGACGGCGGGTGAGCAGCGACCGACGGACGGCCCGGGGCCGCTGCCGCGGTGGCACCGGGCGGGGTGCGGGGCTCACTAGGATGCGGCCCATGAGCCACACCGTCGTCGCCGAGCTCGTCGCGGCCGTCCTGAAGGTCGAGGTCGAGGTCGGTCAGCGCGTCGCCGCCGACGACGCCGTGGTCATCCTCGAGTCGATGAAGATGGAGATCCCGGTGCTCGCCGAGGTCGCCGGCACGATCGCCGAGGTGGTCGTCGAGGACGGCGACGTGGTCACCGAGGGCGACCCGCTCGTCGTCGTCACGCCGGCCTGAGCCTGTCCTGAGGCGCCGAGGGGCCCGCGTCCCTAG
Source organism: Microlunatus flavus (assembly GCF_900110855.1). GTDB lineage: Bacteria > Actinomycetota > Actinomycetes > Propionibacteriales > Propionibacteriaceae > Microlunatus > Microlunatus flavus. The sequence continues at coordinate 191,938 of NZ_FOFA01000007.1, forward strand.
ACTGGGCCCATGGCTGCGCAGGCTGATCCGCCGTTCGGTCGCCTGCTGACGGCGATGGTCACCCCGTTCCGCCCGGACGGGTCCCTCGACCTGGACGCCGCGGCCGCGCTCGCCGCGCGGCTGGTGGACGACCGCCACGACGGCCTCGTCGTCAACGGCACCGGGGGCGAGGCCCCCACCACCACCGACGCCGAGAAGGCGGACCTCGTCCGCGCCGTCGTCGACGCGGTCGGCGACCGCGCCCACGTCGTCGCCGGCGTCGGGACGAACGACACGGCGCACACCACCGAGCTGGCCGCGGCGGCGGAGAAGGCGGGCGCCCACGGCCTGCTCGTCGTCACGCCGTACTACTCGAAGCCGCCTCAGGCAGGCCTGCTGGCGCACTTCCGTACGGTGGCCGACGCGACCGACCTGCCGGTGATGCTGTACGACATCCCGCACCGGGCCGGCACGGCGATCGCCACCGACACGCTCCTGCGCCTCGCCGAGCACCCGCGGGTGGTGGCGGTCAAGGACGCCAAGGGCGACCTCGTCGCCACCTCGACCGTGCTGGCGCAGAGCGACCTCGTCTACTACTCCGGCGAGGACGCGCTCACTCTGCCGATGCTCGCCGTCGGGGGTGCCGGGGTGGTCGGCACCTCGACCCACTTCTGCGGGCCCGAGATGCACGCGCTGATCGACGCCGCGCTGACCGGCGACCACGCCGAGGCGCTGCGGCTGCACCGCCGCCTGCTGCCGATCCTCACGGGCATCTTCGCCACCCAGGGCGTCATCCTCGTGAAGGCCGGCCTGGAGCTGCAGGGCCGCAGCGTCGGCGGCGTACGGCTGCCGATGGTCCCCGCCACCGCCGAGCAGCGGGCGGCCCTCGCCGACGCCCTCAAGGCCTCGGGCCTCGCGTCCGCGCCGACGCGCTGAGCGCCGGGAACACCGCGCCGGCCCGGCTCGTTCCTCTGGTCGAGCAGGGTGGGCGGCGACGCCGCCGCCCGACGAGACCGGGGGGAGGTGCACAGGTTGCTGACAGGTTGGGCGAAGGGCGTGAACAGGTCGTCCCGCCACGATAAGGCTCCCACTGGGGGTGGTCCGGCCGGTCCGGACGCCCTCGCGACGCAGGAGGCCCTCACCGTGCGCACCCTCACCGGCCAGCTCGACCGCTCCACGCCCGTCGCCGCCCCGCAGGACGAGGCCGCGCCCGCCTGGCAGCCGCCGAGCTGGGAGGAGATCGTGCGCGACCACAGCGCCCGCGTCTACCGCCTCGCCTACCGCCTGACCGGCAACGCGCACGACGCCGAGGACCTGACGCAGGACGTGTTCGTCCGCGTGTTCCGGTCGCTGCACCGCTTCCAGCCGGGCACCTTCGAGGGCTGGCTGCACCGCATCACCACGAACCTCTTCCTCGACGGCGCCCGCCGCCGGCAGAAGATCCGCTTCGACGGCCTCGCCGAGGGCAGCGACGACCGGCTGGCCAGCTCCTGGCCCAACCCGTCGCAGCAGCTCGACGACGCCGACCTCGACCACGACGTGGCCGCCGCGCTCGCCGCGCTGGCGCCGACCTTCCGCGCGGCCGTGGTCCTCTGCGACATCGAGGGCCTGACGTACGAGGAGATCAGCGAGGTGCTCGACCTCAAGATCGGGACCGTGCGCAGCCGCATCCACCGCGGCCGGGCCCAGCTGCGCGAGGCGCTGGCTCACCGCCGGCCCACCGTGGAGCACACCCGCTACCTCGGCGTCGACGCCGAGCCGGGCCGCGGCCCGTCCGCGGACACCGACGGCATCGCCCTCGACCGGATGCCCGCGGGCACCTGGTGAGACACCCGTGAGCGGTCCCTGCGACGAGCTGGCCGAGCTGCGGTCCGGCCTCGTCGACGGCGCGCTGTCGCCGCAGGACCGCGAGCGGGTGATCACCCACCTGCTGGGCTGCGCGGAGTGCCGCGCCGACGTCGCCGAGCTGCGCGCCGTGCGCGACCTGCTCGGGCGCAGCGCGCGCAGCACCCCGGCCCCGACGCCGCTGTCCGACCGGCTCGTCTCGATCGCCGGCGACGCCTCGGCGCGGCCGTGGACCAAGGCGTTCGACGGCGGCAGCCCCCTCGCCCTGCCCTCCGAGCGGCACCGGGCCCGCGTGCGCGCCCTCCTCGGCGTCATCGCCGTCGGTGCGGTGGCGACGGCGCTGGGCATCACGGGATGGTTCGCGGCCCCGGTCGGCAGCCTGGCCGCCGTCGCCGACCCCGCCGACGAGGCGCAGGCCGAGTTCGGCGCCGCGGCTGCCGAGCTGTCGGTGACCGGCGCTTCGCTCAGCGCCCTGATGCTGCTCGACTCGCTGCCCGAGGCGACCCGCGACGCCGCCGACGTCGACCGTCCGCCGGCGCGCGGCCGCGACGAGGTGGGGGAGGCGGCCTCGCTCGACCTGCTCGAGCGCGCGCTCGCCGCGGGACGCACGACGACCGTCGACGGCCGCCAGGCCGTCCTCGCCCGGGTGGAGGAGCACCGCGTCGTCGCCGCGCAGGTGGGCATCGACACCCGCAGCCGGCAGGGCACCCTCGTCAGCGTCTTCGCGCCGTCGGGCTCGGTGCTCGCCAGCTCGTTCGCCCCCGCCGAGGTCGCCGCGTCCGGTGGGCCGTCGCCGGTCGACCTGATCGCGCACACGTACGCGCTCAGCGCGACGTCGGGCGTCGAGGTCGCCGGACGCACGGCCAGCGTCGTCGAGGCCACCGACCGTGCCGGCCACGTCGCCAAGCGCTGGTGGGTGGACGCCGCGACGGGCGTCCTGCTGTGGCAGGAGAGCTACGACGACGACGGGCTGAGCACCGCCGCAGGGTTCACGAGCGTCGAGGTCGTCCCGTACGCCGCGGTCCCGGCCGCCCGGACCAGCACCCGCTTCCTCACCGCCGGGCTGGCCAGCGCCAGCGCCGCGCGGCTCACGAGCTCCGGGTGGGACTGCAGCGACGAGGTCGCGGGCCTCGACCTGCTGCAGGTGAGCACCGACACCCCCACCAACCCGCGCTCGGTGCACGCCGTCTACGGCGACGGGGCCAGCACGGTGAGCGTGCTGCAGCGCCACGGACGGCTCTCGGGGGCACCCAGCGGGGCCGCCTGGGACGACGGCATGGAGGTGTGGCGGCACAAGGGAGCCGTGCGGTGGGCGACCTGGCAGTCGGGGGACACGGTCTACACCGTCACGACCGACGGTTCCACGAAGCTCCTGCGCCAGGCGGTCGCCGCCTTCCCGCACGAGGGGCCGGTCCGGACGACTACCCTGGGCCGCGTGCGTGAGGGCTGGTCGAGGATCTTCGCCGATCTGAAGGGCTGAGATGGCCGACGGACCGGCCCCGGTTCGCCCGGGCTCATCGCCCCACGCCCCGGCGGCCCTGGACGGCGCCGAAGCGCCGGACCCCGGCGCCCCCTCCTACACCCCCGCGTCGTACCACTGGCCCTTCGGCGAGCCCGTCGCGCCGTCGACCCCGCCGCGGACCCGGCGACCCGGGCTCGGCAGCGTGCTGGCCCTGGCCGCCGTCACCGCGCTGCTCGTCGGCGGCGGGGCCGGCTTCGGTGCGGCCCGGCTGACGGAGCGGCCCGGCACCACGTCCGCGAGCGACCCCACGGCCGACGACCCGGTCCCGGCCCCGGTACCGTCCGGCGAGACGACCACCACCGTGGAGGTCGCCCGCCGTGCGCTGCCGGGCACGGTGATGATCGAGGTCCGGGGCTCCGGCGAGCAGAGCACGGGCTCGGGCTTCGTGCTCGACCGCGAAGGGCACATCATGACGAACAACCACGTCGTCGCCGGGGCCGCCGGCGGGGGGCGGCTGCGCGTCGTGTTCGCCGACGGCCGCCGCGCCGACGCCACGCTCGTGGGTCGCAGCCCGTCGTACGACCTCGCGGTCGTCAAGGTGAAGGCCGACGAGCGCCTGCGCCCGCTGGAGCTCGGCGACTCGTCGACCGCCGAGGTGGGCGCACCGGTCGTCGCCGTCGGCTCCCCGCTCGGGCTGCCCGGCACGGTCACCCAGGGCATCGTCTCCGCGCTGGACCGACCGGTCTCGGTCAGCTCCTCGGGCGGCGCGGACGCCCCGACCGCCTACATCGACGGCATCCAGACCGACGCGTCCATCAACCCGGGCAACTCCGGCGGCCCGCTGGTCGACGCGGCCGCCCGCGTCATCGGCGTGAACTCCGCGATCCTCACCCTCGGCTCCGGCCAGGGGCAGGGCGGCAACATCGGCATCGGCTTCGCGATCCCGGCGAACCAGGCCAGGACCATCGCCGACCTGCTCGTCAAGGACGGCAAGGCCACCTACCCCGTCATCGGCGCGCAGCTGCGCGAGGCGTCCGGCGGGGTCGAGCTGTCGGCCGTCGAGGGCGGGGGACCCGCGCGCAAGGCAGGCCTGCGGGCCGGCGACCGCGTCTCGGCGGTCGACGACCGTCGGGTGTCGACCCGGGAGGAGCTCGTGGTGGCGGTCCGGACGCACCGGCCGGGCGAAGCGGTCCGCTTCGCCTACACCCGCGGCGGCGCCAAGCGTTCCGCCGAGGTCACCCTCGGGGCGAAGGTCGGCTGACGTGACACCGCTGCTCCTCGACATCAACGGGCCCGAGTTCGCGCTGCTCATCGTGCTCGCGGTCATCCTCTTCGGCCCCGAGCGGCTGCCGGACCTCGCCCGCAAGGCCGCGCGGCTGATCAGCTTCCTCCGCGCCACGGCGAACAACGCCCAGCAGCAGCTCACGCGCGAGCTCGGCCCGGAGTTCCAGAACCTCGACTTCCGCGACCTCAACCCGCGCTCGTTCATCCAGAAGAACCTGCTCGACAACTCCCTCGTCGCCGACGTCAAGGCCGAGATCAGCGGCATCGGTGAGACGCTCTCGGAGTCTCAGGACTCGGTCCGCAAGTCCATCGACGGCGCCGCCGACGACGGCCCGAACGACGCCATGGCCGCCGCAACCCCGGACCGTACGCCGTTCGACGGCGAGGCGACGTAACTTCTGTCTCCGCTTCGCTCCGACGCGGAGCGGGCTCCAACCCGATGCCTTCCTCCCTCCCGGGCAGGACGAAAAGCGTGTCCTGCCCGTCCGGTCGTCCAGGCACCGGCGCCCGCTCCGGCGAGTCTTCTGTCCTCGCTCCGCTCGGACACGGAGCGGGCTCCAACCCGATGCGTGTCTTTTGTCCTCGCTCCGCTCGGACGCGGTCCGGGCTCTGACCCGGCGCCTTCCTCCCTCGTTCGCAGACGAAACGCGTGTCTGCTCTCTCGGTCGTCCAGGCGCCGGCGCCCGGTCCGGCGGTAGTCCGGGCAGACCTGCCGGACCACGGCGGTCTACGACCCGACCGTCACCGTCTCGCGCGACGACGAAAGCGTCGGACCAGAGCGCGAGGCGCGTCCGAGCGGAGCGAGGACATAAGTTGCGGGGCCCGCTCCGCGTCGGAGCGAAGCGGAGACGATCAGAGGGGCGAGAGACCCAGCTGCCGACCCGCCAGGTTGCGGCCGCGGGCGGCGATGGTGTCGGCGAGGCCGAGGAGTGCCTTCCCGGCTGCCGTCTCGGGGGCGTCGACGACGATCGGGACGCCCTCGTCGCCGCCGGCGCGGAGCCGCGGGTCCAGGGGGACCTGCGCCAGCACGGGGACGCTGTAGCCGAGCCGGCTGGTGAGGGCGTTCGAGACCGACTCGCCGCCGCCGGTGCCGAAGAGGTCGTGGCGCTGCAGCTCGCCGCAGTGGGGGCAGGCGACCTCGAGGTACGCCATGTTCTCGACGACGCCGAGGACGCGCTGGTTCATCATCGAGGCCATGGTGCCGGCGCGCTCGGCGACCTCGGCGGCCGCCTGCTGCGGCGTCGTGACGACGAGGACCTCGGCGTTCGGCAGCTTCTGGCCGAGCGAGATCGCGACGTCGCCCGTGCCGGGCGGCAGGTCGAGGAGCAGATAGTCGAGGTCTCCCCAGTAGACGTCGGCGAGCATCTGCGTGATCGCCCGGTCGAGGATCGGCCCACGCCACGCGACGACCTGGTCACGGCGCGGCTTGAGCATGCCGATGGAGATGACCTTCAGCCCCTGCGTGGGGACCGGCATGATCATGTCCTCGACCGCGGTCGGCCGTGCGTCGGGGACGCCCAGCATCGACGGCACCGAGTGGCCGTAGATGTCGGCGTCCAGCAGGCCGACCATGTGCCCCTTGCGAGCCAGGGCGAGCGCCAGGTTGACCGTGACCGACGACTTGCCGACCCCGCCCTTGCCGGAGGCGACGGCGATGACCTTGGTCAGCGAACCCGGCTGCGCGAAGGGGATCTCGCGCTCGGGCGTCCCGCCCTTGAGCACGTCGCGCAGGGCCGTGCGCTGCTCGTCGCTCATGACGCCCAGGTCGACGTCGACGCCGCTGATGCCCTCGACGGCGGAGACAGCCGCGGTGACGTCACGGGTCAGCGTCTCCTTCATCGGGCAGCCGGAGACGGTCAGCAGCACCCGGACGCTCGCGCGCCCCTCGGCGTCCACGTCGAGGGCGTCGACCATCCCGAGCTCGGTGATGGGACGCCTGATCTCGGGGTCGTTCACCCCGTGGAGGGCGGCGCGGACGCGCGGGACGAGCGGGTGCTCGAGCGTAGGGGTCGTCATGGTCCCTCCAGCCTAGGTCGCGACCGCAGCCGTCACGGGCCGCCGACGGTCAGCGGGACCGGACACCCTCGTCGCGCCGGCTGCCACCGTTCGCGGCGTCGCGCCGGGCGCCGTTGGTCGGGGGCCGTCGGTCGGGACGCTCCGACGTCCGGGGCTGGTCGAGCCCCTCCTGCCCGTCGTCGTCCTCGTCGTCGAGCTCGTCGATGATCTCCCGCAGCTCGGCGCGCAGCTGGCCGCGCAGGAAGTCCCGGGTGGCCAGCTCGCCGACCGACATCCGCAGGCCGGCGATCTCGCGGGCCAGGAAGTCCATGTCGGCCCGGCTCTGCGCCGTCTGCTCCCGGTCCGCCTCGAGCGCGACGCGGTCGCGGGCCTCCTGGCGGTTCTGCGCCAGCAGGATCAGGGGCGCGGCGTACGAGGCCTGCAGCGAGAGGACGAGGGTGAGGAAGATGAACGGGTACTCGTCGAAACGTGGTCGCGGCGGGCCGTAGGGGACGTTCCAGAGGACCCAGACGATGATGACCACCGTCATGCCGCCCAGGAACCGTGCGGTGCCCATGAAGCGGGCGAACCCCTCGGCGAACTTGCCGAAGGCGTCACGGTCCCAGCGCACGCGGGGCAGTACGGAGCGGGTGCGCCGCCCCGGGGTGTTCAGCCGCTGCTGCTCCCGGCTGCCGAGGTCGTTGTCGCGCTCAGCCCTGGCCACGGCTCACCGCCTCGTCGAGCGGGCGGACGGGCGGGATCTGGCCGATGCCGGTGGCCTCCTCGAGCGGTGCGTCCAGCTGGTCGCCGCGCCAGTCGGTCGGCAGCGCGTGGTCGAGCACGTCGTCGACGGTGATGGCGCCGATGAGGCGGTGACTGGAGTCGACCACCGGCGCGTTGACCAGGTTGTACGTCGCGAAGTAGCGGCTGACGGCGTGCAGGCCCGCGTCCACGCTGACCGGTTCGATGTCGGTGTCCACGAGGGCCGAGACGAGCGTCGACGGCGGCTCGCGCAGCAGCCGCTGGAAGTGCACGGCGCCGATGTAGCGCCCGGTCGGCGTCTCCAGCGGTGCGCGGCAGACGTACGCCATGCAGGCCAGGGCGGGCGTCAGCGTCGGCTCGCGGATCCGGGCCAGCGCGTCCGCCACCGTCGCGTCCGGCGGCAGCACGACCGGCTCCGGCGTCATCATGCCGCCGGCGGTGAACTCGCTGTAGCTCAGCAGCCGGCGCACGTCGCGCGCCTCGCTCGGCTCCATGTGCTGCAGCAGCACCTCGGCCATGTCGTCGCTGAGCTCGTTGATCAGGTCCGCCGCGTCGTCGGGGTCCATCTCCTCCAGCACGTCGGCGGCCCGGTCGGGCTCGAGCTGGGAGATCAGCGCCACCTGCTCGTCCTCGGGCAGCTCCTCGATCGCGTCCGCGAGCTTGGTGTCGTCGAGGGCCGAGGCCACCTCGACGCGCCGTTCCGGCGTCATCTCGTGGAGCTCGCGCGCCACGTCGGCGGCCTTCATGTCCTCGAGCTGGGCGAGCAGCTGCTCGGTGCCCTGGCCCCCGTCGGTCGTCCCGGGCAGGCGGATGCTGCGCCAGTCGACGATGGTCACGTTGCCCGGCCGGCCGAAGCGGCGCGCCGGCCCGGCGGCGCGCAGGGCCACCTGCGAGAGCTCCCAGTCGCGCGAGCGCACCGGCGTCATCGCCACGTCGAAGATCACCGCCCGGCTGGGTCCGGCCGGGTCCAGCCGCTCGACCCCGAGGTCGAAGAGGTCGTCGATCACCAGGGTCTCGGAGTCGCGCCGCTCGAAGCGGCGCGTGTTCACCACGCCGGAGATCACGACCTGCACCGCGTCGATGCTGGAGGTGCGGACCATCGGGATGAAGATCCGGTGCCGCGCGAAGAGCTCGACGACCAGGCCCTTGACCCGGGGCGCGAGGAACCCCGCGCGTCGCTGCACGACGACGTCGCGCAGCCGTCCCACCTGGTCGCCCGAGAGGTCGAGGACCGGCAGGCCACGGATGCGGGAGACGAAGATCGTGCTCGAGGTCGCGGACGCCACGGGGCGATTATCGTCCCCGGTACGCGTCCGTCTCACCGGCGACGCGTGCGAGGCTCGTGCGGGCCGCACACCGGCCTGCTGGCGGGACACCGATGATCATGGAGAGGAGCGACGCCGTGGCTGATGATCATGGTGCGGGCCGCGTGAGGTTCAAGGACCTCTGCGTCGACGTGGGCGACCTCGACGCCGCGGCCGCCTTCTTCGGGCCGCTGCTGGGGCTGGAGCAGCAGGAGCGGCGCGACGCGGTGCTCCTGCTCGGCGACGACGTGGCCGAGCACGCGGTGTGGCTGAACCTCGTCCCCGAGCCGCGGACGGTCAAGAACCGGGTGCACCTCGACGTCGACGTGGCTGCCGTGGACGACGTCCTGGCCCTCGATGCGCGGGTGCTCGACGCCAGCCAGCCCTGGACGGTGCTGACGCAGGACCAGGCTGGCGAGCTGTGCGTCTTCGTCCGGCCACCCGATCGGCTGCGGCCCTACCGCCTGTACGAGCTCGTCGTCGACTGCGCCGACCCGTGGGCGGTCGGTGCGTGGTGGGCCGAACGGTTCGGCGTGGAGCTGCAGGACGACGGCGAGGTCGTGTGGCTCGACGGTGGCCCCGACGGACGCCCGGCGACGACGAGCGGGCTGCCGTGGGAGCTCGTCTTCGCCGCCGTGCCTGAACGGAAGCGGGTGAAGAACCGCGTGCACTTCGACGTCGAGGGCTCGACCGCGGCGCTGCTCGAGGCGGGGGCGACGCTGCTCCGTGCGCAGGACGACGAGGTCGCCTGGGACGTGCTGGCCGACCCCGAGGGCAACGAGTTCTGCGTGTTCGCGCCCGGGAAGGGTGGTGCCGGCAACCCTCGACCGTGACTGGAGAGGTCGCTGCGACCCCTGTGCACCCGGGTGGCGCGGGGCTACGGTGCTCGGGCTCGGGGACCCAGATGCTGCGGAGGCCCACATGCCCGTGCCCACGTCGTCCCACCCGCGTCCGCTGCTCCGGCAAGGAGCGGCGTCGGCCGCTGTCCTGGCCCTCGCCCTCGGAACCGTCGGCGTCCTGCCCGGGTCCGCCGCGGCGGCGCCGGTGGTTGGCAGCCCGGTCGCGGGGCCGGCAGCCGACGGCACCTCCGCCCGCTCGGACGCACGCCTGGCCGCGAAGCTCTCGGGCATCCTCGACGACGCGCGCAGCCGTACGGAGTCCGACGTCTCGGTGCTCGACGCCGACACCGGCCAGGTCCTCTACGCCCGCCGCGCGAGCAGCGCGGGCATGCCGGCCTCGAACGCCAAGATCCTCACCGCCGTGGCGGCGCTGCACGAGCTCGGGCCCGGCTACCGGTTCAGCACCGACGTGGTCCGCCGGGGCAAGGTGCGCGACGGCGTCCTGCACGGCAACCTCTACCTCGTCGGGCACGGCGACCCCACCACGCGGCAGTCCGACTACGCCGGGCTCGCCGAGGACGTGCGGGCCGCGGGGATCACGGCGGTCACCGGCAAGGTCGTCGCCGACGGCAGCTTCTTCGACGACAAGCGCTACAACCCCGGCTGGTCCACCTCGTACGCGTCGGCCTCCTACGCCGCCCAGACCGCGGCCCTGACCGTCGCGCCCGACGCGGACCTCGACAGCGGCACGGTCCTCGTCAAGGTGAAGGGCGGCTCCCGCGGGAAGCGCCCGACGCTCAGCACGACGCCGGGGGCCGCGAAGAAGTACCTCGAGCTCGTCAACCAGGCCTCGACGACGGGGTCCACGAGCGTCTCGCTGGGGCGCGGGCTCGGCGGCAACACCGTCACGGTGCGCGGGCACGTCCGGGCCGGGACGACCTGGTCCGGGCTGGTCACCGTCGACAAGCCGGAGCTGTACGCGGCGGCGGTGTTCCGCCGCGAGCTCTCGCGGCAGGACGTGGAGGTCGAGGGCGGCACCAAGCTCGGCACGACGCCCGCGACGAAGCGGACCCGGGTCGCGCGCGACCGCTCGGTCCCGCTCGCGGAGCTGCTGGTGCCCTTCCTCAAGCTGTCGAACAACCTGCACGCCGAGGCGCTCACCAAGACCATGGGCACCCTCGACGGCCGCCCGGGGAGCTGGCCCGGCGGCCTGGCCCGGACGACCGCGTACGTCCGGGGGCTCGGGGTGCCGACGAAGGGCCTCAGCCTCACCGACGGCTCCGGCGTGGCCCGCCGCGACCGGGTCAGCCCGCTGACCCTCACCAGCGTGCTGGTCACGGTGCGCGAGGAGCCGTGGTGGCCGGCCTTCGACGCGGGCCTGCCGGTGGCCGGCGTGAACAGCCACTGGGTGGGCGGCACGCTGCGCCACCGGATGAACGGCACCCGCGCCGCGGACAACGCGCACGCCAAGACCGGTTCGCTCACCGGCGTCACCGCGCTCAGCGGGTACGTCACCGGGCGCGACGGACGGCACTACGCCTTCTCCATGGTCAGCAACTACGCGGGCGCCACGCCCCGTCCGGTCGAGAACGAGCTGGTGGTCGCCCTGGCCGGCTGGCGGGGCTGACTCGGGCCTGGGATCACCGGCCGTCGGGTAGAACAAGGGCATGGACCTGGATCTCCCCGCCCTCGGCCGTTGCGCCCTCGCCGGCCTCGCGACCGGCGCCCGGTCGTTCAGCGGGCTCGCGGCCCAGGTGGCCGTGACCCCCGACCTGGCGCAGCGCCAGCCCGAGGCGACCTTCGGGCGGCTCTGGGTGAAGGGGGTCGTCGCGCTGGCCGCGGCCGGCGAGCTCGTGGGGGACAAGCTCCCCAGCGCGCCCAGCCGGCTCGCACCGCCCGTCCTGCTGTCCCGGCTCGCCCTCGCCGCGGGCACCGCGCTGCTCGTGACCCGGGCCGAGGACGAGGAGGACCGGGCGCGGCAGGCGCCCGCGGCGCACGAGCAGGGACCGGCCGAGGCGTCGCTGTGGCCGACCGGACCGCTGCCGGCCGTGCCGCGCAGCGCCGCGCTCGGCGTACCGGTGGCCGTCGCCGCCGCCCTCGCCTCCGCGTACCTGGGGCACGCGTGGCGGGGACGGGCCGCACGGCTGTTCCGTCGCGACTGGCCCGGAGCGGTCCTCGAGGACGCGGTGACCCTGACCCTGGCGGTGCTGGCCACCCGGCGCTAGACCGGGCACAGCGGACGCCCGGGAGACGGACAGGGACCGCACAGGCCCCACCGATAGCATCGGGAGCGACCGGAGGAGGTCCCATGTCGTTCGCTCGTCCGCAGCCCAGCTCGCTCTTCGAGCTGCAGTTCCCGCAGTCCGTCGGCATCTACAACACCTACGACGACGCCCAGCGGGCCGTCGACTACCTGGCCGACGAGAAGTTCGAGGTGCAGAACCTCGCCATCGTCGGCACCGACCTCAAGTCGGTGGAGCGGGTGCTCGGCCGGCGCAACTGGGGCACCGTCATCGCCAGCGGCGTGCAGTCGGGCCTGTCGACCGGTCTGCTCGTGGCCCTCGTGCTGCTGATCTTCACCCCCGCGGGTGCCAGCTTCCTCGCGCTCTTCGCCGTCGCCCTGGGCATCGGCATCGTGCTGGGCATCGCCTTCTCCGCGCTCGGCTACGCGCTCAGCCGCGGCCGGCGCGACTTCACCTCGATCAGCCAGACGGTCGCGACGAAGTACGAGGTCCTCTGCGAGCACAAGGTCGCCGCCCAGGCCCGCGAGATGCTGCAGAACCTCCCGGGCGCCCGCGCCGCGCAGTTCGAGTGAGCCGCGAGCGGTAGGTTGCGGCGCTCCTGGGACGCCGGAACGGCGCGGCAACCTACCCCTCGCCACACCCACCTCGTCCCACCTCCCATCGAGCGGTAGGTTGCGGCGCTCCTGGAGGCGATAACGGCGCGGCAACCTACCTCTCGATCTGCCAGGGCCGGCCGGGAAGGACGGGTTCGCTAGAGCCAGCGGTTGCGCTTGAACCCTGCGTAGAGGCTGACCATGATCAGCGCGATGAGCCCGAGGGCGGCGTAGTAGCCGTAGTGCCAGTGCAGCTCGGGCATGTTGTCGAAGTTCATGCCGTAGATGCCGGCGATCATGGTCGGGACGGCGACGATCGCGACCCACGCGGAGATCTTGCGCATGTCCTCGTTGTCGGCGACCGACGCGCGGGCCAGACCGGCCTGCAGGATCGAGCTCAGCACCTCGTCGAACGACGCGACCGCCTCGCGCACCTGCGTGTGGTGGTCTGCGAGCTCGCGGAAGTACGCGCGGGCCTGCGGCGGCACGACGGGCAGCTCGCGCGTCGCCAGCCGCAGCAACGGGGCGCCGAGCGGGAGCACGCAGCGCTTGAACTCGATCAGCTCGCGCTTGAGCTGGTAGACGCGGTCGACCTCGTGCGAGCCGCCGCGCGCGAACACCGCGCTCTCGACCTCGTCGACGTCGGTCTCGATCTCGTCGACCACGGCCAGGTAGTCGTCGATGATCTTGTCGGTGACGGCGTACAGCACCTCCCACGGGCCGCGGGCGAGCCGTTCCGGGTCGGCCTCGAGCGAACGCCGCAGCGCGCTCAGCTGCGCGTGCTCGCCGCGCCGGACCGTGATCACGAAGTGGTCGCCGAGGAAGATCATCACCTGGCCGGTGGTGACGACCTCGGAGTTCTCCGTCATCTCCTCGTGGTCGACGTACGCGACCGTCGAGACGACCATGAACAGGTCGTCGCCGAACGTCTCCAGCTTGGAACGGTCGTGGCCGTGCACGGCGTCCTCGATCGCCAGCGGGTGCAGCGCGAACTGCGAGGCCAGCGCCTCGAGGTCGGCGTCGCCCGGGTCCTTGAGGCCCAGCCACACGAAGCCCTCACCGGCCTGGGCGCCCTGGGCCGCCTCGGCGATGCTCTGCGCCGGCCGGCGCACGCCGTCGACGTACCAGGCCCAGGCGACGACCGAGCTGACGTCGTCGTCGACCGGGGTGACGGGCGTGGTGCCCGCCGCCCGGCGGCCCAGCACGGACAGCGGCAGCGTCATGCCCGGCAGGTGCCGGCGCTGGGGGAGCGCCGTCATCGCGCGGAGACCGGCGCGGCGTCACCCGACCTCGGCGTGGCCGTACCGGTCCCCGAGCCCGCCCAGACCCCGGCCATCCACGCCTCGACGTCGTCGGCGGTCCGGGGCAGCCCGGCGGAGAGGTTCTCGTTGCCGTCGGCGGTGATGAGGATGTCGTCCTCGATCCGGACGCCGATGCCGCGCAGCTCCGCGGGGGCGAGCTGGTCGTCGGCCTTGAAGTACAGGCCCGGCTCGACGGTGATCACCATGCCCGGCGCCAGCGTGCCCTCGCGGTAGTTCTCGCGCCGCGCCTGCGAGCAGTCGTGCACGTCGAGGCCGAGGTGGTGCGAGGTGCCGTGCGGCATCCAGCGCCGGTGCTGCCCACCCTCCTCCGACAGCGCCTCCTCCAGCGGCACGGGCAGCAGCCCCCACGCGTCGAGGTGCTCCGCGACCACGCGGATCGCCGCCTTGTGCACGTCGGAGAACGTCGCTCCCGGCTTGGCCGCCGCGATGCCCGCCTCCTGCGCGGCCAGGACGGCCTCGTACACGCGGCGCTGCGCCTCGCTGAAGCGCCCGTTCACGGGCAGCGTCCGGGTGACGTCGGCGGTGTAGAGCGAGTCGAGCTCGACGCCGGCGTCGAGCAGCAGCAGGTCGCCGTCGCGCACGTCGCCGTCGTTGCGGATCCAGTGCAGCGTGCAGGCGTGGTCGCCGGCGGCGGCGATCGAGTCGTAGCCGTTGCCGTTGCCGGTGTGGCGGGCGTGCAGGCCGAAGACGCCCTCGACCCAGCGCTCGCCGCGACCGTTCGCGACGGCGCGTGGCAGGTCGGCGACGACCGCCTCGAAGCCCTCGGCCGTCCGGGTGCACGCCTCGCGCAGCTGGTCGGCCTCGAAGTCGTCCTTGACGAGGCGCAGCTCGCTGAGCGCGGTCAGCAGCTCCGCGTCGCGCTCGGCCTCGCCGATCGGGTCCTCCGTCGTGGGTTGCTCCTGGCCCTCGACGGCCGCCGCCTGCGTCGCCGGCGCCACCTCGGCCAGGACCGCGGCGACCTCGGGGGCCAGGTCGGCCCGGTTGGCGCGGACGGTGATGGTGTCGGCGTCCTTGCGCAGGTGGTCGGCGAGCTCGTCGACCGGAGCCGTGCGCAGGCCCGTCAGCGCCGCCATCTCCTCCAGCGAGAAGCGCCGCCCGACCCACATCTCGCCGTAGCGGGCGTCGGCGTAGAACTCCGAGGAGTCGCGCGGCGCCCGCGGCTTGAAGTAGAGCGTCGCGTCGTGGCCCGCGTCGGTCGGCTCCAGGACCAGCACCGCGTCGGGCTCCCGGTCGGTGCCGAGCCCCGTCAGGTGGGCGAAGGCGGAGTGCGGGCGGAAGCGGTAGTCGTTGTCGTTCGAGCGGACCTTCAGCCCGCCGGCGGCCACCACGAGCCGCTCGCCGGGGAACAGCGCGCTGAGCGCCTCCCGGCGGGCGGCGGTCCACGCGGTCGCGGGCAGCGGCTCGGGGCGCTCGGTGGGGTAGGGCGCCCAGCCCTGCGCGATGAAGGCCTTGAACGCGTCCGAGAAGGGGACGGCGCGGTTGCTCGCCGGCGGCTCCTCGCTCGTCACGACGGTCGCGGTCTCGTCCGGGTCTGCAGGGCTCATGACCCGACCTCCCTCTCCAAGCGTCTTGTGGTCCGTCGGGCATTCTCGCACCGGCCCGCAACGGGCAGGTGAACGCACGGGACACCGCTTCGCATAGTCCGCCGAACCGTCGCCGCCCGCCTCCGAGGTCCACGCCCGCCGCCTCCGAGGTCCACGCCCGCGGTCCAGGGGAGGGCGACCGCTAGGTTGGCGGGCATGACGCTGCTCTACCTCGTGCGCCACGGCGAGACCGAGTGGAGCAGGGACGGGCGGCACACCTCGGTGACCGACCTGCCGCTGACCGAGCACGGGCGCGAGCAGGCGCTGAAGCTCTTCGGCCACCTCGACCCCTCGGCGTTCGGCCTCGTGCTCACCAGCCCGCGCCACCGCGCCATGATCACCGCCGAGCTGGCCGGGTTCGTCGGGCCGCACGCCCCCGAGGTCGACGAGGACCTCGTGGAGTGGGCGTACGGGGACTACGAGGGCCTCACGAGCCCGCAGATCCACGAGCAGGCGCCCGGCTGGACGATCTTCACCTCCCCGACCCCCGGCGGTGAGACCCCCGAGCAGGTCCGCGAGCGGATGGACCGCGTCATCGAGCGGGTCCGGACGAGCGGCGTCGAGCAGGCGGTCGTCTTCAGCCACGGGCACGCGCTGCGGGCGCTGACGCTCTGCTGGCTCGGGCTCGACCTGGCCGTGGGCGACCGCTTCCCCCTCGACACGAGCACCGTCTCGATCCTCGGCGAGGCCAAGGGCGGTCCGGCGCTGCGCCAGTGGAACGCGCCGCCCGCCTAGGGGCACCTCCCGGGCAGCGCCCAGGCCCGCCGCGCGCTCAGTAGGCTGGTGCGTCGGTCGCCCGTCCGGTGGACGGGGCGACGCGCCCCGGGCCCGGGGCGACGCGGGAAGAGGTGAGGACGATCAGAGCCGACGTGACGGCGCAGCTGCGGCTGCTCGACCTGCAGGCGGTCGACTCGACCATCGCCCGCCTCGCCCAGCAGCGCCGGACGCTGCCCGAGCAGGCCACCCTCGACCGTCTCGGCGCGGAGTCGGCCACGGTCGGCGAGGACCTCGTCGGCGCCCAGACGCGCGTCTCGGACCTGGAGCTGGACACCGAGCGGGCCGAGGCCGACCTCGAACCCGTCCGCCAGCGGCTGGCCCGCAACGAGAAGCGCATCGCCGACGGCACCGTCGACGCCAAGTCGCTCGGCTCGATGGTCGAGGAGGTCGCCCACCTGCGGAGGCGCATCGGCGACCTCGAGGACGTCGAGCTCGAGGTCATGGAGGCGCTCGAGCAGGCCCAGGCGGAGCGGGACGCGCTGCAGACCCGCGTGGACGCGCTCGCCGCCCAGATCGACGAGGCCACCGCGGCCCGCGACCGGGCCGCCGGCGCGCTGGCCAACGAGGCCGCGTACCAGCGCACCGAGCGCGACCGGCTGCTGCCCGAGCTGCCCGCCGACCTCGTCGCGCTCTACACCAAGATCGCCACCAGCAAGGGCGGGGTCGGCGCCGCCGAGCTGCTGCACCGCCGCTGCACCGGCTGCCAGCTCGAGGTCAACGCGAACGAGCTGCGCGCGTACGCCGCCACCCCGCCGGAGGAGGTGCTGCGCTGCGAGGAGTGCGGCCGGATCCTCGTGCGCACGGCGGAGTCGGGGCTGTGACGCGGCCCGACGCCGTGGCGACGGCGTAGGGCGGCACCCGTGCCCTCCCCCAAGATCGGCCTGCCGGCGCGCGTCCTGCAGGCGCCCGAGACCGCCGGGGTCACCCGCGGCCTCGAGCACATCCGGGCCGAGCTCGACGTGCCGACCGACTTCCCGCCCGAGGTCCTCGCGGCCGCCGAGCGGGCTGCGGCCGCGCCGCGCCTGCCCGACCTCGACCGCACCGACCTCGAGCTGCTGACCATCGACCCGCCGGGGTCGAAGGACCTGGACCAGGCCCTGCACGTCGCCGCGCGGACCGACGGCGGGTTCACGGTGTCGTACGCGATCGCCGACGTCGCCGCGTTCGTCAGCGCGGGCGACCCGGTCGACCTCGAGGCGCACCGGCGCGGCGAGACCTTCTACGGCCCCGACCAGCGCAGCCCGCTGCACCCGCCGGTCCTCTCCGAGGGGGCGGCGAGCCTGCTGCCCGGCGAGGTGCGGCCCGCGCTGCTGTGGACCGTGGAGCTCGACGCGCACGGGCGCACGACCGACGCCGGCGTGGTCCGCGCCCGGGTCCGCAGCCGCGAGCAGCTGACGTACGAGCAGGCGCAGGACGACATCGACCACCCCGGGCCCGGCGGCACCCGGCCCACGCTCGCCCTGCTCGCCGAGGTGGGACCGCTGCGGGAGCAGCGCGAGCGCGAGCGCGGCGGCGTCAGCCTCAACCTGCCGGAGCAGGAGGTCGTTCCCGTCGACGGCGGTGGCTTCGACCTCACCTACCGCGCGTTGCTGCCCGTCGAGGGCTGGAACGCGCAGATCTCCCTGCTGACGGGCATGGCGGCCGCGCACCTGATGCTCTACGCCCGCGTGGGGATCGTGCGCACGATGCCGCCGGCCACCGGTTCCGCGCTGCGGCGGCTGCGGGCCGTGGCGAAGGCGCTCGGCATCCGCTGGCCCGCCGAGCTCGACTACCCCGAGCTCGTCCGCAGCCTCGACCCGGCGCGGCCCCGTGACGCGGCGATGATGAACGCCTGCACCGTGCTGTTCCGGGGGGCGGGCTACGCCGCCTTCGACGGCAGCGTCCCCGAGGATCCCGAGCACGCGGCGATCGCCAGCGACTACAGCCACGTGACCGCGCCGCTGCGCCGCCTCGTCGACCGCTACGCCGGGGAGGTCTGCCTCGCCCTGTGCGCCGGGACCCCCGTGCCGGGCTGGGTCCGCGACGCCCTGCCGCAGCTGCCGGAGGAGATGGCCCGCGCCGACCAGGCGGCCCACCGCTACGAGCGCGCGGTCGTCGACTGGGTCGAGGCGTGCCTGCTCCAGCCGCGCGTCGGCGAGGTGTTCACGGGCACGGTCGTCGAGGTCGAGCCGGAGAAGTCCCGCGGGACCGTGGTGGTTCAGGACCCGGCCGTCGAGGCGCGCGTGTCCGGCAACGACCTCCCCCTCGGCCACGAGCTCCAGGTCCGCCTGGCCGCCGCCGACCCCGAGACCGGAACCGTCAGGTTCGAGCGCGCCTGAGCGGGCGCTCCCGTACGCCGCGGGTCCGCCGCAGACCACGGCCGGGCAGGAAGTGCACCGTCAGACCTGCTCCTGCGGGCACCACCAGGTCGTGCGGCCGCCGACGGTGGCGCGCACCATCTGGGCGCCGCAGCGCGGGCAGTGCGCGCCCGCGTGCCGGAACTCGATCACCTCGCCCGTGTGCACCCCGCCCTGGCGGATGGCGTCCTTGGTCGCGTCGTGCAGGGCGTCGTGCAGGCGTACGAGCTCGTCGCGGCTGAGCTGGTCGGCGGGGCGTCGCGGCGAGAGCCGGGCCTGCCAGAGCGTCTCGTCGGCGAGCAGGTTGCCGACCCCGGCCACGACGGACTGGTCGAGCAGCTTCGCCTTGACCGGCGCGGAACCGCGCCCGAGGCGTTCGACGAGCTCGTCGACACCGACCTCCTCCGCGTCCGGGCCGAGCCGGCTCACGTCCGGGTCCAGCCGTACGCGGCCGAGGCGGCGCTTGTCGAACAGCCGCAGGGTGCCGCCGTCGGCGAACGTGAGCGTGAACCGGTCCCACACCGCCTTGCGGTCGGGTTCGTCGCCGCCGCGGCCGTAGCGACCGCCCGTCCAGTCGCCGCCCTGGGTGAGCGCGCCGTCGGGCCCGGTGACGAGGATCCGTCCGCTCATCCCCAGGTGGATGCCGAGCGTCGGCCCGGGCGTCGAGTCGCCGTCGGTCCCGGACGTGTCGCACCACATGCTCTTGCCCTGCCGGTGCGCGGCGGTCAGCGAGCGGCCGACCAGCGCGGCCGCGATCTCCCCGGGCGCGTGCGGCCGGCACTCGTAGGTGTCGGTGTCGTCGACCGCGGCGATCGGCCGGTCGAGCGCCGCCGCCTCGATCGTCGCGCGGGCGCTCTCCACCTCGGGCAGCTCTGGCACGGCGCCCAGTGTGGTGGTCGACGCAAGGCGCCTGCCGACGGCGATGGGCCGCGGTGAGCGACGACCACTCCGCGTCCGTCGCACGCGGCCCCGGACGGGGCTCGACGGCTACGCTCGCGGGATGCCCGCCGCCACCGCTCCGCAGGTCACCGACGTGTCGGTGACCTGGCGCGTCGACGACCCCGAGGGGCGCCTGGAGGCGGTCCGGCTGTGGTCGGACTTCGACCTCGGCGACACCGGGTTCACGCGCGTCGCCGGCGGCTGGGAGCTCGCGGTGCCGCGCGCCGACCTGCCGCCGGTCGACCGCCTCGAGTACCTGATCGAGGAGACCGGCGACGGCCACACCGTGATGCGGACCGACCCCGCGAACCCGCTCCAGGTGGGCGGGGCGTTCGGCGACCACTCGTGGGTGTCCCTCGGCTACCGCGAGCCGGCCTGGCTGCGACTGCAGGCCGAGGAGGGCACCCGGCATGACCTCGCCGTGGAGACGCCCGTCGACCTGGTCCACGTCCAGCTCTGGTCGCCCGCCGGGACCGACCCCGACGAACCGCTCCCGCTGCTGCTGTCCCACGACGGGCCGGAGATGGACCACCTCGGGGAGCTGACCCGCTTCGTCGGGGTGATGACGGCCCTGCGCGAGGTCCAGGGGACCGGCGGCCTGCCGCCGCTGCGGGTCGGGCTGCTCGCGCCGGGGCCGCGCGACGAGCGCTACTCCGCGAACGACGCGTACGCCGCCGCGCTGTGCGAGAACGTCGTGCCGGCCCTCCTCGCCGAGGCGCCGACGGTCGGCCGGCCGGTCCTCGCCGGGCAGAGCCTGGGCGCCCTGGCCGCGCTGCACGCGGAGTGGCGCCACCCGGGGACGTTCGGGGGGCTGCTGCTGCAGTCCGGCTCCTTCTTCACCCCGCAGCTCGACGGCCACGAGAGCGGCCACGGCTCGTGGGACCGCATCACCGCCTTCGTCGACGAGGTCCTCGACGCCCGCCGCGCCCCGAGCGGGCTGCCCGTCCGGGTCGTCTTCGGGACCGCGGAGGAGAACGCCGCGAACAACCGTCTGGTCGCCGCCGCGCTCCGGGCGCTGGGCCTCGACGTCGGCACGGGCGAGGTCCGCGACGGGCACACCTGGACCTGCTGGCGCGACCTCCTCGACCCTTACCTCCCCGAGGTGGTGCACGAGGCCCTTCGACAGGGCGAGGGGACTTCTGCCACGGTGACGGCATGACCGAACGCGTCCAGGTCGAGCTCGAGGCGCCGGGACTGCCCCGGCCGGGCACCGTGATCCGGTACGGCCACTGGGGCCGTCCGGTCGTCGTCTTCCCCAGCGAGCGCGGGCGGGCCTGGGACTACGAGGCCAACGGCATGGTCGGCGCGCTGCGCCCGCTGCTCGACGAGGGCCGCGCCAAGCTCTACTGCGTCGACTCCTTCGACGAGACCAGCTGGTCCGACAGCTGGATCAGCGGCGAGGAACGCGCGCGGCGCCACGGAGCGTACGCGTCCTGGATCACCGACCAGGTGGTGCCGTTCATCGGGCGGGACACGCCCGGCGCCGCGGACGCGGTCGTCACGGGCTGCTCGCTGGGCGCCTACCACGCGCTGCAGCTCGGCCTCACCCGTGCCGACCTGTTCCCGGTCGTGATCGGGCTGTCCGGCAACTACGACCCCTCGACCTGGCGGGCCTGGGGCGAGCGCGGCGAGGCGGCCTACTTCACCAACCCGAGCGACTACGTGCCCGGCCTGTCGGGCGAGCACCTGGACCGGCTGCGCGAACGGCTGAAGGTCGTGCTCGTCGTCGGCCAGGGGGCGTGGGAGACGCACCCGACCCGCTCGCTGCCGCAGACGCAGCGGATGGCCGGCCTTCTCGCCGAGCGCGGCATCGACTGCGAGCTCGACCTGTGGGGCCACGACTCCGCGCACGACTGGGAGTGGTGGCGGCGCCAGATCGCGCACCACCTGCCGCGCTTCTGCTGAGACGCGAGCACCCGGCGCTCGCGCCCGACCGCCGGCCCTGCTAGGCAAGGGGCGTGACTTCCCACCTGATCGGGCTGCTGCTGGGTGCCGAGGAGGACTGGCCGGTCGCGTTCGAGGACATCCTCGCCCGCGTCGGGCCGGTCACGAGCGGCGGGCAGGAGCACACGTTCAGCAGCGAGCGGCTGACCATCGAACCGTTCGACCTCACCGACCCGGTCCGCAGCGGCCTGGTGATCGACCGGCTCGCGTACTGGTACTACCACCCGCGCGAGTGGCTGAAGAAGGCCGCGCTGGTCAACGGGACCTACCTGCTGAACAGCCCCTTCACGTTCCAGTCGATGGAGAAGCACAGCGCCTACTGCGCCATGCTGCGGCTCGGGCTGAAGGTCCCCAAGACGGTCCTCGTGCCCTACAAGAACCCGATCGACAACGTGCGGTGGGCCTACACCGCGGCGAAGTACAACCAGCCCTTCGACCTCGACGCCCTGGCCGAGGAGATCGGCTACCCGCTCTACATGAAGCCCTTCGACGGCGGCGGCTGGCGGGGGGTGTCCCGCATCGAGAACCCCGACGACCTGCACCGCAGCTACGACGCGTCCGGCGAGATGCTCATGCACCTCCAGGCCACGGTCGACTACGAGCACTTCGCGCGCGCCCTGTCGATCGGGCCCGAGACCATGGTCATGGACTTCCGCCCTGACCAGCCGATGCACCAGCGGTACGCGGTCAGCCACGACTTCCTCTCCCCGCAGGCCGGGCACGAGGCCGTGGCGATCAGCCGCATCGTCAACGCCTTCTTCGGCTGGGAGTTCAACTCCGCCGAGATGCTGGTGGCGGGCGACGAGGTCTACCCGATCGACTACGCCAACGCCTGCCCCGACGTGGCCGTGACCTCGCTGCACTACTACTTCCCGTGGGCGATCACCGCCCTGGTGCGCTGGTCGGTCTACTGCCTCTCGACCGGGCGCAAGGCCGGCGTCGACCTGAGCACCGCGGAGTACTTCGCCGTCGCCGACGACCCCGACCGCTCCTACACCGACAAGATCGACGCCTACCTCGCCATCGCCGACCGGTACTTCGAGACCGAGCGCTACCGGTCGTGGTGCACCGAGCACCTGCCGCACCTCGAGGAGCAGGTGCACGACTGGGTCACCTCGCCGGCCTTCGACCGGATGCTCCTGGACACCGTCCGCGCCACCTATCCGCCGCACGAGCAGGACGCGTTCCTGGCCCACTTCCACGGCCTCGTCGACCTCTGGGCGAGCGACCAGCAGCGCCCGGGTGCGACGGACTGAACCCGTGACTCAGCGCCAGAAGTCGTCGTCCGGGCGCTTGTAGGCCTGGGCGATCTGCTGGGCCCCGGTGACGACCGCGGCGAGCAGCGCGCCGACGCCCAGGATCGCGAGGACGGTCGGCGCCACCAGACCGCCGACGTCCAGCAGGCTCATCCCCACCCCGAGGGCGATGAGCAGGACGCCGGCGATACCGGCGGCCGTGGTGCGACGCGCCTGGCGACGGGCCTGTCCCGGGTCGTCCGGGTCGTCCGCGTCGGCCATGGTCCGCGCTCAGCGCCAGAAGTCGGAGTCGGCGTACGACTCGCGCTGGAGGAAGGCGGAGATGCTGGCGGACACGCCGAGCACGAAGGCCGTGGCGCCGGCCAGGGCGACCGCGGTCGTCACCAGCAGGGGGAGCAGGGCGGTGGTGGACGCGAGCAGGGCGCCGGCGACGACCAGCGTGCCGACGAGGACGAGGGTGGTGTGCCACTGCAGGCGGCGGCGCCCCGCGTGCAGCCCGGACGTCGTCATCCCTCCACGGTAGGTCGCGCGGAGGCTGCGCGCGAGGGGTCGCAGGAGCTCAGGCGCGATCTCGGCCGGCGGTGAGCAGCGTCGCCAGCCGCTGCACGGCGAACGCGTACCCCTGCACCCCGGCACCGACGATCACGGCGCTGGCCAGGGGAGCCAGGTAGGAGTGGTGCCGGAACTCCTCGCGGGCGTGCACGTTGCTCACGTGCACCTCGACGAAGGGCAGCGCCACCGCCGCGAGGGCGTCGCGCAGGGCGACCGAGGTGTGGGTGTAGGCCCCGGCGTTGACCACGACGCCGGCGCAGTCCTCCCGCGCGGCCTGCACCGCGTCGACGAGCGCGCCCTCGGAGTTGCTCTGCACGGCCCGCAGCTCGAGGCCCTCCGCCTGCGCCGTGCGGCGGGCCAGCGCCTCGATGTCGGCCAGCGTCTCGGAGCCGTAGATGCCTGGCTCCCGGGTGCCGAGCAGGTTGAGGTTCGGTCCGTTGAGCAGCAGCAGCCGGGGCACGGGTCCACGCTAGCGACGTCGGGCTGCCGACGTCGGACCGGCGACGTCGGGCTGGCGGGAGGGCGAGCCCTGGCGGCGGAGCCAGGTGTCGTACGTGGTCGGCGCGAGCCAGGCGTCGCCGCCGGAGGTCGGGGTCAGCATCGAATCGGTGAGGACGGCCCCGAAGTAGGGCGCCTGGGGGTCGGTGACCACCGGCCGCGGGTCGCCGGTGGCCGCGAAGAGGCGCCGGACGAGCGCGTCCAGGCCGAGCGGCTCGGGTCCGGCGACCTCGACCGTCCGGCCGAGCGGCGCGGCGGCCACGAGCTGCGCCAGGTGCGCGACGACGTCGGCGGACGCGATCGGCTGCAGGTGCGCCGGCGTCGCGTGCACCTGCCCGTCGCGTTCCCCGGCGTCCGCGATGCCCGGCACGAACTCGAAGAACTGCGTCGACCGGACGATCGAGAAGGGCAGGGGACCGTCCTGCACGACCTGCTCCTGGGCGAGCTTGGCGCGCAGGTAGCCCGAGTCCGGCACGCGGTCGGCGCCGACGATCGAGAGGACCACGTGGTGGCCCACCCCGGCCTCCCGCCCGGCGTCGAGCAGGTGCCGGCTCGAGGTGGTGAAGAACGCGAGGACCTCGTCGTCGGCCCACGACGGCGAGTTGGTCAGGTCCACGCAGACGTCGGCGCCGGCCAGCGCGTCGGCCAGGCCCTCGCCGGTGGTGGTGTCGATGCCGTCGCCGCGGCCGAGGGCCGTGGCGTCGTGCCCGTCCTCGACGAGACGGGCGCCGAGCTGGCGGCCGATCAGGCCGTTGCCGATGATGGCGATATTCATGTGCTGCTCCTCCGGGTTGCGGTTCCACCCTCCTGACCGGGCAGCGGGGTCAGGTGTGACACCCGGCCCGGTCAGTCGCCGCGAGAGCCCGAGCGCAGGAAGCCGGCGATCTTGTCCGGGTTCAGCTGCCACTGCAGCTCCTCGATGCCCGCGTCGGTGGCGCGCATCGTCAGCACCGCCAGCGGGACGCCCTCCGCGTCGCGGACCAGCGCTGCCGGGCGTCCGTTGGCCTCCACCTGCTCGACGTGTGCGCCGTCCCAGAAGCGGCGGGCCCGGAACGCCGCGACGAAGGCGGCGACCCGCTCCCGGCCCGTGACCGGGAGCCGCGCCACCCCGCGGATGCCGTTCCCGTCGGACAGGGTCACGACGTCCTCGGCCAGCAGGCGCTCGAGCGCGGCGACGTCGCCGCTCTGCGCGGCCTGCAGGAACGTCTCCATCAGGCGCCGGTGCACGCCCGGCGCGACCTCCGCTCGCTGCGGGGAGGAGAGGTGCCTGCGCGCGCGGCTGACCAGCTGGCGGGCGTTGGCCGGGCTGGTCCCGAGGACCTCGGCGACCTCGCCGAAGGCGTAGTCGAAGGACTCGCGCAGGAGGTAGGCCGCACGCTCGGTCGGTGTCAGCCGTTCCAGGAGCAGCAGCAGCGCGGTCCCGACCTCCTGGTCGCGCTCGACGCCGAGCGTGGGGTCGGCGCCGGTGTCGACGGGTTCCGGCAGCCAGGGGCCCAGGTAGGCCTCGCGCCGTACGCGGGCCGACTGCGCGACGTTCAGGGCGAGCCGGGCGGTGGTCGTGGTGAGGAACGCGACCGGGTTGTCCACGACGGAACGGTCCGTGCCCTGCCAGCGCAGCCACGCCTCCTGCACGACGTCCTCGGCCTCGGTCCAGCTGCCGAGCATCCGGTACGCGACCGCGAACAGCCGCCGCCGTACGGCAGCGAACGTCTCGGCCGCGTCGTCCAGGGGGTCGGAGGCCGCCGGCACACCGGTGATGCTAGGCCCCGGCCGCGGCGCGGACGCCGTGGTGGCCGGAGGGGTCACGGCCCGTCCCCGGCCGCGATGGGCTCGGGCGGGCCGGCCGCCGTCAGGGTCCTCGGCGCGCGTGCGGACGGCACCGGGACGTGCCGCTCGGTGAAGCCGCCGTCGGGGGACTGCTCGAGGACGCCCGATTCGGCGCCGTCGCGCTCCCGTTCCTCCTCGTACGCGCGCAGCGTCCGGCACGCCGTCCGCGCGACCGCGAACGCGAGCACCGGGCCGGCCAGGAGGACCACCCGGAGCGCGACGACCACACCCTCGAAGGAGAGGTGCAGCTGGGTGGCGAGCAGGTCGGCGCTGCCGGCCAGCCAGAGCGTGCCGTAGAAGGTGGCGCCCGCCGCGCCGACGCCGGTCCGCGCCGGCCGGTCACGCGGGCGGTCGAGCACCTGGTGCTCGCCCCGGTCGCCGCCGAGGCGCTC
Source organism: Microlunatus flavus (assembly GCF_900110855.1). Lineage (GTDB taxonomy): Bacteria > Actinomycetota > Actinomycetes > Propionibacteriales > Propionibacteriaceae > Microlunatus > Microlunatus flavus. Next base: position 217,670 of record NZ_FOFA01000007.1, read on the forward strand.
CTCGAGGAGCGGCCAGGCGAGCAGCACCGCGAAGAACGTGCCGATGGCCGCGAGCGGCACGAGGACCGCGAGGGTCCAGGTCCGGCCCGCGACCGAGAGCTCCCAGCCGGGCGGGACCAGGCGGAGCGCGCCGTCGAGGAACGCCGTGTACCAGTCGGGCTGGCTGCCGGCGTACGCATCGGCGGGGGAGGCCGGGCCGTAGCGCCAGACCGGGCTGATGGTCATCGTGGCGCCCATGAGGGTGAGGACCCCCGCGGTGATGAAGCCCAGGCCGAGCACGCGGGCCGCCGCCTGCGGCCAGGCCGGCAGGCCCACCACCCGGTCGGCGTCCCGTCCGGCGCCGGGCAGCTGGACCGGGCCCGCGCGGAGCACCAGCCGCAGCCGGAGCGCGACCAGCACGACGAGCGCCGCGGGCGCGAGCAGGTGCACGACGTAGAGGTGCTCGACGACGCGGCCGGGGTACTCGCCGCCGAAGAGCGCGAAGGTCAGCCACGTGCCGACGAACGGAAGGGCGAGGGTCGTGCCCTCGACGATCCGCAGACCGGTGCCGGACAGGTCGTCGTCGGGGAGCCCGTAGCCGCTCCACCCGGCCCCGAGCACGACGACGAACGTGGCGACCAGCAGCACCCACGCCGCGCGTCGCGGCCGCCGGAACGCGCCCGTGAAGAACGCCCCGGTCAGCTGCAGGACGAGCGAGGCCGGGAGCACCAGCGCCGCCCAGTGGTGGGTCTGGCGCACCAGCAGCCCGCCGGGGACGTCGAGCGACAGGTGCACGGTCGAGGCGAAGGCCCGCGACACCGCCAGGCCGTGCAGCGGCGCGTAGCCGCCGGCGTAGGTCACGACCTCACCGGAGGGGTCGTACGCGGGCAGGAGCAGGAGGCCGGTGACGAGCAGCACGACGAAGCACCCGGCCGAGACCGTTCCCCACAGCAGCGCCCACGTCGTCGGTTGCGCCCGGTGGTGCAGCGTCCGCGCCAGGGCCGACGCCCGCCGGCCGAGCGGGTTGCCCTCGGCCAGCCAGGCGAGCAGGCGGCCCGAGCGCGTCGGGTCGGGCGGGTCGGGCTCGCGCTCAGCGGTCGGCACGGGGTGCCCCTGCGGCCACGAAGGCGTCGCGCGGGTGCTGCACGGACTGCAGGGAGACGATGTCGCGGCCGAACACGAGGGCCGGCAGCCAGGTCGCCAGGACGCGGACCTTGCGCTCCCAGGTGGGCACGGCCAGCACGTGGTAGCCGCGGTGCATCAGCCAGGCCGGGAACCCCTTCACGACCAGCGGGCCGGACTGGAAGATCCCGCGCCCGAGGCCGAGGGTGGCGACGACGCCCAGGCTGCGGTGCACGTACGGTTCCGGCTGCCGGCCGCGCAGGACGGCGACGACGTTGCGGGCGAGCAGTCGTCCCTGGCGCACGGCGTGCTGGGCGTTCGGGACGGTGAGCGTGCCGCCCTCGGGGGCGCTCAGGTCGGGGACGGCCGCGTCGTCGCCGGCCGCCCAGGCGTCGGGGACCGGGTCGGCGTCGGTGCCGACCCGCAGGTCGGGGCGTACGACGACCAGTCCGCGCTCGTTCACGGGCAGGTCGGTGTGCCGGGCGACGACCGGGTTGGCGCCGTTGCCGGCCGTCCAGACCACGAGGTCGGACTCGAGCCGGGTGCCGTCCGACAGCACGACGTGGCCGTCCTCGGCGGAGGTCAGGAACGTCTCGAGGTGCACGTGACCGCCGCGGCGCTCGAGCGAGCGCCGGACCCACTCGCCCGGTCCGGGCGAGACCTCCGGGAGGATGCGGCCGGTGCCCTCCACGAGGTGGAAGCCGAGGTCCGCCAGGGTGAGCGGCGGGTAGGCGCGCAGCAGGGCCGTCGCCAGCGACAGCAGCTCGCCGAACCCCTCGACGCCGCTGAAGCCGCCGCCCACCACGACCACGGTCAGCAGCCGCTGGCGCTCCGGACCGGGAGGCAGCGCCGCCGCCCGGTCGAAGGAGGTGAGCAGCCGGTCGCGGATGGCCACGGCCTCCTCGACGTGCTTCAGCCCGATCGCGTGCTCGCCGACGCCCGGGACCGGCAGCCGGCGCGTGACCGCCCCCGCCGTCACCACCAGTACGTCGTAGCCGAGGGTCTCCGGCTCCTCGCCGGCTCCGTGGTCGAGCTCGACCTGGCGGTGGGCGTGGTCGATCCGTGTCACCGCAGCGGGCACGAGCCGGGTGCGCCGCAGGTGCCGGCGCAAGGAGACCGCGGCGTGCCGGGCCTCGACCGAGCCCGCGGCGACCTCGGGCAGGAACGGCTGGTAGGTCATGTACGGCCGCGGGTCGACCAGCACGACCTCGGCCTCGCCGGGCCGCAGCAGCTTCTCCAGCCGCCACGCGGTGTAGAACCCCGCGTACCCGCCCCCGACCACCAGCACCCGCGGCATCGCCGCCTCCTCGTCTCGTCCGTCACCCTCTAGACAAGGCAGGAGGCGGATCTGTGACAGGAGGCGGAAGGGGTTCAGTCGACGGAAGGAGGCGGACCTGACGAGGCTCGAGTGGTTGACGCAGCTGAAGCAACCCGAACATCACAACGCCTGCGCTCTTATGTCTAGTTCCATAGACTTATATTCGTCTACTAGACTAGACTGAAGCATGGTCAGTGATGAGCCCACACGATCGGTCGTCAAGCGTCTACGTGATGCAGGCTTCCTGCCCGGGCGCACGGTCGGAAGTCACACGAAGTGGGTGAAGGGGTCGGTGTCAGTGTCAGTGCCGGATGGACACCGGACCATCTCGGCGGGTGTGGTGCGGCAAGTCAACAGGGCGATCGAGGAGGCAGGGCGATGATGTACGAGGCGTTCGTCACCAGAGAGGGCCGTTGGTGGATGGTGCAGGTCCCCAGCATCGACGCAGTCACCCAAGCCCGGCACGTCGCTGAAGTGCCTCTCATGGCCCGCGAGCTCGTTGCCGTGCACGAGGGGCTCAAGCTCGAGGACGTCGAAGTCACGATCACCTACGGCGACATCAGTGGCGTCCCCGGCGATCGGGTAACCACCTTGCTCTTCGACCGAGAGGTGTCCGACAGGATCAATCGGAACGTTGCCGAGCGCACCAGCCGGCTTGCGCGCGATCTGGTGAGCGCCGAGGTTCCGCTCCGCGAGGTCGCCGAACTCATCGGGGTATCCCACCAACGCGTGCATCAACTCGTCACCACGGCGGTGCCTACCACCGAAGGCGTCAGCTCTGAACTTCCTGAGGAGCCGGAGGCTGAGGTCGTCGACCTCGTCGCCGCCTTGCGCAAGAGCGTGGAGGACGCGCGCGGTCGACGAGAGGCTGATTTGGTGGCCGGTGGCTCAGCGAGCGCTGAAAGAGTTCCTGGCAAGGGATTGGCCGGTCGAGCATGACGCGTCAGGAGGAGCGTCGCTACCCGCTCGGGCAGCAGCCTGCAGATCTACGAATGGACCCGTGCAGGCAGTGTCAGGGCGAGGTTGTGCCCAAGTGGGTCGAGGAGCAGCGGCGTCTCGCCGACGACGGCGGCCGCTGGGTGAAGGCAGCGCGCGTCTGCACGAACGCTGGCTGCATCACCAACACAGCACGACCGTCTCTCGGGAAGCCTCAGCCTTAACCACGCCCTCCCAAGCTTGCTGGCGGTGCGCGCAGTTCCTCCGGCGACGCGGATCCGCAGGGGTGGCGAGTCCTTAATCGAGCGGTCCTGCAGGTGTTCAAGCCACGGCAGTTCCAATGGGCCAGGCGGCCGTCGCGGCGTGCAGGTGCCCCCATTCATCTCCGGTTGCACACGCATCCGCGCGACCTGGTCTGGACGAGGCGGCGCGCGTGAGCCAGAAGGACGACCTGACACCTCGGCCGGCGAGGAGGGGGACGAGCCGGTCGGTAAGCCGGATTCTGTCCCTCCGCCGAGGCGGAGGGGGCGACCATCCATCTGCGACCGCTGTCGCCAGCGGCCTGGTGCGACCTACCCGGGAGCTCGGGCGAGCAGCCCTCGAACGCTCCCGCGGCGTCCTCCTCTGCAGGAGGGTGCCTTCTTGGTCTTGCTCCCGGTGGGGTTTGCCGAGCCACCCCTGTCACCAGGGGCGCTGGTGGTCTCTTGCACCACCGTTTCACCCTTACCCGCCGGCCGAGGCCGACGGGCGGTCTGCTTTCTGTGGCACTGTCCCGCGGGTCACCCCGGGTGGGCGTTACCCACCACCGTGCTCTTCGGAGTCCGGACTTTCCTCGACGCCCGCCCGAGGGCGTACGCCGCGGCCGCCTGACCGACTCGTCCCGCCAGGAAGGGTAGTGGGTCGGCACCGCTGGCGGAAAGTCGTCGCGGGAACCCACTCAGCCGAGGTTCCTCGTGCTCTTCCCACCCTGCAGACGTGGGTGAGCCCGCGCATTTCACGACATCGTGAAATGCACGGGCTCCCGAACGACCACTTTCGAGGGGGAGGTCCTACTTGGCGAGGAAGGCGATCAGGGCCTCGTTGAGCTCGCCGGCGTGGCTGACGTTGAAGCCGTGCGGGCCGCCCTCGACGACGACGAGCTCGGAGCCCGCGATCGCCTCGTGGGTGCGCTTGCCGGAACCCTCGAAGGGCACGACCGCGTCGGAGTCGCCGTGGATGACCAGCGTCGGCACGGTGATCTTCGTGAGGTCCTCGCGGAAGTCGGTCGTGCCGAAGGCGTTGAGGCAGCCGAGCTCCGCGCGGTGGTCGGCCTGGGCCTCGAGCGCGAGCGCCTGCTGGCGCTGGTCCTCGGTGACGGTGAGCGTGCCGTCGGCCGAGAAGAACTGGGTCATGAACTGGTCGAAGAACTTCTCGCGGTCGTTCTTCACGCCGGCCTCGAAGCCGGCGGCGGTGTCGGCGTCCAGGGGACCGTCCGGGTTGTCGTCGGACTTGGCGAGGTACGGCGGCACGGCGCCGGCGAAGACGACGCTGTGCACCCGCTCGTTGCCGTGCTTCGAGGCGTAGCGCGCGACCTCGCCGCCACCCATCGAGAAGCCGACGAGGGTGACGTCGTGCAGGTCGAGCTCGGTGAGCAGGCCGTGCAGGTCGTCGGCGAGGGTGTCGTAGTCGTAGCCCGAGGTGCCGAGACCCTTGGGCTTGTCGCTCTCGCCGAAGCCGCGGCGGTCGTACGTGATCACGCGGTAGCCGGCGGCGGCGAGCGGGCCGGTCTGCTCGCTCCAGGACTCGCCCGAGAGCGGCCAGCCGTGGATGAGGACGACCGGGCGGCCGGTGCCGCCGCTGTCCTCGACGTGGAGGGTGATGCTGGTCAGGAGGCCGTTCTTGACGGAGACGTCGGTCATGTCCCCATCATGGCCGGTCGCGCGCGACAGACCCTCGGGCGGGGTCGATGCACAGCCCATCCGCAGCGAGCTCTCAGCCGGTCAGGGGAGGGTCAGCACCTCGGCGCCGGTGTCGGTGACGACCAGCGTGTGCTCGAACTGCGCGCACCGGCTGCCGTCGACGGTGAGCACCGTCCAGTCGTCGTCCCACATCGTCGTCGCACCGCTGCCGAGGGTGATCATCGGCTCGATCGTGAAGGTCATCCCCGCCTCGATCACCGTGTCGTAGCGCGGCTCGTCGTAGTGCGGGATGACCAGCCCGGAGTGGAAGGTCGTGTGCACCCCGTGGCCGGTGTACTCGCGCACGACGCCGTACCCGAACCGCTTGGCGTAGCTCTCGACGACCCGTCCGATCACGTTCACCTCGCGCCCGGGCCGGACGGCCCTGATCGCGCGGTCCAGCGCCTCGCGGGTGCGCTCGGCGAGCAGGCGCGACTCCTCGTCGACGTCGCCGCAGAAGTAGGTGGCGCAGTTGTCGCCGTGCACGCCGTCCTTGTACGCGGTGACGTCGATCTTGACCAGGTCGCCGTCCTCGAGCGGACGGGCGTCGGGGATGCCGTGGCAGACCACCTCGTTGACCGAGGTGCAGCACGACTTGGGGAAGCCGCGGTAGCCGAGCGTCGAGGGGTACGCGCCGTGGTCGAGCATGAACTCGTGGGCGACGGCGTCGATCGCGTCGGTGGTGACGCCCGGGGCGATGGCCGCCGCGGCCGCCTCCATGGCCTGCGCCGCGATCCGCGCGGCGACCCTCATCCGCTCGACCGTCTCGGGCGTCTGCACGTCCGGGCCGTCGTACGGCGCGGGACCGGGCCGACCGACGTACTCCGGGCGCGGGATGGTGCTCGGGACGCTCCGGACGCCCGAGACCGGGGCGGGCTGGACGGCGGTGGACACCTTCCCGATGCTACGTGCGACCGCCGTCGCCGCGGACGGTAGCGTCACCCGCGTGCGGCGGCGCCGGGTCGCCCGAGCGAGGAGGCGACATGGCCGACGGCGACTGGTGGTTCGACCTCAAGACCAAGCAGGCGGTGCAGGACGACAAGGCGGGCAAGGCCGCCGACCGCCTCGGTCCGTACCCGACCCGTGAGGACGCCGAACGGGCGCTCGAGACGGTGCAGCAGCGCAACGACGCCGCGGACTCCTGGGACGACGACTGACCCTGGCGCGGTGACCGCGCCGCCCTCGACGAGCGTGGTCGGGCCGAGGGCGCACGGGTGCCGCCCCGCCAAGGTGGCGCTCAGGCCCGCGGGGTAAGCATGACGACGAGGCGGCGGACGTCGGGCCCGTCCCTCCGGCTCGGCCCCTCGACCGTCCCGTAGCCCTGCCCGACGGGAGGAAACGCATGACGACCGACTTCCAGGCTCCGCCGACCGGCCCGGGTGCGAAGGTGTCGACGACCGACAGCGGCGCCCCGGCACCCAGCGACCAGTTCGCCCTCTCCGTGGGCGCGGACGGGCCGCTGCTGCTCCACGACTTCCACTTCGTCAACCAGATGGCGCACTTCGACCGCGAGCGCGTGCCGGAGCGGGTCGTGCACGCCAAGGGCGGCGGCGCGTTCGGCGTCTTCGAGACCACCGCGGACGTCAGCCACCTGACCCGCGCGGCGATGTTCCAGCCGGGCGTGAAGACCGAGATGCTCGCCCGCTTCTCGACGGTCGCCGGCGAGCTCGGTTCGGCGGACACCGTGCGCGACCCGCGCGGCTTCGCGCTGAAGTTCTACACGACCGAGGGCAACTGGGACCTCGTCGGCAACAACACCCCGATCTTCTTCGTCCGCGACGCCATGAAGTTCCCGCACTTCATCCGTACGCAGAAGCGCCAGCCCGACTCCGGCCTGCAGGACTGGAACATGCGGTGGGACTTCTGGACCCTCAGCCCGGAGTCGGCCCACCAGGTCACCTACCTCATGGGCGACCGCGGCATCCCGCGCACGTGGCGCCACATGAACGGCTACGGCTCCCACACCTACATGTGGGTCAACGCCGAGGGCGTGCGCAGCTGGGTGAAGTTCAACTTCCACTCCGAGCAGGGCGTCGAGAACCTCAGCAACGAGGAGGCCGCGCAGACCGCCGCGACCGACCCGGACGCGCACCGTCGCGACCTGTTCGACTCGATCGCCGAGGGTGAGTTCCCCTCCTGGGTCCTCAAGGTCCAGGTGATGCCGTACGAGGACGCGAAGACCTACCGGATCAACCCCTTCGACCTGACCAAGGTGTGGCCGCGCGGCGACTACCCCGAGATCGAGGTCGGGCGCATGACCCTGAACCGCAACCCCGAGAACCACTTCGCCCAGATCGAGCAGGCCTCTTTCGAGCCCAGCGCGGTCGTGCCCGGGATCGGCTTCAGCCCGGACAAGATGCTGCTCGGGCGGGTCTTCTCCTACGCCGACACGCACCGCCACCGCATCGGCCCGAACTACCACCAGCTGCCCGTGAACCGCCCGAAGGTGGAGGTCAACACCTACGAGTTCGACGGCGCGATGCGCTACGACTTCAACCCGGGCCAGCCGGTCTACTTCCCCAACACGGTGGGCGGGCCCGAGGTCAAGGCCGACCTGTTCGCGGGGACCGGGTGGGAGGCGGACGGCGACTTCGTGCGGCAGGCCTACACGCTGCGCGAGGACGACGACGACTTCAGCCAGGCGAACGCCATGGTCAACCAGGTGTTCGACGCCGCCCAGCGCGACCGCCTGGCGCAGACCGTCGCCTCCACGCTGGGGACGGTGCGGCCCGACCTGAAGGAGCGCGTCTTCGACTACTGGCGCAGCATCGACAAGGCGGTCGGCGACCACATCGCCGAGCTCGCCGCCGACCCGTCGGTCGAGGCCCACGGACCGGCTCCTGCCAGTGACGACCCCGACACCCCGGTGAACAAGGACGTCGCGGTCGACAAGACCACGCCGTTGAACGACGGGCCGCTGCCCGCGGGTCGACCCGGGCTCTGAGGTCGACGTCGAGACCCCGTCCCCTCGTGGGGACGGGGTCTCGCGCGTTCGGGGGCCCGGGCGCCGGAAGCCTCAGAACCAGCGGACGCCGGCCCCGTGCTGGTGGGTGAGCGCGACCGCCCGGCCGTCGACGCCGAGCACGAAGGAGAGCCAGTCGTCCGGCTCGGCCGCAGCGGCGGGGACGGTCGCCGTGACGCTGGGCAGGATGTCGCGCTGCTCGTTGCTGACCCAGTGGCAGGCGCCCGCGTCGACGAGGCCGAGCATCCGCTCGACGAACCGCTGCCGCCCGGGGCGGTCGAGGTACATCGCCACGGCGCTGTGGAAGACCACGACCGGGCCGTGCTCGGCCGCCGCCGCGACCTGGTCGTCGAGGAGGTCGAAGAGGTCGCCGCGCACGATGCGCGGCGGGTCGGCGCGGGCGATCGCGACGGCGGCGCGGAGCCGTGCACGTCGCTCCTCCTGCTCGGGCCAGACGCAGGTCTCGAGCCAGGCGACGGCGCGGTCGTCGCGGACGTCGACCGGGTCGAGGTCGACGCCGCCCCGCCAGGCCACGGGCAGCGCGCCGGTGGGCACGGGGAGCGGGCCCTCGGCCGCGCAGGTCAGGATCGGTCCCGGGCCGTCGAGGGTCCCGAGCGGCGGCCAGGCGTAGGCGTAGCGGTCCGGGAAGAGGCAGAGACCAGCGCTCGTGCCGACCTCCAGCAGGGCCAGCGGCCCCTCGTCCGCGGCGATCCGGGCGAGGGCGGGGAGCAGGGTCGCGAGGCGGCCGACCTCGTTGGTCTGGGTGCGGCGGGTGAGGATCGTCGTGCGGATGGCGCCGTCGTCGCCGAGCAGCGCCGCGCGCAGACCGGCGTACGGGCCGGGCGCCGGCACGCCGTGCCAGCGGGCGGCGGCGAGGACGAGGTTCGGCTGCTGCTTGCCGCGGGGCAGGGTCGCGATCCAGGCGAGCACCTCGACGTCGTCGGACACTCCGCGCGACCACTCCTCGAAGCAGGCCGACTGGTCGTGCGTCGAGGTCGCGAAGCCGCGGTAGTGGCGCGCGACGGCCTCGAGCTCGGGCGGCAGGCTCACGCCGGCACCGTACCGACCCGGGCGCCCCGGCCGGTCCTGTCCTTCGCGCGCATCAGGCGAGCGGGGCGACCAGGGGCTCTCCTGAGCCGGTCGACAGGTCCGGCTCGGCGGCCGTCCGCGCCGGGTCCGTGACCGCGACCCGCGAGGCTCCGGGCACGGGGCGGACCCACACCGCGCTGCCCTCGGTGAGCCCCTTGTGGGCCGACTCGGCGCGGGTCAGCGTGACGAGCACGGGCGCCCGCTCGCCGGCCACGTCGACCTCGACCCGGACCTCGAAGCCGACGCGGGTGAGCCGGGCGACCCGGCCCTCGACGGTCTCGGGGAAGGGGTGGCTCTCCAGCTCGAGGTCGTGCGGGCGGACGAGGTGGCCCTGCAGCGTGGTGACCGGCCCGAGGAAGCCCATGACGAACTCGCTCGCGGGGGCGTCGTAGAGCTCGTCGGGCGTGCCCTCCTGCTCGACGCGGCCGTGGTTGATCACCACGATGCGATCGGCGACCTCGAGCGCCTCCTCCTGGTCGTGGGTGACGAACACCGTCGTCACGTGGACCTCGTCGTGCAGGCGGCGCAACCAGTCGCGCAGCTCCTTGCGGACCTTGGCGTCGAGGGCGCCGAACGGCTCGTCGAGCAGCAGCACCGTGGGCTCGATGGCGAGCGCGCGGGCGAGCGCCATGCGCTGGCGCTGCCCGCCCGACAGCTGGGCGGGCAGCCGGTCGGCGAACTGCGAGAGGTGCACGAGCTCGAGCATCTCGGCCGTACGCGCCTTGATCTCGGCCTTGGGCCGCTTCCTGATCTTGAGCCCGAAGCCGACGTTGTCGGCGACGCTCATGTGCCGGAAGGCGGCGTAGTGCTGGAAGACGAACCCGACGTTGCGCTTGCGCGCCGGCAGCCGGGTCGCGTCGACGCCCTCGATCTCCACCGTGCCGGTGTCGCCGACCTCGAGGCCGGCGATGATGCGCAGCAGCGTCGACTTGCCGCCGCCGCTCGGGCCGAGCAGCGCGGTCAGCTGGCCGCTGGGCAGGTCGAGGTCGATGTCGCTGAGCGCCGCGAAGTCGCCGAAGGACTTGTTGACGTCGCTGATCCTGATGCTCACGGGTTCACCTTCAGCGGTCGTGGTCGGAGGGGCGCAGCACGGACACGACGACCAGCGCGACGACGGCGAGGAGGGCGAGGACGAACGCGGCCGCGTACGCCGCCGTCGTGGCGTCGGCGCCGAACTGCGAGTAGCGCTCCTCGACCAGCAGCGTCGCGGTCTGGGTGCGCAGCGCGACGCCGCCGGAGACGACCTTGACCGCGCCGTACTCGCCGAGCGAGCGGGCCAGGCTGAGGACGACGCCGTAGACGAGGGCCCAGCGGATCGCGGGCAGCGTGATCCGGCCGAACGTCTGCCAGGCCGACGCGCCCAGGCTGCTGGCCGCCTGCTCCTGGTCGGTGCCGATCTCGTGCAGCACCGGGACGACCTCGCGGATGACCAGCGGCAGGCTGACGAACGCCGTGGCCATGATCATCCCGGGCTGCGCGTAGATCACCTGCAGCCCGAGACGCTCCAGCGTGGGGCCGAACCAGCCGGTCCGGCCCGAGTACACGAGCAGCAGGGCGAGGCCGACGACGACGGGGGAGACCGACAGCGGGAGGTCGACCAGCGCCGACAGCGCCCGGCGGCCGGGGAACTCGTAGCGGACCAGCAGCAGCGAGATGCCGACGCCGAACACCGTGTTGATCACGACGGCCCAGAACGCGTTGGCGACGGTGAGCTCGAAGGCGAAGACGACCTCGGGCTGGCCGAGGGCCTCGAGCACCGGGCCGAGCCCGCGCTCGAAGGTCTTGAAGGCGACGATCGCCACCGGCCAGACGACCAGCAGCCCGAGGTAGACGATCACGGCGATCCGCAGGGGCCAGCGCAGCCGGGACGGCTGGCGGACGGTGCGCGTACGCCCGCCGCGGGTCGTGGCGGTCGTGTCAGCCATGCCGGGCCACCCGCCGCGAGACGACCTCGAGCCCGACGATGACGACGAGGGCCACGAGCAGCAGCACCGAGGCGACCGCGGACGCGGCCGTGAGCTGGTCGCCCTCGATGAACGACAGGATCCGGACGCTCGCGACCTCGGTCGAGTAGGGCAGGTTGCCCGAGAGCAGGACGAGCGAGCCGTACTCGCTGATCGCCCGGGCGAAGGCCAGCGCGGCGCCCGAGGTGATGGCCGGCGCGAGGCTCGGCAGGATCACCAGCCGGAAGACGGTGAAGCGGCTGGCCCCGAGCGAGGCCGCGGCCTCCTCGACCTCGGGCTCGATCTCCATGAGCACGGGCTGCACGGTGCGCACCACGAAGGGCAGGGTGACGAAGAGGAAGGCGAGCGTCACCGCGTGCGAGGTGTTCGCCCAGTGCAGGCCCAGCGGCGAGCCGGCCCCGTAGAGGCTGAGCAGCACCAGGCCGGCGACGATCGTCGGCAGCGCGAAGGGCACGTCGATGACGACCTCGAGCACGCGCTTGCCCACGAACGAGTCGCGCACGAGCACCCAGGCGATCGCCGTGCCCATGACGACGTCGACGAGCGTGACGAGCACGGCGTGACCGACCGTCAGCTCCAGCGCCGCCAGCGTCTGCGGGCTGGTTAGGGCCTCGGCGTAGCCGGCCCAGCCGCCGCTCGACGCCTGCACGACCACGGCGACCAGGGGGATCAGCACGAGCAGGCTGAACCACAGCATCGCCACGCCGAGCCCGATCGCCGAGGCGCGGGTCAGGGTGGTGCGCCGCCTGCGGCCCCGCGGGGACCGACCGGGGGTCGGGGTGTCCTCGGACGCGGCCGTGCCGGCGAGCGCGTCGCTCGCCGACGGCGTGACGGCGGTGGTCACCGCCGCAGCTCCCGGCCCCTCGTCACTGGCTCTTGCCCGTGGCCTGCTGCACCTGCGACACGATGCCGGTCTTGTCGGTGAAGAACTTCGCGTTCACCGCGTCCCAGCCGCCGAGGTCGGCGATCGTGGTCAGCTTCTTCGGCGTCGGGAACGGGTTCGCCGGGTCGTTGGCGCCCTCGACGCCGGTCGTCGGCGTGCCCTGGACGACGGGCCGGAAGCCTTTCTTCACGAACTCCGCCTGGCCGTCGGCCGACAGCACGAAGTCCAGGTAGTCCTTGGCCTTCGGGGTCGCCTTGGTGGTGATGGCGGCCGGGTTCTCGATGAGGACGGTCTGGTCGGGGACGACGTAGTCGAAGTCCTCGCCGGACTGGCGCGCCAGGATCGCCTCGTTCTCGTAGCTGATGAGGGCGTCGGCGTCGCCGCTGAGGAAGGCGTTCGTCGCGTCGCGGCCGCTGCCCGGCAGCGCCTCCACGTTCGAGAAGAACTTGGTCAGGTAGTCCTTCGCCTCGGCCTCCGAGCCGCCCTCGGCGATCGTGTGCTCGTACGCGGCCAGGGTGTTCCAGCGCGCGGAGCCCGACGAGGCCGGGTTCGGCGTGATGATCTTCACGCCGGGCTTGACCAGGTCGTCCCAGCCCTTGATGCCCTTCGGGTTGCCCTTGCGGACCGCGATGACGACGACCGAGTCGGCGACCATGCCCTTGGTCGGACCCGCGCTCCAGCCGGCGTCGACGAGCCCGGCCTTGACCAGGCGGGTGACGTCGGGCTCGAGGGAGAAGCTCACGTAGTCGGCCTGCAGGCCGTTCGCCACGGCGCGGCTCTGGTCGCCCGACGGCCCGTACGCCTCCTGGAAGGTGACGCCCTGACCGGCCGGCGTCGCCTGGAACTTCTTCTCGACGGCACCGTTCGCCTCCTTGGGCACCGAGTAGCCGACGAGGTGGATCACGGCGGCGCCCGAGGCCGAGCCGTCGGAGGAGGCGCCCGAGGGGCTGGCCGACCCGCCGACGCAGCCGGCGAGCAGCAGGGACGACGCGGCGGCGGTGGCCACGGCGGCGACCGCGCGGACGCGCGTACGGCGGAGGAGCGGACGGGTCATGGCGGAGCCCTGTTCTGTCGGCGCGCAGGCACTATGCCTACTGGTCGACTAGAGAATGCCGGGCTGCTGGGGTTCGGTGAGACGGCTTCCCGGTCTGTGAGACGGCGCGGCACTGGCGAGCCGGCGCGGGCGACGTCAGGCGAGATCGGCGTCAGGTGGCGACCAGGCGGGCGAGCGCGATCCGGGTGAGGGGCGCGTACGCGGCGACGACGGCCGTGGGCCCCTCGAGCACGAGGCCCGCCCGGGTGCCGCCGTCGGCCGGCGCGACCTCGTGGTGCAGCGACAGCACGACGGGACCGACCCGGGCCACCCAGCTCCAGCGCATCGTCGGCTCGTCGACGGCGGTCACGACGAACGGCACGCGCAGGCCGCCGAGCGCGCGCACGACCCCGGTCCGGCCGACGGCGAGCCGTGTCCCGTCGGCGTCGACGCCACGGATCTGGGGAGCCCAGGTCGACCAGGCGTCGAGGTCGGCGTAGCGCTCCCAGGCCACCACGGGCCGGGCGGGGCCGGTCACCTCCACGCGTCGCACGGCCATGGCCCGCTCCTCCCGCCAGGCCGCGCCCCTGGCCCACGTGACGACCGTGTGACGGCCCCGGGCTGCCCGGACCTGCGCGGAGGCCTCACCGTAGGCTTCCGCCTACGCGCCGGACGGTGCGACACCGAGGGAACGAGGCTTGAGATGAAGGCGAAGACAGTGCTGGTGGCCGCGCTCGCGGGCGGTGTCGGCTACGTCCTCGGGACGCGCGCCGGTCGTGAGAAGTACGAGGAGCTCAAGGCCCGCGCGAACGACCTCGCGCACAGCCAGCAGGCGCAGGACGCCGCGGCGCGCGTCGCCGCCGAGGTCAAGGAGCGGGCGGCCACGTTGCCCGACCCCGTCGCCAGCGTGATCAACACGGCCGCCGACGCGGTCGCCGAGGCGCCGAAGCCCGACACCGCGACCGGCTCGACCCCCTCCGCCTCCGCGTGAGGCCGGGCGACCCGGGCACCCGCGAGGTCCGGATCGGCTGCGAGTTCGTCCACTCGTCCGCCTACGACGTGCCGGCCGTCTTCCAGGTCGAGCCGTTCCGCGACCAGGGCGTCGTGGTGCACGACGAGTCCTGGACCTCGCAGCCGGAGCAGGCGACGCGCACCTACGCCGACCTCTACGACAACGTGTGCCGCCGGCTCACGATCCCCGCGGGCCAGTCGACCATCACCTACTCCGCGCTGGTGACGGTCCCGGACGCCACCGAGGAGGTCGACGAGAGCGCCGAGGAGCTCGCGCCGGAGGACCTGCCGGACGACGTGCTGATCTTCACCCTGCCGAGCCGCTACTGCCTGCCCGACGTGCTCGGGGCCGAGGCGTGGAACCGCTTCGGCCAGCTGCCCAAGGGCTACTCGCGGGTGCAGGCGATCTGCGACTACGTCAACGGCCACCTGACCTTCCAGTACGGCAGCAGCAACGCCCGCAGCACCGCCGCGGACGTGCACGCCGCCGGTTACGGGGTGTGCCGCGACTTCACCCACCTGGCGGTCTCGCTCTGCCGCGCGCTGAACATCCCGGCCCGCTACGTGTTCGGCTACCTGCCCGAGATCGAGGTCGAGCACAAGCAGGGACCGATGGACTTCGCGGCGTGGATGGAGGTCTACCTCGGCGGGCGCTGGTTCACCTTCGACCCGCGCAACAACGAGCACCGCAAGGGCCGCGTCCTCATCGGGCGCGGACGCGACGCCGGCGACGTGGCGATGGCGACGACGTACGGCGCGCCCTGGCTGCAGCGGATGACCGTGGTGGCCGAGGAAGCCGTCACCTCCGTGCCCACCGGCCTGGTGGGTCAGCCGGGCGTCTGAGCCGGTCGACGGCCTCTGAGCCTGTCGCCGTCCCCTGACCTTGTCGAAGGGCTCGGGGGACGGGGGCGGCCTCAGCCCACGCGGAGCCGGTCGGCGACCTCGTCGAGCTGCTCGGTCAGGCCTGCGTCCCCGATCGGGGCGCAGCCCCAGAAGAACGCGAGGGCCTCCGGGGAGTCGAGGTCGACGACGGTGACCTGCACCGTGTCGCCCTCGAAGGTGGTGCGGTCGTCGTCGGCGCGGACCTCGGAGCGCAGCGTCCAGGCGCGGTAGCCGTCGACCGTCGTCTCCGAGCTCGTCAGGTCGGTCCGGCTCGTCACGTGGCGGTAGAGCGGCGAGGCGAGCGTGCAGGTCATCATCAGCTCGGCCGCGGTCTCGGGGTCCTCGAATCCGTCCGCGACCGAGACGGCCCCGACCGCGTACGCGGAGTACCACTGCTGCTGCACCTGGACGTCGGCCTCCCCGACGTCGTAGGCCCAGGTGAAGGAGTCGGTCTGGCGGCCCGGGTAGACCCAGCCCCGCGGGAGCGGGAACGACAGGTTCCCGCCGTGCACCCGCCCGTCGCGCGGGTAGTCCTGGCGGCTGTACGGGCTGCCGAAGAGGCAGGGCCCGCTGCCGGCGCTCGGGCTGCTGCCGGGCGTCGGGCTCGCGGTCGGGCCGGCCTCTCCGCTCGGGACGGCGCTCGGGCTCGCGCTCGGCCGGACGGGGCCGCCCCTCGCCGGCGGGGTGGTCCCGCCCGCCGGGGCGCTCGCGGAGGGCCGCGCGGTCGGCGCGGCGGTCGGCCGGCTGCGCTCGCGCAGGACGAGGGCCCCGACGGCGACCAGGACGAGGACGACCGCGGCCGCCGTCGCGGCCAGGATCCAGCGCGTGCCGCGGGAGCGGCGCGGCGAGGGCGGTCCGCCGTCCGACGGCGGCTGCCCGGGCAGGTCGGGGGTGGTGCTCAGGCCCCAGTGCTGCCCGTCCCAGAAGCGGTAGTGGCCGGAGCGGCCCCCGGGGTCGGGATACCAACCGGGCTCGGGCACGGGCTCACGCTAGCGGCGCACGCCGTCCGACCCCCGGCCGACGCGCGCCCCACCGGCCTCAGGCCGGGACGTTCCGCTCCAGCTCGGCGAGCCAGGCGTTGGCGTTGCCGTCGCTGGGCGCGCGCCACTCGCCGCGCGGGGAGAGCGCGCCGCCCGCCACGACCTTCGGGCCGTTGGGGATCGCCGAGCGCTTGAACTGGCTGAGGCCGAAGAAGCGGTGGCAGAACACCTGCAGCCAGTGCCGGATCGTCGGCAGGTCGTAGCTCGTGCGCACCCCGTCGTAGCCGGGCGGCCACGGCCCGAGGTCCGGGTCGGACCACGCGTGGGTCGCGAGGAAGGCGATCCGGCTCGGCGGGAAGCCGTAGCGCAGCACGTGGAACAGGGTGAAGTCCTGCAGCGCGTACGGGCCGATCTTGGCCTCCGTGCTCTGCGGCCGCTCGCCCTCCGCGACCGGCACGAGCTCGGGGCTGATCTCCTGCGCGAGGATCGTGCTCAGCACCTGGTTGGTCTCGTCGTCGAACTCGCCGTTGGTGATCGCCCAGCGGATCAGGTGCTGGATCAGGGTCTTGGGGATGCCCGCGTTCACCGCGTAGTGCGACATCTGGTCGCCGACGCCGTACGTGCACCAGCCCAGCGCCAGCTCCGACAGGTCGCCGGTGCCGAGCACGATGCCGCCGCGCTGGTTGGCCAGGCGGAACAGGTAGTCGGTGCGCAGGCCGGCCTGCACGTTCTCGAAGGTGACGTCGTAGACCGGGTGCCCGTCGGCGAACGGGTGGTCCATGTCGTGGAGCATCTTCTCCGCGGCCGGGCGGATGTCGAGCTCGGCGAAGGTCGTCCCGAGGGCGAGCGACAGGTGGGTCGCGTTGTCCTTGGTCGCCGACGTCGTGGCGAAGCCCGGCATCGTGAAGGTGAGGATGTCCGTGCGCGGGCGGCCGAGCCGGTCCATCGCCCGCGCCGCCACCATCAGCGCGTGGGTCGAGTCGAGCCCGCCGGACACCCCGATGACGATCTTCGGGTTGCCGATCGCGACCAGGCGCTGCGCCAGCGCGGTGACCTGGATGTTGTACGCCTCGTAGCAGTCGAGCGCGAGCCGCTCGGGGTCGTCGGGCACGAACGGGAAGCGGTCGAGGGTCCGGCGCAGCCCGATGTCGCCCCGGGGCGGCTCGAGCGCGAAGGTCACCGTGCGGAACGTCGAGGTGCGTGCCGCGTGCGTCCGGCGGTTGTCGTCGAAGGTCCCCATCCGCTGCCGTTCCTGGCGCAGCCGCAGCAGGTCGACGTCGGCGACCGCGCGCCGGGGGCCGTCGGGGAAGCGGTCGGTCTCGGCCAGCAGCTGGCCCAGCTCGTAGACCATCGTCTGGCCGTCCCAGGACAGGTCCGTGCTGGACTCGCCCGGGCCGGCGGCGGTGTAGACGTACGCGGCGACGCAGCGGTCCGACGCCGAACGCACGAGCAGGCGGCGGTCCTCGGCGCGGCCGACCGTGATGGGGCTGCCCGAGAGGTTCAGCAGCAGCGTCGCGCCGGCGAGGGCCGCCTCGGCGCTCGGCGGCACCGGCACCCACATGTCCTCGCAGACCTCGACGTGGAAGGTCAGGCCGGGCACGTCGGAGGCCTCGAACAGCAGGTCCGGACCGAGCGGGACGGTCTGCCCGGCCAGGGTGATGGTGGCCCCGCGGCGGTCGTCGCCCGGCGCGAAGTGACGCCGCTCGTAGAACTCGCGGTAGGTCGGGAGGTAGGACTTCGGCGCGACGCCGAGCAGCCGGCCGCGGTGCACGACGACGGCGCAGTTCAGGAGCCGGTTGCCGTGGCGCAGCGGCGCCCCGACGACGAGGACCGTGGGCAGGTCGGCCGACGCGGCCAGCAGCAGGCCGACGGCCACCTCGACCTCGTCGAGCACCGTCTCCTGCAGCAGCAGGTCCTCGATCGAGTAGCCGGACAGGGCGAGCTCGGGGAAGACCGCGACCCCCACGCCCTCGTCGGCCGACGCGCGCAGCAGGTCCGCGACCGCAGCCGCGTTGGCCCGCGGGTCGGCGAGGGTGACGGTGGGCACGCACGCCGCGACGCGTACGAAGCCCTGGTCGTAGATCGAGGCGAACACAGGAGGAGTGTCTCAACCCCCGCTCGCCCGGCTGGGGGACGTCCGACCTCAGGTCGCCGGGGAACCCCCTTGGGCCCGCGCGGGGCGGGGTCCAGAATGGCCGGATGAGCGCCGACGAGTCAGCCACGTCCGAGCCCACCGAACAGCCGACCACGCAGGAGGACCCGGCCGACGAGACGAAGCGCAAGTTCCGCGAGGCGCTCGCCGCCAAGCAGGGTCGCCACGGCGAGGACCACCTCGACGGCGGCGGCAAGAGCGGCGGCCACGCCCACGGCCAGCTGAGCGGCAAGCGCACGTTCCGTCGCAAGACGGGCT
The DNA here is from genome assembly GCF_900110855.1 of Microlunatus flavus. Classification (GTDB taxonomy): domain Bacteria; phylum Actinomycetota; class Actinomycetes; order Propionibacteriales; family Propionibacteriaceae; genus Microlunatus; species Microlunatus flavus. The sequence continues at coordinate 236,176 of NZ_FOFA01000007.1, forward strand.
AGCGGTTCGCGAGGGCCCCGCCCGGCGGCGCCACGTCGCCTGAGCCTGTCGACAGGCGTCTGCTCGCCCTTCTGCAGTCTGCGCGCGTTGCTAGGCACGCAGACTCGCGAAGATCGAGCAGACGCGTACGGGGCCGGGTTCGAAAGACCGCGTCAGCCGAGGTCGCCCTCGATGCGGAAGAGCCGCCGCGCGTTGCCCTCGGTGAACGCCTCGCGGTCGGCGTCGGTCGCGAGGTGCGTGAGGAACGTCGCGATGGCGTCGGCGTCGGGGCGCTGGAACGGGTAGTCGGTCGAGAAGATCAGCCGGTCGGGCGTCGTCACCTCGAGGACGTGGCGCAGGAGCGCCGGGTTGAGCATCCCCGAGCTCGTGAGGTGGACGTTGGTGCGCACGTAGTCCGACACGCGCCGCTCGAGCCCGGCCGCCCGCGCGAGGCTGTCGGCGCGGTCCAGCCAGAACGGCAGCAGCTCGCCCCAGTGCCCCAGCACCAGCTGCAGGTCCGGGTGCCGGTCGAACGTGCCGCGGACGACCACGCGGAGCGCGGCCAGTGCCGCCTCGAGGTGCCAGCCCCACCCGAAGGTGGCCATCGCCAGGTCGGTCAGGGGGTCGAACCCGCTGTACGAGACCTCCCGCACCGCCAGCGGTGGCACCTGGGGATGGATGAAGACCGGCAGCCCGAGCGACGCGGCCGTCGCGAAGACGTCCTCGTTGCGCGGGTCGTCGAGCGGGACCGCGCCCGAGCGGCCGTAGACCATCGCGCCGACCATGCCCAGCCCGGCCGCGCGCTCCAGCTCGGCCGCAGCGGCCGCCGGGTCGGCCATCGGCAGCGTCGCCAGCGCCCGGAACCGGCGCGGATGGCGGCGTACGGCCTCGACGGCGAGGTCGTTGGCCCGCCGGGCGAGGGGGACGGCCTGCGCGGGGTCGAGCGGGTGCGTGCCCGGCGGAGCCAGGGAGAGGACCTGGAGGTCGACGCCCTGCGCGTCCATGAACCGCAGGCGGGCGTCCGCGAGGTCGTCGAGGAGCGCGAGGTTGTCGCCCATCTCGTCGAGCACGAGGCTCGGGTCGCCGCGGTCCGCCGGCAGGGCCCGTACGGCTGCGGTGAGCTCGGGTGAGCTCCAGTGCTCCTCGATCGCGATCAGCGCCACGCCACCCATGCTCGTTCCCGCCTCCCGGGCGCCGTACGCGGCCTCGCCCACCTCGTCGAGCTCGGCGTGGCCGGGTGGGTCGCCAGGAGTTCGGCGGGCCGTAACACCGGTGTTACGGCCGGCCGGGCAGGATGAGCGGGTGGACAAGCAGACGGAGTTCGTGCTCCGTGCCATCGAGGAGCGCGACGTCCGGTTCGTCCGGATGTGGTTCACCGACGTGCTCGGTTTCCTGAAGTCGGTCGCGATCGCGCCGGCCGAGCTCGAGGGGGCGTTCGCCGAAGGCATGGGCTTCGACGGCTCGGCCGTCGAGGGCTTCGCGCGCGTCTACGAGTCGGACATGATCGCGCACCCCGACCCGTCGACGTTTCAGATCCTGCCCTGGCGCGACAGCAGCCCGGCGACGGCGCGGATGTTCTGCGACATCTCGATGCCCGACGGCTCGCCGAGCTACGCCGACCCGCGCTACGTGCTCAAGCGCGCGTTGGGCAAGGCCGCCGACCTCGGCTTCACCTTCTACACCCACCCCGAGGTCGAGTTCTACCTGTTCAAGGACCCGCTGCTGGCGAGCGTGACCCCGACGCCGGTCGACCACTCGGGCTACTTCGACCACACGCCGCAGAGCACCGGCAGCGACTTCCGCCGCAAGGCGATCACCATGCTCGAGCAGATGGGGATCTCGGTCGAGTTCTCCCACCACGAGGCCGGCCCGGGCCAGCAGGAGATCGACCTGCGCTACGCCGACGCCCTCTCGACCGCGGACAACATCATGACGTTCCGCGTCGTGGTGAAGGAGGTCGCGCTCAGCCAGGGCATCCACGCCTCGTTCATGCCCAAGCCCGCGACCGACTGGCCGGGCTCGGCGATGCACACGCACATGTCGCTCTTCGAGGGCGACAACAACGCCTTCTACGACGCCGGCGCGGAGAACCACCTCTCCAAGGTCGGGCGGCACTTCATCGCCGGCCTGCTGCGCCACGCGGCCGAGATCACCGCGGTCACCAACCAGTGGGTCAACTCGTACAAGCGCCTGGCCGGCGGCGGCGAGGCCCCGAGCTACATCTGCTGGGGCCGCAACAACCGCTCCGCGCTGGTCCGGGTGCCGATGTACAAGCCCAACAAGGGTTCGTCGGCGCGCGTCGAGCTGCGCTCGATCGACTCCGCGGCCAACCCGTACCTGGCCTTCGCCCTCACCCTCGCCGCCGGCCTCGCCGGGATCCAGGGCGAGTACGAGCTCCCCGACGGGGCCGAGGACGACGTCTGGTCGCTGACCGAGCGCGAGCGCAAGGCGCTCGGCATCGAGCCGCTGCCGCGCAACCTCGACGAGGCCATCCGCGCGATGGAAGGTTCCGAGCTGGTCGCCGAGACCCTGGGCGACCACGTCTTCGACTTCTTCCTGCGCAACAAGCGGGCCGAGTTCGCCGAGTACCGCCGTCAGGTCACGCCGCAGGAGCTCGAGCGGTTGCTCCCGGTCCTCTAGACGGGAGCGCGCCGCCCCACCCGTCGCCGCTCCAGCGCGAACCGCTGACTCCCGACGTCGAACCGGCCGATCTGGCCGTCGGGAGTCAGCGGTTCGTGAACAAGGGGCTGGCCGGGGGCCGTAGGCCGCCGGGGTTCGGTGGGCCGGGCAGGGCGAGGCCGGACGGGAGCCGGACGGACGTCAGCCCCTCGCTGGTTAGCGCAGAAGGAAGCGCCAGTCAGCTCCTCGAGGGCACTGAAGCGATCCAATCCGCCGCTGGCGCTTCCTTCTGCGCTAACCGACGAGCGGCAGCATCTCGGACAGGTCTGCGCGCAGGCCCGACGCGGCGACCCGGCCGGAGGCGAGGGCGTTCGCCCAGGACGTACGCCCGGTGGCCATGCGCAGGAACGTCGTGGCGTCGGTCTCGACGACGTTCGGTGGGGTGCCGCGGGTGTGGGTCGGGCCGGGGTCGAGCTGGCCGTCGCGGAGCACCGAGCACTGGACCGCGGCGTGCGGCGGGACCCGCACCTCCACCGAGCGTCCCGGGTAGCGGGTCGCCAGGACCTCGCACAGGCTGCGGCAGGCGACACCCACCGCGCCGCGGACCTGCGGGACGGGTGCGCGGTCGGGCAGCGAGCGCGACAGGTCGTCGGCGTGGACGACGAGCTCGACGGCTTGCGGACCGACCACGTCGGGCGGGAGCGGCGAGCCGTCGAGGCGGTCGAGCGTCTCGTCCAGCCGCTCGAGCAGGGCCGCGAAGGAGAACCGCTCCGCGTGCTCGAGCGCGCGACGGCGGCTGCCCTCGGCGGTGCCCGGTTCGGGACCCAGGCCGCCCGCCGTCCGCTGCAGGCCGAGGTCGAGGTGGGCGAGCAGCGCGTGCACGTCCCAGCCCTCGAGGACGGTGGGGCGGGTCGCGTCCTCGGGGGTCAGGTCGGCCAGCCAGTCGTGCAGCGCGCGGCCCTGCTCGACCAGCGCCTCGCCGGGACTCCGTCGCGCGCGCACCACCCGTCCATCCTCTCGTGCTCCCGCGAACCCGCTCCGGGCGCGTCGGCGGTCCGTACGATCGCCTGCGTGAGGACCGAGGCGTGAGGATCGAGACGGCGCAGGGGGCGCTCGCCCGGCGGGGCTTCACCGACGCGGCGACCGCGAGCCGTCGCGTGGAGTCGTGGTCGCAGCACCAGCTCACGCTGCTCGACGTGGTCGTCCGCGCGGCCGACCCGGACCTCACGCTCAGCACCCTCGACCGCCTCGACGACGCCGACCCGGGGCTGCTCGACCGGCTCGCCGACCGCCCCCGGCTCGCCGGCCACCTCGTCGCCGTGCTCGGCGCCAGCGTCGCGCTCGGCCAGCACCTCGTCTCGCACCCCGAGCTCGTCGAGGCCCTCGACGGGCCCCTGACCCGCACGTCGGCCGCCGATCTCCGCACCGAGCTCCTCCGCTCGGTGGGGGTGGACCCGGGCGCGGACGTCCCCGTCGCCACCGACCTGGTCGGCGACGGGCTGCGGCTGGCGTACCGGGCCGCGCTGCTGCGGATCGCCGCCCGTGACCTCTGCGCACCCGAACCCATCGAGGCCGTCGACGGCGTCGCCGACGAGCTGTCGGACCTCGCCGACGCGACGCTCGAGGCCGCGCTCTCGATCGCGCGGGCCAAGGCCGGCCCGGAGGCCGCGCACACCCGGCTCGCCGTGATCGCGCTCGGCAAGACCGGCGCCCAGGAGCTGAACTACGTCAGCGACGTCGACGTCCTCTTCGTCGCCGAGCCGGCCCGTGACGCCGACGGCGAGCCCCTCGTCCCGGCCGACCGCGCGGTCACCCTCGCCACCCGCATGGCCGCGGAGATGACGCGCATCTGCTCGGCCCACACCGCGGCCGGCACGATCTGGGAGGTCGACGCGGCGCTGCGGCCGGAGGGCAAGGCCGGCCAGCTGGTCCGCACGCTCGCCAGCCACGCGAAGTACTACTCGACGTGGGCCAAGACCTGGGAGTTCCAGGCGATGCTCAAGGCCCGGCCGGCGGCGGGCGACCTCGGGCTCGGGGGCGAGTTCGTCGAACTCGTCGCCCCGTACGTCTGGCGCGCGGCCGAGCGCGAGGGGTTCGTCCACGACACCCAGGCCATGCGGCGCCGGGTCGTGGCGCACATCCCGAAGCGCGACGCCGGCCGCGAGCTCAAGCTGGGAGAGGGCGGGCTGCGCGACGTCGAGTTCGCGGTCCAGATGCTCCAGCTCGTCCACGGCCGCGTCGACGAGTCGCTGCGCGTCCGGGCGACGCTCGAGGCCCTCAAGCTGCTCGTCGACGGCGGCTACGTCGGCCGGGAGGACGGCAAGACCCTCGCGCTCGCGTACCGCTTCCTGCGCGTCCTCGAGCACCGGATCCAGCTGTTCCGGCTGCGCCGGACGCACGTGCTGCCCGAGTCGGAGGAGGACCTGCGGCGCATCGGTCGCTCGCTGGGCTACCCCGACCCGGTGACCGAGCTGCTGTCGACCTGGCGGAACGTCGCCTCCGCGGTGCGCCGGCTGCACGAGCGGCTCTACTACTCACCGCTGCTCGAGGCCGTCGCCCGCATCCCCACCGGCGAGCTGCGCCTGACGACCCGCGCGGCGGAGGACCGGCTGCAGGCCCTCGGCTACGACGACCCGGCCGCCGCGCTGCGCCACATCGCGGCGCTGAGCCAGGGGGTCAGCCGCCAGTCCGGCATCCAGCGCCAGCTGCTGCCGGCCATGCTGGGCTGGTTCGCCGACGCCCCGAACCCGGACGCCGGGCTCTTCGCCTTCCGCCAGGTGTCGGAGGCCCTCGGCTCGTCCCCCTGGTACCTCCGCGCGCTGCGCGACGAGGGCGCCATGGCCGAGCGGCTCGCCCGCATCCTGGCCAGCAGCCGGTACGCCGTCTCGCTGCTGGCCCGCGCACCTCAGACGGTGCAGATGCTCGCCGGGGAGGAGCAGCTGCGCCCTCGTCCGCTCGCCGACGTCCGCAGCGAGATGCTGGCCGCCGCGCGCCGGCAGTCGAGCAGCGCCGCGGCCGTCGAGGCGATCCGGGCCATCCGGCGTCGCGAGCTCTTCCGGATCGCCGCGGCCGACCTGCTCGGCGAGATCGACGTGCTCCAGGTCGGCGAGGCGCTGACCGACGTCACGTCGGCCACGGTCCACGCCGCCCTGGAGACGCTGCGCGCCGACTCCGAGGCGCAGCCGGTGCCGCGCATCGCCGTCGTCGCGATGGGGCGCTGGGGCGGGCGCGAGATGTCGTACGCCTCCGACGCGGACGCGATGTTCGTCATGGCCGACACGATCCCGGGCGACGGCGGCGCCGACGGCGGAACGGTCGCCGACCCGGTGAAGGCGGGCGGGGCCGTGATCACCCAGCTCCGCAAGCTGCTCAGCCGGCCGGGCGCCGACCCGGCGCTGTCGGTCGACGCCGACCTGCGTCCCGAGGGCAAGGGCGGTGCGCTGATCCGCTCGCTCGCGGCGTACCGGAACTACTACTCGCGCTGGTCCTCCACCTGGGAGCTCCAGGCGCTGGTGCGCGCCGACGACCTGGCCGGCGACGAGGAGGTCGGGGCCGGGCTGATGGCCGAGATCGACCGGCGCCGGTGGCCCGAGGACGGCCTGTCCCACGCCCAGCTCGTGGAGATCCGCAAGCTCAAGGCCCGGGTCGAGGCCGAGCGCCTCCCGCGCGGCGCGGACCCCGAGCGGCACACGAAGCTCGGGCCCGGCGGACTGGCCGACGTGGAGTGGACGGTGCAGACGCTGCAGCTGCAGCACGCGCACCGGCTGCCCCAGCTGCGCTCGACCCAGACCATCGTGGCGCTGCGGGCGGCCCGGGACGCCGGCATCGTCGACGCCTCCGACGCGGGCCAGCTGGAGGAGGCGTGGCGCCTCGCGAGCCGGATCCGCAACTCGGTGATGCTCATGCGCGGCCGCGCGTCGGACTCGATCCCCTCCGACACCCGCGACCTCGCCTCGCTCGCCGAGCTCCTCGGCTACGGGCCGGGGGAGTCCTCGCACCTGCTGGCCGACTACCGCCGCGTCACCCGCCGGGCGCGCGCCGTGGTGAACCGGGTCTTCTGGGGCGAGGGGTAGCCCGCCTCAGCGGCCGCGCTCGAACCAGGCGCCCGTGATGAACGAGCGCCGCCGGGCCGCGCGCAGGGCGTCGCCGTACGCCTCGAGGGTCGCGGCGGCGGTGGTCGACCAGCTGAACCTGGACGCGTGCGCGGCCGCGTTCGCGCCGAGGCGCGCCCGTTCGGCGGGGTGGTCGAGGACCTCGGCCAGCATGTCGGCCCAGTCGTCGGCGTCGTGGCCGGCGACGAGCCGGCCGGTGTGGCCGTCGCGCACCGCGTGCCGCAGGCCGCCGACGTCGGTGGCGACGACCGGCCGGCCGCACGCCTGGGCCTCGAGCGCGACCAGCCCGAACGACTCGCTGTAGGACGGGACGCCGACGACGTCGGAGGCGCAGTAGTAGCGGAACAGCTCCGAGCGCTCGGCGTGCGGACGGAACTCGACGACGTCGCCCACGCCCAGCTCGGCGGCCAGCGGAGCGAGCGTGTCCGACCAGCCGGCGTCCGGGCCGCTGGCGCTGCCGATGACGATGAGCCGCAGGGTCTCGCGGCGGGCAGGTTCGCGCTCCACGAGGCGGGCGACGGCGCGGATCAGCACGTCGGGGGCCTTGAGCGGCTGGATCCGCCCGACGAACAGCACCACCTGCGCGTCCTGCCCGACCCCGAGCAGGTCGCGCGACTGCTGCTGGTCGCACGGGTGGAAGGTGTGCAGGTCCACGCCGGGCGGGACGACGGCGATCTGCCCCGGCCGCGCCCCGTACGCGCGCACGAGGTCGGCGGCCTCGTCCTCGGTGTTGGCGGTCAGCACCTCGGCGCCGGAGACGACCTGCGACTCGCCGAGGGCGCGCAGGTCGGGCTCGGTGACGCCCCCCTTCGGCCGGCTGCCGTTCTTCACCTTCGCCATCGTGTGCATGGTGTGGACGAGCGGCAGTCCGTGGCTGCGGCGCAGCATCAGCCCGACCATGCCGGAGAGCCAGTAGTGGCTGTGCACGAGGTCGTACGCCGACGCGACCGACTCCAGGGCGTCGGAGAACTCCGGCACCAGGTCGGGCAGGTCCTCCTTGGCCACCGGTGCCCGGGGGCCGGCGGGCACGTGCAGGATCCGCAGGTTGTCGCCGAGCTCGACGACCTCGGAGGGGGCGCTGCCGTCGTCGCGGGTGAAGACGTCGACGTGCAGGCCGCGCTCGGAGAGGCGGCGGGCGACCTCGGACACGTAGACGTTCAGGCCGCCGGCGTCACCGACGCCCGGCACCGCGAGCGGCGAGGTGTGCAGGCTGACCATGGCGACACGGCGCGGGTAGTCGACGGACACGTCCACGCCGCGTTCCCGTCTGCCCACCGGCCCGACGGCCGCCCCGTGCGGCCCGTGCCGCCTGACCTGGTCAGCCTAACGGGCCGCTGACCAGCAGCAGCGCCGCGAGCGCCAGCACCAGCCCGACGACCTGGAGCGGGCGCAGCCGCTCGCCGTCCACGGCCAGCGCCAGGAGCACCGTCGTCACCGGGTAGAGGGCCGCGAGCGGGGCGACGAGGCTCAGGTCGCCGTAGCGCGTGGCCACGAGGAACAGCGCGTTCGCCGACATGTCGAAGGGGCCGGCCACGCAGGTCCAGGCCAGCGACCGTCCCCGCGGCCAGCCCCCGGCACCGGGGACGGGGCCGCCGAGGACCCGCGTCGCGGCGACCAGCGCGGCGCAGACCCCGAGCGCCGCCAGCTGCGCGCTCCCGATCGGCCAGAGCCCCGCGTCGCCGCCCGGCGCGGCCTCGTTGGCGCGGGCCAGGAAGACGAAGAAGAGCGCGAACCCGACCCCGGCCGCGACGGCCATGGCGACCAGGCGCCCGGTGACGACCGAGACGGCGCCCGGCCGCGGTGGCGCGAGGCTGACCAGGGCGATCGCCACGAGCGCGCACACCACGCCGGTGAGGGCGACCGGGCTCGGCCGCTCGCCGCCGGCGAGCCCGACGACGACCGGGATGGCGGCCGAGGTCACCGAGGTGATCGGGGCGACCACCGTCATGGCCCCGCCGGACAGCGCGGCGTAGAAGACGACGACGCCGAACGCGCCGAAGGTCCCCGCGAGGGCGCCCCAGCCGAGGCTCGCGCCGTCGAGCGCGCTGGGCAGCAGCAGCAGGTAGAGCGCGAGCAGCGGCAGGCTCGCCAGCTTGGAGACCAGCACGACCGGCAGCGCGCCCGAGCGCTGCGTCGCCTTGCCGCCGGCGAAGTCGCCGACGCCCCACACCAGGCCCGACACCCCGGCGAGGACGACGAACAGCACCCGCAGACCTTAGAGGACCAGGTCGCGCACGCGCCCGGTCGCGCCCCGTCGCACCGGCCCGGTGTCTGAGGCCCGCTCTGCTGGGCAAACCCTCTAGGAACAACGATCGAGGACGAGGAGGAACCATGGCGAAGTCAGTCGCCACCGTGTGGGTGCCCGTGGACGACATGGACCGCGCGAAGAGCTTCTACGCCGACACCCTGCAGCTGCAGGTGACGAAGGAGACGCCGGACTGGAGCGAGATCGACGCCGGCAACCTCACCATCGGGCTCAACGCCCGCGAGGAGACCTCCGGCCACGCCGAGGGCGGTGCGGTGATCACCTTCACCCCGGAGGGCGGCCTCGAGGCCGAGGTCGAGCGGCTGGAGGCCGAGGGCGTGACGTTCCTCGGCGGGATCAGCGACCACCCGTGGGGTCGGATCGCCCCGTTCCGCGACTCCGAGGGCAACGACCTGCAGCTGTACGCCCCGCCGGCGGACTGAGACGGTGACGGGTCCGGTCCGGGCAGCGTCGCCCGGTCTGGTCCCGTGCCGCGGTCCCGCGACGCCCGCGACCGGCCGTTCTTACGGCTCCCGTGCCCGTCGGACGGCCCGGTGTAGCGTCGCCGCCGTGACTGCAGTGACGCAGATCGACACCAGGGGTGGTGGGCGGTGAGCGCCGCGCTCCGTACGCCCGAGGACGTCGTGCCCGGGCCCGACGGCCCCGCCGCGACGAGACCCGACGCAGGACGCCGAGCGCGGAGCCGCGAGGGCTGGGGAGCCCTCGTCTACCTGCTGCCCGCGCTGGTCGTCTTCGCCGCGTTCTTCTTCTTCCCGCTCGCGCGCTCGGTCTACCTGTCCTTCCAGCGCAGCGACCTCTTCGGGCGCCCGAGCGGCTTCGTGGGGTTCGAGCACTACGCCGACCTCTTCACCGACCCCGGCTTCGGCAAGACGCTGCTCGTGACCTTCGGCTTCGTCGTGCTCACCGTGGTGCCGAGCATGCTCGTCGGGCTCGTGCTGGCGCTGCTGCTGTCGAACCGCATCCGCGGCGTGCGCTTCTTCCGCACCGCCTTCGCGCTGCCGTTCGCCTTCTCGGTCGCGACCGCCGCCGTCGTCTTCGGCGTGATGCTCAACCCGGCGACCGGCGTGGTGAACGGCCTGCTGTCCTACCTCGGCGCCGGCCCCGTCGGCTGGCTCACCGAACCGACCACCGCCCTGCTCTCGGTCGCCATCACCTCGGTGTGGATGCAGGTCGGCTACAACCTGCTGGTGCTGTCGGCCGGGCTCGGCGCGGTGCCCGACGACGTGCTCGAGGCGGCCCGGCTCGACGGCGCCTCCGGCCTTCGGCTGCAGACCGGCGTCGTCCTGCCGCTGATCAGCCCGCAGCTGTTCTTCCTCGCGGTGACGGGGACGGTGCAGGCGCTGCAGAGCTTCGGCCAGATCCACATCCTCACCCGCGGCGGCCCGGACCGCTCGACCCAGACGCTCGTCTACTCGATCTACGACGTCGCCTTCGCCAACAACAACTCCAACTTCGGCGCCGGGTCTGCGCAGGCGATCGTGCTGCTCGTCGTCGTGCTGGCCATCACGGCCTTCCAGTTCGGCTTCCTCCAGCGGAAGGTCTTCTACGCCTGATGGCCACCGTCACCCCCACCGCCCCCGGGCTGCGCGCCGCCGCACCCGCGAGCCCCGGTCGCCGGCACCGTCGCGCGCGGGAGGGCCGTACGCCGGTCCTCACCTACGTGCTCCTCGCGCTGCTGTTCGTCGTGCTGCTCTTCCCCGTCTACTACGGCGTGATCGGCAGCTTCATGAGCCCGGCCGACATCAACACGTTCCCCGCCAAGCTCTGGCCGGTCGGCGGCTTCGTCGCCGAGAACTACGCGAACGCGCTCGACACGATCCCGCTGCTGCGGCAGTACCTGAACTCGCTGGCCGTCGCCGTGCTCGTCGTCCTCGGCCAGCTCCTGACCAGCGTGCTCGCGGCGTACGCGCTGGTGTTCCTGCGGCTGCGGGGGCGGCGCTTCTGGTTCGCCCTGCTGCTGAGCACGATGATGATCCCCTGGGAGGCGATCATCATCCCGAACTACCTGGCCATGGCCCAGCTCGGGCTGATCAACACCATCGCCGCCCTCGCCCTGCCGTACCTCGCCGCCGGCTTCGGGGTGTTCCTCGTGCGCCAGGCGTTCCTGACCTTCCCCATGGAGCTGCGCGACGCGGCCCGCGTGGACGGGGTCGGCAACCTCGGCTTCCTGTGGCGGATCCTCGTGCCGCTGACCCGCCCGACGCTGGCGGCGCTGGGGGTGTGGTCGTTCCTGTCGGCCTGGAACATGTACTTCTGGCCGCTGCTGACCACCCAGGCGCCCGAGAACCAGACGATCCAGATCGGCATCGCCCAGCTGCAGTCGGTCGACGCGAACGACCCGGGGATGGTCCTGGCCGGCGTGGTGCTGGCCCTGCTCCCGACGCTGGCGCTGGTGCTCTTCGGGCAACGGTTCATCGTGCGCGGCCTCACGGCGGGGTCGGGCCGATGAGCGCCCGCCGCTCCCCGGTCCGGTCGACGGGTCGCCGGGGCCTCGCGCTGCTGGGCGTCCTCGTGCTCCTGCTCGTGGCGGCCTGCGGCGGCGGGCGGCCGGAGGGCAACCTCGACGTGCCGGCCAAGGACGCGCTGGAGCGCGCCACCGGCGTCACGAAGGTCACCTTCTGGCACTCGATGGACGCCAGCAACGGGGTCGCGCTGAACACGCTCGTCAGCCGCTTCAACGACGCGCACAAGGGCAAGATCGAGGTCAGCGCCGTCTTCCAGGGCGACTACGACACGGCGATCACGAAGTACAAGGCGTCCGTGCAGTCGAGCACGACGCCCTCGATCATCCAGATCTACGACATCGGCACGCAGTTCATGGTCGACTCCCACGAGGTCGTGCCGGTCGCCGGGTTCGCGAAGCGCGACGGCTACGACCTCGGCGTCATCCAGAAGAACATCGCGGGCACCTACACCGTCGATGGCACCCAGTGGTCGATGCCGCTGAACAGCTCCGTCCCGCTGCTCTACTACAACAAGACCGCGTTCAAGGCGGCCGGGCTCGACCCCGACAAGCCCCCGCAGAACCTGGACGAGATCCGCGCCGCGGCCGAGAAGCTGAGCAAGGTCGACGGCGGGCCGGTGGCGTACGGCTTCGGCGCGGCGATCTACGGCTGGTACCTCGAGCAGCTGGCGGCGACGGCGGGCGAGGAGTTCTGCGACCACGAGAACGGGCGTACGGGGCAGCGCGTGACCGCCGCCGACTTCTCCTCGCCGACGATCGTGGCCGCCGTCCGGTGGTGGCAGCAGATGGTCGCCGACGGGCTGGCCGTGAACACCGGCCGGGTCAGCAAGGACGCGCAGGACGCGTTCAAGGCCGGGCAGACCGCGATGACCTTCGAGTCCACCGGCCAGGTCAAGGGCTTCACCGCGGCGTCGCAGGGCAAGTTCGAGCTCGGCGCCGCACCGTTCCCGGTGCTGAGCGGGTCGGAGGCGCCCGGCAACGGGCCGTCGGTCGGCGGCGGGAGCCTGTGGATCTCCGGGCCCGGGCACAGCGAGGCCGAGAAGGAGGCGTCCTGGGAGCTGGCGCAGTTCCTGGCGCAGCCCGACTCGCAGGCGTTCTGGCACACCCAGACCGGCTACTTCCCGGTGAACCAGGCGGCGCTCGACGAACCGGAGGACAAGGCGTTCGTGGCGAAGAACCCGCTGTTCACCGTGGCGATCGACTCCCTGAACCGCACGAAGGTCTCGCCCGCGACCACCGGCTGCGCGGCTGGCCCGATGCCGCAGATGCGCAAGGCCCTCGAGGACGGCCTCGAGCGGGCGCTGATCGGCAAGGACGTCGCGACCTCGCTGCGCAAGGTCCAGGAGAACGTCGCGGAGTCCGTCGAGAGCTACAACGAGTCGGTCGGCGGGGACTGACGGGCCCGGATCAGCACGACAGCGCGGGCCCGTGGGGCCCGCGCTGCCGCGGAAGAGAAGTGCCGCCCGGCAGACGCCTCTCGGCGAGTGGCCGCTCGTGGCGGCTATGGGTGAAGCCCGGGGGTCATGCACCGGGCGGCACGAGACACAACCGTAGCCGAGGTCGGCGCTATTCCCCGGGGCCCGGCGAGCTTTTCGCCATTTCACCCCCGTAGGGGTGGTCGGTTGGGGAAGAGCTCACCGAGGGCTCAGCCGAGCAGCGCGAGCAGCTCGCCCCAGCTCCCGACGAGGGCCACGACGCCGACCGCGGTGAGCTGCTCGCGGCGCTCGTCGCGCTCGGCGGCCTGCACGAACTGCAGGTTGCCGACCGTCGGGATGCCCGCCGCGACCGCCGCGGTGGCGCCCGTCGGGGAGTCCTCGACCGCGACCGCCTGCTCCGGGCGCAGGTGGAGCGCGTGGAGCGCGTACGTGTAGATCGCGGGGTCGGGCTTGCTCGTCGGCACCGGCAGCGAGTCCTCCGCGCTGAAGCGGCGCTCGGGCGGGAAGAAGTGGGCCATCCCGGTCACCTCGAAGCACGCCTCGATGCGGCCGTCGGCGCTGGAGCTGACGGCCGCGACGCCGTACCGCTCGGCGAGCCGGGTCAGCGGTTCCAGGACCGCCGGGTCGGGGTGCAGGGCGGTGCGGAGGTGCGCGGTCACCGCCTCCCGCTCGGCGTGGACCAGCTCCTCGAGCTCCGCGGGCGTGGGCTCGGCGACGCCGTGCTCGCGGGCCAGCGCGGCGAGGATGGTGCGGTAGCTGCGACCCGTCGCCGCGAGGCGGAGCTCCTCCGACCCGTACCGGTGGGCCACCCCGTGGTCGGCGAGGAAGCGGTTCGTCACCTCCACCGAGGCCTCGAAGGCCGGCTCCTCGGAGGGGAAGAGGTTGCCGTCGGCGTCGCACAGCACGACCCGGGTCCCGGACAGCGGGGGCAGGGGCTCGGTCACCGGGCGAGCCTACGGGTCGACCCGGACGCCGCTCGGCGTCGCCGCGGCGCTGCCCCCCCGGGCTGTCGGGGCAGAACCCTGCGGAGCGTTCCGCGTCACAGCCTCGCGCGGTGTGCGGGGTGCAGCCGCGGGGTACAGGGGGATCCGAACGGCACGGCAGCGCGGCGGTGCACAGACACCGTCGAAGGAAGCCACTTCGTGCACCTGCTCGTCCCTGCCCCGGCACACGCTCGGGCGGACCTCCGATGACCGGCATCAACGCGCTCGGGGCACGGTGGCTCCGCCTCGGACTGCCCATCGTGGTCGTCCCCGAGGCGTGGGAACCCGCCCCGGCTCCCCGCGCAGTCGTGGGCCTCCGCGTCGCCTGCCCGCACTGCACCAACACCGACACGCTCAGCCGGCACTGCCGCGACAACCGCTGCGGCTGGGTCAGCTGCACCTGCGGCGCGCTCGTCTACTCCCGGCGCCGCCACCGCCACCCGCGGCACGGCAGCAGCCGCGACACCTGCCACGACCCGGCCGCCGCGGCCTGAGCCGTGGCGGTTCGCTGAAGATCGACCATTCGATGAGGACGACGCCCTCGGGCTGAGCGTGGACAACACCTCCGGCCCTCATCGAGTGGTCGATTTTCAGCAGGACGCCCCGAGACAGACGGAGGCCCGCCGCACCGGGACGGTGCGACGGGCCTCGGCCTACGAGCAGGGTGTCGATCAGACGTCGTAGTAGAGCTCGAACTCGTGCGGCGTCGGGCGCAGGCGGATGGCGTCGATCTCGGCGCGCTTCAGCTCGACCCAGGTCTCGATCAGGTCGGGGGTGAAGACGTCGCCGCCCAGCAGGAACTCGTGGTCGGCCTCGAGGGTGTCGAGGACGCCGCCCAGGCTGTCGGGGACCGTGGGCACGTTCGCGTGCTCCTCGGGCGGCAGCTCGTAGAGGTCCTTGTCGACCGGGGCCAGCGGCTCGGTCTTGTTCTGGATGCCGTCGATGCCGGCCATGAGGATCGCCGCGAACGCGAGGTACGGGTTCGACGACGGGTCGGGGCAGCGGAACTCGACGCGCTTGGCCTTCGGGTTGGAGCCCGTGATCGGTATCCGCATGGCGGCCGAGCGGTTGCGCGAGCTGTAGACCAGGTTCACCGGGGCCTCGAAGCCGGGCACGAGCCGGTGGAACGAGTTCACGCTCGGGTTGGTGAACGCGAGGATCGAGGGCGCGTGGGCCAGGACGCCGCCGATGTACCAGCGGGCCAGGTCCGACAGGCCGCCGTAGCCGGCCTCGTCGTAGAACAGCGGCGTGCCCTCGTTCCAGATCGAGCTGTGCACGTGCATGCCCGAACCGTTGTCGCCGAAGATCGGCTTGGGCATGAAGGTCGCGGTCTTGCCCGCGGCCCACGCCGTGTTCTTGATGATGTACTTGAACTTCTGCACGTCGTCGCCCGCGGCGAGCATCGTGTTGAAGCGGTAGTTGATCTCCGCCTGGCCGGCGGTGCCGACCTCGTGGTGCGCGCGCTCCACGGTCAGGCCCGAGCTCTCGAGGTTGAGCGTCATCTCGTCGCGCAGGTCGGCGAAGTGGTCGACCGGCGGGACGGGGAAGTAGCCGCCCTTGTACTTGACCTTGTAGCCGCGGTTGCCGCCCTCCTCGATGCGCCCGGTGTTCCAGGCGCCGGCGACGGAGTCGATCGAGTAGTAGCCGGTGTTCTGCTTCGTCTCGAAGCGCACGTCGTCGAAGACGTAGAACTCGGCCTCGGGCGCGAAGAACGCGGTGTCACCGATGCCGGTGGAGGCCAGGTAGTTCTCCGCCTTGCGCGCGATGTTGCGCGGGTCGCGGCTGTACGGCTCCTTGGTCAGCGGGTCGTGCACGAAGAAGTTCAGCGCGAGCGTCTTGGTCTTGCGGAACGGGTCGATGAACGCCGTCGTCGGGTCCGGCAGCAGCGCCATGTCGGACTCGTGGATCTTCTGGAAGCCACGGATGGAGGAGCCGTCGAAGGCCAGGCCGTCGCTGAACACGGCCTCGTCGAACGAACCCGCCGGCACCGTGAAGTGCTGCATCTGGCCGGGCAGGTCGCAGAACCGGATGTCGACGATCTCGACGCCCTCGTTCTTGATGTAGGCCAACAGGTCGTCGGCGCCTTGGAACATCTGTCCTCCGGGTTCTCGACGCGCGGGCGCGCGTGCACGGGTCGGGCTGGCCCACGGCGGGGCTCTCGCGAGCGATCATGGGCAGGCTCTCACGGGCGCCAACCTCACGCGCCCCTGGGTTCTGAAGTTAGGGATGTGGGGTTGCCGCAGCGTTTCTGCTTTGTTCCGCTGGCGTAACACGGAGCGCGTACGAGCCGGCGGGTACCGTCGAGGGGTGGCTCGAGGGACCGATGCGGTGGCCGGGACGGGTGGCGCGGCCCAGCCGGAGCCGTACCCCGGAGAGCGGATCGGGCTGCCCCGCGAGGGTCGCGGCTCGCTGGCGACGTGGGGCGCGCGGATCGTCGCGCTGCTGCTCGACTGGGTGATCTGCACCGTGATCGCCGTGCTGTTCTTCGGGACCCGGGTGCTGACCGCCGACGGCTGGACCTCGTGGATGACCATGGTCACGTTCTTCGTGCAGACGACGGTGATGGTCGCTCTCGCCGGCGCGAGCGCGGGCCAGCTGCTCTGCCGTCTCGCGGTCGTGCGGCTCGACGACCAGCCGGTCGGCTTCCTCCGCTCCGCGCTCCGCGCCGTCATGGTCTGCCTCGTGCTGCCCGCCGTCGTGATCGGCACCGACCGGCGCGGGCTGCACGACCTCGCCGCCGGCACCGCGGTCGTCAACCGCCGCTGAACCTTTCGTCGCCACGCCGCGTGCGCCACGATGGGCGCGAGCAGGAGGGGCGCGGGCAGGAGAGCGGATGAGCGACGCGTACGAGCAGGTCGAGGTGGGCTCGGCGGCCGAGCTGCGCGCCTGGCTCGAGGAGCACCACGCCTCCTCGCCGGGGATCTGGCTCGTGACCGGGAAGAAGGCCGCGGGGGAGCGCTACGTCGCGTACGAGGACCTCGTGCGCGAGGCGCTGTGCTTCGGCTGGATCGACGGTCAGGCGCGACCGCTCGACGAGCTCCGGTCGCAGCAGCTGCTGACCCCGCGCCGACCGCGCAGCGGGTGGTCGCGGCCGAACAAGGTCAGGGTCGCCGAGCTGGAGGCCGCCGGGCGGATGGCGCCGGCGGGTCGCGCGGTGGTCGAGGCGGCGAAGGCGTCGGGCACCTGGACGGCGCTCGACCTGGTCGAGGACCTGGTCGAGCCGCCTGACCTCGCCGCCGCCCTCGACGCCGAGCCGGGCGCCCGGCAGCACTGGGACGCCTTTCCGCGCTCGGTGAAGCGGGCCGCGCTGGAGCAGGTCTACGGCGCCAAGCGCCCGCCGACGCGGGAGAAGCGCATCGCCACGACCGTCGCCCTCGCCGCCGAGAACCGGCGTCCGGGCGTGTGGACGCCGCCGACCAAGCGTGAGCCCCTGAGCTCGTCGGAGGGCTCCGACGCTCCCTGAGCCTGTCGAAAGGCGCGGGACGGGCCGGGGTCGGGGCCGAGGACGCTGACCTCTTCGAGGCCCCCTTCGACAGGCTCAGGGCACCGCTTCGACGAGCTCAGGGAGCGTTGTCGGGCAGCGTCAGGTGACCGTGGAACGCTCGCGGAACCGGGGCTCCGCGTACGCACGGGAGTCGAGCACGTCGGCCAGGACGTCCACCGCGTCCCAGACGTCGACGAACCGCAGGTAGAGCGGCGTCAGGCCGAAGCGCATGCAGTCCGGCTCGCGGTAGTCGCCGACGACGCCGCGGGCGATGAGGGCCTGGACGACGGCGTACGCGTCGGGGTGCGCGAGCGTGAGGTGGCTGCCGCGGCGGTCGTGCTCGCGGGGCGTGACGAGCCTCAGCGGGTGGTCGCCGCAGCGCTGCTCGACGAGGTCGAGGAAGAGGTCGCCCAGGGCCAGCGACTTGGCCCGCACCGCGGCGAGGTCGGCACGGGCGGCGATCTCGAGGCCGCACTCGACGAGGGCGAGCGAGACGACCGGCTGCGTGCCGGCGAGGAACCGGGCGACGCCCGTCGCGGGCTCGAAGGTCGGCTCCATGGCGAACGGGCGGGCGTGGCCCCACCAGCCGGGCAGGGCGGAGGTGCCGGATCCCGCGTGCCGCGGGTGGACCCAGAGGAACGCCGGCGAGCCGGGCCCGCCGTTGAGGTACTTGTACGTGCAGCCGACGGCGAGGTCGGCGTCGGCGCCGGTCAGGTCGATCGGCAGCGCGCCGACGGAGTGCGCGAGGTCCCAGACGACCAGGGCACCCGCGGCGTGGACCCGGGCGGTGACGTCGGCCAGGTCCCACAACGCGCCGGTGCGGTAGTTCACGTGGCTGAGCGTGACGACGGCCGGCCCGTCGGCCAGGGCCGCGTCGAGCGCGTCCGGGGAGTCGAGGAGCCGGAGCTCGTGCCCGCGGCCGAGGAGCTCGGCCAGGCCGGCGGCGACGTAGAGGTCGGTGGGGAAGTTGTCGCGCTCGCTGACGATCACGCGGCGCCCCGGCGCCCGCTCGGCCTGGATGGACAGGGCCGCCGCGAGCGCCTTGAACAGGTTGCCCGTCGTCGTGTCCGTGACGAGCGTGGTGCCCGGTGCGCCCCCGATCAGCGGCGCGAGCCGGTCTCCCAGGCGACCGGGCAGCTCCCACCAGCCCGCCGTGTTCCAGCTGCCGATGAGGTCCTGGCCCCACTCCTCCTCGACGACCTGCGCGGCGCGGGCGGCGGCCGCCCGCGGGCGTGCGCCGAGCGAGTTGCCGTCGAGGTAGACCACGCCCTCGGGCAGGACGAACTCGTCGCGGAACGCGGCCAGGGCGTCCTGGGCGTCGCGGCGGTCGCAGTCCTCGCGGCTGGTCACCCGACGAGCTCGGCGGCCTCGAGCCAGGCGAGCTCGAGGTCGTCCTTCTCCGCCATGGCCGCGTCGAGCTCGCGCTGCAGGTCGGCGAGCTTGCCGTAGTCGGCCGCAGCCTTGGCCATCTGGTCGTGCAGCGTGGCGATCCGGCGGTCGACCTTGCCGATCTGCGACTCCACGCGCGACATCGTCTTGCGGGCGGCGCGGAGGTCGGCGCTGGCGCTCGGTGCGCCCGAGGCGGGTCCGCTCGGCAGGTCGCCGGCGGCGGCCCGCTGACGACGCACCTCGAGGTACTGCTCGACGCCGCCCGGCAGCAGGACGCAGGTCCCGTCGCCCATCAGCGCGTACGTGACGTCGCAGACCCGCTCGAGGAAGTAGCGGTCGTGGCTGACCACGACGAGCGTGCCCGGCCAGCCGTCGAGGTAGTCCTCGACGACGTTCAGCGTGTCGATGTCGAGGTCGTTCGTCGGCTCGTCGAGGAGCAGCACGTTCGGCTCGGCGAGCAGCAGGCGCAGCAGCTGCAGCCGGCGACGCTCCCCGCCGGAGAGGTCGTCGAGCCGCGTGGTCAGCTTGTTGCCGGTGAAGCCGAAGCCCTCCAGCAGGCTGCTGGCCGTCACCTCCTTGCCGGTCGCGACCTGGACCTGGCGCCGCACGCCCTCCACCGACTCGAGCACGCGCTCGGAGCCGGTGAGGCCGCCGAGCTGCATCAGCGTCTGCCCGAGGTGGCCGACGTTCAGGGTCTTGCCCTGCTTGACCGTGCCCGAGGTGGGCTGGGCCTCGCCGGTGAGCAGGCGCAGCAGCGACGTCTTGCCGGCGCCGTTCACGCCGACGAGGCCGATCCGGTCGCCCGGACCGATGGACCAGGTGAGGTCCTCCAGCAGCACCTTCGGCGGGTGCCCGACCTCCAGGTGGACGTGCTTGAGGTCGAAGACGTCCTTGCCGAGCCGGCTCGTCGCGAAGCGCTGCAGCTCGAAGCGGTCCCGGGCTGGCGGCTCGTCGGCGATGAGGGCGTTGGCCGCGTCGATGCGGAACTGCGGCTTGGACGTGCGCGCGGGCGGGCCGCGCCGCAGCCACGCGAGCTCCTTGCGCAGCAGGTTCTGGCGGCGGGCCTCGTTGGCGCTGGCCTGCCGGGCCCGCTCGGCGCGGGCGAGGACGTACGCCGCGTAGCCGCCGTCGTACGCGTCGACGCGGGCGTCGTGCACCTCCCAGATCCGGGTGCAGATCGCGTCGAGGAACCACCGGTCGTGGCTCACCACGAGCATCGCGACGGAGCGCTGCTGGAGGGCGTTCAGCGCGTCGGCGAGCCAGGCGACGGCCTCGACGTCCAGGTGGTTCGTGGGCTCGTCGAGGACGAGCAGGTCGTGGTCGCCCAGGAGCAGCTCGGTGAGCGCGACGCGGCGGCGCTCGCCACCGGAGAGCGTGGTGAGCTCGGTGTCGAGGTCGACGTCGGCCAGCAGGTGCTCGACGACCGAGCGAGTACCGGCGTCGGCCGCCCAGACGTGGTCGGGCTCGCCGTCCACGATGATCGAGCGGACCGTGGTGCCCGGGGGGACGTCGTCGGTCTGGTGCAGGTAGCCGACCGAGACCCGACCGGTCTGGGTGACGCGGCCCGAGTCGGGCTCGGCCTCGCCGGTCAGGATCTTGAGCAGGGTGGTCTTGCCGTCACCGTTGCGCCCGACCACCCCGATGACGTCGCCGCGGGACAGGCCCAGGCTGACGGAGTCGAGGAGCGTACGGGTCCCGAAGGTGATCGTGAGACGTTCGGCGTTGACGAGGCTGACCATGACCGGCCCAGTCTTCCACGTCCACGAGGTGGGTCGGGGGTGCTGACAACGTGCGCGGACGGCGCGATGATGGCGCCGTGAGCGACTGGAACCAGCAGATCATCGACGAGTTCCGTGCCAACGGCGGCACGGTGACGACCATGGGGTTCGGCCGCGGGCTGGTGCTCGTGCACCACCTCGGCGCCAGGAGCGGCACCGAGCGCATCAGCCCGGTGGCGAACATCCGCGACGAGGACGGTTCGCGCCTCATCGCCGCGTCCAAGGGCGGCGCCCCGGACAACCCCGACTGGTTCTACAACCTGCTCGCCCACCCCGACGTCCGCATCGAGACGCCCGACGGCGACGAGCAGGTGCACGTGACCGAGCTCAAGGGCGCGGAGCGTGACGCCGCGTGGGAACGCTTCAAGGCGATGTCGGAGGGGTTCCGGTCGTACGAGGAGAAGACGACGCGGACGATCCCGGTGCTGAAGCTCACACCGGTCCGCTGACGCAGGACGCCCCCGGAGCCTGTCGACGGGTCGGGAACGAGAACGCTCCCTGAGCCTGTCGAAGGGCTCGGAACGAGAACGCTCCCTGAGCCTGTCGAAGGGCTCGGAACGAGAACGCTCCCTGAGCCTGTCGAAGGGCCCGGAACGAGAACGCTCCCTGAGCCTGTCGAAGGGCCCGGAACGGGTTGGCGTTCTTCCCCGACGTGGAGGAACGCCGACCTCTTCGAGGCCCTTCGACGAGCTCAGGGAGCGTTCTCCCGTTCTCGCGCCCTACCGCCCGCGCGTCGCCTGGCGGGCGCCGCGGACGTGGCGCGGGTCGCCGGGCATGGGGCCCTTGGGCATGCCGACGACGGGGCGTACGGCGTCGAGGGCGCGGAGGCGCTGCTTGAGGTCGGTGACCTGGTTGGGCTGGAGGACCTTCGGCAGCTTGCGGATCCGGTCGGCCAGCTTGTCGAGCGGGACCTGGTTGGGGGCGTCGCCCATGACCAGGGTCGTGACGGCGATGCCGTACGCCACGCGCTCGTGCTTGCGGGCCTCGCCCTGCAGGAGCTGGCGGACCCGGCCGGCCTCGCCCTCGCCGATCAGCACCAGGCCGCCCGGACCGATGGTGCGGTGCACGACGTCGCGCTGACGGTTGGCGGCGACGACGGGCGTCGACACCCACTGCTTCGGCAGCATCGACAGCGCGACCTCGGCCGAACCCGTCTGGCCGGCGTAGCGCTTGTACGTCGCCCGCTTGGCGCGCCGCACGAGCATCATCATCGCCAGCAGCAGGCCGACCAGCAGGCCCATGACGATCAGGTAGACCAGGTGGTCCCACAGCAGGCCGACGACCACACCGACGACCACCGGCAGCAGGAACGCGGTCAGCAGCACCCACGGCAGCTGCGGGTCGAACTCGCGGGTGACCTTGTAGGCCTGCCCGATCTGCTTGAAACGGCCCATGTCGGCCGGGTCGGTCGAGCTCTTGCGGCGCTGCTTCTCCGCGACCTTGGCCTGCTTGGCCAGGGCCTTGGTCTCCTTGGCGCTGGGCGCCGGAGCGGTCTTGGCCGGGGTCACAGCGGTCGACCCCGTACGGGTCGTCGTCCTGCGGTCCGCCATCAGCGGGCAGCCTCCTCGGGAGACAGGTTGTCGCGCGAGGAGAGGGCCTCGCGGTAGAGGCGGCCGGCGCGGTAGGACGAGCGCACGAGCGGCCCGCTCAGGACCCCGGCGAAGCCGATCTCCTTCGCCTCGGCCGCGAGCTCGACGAACTCCTCCGGCTTGACCCAGCGGTCGACCGGGTGGTGGCGCGGCGAGGGCCGCAGGTACTGCGTGATGGTGATGATCTCGGTGCCGGCCTCGTGCAGGTCGCGCAGCGCCTCGGAGACCTCCTCGCGGGTCTCGCCCATGCCGAGGATGAGGTTGGACTTGGTCACCATGCCGGCGGCGCGCGAGTAGCGGAGCACGCCGAGGGACCGCTCGTAGCGGAAGCCGGGACGGATGCGCTTGAAGATCCGCGGCACGGTCTCGACGTTGTGCGCGAACACCGCGGGGCCGGCGGCGAACAGCTGGTCCAGGTAGTCGGTGTTGCTGGAGAAGTCCGGGGCCAGCATCTCGACGCCGGTGCCCGGGTTGAGCTCCTTCACCTTGCGGATCGTCTCGGCGTAGAGCCAGGCGCCCTCGTCGGGCAGGTCGTCGCGGCAGACGCCGGTGATGGTCGCGTAGTTCAGGCCCATCTTCTGCACCGATTCGGCGACGCGGAGCGGCTCGCCCGTGTCGAGGTCGGCGGGCTTGCCGGTGTCGATCTGGCAGAAGTCGCAGCGCCGGGTGCACTGGTCGCCCCCGATGAGGAAGGTCGCCTCGCGGTCCTCCCAGCACTCGAAGATGTTGGGGCAGCCCGCCTCCTGGCAGACGGTGTGCAGGCCCTCGGACTTCACGAGCTGCTGGAGCTCGCGGTACTCGGGGCCCATCTTCGCGGTGGTCTTGATCCAGGCCGGCTTCTTCTCGATCGGGACCGCGGCGTTGCGGACCTCCAGCCGGAGCATCTTGCGTCCCTCGGGCGTCACGGTCACCCCGTCACGATACCCGCCGGCGCGCAGGCGCCAGGCCGGGACTTCCGCCGCCGTACGCACCTGTCACGGGCGTGCGGCCGCGGAAGTTCCCGGGTCGGACCTCGACCTCAGGTGACGTCGCGGCGGCGGAAGACGAGCGCGCCGGCCACGACGGCCACGACCGCCAGCGTGAGCCAGTAGAGGCCGCTGTGGCCGAACGAGACGTGCTTCTCGATCTCGGTGTAGTCGCTGCCGTCCGCCAGCGTGCTGCGGTACTGGGTGTACGTCACGCCGTGCTCGAGGAACGCCTGCAGGTTGAGCTCGGGCAGGTAGGGCGGGAGCCACGCGAGCGGAGCGTCGACGTCGGAGGTGAAGCCCGCGACGACCGTCCGCACCAGTCCGTAGCCGAGGGGCACGGCGATCGCCGCGACCGTGTGCCGGGTCAGGAGGGCGATGACGTAGCCGGCGACGCCGGCCAGCGCCACCATGACCACGGCCCGGCCGCCGGCGGCCGCCACGTGCCCGGCCCGGACGAGCGGCTCGCCGTGCCCGGCCACCTGCGCCGCGGTGAGTCCGAGCGTGGCGAACACGGCGACCGCCCCGAGCAGGGCGGACGCCAGCAGCACGGCGACGCCCTTCGAGGCGAACACCTCGAGCCGCCGGGGGACGAACGTGAGCCAGTTGGCGAGCGAGCCGGTGGCGTACTCGGCGCCGATGAAGGACGCGCCGATGAGGAACGCGGCGAAGAGCGACAGGTACGTCGCGGTGCTGACGCCGGCCACGCCGACCTGGTCGAAGGGCGGCGGTGTGACCTGGAAGTCGGCCTCCGTCGGGGCCGGGTCGTAGGACTCGCACTCCTCCTGGGTGCCGCCGCCCTGCCGGACGCACTCGGCGACCGACTGCGTGTGCTGGGCCTGCCAGGTCTGCTGCGCGGCCTCGTACGCCTGCCGCGCGCTGGCCTGCGCCGCGGCCGTCGGGGCGACCTCGGAGTGGATGAGCACCTGGAACAGCGCGACGGCGGCCAGCACGACGACGGCGGCGACGATGCTGACGCGCCGGGAGCGGAGGCGGGTCAGCTCGGCGGCGGTGAGGCGGACGAGGTCGTTCACGACCGGCCCCCGCTACGGCGCGGGGCCGTCGGCGCGAGCGGTGCGGGTGGAGCGGCTCTCGGTGCGCCCGCCCCCAGGTGCTCCTCGGCGGTGAGGCTGAGGAACACCTCCTCCAGGTCGGGGCGCTGCCAGACGAGCTCGGCGAGGTAGATGCCGTGGTCGGCGAGCGCGCGGTTGACCTGGGCGGAGTCCAGCGGCACCCCGGGGGCGCCCGAGCGGACGAGCACGGTTCCGGGGTCGCCCGGCGACGGAGCGAAGCCCACGCGCGCCAGGACCTCCGCGGCCGCGGCCGGGTCGGGGACGCGGACCCGGACCGCCTCCGTCCCGCCGCGGGCGAGGATCGCGTCGACGTCACCCTCGGCGAGCAGCCGGCCCCGACCGATGATCGTCACGGTGTCGGCGACCTGCTGGACCTCGTTGAGGATGTGGCTGGAGACGAGGACGGTGCGTCCGGCGTCGGCCAGGCCGCGCATCGTCTGGCGGATCTCGTGGATGCCGGCCGGGTCGAGACCGTTCGTCGGCTCGTCGAAGATCAGCAGCTCCGGGTCCTTGAGCAGGGTGCCGGCGATCGCGAGCCGCTGCTTCATGCCGAGCGAGTACGAGCGGAAGCGGTCCCCGCCGCGCTCGCCCAGGCCGACCTCGGCGAGCACCTCCGGGACCCGCTGCTTCGGCGCACCGATCCCGGCGGCCAGCAGCTCGAGGTTGCGGCGCGCGGTGAAGGCGGGGAAGAACTTGGGCTGCTCGACGATCGCGCCGACCCGGTCGACGACGGCGGGCAGCTGGGCGGGGACGGGCTTGCCGAAGAGCGTCATCGACCCCGAGTCGGGCCGGACCAGGCCCAGCAGCATCCGGATGGTGGTGGTCTTGCCGGAACCGTTCGGGCCGAGGAAGCCGTGCACCCCGCCGCGCGGGACGTGCAGGTCGAGGCCCTCGACGGCCACGCGGCGGCCCTTGCGGGTGCGGTAGGTCTTGCGCAGGCCGGTCGTGGACACGGCCAGCTCCGGGGCGCGGGCGTGCCGCGGGGCAGCGCTCGTCGTCATGGGTCACCCTCTGCTCGGGGGTCGGGGCCGCTCACGCTAGCGGCCGGGGGGTCCCACCCTCGCGGGACGCGCGCGACCTGTCGTCCCTCCGTGGGACACCGCGGGTCAGACCCTGGTCCCAGGCCGACGCCGCGCGCGGAACGCTCCATCAGCTCGTCGAAGGGCGGAACGCTCCCTGAGCTCGTCGACGGCTCGGAACGCTCCCTGAGCTTGTCGAAGGGCCTCGAAGAGGTTGGCGTTCTCGACCGGGCACAGGCGACGTCGACCCGTTCCGGGCCCTTCGGCAGGCTCAGGGAGCGTCGCCGCGTACAGCCTCGCGTGTCGCCGACGAGGCCACTTGGCTCAGGTTCCTCGTGCTCTGCCCGCCCTGCAGAGCTGGCTGAGCACGTGTATCTCACGTCAACGTGAAATGCACGGTCGGCTGAACGGGGGCGCGGAACGCGCGAGGGCTCAGCGGACGGACGCCGTCAGCCCGTACGTCACGCCGGACGACGCGGCTGGCGCGAGGTCGGCGACGTCGGGCGTGCGCTCGTACGGCTCGAAGGCGAGCAGGCGCTCGAGGTGGGGCACGAGGACGTACGCCAGCGAGGTGAGCGCGGGGGAGGAGCCGAGCTCGGCGGTGATCGACGTGACGCCGGCGTCGGCGATCCCGCAGGGGACGATCCGGTCGTACGCCCGCATGTCGGGGTCGGCGTTCAGCGCGAACCCGTGCATGGTCACGCCCCCGGCGACGCGGACGCCGATGGCGGCGACCTTGCGCTCGGGACGGCCGTTCGACGGGTCGGCCGCGAGCCAGACGCCGGACCGCCCGGGGACCCGGCCGGTCGACAGGCCGACCTCGGCGAGGGCGTCGATGAGTGCCTGCTCGAGGCGGCGCACGTAGTCGACGACGCCGAACGCCTCGGGCAGCCGGACGAGGGGGTAGCCGACGAGCTGTCCCGGTCCGTGCCAGGTGATCTTGCCGCCGCGGTCGACGTCGATGACGGGCGTGCCGTCGAGGGGCCGCTCGTGCGGCTCGGTCCGCTTGCCGGCGGTGTAGACCGGCGCGTGCTCGAGCAGGAGCAGGGTGTCGGGTGCCTGGCCCGCGACCACCTCCGCGTGCAGGCGGTGCTGGAGGTCCCACGCCTCGCGGTAGTCCACGGGGTCCCCGCCGAGACCGAGGTAGCGCACGTCGAGGCTCACGGCCGCGAGTCTAGGACGCGCGCCGGCACCGCCCGTCGCGAGCGGCGGACGCCTCGGACCGAGGGCGGCGGCTGCGTCCTCGATTAGTTCTTCTCAGCATCTTGACAGCCCTCCCTCAGAGGACGAGGTTGGCATGCGCCGTCCTGCGTGCACCGGGCCAGCCGACCCGCTTCACAGGGACCAGAAGGGGTGCCCCGTGCCTTCTCGTCTGCGCTCGGTCCCGGTCGTCCTCGTCGCCACGCTGGCGACGCTGACCGTCACGGCGTTCGTCGCCCCGGCCGATGCGGCCGGGCACCCGCACAAGCGTCAGGCGGTGACGATGCTGCACAAGCAGCTGGCGGTCCCGCAGCGCGCGGCCGCGCTCGACCACCACGCGAACCGGCAGGCCGACGCAGGTGAGCAGGGCGGGGAGGAGGACGAGGACGAAGCGGGCGCCTTGCGTGCCCGGGCGGCGTACGAGCAGTCCATCGTCGCGGCACCGGCCGCCGTGGCTCCGGCCGCCGGGCTCCTGGAGGCGCACCGCGCGGCCGCGGCGCTGCCCTCCCGAGGCAGGCGTTGGGACGAGGTCACCGACAAGCCTTTCCTGAACGACCCGGTCGGGCGCGGCCAGAACTACGGCGTCGGGTGGGGTGTCGTCACCGGCCGGATGACGGCCTTCACGGCCCGCGGTGGCTCGGTCTGGGCCGGGTCGGCGAGCGGCGGGGTCTGGCGCACGGGCAACCGGGGCAAGACCTGGACGACCGATGACAAGGGGCTGCCCCGCCTCGCCGTGGGGGCGCTGGCGACCTCGCCGAAGGACGACTCGCTGTGGGTGGGGACCGGGGAGCCGAACAACTCCGCCGAGAGCCAGTACGGCGTCGGGGTCTACCAGCAGAAGCGTGGGTCGAAGACCTGGCGGCGGGTGGGCGGGCACGAGATCGACGGAGCCGGCGTCCACCGGATCTCCTGGATCGGCAGCTACGTGTACGCCGCCACCACGCACGGGCTGTTCCGCCGCTCGCGCACCGCGTCGCGGACCACGGCGTGGACCGCGGTGCTGCAGCCGGGCGGTCCCGCGCTCTACCCGCCCACCTCCGACGTCACCGACGTCATCGCGGTGCCGGGCTCGCGTGGTCGCGAGGTGCTGGCGGTCGTGGGCTGGATGGGCTTCAGCGACCCGCCGGACGTGGGACGCAACGGCTTCTACGTGGGCAGCGGTGGTGCGGGCAGCTTCGCCCGCGTCGGGCTGACGGGCGACATCGACGCCAAGACGGTCGCTCGCACCACGCTGTCGTCCTCCCAGGGCCGCCTGTACGCCGTGGTCGCCGACTCCAGCACCGGCGACCTGAGCGGTCAGGGGGTCTTCGTCTCGCGCAGCGGCGACCCGGCCGGTCCGTGGAGCCGGATCGCGGACGTGGACAAGCTGGCGGCGTCCGGCTCGGCGCTGGGCGATCTGACCAGCGGTTACTACCCGGGCGTGCAGGCCTGGTACAACCAGAACATCGTGGCCGACCCGAAGGACGCCGACCACCTCTACCTGCAGCTGGAGGAGGTCTTCGAGTCCACCGACGGGGGTGCCAGCTGGGCCACGGTCGGCCCGTACTGGAACTACGACATCAGCTGCGAGCAGGCCGACGGCGACCCTTACGACTGCCCGCCGACCACTCACCCCGACCAGCACGCGGGGATGATCTACCGCGGTCAGTTCTGGGCGGGCAACGACGGCGGGGTCTGGCGCCGCCCGACGTCGCAGCACAGCCGCGGTCGCTGGACGAACCTGAACGCCGACCTGCACACCCTGCAGAACTTCTCCGTCGCCGCGGGTCCGGTCGGCAAGGAGACCGCGTACTGGGGCGGCCTGCAGGACAACGGCGAGTCGTACGCACGGACCAACCTGAAGCAGGTCGAGCAGGCCTTCACCGGAGACGGGGGCGACACCCTCGTCGACCCGCGGGCCGGCGACCGCGCGGTGATGGAGTACACGAACCTCGACATGTGGAGGACCACCGACGGCGGGCAGACCCAGACCGAGATCTCGCCCTCCTGCCTGACGGCCACGGACCCGCCGAAGACGTGCGACCCCAACCCGCGCTTCATCGCCCCGATCGAGATGGACGTGCACGACCCCGACCACTGGGTGGCCGGCGGGCAGTACGTCTGGATCGACACCAAGTCGTGGGCGACGACCTGCGACAGCGCGGGGTGCGACTGGAAGAAGGTCTACGACACGGGCGAGGGCCACCAGGTGACGGCGCTCGGCGTGAGCGGCGGGACGACCTACGCCGCCTGGTGCGGACCCTGCAACCCCGAGGAGGACGCACCGTTCGAGCGTGGTCTGGCCACGAACGTCGGCGGCTCGTGGCACACCGTGCCGCTCGACGGGATCCCGAACCGCTACCTCACCTCGATCGCGGTCGACCCGGCCAACCCCGCGCACGTCTACGTCAGCGTCGGCTCGTACAGCCGGCGGTGGATCCCCGACGCCGGCCAGGGGCACGTCTTCGAGTCGCGCGACGGCGGTGGCTCCTGGACCGACGTCAGCGGCACCCTGCCCGACGCCCCCGTCTACACGGTCGCGATCGCCGGCTCGCAGCTCGTCGCGGGGACCGAGGTGGGCGTGTTCGGTGTCGACCGGTCGACGTCGACGCCGGCTCCGGCCGCCGCCGCAGGGGCGAAGGCGACCGCGGGCGGCCGGTCCGTCGCCACCCCGACCAGCTGGTACGCCCTCGACAAGGGCCTGCCGGAGGTCACCGTGTGGGACCTCCAGGTCACCTCGGGCGGCGAGCTCGTCGCCGGCACCCACGGCCGGGGGACGTGGCGGCTGAAGCTGCCCGCGAGCTGACCCGGTCGGCCCCGTGGCGTTCCTACCGCGCGCCGCGGGGCTCCGGGTCGTCGGCCAACCGCTGGTGCAGGACGTGGTCCTGCCAGCGCCCGGCGATCTGGAGGTAGCGCGGCGCGAGGCCGATCTCGCTGAAGCCGTTCTTGGCCAGCACGCGGCGCGACGCGTGGTTGTGCACGAGGGTGCCGGCCTGCACGCGGTGCAGGCCGAGCTCGTCGAACGCGACGCGCAGGACCGCCCGCACCGCCGTCGTCGCGACGCCACGGCCGTGGACGGCGGCGTCGAGCCAGTAGCCGAGGTCGGTGGAGCGGAAGGCGCCGTGGACCACGTTGTTGAGGTTCACGCGTCCGGCCGCGCGCCCGTCCACGAGGACGAGCCCCGGGAACGACGCGCCGGCGGCGTGGTGGCCCAGCGCCTCGGTGATGCCCCGGCGCTGACCCGCCTCGGTGAAGTACGCCGCGGGCCGCACCGGGTCCCAGGGGGCGAGCGCCTCCCGGTTGCGCACCAGGAGCGCCGCGAGCGCGGCGGCGTCGTCGGGGCGGACGAGCCGGAGCTCGACGCGGAGGCCCGCCGGTCGCTCGGCCACGGCCTCAGACGGCGGGGTTGGCGCCCTGCAGGGCGGCGGCGACCGTCTGCTCGACGTCGCGGGCCTCGAAGACGTAGCCGTCGTCGAGCAGCCGCTTCGGCAGCACCCACATGTCGTCCAGCAGCTGGCCGGACAGCTCGCCGAGCGCGCGCCGCAGCACGGCGGCCGGGGCCTTGAGCAGGCGCGGCCGGTGCAGCGCGCGGGCGAGCGCGTCGGTGAACTCGGCGTTCGTGCACGGCTCGGGGACCGTCAGGTTGTACGCGCCCTGGGCGTGCGGGGTCGCGGCGGCCCAGCGCACCACGCCGAGGTAGTCGGCCAGGCTGATCAGGGGCATCCGCTGGGTGCCGTCGCCGAGCACGGTGCCGAGCCCGAGCGACCAGGCGAGCCGCATCGGGACGAAGGGGCCGCCGCTGCGGTCGAGCACGGGGCTGGTCCGCAGGAACACCACCCGGACGCCGGCGTCGACCGCCTCCTGCGCCGCGGCCTCCCACCGGACGCAGACCTGCGCCAGGAAGTCGGGGGCCGCGGGGTCGCCCTCGACGTGCGGCTGCTCGGTGCGCCGGCCGCCGTACCAGGCGACGCCCCCGGCCTGCAGCAGCACCGGCGCGTCGGTCCCGCGGGCCGCGAGGGCCCGGGCGACCGTCGACGTCGTCTGCACGCGCGAGGACAGGATCGCCTCGCGCCGGCTCTGCGTCCACGGGCCGGTGAAGACGTTGACCCCGCCCAGGTCCACGACGGCGTCGACGCCGTCGAGCACCGCCGGGTCGAGCTCGCCCGCGGACGGGTCCCAGCGCCGCTCGCCGAGCGCCGCCGGCTCGCGCCGCACGAGGCGCAGGACCTCGTCGCCCTCGGTCGCGAGCCGGACCCGCAGGGCGGTGCCCAGGAACCCGGACGCGCCGGCGAGCAGCCAGGTCGTCACGCGCGTACCCGTCTGCCGGCCGGTGCCCGCACCGGGCCTAGACCCCGAACTCGGAGCCGAAGTCGCCGCCCTCGAGCCGGGCCTTGACCATGCTCAGGAACCGTGCGGCGTCGGCGCCGTCGACGAGACGGTGGTCGTACGTCATGGACAGGTACATCATGTCGCGCACCGCGATGGTGTCCCCGACCCCGGGGACGTTCAGCACGACCGGGCGCTTTACGAGCGCGCCCGTGCCGAGGATCGCGACCTGCGGCTGGTTGATGATCGGGGTGTCCATCAGCGTCCCGGCCGAGCCGTAGTTGGTGATGGTGAAGGTGCCGCCGCTCAGGTCGTCCGGCGTGACCTTGCTGGCCCGCGTCCGCGACGCGAGGTCGGCGATCTTCTTGGCCAGACCGGCGATGTTCAGGTCGCCGGCGTCCTTGATCACCGGGACCAGCAGGCCCTTCTCGGTGTCGACCGCGATGCCGATGTGCTCGGCGGCGGGGTAGGTGATCGTCCCGGCCTCGGTGTCGATGGTGGCGTTGACCTTCGGGAAGACCTTGAGCGCCTCGACGGTGGCCTTGGTGATGAAGGGCAGGTACGACAGGCTCGCTCCCTCGCGGCGCTTGAAGTCGTCCTTGGCCCGGGCCCGGATCTGCGAGATCGCGGTCAGGTCGACCTCCACGGTCGCGGTCAGGCTCGCCGCGATCTGCTGCGACTCGACCATGCGGCGCGCGATGGTCGACCGCAGCCGCGACATCTTCTCCGTGGTGCCGCGCAGGGCGCTCGGCTCGGCGGCCGGCGCCGACGGGCGAGCCGCGGGGGCGGACGGGGCCGCGCTGGCGGCCGGTGCGGCGGCGGGAGCCGGGGCGGCGGCCTGCTTGGCGACCTCCTCGGCGGCCTTGCGGGCCTCCTCGGCGGCGGCGAGGACGTCCTGCTTGCGGACGCGGCCGCCGACCCCGGTGCCGGTCACGGAGGCCAGGTCGACGCCGTGCTCGCGGGCGAGCTTGCGCACGAGCGGCGTGACGTAGCCCTCGTGGTCGCCGGCCACGGGCGCGGGCGAGCCGCCCCCGGTGGCGCCGTGCTGCTCCGGCTGCGCGTCCTGGCGGCTCGGGGTGCTCGGCTGGCCGACGCGGCTGCGGTCGGCCTCGCTGTACGAGGGCGGCTCGGGCGCGCTGGTGGCCGTCGGCGCGGCCTGCTGGCCGGGTGCCACGGCCGGGGCGCCCTGACCCTGGTCCTGCGCGGGCTGCTGCGGGCTCGCCTGCTGCTGAGCCGGCTGCTCCGCGGGAGCGGCCGGGGCGGCCGGGGCCGAGGGTGCGGCGGAGGCGTCGCCGATGATCGCGAGGACCGCACCCACCTCGACGGACTCGTCCTCGGCGACCCGGATCTCGAGCAGCGTGCCCTCGGCCGGGGACGGGATCTCGGTGTCGACCTTGTCGGTGCTCACCTCGAGCAGCGGCTCGTCGGCCGCGACGGAGTCGCCGACCTGCTTGAGCCAGCGGGTCACGGTGCCCTCGGTGACGCTCTCGCCCAGCGCGGGCAGGTGCACCTCGGTGCCCTCGGCCGGCCCGGAGCCCGACCCGCCCGACCCGCCGGTCTGGTCACCGGCGCCGGTCTCCTGCGCCGCCTCGGCGACGACCTCCTCGGGGCGGGCCGCGTTGGCGCCCGCGCCGCTGTCGGGGGTGCCGCCGCTCACGGGCGTCGGGTCCTCGGCCTCGATCTCGGCGTCCGCGTCGTTCCCGCCGGAGGCGGGCTCCTCGGAGGCACCACCCTGCGCGGACCCCTCGGAACCATCACCCGACGGCGCCTCGTCGGCGCTGCCGATGACGGCCAGCACGGCGCCGACCTCGACGGTCTCGTCCTCGGCGGCCTTGATCTCGAGCAGCACGCCGGCGGTGGGGGAGGGGATCTCGGTGTCGACCTTGTCGGTCGACACCTCCAGGAGCGGCTCGTCCTCCGCGACGGTGTCGCCGACCTGCTTCAGCCAGCGCGAGACGGTCCCCTCGGTGACGCTCTCGCCCAGGGCCGGAAGGGTGACAGAGGTCGGCATGGTGGTGTGGTGCTCCTTCTCGCGCTGCGCTGGGCCTGGTCCGAGTGCTCGACCGTGGTGGTCGCCCGGCTCGGCCGGGCGAGGACGGGGTCAGCCTAGTGCCGCGCCTCCCCGCGTTCCGTGCACCTCCGGCCCGGACCGTGCCCGGCTCCTGTGCGGCCCCCGGCGAGCCGACGGCCGCCGCGGTTCAGCGGTGCGCGTGCAGCGGCTTGCCGGCCAGCGCGAGGTGGGCCTCGCCGAGCGCCTCGTCGAGGGTCGGGTGCGCGTGCGGCAGCGCGGCGACCTCCTCGGGCCAGGCCTCCCAGGACGTGATGGCCTGGGCCTCGCCCATCAGCTCGCCCACGCGCGCGCCGACCAGGTGCACGCCGACGACGGGGCCGTCCTTGCGGCGCACCAGCTTGACGAAGCCCGAGGTCTGCAGGATCTGCGCGCGACCGTTGCCGGCGAGGTCGTACGTCTGCGTCTCGACCTCGCCGAAACGTTCCCGGGCCACGGCCTCGCTCAGCCCCACCGAGGCCACCTCGGGGTCGCTGTAGGTGACGCGCGGGACCTGCTCGTCGGGGACGAGCACCGGTGCCCGGTCCAGGCGGCCCGTGCGGTGCGCGACCTCCTCGGCGACGAAGATGCCGTGAGCGAAGCCGCGGTGCGCCAGCTGCAGGCCCAGCACGAGGTCGCCGACGGCGAACACGCCCGGCACCGCGGTCTCGAGGCGCTCGTCGACCTCGACGAACCCGCGGTCCAGACCGACGCCGGCCTCCTCGTAGCCCATCCCGGCCGAGCGCGGGCCGCGGCCGACGGCGACCAGGACCACGTCGGCCTCGAGCGTGGTCCCCGCCTCGTCGTCGAGGCTGACCCGCACCCCGGTCGGCAGCGTCTCCACGGCGCTGACCGGGCTGGCGGTGCGGACGGTGATGCCGCGCTTGCGGAACGCTCGCAGCAGCGCGGCGGACGACGCGGGGTCCTCGCCCGGCACGAGCCGGTCGAGCGCCTCGACGACGGTCACCTCGACGCCGAAGGAGCGCCAGGCCGACGCGAACTCGACGCCGATCACGCCGCCGCCGAGCACGACGGCCGACGTCGGGAGGGTCTCGAGGCGGAGCGCGTCGGTGCTGGTCAGCAGCCGCTCGCCGTCGGGCACGACGCCCGGGATGGTCCGGCTCTGCGAACCTGTGGCGAGCACGACCGCACCGCCCGTGAGGGTGCGCTCGCCGTCGGCCGTGACCACGACGACCGCGGGGGCCGTGCCGTCGCCGGTCACCAGGCGCCCCTCACCCTCGACCACCGTGATGCCGCGGGAGGAGATGAGCCCGGTCAGGCCCTTGTGCAGCCGGCCCACGACGCCCTCGGCGTACGCCCGGACGCCGGCCAGGTCGATCTTGTCGACGGTGGCGTGCACCCCGATCCGCGCGCCCTCGCGCGCGGCGTCGGCCACCTCGGCCGCATGCAGGATCGCCTTGGTGGGGATGCAGCCGTAGTGCAGGCAGGTCCCGCCCAGGCGGTCCCGCTCGACGAGCGCGACCGACAGCCCCAGCTGGGCGGCCCGCAGCGCGCAGGCGTAGCCGCCGCTGCCGGCCCCGAGCACCACCAGGTCGTACGCGTCGTCACTCACGGGTGAAGTATCGCGCGACCACCAGCACCCTGGCCGGTGCTCGACCGCCACCGCCGGGTCGTGCGCCGGTGCCTGGACGACGAGAGAGCGAACACGTTCTTCGTTCGCGAACGAGGAGGAAGGCGCCGGGTTGGAGCACGATCCGCGCCGGAGCGGAGCGGAGGCAATTAAACTCGCGCCATGGGTTGGTTCAGCCGCACCAGGGGCAAGGTGCGCAGCGCGAGCGGTCCGTCGGCCAAGGCCGACGAGGCGACGACGACCCACCTCACGACGTTCGCGCGCAGCCGCCGCGGGGTCGAGGCCTTCGTCGAGCCGCAGACGTCGGTGACGCGGACGACCCTCCTGCTGGTCGCGCACGACGGCGAGTGGACCCGCCGCGTGGTGCCGTCCCCGCAGTGGGCGCACGCCTTCGCCGAGTCCCTGCAGATCCCCGGGTACGACGCGGCCGTGGTCGGCTACCCGCAGCGGATGCGCGACTACAACACGCGCAACAAGAAGCACCCCGACCTGCGCTGAGTGACGCGCCTCACACTCTCTGAGGGCATCCAGCACCAATCCGCGGCTCCCGCCGCCCCGAACCGCCTGTGTGCGGGCGCCCTCTCGGGGGGACTCCCTGACGGTCCTCGGCCCACAGGCCGCGCTCGGACACCCGCACCGGCGGGGGCGTGCCAGAGGTGGGATGGCCTCGTGGCGTGCCGGGGCACCGCCGGTGCGGGCGGAACGTGGTCGGGCCCGGCCCGTCGTGAGCGAGGGGCCGGGCGTACGACCCGGTGTGCGGGTGGCGGTCGTCGGCGAGCCCGACGACCTGCTGGGGGGCAGCCACCTGTGCGGGAGCCGCGCTGGTCCAGGGGGGTCGGCGCGGCTCTCCCCTCAGGGGATGCACATGGAACGGGGACGATCCGGCACCGCAGCGGTGCCGGATCGTCCCCGTCGTGCGTGCTGGGGGATCAGCCCGCCATGGAGCGGGCCAGCGCCACGAGCGTGGTGACGCCCACGCCCGTGCCGCCCGTGCTGAACGAGCCCTCCGGCGAGCCCGTGCGGAAGGCCGGGCCGGCGATGTCGAGGTGCGCCCACGGCGTGGGGGCGTCGACGAACTCGCGCAGGAACGCCGCCGCGACGAGCGCGCCGCCGGAACGGTCGCTGCCGCCGGTCGAGCGCAGGTCGGCGACCGAGGAGTCGAGCTTGCCGCGCGTCTCCGGCGGGATCGGCAGCTGCCAGAACGGCTCGCCCGCCGCCTTCGAGGCCTCGAGCACGCGCTGGGCGGTCGCGTCGTCGGTGGCCATCACGCCCGCGGTCCGGTCGCCCAGGGCGACGACCGCCGCACCGGTCAGCGTGGCCACGTCGACGACGAGGTCGGGGGAGTCGGCGTTGCTGCGGGCGAGGGCGTCGGCCATGACGATCCGGCCCTCGGCGTCGGAGTTGCCGTTCTCGACCGTGGTGCCGCCGTAGATGGTGATGACGTCGGAGGGGCGGTAGGCCGACCCGGACGGCATGTTCTCGGCGAGCGCGCCGTACGCGGTCACCTGCACCTTGAGCCCGAGCTTGGCGATCGCCCACGTGGCGGCGAGCACGGCGGCGGCGCCGGCCATGTCGCACTTCATCGTGTACATGCTGTCGCCGGGCTTGAGGTTGAGGCCGCCGGTGTCGAACGTGATGCCCTTGCCCACCAGGGCGAGGTGCGTCTTGGCGCCGCGCGGCCGGTAGCTCAGGCGCACCAGGCGCGGCGGGCGCGCCGAACCGCCGCCCACGGCCATCAGCCCGCCGTAGCCCTGGGCCTCGAGCTCGCCCTCGTCGAGGACCTCGACGCTGATCCGGGTGCCCTTGACGAGCGCCTGAGCCTCCTCGGCGAAGGAGGCGGGGTAGAGCAGGTTGGCGGGGATGTTCACCCACTCGCGCGCGGTGAGCACGGCGGCGGCGACGACGTTCGCGACCTCGGCCACGTCCTCGCCGGCGGCGGTGCGGGCCGCCCCCTCGTGCAGCACGGTCACCTTCTCGACCGCGGGCGGCGTGGAGGAACGTGCGCCGACGCCCGCGTACGCGTAGGTCCCCACGAGCGCGCCGGTGGCGACGGCGAGGGTCGTCTCGGGCGTCGAGGTGCCCAGGGCGACGACGACCGAGAGGGCGCCCCTGGCGCGGGCGGCGGCCTTGGCGCCCTTCTGGTCCGCGCCGTCGGCCAGGCCGGAGGCGTAGCGCACGCCCGTGGCGGCGGCCTCGCGCAGGGCGACCGCGGCGGCCGCCTCGTCCTCGCCCTGGTCGCCCAGGCCGACCACCACGAGACGGACGTCGCCGACCGGCGGCAGCGTGCGGGTCTGGCCCGCCTTGCTCGTGGCGCCGACGGAGGCGGCGAGGGTGGCCACGTCGGTGCCGAAGCTCTTCGCGTACGCCGCGTCGACGGCTGCGGGCACGCCCCGGACGCCGTCCTCCGCGAGACCGACGACCAGCACGACGGAGCCGCGCGGGAGGGAGGTGGCGAGGGCGAGCGAGGGCAGCGGAGGAGTCGGCATGATCGCCAGGCTAGTGCGGCGGGTCGGCGCGCTCCGGCCCGGCCGCAGGGGCCGCCGCCCGGACGGCGGGGCGTCGCCGGCGCGGTAGGTTCGCGGTCGGACAGGCGGGCCGGGCGGCCCGTCGCCGGGACGGCGAGGAGGAGCGGTGGGCGTCGAGGGAACCTCCGGGTTGCGCAGGTCCCCGCTGCACGAGCGCCACCTCGCCGCGGGCGCCAAGTTCGCGTCGTTCGGCGGCTGGTCGATGCCCCTCGAGTACGCCGGCGGCGGCGTCGTCGCCGAGCACACCGCCGTGCGCGAGGCCGTGGGGCTCTTCGACGTGAGCCACCTCGGCAAGGTCGGCGTCGTCGGTGCGGGAGCCCTCGCGCACGTCAACCGCGTGCTCACCGGCGACCTCGACCGCATCGGTCCCGGCCAGGCGCAGTACACGCTGCTCTGCAACCCCGACGGCGGCGTGGTCGACGACCTCATCGCCTACGTGACCGGCTCCGACGAGGTGCTGCTCGTTCCCAACGCCGCGAACGCCTCCGCGGTGGTCGCCGCCCTGCACATGGGCGCCCCGGAGGGCGTCGAGGTCGTCGACCTGCACGACGCGTACGCCGTGCTCGCCCTGCAGGGACCCCGCGCCGACGAGGTGCTGGCCGCGGCCGGCGTGCCCGTCGAGCTCGACTACATGGCCTTCGCCCGCGTCCGGCTGGGCGACACCCTCGTGATCGTCTGCCGCACCGGCTACACCGGCGAGCGCGGCTACGAGCTCGTGGTCCCGGTCGCCGGCGCCGAGGCGGTGTGGGACGCCCTGGTGGCGGCGGGCGAGGCGTACGGCCTGCGCCCGGCCGGCCTCGGCGCGCGCGACACCCTGCGGACCGAGATGGGCTACCCGCTCCACGGCCAGGACCTCTCGCCGCAGATCTCGCCGCTGCAGGCGCGCTCGGGCTGGGCCGTCGGGTGGTCGAAGCCGGACTTCGTCGGCGCCGACGCGCTGCGCGCCGAGAAGAAGGCCGGTCCGAGCCGGCTGCTGCGGGGTCTCCGGGCCGAGGGCCGCGGAATCCCGCGTCCGGGCATGGTCGTGCGCGACGCCGAGGGTGCCGAGGTCGGGACGGTCACCTCCGGAACCTTCTCCCCGACGCTGCGGACCGGCATCGCGCTGGCCCTGCTGGCGCCCACCGTGGGCGAGGACGACACGGTGACGGTGGACGTCCGCACGCGGCGCGAACCGTTCCGGGTCGTCAAGCCGCCCTTCGTCGCTTCGCACGTGCGGTGAGCGTGCCCGGACGAGGCGTGCCCGCGCGCGACGGGGGCGGGACGGCCGTGCGGAGCCGGCTGCGCACGCGGCTGGCCCACCTCGTGCTCGTGCTCGTGGGGCTCGTGGCCGTGGTGTACGGGCTGAGTCTCGGCGGGGCCGACGAGGTCCGCTGCCGGGGCGAGGTCATGACCCCCGGGTCGGTGTGCGTGAAGTCGGACGGGTCGGAGGGCCAGACCTACGAGCAGCGACTGGCGACCCGCCGCTCGGCCCGGCCGGTCGTGGCCGGGGTCGGGCTGCTCGTGGCCGGCTTCGGGACGTCGCTGCTGGTCGCCGACGTGCGCCGCGGGCGTACGCGCCTCGCCTCCTGAGCGCGCCGAGGTCGGGCCACAGGGCGCTCAGAGGTCGAACACGCACGCCTCGGCGCCCGACAGCGCCACCGCGATGCGGCGCCGCTGCCGTTCGTCGAGCTCCTCGGGCGGGTCGTCCGCGGGCCGCCAGGCGACCTCGAGCGTCTCGTCGTCGCCGACCTCGGCCTCGCCGGAGACGTAGCGGCACCGGAAGGTGAGGCTGACGTACTGGCAGACGTCCCCGTTGGGGTAGCGCACGTCCGGGTCGGTGGTCAGCAGGACGAGCCGCTCGGGCTCGACGGTGACCCGGAGCTCCTCCCACACCTCGCGGGCGACGGTCGTGGCCGCCTGCTCGCCGGGCTCGAGGATGCCGGACGGGAGGGCCCAGCGCCCGTCGTCGGAGCGGCGGCCGTAGAGGATCTCCGGCCCGCCGCGGTCGTCGCGGACGACGACCGCGCACACCCCGGTGAGGAAGAGCCGGTCGTGACCGACGTGCTCGCGCAGCTGGACGATGAACTCGGGCACCGGCACGGCGACGACCCTAGGCCGTGGCCCCGCCCATCCTGGGCACCGCGACCGGGCACAACCGGTCGGACACCGCGTCGAACCAGGCCTCGCGGTCTCCCACCGCCTGCTCCAGGTGCCCGAAGAGCTCGAGCGTGACGGCGCCGACGAGGCCGGCCCACGAGCACAGGCCGGCGCGGAGCAGGTCGTCGGGCAGGTCGCCGGCCAGCTCGCGCACGCCGACGACCGCCTCGTGGAAGGCCGCGGACGGGGCAGGTTCGTCGGCCGCGCCCGCCACCGGGGCGCCGGCCGCGGCGGCGTCGGCCAGCAGGGTGAGCAGGAGCCGGGTGACCCGGGTCGCCGGCGCCACGGTCTGCCGGGGCGCGACGTAGCCGGGGACGGGGGAGCCGTAGAGCAGCGCGTAGTCCCACGGGTGCTCGCCGGCCCAGCGCCGGAAGGCGTGCGCGACGGCGGACCAACGCCCTGCCAGGTCGGCGGGGTCGACGCGGGCGGACGCGGTCTCCACCGCCTCCCCGTGCTCGTCGAAGCACTCGACCAGGAGGGCCGTCAGCAGCTCGTCCCGGCTCGCGAAGTAGCGGTACACCGCCGACGAGGCCATCCCGACGTCGCGCGCGACCGCGCGGACCGAGAGCGCGGCCGGCCCGACCGTGCCCAGCTGGGCCCGCGCGCTGGCCAGGATCGCGCGGGTCAGGTGGTCCCGGGCGAGGGCGCGCGCCGAGGTGGAGGCGGAGGCCGGGGGCGAGGTCATGGCCCTCATCCTGCACCAGCCGCGAGCGGTCGTCGACGTCGAGAGCGGTGCTCTTGTGAAGTGGTCGCTGGTGTGCAACTCTTCTCGTACGAGAGCGGTGCTCTCTTTCGAGAACAGGAGACGCAGATGCAGGACACCACCGGCACCACCCCCAGCCCTCGCCCCACAGGCCGTACGGCCGTCGTCGTCGGGGCCGGCCCCGTGGGCCGCGAGGCCGCCCGGCTCTTCCACGAGTCCGGGCACACCGTCAGCGTCGTGACCCGGTCCGGCCGGGCGTCGGGCGTCGAGGGCGTCCGCAGCGTGGCCGCCGACGCGGCGGACCCGGAGGCCCTCACCCGCCTCGTCGCGGGCGCCGACGCCCTCCTGAACTGCGCCAACCCGAGCGACTACACGGTCTGGGAGCAGGTCTGGCCGCCGCTCGCGGCGAGCCTGCTCGCCACCGCGGAGCGCACCGGGGCCACGCTCGTGACCGCGGCGTCGCTCTACCCGTACGGCCCCGTGGACGGCCCGATGACCGAGGGGATGCCCGACCGGGCCACCGACCACAAGGGCCGGCTGCGGGCGCGGATGTGGGCCGAGGCCCGCGCGGCCCACGAGGCGGGCCGGATCCGCGCCGTCGAGGTGCGCGCCGCCGACTACCTCGGCGCGGGCGTCGGTCAGAACGGGCACGTGTCGCGCCAGATCCCCACGGCCGTGCAGGGGCGGACCGCGTGGATGATCGGCGACCCCGACCTGCCGCACACGTTCACCGACGTGACCGACATGGCCCGCACGCTGGTGGCCGTCGCCTTCGACGCCTCGACCTGGGGCCAGGTCTGGCACGCGGTCAGCCCGGCGCCGAGCACGCAGCGCGCCGCGCTCACCGGGGCGCTCGCCGCGCTCGGCCACGCACCCGTCGCGGTCCGCGGGATCCCCGTGCCGGTGGTGCGCGCGATCGGACTGGTCAGCCCGATGATGCGCGAGCTCGGCCAGCTCGGCTACATCTTCGGCCGGCCGTACGTCATGGACTCCGCGCGTACGCAAGCCGCGCTCGGCCTGGCTCCGTCGCCGTGGGAGGACATCCTGCGCCGCACGGGGGAGGGGAACCTCCCCGCCGCCGTGGCCGAGGTCCGCTGAGGCCGGGCCTCCGCTCGCGCGGCCGGTGCCGGCGTCCGGGTCGGCCCGCGACCAGGCCGGGTCAGCCCGGGTCGGGCTCCAGGCTCATCGGCCCGTACACCTGCCGGTCGCCCTCGTAGAGGCTCACCGCGCGCACGCCGCCGGCCAGGAGGTCGGGGTAGGTCTCGCCCAGCCAGGTCTCCGCCTCGCCCTGGGAGGGGAAGCTGTCGGGGCCGACCGGCTGGGCGGAGCCTCCGCGGCCGCCACCGGAACGTTCCGTCCGCCAGTGCCACTCGTGGGTCACGTCGTCGCTCCCGCCGTCGGTGTCGTCGCGTCCCCGGTAGGACGCGTCAGTACTTGTCGCCGCGCTTGACGCGCGGCGACGGGATCCGGAAGCGGCGGATCTGGATGGCCCGGTTGGCGCCGTAGAAGGCGAGGCCACGGGTGCTCGTCCCCGGCAGGCGCTGGGCGAGCACCTTCTTGAACCCGCGCCACATCAGGTAGAGGTCCACGAGCACGGCGAGGACGTAGACGTACATGATCACGGTGCCGATGACGGCGGCCCGCGGGAAGATCGTGTTCAGGAAGCTGGTCGCCAGGATCAGCACCAGCGCGGGCAGCAGGATCTCGCCGATGCTGAAGCGGTGGTCGACGTAGTCGCGCATCAGCGCCTTCTCCGGGGTGTTGTCCCGGGCAGCGAGCGCCCTCATGCGGTCGGCGCGGTTCTGGCGGGCGTTCAGCTGGCGCGACTCGCGCTTGCTGTAGGTCTGCGTGACCCGCTGGCGCCTGGCGGCCTCGGCCTCCTTGCGGCTCGGCGTCGGCCCGGCCTTGCGCCCCGAGGGGTCACGCACCTCGGGAGCCGGGGAGGGCTCCGGCTCGGCCGTGGTGCTGCGTCGGAAGAGTGCCACTGCTGCCTCGTGCTCCTCGAACCTCGTGCCTGCGCCAGGGTCGGGGCAGGAGCCGCGACCGCCGGACCACGGCGTCTCGACCCCTGAATCATCCCAGGCCGAACCCTGGAAACCGAAAATCCGACCCTGCCACCCCGGCACGGGCTTCGACGGCGGAGATACGGTGGTGGTCTGACAAGCGGGGCGTGACCCACCTCGTACGAGGCTCTCCCACGCCGCTCCTCGGCCCAGGAAGGACCACCGAGACCACATGGCCGGCCTTTTTCAGCGCATGTCCCTGATCTTCCGTGCCAAGGCGGACAAGACCTTGGACAAGTACGAGGACCCGCGGCAGACGCTGGACTACTCCTACCAGCGCCAGCTCGAGCTCCTGCAAAAGGTGCGCCGCGGCGTGGCGGACGTCGCCACCAGCCGCAAGCGCATCGAGCTGCAGGCCAACGGGCTCTCCACGCAGGCGGACAAGCTCACCCAGCAGGCGCAGAAGGCGCTCGAGGTCGGTCGTGAGGACCTGGCCCGCGAGGCGCTGACGCGACGTTCCGGGATCCAGCAGCAGCTCACCGACCTGCAGGCGCAGCACGCGCAGCTCCAGGGCGAGGAGGAGAAGCTCGTCCGGGCCAGCCAGCGGCTGCAGGCCAAGGTCGACGCCTTCCGCACCAAGAAGGAGACGATCAAGGCGACGTACTCCGCCGCCGAGGCGCAGACCCGGATCGGCGAGGCGTTCTCCGGCATCAGCGAGGAGATGGGCGACGTCGGCCTGGCCGTCCAGCGCGCCGAGGACAAGACCGCGCAGCTGCAGGCCCGCGCCGGGGCGATCGACGAGCTGCTCGCCAGCGGCGCGCTCGACGACCCGACGGGCACGAGCAAGGACGACATCACCCTCGAGCTCGAGCAGCTCGCGTCGACCTCCGAGGTGGAGGACGAGCTGAGCCGCATGAAGGCGTCGCTCGGCGCCGGCCCCTCCGGCGGCACGCAGGCGATCGGCGGCGGCCAGACGCCCGCCATCTCCTCCCAGCCGGCGCAGCAGCAGGCGCCGGCCCAGCCGCGCTCGCTGGACGACGTCGAGCGCGACATGCAGGGCGGGGGCGCCCCGTACCAGCAGCAGGCGCAGCCGAACGCGGGGGACCTCCGATGATCGTCCGCATCCTCGGCGAGGGGCAGTGGGAGGTTCCGGAGGACGCCGTCGACGGGCTGAACACCCTCGACGACCAGGTGGAGAAGGCCGTCAAGGCCCAGGACCAGGCCGCGCTCACGCTGGCCCTGTCCGAGCTCCTGGACGAGGTGCGCACGGCCGGGACCGCGGTGCCGGACGACCAGCTGGCCGACTCCGACCTGATCCTGCCGGACGTCGACTCCACCCTCGCCGACGTCGAGGCCCTGCTCGCCGACTCCTCCGAGGGCCTCATCCCCGGCTGAGCCGCACCCCGGCCGCGTACGCGGTCACCAGCACGCGGCAGACGCCCCGTCCGGAACGTTCCGGGCGGGGCGTCTGCGCGTCGTACGGAAGACTGGCGCCGAAGTGTTCGGGCGCGAGGACGAGCGGGAAGCGCTCCCTGAGCTCGTCGAAGGGCCTCGAAGAGGTCGCCGCGGAGCGGTCTGGGACGCGGTGCACCCACGTTCCTGGTGCTTCACCCAGCAGATCTGCTGGGTGAAGCACCGGATCACGTGAACGTGAAAAACCTGAGGTCAGCGGGACGAGCCGGGGCGTCTGGACCAGGGGGCCGGGACCTCAGTCCTTCGTCGTCTCGCCCGGGAGGTCGAGCATGCGCTG
Source organism: Microlunatus flavus (assembly GCF_900110855.1). Classification (GTDB taxonomy): domain Bacteria; phylum Actinomycetota; class Actinomycetes; order Propionibacteriales; family Propionibacteriaceae; genus Microlunatus; species Microlunatus flavus. Next base: position 279,592 of record NZ_FOFA01000007.1, read on the forward strand.
GAGGGCGAGCTTGGCGTGGTGCTCGGTGTCGGCGTCGACCGTGACCTGGTTGACGACGTGGCCGGCGACGAGGTTCTCCAGCGCCCAGACCAGGTGCGGCAGGTCGATGCGGTTCATCGTCGAGCAGTAGCAGACGTGCTGCTCGAGGAAGGCGACCTCCTGCTCGGGGTGGGCCTTCGCGAGGCGCTGGACCAGGTTGAGCTCGGTCCCGACGGCCCACCTGGTGCCGGGGGGCGCAGCCTCGACGGCCTTGATGATGTACTCCGTCGACCCGACCTCGTCGGCCATCAGGACGACCTCGTGCTGGCACTCGGGGTGCACGATCACCTTGACGCCGGGCACGCGCTCGCGGACCTCGGTCACGGCCTGCGGGCTGAACCGTCCGTGGACCGAGCAGTGGCCCTTCCACAGGATCATCTTCGCCGCGCGCAGCTGCTCGACGGTCAGGCCGCCGTTGACCTGGTGCGGGTCGTAGAGCACGCACTCGTCGAGGCCGATGCCCATCTGCAGCACCGCGGTGTTGCGGCCGAGGTGCTGGTCGGGCAGGAACAGCACCTTCTCGCCCCGCGCGAACGCCCACTCGAGGACCTTCTTGGCGTTCGACGAGGTGCAGACGACGCCGCCCTCGCGGCCGCAGAAGGCCTTGATGTCGGCCGAGGAGTTCATGTACGTCACGGGGACCGTCACGTCGGCGACGCCGGCGTCGGCCAGCACGTCCCAGCAGTCCTCGACCTGCGCGAGGCGCGCCATGTCGGCCATCGAGCAGCCGGCGGCGAGGTCGGGCAGGACGACCTTCTGCGCCGCGCTGGTGAGGATGTCGGCCGACTCGGCCATGAAGTGCACGCCGCAGAAGACGATGAACTCCGCCTCGGGGCGCGCCGCCGCCTCGCGGGCGAGCTTGAAGGAGTCGCCGGTCACGTCCGCGAACTGGATGACCTCGTCGCGCTGGTAGTGGTGCCCCAGCACGAAGACCCGGTCACCGAGCTCGGCCTTCGCGCGCCGGGCGCGCTCGACGAGCGCCGGGTCGGAGGCGGGCGGGAGGTCTCCGGGGCACTCGACGCCACGCTCGGAGCGCGGGTCCGAACCCTGCCCGAGCACGAAGAGCGACAGCGGCGTACGGGTCGGGGTGGGCGTCGTCGTCACGGCCTGAATTCTACCTGTGGGCCGAACTGCAGAACCCAGAGCGGAGACCAGGAGGCCGCCCCGCCGGGGCCGCCCGCCGGGCTCACGCGGCCTGCGACGACCGACGCGTCCCACCTGTGCGCTTTTTTACGCAGACGAAACCTGAATGTCTCTCACGTCGACTACCGTTCGGGGTCACGAACTCACCGATCTCGGGGGTGAGAGCGGGACAGCACCATGGCGGTTCTCCGCACGGCCCTCACCATCCCGGCGGCGCCGACCCTTCGAGCACCCTCCGTCCTCGTCGACGACCCCGTCGGCGTGCCCGCGCCCGGGGTCGGGGACGGCGGCGGGCTCAGCAGCCTCTACCTCTCCGGGGGTGCACGGGTCGGCACGCGCACCGACACCGAGAGCCTCGGCCCGCGCAGCCACATCGTCGGCGTGATCGACGGCCTGCGCCAGGAGCAGGTCGCGGTCCGGAGCGTGATCGTCGGCGACCGCAGCTCGCCGCTGGTGGCCGGGCCCGGCAGCGACCGGCGGATGCAGTCCGGCCGCGTCACGCGGCTGGCCGCCGACGTCGCGCGGCAGTCGCTGCGCTGGAGGACGCGGCGCGAGGTCGCCGGGATCCTCGACCGCGCCGACTTCGACTTCGTCTACGAGCGCTACTCGCTCTACCAGGACCTGGGCGTCGAGGCGGTCAAGCGGCAGGTGCCGTGGGTGCTCGAGGTGAACGCGCTGCTGTCCGTCGAGGCCAGCCGGCACCGCAGGGCGACCAGCAGCCTGCACCTCGCCCGCCGGGCCGAGCTGGCCGCGCTCAGCCGGGCCGACCTCCTGGTCTGCGTGTCCGAGCCCCTGGCCGAGATGGTGGTGAACGTCCACAAGATCCCGCGCGACCGGGTCTACGTGCTGCCGAACGGCGTCAGCGCCGAGCGCTTCGAGCGGTGCGCGCCGGTGAGCGACGCCGGCCCGGACCTCGTCGTCGGGTTCGTCGGGGCGCTGTACGCGTGGCAGGAGCTGGACCTGCTGCTGCACGCGGTGCGCCGCGACACCACGGGGCGGATCCGGGTGCGGATCGCGGGCGGCGGCGTGGCTGGCGCGCGGCTGACGGAGCTGGTCGACGAGCTCGGCCTGCACGACCGTGTCGAGCTGCTCGGCCGCGTCACGCCCGAGGGGGTGCCGGCCTTCCTCGACAGCGTCGACGTCGGCTTCGCGGGGCACCGCGTCTCCTCCGGCACCTACTTCTCCCCGCTCAAGGTCTGGGAGTACCTCGCGGCCGGCCGCCCCGTGCTGGCCTCCCGGCACGCGACCACGGAGTCGCTGGCGGGGGAGGGCTTCGCCCTCGACCTCTTCGAGGCCGGCGACGTCGACGACCTGGGCGCCGGCCTGCAGCGCTGCCTCGACGCCCGGACGAGCATGGCCCGGCAGGCGGCGGCGACCCGGGCCCGGATCGGGCTCGAGCACTCCTGGCGCGCGCGGGTGCGCACCCTGCTGGACGAGATGGCCGCCCGGGGCCTCGTCCGCTCCACGGCCCGGACCCCGGCGGTCGCCGGTGAGTGAGCGGGTCGCCCTCCTCGAGGCGCCGGTCCCGGGGGAGCCGGAGCGACTGCGTACGCAGGTCCTCCCGAAACGGTCGAGCGCGGCTCCGGCTCCCGGCGCGGAGCCCGTCCCGTCGTCCGACGTCGCGTCCGACGCCGCCTCCGGCGCCGAGGATCCCGCGGGTCCCCGGCTGGTCACGTCGGTGGTCGCGGCGCTGCTCGGCCTCGCCGCGGCGACGGTCGGGCTGAAGGTCGGCGCGGTCGCCGGCGTGCCGCTCTTCGCCGCGCTCGTCGCCGCGGGCCTGCTCGTCGCGGTGGTGCCGGTCCTCCGCCGCGGGCGCGCGGGGCTGGCGGCGTTCCGTCCGACGGCCGTGGACGGGGTGTTCGTGCTCTACCTCGTGGTCCGGGTCGCCGCCGAGCTCGTCGACAGCGGCGGGCTGCGCGGGGCGCAGCTGGGGACGGTCGGCGACCTCGCCGTCTCCTACGCCGCGCTGTGGGCCGCGCGGCTCGCCGTCGGCCGCCCCGCCGAGCTGCCCCGCTTCCTGCTGGTGCTCGTGGTGACCTCGGTGCCGGTCTCGGTGGTCGCGGTGCTCCAGATCGCCGACGTCCCGAGGCTCAACCGGCTGCTCGTCGCCACCACCCAGAGCGGGGGTCTGGCCGACCGGCTCGCCGACGGGTCCGACCTCCGCGCGACCAGCACGATCGGCCACTGGACCAACCTCGGCGGCTATCTCCTCGGCATCATCACCCTCGGCTGCCTCGCGCTCACCCTCGGGCGGAGCTGGCGCCGCTCGCCCGGGCTGCTGGTCGTCGTCGGGCTCGCGGTGGTGGCGCAGCTGGCCACCCTGACCCTGGCGCCGGTGCTCGTCACCGTGCTCGTGCTCGTGGCGACCGCCCGCCGGCTGCGCCTGCGCGCCGTGGCCCTGGGGGCCGCCGCGCTGGTCGTCGTCGTGGGCGCGCTGCTGCTCGGCGGCCTGGTGCTGAACCGGGTGCAGGACCAGCTGTCGCGCCGGTCGAGCAGCCCGGGCCTGACGAACCTGCTGCCCGAGACGATCGCGTACCGCGTCGTGATCTGGCGGCGCGAGACGCTCCCGGCCATCGCCGAGCGCCCCTGGACCGGGTGGGGGAACGGGCTGTACCTGCCCGGCTCCGGGACCCCGCGGCCCGCGTACCTGCGCTGGATGTCCCCGGAGTCGGAGTGGTTCCGGGTGGCGGTGCAGGCCGGCGTCCCCGCCCTCCTGGTGCTCCTGGCCCTGCTGCTGGTCGTCCTGCTCCGCCTCCGTCGCGCGGCGCGCGCTGACGGCCGCTGGTCGCTGCTGGTCTGGTACCTGTCCGGCCTGCTGGTGATCAGCTGCCTCCACTCGCACCTCAGCGGCCGCGGCACGCCGCTGGTCCTCTGGGTCGCGGTCGGGGTGGTGCTGGCCGCGGCGTCGGCCGGCTGGGCCCTGCCCTCGCCGGAACCGCCGTCGCCGGCCCCCCGCCGGGCGCTCACCGGGGCGGCCGCCCGCACGCCCTTCCCTACCGCAGCCGGCGTCGACCGGTCCCGCTACGTCGCCCGACGAGAGGCAGCACCCATGACGGACACCCGCCCGTGAGCCCGGCAACCCCGGCGGGCCCGGCCGGCTCCGAGGACGTGGTCGCCCTGCTCGCGCTCGCCCCGCCGGACGGCACCACCCGCTTCGTCGACCAGATCGTGCGCGACGCGCCGCCCGGGTCGGCGTTCCGCTACTTCTCCTGGCCCCGGGCGCTGCTGGGGCGCTACGACGTCCTCCACGTCCACTGGCCGGAGTTCCTGCTGCGGTCGGGCACCCGGCGTGGTTCGGCCACCAAGGCCGCCCTGTTCCTGCTGCTCGTCGCCCGCCTCCGGGCCACCGGCACCCCGGTGGTGCGCACCCTGCACAACCTCAAGCCGCACACCCCGGGCTCGTGGACGGAGGCCGTGCTGCTCGAGCTGCTCGACGCCCGCGTACGCCACCACATCACGCTCAACCCGGTCACCCGCGTGCCGTCGCGCCGGCCCTCGACCCACATCCCGCACGCGCACTACCGCGACGTGCTGCCGTCCGCCCGGCGCTGCGGGCGCCCGGGGACGGCGTTGTTCGTGGGCCGCATCGAGCCCTACAAGAACGTCCCGCACCTGCTCGGCGTCTTCGCCACCCTGCCCGACCCCGAGCTGCGGCTGCGTGTCGTGGGGCAGGCGGACCGGCCCCTGCGCGAGGAGCTCCAGGGGCTGGCCGAGGCCGACCCCAGGGTCGGGGTGCGCTTCGGCTTCGTGCCGGACGCCGACCTGGCCGCCGAGGTGGCCGAGGCCTCCCTCGTCGTGCTGCCGTACTCCGAGCTGCACAACTCCGGCGTGCTGCTGGTGGCGCTCTCCCTGGGCCGTCCCGTGCTCGTGCCGCGGACCCCGACCACCGACCAGCTGGCCGACGAGGTCGGCGCCGACTGGGTCCGCCGCTACGACGGCGAGCTGGGCGCGGACGACCTCGAGGCCGCCCTGCGTGCCGCCCCGGGCACGGCGCGGGGTGCCGCCCCACGCCTCGACGGGCGGGACTGGCCGAGCGTCGCGGCCGCGCACCAGGCGGTCTACCGGCGGGTCGTCGCCGAACGTGCGGAGGCCCGGGCGGCGGAGGCCGGTCCCGGCGCGAGGCGAGCGGAGCGGACCCGGGTGTACGTGTACCCCAGCGGCCAGCGCAACAACCTCGGCGACTCGGTGCTGCGCCGCGCGTACCTCGACGCCCTGCGGCGCCACGGCCGGCTGCACGTCTGCGTCGGCCCGGACGACGGGTACGTGAGCGGGCTCGGCCTGCGGCCCGGGGACGTGGTCCACGCCTCGCCGCCGCGCTGGCTCGCCTCCGCGCTGTCCCCGCGACCGTTCCGCCTGGTCGCCGCGCTCAACGCCGGCGAGCTGGTGCTCGACACGCGATTCGCCGCCGGTGTGCCCGGCAAGCTCGCGCTCGCGCTGCTCGCGTCGCTCCGCGGCGGCCGTACGGTCGCGGTCGGCCTGGGCGTGCGCTCGCCGGGCAGCCGGCTCGGCCGGTCGGCGCTGCGCGCCCTGCTCCGGCCCGTGTCCCTGCTCGCCTGGCGGGACCCGCAGAGCCGGGTCTGGCTCGGGCAGGGCGAGGTCGCCCCCGACTGGGCGCTCGCCCTCGGGACGCCCGTGCCCGAGCTCCGGACCGAGGAGGCGCCCCGCGACGTCCTGGCGGTCTGCCTGCGCGGCGACCGTCCGGTGCCGAGCGAGCGGTGGTTCGAGACCGTCCGCCTGCTGGCGCTCGCCCATGACGCGGAGCTGGTCGTGGTCACGCAGATGACCGGCGACGAGCCGCGCGCCGAGGAGGTCGCCGCACGCCTCGGGGCGTCGCGCCTGCCCTGGACGGGCGGGTCGCACGCGGAGCACGAGCGCGCGGTCCGGGCGGTCTACCGCCGCAGCGTCGCCGTGGTGAGCGACCGCATCCACGCGCTGATCCTGGGCCTGACCGAGGGCGCGGTGCCGGTCGGCTACACGACCGGCCGGGCGGAGAAGATCGAGCGGACCTTCGCCGCCTTCAGCACGCTGCCGGTCGCCTTCTCCGACGCCGAGCTGGAGGCGGGCGACGACCCGCTCGCGCGGGCGCAGGCCCTGGTGGCGCAGCGGGCGACGTTCCTCGACGACCTCGACGCCGCCCGCGACGTGCTCGAGGATCTCGCTCAGGAGCTGGGCACGACCGCCGGCGCGGGCGTGCGCCGCAGCCGCGTGGACATGGAGCGCAGCGCGGCCAGATCGCGCCGCACCGGACGGACGACGGTGCCGACCAGCGCCAGGTAGGCCGCGCACACCCCGAGGAGGACGGCGAGCTGGGCCACCGAGCCCAGCCCGTCCACCACGGGGGTCAGCGGCCAGGTCACGGCCAGCAGGCCCGCGCCGACCGCGAGCGGCCGCAGCGCCTGCCGGACCAGGGCCCCGACGTCGATCCCCGCGCGCGGGGCGGCGACGACGCAGAGCACGACCCAGTTGAGGACCAGCCCGACGGTGGCGCCGACGGCCACGCCCACGGCCGAGTGCAGGACGCCGACGACCATCAGGACCACCATGACGCCGCGCGTCGCGAGGGTGCAGTGCAGCTGCACGCGGGTGAGCCCGCGCGCCAGGAAGACCCAGTAGTAGACGAACCCGAGGGCCTGGAACGGCCCGCCCAGGGCGAGCACCCGCAGGAGGGTCGAGGTCGACTCCCAGCCGGGTCCCAGGACCAGCGCCACGCCGGGCCCGGCCAGCGCGGCGACCAGGAAGGACGCCCCGCCCATCCCGTACGTCATCGCCAGCTGGGTGCGCTGGACGTAGCGGGAGAACTCGGGCGAGGCCTGCACCCGGGACAGGACCGGCAGCGCGACCCGGGTGACGGGCGCGGCGATCTGGTGCATCGGCAGGCGGAAGATCTGGTAGGCGCGGTCGTACGCGCCGAGGGCCAGCGGCCCCCAGAAGCGGCCGATGAGGACGCTGTCGATGTTGCTCGTCACGTACGTGGCGAGCTGCACGCCGAGGGTGTCGCCCCCGAACCGCACCAGGGGCCCGATCCCGGCCCGGCGACGGGGCAGGCCCGGCCACCACCCCGAGGCGAGCACCACCACGACGAGCGTCGTCGCGGCGACGACGACCTGCTGCGTGACCAGCGCCCAGTACGCCCCGCCGAGCAGCGCCACGACCACCGCGGCCCCCGAGCCGAGCAGCTGGGCCAGCACGTCCGCCCCGGCCAGCCACCGGAAGCGCAGGCCGCGCGACATCTCCGCCTTGAACTGCGCGGCCGCCGCGTTCAGCACGAACACGACCGCCACGACCCGGGTGATGTCGACGACCTCGGGCCGCTCGTAGAAGCCGGCCAGCAGCGGCGCCAGCACCTCCAGCGCGCCGGCCAGCACGAGGCCGATGGCCAGGTTCAGCCAGAAGAGGGTGCTGCGCTGGACGTGGTCCAGCTGGGCGGCCTGGACGGAGGCGAAGGAGAGCCCGAAGTCGCCGAGCACCGTGGCCACCCCGGCGATGGCCAGGACCATCGCCACGAGCCCGTAGTCGTTCGGGTCGAGGAGCCGGGCGAGGACGGCGAGCGTGCCGATCTGGAGCACGAAGCGCAGCCACTGGCCACCCATCGTGGTCGCGGCGCCGCGCGCGGCCGTGCCCGCCAGGCTCATCGGGTCGACCCGGGGCGATGGGGCGCGGAGCGGTGGGGCGCGGGGGCGACGTGCGGCACGGGGCAGACCTCCGGCAGGGGGCCCCGAGCGCTTCCGACTCTAGTGCCCGCGGACGTCCCGGTCAGGCCGTCTCGGTCAGACGCCTCGGCCACGACGTCCTGACCGGCTCCCCGGCCCGTCGGGCTCCCGCGGCGCTGGCAGGATGCAGCGGTGCGCGTGCTGGTCTGCTCCGACGCCGTGGGCGGGCTGCCGTCGGCCGAGGCCGGGCGGTCCCTCGCCGCCGGTTGGCCGTGGCAGCAGGTGGCCGTCGTCCCGGTGGGCGAGGCCGGCGGCGGCTTCGTCGGCGCCACCGCGGCCCGCTGGGGCGTGACCGAGGAACCGGTCGTCGTCGCGGACCGGGTCGGCGTGCGGGCGCAGACGACGGGTCGCTCGGCCGCGGCGCTGCCGGGGCCGGGCGTGGGGGAGGGGCCCGTCCCGTACGCAGCCAGCTCGCTCCCGCTCGGGCGGCTGCTGGACGAGACCCTGCCCTCCTCCGGGGGGTTCCTCGTCGACCTCGTCGGCGACGACGTCCACGACGGCGGCGCCGGGCTGCTCGCTGCGCTCGGCGCCGAGGCCGACGTGGACCTGCGCGGCGGGGTGGCCGCGCTCGGCAGCCTCACCCGCCTCGACCTGAGCGCGCCGCGTGCGCGCCTCGAGGGCGTCGACCTGGTGGGCGTCGTCCCGGGCGGGCAGCGCTCGACCCCGCTGCTCGGGCTGCGCGGCATCACCTCGGTGCGCGGCCGCGCCGCGGGGGAGGACGCCGAACCGCTCCTCGCGGCCGACGCCGCCCTCCAGCGCCTGGCCGACCTCGCGGGCGACGGGCTCGGCGCGACCCCCGGCGCCGGCGCGTGCGGCGGCACCGGGCTCGCCGTCCTGGCGCTCGGCGGCCGCCTGGCCGACGGTCCCGGGCTGGCGCTCGACGGGTTCGCCGGACCGGTCGACCTCGTGGTCACGGGCTGCTCCGTCTTCGACTTCGCGCACCGGGGCGGCGGGGTCGTCGCGGCGGCGGCCGCGCTGGCCGCCCGGCTGCTCGCCCCCTGCGTGGTCGTGGCCGGGGAGGTCGTGATCGGCGCGCGCGAGATGCGCACGATGGGCATCGAGGCCGCGTACGCCGTGCACGAGTCGGCCGCCGACGCGCCGCAGCCGTCGGTGAGCGCCGACGAGCTCGCGGCCACGGCCCGGCGCGTCGGGCGCACCTGGCGGTGGTGACGCCGCACACGTCGGCCCGGACCACTTGGGCTGCCGCGCCCGTCGGACCTACCATGAGGACCGGGAACACGATCCGCGTCGCGCGGGTTGCGCTCTCCGAGCAGCAGCATCCGGGCCGACGAGGGGAGACCTCATGACCGCCACCACGAACATCGACATCACGTCCGCGCCTGTCGCCGACGGCGTCCTCCTGACCGACGAGGCGGCCGGCAAGGTCAAGGCGCTCCTCGACGCGGAGGGTCGCGACGACCTGGCGCTCCGCGTCGCCGTGCAGCCGGGCGGCTGCTCGGGCCTGCGCTACCAGCTCTTCTTCGACGAGCGGCAGCTCGACGGCGACATCCGCAAGGACTTCGGCGGCGTCGGCGTCGTCACCGACCGGATGAGCGCGCCGTACCTCATGGGCGCCACGATCGACTTCGTCGACACGATCGAGAAGCAGGGCTTCACGATCGACAACCCGAACGCGACCGGCTCCTGCGCCTGCGGCGACAGCTTCCACTGAGCCGCAGCGTCTGACAGGTCTCACGAGGCCCTGCCCCCACCGAGTCCGGGGGCAGGCTCTCGTGCTGTATCTGATGTCCTCGCTCCGCTCGGACGCGGATCGGGCTCAGACCCGAGTCTTCTGCCTCCGCTTCGCTCCGGCGCGCCCGGTGCTCTGATCCGCCGCCTTCGTGTCTTTGGTCCTCGCTCCGCTCGGACGCGGATCGGGCTCCGACCCGCCGCCTTCCTCCCTCCGTCGGAAGCCCGCGAGTCGGTTCGTGGGGAGCATCCCTGCCGCGGGGCTTCCTCCTCCGGTCGTCCAGGCGGCGGCGCCCGATCCGGCGTAGCTCGGGCTCGGTGGTCAGGTCTGCTGACCTGCTCCTCTTGGCCTCGACCGGTCAGCGCGTCCTGCGGACCAGGAACCTGGGTGGCTCTGAGCTGACGAGCTCCTGGCCGCGCATGCGGCACCAGGCGGCGACGTCGGGCTTGGCCGCGGGGTCGTCGGCGAGGAGCTCGACGAGCTGGCCGACCTCGACCTCGGTGATGCGGCGGCCGATCTCGATGATCGGGCGCGGGCAACGCTGACCGGTGCAGTCGAGCGTGAGCGCCACCGCGCCGGCCGTCACCCGGCCCCCAGGCGGGCGCGGATCTCGGCGACGACGCCGGGGAGCACGTCGAGGAACGCCTCCACCTGCACCTCCGTCGTGGTCCGCGTGAGGCCCAGGCGCACGTTCCCGTGGGTGAGCGCGCCCATCGCCGCCAGCACGTGGGAGGGGTGCTCGCTGCTGGCGCTGCACGCCGAGCCGCTCGCGACCGCGAAGCCCGCACGGTCCAGCTCGAGCGTGAGCGCCTCCCCGTCGACGTAGAGCGCGGAGAAGGTCAGCAGGTGGGGGACCCGCTCGACCGGGTCGCCCACGACGTCGACGTCGGGCACGCGGACGGCGACCTCCTGCCGCAGCCGGTCGACGAGCCGGCGCTGGCGCTCCGCGACCTCGGCGCGCTCGCCCGCCGCCGCGTCGAGCGCCGCCGCCGCCGCCCAGGCCGCGGGGACGTCGATGACGCCGGGCCAGCGCCCCTGCTGGTAGTCGTCGGACGGGTAGGGGGCCCGCCAGCGGGTGCCTCGGCGCACGACCATGAAGCCGACCGAGGCGGGTCCGCCGAACGCTCCCGCCCAGCCGACCAGCACCGACCAGGCCCCGAGGTCGGTGGTGTCGAGCCGACTCAGAGCCGTGGTCGCGTCCAGCACCAGCGGGACGCCCGCGGCCCGGCAGGCCTCGGCCGCCGCGGCGTACGGCTGCAGCGTGCCGACCTCGTGGTTGGCGACCTGCAGGCAGGCCAGCGCGACCCCGGGTCGTGCCACCGCCTCCGACCAGGCCCCGAGGTCCAGGCGGCCGAGGGCGTCGACGCCGACCACCACGTGCTCGCCACCGGCGGCGGCCGCCGCCAGGACGGCCGAGTGCTCGACCGCCGAGGTGACGACCGTGGTCCCGACCCGGCGCCGTCCGCGTGCCAGCCCGGCCACCGCGGCCTGGGCCGTGGGCGCCAGCGGGCCGGTGACGACGACCTCGTCGGGACGGGCCCCGACGTGGGCTGCGACACGTTCGCGGACGCTGTCGAGGGCCTGGGCGGCGAGCCGCCCGGCACGGTGCAGCCGGAGCGGGTCGCCCCAGCCCGAGGAGGCGGCAACCTGCCACGCCGCGAGCGCGTCCGGGAGCACCGGCTCACCGGAAGAAGAGTCGAGGAAGACCTGCGCGCCCCCCTCCGCCACACGGGCACGATAACGCCCGGGCAGGCGCTGAGGGGTGTCGGTCTCCTGCGTTAGTGTGAGGCAGCAAGACCCGACCGCAGGCGGCTCATCCGCCACCTGCGTCACAGGCTGCCCGGCGGGTGGACCGACGGGCACGCAGAGCGTTCGACGCACGAGTGACGTGGTCGCCCCCGCCCCCGCGGGAACGACCCGAGGAGAGGCACAGGTGGGTGTGAGCAGGCAACGGGCGCGAAGGGTCGGTCTCCGCGCCGCGGTGGCACTGTGCGGGGTCGCCCTCACACTGCTGGCGGGGTGCTCGGCCGAGACCACGGGTCAGCTCAAGCGGCTCGGGCTGCCGGTGGCGGCCACGGAGCAGGCGCCGGCGATCGGCAACCTCTGGATCGGCACCTGGATCGCCGCCGGCTCGATCGGCATCGCGGTCTGGGGCCTCATCGGGTGGGCCGCGCTGCGCTACAAGAGCGACCACAACGAGATGCCGCGGCAGAACCGCTACAACCTGCCGATGGAGATCTTCTACACGGTGGCGCCGTTCGTCGTCATCGGCGTGCTCTTCTACTACACGATCCTGGCGCAGGACGTGGTCCAGAAGAACCCGGACCCCGACCTCACGGTCGACGTGGTCGGGCAGAAGTGGTCCTGGACCTTCAACTACGAGTCGGCCGACGTGCCGGGCGTGGGCACCGACGTGTACGAGTCCGGGACGATCAACGTCGCCCCCACGCTCTACCTGCCGGTGAACAAGACCGTGCGCTTCAACCTGTCGTCGCCCGACGTGAACCACTCGTTCTGGGTGCCGTCCTTCTACGAGAAGATGGACGTCATCCCGGGTCGTGACAACCACTTCACCGTCACCCCCAACCGCGAGGGCGTCTACGCCGGCAAGTGCGCCGAGCTGTGCGGCACCTACCACTTCGCGATGCGCTTCGAGGTCCACGTCGTGAGCGAGCAGGAGTACGCGGCCCACCTCAAGACGCTCGTCGACCGCGGTCAGACCGGCACCGCCAAGGGTGCGGCGATTCCCAACCCGGTGGGGGAGCCCGGCAACACGGGCAACCCGGACGCGCCGGCCGTCGTGCAGGGAGGGACGCGATGACGACGCTCCAGCGCACGGCGACCGAGGTCGCGCTGCCGCGCAGGCAGCTGGGCACGATCTCGTGGAAGTGGATGGTGACGACCGATCACAAGGTGATCGGGAACTTGTACTTCGTGACGACGATGTTGTTCTTCTTCTTCGGCGGCATCCTGGCGTTGGGGATCCGGGCGGAGCTGGCGTTCCCGGGGATGCAGTACATGAGCTACGAGACGTACAACCAGTTCTTCACGATGCACGGCACGATCATGTTGTCGTTGTTCGCGACGCCGTTGTTCGCGGGGTTTGCGAACGCGATCATGCCGTTGCAGATCGGTTCGCCTGATGTGGCGTTCCCGCGGTTGAACATGCTGACCTACTGGCTGTTCCTGTTCGGTGGTCTGGTGACGGTGTCGGGGTTCTTGTCGCCGTCGGGTCCGGCGAGCTTCGGCTGGTTCGCGTACGCGCCGTTGTCGGATGCGGTGAACTCGCCCGGGGTGGGTGGGGACTTGTGGATCATGGGCCTGTACATGGCCGGGCTCGGCACGATCCTGGGTGCGGTGAACTTCATCACCACGATCCTGACGATGCGGGCGCCGGGGATGACGATGTTCCGGATGCCGATCTTCACGTGGAACATCTTGGTCACGACCATCTTGGTGCTGATCGCGTTCCCGATCCTGGCGGCGGCGCTGCTGGTGCTGGAGGCGGACCGCAAGCTCGGGGCGCACGTGTTCGACGCCGGCAACGGCGGTCCGATCTTGTGGCAGCACCTGTTCTGGTTCTTCGGCCATCCTGAGGTGTACATCATCGCGTTGCCGTTCTTCGGCATCATCACCGAGATCCTCCCGGTGTTCTCGCGCAAGCCGATCTTCGGTTACGTGGGTCTGGTCGGGGCGACGTTGAGCATCGCGGCCTTGTCGGTGGCGGTGTGGGCGCACCACATGTACGTGACGGGTGCGGTGAACCTGCCGTTCTTCAGCTTCATGACGTTTTTGATCGCGGTGCCGACGGGGGTGAAGTTCTTCAACTGGATCGGCACGATGTGGGGTGGCAACATCGCGATGCGGACGCCGATGTTGTGGGCGGTCGGCTTCTTGGTGACG
>NZ_FOFA01000016.1 GCF_900110855.1 Microlunatus flavus
GATGCGCACGACGCGCCTCCAGAACCGCGACCTCCACCGACGCGCTCATCTGCCGCGGATGCCCGGCCGGACGGTGCGAGCCGTCGGCCAGACCCTCGAGGCCACCGGCCTCGTACTTGCCGAGCCAGGCGTGCAACGTCTGTCTCGACACCCCGACTGCAGCGGCGACCTCGGTCACCGTGCGCCCGTCCTTGATCACTGCCAGCACTGCTTGATAGCGCTGCTCAGCCACGCTCAACTCCCTCATGAGGGAGTGTCAAGGATCAACCGGAACCGGTGTCAACCATCAACCGGAACCGCGACAAGCATCAACCGGAACCGCGATGTCAACCATCAAGCGGATCCATACACGGACACCGGTGGGCCCCGTGGGGATCGAACCCACAACCCGCGGATTAAAAGTCCGCTGCTCTGCCAGTTGAGCTAGAGGCCCCGAGTGCCCAGGTTAGGGCAGCCCGGGCGGTCCCGGTTCAGTCGCGCTCCGGGCACGCATCAGGGACCCTCGCCGCCCTCCTCGAGGACGGCGAGGTCGCGCTCGGCGAACAGGCGGTGGGCGTACTCCTCGTTCAGCACCGTGAGCAGGCACTGGCGCACGGTGTGCCCGGGCGGCGGCCAGCCGGGCCCGTCGGCCACGGCGGGGACGACGTCGAGCCCGTCGTCGGTCAGGCCGTCCACGACCGTACGCACGGCCGCCTGGGCCTCGGCCCGGAGCGCGAGGACCTTGTCGAGGGAGGGCCGGGCCGCCCGGTCGCGGGGGAAGCCCATCGCGTCCGGCGCCTCGTCCCAGGGCAGGGACAGCGGGCCCCACGGGTACGCCTCGCCGCGGACGCCCCGGCCGACCCAGCACTCGGTGGCGAAGACCAGGTGCCTCAGCGTCTCCACGAACGACCACTCCCCGGCCACCGACGCGTGCAGGCGTTCGGGCGGCAGCCGCCGCGCGTGCTCGACCGTCTCCGCCCAGCGCCGCTCCAGGAGGTCCCACGCGCGGCGGAACCCGTCGGCGTCGGCCGGGCGGGTCAGCGGCCGGTCGGGATCGCGGCGGTCGAGCTCGGCGCCGACCAGCTCTGCGACGTCGACGTCGTTGACCGTCACGCGCTCCAGGTCCCCGGCGGTGATCGTGACGTCGACGAGGTCGACGCCGTGCCACGTCGACCCCGACAGATCGGCGGCGCGGACCGTGGCCCCGCTGAGGTCGACGTGCCGCAGGTCGGCGCCGGTGAGGTCGACGTCGCGGATCACCGCGCCCGCCATCCGGCGGTCCTCGAACCGCGGCACCGGCGCCTGCCGGGCGGGACCGTCGTCGACCGCCCCGAGCGGGCGCCAGCCCGGCGGCGGGTCCTCCCCCACGCGACCACCCGCGGCCTCGCTCAGCAGGTCGGCGTGGCCGGTGTGGCGCGCGTACTCCTCGAGCAGGTCGAAGGTCAGCCGGCGCAGGCTGACGACCAGGCCCTGGTCCCGGCCGACGTGCACCGCCTGGTCGAGCCCGTCGCGCAGGAGCGCCGCCGCGTACGCCTGCCGCGCCCGCTCGACCGCGCCGTCGTAGAGGGCGTAGAGCCAGGCCGGGTCGTCGGCGGCCGCCGTGGACCACTCGAAGCCGTGCTCCTCCGAGCCGGGCATCGACGTCCACGGCTCCCCGAGCTCGACCCCGTGCAGCTTGATCGAGGCGTAGCTGTCCTCGACGAGCGCCAGGTGCTTGAGCAGGCCGCCGAGCGTCATGGTCGAGGTGGCGAGGGCCGCGCTCAGGCCGGCCCGCCCGTACGCGTCGGCCTTCCAGCGGAAGGTCGCCCGCTGCCGGTCGAGCGCCCCGAGCAGGTGCTCGACCTCCGTGCCGGCGAGGGGCGGTTCCCAGGGCGTCTCGGCCATGACCTGACGCTAGGGCCAGGCACCGACAGCCGCACCCCCGCCGGCGAGCCTCAGCGGCTCAGAGGTTTGAGTCCTCGTCGAGCTGGCGCCGCTCGGCGTCGGTCGGCCCGCTGATCTCCTCGAACGGGACGACGCGCGCCGGGAGGTCGGGCTGGTCGTCGTGGACGGGGGCGGCGGGAGCGACCTGCTCCGGCGGCGTCACGACGACGGGCTGCTCCGCGGCGTGCCCGGTGTGCTCCTCGTCCGAGCCGCCCGCGCTCTTGGCCGCAGCGACCCCGGCCACCGCAGCCGCGGCAGCCACGCCGAGACCGGCGGCGACGGCCTTGCCCGAGACCCCGGCCTTGCCGTCGTCACCGCGCGAGGCGGCGGCGTCGTCGAGGTTCGGCGTGCCGCCGGTGCCGGCCTGGTTCCGGACCGACCCCCGCCAGGCGCCGGTCGCGTAGCTCTCCGACTCGATGAAGGCCTTGAACCGCTCGAGGTCGCCCTCGGCCTGGTTCTCGACGACGTTGAGCTTGTCGCCGACCTTCTCGACCAGCCCCTCGGGCTCGTACTCCAGCGTCAGGTGCACCGACGTCTGCCCCGGGCCGACCTCCTGGAAGGTCACCTCGCCGGCGTTCGTCGCGCCCTCGGTCGCCGCCCACGACACCTTGCGGTCGGGCACCTGCTCGAGGACCTTCGCCTCCCACCGGCGCTTGACGCCCGCGATCTCGGCGACCCACTCCAGCCGGTCGTCGCCCTGCTGCGTCACGCTCGTGATGCCGCCCATGAACTGCGGGAAGTCCTCGAACTGCGTCCACTGGTTGTACGCAGTGAAGACGGGCACGTTGACGGTGACGGTCTTCTCGACCTTGGTGGTCATCGCTCTCCTCCGTTGGAAGCGGCGGGCCCCGACGGCCCGCACCGGCCGTCCGACGGTAGGGCTGCACGGAGCTCCGTGACGGTGCGCTCGAAGGGCCGGCGAGCCCGGACGTCAGCGGCCCCGGCGCTCGCGCCAGCGCTGGACCACGGCGTCGACGTCGACCTTGCCGGTGATCACCGGCGGACCGTCGACCCGGCGCCGGTGGGAGTCGAGGATGCGCTCGTTGAGGTCGTCGACGAGGGCCCGGACCGCCGCCTCGTCGCGGGCGTCCGCGACCGTCTCGTGGATCTCGGAGGCCTCGCGGCGCAGGGCCAGCGAGGTCGGCAGCGGCATGCGGAGCTGCTCGCGCTCGAGGAGGCCCTTGACCCACCAGTTCGGGTCGCGGTCGCTCAGGTCGAGCGGCTTGCCCTGGCCGGGCAGGTCGTCGAACTCGCCCCGCTCCATCGCCTCGCGGATCTTCCGCTCGGCCACCGTCTCAGGGCGCGGGCCCTGACCTGCTGCCCACCACCTCGCCACCGAGCCAGGGTATGCATCCTGTGGCAGGCTGGCGCGGTGCAGGCGTGGGTCGTCGTGATGGTCGTGGTGCTCGCGGTCGGCCTGGCGCTCACCGTGTACGGCGCCCTCCACGACCGCACCCTGAACCGTCGCCGCGCGGCCGAGATGCTCGGGCCGCCCGAGCGCGCCATCCCGAACCTCCCCGCCGACGCGCGACCGCCCGCGTACGTGACCGAGGCCCAGGCGCGCAGGCGCCCGGTGGCCCAGGACCCGGAGAAGCTCGGCTCGGAGATCGAGACGCTGCGGGCCCGACTCGAGGCGGCGACGACCGAGCCGTTCGCCGCGTACGAGCCACGCCAGGTCGCCGTCGGCCACGCCTCCGACGACTTCGTGACCGACCCGTCGACCCGGACGGCGGTCCTGGAGGACCCGCTGGTGCTCGTGTGCGCCGACGCCGTCGAGACCATCCGCGAGCTGCTGCCCGCCCTCGAGCACGCCGTCAGGGCGGCGCGGCCGCTGGTCGTCGTCGCGCCGGCCATCGCCCCCGACGTGCTGGGCACGCTCGAGGTCAACGCGATCCAGGGCAAGGTCCCCGGCGTCGCGGTCCTCGCCGACGACGCCGTCCGCGCCGAGGTCGCGCAGATCAGCCACGCCACGCCGGTCGACGCCACCGACCGGCGCTCGGGATGGGCGGACCCCGCGGCCTTCGGGCACCTCGCGCGGTGGACGAGCACCCGGTCGTCCAGCCGGCTCAGCCCGCTCACCCGCGCGGGCGTCGCCGAGTGAGCGAGCAGCAGGGCGGCAGCCGCTTCGCCTACGTCAGCGCGCTCACGCCGTTGATCTTCGGGACGACCTACCTGCTGACCACGAACTTCCTCCCGCCCGACCGCCCGCTCCTCGCCGCGCTGATGCGCTCGTTGCCGACCGGGCTCGCGCTGGTGATCGGCAGCAAGCTGCCCGACCGTCGCTGGTTCTGGCGCTTCGTGCTCCTGTCGGTGCTGTGGGCGTCCGGGGTCTTCCCGCTGCTGTTCTTCGCCGCCTACCACCTGCCGGGTGGCGTGGCGGCGGTGATCAACTCGCTCGGGCCGATCTGCGTGGTGATCCTGGCCGTGCCCATGCTGGGCACCGCCATCCGGCCGCTCCAGGTCGTCGCGGGGGTCATCGGCGTCGTCGGGGTCGCGCTGCTCGTCCTGCGGGCCAACGCCAAGCTCGACGTGCTCGGCATCCTCGCCATGGTCGCCGTCGTGATCATGATGGCCTTCGGCACCGTGCTCATGAAGCGCTGGGGCAACCCGCCCGGCATGGGCCCCATCCGGGTGACGGGCTGGACCTTCCTCTTCGCCGGGCTGACGCTGCTGCCGTTCACGCTCGGGTTCGAGGGGCTGCCGCGCTCGGTCACGCCCGTCCAGGTCGGCGGGCTCGTCTACCTCGTCGTGGTCAGCGGGATCTTCGCGTACGCGCTGTGGTTCTGGGCGATCGGCCAGCTCAGCGCGGCGTCGGTGACGTTCCTCGGGCTGCTCAACCCCGTGATGGCCACCCTGCTCGGCTGGCTGGTGCTCGACCAGCGCCTCAACCTCGTGCAGGTGCTCGGCGCGGTCCTGGTCCTCGTGTCCGTCGTGCTGGGCCAGCAGCGGCGCACGAGGCCGCCGGTCCGGGTGGACGAACCCGTCGCGGCCGCCGCGCGCGGCTGAGGGCGCGCGCGGGGACGGGGTCCGCGTCGGAGGCATTCCCTAGCCCTCCGCCCGGCTCGCTCCGGACCCCGGGCGAACCACCCGCCTCCGTACGCTGCGGGCCGTGAGCCAGGACCAGCCCGAGCAGCGCCCCGCCGGGGCGACGGACCGCCGCTGGCCGCGCAGCGTGTACGGGGTCGGGACCGAGCCCGACCCGCGCTTCACGTTCGCCAACGAGCGGACGTTCCTGGCCTGGATCCGGACGGGGCTCGGCTTCCTTGCCGCCGGCGTCGCCGTGGCCGCGGTCGCGCGGCTCGACGAGCGGCTCAGCGGCGAGGTGCGCTTCGCCTCGCTGGTGCTGGTGGTCTGCGGGCTCGCCTGCGCGGTCGGCGCCTGGGCCCGGTGGGTGCGGAGCGAGCGGGCCATGCGGGAGGGCTGTCCGCTGCCGTCCTCGCCCCTGCTGCTCGTCCTCGTCGGGGTGCTGGTCGTGGTCGCCCTCGTGGCGGCCGTCGTGCTGGTGGTCGGCTGAGGTCGCGCGTGGTCGAGCGCTTGGTCGAGGGGGGACGTGGCTGACGAGGGCCCGCCACCCTGGGACACCGGGCTGCAGAACGAGCGCACCGGCCTGGCCTGGCAGCGCACGATGCTGTCGGGACTGGCCTGCGGGCTGCTCGTGACCCGGCTGCTGGCGGAGCTGTCGCTCGCCCTGGCGATCGTGACGGGGACGCTCGCTCTCGCGGCCACCGTGGCCTTCGGCGCGGTCGCGCTGCGACGGTTCCGGCTCAACGGCGAGGCGCTGCTCGCGGGTCGTGCGCTGGGCGACGGCGTGCCACCGGCCCTGGCCGCCCTCCTGCTCGGGCTCACCGGGCTGGGCGCACTCGGCTACGTCCTGCTCGCCTGAGCCGGTCAGACCCCGGACACAGCCGGGCTCAGGCGTACCCGAGCTCGTGCAGCCGCTCGTCGTCGATGCCGAAGTGGTGGGCGATCTCGTGCACCACGGTGATGTGGACCTCCTCGACGACGTCGTCGAAGGTGTCGCAGATCGCGAGGATCGGCTCGCGGAAGATCAGGATCCGGTCGGGCAGCACCGCGGAGTAGAACTCGCCGCGCTCGGTCAGCGGGATCCCCTCGTACAGGCCGAGCAGGTCGTCGGGCGCGTCCGCCGGCGGCCGGTCCTCGACCAGCACGACGCAGTTGTCCATCAGGTCCGCGAGCTCGGGCGGGACGCGGTCCAGCGCGGCCGACACCAGCTCGTCGAACTGCTCGGCGCTGACGGGTTCCAGCGGGACGGCGGCCATCGAGGAAGCGTACGAGCGCGGTCGAACTCTCGACCAGCCGTCGAGCCTCCCCCGACCCGCCTCGTCGACCGCACGACAAGCCTCAAGCGGCCGGCAAGGACGCGTCGCCAGGTCACTTCCCGCCTGAACGAGCCCTCAGGTCGGCTCGCCGAGCCTGAATGACACCGGTGGAATTATCAGCGCGTCATCCGCGTGTCGCCTTGCGCGATCGCGCTCAGACGTACTCGACCCTTGCTGTGGTGACTGAGACGTGATTAAAGTCCTGCGCAGTTTGAGGTTGATGTGACGAAAGTGATCTAACGGTGACTTTCCGTCGCACCAGCCCGGGCCAGCCCCCGCACTCGGGATCGACGGAGGAACCACCCACATGCGTTCGACCCTGATCCGCGGCGTCCTCGTCGCGGTCCTGACGATCACCACGACCGTCGGGCTGATGAGCTCGGGCACGGCGACCGCGAGCACGCCGGTGACCGCGACGACCGAGCTGAACGTCCGCGCCAAGCCGAGCACGAGCGCCAAGATCCTCGGCAGCCTCCACCGCGGGCAGACCGTCAAGGCCAGCAGCGAGAGCGACGGCTGGACGACGATCTCGTACAAGGGCAAGAAGGCCTACGTCGCCAGCCGCTACGTGACGGGCGGGGACGACCTGCCGGCCGGCGACGACGTCGACAAGGGCGCGTCGAAGACCACCACGACCGACGTCAACTTGCGCGAGGGCCCGAGCCTCACCGACGACGTCATCACCGTCCTCGACGAGGGCACCACGGTGACGACGACGGGCAAGACCGCCAAGGGCTGGACCGAGGTCACGGCCGGGTCGCAGAAGGGCTGGGTCAGCAGCCAGTACCTGACCGACGCCGACACCGGCGGCACGGGTGGGAGTGGCGGCAGCGGCGGCAGCGGCGGCGTGCCCAAGCCGATCGGCACGCGGACGACGACCGCCGACCTCAACGTGCGCGCCACCCCTGAGGACGACGGCGACCTCATCGGCCTGGCCCGCAAGGGCAGCAAGGTCTCGGTGACGGGCACCACGGACAACGCCCGTGCGCAGATCGTCTGGGAGGGCGAGATCGGCTGGGTGCTGGCGAAGTACCTGGAGAACGGCGACACGACCGAGCCGACGGCCCCGCCCCTGCCCGCGATCACCGGCACGCGGTACGCCACCGCCGACCTGACGATCCGCACCACCAGCGGCAGCGACTACCAGGACCTGGGCGACATCCCCGAGGGGACCAAGCTCTCGATCACCGGCACGAGCGAGAACGGCCGGGCCCAGATCATCTGGGACGGCGCGGTGCGCTGGGTGACCGAGAAGTACCTGTCGAAGAAGAAGCCGTCCGACGGCGGTGGCAGCGGAGGCGGGAGCCTCAGCGGCAGCCGGAAGGGCCTCAAGCCGAACGCGATCAAGGTGCTCGACGCCGTCGAGAAGAACTGGCCGCAGATCAAGACGTTCGGCGGGGTGCACCCGGACCCCCTGCCCGACCACCCCTCCGGCCGAGCCCTAGACCTGATGATCCCGAACTACAAGTCGAAGGCCGGCAAGCAGCTCGGCCACGACCTCTCGCGCTGGCTCCGTTCGCACCACGGCGAGCTCGGCATCAACTACATCATCTGGGACCAGCACATCTGGAACGTTCAGCGCGACAGCGAGGGCTGGCGGTCGATGGCCAGCCGTGGCAGCGACAGCGCCAACCACAAGAACCACGTGCACGTCACGGTGCTCGCCAAGGGCTACGCGCCCATCTGACCGGGGACCTGCAGGCGCCCGCCCAGCCCCCCGGCTCAGGGCGGGCGCCGAGCGGGTCCGCGACGCTAGAGTGGGCCCCGCCGCAGCCTCAGCCGCGGCACTGCAGGAGTCCGGTCCCCATCGTCTAGCGGCCTAGGACACCGCCCTTTCAAGGCGGCAGCGCGGGTTCGAATCCCGTTGGGGATGCCAGCAGAAGTGCCTTTTGGCTAGGTGCGATACCTGAAAGGTATAGCGCAGGACTATGCGTCTATGCCGATTTGGGCACATCTTGGGCACACGATCCCGCCTGGACCTGCGGGGGCGACCGCAAGGCGGCAGCGCCCTGCGGGCGGGTTGCAGGCCTTGACCGCCCACTGCCGTCGTCGATGGGCAAACGTTCCTTGAGCTCGTCGGCGGGCCGCGATCGCCCCCTGGGCGCGTGCCGGCGAAGCTCTCCGAGCCTGCTTACGCGCCCAGAACGCTCCCTAAGCTCGCCGAAGAGCCTCGAACGCTCCCTGAGCTTGTCGAAGGGCCTCGAAGAGGTCAGCGTTCGTCACGCCCAGCCTGGCGAGCGCACGACAGCCGCGCACCACCTACGGAAGTCGACAGACGCCGACGTTCAGTGCGCTTCGGCGCCTGACGAGCGGGACACCAGGTCCCGCACGACCCGAGGGGGAACGTGGTGGGGAACGACGTCGAGCGCCTGCTCACGATCAGCGAGCTGTCGGAGATGCTCGGCATCCCGGTCGACACCCTGTACGGCTGGCGCCACCGAGGAGAGGGCCCAGAGGGGTACCGCATCGGCCGGCACGTCCGCTACCGCCGCGCGGCCGTCGAGGCCTGGCTCGAGGGGCGACTGGACCACGCCCAAGGTTGACGCCTGATGGCCAGCATCGAGCGCCGGCGTGGTCGACGCCGCGACGCCAGCGGCCGACTGCGGGAGGTCGTCCACTACCGGGTCCGCTACCGCGACTCTCGCGGAAAGAACCGCAGCGAGACGTTCCCTCGGCTGGCTGACGCCGAACGTCGCCGGGTCGAGATCGCGCACGAGCTCACGACGGGCACCTGGCACGACCGCCACCGGGGTGACGAGGTGCTCCGCACCTGGGTCGCCGACTGGCTTCCAACCCGGCACGACCTGCGGGCGACGACAAGGGTGAGGTTGGAGGTGACGATGAACCGACAGGTTCTCCCCCGCTTCGGCGACACTCCCCTCAACGAGATCACCAACAGCGACGTCCGCCGCTGGGTCGTCGAACTCATGGAATCCGGACTCGCAGCCGCGACGACGCGCAAGGCGGTCTTCGCCCTCCGTCAGGCTCTCGAGGCCGCGATCGCCGACCAGCGACTCGTGCACAACGCGGCGGCAGCCGTGCCCCTGCCGTCGGAGCGCTCGAAGCCCGCACGCTTTCTGTCTCAGACCGAGGTCGAGCGGTTGGTCGCCGAAGTTCCCCCTCGTGACCGCGCCCTGATTCTCGTCGGCGCGTACGCCGGCTTGCGGTGGGGCGAAGCCGCCGGGCTGCGTCGTCAGGACATCGACCCGATGCGGTCTCGAGTCCGCGTCACCGGCACAGCGGTCGAGCTGCGGGGTCACGTCACCCTCGACAACGAGCCGAAGACCACCCGCTCCAAGCGGACGATCCCCGTGCCGCGTGGAGTGATGCGCCGACTCGAGCGCCACCTCGACGACTACGTCGACACCCCGAGCGACAGCCTGGTCTTCACCGCACCTGCTGGTGGGCCGCTGTTCCGGTCCTGGGGACAGAAGGTCCTCGAGCCCGCCGTCCAACGAGCAGGTGTCCCCGGCATCACCTTCCACGGACTGCGGCACAGCTTCGTCGCCATCATGGTCGCCGCCGGCTGCAACGTCCGCGAGGTCTCCGAGTGGGCCGGCCACAACAGCGTCGCCTTCACATTGACGCGGTACGGCGGACTCTTCGAGGACGGCACCGATGATGCGATCGACCGCCTCGACGCTCTCCTCGGGCCAATGTAGGCGATCGCTCGACTTGAATAGCAGTGCGATTGAACGCGCGGACCAAAATACGTCTTCCGACTCAAGCGCTCCTCTGGCCCCTTAACATCTCCAGTTGCCTCCGTCGCGATCGCCCAAGGATCCCGCACCGTGGCCCCACGGCCTTCGCAGCTCCCCAACCCACGGCTAGCGCATCGCTTCTGCCACCGCCGCAATGGGACCCACCTGAACTGCCGCGCACAAAGCCTCAACTTCGGCGCGGGTTCGGACAACTATCCAAGCGCCAGTCCAGCATCTTGGCTAACGAGCATTCCAACCAGGTCAGCATCTGCGAGCCTAGGAGTCGAGGCTCGACGTTGTGCACCACCGTCCGCACGTAACGTGTTGGCTGGAAAGCGGAAAGAGCGTCATTTCTCAGATCGACTCAACGCGCGTCCTTTCCGCAGGCCTACGATGCAGATGACGTGCCCTTCTCTGCCAAGCGCCAGTCGTTGTGCCAGAATGAGCGGGTGGAACCTATCTTCACGCTGGATGCTCGTGACAACGTTCAACTAGAGGTGATGAGCGGGCACTTTGGACTTTCGGCTCACGCACTACGTGACACCATCGTGGCCGCACACAATGAGTTAGTAGCGTGGCTGAACACCCACAAGCCCAACTACGCCGACCTGCGCACAACCCTCGTCCCTCAAGGCACCCAACGAGAGGGAGCGTTCATATTTGACTCCACTCATATTGAGGATCCGTGGTACGGCCACGAGGTAGCCGAATCTATACTTCCACTCTTGGCTCGGAATCACAGATGCAGCATTTTGTTCGGTGACCTGATTCATCCACACGAGTCGACCGCTCGCAAACTTCTCGAACCGAGCCGGCTGCGAAGAGGCTTCCGACACACATCCTTACTCTACGGAATCTATCTCAATAATTTATCGGAACACATGGTTGACGAGTTACACCACGGCCTTTTGTCGTACTACCCATATTTAGGTTTTGTTGACTGTACCACCTCAACTCCTACCAAGGACTGGTTGTCAACCACCCTGCCCGCGGGATACATCAAGTGCGGTAGCCGCTTCGTATGTGCTATGGAAACTGATTTCGACGACGACCCGTCGAGCAACTTGCACGGCTGGCCGCTCGCGAAATACCGCTATACAATTACGAGCGTGAAAGAGACGCTCTTCAATCTCTTCTTGAGCTACAAGATAGAGCGAGCAGTCAAACCAGGTTACGAGCTCGACAACGTCTACGCCCTCACCGCTATAACCGAGGAACCTGTCGACCCAGGTGCCCTTTCCGTCTCGATTGCGCCGGAGAAGTTGGGCTACCTTTTGGCGAAGAAAACAGAGAGCCTCAGGCGAGCGGATCTACTAGAAGTGACGCCCTCCGAGCTGTCCTCCCTGATCAAAGAGCGGCTGTCCGCGAACTACTTGTACAACCTGAGGTTCGAAGACGCGCGCAATCAAAGTTTCTTCAACATCATGTTGGAACTTCCTACAATCGACGGTGGCCTTGTGCGGCTTCTAACCGCGCTGGAGTACATGCCGGCCAGTAAGGAATTACGCGTGGTGACGATGTTTTAGAATCCACATTCCCAGCGCTGTACTCCTCGCGACGAGTCATCAAGGCGCCGTCCCACGCTACCGCGGCAGCTGTCTAATTCAGCGGGCCCCTGGCCATCTTCGAGCGGTGCAGAAGTTACACGCTCCCGGCCTCCTAGGTAATCGGCCAGCTTCTCGACCGAAGCAGCGGGGATCCATCTGTATCTCGAGGCGCGTGCGGATCGAGCCGGCACACGGTCTAGTGACGTCGGGGGCGACTGATAGTGCCGTAGTTCGGCTGGTAACGGCCGTGCCGTGCCACTTCGGCCTCATTCGACCTCGGCACTGGGTCTCCCGGACCCGGACGCACTGAAACACCCGTTTGGACTGAACCGGATGCTGAGCCTTCGAGCACTTAGAAGTCACTAGGCGTCCGCCGGCCGAGCCTACTCGAGGACAGCTTCTCGCAAATCTCTTATCAGGCACACCTCCGCGACCGATACACGATGCGCGACCACCTGCGGTGAGCCCCGCGACATGGCCCGCCGCGCACAAGCTGCGTCAACCCAACCGGTACGCTCCTCGTATGATCCGAGAGCAGTGGGACGGTGGTGAATGGCAGGAACACTGCTGCCAATTGCTCAGCATGAGGTACGGAACCGACGTACAGATTATCCCCGATAGAGACCGTGGTGACGGTGGCCTAGAGGCCTATCATTTCGATGGAACCGGTTACCAATGTTACGCTCCGCAGGAAGCGTACAATACGACGGCGTTGACCGACGCTCAGAAGGTCAAGATATCTACTGATATCGCGAAACTTGATAAGGACCCTGCTCGAACCAAGCGTCTTCTTGGTTCAATCACATTGAGGAGATGGGTGTTGTTAACACCTAACTTCGATAGCAAAGAACTTGTGATGTTCGCCCGTGACAAGAGTGAGAAAGTGCGCAAGCACCCAAGGCCGTCCTGGTGCCATGAAACGTTCGAGATTGTAGTCTCTGACGATAGCATCTTTGCCCGCGAGGTTGCCCAGCTGTACGAACGCGTTCATACAGGAGTTGACCTGGACATTCCGGACCCTTCAGGGGACGATATCTTTGCGGCGACCAGCGGCGGCATGGCAGACCGGCTCACCGACAAGCTCCTGGCGGAACCGCATTTTGCCGCAGACGCCGATCGCCTTGGACGGTACAAGTCCACAATCTTGAGTGACTACGTGCGAGGATGCGACCAGTTCAGCGAATTGGAGAGCCGGTATCCGACCATGTACGCGAGTGTTCAGCGGCGCCTCAAGTCGACTTTGCGAGGCCTGGCTCGAGAGTTAGAAGGGACCTTGGGCGCCGGTCCCGTTGTAATCGACACGCTCCAGCGCAGGCTAGAGCAGAACCTGCAGCAAGACGCACCTGGCTTGTCGCCCGTCCTATGTCATGAATTAGCCCGCTACGCAATCGCGCTTTGGCTCGTAGAATGTCCCCTTTACTTCCCAGCAGCAGCATGACTTCCGAACTGTTTTCGGCGAGCGACAGCACGCTCATGTCCTCTGACGGCCGTGTGCGGCCGACAGAGCCGTTGACGCCCGTAGCGTCGCGGCAAACCGCTGTACCTCTCGAAGGCCGTGAGCGGATTGCTTGGCGCCTCGCAGCTCTCACGCTGGTGCTGCGCTCGTGTCGGGGCCGGTCAGCGACGCTCGAGCAGCTGCACGTCCTCCTATGGGCGCTACGCGATCACCGGAACGCCCAGGTCCTGCAGCAACGCTGGGAGCACCCTGACAATCAGAACGTCCTGCGTGCCTATGACCCACGCCTTGATGACACGCTCAGCCTTGCCAAGGCCGTGGGCCTGGTCGGGCAGCTTGGGACCGGAAGGATCGTCTTGTCTGAGCTCGGCGGCAGAGTTGCTGACAGGGTCCGCGGCGAGGAGGGGCTCATGGAAGACGAGCGTCAAACCCTGGCCGCTTTGGGATCGATTTCCGAGGCGGCGATGTGGAGGCGACTTGGAACTCCCGAGAAGCGGGGTGCCGCATGACGCTCCGTCTGGTTCAGATCTCCCTTGATGTTCTTACGGCGGCGGGACCACTCAACTACTCGACACGGTTCCAAGCGGGCTTGAATGTTCTAGCTGCTCCCAACAGTTATGGCAAGTCGACCTTGCTGCAGGGTGTGATCTTCGCACTCGGTCTGGAGGGAATGCTAAGTAGATCCACTGTTGCTCCCCTCGGGCCAATCATGACGACCGTCGCGGACCTACCGGACGGCAGACGATCGGCTGTGATTGAATCCGCCGTCACGCTCACGGTCGCCAATACGCGAGGTGCGCACCTGCGCGTCCGACGCTTTGTGAAAAGTGACGATGTTCAGAACGCGCTGATTCAGACATGGGCAGCATCTTCTGAGCAAGAGCTGTCGACGGCCCAACAGGTCGATACATTCGTGCGCCAGGGCGGAGCGGCGACGCGTGAACTTGGCTTTCATCGCGTCTTTTCCGAGTTTTTAGGCTGGTCCTTGCCGCAAGTCCCGACCTATGGGGCGAACGAAGTTCCCCTCTACCTCGAAGCCTTGTTCCCACTGTTCTATGTAGAGCAGAAGAGCGGCTGGGCCGGGGTGACGCCCCGCATGCCAACCTACTTGGGAATACGCGACATGCTACGCCGGAGCGTGGAATACGTCCTCGGCCTATCCACCCTCGAGCGGCTCCGCGCCCTTAACGCACTAAGGGAGGAGCGTGTCGAGGTTCGAGCTGCTTGGACACGCATCGCCGATAAGATCCAGTCGGAGGCGGCCTCGCGGAATCTACGTGCGACTGTCTCCTCAGCAGTAACGGGAGTGGCGCAGCGCCGGCCGACGCTAGTGGAGGCCGATGTTGATGGTAGTTGGACGCCGTTGGAGAACGCTTTGGAGCGGTGGACTTCGCGAGCCCGTGACATAGAGTCGACGCGCATCATTACCGCGGGTGAGCGGACGCCGCGCAGCCGAGCAGAACTTGACGAGGCTGAGCTCGCGGTGCGACGTCTTGGAGCTAGACTGCGCTCGTTTTCGGAACAGATGTCGTTCCTCCAGGCGGATCTTGACGCCTTAACGAGTCGACTTGCGGCAGTTGAAGCCGACCGCCGCCGGATCCAGGATGTTCAGAAAGTTCGCGCTCTGGGAAGCGAGCTTGAGGTGCCACTTCTCTCCGAAGATGTGTGCCCAACCTGCCTTCAGGGGCTCGACGACCGGCACGTTTCGACCGGCCACGCCGCGACACTGGAAGATACGCTCCTGCTGGGCGGCGCAGTGAGGACCACATTAATTGATATGCGCTCCGTCGCCGAGAGCAGGCTTGGAGACTTCTCTCGGGCTCGTGATGCAATCCGCCACGAGCTCGAGCGGGCTCGGAGCCGCGTGAGGTTGCTCCGAGACGAGTTGGTGAGCGAGTCTGCCGCTCCAAGTCTAGTGGAGGTGCGGGAACAACTCTGGCTACAGGACCAGATAGCCAGTGGGAACCGGATGATAGCTCTGATTGCAGCAGGCGATGACGAGCTGGGCCAGCTCGCAGAGCGCTACGACTATATAAGGGGTCGCATTCGAGAGCTGGAATCCGAGCCGATTAGCCCGCAAGATCAGCACCTGCTATCAGTATTTAATTCAGGCTTCAGGCAGCAGCTGCTCGAATATGGGCTGCGCAGTTTGCCGGCAGCGCAAGTGAGCATAGATGCAAACAGCTTAGTTCCGACAGACGACGGCGTCGAACTTCGCTTTGACATCGCCTACGGGATGAGCGCCTCTGATACGATCCGCACAAAGTGGGCGTATTACGTGTCGCTCATGCAGACAGCCACCAACTCGCCACAGGGCCATCACTTGGGCTTGCTGATGTTCGATGAGCCCGCCCAGCAGCAGACCGCAAAGATATCGCTAGTCGCTTTGGTTCGCGAGTTGGGCAAGACGTCGCAGAACGGAGGTCAGGTTATCTACGCAACAAGTGAGGACCCGGACGACCTCGACGAATTCCTCAGGGGAATACCGCACACACGCCTCCCCGCGGCAGGCCGCCACCTCCTCTCCTTCGGACGCCGCTAGATTCGACCGCGTAATGAGGCACCGCACAATCTGATGGTCATTCGTAAGAGAAGCTGCACCTTCGCAGGACTTAACTCGCGCTAGAGCGTACCGACCTGCCGTCAGCCCCGTTCTCGCGGCCGCCAGCCCAGCCGAGCGGAGCTCCGTAGCGCTTCGCAGGAGCTACGACTTCGACAGCAGCACCACGGAGCAAGTTCCACTGTCGTCCGGCCATGGGCCCCGACGAATTTGGCACTACCTTCAGCACCGGATCCTCTACCGGTTGCCCCCTCTGATCTCGACGAGCCAGTTCCCGAACGGAGAACGCCCGTCCGGGGGCGTAGTCCTCAGTTGCAGCAGCGGTGCGTACCGAGCAGCCAGTTCTCTCCCCCCCGCCCCCCGAGGTTGCGATTCTGGGGTATCAGGCGGACGCTGATGGCTGGCTCAGCCGGCCGCCATCGCTCTAGGCAAGAGGTTCGATGGCCCACCTGCACCGCACGGTCGCGGGTCCAGGCCAGCAGCAGGTGAATCGCGACGGTACGGCCGAAGTTGCCCGAGCCCTCAATCCTTACGCGCGCCACTTGGTGGATCTCGAACAGCTCCCCGAGGTCGACGAAGCCGACCCCGGTGTCGGGGACCTCCAGCTCAGCCAGCAGCCGTCCGGCCTGGTCGGTCACGGCCGCGGCCACGGCCACTGCCACTGCCACTGCCACTGCCACTGCCACTGCCACGGTGTCGTTGTGGGTGTAGATGCCAGCAAACATGTCACGTTCCCCCTTCGCGAGAACGACCGCGTAGACGGCGACGCGCAAGCACCCTAGAACCCCGCCAGCCTCGCTAGCGGCTGGGTATCACGTCTATCGGGCGTCCTTGCCGACCATGACCGTCACCGGGGGGGCAGCCATTGACCGATGGCCTTGCCGTTCCCGGCCGGCAGCAAAAGGTGGAGCCATCCCGGTGACGTCGCGGACCCCCAGCAGGCGCCGAACCGACGACCAGGATCCGGGGTGGGCCCCTATGTCAATGCGTCGGCGCTGGGCCTCGCGTTGGTTCGGTGCTGGCGATAGCGTCGGCAGTGGTGGGTGCGGTTATCGCTTCAGCGAAGAGCAGGGTTGAGGCTGGAAGCTCTGCCACGCCGCTTGCCCCAGGGCAGTTAGTCGTGCCTCGCTGCGTCTCCGCATCCACCGCCCGAGCCTCAGGCGGCTGCGGCTCGGGGTCGGTCGTCGGCGGCGCGGTCGGCGCGCAGGGTGCGGTAGATCAGGTCCGACAGGCGTCGTTTCAGGCAGCGCAGGGCCTCGCGGCTGGTCTTGCCCTCGGCTCGCTTGCGTTGGTAGTAGGACCGGCCTTCGGTGTCACCGCGGATCTGGGTGATCGCCATGACGTAGAGGACCCGGTTGAGCTGGCGGTCTCCGCCCCGGTTCAGCCGGTGCCGCACGGTCCGTCCCGAGGAGGCCGGGATGGGTGCGGTGCCATTGGCGGTGGCGAAGTGGTGCCGACTCGGGTAGCGGCGCACGTCACCGACCCGACCGATGATCGTGGCCGCGAGGAGCGGGCCCACGCCGTAGATGCGGGTCAGGCTGGAGCCCGATGCGGCGACGAGGGAGTCGATCTGGACGCGGAGCTCGCCGATCTCGCGGGTCAGGTCCTTCATCCGGGCCAGCCGGCCGCGGGTGATGGTGGCGCGCACACTGCTGTCGCCGGTGAGCAGCGCCTCGGCCGCGGCCAGGTCGGACAAGGTGGTCAGGTGACGCAGCTGGTGCTGGTAGCCCGGGTGCAGCCACAACAAGTCGACGTGCACCCGGTTCGCGGTCGCGGTCCGCTCCGCGACGAGCTGGTCGCGGTAGTCGCTGAGCACGCGCAGGTCCGCGGCCGGGCCCGTCATCGCCCGCACCGGCGGCAGATCGTCGTCGCGGGCGGTGATCCGGGCGATCGCGACCGCGTCGACCGGGTCGGTCTTGCCCTGGCCGGGCCGTGACGAGCGTTCCCGCGCCGTTAGCAGCGGCGCCACCTCGACCACTGTCACGTCGTGCTCGAGCAGCCACAACGCGGCCGGCCAGCCGTAGTTGCCCGACCCCTCGATCCCGACCCGGACCACACCGTGACCGTTGACCAGCTCGAGGAGCCGGGCGAACCCCGACTCCTGGTTGGCGACCTGCAGCTGGTCGACGACCCGCCCGGTCGCGTCGATCACCGCCACCGCGAGCGTGTCTTTGTGGCTGTCCACCCCAGCGAACATCACCGTTCCCCCCGATCTGAAGCAGCTGGCCGCAGCCCGGCGAGCGCAGGCATCTCGAGGAGCACGCGCACGCGTTCCCCACGCCCCTATCGAGCGTCAACGCCGAGACGAACCGCTACCGGGGGGCGTCCACTACTGGAAGCCTCGGACCAGCCGGGCAGCAAAAGGTCGAGCCACCCCGACAGCAGCGCGGACCCCGACCACGCCGGGGCACCAGCCATCCTCGACCGAGATGCAAGAGGTGTGTG
>NZ_FOFA01000003.1 GCF_900110855.1 Microlunatus flavus
GTTGCGCGAACCCGACCAGCGCCACGTCGTCCAGGTCGCCGAAACCGCCCTCCTCGACCACCGTCACCAGGTGCTCCAACGCCGTCTCGCAAGCGGCCAGCGCGAGGTCGACCGGCGTCGGCCCCGCCGCCCGTGCCGCACCCACCGCCTCGACCTCCATAGGCACGACGCTACGGGAGACCACCGACAGAATCGAACACAGAAGCGAATCTGTGGACAACTCGTGTCGACGGCTTGTCGAGTGGAGGCCGGCACGCGACGAATCGGCTACCCCGCCGCGCGCAGCACGTCGAACTCGGCGCCGGGCGAGTCCGGGTCGAAGCCGTGCTCGATGAGCCAGCGGGCGGCGACCAGGCTGCGCCAGGACCACCAGCCCCGGACGACGTCGAGGTCGACGGGGGCGCCGTAGCCGGCCACCACCTCCTCCAGGCGCTCCTCGTGGCCGAGGGTCAGCGTGGCGAGGTCGGACAGCGCGTCGCCGGGCCCGGCCTCGGACCAGTCGAGGATCCCGGTGACCGCGTCGTCGTCCACGAAGACGTGGGTGATCTGCAGGTCGCCGTGCGCGAACACCGGCGTCCACGGGCGCAGCGCCGCCTGGGCGACGTCCCGGTTGCGCTCGACGAGCTCGCGGGGCAGGACGTCGTGCACGACGAGCCAGTCGCACTCGCGCTCGAGCCGCTCCGCCAGCGTGTCGAGCGGTCGGCCGGGCCACGCCGGCAGCGGCGCCTCGTGCAACGTCCGTACGGCCGCTCCGGTCGCGACCCAGGCCTCCGAGGAGACCGTCGACGGCGACCCCAACCGGCCCAGCGCCTCGCCGCGGAGCGCCCGCAGGGCCAGCACGGGCGGCCGGCGCCACAGCACCTCCGGCGTCGGGACCGGCGCCAGCGCCATCGCCTCGACCTCGACGTCGGTCAGCGACTGGTCGGAGTCGATCTTGAGGAACACGTCCCCGACCCGGAGCGTCGCCCGCTGCCGGTGCGCGACGACGACCTCGACCGCGACGTCCTCACCCGCGCCGTCCACGTCAGCCTGCGTCAGCCCACGAGGGCCCGGTACGGCCGGAAGAACGTCCGCAGCTCCTCGGCGTAGAGCTCGGGCTGCTCGAACGCCGCGAAGTGCCCGCCGCGCGCCGGCTCGGTGAGGCTCACGAGGTTCGTCGTCCGCTCCAGCCACGCCCGCGGCGGCGTGAGGATGTCGCCGGGGAACAGGGAGAAGCCCGACGGGACCTCCACCCGGCGGGTCAGCTGGGACGCCGGGAGAGCGCCGTTCGCCGCGTACATGCGCATCGACGAGCCGATCGTCTCGGTGAACCAGTAGATGGAGAGGTTCAGCAGGATCTCGTCGGGCGTGTAGACCGACCCGAGGTCGCCGCCGCAGTCGCTCCACGAGCGCAGCTTCTCGACGATCCAGGCGGCCAGCCCGGCGGGGGAGTCGTTCAGCCCGGCGGCGGCGGTCTGGGGCTTCGTGCGGTGGACGGCCGCGTACGCGCCCTCGCTCGCGCCCCACGCGCCGGCGCTGCGCACCCACTCCTGCTCCTCCGGCGTCAGGTCGTCCGGCAGGGCCGCCGGGCTCGGGAGCCCGCCGTCGGTGCGGTGGACCGCGACCACCCGGTCGGGGTGGTCGAGCGCGAGGTAGCGGCTGACGTGGCTGCCGAGGTCGCCGCCCGCCGCGCCGAACCGCTCGTACCCGAGCGTGGTCATCAGCTCGGCCCAGAGACCGGCGACCTGCACCGAGTCGAGCGGGGTGGCGGGCCGCTCGCTCCAGCCGAACCCGGGCAGGTCCGGCACGACGACGTCGAAGGCGTCGGCCGGGTCCCCGCCGTGCGCCGCCGGGTCGACGAGCAGCGGCAGCACCTTGAGGTAGCGCCAGCAGGAGTCCGGCCAGCCGTGCGACAGCACCAGCGGCATCGCGCGCCCTGCGCTCGCGCCGCCCGAGCCGCCCGAGCCGCCCGACGGGACGGCCCGCGCGTGGATCACGTGGACGTCCAGCCCGCCGACCTGCACCCGGAACCGCGGCAGCGCGTCGAGCGCCGCCTCCTGCGCCGCCCAGTCGAACCCGTCGGCCCAGTACGCGCAGAGCTCGCGCAGGTAGGCGACGTCGGTCCCGAGCGACCAGCCCGCGGCGGCGGGCTCGTCCGGCCAGCGCGTGCTGCGGAGGCGTCGGCGCAGGTCGTCGACCGCCTGCGCCGGCGTCGCGGACCGGAAGGGTGCCGGTTCGGTGGCCACGTCCTGACCTTACGAAGCCGGGACCCGTCCCGACCAGCACAATTCCCTGGGCGTCCCTTGTCCCTGGGGCACCCGGGCGCTCGAGAAGGCTGGGAGCCAGGAGAGCCGACGCAGGACAGGAGCAGCCGACGTGACCGACGGTTCCTCCGCCACCGCGCGCACGCGGGCCGCGGGCTGGTCGCCGTGGCGGGCGGTCGTCGGCTTCGGCGTCGTCAGCCTCACCGCCGACATGGTCTACGAGGGCGCGCGGTCGGTGACCGGACCGCTGCTCGCCACCCTCGGTGCGTCCGCCCTCCTCGTCGGCCTGGTGACCGGCGCCGGGGAGGCGGTCGCCCTCGTGCTCCGCCTGTTCACGGGCACCTGGGCCGACCGCAGCGGCCGCTACTGGACGCTCACCCTGGCCGGCTACGCGCTCACCGCCGTCTGCGTGCCGCTGCTCGCCGTCACCCCGTTCCTCGCCGGCGCGGGCCTGGCCAGCGCCTGCGTGCTCGTCCTCGCCGAACGCACCGGGAAGGCCGTGCGCAGCCCGGCCAAGAGCACGCTGCTCGCCGCGGCGGCGGGTCAGGTCGGCATGGGCCGGGGCATGGCCGTCCACAAGGCGCTCGACCAGCTCGGTGCCGTCGCAGGTCCTCTGCTCGTCGCCGGGGTCGCCGCGCTGGCCGGGACGCTGTGGCCCGCCTTCGCCGTGCTCGTCGTGCCCGGGGCCGTCGCGATCGTCGTGCTCCTCGTGCTCCGGCGCCGCCTCGAGCCACCCGCGCCGAAGCCGCCCGCGCCGAAGCCGCCCGCGCCCAGCGCCACCGTCGACGCGGCCGCGACCCCCGTGACCCCCGCCCTGACCGGTGCGGCAGCGCGTCGCCTGCCGCAGGTCTTCTGGCTCTTCGCCGCGTCGGCCGGGGCCGCGACGGCGGGACTGGTCACGTTCGGCGTCATCTCCTTCCACCTCACCGAGGACCGCGTCGTCCCCGTCGCCGCCGTGCCCCTCGTGTACGCCGCGGCGATGGCCGCCGAGGCCGTGGCCGCGCTGGCGACCGGGTGGGTCTACGACCACGTCGGCGGCCGGGTGCTGGTCGTGCTCCCGTTCCTGGTCGCGCTGGTCCCGCCGCTGGCGTTCACGCGCTCGGTCCCGCTGGTCCTGGTGGGCGTGCTGGTCTGGGGCGCGGCGATGGGCGTGCAGGACTCGACGGTCAAGGCGCTCGTCGCCGACCTCGTGCCGAGCGGACGCCGCGCGACCGCGTACGGCGTGTTCGCGGCGGTCCAGGGCGCGGCCGCCGTGGCGGGCGGTGCGGCCGCCGGAGCACTCTACGAACGCTCGCTGCCCGGCCTCGTGATCGTCGTCGCGGCCACGCAGGTCGTCACGCTCGTGCTGTTGGTCACAACGCTGCGAAAGGTCGCCCGACCGGCGTCCGCGGGGGACTACGGCGCCGAACACCGACGTTGACAAAGATGCCCTGACCAGGGCGGACACCACCGAGGAGGCTGGCGCCGAGGCGTCGGCCGCACCGGGTGGCCCCGCACCGGGCCATCGCACCGAAGCGAGCTCCCGACTCCTGCGAAGAAGGTCGTCCCACCCGTGCCCACCACCAGCACCCCGAGCATCACCTCCGCCCGCGCCGGCGCCAGCGTCGACACCTCCCAGCGCGTGCGCCGCTACGCGATCACGATGGCATTCCGCACCGCCTGCTTCCTGCTCGCCGTCACCGTCGCGCACGGCTGGCTGCAGTGGGCGCTGTTCGCCGGCGCCGTGTTCCTGCCCTACATGGGCGTCCTGCTGGCCAACCAGGCCGACGAGAAGGGCCTGCGCAAGCCCGTCCCCGCGGCCGCCGACGACGCTCCCCAGCTGACCACCGGCCCCGAGCCGGAGTACGTCGAGGGCGTCGTCCTCGACGACGAGGAGGCGGTCGGCACCGTCCGCTGACCCACGCGGGACGCCCGTCCCGCCGTTCCACCCGGCCCTCGCAGCAGCCGCTGCGGGGGCCTTGTCGTCCCTGGCTGACCCGGGGTCCCCGCGTCGGCGTCGCGATGCCGGGTAGGAAGAGGTGCCGGCCGCGCGAGCGGCCGGTCCACGCGCACGCCCCGCAGCAGCGGGAGCGGCA
This sequence comes from Microlunatus flavus, assembly GCF_900110855.1. Lineage (GTDB taxonomy): Bacteria > Actinomycetota > Actinomycetes > Propionibacteriales > Propionibacteriaceae > Microlunatus > Microlunatus flavus. The sequence goes on from NZ_FOFA01000003.1 coordinate 4,319, forward strand.
GGCCGTGGCCGAGACCTGCCGCCCACCCTCAGAAGGAGACGACGTGACCGCCGCCGAGCTCGTGCTGGTCCGCCACGGGGAGAGCATGGGCAACGTCGCCGCCGCGCGGGCCCACGAGGCCGACGCGGAGGTGATCGAGGTCGGCCAGCGCGACGCCGACGTGCCGCTCTCGGAGACCGGCCAGGAGCAGGCCCGCGCCCTCGGGGCCGGCCTGCGGAACCTCCTGGCGGACGACCGCCCGACGCTCGTGTGGTCGTCGAACTACGTGCGCGCCCGGCAGACCGCCGAGATCTCCCTCGCCGAGGCCGGTTCCCGGCTGCCCGTCGCGGTGGACGAGCGGCTGCGCGACCGGGAGCTCGGCGTCCTCGACCTGCTCACGACGAAGGGCGTGCAGGCCCGCTTCCCGCTCGAGGCGGAGCGGCGGCGCTGGCTGGGCAAGTTCTTCCACCGGCCGCCGGGCGGCGAGTCGTGGGCCGACGTCGTGCTCCGCGTTCGGAGCTTCCTGCGCGACCTCGACGACGTGCCGGACGGCACGCGGGCGCTGGTGGTCTGCCACGACGCCCTGGTCCTGTCGTTCCGCTACGTCTGCGAACGCCTCCTCGAGGCCGACGTCCTCGACATCGGGGCCGCGACCCCGGTGCTCAACGTCTCGATCACCCAGCTCGTCCGCGAGCCCGACCGCACCTGGCGGCTCGCCCGGTTCAACGACGTCAGCCACCTCGAGGACGCCGACGTCCCCGTCACCCGCCACGGAAGCGAGACCGATGCCCCCCACCAGCCCCGTCCGTGACCTCACGCCGACCCTGCTGCGGGAGTGGTCGCTGCCGTCGGTCGGCGACTCGAAGTACTCGCGCGGGCAGGTGCTGGTCGTGGGCGGAGCCGCCCGTACGCCCGGGGCCGCCCAGCTCGCCGGGCTGGCGGCGCTGCGCGTCGGCGCCGGGCACCTGACGCTCGCCGTCGCGGACGCCGTGGCGACCGCGATGGCGGTGGCGACGCCCGAGGCCGGGGTGATCGGCCTGCCGCAGGACGGCAAGGGCTCGGTGACCGGCGAGGGCGTCGGGCTCCTCGAGGACGACCTCGGCTCCGCCGACGTGGTGGTGATCGGCCCTGGCCTCGACGACGCGGAGCTGACGGCCGACCTGCTGAAGGGCGCGCTGCCGCTGCTGGGCGACGACACCTGGCTGGTGCTCGACGCGTACGCGCTCGGCGTGCTGCCCGGCATGAAGGACGCTGTCGCCCCGTTCGCGGGCCGGCTGGTCCTCACGCCGAACTCCTCCGAGGGCGGCCGGCTGCTGGGGCGCGACCTGGACGACCTCGAGGCCGACGTGCCCGAGATCGCGCGCACCTACGGTGCCGTCGTCTCCTGCCAGACCCTCGTCGCCGACCCCGACGGAGCGTGCTGGCGCACCGGTGCCGGGCAGATCGGCCTCGCGACCTCGGGCAGCGGCGACGTCCTCGCCGGCGCGGTCGCCGGCCTCCTCGCCCGCGGCACCGAACCCCTGCAGGCGGTCTGCTGGGCCAGCCACACGCACGCGGCGGCGGGCGACCGGCTGGCCGCCGCCGTGGGACGGCTCGGCTTCCTCGCCAGCGAGCTGCTCGCCGAGCTGCCGCGGGTGCTGGTCGAGCTCGGCGCCTGAGTACGCCCAGCCCGTTCCAGCCCCGCGGTCGCGACGTCAGCGCACGTAGGCCATGCCCTTGACCCGGGTGGTCTTGGACTTCTTGCCGGTGCTGGGGGTGTAGACGGCCGTGTCGAGGCGCCCCCGCTGGGTGTCGACCGAGATCCGGCGGAAGGGGTTCGCCGTGCGGCTGTGGAAGCACTGCAGGTAGGACACGATCTTGTTGCCGTACACCCCCGTGTCGACGCGGACCTTGTCCTTGCCGGTGTGGCCGGAGAGGACGATCTTGACGTTCGGGTAGCGCTTGACCACGTGGTCGAAGAGGTACTTCGGCGACATCGAGCCGTAGCCGCCGTTGTCGCCGAGGATCTTGCCCCGCTTGGTGAGGTAGGAGTGCGTGACCACGATGACGTTGCGGTGCGGGTTCGCCGCGACGACGGCGGCGGCCCAGTCGACAACCTGCTCGCGGGGCCACAGCTCGAGGTTGAGCACGAGCCAGCTGACGCCCCCGGCGCGGAACGTGTGGTACGCGTTGTCGGTCTTGCCGGGCTCGTACTGCCCCTGCAGCAGGCTGAAGCGCGCCGCCGGGAAGTAGGTGTTGTAGACGGTCGTGTCGCGCACGGTCGTCCTGGCCTTGAGGCCGGTGCAGGCGCTGCCGCCGGGGCAGACCGCCTGCGTGTCGTGGTTGCCGGGCACGGCGACGAAGGGCACCTTGGCCACGAGCGGCTGCAGCTGCTGCGCGGCCCGCGCGTACTGCGCGTGGTCGTCGGTGTCCCAGTCGGCGATGTCGCCGACGCTCACCGCGAGGCGGACGTCCCAGCTCCCGGCGTGCGCGGCGATGTACTCGCTGCGCTGCAGCAGCCGGTGGTCGTCCTCGGAGTGGACCTCCTCCTGGGTGTCGGGCAGCACGGCGATGCGGAAGACGGGGTCGTCGTCGGCGGCCGGGAGCGCGCGCGCCACGGGTCCGGTCGGCAGCGGCCGGGCGTGACCGGGCGGGTCGGCGGCGTAGAGGAGCGGGCCCTGGACGACCCACCCCTTCTTGGCCAGCGCGGACACCTGCGCGCCGCCGACGGCGAGCTGGTGGCTACGGCCCTTGACGAGCTGGTAGACGGCGCGGGTGCAGCCCGGCGCCGGGGTGGCGGCACCGTGCAGCGTCTCCCCGTCGGCCGTGTAGCCGGCGGCCACCGCCGCCTTCCGGCCCGCCGCGTCACGGGCGTAGACGTAGTCCGTCGAGCCGCTCGCGGTGAGGCGGTAGCGGGTGACGGACGCCCGGCCGGGACCGGCGCCGGCCGCGACCAGGGCGACCACGCCCTTGTCGGCGGCGCCGGAGGACACCGCCTGGGTCGCGCGCGACGGCGAGGTGGTGAGGACCGCGGAGGTGGAGCTCGCCGCGAGCCGCAGCGGGACCGTGTCGTTGCGGCAGGTGGCGGTGGCCGCGGCCGAGGCCGTGGGCACCAGGGACGACGTCGTGAGCGCCAGGGCGGCGACGACCAGGAAGAGCGCGCGGGTGCGCGGCACAAGACCCCCCTCGTGGGCTTTCGGGCCGGTCGCCGCGACGGTGCGGGCGGGACCGGTCGAGCCGGAAGGAGGGGGGCGCTTCGACGGCTCTGGTGGGTGATCATTGTCGACCGGGAACGTTCCCGGGCGCAGGCGAAGTGTGCCTCTGAGACCGACGTCACCGCAACGGGTCGACGGTTTCGCGCTGAGGCGTCGGCCTGCCTAGGCTGGGCCGCGGTGTGCCGGGAAGTCTGGTCGGCGACGACTCAGACGACCCCGGAGGCCCCGTGAGCCCGAACGACCCGCTCCCCCCGCTGGCCCGCAGCGTCTTCCCCCGCGGCTCCTGGAGCGAGGCCACCCGGATCGCCGACGTGCTGCGGCGCGAGACCGTGGGCGGCGCGCTCCTGCTCGCCGCCACCGTGGTCGCGCTCGTCTGGGCGAACTCACCGTGGGCGAGCGCGTACGCGGCCCTGCGCGACCTGCGCGTCGGGCCGGCCGCCCTGCACCTCGACCTCAGCCTCGGGGCGTGGGCCGCCGACGGGCTGCTCGCGATCTTCTTCTTCGTCGCGGGGCTCGAGCTCAAGCGCGAGTTCGTCGCCGGCGACCTGCGCGACCCGCGCCGGGCCGCGCTGCCCGTCGTGGCCGCGGTGGGCGGCATGGCCGTCCCGGCGCTGGTGTTCGTCCTGGTCAACCTGCGCACGGGGTCCGGCGCCCTGCAGGGCTGGGCGATCCCGACCGCGACCGACATCGCGTTCGCGCTGGCCGTGCTGGCGGTCGTGAGCACGCACCTGCCGAGCGGGCTGCGCACGTTCCTGCTGACCCTCGCGGTCGTCGACGACCTGCTGGCCATCACGATCATCGCGGTCTTCTACACCCGCGAGCTGCACCCGCTCCTGCTGCTCGCGGCTCTCGTGCCGCTCGGGCTGTTCGGGCTGCTCGTGCAGCGCCGGGTGCGGTCGTGGTGGCTGCTCGTCCCGCTCGCCGTCGTGGCCTGGGCACTGGTCCACGCCTCCGGGGTGCACGCCACGGTGGCCGGCGTGCTGCTCGCCTTCACCGTGCCGGTCGTGCGCAGCCAGGCCGCCGGCGGGCCGGGTGCCGGGCCCGGCATGGCGGAGCACCTCGAGCACCGGGTGCGCCCGCTCTCGACGGGGTTCGCCGTGCCGGTTTTCGCCTTCTTCGCCGCCGGCGTCACGGTCGGCGGGTTCTCCGGGCTCACGGCGTCCCTGCAGGACACCGTCGCGCTCGGCATCACGCTCGGCCTCCTGGTGGGCAAGGCCGTCGGCGTCTTCGGCGCCACCTTCCTGATGGCCCGCTTCACGCGGGCCTCCCTCGACGAGGACCTGACCTGGGTCGACGTCGCCGGCCTGGCGGTGCTGGCCGGCATCGGCTTCACCGTGTCGCTGCTCATCGGCGAGCTCGCGTACGGCGCCGGCAGCGAGCGCGACGAGCACGTCAAGGTCGGCGTGCTGCTGGGCTCGCTGCTGTCGGCGCTGGTGGCGGCGACCGTGCTCCGGCTGCGGAACCGCACCTACCGCCGCCTGTGCGAGGCCGAGGCCCGCGACGACGACGGCGACGGGACGCCGGACGTCTACCAGGTCCCTCCCGCCCAGGGCTGAGCGGGAGGCACCTGGAGCCGGGCAGGGGTCAGGCGACGGCGGCGAGGAGGACAGAGGGGTCGCCCTCCATCCACCGGCAGTCCATGACGAACCGCTCGACCCGGGGCCCGTCGGACGTGCTGCGGACCTCGAACGTCCAGGTGTTGCCCATCAGCGCGTGGCGCGTCCTGGTGACGTCGGGGCCCTCGCCGGGCAGGAAGTGCTGCGCGAGCGCGTACGCCTCGACGACCCAGCCCTCACCCCGGGTCCGGGCGGTGACGTTACTGACCAGGTGCTGGGTGTCCAGCGGGCCGACAGCGCCGATCATGGTCGGCACCACCGTGTCCCGCCCGCTGAGCACCGGGAACTCGAGCCCGATCCTCGTGGTGGCGGGCGTCAGGTCGACGACGACGTCCTCGGTGAGCAGGCGCTCGAGGACCGATGCGTCGCCCTCGTCGAGCGCCTTCGCCCACAGCAGGGGCAGGCGCGCGAGGGTGCGCTCGGTCTCGGGCGTGACCTCGGTGCCGGGTCCGCCGGCGGGGGTGGTGGCGGTGGGGGTGGTGGACGTGACGGTCATGGTCGGGGCTCCTCGGGTGGTGCGGCGTGGGGGTCGGCTGGGAGGACGCGGTCAGGCGATGGTGCTGCCGCCGTCGACGAAGAGCTCGCTGCCGGTCATGCCGGAGCTCTCGGAGGAGACCAGGAACAGCACGGCGGCGGCGACCTCCTCGGGGCGCAGGAGCCGGCCCAGCGGCATGCCGGCCGCGATCGTCTGCAGCAGCGCGTCGGGGTCGGCGGGAGCCAGGCCCTTCAGCCCCGGCGTCTCGGTCGGGCCGGGCACGACGGTGTTGATCCGTACGCCCCGCGGCGCCAGCTCGCGCGCCCAGGTCCGCGTCATCGCGACGACGGCCGCCTTGCTCGCGCCGTAGACGCCGAAGCCGCGCTCGGTGCCGGTGGCGGAGGTGGAACCGGTGACGACGATCGCCGCACCCGGGTTGAGGAACCGCACCGCGCCCTGCACGGTCAGCGCCGTGCCGCGCACGTTCGTCGCGAACGTGGTGTCGATGTCGGCCGCGGTGACTTCGGTGAGCGCCCCGAGCTCGCCCACGCCGGCGTTGGCGTGGACCGCGTCGAGCCCGGCTCCCCGGGCCTCGACGGCCGCGAAGAGCGCGGCCACGCCGGCCGGGTCGGTCGCGTCCGCCTGCACCGCGGTGACGCGGTCGCCGAGCTCGGAGGCGACCTCGTCGAGCGCCGACTGCCGGCGGCCGCTGACGACGACGTGCGCGCCCTCCTCGACGAACCGGCGGACGACCGCCAGCCCGATCCCCGACGTCCCGCCGGTCACGAGCGCCGTCTTGCCGGCCAGTGCCTGAGCCATGATGATCCTCCGTGTAGGTTGTTGACTGCTTGGTCTCGAACACTACACCCGTAGCAGACCAATTGGTCAAGAACTCGGACAGGAGGCTCCCGGTGCCACGACCCCGCACGTTCGACGAGGCCGACGTCGTCGCCCGCGCCCGCGAGGCCTTCGCCGAGACGGGCTTCGCCGGCACGTCGCTCGACACGCTCCTCGAGGCCACCGGCCTCGCCCGCCAGAGCCTCTACAACGCCTTCGGCGGCAAGAAGGAGCTGTTCATGCGGGCGTTCCTCAGCGGGACCGCGGAGGCGGTGGAGGCGGTGGAGGCGATCCGGCACGGTTCGGACAGCCCGATCAGCCGCATCCGTACGCAGCTGGTCAAGATGGCCGTCCTGCACGGCGGGGGGCAGGCGCCGCCGTCGCTGTTCATGAAGGCCGCGGTCGAGCTCTCGGCGCGCGAGCCCGAGGTCGCCACGACGGCCGCGGCGGCCTTCGACGCCATCCGCACGCACTACGCGGCGTGCATCGCCGAGGCCCAGGAGGCCGGCGAGGTCGACCCGGCCGCCGACGCCGACTCGCTGGGCGCGTTCTTCTGCGCGGTGATCGAGGGCATGGCCCTCCTCGGCGGCACGGGCGTGCCCCGCGCCCGGCTGCTCGACATCGGGCTCACGAGCCTGGCCGCGCTGCCGGCCACCGAGCTCGGCCGCGCGCACCTGGGCACGGACGACGGCGACTGGTCCTGACGCGGGCGTAGCGGGCTCCGGCGCGTCGAGGGCTCGCCGTTCCTCAGCCGACGACGACGGCGCTGCCGCGGTCGCCGCTACCCGCAGCGGCCGGGCAGCGGGCGCGGGTGGTTCCGCTGGTCGCGGTGGCGCTCCAGTGCCACTGGTCGCCGACGGTCACCAGGAGGCTGCGGGGGACGCCCACGTGCACCTGGTTGCCCATCACGTGGAGGTGGTCCTCGGGCGCGCGGGCCGATCCTGAGCCGGTCGAGGTCGTGATTCGCAGCGCGACGGGGACGGACCCGCGGACCGTGGCGGTGACGACCAGGGCGGGCTGCTCGTCCCCGGCGACGGCGGTGCCCGGGCCGGCGGTGAGGCGGACGACCAGCTCGTCTCGGACCGTCTGCTCCAGGGTGAAGGCGATGACGAGCTGGTCGCCCTGAGCCGTCAGCTCCACCGCTAAGAGGGCGGCCGGCCCTCCGCCGGGGGAGGGCCGGGTGCAGGAGCTCGTGAGGTCGCCGGCGGCGGGCAGCGCGGTCGGGGCTGCGTGCGCCTGCGCCGCGTTCCCCTCGGCCGCGGGTGCGGCTGCGCTCGTCGGGCCGAGGGCACAGCCGGTCGCCGCCAGGCTCAGCACCACCGCGGCGGACGCGCCCCGCAGGCCCCGGAGGGCGGGCCTGCGGGGGCGCCTCGCTGGGGTGGTGGTGCTGGTCACGACGGCTTGACGGTGACCGTCGTGCGCATCCACGGGTGGATCAGGCACTGGAACCTGTGCACACCGACCGTCGGCTGCTGGGCCGCCGAGGACGTGCCCGGCGCTACCAGCGTCTGGAGGAACCTGCCGAAGTCGCAGTTGTCGACCGTGTCCTGGACGGCCTGGTTCCACTCGGGCACGCACCCCTTGCCGAACTGGTCCACCTCGGTGAAGGTGTGGACGATCCCACCGACGTTGGTGGCGGCGACCGAGTCGCCCTGGTCCAGCCCGATGCTCCGCTGCCGGATCCACCAGGCGCCGCTGCCGCCGTCGGCCAGCTCCTCACGGAACTCGGGAAGGCTCACGCTCCCGGCCGACCGGGTGCACAGACCCGGGAACTCGACGTCCCAGCTGGCCTTGTCGCAGGCGTCCCGCAGCTCCAGCACCCGGTCGTGCGGGGCGTCGGCCTGCGCGGTGGCCGGGGCGAGCAGGGGCAGGGTCGCCAGCGCGAACGCGGCGAGCACGGCTTTCTTGATCATGGTGGTCTCCATCGTGGGAGTGCTCGGCCTCGGACGGCTCGTGGATGAACGGTCGACTTCGAGGTTCGCAGCCCGCGCAGAGCCCGGCCATCCCACCATTTGAGGGGGTGCCGCCGGCGCAGGCGCCGGTCCACGCCGGACCGGGGCGAGCACGCCGGGGCCGGGGGCGCACACGCTGCCGGTCACGAGCGGGGACCGTCCCGCTCGTGACCGGCTCGGCGACCACCGGGAGGGACTACGAGGCTCGCGCGGCGGGCGGCAGCAGGTCCTCCAGCCCGAGGCGGCGGTAGAAGTCGGCCCGGACGCGGTCGCCGACCCGGTTGACCTCCTCGGCGCCGTCGTCCGCCGGGTCGATGTGCACCCGGTAGGGGCGCGTCCCGCGCGGGGCGTCGACGACGGTCACGATGGCGCGCGCCACGTCCTCGGGGTCGGCGTCGGGCGGCGACAGCGCCGCCAACCGCTGGCCGACCTGGTCCACCAGCCCGGCGTAGCGGGCCTCGTACGCCTGCTCGACGGCCGCGTCGTCGGCGTGCCCCGCGTGCGCGAAGTGGTTCGTCCCGGTGGTGAACGAGCCCGGGACGACGATCGTCGTCTCGATCCCGAACCGGGACAGCTCCGCGGCGTAGCTCACGGCGAGCGAGTCCTCCGCCGCCTTCGCGGCGAAGTAGGGGGCGAGGTACGGGGGAGTGCCGCCACGGGTGCTGGTCGAGCCCACCCAGACCACCAGCCCCTGCCCGCGCTCGCGCAGGTGCGGCAGGACCGCCCGGTTGACGCGCTGCGTCGAGAGCACGTTGACGTCGTAGACGGCCGCGAGCTGCTCGGGCGTGAAGGCCTCCGTCGGACCGAGGACCATGTGGCCCGCGTTGTGCACCACGACGTCGACCCCCCGACCCGCGGCGAGCACCTGCGCGACGGCCGCGTCGACCGGACCCTGGTCGGACACGTCCATCTCGACCGCCCTCGCCGTGACGTGGTGCTCCGCCGCGAAGGCGTCGAGGTCGGACACCGCGGCAGCGTTGCGGCCCTCGGTGTCCCGCATCCCGGCCCACACGTCGTGGCCGGCGCGGGCCAGGTGGCGCACGGTCATGGCGCCGAAGCCGGACGAGGCACCGGTGACGAGGACGACCTGGGCGCTCATCGGGCCACACCGCCGTTGACGGGCAGGACCTGGCCGTTGACCCACCGGCCGGGGCCGGCGAGGAAGGCGACGAGCTCGGCCACGTCGTCGGGGCGGCCCAGACGTTCGAGCGGTGGCGCCGAGGCGAGCCGGTCGACGGTCTCCTGGTCCTTGCCCTCGAGGAAGAGCGGCGTCGCGGTCGGCCCCGGGGCCACGGCGTTGACGGTGACGTCCCGGCCGCGCAGCTCCCGCGCGAGGATCAGGGTCATGGCGTCGACCGCGCCCTTGCTGGCGGCGTACGCGCTGTAGGTCGGTAGCGCGAGGGCGACCACCGAGGTCGAGAAGTTGATCAGCGCGCCCCCGGGTCGCAGCCGGCGGACGGCCTGCTGGTCGACGACGAAGGTGCCGCGGACGTTCGTCCGGTGCATCCGGTCGAGGTCGTCGAGGTCGAGCTCGGCGAGCGGGGCCAGCAGCATGACGCCGGCCGTGTGGACGACGACGTCGACACCGCCGTGGGCCTGCTCGACGCGGTCGAAGAGGGCGGCGACCTCGGTCTCGTCGGCGACGTCGGCCTGCTCGGCCACCGCCGTGCCGCCCGCGGCGACGATGTCGGTCACGACGGCGCGGGCGCGGTCCTCCCGGCCGGCGTGGTGGACGACGACGGTCATGCCGTCGGCGGCCAGGCGGCGCGACACCGCGGTCCCGATCCCTCCGGACCCGCCGGTGACGACGGCCACCCGGGGCTGTGCTGATGGTTCGCTCATGACGGCGACCCTTCCAGCGGCACGGCCCCCGCGCTTCCACGCGGTTGCGCTGGTGGTTCGCCTGCTTGCTGCCGGCCCAGCTCCTGCCGGTAGCGGCTCGGGGTCGTGCCCAGCGCCCGCTGGAAGGCGGTCGTCAGGTGGCCCGGGCTGCTGAACCCGCACGCGTACGCGACCTCCGTCACCGACGCCGTGGTCGAGGCGAGCATCTCCTGCGCGGTCCGCAGGCGCAGGGCGGCGAGGTAGCGCACCGGCGTCGTGCGGTGCTCGGCCTTGAAGACGCGCAGGAAGTGCCAGGGCGACAGGCCGGCCACCGTCGCCAGGTCGACGAGGGTGAGCGGCTCCGCCAGGTGCTCCCGCATGTGGGCGCGCACCCGCGCGGTCCGCCGCTGCTCGCGCGGGACCGGGGCCGGCGCGGGCAGGGCGGCGTAGCGGGTGAGCAGGTGGACCACCAGGAAGCGGACGGCGGTCTCGGCGTAGAGCTCCGGCGCGCGAGCGGCCTCGGCCGCCGCCAGGCCCTTGAGGAGCTGCACCGTGGTCGGGTCGTCGAAGCCGAGGCTGTCCAGGACCGGTGCCGTCCGCCGCCCCCACAGCTCGTGCGCGGCCTCCCGCACGAGGGTCCCGGGCAGCACCGCCTGGAGCGTCACGACGGTCTGGGGCGAGGTCGCCCGCCAGCGCAGCTGCGTCGCACGGCCCGGCGCGGTCAGGCTCACCGTGCCCGGTCGGTGCTCGGCCCGCCGCCACGAGCGCCCCGACGCCGACTCGATCGTCTTGGTGCCGCCGAGCAGCAGCACCAGCCGCTGCACGTCGGCCGGCGGGATCCGCAGGTCGTCGGTCTGCGCCGGCTCCTGCACGCGGCGCAGCGACCAGGCGGGCTCGGCCGGACGGCCGCCGCTCGCGGGCGAGGTCACCCGGCGACCGCCGACCCGGCCCCGGCTCCGGCTCCGGCCCCGGCCCCGGCCCCGGCGACGATCGCGCGGGCGCGCGTCAAGGCGGCCTGGTGGGGTGGGACGTCCGCCGCGGCCGCGTCGCGGAGGACCGCCGCGAGCGTGGTGCCGATGCCCGCCACCCGTTCCGCCGCGACGGACTCCGGCTGGGCGTCCAGCTCGCGCGCGACGGCCCGGACGATGCCGCCCGCGCTGACGACGTAGTCCGGGGCCCAGACCACCCCGCGGCGGTGCAGCGTGGTCGCCACCTCCTCGCCGGCGAGCTGGTTGTTCGCCGGGCCGACGACGCCGGCGCACCGGAGCCTCCCCGCGAGCTCGGGCGTGAGCAGCCCGCCGACGGCGGCGGGGACGAGCAGGTCGAGGTCGGTGACGGGCAGCAGGTCGGGGGCGACCCATCGGGCTCCGACCTCGCCGGCCAGGACGCGACGGCCGGGGTCGGCGTCGGCGACGACCAGGTCGGCGCCCGCTGCGGCGAGCGTCCGTACGAGGCGGCCGCCGACGCTGCCCAGGCCGAGCACCCCGATCCGCAGCCCGGCCACGTCGTCGGTGCCGAACAGGTGCGCGGCGAGCGCCCGGACCGCGGCGACGGTCCCGTCCGCGGTCGCCGGCCCCGAGTCGCCGCTGCCGCCGGCCGCGCTGGTGCGGCAGAACACGTGGTCGGTGCGGCGACCGACCACGTCCATGTCGGCCGGGCCGGTGCCGACGTCGGGGCCGGTCCAGTAGGCGCCCCGCAGGTCCGCCACGGCGTCGCCCACGTCGAGCATGAGCGCCTCGCGGTCGGCGCCCGCGGGGGCGGCCGCACCGGGTGGCAGCACGACCACGGCCTTGCCGCCGCCCCGGGCCAGACCCGCGAGAGCGGCCTTCCAGGTCATGGCCTGCGACAGCCGCAGGGCGTCGGCGACCCCGGCGCGCCAGCCGGCGTACGGACGGACGCGGCAGCCGCCGAGGGCAGGACCGAGCGCGGTGCTGTGCACCGCGACCACCACCGTCCTGCCGCTGCGGCGGCCGCGCGTCACGACCACCCGCTCGTGCTCGAGCGCTGCTGCCTCGACCATCGCGTCCGGGGTGGGTCCCAGGGTCGAGCTCGGGTCCGGCACGGTCTCCTCCTTCGTCGCGCGCCGGTCGGCGCGCCGGTGCTGTTCGGGTTGCGTGACGTAGCGTGGTCGAAGGTTCCGGTTCTTGAGCCGTGAACCGAAGCATCTTCGGAACCAGGCGTCAGGAGCAGCACGTGGACGAAGTCGATGCGGTGATCCTGCAGGAGCTGCAGCGCGATGCACGGCTGTCGAACAAGGACCTGGCCGAGCGGCTCTCCATCGCCGCCTCCACCTGCCTCGAGCGCACCCGGCGGCTGCAGCGGCAGGGAGCGATCACCGGCTACCACGCCGACGTCGCCCTGGAGGCGCTCGGCCGGCACGTGCAGGCGCTCGTCGCGGTGAGCGTGCGGCCGCTGCGGCGCGAGACGATCGACGCCTTCCAGGACGCGGTCTCCCGGCTGCCCGAGGTGATGTCGACCTTCGTGCTCGCCGGGGGCGACGACTTCCTGGTGCACGTCGGGGTGCCGTCGAACGACCACCTGCACGCGTTCCTCATCGACAAGCTCAGCGCTCGGCGCGACGTGGTCAGCTTCCGGACCTCGACGATCTTCCGGCACACCCGCAAGACCGTGCTGGAGGCCCTGCCCGAGGGCCGCTGAGGACGACCTGGTCCGCACCCGAGCCGTCCCGGCGTCAGAACGCCGCGAGGGCGACCGGCTGCCACTCCTGCCAGGTCCGCAGCCGCTCGGCGTAGAGGGCGGCCAGGTCGTCGTACGAGCGTCCGAGCAGGAGGCGGTGGGGCGGCCGCTCGGCGTCGACCAGCCGCAGGACCGCGGCCCTGGTGTGCCGCGGGTCGCCGACCTCCCACGTCTGGTCGCTGCGCTCGCGCACCGCGCGGTAGGCGTCGGACTCCGCGCTGCGCCGGGCGCCGCGCGCGAGCCAGTCCGTGGCGTACGGCCCCGGCTCCACGTTGGTGACGTGAATGCCGAAGCCCTCGACCTCCTGCCAGAGCGACTCGGACAGACCCTCGAGCGCCCACTTCGACGCGTGGTAGGCGCCGATGCCCGGGTAGGCCCGGACGCCGCCCTCGCTGGTGACCTGGAGGATCCGGCCCGAACCCTGCGCCCGCATCACCGGCAGCGCGGCCTGGGTGACCCACAGCGCGCCGAAGAAGTTGGTCTCGAGCTGGTCGCGGACCTCGCGCTCGGTCAGCTCCTCGACCATGCCGAAGTGGCCGTACCCGGCGTTGTTCACCACCACGTCGAGCGATCCGAACCGGTCGGCGCCCTGCTGCACGGCGGCGAGGACGGCCGCCCGGTCGGTGACGTCCAGGCGCAGCGGCAGCACCGCGTCGCCGTGGCGCCGCACCAGCGGCTCCAGCCGCTCGACCTCGCGGGCCGTCGCGACGACCCGGTCCCCGCGCTCGAGGGCGGCGTCGGCCCACTCGCGCCCGAACCCGCGGGAGCTGCCGGTCACGAACCAGGTCAGGGGACGGCGGGTGGTGGTCGTGCGGTGGTCGGCGGGACCGGCGGCGGTCGAGGTGCTCATGCAGCCAGGCTGCGGCGAGCGGAGCCATTCCTCAAACGACAGTTCGCGATGTCTTCCATGCGTAAGCAGAATGTGTCAGCCTCAGCCGGTGGGGGAGTTCAGCCTGACCGGGCTGCGGGTGGTGCGCGCGGTCGCCGACAGCGGGTCGTTCACCGCGGCGGCCGAGCTGCTGGGCTACACGCAGTCCGCGGTCTCGCGCCAGGTCGCGGCGACGGAGTCGGCCGCGGGCACGAGCCTGTTCCGGCGCGAGTCGCGGGGCGTGGTCCTCACCCCGGCCGGCGCCGTCGTGGCCCGGCGGGCGGGCGCGGCGCTGGAGCAGCTCTCCGGAGCGCGTCGCGACCTGGCGGCCCTGGCCGACGGCGTGAGCGGGCGGGTCGTGATCGGGGCGTTCCCGACGGCGGCCGCGGTCCTCGTCCCGCGGACGATGGCCCGGCTGCTCCAGGCCCATCCGGGTCTGGAGGTCGAGCTGCGCGAGGGGTCGACGCCGACGAACCTGCGGCGGTTGCGGGCCGGACGGGTCGACGTCGCGCTTGCGGCGATCGGGGACGGGCTGGGGGAGCACGACCTCGAGCACCTGGTCACGCAGGTCCTTCCCGGGGCCGGGATGTGGCTCGCCGTGCCCGCCGACCACCGCCTCGCCCGCCGGGACGACGTCACCGCCGCGGACCTGGTGGCTGAACGCTGGATCGTCGGCGAGGGCCTGCGGTCCGACCCCCACTTCGGGGCCTGGCCGACGCTGACCGACCCGGTCGTGGCCCACTCGGCCCCGAGCCTGTCGACCCGGCTCGGGCTCGTCGCCGCCGGCCTCGGCGTGGCGCTGGTCCCGTCCCTCGCGGCGGGCTCGGCCCCGGCCGGCGTCGAGGTCGTCGCGGTGGCCGACGCCACGTGGTCCGGGCGACGCACGGTGGCGGTCGTGCGCGAGGGCGAGGAGAGCGCGACCCGCGTCGTCGTCGAGGGGCTCGCCGGCTGCGCCGACGAGCTGTTGGGGAAGCCGGCCTCGGCCTGAGGGTCCCCGGTCGTGGATCCCGGCGACCCCGGTGCTGGCTCTCGGGACGACTCAGCCGCCCGAGCGGGTGCGCGTGATCGAGGACGCGTCGGTCGTGGGGCCGTCGGCCAGCCGCGCGAGCAGCCGGGCGGAACCGGCGACGGAGTCGAGCAGCGCCGTACCGGGAACGCGTCGCCGGATGAACACGGAGTCGAACGAGCTCCCCGCGTAGTAGAGCGCCAGACCTGCGGCGTCGACGGCGTGCAGGCTCGCGGTCGCGCTGGTCGCGCCCGGCCCGAGGTGCGAGCAGACCACCACCGCCGCCGCGTCCACGGCGGTGGCGGCCGCGACCAGGGCGTCGGCCGGGACGTGGGCACCCAGGTTGCACACCCGGACACCGCGGGTGACGAGCAGCAGCTCCAGGCAGTCCAGCCCGATCACGTGCAGGTCGCCGGGTCCGGCGGCCAGCAGGACGGGTCGTCCGTGCCCGGCGGCCGTGGCCGGCCGGGGCTGGACGGCGAGGCGGGCGTAGACCCAGCGGGTGGCCGCGGCGCTGAAGAGGTGCTCGTGGGTGACGCTGAGGAAGCCGTGCTCCCAGTAGGTCCCGACGACGCGCAGGGCGGGGAACACGACGTCGTCGACGACGGCGTCGAGCCCGTGCCGGTCGGCCTCGTCGTCGAGGATGGCGAGCACCTGCTCGGTGTCGAACCCCTGCACCGCGAGGAGGAGCGCAGGGAGCGCGGTGGGGGAGACGGGTCTGTCGGAGGCGTTCATGGGGCGGGTGCCTTCACTGTCGGCGCGAAAGCCGACCCCCGCCAGCTACTGCGTTCAGAGTCCGCTCTTGGGCGAGGTCAGGCAAGCGTTTGCCCTGCGTGTGAGCGCTCTCACAGGAGGACGCGGGGGTCAGCCCCTCGGCGGCCACGTCCCGGCCCGAGGGGCGGCGTCGCGCGGCCGCCGGTGCGGTCAGCCCGCCGGCTGGTCGCGCAGCGAGCCCCACACGTGCCAGCGCTCGATCTCCAGCCGTGTCGCCACCCGCGGGTGCTCGCGGTCCGGGTACGGCCGGCCGGTGTAGTGCGTGGACAGGGCGTCGATCTCGCGCAGCCCGACGTCCTCGGTGATCTCGCCGACGCGCCCCTGCACGCTCACCTGGGTGTACCAGTCCGCGCTGTCGAGGACCGTGAGCGAGACCCGGGGATCGCGGTGCAGGTGCTTGAGGCGTGCTCGGGTCGCGTCCAGGCCCAGGAGGATGCGGCCGTCGTCCTCGAGGAGGTACCACGTCGCGACGGTCACGGGCCGTCCGTCGGCCGCGACCGTGGCCATGACGGCGGGGTTGGGGCGGCGGAGCAGGTCGAGCACGCGCTCGGGGATCGGGCTGTCGGGCATGGGCTCAACGTACGTCCGTGGCGCCTCGGCGCTCCGCGGAGGACGCGGCGGTGGAGACGGCGACGCCCCCGCACCCCGAGGACCCGGGTCCGCTCGGCCTCGACGACCCGTCCGGAAGACGGTGGGAGCGCCGTCGGCGTCGTGCGGTCGCCGTGTCCCCGTCGACCTGGCGCAGAATGCTGCCGCGCCACCTGTTCCCACCCCTGCGAGAGGCCCCGCGATGCCGTGGTTCGACCTGCCCGAAGACCAGCTCCGCACCTACCGCACGGCGACCCCCGAGCCCGAGGGTCTCGACCAGTGGTGGGCCGCGCGGATCGAGGAGGCGCGCTCGACGGCGCGGGAGACGACGCTGCGCCGGCACCAGCCGGAGACGTACGGCGACCTCGGGGTCTGGGACGTCGAGTTCTCCGGGGGGCGCGGCGACCGCATCCGCGGGTGGTACCTGAGGCCGCCCGGAGCTGGGGACGAACCCCTCCCGGTGGTCGTGACCTACATCGGCTACGGCGGCGGGCGCAGCGTGCCCAGCGACCACCTGGGCCTCGCCGCCCTCGGCTTCGCCAACCTCGTGATGGACACCCGGGGACAAGGAGGCCGGTGGTCGACCGGCGCCACGCCCGACGGGCAGGGCTCGGGAACGTTCGCCGAGCGCTCCGAGGTCATGACCCGGGGGATCACCCGCCCCGAGGACTACTACTTCACGCGGCTCTACGTCGACGCCGTGCGCGCGGTCGAGGTCGCGGCCGAGCTCCCCGGCGTCGACCCCGACCGGCTCGCCGTGACGGGCGGCAGCCAGGGCGGAGCGCTGTCGCTGGCCGCCGCCGCACTGGCTCCGAGCCGGGTGAGGGCGTGCGCGGCGGACGTGCCGTTCCTGTGCGACATCCGGCGCGCCATCACCCTGACCGCGGCGTACCCGTACGCCGAGGTGGCCGACTTCCTCGCGAACCACCTCGACCTGGTCGACACCGCGCTGGAGACCCTGCGCTACGTCGACAACGCCCTGCTCGCCAGCCGCATCACCGCGGAGACCTCGGTCGTGGTCGGGCTGATGGACGAGATCTGCCCGCCGTCGACCGTGTTCGCGGCCTACAACGCCATCGACGCCCCGAAGCGGATCGAGGTCAACCCGTTCGGCGTCCACGCCCAGAGCCGGCAGCACGACGAGCGCAAGCTGCGCTTCCTGCGCGAGCTCCTGATGCCCTGAGCACGCCAGGACGCCACGCCCACCGACGCCGGTGCGCCGACCGTCAGCGGGGCGACGCGGTGCCCGGGCGGGGAACCAGCCCGAGGTCGACGGCCAGGGCCAGAAGCGCGGCCTGGCCGCCGTTGTCGAAGCCGGACAGGTAGGTGATGGCCTCGTCCGGCTCGAGCAGCCGGACGTCGACCACGGTCTCCCCGTCAGGCGGGTTGGTCGGCGGGCAGGCCCGTCGCACCGGGACGACGCCGACCAGCCACGCGGACACCGGGAACGGGTGCCACTCCTTCCACGGCCTGGTCTGCGTGGTGACGACGTGGCCGGCGAACCAGCGCACGGGCCCGACGACGACGCAGCCCGCCTCCTCCATCAGCTCGCGAGCGGCGGTGGCGTCGATCGGCTCGCCTCGTTCCCGGCTCCCGCCCGGAAGGGTGCGCCAGCCCTCGGCGGTCGTGCAGACCACGACCGCGCCGTCGTCGACCGCGATCAGGCGGGCGTTGACCACCAGGTCGTCGCTGGGCAGCGTCAACGTCAGCCGGACGGTGGACTCCCTGACGACTCCGCCCCAGGAGTGCGGGCGGGCTCGGAACAGCTCCGGGTACCGCACCGACCACGCCGCGTCGCCCTCGAACGCCACCGGGGCACCCTCGCACGCGCCTCCCACCGACGCTTCGGCACGCCGCCCGCCCTCCGGACTCATCCGGGCGTGGGCCGGAGGCGGGGGACGAGCCTCACGCCGTCGTCGGCACGGGGCCAGCGCACGACCGAGCCGGCGAGGACGCGGACCCGGTAGCGGGGGCCGGAGCGGTCGCGACCGCCGTCGGCCCGGAGACGGAGCGACACGTCCGTGGCGAACGTCGTGCTGACCACCTCGTGGTTCCCGTGGGCGTCGGGTTCCAGCTCCAGGGTCAGCGCGCCGGCCTCCTTGAGCTTGGTCGCCGTCGTCGGAGTGCCGTCGGTGTCGAACCACTCCCAGCAGAAGGTGTCCTCGCCGTCGCGCGTCGCCTGGAGCGCCATCCCCAGCGGAAGGGTCGGCCCGGGGTGCTGCTGGAGCACCAGCCAGAAGCCGTCGTCGAGGCGGAGACGTCTCGTCGACCGCGCTCGACCCCGCCAGACGACCCAGCTGAGCAGGTCGCCGGCGACCTCCTTCGGCCCCAGGCGGAGACGGCTGAGCCGGGGCACGGGCCGCGCCTGGGTGATCATGACCTCGAACTCGGTCGGACGGACGACTCGCTCGCCGTGGGCGAGGACCTCACCCGTCGGGGTCGTCGCCTCCCAGCTGATCCACCCGCTGCCCGGTGGAACCCGGGCATCCTCCGAAGCACTGACCACCGGTGGTCCTCCTCTGTGACGTCCACGCGAGCCGACCGCCCGACCATCGTCAGCCCAGGCCGTCGACTGCTGCGCACTCGGCCCTCGTCAGGCGGCTCCGGTGCGCTCGAGGGCGCTGAGGTCGGGGGCGGGTGAAGCTGCGGGGGCTGCGTCGGTGGGCGGCGGACAGCCGACCCGACGACCGGCCGCGCGGGGTGGTCAGGACGCAGAAGCGTAGTCACCGAGCGACGCGCCCGCCCGGGTCCTGGTCGTCGAGGTGGTCGTCCAGAAGTAGGTCCCGGGGCCGGTGACGGTGACCTTTGTCGACAGCCTGCCCCTGCTGTCGGCGGTGTCGCTGCCGATCCTGGCGGCCGGTCCGCCAGCCTTGGTCTGGAAGTACAGGGTCGCGTCCTTGCGCTTGTAGGCCTTGCCGTCGCGCTTCACCGTGCCCTTGACGGTGATCTTCGAGCCGGGCCTGGTCGACTCCGGCGTGGCGTTGACCGTGACCGCGACCTCCGCCCGGATGTCGGGGAGCTGGTCGGCGCCGATGATCGCGTGCTCGAACGTCGGGGTCACGGTCGGACGTGCGCCGACCTCGATCAGGCCGACCTCGATGTTGCCGTGGTGGAACCCGTCGCCCGCCTGCTCCTCGAGGACGACCTCGGTGACGTGCTGCCCGCCGTCGCACGTGAAGGTCGGGAAGTCGCCCGCAGGGGTGTCCTCCACGTCGATGAACGCGGCTGCGCTCTGGTCGGCGTAGACGGTCTGGAAGGCGGCCGGGTCGTACTGCACGCCCTTCGGTACAGCCTGGGTGCCGCAGGTGTACAGGAACGGCACCAGGACCTCGTGGGGCGTCGTGGCGATGATCTTGTGGTCCAGGACCGTCCAGCTGATGTCGTCGCCGGGGTCGGCGACGGGGGAGGCCGGCCCCGACCCGTGCGTGGTCGACCAGGAGGAGTGGGGTCGTCCTTCCGCCCCGCTGCTGCTGGAGAACTTCTTCACGTCCGCGACGAACCGACGCGCCATCAGCTCGTGGCCGGCGTCGTTGGGGTGGCCGTTCTCCAGGTTGGCGTACTGCTGGCCGTCACCCGGGACGAACCACTGCTCGCCGATCGGGTCGATGGAGAGGATCCCGTTAGCTGCGGCAGCCGTCGTGAGCTTGTCGTTGACCATGGCGTACTCCGCGACGTTGGCCCACGGGTTGATCGGTCCCATCAGGATGATCTGGGCCTGCGGCCAGAGCCTCCTGCTCGTGCGGATGGTCAGGTTGATCCTTCCGGCCACCTCGGCCTGGGTGTACTTCCGGTCGTTCGAGCCGCCCTGGATCACGACGAGGTCGTACGGGACGTCGGCGGCGCCGTGCGGGTGGTTCCACATCCGTTCGGCGAAGGTGTCCGCGCCGTCGGCCGAGGGGTCGATGTACCCGGTCCCTGACTTGCCGTCGACCGTCAGGTCCCAGCCGAGTGGTTCGGCGACCTGGTAGGCGTACCCCTTCGTCCTGGTCGACGCCCCGATCCCCTTCGTGTAGGAGTCGCCGAGCAGCAGGACCTTCGGGCGGTCCGGTAGCACGAGAACGGGCGTGGCCGCCCGTGCCGTCGTGGAGCCCAGCAGCGCCAGCAGCAGACTCAGCGCGAGAGCGGACGTTGCTCTCGTCAGCCTGCTTCGCGCCTGCGAGAGGAGATGATCGGGCACAGCATCCACCTCGAGTTGTGCCAGTGGCCGCCCGCCGGCGAGTTCGGTGAAAGTAGCAGCGCGACACCGGCTGCGTGCCCGGTTCGAGCGGATTGGTGTTCCTCCTCCGCCCTCCTCGGTCGGCGGCACGAGCGCAGCGGCGTCCGGAAGGTGCGATCTCGGATCGCCCGCAACTCGAGTCCGGACCGCGCTCGCGAGGCGGGCTGACGCTGCTTGCCGAGGTGTCACGGGCGCCCTGGGCGGCGAGCTCGTCTGCCGAACGTCTGACGAGAACCAGTCAGGGCCACGCCCTCCGGAGAGGAACGTGGCCCTGACTGCTTACTGATCTGTAGCGGGGACAGGATTTGAACCTGTGACCTCTGGGTTATGAGCCCAGCGAGCTACCGAGCTGCTCCACCCCGCGTCGGTGAATACCAAGTTACGCGAGTTCTCCGCCGCCTTCAAATCGAGAGGCCCGGATGTGCGCCACCCCACACCCGGCGGAGATCTGACCGCTCGATGCAGGCCGGCCGCCGTGCTGAGCGTGCCTCGGTGAGCCGTGGCGGATCGAGCGGTCAGATCTCCGCGCCGCGCCGAGAGCGCTGAGCGGCGGGGCGAACAGGGCCCTCCAGTCTCGACCCTCGCGCGAGCCTCCACACCAAACACCCCAGGAACCTCAACTTTTTCTTCTTTAACCCTGGCGTGTCGCCCTTGACAACGTGAAACCTTTGCCGCGCCACAGTCCCCACCCCCCAAGGACGGCTCCCGATGACGCGACCCCTGCTCCTCCGACCCCGCAGCCTCACCCGAGCGGCGACCTCGCTCGCCGCCGCGGGCTCGCTCCTGCTGACCGGCGCCCTGAGCGCACCGACCGCGGACGCGGCGGACTCCGTCAAGCCGTCCGGCGGCGCCTTCGTGATCAAGGGCGCGGGCTACGGCCACGGGCACGGGATGTCGCAGTACGGCGCCTACGGCGCGGCGAAGAAGGGCCTGTCGTGGGAGGAGATCCTCGACTTCTACTACCCGGGCACGACGCTGAAGACGATGAGCTCCAAGACGACGATCAAGGTCTGGGTGACCGCCGACGACGACAACAACGTGCGCGTGATGCCGGCCGCGGGGCTCAAGGTCTACGACTCCAACGACCACGTCCTCACGCTGCCGACCGGCACGCAGTACCGCTCGTGGCGGATCAAGCGCTCCGGCTCGGGCTACCGCCTGTCCTGGAAGAACGCGGACGGCGTCTACACCACCTACAGGACCTCGCTCGACACCACCACCTGGCACGTCGCGACCAAGGGCAAGCTCGTCAAGCTGCGGATGCCCGACGGCTCCACGCGGGAGTACCGCGGCACGATCCAGGCCGTGAAGCGCGGCGCCGGCGTGCGCAGCGTCAACAAGGTCAAGCTCGAGGACTACGTGCGTGGGGTCGTGCCGTCGGAGATGCCCACCTCGTGGGCCGCGGACGCGGTCCGGGCGCAGGCCGTGGCTGCCCGGTCGTACGCCATCCGGACCCGCGACTTCACCAGCTACAGCGGCTACGACATCTGCGACACCACGGCCTGCCAGGTGTACCGCGGCAAGGCGAGCACGTCCTCGGGCGGTACGCGGACGGTGCGCGAGACGTCGGGCGGCAACGCGGCGACCAAGGCCACGGCCGGCACGATCGTCACCTACGGCGGGCAGGTCGCGCTCACGCAGTTCGCCTCGTCGAACGGCGGCGCGATGTCGAACGGCGGCTACCCGTACCTGGCGCAGAAGGACGACCCCTACGACGGCGTCGTCAAGTCCCAGGCGTGGAGCCGCAAGATCACGGCCAAGGCCGTGGCCCGTGCGTACCCCTCGGTCGGCACGGTGAAGGAGCTCAAGATCACCAAGCGCGACGGCTCGGGTCGCTGGGGCGGCCGCGTGATCACGATCAAGATCGTCGGCAGCAAGAAGACGCTGTCGGTGACCGGTTCGGGCTTCCAGAGCAAGTTCGGCATGCGCTCGTCGCTCTACACGGTGACGTCCTGATCATGCCTGCGCACAGGCCGCGTCCGTGATCGACGGCTTCGAGGTCGGGCACCGCACCGCCGACGGCGACGGCTGGCTGACCGGCACGACGGTGGTCGTCGCCCGCGAGGGCGCGGTGGGCGGCGTGGACGTGCGCGGCGGCGGCCCGGGCACCCGGGAGACCGACCTGCTCGACCCGTCGGCCCTGGTCGAGCGGGTGCACGCGGTCGTCCTCACGGGCGGCAGCGCGTACGGGCTCGCGGCGGCCGACGGCGTGATGGCCGGGCTGGAGGCGCGGGGCGTCGGGCTGCAGGTGGGGCCGGGGCCGGGCGAGCTCGTCCCGGTCGTGCCGGCGGCGGTGATCTTCGACCTCGGGCGTGGGGGAGCGTTCGCCCACCGTCCGGACGCCTCCTTCGGGAGCGACGCGCTCGAGGCCGCCGCTGCGGAGGACCCGGCCCGCGGCTGCGTGGGCGCGGGCACCGGCGCGAAGTGCGGCAGCCTCAAGGGCGGCGTCGGCTGGGCCGAGCGGCCCGTCGACGGGTCGACGACCGGGGTGCGGGTCGCGGCACTGGTGGTGCTCAACGCGGCGGGCTCGGCGCTCGACCCGCGGACGGGTCGGCTGTGGGCGGACCGTACGGGCACGCTGCGCACCCCGACCGACGAGGAGCGCGAGGCGCTGCTGTCGGCGACGGGAACCGCGCCGCCGCCGCTCAACACGACGATCGGGGTCGTGCTCACCGACGCGACCCTGACGAAGGCGCAGGCGCGCAAGGTCGCCGCGGTGGCGCACGACGGGCTGGCCCGGGCCGTCGCGCCGGTGCACTCCATGGTCGACGGCGACACGGTCTTCTGCCTCGCCTCGGGGCGCCGGCCGCTCGCCGAGGACGAGGGCGGCGGCTGGGCGGGCAGCGTGCCGGCCTTCGACGCGCTGCTGCGCGAGGCCGCCGACGTCTTCACGGCCGCCTGCCTGGACGCGCTCCTGCAGGCGGAGGGCCGCGCGGCCTGGCGCGGCTACGCCGAGCTGGCCCCGTCGGTGCTCGACGGCGAGATTCCGGCGGAGGCCTAGCCAGGGGTTCCTAGACTCCACTGGCGTGAAGGCTCTGCTGCTCGAGAACATCCACCCCGAGGGCATCCGCCTGCTCACCGAGCGGGGGATCGAGGTCGAGACGGTCCGCGGAGCGCTGGACGAGGACGAGCTGGCCGCCCGGATGGCAGGCGTGCAGCTCCTCGGCATCCGCTCCAAGACGAACGTCACGCGCCGCGTGCTCGACGCGGCCCCCGACCTGCTGGCCGTCGGCGCGTTCTGCATCGGGACCAACCAGGTCGACGTGAGCGGGGCCGCCGAGCGCGGCGTGGCCGTGTTCAACGCGCCGTTCTCGAACACCCGCAGCGTCGTCGAGCTCGTGGTCGCCGAGATCATCTCGCTCGCGCGCCACCTCACCGACAAGAACGCGGCCATGCACGCGGGGGTCTGGGACAAGTCGGCCAAGGGCGCGCACGAGGTGCGCGGCCGCACGCTCGGGATCGTCGGCTACGGCAACATCGGCAGCCAGCTCTCCGTCGTCGCCGAGGCCCTCGGCATGCAGGTGTACTTCTACGACGTCGCCGACAAGCTGGCGCTCGGCAACGCGCGCCGCTGCGAGACCCTCGACGAGCTGCTCGAGGTCGCCGAGACGGTCACCCTGCACGTGGACGGCCGCCCCGGCAACGCCGGCCTCTTCGGCGCCGAGCAGTTCGCGAAGATGCGGCACCGCAGCCTCTTCCTCAACCTGTGCAGGGGCATCGTCGTGGACCACGAGGCCCTGCGCGAGAACCTGCTGTCGGGCCACATCGCCGGCGCGGCGCTCGACGTCTTCGCCGCCGAGCCCAAGACGGCGGGGGACCCCTTCGTCTCCAGCCTGCAGGGCATCCCGAACGTGATCCTGACCCCGCACGTGGGCGGCTCCACCGAGGAGGCGCAGTCCGACATCGGCCGCTTCGTGGCGATCAAGCTGGGCGACTACGCGACCGCCGGCGCGACCACGATGTCGGTGAACCTTCCCCAGGTCGTCGCCGCCCCGGAGCTCGGCGAGCCCGGTCGCGGTCGCATCCTCCACGTCCACCGCAACGTCCCCGGCGTGCTGGCCCGGGTCAACACCGTGCTGGGCGACGCGGGGGTCAACATCGAGGGCCAGACCCTCTCGACGCGCGGCGAGCTCGGCTACGTCATCACCGACACGGTGGGCGTCGTCGGCCCCGAGCTCGTGGAGCGGCTGCGCGCCCTGCCCGAGACCGTACGGCTGCGCGTCCTCGACGCGGGCTGACGCTCACGCCTCCCGCGTGAGGAGCGGGAGCCAGAGGTCGTCGACGATCTCCAGGATCCGCCACTCGGGCACGCGCGCCAGCGTCATGGTCAGGTCGTGACGGAAGAGGTCGAAGGGCATCGTGGCCAGCCCGGGCGGGTAGGGCCGGTCGGGCACCTCGCCGCGCCGGACGGCCCGCTCGAGCAGGAGCGTGCCTCCCGCCACCCGGTCGCCGAGGAGCCGCGCGCGCAGGTCCGCCGGTGACAGGCCCGTGTCGGAGGCGATGTTGGCCATGTACAGGCCGATCGCGGTGATGAAGTCGGCGCGGGACTCGTTGAAGTTCCGGAGGCTGGTGAGCACGTCCTCGCGCAACGAGCCCGTGTCGGGCAGCGCGCGCCGCTCGAACAGCCCGGCGTGCTTCATGGCCGCGACGACGAGGTCGGCCTTCGTCGGCCAGCGGCGGTAGAGCACCGGCTTCGAGGTCTGGGCCCGGGCGGCGACCGCGTCGAAGGTGAGCCCGGCGTACCCGTTGGCCTGCAGCTCCTGCCACGCGGCGTCGAGCAGGGCGCCCTCCAGCTCCTCCCCGCGGCGACGCCGGCCGCCGGCCAGGGCCGTACCCGCCCCCGTTCCCGTCGACGGTTCGTCGACAAGATCCGCTTGCGTATCTTCGGGTTGAGGCTTACGGTTCAAGAAACAACTCCGTATCTAAGGCAGACCATGGATCGATCCCTCACCCGGCTCGCCGTCGCGCTCGTCGTCGGCGCGATGGCCCCTCTCTTCGACTCCACGATCGTGAGCGTGGCACTGCACAGCCTCGCGCACGACCTGCACGCGCCCGTGGCGACCATCCAGTGGGTCAGCACGGCCTACCTGCTGGCTGCGGGTGTGACGGTGCCCGTCGTCGGCTGGCTGCAGCGCCGCGTCGGCGGCAAGCGGCTGTGGATGTCGGCCCTCGTCGTCTTCCTCGTCGGCTCCGTGCTCTGCAGCCTGGCCTGGAGCGCCGGGGCGCTGATCGCGGCCCGCGTGGTCCAGGGGGTCGGGGCCGGCGCGATGCTGCCGCTGCTGACCACGCTGCTGATGCAGGCCGCGGGCGGCAAGAACCTCGGACGGCTGATGGGCGTGGTCTCCCTGCCGACGGCGCTCGGCCCGATCCTGGGACCGGTCGTGGGTGGACTGATCCTCGGCGCGGCGAGCTGGCGCTGGCTCTTCTGGGTGAACGTGCCCTTCGCGGTCGCGGGCCTCGTGCTCGCCGCCCTGCTGGTGCCCGCCGACGGGCCGACGTCGCGGCCGCGCCTCGACGTGGTGGGGCTGCTGCTGCTCTCACCCGCCGTGGTCGCCCTGCTGCTCGGCCTCAGCGGTGCGAGCGAGGGCGGAGGCTTCGCCCGGGCGGCCGTCTGGGGGCCGCTCGCCGCCGGTCTCGTGCTGCTTACCGGCTTCGTGCTCTGGGCGCTGCGGCGTCGGGGCGCTGCGCTCGTCGACCTCCGGCTGCTGCGCCACCGGCCCCTCGCCGCGTCGGCGACGCTGCTGTTCCTGACCGGCGCCTCCCTCTACGGCGTGATGCTGCTCCTGCCGCTGTCCTTCCAGGAGCTCCGTGGCACCGACGCCCTGGGCGCCGGGCTGCTGCTGGTGCCGCAGGGGGTGGGCGCGCTGGTCAGCCGGACGCTGGCCGGTCGGCTGAACGACCGCCTCGGCCCGAGGCCGGTCGCCCTCGCCGGGTTCGCGGTCCTCGGCCTCGCCACGCTGCCCTTCGCCTTCGCGGGCCCGGGCACCGGGGTCTGGTGGCTCGTCCTGCTGCTGCTGGTGCGCGGCGTCGGGCTGGGTGCGGTGACCATCCCCCTGATGGCCGTGGGGTTCGTCGGGCTCGCGCGCGACGAGGTGCCGCACGCGAGCATCATCACCCGCATCACCATGCAGGTGGGCGGGGCGGTAGGCGTCGCGGTGCTCGCGGTGGTCCTGCAGGACGCGCTCGCGACGCTGCCGCCGGTGGAGGCGTTCCAGCACTCCTTCGCGTGGGCCGCGGGCCTGACCGCCGTGTCGGTGCTCCTGGCCCTCCTGCTGCCGGGCCGGCCGCGACCGGTCGCCCCCGCCGCCGCCGAGGCTCAGCTGGAGGAGGTCGGCGCCTGAGCGTCGAGCGCCCGGTCCAGCTGCTCGCGCAGGTCGGTGTTGTCGTCCTCGAGGTCGAGGACCCGGGCGACCCCGGCCAGGTTGAGCCCGTCGGCGAGGAGCCGCTGGATCCGGCGCAGCCGCGCCACGTCGTCGGGGCTGTAGAGCCGGGTGCCCCCGGACGTCCGGTCGGGGGTGAGCAGGCCGGCCCGCTCGTACGCCCGCAGGTTCTGCACGCCGGTGCCCACGAGGTCGGAGGCGACGGAGATGCCGAACACGCCGCGGGCCGGGTCGGCGTCGTCGGTCCGGTCGTCGGTCCGGTCGTCGGTCATCACCTTTTCCTCCCATCCCGGGTTGCGCGTCGCTCTGTCATGAGTACCATGAGATCTGTGGTGATCGCTAGAGATTACCTCTCGAGTGCGACACCACAGGACCACCCAGTGTTCCGACCGCAGGAGGTGTCTCATGGTCCTGATGCGTACCGACCCGTTCCGTGAGCTGGACCGGCTCAGCCAGCAGCTGCTGGGCACCGCAGCCCGGCCCACCCTGATGCCGATGGACGCCTGGCGCGAGGGCGACTCCTTCCACGTGGAGTTCGACCTGCCCGGCGTGGACGCCGACTCCATCGACCTCGACGTCGAGCGCAACGTCCTCACCGTGCGGGCCGACCGGCCCTTCCGCGAGGGTCCGAGCGAGCTGCTCGCCGCCGAGCGGCCGCGCGGCGTCTTCAGCCGGCAGCTGATCCTCGGCGACAACCTCGACCTCGACCGCATCCAGGCGAGCTACAGCGACGGTGTCCTGCGCCTGGTCATCCCGGTCGCGGAGAAGGCCAAGCCACGCAAGATCAGCATCGACGTCAGCGGTGGCGGCGAGCGCACGATCAAGGGCGAGACCGAGCAGCACTCGATCGACGCCTGACCCGTCGACGGCGGGCCGACCTCGCCGGTCCTCCAGGGCCGGCCCGGTCGGCGCGCCGTCGTCGTGGCGGGGCCGACCCGGTCAGCGCTCCAGGCGCAGGGCTGCCCGGCCCAGCAGGCCCGGCAGCCAGTCGGGGCAGCGCGGGTCCGCCGCCGCCTCCTCCGGGCTCCACCAGCCCACGGCGGCGACCTCGCGGGCGTCGGCCGCGCGCGGCTCGGCGTCGGCGGGCGCCCGGCCCACGAAGGCGACCGTGACCTGCCCGGCGCCCGCGTCGGTCGTGAACAGCTCCGACTCCAGGTAGGTCAGCTCCACGTCCGTCAGGTCGAGGCCGACCTCCTCGCCCGCCTCCCGCCGCGCGGTGGCCTCGAGCACGCCACGGCCGTCGGCCGCGTCCTCGACGTGCCCCCCGACGAGGCCGAGCTGGCCGGGCGCGTCGTCCACCTCGGCCCCGCGGAGGGTGAGGAGCCAGCGGCCGCCGCGGTGCAGCAGGACGGTGGCCGTGACCGTCCAGAGCGCTCTCAGCGGCGGATGCGGCGCACGGCGCCGGCGAGGGCGAAGACGCCGAGCGCGGCCAGCCCCGCGTACGGGACGAGGCGCCTGACCACCACGCGCGAGAACGTGCGCACCGCCTCCAGGTGCGGTTCGGCGGCGTTGTCGTAGGGCCGGTAGACGTACGCCTCCGGCTGGGCCGGGCGCGGGGGCCGCGGCGCGGGGCTGGGCGACGGCGACGGCGCCGGAACCGCGGCCGCCGGGCGCGACGGGTCGGGGGCGTCCAGGTCGCCCAGGTCGTCGCCCAGCTCCACGGGGTGGTCGACGACCGCCTCGGCCGTGGTCGCCCCACGGGCGTCCGGGGTCGACGGAGCCCAGGGCAACCCCTCGGCGACGCGGGCCGTGATCCGCTCGCCGACGTGCTCGACCACGCGCTGCACGGCGTCGGCCACCACGCCCTCGCCGAGCCGCGCGGGCCGTCCCGTCCAGCTCGAGGTGGTCGTCACGGTCACCTCGGTCTCCGCGGGGCTGCCCGCGGCGGGCGCGAGGCTGATCGTGTGCCGGGCCTCGACGCCGGCGTCGCCGCGCCGGTCGGCACCCTCGGTGGTCACCACCGCGCCGCGGGCGCCGTCGTCGGTGGAGACGTAGCGCCCGGAACCCGCGAGCACCAGCAGGCTCGAGGCGAGCTTGATCTTCATGGTGCCCGTGAACGAGTCCCCGGCGACGGAGTCGACGACCGTCCCGGGCAGCAGCTCCGCCAGCCGGCGAGGGTCGAGGACGACGGTCCACACCTCGTCCGGACGGGCCGGGACACGCAGACGGTGCGTCAGCTCCATGGCGACATCATGGCGGTCCCCGGCTCTGTGACGCCGGGCACCTCCCACGCGTCGCGGCACTACTCTTCCTGCATGACGAGAGGGTCGTCGTGAGGGGCGCCGACGCCCCGGCCGTGCCGCCCGGTGCGGACGCCGCCACGCTCGCGCGCGCCCTCGCCGGCTTCCACGACGACTTCCTGGCCACCGGCCGCATCGCACCCACCGTCCGTCGCGTCGTCGCCGACTCCTGGCGCCGCAGCCTGACCGGCGGGCTCGACCCGGAGACCGTGGGGATCGGGGTGCGCACGGGCGAGGCGCTCGAGGACCTGCGGCGGCGCTCGCCGCTGCGTCGCAGCATGCCCGTCGTCCGGCGGCTCCTGGTCGAGGCCGCGACCGACGCCGGGCTCGTGGTCGCGGTCAGCGACGCGAGCGGGCAGCTGCTGTGGGTCGAGGGCGACCACGGGCTGCGGTCGCGGGCCGAGGCCATGCGCTTCGTCGCCGGGGCGGACTGGAGCGAGCCGAGCGCGGGCACCAACGCGCCCGGGACCGCGCTCCGCACGGGTCGCCCGGTCCAGATCCTCGGCCCCGAGCACCTGATGCGGCCGGTCACCCCCTGGAGCTGCACCGCCGTCCCGATCCACGACCCCGACACCCGCGAGCTCCTCGGGGCCCTCGACGTCACCGGCCGGGCCGAGGTGGCGCAGCCGCAGACCCTCGCCCTCGTCCGGGCGACGGTGGCTGCCGTCGAGGCCGAGCTGCGGATCGACCGGCTCCGCGGCCGGCGTCCCGTGCGCACGGCGCGTCCGGCCGAGCGCCCCGCGCGCCTGGAGGTGCTGGGCCGCGCGACCGCGGTCCTCGAGCACGGCGGTCGCCGGCTGACCCTCGGCCTGCGCCACAGCGAGATCCTGCTGCTGCTGAGCGAGCGACCGGGCGGGCTCAGCGGCGCCGAGCTGGCCGTGGCGCTGTCCGAGCGCGAGCAGTCCGAGGTCACCGTGCGCGCCGAGATCTCCCGGCTGCGGGCCGTACTGCCGCCCGGGGCCCTGACCTCGCGCCCGTACGCCCTGCGGACGCCGGTCGCGAGCGACCTCGCCACGGTGCGCTCGGCGCTGGGCGAGCACCGCGTCGGCGAGGCGGTGCGCGCGTACGGCGGGCCGGTGCTGCCCGCGTCGGGCGCGCCCGGGGTCGTCGAGCTGCGCGACGACCTGAGCCTGGCCCTGCGCGAACGCCTGCTGGCCGCCGACGACCTCGACGCCCTGATCACCTACGCAGAGGGCCCGTCGGGCCGCGACGACGCCGCGCTCTGGACGGCCGTCGCCCGCCGGCTGCCGGCCGGCTCGGACCGGCGGACCGTCGTCGAGCAGCACCTGCGGGCGCTCGACGCCCGGCTCGCCTGACGCAACGTCGCCGCAACGTCACTCGTCCTAGCGTCAGGACCAGGGCGCAGTCCGCCGCGCGTCCGGCACGGCCCGCCCGTCACCGACGAAGGAGTCGCGACACCTCATGACCGTGTACGCCAACCCG
Source organism: Microlunatus flavus (assembly GCF_900110855.1). GTDB lineage: Bacteria > Actinomycetota > Actinomycetes > Propionibacteriales > Propionibacteriaceae > Microlunatus > Microlunatus flavus. The sequence continues at coordinate 34,405 of NZ_FOFA01000003.1, forward strand.
GGGACCGACGGCAGCGTCGTCTCCTACAAGTCCCGCTACGAGAACTGGATCGGCGGCGAGTGGGTCGCCCCCGTCAAGGGCCGCTACTTCGAGAACCCCTCGCCCGTCAACGGCAAGACCTTCTGCGAGGTCGCCCGCTCGGGTGCGGAGGACATCGAGCTCGCCCTCGACGCCGCGCACGCGGCGGCCCCCGCCTGGGGCAAGACCTCCGTCGCCGAGCGTGCCGTGATCCTCAACAAGATCGCCGACCGCGTCGAGGCCAACCTCGAGATGCTCGCGGTGGGGGAGACCTGGGAGAACGGCAAGCCCGTGCGCGAGACGCTCGCCGCGGACATGCCGCTGGTCGTCGACCACTTCCGCTACTTCGCCGGCGCGATCCGCGCCCAGGAGGGCCACAGCAGCCAGATCGACGACGACACCGTCGCGTACCACTTCCAGGAGCCGCTCGGCGTCGTCGGGCAGATCATCCCCTGGAACTTCCCGCTGCTGATGGCGACGTGGAAGCTCGCCCCGGCCCTGGCCGCCGGCAACGCGATCGTCCTCAAGCCGGCCGAGCAGACGCCCGCCTCGATCCTGCTGCTGATGGAGCTGATCGCCGACCTGCTGCCCGCCGGCGTGATCAACGTCGTCAACGGCTTCGGGGCGGAGGCCGGCAAGCCGCTCGCGAGCTCGTCGCGGATCCGCAAGATCGCCTTCACCGGCGAGACCACGACCGGCCGGCTGATCATGCAGTACGCCAGCCAGAACCTCATCCCGGTGACGCTCGAGCTCGGCGGCAAGAGCCCGAACATCTTCTTCGAGGACGTCGCCCGCACCGAGGACGCGTTCTACGACAAGGCGCTCGAGGGCTTCTCCATGTTCGCGCTCAACCAGGGCGAGGTCTGCACCTGCCCGAGCCGGGCGCTCATCCAGAACTCGATCATCGACGGCTTCCTGCCGGCGGCGACCGACCGGGTCAAGGCGATGGTGCAGGGCAACCCGCTCGACACCGACACGATGGTCGGCGCCCAGGCCAGCAACGACCAGCTCGAGAAGATCCTGTCCTACCTCGAGATCGGCGTCGCCGAGGGCGCCCGCGTGATCTGCGGCGGCGAGCGCGTCGACCTCGGTGGCGAGCTGTCCGGCGGCTACTACGTCGCGCCGACGATCTTCCAGGGCCACAACAAGATGCGCGTGTTCCAGGAGGAGATCTTCGGCCCGGTCGTCTCGGTGACCGGCTTCGACGACTACGACGACGCCATCTCGATCGCCAACGACACCCTGTACGGGCTGGGCGCGGGCGTGTGGTCGCGCGACATCAACACCGCCTACCGGGCCGGGCGCGACATCCAGGCCGGCCGGGTGTGGACGAACTGCTACCACCAGTACCCGGCGCACGCCGCGTTCGGCGGCTACAAGTCCTCCGGCATCGGCCGCGAGAACCACCTGATGATGCTCGACCACTACCAGCAGACCAAGAACCTGCTGGTGTCCTACAACCCGAACAAGCTGGGCTTCTTCTGATGGCGGCGGGTGCTTCTCGCGTGGCCGTGACCGAGAAGGCCGCGGCCATGCTCCGCGAGCTGCGCGAGGAGCACGGCCCGCTCATGTTCCACCAGTCCGGCGGCTGCTGCGACGGGTCGTCGCCCATGTGCTTCGCGCAGGGCGACTTCCTCACCGGCGACGCCGACGTCCTGCTCGGCCAGATCGAGCCGGGCACACCGGAACCCGTGGACGTCTGGATGAGCCGCGAGCAGTTCGCGCTGTGGAAGCACACCCACCTCACCATCGACCTGGTGCCGGGTCGCGGTGCGGGCTTCTCCCTGGAGAGCCCGAACGGGGTGCGCTTCCTCATCCGCTCTCGCCTGCTCACCGACGAGGAGGACGCCGCGCTCCACGGCACCGACACGCCGGACGTCCGGGCGCAGGTCCTGCCCTAGACCGGCGCCTCCTGCCCACCGACCCTCGAGCGGACCCCCCGATCGGCGAAGTCCCCGGAGACTCGTGCTCCGGGGGCTTCGTCGTGCCTGCGGGGAACCCTCCGGACGTGGTCCGCGCGACCGACGTGCGCACGACCAATCGGCGAGCGACCGCAACCGAACCGACCGATCGCGAGAACTGGAGGTGTCACCCCGTCTACGCGGCCACGAGGGCCGCGCCAGGAGAACTCCCATGACCGCCGTCCTGTTCGGTTCCATCAGCACCGTCGCCGACACCTCCGAGCTCCAGCGCGCCGCCTTCAACCAGGCCTTCGCCGAGCACGGGCTCGACTGGCGCTGGGACCGCGACGAGTACGCCACCCTGCTGACCGGCAGCGGCGGGCGCGACCGGATCGCCGCGTACGCGGCCGAGCACGGCACCGACGTCGACGCCGAAGCGGTGCACGCGACGAAGTCGGCGCTGTTCCAGCGCTCGCTCGCCACGGCCGACCTGGCGCTGCGTCCCGGGGTGCTCGAGACCGTGCGCGAGGCCAAGGACGCGGGCCTCAAGGTCGGCTTCGTGACCTCGACGTCGGCCGACAACGTCGCCGCCCTGCTGTCCGCGCTCGGCCCGGAGCTGAGCGCCGACGACTTCGACGTGGTGACCGACTCCTCGACAGTTTCCGCGACCAAGCCCGACCCCGCTCCGTACCTGACCGCGCTGTCGGCGCTGGGCGAGAGCCCCGAGGCGTGCGTCGCGATCGAGGACAACGTCGACGGGGTCGCCTCCGCCCGGGCGGCGGGCGTCGCGGTGGTGGCCTTCCCCAACGGCAACACCGCCGAGCACGACTTCTCCGCGGCGGGCGACCGGGTCGACCACCTCGAGCTCGCGCGGCTCCGCTCGCTCGTGGCGCAGTCCTGAGCGGACGCGGACCGGCGAGCGGCGGAGCAGGAGGACGAGCATGATCATCACGAGGACGGAACCGCTCGGCGCCCGCGTCGAGGACGTCGACCTGGCGCACCTCGCCGAGGAGGACGTCCCGGCGCTGGTCGAGCTGCTGGCCGAGCAGGGAGTCGTGGTCTTCAGCGGCCAGCGCCTGGACGACGCCGCGTTCACCGCGTTCCTGCGGCGGTTCGGCCGCCTGGTCTTCACCGTCGGCGAGACGCCGGTGCCGGGCCACCCGGACCTCAACGTCATCAGCAACGTGGGCCGCACGACCGCCCCGCGCAGCACGTTCCACGTCGACTCCAGCTACTTCGCCGCGCCGCCTGCCTACACCGCCCTGCGGACCGTGAGCATCCCCACCCAGGGCGGCCAGACCGAGTTCACGAACCAGTACCGCGCGTACGAGTCCCTCGAGCCGGCGCTGCGCGACCGGCTCGAGGGACTGACCCTGACGCACGTGGTCACCGGCGTCGAGCTGTCGGAGGGCGACGAGTCCGCCGCCGTGCACCCGCTGCTGCGCCGCCACCCCGTCTCGGGCCGGGTGGCGCTCTACCTGACCACCCCGGCCCGGTGCGCGCGCATCAGCGGCCTCGACGAGGACGAGACGCGCGCGCTCGTCGCGCAGCTGTACGCCCACTCGACGCGGCCCGACAACGTCCACCGCCACACCTGGGCCGCCGGTGACGTCGTCATGTGGGACAACGGCTGCGTGCTGCACCGGGCCGACCACTCCGGCGTCGTCGGGGACCGCGTCATGCACCGCGGCATGGCGACCGGGTACGCGGCGGCGGGGGACGCCGGGCTCGCCGCGTGACCAGCACCGCCTCGCTCCGGGTCGCCCCCGGAACCGTCGCGGCGCCGCGTCCGACCCGGGCCCGCCGGGCGGCCGACGCCGCCAGGACCGTCGGTGCGCTGGGGCTGCTCTCGCTCGCCCTGCCGCTCAACGCCGCGGTCAGCACCGTCGCGCTGGGGTACGCGGCGGTCGTCCCGCTGCGCCGGGCACAGGCGGCGCGCCCGCGGACCGTCCTGGTGAGCGGCGGCAAGATGACCAAGTCGCTGCACCTGGCGCGGGCGTTCCACCAGGCCGGCCACCGGGTCGTCATGGTGGAGTCGGCCAAGTACCGCTGGACGGGCCACCGCTTCTCGCGGGCCGTCGACGTCTTCCGCACGGTGCCGGACGCGCGCTCGCCGGACTACGCCGCAGCGCTGGCCGCGGTCGTCCGGGCCGAGGGCGTGGACGTCTACGTCCCGGTCTGCAGCCCCGCCGCGAGCTACCACGACGCGGCGGCGAAGACGGCGCTGGAGGGGCTGTGCGAGGTCGTCCACCTCGACCCGGACGTCGTGGCCACCCTCGACGACAAGCACACGTTCGCCGAGCTGGCCGCGTCCCTGGGGCTGCCCGTGCCCGACTCGCACCTCGTCACCGGCCCCGACGAGGTCGAGGGGGCCCTGGACCGCGCCCGCGAGGCCGGGCGCGGGCCGTACGTGCTCAAGAGCATCGCGTACGACCCCGTGCACCGGCTCGACCTGACGCCGCTGCCGCGCCCGACGGCTGGCGAGACGGCGGCGTTCGCCGCGGCGCGGCCCATCCGGCCCGACAACCCCTGGCTGCTCCAGGAGCTCGTGACCGGCGCCGAGTTCTGCGCCCACGCCACGGCCCGGAACGGCGTCGTGCAGGTCTACGCCTGCTCGCCGTCCTCGGCGTTCCAGGTGAACTACGCCTCCGTCGACGAACCCGCGATCGAGACCTGGGTGCGACGGTTCGTCGGCGCGCTCGGCCTCACCGGGCAGGTGTCGTTCGACTTCCTCGCCGACGCCGACGGCCAGGTCCTCGCGATCGAGTGCAACCCGCGCACGCACTCCGCGATCACGATGCTCGACGACCCGGTCGCGCTCGCCCGGGCCTACCTGGAGGACGACGTCTCCGTGGTGCGGCCCCGGCCGGCCAGCCGGCCGACGTACTGGCTCTACCACGAGGCCTGGCGGCTGCTGGCCGAGCCGAACCGCCGCCAGCGGCTCCGCACGGTCCTCGAGGGGCGGGACGCGGTCTTCGCCTGGTCGGACCCGCTGCCGTTCCTGCTCGAGCACCACCTGCAGATCCCGCTGCTGCTGCTCTCCAGCCTGCACCGCGGCAAGGGCTGGCTCCGGATCGACTTCAACATCGGCAAGCTCGTCGAGGCGGACGGTGACTGAACCGCTGCGGGTGCTGCACCTGGCCGGCTCCGCCGTCGACGCGTTCCACGCCGACCTGTCGCGGCTGTACGCCGCCGACTGCCTGGAGGCGACCGCCGACCCGCGGCACCACACCGACCACGTGGCCTGGGTCGAGCCGGACGGCTCGTGGCGCTTCCCGGCCGACCTCGGCCGGGAGGCGGTCGCCGCCGCGCCCGCGCGGACGCTGCCGCAGGCGCTCGACCACCTCGCCGGGCTGGCGCCGGACGTGGTCGTGCCGCAGATGTTCTGCCGGCCGGGGATGACGACCTACCGCGCGCTGATCGAGCTGCTCGGGATCGCGCTCGTCGGCAGCCCCGCGGACGTCATGGCGCTCGCGACCGACAAGGCGCGGACGCGGGCGGTGGTGGCCGCAGCGGGTGTGGCGGTTCCCGAGGGCCAGGTCGTCCGGGCGGGGGAGCGGCCGACGGTCCCGCTGCCCGTCGTCGTGAAGCCGGTCGACGCCGACAACTCCGACGGCGTGACGCTCGTGCGCGACGCGGCCGAGCTGGAGCCGGCCCTCGCGGCCGCCTTCCGCCACGGCCGCGAGGTGCTCGTCGAGGCATACGTGCCGCTCGGGCGCGAGGTGCGCTGCGGCGTCCTCGAGCGTGGCGGCGAGCTGGTCTGCCTGCCGCTGGAGGAGTACGCGGTCGACGAGGCGACGAAGCCGGTGCGCCTCGCGGACGACAAGCTGCGCCGGGAGGACGACGGCGAGCTCGCCCTGGTGGCCAAGACCGCGACCCACGCGTGGATCCTCGACCGCGCAGACCCGGCCGACCCGGTCGTCGCCGCGGTCCACGCGGCCGCCCGGACGGCGCACCGGGCGCTGGGGTGCCGCGACTACAGCCTCTTCGACTTCCGGGTCGACCCGGAGGGCGGCGTGTGGTTCCTGGAGGCCGGGCTCTACTGCTCCTTCGCCCGGCAGAGCGTCATCCCGATGATGGCCGCGGCCGCCGGCCTCGGCGTGCGGGACCTCTTCGCGCAGGCCCTGCGGACCGCCACCGCGGACGGCCGCTCAGGCGTGGCGCTCGCGCGCTGAGCCGCCGCCGGGCGCCGGTCCGGTCGAGCTGCCGGGCACGAGCGTGCCGGGCAGCAGGGCCGGCGGCGGCGCGGCCTCGCCCTCGAGCACCCGGAGCAGGGCCCGGACGCCCAGGCGGCCCAGCTCGGCCCCGGGGGACGAGAAGGCGGTCAGGGGCGGGTCGACGGAGGTGCTCATCTCGGTCGAGGTGAGCACCGACAGCACCGACACGTCCTGCGGGACGCAGACGCCGCGACGCAGCAGGCCCGACAGCAGGCCCGGCGCCGCGAACTCGTTGAAGACCAGGACGGCCGTCGTCCCCGGCCAGGAGGCGAGGATCTGCTCCGCCGCCGCGCGGCCCGACTGCGTCGTCTGCTCGCACTCGAGCACCACGGGCTCGAAGCCCTGCTCGGCCGCGATGCGGCGGAAGGCCGCCTCCGCGCGGACGTAGGGGCCGTAGGCGCGGAAGCTGGCGTCGGCCTGGCTGCCAGTGACCATCACCATGCTCCGGTGCCCGAGCCCCCGCAGGTGGTCCACCGCGTCCTGCATCGTGGCGTCGAAGTCGATGTCGACGTAGACGAGGTCGCGCAGGTCGCCCGAGCGGCCGATCAGGGCGAACGGCGTGCGGGTCGCGCGCAGCACCTCGACGCGCGCGTCCTCGAGCTGGACCTCCATCAGCAGCACCCCGTCGACGAGGCCCTGGCCCACGAGCTGGGTGAGCTCGGCGGCGTCGTTGCTGATCGGCCAGAGCACCAGGTGGTAGCCCGCGGCGCTCGCCGTCCGTGCGGCGCTGGTCACGAACTCCATGCCGGAGGCGCCCAGCTTGTGCTCGATCGCGGGGTAGACCAGCGCGACCACGCGCGTCCGCCGGCTCGCCAGCGCCCGCCCGACCATGTTGCGGCGGAACTGCAGCCGCACCATCGCCTCCTCGATGCGACGCCGCGTCTCCGGCGCGACCGGCTTGGAGTTGTTGACGACGAAGGACACGGTGGCGATCGACACCCCGGCCGCCTCCGCCACCTCGCGCATCGTCGCCGCCATCCCACCCCGTCCTCGCGCGCCTGTGACCCCGACCGTACGGCCTCGGCCGGGCCCTCGGCCCCGCTCGCCGGAGAAGTCCTGCGCGTCGGCCCTTGACAGGAGCATGACGTCGATCACAGACTCCTCGCAAGGCGCAGTAAAGCGCTTAACCGCAGGCTGACCAGCCGTTCGACCGGGTCCACCGACCGGGTCGCACGGCCATCGGGTCACGCCCGCGGACGAGTCGGCAAAGGAGCACGACCCATGACCACGAACAAGATCACCACGATGCTCACCCGGCGGCGGACCACGCGCTGGGCAGCCGTGGCCGCGCTGGCCGCGCTCGCGCCGCTGTCGCTCGCGGCGTGCGGCGGGGGCGGCTCGGCGGGCTCCTCGGGCGGGGACGCCGGGGCCACCGTGTCGAGCCTCAAGGTCCTCGACTACTACACCGACGAGCCCGGCAAGACCCAGATCGGCGACATGCTGAACGCCTGCGGCACGTCGATCGGGGTGGGGAGCATCGAGCGCGAGGCCGTGCCCGGCCCGACGCTCATCCAGAAGGTGCTGCAGCAGGCGTCCTCGAAGTCCCTGCCCGACGTGCTGATGCTCGACAACCCCGACATCCAGCAGATCGCGGACACGGGTGCGCTCGCGCCGCTCGGCGACTTCGGGCTCACCGCGGACGGCTACGCGCCGGGCCCGGTGGCCGCGGCCACGGCCGACGGCAAGCTCTACGGGCTCCAGCCCGGCGCCAACACGATCGCCATCTTCTACCGCAAGGACGTGCTCGAGAAGGCCGGCGTCAAGCCGCCGACCACCTGGGACGAGCTGCGGACGGCCGCCAAGAAGCTGACCGTCGGCAAGCAGTACGGCTTCGCGTTCAACGCCACCGCCGACTACGAGGGCGCGTGGCAGTTCCTGCCCCCGATGTGGACCAACGGCGGCGACGAGACCGACCTGAAGTCCCCGCAGGTCGCGCAGGCCCTGCAGCTGTGGAAGGACCTCGTCGACGACGGTTCCGCGTCCAAGAGCGTCGTGAACTGGAAGCAGTCCGACGTCAACGACCAGTTCATCGCCGGCAAGGCCGCGATGATGCTCAACGGCCCGTGGCAGGAGCCCGCGCTGGACAAGGCGAAGGTCGACTACGGCGTCGTCCCCTTCCCGGTGAACACCGCCGGCCAGACCTCCGTCGCCCCCCTGGGCGGCGAGGCGTGGACGGTGCCGATGACCGGCGACAAGGCGCGGATGGCCAAGGCCGCGGAGCTGGTCAAGTGCATGAACTCCGACGACAACCAGATGCTGCGCGCCAAGCAGGGCGGTCTGGTGCCCACCAAGCTCGCCCTGGCTTCCCAGTTCAAGTCCGAGGTCCCGGCCATGGCCGGGTTCACCGACGCGGTCGGCCAGGCCCGCGCCCGGACCGGCAAGCTCGGCGCGAAGTGGCCGGACACCGCCAAGACGATCTACACCGGCGTCCAGCTCGTCCTGACCGGCCAGGCCGCGCCGGCCGACGCCATGGCCAAGGCGGGTGCCTAGGGGCCGGGCGAGCAGGAGCCGACGCATGTCGGCCACCCGCACCCTGGCCCCCGGCTCGGTCGCCCCGGCGACCGGGCCGGCCCCGGCCGCCCGGCGTCGCAGCGGGAGCCGGCGCCTCGAGGAGCTCAGCAAGGTGCTCTTCGTCGTGCCGGCCGCGCTGGCCATCGTCGCCCTCTTCGGCTACCCGGTCGTCAAGAACGTCACGATGAGCTTCCAGGACTACGGGCTCAAGACGTTCTTCACCGGGGAGGCCCCGTTCGTCGGGCTCGACAACTACGTGACGGTGGTGAGCGATGCCGTCTTCAGCAAGGCGGTCGTCAACACCGCGCTGTTCACGCTGGGCTCGATCGCCGGGCAGTTCGTCCTCGGCATGCTGCTCGCGCTGTTCTTCCACCGGAGCTTCCCGCTCAGCGGGGTGCTGCGCGCGCTGTTCCTGCTGCCGTGGCTGCTGCCGCTGATCGTCGGCAGCGCCGCCTGGCGGGCGATCATGGAGCAGGACAGCGGCATCCTCAACCTGACCCTGGAGCGCCTGGGCGTCGTCGACACCCCGGTGCCGTGGCTCACCTCGCCGAACGTCGCGCTGCTCGCGGTCGTCCTGGTCAACATCTGGCTGGGCATCCCGTTCAACCTGACGCTGCTCTACAGCGGCCTGCAGGACATCCCCGACGAGCTGTACGAGGCGGGGGCGCTCGACGGGGCCACTGGGTGGCGGGCCTTCTGGCAGATCACCTGGCCCAACCTGCGCCCGGTGGTGAGCGTCGTGCTGATGCTCGGGGTGATCTACACCCTCAAGGTCCTCGACATCATCCTCGGGCTCACCCAGGGCGGGCCGGCGAACGCCACCCAGACCATCGCGATCCAGTCCTACCAGCGCTCCTTCGTCGAGTTCACGTTCGGCGAGGGCGCGGCCCTGAGCAACATCCTGATCGTCATCTCGCTGGTCTTCGCCGTGATCTACCTGCGGGCCAACCGGCGTCAGGTCGACGAGTGAGCACCCGGGAGAGGGAGGCAGCCGTGCCCACCACGACGACGAGCACCGCCGAGACGTCCGCCCGGGAGACGACCGCCCGACCCCGGACCAGGGCGTCCCGGCGCCGCGCCCGCGGGCCGGTCCGGACGGCCATCGCGATCGTCCTGCTCGCCCTGCTGCTCTTCCCGGTCTACTGGATGCTGAACATCTCGCTGCAGCCCAGCGGCAACGCGCTGTCCGGGACGTTCTTCCCCGCCCACCCGAGCCTCGACGGCTACCGCTCCGCGGTGGCCGACCAGGGCGGCCACCTGCTGATCAGCCTGCTGGTCGCGTCCGGGACCGTCGTGGTGACGCTGGTCGTCGCGGCCCCCTGCGCGTACGCCCTGGCGCAGTTCCGGTTCCGCTGGATCAGCTGGGCGCTGCTCGCCATCCTGATCTCGCAGATGATCCCGGGCATCGTCATCGCCAACGCGCTCTACACCGCGTACGAGCGGCTCGGGCTGCTCGACTCGGTCCCGGGCCTGATCATCGCCAACTCGGCGAACGCCATCCCGTTCGGCATCCTGATCATGCGCTCCTTCATGCTCGGGGTGCCGCCGTCGATCGTCGAGGCCGCCCGCGTCGACGGGGCCGGCCTGGTGCGGGCGTTCCTGTCGATCGTCGTCCCGATCAGCCGGAACTCGCTGATCACCGTCGGGCTGTTCGCCTTCCTCTTCGCCTGGAGCGACTTCGTCTTCGCGCTCACCCTGACGACGAAGGGACAGGTCGTGCCCGTCACCCTGGGCATCTACACCTACCTGGGCGCGCACATCGCCAACTGGAGCGCGGTGATGGCCACCGCCGTGCTCGCCTCGATCCCGGCGATCGTCCTGCTCGTCGTCGCCCAGCGCTACATCGCCGCCGGCGCCACCGGCGGTGCGGTCAAGTGAGCACCGCGCCCTCCCCAGCACCCTCGTCCGCAGCACCCTCCTCGAGAGAGACACCCATGCCGTCCAGCAGCACCGCCCAGCCCCTCCGCGTCGTCGTCTGGGGGGAGAACCGTCACGAGCAGGTCGAGCCGCACGTCGCCGCGATCTACCCCGACGGCATGCACACCACCATCGCGGAGGGGATCCGCGAGAACCTCGGCGACGGCGCCACCGTCACCACCGTCACCCTCGACGACCCCGAGCACGGCCTGACCGAGGAGCGCCTGGCGGCCACCGACGTCCTCGTCTGGTGGGGCCACGCGGCCCACGCCGAGGTCGCCGACGAGGTCGTCGACCGCGTGCACCGCCACGTGCTGTCGGGCATGGGCCTGCTGGTGCTGCACTCCGGGCACTGGTCCAAGATCTTCGGCAAGCTCATGGGCACCACCTGCACGCTGCGCTGGCGCAGCGAGCAGGACCGCGAGCTCGTCTGGACCGTCGACGCCACCCACCCGATCACCCAGGGCGTGCCGAACCCGATCGTCATCGACGCCCAGGAGATGTACGGCGAGACGTTCGACATCCCGGCACCCGACGAGCTGGTCTTCATCAGCTCGTTCAGCGGCGGGGAGGTGTTCCGCAGCGGCTGCACGTTCCGCCGCGGGCACGGCAAGATCTTCTTCTTCTCCCCGGGCGACCAGGACTTCCCCGTCTACCACCACAAGGACGTCCGCCGCGTGATCGCGAACGGCGTCGGCTGGGCGGCGAGCGACTTCCCGCGGGCGCTGCCGACGCTGCTGCGCTACGAGACCGGCGACTTCTTCAACGGCCGCGGCTACCAGGGCGCGATCGCCGATCCGGAGCCGCAGGAGGCGTCGGCCCCGGAGGCGGCGGACCAGACGCCGGAGCCCGCGCGTGCCTGAGCCCCTGCGCCTGGTCCAGGTCGGCGCCGGCGGCATGGGCCGCACCTGGTTGCGCACGATCGCCGCCGACCCCGACGTGCGCCTGGTCGGGCTGGTCGACCTCGACGCGGACGCGGCCCGCCGCGCGGCGGACGAGGAGGGCCACCCCGGGGTCGCCGTGGCGACGTCGCTCGAGGGGCTCGCCACCCGCGACCAGGCCGAGGCGCTCGTCAACGTCACCGTCCCGGTCGCCCACCACGCGGTGACCACGGGCGCGCTGCGCGCCGGCCTGCCGGTGCTCAGCGAGAAGCCGCTGGCCGAGACGGTCGCGGAGGGCCTGTCGATGGTCGCCGCCGCCGAGGTCGCCGACCGGCTGGTGATGGTGTCGCAGTCGCGGCGCTACTGGCGGAACCTGTCGGCGTTCCGCGCCCAGGTCGCCCGGCTGGGGGAGCTCGGGTCGGTCTCCTGCGAGTTCTTCAAGGCCCCGCACTTCGGCGGGTTCCGCGAGGAGATGGCCCACCCGCTGCTCGTGGACATGGCCATCCACCAGTTCGACCTGGCTCGCGACCTGGTCGGGGCCGAGCCGGTGTCGGTCTACTGCGAGAGCTTCAACCCGCCGTGGAGCTGGTTCGGCGGCGACGCCGCCGCGGACGTGGTCTTCGCGTTCGAGGGCGGGGTGCGGTTCTCCTTCACGGGCAGCTGGTGCTCGCCCGGCCTCGAGACCTCCTGGAACGGCCGCTGGCGGGTGAGCGGCGCCGGCGGCACCGCGGTCTGGGACGGCGACGGCGTGCCGGTCGCCGAGGACGCCGACGGCGCCGCGCTGCCGGCCGTCGTGCCCGACGAGCCCGAGCAGATCGCGGGGTCGCTGGCGGAGTTCGTGCGCGTGCTGCGCGACGGCGGGGTGCCCTCGGGCGAGGTGCACGCCAACGTCCTCAGCCTCGCGATGGTCGAGGCGGCGACGACCTCGGCCGCCGCCGGGCGGCGGGTGAGCATCGCCGAGGTGCTCAAGGCGGCGTACGCGCAGGCGATCGAGGCCGAGGCCGACGACGCCGTCCGTGACCGGCTGCGTTCCTGGACCTCGGTGCACGAGGCCGTCGGGCAACGTTCCGTCGAGGTCTAGCCTCGGTCGTCCTCGTCCGGCTGCTGCGGGCGCAGCTGGGTGAGGACGGCCTCGTGCAGCAGCCCGTTCGTCGCGTACGCGCCGGCGCCGAGCGGGCCCGGCCGGCCGTCGAGGTCGGTGAAGGAGCCGCCGGCCTCGGTGACGACGATCGAGCAGGCGGCCATGTCGTAGAGCTCGAGCTCGGGCTCGCAGGCGATGTCGACGGCGCCCTCGGCGAGCAGGACGTAGGACCAGAAGTCCCCGTAGGCCCGGGTGCGCCAGCAGCTGCGCATGAGGTCGACGAACTCCTGGCCCTGCCCGGCGTCGACCCACTCGCCGATCTCGGCGTAGCTCAGCGACGCGTCCTCGACGCGCGCGACCTGCGACACGTGGCACTCGGTGGGCGACATCAGCGACTTGCCGGCGTACGCGCCGCCGCCGAGGCTCGCCCACCAGCGGCGGCCGAGCGCCGGCGCGCTGACCACGCCGACGGCGACCTCGTCGTTGATCATCAGCGCGATGAGCGTGGCCCAGACGGGGACGCCGCGCACGAAGTTCTTGGTGCCGTCGATCGGGTCGACCACCCAGCGCCGCGGGCCCCAGCCGGTGTCGGCCATCTCCTCGCCGTGCACCGCGTCGCGCGGGCGGGCCCGCGAGAGCGTGCGCCGCACCGACTCCTCGACCGCGGTGTCGGCGTCGGTCACCGGCGTCAGGTCGGGCTTGGCGTCGATCTTGAGGTCGAGGGCGCGGAAGCGGCTCATGGTGATCGAGTCGGCGTCGTCGGCGAGCAGGTGCGCGAGGCGCAGGTCGTCGGTCAGGCCGCGCAGCAGCGGGTCGTCGGCGCGCGTGGCCGGTCGGGCAGGCATGGCCCGAACGCTACTGGCCGGAGCCGAGCATCCGTCGGAACGACTCCAACCGCGCCGGGGCGAGCTCGCCGCGCTCGACGGCGAGGTCGAGCGCGCACTCCGGCGCGCCCGTCTCGTGGCTGCAGCCGCGCGGGCAGCCGGCGGTGATCTCCTCCAGGTCGCCGAAGGCGGCCACGATGTTCTCCCGCGTGACGTGGCTCAGGCCGAAGGACCGCACGCCCGGGGTGTCGATCACCCAGCTGCGTTCCGCGTCGGCGGGGGCGTCCGCGGGGTAGGGCGGCAGCTCGAGCACGACCGCCGACGTGGACGTCTGGCGCCCGCGCCCGGTGACGTCGTTGACGACCCCGGTGGTGCGGCCGGCGCCAGGGATGAGGGCGTTGACCAGCGTCGACTTCCCGACGCCCGAGTGCCCGACGAACACCGTCCGGTGGCCGGCGAGCCAGGACCGCAGCGCGTCGAGGTCGGCGCCGGGCTGCGTGGTGAGCACCGGGACCCCGAGCGGGGTGTACGCCGCCTCGAGCTCGGCGGGGGAGGCCAGGTCGGCCTTGGTGAGCAGCAGCAGCGGCTCGATGTGCGCGTCGAAGGCGGCGACCATGATCCGGTCGATCATCCCGACCCGGGGCGGCGGGTCGGCGAGGGCGGTGACGATGACCAGCTGGTCGGCGTTCGCGACGATGGCCCGCTCGTACGGGTCGTCGTCGTCGGCGGTCCGGCGCAGCACGGTGTCACGCGGGAGCACCTCGACGATCCGGGCGAGCGTGCCCTCCTCGCCGGAGACGTCGCCGTGCAGCCGCACCCGGTCGCCGACGATCACGCCCATCCGGCCGAGCTGGCGCGCCTTGGCGGCGCTCACCTCGCGCCCCTCGTCGTCGCCGGTCAGCACGACCCGGTAGCGGCCGCGGTCGATGGTGCGGACCAGTCCGACGGGGTCGTCGGAGTAGTCGGGCCGGTCCTTGGTGCGGGGACGGGTGCGGCGTGGCCGGTCGAAGCCGGCGTGGTCGTCGAACGACACCCCGGAGCCACCGCCGCGTGGGCTCACGGGCGGCTGCGGCTCTCGTCGGAGGACACGGGCAGCAGCCCGTCGAGCACGCTCGGCGGGTCGTCCACCTCGGGGTCCACGTCCTCCTCGGTCGCGAGCTCCTCGTCGACCTCCGTCACCGAGTCGGCCAGCATCTGCTGCCAGGCCTCGACGAAGGTCGGCATGGTCTTGCTCGTGCAGGCGACGTCGTCGAGCACGACGTCGGGCACGACCAGCCCGAGGACCGCACCCGCCTGCGCCATCCGGTGGTCGGCGTAGGTGTGGAACTCGCCCCCGGCGAGCAGCCGCGGGTGGATCGTCAGCCCGTCGTGGGTCTCGTGGACGCGTGCGCCCATGGCCTCGAGCTCGGTGCGCAGGGCGGCGAGGCGGTCGGTCTCGTGGCCGCGCACGTGCGCGACCCCGCTGATCCGGCTCGTGTCGCGGGCCAGCGCGGCGAGCGCGGCGACGACGGGCGTGAGCTCGCTGGCCCCGCCGAGGTCGAGGTCGGTGCCGAGCAGCTGGTCGGTCCCGCGCACGGTGAGGCCGTCCTCGCCGAGCTCCACCTCGGCGCCGAACACCGCGAGGATGTCGCGGAGCTGGTCGCCGGGCTGCAGCGTCCCGGTCGGCCAGTGCGGCACCGTGACCGCGCCGCCGGTGACGGCGGCCGCGGCCAGGAAGGGCGCGGCGTTGGAGAGGTCGGGCTCGACGGCCACGTCGCGCGCGGCGATGGGTCCCTCGGCCACGACCCAGCGGTCGGCGCGGCTGTCGTCGACGTCGACGCCGCGCTCGCGGAGCATGGCGACGGTCATGGCGATGTGGGGGAGCGAGGGGACCTGGCCGCCCTCGTGCACCACCTCGAGGCCGCCGCGCAGCCGCGCACCGACGAGCAGCAGCGCGCTCACGAACTGCGACGACGAGGACGCGTCGATGCTGACGCGGCCGCCGGCCTGGTTCTGCGCCGGCGTGACGGTGAAGGGCAGCGCGTCGGCAGCGCGCGTGGTGGTGACGTCCGCGCCGAGGTCGCGCAGGGCGCCGAGCAGCGGCGCCATCGGGCGGGCGTACGCCTGCTCGTCGCCGTCGAAGGAGACCGGGCCGTCGGCGAGCAGCGCGAGCGGGGGCACGAAGCGCATGACGGTGCCGGCGAGCCCGCAGGCGACGCTGCCGCCGCCGACGAACGACGCGGGCGGGGTCACGTGCCACCCGTCCGGCCGCTCGTCGATCGTCGCCCCGAGGGCGCGCAGCGCGTCCCGCATGAGCGCGGTGTCGCGGGCGTCGAGACCGTTGACGATGCTCGAGGGACCGTCGGCCAGCACGGCGAGGACCAGCGCGCGGTTGGTCTCGGACTTGGAGCCCGGGACGACGACGGTGGCGGTGACCGGCACCGGGGCCTGCGGGGCGGGCCAGGGCTGCGGCTCCGCGGGGCGGGTCTGGTCGGGCTGCGTCACGTCGGGCTCTGGCACCCCGCGAGTCTAGTGAGGACGCCCCCCGCCGTGACGCAGCGGACCGCCCGCCCCCGGGTGGGGGCGGGCGGTCCGAGGTGCTGGGTCGCGCCGGGCTCGTGCCGAGCCGAGCGGGTGCGCCGGGCCGGTACGGCTCAGTTCTCGCCGAGCTTGATGTTCTTGCCGACCTTGGAGGCGCGCTTCGAGAGCTTCTTGTTGCGCTTCTTGGCGTCCTTGCGGGCCTGCTTGGCGGCCTCCTCGGCCGACTTGCGGGCCTCGGCGGCGCGCTGAGCGGCCACCTTCTGCGCCTCCTTGGCCTGCACGGCCAGACGCGCGCCGGTCTCCTTGGCCTGCTTGACCGCCGCGGCGCGGGCGACCTTGCCCTGCTCGACAGCGACCTTCTGCGCGCTCTTGAACTGCTTGCGCGCCTTCTTGCGCGTGCCGCGGGTCTTGAGCGCCGCCGCACCGAGCAGCGCGGCGCCGCCGGCCACGGCCGCCTCGGCCAGGTCGGAGGTCTTCTCGACGACGTCGCCGGCCACGTCGCTCACCGCGTCGCCGACCACGCTCGCCTGCTTGGCCAGCTTGTCGCCGGTCCCGCTGTGGGTGATCTTCTTGGTGGCCTTGCTGGTGCTCTTGGCGAGGGCCTGGCCACCGGCCTGGGCGCGCCAGGCGATGCCCGGGCGGCCCTCGGTGTCGCGGGAGGCGAGCAGCACGCCGCCGAGCAGGCTCACGTTCTTGGCGAAGTGGCTGCGCGAGGCGGCCTTCTCCTCGCCGGTCTGGTCCCAGAAGGGGTACTTGGCCAGGGTGCTGGGGATGATCGAGCCGGCGAGCAGCAGGGCGCCGACGCGGCGGCCGCGCCCGGTGGCCAGCGCGAGGCCGCCGATGATCTGCACCGCGCCGTTGATCCGGACCAGCGTGGTCGGGTCCTCGGGCACGAAGCCCGCCACCTCGTTGGGTGCGTACTGCTTGACCACCGGGACGATCTTCTCGGCCAGCGGCTGGGCCAGCGGGGCGAGGGGCGCCGGGTTGCGGACCGCCTTGACCCCCGAGGAGATGAAGTAGGAGGCCAGCATCGTGCGGTAGGCCGCGCGTAACAACGTCATGCCCCATTCTTACCGGCTGGCCCGGCGTCTGTCGCCCCGGGCAGGGCCGCGCCGGTACCGTCACCAGGGTGTGCGGACGCTACGCGGTCTCGGCCCGTCCCGAGCGGCTGGCCGACCAGTTCGACGTCGTCGACATCTTCGACGGGCTGCCCGAGCCGGACTACAACGTCGCCCCGACGGTGGCGGTGCCGGCGGTGCTCGAGCGCGCCGTCCGTGACGGCGCGGACGCCGGGCAGGTGCGGCGCCGGCTCGCCCCGCTGACGTGGGGCCTGGTCCCGTCGTGGGCCAAGGACCGCTCGATCGGCGCCCGGCTGATCAACGCCCGGGTCGAGACGGTCGCGGAGAAGCCGGCCTTCCGCAAGGCCTTCGCCGCCCGCCGCTGCCTGCTCCCGGCCGACGGGTTCTACGAGTGGTACACCCCCGACGGCCACTCGGCCGACGGCCCGCGGGGCAAGGGGCGCGCCAAGAAGCAGCCGTTCTTCCTGCACCGCCGCGACGGCGGCCTGCTGGTGATGGCCGGGCTGTACGAGATCTGGCGCGACCCGGCCAAGGACCGCGACGACGAGACCGCCTGGCTGCGCACCTGCACGGTCATCACCACGGAGGCGACCGACGCCGCGGGCCACATCCACGACCGGATGCCGATGGTCGTGCGGCCCGACGCCGTCGACGCCTGGCTCGACCCGCACCTGACCGACCCCGACCGGGTGCTCGACCTGCTCGTCACCGACGCGGCCGAGCTCGAGGCGTACGCGGTCTCCACCGAGGTCAACAACGTGAGGAACAACGGTCCCGAGCTGCTCGAGCCGCTGGCCGAGGAGGACGAGGCCGCCGCGGGCGCGCCTGCGGCGGTCGCCGCCGACGGAGCCGTCGAGGGCCACGACGGCGCCGTCCAGGAACCGCTGGTCTGAGCGTGGCTCCTCGTCCGGCGCCCGTCCGCACGGCTGCTCGCCTTTCTCGAGGCTGCGCGCTTCGCGGAGCGCGCAGGCTCGAGAAGATCGAGCAGACGTCGTCGGGTGGGGGCGGAAGGTGCCCGTGAGCGACCGTGTGGTCGAGGTCAGCACCCCGCAGGGGCCGGGCCGCTTCCACGTGCGGGAGGCCCACGAGCCGGTGGCGCTGCTGGTGCTCGGCCACGGCGCCGGGGGCGGGGTCGACGCCCCGGACCTGGCGGCACTGGCCCGGCAGCTGCCGGACGAGGGGGTCACCGTGCTGCGCTTCGAGCAGCCCTGGCGGGTCGCCGGGCGCAAGGTCGCCGTGCGTCCGCCGCTGCTCGACGAGGCCTGGCTCGCCGGCCTCGGGGTGGTCCTGGCGGCGCTGGGCCCGGGGCTGCCGCTGGTCCTCGGCGGGCGCAGCGCCGGCGCCCGCGTCGCCTGCCGGACCGCGACGGCCCTGGACGCGGTCGGCGTGGTCGGCCTGAGCTTTCCCCTCCACCTCCCGGGACGGCCCGAGCGCTCCCGCCTCGACGAGCTGCTGGCCCCGGTCGTGCCTCGGCTGGTGCTGCAGGGCACGCGGGACACGTTCGGCTCGGCCGACGAGCTGCGCGTCGCGCTCGGCCCGGACGCGCCGGGTGTCCGGGTCGTCGACCTGCCCGGCGCCGACCACGGGGGCCGGGTGCCGAAGGCGGCGGTGCCGACGGCGTCGGAACTGCGGGGCCGGGTCGTCGCGGAGATCGGTGCGTTCGTGCGCGAGCGGGCGGCCGACCGACCCCCGAGCCCCTGAGCCTCGAGCCCCTGAGCCGGGGCGGAATACCTCTTCGCCGTCGGCGTTGCACTCGACATGCCGATGTTCGTGACCCCGCTCCCGCGGGACGCCGCACGGGCCGAGGCGCCGCCGGTACTCTCGTACGTGATGAGCATCCCTGCGACGCCCGCGTCAGCCCCGTCCTCCAGCGAGCTCGACAGTCAGGCCGACGCGCTGCTGGCCACCGTCGAGCAGCCGCCGGTCGACCTGGCCACGGAGACCCAGGCCGAGCGCGACGCGCGGTTCGAGCACGACGCGCTGCAGTATCTCGACCAGCTCTACGCCGCCGCGCTGCGCATGACGCGCAACCCGAGCGACGCGGAGGACGTGGTGCAGGAGACGTTCGCCAAGGCGTACTCGTCCTTCCACCAGTTCACGCCGGGCACGAACCTCAAGGCGTGGCTGTACCGGATCCTCACGAACACCTACATCAACACCTACCGGAAGAAGCAGCGCCAGCCGCAGCTCTCGGACGGGGAGAACGTCGAGGACTGGCAGATCGCCCGTGCGGCCTCGCACACCTCGAGCGGGCTCAAGTCCGCCGAGACCGAGGCGCTGGAGAACCTGCCGGACTCCGACGTCAAGGACGCGCTGGGCCAGCTGAGCCCGGACTTCCGCCTGGCGGTGTTCCTCGCCGACGTCGAGGGCTTCGCCTACAAGGAGATCGCCGAGATCATGGGCACCCCGATCGGGACCGTGATGTCGCGCCTCAACCGTGGGCGCACGCAGCTGCGGCGCCTGCTGTCCGACTACGCGCGCGAGCGCGGCATGCGGGTGAAGGAGGACACGCGAGCATGAGCACCGACGCCAGCCGCGAGACGGCTCCCGGGGGCGCGGCCGACGAGGTCGACGCCAAGCCGACCGACGCGCAGTGCGAGCACGTGCTCGCGCGGGTCCACGAGTTCCTCGACCACGAGGTCGACACGGCGACCGGCGACGAGATCAGGGCCCACCTGACCGAGTGCGAGCCGTGCCTCGACCGCTACGACGTCGAGCAGGCGGTGAAGTCGCTGGTGAAGCGCTGCTGCGGCGGCGACAGGGCTCCGGCGCACCTCCGTGTCAGCATCATGAGCTCGATCTCGGTGACCCGCCGGTCCCTCTGAGGACGCCCGGCCCGGGCACCGGGCCGTGAACGACGAAGGACCCCGCAGCGTGGTGCTGCGGGGTCCTTCTCGTCTCGAGCTCGCGCTCAGGCGTTGGGGCGCTTGCCGTGGTTGGCGCCCTTCTTGCGACGCGCGCGACGCTTGCGGCCGGTCTTGCCCATGGTGATCACTCCTTGCTACGACGACCCTGCCCCGGCTCGCGCCGGGCACGGCCACCAAGTCTCCCACATCCGCCGATGAGTCCGGGCCGTCCGCCAGGTCTGGGTGGGGTGACGGCAGGCGGACGAGAGGTGGGGCGGGTGCGGGACGTGGTGGCGTACGAGCTGGTGTCGGTGGACGGCGTCGCGGAGGGGCCGGACCGGTTCTTCGCGGGCTGGGACGCGGTGATGGACGCCAACCTCGCCCGGGTGATCGTCACCCAGGACGCGGTGGTCCTCGGCCGGCGCAGCCACGACGACTGGGCGGGCTACTGGCCCACGAGCGACGTCGAGCCGTTCGCGACGTCCATCAACGAGGTCCCCAAGCACGTGGCGACGAGCCGGCCGCTGGACGCCACGTGGTCGGGCGCGAGCGCGATCGAGGGTGATCTGGTCGCCTTCGTCCGTGACCTCAAGCAGCGTTCCGGCGGCGACGTCGGCGTGCACGCCAGCCTGTCGGTGGTGCAGGCGCTGCTCGCCGCCGGGCTCGTGGACGAGCTCCGCCTGGTCGTGGCCCCGGCCGTCGCCGGCAGCGGGCGCCGGCTCCTCGACGGCGTGCCGCCCCTGGCGCTCGAGACCGTCCGGAGCACGACCTCCCCGACCGGTGCGCTGCTGGTCGACTACCGCGTCCTCGGGTAGCCGACCGGCAGCCCGCGCGTCAGTGGATGGGGCGGTGGGCGTCGACGACCGACTCCACCTTGGGGTCGCCGAGGTCGGCGAAGTAGTCGGACTGAACCGTGATGTCGGTGCCGTTGCTGACCCGGGCCGCGTTGAGCAGGGCGCTCAGCACGACCGCGACGACGACGTTCAGCGCCAGCGCGGTCAGGCCGATGTAGCCGACGTCGCCCAGCAGCGGGACCTTCGCCAGGGAGTTGCCGAACGGGCGCGTGGTGCACGCCGTGCAGCCCCCGTACGCGACGACGGTGCCGTAGATCATCCCGACCGCCCAGCCGGCGAGCAGCGCCCAGCGGTGGAACCAGCGGGTGAACAGCCCGAACACGATGGCCGGCAGCGTCTGCAGGATCCACAGCCCGCCCAGCAGCTGGAAGTTCAGCGCGTTCTGCTTGTCGAGCGTCAGCACGAACAGCAGGGCCCCGACCTTGGTCACCAGCGAGACGATCTTGGAGACCTTGGCCTCCTGGGCGTCGGACGCGTCCGGCTTCAGGTAGGCCTTGTAGATGTTGCGCGTGAAGAGGTTGGCGGCGGCGATCGACATGATCGCGGCGGGCACCAGCGCACCGATCGCGATGGCGCCGAAGGCCACACCCGCGAACCAGCCCGGGAACTGGTCCTCGAACAGCTGTGGGATGACCAGCTGCGGGTTGACCTTGCCGTCGAGCCCGATCGGCTTGGTGCCCGCCTTGATCGCCACGTAGCCGAGCAGGGCCAGCAGGCCGAGCAGGAGCGAGTAGGCCGGCAGGATCGCGGCGTTGCGGCGGCCGGTGGTCCGGGTCTTCGACGAGAGCGTCGCGGTCACCGAGTGCGGGTACATGAACAGCGCCAGCGCCGAGCCCAGGGCGAGCGAGGCGTACGCCCAGTGCTGGGCCGCGCCCGGGATGAAGACGCCGGTCGGCACCGCCGGGTTGGCCGCCGAGGGCGCAGCCATCTTCGTCTGCGCGGCGTCGAAGATGCTGCCCCAGCCGCCGAGCTTGGCGGGCAGGTAGACCACCGCGACGATGATCACGATGTAGATCAGGATGTCCTTGACGAACGCGATCATCGCCGGCGCGCGCAGGCCCGAGGAGTAGGTGTACGCGGCCAGCACGGCGAAGGCGATCAGCAGCGGCAGGTCGCGGGCGAGCAGGCTGCTGCCGCCCAGGCCGACGACCTCGAGCACGGCCTGGATGCCGACCAGCTGCAGGGCGATGTAGGGCATCGTCGCGAGGATGCCCGTGACGGCGACCGCGAGGCTCAGCGAGCGGGTGCCGTAGCGGCCCTGGACGATGTCGGCGGTCGTGACGTAGCCGTGCCGGTGCGCGACGGACCACATGCGGCCCAGGAAGTAGAAGATCACCGGGTAGAGCACGATCGTGTACGGCACGGCGAAGAAGCCGGACACCGCGCCGGTGGCCCACATGGCCGCCGGGACCGCGATGAAGGTGTAGGCGGTGTAGAGGTCGCCGCCCAGCAGGAACCACGTCGTCCAGGTGCCGAAGCTCTTGCCGCCGAGGCCCCACTCGTGCAGGGACGCCATGTCGTCGGCCCGGCGCCAGCGCGCGGCCTGGAAGCCGATCACGGTGACGGCGAGGAAGAGGACGACGAGGACGACCAGGGCGGCCACGTTGATGTTCATCGGGCGTCTCCGGAGGTCGTCGAGCGGTGCTGGCGCTCGAAGGTGGCGCGCTCCCGCTTCAGCAGCACGTAGGAAAGCCCGCACAGGCCGGCCGCGATGAAGACCCACAGCAGCTGGTACCAGTAGAAGAACGGGAACCCGAGGAACCTCGGCTCGACCCGCGCGTAGGTGCCGACCAGCAGCGGCACGACGATGCCGATCAGGAGCAGGACCGCGACCACGATCTTGGTCGGGCTCAGCCGCCAGCGCGGGTCCGACCCGCCCGTGCGGGCGCGGTCGTGCGGTTGTTGCGTCATGCGGGGCTCCTCTGCCACCTCGGCGTGACCGACCGGACCGGACGGTGCCCGGTCTGGTCCACAGAAGTACGCCCGCACGGTCGGCCCGGTCAAGCACCTCGGGCGGCGTGCCGGGCACGCGTACGCCCGAGGGGTGAGGAAAGTTCCCGGGGCGGCACCGGGCCCGGTCACCGCCGCTCGCACGGCGGCCGGCGTCGGGTCTCCCGGCTAGAGTGCGCGCATGCCGTCGATGTCGGAGATCGTCGCCGAGCACACCGACCTCGACGACGCCGAGCAGCGCTGGCTCAAGCTGCTCGTCTCGGAGTGGCAGCTGCTCGCCGACCTCAGCTTCTCCGACCTGGTGCTCTGGGTCCCCGACCACGACCCGAACGTCTTCTGGGCGGCGGCCCAGGTGCGTCCCACGACCGGCGCGACGTCCCTCTTCGACGACGTCGTCGGCGACCTCATCGCGTACTCCCCGGAGCACCTGGTCTCCGACGCCTTCGTCAGCGGCGGCACGACCTCGACCAGCGACGGCAAGCTGATGGCCGGCATGCCGGTCGACACCCACGCGATCCCGGTCAAGCTGGGGGAGCGGGTCATCGCGGTCGTGGAGCAGCACACGAGCGTGCTCGGGGTCCGCGCCCCGAGCGTCCTGGAGCAGGCCTACCTCGACACCGGCGCCCAGCTCGCGCGGATGGTGTCGACGGGCACCTTCCCGACCCCCGGCGAGACGAACCTGGCCATGAACCCGCGCGTGGGCGACGGGTTCATCAAGATCGACGCGCAGGGCGACGTCGAGTACGCCAGCCCGAACGCGCTCAGCGCGTACCGGCGCCTCGGCCTGATCGGCGACCTCGTCGACGAGCACCTGCCGACGCTCACCGCGACGTTCTTCCCGGCGTCCGACGGCCCGGTCGACTACTCCGTGGAGTCCGTCCTGTCGGGGCGGGCCGCCCGGCGCGGCGAGCTCGTCTCGGGCGACGCCCACCTGATGCTGCGCGTGATCCCGCTCGTCGAGGACGGCGAGCGGGTCGGGGCGATCGTGCTGTGCCGCGACGTCAGCGACCTGCGCAGCAAGGAGCGCCAGCTCGTCACCAAGGACGCGACGATCCGCGAGATCCACCACCGGGTCAAGAACAACCTGCAGACCGTGGCGGCGCTGCTGCGCATGCAGGCGCGGCGGATGACGTCGGACGAGGCCCGGGTCGCCCTGGAGGACGCGACGTCGCGCGTCTCGGCGATCGCCATCGTGCACGAGACGCTCTCGCAGGCCTTCGACGAGATCGTCGACTTCGACAAGGTCGCCGACGGGCTGCTGCGCATGGTGGGCGACGTGTCCGCCAGCTGGGGCGGGGTGACGGCACGCCGGGAGGGCAGCTTCGGCGCCGTGTCGGCCGACATGGCCACGAGCCTGGCGATGGTCGTCACCGAGCTCTGCCAGAACGCCGTCGAGCACGGCCTGGCCGACTCCTCCGGCGAGGTGCGCGTCGTGCCGAGCACCGCCCACGGGCACCTGCGGGTCGAGATCATCGACGACGGCCGCGGCCTGCCGCCCGACTTCGACGCCCGCAAGTCGCGCAGCCTCGGGCTGCAGATCGTCAGCACCCTCATCGCGGAGATGAAGGGCACCTTCGAGCTCGGCAACCGCGCCGACGGCCCGGGCACCCTCGCGGTCGTCGACATCCCGCGCTGACCCGCGCCGTCCCCCGCCCCGGGTGATTCCACGTGGGCCGCGGCTGCTAGGAAGGCCCCCCGGCCGCGCCCCCCGCAGCCGCTGCTCGCAGCGCGAGCACCGCACCACAGCCCAAAGGAGGGCTCATGGTTCGACCTCCCCTGCTCCGGTCGTCGGTGGTCGGCGTCGCCGCGCTGGCCGCGGCGCTCACCACCGCGCTGACCGGCGCGACGACCACGGCCGTCGCCGCTCCGGCCGCGCCCAACGCCCCAGCCGCGCCCGCTGTGCCTGCCAGCCAGGCCGTCTCGCAGGTCGGCGCGAAGAAGGCGTCCGGCAAGGTCCAGGAACCCGGCGTCACGGTCAGCCTGTGGGAGTGGAGCTGGCGCTCCATCGCCTCGGAGTGCCCGCGGCTCGCGACGATCGGCTACGACGGCGTGCAGGTCGCGCCGCCGCAGGACTCGGTCAAGCGCACCGCCAAGGGCAACGGCTCCGACGCCTACCTGCACCCGTGGTGGGAGGTCTACCAGGCGGTCGACTACTCGCTGACCAGCCGCATGGGCGACGAGCAGCAGTTCCGCGACATGGTCTCCGCCTGCCGCAAGGTGGGCGTCAAGGTCTACGTCGACGCCGTCATCAACCACACGACGGGTCAGGGGAGCACCTCGTACGGCGGCGTGGACTACACGCCGTACACCTACGCCAAGGCCGGCTACGTCCCCGACGACTTCCACTACAACGTCGGCGCGTGCCCCTCCACCGACGGCGGCGTCCAGGACTACAACAGCAAGACCCAGGTCTGGAACTGCAACCTCGTCGGGCTCGAGGACCTGCGCACGGAGACCCCGAAGGTGCAGGGCACGCTCGCCGCCTATCTCAACAAGCTGATCCGCTACGGCGTCTCCGGCTTCCGCGTGGACGCGGGCAAGCACGTCCCGCAGGCCGACCTGGACGCCATCTACGCCCAGCTGACCAAGACCAAGGACGGCGTCCGCCCCTACTGGGTGCTGGAGATCGGCCCGGGCAGCCCGGGCGTCCTCAGCCCGCAGGCGTACACGTCCTCCGGTGACGTCCTCGGCCTCGACGGCGTGCAGCAGATCTTCAAGGCGTTCAAGAGCTACCAGGGCAGCGGCAACGTGGGCGACATCTCCGGACTCGCGACCTTCGGGGCGGGCTCGGGACTC
Organism: Microlunatus flavus; assembly: GCF_900110855.1. Taxonomy (GTDB): domain Bacteria; phylum Actinomycetota; class Actinomycetes; order Propionibacteriales; family Propionibacteriaceae; genus Microlunatus; species Microlunatus flavus. Next base: position 59,800 of record NZ_FOFA01000003.1, read on the forward strand.
ACGAGGTCGAGCAAGACCCTCTCCTTCGTGACCAACCACGACACCAACCACGACCCGGCCAACGCGCTGACCTACAAGGACGGCGCGCAGTACCAGCTCGCCACCGAGTGGCTGCTCGCCGACGGGTACGGCTCGCCCCAGGTGTTCTCGAGCTTCGCCTTCGGCGCCGACACCAACCAGGGCCCGCCGGCGGACGCCGAGGGGATCATCGACCGCGCGAGCTGCGCGAACGGTCGCTGGACCTGCGACCACGCCCGCCCCGAGATCGCCGGGATGGTGAAGTTCCACCAGTACGTCGGCACGGCGAGGAAGAAGCACGTCTACGACGACGAGCTGAACGTGCTCGCCTTCGGCCGCGGCAGCAAGGGCTGGGCGGCGTTCAACAACAGCACGGGTGACCGGCGGATCGTCGTCAAGACGGGGCTGAAGGAGGGGCGCTACTGCGACCTCGTCACGGGGCGCAAGGTCGACGGTTCCTGCTCCGGCGTGACCGTCGAGGTCCGCGAGGGTGGCCGGGTGAACCTGACCGTGCCGCCGCGGCGCGCCGTGGCGATCACCAGGCAGACGCGCCTCAAGGTCTAAGGCCGGCGCCCGCGAGCCCCGGGCGCACCACGGAGACCGCACCCGTCCTGGGTCCGGTCGCCCGTGGTGCGTCCGCCGCCGGGGTGGCGGGCGAACAGATCACGACAACTCAAAAAGAAGAACGCCGGGGAGCAGCTCCCCGGCGTCCGTCGCTGGAGCAGCGGTGTGCTCCTCAGGCATGGCGGCTCAGGCGGTGCGGATCCTGGCTCGCGCGGCGCGGCGCTTGAGAGCGCGACGCTCGTCCTCGCTCAGGCCGCCCCACACACCGTGGTCCTGGCCCGCTTCGAGTGCCCACTGGAGGCAGGCGTCCCGCACGTCGCAGCGACGGCAGACCTGCTTGGCCTCCTCGATCTGGAGAAGAGCCGGGCCCGTGTTCCCGATCGGGAAGAACAGCTCCGGGTCCTCGTCCAGGCAGGCGGCCTTGTGGCGCCAATCCATGGCTTGCACTCTCCTCACTTGTCTCCACCGGTCCCCGAGGGGGACCCGGTGCACGCACGGAACCACCACGACCTACACTGGCCTTTTCCGTCGGGTGCAAGCCTTTCAACTAACGCCGACCTGCACAAGGGGACCTGGCGTAGGTTCGCTCACATTTCGGACTTGTTACGGCCCACTTTCCTGCTGGTCTGGTGATCGACGCGTCCTCGTGACCTTCTGAGCACCGTCCTGACGTTGTCGAGGTTGTCACTCTTCGGGCCCGCGTCACGGTGGGCGACCGCCACGATGGCCCGGTCGTACGGTTCCGCCAGCCCCCGCGCGTGCGCGCCTAGAGTGATCGTGTGCCCGAGCTCGAGAACCGTGCGCGTCCGACCCAGCTGACGCTGGCCGCGGCGCTGGTCGCCCTCGAGGGCCTGGTGGCGCTGGGCTTCGGCGTCCTGGAGATCGGGCAGGTGCGGCTGTTCCGCGCCGTGGTCGGCGTCGGCGTCGCGCTGCTGATGATCGGCTTCGCGGTGCTCCTGCTCGCGGCCGCCCGCGCGTTGCTCCGGGTGCGGCGCTGGGCCCGCGCCCCCGTCGTCGTCGTGCAGCTGATCTTGCTCGGCGTGGGCTGGAGCTTTCGCGCCGCCCCCACCACCGCGGTCGCCGTCGTCATGATCGTCGGCGCGCTGGCGACGCTCGTGGCGATCTTTCACCCCCGCTCCACGCGGGCCCTGGTGGAGGACGGCGCGACGCCGCTGGCGTGATCACCGGCGGTGATCACCGGTCGTGATCACCGCGGCTCGGCGGGCGTCTCCTCCGGGGCTCCCTCACCGAGGGCCAGCTCGAGCAGCGCCACGTCGTGCCAGCGCCCGGCCTTCCAGCCGACCGCGTGCAGCACCCCGGCCGGGGTGAAGCCGAGCGCCTCGTGCAGCGCGAGGCTGGCCGGGTTCGGCAGCGTCGTGCCGGCGACGGCGGTGCGGTAGCCCCGCTGGACCAGGCGGGCCAGCAGCGCTTGGTAGAGGGCGCGGCCCACGCCCCGGCCGTGCGCGCCCGCGGCGACGTAGACGCTCACCTCGGCCGTCCACCGGTAGGCGGGTCGGGACCGGTAGGGGCCGGCGTACGCGTATCCGAGCAGCACGCCGTCGTCCTCGGCCACCAGCCACGCGTGCGACGCCTGCGCGGCCTCGATCCGCCCCGCCATCGCCGCCGGGTCCGGGGGCTCGGTCTCGAACGAGACCGCCGTGCCGAGCACGTACGGGGCGTAGACCTCGGCGCACCCTGCGGCGTCGCGCACCGTGGCCGGGCGGACGTGCAGGCTCACGACACCCGGCGCGCGCCCGCCGACGGGCGCCCCACGAACCAGGCCGGCTCGCCGTACCCGGCGTCGGCGAACGCGGCGGCCACGGCCTGGCCGACCGCGTCGGAGCCGCCCTCGGGGACCAGGGCGATGATGCAGCCGCCGAACCCGCCGCCCGTCATCCGCGCGCCGTGGGCGCCCGCGGCGCGAGCCGTCTCGACGGCCAGGTCCACGGTGGGCACGGTGATCTCGAAGTCGTCGCGCATCGAGGCGTGGGACGCGTCGAGCAGCGGGGCGAGATCGGCGGGGCGCCCGTCGTCGGCTATCGCGACCGCCTCCAGGACGCGCGCGTCCTCGGTGACGACGTGACGGACCCGGCGGCGCATGACGTCGTCCGGCAGCTGGGCCAGGGCGTCGTCCAGGTGGTCGAGCGTGATGTCGCGCAGCGCGGGGACGCCCAGGATCCGCGCTGCCTCCTCGCAGGCGCGCCGACGGTCGCCGTACTCACCGGTGACGTGCGAGTGCGGTGTCCTGGTGTCGAGCACGAGCAGCTCGAGCCCGGCGGCGCCGAGGTCGAGGGGCACCTGGCGGTTCTCGGCGCTGCGGCAGTCCAGGAACAGCGCGTGGTCGGCCTCGCACAGCGTCGACGCCGCCTGGTCGAGCAGGCCCGTCGGGGCGCCGACGTACTCGTTCTCGCAGCGCCGGGCGAGCCGGGCGCGGTCGAGCGGGGCGACGTCGAGCCCGGAGAGCTCGACGAGGGCGGTGAGGACCGCGCACTCCAGCGCGGCGGAGGAGGACAGGCCGGCGCCGGCCGGCACGTCGGAGCCGAGCACCAGGTCGGCCCCGCGCACGTGGTGCCCGGCCTCGGTCAGGGCCCAGACCACGCCCGCCACGTACGCGGCCCAGCCGTCGACGCGGCCCGGCTCGAGGTCGGCGGGGCCGAAGGTCTCCGTCTGCCGGCGGTTCAGCGACCGGACCCGCCAGGTCCCGTCCTCCCGTGGCGCGGCGGCCAGGACGACCCACTGGGCCAGCGCGAAGGGCAGCACGAAGCCGTCATTGTAGTCGGTGTGCTCGCCGATGAGGTTGACCCGGCCGGGCGCCGCCCACACGCCTTCGGGCTCGCGGCCCGTCATCCGCCGGAACGTCTCGCTCACCGCCTCCGGCGTCGCCACCTCAGCCGTGCCTGCCCCGTCGCTCCCACGCGTCCCGACCACCCCGGCAGCCTAGTGGGCGCCTTCCTAGAGTGGGCTCGTGGAGCATCGCAGCCTCGGACGTACCGGAATGATGGTCAGCCCCCTCTGCCTGGGGGCGATGATGTTCGGCCCCTGGGGGGAGCCGGACCACGCGGAGAGCACGCGGATCATCCACCGCGCCCTCGACGCGGGCATCAACTTCATCGACACCGCCGACGTCTACTCCGCCGGGGAGTCGGAGGTCATCGTCGGGGAGGCGCTGGCCGGCGGCCGTCGCGACGACGTCGTCCTGGCCACCAAGTTCCACGGGCAGATGGACGCCGGACCCGACGGCTCCGGCGACGTGAACCACAAGGGCAACTCACGGCGCTGGATCGTCCGGGAGGTCGAGAACAGCCTGCGCCGGCTGCAGACCGACTGGATCGACCTCTACCAGGTGCACCGGCCCGAGACCGAGGCCTCGCTGGAGGAGACGCTGTCGGCGCTGACCGACCTGCAGCGCCAGGGCAAGATCCGGGCGTTCGGCTCCTCGACCTTCCCGGCGCACCTCACCGTCGAGGCGCAGTGGGTGGCCGAGCGGCGGGGGCTGGGCCGCTTCGTCACCGAGCAGCCGCCGTACTCGATCCTCGTCCGCGGCATCGAGGCCGACCTGCTGCCCGTCGCCGAGCAGTTCGGGATGGGCGTCATCCCGTGGAGCCCGCTGGCCGGCGGCTGGCTGAGCGGGCGCTTCCGCAAGGGCCAGGACATCGGCGAGACCAACCGGGCCAAGCGGGTGCCGGCGCGCTACGACCTCTCGCTGCCGGGCAACCAGGCCAAGCTCGACGCGGCCGACGCGCTGGCGCAGCTCGCCGACGAGGCCGGGCTGAGCCTCGTGCACCTGGCGGTCGCCTTCGTGCTGGCGCACCCCGCGGTGACGGCGCCGATCATCGGGCCGCGGACCATGGAGCAGCTCGAGACGCAGCTGGGGGCCGCCGACGTGGTGCTCACCAGCGACGTGCTCGACCGCATCGACGAGATCGTCCCGCCCGGCGTCACCCTGTCGCGGGCCGACCTCGGCTACGTCCCGCCGGCGCTCGCCGACCCGTTCCTGCGTCGGCGGCGCACCGCCTGACCGACCCTGGCGGGTCCCGGCCGCTCGTCCTAGGCTCCGCCCATGGGCAGGTCGCGAGCCGGGCGGGTGGCGGACGTGCACGCGCTGGCGCAGGCGATGCCGCACGTCGCCGAGGTCTCCGGGGGCCGGGGCAACGCGGTGTACCAGGTGGGCGGCAAGAGCTTCGTGTTCTTCCGCACCGCGCGCCCGGACGCGTACGACCCCGTGACCGGCGAGCGCTACGACGACGTCATCGTCATCTGGGTGCCCGACGAGCAGGACAAGCAGGCGCTCGTCGAGGACCCGGCCAACCCGTTCTTCACCACCCCGCACTTCGACGGGCACCCGTCGGTGCTCGTCCGCGGCAGCCGGGTCGGCGAGCTGACGCTCGCCCAGCTGCGGGAGGTGGTGGAGGACGCCTGGTGCTCGCGCGCCTCGAAGCGGCGGGTGGAGACCTGGCTCGCCGCCCAGGGGCGGGTGTCCGCGTGAGCGTCGAGGTCCGCGTCCCGCGGGCCGACGAGGCGGAGGCGGTGGCCCGCTGCCAGCTCGACTGCTGGCGCGACGCGTACGCCGGGCTCGTCGACCCGGCCCGGCTCGGACCGTCGCTCGACGACGTGGCCGCGAACGTCGAGCGCTGGCACGCGATCCTCGCTGGTCCCGCCCGCGTACGCGTCGCGGTGGAGGACGGTCGGCTCGTGGGCTTCGCGACCGTGCGCCCCGGGGCGGACGGTGCGCCCGACCACCTCGCCGCGCTCTACACGCGGCGCGCGCACTGGAGCACCGGCCTGGGGCAGCGGCTCCTCGACGCCGTCCTCGGTGGCGCGCCGGCCACGCTGCGGGTGTTCCGGGACAACGAGCGAGCGGTGCGCTTCTACGCCCGCAACGGCTTCGTCCCCGACGGCTACGAGGGCGAGGAGCCCCACTGGGGCGGCGTGGAGATCGGCATGGTGAGGACCGGCCGCTCGGCCCACCCTCGCTGAGGCCCCGCCGGGCGGTCCCGCGACCTCAGGTTCTTCACGTTCACGGGAAACTCCGGTACTCCACCCAGCAGATCTGGCGTGGGAGGTGTCGGTGTCTCACGTGAACGTGAGAACCAGGGGCTGAGGACGGGCGCGGGGGCGGGCTCGCGGTACGGGAGGAGGGTCAGTCGTCCTCGTCGTCGAGGCGGGCGAGCCAGGTGGCGAGGCGTTCGACGGGGACCTCGAACTCGGGGTTGAGGTCGACGAAGGCCTGGAGCTGCTCGGCGAGCCAGGCCAGGGTGACCTCGTCGTCGCCCCGGCGGGAGCTCAGCTCCTCGATGCCGCGGTCGGTGAAGTACACGGTGTGCTCCGGCTCGGGTCGGTGGTGCGGATCCTGCCGGGATGTCGCGGCAGGATCCGCACCGGCGTGCGTCACGGGTCAGGCGAAGGCCTTGTCCAGCAGCTCGCGCTGCTGGGCCTCGCTCACCTTGGCCGACCCGACCGACGGCGCGGACGAGGCGGGCCGGGTGACCGAGTGCAGCTCCCACGTCGTGTCGGGCGCGGCCTCGCGCAGGGCAGCCGGCAGGTTGAGCGCCATGAACGGCCAGGCGCCCTGGTTGCACGGCTCGTCCTGCACCCACGTCACCGACGACACCTGCGAGAAGGTCCGCAGCTGCTCGGCGATCTCCTGGGCGGGCAGCGGGTAGAGCCGCTCGACCGGGACGATCGCGACGCGGCCCTCCAGGCCGGCCTGCTTGCGCCGGTTGACCAGGTCCCAGCGGACCTTGCCGGAGCACAGCAGCACCTTCTCGACGCGGCCCGGGTCGGTGATCGACGGGTCGGCGAGCACCGGCTGCCAGGAGCCCGAGGTGAAGTCCTCGGGCATGGAGGTCGCCAGCTTGTTGCGCAGCATCGACTTCGGCGTCGCGATGATCACCGGGCGGTGCCGCTCGTTGAGCGCGTGGCGGCGCAGCAGGTGGAAGTGGCTCGCCGGCGTCGAGGGCTGCGCCACGACGAACGCATCCTCCGCGGCCAGCGTCAGGAACCGCTCGATGCGCGCCGAGCTGTGGTCCGGCCCCTGGCCCTCGTAGCCGTGGGGGAGCAGCAGCACGACGCCCGACTTCTGCGTCCACTTCGCCTCGCCCGAGGCGATGTACTCGTCGATGATCGTCTGCGCGCCGTTGGCGAAGTCGCCGAACTGCGCCTCCCACAGCACCAGGGCGTCGGGCCGGGCCACGGAGTAGCCGTACTCGAAGCCCATCGCCGCGTACTCGCTGAGGAGGGAGTCGAAGACGTGGAACTTGCCCTGGTCGTCGTCGAGGTGCTTCAGCGGCACCCACGACTCGCCGGTCTGCCGGTCGACCACCGCGGCGAAGCGCTGCACGAACGTCCCGCGCCGGGTGTCCTGGCCGGTGAGGCGGACCGTCCGGCCCTCCAGCAGCAGCGAGCCGAGCGCGAGGATCTCGCCGGTGGCCCAGTCGATCGGGCCCTGGGCGATCGCGGTGGCGCGCCGCTGGAGCTGCGGCATCACCTTGGGGTGCACCGTGAAGCCCTCGGGGAACGTCGTGTGCGCGTCCGCGATCTTCTTCATGTCCTCGAGCGTGATCGCCGAGCTGCCCTGCGTGGCCTGCGGGCTCTTGCTCGGGTACGCCGGGACCGACCGGCTGACCGCGTCGCGCGGCGGCAGCTCGGGGTCGCGCACCTCGCGGAACACGCTCTCGAGCCGCTCCTGGAAGCGGGTCAGCACGCCCTCGGCGTCCTCGACGGAGATGTCGCCGCGGCCGATGAGCGCCTCGGTGTAGAGCTTGCGCGTCGAGCGCTTCTTCTCGATGAGGTCGTACATCTTCGGCTGCGTGAAGCTCGGGTCGTCGCCCTCGTTGTGCCCGCGGCGGCGGTAGCAGATGAGGTCGATGACGACGTCCTTGTTGAACTCCTGACGGAACTCGAAGGCCAGCCGCGCCACCCGGATGCAGGCCTCGGGGTCGTCGCCGTTCACGTGGAAGATCGGCGCCGCGACCATCCGCGCCACGTCGGTGCAGTAGACGCTGGAGCGCGACTCGGTCGGCGAGGTGGTGAAGCCGACCTGGTTGTTGACGATGATGTGGACCGTGCCGCCGGTGCGGTAGCCCCGCAGCTGGGACAGGTTCAGCGTCTCCGCCACCACGCCCTGGCCGGCGAACGCCGCGTCGCCGTGCATGAGCACGGGCAGCACGGGGAACTCGGCGCCGCGGTCGAGGAGGTCCTGCTTGGCCCGGGTGATGCCCTCGAGGACCGGGTTCACGGCCTCGAGGTGGCTCGGGTTGGCGGCGACGGAGGTCTTGATCGTCGCGCCGCTGAGCGCGGTGAACTCGCCCTCCGAGCCCAGGTGGTACTTCACGTCGCCCGAGCCCTGCACGGTGCGCGGGTCGATGTTGCCCTCGAACTCGCGGAAGATCTGCGCGTACGACTTGCCCACCACGTTGGCCAGCACGTTCAGCCGGCCGCGGTGCGGCATGCCGATGCAGACCTCCTCCAGGCCGGCGTCGGCCGCCAGCTCGCACACCTCGTCGAGCAGCGCGATCGCGGACTCGCCGCCCTCCAGGCTGAAGCGCTTCTGCCCGACGAACTTCGTCTGCAGGAAGGTCTCGAAGACCTCGGCCTCGTTGAGCTTGTCGAGGATGCGCAGGTGCTGCTCGCGCGGCAGCGACTCGTGCGGGCGCTCCACGCGGTCCTGGATCCAGCGCCGCTGCACCGGGTCGGAGATGTGCATGTACTCGATGCCGGTGGTGCGGCAGTAGGAGTCGCGCAGGATCCCGAGGATCTTGCGCATCTTCATCAGGCCCTGGCCGCCGGCGAAGGCGCCGGTCGCGAACTCGCGGTCGAGGTCCCACAGCGTCAGCCCGTGGCTCTGCACGTCGAGGTCGTGGTGGCGGCGCTGGCGGTACTCCAGCGGGTCGGTGTCGGCCATCAGGTGGCCGCGGACCCGGTAGGCGTTGATCATCTCCATGATCCGCGCCTGCTTGGGGATCTCGTCCTCGTGGGCGGTGCTGACGTCCTGCGCCCAGCGGATCGGCTCGTACGGGATGCGCAGGGCCGCGAAGACGTCGTCGTAGAAGCCGTCCTCGCCCAGCAGCAGCGCGTGCAGGCGGCGCAGGTACTCGCCCGACTGCGCGCCCTGGATGACGCGGTGGTCGTAGGTCGAGGTGAGCGTGAGGATCTTGCTGACCCCGGAGTCGGCGAGCCGGTCGGGGTTGGAGCCCTGGAACTCGGGCGGGTAGTCCATCGACCCGACGCCGATGATCGTGCCCTGGCCCTCGACCAGGCGCGGCACCGAGTGGTTGGTGCCGATCGTGCCCGGGTTGGTCAGCGTGATCGTGGTGCCGGCGAAGTCGGTGACCGCCAGCGTGCCCTTGCGCGCCTTGCCGACCATCGTCTCGTACGCCGCCCAGAACTGCGCGAAGTCGAGGTTCTCGCAGCTCTTGATGCTCGGCACCAGCAGCTGGCGGGTGCCGTCGGGCTTGGGAAGGTCGATGGCCAGGCCGAGGTTGATGTGCGCCGGCTGCACCATCGTCGGCTTGCCGTCGCGCACCTCGTAGCTGTTGTTCATGGCCGGGACGCTCTTGAGCGCCTGGACCATCGCGTAGCCGATGAGGTGGGTGAAGGAGACCTTGCCGCCGCGCGAGCGACGCAGGTGGTTGTTGATGACGATGCGCTGGTCGATGAGCAGCTTGACCGGCAGCGACCGGACGCTGGTCGCGGTCGGGATGGACAGCGACGCGTCCATGTTCTTGGCGGTGCGGGCCGGGGCGCCGCGCAGCGTGGTGCGCGTCGGCTCCTCGTTGCCCACCTCGGGCCGGTCGGACGGGTTCGGCGGGTCGGCGGGCACGGCGCCGCGGGCGCCGGGGCGGCCCTCCTTGGCCTGCGTGGCCGTCTCGACCGTGGGCTGCCGGCGTCCGGTCGGGGTGTCGGCCGTGCTGGAGGTCCCGGGGGAGCGCGGCGGGTCGGGCGTCACCTCGGCCCGCGGGGCGGGCCGGCCGGTCGCCGGATCGTTCGACGGGACGCCGGCGCCGGAGCTGGCGCTCGGGCTGGCCGCCGCGTCGCGGGCGGGCTGCCCCGCGCCGCCGTCCTGACCGGCCTTCGCGCCGTTCGTCCCGCTGGAACCGTTCGTGCGGGCCGGCGTCGCGGCGGTCGTGGGCTGCGTCGAGCCGTTCGAGCCGTTCGAGCCGGTCGCGGGCTTCGGCTGCTGCTGGGCGGCGGGCTGGTCGCCGGCCGGCGCGCCGTGCGCGGCGAAGTACTCGGCCCAGCTCGGGTCCACCGACGAGGGGTCGGCGCTGAAGCGCTCGTACATCTCCTCCAGCAGCCAGTCGTTGGCCCCGAAGTCGTTCTCGACGCCCTCGCCCGTCCCGCTCGTCGCGGATGTCCCTGGCGCGATGGCCACTGTCGCCTTCTTCCCGTCGCTCGTCACCGCGGTTGCCGCGGCCCTCCCGTGCGTGCCGCGGGCCGGGGTCACCGCCGTCGCCGGACGGGCTCCCGCGAGGGGTGCCCGGAAGGGGTCAGCGGCGTCCGGACCAGACCGGTCGCGCCGGTGGTCCACCATACCCACACGACCTCGTGCGCCGGTGGAGGAGCCGCGGACCCGTCAGGCGGGTTCGTCGGCCGCGCGACGGCGGCCCAGGGCCATCCACGCGTGGCGGCACAGCTCGACGGTGATGACCAGCAGGGCCAGGTTCCGCAGGCTGGTCACCGTGGTGGACACGACCATGAAGGCGTGGCTCCCGCGGCCGAGGATCCCGTTGTAGAGGAGCGGGTAGGTCAGCTGGGTCAGCAGCGCGAGGACGAGCAGCTGCACGGCGAGGCGCCCGAGCGTCCGCTCCCAGCCTGGGCCCTCGGAACCCCGGGACAGCAGCAGCGCCGCCGCCGGGCCGCCGAGCCAGAGGAGGTACTGCGGCGACAGCGTCTTGTTGGTGATCGTCGTGATCGCGATCGTCGCCAGGACGAGCAGGCCGAGGCCGACCGCGCCGACCTCGGGGGCGCGGAAGCCGCGCACGAAGAGGGCGAGCGTCACCAGCAGGCCGACGACCGTGGCCGCCGTGCTCACGGTGAGGAAGGCGGGCACGCCCGGCCCGAACACCTCGTACGCCTGGAACGCCGAGTAGCGCACCTGCCAGGTGGAGGGCGAGGCGGCGCGCGCCACCATCAGCGGCGTGGCCCAGACCGACTCGATCTGCAGGCCGCGTCCCGACTGCCAGGTGAGCGGGGAGAAGAGCCGGCTCACCCCGCCGGTCACCAGGCTGAGGCCGGCCAGTCCGAAGCCGACCCCGACGAACGCACCCAGCATGGCGCCGCGGCCGCGGCGGCGCACCGCGAAGGCGCCCGCGAGCAGCGCGGGCCAGAGCTTGATGGCCGCCCCGAGCCCGGTGAGCGCCCCGGTCAGCCAGGGCCGGCGCCGGGCGGCGAGCAGCGCGCCCCCGGCGAGGACGGCCGGCACCATGTCGAAACGGGTGTAGCAGAGCGGGCCGACGAGGAAGACGTAGAGGATCCAGAAGTCCAGGGCGCGGTCGCGACGTCGCCCGGCGGAGCGCCACAGCGCGTAGGTGAGGGCCGCGTCCAGCGCCAGCATCAGCACGACGAAGCCGACCAGGTAGCCGGTGCGGGACCCGCCGCCGAGCACGTGGGGGATCGACAGGAACCAGACGACCGGGGTCGGGTACTCGCGCAGCGTCCCGGGCAGCCCGGCCTCGGCGAGCGCGCTGATCTTGCGCCAGTAGTAGAAGACGTCGCCGACCACGAGCCGTTCGGCGGTGGCCAGCAGCACCATCGAGAGCGCCCGGGCGAGCACCCACGTCCCGGCGACGGCCAGGCCGCCGTGGCGACGCGGCTCCTCCTCGGGCACCTGCTCCTCCACCTTGCGTCGACGTGCGTCAGGCCCAACGCCTGGCCCGGCACCGGTGGCCAGGTCGGCGCGACGGTACCAGGGGCGGACCCGGCGGACGGTCCGGCGAGCGGGCGCGGGCGCGTCGGCCCGGGGCGCGCAGACTGGGAGACGTGAGGCCCGACCAGCCGCGGCGCGCGCGGCGCCGGCTCCGACGCGCGGTGCTCGCGCTGCTCGCCCTCGCCGGGCTCGTCACCGCCGCCAGCGTCGTCGTCGACGTGGCGACGCGGACGCCGCCGGCGCCGCCGGACGGACTGCGGTTCGTCCAGGCGGGCGACGTCCGTACCCGCTTCCTCGCGTGGGGCGACCACGGGTCGCCGGTGGTGCTCGTGCCGGGTGCCTTCGAGACCGCGGACTCCTTCACCCAGCTCGGCGAGGTGCTGGGCGAGGACCACCGGGTGTTCGCCTTCGACCTCACCGGCCAGGGCTACAGCGACGCCGTCGCGCCCTTCGACGTCGACCACGACGCGCGCCAGACGGTGGCCTTCGCGGCCGCCCTGGGGCTGACGGGATCCGACGCCCCGGTCCTGGTCGGGCACTCGTCGGGCGCCGCCGTCGTCGGGCTCGCCGCGCTGGCCGCGCCGCTCGACGTGGCGGGCGTCGTCTTCCTCGACGGCGACGCGCTGCCGCTCGACGTGGGCGGCGGCCCGCGCCTGCTGGTCGACCCCTACAAGACGTCGCTCGTGCGGCTGGCCCTGCGCTCGGACTCCTTGATCCGGCGGCTGTACGCCAGCCAGTGCGGCCCGACCTGCGCCCCGCTCGACGCGGCCGGCGTCGACCGCTGGCGCCGTCCCCTGCAGCAGGGCGGGACCGAGCGGGCCCTGCTCGCCAACGCGACCCGCGGCGTGATCCCCGCGATGTCGTCGGAGCAGCTCGACGCGCTGCGCCGCTCGGACGTCCCGCGGCTCGTCGTCTGGGGCCGCGACGACGTCGACGGCGCCTACACGCCCGAGTCGCCGGCCTCGACCGCGCGGGCGATCGGGGCTCCGCCGCCGGTCGTCGTGCCCGGCCGGCACCTGACGATGATCAGCTCGCCGCGCGAGGTGGCCGCGGCGATCCGCCCGCTGCTGCGCCGAGGGTCCGGGCTCAGGCGGTGAACGCGACCTCGGCGGACGGCACGACCGCAGCCGTGCGTCCGGGTGCCCGCTGGTAGCTCCAGTAGAGGTTGGTGTGCGCGACGACCCCCGCGGGCGGAGGTGAGCCGTAGGCCGACAGGTCCTCGGTGGTGTGCGCGTCGCCCACGAGGGTGACGTCGTAGCCGCGGGTGAAGCCGCTGTGGATGGTCGAGCGGATGCAGGCGTCGGTCTGGGCGCCCGCGACGACCAGCCGGCCGGCACCGGCCGCGGCCAGCACGTCCTCGAGGTCGGTGTCCTCGAAGGCGTCGCCGTACTGCTTGTGCACCAGCGCCTCGCCGTCGGCCCGCTGCAGCCCGGGGACGTACTCCCACTGCTCGCTGCCGCGGGGCAGCTCCTCGGAGGAGTGCTGCACCCACACCACGGGCACGCCCTCCTCCCGGGCGCGCTCGACCAGTCCCGCGATGCGCTCGACGACGGCGGCGCTGTCGAGCGAGGCCGCCATCACCCCGTTCTGCACGTCGATCACCAGCAGGGCGGTGCCCGGTCGGTCGGTCAAGGTGGTCATGGCGGTCTCCTCGTCGGGTGCTGGCGTCGTGCTCACCGTAGGACCGGGGACTGACAGAACCGCCGGTCTAGCCCCAGGCGCTGCGGTCGCCCGGCCCGGGCGGCGCGAGGCGGGGTCTGAGGCGCGTCCCCGGGAGGGCGGGCGCGGGCAGGCGCTGGACCGCGCCGGCGTACCCCTCGACACGCCCGTAGCGCCCGCCGTCGACCTGCCGGGCGCCGTCCTCCCAGTCCTGGCGCAGCGCGACGATCTCCTCGTGGGTGCGGGCGACCAGGTTCCACCACATGAGGACGGGCTCGGTGAACGGGGTGCCGCCGAGGAGCATCACGCGCGCCGCGCGGTCGCCGGGGTTGGTCAGCGTCAGCCGGTCCCGGCCGGGCGCGGCGTAGCCGAGCTCGCTCACCGCGAGCGTCGTCGCGTCGAGCGCGACCGGCCCGCGGTCGACCAGCACCCCGTGCTCGAACGTCGCGTCCACCTCGAGCGTCACCGACGCGGCCGGGTCGAGCACGACCTCGGCGGCCAGCAGCGGCGTCCAGGTGGTGACGGGCGAGGTGTCGCCGGCCAGGCTGCCGAGGAGGACCCGGACCTCGCCGCCGGGCACGGCCACCGGGGCGGGGACGTGGTGGTCGAAGCCGCGGGGACGGTGCCGCGCGGCGTCGGGCAGCGCCACCCACAGCTGCACGCCGTGCAGCACGGTCGTCGTCGGCGTCGAGACCTCGGAGTGCGCGACGCCGGAACCAGCGGTCATGAGGTTCAGCTCGCCGGGCCGGACGAGGGCGTGCACGCCGCCGCTGTCGCGGTGCTCGACCTCGCCGGTGAAGAGCCAGCTGACCGTCTGCAGCCCGGTGTGCGGGTGCGGCGGCACGTCCATGCCACCGCTGGTCGCGACGTCCTCGGGCCCGTAGTGGTCGACGAAGCACCACGCGCCGACCAGCGAACGTTCCCGCTGCGGCAGCGTGCGTCGGACGATCATGGCCCGCGGCCCGCCGAGCGGGACCTCGCGGCTGGTGACGACCTGGACCTCGCCCATGGCCCCCACTGTGCCAGCGGGCCGGCGGCGGTCAGCCGGCGAAGGGACGGACGGGCCGGCCGCGGACCCCGACCTCGGCCACGAACAGGCATCCGGCCAGCGGGTCCGCGTCGAGGTCGGCGTTCTCCTTCGACGTGGTGATGAAGAGCTGGTCGAGCGCCTCGCCGCCGAAGGTGCAGGCGGTGGTGTTCGCCGCGCCGACCTCGACGCGCTCGACGAGGCGCCCGTCGGGGCTGAAGCCGTAGACGAGCCCGGCCCCGTACGCGGCCGCCCACACCCCGCCGTCGGCGTCGACGGTGAGGCCGTCGGGGCGTCCGTCGTCCGGCAGCGCGGCGAACCTGCGGCGGTTGGTGAGGCCGCGCCCGCGGTCGTAGTCGAAGACGGCGATCTCCCCGGTCGGGGTGTCGTCGTAGTAGGCGAGCGTGCCGTCCGGGCTCCACTCGAGGCCGTTGGACACGGTGACGCCCTCGAGGACCACCGACGTCGACCGGTCGGGGTCGAGCCGGAAGAGCTTCGCCGCGCCCGGCGTCTGGTCGTACGCCATCGAGCCGCAGTACATCCGGCCGTCGGGGTCGCAGCCTCCCTCGTTCATCCGGACGTCCGTGGTGCCCCACAGCTCGGGGAGGGTGGTGATGGTGCCGTCCGGTTCCTCCAGCGCGAAGCCCCGCTCGACGCCGACGACCGCGCCACCGCCGACCCGCGGCCGGACGACGGCGGCCACCGACCCGACGTGCTTGCGGTCGAGCCCGCCGTCCGCCCGCAGCGTCATCACGTCACCCGCGAGCATGTCGACGAACCGCAGCCCGCCCCAGCCGTGGTGCCACACCGGTCCCTCGCCGTGGAACACCTCGGGCCCGGTCACCTGCTGCGCGCGCATGATCACGAGTCTCGCCCCCGGCGCGGCCCGGGCACGGGGTGATCTGCTGGATCGGGGTCGCTCGATCGTGCGCCCGGGCGAGGACGACGCTCAGCGAGGACGCCACTCCCGATCGAGCGACCCCTTCTCAGCAGAACCTCCGGCGCTGCCGGCTCTCAGGGCGTACGGCGCGACCAGGAGCGCCCGACCAGTCGCCAGGGCAGGTCGTGGGCCGCGGGCGCGAGGACCTCACCCGCGGCGTAGGGGAGCGGGAGCGGGAGGTCCACGAACGTGACCGAGTGCGGCGGCAGGAGCAGCGAACCCTCCGTCACCTCGACCCGGACCCGCTCGGGCGCCACCCGCGACGGGTGCTCGACGTCGTTGTACGCGTCGGGCCCCGGCCCGTCCAGGACCGTCGCGTCGAACGTCCCCGTCGGCGCGTGGCCGCCGAGCGTCAGCACGCACGCCACCGCGTCGGTCGGGTGCCGGTTGGTCAGCGCGACGGTCACCCGACGACCGTCGTCGTGCAGCGTGGCCAGGTGGTCGACGACCGGCACCGCGCCGCCCTCGAGGTCCGCGCCCGCCGCCGTGCTCTCGAGGACGCGCTCGCCGAGCGCCTGCGCGTACAGGGCGAGGACGTGGAACGTCGTGCGCCGCACGACCCCGCCCGGGTGGACGAAGAGCGGTCCGCGGGTGTTGACGGTCGGCGCGACGTTGGCCATCCGCACGACGTCGGCGTTGCGGAGGCAGGCGTTGAGGAACCCGGCGGTGAAGACCGCGTCGGCCATCGTGTACGTGCTGTTGTCGTCGTTGCGGTCGCGCGCGGCGATCGCCTCGGCGCTGGTGCCGTCGGGGTGGTGCCAGCCGCGGAGGTTCCACTCGTCGAAGGCGATGCCGACGCCGGAGAGGTCGACCGCGCCGAGGATGTTCCGCGTCCGCTCGATCTCGGTCTGCGGCCCGAGCGAGCGCGAGACCGCCGGCCCGTACGCCGACGGCTCGTCGGCCTGCCAGAGGTCGTCCCAGTAGCCGTGGATCGAGATCATGTCGAGGTAGCGGCCGGCCTCGGTCAGCAGCGGCAGCGTCCAGCCGAGCTCGGCGCGGGCGGCGGTCAGCAGGTGGATGCCCTCGTCCACGCGGAGCATCATCTTGGCCGACTCGCGCACGAGGACGGCCCACTCGGCCGCCGTCTTGGCGCCGATCTCCCAGTCGCCGTAGTTCTCGTTGCCGATGCTCCACCAGCGCACGTCGAACGGCTCCGGGGAGCCGTGCTCGGCGCGCAGGTCGGCCCAGCGTCCCCGTCCGGCGGGAGCGTTGGTGTACTCGACCCAGGCGCTCATCTCCTCCGCCGTGCCGGTGCCGGCGTTGGTGCAGAGGTACGGCTCGGCGCCGACCGCGCGGCACCAGGCGACGAACTCGGCCGTGCCGAACGTGTTCGGGTCGGTGACGCGCCAGGCGGGGTCGTAGTGCGGCCGCCGCTGCGGTCCGACCCCGTCGAGCCAGTGGTAGGCGGACACGAAGCAGCCGCCCGGCCAGCGCACCACGGGCGGTGCGAGCTCACGCACCGCCTGGATCACGTCGAGGCGGAACCCGCGCTCGTCGCTGAGGTCGGAGCCCGGCTCGAACAGCCCGCCGTAGACCTGCCGGTGGAAGTGCTCGACGAAGTGCCCGAAGACGTCGCGCGCGTACCGGGTGCCGGGCGTCGCCAGGCTGACGTCGATCCTGGCCCCGACGGCGGTCCCGACCCCGCTGCTGCTCACGCGCTCAGCCGAGCGAGACCGCGGTCCACGACACGGCCGGCAGCTCGACGCTCAGCCGGCCGTCGACCACCCGGGCGCTCGCGTTCTCGGACACGCCGACCCGCTCCGGCTCGGCCAGGGTGTTCTTGGCGTAGACGTCGTCGTCGGCCAAGGTGTGCGTCTCCAGCACCGCCACGTCGCCGAGCCGGCCGACGTCGACGGTCACCGTGGTGGCCGCGTCCAGCGAACGGTTGACCAGGAACACGGCCGTACGCCCCGTCTCCGGGTCGTGCGTCGCCACGGCGTCGACGAGCGGGACCTCGCCGTAGAGCGCGGTCTCGTAGGTGTCCGACGTCAGCCGGACCTCGAGCGCCTCGCCGACGGCGAGCCGGGAGGTGATCGCGAAGGGGAAGAACGTCGTCTGGCGCCAGGCCGGGCCACCCGGCTCGGTCATGATCGGCGCGATGACGTTGACCAGCTGGGCGAGCGACGCCGCGGTCACGCGGTCGGCGTGCTTGAGCAGCGAGATCAGCAGGTTGCCGACGACGACGGCGTCGATGACCGAGTACGCGTCCTCGAGCAGGCGCGGCGCGGTCGGCCAGCGCTCGATGTCGGTGATCTGCTCCTCGGCGTGGAAGCGGGTGTTGTACCAGACGTTCCACTCGTCGAAGGAGATGTTGATCCGCTTCGTGCGGCCGAGCTCGGCGCGCACCGTGTCCGCGGTGGCGACGACCGACTCGATGAAGTGGTCCATGTTCGTGGCCACGGCGAGGAAGCTGCCCGCGTCGCCGCCGCGCTCCTCGTAGTAGGCGTGGCAGGAGATGTAGTCGACGTCGTCGTAGGTGTGGCGCAGCACGGTGTGCTCCCACGAGCCGAAGGAAGGCATCTGCGCGTTCGAGCTGCCGCAGACGACGAGCTCGACCTCGGGGTCGAGCTGGCGCATCGCCTTGGCCGTCTGGGAGGCGAGCTTGCCGTAGTCCTCGGCGTTGCGGTGCCCGAGCTGCCAGGGCCCGTCCATCTCGTTGCCGAGGCACCACATCTTGATGCGGTGCGGGTCGACGCGGCCGTTCTTGATGCGGGCGTCGGACAGCGCCGTGCCGGAGCGGATGTTGGCGTACTCGAGGACGTCGACCGCCTCCAGCACGCCGCGGGTGCCGAGGTTGACCGCGTACATCAGCTCGCTGCCGACCTTCTCCAGCCAGCCCGCGAACTCGTCGAGGCCGACCGCGTTGCTCTCCGTCGAGTGCCAGGCCAGGTCGAGGCGCGCCGGCCGCTCCTCGCGCGGGCCGACCGAGTCCTCCCAGCGGAAGCCCGAGACGAAGTTGCCGCCGGGGTAGCGGATCGTCGAGACGCCCAGCTCGCGCACCAGGTCCATCACGTCGGTGCGGAAGCCCTCGGGGTCGGCGCTGGGGTGGCCGGGCTCGTAGATGCCGTCGTACACGCAGCGTCCGAGGTGCTCGACGAACGAGCCGAACAGGCGCCGGTTCACGGCCCCGACGGTGAAGTGAGGGTCGAGCGTCAGGTCGGCTGAGGGCATGGCTGGTCCTTGTCGGGTCGGTACGGGCGTACGGGGGCGTGCGGTCGGGGGTCGAGCGGAGGGGTGCGGGAGGGGAGCGGGCCGGGCGGGTCGAGGCCGCCCGGCCGCGGGGGCCCTACTTGAGGGCACCGATGGAGAGGCCGCCCTGCCAGTACTTCTGCAGGGAGAGGAAGGCGATGATCAGCGGGATGACCGAGACCAGCGAGCCGATGATGATCAGGTTCCACAGCGAGGTGCCGCCGCCGTTGTTCCCCGAGGCCTGACCCACCCACAGGCCGAGCCCCACCGTGATCGGGAAGAGGCGGGTGTTGGCGATCATCGCCAGCGGGAGGAAGTAGTTGTTCCAGGTGCCGACGACCGAGAGCAGCAGCACCGTCACGACGGCCGGGCGCAGCAGCGGGAAGGCGACGCGCAGGAACGTCTTGACCTCGCCCGCCCCGTCGACGCGGGCGGCGTCGAGGAGCTCGTCGGGCACCGCGTCGGTGGCGTAGACCTGCATCAGGTAGACGCCGAACGGGTTCAGCAGCGAGGGCAGGATCACCGCCCAGATGCTGTCGGTGAGGTTGAGGTTGCTGAACAGCACGAAGGTCGGGATGACCAGCGCGGTCAGCGGGACCATCACCGAGCCGAGCAGCAGGGCGAGCATGACGCGCCGCCCGGCGAAGCGGTACTTGGCGAAGCCGTAGCCGGCGAGCACCGCCAGCGCGGTCGCCCCGACGCCGCCGACCAGCGCGTAGAGCAGCGAGTTGCCGATCCAGCGCAGGTAGATCCCGTCGTTGTAGGTGACGAGCTGCTTGAGGTTCGAGCCGAGGGTGAAGCGCGAGTCGAACCACAGCGCGCCGTGGGCGCCGCCGAACAGGCCTTGCGCGTCCTTGGTGCTCGCCACGAACAGCCACCACAGCGGCACGAGGAAGTAGATGACGAGGATCGCCAGGAACAGGTGGGGCAGCAGCGTGCGCTGACGGGGTCCGCGGACGGCCGGGTCGTGGCGCCGTGCCGACGCCCTGCTGCCGGCCCGGGCGGCGACGGGCGCCGAGGTGGGGGTGGTGGCGGTCACGAGATGCTCCCACGCTTGCGGGTGAGGAAGAGGAAGAGGTAGACGGCGATGAAGACGACGATGCCGAGGGAGAAGCTGATCGCCGACGCGTAGTTGAAGTTGGCGTAGGCGAACGCCTGGCTGAAGGCGTAGATGTTCGGCGTGAAGTCCGGCGTGATCGTGCCGTTGGAGATCAGCCGCAGCGCCTGCGGCTCGGTGAAGAACTGCAGGGTGCCGATCAGCGCGAAGACCAGGATCAGCAGCAGCGCCGAGCTGATCATCGGGACCTTCACGCGGAAGGCGATCTGCCAGGAGCTGGCGCCGTCGATGCGGGCGGCCTCGTAGATCGAGGAGTCGATGCCGCGCAGCGCCGCGAAGATGATGATCATGTAGTAGCCGGCCCACTGCCAGGTCACGACGTTCATCAGGCCGCCGAAGACGTGGTCGGGGTCGAGCAGGAACGGGGCCTGCGCGCCGAAGAGGTTGGCGATCTGCTGCATGGGGCCGAAGGTCGGGCTGTAGAGGAAGCCCCACATCAGCGCGCCGATCACCGCGGGGATCGCGTACGGCAGGAAGATCATCAGCCGCGCGAACCGGGCGAACCGGGTGGTCAGGCTGTCCAGCACGAGGGCCAGGGCGAGCGAGACCAGCATCTGCACCGGGATGAGCACCAGCGCGAACCGCACGACGAACCAGACGCCCTTGAGGAACGAGGGGTCGGTGAAGGCCGTCGAGTAGTTCTTCAGCCCGGCGAAGACGACGCCGGTGGCGAGGCCCTTGCTGTAGAGGCTGAGGTAGAACGCGTAGAGCAGCGGCGCCACGAGGAACGCCAGGAAGACCACGGCGAACGGCAGGACGAAGAAGAAGCCGGTACGCGCGCGCTTGCGCTCGTTCAGCCCCTTTCCTCGACCCGGCCGGGACCGGGCGGTGGTGGTCGACGCCCCTGCGTCGACGGCGGTGGCCTGGGCCATCTCGGCTCCTTCTCCTGCGCGGCTTGTCCGAGGCTGGGCCGGCCGGTCCGGGCGCGGAGAGCGCCCGGACCGACCGGTGCGTGGAGCGGGTGGACCTACTGGGTGACCTTGAAGCCCTGGCTCTCGGCGTACTTGACGATGTTGGCCTGCAGCTCGTCGGCCGCCTGGTCGCCGGTCGCCTTGCCGGCGTTGATCTTGGCCAGCTCGGCCTGGAACTGCGCGTAGTAGTACGTCGTGATCGGGGCGTACACGACACCCTTGTACGCGTTCTCCGCCGGGAGGTAGACCTCCTTGTTGGCCTGCTGGCCGCTGAAGAAGTCCGTCTTGTTCTCGGCGAACTCGGGGGAGTCGAGCACGCTCTTGTTGAGCGGGAAGATGACCTGCTTCTTCCAGCCGTCCTCGAGCGAGGCCGGGTCGGCGTAGATGCCCTTGGCCACCAGGGCGGCGAGCTTCTTGTCGGTGGCCTGGGTGGTGACCGCGAAGGCCGAGCCGCCCCAGTTCACCGAGACCGGGTTGGCCTCGTCCCACTGCGGGAGCGGGGCGACGGCCCACACGCCCTTGGAGTCGCCCTTGCCGACGCCCGCGCCGGTCAGGTAGCCGGGGGCCCAGGCGGCGGAGGTGTACGTGGCGTACTTGCCGTTGACCACGCCGGAGATGTAGTCGGTCGTGAACTGGTCCTGCTTGCCGACGAGGCCCTTGCCCGCGAGGTCGGCCCAGTAGTTGAGCACGTCCTTCGACGCCTGGTCGTTGAGCTTGACCGTCAGCGCCTGCGGGTTGGCCGGGTCGTAGCCGAAGGGCACCGCGCCCTTCTGGATCTGCAGGGCCATGAAGGCCGCCGGGACGTTGGAGCCCAGGTCGCCGAACAGCGGACCGCCGGCCGCCTTCACCTTCGCCGCGCTGTCGGCGAACTCCGCCCACGTCTTCGGCGGCGTGATGTTGTACTTCTTGAAGACGTCGGTGCGGTAGATCAGGCCCATGGGCCCGCCGTCCACCGGGATCGCGTAGACCTTGTCGCCCGAGGAGACGTCCTTCCAGGCGCCCTCGCTGAAGCTGGCCTTGACGTCGTTCGCGCCGTACGGGACGAGGTCGACGAGCGCGTCCTGGATCGAGTAGCTCGACAGGTGGTCGGCCTCGAGCATGACGACGTCGGGCAGGCCCTTCTTGGCCGAGATGGCCGTCTGGACCTTGGTGTACTCGTCCTGGCCCTGGCCGACGTTGTTCCAGCAGATCTGGACGTCGGTGTGCTGGCTGTTGAAGTTGTCGACGACGGTCGCCATGTTCGGGTACCAGCCCCAGACCGAGACCTGCGGCGCGTCGTTCTTCATCTTGTTGGTGCAGTCGGTGAGCTTGGGGCTGGTGCCCGACTCCTCGGCCGCGCTGGGGGCGCTGCCGCCCGAGTTGTTCGCGCTCGTGGCGCAGGCCGAGAGCGCCAGGGCCAGGGCGATGCCCGAGGCGCCGGCGAGCAGTGACTTCCGCATGACTTCCCCTTCGTGCTGCGTGGACTTCGTCGTCTGCCGGCGGGGCCGACCCCTGCCGGGGACGGTCGGGCCGGTCGAGCATCTCCGGACGCAGAGGTCGCTCTCGCGGGGCGCAGGGGCACGCGATGCACGATCGTCGTCGACCGGCCGGTGGCGGGAACCACCGATTTACAACGTTATAGGGAAACGTTGTAGGGACATCCTGCGAGGTGCCCTGAGGGAAGTCAAGC
This sequence comes from Microlunatus flavus, assembly GCF_900110855.1. Lineage (GTDB taxonomy): Bacteria > Actinomycetota > Actinomycetes > Propionibacteriales > Propionibacteriaceae > Microlunatus > Microlunatus flavus. The sequence continues at coordinate 81,761 of NZ_FOFA01000003.1, forward strand.
ACCGCCTCAGCAACGATTCGGTCTCGGCGCGCCGAGCCCGACGGCCCAGCGCGGGCTCAGGCCGGCGTGGTCGACTCGCGCTGGATGAGCCGGAACGACGTCAGGTGGTCGCGGGGCGGCACGTCGGCGTCCGAGCCGTCCATCCGCCCGGTCAGGTAGCGCAGGGCGACCTCGACGATCTCCTCGCGGCCCGGGTCGATGGTCGAGAGCGAGGGGAGCGTGTAGCGCACCTCGTCGACGTCGTCGAAGCCGATGACGGCCACGTCGTCGGGGACGTGCAGCCCCGCCTCCTGCATGACGCGCAGGGCGCCGAGGGCGATCTGGTCGTTGAAGGCCACGACGCCGTCGAAGTCGACGCCCCGGTCGAGGAAGGCCCGCATGCTGTCGGCGCCGGTCCGGCGGTACCAGCCGATCACGTCGACGAGGAGGTCGGGGTCCTCCTCGATCCCGGCGTGCCGCAGCGCCCGGCGGTAGCCCTCCAGCCGCAGCGCGGCGGAGCCGAGCCCCTGCGCGGGGTCGGAGCCGAGCGCGACGATGCGGCGCCGGCCGATGCCGATCAGGTGCGCCGTGGCGGCCTCCGAGCCCTCCACGTTGCGCATCGTCACGTGGTCCTTGGGGCCGTCGAGGATGCGTTCGCCGAGCAGCACCATCGGCGTACGGATGCGGGCCAGCAGGTCGTTGTCCTCGGCGCTGAGGCCGAGGGCGCTGAACAGCACCCCGTCGACCATCTGCATGCGCGGGCCGACGAGGAGGCTCAGCTCGCGCTCACGCTGGCCGTTGGACTGCGCGACCATCACCGACAGCCCCTGCGCCTCGGCCGCGCGCACGACGATGTCGGCGAGCTCGGCGAAGTACGGGTTGCGCAGGTCGGGGATGATCAGGCTGACCAGGCCGGTCTTGCCCGAACGCAGGCCGCGGGCGGACAGGTTGGGCTTGTAGTCCAGGCTCGCGATCGCGTCGAGCACGCGCTGCCGGGTGGCCGGCCGGATGTGCGGGTAGTCGTTCATGACGTTGGACACCGTCTTGATCGACACCTCGGCGAGCCGGGCGACGTCGTGGATCGTCGGAGTCATCGGTGTCCTTCCGCGGTCCGCTGCGGCAGGAGTGTATGACGACCGGGTCCGGTGACCCCGACGAACCGGCGGCTCACACGAAGAGCGGCTCCAGGCCCCAGGCGCGCTCGAGGCCGGCCATGGCCTCGTCGTCGGGGCGCGTGCCGCCTTCGGCCTCGAAGCGCTCGACGGCGTCCAGCACCGTCGGGAGGACGTGGATGTCGCCGACGGTGTTGAGGTGGACGCCGGGCCGGCCGAGCACCCAGGCCACCGCCGTGGCGATCGCGTCGGGGTCGGTCAGCGGCTCGTACCAGGTGGCGGCGTGGCGCTCGGCGCCCTCCGCCCACGGGGCCTTGGTGATCGCCTTGATCGTCTGCATCGCGACACGGCGCTCCGCGCACACCGCGGCGAGCTCCTCGAAGTCGTCGAGGTACGCGCGGTTCTGCGACATCGCGTAGTTGTAGGGCAGCAGCACCGACGCGAAGTCGAAGCGCTCCAGCGAGCGCAGGTGCTGGCGGGCGACGGTCACGCCGTGACCGGTGACGCCGATGGCGCGCACCAGGCCCTCGTCGCGCGCCCGGACCGCGGCGGCGAGCACGCCGTCGGGCGCGTACGCCTGCTGCCACTCCGCCTCGTCGACGAGGTTGTGCAGCTGCAGGAGGTCGACGTGGTCCACGCCGAGGCGCTCCAGCGAGCGGTTGATCTCGGCCCACGCGGCCTCCTCGGTGCGCTCGCCGGTCTTGGTCGCGAGGAACACCTCGTCGCGGTGCTCGGCGAGGAACGGCGCCAGGCGCAGCTCGGACTCGCCGTAGCTGGCGGCGGTGTCGAGGTGGTTGATCCCGTGGCGGCGCACCAGCTCCAGCGTCTGGTCGGCCTCGTCCTGCGTCACCTCCGACAGCGCGGCGGCGCCGAAGATCACGCGGGTGCTCTCGTGGCCGGTGCGGCCGAACTGCTGGGTGGACCTCATGGGGTGAGGCTACGCACAGCGGCCCGTCCCCGGCGGGCGGCCCGGGTCAGGCGCCGTTCTGGCGCCCGACCGTCGTCAGGACGCTGAAGAAGAGGCTGACGCCGAGGGTGATCAGCGGGTAGAGCCACAGGCCCCAGCGCCGCGTGGACACCCACGCGATGATCGAGGTCACGATCCCCGCGGTCACGCAGCGTCCCAGGATCTCCCCGAAGGCCTCCGGGCTCGGCGGGGTGCCGGCGGCGATCGTCCCGATCGCGATCAGGACGACGAGGAGCACGACACCGGAGCCCAGCCCGAACAGCCAGGCGTACGGGTTGGCCCGCTCCTTGGTCCAGAGCTCCCAGCCCTCGGGCGGCGGTCCCCAGGACGGGTCGGGCTGCCACCCGGGCGGCGGCTTCCACCCGGGAGGCGGGTCCGGCCAGTTCGGGGGCGGGTTGTAGACCGTGCGCAGAGCCACATGATCAGCCTCGCACGACGGCGGGCCGTGCGAGGCGGCTCGGACGAGACCCGAGCGGGTGCGGTCGGCCGGCCGTGAGGCGCCCCCGGCAGGATTCGAACCTGCGCTCCCGCCTCCGGAGGGCGGTGCTCTATCCCCTGAGCTACGGGGGCTCGTGACGTGCGTCTCGCGGTGCTCCGCGCGACGTCCGTCCGGCCTGGACCGGAGAAGAATGTACCAGTGCGCCCGCCCGGGTCGCGCCACGAAACCGATCGCGGGACGCCACGGCGACCGCCGGAGGACCGTTCACCCCATGACCCACACCCACGTCGCCGGCTCGATCCACGCCGACGCGGCGTCGCGCGCGCCCGGCTGGCTGGCGGTGCCGGACGACGTCAACGCCCTGATGCCCAAGCTCTGGAGCGACGGCGTGACCAAGGACGCCGACGGCGTGCTGCGGGTCGCGGGCCTGGACGTGACCGAGATCGCCGCAGCGGTCGGCACCCCGGCGTACGTCATCGACGAGGCGGACCTGCGCGCCCGGGCCCGGGCCTTCGCCCAGGCGTTCGCGGGCTGGCACGTCTACTACGCGGGCAAGTCGTTCCTCTGCACCAAGGTCGCGCGCTGGGTGGCCGAGGAGGGCCTGGGCATCGACACCTGCACCGGCGGCGAGCTGGCCGTCGCCCGGCGGGCGGGGGTCGACATGGCGACGGTCGGCCTGCACGGCAACAACAAGAGCGTCGCCGAGCTGGTGGCGGCCCTCGAGGCCGGCGTGGGGCGCATCATCGTCGACTCGTTCGACGAGATCGCCCGTCTGGGGCACCTGGCCGGCGAGCTCGGGAAGCGGCCGCGTGTCATGGTGCGCGTCACGACAGGCGTCGAGGCCCACACCCACGAGTACATCTCGACCGCGCACGAGGACCAGAAGTTCGGCTTCTCGATCGCCGGCGGCGCCGCGGCCGAGGCGCTCGACCTGTGCCAGGCCGACGAGCGGCTCGACCTCATCGGCATCCACTCCCACATCGGCTCGCAGATCTTCGACACCGAGGGCTTCGAGGTCGCGGCGCGCCGCACGTTGCGGCTGCACGCCGACTTCGCCACCCGGCACGGGGTCGAGCTGCCCGAGCTCGACCTGGGCGGCGGCTTCGGCATCGCCTACACCAGCCAGGACACCCCGGCCACGCCGGCGCACCTGGCCGAGGCGCTGAACCGGATCGTGCGCGCCGAGTGCGCCGCGCTGGGCATCGCGGTGCCGCAGCTGTCCATCGAGCCCGGCCGCTCCATCAGCGGACCGAGCGGCTTCGCCCTCTACACCGTGGGCACGGTCAAGCGCGTCCAGCTCGACGGCGGGGCGAGCCGGCTCTACGTGGCCGTCGACGGCGGCATGAGCGACAACATCCGCACGGCCCTGTACGCGGCGGAGTACTCAGCGACCCTCGCGTCGCGCCGTTCCGACGCGCCGCCGACGCTGGCACGGGTCGTCGGCAAGCACTGCGAGGGGGGCGACATCCTCGTGCGCGACGAGTTCCTGCCGTCCGACGTCGAGCCGGGCGACCTGCTCGCCGTACCGGCTGCCGGCGCCTACAGCCGCAGCATGGCCAGCAACTACAACCACGTCCCGCGCCCGCCGGTGGTCGCGGTCCGCGACGGCGAGATCAGCACGCTCGTCCGCCGCGAGACCCTCGACGACCTGCTCGCGCTGGACGTCGGCTGAGCTGTCCGGAGCCGCCCGGACGGCGTCGCACTGTGGAACATGGGGCGCCGATCGGGCGAGGATGCGGAAGAATCGCAGCGCCGCGACCCTCGGGCGGCGCCAACCGGTGCAGGGAGACCCTCGGTGACAGTCACTGACGCGCGGAACGACGCGCAGGCCGACGGGCGTGCCGACGCACGGCCCTCGCCCTCGTCGCGCGACGACGCCGGCCGCCCGCTCAAGGTCGCGCTGCTCGGCTGCGGCACGGTGGGCTCGGAGGTGGCGCGCCTGGTCGTCGAGCAGGCCGACGACCTCCGGGCGCGCATCGGGCGACCGCTGGAGCTGGTGGGCATCGCGGTGCGCCGCGCCCACCGCGAGCGGCCCGGGCTGGACCCGGCCCTGTTCACGACCGACGCGCAGGCCCTGGTCTCACGTCCGGACGTCGACCTCGTCATCGAGGTCATCGGCGGCATCGAGCCCGCCCGCTCGCTCATCCTCGCCGCGCTCGCGAACGGCGCCTCCGTCGTCACCGCGAACAAGGCCCTGCTGGCGGAGGACGGCGCGGCGCTGTTCAGCGCGGCCGAGCGGAGCCAGGTCGACCTCTACTTCGAGGCCGCCGTCGCCGGCGCGATCCCGATCATCCGGCCGCTGCGGGAGTCGCTCGTCGGCGACGAGATCACCGCGGTGACCGGCATCGTCAACGGCACCACGAACTTCATCCTCGACAAGATGGACACCTCCGGCGCCGGCTTCGCGGAGACGCTGGCCGAGGCGCAGGAGCTGGGCTACGCCGAGGCCGACCCGACCGCCGACGTCGAGGGCTTCGACGCGGCGGCCAAGGCGGCCATCCTCGCCAGCCTCGCCTTCCACACCCGGGTGACCGGCGCGGACGTCTACCGCGAGGGCATCGCCGACGTCACCTCGACCGACATCGCCTCGGCCCGCGAGATCGGCTGCGTGGTCAAGCTCGTGGCGCTGTGCCAGCTGTCGGAGGAGGCCGCCGACGGGTCCGGGCGCAGCGTCTCGGTGCGCGTGCACCCGGCCATGATCCCGCGCAGCCACCCGCTGGCCGGGGTCGGCGGGGCGTACAACGCGGTCTTCGTCGAGTCGCGCTCGGCCGGACGGCTGATGTTCTACGGCCCGGGCGCCGGCGGCTCGCCGACCGCCAGCGCCGTCATGGGCGACCTCGTCACCGTGGCCCGCAACCGGGTGCGCGGCGCGGTCGGGCCGGGGGAGTCGACGTACGCCGCCCGGCGGGTCTCGCCGATCGGCGACGTGACGACGCGCTACCACCTCTCGCTCGAGGTGTCCGACGTGGCGGGCGTGCTCGCCGCGGTGGCGCAGGTCTTCGCCGAGCACGGCGTGTCCATCCAGACCGTGCGCCAGCAGGGCCGCGGGGACGAGGCGCAGCTCGTCGTGGTCACCCACCGGGCGAGCGACGCCGCGCTCAGCGCCACGGTCGAGGCGCTGCGCGACCTCGCCGCGGTGCGCGACGTGACCAGCGTGATGCGGGTCGAGGGAGACGTATGAGCACCGTCAGCGAGGCCGCGGCCCAGCGTTCCGTGGTGGCGCGCGCCACCGTCGGCGTCATCGCGCGCTACCGCGACTGGCTGCCGCTGGCCGAGGACGACCCGGTGATCACGCTCGGCGAGGGCAGCACGCCGCTGGTCCTGGCCGAGCGGCTGTCGGAGGAGCTGGGCTGCGAGACCTGGGTCAAGGTGGAGGGCGCCAACCCGACGGGGTCGTTCAAGGACCGCGGCATGACGATGGCCCTGTCGGCCGCGGTGGCCGACGGGGCGCGGGCGGTGGTCTGCGCGTCGACCGGCAACACCTCCGCGTCCGCGGCCGCGTACGCCTCGAAGGCCGGCCTGCAGACGATCGTGCTGCTGCCGGCCGGGCGGATCGCCACCGGCAAGCTCGCCCAGGCGATCGTGCACGGAGCCAAGGTCGTGCAGGTCGACGGCAACTTCGACGACTGCCTCGAGCTGGCCCGCAAGCTCAGCCACGACTACCCGGTCGCGCTGGTCAACTCGGTGAACCCGGTCCGCATCGAGGGCCAGAAGACCGCGGCCTTCGAGGTGGTGGACGTCCTCGGCGACGCGCCCGACCTGCACGTGCTGCCCGTCGGCAACGCCGGCAACATCACGGCCTACTGGCGCGGCTACACCCAGTACCGGGCGGCGGGGCACGCCTCGCGGACCCCGCGGATGTGGGGCTTCCAGGCGGCCGGTGCGGCACCGCTGGTGCTCGGCCACCCCGTGCTCGACCCCGAGACGGTCGCCACCGCGATCCGGATCGGCAACCCCGCCTCCGCCGACAAGGCGATCGCGGCCCGCGACGAGTCGGGCGGGCTGATCGACATGGTCACCGACGAGCAGATCCTCGCCGCGCAGTCCTTCCTGGCGGCGCGCGAGGGGATCTTCGTCGAGCCCGCCTCGGCGGCCGGCGTCGCCGGGCTGCTCGAGAAGCGGCGCACCGGCGAGCTCGAGGCGGGCCGGCAGATCGCCGTCACCGTCACCGGCCACGGCCTCAAGGACATCGACACCGCCCTCGCCGGGCGCGGGCCGGTCCGCGCGGAGGTCGTCGCGCCGGACCTGCACGCGGTCGCCGGGGTGTGCGGGCTGCTCGGGTGAGGCGCGGGAGCGGGGCGGCATGAGGACGCTCGCGGTCGGCACGCGCGTCAGCGTCGAGGTGCCGGCGACCAGCGCCAACCTCGGGCCCGGCTTCGACTGCTTCGGCCTCGCGCTCGACTGGCGCGAGCGCGTCGACCTCGAGGTGGCCGCCTCCGGCATCAGCGTCGACGTGACGGGGGAGGGCAGCGAGGCGCTGCCCCGCGACGAGACGCACCTCGTCGTGCGGTGCCTGACCGAGGGCCTGGACGACCTCGGCGTCCGGGTCCCGGGACTCGCCGTGCGCGGGCACAACACCATCCCGCACGGGCGCGGTCTCGGCTCGTCGTCCGCGGCGATCGTCGCCGGCCTGCTCGGGGCGCGGGCGCTGGCCGGCGCCGGCGACGACCCCGCTTGGCTGCTGCGCCACGCGAACCGCATCGAGGGCCACCCCGACAACGTGGCGGCCGCCATCCACGGCGGCTTCGTCATGGCGTACGCGCACGGCGACCACGTCGCCGTCGCCCAGGGCCGGGTCCACCCGGACGTGCGCGCGGCCGTCGTGGTGCCGGACCGGCCGGTGGAGACGCGGGCGGCGCGCCGGCTGCTGCCCGACGCGGTGCCGCACGCCGACGCGGCGGCCGACGCCGGTCGCGCCGCGCTGCTCGTGCACGCCCTCGCGCACGAGCCGCACCTGCTGGCCGTCGCCACGCAGGACTGGCTCCACCAGCGCTACCGCGAGCCCGCGATGCCCGAGGCGTACGCCCTGATGTCGCGGCTGCGGGCCGCCGGCTTCGCCGCGGTCGTCAGCGGGGCGGGCCCGTCGGTGCTCGTGCTGGGCACCGACGCCGAGCTCAACCGGCTCGAGGCCGCCGAGCCGGGGACCCGGTTCCGCCGCTCGGGAATCGGCGGCGCGGCGCGCGCGTTGTGATGCTCGACGCGAGTCGATCAGGATCTGGCCGGAACAGTGCTAGCCTGAATCTCGCCCGACACAGCCGGTGCCTCCCGAGGATCCACGCCAGAGATCCCGGTACGCCCGACGCGCTGATCGTGCAGCGCCTGCCAAGACGGCGCGACGCCAACCCTGTGTCAAGCACTGCGTCACCTCCCGCAACCCTGAAGCGCCCGACGGGCGGCAGGCAGCGGGAGGGCCTCACACACCACCGGCCGACGTGACAACGCACTCGGCCCTGGACTGGGACACACGTCGTGGCCCACTCCGAAAGGACGAACTTTGACCGACACCCTGACTGAAGCCCAGGTGCCCGCGGACTCTCCCGCCGAGGGCGGCACCCGTCGGCGTCGGGGCAACGGGCTGGACTCGATGGTCCTGCCCGAGCTCAAGCAGCTGGCCAGCTCGCTGGGCCTCAAGGGCACCGGCGCGATGCGCAAGGGCCAGCTCGTCGCCGCGATCCAGGCCGCGCAGGGCGGCTTGAACGGCGGCTCCTCGAACGGCGGCTCCTCGGAGGGCGGCTCCTCCAACGGCGGGTCGACCCGGCGCTCGCGCCGGGGTGGCACCGGCGACGGTGCCGACCAGGCCCCGGCCGGCGAGGCCGGCGCCTCGAACGGCGGCTCCAACGGTGAGGGCGACGCCCGCACCCGTACGGCTCCGGCGCGCAGCGACGAGATCGCCAACGCCCTCCACGAGCTCCGCGAGACCGTGCCCCAGACCCGCGAGCCGGCCGCGTCCGAGCGTCCGGTCCAGGCCGAGGCGCCGGACTCCGGTCGCCAGGACCAGGAGCGCGGCGAGCGGACCGAGCGCGCGGAGCGTTCCGAGCGCTCTGAGCGTTCCGACGACGACCGCGGCGACGGCGAGCGTCGTCAGCGCCGCGACCGCCAGCAGGGCGACGGCGGCCAGCAGAGCCGTGACGGCGGCCAGCAGCGCGACCGTCAGGACGACGGCCAGCGTCAGCAGCGAGACCAGAACGGCCAGAACGGCGCTCAGAACCGGCAGGGCGACGGCCAGAACCGCGGCCAGAACAACGGCCAGGGCAACGGCCAGAACCGCGACGACCGGAACAACGACCGCGCGAACGACCGGAACAACGACCGCGGCGGCAGCAACGACTACGACGACGAGGCCGGCGGTCGCCGTGGTCGTCGTCGGCGCAGCCGTGACCGCCAGAACCGGCGCACCGGCGGCCGTACCGGCGGCCAGGGCATGGACCGCTACGAGAGCGAGCCCACGGTCAACGAGGACGACGTCCTCGTCCCGGCCCGCGGGATCCTCGACGTCATGGACAACTACGCGTTCGTCCGGACCAGCGGCTACCTGCCCAGCCCCGAGGACGCGTACGTCTCGCTGGCGATGGTGAAGAAGTTCGGCCTGCGCAAGGGCGACGTCGTCACCGGCCAGCTGCGGCTGTCGAAGGAGGGCGAGAGCAAGGCCAAGTTCAACCCGCTGGTCAAGCTCGAGACCGTCAACGGCGCCGATCCCGAGGCGGCCCGCAACCGTCCCGACTTCGCCAAGCTGACGCCCCTCTACCCGCAGGAGCGCCTCAAGCTGGAGACGACGGGCACGCAGCTCGCGACCCGCATCGTCGACCTGATGGCGCCGATCGGCAAGGGTCAGCGCGCCCTCATCGTCTCCCCGCCCAAGGCGGGCAAGACGATGATGATGCAGGCCATCGCGAACGCGATCGCCGCCAACAACCCTGAGGTCCACCTCATGGTCGTGCTCGTCGACGAGCGTCCCGAGGAGGTCACCGACTTCCAGCGCACGGTCAAGGGCGAGGTCATCGCCTCGACGTTCGACCGTCCGGCCGGCGACCACACGACGGTCGCCGAGCTCGCGATCGAGCGGGCCAAGCGCCTGGTCGAGGCGGGCAAGGACGTGGTGATCCTGCTCGACGGCATCACCCGCCTGAGCCGCGCGTACAACCTGGCAGCCCCGGCCTCGGGCCGCATCCTGTCCGGTGGTGTCGACTCCGCCGCGCTCTACCCGCCGAAGAAGTTCCTCGGTGCGGCGCGCAACATCGAGGGCGGCGGTTCGCTGACCATCCTCGCCACCGCGCTGGTCGAGACGGGCTCGAAGATGGACGAGGTGATCTTCGAGGAGTTCAAGGGCACCGGCAACTCCGAGATCCGGCTGCGCCGCGACTTCGCCGAGAAGCGGATCTTCCCCGCCATCGACGTGGACGCCTCGTCGACCCGGCGCGAGGAGCTGCTCATGTCGCGCGAGGAGCTCAACATCGTCTGGAAGCTGCGCCGCGTCATCGGCGGCCTCGACAGCCTCCAGGGGCTGGAGACGCTGCTCGACCGGCTCAAGAAGACCGAGAGCAACCGCGACTTCATGGTGGCGATCACCAAGTCGATGCCCGCCTGACCGGTCTGTCCGCTCACTCCGCCGAGGTTGCAGGTGCTCTTCCTGCCCTGCAGCCTCGGCAGAGCGCGTGCATCTCACGACATCGTGAAATGCACGACGCACGCCGCGCACCAACCCGCCGGGGCGGGACTAAATCCCCCACTTTGGCGTTGTAGAGCCTGTACGGCAAGATTGATCCTCGGTCCGGTTCACGCCCGTCTGGCGACCCGGCCCACCGACAAGGAGACCCACATGAAGGCCAACATCCACCCCGCCTACGGGGAGACCCAGGTCACCTGCACCTGCGGCAACACGTTCACCACGCGGAGCACCGGCGGCGACAGCATGCGCGTCGACGTCTGCTCGGCCTGCCACCCGTTCTACACGGGCAAGCAGAAGATCCTCGACACCGGCGGCCGCGTGGCCCGGTTCGAGAAGCGCTACGCCGCCGCTCAGGCCGCGAAGAAGAAGTAGCACCACCGGGCGCCGGGGGCGGGGACTGCGGTCCTCGCCCCCGGCGTTTCGTCTGTCCAGGACCGGTGCGAGGGGAGAACCACCATCTTCGAATCAGCGGAACCGCTGCGTGAGGAGTTCGCGCAGCTCGAGGCCGCGCTCTCGGACCCGGCGACGCACGCCGACCTGGCGAAGGCGCGCCGGATCGGGCGGCGCTACGCCGAGCTGACGCCGATCGTCAAGGGCCTCGACGAGCACCACCGCCTGGTCGAGGACATCGCCGCGGCCCGTGAGCTGGCCGCCGACGACCCCACCTTCGCCGCGGAGGCCGACGAGCTCGAGCAGCGCCTCACCACGGTCACCGAGCGGCTCACGCGCCTGCTCGCGCCGCGCGACCCCAACGACTCCTCCGACGCGCTCATCGAGATCAAGTCCGGCGAGGGCGGTGAGGAGTCGGCGCTGTTCGCCGGCGACCTGCTCAAGATGTACTCCCGCTACGCCGAGGGCCGGGGCTGGAAGGTCGAGGTCCTCGACGCCCAGGAGACCGACCTCGGCGGGTTCCGCACGGTGACCGTCGCGGTCAAGGCGCCCAGCGTCGGCGAGCCCGACCAGATGCCGTACGGCGTGCTCAAGTTCGAGGGCGGGGTCCACCGCGTCCAGCGGGTGCCGGTCACCGAGTCGCAGGGCCGCGTGCACACCTCCGCCGCCGGCGTGCTGGTCATGCCCGAGGTCGAGGAGACCGAGGTCGAGATCAACCCCGACGACCTGCGCATCGACGTCTACCGCAGCTCGGGTCCCGGCGGCCAGGGCGTCAACACCACCGACTCGGCGGTGCGCATCACGCACCTGCCGAGCGGCATCGTCGTCTCGATGCAGAACGAGCGCTCCCAGCTGCAGAACCGCGAGCAGGCGATGCGCATGCTCCGCGCGCGGCTCATCGCCCTCGCGGAGGAGCAGGCCGCGAGCTCGGCGTCGGCGGCGCGCAAGAGCCAGGTCCGCACGGTCGACCGTTCCGAGCGCGTGCGCACCTACAACTTCCCCGAGAACCGCATCTCCGACCACCGCATCGGCTTCAAGGCGCACAACCTCGACGCCGTGCTGAACGGGGAGCTGCAGCCCGTGATCACCGCGCTGCAGGACGCCGACACCGCCGCCCGCCTCGCCGCGGTCGGCGGGCCGGCCGACTGAGCGCCGCCGTGCCCGCCCACCCGCACCCGGTCCGCGCCGTGCTGGCCGACGCGGCCGCTCGGCTGCGCTCGGCCGGCGTCGAGTCGCCCGAGGCCGACGCGCGGACGCTGCTCGCGTACGCCTGCGGCATCGAGCCCGCCCGCATCCCGCTGCTCGACGGCGTGGACGACGACGCCGTGGCCGTGTTCGAGGGGCTCGTGACCAGCCGCTCGGCCCGCGTCCCGCTGCAGCACCTGACCGGGCGCGCCTACTTCCGCCACGTCGAGCTCGAGGTGGGCCCCGGCGTGTTCGTGCCGCGGCCCGAGACCGAGGTGATGACGGGCTGGGCGGTCGACGCGCTGCGGCCGATGATCGCCCAGGGCGGGCGCCCACGCGTCGTGGAGCTCTGCGCGGGCTCCGGCGCGATCTCCCTCTCGCTCGCCACCGAGCTCACGTTCCTCGACGTGTACGCCGTCGAGCTCTCGCCCGAGGCCGCCGCGTACGCGCGCCGCAACCTCGCGGACACCCTCGTCGAGCTCTACGTCGGCGACATGGCCGACGCGCTGCACGTGCTCGACGGCCAGGTCGACCTGGTCGTCGCCAACCCGCCCTACATCCCGCTCGACGCGTACGCCTCGGTCGCGCCCGAGGTGCGCGACCACGACCCGCTGCCGGCGCTGTTCTCCGGCGACGACGGGCTCGACGCGATCCGCGTCGTCACCACCGTCGCGACGCGGCTGCTGCGTCCCGGCGGGCTGCTGTGCTTCGAGCACGCCGACGCGCAGGGGGAGTCGGCCCCCGCGGTCGTCACGCGGAGCCAGGCCTTCACCGGCATCCGTGACCACGTCGACCTGTCCGGTCGCCCGCGCTTCGTGACGGCGGTCCGCCGGACCGCTGGCAGGATGGCCGGGTGAGCCAGCACGCCTCGGACCCGGACGACCTCGCCGACGACGGCACGAGCGCGACCGACGTGCCGGTGAGCGGCCGTTCGGGGAGCACGGCCGTCGAGCTCGACGGCCACGGCGAGGGCACGGCGAGCGCCGGGACCCCGAGCACCGAGGTCCCGAGCACCGAGGTCCCGGGCGCCGAGGTCCCGGGCACCGGGGCCTCCGAGGACGGCGGGGAGGAGGGGGAGAGCCTGCTCCTCGAGGAGCAGCGCGACCCCGACGACCACGACGACGACTCGGACGACGACCACGACGACGAGCAGGGCGGTGCGACCTCACCGGCCCATCGGCGCTTCGACGTCACCGACGGCCAGGACCCCGACGAGGCCATCGACGCCGCGCGCCGAGCGGTCGCCGACGGCGCCTGCGTGGTGCTGCCCACCGACACCGTGTACGGGATCGGCGCCGACGCCTTCAGCGCGGAGGCGGTCCAGCGGCTGCTCGACGCCAAGGACCGCGGACGCGACATGCCGCCGCCGGTGCTGGTCGGCGACGCCAGCCTGCTGCGTGCGCTGGCGACCGACGTCCCCGACCAGGCCCACGAGCTGGTCGAGGCCCACTGGCCGGGCCCGCTGACGATCGTGTGCCGCATCCAGCCGAGCCTGCGCATGGACCTCGGCGACACCGACGGCACGATCGCGCTGCGCGTCCCGGACCACGCGCTGGCCCGCGAGGTGCTGCGCCGCACCGGCCCGCTGGCGGTGAGCAGCGCGAACCTCTCCGGCCAGCCCGCCGCGCTCACCTGTGACGAGGCCGTCGCGCAGCTGGGGGACCGGGTGGCGGTCTACCTCGACGGGGGCCCCGCCGGCGTCGAGGTCGACGGCGCACGCGTGTCGCCGCCCTCGACGATCGTCGACTTCACCCGCCGCGACGAGGGCCAGATCCTGCGCCGCGGCGCCCTCGACCTCGACGCGCTGCGCCAGACCCTGCCCGGGCTCGCCGACCTCGACGAACCGCCCGCCCCCGGGAGCCCGTAGGTGCGGGAGTACCTCCTCGTCCTGCTCGTCGCCGCCGCGGTCACCTACCTCGGCAGTGCGTTCTGCCGGCGCCTCGCCTTCCGCGTCGGCGCGCTCGCGCGGGTGCGCGACCGCGACGTGCACACGATCGAGATGCCGTACTTCGGCGGGATCGCGATGCTCGGCGGCGTCGGGGCGGCCCTGCTGCTGAGCTGGCAGCTGCCGTTCCTGGGCAGCCAGCCGACCGTCCAGCAGGACTCCCGGGCGGTGCTCGTCGCCGCGGCCGTGATCGGCGTCGTCGGCGTCCTCGACGACGTGTACGAGCTGCCGGCGCTGGCGAAGTTCGCGGGGCAGGTGCTCGCAGCGGGCGTGGCCGTCGGGCTGGGCGTCAAGATGCTGTGGATCCCGGTGCCGGGCAACCCGTGGCTGCTCGACCAGGCCTCGTCGATCGCCATCACCGTGTTCTTCATCGTGCTGTGCTCCAACGCGGTCAACTTCGTCGACGGGCTCGACGGGCTCGCGACCGGGGTCGTCGGCATCGGGGCGTTCGCCTTCTTCGCCTACTCCTACCTGCTGACCGTCGACCAGCACCTGACCCGGGCCACGACGTCCAGCCTGATCAGCGTGGTGATCGTCGGGGTCTGCCTGGGCTTCCTGCCCCACAACTTCTTCCCCGCCCGCATGTTCATGGGCGACTCGGGCTCGATGCTGCTCGGGCTGCTGCTGGCCACGTCCACGGTGAGCCTGACCGGCCAGATCGACCCCTCGCAGCTCGACAGCGACCGGGGCCTGGTGCCGACGATCCTGCCGCTGGTGCTGCCGCTGGCGATCCTGGCGCTGCCCTTCCTCGACCTCGTCATGGCCTTCGTGCGCCGCACGTACGCCGGCAAGTGGTGGTTCCTGCCCGACAAGCAGCACCTGCACCACCGGCTGCTGCAGCGGGGCCACAGCCAGCGCCGCGCGGTCCTGCTGATGTACGTCTGGTCCGGCCTGGTGTCCTTCGGGGTCATCGTCCTGGGGCTCGTGCACGGCACCCGCCAGTGGACCGTCGCCGGGGTCGTCGCCGTGCTCGCCCTGGTGCTGCTGCTGGTCACCCTGGGACGCCGGCCCGCACGGCCGGTCCAGCCCAGCGCCGAGCCCGCGGGCTCCGGGGTGGCGTTGCGCGACTGAGCTCGCCGACGCGCACCGGACCACGCGTGAGCTCGCTCGTGATGCGGACCACTCCGCGTACTGGTACGCGCGAGCCGTGGCGGGGGAGGGGGGTGAGGTTGTGCTAACTTTCTGGTCCCGCAGCCCCGGCCCCCGTGCCTGCTCGCTCCTCGCGACGCCGCCGCCCCGACCAGCAGAAGGACTGCCCCGACCCATGCCGAACACTCACGCCGAGCGCACGCGCTCGCGCAGGAGCGCTCCGAGCGTGCACGTCGAGCGGGCCCGCAAGCTGCTCTACGGCGGCCTCGCCGGCGGCGTCGCGGCCGCGGTGCTGAGCATGATCGGCTTCGGGATCGGCTACGGCGCCCGCGGGCTCGGCTCGGCGGCGCTCGCGTCGTTCCTCGTGCTCTTCTTCTACACCGCCGGCCAGCTGGTCATGGTCAAGTTCGCCGACGCCGGCGCACGGCTGCTGCTCTCGGTCGCCCTGGCGAGCTACACCTCACGGGTCGCCGTGCTCGGCCTGCTGCTGCTCGTCTACTCGCGCTTCGCCGACCGCTTCCCGGTCATCCCGGTCGTGGTGTTCCTCGCCACCGTCGCGGTGGTCGTCGGCTGGCTGGTCGTCGAGGTGGTCGTCTTCTCGCGGCTGCGGATCAGCGTCTTCGACGAGCCGGCAACCTCCGACGACGAGCCGTCGGCCGCCGTCGCCGAGCACGCGCACGAGGGTGTCCGGTGAGCGTGTCGTCGGCGGACGGCCACCGTCGGGCGACTGATAGCGTCGGGCGCGCGATGACGCAGCAGGGACAGCAGCCGCAGCCGGGCACCGGTGGGTCCGGGCCGGACAAGACGGCCATGGACCAGGGCATGCGCGCGCTGTCGTACCTGATCTCCGGCGTGCTGCTCTACGGCGCGCTCGGCTGGGTCGGCGACCACTTCCTGCACACCCGTTTCCTGCTGCCGATCGGCATCGTGCTCGGCGCGGCCTTCGGCATCTACAGCACCATCCGTCGGTTGTCCGTGACCGACCTGGACAGCAAGGCCGGCACCTCGGTCACGACGAAGGAAGGAGGACGGTGAACCTCCTCACCGTGCTCGCGCCGCTGGAGGGCTTCGAGACCCCCGGGGTCCAGAGCTTCGACTTTCCCGGGCTGTTCGGGATCCCGTGGCTGAACCGCATCCTGCTGCAGGCCGTGGTCTCGCTGATCATCATCATGGCGTTCTGGCTGGTCATGTCCCGCAAGCGGGCGCTCGTGCCCAGCAAGGGCCAGTTCATCGGCGAGTCGGCGTACATGTTCGTGCGCAACTCCATCGGCCGCGACGTCATCGGGCACGACTTCAAGAAGTGGGTCCCGCTCCTCGTCGCCCTGTTCAGCTTCGTGCTGGTCAACAACCTGTGGGGCGTCTTCCCGCTGACCCTGGTGCCGACCGCGTCGCACGTGGGCTGGGCCTACGGGCTGGCCGGGCTGGTGTGGGTCATCTACAACGGCATCGGGATCCGCAAGTTCGGCTTCTTCGGCTACCTCAAGCACGTGACGGTGCCGCCGGGCGTCCCGCTGTGGATGTACCCGCTGATCATCCCGCTCGAGTTCCTCTCGAACATCATCGTGCGGCCCGCCACGCTGTCGCTGCGACTCTTCGCCAACATGTTCGCCGGCCACCTGCTGGTGCTCGTGTTCGTCCTCGGTGGCGAGTACCTGATCGTCGAGAGCGAGCCGATCTTCAACAAGGTCGCCGGCGTCGTCTCGCTGCTCTTCAGCCTGGTGATCTTCGCCCTGGAGCTCTTCGTCCAGTCGCTGCAGGCCTACATCTTCACCATGCTGACCGCCCAGTACATCTCCTCGGCCACCGCCGAGGAGCACTGACCTCCAACCTTCCGCTGACCGCCAGCGGGACACCGAAAGGACGCACCACATGACTCCCCTGGAGCTCTCCGGCTCGCTCGGCATCGTCGGCTACGGCCTCGGCGCCATCGGCCCCGGTATCGGCGTGGGTCTGATCTTCGCCGCCGTCATCGAGGGCACCGCCCGCCAGCCCGAGGCCCGCGGCGCGATGCTCAGCACCGCGTTCATCGGCTTCGCGCTCACCGAGGCGCTCGCGATCATCGGCATCGCGCTCGCCTTCGTCTTCGGCTGATCCGCATGGCTCCTCTCCTGATGCCGTTGGCGGAGAACCCGCTCTTCCCCAACCTGCTCGAGATCATCCTGGCGGTGGTCTTCGCGCTGCTGCTGTGGTTCCTCATCGCCAAGTACGTCGTGCCGAACTTCGAGCGCACGTACGCCGAGCGCACCGAGGCGATCCAGGGCGGCATCGAGAAGGCCGAGCGCGCCCAGGCCGAGGCCCAGGCCGCGCTCGAGCAGTACCGCGCGCAGCTCTCGGACTCCCGGGCGGAGGCGGCTCGCATCCGCGAGGACGCCAAGACCCAGGGCAGCCAGATCCTGGCCGAGATGCGTGAGCAGGCCCAGGCCGAGGCGAACCGCATCCGCACGCAGACGCAGGCCCAGCTGGAGGCGGAGCGCGTGCAGGCCATGACGCAGCTGCGCAACGACATCGGCGGCCTCGCGACCACGCTGGCCGGACGGATCGTGGGCGAGAGCCTCGACGACGACGAGCGTGCGCGCCGTACGGTCGACCGCTTCATCGCCGACCTCGAGTCGCAGGACGTCGCGCGCGACGCCAGCGAGGGCCAGGGCGGCGACGAGGGTCGCTCGGGTTCGCACGCCTACTCCGCGGACCCGGCGTGAGCGAGCGGTCCCGCGAAGCGGTCCTCGACGACGCGCTCGACTCCGTCGGGGTCGACGCGCAGTTCGCCGCCGAGCTCTTCGCGGTCGTCGACGCGCTCGAGACCTCGGTGGCGCTGCGGCGCGCGGTGACCGACCCGGCGGCGTCGGAGGACCGGCGCTCAGGGCTCGTGCACGCGCTCTTCGACTCCCGCGTCAGCGGGCCGGTGGCGGCGTTCGTCGCCGACGCGGCCCGGCGGCGCTGGAGCAGCGGGCGCACGTTCGTGGACGCCCTCGAGCGCGAGGCGGTCCGGGCCCAGCTCCGGGCGGCGGACGCCGACGGCAGCCTGGACGACACCGAGGACGGCCTCTTCCGCTTCGCGCGGATCGTGGCCTCCGACCGCGACCTGCGCACGGCGGTCTCGGACCGGGTCGTGCCGCTGGAGGTGCGCCAGCAGCTGGTGGCCGACCTGCTCGCCGACCGGGCGACGCCGGCGACGGTGGCGCTCGCGCGCCGTGCGGTCGCGGCGCGGAACCGTTCGTTCGACCTGACGGTCGAGACGTACGTGGACCTCGCCGCCGCGCAGAAGGACCGCGTCGTGGCGACGGTCCGGGTGGCCCGTCCCATGACCGACGACCAGCGGCAGCGGATGCGGGCCGCGCTCAGCCGGCAGGCCGGGCGCGACGTGGTCGTGCAGGAGGTCGTCGACCCGGGCGTGGTCGGCGGGGTGCGCGTCGAGCTCGGCGACGAGGTCCTCGAGGGCACCGTGGCCGCCAAGCTGGACGAGGCCAAGCGCCTCTTCGACTAGGACCACCCCTGCGGCAGGGTTGTCCCACCCGGCCGCAGGACGTAAGCAGGCAGTAGCGGGCGCGCAGCGCACGAGAAGCAGACGACACGCCAGACAGACGAACAGTGTTCAGCACACGAGCGACGAGAGCAGGCAGCAGGCGATGGCAGAACTGACGATCCGCCCCGAGGAGATCCGGGAGGCCCTGGACCGCTTCGTCCAGAGCTACGCCCCCGACACGGCCAGCCGCGAGGAGGTCGGCACCGTCGTCAGCTCCGGCGACGGGATCGCCCGCGTCGAGGGCCTGCCGTCGGCGATGGCCAACGAGCTGCTGACCTTCGAGAACGGCACCGTCGGCATCGCGCTGAACCTCGACGTCCGCGAGATCGGCGTCGTCGTCATGGGCGACTCCGAGGGCATCGAGGAGGGCCAGGTCGTCAAGCGGACCGGCGACGTCCTCTCCGTCCCGGTCGGCGACGGCTACCTCGGCCGTACGGTCGACGCCCTCGGCAACCCGATCGACGGCCTCGGCGAGATCACCGACCTCGACGGCCGTCGCCAGCTGGAGCTGCAGGCCGCCGGCGTCATGGACCGCCAGGAGGTCCGCCAGCCGATGCAGACCGGGATCAAGGCGATCGACGCCATGATCCCGATCGGCCGTGGCCAGCGTCAGCTGATCATCGGCGACCGCAAGACCGGCAAGTCGGCCATCGCGCTCGACACGATCATCAACCAGCGCCAGGCCTGGGCCAGCGGCGACCCGGAGCAGCAGGTCCGCTGCATCTACGTCGCGATCGGCCAGAAGGGCTCGACCGTCGCCGGCATCCGCGGCCAGCTCGAGGAGGCGGGGGCGCTCGAGTACACGACCATCGTGCACGCGCCGGCCTCCGACGCGGCCGGCTTCAAGTACGTCGCCCCCTACACCGGCTCGGCCATCGGCCAGCACTGGATGTACCAGGGCAAGCACGTCCTGATCGTCTTCGACGACCTGACCAAGCAGGCCGAGGCCTACCGCGCCATGTCGCTGCTGCTGCGCCGTCCGCCGGGCCGCGAGGCCTACCCCGGCGACGTCTTCTACCTCCACTCGCGTCTGCTCGAGCGCTGCGCCAAGCTGTCCAAGGAGCTGGGCGGCGGGTCGATGACGGGTCTGCCGATCATCGAGACGAAGGCCAACGACGTGTCGGCCTTCATCCCGACGAACGTCATCTCGATCACCGACGGCCAGATCTTCCTGCAGTCGGACCTCTTCAACGCCAACCAGCGCCCCGCCATCGACGTCGGCATCTCGGTGTCCCGCGTCGGCGGCGCCGCGCAGATCAAGGCCATGAAGACGGTGTCGGGCTCGCTCAAGCTCGAGCTCGCCCAGTACCGCGACATGCAGGCCTTCGCCATGTTCGCCTCCGACCTGGACGCCACCACCCGGCGCCAGCTCGACCGCGGCAGCCGGCTGACCGAGCTGCTGCGCCAGCCGCAGTACAGCCCGTACCCGGTGGAGGAGCAGGTCGTCTCGGTGTGGGCCGGCCTGCAGGGCCTGCTCGACGAGGTGCCGGTCGACGACGTGCTGCGCTTCGAGCGCGAGCTGCTGGACTACCTGCGCCACAACGGCAGCGCCCTGCAGAACATCCGCGAGTCCAAGGTCTTCGACGACGACACGGCGAGCGGCCTGCGTGAGCAGATCGCCGAGTTCAAGCGCGGCTTCCAGACCGGCGAGGGCAAGCTGCTCGCCGGTCGCGAGGAGCACGACGCGACGGACCCGGACGACGTGAACCAGGAGCAGATCGTCAAGCAGCGGAGGTCCTGACCCCATGCCAGCGAGCCTGCGCGACCTGCGCCAGCGCCGGAGCTCGGTGACGACCATCAAGAAGGTCACCCGGGCGATGGAGCTGATCGCCGCGTCGCGGATCGTCAAGGCGCAGCAGCGGGCGCAGTCGTCGGCGCCGTACGCGCGTGAGCTCACGCGCGCGGTGTCGGCGGTCGCCACGTTCTCCAACGTGGAGCACCCGCTCACGACCGAGTCGGACAACCCGACCCGCGCCGCCGTGCTGCTGATCACCTCCGACCGCGGCCTGGCCGGGGCGTACTCGTCCTCGGTCATCCGGGCGGGGGAGGAGCTCAACCAGCTGCTGCGCGAGAACGGCAAGACGGCCGTCTCGTACCTGGCCGGCCGCAAGGCGACCGCCTTCTACGGCTTCCGTCGCCGCGAGGTCGCCGGGTCGTGGGAGGGCTTCTCCGACGCCCCGACGTACGCCCACGCCCGCGAGATCGCCGACGCGCTGATCGAGGCCTTCCTCAAGCCGACCGAGGAGGGGGGCGTGGACGAGATCCACGTCGTCTACACCCGGTTCGTCTCGATGCTCACCCAGAAGGCCGAGGTCATCCGGCTGCTGCCGCTCGAGGTCGTCGAGGACACCGAGCCGCCGTCGAAGTCCGACGTGCTGCCGCTGTACGAGTTCGAGCCGGACGCCGAGACGGTCCTCGACGAGCTGCTGCCGCTCTACGTGGCGAGCCGCATCCAGTACTGCCTGCTGCAGGCGGCGGCCTCGGAGCTGGCCAGCCGCCAGCGGGCGATGAAGTCGGCCACCGACAACGCGCAGCAGCTGATCGAGCGCCTGACCCGGGAGGCCAACCAGGCCCGGCAGGCCGAGATCACCCAGGAGATCTCTGAGATCGTCGGGGGGTCCGCGGCCCTGGCCGAGGCCACCGCCGGCGTCGACTAAAGACGTAGGAAGAAGGAGCACCATGAGCGTAGACACCACTCTCGAGGCACCCCAGGCCCCCACCAGCGGGGGCGTGGGCCGGGTGTCGCGGGTCATCGGCCCCGTCGTCGACGTCGAGTTCCCGGTCGACCAGATGCCCGACATCTACAACGCGCTGCAGGTCGACATCACGATCGGCGACGCGACGCGGACCATCACCATGGAGGTGGCGCTGCAGATCGGCGACAACCTCGTCCGGGCGATCTCCCTCAAGCCGACCGACGGCATGCGTCGCGGCTCCGAGGTGCGTGACACCGGCGGTCCGATCTCGGTCCCGGTGGGCAACATCACCAAGGGTCACGTGTGGGACGTCACCGGCAACGTCCTGGACGTCGACGCCTCGACCATCCAGATCGACGAGCGCTGGTCGATCCACCGCCCGCCGCCGGCGTTCGACCAGCTCGAGTCGAAGACCGAGATGCTCGAGACCGGCATCAAGGTCCTCGACCTGCTGACCCCGTACGTGACCGGCGGCAAGATCGGCCTGTTCGGCGGCGCCGGTGTGGGCAAGACGGTGCTCATCCAGGAGATGATCTACCGCATCGCCCACAACTTCGGCGGCACCTCGGTGTTCGCCGGCGTGGGGGAGCGCACCCGCGAGGGCAACGACCTCATCAACGAGATGGAAGAAGCCGGCGTCTTCAAGGACACCGCGCTGGTCTTCGGCCAGATGGACGAGCCGCCGGGCACCCGGCTGCGCGTGGCGCTGTCGGCGCTGACCATGGCGGAGTACTTCCGCGACGTCCAGAACCAGGACGTGCTGCTCTTCATCGACAACATCTTCCGGTTCACCCAGGCCGGCTCGGAGGTCTCCACGCTGCTCGGCCGGATGCCGTCGGCCGTGGGCTACCAGCCCAACCTGGCCGACGAGATGGGCCAGCTGCAGGAGCGGATCACGTCGACCCGCGGCCACTCGATCACCTCGATGCAGGCGATCTACGTGCCCGCCGACGACTACACCGACCCGGCGCCGGCCACCACGTTCGCCCACCTCGACGCGACCACCGAGCTGAGCCGCGAGATCGCCTCCCGCGGGCTCTACCCGGCCGTGGACCCGCTGAGCTCGACGAGCCGGATCCTCGACCCGCAGTACATCGGGCAGCGGCACTACGACGTCGCGGTCCAGGTCAAGCAGCTGCTCCAGCGCAACAAGGAGCTGCAGGACATCATCGCCATCCTCGGTGTCGACGAGCTGTCCGAGGAGGACAAGATCGCCGTCAACCGTGCGCGGCGCATCCAGCAGTTCCTGTCGCAGAACACGTACATGGCGGAGAAGTTCACGAACATCGAGGGCTCGACGGTTCCGCTGGCGGACACCATCGACAGCTTCGAGATGATCGTGTCCGGCAAGGTGGACCACATCGCCGAGCAGGCGTTCTTCAACGTCGGCAGCATGGAGGACGTCGAGCGCCGCTGGTCCGAGCTGCAGAAGGACAGCTGATCGTGGCTGAGTCCGTCCCGGGGGGGACGACCCCCCCGAACCCTCCCGAGGTGAGGCATGGCTGAGCCGATGCAGGTCGAGGTCGTCTCCGCCGACAAGGTCATCTGGTCGGGCGAGTCGACGAACGTCATCGCCAAGACGACCGACGGCGAGATCGGGATCCTCCCCGGTCACGCCCCGGTCCTGGCTGTGCTGCAGCCCAGCGCCGTGGTGATCTTCTGCGAGGACGGCCGCAAGCGTGAGGTGGTGGCCGTCGACGGCGGCTTCGTCTCCGTCTCGCAGGGCCGGGTCTCGATCCTGTCGGAGTACGCCCGGCTGGCCGACGAGCTGTCGGTCGGCGAGGCGGAGCGTGAGCTCGCCGAGGCCCAGCAGCGCCTCGACTCCGGCGACGGGAACGAGGAGGACCGCAAGCACTTCCAGCGGGCCACCGCGCAGCTTCGCGCGGCGCAGAAACGGCAGTAGCCCTCGAGGGCGCCCGGCGCGCCCGCCGAGGTCCTTCCGGCTGAGCCCGGACGAACCGCCCGCGTTTTGGCGCGGGCGGTTCTCGCTGCCATGCTCGTTGCAGCGCACGTGATCGGACCGACGGCGAGGACGGTGGATGAGCGGTTTCCTGGGGGTCCTCGAGGTCCTGGGGCTGCTGCTCGTCCTCGCCGTGCTCCTGCTGCTGCTCCTCGCGGTGCGGCGCCGGTGGCTGGCCCGCCGGGGCGGGACGTTCGAGTGCAGCCTGCGGCTGCGCACCAGCACCCCGGGCGCCGGCTGGGTCCTCGGGGTGGGTCGGTACAACGGCGGACGCCTCGAGTGGTTCCGGTTCTTCTCCTTCGCCGTCCGCCCGCGCGAGACGTTCCCCCGTGGCGAGGTCCGCGTCCTGGAGAGCCGGTCACCCGATCCCGTGGAGGCGGTGGCGCTCACGGCGGACTCGCGCGTCCTCGCCCTCGAGAAGGGACCCCAGACGCGCGAGCTGGCCATGAGTGAGGACTCGCTGCTCGGCCTCCTGGCGTGGCTGGAGGCCGCGCCCCCGGGCATCACCTCGGGGTCGCGGGCCTCCTGAGCGCTCGCCGGTCCACCGGCTCGCGTCAGTGCACCGGGGCCACCGGGGTGACGGTGATCTGCCCCTTGCCCGTCTTCGCGCTGCTCACCTCGACCTGCACGCCGAGGCGCTGGAGCCGGGTGTCGAGCGCGCCGGCCAGGTCGCCGGCCACCTCGCGGTGGACCCGGCCGAGGACGGCCGGGATGTCGGAGCGGTCGTCGACCGTCAGGCGCACGGTGAGGTCGGGCTGCGCGACGCTGCCGCGCAGGACCGCCGACGCGCCGCTGACGCCCGGCAGGCTCTTGAGCTGGGCCTCGACCGCGTCGGCGACGACCCCTGCGTCGACCCGGGTCAAGCCGGTCTCGGCGTCGTCGTGCAGCCGGAACGGCTTCGCCTCGCGCTTGCGCGGGACCTGGGCGAGCAGCCACGCGAGGCCGAGCAGGGCCACCACGACCGCGACGAGGGCGACGAGCACGACGACCCAGGTGAGGGCGAGCGCGGCGGCGGTGGCCGCGCCGAACAGCCGCTGCCCCGTGTCCGGGGGCGTCCAGCCGATGCCGGCGGCGGAGGCGAGCGGAGCCGCCTGGCCGGTGGACACCAGGAGCCCTGCGGCGCCCAGCAGGACGAGCAGGACGCCGAGGACGGTGAGCCAGGCGCGGTTCAGGCGGGTGGCGGACTGGCGCATCAGAGGTCCTTCGTGGTGACGGTGGCGCTCACCCGCGGGGCGGGGTCGAGGCCGGCGGCGGTGAGGGTGTCGGTGACCCGCTGGACGACGCGGTCGCGGATCTGGGCCGTCTGCTCCGAGGACGTCGTCAGGTGGAGCCGCACGCGACGGCCGTCGGAGGACGCGGAGACCTTGTCCACGCCGTCCACGCGGTCGGCCTGCGCCGCGGCCAGGCGGGCGACCGCGCCGTTGGTGATGACGTAGTCGGTCTGCCCGACCAGCTCGCCGGACGGGCCGCGGAGCTGGGTGGAGCGGTGGCCGCCGGGCTTCAGCCCGGCGAGGAGCAGCACGACGCCGGCGACGACCGCCAGCGCGGCGGCGACGACGACCGCCGGCGAGCCCCAGGTCTGGCCGGCCACGGCCGAGGCCGGAGCGGTGGCCTGCGTCGGCCAGGTCCCGGTGGCGAGCCGGCTGATCGCGACGACGGCGGTGAGGGCGCCGAGCCCGAGCAGGAGGACGGCGACGATCGTGGCCGGCACGGTGCGGCTGGGTCGGCGGCGCAGCCGCCGGGAGCGGGTGGTGCTCATCGCAGGGCCTTTCTGGGAGTCCCTTCCTGCACGGGCAGGTAGGTCACGTCGATGTCGACGCGGCGGACGTCGACGCCGGTGAGGGCCTCGACGCGGTGCGTGACGTGCTGGCGCAGGGCGGCCGCCGCACGCCGGATGGAGCCCGGGTAGGCGATGCCGACCGCGATCGACAGGTCGGCCGACTCGCTGGAGAGCGTCACGTCGACCTTGGGCCGCGCGGCCGGGTCGGCGTCGGTGCCGATGCCGAGGAACCCGCCGGACCGGCCGGAGACCTCCGGCACCTCGGTCGCCGCCTGCGCCGCGACCTTCTCCAGCACGCGCTCGGCCACGACGAGCGTGCCGCGCGTGCGGAGCGCGGCGTCACCGGCGACGGGCAGCGTGCGCACGCCGTCGTGGGTGGTCACGAGGCTGCTCATCGCTTGGCCGTGGCCCGCCCCAGGAGGCCGGCCAGGTCGAGGCGGCCGTCGAGCACGAGCCCGACGACGAGGCCGACGGCCCCGAAGAGCAGCACGACGACGAACGCGCCGAACGTGCCGAAGGCGGCGGTGAGGCCCAGGATCAGGCCGACGAACAGGGCGGTGGTGGTGCGCGACATGGCGCAGTTCCTTCCTCGGGGTCGGGGCGCGGGGTGCGCCCGGAGTGGTGGCGGGGTGGTGGTGACGCGGCGAGGAGCGGCCGCACCGGGGTCGGTGCGGCCGCCCGTCAGGGTCGGGTCAGCGCAGCGGCGCGCCGGCGGTGTCGACCGCGTCGTCGTCCTCGTCCGGCAGGTGGACGTCGGAGACGTTCACGTCGACCGAGACGACCTCGAGCCCGGTGCCGAACTCGACCGCGCGGATGACGTTCTCGCGGATCTGCTCGCTCACGGTGACGATCGAGGCGCCGTACTCGACGACGACGGACACCGACACCGTGGCCTGGCTCTCGCCCTTCTCGATGCTCACGCCGTCGGACACGCTGGCCTGGCCGGTGCCGCCGGTCACCCGGTTGGTCACCGAGCTGATGGCGCGGCGTGCGGCGTTGCCCATGGCGTACACGCCGGGGACCTCGCGGGCCGCCATGCCGGCGATCTTGGCGACGACGGTGTCGGCGATCGTGGTGTCGCCGTGCTCGGTGTGCAGGGCGTCGATCTGCTTGGGCGCGGGGGCGTCGGCGGCGGCCTTCGCGGCGGCGGACTGGCGCTCCTCGACGGTCTGCGGGATCACGGTGTCGGACATGGTCACTCCTACGGTTCGGGCGCTTCTTGGTGTTGCGCTGACACCTGTAGGTCGGAGCCTGCGAGTATTTCGTCACGCGGATCCGCGAACTTTTTCCGTGCGCGCCCGCTGGACGGTCGACGAGGACCGCCCGGAGGAAGGAGGAGCACGGCCGATGACCCCCGATGCCGACCCCTCCGTGGTGCAGCCCCTCGACGCGGGCGCGTACGAGGAGTGGGACGACGCGAGCCTGGTGGGACGTGCCGCCAGCGGGGACGACTCCGCCTTCGCCGTGCTCGTGCGCCGCTACCAGGGCCCGCTGTTCCGCCACGCGCTGCGCCTGACCCCGGACCGTCGGCTGGCGGAGGACATCGTCCAGGAGGCGTTCCTGACCGCCTGGCGGCGCCTGCCGACGCTGCAGACGCCCGAGGCCTTCCGCGGCTGGCTCTACCAGATCACCACCCGGCGCAGCATCGACGCCTTCCGCGCGCGCCGGCCCGAGCAGCCGGTCGACACCACCGCGCCGGAGCTCGACGGGCTGGTCGCCGCCGAGCCGGGTCCCGAGGCGCGGGCCGAGCAGCGCGCCCAGCTCGGCGACCTCGCCGCGGCGCTGCAGGAGCTGCCGGTCGCCCAGCGGGCCGCGTGGGCGATGCGCGAGGTGGACGGCCTGTCGTACGAGGAGGTCGCCGTGGCCCTCGGGGTGCCGGTCAGCACGGTGCGGGGGCGCATCGCCCGCGCCCGTCGTGAGCTCGTGGAGAGGATGGGGTCGTGGCAGACGACGCGCGACTGAGCTGCGGGCGCTCCATCGACGACGTGTGGAGCCACCTCGACGGCCCTCCCGACGAGCACGAGCGCACCTGCCCCTACTGCCTCGAGGCACGGGCGCGGCTGCTGCGGCTCTCCGACGCCGCCATCGACCTCCGCTCCACCGAGGCCGCCGACCCGGCCCTGCAGCCGGACCCCGGGTTCACGGCGTCGGTGATGGGGCTGGTGCGCGCCGAGGTCCGGCGCGGCCAGGCCATCCCCCTGGACGCCGACGAGGTCCCCGGGCTGACGATCAGCGAGCAGGCGGTGGTCGGCCTGGTCTGGGCCGCGGCCGACTCCGTGCCTGGCATCCGGGCGCGCCGCTGCCGAGTGCGTCCCTTCACGGACGACGACGGCGACGGGGACGGGGACGGCGGGGAGGACGGGTGGCAGCCGCCGGACGAGCACGAGCTGCGGAGCGGCACGCTCGTCGACGTGGACCTCGCGCTGGCCGTGGAGCCGGGCACCTCCATCGTCGAGGCCACGGCCACCCTGCGCCGCCGCGTGGCCGAGCAGGTCGCCCGGGAGACGGGCCTCGGCGTTCGACGGGTCGACCTGACGGTGGAGGACGTGCTGTGACGGGACCGACCCACGCCGAGCTCCGGGCGGCGACCGACGACCTGCGCGACGAGCTGGCGGCCGCCACCGAGGCGGTTCCCGGGGTCGTCCGGCTCGAGCCCACGCTGCGCAACGCGCTGCGCCGCCTCCAGGCCGGCACGACGGTGCTCGCGAACGGTCGGGCCGCCCGCTCGGCCGCCGACGGCATCGAGCTGCACCGCCGCGGCGAGGTCGTCGACGTCCACGTCGACGTCGCGACGGCGGCCGACCGGGCCGCCGGGGCCACGGCCCGCGAGGTGCGCCAGGCGCTGGCGCGGGTGCTCGTCGCGCACGCCCTGGAACCCGGCTCGCTCACCGTGGCGGTGCTCAGCGTCGAGCGCTGAGCACCCCCTGAGCGCACGACCGCCCCGCGGCGGTCAGCAGGAAAAAAAGTGTGTCGTCCGCGTGACGATCGCGCACGACCGAACGTCCTCCCTGGTGAAGGCACTCAACCAGTGAAGGAGTTCACATGTCGCAGACCGTCGTCCCCAGCACCGGCGAGGAGCGCCGCCACGCCGCCACGCAGGCCGCCAAGGAGGCCGAGAAGAACGCCCCCAAGGAGCTCGACGCCCTGCACACCGAGCACGGCGACACCACGATCGCCGACGGCGTCGTCGCCAAGATCGCCGGCATCGCCGCCCGCGAGGTGAACGGGGTCTACGCCATGGGCAACGCCGCGCGCCGCGCGATCGGCAGCCTGGCGCAGCGCATCCCGGGCAGCACCCAGCCCAGCGTCACCGGCGGCGTGTCCGTGGAGAAGGGCGAGCGCGAGACCGCCATCGACATCTCGGTCGTCGTCGAGTACGGCGCCCCCATCGTCACCGTGAGCGAGCAGATCCGGGAGAACGTCATCTCCGCCGTCGAGTACGGCACCGGGCTCGACGTCGTCTCGGTCGACGTGAACGTCTCCGACGTCCACCTGCCGGAGGACGACAGCGACGACGCCGGAACCTCCGACGGCGAGTCGCTGCGCTGATCCTCCCGCCGGCGCCCGGACCGCGCCCCACACGTCCCGGGCGCCGGCACCCTGCTCCACCCGCTCAGAAAGGAACGGGCATGTCCCGCACCACCACCGCCCTGTTCGTGGGCCTCGTCCTCGGCCTCAGCGCTGCCTTCGGCAGCTTCGGCTCGTTCGTCATCGTCCTCGTCTTCGGGGCGCTCGGCCTGGTCGTCGGGCTCGCCCTCGACGGCCGCCTCGACGTCGCGGGCCTGCTGGGTCGCGCGACCGAGAAGCGATGAGCGCCTCGACCGTCACCCCCGCCGCCGGCGCTGGCGCCGCACCGCGTCGCTCCGCCCCCGCGAGCCGCGGCCGCCTCGTCCTCGGCGACAAGGTCGTGGAGAAGGTCGCCGGGCAGGCCGCCAGCGAGGTGCGCGGCGTGCTCGGCCGCGAGGGCGGGGTCCTCGGCGTCGGCGCGCACGCCGACGCCGGCGCCCGGCCTTCCGTCGACGTCGACCTCGGCCGCGAGTCCGCCGACGTGGCGCTCACCGTCGGGCTGACCTACCCCGGCTCGGTCCGGCGCGTGACCTCCGAGCTGCGCGAGCACGTCGCGCAGCGGGTCGAGGCCCTGACCGGGGTCGCGGTCCAC
This sequence comes from Microlunatus flavus, assembly GCF_900110855.1. Classification (GTDB taxonomy): domain Bacteria; phylum Actinomycetota; class Actinomycetes; order Propionibacteriales; family Propionibacteriaceae; genus Microlunatus; species Microlunatus flavus. The sequence goes on from NZ_FOFA01000003.1 coordinate 110,651, forward strand.
CGGGTCGACGTGGACGTCCGCTTCCTGGTCGTGCCCGGCGCCGACGGTGCCGACGAGCCCCGGGAGCGGCTGCGATGAGCGCCGCCGCCCGTTCCCCCCGCCTGCGCCGCCGGCCGAGCCGGACGGTCCCGGCCAGCATCGTCGCCGTGCTGCTCCTCGCGATCGGCGTCCTCGCCGTCGTCGCGGCGGTCGGCCGTCTCGTGGACGGCCGCTGGGCCAGCCAGGTCAGCGCGCCGGCCTCGGCCGTCGCCGGCGTGACGTGGGGCTCCGCCGCCGTCCTGGCCGCCGCGGCCGTCGTCGCCGTCCTGGGCCTCGTGCTCCTCGTCGCCGCGCTCAAGCCGGGCGGCCACAAGGCCGCCGCGCTGCAGGTCGAGGGCGCCGGGGTGGTGGCCGACCGCGAGTACGTGGTCTCCACCCGGGCCGTCGCCCGCCTCGCGGTCGCCCGTGCCGACGACGTCGACGGCGTGGACCAGGTGTCGGCCTCCGCCTCCGGCCGTCGTGTGCACGTCGACGTCACCACCTCGTCGCAGCAGCGCGACGTCGTCCGCTCCCAGGTCCTCGGCGCCGTCTCCGAAGGGCTCACGGGCCTCGGGTTGTCACCCCGGCCGCGCGTCACCGTCGCGGTCCGTACGAGGGAGGTCTGATGCGCCACCACGCAGGCGGTCTCAACCGCACCTGGCTCGCCGTCGTGGGCCTCGTGCTCCTCCTGGTGGGCGCGGCCGGCATCGTCGTCGGCGCCGGCCTGCTGACCCCGCTCGGTCGGGCCGTCGGCCTCCAGCTGACGCGTCCCGCCCCGGACGACAAGGTCGCCGGCCGGGCGACCGCGTCGGCGTTCGCGAGCACCGGGGTCGTGACCCTCGTGGTCGTCGTCGGGGTCGTGCTGGCCCTGCTGGGCCTCGCCTGGCTCGTCGCGCAGGTCCCGCGGACCGGCTCGGCCCGCCCGCTGCGCCTCGAGGACGACCCCGCCCGCGGCCTGACCCGGCTCGAGGCGGGCGCCCTGACCGACGCCGTCGAGGCGCAGATCCAGGCCCTGGACGGCGTGCAGTCGGCCTCCGCGGTCCTGCGCGGCGACGCCCGGGGACCCGACCTCACCGTCAAGGTGACGGCGGGGGACCGCACCGACGTCCGCCGCCTGCTCCAGGCGATCGAGGCCGGACCCGTCCGCGACCTCGGCGAGGCGCTCGACACGCAGGTGCGCCGCCTCGGCGTCCAGGTCGAGGTCGACACCGGCCGCCGGCGCACCCACCGCATCACCCTCTGACCCCGCAGCACCCGCACCGAAGGAGAACGACATGAGCATCTCGGACAAGGCCGAGGACGCCGCCGGCCGCGCGAAGGACGTCGCCGGCGACCTCGCCGACAACCTGAGCAGCACGGCCAGGAACGTCGCCGGCGACGCCCGCGGCGCCCTGCACGACGCGCAGCGCACGGCCTCGCGCGCCACCGACGACGCCCTCGACCAGCTGCAGCGCGGGCACGGCGTCGTCAACCGCCTGCACCGCCTCGGCGTGCGCAGCGAGTGGATGTACGCCGCCGCGTTCGGCTCCATCGGCCTCTCGCTCGCCTCCTGGGCGATCAGCCGGAACAAGACCGGTGACAGCAAGGCGCAGTCCGACCGCTGGGGCATCTTCATCGGGCACTGGGCACCCACGTTCATGGCCCTCGGCGTGGCGCTCCGGCTCGAGGAGAAGCGCTGACGCGCTGAACGTCTGGTGGCGGCCCCGACCGGGGCCGCCACGGCCCCGGCACCAGCAGCACCCCGCACGACCCCGCACGACCCCGCACGACCCCGCACGACCGCGCAGGACCCCGTAGGAGGACCTCATGACCGCCGCACCCGCAGCCACCCCCGCCACCACCGTCGTGGCTGGGCCCGCCGCGCCGTCCGCGCCCTCGCCGGGCCACGCCCCCCAGCCGACGCGGGCCGGGCGCGTCCAGCAGGCCGCGGCTCGCGCGGCCGAGCAGGTCGAGGGCGTCCACGCGCTCGGCACCGCCACGGGCCGGGCCCTGGTGCGCGCCATGGGACGGGTGCCGGGCGGGCGCACCACGTACGGCGCGGGGGTGAGCGTCGAGGTCGGCGCGACCCAGGCGGCCGTGGACGTGAGCCTCGTCGCCGAGTACGGGACCCCGGTCCCGGCCCTGGCCGACCGGGTGCGCTCCGAGGTGCGCACACGGGTGGAACGCGAGGCCGGCCTGGAGGTCGTCGAGGTCAACGTCTCCGTGGTGGGGCTGCACCACCCCGACGACGACGTGCCGCCCCCGGTCGAGCCCGAGCCCGAGGCGGTCGACGCGGCTCTCGTGGACGCCGCGTCGACCGACCCCGTCCGCGAGGCCGACGAGGACGTCCAGCGGATCGTCTTCCGCGCCGTGGAGGAGGCCGCAGACGCCGAGGTCGGGGTCGGCGACCCCTCGACGTCGTCCGGCGGGACCACGTCGAGGGTCGAGGACGACCGTGCCCCTCGCGACGGCGGTGGCCCTACCGTGGTGCTGAGCGGCCGGGCCGCCGACGGCGAGGGCCCGGACATCGTGGTCGCCGACCGGGTCGTCCTGGCCGACGAGGTGGTCGTGGTCGACAGCCCGGCGGGGGACCGGGAGCCGATCGAGGAGCAGATCGAGAGGCGGGTCGGGGAGCAGCAGCAGCGTCAGGGCTAGGGGTGCTCCAGCCCGCGCCAGCAGGACGGAACGACGAACGGAGTGGTGTGGAGATCGAGGACCGTGAGGCGCTGACGGCCCCCGGTGCTGACCCGCACGCGGAGCACGAGGCGCGCGGCGGCGTGCCGGGCGAGGGCCGCGGCGAGCCCGAGGGCGTGCCCCGGGCGGGCCAGGCGGGGCCGGCGCCGTACCCCGGCGGCCTCGCCGAGGCGACCGTCGTCGGGCGAGCGCAGGAGGGCGACCTCGAGGCGTTCGAGCTGATCGTGCGCCGCTACCAGGGGCCGGTGTTCCGGCTCGCCTACCGGATGCTGGGCGACCGGGGCGAGGCCGAGGACGTCGTGCAGGACTGCCTGGTGCTGGTCTGGCGCAAGCTGCCGAGCCTCACCGACGCGCAGGCGTTCCACCGCTGGGTCTACCAGCTCGCCACCCGCCGGTGCCTGAGCGTGCTGCGCACCCGGACCCGCCGGCGTACGGACGCCACCGAGCCGGAGGAGCTGGAGGCGGACCTCCCGCTCGACGAGGCGTCCGACCCGGCGTCGCTGGCGCAGCACCACGCCCAGCTGCGCGGGCTGGACACGTTCCTGCGACGCTTGCCCGACGAGCAGCGAGCATGCTGGGTGCTCCGCGAGCTGCACGACCTCTCCTACCCCGAGATCGCCTTCGCGACGAACCTTCCCGTCTCCACGGTCCGGGGACGCCTCGCCCGGGCGCGCCAGAACCTCGCGAAAGGAATGAGCGCATGGCGGTGAGCAGCTCGACCCAGCTCGGCTGCGGTCGCGACATCGACGATGTCTGGGCCACCATCGACCGCCCGCCGAGCGCGCACGAGCAGACGTGCCCCTTCTGCGGCCCCGCGCGGGCGAGCCTGCTCGAGCTGGAGCGCGCGACCGCCGAGCTGCGCACCGCGGACGACGAGGACCCCGAGCTGCAGGCCGGTCCGCAGGTCGTGGCCCGCATCCTCGAGGTCGCCCGTTCCGAGGCCCGCCGCAGCCGTCGGCTGCCGCTCAGCAAGCCGGTCGCCGGAGAGGTGACCGTCGACCTGACGGTGAGCGAGCAGGCGGTCGCGACCGTCGTGCGCCGCGCCGGCGACCGGTACGGCGGGCTGCAGGTCCGCCGCTGCAGCATCGAGGTGGTCGACGACCCCCAGCCCCCCGAGGTGACGACGGGGGAGCGCCGCCCCGTCCGCATCCCCTCGGACGTGCGGGTCTCCTTGCGGGTCAGCGTCGGCGCCGACGTGTCCATCCCCCAGCTGTCCAGCGAGGTCCGGCGCGCGGTCATCGCGGTCGTCGACGAGGAGGTCGGTTTGAACGTGGTCGGCGTCGACATCGTCGTGGAGGACGTGCACGATGTCTGAGCTCTCCCAAGACCTCACCACCGCGACCGGGCTGGACCCCGTCGCGCTCGAACCCGCGGCCGCCGTGGCCGCCCCGGAGGTGCCCGTGGACCCCGTCGACGCGCTGCGCGAGCAGGTCGGCCAGACCGTGCTGGCCCACCCCGGCGTCCTGCGCCTCGAGCCGACGCTGCTCGGCTCGGTGCACGGGCTGCGCAAGCGCAACGGCGTCGACGGCGTGGCCGTGGCGACGCACGGCCGCGTGGTCGACCTCGACGTCAACCTCGCGACCCGCGCGGAACGTCAGGCCCGGGCCTCGGTGCTCGAGCTGCACGACCAGCTCGTCGACCTCGTCGCCCGGTGCGGGTTCGTGCCGGGGACGATCGAGATCAGCGTGCTCGCCATCGAGCCCGCCGTGGAGACCGCAGAGCCCGTCGCCGGCTGAGGCCGGCGACGGGGGTCCACGGGTCCTGCAGCCTCACCGCTCGCAGGCGATGCCGTCCTTGTCGCGGTCGCTCTTGGTGTTGAGCTTGTAGGTCTTGGTGTCGCGGACGAAGTTCGTGACGCTCCCGCCCTTGTCCTTCGCGCCCGACCGGCCGACGCCGTGCGGGTACACCTTGGTCAGCGCGGTGCAGTTGGCGTACTCCTTCGGCTTCGGCTTGGCCGGCGGCTTGGGCTTGACGACGAGGTGGTCGGCGCCCGAGGCAGCCGCCTCGGTGGTGCTGCTGCCCGCGTACCGGTAGCGGTACGACCCGGAACCGCTCGGCTTGACCTTCGCCGAGAGCGTGCCCTTCTTGCTGCTCGTGACGATTTTGACCTTGCTCCAGCCGCCCCCGTCGCGGCGGAACTCGAGCACGGTCTTGGCCTTCCAGCCCTTGCCCTCGCGCTTGATGCTGCCCTTGACCTTGACCGAGCCGCCCTTCGTCACCGACGCGGGCGCCGCGACCGTGAGGCGGACGGTCGCCTTGCGGACGTCGACGTGGTCGGCACCCGAGGTGCCGGCCTGGGTCTTGCTGTCACCGGCGAAGCGGTAGCGGAAGCTGCCGGGACGGTCGGCCTTCACCGAGGCCGACAGCGCCCCCTTCGTGCTGGCCTTGACGGTCTTGACCTTCGCGTACGCGCCGTCGCCGTCGGCCTGGAACTCCAGCACGGTGGACGCCTTGTACGCCTTGCCGTCGCGCCGGAGGCTGCCCTTGACCCTGATGGTCGAGCCCTTGATCGCGGGCTCGGGCGAGGCGTCGACGGTGAGGACGGCGGCCGGCAGGGGAGCGGGCGCCGGCGGGTCCGGGGTCGGCTCCGGCGTGGGCGTGGGCGTCGGCTCCGGCGTGGGCGTGGGCGTCGGCTCCGGCGTGGGGGTCGGTTCGTCCTGCCGGACGACCGTCACCTGCTGTGAGTAGGTGGAGCCGTAGTGCTGCCCGAGGTCCGGGCTGTACAGGTCGACCTCGAGCGTCGCTGCGCCGCTGAAGATCTCGTCCCCGTAGCCCAGCCCGAGGGCGATCTCCTCGGTGGTGACGGATACTCCGGTGCAGTCGGCGGGAGCCGTTCCTCCGGCGCTGGCCTGGTACTCGCCGTTGCCACGGACCTCGCTGACCGTCACCGCCAGGACGACGGGATCGTCCGGGCTGGTGCCGTCGACGAGTCCCGAGCAGTTGTAGCTCACCTCATCGTGCCGTGGAAGGCGTCGGCGAAGAGGACGTCGTCCTGCACCGGGTCGACCTGCAGGGTCGCCGGGGCCGCGGACGCCGTCGCGGGCGCGAGCGCGAGTCCGAGGGTGAGGGCGGCGAGGGCAGCCGGGAGCCGGAGTCGTGTCATGGAACCTCTGGTCGTCGAGCCAGGCACGGCGTCGTCCGGGGCACGAGGGCTGACGGACGCACGACGGCGCGCTGGCGGGCGGGGGTGTCAACGGTGGCCGACCAGGGGCGTGCAGAAGGAACCATCCCCCGGTGGTCGCCGCACCGTAGCCCGCCGGGACCGTTCCCTGTGCACATCCTGAGAAGAAACCCTCGTTGGGGTGAGAGGCGTGACGGCGCCGGGGTCCGTGGCGTCCTGGCAGGTGGACCACCCGTCGACCCGAACCGCCCACCAGGAGGTGCCGTGCCCGCCCGCTTCTCCACGTCCTCCGGAGCCGGTCGCCCCACGGGCGTCCGGGTCGCCCTGGTCGTCGCCGTGGTCGGCGTGCTGCTGGTGCTGGGCGCTGTGCTGGCTCCCGTCCTCGGCGTGATCGGCTCGGCCGACGGGGCCTCGGCCGGCGCCCTCGACGTGCCGGTCGGGCGCATCGTCGGCGTCGGGCTGCTCGGTCTCGTCCTGGTGCTCGGTCTGGGTGCCGGCCTCGTCCGCACGCTCCGTACGCCGGTCGCCTGGGCCCTCACGGTGCTGGTCGTGGTGATCACCCTCGTCGCCTCGGTCTACCCGCTCCTCTCCACCGCCTCGGCCGCGCTCGAGCAGGGGCGCGACTTCGTGCCGTGGGTCACCGGGCTGGTCGCGCAGCTGCGCGGCTGAGGACCGACGCCGACCGCGGCCGACCGCTTGCGCCACGACGCCGACCACTGCGTGGCCCTTCGACGGGCTCAGGGAGCGTCTCGATTCGCCCACCAAGACGCCGACCACTTCGTGGTCCTTCGACGGGCTCGGGGAGCGTCTCCTCGGCTCGGGTCAGCCGCGCAGCAGCCGGACCTCGTCGCCGGTGCGGACCGTGCCGGGGCGCTCGACCTCGGCCTTCAGCCCGAGGAACGTCCCGTGCTCGCGGCCGAGGGTCTTCAGCAGCCGTGGGCCCGGCGCGACGTCGCGGTGCGCGGCGTCGACCATCGCGCAGCGGGGCATCGGAGCCCCGAGCCGGAGCACGACCTCGGGACCGACCGTCAGCCCGGCGCCCTCCCAGCCGTCCTCGACGAAACCGTCCTCCTCGGTGGCGAGCACCAGGTTGGGCCGGGCGCGGCGCGCGTCGACGGTTCCGCCGGTCAGCTCGGCGGCCCGGCGCAGGGAGGACGTCGTGACCAGGTGGACCCCGGAGTCGTCGTGGTACGGCGTGCCGGCCTCGTGCTCGACGGTCAGCGGTCGCGCCCAGGCTGCGCTGAGCGCCTCGTCCAGCGCCGGGTCGCCGGCGCCGAACCGTCGTGCCTCCGGGTCCTCGAGCCAGACCCCGGCGGCCGGGCCGCCGGGTCCGCCGGTGTCGTCCGCGACGCCGGACCGCCACGTCAGCAGCCCGTCCAGCCTGCGGAACCGTCGCGACGTCTTCCCGCTGCCGATCCCGCCGTCGGCGGTCCGCACCGCCCACGTACGGTCGAGCACCAGCCCGCGCGCCTCGACGTCGGCGACGTCGAGGGACTCGCCGGCGGTGGACTTCACGGGGTAGCGGAAGATCGCCTGCACGGTCCCGACGCGCGTCACGGGCCCACGATGCCAGGCGATCGTGGCCGGGCGGCGGAGGAGGGGCGGATGGTGGCGTCACCGACGCCCGAGGGCCAGGCCTGCGCCGTGCTGCAGCCCGCGGTGGCCGACGCGGCCCGGCGGGCCGGGTCGGGCGCGGTCGCGCTCGTCGACCTCGTCGGCGGCCCACGCCCCGGCACCGACCTCGACCTGGGGCTCGACGAGGTCTGCACCACCTACAGCGACGGCCGGGTGCTCGGCGACCCCCACGCGTCGGTGCGGCTGACGTGCCGGGTCGTCGGGGGCCGGGGGGTGCCCGGCACGCCGGTGCCACCGGTGGTGGCCCGGCGGGCGGTCCCGCTCGGGCCGGACCTGGAGACCCGGCTGGCTGCGGCGCTCGCCGACGGGCCGACCGGCGTGCTCACGGTCCTGCTCACCGCGTGGGCTCTCGCCCGGCTGCCCGCTCCGTGCCGGCGCTCGGTCGTCGACGTGCTCCGCGACGCCACCGGTCCGCTGGCCTGGGTGTCCGTGGAGGGCGTCGGCGTCGCGCCCGGGGTGCCGACGCTGGGCGACCGGCCCGCGTCCGGGCACAGCATCGTCGGCCTGACCCTCCTCGACGACCGGAAGGGCGAGCCGCAGGCCCTCGCGCGCTGCTGGTCGCGCGGCCGGGTGCTCGCGTGGCTCGCGGGGACCGCCGACCGAACGGTCTAGTCGTGCACCCGGTCGCCGCACGGCACCCAGAGGATGTCGCCCTCGGGCCCGTTGACGACGCGGATGAGGATGAACAGCAGGTCCGACAGCCGGTTCAGGTAGAGCAGCGCGGTCACGTTCACGCCGCCGTCGCCCTCGGCTGACTCCTCGGTGCCGTGCGCGTCGACCGCCGCCCACCCGGCCCGCTCGGCGCGTCGGGTCACCGTACGGGCGACGTGCAGCTGAGCCGCGGCCAGCGACCCGCCGGGCAGGATGAACGAGCGCAGCGTCGGCAGCTCGTCGCCGAAGCGGTCGCACCAGGTCTCGAGGCGGTCGACGTAGGCCTGCGTGACCCGCAGCGGCTCGTGGTCGTCCGGACCGAGCGGGCGCAGCGGGTTGGACAGGTCGGCGCCGACGTCGAACATCTCGTTGGAGATGGTCGACAGCACGGCCGCGACCTCGTCGGGCAGCTGGCCCGTCGCCAGCGCGACCCCGATGGCGGCGTTCGCCTCGTCGACGTCGCCGTACGCCTCGACGCGCAGGTCGTTCTTGCTGACCTCCGTCATGTCGGTCAGGCGCGTCCGGCCGCCGTCGCCGGTCTTGGTGTAGATCTTCGAGAGCACGACCACGGGCTCACCCTACGCAGGACCACCGCGCGGCAGGCCTCCGGCTTGTCGGAGCGCCCCGCCCGGCGACGCGTGGCACCCTGGCCCGGTGCCGAGCCCTTCCCCCCGCCGAGCCCTCCGCCTGACGCTGCTCCTGGCCGGCCTGCCGCTGCTGCTCCTGCCCGCCTGCGGGACGGTGCCGACCGACCCGACCGGCGGCGCCCCGTCCTCCGCCGCCCCCGCCGCCACGCCGACGCCAGGCGGCCCGGCCTCGGTGGAGCCCGACGGGACCGGCCCGTCGGACGGCGCCTGCGAGTACACCGTGACCGGCAGCCCGGCCCGCCCGGTGCAGCCGCCCACGACGAGCGACATCTCCAGCAGCGGCACGGTCAGCTACGTCATGCACCTGAGCGAGGGCGACGTGACGCTCAAGCTGGACCGGGCGAAGGCCCCCTGCACGGTCCACTCGTTCGAGTCGCTGGTGGCGCAGAAGTACTTCGACGACACCCGCTGCCACCGGCTCGTGGACTCGGGCATCTTCGTGCTGCAGTGCGGCGACCCGACCGCCACCGGGCGGGGCGGCCCCGGCTACACGTTCCCCGACGAGACCGACGGCACCGAGAAGTACACGCGCGGCACGCTGGCCATGGCCAACGCGGGGCCGAACACCAACGGCTCGCAGTTCTTCCTCGTCTGGGACGACTCCCCGCTGCCGCCCAGCTACACCGTCTTCGGCTCGTTCGACGAGAAGTCGCGCGAGGTCGTGGCCGGCATCGCCTCCCAGGGCCAGGACGGCAGCAGCCCCGACGGCAGCGGCGTGCCGAACAGCCCGGCCAAGATCAAGAGCATCACCAAGGCGTCCTAGCCGGGCGTGCCGGGCCGGTGCCGGGGGCCCGGCCGGTCCAGCGGCTCAGCGCGGGCGCGGCCGCGGCGGCGGGGTGTCGCGCGGGTCGTGGCGCTTGGGCCGCATGCTCGTGAGGACCGCCGCGAGCACGATCAGGCCGAGGCCGAAGAAGCCGCCGAGCACGACGGTGGCGGCGAAGCCGTTGCCGGCGCCCGAGGGACCCACCGGCTGCTGCGGGGTCGGCGTCGCGTCGAGCGGCACCAGCGTCAGCAGCGTCACGAGCAGGTCGTGCACCGGTACCTCCTCAGGCGGTCGTCCCTCACCCTTCCACGCCGCCCCGGCGCCCGGTTGCGCCGGGGGCGCCGCTGCTGCCCGTCAGGTGGCCGCGAGGAACCCGCGGAGGGTCGCCACGAAGACCTCCGGCTGGTCGGCGTGCACCCAGTGGCCGGCGCCCTTGATCCGGACGAGCCGGACGCGCGGGAAGAGGGCCCGCATGGCCGGGGCGGCCTCGGGCGTGACGTAGGGCGAGTCGTTCCCGGCGAGCCACAGGACGGGGCCGCCGTACGTGCCGAGGTCGCCCTCCGGCCAACCAGCCAGGTCGGGCAGGCGGTCGCCGAGCAGGTCGAGGTTCATCTGCCAGCGCCAGCGGGCCTGCTCGCCGGTGCCGTCACGGCGCAGGTTCTGCAGCAGGAAGCCACGGATGGTCCGGTCGGGCACGCGCTCGGCGACCACCCGGTCGGCGGTGGCCCGGTCCGGGAGCGCGGCGAGGTCGACGGCCCGCATGGCCTCGACGTAGGTGCCGAAGCCGCTGACCGCGCTGCTGGTGCCGGGGGCGATGTCGACGACGCAGAGCCGATCCACGAGGTCCGGGTGGCGCAGCGCGACGAGCATCGCGACCTTGCCGCCCATCGAGTGGCCGACGACCGTCCAGGCCTCGCCGGGCGCCTCGGTCCGCAGCTGGGCGGCCACCCGGTCGGCCACGCCGAGGTAGGAGACGTCGTCGGTCCACGGCGAGCGCCCGTGGTCGGGCAGGTCGAGCAGCGTCACGCGGGCGCCGGCCGCGAGGGCCTTGGCCACGCCGGTGAAGTTCCGTCCCTGGCCGAACAGGCCGTGCAGCAGCACGACGTGGGGGCCGGCGTCGCCGTACGTGGTGCTCGCCAGCGGGGCCGCCCCCGGGATCGGCGCTGCGGCCGGTGCCGCGCTCACGGGCGCCGCTGCCAGCAGCCGGTGTGCCAGTGCCGACGTTCCTCGAGCGCGCTGGGGCTGGACCAGGAGGGCTCGGCGGGCCAGACCACGACGTGCGGGGTGCCGGGCGGGACGACCTGCTGGCAGCCCGGGCACCGGTACTCCTTCGTCGCCCGGGCGCCGGCGACGCTGCGCACGACCCAGGCGCCGTCGGCCTTGGTCTGCGCGGACGCGTGGCCCGAGGAGAGGGGACGCGCCGGGCGCAGGTGCTTGCTCGGTCGACGGGCCACGGTCCAAGTCTGGCAGCCGTCCGGAGTCGGCCTAAGGTGTCTCGGTGCGTCTGCTGATCGCCCGTTGCCAGGTGGACTACGCGGGACGGCTGTCCGCCCACCTGCCGATGGCCACCCGGCTCATCCTCGTGAAGGCCGACGGCTCGGTCTCCATCCACGCCGACGACCGCGCGTACAAGCCGCTGAACTGGATGAGCCCGCCCTGCACGCTCACCGAGCGGCCCGCCCCGCCCGTGCCCGAGCCGCTACCGGGCTCAGCGGCTCCGGCCGAGCCGCTGACCGCGGTGTGGGAGGTCCGCGGTCGCGACGGGGACACGCTGCAGATCTCCATCGGCGAGGTGTTCAGCGACTCCAGCCACGACCTCGGGGTCGACCCCGGCCTGGTCAAGGACGGCGTGGAGGCGCACCTCCAGGCCCTGCTCGCCGAGCACCCGGCCAGCCTCGCGCCGGGGCTCTCGCTCGTACGGCGCGAGCACCCCACGCCGATCGGCCCCGTCGACCTGCTCTGCCGCGACGCCGACCGCGCGTACGTGGCGGTCAAGGTCAAGCGGCGCGGCGAGATCGACGGCGTCGAGCAGCTCACCCGCTACCTCGAGCTGCTCAACCGCGACGCCCTGCTCGCGCCCGTGCGCGGGATCTTCGCCGCGCAGAGCATCACCCGGCAGGCCCGCACGCTGGCCGAGGACCGTGGCCTGTCGTGCGTCCTCGTCGACTACGACGTGCTGCGCGGCCTGGACGACCCGGGGTCGCGCCTGTTCTGAGCGACGCTCCCGACCGCGTCGTGCTGGCGGTCGCGCCCGGAGACGTGGTCTCTGCAGCGCTCGGGGACGCCGGCCGGCTCAGGCGCTCCGGCTGTCGAGGTAGCGCACCGTGGTGGCGTCCTCGTCCCCGTGCGCGTCGTCCCGCTCGTCGTCGTGGCGCGAAGCCTGCTCGTCGCGGGACCCGACGGCTTCCTCCAGCTGCTCCGCCTGCTCCGACCCACCGGCCTGGTCGGGCTGCTCGGCGGGACGACGCTGCGCGTCCTGGCCTGACGAGACGTTCTCGAACTCGCTGAACAGGATCTCGGGGACCTCGGGAAGGTTCCCGGCGGTCTCCGCGGCCAGCGCGCTGAGCGAGGTGAGCTGACCGAGGATCGCCGCGCGGCGCTGGTCGAGCAGCGCCTGCTCCTGGCGCATCTGGCGCCGGCGCCAGGTGTACTCCTGGCGGGCGCGCTCGTCGATCGTCGCGGCCTGCTGCTGGGCGGCGGCGATCATCGCGCGGGCGTCGTCGCTGGCGGTCGTGCGGATCTGCTCGGCGTCGGCCAGCGCCTGCGCCCGCAGGGCGACCGCCTGCTCGGTCTCGGCGGCGAGATGGGCCGCGGTCGTCGTCTGCTGCCGGTTGGCGTCGGCCAGCATCGCCTCGACCCGGGACGCCGCCTCCTCCTGGGCCCGGTGCAGCTCGGCGAAGACCGTCTCGCGGTGGGCGGCGACGTCGGCGGCGATGCTCGCGGCGTCGCGGTCGGCCGCCGCACGGGTCTGCTCGGCGGCGTAGAGCGCCGACTGCGTGAGGTCGCGGGCGCGTGCCTGGGCCTCGGTGGTGACGGACTCGGCCTCGAGCCGGGCGGCCGCGAGCAGCTGCTGGGCGGAGGCGTGGGCCCGCTCGACCGAGACGCGGGCGTCCTCCTCCGCGCGCTCGCGCAGGTCCTCGAGCTCCGCCAGCCGCGAGCGGCGCAGCTCCTCGAGCTCGCGGTTCGTGTCGTCGCGCATCCGGTCGGCGTCGCGCTGCGCCCCGTCGACCAGGTCGTCGGCCATCGAGCTCGCCCGCTGCGACGTCTCCTTGGCCTGCTCCTCGGCGACGCGCAGGATCTCCTGCGCCCGTCCGCCCAGGGCCGAGAAGTCGGGAGCCGTCGCCGCCCGCGCGGCCATGGCGCGGTTCTGGCCGGCCAGCGTCTCGATCTCGTGGCTCAGTGCGGCGATCTGGGCCGCCGTCTCGGCGACGAAGCGCTCGACCGCGTAGCGGTCGTAGCCCTTGCGCGCCGTGGGGAAGCGACTCGTACCGGAGTCGGAGTCGTCGTGCATGGTCGTGCTCATCGGGGCCCCCTCGAACGCCGCCGGGGCCCCCTTGGACGGTGGGGGACCCGTACCACGGCAGGCCGCCAGGCTAGCGGGTCGGGGCCGGGACGCCTGGGTACGCACCGCCGCCCGGGCGTGCCGCGTCAGCGCGGCCGGTTGGGCCTCGAGCCGCCGCGCGGGCGCTTGTCGGGAGCGGCGAGCAGGGTGGGCTCGCCGTCCACCGGGATGTCGTCGACGTCCTCGACCGGCCGGTCGTTCGGCCTGTCCCGCTGCACGGTCTCCTGCTCGCTCTCGGGCTCGACCGGCCCGGCGGCACCGGACCCGCCCGAGGGCTCCTCCGCGGACGGCTGCGCCGGCTGCCCGGCCTCGGTGACGACGACCGCCCGGTCGTCGCCGTCCTGGGCCGGCTCGGCCTGCTGCGCCTCCTCGGAGGACGCGGCCTGCTCGGCCGGGAGGGTGGGGGCGGAGTAGCTCTTGAGGATCGTGCGGTCGTCGCCGTCCTCGGGCACGTCGGCCACCTCGGGCGCCGGCGCCCGACCCGACCCGGAGGCCTGCGGCCGGTCCTCGTCGAGGTCGGGGAAGGACGACGCGGTCTGCTGGGCGAGCTCGGACAGGCTCGCGAGCTGGCTGAGCACGGCCTGCTTGCGCTGCTGGAGCAGCTCGGTCTCGCGCCGCAGCTGCTGCTTGCGCCAGGAGAACTCCTGCTGCGTGCGCGCGGTGATGGCGGCGGCCTGCTTGCGCGCGGTCGCGATGCGGTTCTCGGCCTCGGCGATGGCGTTCGCGCGGACCTGCTCGGCCTCGCTCACCGCCTCGGCGCGGATGCGCGCGGACTCGGCGATGTCGGCCTCGAGGCGCCCGGTGGACTGGGTGTGGTGATCGGCGGCCTCGGCGAGCATCGCCTTGGTCTGGGTGGTCAGCTCGTCGTGCTCGCTGCGGGCCCTGGCCAGCGCCTCCTCGCGCTCGCGGGCGACGTCGGCCCGCGCCTCGGCGACCTCGCGCTCGACCTCGCGCCTCAGGCCGTCGGTCTCCAGCCGCGCGCCCTCGCGCAGCGACGCCGCCTCGTGCTGGGCCTGCAGCCGCAGGGACTCGCCCTCGCGCCGCGCGGCGTCGAGCAGCGCGGCCGCCTCGGCCTGCGCGCGCTCGACCTGGCCCGCGACCTCGCCCTGCAGCCGGGAGCGGAGCTCGCTGATCTCGCTCATGCCGCCGCTGCGCAGCTCGCCGCTGTCGCGCTCGGCCTGGTCGCGCAGCTGGGCCGCGTCGCGGCGGGCCTCCTCGCGGATGCGCTCGCCCTCGAGGGTGGCCGCGGTGGTCAGGTCGTTCGCCTGCTCCTGGGCCAGCCGCAGGATCTCGTTCGCGCGCCCGCCGAGCCCGGCGTAGTCGACGTCCTCGGGGTCGACCTCGCGCAGCTTGCTCTCGGACAGCTCGTCCTGCAGGCCGGTGACCTGGCGCTCCAGGTCGGCGGCGTGCGCCCGCGACTGCACGACGCTCGCCTCCAGCGTGCGGACGTAGTCGTCGACCGCCTGGCGGTCGTAGCCGCGCAGCGCGCTGGGGAAGTTCCCCGCGGCGCTCGCGGTGTCCTCGAACAGGCCGAGACCGGCGTTCTCCGAACGGGCCATGTGTGACGTTCCTTCCCCGAGCCGCGCTCGCGCCCCGACCCCCCGTCGGGTGCACGTCCGGGTCGACTCCTCCGGTCGCCCTACGGAACCGCGACCTCCACCAGCTCGAGCAGGACGCCGCCGGCGTCCCTGGGGTGGACGAAGTTGATCCGCGAGCCGCGAGTGCCCGATGCGGGCCGATCATAGAGCAGACGCAGGCCCCGGGTGCGGAGCTCGGCGCAGGCGTGGTCGAGGTCGGCCACGCGGTAGGCGAGCTGCTGCAGCCCCGGGCCGGACCGTTCCAGGAAGCGGGCGAGGGGCGAGGCGTCGTCGAGCGGCGCGAGCAGCTGGACCTGCGCGGCGCCGTCCACCGGGCCGCCGGGGGAGGCGGGTGCCGGGGCGGCGGCGAGCATGGCCTCGGCGACGCCCTGCTGCTCGTTGGTCTCGCGGTGCACGAGGACGAGGCCCAGGACCTCGGTGTGGAAGCGGATGGCCTCGTCGAGGTCACGGACTGCGATGCCGACGTGGTCCACGGCGACCACGCCGGGGACGCCGGGAACGCCCGCGCCGACCGGTGCGCCCCGCCCCTCGTCCGCCACGGCACCACGGTAGGCCGGGTGCGGGGCCCGGGCGGCGCGGCCCTGCGAGACTGGGCCGGCCATGGTGACCGTGACCGACCCCGACGCGCTCGTCGACGGCGTCCGCGCAGGCCGGCCCCGAGCCGTCGGGCGGGCGATCAGCCTCGTCGAGGCCTCCTCGCCGCTGGTGCCGGCGCTCGTCGCGGACCTGGCCCCCGACACGGGTCGCGCCCTCGTCGTCGGGCTGACCGGCGCTCCCGGGGTCGGCAAGTCGAGCGCCGTCGGCGCCCTCGTGACCGCGCTGCGCCGCGGTGGGGAGCGGGTCGGGGTGCTCGCGGTCGACCCCACGTCGCCCTTCTCCGGCGGCGCCGTCCTCGGCGACCGCGTCCGCATGCAGGAGCACGCCCTCGACCCGGGGGTCCACATCCGCTCGATGGCGACCCGCGGCGACCTCGGCGGGCTGGCGGTCGCGGTGCCGGCCGCACTGCGTGTGCTCGACGCGGCGGGCTGCACCACCACGCTCGTGGAGACGGTCGGCGTCGGGCAGTCCGAGGTGGCGGTGGCGGCCACCGCGGACGTCACGCTGGTGCTGCTGGCGCCGGGCGCCGGGGACGGCGTCCAGCTGGCCAAGGCCGGGGTGCTCGAGGTCGCCGACGTGCTCGTCGTCACCAAGGCCGACCGCGACGGGGCCTCCGCGCTGGCGGCTGAGCTGCGGGCCATGGTCAACCACTCCCAGCGCGCGCCGGACGCCTGGGCGCCCCCGGTCGTGCTGCTGTCGAGCAGCGAGGGCACCGGCGTCGAGGACGTGCTCGCCGCCGTCGAGGCGTTCGTCGGCCGCCAGCGCCGCACCGGGGGCTGGGCCACCCGCCGTACGCGCCGGGCGCGCGGCGAGGTCGAGCAGCTGGTCCTGGCGCAGGTGCGGGCGCGGGCCGCCCACGGTCGGGCCGACCTGGACCGCGTGGCGGCCGAGGTGGCCGCCGGCCGGCTCGACCCCTACGCGGCGGCGCGCGAGGTGCTGGACGGCTCGCAGCCGCGCTGACGACGAGCCGACGCTGCGGCGTGGCACCGCGACACGGGGCGCGGCGTGCAGCATGATTCTGCGCGGGCCGACGACGGCCCGCCGGCGTGCTGCGACGAGGAGGTGGACCGCGTGACGAAGTGGGTGAAGCGCTTCCTGTTCGTGCTCGTCGTCGGCTTCTGCCTGTTCTACGTCGTCAACCAGCCCGAGGGCGCGGCCGCGGCGGTGCGCACGGCGTTCCTGGCCGTGGGCAAGGCCTTCGGCTCGATCATCACGTTCTTCACCAGCCTCGCCTCCTGACGCGTCGCCGGTCTCGTGATCGCCTGGCTGGACCCGCACGTCGACCAGTACCTGCTGCGCGCCCAGAACGAGTACGTCGTGCGTGAGGTCCGCAAGCACTGGGCCGCCAGCGCGTTCGCCTGGGTGCGGCTCGGCGTCGCCGTCCCGCTCGCGGTGAGCGCGTTCGCGTACGCGGGTCCGGTGCGCTGGGTCGTGCTCCTGGCGGGGCTCGCGCTCGGCGGGCAGGCGCTGTTCCGGGTGCTGGACGAGTACCGCGACCGGTTCGTCATCACCAACATGCGCGTGTTCCGGGTGCACGGGACCTTCAGCACCCAGCGCGCCAGCGTCCCGCTCGGGCGCATCCTCGACATCACCGTCAAGAAGCCGCTGCTCGGGCGGCTGCTGAACTACGGTCACTTCGTGTTCGAGTCGGCGGCCCAGGTGCAGGGGATCAGCGAGATCCGCTTCGTCGCCGACATCGACGGCCGGGACGCGGTGCTGCAGGACACGATGCAGCGCGCCGGCCTGCGCGCGACCGCCCCGGCCCAGGACGACGGCACGTGAGCGCCGAGCCCGACCCCGGAACGGCCGCGGCCGCGGTGCGGCGTCGCCCGAGCCTGCCGTTCGACCCGATCGAGGCCGCGGCGGGCCTGTGGTCGCAGCACTGGGGCGACGTCCCGCGGATGCGGGCGGTGACCTCGCTGATGCGGGTGCACCAGCTCGTGCTGACCGAGCTCGACGAGCGGCTCCGGCCGCTCGGGCTGACCTTCGCCCGCTACGAGGTCCTGGTCCTGCTGTCCTTCTCCCGGCGTGGTGCGCTCCCACTGGGCAAGATCGGCGAGCGGCTGCAGGTGCACGCCACCTCGGTGACGCCGCTGGTCAAGCGTCTGGAGGCGGCCGGGCTGATCCGGCGTACGCCGCACCCCGAGGACGGGCGCGCGGTGCTGGCGACCATCACGCCCGAGGGGCGCGACCTCGTCGAGCGCGCGACCGAGGTGGTCATGGGTGCGCGGTTCGGCCTCGGGTCCCTGAGCGACGAGCAGTGCGACGACCTGACCTCGCTGCTGACCCCGCCGCGCGAGGCCGCGGGCGACTTCGAGGTGTGACGCTGCACCGGCGAAACGCTGAGGGACGACGGCCCGGAACTCGATCCGGGTGTCGTCCCTCAGCGGTTCGTGCAGGTCGGCGGCTCGGCCGAGCGGTGGCTCAGGCGGCGCCGCGCGGGTCGGCCAGGGGCCACCCGCCCCGGGCGAGGCGCTCACGGACGCGGGCGACGTCCTCCTCGCAGGGCAGCTCGTCGATCACCTTGGTGATCACCGTGCCGATGTCGGCGTCGTCGACCGGCAGCCGGCCCTCGCGGACCAGCTCCGTGGCCACCGCGCGCACCTCGTCGTGGCTCAGCCGTCGCGCCAGCACCGCGATCAGCGGCACGTAGTCGTTCGCGGGGATGCCGTCGGGGTAGCCGGCGCGCAGCCAGCCCACGACCGAGGACACCCAGCCCGTGAGACCCACGGCCTCAGTCCGTGGGGTCCGCGGCGTCGGCGAGCGGCCAGCCGCCCGCCGCGAGCCGGGCCGAGACCCGGGCGACGTCCTCGGGCGACGGGGACTCGTGCAGCTGCCGCGCGACGAGCTGCTCGATCTCGGCGGCGGTGATCGGGTCGTCGCCCCGCGTCTCGAGCGCGCCGGGCGCGGTGAGGTCGGCGACGATCTCGTGGGTCTGCTCGTCGGTCAGCCGACGACGCAGCAGCGCGACGAGCGGGAAGCGGTCCTGCGGCGGGATGCCGTCGGGGTAGCCCGCCTCCAGCCACTGCAGGACGCGGACGACGACGTTCGGGGTCTCGGTGCTGGTGGGGCTGTCGGTGCTGGTCATGATCACCTCACCCGAAGACCTTGATGCCGAACCCGCCGGCGACGATCAGGAAGATGCCGAAGAGCACCGCCGCCACGCACACCGCGAAGAGCACGGTCGAGCCGGCCCGGCCGGCGCCGGTGGGCGGGGAGGAGTAGGTCGAGCCGTCGGCGGCCAGCGTGCGGCCGTTGCCGAGCACCCGGATGCCGAGCGCGAAGACGGCCGGCAGCCCGGCGCCGAGGACGATCCCGGCGACCAGCACCTGCCAGAGGGCCTCGAAGGCCTTGAGGAAGATCTCACCCATGATCAAGTCTCCTGCGCTGCTCAGACGCTGACGGTGGAGCGGGTCTCGGCGGTCTCGGACTTCGGCGCCAGACCACCCTCCCACTCCTCGTTGACGTTGTTGTGGTCGATCTTGGTCTTGCGGGAGTGCCGGAACATCAGCCCGGCGGCCGCCACGAGGACGACGAAGACGAGGCCGATGCCGGCCGCGCCGCCGATGCCGTGCGCGACGGCCCAGCAGATCGCGCCGACGACCGCGGCGGCCGGGAGGGTGATCAACCAGGCGACGACCATGCGGCCGGCCACGCCCCAGCGGACCTGCGCGCCCGGCTTGCCGACGCCCGAGCCGAGGATGGAGCCGGTGGCCACGTGCGTGGTCGAGAGCGCCATGCCGAGGTGGCTGGAGGACAAGATCACGGCGGCGGAGGCGAACTCGGCGGCCATGCCCTGCGGCGAGCTGATCTCGACGAGACCCTTGCCGAGCGTGCGGATGACGCGCCAGCCGCCGATGTACGTGCCCGAGGCGATGGCGAGGGCGCAGGCGATCTTGACCCACAGCGGGATGCCCTCACCCGGGTTCCAGCTGCCGTACGCGATCAGCGCGAGCGTGATCACCCCCATCGTCTTCTGGGCGTCGTTGGTGCCGTGCGCGAGGGCGACGAGCGACGCCGACCCGATCTGTCCCCAGCGGAAGCCCTTCTCGCGGCTGTCGGCGGCGACCCGGGCGGTGATCTTGAAGACCGTCCAGGTGCCGAGCGCCGCGACGAGCCCGGCGACCACCGGTGAGGCGAAGGCCGGGATCACGACCGAGGAGATCACGCCGTCCCACTTGACGCCGCCGAGGCCGAGCGCGGCGATGGCCGAGCCGATCAGGCCGCCGAACAGCGCGTGCGACGAGGAGGACGGCAGGCCGAGGAGCCAGGTCACGAGGTTCCACAGGATGCCGCCGACGAGCCCGGCGAAGACGATCGTGAGGATCGGCACGCCCATGAGCTCGGGGATCGGGGCCCCGTTGGAGCCCTGGATGCTGATGATCTTGTTGCTGACGGTCAGGGCCACCTCGATGCTGAGGAAGGCGCCGACGAGGTTGAGCACCGCGGCCAGGACGACGGCGGTCTTGGGCTTGAGGGCACCGGTGGCGATGGACGTGGCCATCGCGTTCGCGGTGTCGTGGAAGCCGTTGGTGAAGTCGAACGCCAACGCGGTGACGACGACGATCACGAGGATGAACAGCGCTTCGGTCACGGCTCGATCTTTGGGTCGGGGGCCTGGGGAAATCCACCTGGGAACGTCCCCCGCGCGATGATTCATCCACTGTTCACCGACTGGTCCGTCACGCGACACCGGACGGCCGGCGACGGGCGTCGCGACGACCGGCCGGGAGCGCGCGGGACCGGCTCAGGTGAGGTAGAGCAGGGGCGTGCCGGGCAGGCGCGCAGGCACCTCGGCCTCGAACCACGACCGCAGCGCACGCATGGTCTCGGTGGGGTAGACGTACTTGACCCCGCCGAACTTGGACCGCTTGGCGCGTCGTGCGTCGACGTCCATCTCCAGCTTGGTGCGCGGGTACCAGGACATCAGCACGTCGCGGCTGCCGGGGGTGAAGCGGTGCGTGATCACCTCGACGGTCAGGTCGACCGGGTGGCCGGCCGCCTCGACCGGCGCGAGCACCGCGCGGACGTCGTCGAGCAGCTGCCCGTACGTCTCCCGCCAGCCCTCGACCGGCATCACCGGGGCGATCGTAAGGCCGACCGGGTAGCCGGCGGCCGCGAGGGTGGCCAGCGCGCGCAGCCGCGCCGGGACGGGGGCGGTGCCGCCGTCGAAGCGCGCGGCGACCTCGGCGGCGTTGACCGAGAAGCGGGCGCGCGTCCGGCCGCCGTGCGGCAGGGCGGCCAGCTCGGCGACGTCGTCGAACTTCGTGGTGAAGCGGAGGCTGGCGCCGTCCCCGTGCACCCCGGTGCCGACCTGCGCGACGGCTGCGGCGAGCGAGCCCGTGACGTGCTCGATCCCGAGCGGGTCGGTGTAGCAGGACAGCTCGAAGGTCGTCCCCTCGTGCCCGCGCGCCGCGGTCCCGCTGGTCACGTGGCCCTGCCCGGTGAGCCCGGCGATCGGGGCCAGCACCTCGTCGAGGTTGGCGTAGACGCGCGTGATCGGGGGGCCGGTGAGCGAACCGGCGAGGTAGCAGTACTGGCAGTGGGCGGGGCAGCCGCGGGCCAGGTCGATGCGCCAGTCCGCGCTCGGCGGGATCGGCTGCGGCTTGCGCGCGCTCGGCGGGGCCACGACGACGGCGAGCGTCGACTTGGCCCACGCGTACGCCTCGCGCTCGTTGGCCGTCCGCGGCGGCACGATGCGCCCGACGGTCTCGACCTCCTCGACGCCGGCCTGGGCCGCCCGCCGCAGGACCTCGTCGGTGTGCGGCAGCCCGACGGCGGCCTTCGTGACCAGGACGCGGCGCGGCGTCCAGCGGCGCACGCGGGGCGAGCCGGGCCCCGGCTCGGCGGGGGCAGGGGTGGCGGGAGCGGGGTCGACGGAGGCGGGGGTGGACGGTGCTGAGATCACGAGGGCTCCTGCCCGGGTGACGCGCGACGTGTGCTCGGCGTCCCACCGGAGGGTGACAAACGGCGACTTTTAGCGGCGATTGCTTGTTCAACATCAACATCCGCGATAGGTCTGTCATTCCGGGCACCGCGGCGCATTCGGGGGGACGTGCTCGCGGTGACCGGGGCTCGGGGGGCGGGAGGCCGGTCCCTGGCGGGGGAGCCCGGTCGACCACGGTCGACGGGACGGCCGCCGGGGGCCGGTCCGGCAGGCGCGTGGTCCGGCGCCTGGGGAGGGGAGCAGGTGAGCGCTGCGCCGGGTGCTGCCCGGTCGACACGCGGCCCAGGCACGCCCTCGTCCGGCCCGGCCGGTGGCCCGGGGTCCTCCAGCCCGGTGGCTCACGACATGACGGCGATGATCCACCGCCTCGTGGCGGGCTACGCCGTGCTCGGCCTGATGCCCAGCGTCCAGGCCTTCGTGCAGCAGGCGCCGTCGCTGAACCGCGCCTGGACGACCGCGGTGATGGCCGTCGGGACGGTGATCGTGGTCGCCATGGTCGTGCGGGCCGTCCGCGGCCGACCGCTCGGCCCCTGGCTGCTCGCCTTCGCCGCGTACACGGTCGTCGGCCTGTGGTCCATGGCGTGGTTCGCCCGGTCCGGCGCCTACCCGTTCTTCTGGTTCCACGTCGGGCTCGCCGTCGTGTGCGCCTGCGTCTGGGGGCGGGTCTGGTTCGGCGCCGCGTACGGCGTCCTGGTCGCCGTGGCCTGGGCGCGGCTGCGGCTGCTGCCCGGCGGGGGCGGCGTCAGCCTCGTCGAGGCGGTCGGGGAGGGGCTGTTCGCCTCCTCGGCCGGGCTGGTCGTGGGTGTGGTGGCGCTCGGCATGCTGAGCGCGGCGCGCGCCGCGGACGAGCTGGCGGCCCGCCTGCGCGAGCAGGGCGTGCGGCAGGCCGTGGACCGCGCGGTCGCCGACGAGCGCGCGCGCCTGGACCAGATGATCCACGACGACGTGATGACGACGCTGACCGCCGCCGGGCGGGGCACCGACGCCGCGACCGAGCAGGCCACCGCCCGGCTGGCGCGCGAGACCCTGGCCACGATCGACGCGCTGGGCGACGCCGGCGAGACCGGCGCCCTGTCGGTCTCCGTCCTCGCGAACCTCACCGAGCAGACGGTGCGCCGGGTCAGCCCCGACGTCGGCTGGACCTCCGACGTCGACCCGACGGCGGCGTCGCTGCGTGTGCCGGGCCCCGTCGCGCAGGCGCTGCTCAGCGCCTCGCGCGAGGCCGTGCGCAACGCGGTGCGCCACAGCGGGGCGCGCCGCGTCGACGCGTCCTTCGAGGCCGAGCGCGAGGGGGAGGAGCTGGTCGTGCGGGCGCGCGTGGCCGACGACGGGCGCGGCTTCCGGCCCGACCACCTGCCCGGCGACCGGCTGGGGGTCCGGGTGTCCATGCTCGAGGCCAGCCGGCAGGCCGGACTGTCGCCCCGCCTGGCGACCCAGGAGGGACGCGGCACCACCTTCAGCCTGGGCTGGAGCGGACGGCCGCGCGTGCTCGACCGGCTGGTGCCCGAGCTCGAGCAGGGCGAGCCCCTCCTGCCCGCCGAGTTCCCCGCCCGCCGCTTCAGCGCGGTCACCCTGCTCGCGCTCGTGGTGAACCTCGCCATCGCGGCGGCCACCGCCTCGACCTACCGCTCCACGGGCGCGCTCGTCGTCGCGATGGTGCTCGGCACGGCGGCGACGCTGCTCGTGCTGCGTCGGGGGACGGGCCTGCGGCTGCGCACGCGCGACGCCGCGCTCGTCGTGGTGGCCGTGGCAGGCACCTGCGCCTCGATGCTCCTGGCCCTGCCGACGTCCGCGCTCGGCAAGCTGGTCTGGCACTACTTCGTGGTCCAGCTCGTGCTGGTCACGCTCGTCGTGCGGCGGCGCACCGGCTGGGCCCTGGTGGGGCTCGCCGCGATGGAGGCCTGCGTGCTGTGGTTCTGCCTGACCGGTCCGGACGGCCTGGCGGGTGTGCTCAGCTGGGGCGTCGGGGCGGTCCTGTTCGTGGTGATGGCCGTGCTCGTCGACCGCGTCCTGCTCGCGATCGGGCGTCGCCAGGTCGTGCTGCGCCGCGAGGAGGACGAGGCCATCGACGCCTCGGCCCGCCAGCACGTGGCGCGCGTGCAGCGGGCGCTGTGGGTCGCCGACCTGCGGACGCAGGCCCGGTCGATCCTGCTCCGGCTGGCGCTCGTACGGGGCAGCGTCCCCGACGAGCTGCGGCACGAGGCGCTGATGCTCGAGGCCACGCTGCGCGAGTCCATCGTCGCCCGCAACGTCATGAACGACGAGCTGGCCGACCTCACGGAGGCCGCCCGGCGGCGCGGGGTGGACGTCCGCCTCGTCGACAGCCGTCACACCGTCGTCCCGCCGCCGATCGCCCAGTCCGTGCTCGACGTCGTCCGCCGTGCCCTCGCCGTCCCGACGGTCTCGCGGCTGGTCGTGCGCCTGGCGCCCGAGGAGGGGTCGACCGCCGCGTCGGTCCTCACCGAGGACGCCGGCGGCACCCACCTCGTCCGGCTCGACGCCCGGGGCGCGACCGTGCCGCAGGGGGTGGACACCCGTGCCCGGTGACCTGGAGCCCGTGAGCGTGGTCGTGTGCGACGACCACGACGTCGTGTGGGTCGGGCTGCTCGGCGCCGCGCGGGCCGCGTCCGGACGCCCCGTACGCCTCCGCGGGCACGCGACCGACGCCGGCCGGCTGCTGGCCCTCGTCGAGCAGCAACCGCCCGACGTCGTCGTCCTCGACCTCGCCCTGGGCGACGGTTCCGACCCGGGGGAGACCGTGGCGCGCGTCATCGCCGCGGGCAGCCGCGTGCTCGTCTACTCCGTGCTGGACAGCCCTCGCCTGATCCGCCGTGCGCTGGCGGCCGGAGCGCACGGCCTCAGCCACAAGTCCGAGCCCGTGCACCTGACCCTCGACAAGATCCGGCAGGTCGCCTCCGGCCAGATCCTCCTGTCGCCGGACGTCCTGTCGATGATCGACGGCGACGCCGACTTCGTCCGCGCCCGCCTCAGCGACCGCGAGCGGGAGGTGCTCGTCCTCTACGTCAGCGGCGTCGAGATCGCCCAGATCGCGGCGCAGCTCTTCGTCACCGAGAACAGCGCGCGGGAGTACCTGCGGCGCATCCGGGCCAAGTACACCGAGGCCGAACGCCCCGCCTCGACCAAGGTCGACCTCCTGCGCCGCGCGATCGAGGACGGGATCGTCCCGCCGATCGAGCCGCGGTGACGCTGCCTCGCTCCGCTCGGACGCGGACCGCGCTGTGACACTGTCCTCGCTCCGCTCGGCCGCGGACCGCGCTCTGACCCGGCGCCTTCCTCCCTCCCGGTGACGACGGAAGAACGTGTCGTCACCGTCCGGTCGTCCAGGCACCGGCGCGCGGTCCGGTGTCAGCCGGGTCCCGGAACCCGAGTCACGCCGGAGATCGCGCCTTCGTCTGGACGAGCGGACGGGCACGACACGCTTTTCGTCGTGCCCGGGAGCGAGGAAGACGAAGGATCAGAGCGATCTCCGCAGGCGAAGCGGAGCGAGCCCATCAAGCAAGCGCGGCTGAGACCACCTCGCGGGCGGCCTCCTGGACCTGGGCGAGGTGCTCGGGGCCGCGGAACGACTCGGCGTAGATCTTGTAGACGTCCTCGGTGCCCGAGGGGCGGGCCGCGAACCAGGCCGACTCCGTCGTGACCTTGAGGCCGCCGATCGGGGCGTCGTTGCCGGGGGCGCGGGTGAGCTTGGCGGTGATCGGCTCGCCGGCCAGCTCGGTCGCCGACACGGCGGAGGGGTCGAGCTTGGCGAGCTTCGCCTTCTGCTCGCGGTTCGCGGGTGCGTCCACCCGGGCGTACGCCGGGGTGCCGTGCTTGGCGGTGAGGTCGGCGTAGAGCTCGCTCGGGGAACGTCCGGTCACCGCGCGGATCTCGCTGGCCAGCAGGGCGAGCAGCAGGCCGTCCTTGTCGGTCGTCCAGGTGCTGCCGTCCAGCGCGAGGAACGACGCCCCCGCCGACTCCTCGCCGCCGAAGGCGACGTCGCCGCTGCGCAGGCCGGGCACGAACCACTTGAACCCGACCGGCACCTCGACGAGGCGCCGCCCGAGGTCCTCCGCGACGAAGTTGATCATCGAGGACGACACCAGGGTCTTGCCGATGCCGGCGTCGCCGCGCCAGCCGGGGCGGTGCGCGTACAGGTAGGAGATGGCGACGGCGAGATAGGCGTTCGGGTTCATCAGGCCGGCGTCGGGGGTCACGATCCCGTGCCGGTCGGAGTCGGCGTCGTTGCCGGTGGAGATGTCGTACGCGTCCTTGTTGCCGATGAGGCTGGCCATCGCGTTGGGCGAGGAGCAGTCCATGCGGATCTTGCCGTCGGTGTCCAGGGTCATGAACGACCAGGTCGGGTCGACGCGCTCGTTGACCACGGTGAGGTCGACGCCGAGGTGCTCGGCGATGTACTCCCAGTACTGGATGCTCGCCCCGCCCATCGGGTCGGCCCCGATGCGGACGCCGGCGTCGCGGATGGCGCGCAGGTCGAGGGCGTTGACCAGGTCCTCGCAGTACGCGCCGAGGTAGTCGTGGCGGTGGACGTCGGAGGCGACCTCGCTGTAGCGCGCGCGGCGGATGCCCGACGGGTCGGCCAGCAGCTCGTTGGCCCGCTTCGCGATCGCCGAGGTGGCGTCGGTGTCGGCCGGGCCGCCGTGCGGCGGGTTGTACTTGAAGCCGCCGTCGCGCGGCGGGTTGTGCGACGGCGTCACGACGATGCCGTCGGCCTGGGGCTGCCCGGCCGCGAGCTGCGCGTTGTGCACGACGATCGCCCGGGAGACCGCCGGCGTCGGGGTGTAGTCCTCGTCGTTCTCGGCCAGCACGGTCACGTCGTTGGCGCGCAGCACCTCGATGGCCGTCGTCCAGGCCGGCCTGGACAGCGCGTGGGTGTCCTTGCCGAGGTAGAGCGGGCCGGTGATGCCCTGCGCGGCGCGGTACTCCACGATCGCCTGCGTCGTCGCCGCGATGTGGCGGTCGTTGAACGCCACGTCCAGGCTCGAGCCGCGGTGGCCGGACGTGCCGAAGGCGACCTGCTGGTCGGGGTTCGACGGGTCGGGCACGAGGTCGTAGTAGGCGCCGATGACCGCGTCGACGTCGATCAGGTCTTCGGGGCGGGCCGGCTGACCGGCGCGAGGGTGGGCCATGGCGCCATTCTGCCGAGCCCCGTGCCCGCCAGGCGTCGGGGTCCCCGGCCCGCTTCGCACGCCTGGGAGGATGGACCCATGAGCTCGTCCAGCTTCAGCCGTCCCGGGGCCATCGACCTCTCCCAGCTCGCCGCGCGGGCCAAGGCGTCCGGACCCGCCGGCGGTGCCCCCGGGGGGCCGGGCGCGCCGGCCCCGGCCGGCGGCGCGTCGTACGTCCTGGAGTCCAGCGAGCAGACCTTCGAGGCCGACGCGATCCGGCCCTCGACGCAGCACCCGGTGGTCGTCGAGCTCTACTCGCCGCGCGTCGCCACCGGCCATGAGCTGTCCGACGCCCTCGCCGCCGTCGCGAACGCCTCCGAGGGCCGGTTCCTGCTCGTCCGGCTGAACGTCGACGCCGCACCGGGCATCGTGCAGGCCCTCCAGCTGCAGGCGGTGCCGACGGTACTGGCCATCATCTCGGGGCAGGCGGTGCCCCTGTTCCAGGGCGTGCTGCCCCGTGAGCAGGTCCAGCAGGCCGTCGACCAGGTCCTCAAGACCGCCGTCGCCAACGGCATGGTGGGCCGGGCGCGTCCCGTCGCTCCCGGCACCGGGTCGGCGGGCCAGCCGGACGACGGCGCCGTGGACGAGGACCAGCCCGACCCCCGCTTCGCCGCGGCCGACGAGGCCCTGGCCGCCGGCGACTTCGCCCGCGCCCGCGACGAGTTCGACCGGCTGCTGCAGGCCAACCCGAACGACACCGAGGCCGCCCTCGGCAAGGCGCAGGCCGGGCTGTTCGCCCGGGCGTCGGTGCTCGACCCCGGGCAGACCCTCGCCCGCGCCGGTGACCCGACCGACGTCCAGGCGCAGCTGGACGCGGCCGACCTGGACCTCGTGAGCGGCCAGGTGGAGGACGCGTTCGACCGGCTGCTCGCGGTGGTGCGCCGCGGCGGGGGCGACCGCGACACCGCGCGCGTCCGCCTGCTCGAGCTCTTCGAGACGGTCGGCCCCACCGACCCCCGGGTGCTCGCCGCGCGTCGCAGCCTCATGGCCGCCCTCTTCTGATGCGCGGGCACCCCCCGGCGGCCGCGCTCGCGCCGCTGGCGCTGCTGGTCGCGCTCGCGGGCTGCGCCGGCGCCAGGACGGACCCGCCGACGACCGTCCCCGAGGTCCCGGACGCGTCGACCCCCGCCCCGCTGCCGTCGACGCCGACCCCGGCGAGCCCGAGCGCGACGGCCTCCGCGCTGCAGACGCTCCCGGCCGACCGGTGCCTGACGGGCACCTGGAGCCTCGTGCGCTTCGTGGGCGCGGGCGACCAGACGTACGGGACCGGCGAGGGCGGCGACGTGACCGTCCACTTCGGCAAGGGCGGGTACGTGGTGGCGGGGGCCGGGAAGCAGCCGATCACCGTCACGCTCGCCGGACGCTCCGCCGCCCTGACGATCGACGGTTCCGCCGACGGGACCTTCGCGGCGAGGGACACCCGGGCGAACTTCGTCCAGCGTGGGGCCGACGGGACCGCGCGGCTCGAGGCGGGCGGTGAGACCCAGGAGCTGCGGATGGGCCAGGTCACCGGCGTCGTGGGTCTGCGGGGCGAGGGCCGGGTCGCCTGCACCGCCGACGCCATGACGATCACCCTGCAGTCGGTCCGTCTGGAGCTCGCCCGGGGCTGAACCCTCGTCCGCCCGATGAGTTCGTGCCGGTGGCCGCGTCTACCGTGCAGGACGAGGAGGGGGAGCCATGGCCGAGGGACCACGCCTGGAGCTGCGACGGGGCACGCAGCGCACCTTCCTGCACGTGCTGCTCAACACCGTGCTCGTGTCGGTCATGAACTTCACGCTGTGGTTCGCGGTGACCTTCTGGGTCTTCCTCGAGACCCGCTCGGTGCTCGCCACCGGGATGATCGCGGGCATCTTCCTGGTGTGCGTGCTGCTCACCGGGATCTGGTTCGGCAGCCTCGTCGACCACCACCGCAAGAAGACGTCGCTGCAGGGCTCGACGCTGGTCTCGCTGGCGTTCTACCTGGCCGCCCTCGCGCTCTCCCTGCTGACGCCGCCGGCGACGTTCCGGCGGGCCGACAGCGTGCTGCTGTGGGTGTTCGTCGTGCTGGTCATGCTCGGCGTGGTCGCCGGCAACATCCGGATGATCGCGACCAGCACGCTGGTCACGCTGCTCATCCCGGCCGACCGGCGCGACCGCGCGAACGGCCTCGTGGGCACCACGAGCGGAGTGTCGTTCCTCGTCACGTCGGTGATCAGCGGCCTGCTCGTCGCCGCCGGCGGGATGCGCTACGCGCTGCTGCTCGCCGTCGTCGTCCTGGGCGCGGCGCTCGTCCACCTCGCGCTGGTCCGCATCGAGGGCGACCGGCCCGGGCCGCTCCCGACCGGTGAGGCGGAGCCCTCAGGGGTGGAGGTGACGGCGGCGGAGACCGTCGAACCGGTGGCCGGGGCGCCGGCCGCTAGCGGCTCGGTCGACCTGCGCGGCACCGTGCGGCTGGTCCGCTCGGTGCCCGGGCTGATGGCGCTGATCCTGTTCACCTGCTTCAACAACTTCCTCGGCGGCGCCTTCATGGCCCTCATGGACGCGTACGGGCTGTCGCTGGTCTCGGTGCAGGCCTGGGGGCTGCTGTGGGGGGTGCTCTCCACCGGCGTCATCATCGGCGGGCTGCTGGTGGCCCGCGTCGGCCTGGGCACCAACCCGGTCCGCACCCTGCTGCTGGTCAACCTCGTGCTCTGGGCCGTCACCGTGCTGTTCCCGCTGCGGAGCTCGATGCTCGTGCTCGCGGTGGGCATGTACGCGTACATGCTGCTCATGCCCTTCGCGGAGGCGGCGGAGCAGACGATCCTGCAGCGGGTCGTGCCGTACGAGCGCCAGGGCCGCGTCTTCGGCTTCGCGCAGAGCGTGGAGCAGTCGGCCTCGCCGCTCACGGCCTTCCTGATCGGCCCGCTGGCGCAGCTGGTGTTCATCCCGTTCATGACCGACGGGGCGGGCGCGCGGAGCATCGGCGGCTGGTTCGGCACCGGCGCCGACCGGGGCATCGCCCTCGTCTTCGTCCTCACCGGGGTGCTTGGCCTGCTCGCCACCCTCGTGGCGCTGGGGAGCCGCTACTACCGCCGGCTCGCCGCGCCGTTCGACGAGCGCCCCGCCGTCGGCGACGGGGCGCTCGAGCCGGCTACGAGCCCAGCTTCTTGACCTTGCCGACGGCCTTGGCGGCCGTCTCCTTGACCTCGTCGACGGCCTTGCCCGCCGTCTCCTTCACCTCGTCGACGGCCTTGCCCGCCGTCTCCTTCACCTCGTCGACGGCCTTGCCCGTCTTCTCCGCCGTCTTCTTCGCCGTCTTCTTCGCCACGGTCGGGGCCGCGGCCTTCTCGGCCGGCTTCTGGGTCGGCTTCTGGGCCGGCGTGTCGGACGCCTTCTTCGCCGGAGCCGCAGCGGCCTTCTCGGCCGCCTTCTTCGCCGGGGCCTTCTCGGTCGCCTTCTTCGCCGGCGCCTTCTCCGCGGCGGCGCGGCGCGCGCTCTGCTCGGTGTCGGTGAGCGCGCCGCCCGCCTCGCCCGTCGTCGGCGCCGCCGCGGGGGAGACGGCCTTCGCCGCCGCCAGCGTGCCGGCCTCGACCTGGGCCGGGTCGGCCTGCTCCTCGGTCGGCTCGGGCTGGAAGCACAGCCACACCGCGCCCAGCGGCGGGATCGTGACGGTGGCGGAGGCCTGGTAGCCGTGCGACGGCACGTCGACGGCGACGACCTGGCCCAGGTTGCCGGACTGCCCGGTGCCGTCGTAGACCTCGGCGTCGGAATTGAGGATCTCCTTCCACACCCCGGTCGCCGGCAGGCCGATGCGGTAGTCGGCGCGCGGCTCGGAGGAGAAGTTCGTCAGGCAGGCGATCATCTGCCCCTCGCCGTCGTAGCGCAGGAACGAGAAGACGTTCCCGCCGGCGTCGTCGGCGTCGATCCAGGAGAAGCCGGACGGGTCGGTGTCGCGCTTCCACATCGCCGGGTGCGCCTTGTAGACCTCGTTGAGGTCCTTGACCAGGCGCTGCACGCCGTGGTGGCCCCACTCCGCGCTCTGCCACCAGTCGATGCTGCGTGCCTCGGAGAACTCACGGCGCTGACCGAACTCGGTCCCCATGAACAGCAGCTTCTTGCCCGGGTGGGCCCACATGAAGGAGTAGAACGCCCGCATGGTCGCGAACTTGCGCCACTCGTCCTGCGGTGCCCGCTCGAACATCGAGCCCTTGCCGTGCACGACCTCGTCGTGGCTGATCGGCAGGATGAAGTTCTCCGAGTAGGCGTACGCCATGGCGAACGTCATCTCGTGGTGGTGGTGCTGGCGGTAGAGCGGGTCGCGTCCGTAGTAGCGGAGCGAGTCGTTCATCCAGCCCATGTTCCACTTGAAGCCGAAGCCGAGGCCGCCCCAGTCGACCGGCCGGGTGACGCCCGGGAAGGACGTCGACTCCTCGGCGATCATCATCGTCCCGGGCTCGCGGGCGTACGCGTGCTTGTTCGTCGCGCTCAGCAGCTCGATGGCCTCGAGGTTCTCCCGGCCGCCGTACTTGTTCGGGATCCACTCGCCCTCCTTGCGGGAGTAGTCGAGGTAGAGCATCGAGGCGACGGCGTCGACCCGCAGGCCGTCGATGTGGTACTCGTGCAGCCAGTAGTAGGCGTTGGAGACGAGGAAGCTCTTCACCTCGTTGCGCCCGAAGTTGAAGATGTAGGAGCCCCAGTCGGGGTGCCAGCCGAGCCGCGGGTCCTCGTGCTCGTAGAGCGCGGTGCCGTCGAAGCGCTGCAGCGCCCACGGGTCGGTGGCGAAGTGCCCCGGCACCCAGTCGACCAGCACGCCGATGCCGGCCTGGTGCAGCCGGTCGACGAGGTAGCGGAACTCGTCCGGGCTGCCGAACTTGCTCTGCGGTGCGTAGTAGCCGGTGATGTGGTAGCCCCACGAGCCCTCGAACGGGTGCTGCGCGACGGGCAGGAACTCGACGTGGGTGTAGCCCTGCCAGACCACGTACTCGACGAGCTGGTCGGCGAGCTCGACGTAGGTCAGGCCCTTGCGCCACGACCCGATGTGCACCTCGTAGATGCTCATCGGCTCGGCGTACTGCTTCTTCTCGCCGCGGTACCACATCCACTGGTCGTCGCCCCAGGCGTACTGGCTCTCGTAGACGATCGACGCGGTGTGCGGCGCGGCCTCGGCGAAGCGGGCCATCGGGTCGGCCTTGAGCCGCCACACGTTGTCGGCGCCGAGGACCTCGAACTTGTAGACCGTGCCGGTCCCGACGCCCTCGACGAACAGCGCCCACACGCCCGAGCCGGGCACGAGGCGCAGGTGGTGGCCGTCGCCCTGCCAGGAGTTGAAGTCGGCGACCAGGCGCACGGCCTGCGCGTTCGGCGCCCACACCGAGAAGCGGGTGCCCCGGAGGTCGCCCCGCTCGTCGTCGTGCACCGTCGTCTCGATCGCCCCGAGCCGGCGGTAGCACTCGGTGTCGTGGCCCTCGTGGAACCCGGACAGGTCCCAGCCCGTCAGGTTGCCGGTCAGGTCGTGGCTCATCGTGGTGCCCCTTCGTGCGGCTGCTCGTGCGGATTCTGCTCGGTGGTCTCGTGCGCCAGCCCGGCCAGCGCGCCGAGCGGGATGGAGACCCAGTCGGGGCGGTTGCGCACCTCGTAGACGACCTCGTAGACCGCCTTGTCCGCCTCGTACGCGGCCAGCCGGTCGGCGTCGCCGTCCTGCAGGCCCCGACCGGCGGTGTAGCCGTCGAGGAACGCCGCGCGGCAGGCGTCGCGCCAGGCGGCCGAGCCGTCCCCGCCGACGCTCGCCGCCGCGTAGTCGAACGAGCGCAGCATGCCCGCCACGTCGCGCCACACCGAGTCCGGCGCGACCCGCTCCGCCAGGCTCTTCACCGGCTCGCCCTCGAAGTCGATGATCTTCCAGCCCGACGGCGTGTGCAGCGTCTGCCCGAGGTGGAAGTCGCCGTGCACCCGCTGCACCTCGAGCTCGCCGCGGCCGAGCGTCGCGAAGCGGTCGCGCAGGCCGGGGCCGTACGGCTCCAGCTCGGCCGCCACCGCGGTCGCCGCACCGAGACGGGCCGTCATCACCTCGGCCACGGCGGAACCCGGCTGCGTGCTGGTGCCGAACGCGGTGCGCAGCGCGTCGTGAATCACCGCGAGGGCGCGCCCCAGGGCGGCCGCGTGCTCGTCGAACGCCCGCCCGGCGCGCAGCTCCCCCAGCGCGAGGTCCCAGCCGTCGACGGCGTCGGCGAGCTTCTCCACGCACATGCTGAGGTCGGCGCCGAGGACCTCGCCGTCGCGGGTCCACGTCGCCTCCGACCAGCCGAAGAGCGTCGCGACGTCGGCCGTGCCGGCGTCGTTGAGGGCCGCGTGCACCTGGATGTCGAGGTTGCGCCCGAGCTCGAGCCGGCGGAAGAGCTTGATCATCGCCACGTCGCCGTACATGACCGAGGTGTTGCTCTGCTGGCCCCGGAACACCTGCGGCACGAGGGCGCGGTCCAGCGCGCCGGTGTCGCGCAGGTGGAAGCGCACGGCCCCCGCGCCGTCGCCCTCGTCGCGCAGGTCGCGCTCGTCGAGCAGCGCCTCCAGCAGCGAGCGCGCCGCCTCCGGGTCCTGCGTCGCGTCGTACACGTCGGCGGCGCCGTCTCGGAACAGCGGGGCCAGACCCTCCGGGCCCGGACCGTGACGGTACGCGAGCGCCAGCTGGTAGTGCTCGACGCCCGAGCCGTCGGGGTAGCCGACCTCGAGGACGGCGAGCCGTACGCGCGGCCGGTCGCCCGCTGGGCCGTCCGCGTCGAGCCAGGCCAGCGGGGTGAACGACCGGTAGACCGGCCGGCGGCCCTTGCCCGCGAACCAGCGGGCGCCGTTCACGGCGGCCATGAGCGGCTCGACGGCCTCCGGGGGGAGGCCGGGGGAGTCGGCCGTCACGCCTGCGCACCCCCGTAGCGCACGAGGGTCAGGATGTGGCACGGGTCGTCCTGCGTGAGGCGCACGAAGGCCCGCTGGCCCCACCGCCAGGTCTGCCCGGTGATCTCGTCGTGGACGAGGTAGACGTCGCGGTCGGACAGCCCGAGCGCGGCCATGTCGAGCACGACCTCGCTCTCGACCACGGCGTGCGGGTCGAGGCTGGACACGACGATCACGACGTCGTCCTCGGCACCCGCCGCGCCGTCGGCGGCCCGGGCGCGCTTGGAGAAGACGATCGCCTGCTCGTTCGTCGCGGTGTGGAAGTGCAGGTCGCGCAGCTGCTGCAGGGCCGGGTGCTCGCGCCTGACCTGGTTGAGCCGGCCGAGCAGCAGGTTGAGGTTCTCCCCGCTCTCGGCGGCGGCCTCCCAGTCGCGCGGGCGGTACTGGAACTTCTCGGAGTCCAGGTACTCCTCGCGGCCCGGCCCGAGCGGGGCGTTCTCGAAGAGCTCGAAGCCGGAGTAGACGCCCCACAGCGGCGACATCGTGGCCGCCAGCACCGCGCGGATCGTGAACGCGGTCCGCCCGCCGGTCTGGAGGAAGAACGGGTTGATGTCGGGGGTGTTCACGAAGAAGTTCGGCCGCAGGAAGCTGTCGGTCTCGGTGGTCAGCTCGGTGAGGTACTCCTCGAGCTCCCACTTCTCGTTGCGCCACGTGAAGTACGTGTACGACATGTGGAAGCCGATCTTGCCGAGCATGTGCATCATCGCCGGCCGGGTGAAGGCCTCGGCGAAGAAGAGCACGTCGGGGTCGGTCTTGCGGACCTCGGCGAAGAGCCAGGCCCAGAAGTCGACGGGCTTGGTGTGCGGGTTGTCGACGCGGAAGACCCGCACGCCGTGGCTCATCCACAGCCGCACGATCTCCAGCCACGCGGCGCGGATGCCCTCGCGGTCGTGGTCGAAGTTGAAGTTGTAGATGTCCTGGTACTTCTTCGGCGGGTTCTCGGCGTACGCGATCGAGCCGTCGGCCCGCTTGGAGAACCACTCCGGGTGCTCCTTGACCCACGGGTGGTCGGGCGAGGCGTTGAGGGCCAGGTCGAGGGCGACCTCGAGCCCGAGCGAGCGGGCCTTGGCCACGAACGCGTCGAAGTCGTCGAACGTCCCGAGGTCGGGGTGGATCGCGTCGTGCCCGCCCTCGACGTTGCCGATCGCCCAGGGCGAGCCCGGGTCGCCGGGGCCCGGGGTGAGGGTGTTGTTCGCGCCCTTGCGGAAGGACGTGCCGATCGGGTGGATCGGGGGCAGGTAGACGACGTCGAAGCCCATGGCCGCCGCCGCCTCGAGCCGCTCGTACGAGGTCGCGAACGTCCCCGAGGTCCAGGTCTGGGTCTTCTCGTCGAACGTCGCGCCCTGCGAGCGCGGGAAGAACTCGTACCAGGAGGCGAACAGCGCCTCCCGGCGGTCGACGAAGAGCGGGTACTCCGGCGACGGGCTCACCAGCTCGCGCGGGCCGTACTGCGCCATCGCGCTGCGCACGTCCGGGGCGAGCACGACCGACAGGCGGTCCTCGACCTGCTCGCCGGCCTCCAGCGCCCGTGCGGCGCCGCGCAGGCGGGCGGCGGGACCGGGGGCGTCGTCGGCGTCGGCGCGCGCGGCCGCACCGGTGAAGAGCTCGGTGCCCTCGGTGCAGACGAGGTCGACGTCGATGCCCGCGGGGATCTTGATCTCGGCGGTGTGGACCCACGTCTCCCAGGGGTCGCTCCAGCCCTCGACGCGGAAGGTCCAGGGGCCCTCGACGTCGAGGACGACGGTCGCCCCCCACCAGTCGAAGCCGGCGGGCGTCGTCGGCTGCATGGGCTCGCGGCGCTCGGTGCCGTCGGGGGCGGTCAGCACGACGGTGGCGTTCACCGCGTCGTGGCCCTCGCGGAAGACGGTGGCCCGGATCGGGACCGCCTCGCCGACGGTGGCCTTGGCGGGATAGGCGCCCTGCTCGACGACGGGCGACACCTTCGTGACGGGGATGCGCCCGATGCGGGTGCTCTGTCCAGGGGGCACGGCGGTCTGGCTCACGCGGGTCAACCTACCGAGAACGACGGTGCTGGTCGCGCGCGGTCGGTGGGGCGAGCGGGCACCTGGAGGGCGGCGTGCGTGTGGCCCACGTCTCACGTTTGACGGTGCGGCTCCCGGGGAACGGGGTCCCGCTAGGGTGCTGCGGGTGCGTGCCATCCGTCGTTTCACCGTCCGTCCCGTGCTGCCGGAGGTGCTCAAGCCGCTGGGCGACCTCGCCCGGAACCTGCGCTGGTGCTGGAACACCGACACCCAGGACCTGTTCCGCTCCGTCGACCCCGAGCTGTGGGAGGCGTCCGGCCACGACCCGGTCCGCCTGCTGGCCGACGTCTCGGTCGAGCGGCTCGAGCAGCTGAGCCGCGACAAGCGGTTCCTCAAGAACCTGCGCGGCGTCGAGGCGGACCTGGCCGACTACCTGGCCGGCGACCTCTGGTACTCCGGCTACGCCGCGGAGACCGAGTCCGCGCCCCGGGGCATCGCCTACTTCTCGCCCGAGTTCGGCATCACCGAGGTGCTGCCGCAGTACTCCGGCGGCCTCGGGATCCTGGCCGGCGACCACCTCAAGAGCGCGTCCGACCTCGGCGTGCCGATCATCGGCGTCGGCCTGCTCTACCGCCAGGGCTACTTCCGCCAGTCGCTGAACGCCGCCGGCTGGCAGCAGGAGACGTACCCGCTGCTCGACCCGAACGCCCTGCCGCTCACCCTGCTGCACGACGACGAGGGGCCGGTCACGGTCGAGGTCGGCCTCGGCGGCGGGCGCGTCCTGCACGCCCAGGTCTGGCTGGCGGCCGTCGGCCGCGTGCCGCTGCTGCTGCTCGACTCCGACGTCGAGGCCAACGCCGGGCCGGAGCGCGAGACGACCGACCGCCTGTACGGCGGCGGCACCGAGCACCGGCTGGCCCAGGAGACGCTGCTGGGCATCGGCGGCGTCCGCGCCGTCCGCGCGTACTGCAAGCTCACCGGCACCGCGTCGCCGGAGGTCTACCACACCAACGAGGGCCACGCCGGCTTCCAGGGCCTGGAGCGGATCCGCGAGCAGACGATGGCGGGTGTCGAGTTCGACACCGCGCTAGAGTCGGCCCGCGCCGGCACGGTCTTCACCACCCACACCCCGGTCCCGGCCGGCATCGACCGCTTCCCGGTCGACCTCGTGCGCCACCAGTTCGCCGACTTCGGGCTGCCGGTCGACCGCGTGCTCGCGCTGGGCACCGAGGACTACGACGGCGGCGACCGCGGCATGTTCAACATGGCCGTCATGGGCTTCCGCCTCGGCCAGCGCGCCAACGGCGTCTCGCTGCTGCACGGCGAGGTGTCGCGCGAGATGTTCCAGGGGCTGTGGAACAGCTTCGACACCTCCGAGGTCCCGATCACCTCGATCACCAACGGCGTGCACCACCCGACGTGGGTGCACCGCGACCTGCTGGCCCTGCTCGAGGCGCCCTCGGGCAGCACCAGCGAGACGGTCATCGACGGCTACGACTGGAACGGGCTCGCGGCCGTCGACGACAAGACGATCTGGGACCTCAAGCGCACGATGCGCTCCGAGCTCATCGCCTTCACCCGGCGCCGGCTCGCCGAGAGCAGCGCCAACCGCGGGCTCGGCACCGAGTGGGTCGGCGGCGTGCTCGACCCCGACACGATCACCTTCGGCTTCGCCCGCCGGGTGCCGTCGTACAAGCGCCTCACCCTGATGCTGCGCGAGCCGGAGCGGCTGAAGGCGCTGCTGACCGACCCGAAGCACCCCATCCAGATCGTCATCGCCGGCAAGTCGCACCCGGCCGACGAGGGCGGCAAGGCGCTGATCCAGCAGATGGTGCAGTTCGCGGACGCGCACGACGTGCGCGAGCGCATCGTCTTCCTGCCCGACTACGACATCGGCATGGCCAAGCCGCTCTACCCGGGCTGCGACGTGTGGATGAACAACCCGCTGCGCCCGTACGAGGCCTGCGGCACCTCCGGCATGAAGGCCGCGCTGAACGGCGCCGCGAACCTCTCCATCCTCGACGGCTGGTGGGACGAGTGGTACGACCCGGCGTTCGGCTGGGAGATCCCGTCGGCGGAGTCGGTCGACAGCCCCGAGCAGCGCGACGACCTCGAGGCGCGGGCGCTCTACGACATCATCGAGAACGAGATCGTCCCGCGGTTCTACGACACCGACGGCAAGGGCATCCCGAAGCGCTGGGTGCAGATGTTCCGCGACACGGTCGCGGGCCTCGGCCCGAAGGTCCTCGCCACCCGCATGGTGCGCGACTACGTGACGCACCTGTACGCGCCGTCCGCCGCGTCCTCGCGCGCGCTCGAGGCCCAGACCGGCGGTCCCGAGGCCCTCGCGGACTGGAAGCGCAAGGTTCGCGACGCGTGGGGCGGCGTGGTCGTCGACCACGTCCAGTCCCTCGAGGGCGAGCAGGTCGAGGTCAACACCCCGATCCACGTGTCCGCGCTGGTCCGGCTCGGCTCGCTCTCGCCCGAGGACGTCGAGGTGCAGCTCGTCACGGGCCGCGTCGGTTCCGACGACCAGCTCCGCGAGCCGCGGATCAACCCGTTCCCGGAGGGCACCGACGTCGACGGCGGGCTGCGCCGCTACGAAGGCACGGTCCAGGCCCGCCGGGCGGGTTCGATCGGCTACACGGTCCGCGTCGTCCCGCACCACCCGCTGCTCGCGAGCACCGCGGAGATGGGCCTGGCGACGGTTCCCAGCGGCATGGCCTCCCCGCCGTCCGCTTGAGCCCGGGCGGCGGTGTCCGGCGACGGGCGTGGAGGTGGTAGGCCGGGTTACGACTCCCGGGCTCGGCTCCAGCCCGCCACCCGCAGGACGACAAGGCAGATGAGGGCGATGCCGAACGCGGACAGCCCGGCGGACACGTAGTCGTGCGCGTGGGGACCGGCACACCCGGGTCGAGCGCCACGCGCCCTGCCGGTGAGGAGTGCACGCAGGGGGAACCCGCACCGGGGTCAGGCGGCGTCGGCGCCGTCCGTCGGCAGCGGGGTCGCGTCGGCCAGGACGTGGTCGATCTGCTCGGCACTGGCCGGGTCCCGGAAGCGGCTCAGGCGGTGCGAGCCGTCGCAGAGGGGCTTGAGCCGGCTCCGGCCGCAGCGGCACAGGGCCAGCACGGACCGGTCGTGCTCGACCGTCGTGCCGTCGACGGTGCGCAGCTGGGCCGGCCCGCGGACGAGCAGGGGCCCGTCCGGGCAGATGGTGACGGTGACCTCCTCGTCGGCCCTCACGCCGCCACCTCCAGGACGGTGCGCAGGCTGCTCGCCCCGGTCTCCCAGGCGCCGAGGACGTGCTGGGCGAACAGGGTGTCCACGTACGCGGCGCAGCGCGCGCCCCACACGACGTCACCGGCCAGGGCGGGCTCGACCCGAGCCAGGCCGGCCGCGAGGTCGTGCAGGGCGATCTGCTCGTGGACGGCGTCGGCGACGACGTGCTCGTCGAAGAAGCGCGCGGCCGCCTCGCCGCCGCCGAGGCGGCGGTGGCCCCGGGCGTAGCGGGCGTTCGGCGTCGAGGACGACATCTCGAACGCGGCCAGGTGGCCGACCAGGGCGCCGCGCCAGCGGCGGTGCAGCCCGAGCAGGGAGATGACGTTCGTGGCGAGCAGGGTGACCGCCGGGACCTGGTCGAGGTGCGCGCCGTAGGTCGTGGCGACGCCCCAGTCGGCGAGCAGCGCGCGGAAGAGCTGGGCGTGCATGGCGGAGGCGACGCCGCCGCCGTACTCGTCGGCCTGGATCGTCACGAGGGCGCCCTTGACCTGCCCGCTCAGCCGCGGGATCGCCCAGCTGTGCGGGTCGGCCTCCTTGAGGTGGTAGAGCGAGCGGTGCACGAGGAACTCGCGGAACTGCTCCGCCGTGGCGCTGCGCATCAGGTGCTTCGACAGCGAGGGCTCGCCGTCGGCCTCGGCGAGCGCGGTGAGCCCGGCGACGACGCCGGCGACGTCGACCTCCTCGGTGGGTCGTGCCACGCCGAGCTCGAGCCCGGCCACGAGCTGCTCCTCCCAGCGCCCGCGCGCCCACAGCAGCTCGGGGTGCCACTCCCAGCGTTCGTCGACGCCCTCCAGGCCGCGGTAGTGGAGCTCGTAGGCGAGCCAGAGCGCGAGCTGCAGGTCCTCGTCGCAGCAGGCGTGCGCCGCCTCGCCCTCCCACGCCAGGTGGCGGAGGTCGAGGCTGCGGTGGGGGTCGCGACGCAGCGCGGCGAGCAGGGCGGTGGTGAGCGGCCCCCGGGGCTGCGGGAGCGGTGCAGGGGTGTCGTGCAGCAGCGCGGCCCGCGAGGGGGCGACGGCGGTGTCGACGGTCACGGCGTCCTCCATGACGACGGGGGGACGACGCCTGGTGCGCCTCCCGAGGACCGGCGCACGCTGCTGGACGCCGGCACCTCATGTTTCAGCCGTGTGACGGGCCCAGTTGCAGTAGGGGTCAGTTTTCACCCCTTGGGGTGGTATCAGACGTGCGCCGTGAGATGCCCCCGGAGGTGCGCCACCACCTCGTCGAGCGCCTGCGTCGCGGCGTCCTCGAAGCGCGGGATCGCCATGAACCCGTGCAACGCCTCCGGGTAGACCACCGTCCGGACGTCCACCGCGGCGTCCTCGAGCACCGCCGCGTAGCGCAGCGCGTCGTCCCGCAGCGGGTCCTGCCCGGCGGCCACGACCAGCGTGGGCGGCAGGCCGCGGTGGTCGGCGGCATGGACCGGGCTGACCCGCGGGTCGTCGAGCGCGATGGAGGTGGGCAGGCCCTGCGGCAGGTACTGCCGCCCGAACCAGTCGATCGACGTCTTCGGCAGCACGGGGGCGTCGGCGAGCTCGGCGACCGACGCCGCGCTCATCGTCATGTCGGTGGCGGGGTAGAGCAGCGCCTGCGCCGCGAGCCGGTCGCGCAGGGCGAGCGCCACGAGGGCCGCGAGGTTGCCGCCCGCGCTCTCCCCGACCACCCCGACCCGGCGGGCGTCGGCGCCGAGGGAGGAGGCGGTCCGGTCGGCGTCGTCGAGGAGGTACGACACCGCCGCGAGCGCGTCCTCGTACGCGGCGGGGGCCGGGTCCTCGGGCGCGAGCCGGTAGTCCACCGAGACCACGACGACGTCGGCCATGGCCGCCAGGTGCCCGCAGAACCAGTCGGCCCCGGTGAGGTTGCCCAGGACGAAGCCGCCGCCGTGCAGGTTCACGACCAGGGGCAGCAGCGCGGACGCGCGGCGGGGCCGGTACACGCGGACGGGCACGGCGGGGTCGACGGGCAGCACGCGGTCGACGAGGCGCACGCCGCGGTCGACGGGTCCGAGCACCAGGCGTGCCAGCGGGCGGGGGAGCTCGCCGCGGGCGCGCCGCAGGTACGCCTCGGTCGGCGGGTCGGGCCGCGGCAGCCGGCGGCCCAGCGAGGTCAGGACCCGGGTGCGACGGTTCACGCGGCCTCCGGCCTGGTCGGGCGCAGGCCTCAGTCGACCTGCAGGACGACCACCGTACGACCGGGGATGCGCAGGGTGCCGCCGGCGGGGATCTTCTCCTCGCCCAGCTCGCCCTCGTCGCCGGTGTGCGCGACGACGGTGTAGGTGTCGGCCCAGCCGCCGTCCGGCAGCTCGACCTCGACCGGCTCGGGGCAGCCGTGGAACCAGACGAGGAACGCCTCGTCGTGGTCGCGGTTCGGCGCGTCGTGGGCCAGGTAGAGCCCGAGGGTGCGCCGGTGCGGGTCGTGCCAGTCCTCGGCCGTCATCTCGGTGCGACGACCGCCGAACCAGGCCAGGTTCTTGCGGCCCACCGCGGTGTTGGTGCTGTCGACGAGCTGCTCGCCGTGGCGGAAGGTGGACCGGCGGAACACGGGATGCTCGGTCCGCAGGGCCGTCAGCCGGCGTGTGAGCTCGGTCAGGTCCGCCCAGTCGTGGCGGGTGTCCCAGTGCACCCACGAGGTGGGGGAGTCCTGGCAGTAGGCGTTGTTGTTGCCGCCCTGCGTACGGCCCAGCTCGTCGCCGGCGACCATCATCGGCACGCCGGCCGACAGCACCAGCGTGGCCATGAGGTTCTTGGTCTGGCGGCGCCGCAGCCGGTTGATCGCCGGGTCGTCGGTCTCGCCCTCGACGCCGCAGTTCCACGATCGGTTGTCGTCGGTGCCGTCGCGGTTGGACTCGCCGTTGCCGCCGTTGTGCTTGACGTCGTAGGTCACCAGGTCGCGCAGCGTGAAGCCGTCGTGGGCGGTGACGAAGTTGACGCTCGCGGAGACCGGCCGGTTGTCGGTGTCGAAGAGGTCGGGCGACCCGACCAGGCGCTGAGCCAGCTCGGCGACGCCGGAGGTGTTGCCGCGCCAGAAGTCGCGGACGTAGTTGCGGAAGCGGTCGTTCCACTCGCTCCAGCCCTCGCCGAAGGCGCCGACCTGGTAGCCGTACGGCCCGACGTCCCACGGCTCGGCGATCATCTTGACCTGGCTCAGCACCGGGTCCTCGCGCAGCGCGCGCTTGAACGGGTGCTCCTGGTCGACGTGGTGGTGCTCGTCGCGCAGCAGCGTGGTCACCAGGTCGAAGCGGAAGCCGTCGACGCCCATCTCGGTGACCCAGTAGCGCAGCGAGTCCAGCACGAGGCGCAGCACGCCCGGCTCGGAGGTGTCGACGGAGTTGCCGCAGCCGGTGACGTCGTAGTCGTTGCGGCGGTCGGCGGTGAGGCGGTAGTAGCCGAGGTGGTCGAGCCCGCGGAACGACAGCGTCGGGCCCTCGTGGCCGCCCTCGCCCGTGTGGTTGTAGACGACGTCGAGGATCACCTCGATGCCGGCGTCGTGCAGGGCCGAGACCATGGCCTTGAACTCGTCGACCTGCTGGCCGAGCGTGCCCACCGACCCGTACGCCGAGTGCGGGGCGAAGAAGCCGAGGGTGTTGTAGCCCCAGTAGTTCGACAGGCCGCGGCTGATCAGGAACGGCTCGGACACGAACTGGTGGACCGGGAGCAGCTCGACGGCCGTCACGCCGAGCGACTTCAGGTGCGCGACGACGGCCGGGTAGGCCAGCCCGGAGTAGGTGCCGCGCAGGTGCTCGGGCACGAGCGGGTGCAGCCGGGTGAAGCCCTTGACGTGCAGCTCGTAGATGACGCTGTCGCTGAGCGGCACGGGCTGCGCGACCGGGCGCGGCGGCGGGGAGTCGTCGACGACCACGCTCAGCGGCACCGCGCCCGAGGAGTCCTCCGGGCTGGGGACGAAGTCCGAGCTGGCGAGGTGGTCGAGGATCGGGCCGGAGTAGTCGACGCCGCCGGTGATCGCCCGGGCGTACGGGTCGAGCAGCAGCTTCGCCGGGTTGAACCGCTCGCCGTTGGCCGGGTCCCACGCGCCGTGCACGCGGTAGCCGTAGCGCTGCTCGGCGCCGACGCCGGGCACGAAGGTGTGCCAGACCCCGTCGGCCGCGCGGTCCATCTCGTGGTTGACCTGCTGGCGGCCGTGCTCGGTCGCGTGCACGAGGGCCAGCTCGACGCGCGTCGCGCGCGGGGCCCAGAGGGCGAAGGCGGTCCCGCCGTCGACGACGTGCGCCCCCAGCATCGAGGTGTCGCCGGGCACGGGCAACGAGATCGTCACTCGGCGCTCCCTCCTGGTCGGGTGGCACCCGCGAGGCGGGCGTGGACGTGCTCATCATGCCCGTTCCGTCGCGTTCGCGTGACCGGTCGTGAGCAGGTCGTGCCCGGAGGAGTGGGCGTTCGTCCCGAGGGGCCGGGCGTGGATGCACCAGGCCGGTCCTGAGACTAATCCCACAATATTTTTGGGCTATAGACCTGCGAGGCAGAGCGGGCTTACGGTTCCCGAGCCCGGTCGGTCGAGACGGCTCGCCCGGTGCACATCGTCCCCACCCACCCTCTCGGGAGACCCATGCAGCACCGCTCGAGGCGGACACGGCTGATCGTCGCCGCGTCCACCCTGCTCGTCCCGGCCGCTCTGCTGGCCACCGTCCAGACGGCCGACGCCGCGCCCGCCGCGGGCAGCGTCGCCATCCCCTCCACGCTGCCGAGCTGGCTGCCGAAGGCGACCTCGCGGGCCCGGACCGCCGCCCCGGCCGCCGCCGCGGACGCCAGCCAGACCGTCCGGGTCTACCTCGCCCCGAACGGCGGCTCCGACGCCCTGGCCAAGGCCGCGCTCGCGGTCTCGGACCCGTCCTCGGCGTCGTACGGCCAGTTCCTCACCGCCGACCAGTTCCACGCGCAGTGGTCGCCCACCGCGCAGGCCGAGCAGACCGTGCGCGGCTACCTCGCCGACCAGGGCCTGACGGTGTCGGGCACGGCCCCGTTCCGCCGCTACGTCACGGCGACGGGCACGGTCTCCCAGCTCGACAAGGCCTTCGGCGTCACGCTGAAGAAGTTCACCCACGACGGCCAGCACGTCGTCGCCCCGACGGGCGCCGCCCGCGTGCCGGCCAAGGTCGG
Organism: Microlunatus flavus; assembly: GCF_900110855.1. Lineage (GTDB taxonomy): Bacteria > Actinomycetota > Actinomycetes > Propionibacteriales > Propionibacteriaceae > Microlunatus > Microlunatus flavus. The sequence continues at coordinate 154,321 of NZ_FOFA01000003.1, forward strand.
CGCCGCGGTGCTGACCGTCAGCGGCCTGGACACCACCCAGACCAAGATGGTCCACAAGGACACCCCGAAGGCGACCACGCCGCCCGCGGGCTTCCGCAACGGCCGCCCGTGCAGCACCTTCTGGGGCGACGTGCAGGCCAAGTACCAGGCCGACTTCAAGACCCCGCTGCCCAAGTTCGACGGTTCCACGCTGACGTACGCGCCGTGCGGCTACACCGGCCCGCAGCTGCGCGCCGCCTACGAGGGCGGCACCAACCTCGACGGCTCCGGCGCCACGATCGCCATCACCGACGCGTACGCCTGGCAGTACATCGCCTCCGACGCGAACCGCTACGCCAGCGAGAACGGTGACGGTTCCTACGCCGCCGGGCAGCTGACCCAGAACCTGCCGGCGAGCTTCAACAGCCAGGACCTCTGCGACCCGACCGGCTGGAGCGGCGAGGAGACCCTCGACGTCGAGGCCGCGCACGCGATGGCCCCCGGCGCGAAGATCCGCTACTACGGTTCGTCGAGCTGCCTCGACGACGACTTCCTCGACACCCTGGCCCGCGTGGCCGACGAGGGCGTCGCCCAGGTCGTCAGCAACTCGTGGGGCGACGCGGGCGAAGTCGGCACCGCTGACAGCTACGCCGCCTACGGCGCGGTCCTGCAGCAGTCCGCCCTGCAGGGGATCAGCGTGCTGTTCTCCTCCGGCGACAGCGGCGACGAGCTGGCCAACACCGGGATCAAGTCCCCGGACTACCCGGCCTCCGACCCGTACGTGACCGCCGTCGGCGGCACGGCGACGGCGATCAACCGCAGCGGCGTGCGTCTCGACACCGGCTGGGGCACGCGCAGCTACGCGCTGTCGGCCGACGGCAAGTCCTGGACCGGCGGCGACTACCTCTACGGTGCCGGCGGCGGCGTGTCGAACGTCTTCAACCAGCCCGCGTACCAGCGCGGGGTCGTCAACACCCGCCTGTCGGGCGGCCGTGCGGTCCCCGACCTGGCCATGGACGCCGACCCGCAGACCGGCATGCTGATCGGGCAGACGCAGACGTTCCCGGACGGCACGTACTACGCCCAGTACCGCATCGGTGGCACCAGCCTCGCCAGCCCGCTCATGGCCGGCATGACGGCGCTGGCCGTGCAGCACAACCAGGGCCGTGGCTTCGGTCTGCTGAACCCGCTCATCTACAAGCAGACCAAGGTGTTCGACGACGTGGTGCCGCACTCCAACCTCAAGGCGACGGTGCGTGTCAACTACAACAACGGGGTCAACAACGACGAGGGCGTCAGCTACATCGTCCGGACCTTCGACCAGGACTCGTCGCTGAAGACCACCACCGGGTGGGACCAGGTGACCGGGCGCGGCGTGCCGCGGCCGTCGTTCTTCAAGCTGACGACGCCGAGCCCGGCGACGGCGGCGGTCAAGCGCTGAACGTCCTGCTCGTGCCCTGAGTCTGCTCGGGGGTCATGAGCCGAACGACCGGAGCAAGGGGAGGGGCACCGCCTGCGGGCGGTGCCCCTCTCGTCGTCGGTGGGGCCGTTGCCGGCCTAAGTTACCCGCGGGTAACATCCGTGCCGTGAAGATCGTGGTCTGCGTGAAGCACGTGCCGGACGCCAGCGGCGAGCGGGGGTTCGGCGACGACCTGACCCTCGACCGCGACGTCGACGGGCTGCTCTCCGAGCTCGACGAGTACGCGGTCGAGCAGGCGCTGCGGGTGGCCGAGTCGGCCGACGTCGACGCCGAGGTCGTCGCGCTCACCATCGGTCCCGACGACGCTGCGGCCGCGATCAAGCGGAGCCTGCAGATGGGCGCCACGTCCGGGATCCACGTGGTCGACGACGCCCTGCACGGCACCGACGCGATCGGCACCAGCACCGTCCTCGCCGCCGCCGTGCGCAAGGCCGGCGCCGACCTCGTGGTCTGCGGGATGTCGTCGACCGACGGGGCGATGGGCGTCGTCCCGGCGATGCTCGCGGAGCGCCTGGGCTGGCCCGCCGCGACGTACGCCGGCCGCCTCGACGTCGCCGACGGCCACGCCACGGTCGTGCGCGAGGACGACACCGCGCGCCTGACCGTCGAGGTCGACCTGCCGGCCGTGGTCAGTGTCACCGACCAGTCCGGCGAGGCGCGCTACCCGTCGATGAAGGGCATCCTCGCGGCCAAGAAGAAGCCGGTGCTCGAGTGGGGGCTCGACGACCTCGGGCTGGGCTCGGACGACGTCGGCCTCGACGCCGCCTGGACCGGTGTCGTGGGCGCCGAGCCGCGCCCGGCCAAGGGGGCCGGCCGGGTGGTCACCGACGCCGACGGTTCCGGCTCGGCCGCGGTGCTCGAGTTCCTGGCCGCCGGCCGCTACGTGTGACGGCGCCCGACTACCTCTCGCCCCGACCCGCGCGCCACCCACCGCACCACGCAGCAAGTAGGAGACCGCATGGCCGACGTCCTCGTCCTCGTCCTCGCCGAGCTCGACGGGGGCACGCCCACCCGCCCGGCGCTTGAGCTGCTGACCCTCGCCGCGCGGGTCGGCACGCCCGTCGCCGTCGTGCTCGACGAGGTCGACCAGGACGCCGCCGAGGTGCTGGCCGCCCACGGTGCCGCCCGGGTGCTGAGCGTCGTCGACCCCGCCTTCGAGGCGTACCTCGTCGCCCCGCGTTCCGAGGCCCTCGACCAGGTCGCCGCGGCCGTCCGGCCCTCCCTCGTCCTGCTGCCCTCGACGCCCGAGGGCAAGGAGGTCGCCGGCCGGCTGGCCGTCCGGATCGGCGCGGGCCTCGTGACCGACGCCGTCGACCTGGACGCCGACGCGACCACCACCCAGTCGGTGCTGGCCGGCGGGTGGACCGTCCGCGCCCGCGGCCGGCGCGACGTGCTCGTCGCCACGATGAAGCCGAACAGCGTGGCGCCGGCGCCGGTCGAGGCGCCCGCCGCGGTGACGGTGGAGCCGTTCGCCGTCACGATCTCCGACGCCGCCCGCGGCGCCCGCATCACCGCCCGCGACCCGCGGGTGGCGAGCGGTCGGCCGAGCCTGACCGAGGCCCCCGTCGTCGTCTCCGGCGGCCGCGGGACCGGCGGCGACTTCGCCAAGGTCGAGGCGCTCGCCGACGCCCTCGGCGGGGCCGTCGGGGCCTCGCGCGCGGCGGTGGACGCCGGCTGGTACCCGCACGCCTACCAGGTCGGCCAGACCGGTACGACGGTCTCGCCGCAGCTCTACGTCGCCGCCGGCATCTCCGGCGCCATCCAGCACCGTGCCGGCATGCAGACCTCCAAGGCCGTCGTCGCCGTGAACTCCGACCCCGAGGCCCCGATCTTCGCGCTCGCCGACCTCGGCGTCGTCGGCGACCTCCAGACCGTGCTCGACGAGGTCGTCCAGGGCCTGCAGGACCGCAGCGCCTGACCGCGACCTCTGGCAGCAGAAGTCACCCGCGTACGGCGGGGGCCCGGTCAGCGGTACGCGCTCAGCCGGGGTGCTCCGAGGGGCCGCGCTCGAGGTACTTGAGAACGGCGAGGACGCGCCGGTGCTCGCTGGTCGAGGGCGGCAGCCCGAGGGTGTCGAAGATCGCGGAGATGTTGCGGGCGACGGCGTGCTCGGTGACGACGAGCTCCTCGGCGATGCGGGCGTTGCTCATGCCCTGCGCCATGAGGGCGAGCGTCTCGCGCCGCCGTGGGCTCAGCCGCTCGATCGGGTTGTCCACGCGCCGGCGCCGCATCATGCTCTCGACGACCGAGGGGTCGACGAGGGTGCCGCCGTCGAGGACGTCGCGCACGCCGCGCAGGAACGGGTCGACGTCCATGATCCGCTGCTTGAGCAGGTAGCCGACGCCGCGCGACCCGCGGCCCAGCAGCTCGGTCGCGCCGGCGCTGTCGACGTACTGGGACAGGACCAGCACGGCCAGCGTCGGCGTCTCCTCGCGCAGCAGCAGGGCCGCCTCGATGCCGTCGCGGGTGTGGGTGGGCGGCATGCGGATGTCGGTGATGACCAGGTCGGGGTGCAGCGCGCGGGTGGCGGCGACCAGGTCGGGCGCGTTCGACGCCGTGGCGACGACGTCGTAGCCCTCGTCGGTGAGCAGCCGCGACAGCCCGGCGCGCAGCAGCACCTCGTCCTCGCCGATGATCAGCCGCACGGGACCTCCACCACCACGGTGGTGCCCTCCCCGTCCGGCGAGACGACCTCGAGCGTCCCGCCGAGCGCGGCGACCCGGTCCTGGAGGCCGCGCAGCCCGGTGCCGTCGGCCGGGTCGGCGCCGCCCTTGCCGTCGTCGCGGACGCTCGCCCGCAACCGGCCCCCGTCGCCGGCCGGGGGCTCGAAGCGCACCCGCGCGGTGGTCGCGGACGCGTGCTTGGCCACGTTGGTGAGGGCCTCCGAGATCGTGAAGTAGAGCGTGGACTCGGCGTCGGTGGCCAGCGGCGGGACGGGGCCGGACGTCTCGACGGTCGTCGGCACCGGCATCCGCTCCGCCAGCATCTCCACGGCGGGGACGAGGCCGCGCTCGACGAGCGGCGCGGGCATGATCCCGGCGATGAAGTCGCGGAGCTCGGTCAGCAGGCCGGTCATGCCGTCGGCGATGCCGGCCGCGGAGGCCGCGACGACCGGGTCGCTCGCCGTCCGGCTCAGCTGGCGGGCGGTGAGGCCGAGCAGCACGATGTGCTGCTGGGCGCCGTCGTGCAGGTCGCGCGAGATCCGCCGGCGCTCGCTGTCCTCGGCCTGCAGCAGGCGACGGCGCGACGCGTACAGGTCGGACTCGCTGGTCCGCAGCTCGGCCAGCAGCGCCCGCTGCTCGGCCGCGAGCCGCTCCGCCTCGATGCCGAGGGCGACGACCCCGCCCACGACCTCGATCTCGGAACCGTCGGCGAGCGCGTCGTCGCGGTGCACGATGCCGCCGACCACCACGCCCCCGTGGCGTACGGGGTGCACGTGCCGGCCGCGCTCCGGCTCGGCGGGCACCAGCCGGCCGGCCTCGTCGACGAACCCGTCGGCGCCGGTCCGCGCGAACACCACCCGCGCGTCCGGGTCGCCGAGCGCCTGCGCCACGGCCGCACTGAGGGCGCCGGCGCTCGGCGTGGCGCCGCCGATCCGCGCGACCAGCTCGTCGACCTGCCCGGTCCGGCCGAACGAGCCGAAGAGCAGCCCCACCAGGAACACCACCGGCAGGCCGAGCACGGCGGCGAACTGGAGCCAGCTGAGACCCACGGCCAGCGGCGTACGGACCTGGATCGCCAGGGCGCCCACGCCGATCATCACGGGCAGCAGCACGCGGTACCAGACCATGGGACCGAGCAGCCGGCGCTCCAGCGGGTCGGCCCGGAACGCGCGGACGGCGACCAGCCCGGCGGCCAGGAAGACCGATGAGACGCCGACGACGCTCTGCACCCAGCTGGCCACGAGCAGGACCTGCGCGGCGTCGGCCGGCCGCCAGACGGCGGGCGGCTCGGGGCCGACGACGGCCAGGGGCACCTGCAGCACCGTCGAGGCGACGTAGCCCGCGCCGACGACGACGCGGTCGACGCCGCGCTGCACCCGCCCGGAGGGGAAGGCCATCAGCAGGTGCAGCGTCAGGGCCAGCGGCAGGGTCGAGCAGACCAGGCCGATCATCGACAGCGCGCGGTCGGGCAGCGCTCCCAGCACGCTCACCCACACCGAGAGGGCGGCGACCAGCATCAGCACGCCGATACGGTTGTGCGGCCGGCGCCGCCAGGCGACGAGACCCGTCACGGCGTAGAGGGCGGTCATCCCCAGCAGCGGCAGCCAGTCGGCGACGGCCAGCCCCGGGGCGTCGGCCGCCAGCACGGCCCCGACCACCAGGAGCACGAGGAACAGGCCGGCGACCAGGGCCGCCGCGGGGTCGGCCGACCAGCGACGCCTCGAGGCGGTCGGCCCCGCAGGAGGACCGGCCGGCATGGCGCCAGCATGGCAGAACCGGTCGGTCCCAGATGTGGACCCAGCGCTACAGACCGGGCGCCGGCGGCTGCCTAACGTTTCGCGCGTCCCGCCCACGGGCGGGCGTCCGGTCACGCAGGTGGAGGGGCATCTGCGTGGCCGGCCCTCGGGCCCCGCCGGGCTCGGCCCGCCGTCGACCGCTGAGCGGCTCAGCGAGCGGGCAGACTGAGGGCGTGCGCAGCGACCCCGACCGCAGCCCTGCGGACCGCAGCTATCTCGACCACGCCGCGACGACGCCGATGCGGGCCGAGGCGGTGGCGGCCGTCACCGCCGAGCTGACCCGTACGGGCAACCCGTCCTCGGCCCACGGCTCGGGCCGCGCGGCACGCCGGGTGGTCGAGGACGCGCGCGAGCTGATCGCCGCGCGCCTCGGCGCCGACCCGGCCGAGGTGGTCCTCACCGGCGGCGGGACCGAGGCCGACAACCTCGCGGTCAAGGGGGCGTACTGGGCCCGGCGCGACGCCGACCGCCGCGACGTCCTGGTGAGCGCGGTCGAGCACCACGCGGTCGGCGACGCGGCGCTCTGGCTCGCCCAGACGCAGGGGGCGCAGGTGACCCTGCTGCCCGTGGACGCCGCGGGGCGACTCGACCTCGACGCGTACGCCGCCGCCCTCGGCCCGCGCAGCGCGGTGGTCTCGGTGATGTGGGCCAACAACGAGGTCGGCACCGTGCAGCCCGTGCGGGCCGTGGCCGAGGCCGGGCGCGCCGCGGGTGCCGTCGTGCACAGCGACGCCGTGCAGGCCGTCGGGCACGTGCCGGTCGACTTCGCGGCCAGCGGCCTGGACCTGCTGAGCCTGACCGCCCACAAGCTGGGCGGGCCGGTGGGCGTCGGCGCCCTGCTCGCGCGGCGCTCGACGGCGCTGGCCGCGGTGCAGCACGGGGGTGGCCAGGAGCGCGACGTCCGCTCGGGCACCCTCGACGTGGTCGGGGTGGCCGGCTTCGCGGCGGCGGTCGACGTGGCGGTGCGCACGCTGCAGGAGGAGGCGGCGCGCGAGGTCGCGCTGCGCGAGGAGCTCTTCGCGCGGGTCCGGGCCGCGGTGCCCGACGCGTCGCGCCACGGCGCCTCCCCGGACGACCCCGCCGCGGGGCTGCCCGGCGTGCTGAGCGTGCAGATCCCCGGCGCCCCCGGCGACGCCGTGGTGATGCTGCTCGACGCGGCCGGGGTCGACGCCTCCACCGGGTCGGCCTGCTCGGCCGGCGTCACCGCGCCGAGCCACGTGCTCACCGCGCTCGGGGTGAGCGAGGCGGAGGCCCGCAGCGTCGTGCGCTTCTCGCTCGGCCACACGACCACCGCCGCCGACCTCGACCGGGTCTCCGCGGTGCTGCCGGACGTCGTCGCGCGGGCCCGTGCGGCCGCGGCGTACGTCTGAGCGCGCCCGTACAGTGGGGCCGTCATGACAGCAGGAGGACGGTCCAGATGAGGGTGCTCGCCGCGATGTCCGGCGGGGTCGACTCCGCCGTGGCCGCCGCCCGCGCGGTCGACGCCGGGCACGACGTGACCGGGGTGCACCTGGCTCTGTCGAAGAACCCGCAGTCCTTCCGCAGCGGCGCGCGCGGCTGCTGCTCGCGCGAGGACGCGCACGACGCGCGACGGGCGGCCGACCGGCTCGGCATCCCCTTCTACGTCTGGGACCTCTCGGACCGCTTCGCCGCCGACGTCGTCGACGACTTCGTGGCCGAGTACGCCGCCGGCCGCACGCCCAACCCGTGCCTGCGCTGCAACGAGAAGATCAAGTTCGCCGCGGTGCTCGAGCGCGGGCTGGCGCTCGGGTTCGACGCCGTCTGCACGGGCCACTACGCGCGCCTTCAGCGGGCGGACGACGGGACCGTCGAGCTGCACCGGGCGGTCGACGCGGCCAAGGACCAGTCGTACGTCCTCGGCGTGCTGACGGCGCACCAGGTCGCGCACAGCTGGTTCCCGCTGGGCACCTCGACCAAGACCGAGGTGCGGGCGGAGGCGGCGGCCCGCGGGCTCTCGGTCGCGGCGAAGCCGGACAGCCACGACATCTGCTTCATCCCCGACGGGGACACGGCCGGCTTCCTCGACGCCCGCCTGGGCACCCGGCCGGGCGCGGTCGTCGACGCCGACGGCACCCGGCTCGGCGAGCACGACGGCACCCACCACTTCACCGTCGGCCAGCGCCGCGGGCTGCGGCTCGGTGTGCCCGCGGCCGACGGCAAGCCGCGCTTCGTCCTCGACGTCACGCCCGTCGACGGAACCGTCACCGTCGGCCCGCGCGAGGCGCTGGCGGTCTCGCACCTGGCGGGTCTGCGCCCGACCTGGACCGGGATCGTTCCGGAGGGCCCGTGGCGCGGGCTGGTCCAGGTGCGGGCCCACGGCGAGCCGGTGCCCGCGACCGTGGAGCTGCGCGACGGCGAGCAGGGGAGCACGCTGCTGGTCGACACCGACGAGCCGCTCGTCGGCGTCGCGCCCGGCCAGGCCGTCGTCGCGTACGCGGGCACCCGGGTCGTCGGCAGCGCCACCATCTCCTCGACCCGGTCACCGGTCGGGGCCCGGTGACGACCCCGACGTCCGGCACGACGGGCACGCCCTCCCAGGTCTGGTGGACCGGGATCGGCTCCTGGCCGGGCACCGACGTGACGGACGCGGTCAAGACGGCGTTCGCGGAGTGCCCGGACCTGCCGTACCTGCCCGAGCTGCCGGCCCGTGGGCCGGGCGCGCAGCTCGTCGGGCGCGGGGCCTCGCTGCTCAGCGGCCTGGCCGTGGACCTCCAGCCCGCCGGCTGGCGGCTCGCCGACGCGCCGAACCGCGACGCCCGGCAGGCGCGCTCGCTGCTGCGCAGCGACCTCGACGTGCTCGAGGAGGTCGCGCAGGGCTACACCGGCCTGGTCAAGGTGTCGGTCGCCGGGCCCTGGACGCTGTGCGCGACGCTCGAGCGCCCGCGGGGCGACCGGGTGGTGGCCGACAGCGGCGCTCGGCGCGACGTGGCCCAGTCGCTCACCGACGGCATCGGCGAGCTGGTCGGCGAGCTGCGCCGCCGGCTCCCCGACGTGGAGCTCGTCGTGCAGCTCGACGAACCGCTCCTGCCCGCCGTCCTGACGGGCAGCCTGAGCACGGCCAGCGGCTTCTCGCGGCACCGCTCGGTGGACCGGCCGGAGGTCGCGGAGGTCTACACGAGCCTCGTCGAGCACGTCGGCCGCCCGGTCGTCGTGCACTGCTGCGCGGCCGACGCGCCCGTCGGCCTGCTGCGCCAGGCCGGCGTGGCCGGCGTCGCGCTCGACCTCGGGCAGATGTCGACCCGGCAGTGGGACGAGGTCGGCGAGGGGCTGGGCGAGGGGCTGTGGTTCGGCGCCGGGGCGCTCCCGACCGACGGGCCGGCGCCCGCGGTCCCGCGGCCCGACGCCGTGGCCGCGCGCGTCCTCGGCCGCCTCGACGACCTGGGCCTCGACGCCGAGGCGGGCCTGCGGACGGTGCTCACGCCGGCCTGCGGGCTGGCGGGGTTCGACCGGGCCGGTGCCACCGCGGCCCTGCGCACGCTGCGGTCGGCGGCGGACATCGTCACCGACCGGCTGCTCGGCTGAGGTTCCGGCCCGCGGGCCGTGCGCTGGGGCATGATGACGCCGTGGCCCAGATCCGGCAGCTCCGCATCGTCGCGACCCTGTTGTTCGCCTTCGCCGTCGCGCAGGCGGGGCTGGGGTCGGGCTACCTCGACGGCTCCCACGTCCTGCTGGTCGCGCACGCCACCAACGCGTTCGCGGTGCTGGTGCTCGCCGTGATCGGCGCGGTCCTCGGCGTGCCGCTGCGCCGGGCCGGGCGCCCGGGCTGGACGCTGTTCTTCCCGCTCGGCATCGTCGTCGCGATCGCGCTGCAGATGACGCTCGGCTTCGCCGGGATCAAGGGCCTGCACGTCTTCTTCGGCGTGCTGATCCTCTGCTCGATCACCGCCTACTGCTCCTACTCGTGGCGGCTCCGGGCGCCCGAGGCCGGCGCGACCGCCGCGACCCGCGCGTCCGCGTAGCCGCCCGGCTTCTCGGCGACGAAGAGCCACGTCTCGAAGAAGCCGTCGAGGTCCTGCCCGCTGACCCGCTCGGCGAGCGCGACGAACCGCTGCGTCCGCACCCCGCCGTTCGCGTGCTCGCGCGTCCAGGTGCGCAGCAGCCGGCGCATCGCGGCGTCGCCGATCCGGTGCCGCAGGGCCTCGAGGGTGAGACCGCCGCGGGTGTAGACGGGGTCGGAGAAGAGGTCGGCCGGGTCCGTCAGCGCGGCGGGCGCGGGTGACCACAGCTCGGAACCCTTGCCCTCGGCCGGGTGCGCGGCGTAGACCGCCTGGAACGCCTGCCAGGTCGTCGGGCCACCGTGCTCAGCGGCCCAGTTCGCCTCCGCGTAGGAGGCGAAGCCCTCGTTGAGCCAGATGTCGCCCCAGTCCTTCGGGGTGACCGAGTCGCCGACCACTGGTGGGCGTACTCGTGGACCAGGGTCGCCTCGTCGGGGACGCCGTCGAAGAAGGGCCGCGTCTGGGTCTCGAGCGCGTAGCCGACGCCGAGGTCCTGGATCACCATGCCGGCGGCGTCGAACGGGTAGCGGCCGTACTGCTTCTCGCTGAAGCGGAGGACCTTCGGCAGCAGGCTGCGCTGCGCCTTCGCCGAGCCGAGCGACGGCTGGACGAACGTCCAGGCCGGGATCTTCCGGCCGTGCCGGAGCTCCACCGTCGAGCGGTAGACGTCGAAGCGCCCGATCGCGACCATCGAGAGGTAGGTCGCCATCGGCCGGCGCTGGCGCCAGCGCCAGGTGGTCTGCCCGTCCTTGGTGCGACGGCTCCGCAGCACGCCGTTCGAGGCGGCCGCGAGCTTCTTCGGCACCGTGAGCGCCACGTCGAAGGAGGCCTTGTCGCGCGGGGTGTTGTTGTTCGGGTACCAGGTCTGCGCGCCGACGGGCTCGTTCAGCGCGGTCGCCCCGGTGGTGCTCGGCACCCAGCCGTCCTGCGAACCGTCCGGGTCGGTGTGGGTCACGGGCCGGCCGTGGTAGCGGACGGTGACGGTGAAGCGCCCCTTCGCGGGGCGCGCGGGGGTGACGACCAGCTTGGTCCCGTCACGCCGGAAGGCCGCCGTCCGGCCGTCCACCCGCACCCGGTCGACGCTCAGCCCCTCGAGGTCCAGGGAGAACGACGACAGCGCCCGGGCCGCCCTGGCCTCGACCGTCGTCGTCGCCCTGATCGAGCCGTTCTTCGCGTACGCCAGGGCGATGCCGTAGTGCCGGACGTCGTAGCCGGTGTTGCCGTACGCGTCGAAGAGCGAGTCGCCGGACGTCTGGCCACCCGCGACCGGCGTCGGGCTGGTCGCGCCCGGGGCGGCGGACGCGGGGGCGGCCGGGACGACCGCGAGGCCCACGGCCGCGCTGGTGAGGAGGGCGGCCAGGCCGCGCAGGGGTCGACGCACGAGCGCACGGTACCGGCGGCCGACCCGCTCCTGTCAGCGGTCCTGGCTAGGGTCGTGGCGTGGTCACCCCAGACGTCGACGCCGAGCCGGTCCCCGAGCCCGTGCCCGAGCCGGACAGCGCGTCCAGCGCCCGGCACGCGGAGGTCACCGAGGTGCTGAACGAGGCGCGCTGGCGCTACTACGTCCTCGACGAGCCGACCGTGGCCGACGAGGAGTACGACCGGCTGATGCGCGAGCTGGAGGCGCTCGAGGAGCGCTTCCCGTCGCTGCGTACGCCGGACTCGCCGACGCAGACGGTCGGCGGGGCGCCCGCGGCGACGTTCGCGCCGGTCGAGCACCTGCAGCGCCTGCTGAGCCTGGACAACGCCTTCAGCACCGAGGACCTGGAGCGCTGGCAGGGACGGGCGGCGCGCGAGCTCGGCGAGAGCCGGCTGGAGCGGTCCGGCTACCTGTGCGAGCTCAAGGTCGACGGGCTCGCGCTCGACCTCGTCTACGAGGGCGGCCGCCTGGTCCGGGCCGCGACCCGGGGCGACGGCCGGGTGGGCGAGGACGTGACCGCCAACGTCCGCACGATCACGGCGATCCCGCAGCGGCTGGCCCAGCCGGAGGGCGTCACCGTCCCCGACGTCCTCGAGGTGCGCGGCGAGGTCTACTTCGCGGTCGCGGAGTTCACCGCGCTGAACGAGCAGCTCGTCGCCGACGGCAAGGCGCCCTTCGCCAACCCGCGCAACGCCGCCGCCGGGTCGCTGCGGCAGAAGGACCCGCGCGTCACCGCCTCGCGCAACCTGGGCTTCGTCAGCCACGGGCTCGGCGTGCTGACCGGCGTGGAGGTGTCGCGGCAGTCGGAGGCGTACGAGGCCCTGGAGCGCTGGGGCCTGCCCGTCAGCCCCCAGCGCAAGGTCGTCGCCACGCTCGCCGAGGTCGAGGACTACATCGCCTACTGGGGCGAGCACCGCCACGGCGAGGGTGCGCCGGTCCACGAGATCGACGGCGTCGTGGTCAAGCTCGACGAGCGGGCCGTGCAGGACCAGCTGGGGTCGACGGCCCGGGCGCCGCGCTGGGCGATCGCCTACAAGTACCCGCCGGAGGAGGTCACGACCAAGCTCCTCGACATCCGGGTCAACGTCGGGCGCACCGGCCGGGTGGGGCCGTACGGGGTGATGGAGCCGGTGCGCGTGGCCGGCTCGACGGTCAGCCAGGCGACGCTGCACAACGCCAGCGAGGTCGTGCGCAAGGGCGTGCTGATCGGCGACACCGTCGTCCTGCGCAAGGCCGGCGACGTCATCCCGGAGATCGTCGGGCCGGTGGTCGCGCTGCGCGACGGCACCGAGCACCCCTTCGTCATGCCGACGCACTGCCCGGCGTGCGGCACGGCCCTGCGTCCCGAGAAGGAGGGCGACGCCGACCTGCGCTGCCCGAACACCCGCTCCTGCCCGGCGCAGCTGCGGGAGCGGTTGTTCCACGTCGCCAGCCGCGCGGCTCTCGACATCGAGGTGCTCGGCTACCAGTCCGGGCAGGCGCTGCTCGAGGCCGGGCTGCTGACCGACGAGGGCGACCTGTTCTCCCTCACGCCGGAGTCGCTGCAGCGCACCGCGTTCTTCACGACCAAGGACGGCCGGCTCTCGGCCAACGGCACCAAGCTGCTGGCCAACCTCGAGGCGGCCAAGACCCGGCCCCTGGACAAGTACCTGGTAGCGCTTTCCATCCGCCACGTCGGTCCGGGTGTCGCGCCGGACCTGGCGGCGGCGTTCGGGAGCATCGACGCGATCGAGGCGGCGACGCCCGAGCAGCTGGCGGAGGTCGAGGGCATCGGGCCGACGCTGGTGACGGCGATCCAGGAGTGGTTCGCCGTCGACTGGCACCGCGCGATCGTGGACAAGTGGCGCGACGCCGGGTGCGTGATGCGCGACGAGCCCAGGGAGCAGCGTGAGCAGACGCTGGCCGGGGTCAGCGTCGTCGTCACCGGCTCGCTCGACGGGTTCACGCGCGACTCGGCCGCCGAGGCGGTGACGAGCCGGGGCGGGAAGGTGTCCGGTTCGGTGTCGAAGAAGACGTCGTTCGTGGTCGTGGGCGAGGCACCCGGGTCCAAGTACGACAAGGCGGTCCAGCTCAAGGTGCCGGTGCTGTCCGGCGCCGAGGCGTTCACCACGCTGCTGGAGCACGGGCCCGAGGCGGCCGCGGAGGTGGCGACCATCGGCGAGGAGGTCTAGGGGGCGAGGAGGTCTAGCGGGCGAGGAGGCGTGGACCCAGGGGTCTCGAGCGTGACAGCCGCGCCCTAGAGGCGCAGCATCCCGAGCACCACGTCGGGGGCGAAGAAGCTGCTGTTGCGGTCGAGGCCGAAGCCCCAGCTGCCGGTCATCGCGTGGTAGACGTACCAGCCGAGACCGAAGATCGCGAGCATCGCGCCGAGCAGCACGAGCCCGACCCAGATGCGCATGCGGCGCTTCTGGCCGGTGCTCGGCACCAGCTCCGGGCCCCACTCGCCGAGGCGGGGCTGGACGCGCGGCGGGGTCGACCCGTTGAGGTTCAGGTTCGAGAACGCCGCGCGCAGCCGCATGGCGACCAGAGTAGCGATCGGGGAGTGCGGGCCGAGGGGCCGGAGCAGACTCACAGGGACTGCTCAGGCCGGTCAGGGGTGCAGGACGGCGACCCCGCGGGCGACGAGCACGAAGCGGACCGTCCGGCCGACGAGGACGACGGCGGCGAACCAGCCGAGCCGCATCCGGGTCGCCCCTGCGAGCAGGGCGACCGCGTACAGCGGCGGGAAGCCCGTGACCGCGGCGAGCAGCACGATCGGCAGGCCCCAGCGCTTCTCGCCGACCAGGCGCAGCAGCGCGGCGATGGTGCGGCGGAAGCGCCGACGGGCGGGTCCGACCGGGTGGCTGCGCAGCCGGGCGCGCTGGTGGCGGACGAAGGGGAACTGCCTGCCGCGCCGGACGCCGAGGAAGAGCAGCACCTTGCCGAGGGTCTGGCCGAGCGTCACGCCCGCCACGACGGGCGCGGCGTGCCCGATCGAGGAGAGGCCGGAGACGAGCACGTACCCCTCGGCGTTGGCCAGGGGGACGAGGGCGGACAGGATGCCGTAGCCGAACGACGTCACCAGCTCGCCCAGCTCGGCCCAGCCCCACGCGTCCATGCGCACCCCCGATCCCGGCATTCTGCCTGCCCGCGGGGTTCGTGGACCCGTCGGTGGGGGAAGTTCCAGGGGTCGCGGGTCCCGGCGACCCGCCCGGCGCTACTTGACGAGCGCGGCCAGGTGGTTGAGCCGGGCGACCTCGGAGTCGAGGAAGGCCGGGCCGCCGAGGCGGCCGATGGCGATGACGCGGTCCTGGGTGATCGGGGTGACGACCAGGGTGCAGTCGCCCCAGCCGGGCGCCCAGCCGCTCTCGAGGTCGAGGCGGTGGGTGACGTCGAAGGGCGCGAGGCGCGCGGCCAGCTCGGGGGTGACGTCCGGCGCGAGCGTCGTGGAGTAGGTCATGGCCGGCTCGCCGGGCCCGGTCTGGACGAGGATCGCCCAGTGCGACCGGAACACCACCGGGCACAGCGAGACGAGCGTCTCCGCCGCGTGCACGGGGTCGGCCGTCATGCGCTCCAGCGCCTCGAGGTCGGACTGCAGCCCGCCGCCCTCGGGGTAGCGCGCGATCCACTCCACGCGGACGCCCTCGAGGTTCTGGCAGGCGGTGACGAGCGACTCCGGCAGCTGGCCGG
This sequence comes from Microlunatus flavus, assembly GCF_900110855.1. Taxonomy (GTDB): domain Bacteria; phylum Actinomycetota; class Actinomycetes; order Propionibacteriales; family Propionibacteriaceae; genus Microlunatus; species Microlunatus flavus. The sequence goes on from NZ_FOFA01000003.1 coordinate 169,344, forward strand.
GCGGCAGGTCGACGATGAAGTCGTCGACGACGACCCCGTCGCCCTTCTCGACGATCTCGACGGCGTTGATGTCGCCGCCCACGCCACCCATGGCCGTGGCGACCGAACCGAGCGAACCCGGTCGGTCGGGAAGGGTGACTCGCATGAGGAACACGGCGACATCGTCGCAGAAAAGCGATTACCGGGCGGTTTCAGCGTTGTTGTGTCCTCGCTTCGCTCGGACGCGCCCCGTGCTCCGACCCGCTGCCTTCCTCCCTCTCTCGCACGACGAGAAGCGTGTCGTGCTCCCTCCGTCGTCCAGGCAGCGGCGCACGGGCCGGTCGTGGTCGCGCACAATGCCACTCATGCCTCGGTTCGAACCCTTCCGCGCCCTCCGCTTCGCCGACCGAGACCTCCAGCCGCTGCTCGCGCCGCCGTACGACGTCCTGGACGACAGCGACGTCGACGCGCTCCAGGCGCGCTCGGCGCACAACGTGACGTTCGTCGACGTGCCGCGCGGCGGGGCGGACCGGTACGAGGTCGCTGCTGCGACGCTGCAGGACTGGGTCGACCAGGGCGTGCTGGTCCTGGACCCCGAGCCGTCCTTCACGATCTACCGGCTGCGCTTCACCGACGCGAGCGGGTCCCGGCGTGACGTCGCCGGGGTGCTGGGGGCCCTCGAGGTCCTCGATCCCGGTGCCGACAGCGGGGCGGGCCGCGTCCTGCCGCACGAGCGGACGACGCCGAAGGACTCCACCGACCGGCTGGAGCTGACCCGCGCGACGCGGGCGAACCTCTCGCCGGTCTGGGGGCTGTCGCTCGCCGCGGGGCTCGCCGCGATGCTGGCCGAGCCGGGAGAGCCCGTCGGGCGCCTGGTCGAGCTGACCGAGGGCCTCGGCGGGCCGGAGGTCGTCCACGTGTGGGAGCGGGTGACCGATCCCGAGCGGGTCCGCGCGATCGGCGCGCTCCTCGCCGCCGACGACGTGCTGATCGCCGACGGCCACCACCGCTACGCGGTGAGCCGGACCTACCGCGACGAGGTCCGCGCGGCGACCGGGCGGGACGACACCGGGGCGGAGCGCACGCTGGCCTTCGTCGCCGAGCTCGTCGCCGACCAGCTGAGCGTGGAGCCGATCCACCGGCACTACTCCGGCGTCGACCTCGCCGAGCTCCGGGCGGCGCTGGAGCGCTTCTTCGTGCTCAGCCGGGTGGGGGGCGACCACGGAACCGTCTCGGCGCTGAACGCCACCGCGATGGTCCTGCTCACCGTCGAGGGCGCCTGGCGCCTCGACCCGCGTCCCGGCGTCTTCGACGACGTGCGCGCGCTGGACGGGCTCTGGTTGGAGACCGCGCTCGAGGGCGTCGACGTGCAGGTGGCCTACCAGGACGGCGTCGACGCCGCGCTCGACGCGGTGGCCGACCGGGTCGCGGTGGCCGCGGTGCTCGTGCGCCCGCCGAGCCTGGAGGAGATCCAGCGGACCGCCCGCGAGGGCCTGCTGATGCCGCCGAAGTCGACCTTCTTCACGCCCAAGCTCAAGACCGGCGCGGTGCTGCGGCCGCTGGAGCCGTAGGCCTGGAAACCGGGGGAGCGGGTGCCGTCGGCCGCCCTAGGATGGACAGCCGGGTCGCGCCGTGCGCGGCAGACCCGTCCCGTCCCCTGAAGGAAGAGTGACGCCGCGGTGGCCCTCACCCCGAACGACGTGGCCGACCTGGCCAGGCTGGCCCGGATCGAGCTGACCCCCGACGAGCTGGCCCACCTGGCCCCGCAGCTCGACGCGATCCTGGAGGCCGTCGCGAAGGTCTCCGAGGTCGCGGCCGACGACATCCCGCCGACGTCGCACCCGCTGCCGCTCGACAACGTCCAGCGCGCCGACGTGGTGCGCCCGTCGCTGCCGCGCGAGGCCGTGCTGGCCGGCGCGCCGGCCGCCGAGGAGGACCGGTTCCGGGTCCCGCGGATCCTGGGGGAGGACGCCTGATGAGCGCCGACCTGACCCGCAGCACCGCCGCCGAGCTCGCGTCCGCCATCGCCTCCGGCGAGACCAGCTCCGTCGAGGTCACCCAGGCCCACCTCGACCGGATGGCGGCCGTCGAGCCGGCCGTGCACGCGTTCCTCCACGTCGACGGCGAGCGCGCGCTCGCCGCGGCCGCCCGCGTCGACGCCGACCGCGCCGACGGCAAGCCGCTCGGTCCGCTGGCCGGCGTGCCGGTCGCGCTCAAGGACGTCCTCACCTACGCGGGCGCGCCGACGACCTGCGGGTCGCGGGTGCTCGAGGGCTGGGTGCCGCCGTACGACGCGACGGTCACCCGCCGCATGCTGGACGCCGGCCTGGTGATCCTCGGCAAGACGAACCTCGACGAGTTCGCCATGGGCTCCTCCACCGAGAACTCCGCCTACGGACCGACGCACAACCCCTGGGCCCTCGACCGGATCCCCGGCGGCTCCGGCGGTGGTTCGGCGGCGGCCGTGGCCGCGTACGAGGCCCCGCTCGCCATCGGCACCGACACCGGCGGCTCGATCCGCCAGCCGGCCTCCGTCACGGGGACCGTCGGCATCAAGCCGACCTACGGGGGCACCTCGCGCTACGGCCTCGTCGCCCTGGCCTCGAGCCTCGACCAGCCCGGCCCCTGCGCCCGTACGGTCCTGGACGCGGCCCTGCTGCACACCGTCATCGCCGGGCACGACCCGCTCGACTCGACGTCGATCGACGCGCCGGTGCCCGACGTGGTGGGCGCGGCCCGTTCCGGCGACGTCCGCGGGATGAAGATCGGCATCGTCCGGGAGCTCGGCGGCGAGGGCTACGCGCCCGGCGTCGAGCAGCGGTTCCGCGAGGCGGTCGAGGTGCTGTCCTCCCTCGGCGCGGAGGTCGTCGAGGTCTCCTGCCCGCACTTCTCGTACGCGCTGCCCGCCTACTACCTGGTGCTGCCCAGCGAGGCGAGCTCCAACCTGGCCAAGTTCGACGGCATGCGCTTCGGCCTGCGGGCCGGCGACGACGGCACGCGCAGCGCGGAGGAGGTCATGGGCCTGACCCGCGAGGCCGGCTTCGGCGCCGAGGTCAAGCGCCGCATCATCCTCGGCACGTACGCGCTGTCGAGCGGCTACTACGACGCCTACTACGGGCAGGCGCAGAAGGTGCGCACGCTCGTGACGCGCGACTTCGAGGCGGCGTTCGCGGCTGTGGACGTGCTCGTCTCGCCGTCGACGCCCACCACCGCGTTCCGGCTGGGCGAGAAGGTCGACGACCCGATCGCGATGTACCTGAACGACCTGTGCACCATCCCCTCGAACCTCGCCGGCAACGCCAGCGCGTCGTTCCCGGTCGGGCTCGCGCCGGAGGACGGCCTGCCCGTCGGGCTGCAGGTCATGGCGCCGCCGCTGGCCGACGACCGGCTCTACCGCGTCGGCGCCGCGCTCGAGCGCGCGCTGCAGGAGCGGTGGGGCGGGCCGCTGCTCGCGCAGGCCCCCGAGCTCGCCACGCTCGTCGAAGGAGTCGCCCGATGACCACGACCGCTCCCGACTTCGTCATGGACTACGACGACGCCGTCGGCCGCTTCGACCCGGCACTGGGGCTCGAGGTGCACGTCGAGCTCAACACCGCGTCGAAGATGTTCTGCGGGTGCTCGACCGCGTTCGGCGCCGAGCCGAACACGCAGGTCTGCCCGACCTGCCTCGGCCTGCCCGGCTCGCTGCCGGTGGTCAACGCCAAGGCGGTCGAGTCGGCGATCCGCATCGGGCTGGCGCTCAACTGCTCGATCGCGCGCTGGTGCCGCTTCGCGCGGAAGAACTACTTCTACCCCGACCAGCCGAAGAACTACCAGATCAGCCAGTACGACGAGCCCATCTGCTACGACGGTTGGGCCGAGGTCGAGGTGCCCGACGACGAGGGCGTGCTGCGCACGTTCCGCATCGAGATCGAGCGGGCGCACATGGAGGAGGACACCGGCAAGTCGCTGCACGTCGGCGGTGCCACCGGGCGCATCCACGGTGCGGAGTACTCGCTGCTGGACTACAACCGTTCCGGCGTGCCCCTGATCGAGATCGTCACCAAGCCGATCGAGGGCGCCGGCAAGTACGCCCCGGCCGTGGCCCGGGCGTACGTCGCGATGCTGCGCGACCTGCTGCGCGGCCTCGGCGTGTCCGACGTGCGGATGGAGCAGGGCTCGCTGCGCTGCGACGCGAACGTGTCGCTGCGCCCGACCCCCGACGCACCGCTCGGCACACGGACCGAGACCAAGAACGTCAACTCCCTGCGCAGCGTCGAGCGCGCGATCCGCTACGAGATCACCCGCCAGGCCGCCGTGCTCAGCGACGGCGGGCGCGTCAAGCAGGAGACGCGGCACTGGCAGGAGACCTCGGGCACCACGTCGTCGGGCCGCAGCAAGGAGCAGGCCGAGGAGTACCGCTACTTCCCCGACCCCGACCTCGTGCCCGTGGCGCCGTCGGTCGAGTGGGTCGAGGAGCTGCGCGCGACGCTGCCCGAGGCCCCGGCCGTACGGCTGCGCCGCGTCAGCGCGGAGTGGGGCTTCAGCGAGGCCGAGCTGCGCGACGTCGTCGCCGCCGGTGCGCTCGACCTCGTCGAGGCGACCGTGTCCGCCGGCGCGTCCCCGCAGAGCGCCCGCAAGTGGTGGCTGGGTGAGCTGGCCCGCCGGGCCAACACCGAGGGCGTCGAGCTCGACGCCCTGGCCGTCACGCCGGCCCAGGTCGCCGAGCTCCAGGGCCTCGTCGACGCCGGCACGATCAACGACAAGCTCGCCCGTGAGGTCCTCGAGGGCGTGCTGGCGCGCGAGGGTTCGCCGGCCGCGGTCGTCGAGTCGCGTGGGCTCGCGGTGGTGTCGGACGACGGCGCCCTCGGTGCTGCCGTCGACCAGGCCATCGCCGCCAACCCGGGCGTCGCCGACAAGATCCGTGCGGGCAAGGTCCAGGCCGCCGGCGCCCTCATCGGTGCGGTCATGAAGTCCATGGGCGGCAAGGCCGACGCCGCCCGCGTCCGCGAGCTCGTGCTGGAGCGCCTGACCTAGGCCCGGTGGGCCTGGACCGTCGGGTCGACCAGCACGCGGCGCCGGTTGTCGCGGTCGACCTGGTCGTGGGCCGCGGCGACGTCGGCGAGCGGCAGCGGGTCCGCCGTGCGGATCGTGAGGGCGCCGTCGGCGGCGGCCGCGGTCAAGCCGACCGCCGCCTCCTGCCGGGCCGCCGGCGGGAAGTCGTCGCTGCCGAGCAGCCGGATGGTCAGGTTGTCGAAGAGCATCGGCCAGAAGGGGATGCTCGGCCGGTCGTCGCGCGTCGCGTACGCCGCGATGACCCCGCCGAGGCGCAGCGCCGCGGCGTCGAGGTCGACGTTGTCGGAAAAGGCCACCTCGACGACGCGGTCGACGCCCTGCGGCGCCCGGTCGCGGACCGCACCCGCCGGCTCGTCGACGTCGAGGCTGACGGTGTGCTCGCGCAGCGAGGCGGGCAGGTCGGCCAGGTCGGCGGTCTTGCGGACGGTCGCCACCACCGTGGCGCCCGCGTGCAGGGCGAGCTGGGCGGCCAACGACCCGACGGCGCCCAGCGCACCGTGCACGAGCACCGTCTGCCCGGCGACCGGCCCGTCGGCGAAGACGGCACGGTGGGCGGTGATGCCCGGGATGCCCAGGCACGCGCCGACCGCGTCGGGCACGGCGTCGGGCAGCGGGACCGCCAGCCACGCGGGCACGACGACCAGCTCCGCCGCCGTGCCGAAGGGCCGGTAGGACTGCGCGCCGTGGACCCAGACCCGCCGTCCGACGAGCGCGGCGTCCACGCCGTCGCCGACCGCGTCGACCACGCCGGCACCGTCGCTGTGCGGGACGACGCGGGGGTAGGGCATCGACGAACCGAGCCAGCCCCGCCGCTTCTTCGTGTCGCCCGGGCTGACGCCGGAGACGGTCAGCCGGACGCGGACCTCTCCGGGCCCCGCGGCGGGATCGGGCAGCTCACCGACCTGCAGGACCTCCTCGGCCGGTCCCTGGCGGTCGTACCACGCAGCTCGCACGCCTCAGGCGTCGCTGGTCTTGACCGACAGCACCGGAACCGTCGCCTCGAGGATGAGGCGCTGGGCGATGCTGCCGAGGACGGCCTTGCCGATGGGGGAGCGCTTGCGGACGCCGACGACGAGGCGGGTGACCTCGGAACGTTCCTCGATGGCCTGCAGGACCTGCTCGACCTCGTCGACGTCACCGCCGGCCCGCGGGACGACGACCTCGTACGGGACCTCGGTGGCGATCGAGGAGGTGTCGAGGTCGGACCCGGTCAGGTTGACGACGGTGAGCTGCACGTTGAGCAGGTCGGCCTCGTTGGCGGCGGCCTCGAGGGCGGCCCGGCCCTCCGCGCTGTCGGTGACGGCGACCAGAACGCTCATGCTTCCTCCTGCGGTGCTGGGGCTTGTCCTGCGCATGATGCCGCACCGGCCAGGGTCCTCGACGGGGGCCTTCGCCTCAGGGGTCGAGGACGTCGTCGAGGAACAGCAGCATCGCGCCCAGCAGGCGCCGCCGGGACGAGGCACGGCGGTACTCGTGGCCCTCGCCGTGCAGCGTCAGGAGCTCGACGCGGCGTCCGAGCGTCCGCAGCGCGTCGACGACCTGCGTCGCCTCCCCGTACGGGACGTTCGTGTCGAGCTCGCCGTGCACGACGAGCACCGGCACGTCGATGTTCTCGACGCGCTGCATCGGTGAGAGCGCCCGCAGCAGCGTCCAGTCGCGCGCCGGGTCGCCGTACTTGGTGACCGCCGCGGCCGCGATCCAGGGCTCGGTGTCGCGGTAGAAGGTGTGCAGGTCCGACATGCCGCAGATGTCGACCCCGCCGGCGAAGACGCCGGGGTGGAAGGCGAGCATCGCCAGGGTGAGGTAGCCCCCGTACGAGCGCCCCGTCACGGCGACCCGCCCGGGTTCGGCGACGCCGAGCCGGACGAGGAAGTCCTCGCAGGCGAGCACGTCGTCGAAGGCGTCACGACGTCCGTGCACGTCGTCGGCGTGGACGAACGCGCGGCCGAAGCCCGACGAGCCGCGCACGTTGGGCGCGAAGACCGCGATGCCCGCCGCCGCCATCGCCTGGTGCTGCGGGTTGAACGTCGGGCGCTCCTGCGCCTCCGGCCCGCCGTGCAGGCTCAGCACCGCCGGCCCCGGCCCGGTCCAGCCCGGCGGGCGGTAGAGCCAGCCCGTGAGCGGCAGCCCGTCGCGCCCGTGGAGGAACTCCAGCGTCGGCGACACGAGGCGGGCCGCCGGTGCCGCGGGCCGCGCGGTCGCGAGCGTCCAGGTGCGGCTGGCCACGTCGAGGCGCCACAGCTCGCGCGGCCGTTCCGGGCCCTCGACGGCCACCAGCGCGGTCGAACCGTCGCGGCTCAGCAGGGCGCCGCTGACCACCGCACCGGGCAGGCCGTCGACGACCTCGCCCTTCCCGGTCCAGGCGTCGACGAGCTCGAGCTCGGAGCGGCCGCCGGCGACGTTCCAGACGCAGAGCAGCGTACGGCCGGCGTCGTCGGCGTCGAGGCCCTCGAGCTCGGCGTCGGGACGCGGTGCGAGGACGCCGGACTGCCCGCGCCAGCCGGCCGGGCCGAGCGGGATGGCCACGAGCTGGCGGCGGGGGAGGCCGGCGTCCGTGGCCAGGTACGCGATCAGCGGCGGGCCCGCGGGACGCCCGGGCGGGTCCGGGTCGCCGGGCGGCGCCGGCCGGACGAACGCCCGGTCGGTCGACCCGGTCGCCGGATAGGGCAGCAGCGGGTGGTCGGCGTCGGCGACGCGGTCGACGACCACGCAGAACTGCCGCCCCCGCTGGCCGTCACGCAGGACCACGTGGTCCTCGTCGACCGACAGGTCGAGCACCGAGATCAGCTCGCCGGTCGCCAGCGCGTACATCTCGCCCGACGCCGGGTCGACGAGGTAGGCCCGGGTCGGTTCGCCGGCCGTCTCGCCGGGGACGGACACGCTGAGCCGGTGGCCGCTGCGGGTCCAGGGACCCAGCTCGGCGTGGACCGTCGTCGAGCCCGCGACCCGGCGGGCGTCGGAACCGTCGGGGCGCACGACCCACACCTGCGTCCGGACGCCGCCGCCCGTCGCCACCGCGCAGGCCAGCCAGCCGCCGTCGGCGGACCACTCCACCTCGACGACCGGGTCGTCGCCCAGCGCGACCTCTCGGGCCTCGGGCAGCGCGGCACCGCCGGCTCCGTCTCCGCCGCTGTCCGGCAAGTTCTGCACGAACAGCCGCGGGCTCCCGGTGCGGTCGCTGACGAAGGCGATCCGGGTGCAGTCGGGCGAGAGCGTCGGCGCCCAGCTGCCCCAGGCGTCGACCAGCTCTTCGCCCAGCCGGACGGCGTCCGCGAGCGCCCGGTCCTCGGTGCGCACGTCAGCCGACACCGTGGTGCTGCAGCCACATCTCGAGCAGCCCGAGCTGCCACAGGGCGTTGGAGCCGAGACGGGTGCGGGTGCGGTTCGGGTCCTTCAGCAGCGACTGCACCGTGTCGGCCCGGAACAGCCCGCGCCGTCGCGCGGCCGGGTCGGTCAGCGCGTCGCGGACCCGGTCGAGCATCGGGCCCTGGAGCTGGCGGATCGCCGGCACCGGGAAGTAGCCCTTGGTGCGGTCGATGACCGCATCGGGCACGACGCCGCGGGCGGCACGCTTGAGCACGCCCTTGCCGCCGTCGGCGAGCTTGAGCTCCGGCGGGATGCGCCCGGCGAGCTCGACCAGCTCGTGGTCCAGGAAGGGCACCCGCGCCTCGAGGCCCCAGGCCATGGTCATGTTGTCGACCCGCTTGACGGGGTCGTCGACGAGCATGACCGTCGTGTCGCTGCGCAGCGCGGCGTCGACGGCGGTGTCCGCGCCCGGCGCCGCGAACCGCTCCGTCACGAACGCGTACGGGGCGTCGTGGTCGACGAGCCAGTCCCGCGACAGCAGGCCGGGCATCGCCGACCAGCGACGGTCGAAGAAGACGTCCGCGTACGCCTCGACCGCGTCGGCGCGGGGGACCCCGACCAGCGGCGGGTACCAGTCGTAGCCGCCGAGCACCTCGTCGGCGCCCTGCCCGGACTGGACGACCTTGACGCTCTTCGAGACGTCCTCGCTCAGCAGGAAGAAGGCCACGCAGTCGTGGCTGACCATCGGCTCGCTCATCGCGGCGACCGCGGCGTCGACGCCGGGCAGCAGGCGGGCGTCGTCGATGGCGATGCGGTGGTGGTCGGTGCCGAAGTGCTCGGCGACGAGGGTGGAGTACTCGAACTCGTCGCCGGACTCGCCGCCCGCGCTGTCGAAGCCGATGCTGAACGTCTTGAGGTCGTGCTGCCCGGCCTCGGCGAGCAGGGCGACGACCAGCGACGAGTCGATGCCCCCGGACAGCAGCACGCCGACCGGCACGTCGGCGACCATCCGCCGGTCGACCGCGACGCGGAGCTTCTCGAGCAGCGCCTCCTCCCAGTCGCGGCTGCTCCAGCCGGCGCGGTCGGGGTCGCGGGTGAACGACGGCGTCCAGTAGGTGTGCTCGCGCCACGTGCCGTCGGGCTCGACGACCCGGACGGTCGCGGGCGGCAGCTTCTTGACGCCGTTGAGGATCGTGCGCGGCGGCGGCACGATGCTGTGGAAGCTCATGTAGCAGGCGAGCGCGACCGGGTCGATCGAGGTGTCGGTGCCGCCGCCGGCGAGCAGCGCGGGCAGCGACGACGCGAACCGCAGCCGCTCGGGCGTCTGGTCGAGGTAGAGCGGCTTGATGCCCAGGCGGTCGCGGGCCAGCACGAGCCGGCCGCTGGCGTGCTCCACGACCGCGAAGGCGAACATGCCGAGGAAGTGGTCGACGCACGAGGTGCCCCACTGAGAGTAGGCCTTGGCGATCACCTCCGTGTCGGAGGTCGAGAAGAAGCTCATGCCCAGGCCCTGGAGCTCGTGGCGCAGGGCCTTGTAGTTGTAGATGCAGCCGTTGAAGGCGACCGTCAGGCCGAGCGCGGAGTCCACCATCGGCTGGGCGCCCGCCGGGCTCAGGTCGATGATCGACAGCCGTCGGTGCCCGAGCGCGACCGGCCCGCGGGCCCACACCCCGGAGCCGTCGGGCCCGCGCCGCTGCATCGCCTCGGTCACGCAGGCGCAGGCGGCGACGTCCGCCGACCGGCCGTCGAACCGGATCTCCCCGGACAGTCCGCACATCTATCTCTCACCTCGCACCCGGTCGTGCCCTGAAGCCCCTGGCTTCCTCCTCGCTGCGGTCGCCGGCCCTGGGTCGGCCTCCGCGCGGGTCGGGAGCCGGCGATCCTCGCTCGTCGTCCAGCCAGGACCCGGGCCCGACCTGCCCGATGCTCGGTGAGTCATCTCTCACCTCTCGTCTCGTCGAGCTCCGGGTCGAGCACGACCCACGTGTCCTTGGCCCCGCCGCCGCGCGAGGAGTTCACCACCAGCGAGCCCTCGGGCGCCATCCGGGTCAGGCCGAGGCCGGCGACGACGACGTCGTCGGGACCCGTGCCGGTGACGTAGGCGAAGACGCGCAGGTCCACGTGCCGCGGCTGCAGGAGGCTGCCCGCCAGGGTGGGGTGCGACGAGAGCGCCACGACCTCCTGCGCGACCCAGCCCGCGGGGTTCGCGGCGATCTCGGCGCGGCGGGCGGCGACCTCGGCCGCCGACGCGTCGGGCCCGATGAGCACCCCGGCCCCGCCGTGGCCGTCGACCGGCTTGGTGACCAGCTCGCCGACCCGGTCGAGCACGACGCGGTACTCGGCCGCGTCCCCGGTGCGGTAGGTGGGCACGGACTCGATGACCGGGTGCTCCTCGAGGTAGTAGCCGATGAGCTCGGGCACGTAGCAGTACATGGCCTTGTCGTCGGCGACGCCGTTGCCGGGCGCGTTCGCCAGCCGGACGCCGCCCGCGACCGCCACCTCGAACGCCTCCGCGCCGACCGGACGGCCCGCGGCGTCGACCAGGTCGACCAGCTCGACGTCGAGGCGCAGGTAGAGCGCGTCGAGGCGTCGCCCGTCGCGGTGCCGCACGGTTCCGTCCGCCACCTCGAGGTCGTCGGCCGTGACGAGCACGAGACCGGCGCGCTCGGCGAGCAGCGCGTGCTCGAACCAGGCCGAGCTGCCCGGCCCGCTGGAGAGCAGCGCCGCCGTACCCGCGTCCTCGCCGCCGAGCAGGGCGCGGCGCAGCAGGGGCATCGCGGCACCGGGGTCCTGCAGGCCCGCCGGGCGCGGCAGGTCCGGCATGACCGCGTCCAGGAGCTCGCGGACGGCGAGGGCGTACCCCGCCCCGGACGGGTTGCGCACGTTGTCCTCCAGGACGCGCCAGCCGCCGAACTCGTTGCGCACCAGGTCGAAGCCCATCACCGGCGCACGCACCGCGCCGGTCGGCAGCCGCCGGGCCTCCTCACGCCAGCCGGGGGACCCCGTGACCAGCTCGGGCCGCAGGACGCCGTCGCGCACGATCCGCTGCTCGCCGTAGACGTCGCGCAGGAAGGCCTCGATCGCCCGGGCGCGCTGACCCAGGCCGCGGACGAGGTCGTCCCACTCGTGGGGCGACACGATGCGCGGGACGAGGTCGACGCTGAACGGCTGCTGCGTCCCGTCGACCCCGAAGGTCATGCCGCGCTCGTCCACCCACGCGTCGCGGGCCCGGGTCCGCTCACCGATCCGGTCGGCGCCCAGGTCGCGGAACACCTCGACCAGCGCCTCGTACGCGGGCCGCGGGCGGCGGTCCGAGCCCACCGCCTCGTCGCCGGCGCGGGAGCGGTAGCGACGCAGCTCGGGCGCCGCCGGTCGCGGACCCTCGGCGGGGCCGCGCGTCTCGGCCACGACGAGCTCCATGACGTCGGTGAGCCGGCCCCGCTCGGCGTACGCGGCGCGCTGGCGGTCCGCCGAGTTGCCGCGGGCCAGCGTCGCCTCGGCCAGCCACCGCACCTCGTCGGCGTCGCCCAGCTCGGCCAGCGGCCCGGACAGCCGCTCGACCATGGCCCACACCGCGTCGGCGGCCGGGACGGGCCTCGGGTGCAGGCTGTGGTCGAGCAGGTTGCCGCGCAGCCCGCCGCGCGCCGCCTGCCACAGGGCCGCGCGGTGCACCGGGGCCGGGACCGGCTGGTGCGGCCGGCCCTCGAGCACGTCGATCTCGGCGGCCCGGACGGCGGCGCGGAACAGCCCGGCTATGAGGATCGCGTCGTCGACCACCGGGCAGGCGTCGCAGACCCGCAGCTCCAGCGTCGGCGCGTGCGACGAGGGCCGCACGTCGAAGTAGGCCATCTTCTCGTCGGCGATGACGCCGCTGCTGATGAGGTCGGCCAGCAGCGCGTCGTACTCGGCGGCCGAGGCCAGCGGGCCGGTCGCGCCCGCGGTCGGCCAGCGCTGCCAGATGATCGTGCGGATCGAGGAGTAGCCGGTGTCCTGCTCGTTGAAGTACGGCGAGCTCGCGGACAGCGCGGTGAGCACCGGCAGGTCGCGGGCGACGCGCTGCATGATCTCGACGGCCAGGTCGCGGTCGGAGACGCCGACGTGGATCTGCAGCCCGCAGATCAGCTGCTCGTCGACGAGCATGCGGTACTGCTCCTGCATCCGCCCGTAGCGCCCGGTCGTCGTCAGCTCGAAGTCGGCGAAGGCCGCGCTCGGCGCCGTGCCCGCCGCCGCGATGCCGACGTTGTCCTTGGCCGCCTCGGACACCAGGAGCCGGCGCAGCCGGAGCAGCTCGGCCCGGAGCCCGTCGAGGGTGGTCACCACCTCGGTGTTCGTCTCGACCGTGGTCCGCTGGATCTCGGCGGAGTAGTTCTCGCCCGGGAGCCGCGACAGCAGCTGCGGCGCGCGCCCGACCAGCTTCTGGCTGTCCAGGTCGACGAGGTGCAGCTCCTCCTCGGCCCCCAGCGTCAGCTCGGCGGGCACGGTTCCCCCGGTGCGGCCCTCATCTGCGAGACCCTAGAGCCGCCTTGTTACGAACCCGTCAACGCACGGGCCGGTCCGCGTCCGGGCGGAGCAGGACAGCGCTACCGCCGGCGGGCGAGGAGCAGCAGGCCGAGGCCGCCGAGGAGGCAGGCGAGGCCGACCCAGAACCAGAAGCGGACGCCGGTCATGAAGCTGCCGGGCAGGTAGCCCAGGCCCTGGCCGACCCAGACGGCACCGATCACGAGGGCGACGACCCCGACGACGCGCACGACGACGCGGGCGGCCGGGCTCACGAGTCGCTCTGGTCCATGCCGAGGAGCTGCTCCACGGCGTCGGGCTCGCCGACGAGGCGGACGTTCGCGGCCCGCGTACGGCCGTGGGCGAGCAGGGTGAGCTCGCTGGGGGCGCCGACGGCGGTGACGATGTGCGCGCCGGCGGCCGCGCGGATGGTCTCGGGCTGCCCGTCGGCGTCCTGCGAACCCTCGCGCTCCAGCACCACGCCGACCTTCGCGCGGCGGAACTGCGCCCTGGCCAGCAGCTTGAGCCGGCGCCACAGCCAGCCCTCGACGTCCTCGGGCAGCGCGCGGGCCGCCAGGGGTGCGTCGCCGGCGCGGCGTACGTCCTCGTGGTGGACGAAGTACTCGATCGTGTTCGCGCCCTCGTCGACGCCCGGGATCGCGAACACCGAGAAGCGCGCGGGACCGTTGCGGACCTTGTCGACGAGCTCGGCGTACGGCCAGCGCGTCTTGGCCTCGGTCATCCGCCGCTCCAGCAGGCCCGCGAGAGGCCGGGCGACGATGCCGCCGGCGCCGACGGGGTCGGTCTCGCGGATCCACAGGTGGGCGGCGAGGTCGTGGGCCGTCCAGCCCTCGCAGAGCGTGGGGGCCTCGGGGCCGACCTGGTCGAGGAGGTCCGCCAGCTCGGCGCGCTCGGACTGGGCAAACGTCACGAGGGTCGATGGTAGTGGCGCGGGGACGGGACGCTCCGAGCGGCGAGACGGCTCGGGCGCGCGGGGGACACTGGTCGGGTGACCGCCTCCGCTGCCCCGACGACCGTCCCGGCCTCCTCGCTCGACCCGGCGCTCGCGGCGCTGCTCAAGCGCGACGCGGCCGGCCTGGTTCCCGCCGTCGTGCAGGACGAGGAGTCCCGCGACGTGCTGATGGTCGGCTGGATGGACGACGAGGCGCTGCACCGCACGCTCACCACGGGGCGCTCGACGTTCTACTCGCGCAGCCGCGGCGAGTACTGGGTCAAGGGGGAGACGAGCGGCCACCGGCAGTGGGTGCGCGGGGTGCGCCTCGACTGCGACGGCGACACCCTCCTCGTGACCGTGCGCCAGGAGGGGCCGGCCTGCCACACCGGCGACCGGACCTGCTTCGACGCGCGCGAGCTGCCGGCGCTCGTCATCGGCCCCGACACCCTTCCCGACGCCGCGCCCGCCCCCGGGACGGCCGCGTGAGGTCACGTCCGCTCGCCCTCGGCGGGCTCGCCGTCGGGGCCGTGCTCGCCCTCGTCGCCGGCTCGCGCGCCTGGTGGCGCGCGTCCGGCACCGGCGTCTCGGTGAGCTTCTCCGGCACGGAGGCGAGCGCCGGGCTGGCCCAGGCGCTGGCGCTCGTGGTGCTCGCCGGCGCGCTGCTCGGCCTCGTGCTGCGCAGCCGCGGGCGGCGCGTGCTGGGGGTGCTGCTCGCCCTCGCCGGCGTCGGCGTGGTCGTGCTTGGGGTGACCCGCCCGCGGCCGGCGTCCCAGGCGGTGCAGAGCCGCGTGCTCGAGGTGAGCCTGGCCGACCAGTTCGCGCTGGTCGGGACCCCGTGGCCGTACGTCTACGCCGCCGCGGGCCTCGTGGTGCTGGCGGCGGCCGTGCTGATGGCCGCGCGGGCGGGACGCTGGCCGACCCGTGCCGCCCGCTTCGAGCGGGCCGGCGTGCCGGCGGCGCGCACGGCCCCGGCGGTCTCGGACGACCCGGCCACCCTCTGGCGCTCGATGGACGCGGGCGTGGACCCCACCGTCGAGCAGGACCCACCGGCGGGTCCGCCCGACGGGGCCGGTGCGCAGGAGGTGCCGGGCCGGGTGACAATGGGGCCCCGGGCAGCCGCCCGGACCGACGAGCCCACCTGACGGGTGGGGGCAAGGAGCAGCGTGATGGCAGCCCCGTCCCGTGCCGCAGACCCGTCGGGCACCGCCCGCCGGTCCGAGATCTCCGACTCGCAGGGCGAGCGTCACAAGCACGTCCACCACGGCCAGACGCTGGCCGCCTGGGTCGGCAGCCTGACCGCCATGGTCGCCGTCGTCATCGGCGGCTTCGGCGTGGTCTTCCAGAACTGGGTCGTCTTCGGCGTCGGCGTCGTGCTGCTCGCGGCCGCCGGCATCGCCGCGCTCGTCCTGCAGAAGACCGGGCACGGCGCCTACTAGCCCAACCGGCCGTCCGGCCGCCCGCGAACGCCACCGACGCAGGGGAAACGTCATGGGAGTGCTCGACGACATCGTCGCCGGGGTCCGCGAGGACCTCGAGCTGCGCCAGGCCGACGTGTCCCTCGACACGCTCAAGGAGCGCTGCCGTCACGTCGACCCGGCGCTCGACCCGATGCCGGTGTTCCGCGGGCCGGGCGTGTCGGTGATCGCCGAGGTCAAGCGCTCGAGCCCCAGCAAGGGCGCGCTCGCCTCGATCGACGACCCGGCCGAGCTCGCCGGGCAGTACGAGGCGGGCGGCGCGGCGGTGATCTCGGTGCTGACCGAGCAGCGCCGCTTCTCCGGCACGCTCGAGGACCTCGTCCGCGTCCGCGCCCGCGTCGACGTCCCGGTGCTCCGCAAGGACTTCATCGTCACCGCCTACCAGCTCTTCGAGGCCCGGGCCGCCGGCGCCGACCTCGCGCTGCTGATCGTGGCCGCCCTCAGCGACACCGAGCTGGTGGGGCTGGTCGAGCGCGCCGAGTCCATCGGGCTCACGCCGCTCGTCGAGGCCCACACGGCCGAGGAGGTGCAGCGCGCGGTCGACGCCGGCGCCCGGCTCATCGGCATCAACAACCGCAGCCTGCAGACCCTCGAGGTCGACCCGACCACCTTCGCCCGGCTCGCCCCGTCGATCCCCGACGGGATCGTGCGCGTCGCCGAGTCCGGGGTGCGCGGGCCGCGCGACGTCATCGAGCTGGCCCGTGCCGGTGCGGACGTGGTGCTGGTCGGCGAGGCGCTCGTCACCGGTCGCGACCCGCGCAGCGGGGTGGCCGACCTGGTCGCCGCCGGGGCGCACCCGGCCGTGCACCGCAGCTGACCCGTACGGCCGAGCGCGCGCTGACCACCGCTCGGCAAAGCGGGAGGGCCGCGCGGCCACGCGCCGTATCCTCGGGCCATGGTCAGCGCCCTGCCCGACGCCCGCGGTCACTTCGAGGACTTCGGGGGCAAGTTCGTCCCCGAGGCCCTCTGGACGGCGCTCGCCCAGCTCGAGCGTGAGTTCCGCTCGGCGATGGACGACCCCGGCTTCGGCGACGAGCTGCGCCGGCTGCTCGCCGACTACACCGGGCGCCCGACGCCGATCACGGTGGCGACGCGCTTCGCCGAGCACGCGCGCCCGGCGGACGGGCCCGCGCCGCTGATCCTCCTCAAGCGCGAGGACCTGAACCACACGGGCTCGCACAAGATCAACAACGTCCTCGGGCAGGCCCTGCTCACCCGCCGGATGGGCAAGACCCGCGTCATCGCCGAGACCGGGGCGGGTCAGCACGGGGTCGCGACCGCGACCGCGGCGGCCCTCTTCGGGCTCGAGTGC
The DNA here is from genome assembly GCF_900110855.1 of Microlunatus flavus. Taxonomy (GTDB): domain Bacteria; phylum Actinomycetota; class Actinomycetes; order Propionibacteriales; family Propionibacteriaceae; genus Microlunatus; species Microlunatus flavus. The sequence continues at coordinate 185,923 of NZ_FOFA01000003.1, forward strand.
ACCGTCTACATGGGCAAGGTCGACACCGAGCGCCAGGCCCTGAACGTCGCCCGCATGCGCCTGCTGGGCGCCGAGGTCATCGCCGTCGAGTCCGGCACGCAGACGCTGAAGGACGCGATGAACGAGGCGATGCGCGACTGGGTCGCCAGCGTCGACGAGACGCACTACCTGATCGGCACCGTCGCGGGGCCGCACCCCTTCCCGCTGCTGGTGCGCGAGTTCCAGCGCGTCATCAGCACCGAGGCCCGCGCCCAGGTGCTCCAGACGTACGGCCGGCTGCCCGACGCCGTCGCGGCCTGCGTGGGTGGCGGCTCCAACGCGCTCGGCATCTTCGCCGACTTCATCGGCGACGAGGGCGTCGCGCTGCACGGCTACGAGGCCGGCGGCGACGGTGTCGAGACGGGGCGGCACGCCGCGACCATCTCGGCCGGCTCGGTCGGCGTGCTGCACGGCATGCGCACCTTCGTCCTGCAGGACGAGGACGGCCAGACCAAGGACTCGCACTCGATCTCCGCCGGCCTCGACTACCCCGGCGTCGGCCCCGAGCACTCCTGGCTCGCCGCGACCGGACGGGCGACGTACGAGGCCGTCACCGACACCGAGGCGATGGAGGCGTTCCGCCTGCTCACGCAGACCGAGGGCATCCTGCCGGCCATCGAGTCGGCCCACGGCCTCGCCGGCGCCCTGCGGCTGGGCCGCAACCTGGCCCCGCGGCCCGACGGCCAGCCGCCGATCGTCCTCGTGAACCTGTCCGGCCGCGGCGACAAGGACGTCGACACCGCGATCCAGTGGTTCGGCGTGGACACCCGCGGCACCGGTTCGGAGTCCGGCCGGCCGGTGGGCACCAACCTCAGCGATGACCCCGAGCTCGACCTGACGCTCGACGAGAGCGGCCCCGCGAGCACCACCGCGGTGCAGCTGTGACGTTCGACGTCGGCCGTTCGGGCGGGGCCTTCGTGGCGGCGAAGGGGGAGGGCCGCGGCGCGCTCGTGGGCTTCCTCCACGTCGGCTACCCCGACGTCCCGACCTCCCTCGACGCCATGCGGGCCCTGGCCGGCGACGGCGAGGGGCCCGGCGTGGACCTCGTGGAGGTCGGACTGCCCTACAGCGACCCGATGATGGACGGCGTCACCGTGCAGCGCGCCGGCACGCGGGCGCTGCAGCGCGGCGTCCGCACGCGGGACGCCTTCGCCGCGGTCGAGGCGGTGGCGGAGGCCGGCACCCCGGCGGTCGTCATGACCTACTGGAACCTGGTCGAGCACTACGGCGCCGACGCCTTCGCCCGCGACCTGGCCGCCGCCGGCGGGGCCGGCCTGATCACGCCCGACCTGACGCCGGACGAGGCGGAGACCTGGTTCGAGGTGTCCGACGCCCACGGCCTCGACCGCGTCTTCCTGGTGTCGCCGTCGTCCACCGACGACCGCCTCGCCGAGACGGTGGCCGCCTGCCGGGGCTGGGTTTACGCGACCTCGGTGATGGGCGTGACCGGTGCCCGCGCCCAGAGCTCGACGGCGGCGCCGGGCCTCGTCGCGCGGATCCGGGACGCGGAGCCCGACGCCCTCGCGGGCGTCGGCCTCGGGGTGTCCACCGGTGCGCAGGCCCGGGAGATCGTCGCCTACGCCGACGCGGCGATCGTCGGCTCGGCCCTGGTCAAGACCCTGCTCGACGCCGAGGACCGCGGCACCCCCGACGACCTCACGGCCCTGCGGGGCCTGGTCGCCGAGCTGGCCCGCGGGGTGCGGGGGGAGTCGTGACCCCGCTCTTCATCCCCAGCCCGAGCGAGAACGTCTGGCACCTCGGGCCGCTGCCGCTGCGCGCGTACGCGCTGTGCATCATCGCCGGGATCATCGTCGGGATGATCATCGCCACCCGTCGCTGGCGGGCCCGCGGCGGGACGTCGGACGCCCTGGAGTCGGTCGTCGTCGTGGCCGTCCCGGCCGGGATCATCGGCGCGCGGATCTACCACGTCATCACCGACTACGAGCTCTACTTCGGCCCCGGCCGCCACCCGGTCGACGCCCTCAAGATCTGGCAGGGCGGGCTCGGCATCTGGGGTGCGGTGGCCCTCGGCGCGCTCGCCGGCTGGGTCGTCGCCCGTCGCCGCGGCATCCGCTTCGCGGCCCTGCTCGACGCCGTCGCGCCGGGCATCGCCGTGGCCCAGGGGATCGGCCGGCTCGGCAACTGGTTCAACTCCGAGCTGTTCGGCCGCCCGACCACGCTGCCCTGGGGCCTGGAGATCGCTCCTCGCTTCCGGCCGACCGGCTACGAGCAGTACGCCACCTTCCACCCGACGTTCCTCTACGAGCTCATCTGGGACATCGGCGTCGTCGCCGTGCTGCTGGTCGTGCTCGACCGGCGCTTCCGCCTCGGTCACGGCAAGGTCTTCGCCCTCTACGTGATGCTCTACTCGCTCGGCCGCTTCTGGATCGAGGCGCTGCGCATCGACACGGTCAACGAGATCGGTGGCTTCCGCCTCAACAACTACACGTCGCTGATCACCTTCGTCGGCGCCGCCCTGGTGCTCGCCTGGCTCGTGCGCCACCGCCCCGGTCGCGAGGCCGTGGTCGAGGACGGCGCCGCGGGCGCCACCGACGACGCGCCGGCCGCCGACCAGGCCCACGAGGCCCAGGAGGGTCACGAGGCCCGCACCGACGACGCGGACGCCGAGGCCGGCGACGCGCACGCCGCGGCCGGCACGACCGGACCCGCCCTCGACGGCGCCCAGGTGCCGCCCGAACGGTGAGGCCGGGTCGCCGGCGCCGGTATGCTAGGGCTGCCTAGGATCTCCGGCCGCGCCACCCATGACGACCGACGAGCCCACGAACGGGCACCCGTCACGCCGTGACGCCGCGCAACCACACGCGTGTCCCAGGCGGAAAGAACTCTGCAGCGACGCGCGCTCCGACGCGTTAGCATCCACCCGCTCCTGGCCATCGACGTCCCGGGTGCGCACCCCCGCTCGTGCCCCTCGTCGGCTCCGCCCGACCCCCACGAACGACAGGAGTCCACCTCGTGACTCTGCTCGCCAAGCCGCAGCCCCAGGGCCTCTACGACCCGGCCAACGACCACGACGCCTGCGGCGTCGCGTTCGTCGCCACCCTCACGGGGGTGCCGAGCCACGCCATCGTGGAGCAGGGCCTCGAGGCGCTGCGCAACCTCGACCACCGTGGCGCCACCGGCGCCGACCCGCGCACGGGCGACGGTGCCGGCATCCTCATGCAGGTCCCGGACGCCTTCCTGCGCTCCGAGGCCGGCTTCGAGCTGCCGCCCGCGGGCTCGTACGCCGTCGGCAACGCGTTCCTGCCCGTCGACGACGCCGCCCGCGACGCCGCGAAGACCACCATCGAGCGGATCGCCGCGGAGGAGGGCCTGCGGGTCCTCGGCTGGCGCGTGGTGAAGACCGACGGCTCCTCGCTGTCCGACCTCACCCGGTCGAACATGCCGGCCTTCGAGCAGCTCTTCGTCACCGCGGCCGGCCAGCCGGTGCAGGGCCTCGCGCTCGAGCGCCTCGCCTACTGCCTGCGCCGCCGCTCCCAGAACGAGGCGGGCGTCTACTTCTCCTCGCTGTCGTGCCGCACCCTCGTCTACAAGGGCATGCTCACCACCGAGCAGCTCGAGCTGGTCTTCCCCGAGCTGCTCGACCAGCGCGTGGAGAGCGCGCTCGTCGTCGTGCACTCGCGCTTCTCGACCAACACGTTCCCGTCGTGGGAGCTGGCCCACCCGTTCCGGATGATCGCCCACAACGGCGAGATCAACACGGTCAAGGGCAACCGCAACTGGATGCGCGCCCGCGAGGCGCTGCTGGCCAGCCCGCTGATCCCGGGCGACCTGGAGCGGCTGTTCCCGATCTGCACGCCGGAGGCGTCGGACTCGGCCTCCTTCGACGAGGTCGTCGAGCTGCTGCACCTCGGCGGCCGCTCGCTGCCGCACGCGATGCTGATGATGATCCCGGAGGCGTGGGAGAACAACCCCACGATGGACGCCCGGCGCAAGGACTTCTACGCGTTCCACTCCTGCCTGATGGAGCCCTGGGACGGTCCTGCGGGCGTCGTCTTCACCGACGGCACCCAGGTCGGCGCCGTGCTCGACCGCAACGGCCTGCGGCCCGGGCGCTACTGGGTCACCGACGACGGCCTGGTCGTGCTGGCGTCCGAGGCCGGCGTCCTGGACATCCCCGCCGAGAAGGTCGTGCAGAAGGGCCGGCTGCAGCCGGGCCGGATGTTCCTGGTCGACCTCGCCGAGCACCGCATCATCGACAACGACGAGGTCAAGGACTCCCTGGCCGCGGCCGCCCCGTACGGCGAGTGGCTCTCGGCCGGGCGCATCGCCCTGGGCGACCTGCCCGAGCGCGAGCACGTCGTGCACTCCCACGCCTCGGTGACGCGGCGCCAGCAGGTCTTCGGCTACACCGAGGAGGAGCTGCGGCTCATCCTCGCGCCGATGGCCTCCGGCGGCGCCGAGCCGATCGGCTCGATGGGCACCGACACCCCGATCGCGGCGCTCAGCGAGAAGCCGCGGCTGCTGTTCGACTACTTCAGCCAGCTCTTCGCCCAGGTGACGAACCCGCCGCTGGACGCGATCCGCGAGGAGCTCGTCACCTCGCTGTTCAACACGATCGGCACCGAGCAGAACCTGCTCGAGCCCGGCCCGGCGTCCTGCCGGCGCCTGGTGCTGCCGTTCCCGGTGCTCGACAACGACAGCCTGGCCAAGATCGTCAAGATCAACCGCGCCGGCGACCTGCCCGGCTACGCGACGTACGTGGCCCGCGGCCGCTACGACGTGGCCCGCGGCGAGGAGGGCCTGGTCGAGGCGCTGGACGACCTCTGCGCTGAGGTCAGCCAGGCGATCGCCGACGGCGCCCGGATCATCCTGCTGAGCGACCGGCACTCCAACGCCGAGCTGGCGCCGATCCCGTCGCTGCTGCTCACCGCGGCCGTGCACCACCACCTGGTGCGGGAGAAGACGCGCACCCAGGTCGGCCTCGTCGTCGAGGCCGGCGACGTGCGCGAGGTCCACCACGTCGCGCTGCTCATCGGCTACGGCGCCGCGGCGGTCAACCCGTACCTCGCGATCGAGTCCGCGGAGGACCTCGCGCGGCGCGGCGTCTACACCACCGTCGAGCCCGAGGTCGCGGTCAAGAACGTGGTCAAGGCGCTCGGCAAGGGCGTGCTCAAGGTCATGAGCAAGATGGGCGTCTCCACGGTCGCCTCCTACACCGGCGCGCAGATCTTCGAGGCCCTCGGCCTGTCGAGCGAGGTCGTCGAGCGCTACTTCACCGGGACGACCTCCAAGCTCGGCGGCGTGACGCTCGAGCAGCTGGCCGAGGAGGTGCGGCGGCGCCACCTCGTGGCGTACCCGGCGAACGGGGTGCCGCAGGCGCACCGCACGCTGCCCGTCGGCGGGGAGTACCAGTGGCGTCGCGAGGGCGAGCCGCACCTGTTCGACCCCGAGACGGTCTTCCGGCTGCAGCACAGCACCCGGACCGGGCGCTACGACATCTTCAAGCAGTACACGTCGCACATCGACTCCCAGGCCGAGCGGCTGATGACGCTGCGCGGGCTGCTGCGGCTCAGCCCCGACCGCGAGCCCATCCCGATCGAGGAGGTCGAGCCGGTCAGCGAGATCGTCAAGCGCTTCTCGACCGGCGCGATGTCGTACGGCTCCATCAGCCTCGAGGCGCACCAGACGCTGGCCATCGCCATGAACCGCCTCGGCGGCAAGTCGAACACCGGTGAGGGCGGCGAGGACGTCGACCGGCTCTACGACCCGGAGCGTCGCAGCGCGATCAAGCAGGTCGCGTCGGGCCGGTTCGGCGTGACGAGCGACTACCTGACCAACGCCACGGACATCCAGATCAAGATGGCGCAGGGCGCGAAGCCCGGCGAGGGCGGCCAGCTGCCCGGCCAGAAGGTCTACCCGTGGGTCGCCAAGACGCGGCACTCGACGCCCGGCGTCGGGCTCATCTCGCCGCCGCCGCACCACGACATCTACTCGATCGAGGACCTCAAGCAGCTGATCCACGACCTCAAGTGCGCCAACCCGAGCGCGCGGGTCCACGTCAAGCTGGTGGCCGAGGTCGGCGTCGGGACGGTCGCGGCGGGCGTGAGCAAGGCCAAGGCCGACGTGGTGCTGATCTCCGGCCACGACGGCGGCACCGGTGCGGCGCCGCTGACCTCGCTCAAGCACGCCGGCGGTCCGTGGGAGCTCGGCCTGGCCGAGACCCAGCAGACGCTGCTCGTCAACGGGCTGCGCGACCGGATCGTCGTGCAGGTCGACGGCCAGCTCAAGACGGGCCGCGACGTGATCATCGGCGCGCTGCTCGGGGCCGAGGAGTTCGGCTTCGCGACGGCGCCGCTGGTCGTCAGCGGCTGCATCATGATGCGCGTCTGCCACCTCGACACCTGCCCCGTGGGCGTGGCGACGCAGAACGCGGAGCTGCGCCAGAAGTTCTCGGGCAAGCCCGAGTTCGTCGTGAACTTCTTCGAGTTCATCGCCGAGGAGGTGCGCGAGCACCTGGCCGCGCTGGGGTTCCGCACGCTCGCCGAGGCCGTCGGCCACGTCGAGCTGCTGGACACCACCCAGGCCGAGACGCACTGGAAGGCGCACGGTCTCGACCTGGCGCCGATGCTGCACCGCCCGGAGCTGGCCGAGGGCGCCCCGCTGCGGAACGTGACCACGCAGGACCACGGTCTCGACGACAAGCTCGACCAGCAGCTGATCGAGCTGTGCCGCCCGGCCCTGGAGAGCGGTGAGGCCGTCCGCGCGACGCTGCCGATCCGCAACGTGGACCGTACGGTCGGCACGATCCTCGGCCACGAGGTCACGAAGGCGACACGCGGCAAGGGTCTGCCGGACGGCACGATCGACCTGACGTTCACCGGCTCGGCCGGGCAGAGCTTCGGCGCGTTCGTGCCGGCGGGCGTCACGCTGCGCCTCGAGGGCGACAGCAACGACTACCTCGGCAAGGGCCTCTCCGGGGGTCGGCTCGTGCTCCGTCCGGACCGCGCGTCGACCTTCGTCGCCAGCGAGAACATCATCGCCGGCAACGTGATCGGCTACGGCGCCACGGGCGGCGAGATCTTCATCGCCGGCCAGGTGGGCGAGCGCTTCTGCGTCCGCAACTCCGGCGCGACGGCGGTCGTCGAGGGCCTCGGCGACCACGGCTGCGAGTACATGACCGGCGGCGTCGCGGTGGTCCTCGGCCGTACGGGGCGCAACGTCGCCGCGGGCATGTCCGGCGGCATCGCGTACCTGCTCGACCTCGACCGCGACCTCCTCAACACCGAGATGGTCGACGCGCTCGAGCCGGGCGAGGCCGACCTGGAGCTGCTCCAGGGCCTGGTCCGTCGCCACCAGGAGGAGACCGGTTCCGAGGTGGCTGCCGGCCTGCTCGCCGACTGGGCGCAGGCGTCGACGCGGTTCACCAAGGTCCTGCCGCGCGAGTACGCCAAGGTCATGGCCGCGCGCGACGAGGCCGAGTCGCAGGGCCTCGACGAGGCCGAGACGACCCGCCGGATGATGTCGGCGGTGGCGAAGTAATGAGCACCCTGACGACGGAGACATCTCATGGCTGACCCGCGTGGGTTCATCACGACGCCGCGGAAGGTCGCCGAGCGGCGGCCGGTCGCCGAGCGCGTGCACGACTGGAACGAGGTCTACCCCGGCACGCCGGGGCGGGCGCTGCTGCCGATCATCAGCGAGCAGGCCGGGCGCTGCATGGACTGCGGCATCCCCTTCTGCCACACCGGCTGCCCGCTGGGGAACCTGATCCCCGAGTGGAACGACCTCGTGTGGCGCAGCGACTGGGACGAGGCGCTCGAGCGGCTGCACGCGACGAACAACTTCCCCGAGTTCACCGGCCGGCTCTGCCCGGCGCCCTGCGAGACCGCCTGCGTCGTCGGCATCAACCGTGACGCGGTGACGATCAAGAACGTCGAGGTCTCGATCATCGACAAGGCGTGGGACGAGCGCCGCGTCGACCCGCAGCCCGCCGACTGGCTCACGGGCAAGACGGTCGCAGTCGTCGGGTCCGGCCCGTCCGGCCTCGCGGCCGCCCAGCAGCTGACCCGCACCGGGCACACCGTCGCGGTGTACGAGCGCGCCGACGCCCCGGGCGGCCTGCTGCGCTACGGCATCCCCGAGTTCAAGATGGAGAAGAAGGTCCTCGACCGTCGCATCCGTCAGATGCGCGACGAGGGCACGAACTTTCGCTGCGGGGTCGACGTCGGCGGTTCCGTCACGTGGGCGCAGCTCAAGGAGCGCTACGACGCCGTCGTCATCGCCATCGGTTCGACCGTCGGTCGTGACCTTCCGGTGCCGGGGCGGGAGCTCAAGGGCATCCACCAGGCCATGGAGTACCTCCCGCAGGGCAACCGCGCCGCGCTCGGCGACGCGCCCGAGGACCAGATCAGCGCCGCGGGCAAGCACGTGGTGATCATCGGTGGCGGGGACACCGGCGCCGACTGCCTGGGCACGGCGATCCGGCAGGGCGCCGCGTCGGTGACGCAGCTCGAGATCATGCCGACCCCGCCGACGGACCGGCCGGAGAACCAGCCGTGGCCGACGTACCCGATGACCTACCGCGTCAGCTCGGCGCACGAGGAGTCGGGGGAGCGGGTCTACTCGGTCTCCACCTCCGAGTTCCGCGGCGACGACACCGGTAGCGTCAAGACGCTCGTGCTGTCGGAGGTCGTCTTCGAGGGTGGCAAGCTGAAGGCGATCGAGGGCACCGAGAAGGAGATCCCCGCCGAGCTCGTGCTGCTCGCGATGGGGTTCACCGGCCCGGAGAAGCAGTCGCTCGTCGAGCAGCTCGGCGTCGGCCTCGACCCGCGCGGCAACATCGCGCGCGACGAGCGCTACGCGACCGACGTCGACGGCGTCTTCGTCTGCGGCGACGCCGGCCGTGGGCAGTCGCTGATCGTCTGGGCGATCGCCGAGGGGCGCGCCTGCGCGAACGGGGTGGACACCTTCCTCAGCGGTTCGTCGGCGCTCCCGCGCCCGATCGGGCCGAACGTCCGCCAGCTGATGGTCTGAGCTCAGCCCCACCCGCACCACAGCACCCGCGAGCGGTAGGTTGCCGCGCCAATGCCCTGGGGATCGGCGCGGCAACCTACCGCTCGCGGTGCTTCAGGGCCGTCAGGCCGGGACGCCGGTGAAGCGGTAGCCGCGGCGGATCACCGTGCCGATCAGACCGGGGACGTCGAGCGCGCGGCGCAGGCGGCTCACGGCGACCTCGAGCGCGTGGTCGTCGAGCGGTTCGGGCAGGGCGGCGACGAGCTCGGCGCGCGACACCACCCCCGGGGACGCCGCGAGGGTGGTGAACAGCGCGAGCGCGTTCGGCCCGAGCAGCACGGTCCGCCCGCCGACCGACACGCTGCGCCCGCGGACCTCGATCAGCGTGTCGTGCGCCCGGTAGACCTGCACGTGGTGGTGGGCGAGGTCCTCGCAGACCAGCCGGATCAGGGCGCCGAGCCGGTAGCGCTCGGGCACGATCGGGACGATGCCCGCCTCGACCAGCGGGCGCGCGGTCACCGGGCCGACGGCGGCGGCGGTCACGTGCTCGGTGTGCGCCCGGACGAACTCGTGGCCCAGGCCGATCGACCGGGCCGTCTCCAGCGTGGCGGCCGCCCCGGGCGCGCTCGTGTAGGTGATCGCGTCGAGCTGGTGGGAGCAGGCCGACTCGATGAGGCGGGCCAGCCGCTCGTTCCCGCTCGGCCTGACCCACCGGTACGGCGTGATGGTCACGACCTCCGCGCTGACCTCCTCCAGGCGCCGCAGCTGCTCGGCGTCGGTGAAGCCGTGCAGCTGGATCGCCACCCGGCGGTTCGTCAGGCCCTGCCTCGACACGGCGTCGACGAGCGCCGCGGTCGTGTCGGTCTCGCTGAGCTGGGCGTCCAGGAGGCCCGCGGCGCGGACGGCCCCGACCGCCTTGGGCCCGCGGGCGAAGATCTGCGCCTGGTCCAGCACGGCGGTCAACGCCGCCCCGAGACCCGCGGCGTCGGCGACCTCGAACCAGCGCCGCACCCCGTAGCCGGTGGTGACGAGCACGACCTCGGGACGGCGGGCGATGAGGGCCCGCGTCTCCTCGACCAGTGCGGCGTCCTGCTCGTTGGGCACGATCTTGAGCGCCGGCGCGTGCAGCACCTGGGCGCCGCGGCGCTGCAGGGCCGAGACCAGGTCGTCCGAGCGCCGGTCGGAGGTGACCCCGATCCGGAAGCCGCGCAGCTCCTCGACCCGAAGCCCCGGCGACGGCCGCGTCGGCGCACTCACGGGGCCGTCCACGCGGGCAGGCCGTCCAGCACGAGGGAGGCGTCGGCGCGGTCGGCGGCCAGGCGCACGACGTCGCCGATGACGACGACCGCCGGCGAGGCGACCTGCAGCCGGCGCGCGTCGTCGGCCAGGGTCGCGAGGGAGGAGAACGTGCTGCGCTGGGAGTCCGACCAGCCGCGCTCGACCACCGCGGCCGGTGTCGCCGGGTCCAGCCCGGCCCGTACGAGGCCACGGGCGATCTGCTCGAGGTTGACCACGCCCATGAGCACGACGACGGTCCCGCCGAGCCGGGCGAGCGCGTCCAGCTCGTCCTCGGTCGGACGCTGGTGGCCGGAGATCACGGTGAAGGCGTGGCTCAGGCCTCGGTGCGTCACCGGGATCCCGGCCGACGCCGGGACGGCGACCGCGCTGCTCACCCCCGGCACCACGCGCACCGGTACGCCGGCGGCCAGGCAGGCCAGCACCTCCTCGCCGCCGCGGCCGAAGACGAACGGGTCGCCGCCCTTGAGCCGCACCACCGACTGGCCCCGCCGCGCCCGGTCGACCAGCAGCTCCTCGATCGAGCGCTGGTCCACGGGGTGGTGGTAGGGCGTCTTCCCGACGTCCACGAGCTCGGCGGACGGGGCGAGGTCGGGCAGGTCGTCGGTCGGGGCGAGCCGGTCGTGGAAGACGACGTCGGCGGCGGCGAGCGCCTGCGCGCCCTCCAGGGTGAGCAGCCCGGTGGGGCCGGGACCACCACCGACGAGCGTCACGCGGCCGAGCGCGGCCGCCGGCTCCTGCGTCGTCGTGAGCACCCGCAGCCGGGCGGCCAGCTGTTCCACCCGCTCGCGCAGGGCCCGCGGCGGGTCGACGCTCACCACGAGCCAGGCCGGGCCGAGCAGCCGCAGCAGGCGGGACGAGTCGTCCGCGTCAGGGGCCCGCACCACGCGGAAGGGTGCCGACGGGTCCGGGCCGGGCGGAGCGCCCGCGTCCGTCGCCACGAGGGTCACGCGGGCACCGCCCCGGACGAGCCGCGCGACCGCCAGCCGGGTGCCGCGGGCCGTGCCGAGCACGAGCACGGCACGTCCGGTGACGTCGAGGTCGAGCTGCACGCGCTCACGCTAGGCAGCCGGCGTTACCTGCTCATGTCCGCGACGTAACTCATGGCTACACGCGTGCTCGCACCCCGGTCGCCCCCGGTGACCCCGCCGTCACATGCGCGTAACGAGACCGGACGCCCGGACTGCTGGCGGCCTCACGAGCTGCCGACCCAGGGTGTGAGCGAGCGGTGAAGGGCTCGTAACCCGCGCCGACGCCGGGCGTAACCGTGGTCGTCAAGCATGGCTCCATGAGTGCGCTGACAAGGCAGGGGACCCGCCCCGAGGTCACCCTCACGCACTGCCCGTACTGCTCGCTGCAGTGCGGGATCAGCCTGACCTCCCGGGGTGGGCCGGTCACCCTCGAGCCGCAGGACGACTTCCCCACGAACCTCGGCGGCCTCTGCTCGAAGGGCTGGACCGCGGCCTCGCTGCTCGACCACCCGCAGCGGCTGCTGGCGCCGCTGGTCCGCGAGGTCCGCGGCGACCGGACCAGCCCGCTGCGCCCGGCGACCTGGGACGAGGCCCTCGGGCAGGTGGTCGACGCGATCACCGCGACCCAGGCGGCGTACGGGCGCGACGGCGTCGGCTGCTTCGGCGGTGGGGGCCTGACGAACGAGAAGGCGTACGCCTTCGGCAAGTTCGCGCGGGTCGCGCTCGGCACCGCGATGATCGACTACAACGGCCGCTTCTGCATGAGCTCGGCGGCGACCGCCTCGAATAAGGCGTTCGGCATCGACCGGGGCCTGCCGTTCCCGCTGTTGGACGTGGCCCGGGCCGAGACCGTCCTGCTGGTCGGGTCCAACCCGGCCGCCACGATGCCGCCGGCGATGCAGCACCTCGACGCCGGCCGGGCCGCCGGCGCGACGCATGTCGTCGTCGACCCTCGCCGTACGCCGACCGCCGCGGGCGCGGCCCTGCACCTCGCCCCGCTGCCGGGCACCGACCTGGCCCTCGCCAACGGCCTGCTGCACCTGGCGGTCCGCGAGGGCCTCGTCGACGAGCAGTACGTCGCGACGAGGACGACGGGCTTCGCCCCGGTGCGGGCCGCGGTGGGGGCGTACTGGCCCGACCGCGTGGAGCGGATCACGGGCGTGAGCGTGGCCGACCTGCGCCGCACGCTGGAGGTGCTGACCTCGGCGCGCAGCGCGATGATCCTCACCGCGCGCGGCGCCGAGCAGCACAGCAGCGGGACCGACACCGCGTCGGCCTGGATCAACCTCGCCCTCGCGCTCGGCCTGCCCGGCAGGGAGTTCTCCGGCTACGGGACCGTCACCGGCCAGGGCAACGGTCAGGGCGGGCGCGAGCACGGCCAGAAGGCCGACCAGCTGCCGGGCTACCGCAGGCTCGCCGACCCGGCTGACCGCGCGCACGTCGCCGCGGTGTGGGGGATCGACCCCGACGAGCTGCCGGAGCCGGGGCTGTCGGCGTTCGAGATGCTCGACCGGCTCGGCACGCCAGGCGGGGTGCGGACGCTGCTGCTGCTCGCCTCGAACGTCGTCGTGTCGGCCCCCGACGTCAACCGGGTGCGCGAGCGGCTGGGCGCGCTCGACTTCCTCTGCGTGTCCGACATCTTCTGCTCCGAGTCGGCCGAGCTCGCCGACGTCGTCCTCCCGTGCGCCCAGTGGGCCGAGGAGGAGGGCACCATGACCAACCTCGAGGGCCGGGTGATCCGGCGCCGGCAGGCGCTGCCGCCGCCCGAGGGCGTCCACGACGACCTGTGGGTGATGAAGGCGCTCGCCGACCGGCTTGGCCGGGGCGCGTACTTCTCGGCCGACCCGGCCGAGGTGTTCGCCGAGCTGCGCCGGGCGAGTGCGGGCGGGGTCGCCGACTACTCGGGCATCACGTACGACCGCATCGACGCCGAGCAGGGCGTCTTCTGGCCCTGCCCGGCGACGCCGGAGGGGCAGCCCGACCATCCCGGTACGCCGCGACTGTTCGCCGACTCCTTCCCGACCCCGGACGGGCGGGCCCGCTTCGTCCGGGTCGAGCACCACGACCCGGCCGAGCGCCCGGACGCCGCCTACCCGTACGTGCTGACCACCGGACGGCTGATGGCGCAGTACCAGAGCGGCACCCAGACCCGTCGCGTCCCGGCCCCGAGCCAGTCCAGCGTCCAGCCGGAGGCGCAGCTGCACCCCGACCTGGCCCGGCGGCTCGGCATCGGGACCGCCGACATCGTGCGGCTCAGCACCCGGCGCGGGGCGGCGGCGTTCCGCGCCCGGGTCACCGACGAGATCCGGGCGGACACGGTCTTCGTGCCGTTCCACTGGGGTGGGGCCTCGGCCGCGAACGCGCTCACCAACCCCGCGCTCGATCCCAGCTCCAAGATGCCGGCCTTCAAGGTCTGCGCGGTCGCCGTCGAGCGCATCGGCGCCCCGGACGACGACGTGCTGCTCACCCGACCGCCGGAGCACTCGGCGCTCGCGGCACCGACCCCACCCACCCTCAACCAGCAGCTCCAGAAGAGCCGCCGGAAGGACCTCCCCGTGCTCGCCAAGAACCGCTTCCTCCAAGGTGTCTTCCCCTTCACCGGGGAGGGCATGGACAAGTCCGCCACCATCGCGCCCGAGCTGGGCTACGTCGTGCCCGAGGGCGTGGTCAGCCAGGCGCTCTACCTGCGCGCGGGCAACTCCAGCGACGAGCTCGTCAGCCTCGTGCTGGTCCGCGACGGCGTGCCCATGCGCTACTTCCCGGTCGCGGCCAAGGGCGACGTCCACGTGCCCCTGCGGGTGGTCGAGGACATCGACGGTGGCTCGCACGTCGAGCTGCGGCTCCTGGCCCCCGAGGGGCTGGCGGGGACCCTCGTCGTCGACCTGGGGCTGGTGGAGCACTGATGACGACCCTGCAGCAGCGACCGGCCGCGAGCGCGGAGGCCGCTCCCCGCAAGCGCCGCCTCGTCGTGGTCGGCAACGGCATGGCGGGCGCGCGGGCGGTCGAGGAGATCCTGGCGCGCGGTGGAGCCGAGCAGTTCGACATCACGATGTTCGGCGACGAGCCCTACGGCAACTACAACCGCATCATGCTCAGCCACGTCCTCGCGGGCGAGCAGAGCGACGACGAGATCTACCTGAACTCGTGGGAGTGGTACGCCGAGAACCACATCGACCTGCACGCCCCGGTGCGCGTCGAGCGGATCGACCGCCACGCCAAGGTCGTGATCACCGACGAGGGCGAGACGTTCGCGTACGACGACCTCGTGCTCGCGACCGGCAGCCGGTCGTTCATGCCGCCGATGGAGGGCCTGCACCGCTCCGACGGCTCGCTGCTGCCCGGCGTCTTCGCCTTCCGCACCATCGACGACACCCGCGCGATGATCGCCCACGCCACCCACGACGAGCACCGACGTGCGGTCGTCATCGGCGGCGGCCTGCTCGGCCTCGAGGCGGCGCGCGGCCTGCAGACGTACGGCCTCGACGTCACCGTCGTGCACTCGCCGTCGCACCTGATGAACGCCCAGCTCGGGCCCGAGGGCGGTGAGATCCTGCGCCAGAGCATGGAGGCCCTGGGCATCCACGTCGTCTGCGGCAACCGGGCGACCCACGCCTGGGGCCCCGACCGGGTCCGCGGCCTGCGGCTCAAGGACGGCGCCGAGATCGAGTGCGACCTGGTCGTCGTGGCCGCCGGGATCCGCCCCAACACCGAGGTCGCCCTGCTCAGCGGCCTCGCGGTCGAGCGCGCGATCGTCGTCGACGACCAGATGCGCGTCCTCGACGAGGACGACGTCTACGCCGTGGGGGAGTGCGTCCAGCACCGCGGCGAGGTCTACGGCCTGGTCGCTCCGCTGTGGGAGCAGGCCGTGGTGCTGGCCGACCAGGTCACCGGCGCGGACCCGACGGCGGCCTACCTGGGCAGCCGCACCGCGACGAAGCTCAAGGTCGCCGGCGTCGAGGTGGCCTCGATGGGCCTCACCTCGCCCGAGCGCGAGACCGACGAGCACATCGTCTTCTCCGAGCCCCGGCGCGGGGTGTTCAAGTCGATCGTCATCCGCGACGACAAGATCGTCGGCGCGACGCTGCTCGGTGACAGCTCGAAGGTCGCCTTCCTCCAGCAGGCCTTCGACCGCGGGCTCCCGCTGCCGGAGCAGCGGGTGGAGCTGATGTTCGACCTCGGCGGCCCGTCGGCGGAGGTCGGCGTCGCCGAGCTCGACGACGACGCCCAGGTCTGCAACTGCAACGGCGTCTCCAAGGGCCAGATCTGCGCGGTCGTGAAGGGTGGGGTCAAGACCGTCACCGGCGTCATGGACGCCACCCGCGCCGGCAAGGGCTGCGGCTCCTGCAAGCTGCTGGTGCGTCAGGTCGTCGAGCACGCCGCCGGCGGAGCCGCGGAGGAGGACCCGAGCGTCCACTGGTACGTGCCCGGCATCCCGCTGGGCAAGCCGGCGCTCATGGCGGCGATCCGGGAGCAGGACCTGCGCTCGCCGTCGGCGGTGTTCGCCGCGCTCGCGCCGGGCGGCGCCGAGGACGCGAAGTCGAAGATGGGCCTCGCCTCGCTGCTCAAGATGATGTGGGGCGCCGACATGGTCGACGAGAAGGACGCCCGCTTCATCAACGACCGCGTGCACGCGAACATCCAGAAGGACGGCACCTTCTCCGTCGTCCCGCAGATGCGCGGCGGGGTGACCACGCCGGAGCAGCTGCGCCGCATCGCCGACGTGGCCGACAAGTACGCCGTCCCGATGGTCAAGCTCACCGGCGGTCAGCGCATCGACCTGCTCGGCATCAAGAAGGAGGACCTGCCGGCCGTCTGGGCCGACCTCGGCATGCCGTCGGGCTACGCGTACGGCAAGTCGATGCGGACGGTGAAGACGTGCGTGGGCCAGGAGTTCTGCCGCTTCGGCACCGGCGACTCGACCCGGCTGGGCGTGGAGCTGGAGACCCGGCTGCAGGGCATGGAGTCCCCGGCCAAGATGAAGCTGGCCGTCTCCGGCTGCCCCCGCAACTGCGCCGAGTCGCTGGTCAAGGACGTCGGCATCGTCGCCATCGAGGGCGGGCGCTGGGAGATCTACGTCGGCGGCGCCGCCGGGGCGCACATCCGCAAGGGCGACCTGTTGTGCACCGTCGACGACGCCGAGACCGCCAAGCTCCTGACGGGCCGCTTCCTGCAGTACTACCGCGAGAACGCGCTCTGGCTCGAGCGCACGTACGCCTTCGTCCCGCGCATCGGCCTCGACGAGGTCCGCGCAGTCGTCGTGGACGACCGCGACGGGATCGCCGAACGTCTCGACGCCGCCGTGCAGGAGCACGCCGAGACCCACGTCGACCCGTGGACCGAGGGGCGTTCGCCGGTCGAACCGGGACAGTTCCGCACCTCGCTGCCCCTGGAGGTGCTGCCCCGTGTGCCGGCCGGTCGCGCCGACGAGCTGCTGGGCGGTGCCTGGTGAGCGCCCCGGCCGGGGTGGTTCCCGGCGTCGCACCGGGCGCCGGCGCCGAGCACCGGCTCGGCTCGATCGACCAGGTGCCGTTCGGGGAGGGCAGGGCGTTCGACGTGGCCGGGGAGCAGGTCGCGGTGTTCCGGGTCCGCGACGGCCGCGTCCGCGCGCTGTCGGCCGTGTGCCCGCACCGCGGCGGGCCGATCGCGGACGGGCAGACCGACCTCGAGGTCGTGCTCTGCCCGCTGCACCTGAACGCGTTCGAGCTCGACACCGGCTGCTCGCGGACCGGCGCCGCGCCCCTGCGGAGCTACGCCGTCCGCCTCGAGGGCGACGAGATCGTCCTCACCGTCTGACCGTCCCACCCTTCGACCGTCCCCACCTTTTCGACCGTCCCCACCCTCCGTTCGTCCGCCCTGCCGGCACCGACCGCCGCCGGCGCCACCTCTCCCGCAGCCCACCGACCCGAGGGACCCGCCATGACTCAGACCACCACCCTTCCGCCGCTGTCCGGCGTCGCCGAGAAGCGGCTCGGCGGCCGCTGGATCGAGGACTGGCGGCCCGAGGACACCGGGTTCTGGGAGCGCGGCGGCAAGCGCGTCGCCTGGCGCAACCTCGTCTTCAGCGTGCTCAGCGAGCACATCGGCTTCTCGGTGTGGAGCCTGTGGTCGGTGCTCGTGCTGTTCATGGGCCCGGCGTACGGCTTCAGCGCTCCGCAGAAGTTCGTCATCACCGCTACGCCGGCGCTGGTCGGCTCGATCCTGCGCGTGCCGTACACGTTCGCGGTCGCGACCTTCGGCGGTCGCAACTGGACCATCATCTCCGCCCTGCTGCTGCTGATCCCGACCATCTACATCGCCGTCGTGCTGCAGCCGGGCGTCTCGTACGGCACGGTTCTGGTCGGCGCGATGCTCGCCGGCGTCGGCGGGGCCAACTTCGCCTCGTCGATGACCAACATCAACAGCTACTTCCCGAGCCGGCTCAAGGGCCGCGCGCTCGGCATCAACGCCGGCGCCGGCAACCTCGGCGTCGCCGTCGTCCAGCTCGTCGGGCTGCTCGTCCTCGCCGTCTCCGGCGCGGGGCACCCGCGGGTGATGGTGGGCATCTACATGCCGCTCATCGTCGTCTCCGCGGTGCTCTCGGCGCTGTTCATGGACAACCTGCTCAAGAACAGCAACGCCAAGGGCGCGATGCGCGAGGTCGTGCGCCACAGCGAGACGTGGGTCGTCTCGCTGCTCTACATCGGCACGTTCGGCTCCTTCATCGGCTTCGGCTTCGCCTTCGGCCAGGTGCTGCTGGTGCAGTTCCCGCAGGACTTCCCGGTGCCGGTCAAGGCCGCGGCGCTGACGTTCCTCGGGCCGCTGCTCGGCTCCTTCGTCCGCCCGCTCGGCGGCGCGCTGGCCGACCGGCTCAAGGGTTCCGTGGTCACGGCGCTGAACTTCGCCGCCATGGCGATCGGCGCCCTCGTCGTCCTGCTGGCCTCCCGCACCCACTCGCTGCCGCTGTTCATCGTGGGCTTCGTGCTGCTGTTCGTCCTCAGCGGCCTGGGCAACGGGTCGGTCTACAAGATGATCCCGGCGATCTTCAACGCCAAGGCCCGCCTCGCCACCCACGGCGAGGCCGACGTCGAGCCACAGGCCCTGCTCGCCGGTCGCCGCTCCGGCGCCCTGATCGGCCTGGCCGGCGCCATCGGCGGCCTCGGCGGCGTGCTGGTCAACCTCGCCTTCCGCCAGTCGTTCCTCACCCTCAAGAACGGCGACGGCGCGTACGTCGCCTTCGTGGCCTTCTACGCCCTCTGCCTCGTCGTCACCTGGGTCGTCTTCATCCGCCCCCGCCCCTCCCGCCTCGAGGGCGTCTGACCCCCTGCCTCCCGGCTAGCTCGGCTCGTTCGGGCTGCGTGAAGCTCGTGCATTTCACGACAACGTGGAATGCGCGTGCTTGACCAGGTCTGCAGGGCTGCAAAAGCGCCTGGAACCTCAGCCAAGCGGCATGCCGCTCGTCCACAGGTACGAGTCCTCGGACGTCCTCGTCCACGACCAGACCCTGCCGACAGGCACGAATCCGAACGGCCTCAGCACCTTGCCGTCATGGACCTCATGACGCTCGGCCACAAGAACGGCGGTGTCTTCAGCCGCCACGACGCCCTCGACGCCGGCGAGTCGGACGACTCGCTCGCCAGGTTGAGGCGGGACGAGGTGCTCTTCCGCCTCCGCCGTGGGATGTACGTGCTCAGCGAGACCTACCAGGCGGCCGACGACACCGGCAAGCACCTCCTGCACGCTCGCGCTGCGCTCGCCGCGCAGCGGGGGAAGGTGGCGCTCACGGGGGTCTCGGCGGCGGCGGCGCACGGCTTCGCCATCCACCAGCAGGACCTCTCCGTCGTTCACCTCGTCCGGCTCGACGACGTCTCCGGTCGCCGTACGAGCACCATGAACCAGCACCGGCTGGGGGTTCCGCTCACCGAGGACGAGCTCTGCCGCATCGACGGGCTCCGATCCGTCTCGCCGGCCCGCGCCGTGTGGGAGGTCGCTTGCCGTTCCTCGCTCGAGGCCGGAGTGGTCACCGCGGACTCGGCGCTGCACCAGGACCGGCAGATCGAGCCGCTGCTGAAGGACCTGAACGAGCGGTTCGCCAGCGTGCCGGGATCGCGCCGCGCCAGGATCGCGTTGCGTCTGGCCGACCATCGTTCCGAGTCCGCCGGCGAGTCCGTGACCCGCGTGCAGTGCTACCGCTTCGGGCTGCCGGCTCCCGAGCTGCAGCACGAGGTGTGGGACGAGCGAGGAGAGCTGGTCGCCCGGCTCGACTTCTGGTGGGAGGACTTCGGTCATGCCGCCGAGTTCGACGGTCGGATCAAGTACGACAAGCTGCTCCGCCCAGGCGAGACCGCCGTCGACGTGGTCCTGCGTGAGAAGCGGCGCGAGGACGAGGTCCGGGCGCTCCTGAGGTGCGGCATGACCCGGATCGTGTGGTCGATGGTGATGCCGGAGCGCGCGAGGCGGTCGATGAGCGAGCTGCAGCAGGCGATGGAACGCTCACGTCGGCTCTACGTGCTCGGCCTGGCCGTCGGTGCGTGACGAGCGGCGGCGCACTTGGCCGAGCTTGCCGAGGCTTGTCGGGTCCTGCAGGTTGGGCTGAGCGCGTGCATTTCACGACAGCGTGAAATGCAGGGGGTGGGCGACGAGCCCCGAGCGGGGGAACGGGAGGAGCCGCATGACGACGTACGTGGCGTTCCTGCGCGGGGTGAACCTCGGCCCGCACCGGGCCGTGTCGATGCCGCGGCTCGTGGAGCTCGCGGAGGGGCTGGGGCACGAGGACGTGTGGACCTACCTGCGCACCGGCAACCTCGTGCTCACCAGCACCCAGGCGGCCGGAACCGTCGAGCGCGGGCTGGCGCGGGCGCTGGAGGAGGAGTACGGCACGACGACGGACGTCACCGTCCGCACGGCCGACCAGCTGCGCGCGCTCGTCGCCGACAACCCCTTCCCTGACGGGTCCGCGAGCCAGGTCACGGTCACGTTCCTGACCGCCGACCCGCCCCCGGGCCTCGAGGACCGCCTGGCCGCGATGGCGACGCCGGCCGAGCCGTACGAGGTCCATGGCCGGGAGGTGTGGGTCCGGTTCGGCGACGGGCTGGCGCGCAGCAGGCTCGCCGCCGGCCTCAGCAAGGTCGTCGGGGTGAGCGCGACGACCCGCACCGTCGGAACCGTCGCCAAGCTCGTCGCGGGCATCGACAAGCGGGCGGGCTGACTGTCGCACCCCGCGCCTAGGCTCTCGCCATGAGCGACGCGAGCGTGGTCCCGGAGGCCGCCGCCGAGGACGTCGCGCCGACCACCCTGCGCCGGATCGCCCGCCTGCTCGCGCCGTACCGCACCAAGATGCTGCTCGTCGTGGCGGCCGTCGTGCTGTCCGCCCTGCTCGGCGTCGCGGCCCCCTTCCTCACCAAGGCCGTGTTCGACGACGCGCTCTTCCCCGTCGACGGGGCACGCGCCGACCTGCGGCTGCTGGGCTGGCTCGTCGGCGGGCTGGTCGCCATCCCGATCGCCACCGCGCTCATCGGCATCGGGCAGAACTGGTTGACCAGCACCATCGGCAACTCGGCCATGGCCGACCTGCGGAGCGACCTCTTCGCGCACCTGCAGAAGATGGAGCTCGCCTTCTTCACCGCCACCAAGACCGGGGCGATCCAGTCGCGGCTGGCCAACGACGTCAGCGGCGTGCGCACCGTGCTCACCGACACCGCGACGACGATCGTGCAGAACTCGGTGACGGTGATCTCCGCCTTCGTCGCGATGCTGCTGCTCAGTTGGCAGCTGACGATCATCACCCTGGTGCTGATGCCGCTCTTCGTGTGGCTGCAGCTGCGCGTCGGCCAGCGCCGTCAGCGGCTGGCGCGGCGCACGCAGGAGTCGCTGTCGGAGATGACGGCGATCACCGAGGAGGCGCTGTCGGTCTCCGGCATCCTGCTGGCCAAGGTCTTCAACCGGGCCGACTCCGAGGTGCGCCGCTACCGCGACGAGAACGCGCGCCAGACCCGCCTGCAGGTCGAGCAGGCCATGACCGGCCGGGCGTTCTTCGCCATCGTGCAGACGTTCTTCGCCATCACGCCGGCCCTGATCTACCTCGCCGCCGGCTTCATCATCACCGGGCGCGTCACGCTCGGCTCCGCCGCGCTGACGGCGGGCACGCTCGTCGCCTTCACCACGCTGCAGGCCCGCCTGCAGATGCCGCTCATCCAGCTGATGCGCGTCACCCTCGACGTGCAGACCTCGCTCGCGCTGTTCCGGCGGATCTTCGAGTACCTCGACCTCGTGCCGGCGATCGTCGAGCGGCCGGGTGCCCGTCCGCTGCCGCCGTCGACCACGGGCGGGGCGGTCGAGTTCGCCGACGTGAGCTTCCGCTACCCGGCCCCGCGCACGCTGAGCGGTGCCGCCCCCGGTGGGTCGCGGTTCAACGACGCCGCCACCGGCCGCACCCCCGCCCCAGCGCCCGCCCCTGCGCCCGCGGCGGGCGCCGAGAACGAGGCGCCGCCGAGCGAGCACTGGACGCTGCGGGAGCTGTCGCTGCGCATCGAGCCGGGCCAGCTCGCCGCGATCGTCGGCCCGTCCGGATCGGGCAAGACGACCATGACCTACCTCGTGCCACGCTTCTACGACGTCACGGAAGGGGCCGTCCTCGTCGACGGGGTCGACGTCCGCGACGCCACCATGGACTCCCTGGCCGAGACGGTCGGGATGGTCACCCAGGAGCCGTACCTCTTCCACGGCACCATCTACGACAACATCGCGTACGCCCGCCCCGCCGCCACCGAGGCCGAGGTGCACCAGGCCGCGGTGAACGCGAACATCCACGACCGGATCATGAGCTTCGACGAGGGCTACGACACCGTGACCGGCGAGCGCGGCTACCGGCTGTCGGGCGGGGAGAAGCAGCGCCTCGCCATCGCGCGGGTGTTCCTCATGGACCCGCGCGTCCTCATCCTCGACGAGGCGACGTCGGCGCTGGACACCGAGACCGAGCGCCTCGTGCAGGAGGCCCTGGAACGCGCGACCGCCGGGCGGACGACGATCGCCATCGCCCACCGGCTGTCGACGATCCAGAACGCCGACGTCATCTTCGGGCTGGAGGACGGCCGGCTGGTGGAGCAGGGCACGCACGCCGAGCTGCTGGCCCGCGGCGGGCTCTACGCGCGGCTGTACGCCGAGCAGTTCGGCGACGGCCAGGTCGAGGCCCGCTTCGCCGACGGCGTGCTGTTCAGCGACGGGCGCACGCTGTGCGACCCGGAGGACGGCGGACGCGAGCGACGCCGGGCGGACGTCTCCGTCTGAGCGCGGCTCGCCCGGCGCGTCGCCGAGCGCGCGGGCACGAGGGGGTGGGAGCGTGTGCTCGCTCCGTCACCCCTCACCGAGAGCGAGCCCGCATGACCCTGCGACCCAGAGCCCTGGCGTCCACCCTGCTCACCACCTTCCTCACCTCGGGGGCGCTGATCGCGTCCGCCGGGCTGCTCAGCCCGCCCGCCCAGGCCGCGCCGGCGGTCCCGGCTGCACCTGCCGCACCCGCGGCGTCGGCCGCCTCGGCGTCCTTCACCCCGGCGGCCCCGGTCTGGGGCACCTGCTCGTCGGACACGCTGAAGCAGCTCAAGGCCGAGTGCGCCAAGATCGTGGTCCCCCTCGACTACGACCACCCCGCCGGCGCGAAGATCAAGCTCGCGATCAGCCGGATCAAGCACACGACGAAGGACTACCAGGGGGTGATGCTGGTCAACCCGGGCGGGCCCGGCGGCTCCGGCCTGGGGCTCTCCGTCCTCAAGCTGTACGTCCCGAACGGCGGCGGCGACACCTACGACTGGATCGGCTTCGACCCGCGCGGCGTCGGGGCGAGCGAGCCGGCCGTGTCCTGCGACCCGAACTACTTCGGCTACGACCGGCCCCGCTACGTGCCGGCCAGCCCGGCCCTGAGCGACGCCTGGTTCACCAAGACGGACGCCTACACCAAGGCCTGCGCGCAGAAGAACGGCGCGATCCTCGAGCACCTCACCACGCGCGACTCGGCCATGGACATGGAGAGCATCCGCAAGGCGCTCGGCGAGAAGAAGATCAACTACTACGGCTTCTCGTACGGCACGTACCTCGGCCAGGTCTACGGCACCCTCTACCCGAAGCGCTTGCGCCGGGTCGTCTTCGACGGCACGGTCGACCCGCGCAAGATCTGGTACGACGCCAACCTCGACCAGGACGTCGCCTTCGACCGCAACATCGACATCTGGTTCGGCTGGATCGCCAAGCACGACGACGTCTACCACCTGGGCACGACGCTGAAGGACGTGCGCTCGCGGTTCTACAAGACCGAGGAGCGCCTCTACCGCGACCCGGTCAAGGGCAAGGGCGGCAACCTCGGCGGCAGCGAGTGGGTCGACGCCTTCCTCTACGCCGGCTACTACCAGACCACCTGGACCGACCTGGCCCAGACGTTCTCCGACTTCGTGCGCAAGGGCGACGTGGCGGCGCTGGAGGCGGCCTACCTCGACGCCAACGGCTACGGCGACGACAACGGCTACGCGGTCTACCTCGGCGTGCAGTGCACCGACACCAAGACGTGGCCCGAGAAGTGGAGCACGTGGGAGCGCGACAACTGGAAGGCCTTCGCCAAGGCGCCGTACGAGACCTGGGCCAACGCCTGGTACAACGAGCCCTGCCGCCACTGGCCGGCCAAGCCGCACAAGGAGGTCAAGATCAACGGCAAGAAGGTGAAGAGCCTGCTGATGATCAACGAGACCCTGGACGCGGCGACCCCGTACGCGGGCAGCCTCGAGGTGCGCAAGCGCTTCCCCAAGGCCCGCCTGATCGCCGAGCCGGGCGGCACGACGCACTCCGGCTCGCTCTACGGCAACGCCTGCGTCGACGACCGGATCGCCGACTACCTGGCCACGGGCAAGCTGCCCAAGCGCAAGTCGGGCAAGCGCGCCGACGTCGAGTGCGCGCCGCTCCCGCAGCCGGACCCGAGCCCGGCGGCGCAGCAGAAGAAGGCCGGCGAGAAGGCCGCGCAGCCGCAGGCCAAGCGGCCCACGCTGAAGGACCTCACCGGCACCAGGGGCGCTCTCCTGCACCGCTGAGCAGTCCCGACCCGGCTCGACCGAGCACGACACGCCCGGCCCACCTCGTGGGCCGGGCGCGTCGTCTCGGGGCTGTCGGCGAGGGCGCTTAGAGTGGCCCTCCGATGAGCACCAGCACCGCACCCACCCGCTCAGGAGCCGGCTCCGCGCCGGGCTCGAGCGACAGCTTCGTCCACCTGCACGTCCACTCCGAGTACTCGATGCTCGACGGGGCGGCCCGCATCAAGGACCTCTTCGCCGGGTGCGAGGAGCAGGGCATGCCCGCCATCGCGGTTACCGACCACGGCAACCTCTTCGGCGCCTACGAGTTCCACAAGGCGTCCAAGGGCACCGGGGTCAAGCCGATCGTCGGCCTCGAGGCCTACGTCACGCCCAAGACCCACCGCAGCGAGCGCAAGCGGGTGCGGTGGGGCGACGCCAAGGCGGCGGCCAACGGCGACGACGTCTCCGGCGGTGGCGCCTTCACCCACATGACGATGTGGGCCGAGAGCACGACCGGGCTGCACAACCTCTTCCGGATGGGCTCGCTCGCCTCGCTCGAGGGCTACTACTTCAAGCCGCGCGTCGACCGCGAGCTGCTGAACACGTACGGCAAGGGCCTCATCGCCACGACGGGCTGCCCCTCGGGGGAGGTCCAGACCTACCTGCGCCTGGGCAAGTACGACGAGGCGGTCGCCAGCGCCGCCGAGTTCCGCGACATCTTCGGCGCGGACAGCTACTTCGTCGAGCTGATGGACCACGGCCTGTCCATCGAGAACCGGGTGCGCCAGGACCTGCTCCGGCTCGCCAAGGACCTCCACCTGCCGCTGGTCGCCACGAACGACCTCCACTACGCGACCCGGGCCGAGGCCGCCGCGCACGAGGTGCTGCTCTGCGTGCAGTCCGGGTCGACGATGGCCGACGCCAACCGCTTCAAGTTCGACGGCGACGGCTACTACCTCAAGTCCCCGGCCGAGATGCGCCGGCTCTTCGCCGAGCTGCCCGACGCCTGCGACAACACCCTGGCCATCGCCGAGCGCTGCGACATCTCCTTCGCCGAGGGCACCGGCACGTACATGCCGCGCTTCCCCTGCCCGCCGGGGGAGGACGAGACCTCCTGGTTCATCAAGGAGGTCGAGACCGGCCTGCGCCGCCGCTACCCGGGCGGGATCCCCGACGAGGTCCGCCGCCAGGCCGAGTTCGAGACCGGCGTCATCACCCAGATGGGCTTCGCCGGCTACTTCCTCGTGGTCGCCGACTTCATCAACTGGGCCAAGGAGAACGGCATCCGCGTCGGCCCCGGCCGTGGATCGGGCGCCGGGTCGATGGCCGCGTACGCGATGCGGATCACCGACCTCGACCCGCTCCAGCACGGCCTGATCTTCGAGCGGTTCCTCAACCCCGACCGCGTCTCGATGCCCGACTTCGACATCGACTTCGACGAGCGCCGCCGGGGCGAGGTGATCCGCTACGTCACGCAGAAGTACGGCGAGGACCGGGTCAGCCAGATCGTCACCTACGGCACGATCAAGGCCAAGCAGGCCGTCAAGGACGCCTCGCGCGTGCTCGGCTACCCGTTCGGCATGGGGGAGCGCCTGACCAAGGCGATGCCGCCGCCCGTCATGGGCAAGGACGTGCCGCTGGGCAAGCTCTTCGACAAGGAGCACCCCCGCTACGGCGAGGGCGGCGAGTTCCGCTCGATCTACGAGTCCGACGCCGACGTGCAGAAGGTCGTCGACACCGCACGCGACCTCGAGGGCCTCAAGCGCCAGTGGGGCGTGCACGCCGCCGGCGTGATCATGAGCAGCGAACCGCTCATCGACATCATCCCGATCATGCGCCGCGAGCAGGACGGCGCGATCATCACCCAGTTCGACTACCCGACGTGCGAGTCGCTGGGCCTGATCAAGATGGACTTCCTCGGGCTGCGGAACCTCACCGTGCTCGACGACGCCGTCAAGAACATCAAGCTCAACCGCGGCGTCGACCTGGTGCTCGAGGACCTGGCGCTGGACGACCCGGGGACGTACGCGCTGCTGGGCCACGGCGACACGCTCGGCGTGTTCCAGCTCGACGGCGGGCCGATGCGCTCGCTGCTGCGGCTGATGCGCCCGGACAACTTCGAGGACATCTCCGCCGTCCTCGCGCTCTACCGCCCCGGCCCCATGGGCGTCGACAGCCACACGAACTACGCCCTGCGCAAGAACGGCCGCCAGGACATCACGCCGATCCACCCCGAGCTCGAGGAGCCGCTGAAGGAGATCCTCGGGACGACGTACGGCCTGATCGTCTACCAGGAGCAGGTGATGGCGACCGCGCAGAAGGTCGCGGGCTACACCCTGGGCCAGGCCGACCTGCTGCGCCGGGCGATGGGCAAGAAGAAGAAGGAGATCCTCGACGCCGAGTTCAAGCCGTTCTCCGCCGGCATGCGGGCCAACGGCTACTCCGACTCCGCGATCAAGGCCCTGTGGGACGTGCTCGTCCCCTTCTCCGACTACGCGTTCAACAAGGCGCACACGGCGGCGTACGGGCTCGTCTCCTACTGGACGGCCTACCTCAAGGCCAACTTCCGCGCGGAGTTCATGGCCGCGCTGCTGACCTCGGTCGGGGACGACAAGGACAAGATGGCCATCTACCTCGGCGAGTGCCGCCGGATGGGCATCCAGGTGCTGCCGCCCGACGTCAACGAGTCCGAGGCGAACTTCACCCCCGTCGGGACCGACATCCGCTTCGGCCTCACCGCCGTGCGCAACGTCGGTGCCAACGCGGTGGAGAAGGTCGTCGCGGCGCGCACCGCGAACGGCAAGGCCGCGGACTTCTACTCCTTCCTGGACCAGGCCGACCTCGTGGTCTGCAACAAGCGCCTCATCGAGTCGCTGGTCAAGGCCGGCGCGTTCGACTCGATGGGTCACACCCGCCGCGCGCTGATGAGCGTCTACGAGTCGGCGGTCGACGGGGTGCTCGACCTCAAGCGCAACGAGGCCCGCGGGCAGGACGCCTTCGACTTCGGCTTCGATCCCGACGACTCCGGTGGTGCGGGCTCGCACCTGACCGGCGTCGTCCCCGACCTGCCGGAGTGGGACAAGCGGACCAAGCTGGCCTTCGAGCGCGAGATGCTCGGCCTCTACGTCAGCGACCACCCGCTGCTCGGCCTGGAGCACATCCTGTCGACCGAGCGCGACATCAGCATCGGCGAGCTGCTGGGCGACGACGGCCCGCGCGAGGGCCAGGTGACGATCGCCGGGATGATCACCAACGTCAACCGCAAGACGACCAAGCGCGGCGACCTGTGGGCGGTGCTGACGGTCGAGGACCTCGAGGCCTCGATCGAGGTGCTGCTGTTCCCCAAGGCGTACGACCTGGTCTCGACCGTCCTGGCCAGCGACGTCGTCGTCCGGGTCAAGGGCCGCATCAAGGCCGACGACGACGCGGTCTCCCTCAACGCCTCGGAGCTGACGCTGCCGGACGTCAGCGAGGCGCCGACCGGTCCGGTCGTCATCTCGCTGCCGGCCGTGCGCTGCACGCCGCCCGTCGTGGCCCAGCTCAAGGACGTGCTCACGTCGTACCCGGGCACGACCGAGGTGCGGCTGCGGCTGCAGAGCTCGGCCGGGCGCTCGACGCTCATGCGGCTCGACGCGCACCTCAGCGTGAGCCCGTCGGGCCCCCTCATGGCCGACCTCAAGGCCCTGCTGGGTCCGTCCTGCCTGGCCTCGTGACCCTCCGGTCCGTCGCGCTCCACCTGGCCCTCGGGCTCGGGCTCGGCGCCCTGGCGGGCGTCGTGTGGTGGGCGGTCACCGACCTGCCCACGTTCCGCGTGGTGAACGGCGGCGGCGCGGTCACCTCCGAGCGTGGGCTCGCGGGCTACATCGCCGCGGACGCGTGGTTCGTGGTGTGCGGCGCCGTGGTCGGCCTCGTGCTCGGCGTGGTGGCGTGGCGACGGTTCGGCCGGTCGGGCTGGCTCGTCGTCGTGCTCACCGTGGTCGTCGGAGCCGCCGCCGGACTGGTGTGCTGGTGGGTGGGCTACGAGCTCGGGCCGGGCGCGTTCGACGCCCGCCTGGCGGCCGCGAAGCCCGGCGACCTCGTCCCCGTCGAGCTCACGGTGCGGGCCCGGGTCGCGCTGGCCGTCTGGCCGTTGTTCGCCGTCATCCCCGTGCTGCTCGGCTCGTCGCTGGGCCATGACCCGGAGGTGGACGCCGAGGACGACCTCGGAACCGGCCCGGCCGAGGCGCGCGTCAGCGGCTGACCGGGGCCACGACGGCGCGGGTGACGGCCACGAGGTCGGCGGGGGCGAGCTCCACCTGCAGGCCGCGCCGGCCGGCGGAGACGTAGACCGTCGGGAAGCTCTGCGCCGAGGCGTCGACCACCGTCGGCAGCGCCGTGCGCTGCCCGAGCGGGGAGATGCCGCCGAGCACGTAGCCGCTCGAGCGCTGCGCCGCGGCGGGGTCGGCCATCACCGCCTTCTTGGCCCCGAGCGCGGTGGCCAGCGCCTTGAGGTCGAGCTGGCGCGCGACGGGGACCACGGCGACGGCCAGGCTGCCGCCGACGTCGGCGACGAGCGTCTTGAACACGCGCTCCGGGTCGAGGCCGAGCGCCGCCGTCGCCTCGTCGCCGAAGTGCCGCTCCCCGTCGTGGTGCTCGTACGGGTGGAGGGTGTGCGCCACGCCGGCGCGGTTCAGCGCATCGGTCGCCGGGGTGCCGCCGGCCTGCTTCTTCGCCACCCCCGCATCCTGGCGCACGCCCGGCGGTGCGTGCCCACCCCGAGGCGGGGACCACGAGCCGCCGCGGCTGGTGCGTAGGGTCTCCGACCATGACCACGACGACCTCCGCCCCCACGTCGACCACGCCCTCCGACCGCATGACCGCCGCCGTGCTGCACGCACCCGGCGACATCCGGGTCGAGCAGGTGGACGTGCCGACGCCCGGTCCCGGTCAGGTCCTCCTCCGGGTCGCGGCGTGCGGGGTGTGCGGCTCCGACATCGCCCGCATGCTGCGCAACGGCGGCTACGTCATGCCGATCATCTGCGGCCACGAGTTCTCCGGCCACGTCGTCGCGCACGGCCCCGGCGTCGAGCCCGGTCCGGGCACGGCCGTCGGCGACCTCGTCTCGGTCCCGCCGCTGATCCCGTGCCGGGTCTGCGCGCACTGCGTGCGCGGCGACTTCGGCCTGTGCGAGTCCTACGACTACTTCGGCAGCCGCAGCGACGGGGCGTACGCGGAGTACGTCGTCGCGCCCGTCGGCAACCTGCTGCCGATGCCCGAGGGTCTCGACCCGCGGGCCGCGGCGATGCTCGACCCGGCCGCGATCGCGCTGCACGCGCTGTGGAAGACGGGGCTGCGGACCGGTCAGCGGGTGCTGGTCGTCGGCGCGGGCCCGATCGGGTTGTTCGCGGTGCAGTGGGCCCGCCTGGCCGGCGCGAGCGAGGTCGTGAGCCTCGACCTCAGCGAGGAGAAGGCCGCCATGGCCCGCGAGGCCGGCGCGACGGCCGCGGTGCAGAGCGCCGATCAGGCCCGCGAGCTGGCCGGCCCGGGCTTCGACGTCGTGCTCGAGTCCGCCGGCGCGCCGAGCACCGCCGACGTCGCGGCGAGCCTGGTCGGGCCGAAGGGCCACGCGGTCTTCGTCGGGATCCCGCACGCGCCGGTCGAGCTGGCCAAGGACACCTGGAACCGCTTCATGCGCCTCGAGGTGACCCTGCACGGCGCGTGGAACTCGTTCTCCGCCCCGTTCCCCGGCGACGAGTGGCGCACGGCCGCGGCCAAGATGGCCAGCGGCGACCTGCGGTGGGAGTTCATGATCACCCACGAGCTCCCTCTCTCGGCGCTGCCGGACATGATGCGCACCCTTGGCGACCGGTCGGAGTTCACCTCCAAGGTGCTGTTCGTCCCGTCCGCCCGCTGACGGCGCGGGGGAGAGGCGTGAGCACCGACGGCGTGCTGCTCGCGATCGACCTCGGCACCGAGGGCGCCCGCGTCGGCGCGTTCACCGTCGACGGCGAGCCGCTGGGCTCGGTCCACCGCGGCTACCGCACGACCTACCCGCGACCGGGCTGGGCCGAGCAGGACCCCGAGGAGTGGTGGTCGGCGGTCGTGGACGCGACGCGGACGCTGCTGGCCGAGCCCCGGTCTGCGGCGGCCGGGCCGGTGGTCGCGCTGGCGTGCGCCACGACGGCCTCGACCGTCGCGGTCCTCGACGCCGACGGGCGCCCGCTGCGCCCGGCGATCCTCTGGATGGACTCGCGCGCCTGGGCCCAGTCGGCCGCCACGACGGCGCTGCTCGACGAGCATCCGGTGCTGGCCTGGTCGGGCGGCTCCGACGCCGCGGAGTGGCTGCTGCCCAAGGCCGTGTGGGTCGCCGAGCACGAGCCGGACGTGTTCGCCCGCGCCGGGCGCGTCGTCGAGGCGATCGACTACCTGACGTTCCGGCTGACCGGGCGCTGGGTCGGCTCGCAGATGAACGCGGTCTGCAAGTACAA
Organism: Microlunatus flavus; assembly: GCF_900110855.1. GTDB lineage: Bacteria > Actinomycetota > Actinomycetes > Propionibacteriales > Propionibacteriaceae > Microlunatus > Microlunatus flavus. Next base: position 216,697 of record NZ_FOFA01000003.1, read on the forward strand.
CTACGACCCGCTCGCCCGGCGCTTCCCGGTCGAGCTGTACGCGGCGCTCGGCGTCGAGGGCCTGGTGGACCTGCTGCCCGACGAGATCGTCGAGGTCGGGGGACCGGCCGGCCCGCTGACGGCCCAGGCAGCGGACGCGCTCGGGATCGCGGCGGGTGCCGCGGTCGCCGTGGGCGGCATCGACGCCCACGTCTCCCTGCTGTCCTGCGGCGGTGCGTCGGCGGGCCTGGTCTCGGTCGTCTCCGGAACCTCCTCGGCGATCGTCGCCGAGCTCGAGCTGGGGCCCGGGACGCAGCCGGCGCTGACCCCGGAGGTCTGGGGCCCGTACCCGCACGCGCTGCGCACCGACCGCTGGCTGGTCGAGGGCGGCCAGGTCAGCAGCGGCTCGGTGCTGACCTGGGCGGCCGAGTCGATCATGGGCGTCACCCGGGCGGAGCTGCCCGCCCTGGTGCGCGGCGCGGCGGCCGTCGAGCCGGGCGCGCACGGGCTGCGGGCGCTCGACACGTTCATGGGCAACCGGACCCCGCACCGCGACCCGCGGCTGCGCGGCGCGGTCGTCGGCCTGACGCTCGGCACCACCCGCGAGGAGCTCTACCGGGCGAGCGTCGAGGCGGTGGCCTGCGGCACCCGTGCCGTCGTCGACTCCTTCGTGCGTGCCGGCGTGATGTGCGACCGGCTGGTGCTCTCCGGCGGGATCGAGCACAACCCGCTGTGGCAGCAGGTCACGGTCGACGTCCTCGGCCGCGAGGCGGAGATCGTGTCCGGCGACAACCTGACGCTGCGGGCCTGCGCCGTCATCGCCGCGACGGGGGCGGGACTGGTGGCGAACCTCGACGACGGGGCCTCGCGCTTCGCGCCCAGGACGCGCACGCTGACCCCGGACGCCGGTCGGCACGCGGTCTACCGCGAGACGTACGACGACTACGTGAGCCTGCTGCACACCCTCGCGCCGGTCATGCACGACTCGGTCGACCGGCTGGGTCGCGCCTAGCCGGCCGGCACCAGCAGGCGCAGCAGGGCGGTCACGACCACCGCGACCACGAACACGACGAGGAACCCGCGCCGCAGCAGCAGCGCGACCGCGCCCGCCGCGACACCGACGAGCACGCGCCAGTCGAGCGCGTACGGACCGGCTCCGTCGCCGGACTGGACCAGCTGGACGGCGACCAGCGCCGCGAGCATGGCCACGGGGAGCAGCGTCGTCACGCGCTGCACGCCCGGGTTCGCGAGGACCGACTCCGGCAGGGAGAGCCCGGCGAGCTTGATGAGGTACGAGCCGGCGCAGGCGATGAGGACCGGGACCCAGAGGTTCATGCGGGCGCCGGCTCCGGCTCGGGTCCAGGGCGCTGCGGCAGCAGCCCGCCGAGCACCGCGGCGGCAGCCGCGGCCAGGACTGGGACCCCGCCCGGCGCGACGGGCACCAGGGCGAGGGCGATGACCGCGCCGGCGAGCGCGACCCAGCGGGCGCGCACGGAACGTCGCAGCGCCGGCCAGACCAGGGCGAGGAACACCGCCGGCCCGGCGGCGTCGAGGCCGAGGACGTCGGTGTCGACGGCCGACCCGACGAGGGCGCCGACGAACGTCCCGGCGTTCCAGCAGCAGAAGAGCACGACCCCGGTGGACCAGAACGCGAGGCGCTGCGCCGGGCGGTCCGTCTGCGCGGTGGCCATGGCCGTCGTCTCGTCGATGACCAGGTGGGCGGTGAGCAGCCGCGCGGGCCCGCGGGGGTCCAGCACCGGGGCCAGCGTCACGCCGTAGAAGCCGTTGCGCAGCGCGAGCAGCAGCACCGGCCCGAGGGCGGCCCAGGCCGAGCCGCCCGCCCCGACGACGCCGGCCAGCGCGAACTGGGAGGCGCCGGAGAACAGGACCGCGCTCAGCGCCTGCGCCTGCCCACGGCTCAGGCCGGAGGCGACGGCCACGGCCCCGAAGGTCAGGCCGAACGCTCCCGCGTACACACCGATGCCGACCGAGGCGCGCCAGATGGCGGCACGCGCGGCCGGGTCGGGACGGGTGGGCACCTTGCGGACCCTACGAGAAACGCACGGGGACCCTCCGTGCTGCTCACTAGAATCGCCTGCGTGCTGGCGACCATCGACCTCCGTGGCCGTGCAGGCGACGCGACCCCCCTCGACTACCGCACCGTCGTGCCCCGCGCGGTGGTCGACGTCGAGGCGGCGCTGAGCGTGGTCCGCCCGGTCTGCGACGACGTGGCCGCCCGCGGCGAGGCGGCGCTGCGCGAGCTGTCGGAGCGCTTCGACCGCGTCGTGCCCGCGAGCTTCCGCGTGCCGGCCGAGGCCATGGACGCGGCGGTCGAGCACCTGGACCCCGAGCTGCGGAGCGCGTTCGAGCTGTCCATCGCCCGGCGCCGCGAGGTCTGCGCCGCCGAGCTCGGTCCGGCCGCGGTCGACGTCGACCTCGCGCCCGGCGCCCGGGTGACGCAGCGGATGGTCCCGGTCGAGCGCGTCGGCCTCTACGTGCCCGGCGGGCTGGCGCCGCTGGCCTCCAGCGTGATCATGAACGTCGTCCCGGCCCAGGTCGCCGGCTGCCGCTCCATCGCGGTGACGTCGCCGCCGCAGCGCGAGTTCGGCGGGCTGCCGCACCCCTCGATCCTGGCCGTCTGCCGGATGCTCGGCGTCGAGGAGGTGTACGCGGTCGGCGGCGCGCAGGCGGTGGCGATGTTCGCGTACGGGGTGCCCGGGCTCTGCGAGCCGGTCGACATGGTCACCGGTCCCGGCAACATCTACGTGGTGGCCGCCAAGCGGCTGCTGCGCGGGCGCGTCAGCATCGACTCCGAGGCGGGCCCCACCGAGATCCTCGTGCTGGCCGACGCGACCGCGGACCCCGCGCTCGTGGCCGCCGACCTGGTGTCGCAGGCCGAGCACGACCCGCTCGCCGCGTCGGTCCTCGTCACCGACTCCGAGGCGCTGGCCCAGCGGGTGCAGGACGTTCTCGGTGACCAGGTTGCGGCGACCAAGCACGCCGAGCGGGTGCGGACGTCGATGGGCGGTCGGCAGTCCGCCGTCGTGCTCGTCGACGACCTCGAGCAGGGCCTGGCCGTGGCCAACGGCTACGCCGCCGAGCACCTCGAGGTCCAGACCGCCGACGCGCCGGCCGTCGCCACCCGTGTGACCAACGCCGGGGCGGTCTTCGTCGGCCCCTGGTCCCCGGTCTCGCTCGGTGACTACTCCGCGGGCAGCACCCACGTGCTGCCGACCGGCGGCTGCGCCTGCCACTCCTCGGGGCTCAACGTGAAGTCGTTCCTCAAGGCCATGCACGTCGTCACCTACGACCGCGACGCCCTGGCCGAGGTCGCCCGCCGGGTCGAGGTCTTCGCCGAGGCCGAGGACCTGCCCGGACACGCCCGGGCGGTCGCGGCGCGCTTCGACGGCGCCGGGCCCGAGAGCGACGGGTCCGACCGGTGACGAGCCTCGCCGACCTCCCGCTGCGGCCCGAGCTGGTGGGGGAGCAGCCCTACGGCGCGCCCCAGCTCGACGTCCCCGTGCGGCTCAACGTCAACGAGAACCCGTACGGGCCCAGCGAGGCCGTCGTCGCCCAGATCGCCGCGGCGGTCGCCGAGACGGCGCGCGACCTGAACCGCTACCCCGAGCGGGACGCGGTCGCGTTGCGGGCCGACCTCGCCGCCTACCTCGGCCACGGCCTGACCGCCGACCACGTGTGGGCCGCCAACGGCAGCAACGAGGTGATGCTGCACGTGCTGCAGGCCTTCGCCGGCCCCGGGCGCACCGTGCTCAGCTTCGCCCCGACGTACTCGATGTATCCCGAGTACGCCCGCGACACCCACTCCGGCTTCGTGACCTTCCCGCGCGCCGACGACTTCACCGTCGACGTCGAGCAGGCGGTCGCCGCGATCGAGCAGACCCGGCCCGACGTCGTCCTGGTCACCAGCCCCAACAACCCGACCGGCACGGCGCTGCCGCTGGAGGCCGTGGTCGCGCTGGTCGACGCGAGCCCCGGCGTCGTGGTGGTCGACGAGGCGTACCAGGAGTTCGTGCGAACGGGGACGCCGAGCGCGCTCGAGCTGCTGCCGGGCCGGCCGCGGCTCGCGGTCAGCCGGACCATGTCCAAGGCCTTCGCGTTCGCCGGCGGCCGGCTGGGCTACCTCGCCGCCGACCCCGCGTTCGTCGACGCGCTGCGGGTCGTGCGGCTGCCGTACCACCTGTCCGCCGTCACCCAGGCCGTGGCGCGCGTCGCCCTGGCCAACGCCCCGGAGATGCTGGCCGCCGTCGACCGGCTCCGGCAGGCGCGCGACGGCGTGGCGGCCTGGCTCGCCGGCCGCGGCCTCGAGGTCGCCGACTCCGACGCCAACTTCGTGCTGTTCGGCCGCTTCGCCGACCGCCACGCCGTCTGGCAGGGGCTGCTCGACCGCGGCGTGCTGATCCGCGAGGTCGGCCCGGCCGGCTGGCTGCGCGTCTCCGCCGGCACCCCGGAGGAGATGGACGCCTTCCAGCAGGCTCTCGACGAGGTCCTGACCGACGACGACGTGAGCGCGAGGATGCCGTGACCGAGCCCCAGAGCAGCCCCACCCCGACGGGCCGGGCCCCGAGGCGCGCGAGCATCGAGCGGGCGACCAGCGAGTCGAGCGTGCACGTGAGCGTCGACCTCGACGGCAGCGGGACCTCCACGGTCTCCACCGGCGTCGGCTTCTACGACCACATGCTCACGGCGCTGGCCCGGCACGCCCTGCTCGACCTCGAGGTGCGGGCGACCGGAGACACCTACATCGACGCCCACCACACCGTCGAGGACGTCGCGATCGTGCTGGGCCAGGCGATCCGCGAGGCGCTGGGGGACAAGACCGGCATCCGCCGCTTCGGCGACGCGCTCGTGCCGCTCGACGAGGCGCTCGCGCAGGCCGTGGTCGACGTCTCCGGCCGTCCCTACTGCGTCTGCAGCGGCGAGCCCGAGGGGCAGGTGCACGCGCGGATCGGCGGCGGCGAGCAGGCGCCCGACGGGCGCACGAGCGTGCCCTACACGGGTTCGCTGACCCGGCACGTCTTCGAGTCGCTCGCCTTCCACGCCCACCTGTGCCTGCACGTGCGCGTCCTCGCCGGTCGCGACCCGCACCACGTCGTCGAGGCGCAGTTCAAGGCCGTCGCACGGGCCCTGCGCGACGCGGTGGCCTACGACGAGCGCGTGGTCGGGGTGCCGAGCACCAAGGGCGCGCTGTGAGCACCGGCCCGTCCGCGCCCGACGTCGTCGTGCTCGACTACGGTTCCGGCAACCTGCGTTCCGCGGAACGGGCGGTCGCCCGCACCGGCGTCGACGTCCTGCTCACCGACGACGTGGACGCCGCGCTGGAGGCGCCCGGGCTGGTCGTGCCGGGCGTCGGCGCGTACGCGGCGTGCATGCTCGGGCTGCGCGCCGTCGGCGGGCCCGACGTCATCGCCGCCCGCCTCGAGGCCGGGCGGCCGACGCTGGCCATCTGCGTGGGTCACCAGGTCCTGTTCTCCTCCGGGATCGAGCACGGCGCCGAGACGGACGGGTGCGGCGTCTGGCCGGGCGTGGTCGAGCGGCTGCACGCCGAGCGGCTGCCGCACATGGGCTGGAACACCGTCGAGGCGCCCGAGGGCAGCCGGCTGTTCGACGGCGTCGCCGACGAGCGCTTCTACTTCGTCCACAGCTACGGCGTGCGCGAGCTCGAGCCCCGCGACGGACGCCTCGTCACCTGGGCGGAGCACGGCGGGGACCGCTTCGTGGCCGGGGTCGAGGAGGGCCCGCTCTGGTCGACGCAGTTCCACCCGGAGAAGAGCGGCGACGCCGGCGCCCGGCTCGTGCAGAACTGGGTCGCCACGCTCCGCCCGTCCCGGCCCCGACCCTCCGACGGAACTGTCGGAGGCAGGCCCTAGCGTCGCCCTCCTCAGCACTCGACGAGGAGGGCCACAGGTGACGCGTACGCCGTTGAGGAGGTCGGTCGCGGGACTCGCGGCCGTCGCCCTCGTCTCAGGGGGTCTGGCGCTCGCCGGCCCCGCCCAGGCGGCCCCGGCCGCCGCGTCCGACCCGGCCCTGGCCCGGTCGCCCGAGCTGTCGGAGACGAGCCGGCTGGCCGACCGCCGCACGGTGGTCACGGGCACCGAGGGCTGGGTGCTCGGCAGCGCCGACGGCCGCTTCCCGGCGGCGGGCTTCCACACCCGCGGCGAGATGGGCGGCTTCTGGACGCCGAGCCTCAAGCTGCTCGACGGCGTGTGGTTCGGCATCGGCGCCAGCTGGATCGGGCCGGGCACCAGGACCACGACCGGCTGGGGCTACGTCCGCACCGACCTGCCCGCGACCGACGGCGTCGCGGCCAGCCGCACCGACCTCGTGCCCGACGGCGTTCCCGGCGCCCTGGTCGGGCTCACCCTGCAGTCCTCGACCACCCGCACCGTCGTCCTGCGCGCCGACGCGCACTCCGAGCTCATGGGCTCCTACCCGTGGGGCGAGTCGACCCCCAGCCAGACCGACGTGAACCTCGCCGACACCGGCGCGGTCGACGGCACGGCGCTCGTGTTCCGCGACCGGGGCACGCCGCCCGGGCCCAACCAGACCGCGCACGACTGGGCGGCGGCGTTCGGCTCGGCCGTCGCGCCGACCACGACCGCCCTCGGGCGGAACTTCCGCGGCCCGCAGGACCCGGTCGTGGTCTGCCCCGCGTCGGGCCCCGACGCGCCGACCCAGCCGGCCCGCTGCGACGACACGGCGTACGGCAAGGGCACGGGCGGCCAGCTGGCCTACAAGCTGGCGCTCACCAAGGACCAGCCGGTGACCGTCTGGTTCGGCGTCGGCGGCTCGCGGTCCGGCCCGGACGGCGCCAAGGCCGCCCTGTCCCGGCTGCTCGCCGACCCGGACGCGGCCCTGGCGGCCAAGGTCCGCAAGCGCGAGAAGGTCGCGTCCTCGACCGTCGTGTCCCTGCCCGGCGACCCGCTGATGGAGTCCAGCGTCGCGTGGTCCAAGCAGATGCTCGCCGCCTCGGTGCAGCGTTCCGACGACGTCGCGCTCCGCGTGGTGGACGCGGGCAAGGCCTATCCGGCGCCCGTCGCCACGCTCGACTCGATGCGCTGGATCGGCGCCGGTTGGCCCGACTACACCTGGCTCTTCGGCACCGACGGCGAGTTCACCGCGTTCGCCTCGGTCGCGGCGGGGCAGTTCGGCCCGATCAAGGCCCACCTGCGCACGCTGCGCGACGTGTCCGAGGCCGTCAACGGCGGCAGCGGAAAGATCGTCCACGAGGTCACCCCCGACGGCGCGGTCTACTTCGGGGCCAACGCCGACGAGGGCAACACCGACGAGTCGGCCAAGTACCCCTCGGCCGTCGCGCTCGTGTGGCGCTGGACGGGCGACAAGAAGTTCCTGCGCGACCTCTACCCGGCCAGCGTCAGAGCGATGCGGCACGTCGCCTCGCTCGACACCGACGGCGACGGGTGGCCCGGCGGGCTCGGCAACGTCGAGCGCAGCGGCATGGGGTCCGAAAAGCTCGACAACGCCGTCTACACCATCCGCGGCTACGCCGACCTCGCCGACCTGGCGAAGGCCCGCGGCGACCAGAAGACGGAGCGTTGGGCGACGGGTCAGGTCACGCGTCTGAGCAAGAAGTTCGAGAAGGCCTGGTGGTACGGCAAGGACGGCGCCCGCTCGTACGCGGACTCGCTCGACCCCGGCGACGAGGGCGGCGCCAACACCAAGATCTTCCAGCGGCACTGGATCGGGCTGACCCCGACCGACGCGGTGCTGCCGGCGGTCAAGGGGCGCAAGGCCGGTCCGCTGGCCTCCGACGGGCACGCACGGACGACCCTCGCCCAGCACGAGCGCAGCTGCTACACCGGCGAGCTCGGGCTCTTCCACACCGGCACCGGGGCGACGACGGACCCGACGGGCAACGAGGGGGCGACCTGCGACTCGGTCGTCTCGGCCGTGCCGAGCGAGCGCGACATCTTCACCCTGAACTCGGCCATCGCCGGCGTCAGCGAGGGGAACTACGGCCGCCTGGCCGCCGACCAGCAGGGCGTCTACACCCACGGCAACGCGAAGGCGCAGCTCGACCCGGCGCTGTGGGAGATGCCCGGGATGATGCCCGAGATCGTCCCCAGCCCCAGGTCGGGCGCGAACATCGACCGGCTCTACACCGAGCGGTCGATGGTCATGCAGGCCTGGGGCGCGTACGGCACCCTGTGGCCGGTCGTGCACCAGTGGTTGGGCGTCTCCCCGGACATGGGCCGTGGACGACTGGCCGTCGTGCCGCAGCTGCCGCCGGACCAGGACCGCGCGTCGGTCGGCCGGCTCAAGGTCGGTGCCGGGCGGATCGACGTCACCGCCCGTCGGACCGAGGACGGGTCGACCACCCGGTACGCGACGACGGTCACCCGGCACGGCAGGGCCACGCTCGTCGTCGGCGCGGTGGTCCCGAAGGGCAGCAAGGTCCGGACCGCGACGCTGAACGGCGCGAAGGTCCGTACGGTCCTGACGCCGACCAGCCGAGGGCTGGAGGTGACGGCCAGGGCGAAGGGCACGAAGGGCACGGCGCGGTTCGTGGTGACCGTCCGCTGAGCGCGGACCGCTGAGCCGTTCGTGAGGCGGGGAGCACCGGGCCGCTCCGGTAGAGTCGCCCGGTGCTCCCGCGCTCCACACCGACCACCGACCACCTGGTCCTGCTCCCCGCCGTCGACGTGGCGGGCGGCCAGGCCGTCCAGCTCGTCCAGGGCGTGGCGGGGTCGGAGAAGGTGTTCGGCGACCCGATGGCCGCAGCCCGGCGCTGGGTCGACGAGGGTGCGGAGTGGATCCACCTCGTCGACCTCGACGCCGCGTTCGGCCGCGGCAGCAACGCCGCGGTGCTCGCACCGATCGTCGCGGCCGTCGCGGAGGCGGGCGTGCACGTCGAGCTCTCCGGCGGCATCCGCGACGACGCGAGCCTGGAGCGCGCGCTCTCGACCGGCTGCGCCCGGGTGAACATCGGCACGGCGGCCCTGGAGTCTCCGGAGTGGTGCGAGCGCGTCATCGCCGAGCACGGCGAGCAGGTGGCCATCGGCCTTGACGTCCGTGGCACCCGCCTCGCGGCCCGCGGCTGGACGCAGGAGGGCGGCGAGCTGGACGAGACGCTGGCCCGGCTGGTCGAGGCCGGCTGCGCACGGTTCGTGGTGACCGACGTGGCCAGCGACGGCATGCTGTCGGGGCCCAACCTGTCCCTGCTCGAGCACGTCTGCTCGCGGACCGACGCCCCCGTGGTCGCCAGCGGCGGCATCAGCAGCCTCGCCGACCTCGAGGCGCTCTCGGGCCTGGTCGAGCGCGGGGTGGAGGGCGCGATCATCGGCACCGCGCTCTACGTCGGCAGCTTCACGCTGCCCGAGGCCCTGGCGGCGACCGGGGCCCCGGCCCGCACCGCGACCCAGGACGGAGCGCGTCGATGAGCGTCCCCGCCGACACCTTCCGCCGCGGCCCCGCCCTGAGCGAGCTCCGCCAGCCGGCCCACGGCCCGCTCCTCGACGGCCGCCTGCGCGACCTGCTGGACGGCAAGAAGATCGTCATGACCGGGGTGACCGGCTTCATCGGCGAGCAGCTGCTGTGGAAGATCCTCACCGAGCTCCCGGGCACGACCCCGTCGGTGCTGGTGCGCCGCAAGGGTTCGGCGGGCGCGGAGGCCCGCGTCCGCAGCCTGCTCAAGAAGAAGGTGTTCGCCGACCTTGCGGAGGCCGCCGGCGGCCTGGACGCGCTGCTCGAGCGCGTCGAGGTGATCGAGGGCGACCTGCCGAACGTCCCCGCCCTGCCCGCCGACCTCGACGTCGTCGTGCACTGCGCCGGCGACGTGTCCTTCGACCCGCCGATCGACCAGGCCTTCACCACCAACGTCGTCGGCACGCAGCGCCTCATGGAGCGCATGCTCGAGGCCGTCACCGGCTCCGACGGCGAGCGCACGAAGGTGCCGCACTACGTCCACATCTCCACCGCGTACACCGCGGGTCGGCGTCGCGGCGCGATCCCCGAGGCCGGGCACGTGCACGGCATCGACCACGAGGCCGAGACCCGGGCCGGGCTGGCGATGCGCGAGCAGGTCGAGGCCGCCTCGCGCATGCCGGAGCGGCTGACCGCCCTGCGCAAGGAGGCCGAGCGGCAGCACCGCCAGGCCGGCTACCTCACCACCGCCGCCGACACCGAGCGCCGCCGCCAGGAGTGGGTGACCGCCGAGCTGGTCGCCGCCGGCACCGAGCGGGCGCGCTCGCTCGGCTGGACCGACGTCTACACATTCACCAAGGCCCTCGGGGAGCGCGTCGTCACCGAGCTCGGCGCCGACATCGAGGTCTCCATCGTCCGGCCCGCCATCGTCGAGTCCAGCTGGAAGCACCCGTACCCGGGCTGGATCGAGGGCTTCAAGATGGCGGAGCCGCTGATCCTGGCCTACGGCCGCGGCGAGCTGCCGGAGTTCCCGGCCTCGGCCGACTCGGTGCTCGACATCGTGCCGTGCGACCTGGTCGTCAACGCGATCCTCGCCGTCTGCGCCAGCGACCCCACGCCGGGCGAGCCGGAGTACTACCACGTCAGCTCCGGCGCCCGGAACCCGCTCACGTTCCACGACATGTACGGCCACATCCGCTCCTACTTCACCGCGCACCCGCTGGAGAATGTCTCGAAGCCGGGCGCGCCGCTGCCCGAGTGGACCTTCCCCGGCGCCGTGTCGGTCGAGCGGCTGCTGTCGACCTCCGAGCGCGCCCACTCGGTCGCCGAGCGGGTCGTCTCGCGGGCGCCGCGCTCCCACCGGACGCGCAAGCTCGCCCGTGACCTCGACAAGCTGCGGGGCCGCCTGGACTTCTGGCGGCGCTACCACACCCTCTACAACGAGTACGCGCAGTCGGAGCTGCACTTCGTCGACGACAACACCCTCGCGCTGAACGACTCGCTCGACCCGGCCGACGTGGAGGCCTTCGCCTTCGACACCGCCGGCTTCGACTGGACTACCTACATCGAGGAGGTCCACTGCCCGTCGGTGACGGCCTCCGTACGGCGGATGGACGCGCTCCGGCGTCGGCGCGGCGCCCGCCCGACGACGATGCGCGACCTCAGCAAGGACACGTCCGGCTCCAAGGCGGTCGCGGTCTTCGACCTCGACGGCACGATCATGTCGACCAACGTCATCGAGCAGTACCTGTGGTCGCGCCTGCCCGAGCTCTCGCCCGTGGAGCAGGTCCTCGAGGTCGGCGGCGTGCTCGGCCGGCTGCCGGGCTACCTGCTCACCGAGCAGCGCGACCGCGGCAGCTTCCTCCGTGCGGTGTACCGCCGGTACAAGGGCCTCGACCTCGCCGAGCTCGAGCAGCGCGTCGACACGACGATGGGCGACTTCATCCTCAGCCGGGTCGCCCCCGAGGCGCTCGAGCGGATCCAGGAGCACCGGGCCGCCGGGCACACGACGATCCTCATCACGGGTGCGGTCTCGGTGCTGACGCGACCGCTGCGCGACCTCTTCGACGTCATCCTCGCGGCCGAGCTCGGCGTCGACGCCGACGGCCGGGCGACCGGCTACCTGGCGACGCCGCCGCTGGTGGGGGAGTCGCGCAGCGCCTGGCTGCGCCACTACGCCGCGCTGCACGGCGTGGACCTGTCGAAGAGCTTCGCCTACGCCGACAGCCACTCCGACCTGCCGATGCTCGCCAGCGTCGGCAACCCGGTGGCGGTGAGCCCGGACATCTCGCTGATGCGTGCGGCCCAGCGCAGCCAGTGGTCGATCGTGGAGTGGAAGACCAAGGCCCCCAGCCCCCGCTGGCACCTGCCCGCCTGAGCGGCCCCCGCTTCCCCCCACCCCCCGATGTCCGCGAAACGCTGAGGGACGACAACGTTCCTGGCGATTCCGTTGTCGGGAGTCAGCGGTTCGTCGAGCTGGCGCGGCTGTCCACAGGAGCGCCGCGGCGCGGGAGCTGTCCACAGGGTGCGCTCTTCGGGCGGCACGTCCGCGCGATCGTCACCATGCTCCCGGCGTGGAGGTCGTACGAGGCCGCGTCAGGCGGGCCGGGTGGACGAGAGCGGCGTACGGCGTGCACGTCTCGTCGGCCGAGCCCGATCTCGGGCAGCGGCTGCTGGGCTGGAGCCAGGTGCTCCCGGACAGCGCCGTCCTCACCCACCTCACGGCCGCCGAGGCGCGCGGGTGGTGGCTGCCGCAGCCGGTGCCGCATCCCGTGTTCGCCGCGGTCGCGGAGCGCGAGCGCCATCCCCAGCGCGCGGGGCTGAGGGTGGTCCGGCTCGCTGCCCCGCCCGCGACCGACGTGGTGGACGGCCTGCGGCTCGCCACGCCGGCCGAGACCCTGCTGTCCTGCGCCGCGGACCTGCACGTCCTCGATCTCGTCCCGCTCGGCGACTCGGCGCTGCGGCTCGGGCACTGCACCCTCGACGAGCTGTGGGCGGCGACCCGCGCCCGGCGCCGCGGGACCCCGATGCTCCGGACGGTCCTGCCCCTGCTCGACGGCCGCAGCGAGTCGGCCTGGGAGTCGGTCCTGCGGGTGCTGCACGTGACCGCCGACGTGGAGGTCGAGCCGCAGCGGGAGATCGTCACCGCGAGCGGAGCCTTCGTCGCGCGCGCCGACCTCTGGCTGGTCGGGACGCGCCGCATCCACGAGTACGACGGCGCGGACCACCGCGATCCCGAGACCCACCGGGCCGACCTCGCCCGGGAGCGCCGGCTGGTCGACGAGCGCTGGGAACGGTGCGGGTACACCGCGCGGGAGGTCCTGCGCCGAGGCGGCGACATCATCGCGGCGGCCGACGCGGCCCTCGGACGTCCCTGGGTGCCCGCCCGGCTCGAGAGCTGGCGCGGCCTCGTCGCCCGCTCCCTCTACGGCTCGCTCGGCCGCCGGCGGGCCCTGGCCCGCTGGACCCCGACGAACCGCTGACTCCCGACAGCCATCGGGCCGAAGACGCTGTCGTCTTTCAGCGTTTCGCGGGTGTCGGACGGGTGCGGAGGCCGGGGGACGGGGTTCGGGGGTGCAACGCGGGTGGAGGTCCGCCGCGGCAGGACTAGGATCGGGGACCATGTCGGGTCACTCCAAGTGGGCAACCACCAAGCACCAGAAGGCGGTCGTCGACGCACGTCGCGCGAAGTCGTTCGCCAAGCTCATCAAGAACATCGAGGTCGCGGCGCGGCTCGGCGGCGGTGACGTCGACGGCAACCCGACCCTGTACGACGCGGTGCAGAAGGCGCGCAAGACGTCGGTCCCCAAGGACAACATCGAGCGCGCGATCAAGCGCGGCTCCGGTGCCGAGGGCGGCGGCGCCGACTACGAGACGCTGTTCTACGAGGCGTACGGGCCGGCCGGCATCGCGATGCTCATCGAGTGCCTGACCGACAACCGCAACCGCTCGGCCTCCGAGGTGCGCATCGCCGTCACCCGCAACGGCGGGACGATGGCCGACGTCGGATCGACCGCGCGCGTGTTCAGCCGCAAGGGCGTCGTGCTGGTCTCCAAGACCCAGGACGGCCGCGAGCTCACCGAGGACGACGTCCTCGAGGCGACGCTCGACGCCGGGCCCGACGAGGTCAACGACCTCGGCGACGCGTTCGAGGTCATCAGCGACCCGAACGACACCGTCGCCGTGCGCACGGCCGTGCAGGAGGCCGGGCTCGACTACGACTCCGCGGAGGTGTCGTTCGTGCCCGAGTTCACCCAGCCGGCCGACGCCGCGACGTTCGAGAAGCTCGAGAAGATCGTCGACGCCCTCGAGGACTCCGACGACGTGCAGAACGTCTTCACCAACGTCGAGGCGCCGGACGACGCGCTGGTGAGCGCGGGCTAGAGCCGGTACCGCCGGCCGAGCGTGTCGGGTCGGCCGGCGCCCGCCCGGCCGGGTTAGCGTACGAACGCGTGTTCGCATCGAGCGCGTTCCGTCGACCGTCAGGGGCCCGAAGCGTGCGCGTGCTCGGCATCGACCCCGGGCTGACGCGCTGCGGGCTCGGCATGGTGGACGGGGTGCCCGGTCGGCCGCCGTTCGTGCTGGCCGTCGACGTGGTGCGCACGTCCGCCCACGAGGAGACCGGCGCCCGCCTCGCGGTGCTCGAGGAGACGATGGAGGAGTGGGTGCGGCGCTACCGCCCCGCCGCCGTCGCCGTCGAGCGGGTCTTCGCCCAGCACAACGTCGGGACCGTCATGGGCACGGCGCAGGCCGCCGGGGTGGCCCTGCTGGTCGCCGCCCGGCACGGCATCCCGACGGCGCTGCACACGCCGAGCGAGGTCAAGGCCGCGATCACCGGCTCCGGGCGCGCCGGCAAGGACCAGGTCGGCGCGATGGTCGCCCGGATCCTGCGTCTCGACGAGGTGCCCAAGCCCGCCGACGCCGCCGACGCGCTGGCCCTGGCCATCTGCCACGTGTGGCGCGGGCAGAGCACCGACCGGCTCGACGCCGCCCGTCAGGCGGCCTCGGGCGTCGCCGCCCGGCAGCAGCGGGCGTACGCGGCCGCGCGCACCGGCGCCGCCACCAGCCCCCGGACAGGCACGAGAGGACCCCGCGCATGATCGCCTCCCTCAGCGGAACCGTGGCCGCCCTCGGGCCCACGTCGGCCGTCGTCGAGACCGGCGGCGTCGGCCTGCTCGCCCTGTGCAGCCCGGGCACCCTGGCCCATCTGCGCATCGGGCAGCGCGCGACGCTCTTCACGTCGCTGGTGGTCCGCGAGGACTCACTGACGCTGTTCGGCTTCGCCAGCGCCGACGAGCGCGAGTTCTTCGAGCTGCTGCTGACCGCGACCGGCGTCGGTCCCAAGCTGGCCCAGGCGGCGCTCGCCGTGCTCAGCCCCGACGAGCTGCGCCACGCCATCGCGACGGAGAACCTGGTCGTGCTCTGCAAGGTCCCGGGCATCGGGCGCAAGGGCGCCCAACGCATCGTGCTCGAGCTCAAGGACAAGATCAACGCCGTGGGCCTGGTGGCCGAGCCCGGCGCCCCGGTCCTGCCCGGGCAGGCTCTGTGGCGTGCCCAGGTCACCCAGGGCCTCGTCGGTCTCGGCTGGGCGCTCAAGGACGCCGAGGCCGCGTGCGACGACGTCGAGCCGATGCTGGAGGACCAGCCCGACCTCGGGGTGCCCGCGCTGATGCGCGCCGCGCTCCAGACGCTGGCCCGACGATGAGCACCCAGAGCGCGCGCAGCACCCCGAGGAGCACCCGGTGAGCCTCGACCCCGTGGACATGCGCGGGCTGGCCGACCCCGACGAGCGCGCCGCCGAGTCGGCGCTGCGGCCGACGACGCTGGAGGAGTTCGAGGGGCAGCCGCGCGTCGCCGAACAGCTCGGCCTGGTCCTCGCGGCGGCCCGGCGCCGCGGCGGTGTGCCCGACCACGTGCTGCTCTCCGGCCCGCCCGGCCTGGGCAAGACGACGCTGGCGATGATCATCGCCGCGGAGATGAGCGCCCCGCTGCGCATCTCCAGCGGCCCGGCCATCCAGCACGCCGGCGACCTCGCCGCCATCCTCTCGGGCCTGGTCGAGGGCGAGGTGCTGTTCCTCGACGAGATCCACCGGCTGTCGCGGCCGGCCGAGGAGATGCTCTACCTCGCGATGGAGGACTTCCGCGTCGACGTGGTCGTGGGCAAGGGACCTGGCGCGACGGCGATCCCCATCGAGATCCCGCGCTTCACCCTGGTCGGGGCCACGACCCGCGCGGGGCTGCTGCCGGGCCCGCTGCGGGACCGCTTCGGCTTCACCGGCCAGCTCGACTTCTACGCCGCCGCCGACCTCGACCACATCGTGCGCCGCTCGGCGCTGCTGCTCGGGGTCGACCTCGACCCCGACGCGGCGAAGGAGATCGCGCGCCGCTCCCGGGGGACACCGCGCATCGCCAACCGGCTGCTGCGCCGCGTCCGCGACTTCGCCGAGGTCCGCGGGTCGGGCCGGCTCACCCAGGCGGTCGCGGCGGCCGCGCTGGAGCTGTACGAGGTGGACGCCATCGGCCTCGACCGCCTCGACCGGGCCGTGCTGGTCGCCATCTGCAAGCGCTTCGCCGGCGGGCCCGTGGGGCTGTCGACCCTGGCCATCTCGGTGGGGGAGGAGCGCGAGACGGTCGAGGAGGTCGCCGAGCCGTTCCTCGTGCGCGAGGGCTTCCTCATGCGCACACCGAGGGGCCGCGTCGCGACTCCGGCGGCCTGGCGCCACCTGGGGCTCAAGGTCCCCCGCGACGCCGGTGGCGGCGTGCCCGGCGCCACGCCCGAGGGCGACCTGTTCTCCTGACTTCGGGATTTCGCAGGTTTGGCAAGTAGAGTTCACCGGTCCGCCCGTACCCGACGAGAAGACGAGTCGATGTCCCAGCAAGCCAGCACCCTGATCCTCGTCGTCCTGATGGTGGTCGCGTTCTACTTCCTGATCCTGCGGCCGCAGAAGAAGCGTCAGCAGGCGATGCAGAAGACGATGCGCGAGCTCCAGCCGGGTGACCGGGTCCTCCTGGGCAGCGGCCTGTTCGGCACCCTGCTCTCGATCGGCGACAAGCAGGCCGTCATGGAGATCTCTCCCGGCGTCGAGCTGACCGTCCTCAAGCAGGCGATCGTGCGGCGCGCGACCGAGGCCGACGAGGACACCCTCACCGAGGACGAGGTCGGCGACGAGCTCGAGGCGGAGGCGACCGCCACGTACGACACCGGCGACCCGCAGCCGGTCGTCCGCGCCGACGCGGACGCGCCGAGCGGCACGACCGTCGCCGACAACGACCGCAGCAACCTGCGCTGAATCCCCACCGACGGCCGGCCGCGGCGACGCGGTCGGCACGGTCATGAACGAGGTAGAGCACTGACGTGGCAGCGATGACCGGCCGACCCCTGCGCATGCTGATCGCCCTGGCGATCATCATCGCCGGCCTGATCACCTTGATGGCGGTGGGCAAGAGCTGGACCCCCAAGCTCGGGCTCGACCTGCGGGGCGGCACGACCGTCACCCTGACCGCCCGGAACACCTCCGGCAGCGGCTCGGTGGACCCCAACAGCCTCCAGCAGGCCCGCACGATCATCGAGCAGCGCGTCAACGCGCTCGGCGTCGGCGAGAGCGAGGTCACCGTCTCCGGTGACCGGCAGATCATCGTCAGCGTCCCCAACGTGCAGCAGGACCAGCTGGTCCAGCAGGTGGGGCAGACCGCCGTGCTGCGGTTCCGGGCGGTGTACGCGGCCGAGCAGGTCCAGCCGACGGCCCCCGTGCCCTCGTCGACCGAGACCAGCGCGCCGACCCCGGCGCCGAGCGGCGAGCCGACCGGCTCGGCGTCCGCGCCGGCGCCGTCGGAGTCGGTCAACCCGGCCACCCCGAGCGCGGCCCCGAGCGGCGGCAGCGGGCAGGTCCCGGCGGGCAACAACCGGCCCATGGCCAACCCGCAGCTGCCCGCGCCGGCCCTGCCGACCGCGCCGCCGACGCCCTCCGCCCCGCGCCCGACGGAGCCCGGGCAGGGCACGCCGCCGGACAAGGCCCTCGACTGGCAGCCCAGCCAGGCCGACCAGACCGACTTCGCCGCCTTCACCTGCGGCGACCCGCAGGTCGACGTGTCGGACCAGCCGCTGTTCTCCTGCTCCCGCGAGGGCGACCAGAAGTTCCTGCTCGGCCCGACCCTGATCGAGGGCAACCAGCTCTCGAGCGCGAGCGCCGGCATCCCGCAGAACGGGATCGAGTGGGTCGTGAACCTGCAGTTCAACGGCGAGGGCTCGACGGCGTTCGAGAACGCGACCCGCGCGCTGGCCGCCAAGAGCGACCCGATGAACCGCTTCTCCATCGTCCTCGACGGCAAGTCGATCTCGGCCCCGTCGGTCAACACGGCCATCCCGGGTGGCGCCGCCCAGATCTCCGGCGGCTTCACGCAGCAGTCGGCGACCGACCTGGCGAACGTCCTCAAGTACGGCGCCCTGCCGCTCGCCTTCGACATCTCCGAGGTCAGCAACGTCTCCGCGACCCTCGGTGGTGAGCAGCTGCAGGCCGGCATCATCGCCGGCCTGATCGGTCTGGCGCTGGTGGTGCTGTTCTGCTTCGCCTACTACCGCGGGCTCGGCATCGTCGTGGTCGCCTCGCTGGCGATCGCCGCGGTCGTCACGTACGCGTGCATGGTGCTGCTCGGCAGCTCGGTCGGCTTCGCGCTGAACCTGCCCGGCATCGCCGGCGCGATCGTGGCCATCGGCGTGACGGCGGACAGCTTCGTCATCTACTTCGAACGCATCCGCGACGAGGTGCGGGACGGACGCAGCCTGCGGACCGCGGTCGAGACCGGCTGGCGACGGGCGCGGCACACCATCCTGATCGCCGACGCGGTCTCGATGCTGTCGGCGGTCGTGCTGTTCATCCTGGCGATCGGCTCGGTGCGCGGCTTCGCCTTCACCCTGGGCCTCACCACGCTCATCGACGTCTTCGTCGTGTTCTTCTTCACCAAGCCGCTGATGACGCTGCTGGCCCGCACCCGCTTCTTCGGCGGCGGGCACCGGCTGTCCGGGCTCGACCCGGAGCACCTCGGGGTCAAGGCCCTCCCGGGCACGCGGACACGACGGGCCGTCGCGGCCGGATCGAGGGTCTGAACCCATGAGCAAGTTCTCCCAGCTGGGCCACCGCCTCTACACCGGTGAGGTCTCCTACGACTTCATCGGCCGGCGCCGGCGCTGGTACGTCCTCTCCGGGATCCTGCTGGGGATCTCGATCCTCGCGATCCTGCTGAAGGGGCTCACGCTCGGCATCGAGTTCGAGGGCGGCGCCGATTTCCAGGCGCCGACCACGGTGACGGCGCAGACCAAGCAGGTCGTGACCGACGCCGTCGAGCGCGCCGGGGTGCAGGACCTCGGCGAGATCACGGTCAGCACCATCGGCAGCAACCAGGTCCGGGTCCAGACCCGCACCCTGAACACCACGACCGAGGTCCCCGAGGTCCGCACGGCCATCGGCCAGGCGGTCGGCGTGCCCGGCGACCAGGTCAACTACAGCCTGATCGGCGCCTCGTGGGGCGGCCAGATCACCGAGCGTGCGCTGATCGCGCTCGTCGTCTTCCTCGTCCTCGTCACGCTGGTCATCTGGATCTACTTCCGCGACGCCAAGATGTCAGGGGCGGCGCTGGTCGCGCTGCTCCACGACCTGCTGCTCACGGTGGGCATCTACGCCCTCGTCGGGTTCACGGTGACGCCGGCGACGCTGATCGGCGTCCTGACCATCCTGGGCTACTCGCTCTACGACACCGTCGTGGTGTTCGACAAGGTGCGCGAGAACGTCCGCGGGGTCCGTACGAGCACGACGAAGACCTACTCGGAGGCGTCCAACCTCGCGGTCAACCAGGTGCTGGTGCGCTCGATCAACACCACCGTCATCGGCGTGCTCCCGGTCGCCGCGCTGCTCTTCGCCGGCACCGCGATCCTGGGCGAGGGCCCGCTGAAGGACCTCGCGCTCGCGCTGTTCGTCGGCATGATCTCCGGCGCGTACTCCTCGATCTTCATCGCCACCCCGCTGCTCGCGCAGCTCAAGGAGCGCGAGCCGGACATGCGGCGCCACCGGGCCCGCGTCGAGAACCGTCGCGGCAAGGCGGAGGCGAAGACCGCGGGCGGCGTCGAGCTCCTCGACAGCGCCGGTGGGTCCGACGACCGGGTCGCCGAGCCCGAGGGGCTCGTGGGCGTCGACCCCGCCGAGCCGGCGGCGGTGGCGGTCGGCAGCCGCGGCGGCACGCGGATCACCACGGTGAGCCCGGAGGCCCGCTCCGTACGCCCGGTGGTCGAGGGTGCCGCCAAGCGGCCGCAGCCGCAGAGCTCGACCCGCAGCCAGCGGAAGAAGTAGCCGGATGGGTCCCGCCGGGCTGGCGGAGCTGGTCGTGGACGTGCCCGACTTCCCCAAGCCGGGCGTGACCTTCAAGGACATCACCCCGCTGCTGGCGGACCCGGTCGGGCTGGCCGCGGCCGTCGAGGGCCTCGCCGCCGTGGCGCCCGAGGGCGTCGACGCGGTCGTCGCGCTCGAGGCCCGCGGCTTCATCTTCGGCGGCCCGGTCGCGCTCGCGCTGGGCGTCGGCTTCGTGCCGGTGCGCAAGCCCAACAAGCTGCCCCGGGCGCACGTCGACGTCACGTACGACCTCGAGTACGGCACCGAGACGCTCGCGCTGCACGCCGACGCCCTCCAGCCGGGCCAGCGCGTGCTGGTGGTCGACGACGTGCTCGCCACCGGCGGCACGCTGGTCGCCGCCTCCGGGCTCGTGCGCCGCCTGGGCGCCGAGGTCGCCGCCGTGGCCGTGGTGCTGGAGCTCGGCTTCCTCGACGGCCGCCGCCGGCTCGCCGAGGCCGGCGTCACCGACGTGCGGGCGCTCATCAGCAGCGGAGGTGCCTGAGGTGCCCGTGACCCGCCTGCGCCGGCTCGACAACGACCGGCGCTGGTCGACCGAGACCCTCGTCTCGCTGCCCGCGCGCTCGGCGTCCCCGGCGGTCGAGCTCGGTCGCCGCGGCGGGCTGGCGCTCCTGCTCCTGGCCATGGTGGTCGGGCTCGTGTGGTTCGACCGTGACTCCTACACCGACAACTACGACGGCCGCGTCGGGCTGATCGACGCGATCTACTACGCGACCGTGACCATCACGACGACGGGCTACGGCGACATCACCCCGGTCGCCCCGCACGCCCGCGTCCTGAACGCCCTGTTCGTCACCCCGCTGCGGATCGGCTTCCTGGTCCTGCTGGTCGGCACCACCCTCGAGGTCCTGGCCAACCAGGGCCGCCAGATGTACCGCGACTCCCGCTGGAGGAGAGGCATGCGCAACCACGTCGTCGTGGTCGGCTACGGCACCAAGGGCCGCAGCGCCGTCGAGACGCTCGAGACCAACGGCACGAGCGCGGCCCAGGTCGTCATCATCGACGGCCGCGCGACCGCGGTGGCCGACGCCAACGCCCGCGGGTACGCCGCCATCGAGGGCGACGCGACCCGCCGCGACATCCTGCGGCGCGCCGAGATCGCCAAGGCCCGCGAGATCGTCATCACCCTCGACCGCGACGACTCCGCCATCCTCACCATGCTGACCGTGCGCCAGCTCAACCCGAGCGCGCACGTGGTCGTCGCCGTCCGCGAGGACGACAACGCCTCGCTGCTGCGCCAGTGCGGCGCGAACGTCGTCGTCACCTCCTCGGAGGCCGTCGGGCGCCTGCTCGGGCTGTCGGCGACGAGCCCCAACATCGGCACGGTCATCGAGGACCTGCTCTCCTCGCGCGAGGGCCTGGAGGTCGGGGAGCGGCAGGTGACGGCGAGCGAGGCCGGGCACTCCCCGGAGGAGGTCAACGGCGAGCGCGTCATCGCCGTCGTGCGGAACAAGACGCTGCGCCGCTTCTACGACCCCGCCGTCTCCCAGCTGCAGGCCGGCGACCAGGTCGTCGTCGTGCGCCGGGCGCAGGACGGTTGAGGGCTCGGCACTAGACTCGCTCCGAGACGGGGACGAAGGGTGTGGTGGACCAGGGCGTGGTGGACCAGAGCGCAGTCGTAGGGCCTCCGGCCGCCGTCACGGACGCGCCGCCGGTCAGTCCTGCCCCGGGCCCGGCGCCGGGCGTGGGCACGCCCAACGCCGAGCCGCCCCGCGTGAGGATGCGCCAGCGTCTCGCCCGCCTCGGGTCCGCCCGGCCGCAGACGCCGGCCCTCGACCCGCTGTTCCGGGTCATCCGGGCCAACCACCCGAAGGCCGACCTCTCGCTCGTCGAGCGCGCCTTCCGCACCGCCGAGCGCTACCACCACGACCAGCGCCGCAAGAGCGGCGACGCCTACATCACCCACCCGCTCGCGGTGACGACGATCCTCGCCGAGCTGGGCATGACCGAGGCCACGCTGTGCGCCGCGCTGCTCCACGACACGGTCGAGGACACGTCGTACACGCTCAAGGAGCTGACCAAGGACTTCGGCGAGGAGATCGCCCTCCTCGTCGACGGCTGCACCAAGGTCGACAAGATCAAGTTCGGCGAGTCGGCGAAGTCGGACACCATCCGCAAGATGGTCGTGGCGATGAGCCGCGACATCCGCGTCCTCGTCATCAAGCTGGCCGACCGGCTGCACAACATGCGCACGCTGCACTACCTGCGCCCCGACAAGCAGTCGCGCATCGCGCTGGAGACGCTCGAGATCTACGCGCCGCTGGCCCACCGGCTCGGCATGAACACGATCAAGTGGGAGCTCGAGGACCTCGCGTTCGCCACGATGCACCCCAAGGTCTACGACGAGATCGTCCGCCTCGTCGCCGAGGCGGCCCCGAGCCGCGACGAGTTCCTGGCCACGGTCGTCACCCAGGCGCAGACCGACCTCAAAAACGCCAAGATCAAGGCGACGGTCACCGGGCGGCCGAAGCACTACTACTCGATCTACCAGAAGATGGTCGTCCGCGGCCGCGAGTTCTCCGACATCTACGACCTCGTCGGCCTGCGGATCCTCGTCGAGAACCAGTCCGACTGCTACGCCGCGATGGGCGTCATGCACGTCCGCTGGACCCCTCTGCCGGGGCGGTTCAAGGACTACATCGCGATGCCGAAGTTCAACCTCTACCAGTCGCTGCACACCTCGGTCGTCGGTCCGGGTGGCAAGCCCGTCGAGCTGCAGATCCGGACCGAGGAGATGCACCGGCGCGCCGAGTTCGGTGTCGCTGCGCACTGGAAGTACAAGGAGGGCGCCAAGAACGGCGGCCCCGTCGTCGCCGCCGACGGTTCCGACGACGAGCTGGTCTGGGTGCGCCAGCTGCTCGACTGGCAGCGCGAGACCGCCGACCCGGGCGAGTTCCTCGACTCGCTGCGCTTCGAGATCAACTCGACCGAGGTGTACGCCTTCACCCCGCGCGGCGAGGTCAAGGCCCTGCCGCAGGGCTCGACGCCGGTCGACTTCGCCTACTCGGTGCACACCGAGGTCGGCAACCGCACGATCGGCGCCCGCGTCAACGGCAAGCTCGTGCCGCTGGAGTCGGAGCTGCACAACGGCGACGTCGTGGAGATCTTCACCTCCAAGGCCGAGAACGCCGGGCCCAGCCGCGACTGGCTGACCTTCGTCCGCAGCCCGCGCGCCCGCAACAAGATCCGCCACCACTTCACGCGCGAGCGCCGCGAGGAGTCGATCGAGAACGGCAAGGAGGCGCTGGCCCGCCAGCTCCGCAAGGCCGGCCTCCCGCTGCAGCGCCTGCTCACCCTCGAGCACCTGACCGCCGTCGCCACGCACTTCAAGCTCGCCGACGTCAGCGCGCTCTACGCCGCCATCGGCGAGGGCACGGTCGGCGCGCAGGCCGTGCTCAACCACCTGACCGTGGTCGAGGGCGGCGAGGAGGCCGTCGCCGACGAGGTCGGCGAGGACCGCCTCATCACCGGGCGCCGCAGCCGACGCGCCAGCAGCGGCACCACCACCGGCGTCGTCGTCAAGGGTGCGGACGACCTGCTCGTCAAGCTCGCCAAGTGCTGCACGCCCGTGCCCGGCGACCCGATCATGGGCTTCGTCACCCGAGGGTCCGGCGTCTCGGTCCACCGCGCCGACTGCACCAACACGGCCGAGCTGCGCAAGCACCCCGAGCGCATCGTCGAGGTCAACTGGGCGCCCACCACGCTGAGCTCGTTCCTCGTGGCCATCCAGGTCGAGGCGCTCGACCGCAACCGCCTGCTGTCCGACATCACCCGGTGCCTGTCCGACCAGCACGTGAACATCCTCTCCGCGGCCCTGAGCACGACCAAGGACCGGATCTGCAAGGCGAAGTTCACCTTCGAGACCGGCGACCCGACCCACCTCGACCACGTCCTCGGCGCCGTACGCCAGGTCCCGTCGGTCTTCGACGTCTACCGCGTCTCCCAGTAACCCCCGTCCGCGTCTCCCGGGGCCCGTTCCCGACCAGGTCGAGCGGTAGGTTCCCGCGCGATCTTCGCGTGTAGATCCGTAGCAACCTACCGCTCGACGGGGTTGGACGACATCGCTTCGACTGCGGTCGTCAACGAGGGTTGACGACTTGGTGTCGTCAACCTAGGCTGACGGCATGGTTGTCGACACCACCACGCCTGCCGAGGCGCTCGACGTCGCCTCCGGGGCGACGAGCAGCGACCCGGCCCTCGGCCTGCGGTCCGTCGCCGCGCTGCGCCGTCTCGCCGACCGGCTCGAGGACCTCCAGGTCGCCCGGGCCCGGGAGCGCGGCTGGTCGTGGGCCGAGATCGCCGCGGCGCTCGGCGTCTCCAAGCAGGCCGTCCACAAGAAGCACGCCGGTCCGAGGAGGTAGGAGATGTTCGAACGGTTCACGCAGGCGGCACGCCGCGCCGTCGTGCTCGCCCAGGAGGAGGCCCGCGACGCCGGGGCCGACCACGTCGGGGCCGAGCACCTGCTCTACGGCGTCCTGCACGAGGCCGAGGAGATCCCGGCCGTCGTCCTGCGCACGTGGGACGTCGACGCACGGCGTGTCTCCGCCCTGGCCCGCACCCTCGGCGACCTCGACGAGGAGGCGCTGTCAGCGCTCGGGATCGACCTCGACCACGTCCGCCGCACGGCCGAGGCCGAGTTCGGTCCGGGCGCGCTCGACGGGCCGCGCTGGGGACGACACCGCCGCCGTCGCGTGCCGGGTCACGTCCCGTTCACCGACGAGGCGAAGCGCACCCTCGAGCTCGCGCTCGTCGCTGCGCTGGAG
Source organism: Microlunatus flavus (assembly GCF_900110855.1). Lineage (GTDB taxonomy): Bacteria > Actinomycetota > Actinomycetes > Propionibacteriales > Propionibacteriaceae > Microlunatus > Microlunatus flavus. The sequence continues at coordinate 241,238 of NZ_FOFA01000003.1, forward strand.
GCCCACGAGCGCGAGCTCACGGTCGCGCACCTCTTCCTCGGCCTGCTCCGGACCGACGCCGGCACCACGCTGCGCCTCCTGCACCGCCTGGGCGTGCCCGCCTCCGCCGACGAGCTGCCCCGCCTCGTCCGCGCCCACCGCGACGACGCCGCCTGACCTCCCGGAAGGGATCCGCGCAAAGACCCCGAGTCAGGCGGCGATGCGTCCTTGCTGGAGACCGAGCACGGGGAGCACACCAGGGAGCCGGGCGGTGGGGTCCCCGTCCGGGTGGGTCGGGCGTTTGCCGCCGTCCGGAGCGCTGGCGGAGGACGGCGGCGAGGGCGGGACGGGGGCCCCCACCGCCCGACGACCGAACAGCAGGAGAGCGAGCGGGTCAGCCGCTGAAGTCGCTCGCCGCCTGCTGCGCCTGCGCGAGCCACTCGCGGTACGTCGCCGCCGAGTCGCGGGCCTGCTGGGCCTTCTTCGCGTCGCCCCCGGCGTCGGCCTTGGCGGCCTGCTCCTCCAGGTTGGCGATCTGGGCCTCCAGCTTGGCCGCGGTGTCCTCGGCCCGGGCGCGGGCCTCGGGGTTGGTCCGGCGCCAGCGGTGCTCCTCGGCCTCGTTGACCGCGTTCTCGATCGCGCGGAGCCGCGCGTCGAGCGGGCGCATCGAGTCCCGCGGAACCTTGCCGATCGCCGACCAGCGCTCGAGCAGCTCGCGGTAGGCGACGCGGGCCTTGCCGAGGTCGGTGACCGGCAGGATCGAGGCCTCGGCCTCGTCGAGCAGCGCGACCTTGGCGTCGGCGTTGACCTGGAACTCGGCGTCCTGCGCCGCGTTCACGGTCTGCTTGTTGGCGAAGAACGTGTCCTGCGCCGCACGGAACCGTCGCCACAGCGCCTCGTCGACGCCGCGGGGCGCGGAGCCGGCCGCCTTCCAGCGCGTCATGAGGTCGCGGTACGCGCCCGTGGTCGGGCCCCAGTCGGTCGAGCCGGCCAGCGCCTCGGCCTCGGCGACGAGCTGCTCCTTGGCGACCCGGGCGGTGTCGCGCTGCTCGTTCTGCTGCGCGAACTGCTGCTTGCGGCGACGCGTGTACGTGGTGCGCGCCGTCGAGAACCGGTGCCACAGCGCGTCGTCGGTCGCGCGGTCGAGGCGGGGGAGGGCCTTCCAGTCGTCGAGCAGCGCCCGGAACCGGTTGACCCCGCCGCGCCAGTCGTTGCCCGTCGCGAGCGTCTCGGCCTCGACGACGGCCTTCTCCTTGGCCGCGCGGACCTCCTCCTGCTGCCGCGAACGTTCCGCCCGGGCCGCGGCACGGGCCTCGTCGACCACGGGCTGCAGGCCCTGGAGCCGGGTGAGGAGCCCGTCGAGGTCGCCGACGGCGTTGGCGTCGGTCACGGCCTTGCGCACCGTCTTGATCGAGCCGGCCGCGTCGTCGGCGCTCAGCGCCCCCGACCGGACCCGCCGCTCGAGCAGCGACACCTCCAGCTCGAGCGCGTCGAAGCGCCGGGTGAAGAAGGCCAGGGCCTCGGACTCAGGCACGTCGGGAACCTGTCCCACGGCCCGCTCGCCGTCGGCGGTCCGCACGTACACCGTGCCGTCCGCTTCGACCCGTCCCCAGGCGGCAGGAGCGTCGCCGTCAGTCATGCGACCCATCCTGCCTGATGCCTCCCCGATATCCTGCGCCGAGTGTTCATCGCGTCGTTCCCGGCCGGGCCGTGGCAGACCAGCTGCTACGTCCTCGCCACCTCCAGCCGGGCCGAGTGCGTCGTCTTAGACCCCGGGATGGGGGCCCTCGACGGCGTCCGCGACGTCGTCGAAGAGCACCACCTCAAGCCCGTCGCGGCGGTGCTGACCCACGGCCACCTGGACCACATGTTCTCCGTGGCGCCGCTGTGCCGGGGCTACGACGCCACCTGCTGGGTCCACCCGGACGACCGCCACCTCTTCGCCGACCCGATGGCCGGGATGAGCGTGGACACCGAGGCGCTGCTGGCCCAGCTCGGCGGAGCCGGCACCGCCTTCACCGAGCCCGACGACGTCCGGCTGCTCACCGACGGCGTCACGGTCGAGGTGGCGGGCCTCGCCCTGGACGCGCTGCACGCGCCCGGGCACACCGCGGGCTCGACGATGTTCCGCTGCGCCTACCCGGCCGACCCGGACGTCGACTCGCTGCTCTTATCCGGCGACGTGCTGTTCGCCGGCTCGGTCGGCCGGACCGACCTGCCGGGCGGGAGCGCGACGAGCATGGCGCGCAGCCTGCGTGACAAGGTGCTGCCGCTGCCCGACCAGGTCGTCGTCCTGCCCGGCCACGGCCCGCAGACGACGATGGCCGCCGAGCGCGCCCGCAACCCGTACCTCCAGCCGTCCTACCTCGAAGGAGCCCTCGCGTGAGCCGCCCCAAGGCCCTGTCGGGCTTCCCCGAGCTGACCCCCGAGCAGCGCATCGTCGAGCAGCAGGTCCTGGACCGGCTGCGCGAGGTCTTCGAGCTCCACGGGTTCGCCTCGGTCGAGACCCGGGCCGTCGAGCCGCTGGGCACCCTCGCCAAGCAGGGCGAGATCGACAAGGAGGTGTACGCGGTCCAGCGCGTCGCCGCCGAGCCCGGCAGCGCCGCCGACCTGGGCCTGCACTTCGACCTGACCGTGCCGTTCGCCCGCTACGTCCTCGAGCACGCCCACCAGCTCGCCTTCCCGTTCCGGCGCTACCAGGTGCAGAAGGTCTGGCGGGGCGAGCGGCCGCAGGAGGGGCGCTACCGCGAGTTCACCCAGGCCGACGTCGACATCGTCAACCCCGGCGCGCTGCCGGCCCACTTCGACGTCGAGCTGCCGATGGTCACCCTCGCGGCGCTCGAGCGGCTGCACGTCGACCTCGCGCTGCCGCCGGTCCTCATGCGCGTGAACAACCGGCGCCTCGCGCAGGGCTTCTACGCCGGGCTCGGGATCGAGGACACGGTCGCCGTGCTCCGGCAGGTCGACAAGCTCGACAAGATCGGGCCCGACCGCGTCGCCGCGCTGCTCGTCGACGAGGTCGGCGTGACGCCGGCGCAGGCCCAGGCGTGCGTCCGGCTCGCGACGATCTCCAGCGCGGACGCGTCGTTCGTCGACCGGGTGCGGGCCCTCGGCGTCAGCGACCCGATGCTCGACGAGGGCCTGGAGCTGCTGGCCGACGTGGTGACGACGGCGTCGGCCTACGTGCCGGGACGCCTCGTGGCCGACCTCAAGATCGCCCGGGGGCTCGACTACTACACGGGCACGGTCTACGAGACCGAGCTGGTCGGGCACGAGTCCATGGGCTCGATCTCCTCGGGCGGGCGCTACGACTCCCTGGCCAGCGACGGGAAGACGACCTACCCGGGTGTCGGGCTGTCGATCGGCGTCACCCGGCTGCTGGTGCCGCTGCTCGGGCGCGGGGTGCTGCGGGCGACGCGCTCGGTCCCGACGGCCGTCGTCGTCGCGCTGACGACCGAGGACCAGCGTCCGGCCGCGAACGCCGTGGCCGCGCGGCTGCGCGAGCGGGGGATCCCGACCGAGGTGGCGCCGGAGGCGGCGAAGTTCGGTCGTCAGATCCGCTACGCCGACCGGCGCGGGATCCCGTTCGTCTGGTTCGGCGCGGGCGAGGGCGAGACGGACGAGGTCAAGGACATCCGCTCGGGCGACCAGACGCCGGCCGACCCGGCCACGTGGGAGCCGCCCGCCGAGGACCTGCACCCGCGCGTCGTCGCCGGCGGCTGAACGGTTGGCTGAGCGGGCGGCTGTGCGGCGGCTGACCGGGTGGCCGAGCGGGACCGCTCAGCCGGCCCACCCGGCCAGGCGCGCCACCTCGAGGGCGACCTGCGCCGGGGTCCGGTCGGTCGTGTCGACGTGCGCGTCCTCGAAGGGTGCGGCGTCGAGGACCGCCGCGAGCTCGTCGGTCCGGTGCAGGTGCCACGTCCGCGCCTCGGGCTCCTCGGCGTGCCGGTGCCGGAGGCGCACGGCCGCGCGGTCGGGCCGCACGAGCAGCCGGACCAGGAGCAGGCGACCCGTCACCGCCTCGCGGTAGCGGTCGCCCTCGACCCCCTCCTCGACCACACCGGCCAGGACGAGGCGCTCCGCGCCGGCCGCGGCGAAGTTGCGGGCGAGGTCGCGCAGGTTCGCCAGCTCGACCTCGTGCGCGAACCGGTCGCCGTCCGGCGGCGGCCGGAGCAGCCGGATCTCGTCGAGGTCGACGACGGCGTGGCGGACCCCGGCCGTGCGGAGCAGGTCGGACAGCGCGTGGGCGGTGGTCGTCTTGCCGGCCCCGACCGTGCCGCTGAGCAGGACGACGTCGACGGGTTCCGGCACGACGCCAGCCTGGCAGGTGCGGCAGGCTGGTCCTCGTGGACGGTCGAGACGCCTCCTGGGTGCGCGGGCAGCGCCTGCGCGCCCAGGGGCTCGGCCTGCCGACGGACCGCACGCCCGTGGAGGCCGTCCGGCTGCTCGCCGCCGTGCAGTCGCAGGAGCTGGCCCACGCCCTCTGGTCGCTGGCCCTGCGCTCCGACGCGGCGAGCGAGGCCGACGTGCGGGCCGCCCTGGACGCCGGCGCGGTGGTCCGCACCCACGTGCTCCGGCCGACCTGGCACCTCGTCGCGGCCGAGGACGCCCGCTGGCTGCTCGCGACCACCGCGGGCCGGGTGCACCAGGTCAACGCGTCCGCGTACCGCTCGCTCGGCCTGGACGCGGCCGCGCGCGAACGCGGGGCGACCGCCATCGCCGCCGAGCTCGCGGACGGCCGGCCGCGCACCCGCCCCGAGCTCGCGGCCGTGCTCGCCGACGCCGGCCTGCCGAGCACCGGGACCGCGCTCGCCTGCCTGGTCATGCACGCCGAGCTCGAGCAGGTCGTCGTCAGCGGCCCGGCGCGCGGAGCCGCGCAGACCCACGTGCTGATGGACTCCCGGGTGCCGCGGGGCGCGGCCGACGGGCCCGACCCCGTACGCCTGCTGCGCCGCTTCCTGCGCGGCCACGGGCCCGCCGGGGTCCGCGACGTCGCCCGCTGGTCGTCGCTCACCCTGACCACGGTCCGCCGGGCGGTCGAGGAGCTCCGTGACGAGCTCTCGACCTTCGAGGTGGAGGGCGAGACGTTCCTCGACCTCGGCCCGCACGAGGGCGGCCGCATCCCGCCGCTGCTGCTGCTGCCGCTCTACGACGAGCTGCCGCTGTCCTACCGCGACCTCGGCCACGTCGCGCCGGGCGACCACCCGCACCGGGCCGGGACCGACCAGTTCGTGGGCAGCGTGGTCGCCGGCGACGCGAACCTGGGCACCTGGCGCCGCGAGGTCCGCGGGCGGACGGTCGAGGTGGCCCTCGACCTCGCACCGAGCACGCCGGACGACCTGCGCCGCCTCGCCGAGGGGGAGGCGCGACGCCTGGCCTCCTTCCTGGGCAGGGATCTCGTGCTGCGCTGATGCGGTCTCTGCCCCCACGGGGGTGTTCCATCCCCTAGCGTCGGGGCCATGACGGACGGAGCGAGCTCGACGCTCGACGTGCCCCTGCGGCCGTCGACGCACGACCACACCGTCCTGGCCACGGCCGACAGCGAGGCCTTCGCCTCGCTGCGGCGCCGCCCGACGGCGCGCGAGGAGCGCTACGCCATGGGCAAGGCCCTGCGCCACGACGTGCCCCGCTCCAGCCTCGGCGACTGGCACGCCGCCCCCGACCGCCGCGACCCCGTCGCGCTGATCGAGGAGTCGCACCGGGGCCGGGTCGCCGAGCTCGTCCCCATCCGGGTCGCGCGGATGATCAGCTCGCCGTACGGCTTCCTGCGCGGCTCCGCGGTGGTCATGGCCGCGGACGTGGCGGGGCTGCCGGCCACCGGGATCATGCCCGTGGCCTGCGGCGACGCCCACCTCGGCAACTTCGGCTTCTACGCCTCGCCCGAGGGCGAGCTGGTGATCGACCTCAACGACTTCGACGAGGCGCACCCCGGGTGCTGGGAGTGGGACCTGCGCCGCCTGGTCGCGAGCATCTGGGTCGCCGGTCGGGAGAACGGTCGCAGCGAGGACCAGTGCCACGACGCCGTCCTGGCCTGCGTCGCCGCGTACCGCGACGAGGTCCGCCTGCTCGCCGACATGCCGCTGCTGGCCCGCAGCTACAACCGCCTCGACGTGGGCCGGCTGCACGAGACGGCGACCGAGAAGTCGCTGCGCGACGAGATCGAGCGTTCCGTGCGCCGCGCCCGCCAGCGGACCTCCGACCGCGCGCTGCCGCGCTTCACCACCGAGGAGAAGGGCCACCCCGGCCAGCGCCGCATCGTCCAGGAGCCGCCGCTCATCACCCGGCTGACCGAGGCCGAGCGCGACGCCGTCGGCGAGGCGCTGGACGCCTACCTGCTCACCCTGGCGCCGCACTGGCGCCGCGCCCTCGGCGGCTACACCCTCGTCGACGTGGCGCACAAGGTCGTGGGCGTCGGCAGCGTCGGGCTGCGGGCGTACGTGGCCCTGCTCGAGGGCAGCGCGCCCGACGACGTCGTGTTCCTCCAGCTCAAGCAGGCGCGCCGCTCGGTGCTCGCGCCGTACGTGCACGGCGGCTCGGCGTGGCACGACCACCAGGGCCAGCGCGTCGTGGAGTACCAGCAGGCGCTGCAGACGGTCAGCGACCCGCTGCTGGGCTGGACGACGGTCGACCTGCCGGGGGAGGGGCCGCTCGACGTCTACGTGCGCCAGTTCCGCAACTCCAAGGGCACCATCCCGCTCGACGCCATCGACGCGCCCGCGCTGGTCGACTACGCCGGGATCGTCGGCCACCTGCTGGCCAAGGGGCACGCCCGCACCAGCGGCGCGTCGATGATCGCCGGCTACGCGGGCAAGGGCGACAAGCTGGGGGAGGCGTTCGGCCACTTCGCCCGCGCGTACGCCGACCAGACCGAGGCCGACCACGCCCAGCTCGTCGCGGCCGTCCGCTCGGGGCGGGTCCCGGCGCCGGACGGGGCGCTGGACTTTGTCGGCTCCGCGTTCCGCCCGCGCTGAGCGGCGGCGCGTCGATACTGGGACCGTGCCCGACGACCGTTCCGCCTACGGGCCCCTGCGCGTGAGCGCGGCGCTGGTCCTGGGCGCCGACGAGCTGCGCTGGCGCTTCTCGCGCTCCTCCGGGCCCGGCGGGCAGGGCGTCAACACCGCCGACAGCCGGGTGGAGCTCACCTGGGAACCGGCGTCGTCGCCCGGCGTGCTGGCGCTGCCGGAGGCGCAGCGCGAGCGGCTGCTGGCCCGCCTCGGACCGACCCTCGTGAACGGCGCGGTCGTGATCGCGGCCTCCGAGCACCGCGCCCAGCTGCGCAACCGCGAGGAGGCCCGTACGCGGCTGGCCGACCGCCTGCGGACCGCCCTGGCCCCGCCGCCACGCTCGCGGCGGGCGACGCGCCCGACCCGCGGCTCGGTGGAGCGCCGGCTCAGCGCCAAGGCCGTGCGCGCCTCGGTCAAGGCCTCGCGGCGGCGCCGCTTCGACGAGCACTGACGCCGGAGGAAAAGCACCACGAGGGCGCGTGCGGCCGGACCGTAGGATGAGTGGTCGCTCCTCGAGCGTCCCCACACCTCCACCGAAAGGCTGCACCACCGTGATGCGCACCCACGGTGCCGGCACGCTCCGCGCGAGCGACGCCGGCACGACCGTGACCCTGGCGGGCTGGGTGGCCCGCCGCCGCGACCACGGCGGAGTCGCCTTCCTCGACCTCCGCGACGCCAGCGGCGTCGCCCAGGTCGTCGTCCGCGACGAGCTCCTCGCCTCCTCCGGCGCCCACGACCTGCGCAACGAGTACTGCGTCACGGTCACCGGGCAGGTCGCCCCGCGCCCCGAGGGCAACGCCAACGCCGACCTCCCGACCGGGGAGATCGAGGTGTCCGCCTCGTCGCTCGACGTGCTGAGCCCGGCCGCGCCGCTGCCGTTCCCGATCGACGACCGGGTCAACGTCGGCGAGGAGACCCGCCTGCGCTACCGCTACCTGGACCTGCGCCGTTCCGGCCCGGGCGCCGCCCTGCGGCTGCGCAGCAAGGTCAACCGGGTCGCCCGCGAGACGCTGCTCGACCGCGACTTCGTCGAGCTCGAGACGCCGACGCTGACCCGGTCCACGCCCGAGGGCGCCCGCGACTTCCTCGTCCCGGCCCGGCTGCGGCCCGGCTCCTGGTACGCCCTGCCGCAGAGCCCGCAGCTGTTCAAGCAGCTGCTGATGGTCTCCGGCATGGAGCGCTACTTCCAGATCGCGCGCTGCTACCGCGACGAGGACTTCCGCGCCGACCGGCAGCCGGAGTTCACCCAGCTCGACGTCGAGATGAGCTTCGTCGACCAGGACGACATCATCGAGCTGACCGAGACGCTGCTCGCGAACATCTGGCGCCTGATCGGCGTCGAGGTGCCCACGCCCTTCCCGCGGCTCACCTACGCCGAGGCGATGGACCGCTTCGGCAGCGACAAGCCCGACCTGCGCTTCGGCCTCGAGCTGACCGAGCTCACCGCGTACTTCGCGCAGACGCCGTTCCGGGTGTTCCAGGCCGACTACGTCGGCGCCGTCGTCATGCCCGGCGGCGGCAGCCAGCCGCGGCGCACGTTCGACGCCTGGCAGGAGTTCGCGCGTCAGCGCGGTCACCGCGGGCTGGCGTACGTCACGGTCGGCGAAGACGGGACGCTCGGCGGCCCGGTGGCCAAGAACCTCTCCGAGGCCGAGCGCGACGGCCTCGTCGCCGCGGTCGGCGCCCAGCCCGGCGACTGCGTCTTCTTCGCCGCCGGCGCCCGCAGCCAGGCCCAGGCCCTGCTCGGGGCGACCCGGCTCGAGGTCGGACGCCGGACCGGGCTGCTCGACGAGGCGGCGGGGGAGTGGGCCTTCTGCTGGGTCGTCGACGCCCCGCTCTTCGAGCCGGCCGACAAGGCCGTCGCGGCGGGCGACGTCGCGGTCGGGGCCGGCGCGTGGACCGCGGTCCACCACGCCTTCACCTCGCCCAAGCCGGAGTTCTTCGACACCTTCGACACCGACCCCGGCTCCGCGCTGGCGTACGCCTACGACGTCGTCTGCAACGGCAACGAGATCGGCGGCGGGTCGATCCGTATCCACCGCCGTGACATCCAGGAGCGGGTCTTCGCGGTCATGGGCCTGACGCAGGAGGAGGCGCGGACCAAGTTCGGCTTCCTGCTCGACGCCTTCGACTACGGGCCCCCGCCGCACGGCGGCATCGCCTTCGGCTGGGACCGGATCTGCATGCTGCTGTCCGGCGAGGAGTCGATCCGCGAGGTCATCGCCTTCCCCAAGAGCGGCGGCGGCTTCGACCCGCTGACCGAGGCGCCCGCGCCGATCACCCCGACCCAGCGCAAGGAGGCCGGCGTGGACGCGAAGCCCGAGATCAAGGGCCAGGCCGAGAAGAGCTGAGCGGACGACGACGGGTGGGATCCTGCACCGTGACGGTGCAGGATCCCACCCGCTGTCATGATCGGGTGCTGCGGACTACTTCTGGCAGGTCTTGTTGCTGATGCCGTCCGAGCTCGACGGCACGGTGGTGTCGCAGCCCACGACGTTGCCGATGTTCACGTAGGCGACGCGGACGCCGTAGCCCGGGATTCCCGAGGTGAACCTGTTGGCGTACAGGGTGTTGTTGCGGCCCCAGACCTCGTAGGCCTGCCACACCTGGATGCCGTCGGCCTTGGCGTTCGACCCGGTGTTGTGCGCCACGACCCAGTTGTTGGTCTGCACGCTGATCAGGGTCTCGCCGACCCTCATCGACCCGCCGTCCACCGTGTTGCCCCAGACGGTGCCGTCGACGGCGCCCTCCTTGAGGTCGATCGGCTCCGACGAGGTGCGGCTGATGTGGTTGGCGACGATCGCGTTGCGGTTGCTGGCGTCGGCGTTGCAGCCGTTGTACTTGCACCAGTTGCCCTTGGCGGTGCCGACGTAGACGCCCTCGCCGTACGTCGCGGTCATCAGGCCCGTGTCACGGATCGTGTTGCCGACCACGACGCTGTCGGTGGTGTTGTTCTTGAGGTGGACGGCCTCCTGGCCGATGTGCTCGACCAGGACGTCGGAGACGGCCACGTGGTTGCTGCGCATGACCGAGATGCCCTTCTGCGAGTTGCGCACGGTCATGCCGGCGATCCGCAGGTAGCTCGAGCCGTCGACCCGGAAGCCGCCGTTGCCGGTGACGCCGGGGCCGCTGAGCACCGCGGTCCGCGGGCCGCAGATCCACACCGGCCTGGTGCTGGTGCCGTTGGCCTTGACCGCCATGCCCCAGGGCACGGAGTACGTGCCGGGGGCCATCTTGATCACGCGGCCGGCGGGGGCGTTGCTGATCGCCGACTGCAGCTGCTTCCACGTCGAGACGTTGACCGTGGCGCTGGGGCAGGCGCTGTAGCGCACGTTGTTGTAGGACGTGGCGGCACCCGTGGTCGCCGTCACCGAGGTGGACGAGCCGGAGACGTTGCCCGACTTGTCCATGGCCTTGACCCAGTAGACGTAGCGGGTGCTGTTGGCCAGGCCGACGTCGGCGAACTTCGTGGTGGCGGCGGGCAGCCAGGCCACCTGCGTGGTGGCGCCGCTGCCCACCTTGCGGAACACGCGGTAGCCGGACAGGTCTGCGGCGCCCGGCCGGTTCCAGGTGAGCGTGTAGCCGGTGCGGTTCTTGGCCGCGGCGAGGCCGGTCGGCGCGGACGGCGCGGAGACGTCGAGCACGCGCAGCGCGTCGACGACGAGGTTCGCGCCGCCGGAGGCGCTGTTCTTCTTGCCGGTGCGGACGATCTTGAGGCTGTGGGTCGTGTCCTTCAGACCCTTGACCGACCAGACCGTCTGCTTGTACGCGGTCTTGCCGCGGTAGAGGTCGACGGTCTTCACGAGCTTGCCGTCGAGGTAGACCTTCGCGATCCCGTTGTGCGGGCCGGGCCGCGAGACCCAGGACACGCCGGTGGCCTTGAACGTCGTGGCGGCGTAGCCGCTCTTGCCCGACAGCGTCGAGAAGGACCCGCCGCTGGCGGTGGTGGTCTTCGTCGTCTTCCAGCCGCCCGACAGCACGAGGGCGGAGGAACCGTTCTCGAGCACGCCGGGGAGGGCGACCGAGGCCGCGGACGCGGAGGCCACCGGCACGAGGGCGGTGGCGGCGACGGTGGCCAGGCCGAGGGTGGCGCGGCCGGCCCAGCGGGCGGTCCGGGCGGCCAGGGCCGGGGGGTGTGCAGGGGTGATGGAGGTGGGGGCGGACATCGCGATCTCCTGTGGGGGTTGCGCTCGGGTCCGCCCGTTCTCGGGAGGCCGAAGCATCGATCGGTCCCGAGGACGAAAACGTATGGATCAATCCGACGCAACTGAGAGAAATGCGCTAGGAACTTTCGCAACATTCCCTGAAGACGATTTCAGGCGGGGATCCGTGTTTGTGTCGTGATCTGGGCGTGATGAACCTCATACGATCACGAGTCGGTAACGACAGTCGCGAAGCCGCTGCACGAAACATTCCGCAGGTGTACGAAACGGCGCGGACGCGGGGCTGCGGGGCGTCCACGCTCCGTACGCTGACCCGGTGAGCGAGGACCTGTTCGGCGGTGGCGTGGACGCAGCGGCGGGAGCCGTCGCGGCCGTGGGCACGACGGGTGGCAGCCTCTCCGACGCCGACCGACCGGGCCTCCCGCTCGCCGTCCGGATGCGGCCGCGCACCCTCGACGAGGTCGTCGGCCAGGGGCACCTCCTGGCGCCCGGCTCGCCGCTGCGCCGGCTGGCGGCCGGCGAGCCGATGTCGGTGTTCCTGTGGGGTCCGCCGGGGACGGGCAAGACGACCATCGCCTCGGTCGTGTCGCGGCAGAGCGGGTCGAAGTTCGTCGAGGTGTCGGCCGTGACCGCCGGCGTCAAGGAGGTGCGGGCCGTCCTCGACCAGGCCCGCCGCGACCTCGCCCGGGGCGAGCGCACCGTGCTCTTCGTCGACGAGGTGCATCGCTTCTCCAAGACCCAGCAGGACGTGCTGCTGCCCGCCGTCGAGAACCGCCTGGTCACCCTGGTCGCCGCGACCACGGAGAACCCGAGCTTCTCGGTCATCTCGCCGCTGCTGTCCCGCTCGCTCCTGCTGACCCTCAAGCCGCTGACCGACGCCGACGTGTCGGGCCTGCTGGACCGCGCCCTGGTCGACGCGCGCGGGCTGGCCGGCGCCAGCACCCTGGACGACGACGCCCGCAACACCCTGCTGCGCCTCGCCGGCGGCGACGCGCGGCGCGCGCTCACCTACCTCGAGGAGTCGGCCGCCGGCGCGGCGGCCACGGGGTCGGCCGTCATCACGACCGACGTCGTCGAGCGGGCGGTCGACCGCGCGGCGATCCGCTACGACCGCGACGGCGACCAGCACTACGACGTGATCAGCGCCTTCATCAAGTCGGTGCGCGGCTCCGACGTCCAGGCCTCGCTGCACTACCTGGCCCGCATGCTCGGCGCCGGGGAGGACCCGCGCTTCGTGGCCCGCCGGCTGATCATCCTGGCCAGCGAGGACATCGGCATGGCCGACCCGACCGCGCTGACCACCGCCGTGGCCGCGGCCGAGGCCGTCGCCATGATCGGGATGCCCGAGGGTCGGATCACGCTCGCGCACGCCACCATCGCGCTGGCCCTCGCGCCCAAGTCGAACGCGGTGGTCGCGGCCATCGGCGCGGCCTCGGCCGACGTCGCGGCCGGCCGGGTCGGGCTGGTCCCGCCGCACCTGCGCGACGCGCACTACGCCGGAGCCAAGACGTACGGCCACGGGCAGGGCTACCGCTACGCCCACGACGAGCCGCACGGCATCGCCGCGCAGCAGTACCTGCCCGACGAGCTGGTCGACGCGACCTACTACGTGCCGACCGACCACGGCAACGAGGCGGCGGTGGCCGCTCGGCTGGCCCGGATCGAGGAGCGGCTCGGCCGCTCGGCCTCGCGCGCGGCGAGGTAGGCGGGCCAGCTGCCGTACGCGGTGATGTCGCGCACCGCCCCGGGGTCGTCGAGCGCGCTCGCCTCGACCAGGAACCCGGGCAGGGACCGGCCGTCGTCCAGCTCGACCGAGCCGATGCTCATGGGGGAGGGCAGGCCGGCGACCAGGCCGCCCAGCCCCGCCGCCGGCAGCCGCCAGTGCTCCCCCCGTACGGCAGCGCCCCCGGACCGCACCCGCAGCAGCCCCGGCTTGGGCGGCGTCGTGGGCAGCGCCCACAGGCGGTAGGTCGCCGCCGTGGTGACCGTCCCCACGAGCGTCGCACCGCGCGCGGCGAGGTCGCCGTTGAGGGGCTGTCCGCTGAGGTGGGCCCCCACGACGACCAGGTCCACGTCACCGACCGGCGGTCCGGGGGCCCGCACGCCTCTCAGGCCTCTCCGACGAGGGCGTCGGTGGCCGGGACGTCGTTCGGCGCGACGTCCGGCTCTCCGACGCTGCGCCGGAGCTGGCCGATCCCGGCAAGGACCACGGCGAGCAGCAGGTAGCCCAGCGCGACCCCCGGCGCCGCGCCCCAGCCGACCGCGTCGGCGTGCAGCAGCCCGACCCAGGACAGGGCCGCGCCGACCAGCGCCGCCACCGCGGCGCGGAAGAGCTGCTTCTCGAGGATGAACACGGTGATCGTGCCGAACACGATCCCGGCCAGCGTCGCGCCCTGACCGAGGACGTGCAGGCCGTGGTAGACCAGCCCGGCGTTCTCCAGGGCCGGCTCGCCGACCTTCGCCGCAGTGGTGCCGGCGGCGGCCAGGGCGTTGTCGATCAGGCCCGCACCCCACGAGGCGAGGTTGGGGATGATCGCGGCGATCACCGCCGCGGCGTGCAGCCGTGGTGTCGAACGGAAGGCCTGCGCCCCGATCAGCAGCCCGATGTAGAGCAGGATCGGCACGATGGCGGGCAGCGGCAGCACGGTGGCGAGCAGCCCGAAGAGGCCGAGGAAGCAGAGCACCGCGATGAAGACCCCGCTGGCCAGCGAGTAGCTCGAGCGGCCGCCCGCCTCCTTCCAGCCCGGGTGCCCGATGTAGACGGCCGGCGGGAACGGCGACCCGAGCGCGGAGCCGATGATGGCGCCGGTGCCGTCGGCCAGCAGGACGCTGCGCAGGCTGTAGCTGTCGCCGGCCGCGGCGGCGCTCTCCACGTTGCTCATCGCCTCGAGGAAGTTGTAGACGCCGAGCGGGATGGCGGTGGCGAGCAGCGGAGCCATGCCGGCCAGGCCCTCGCCGAGCAGCGAGAGGTTCAGCGACGGGACCGCGAAGGCGACGTCGCGGGCCGAGGCGACCACGTCGGGCACCGACATGAAGCCGCCGAGCCAGCCGATCGCGGTGCCCACGAGCAGCGCGGCGAGCCCGACCGGGATGCCGCCCGGCAGCTTGAGGTCGGTGAAGAAGCCCACGAGGATGATGCCGAGCACGGGCAGGCCGATCCAGGCCGCGTCCCAGATCTGCCCGGCCGGCCGCATCGAGATGAAGCTGAGCGAGATGCCGGCGAGCGTCCCCAGCAGGGCGGCCCGCGGGGTGATCTTGCGGATCGCGGGGCCGACGAAGGCGCCGACCAGCACGATGACGCCGATGATGAACGCCCACGCCAGGCCCGCCGCCCAGGCCCGTACGGGGTCGTCGGTCGACAGGTAGATCGGCAGCATGATCACGAACACGACGATGAACATGTGCGGCACGCTCGGCCCGTACGGCAGCGCGGTCACGTCGGTGCGCTGCTCGCGGCGCGCGAGGCGCCGGGCCAGGAACGTGTAGTAGGCGTTGCCGGCGACGAGCGCGATGCCGAGCGCGGGCAGCACCGTGCCGAGCACCCGGTCTGCGGGCAGGTGGACGACGAAGATCAGCAACGTCGTCAGCGTGAGGACGTTGACGAGGATGTTGAAGGCGAGGCCGAAGAAGGCGTTCAGGTCGCCCCGGGTCCACCACGCCACCTTGAAGCGGGCGGGGTCGGCGCCGGGTGCGACGGGGCTGGTGGCTGGGGCGGTCGTGGAGCTGGTCACGGGTGTCCTCCGAGGCGGGACGGGCAGAGGTCAGACGGCTGCGGCCGCAGGGCGCGGGAGCGCGGCGAGCAGGCTGGCGGAGTCGGTGACCCAGCCGAAGATGCCGCCCTGGGCGGCGATCATGTCCAGCCCCACGCGCTGGAACTCGGGGAAGTAGGAGCCGACGCAGTCGCTCAGCACGAGCGCCTCGTAGCCCCGGTCGTTGGCCTCACGCACGGTCGTGTGCACGCAGACCTCGGTCGTGACGCCGGTGACGACCAGCGACTCGACGCCCTGCGCACGCAGGACCTCCTCGAGGTCGGTGCCGTAGAAGGCGCCCTTGCCGGGCTTGTCGAGCACGACCTCGCCGGGCAGCGGCGCGAGCTCGTCGACGATGTCGTGCCCGTACTCGCCGCGCACGAGGATGCGGCCGTACGGCCCGGGGTCGCCGATGCGCAGCGACGGCTTGCCGCGCCGGTGCTTGGCCGGCGGCAGGTCGCTCAGGTCGGGCCGGTGGCCCTCCCGGGTGTGGATCACGGGCAGGCCGGTCTCCCGGGCCGCGGCGAGCACCCGCTGCAGCGGCGGGACCACGGCCGCGAGCCGGCCGACGTCGTTGCCCAGGGTCTCCCCGAACCCGCCGGGCAGCAGGAAGTCGCGCTGCATGTCGATGATCAGCAGGGCGGTGCGGGCGGGGGCGAACGAGAAGGCGCCCGGTCGGGCGGGGACGCTGACGAGGGTGTCGGGACGTTCCTCGGGCACGGGTGGCTCCTTGCTGGAGGTCGCGGTGGAGGGTCAGGCGGGGAGGGGGTCGAGCAGGCGGGCCGCGACGCCGAGCACGAGGTCGTCGTCGAGGGCCGGGGCGAGGACCATGAGGCTGACGGGCCGGCCGTCCTCGGTGGTGCCGGCGGGCACGGCGACCGCGCAGAGGTCGAGCAGGTTGCCGAAGTGCGTGTAGTGGCCGAGCACGGTGTTGGTGGCGACGGGGTCGGCCAGCACCTCGGGCACGGTGAAGGTCGTGCCGACACTCGGCAGGACGAGGACGTCCATCGTCTCGAAGAGGCGGGCGACCTCGGCCTTGAGCTCGGCGAGGCGGTACTGCGCCCGGAACACGTCCGTCGCGCTGAACCGCGCGCCGCCGCTGATGATCTGCTCCACCACCGGGAGCACGTCGGCGCGGTGCTCGTCGAGGAAGTCGCCGAACTCCACCAGCCGTTCCGCGACCCAGGGGCCCGCGTAGAGCAGCTCGCCGGCGGCGAGGAAGGGCGCGAGGGGCGGGGTGAGGGTCGAGAAGGCCCGGGCGACCGCGGTCCGGGCGGCGTGGTGCGCGTCGGCCATGGCCGTGTCGCCGAAGAAGGAGAGCTCGGCCTCGTCGGGCAGCCCGACGCGGAGCCGGGCCGGGTCGTCGGCGCGGCGGCGCCGCGGCCGGCTCCACGGGTCGCGCTCGTCGACCCCCGCCATCAGCCCGAGCACCAGCCTCAGGTCGTCGACGTCGGCGGCGACCAGGCTCAAGCAGTCCAGGGACCGGCACGCGGGCACGAGGCCGACGGTGCTGAGCAGGCCGCGCGAGGGCTTGAAGCCGAGCACCCCGTTGAGAGCCGGCGGGACGCGGCCCGAGCCGGCGGTGTCGGTGGCCACGGCGAAGGGCACCTCGCCCAGGGCCACCGCGAGCGCGGACCCGGAGCTCGAGCCGCCCGAGATCAGGTCGTCGCCGAAGACGCTGCGCGGGACCGTGTACGGCGTCCGGGTGCCGTTGAGCCCGGTGGCGAACTGGTCGAGGTTCGTCTTGCCGAGGCAGATCGCGCCCGCGTCGAGCAGGCGCTGGACCGCCGGGGCGGTGCCCCCCGGCTCGTACGCGTACGCCGGGCAGGCGAGGGTGGTCGCGAAACCGGCGACGTCGATGCTGTCCTTCACCGCGAAGGGGACGCCGTAGAGCGGCAGGTCGCTCGCGCCGGGCGTGGCTTCGAGCTCGGCGGCGCGCCGCCGGGCCGCCGCCGCGTCGACGCTGATCCAGGTGCCGTCGTCGCCGCGTCGCTCGACCGTCTCCAGCACGGTCGCGACGTGGGCGGACGGCGACCGCGACCCGTCGCGGTACGACGCGAGCAGCTCGGCGACGGACGGCCCGCGCACGGGGCCACGCCCCGAGCTCGTCGTCGGCTTGTCCCTCGTCGCCCCCGCGGTCGTCATGTCGTCTATTGTCGACAATTTGCTGTTGCGGCCGGGCTTCCTCGGCGTTACGAGCCTGTTAGGCCCTCCGCACCGGCAGAGCCGGAGGGCTCAGAGGAAGCGTGTGCTCCCGTGGTGGCTGACGGCGTGCAGCACGGCGTCGACGTCGTTGCCGCGGATCGCGTCGACGAGGTCCTGGTGCCGGCGCAGCCCGGCCTCGGGCCCGACCGCGTGCGCCTCGCGGCGCAGGTTCGACGCCATCGGGCGCTGCGGCTTGAGCAGCACCGGCTCGAGGGCGAGGTCGAGCTGCCGGTTGCCGGCGAGCGCGACGACCTCGGCGTGGAAGGCGCGGTGGGCGTCGTCCTTGGTGAGCTCGTCGCCGTCGCGCTGCGCGACGCGCATCTGGTCGAGGAACCCCTGCAGCCGCGCCAGCCGCGCGTCGTCGGGAGGGGGGTCCATCGGGAAGGTGGTGCGGACCGCGTGCACCTCGAGGGCGAGCCGGATGCCGAACAGCTGCTCCACGTCGGTGGCGCTGAGCTCGGTGACGCGGGCCCCGCGTCGCGGGACGTGCTCGACCAGGCCCTGCTGGGCGAGCACGCGCAGGGCCTCGCGCAGCGGCGGTCGGCTGATCGAGAACCGGGCGACGACCTGCTCCTCGACCAGCCGCTCCCCGGGCTGCAGCGCGCCGGAGAGGATCTCCTCGCGCAGCTGCCGGGTCGCGACCTCGACGAGGCTGGGGGCGTGCAGCCCCACGGCTGGATCGAGCACCCACGTCCCCTCGGCTGTCGGTCCGACCAGCGGACGGTCGTCGGTCGGCACTGCCAGTAGACCATCGCCGGAGGCCCGTCGCCGTCCCGATGAGTCCGCCCGCCGGGCGGGGTCCATCCGGGGCATGGGACTCATCCACATCGAGATGTTCGCCACCCTCGACCTCGTCGCCCAGGCGCCGGGCGGTCCCGAGGAGGACCCCGAGGGCGGTTTCGCGCACGGCGGCTGGCAGGCGCCGCTGGTCGACGAGGTGTCCGGGGCGCAGATCGCGGCGGCGTACGAGGGCACCGACGCGCTCCTGCTCGGGCGCCGGACCTACGACATCTTCGCCGCGTACTGGCCCCACCAGGCCGGCGGCCCGGACGACGCGTTCGCGGCGCTGTTCAACCGGATCCCCAAGTACGTGGCCTCGCGCGGCACGCCCGAGCTGGCCTGGGCCGGTTCCTCGCTGCTCGGGCCCGACCTCCCGGCCGCGGTGCGCGCGGTGCGCGAGCGCCACGAGCACGTCACCGTGGTCGGCAGCCTGGACCTGGTGCAGACGCTGCTGCGCGAGCGGCTCTTCGACCGGCTCGACCTGTGGCTGCACCCGATCGTCCTGGGGACCGGCAAGACGCTGTTCGCGGGCGGCGCCGTGCCCACGAGCCTCCGGCTGCTGGAGCCGCCGGCGGCCGGCGGGCAGGGCACGGTCCTGCTCCGCTACGCCCGGGCCGAGGGAGTTCCGGCCTCCGGGGACATGACGGCGCCCGAGCGCGGGGCGGTGGGCTGACGACGACCGGTCAGCGCGCGGCGTCGAACCCGGGGGCACGGGCGATGCGCACCGGACCCCGGGCGGTGCGGACGTCGACGCGCTCGCCGCGCTGGCGGACCTCGACGACGCCCTCGTCGGCGAGCCGCGCCGCGACCTCGCGGGCCAGCGGCATCGCCGCACGCCAGGTGTCGCCCCCGACGGCCCGGGCGGCGTCGCTGGGGCAGATGGTGCTGGTCGCCGCCCGCCGCGCGAGGAGGTCGAGCACCGCCGCGCGGAGTCGCCCGTCCAGGTCGCCCTCGCCCTCGGTCACCCACCCACCGTAGGAGCAGGGCGAGGGGCCGGGCCCGGGCTCCGAAAGGGCGACGGTGAGGGTC
The DNA here is from genome assembly GCF_900110855.1 of Microlunatus flavus. GTDB lineage: Bacteria > Actinomycetota > Actinomycetes > Propionibacteriales > Propionibacteriaceae > Microlunatus > Microlunatus flavus. The sequence goes on from NZ_FOFA01000003.1 coordinate 260,147, forward strand.
GTCCCACGCGCTAACCTCCTCCGGTGACCCTCGGACAGATCGCCGGCCTGCTGGCCGCGCTCGCCTGCGTGGGCCTCGTGGTCTTCCTCGCCGTGCCCCTGCTCAAGCTCGGCCGCGTGCTCGACGAGCTGCGCGTGACCGTGCGCGACCTCGGGCAGGAGACGGTGCCGATCCTGACCGAGCTGCAGGGCACCGTCCGGGCGACGAACGAGGAGCTGTCCAAGCTCAGCCTCGTGACCGCCGACGTCGCCAAGGTCAGCGCGAACGCCAGCCTGGTCAGCGACAACGCCGCCCAGCTCTCGGGCATCGTCAACGCGACCGTCGCCAAGCCGCTGGTCAAGACCGCGGCCCTGGGTCACGGCCTGCGCCAGGCGGTGCGCCGCAGCGCGACCGACGACCCGGACGGCCGCCGCAGCGAGCGCCGGGCCCGGCGGGCCCGCGTCAAGCTGGCCATGGCCGAGCGGGAGGCCGAGCTGCGCGCCCTCACCGGCACGCCCGGCCAGCCCGGTCAGCCCGGGGAGCGAGCTACCGGGCGGCCGAGCCGCGAGGACTGACCCCGACCGCCGACACACCACTTCCCACGAGGACCTTGATCATGAGAACCGCCGAGATCCGGCGCCGCTTCCTGGACTACTTCGCCGCGCGCGGCCACCAGGTCGTCCCGTCGGCGCCGCTGCTCTACAACGACCCCACCCTGCTGTTCGTCAACGCGGGGATGGTGCCCTTCAAGCCCTACTTCACCGGGGCCGAGACCGCGCCGTACGACCGCGCGACGTCGGTGCAGAAGTGCGTGCGCACCCTCGACATCGAGGAGGTGGGCAAGACCACCCGCCACGGCACGTTCTTCCAGATGAACGGCAACTTCTCCTTCGGCGACTACTTCAAGGCCGAGGCCATCCGCTTCGCCTGGGAGCTCGTCACCGGCAGCCAGGACGACGGCTTCCTCGGCTTCGACCCCAACCGCGTCTGGGTCACCGTGCTGCACTCCGACGACGAGGCGGCCGGGCTCTGGGAGAACATCGCCGGGCTGCCGCCCGAGCGGATCCAGCGTCGCGGGCTGCTCGACAACTACTGGAACATGGGCATCCCCGGTCCCGGCGGGCCCTGCAGCGAGATCTACTACGACCGCGGCCCGGAGTACGGGCGCGAGGGCGGTCCGGTCGTCGACGAGGACCGCTACCTCGAGATCTGGAACCTCGTGTTCATGCAGGAGGAGCTCTCGGTCGTCCGCGCCAAGGACGACTTCGACGTGCTCGCCGACCTGCCCCGCAAGAACATCGACACCGGCATGGGCCTCGAGCGCGTCGCGACGCTGCTCCAGGGGGTCGACAACCTCTACGAGATCGACGAGGTCGTCGGCGTCCTCAACCGTGCCGCGGAGCTGTCCGGCAAGACGTACGGGCGCCACGAGCCGGGTCAGCCCGGTCACGAGGACGACGTCCGCCTGCGGGTCGTCGCCGACCACGTCCGCTCCGGGCTGATGCTCATCGCCGACGGCGTCACGCCGGGCAACGAGGCGCGCGGCTACGTGCTGCGCCGCCTGCTGCGCCGCGTGGTGCGCTCGATGCGCCTGCTGGGCGTCACCGACCCGGTGCTGCCCGAGCTGCTGCCGGTGAGCCGCGACGTGATGAAGGCGTCCTACCCGGAGGTCGAGCGCGACTGGGAGCGGATCGCCGCGATCGCGTACGCGGAGGAGGAGGCGTTCCGGCGCACCCTCGTCTCCGGCACGCAGATCTTCGACGTCGCCGTCTCCGACACCCGCAAGGACGGCGGCACCACGCTGAGCGGCGACCGCGCGTTCCAGCTGCACGACACGTACGGCTTCCCCATCGACCTCACCCTCGAGATGGCCTCGGAGCAGGGCCTCAGCGTCGACGCCGACGGCTTCCGCCGGCTGATGGCGGAGCAGAAGGCGCGCGCGAAGGCCGACGCCAAGAGCAAGAAGGCCGGCGCGCAGGCGGTCGAGGTCTACCGCGAGCTGCGGGCGGCCGGCGTCACGCCGTTCACCGGCTACTCCGAGCTGGCGAGCGAGACCAGCGTGCGCGGCATCGTCGTCGACGGCGAGCTCGTCCCGGGCGCGTCCGAGGGCGACGTCGTCGAGCTCGTGCTGGAGCGCACCCCCTTCTACGCCGAGTCCGGCGGCCAGGACTCCGACGCCGGCACGATCACCGGCGACGGCTTCGAGCTCGAGGTCGTCGACGTCCAGCGCCCGGTCAAGGGCCTGGTCGTGCACCGCGTCCGGGTGACGCGCGGCGAGCTGCAGTCGGGCACCGACGTCCTCGCGCAGGTCGACGGCGAGTGGCGCCTCGGCGCCTGCCAGGCGCACTCGGGCACCCACGTGATGCACGCGGCGCTGCGCCAGGTGCTCGGCCCGACCGCGCTGCAGAGCGGCTCGTACAACAAGCCCGGCTACCTGCGCCTCGACTTCGCCTGGCAGGGCGGGCTGTCGCAGACGACCCGTACCGACGTGGAGGAGGCGGCCAACCGCGCGATCCGGGCCGACCTGGACGTCTCGGCCACGTACATGCCGCTGGCGACCGCGCGCGAGATCGGCGCGCTGGCGCTGTTCGGCGAGACCTACGACGAGGAGGTCCGCGTCGTCGAGATGGGCGGGCCCTGGTCGCGTGAGCTCTGCGGTGGCACGCACGTGCAGCACTCCTCGCAGATCGGCCTGGTCACGCTCACCGCCGAGTCGAGCGTGGGCTCGGGCGTGCGGCGCGTCGAGGCGTTCGTGGGCATCGAGGCGTTCCGCTACCTGGCCGCCGAGCGCACGCTCGTGCACGGGCTGACCGAGACGCTGAAGGTCCAGCCGGACCAGCTCGTCGACCGCGTCGGCCGGCTGGTCGCGCAGCTCAAGGACGCGGAGCGGCAGGTCGCCGAGCTGCGCAGCCGCGAGGTGCTGGCCCAGGCCGGAGCGATCGCCGCGCGCGGGCACGACATGTGGGGCGTGGAGTACATCAGCCACGCGGCACCGGGGCTCGCCGGCAACGACCTGCGCTCGCTCGCCCTCGAGGTGCGCAACCGCGTCCAGGACCGGGCCGCGGTCGTCGCCGTCGTGGGCGGCAGCGCGGACAAGCCGAGCGTCGTCGTCGTCACCACCGAGGGCGCGCGCAACCGTCGCCTCTCGGCCGGCGACCTCGTGCGCGTCGCGAGCGAGACCCTCGGCGGACGCGGCGGCGGCAAGCCCGACGTCGCGCAGGGCGGCGGTTCCGACGGGACCAAGACCCAGGACGCGCTGACCGCGGTCGAGCACGCGATCGGCCACACCCTGCAGAGCGCATGACGCTCCCTGAGCTTGTCGAAGGGCCTCGAAGAGGTCAGCGTCCTCGGGAGAGACGCGGGAGCTCTGACGAGCCCTTCGACGAGCTCAGGCCGCGTTCTCGATGAGCTTTCGCCGGGGCACCCGGGTCGGGATCGACTGGGGCGACGCGCGGATCGGGGTCGCGCGGTGCGACCCCGACGGCGTCCTCGCCACGCCGTACGCGACCGTGCGGGCGGGGGAGCGGGAGGTCGACGACCTGCTCGCGGTGCTGGTCGAGCTGGAGCCGATCGAGGTGGTCGTCGGGCTGCCGACGACGCTGGCCGGCACCGAGGGGCCGGCGGCGCAGAAGGTCCGGGTGCGCGCCACGGGGCTCGCCTCGCGCACCGAGGTCCCGGTGCGGCTGGTCGACGAACGGCTGACCACCGTCGAGGTCTCGCGGCGGATGCGGGAGGGCGGCCGTCGGGCGAAGGACCAGCGCAGCGTCATCGACGCGGCCGCGGCGGCGGCGATCCTGGAGCACGCGCTGGGCGTCGAACGTTCCAGGGGTGAGCCACCCGGGGAGTTAGTCTTGCCGCGCTGACCATCTCCAGCGCCCCGCCCGAACCACCTGCTGCACCACTCGCCTGAACCCTGCCCCCGGGGCGAGCCGCCGACCCGAGGAGGACGCGCCGACCGTGTCGTCGATGCTCGAACCCGACACCAAGCCGAGTGCCGCCAAGGAGATCCTGCACCAGGGCAAGGGCTGCTTCGCCGTGCTGCTGGCCCTGGCCGTGCTGGTCGGGGGCGGCTGGTTCGTCTACACGCAGGGCAAGTCGCTGATGGACAGCTTCGGCGAGACCCCCGACTACACGGGCCGCGGCGTCGCCCCGATCACGGTGACCATCCCGGCCGGCGCGACCCTGGACGAGATCGGGTCGGTGCTCAAGAAGGACGACGTCATCAAGTCGACGCAGGCCTGGGACTCGGCCGTCGCCTCCGAGGAGCGCGCGACGAGCGTGCAGCCCGGGCGCTACCTGATGCGCACCCAGATGCCGGCCATCGACGCGCTCCGGCTCCTCATCAACCCGGGGGAGTCGCGCGTCCGCGCGCAGTTCACCATCCCCGAGGGGCTGCGGCTGTCGCAGCAGATCGACGCGCTGGTCAAGGGCACCAAGATCAAGCGGTCCGCGTTCGAGAAGGCGCTGAAGAAGCCCAAGTCGATCGGCCTGCCGTCCTACGCCAAGGGCAACGCCGAGGGCTTCCTCTTCCCCGACACCTACGAGCTGACGGCGGACGCGACGGCGACCTCGACGCTGAAGCAGATGGTCGACGAGTACAAGGCCGTCACCGGCGACATCGACCTGCAGGCCGCGGCGAAGAAGCTCGACCGCAGCCCCTACCAGGTGCTGACCGTGGCGAGCATCATCGAGCGCGAGGTCAACCAGGACCAGTACCGCGCCAAGGTCGCGCGGGTCCTCTACAACCGCCTCGACGACGGCATGAAGCTCGGGCTCGACTCGACGGTCATCTACGCCGAGAAGCTCAACACCAACACCACCACGCCGAAGGACCGCGACAGCGACTCGAAGTACAACACCTACAAGCGCAAGGGCCTGCCGCCCGGCCCGATCTCCGCGCCCGGCAAGGCCGCGCTGGAGGCGGCGGCCAACCCCGAGCCGGGCAAGTGGCTGTACTTCACCACGGTCAACTTCGACACCGGCGAGACGAAGTTCGCCGAGACCGACGCGGAGTTCCGGCAGATCGTCAAGGAGTTCCAGGGCTGGTGCCAGAGCAACCCCGGCCGCTGTGACAGCTGAGGCGGCGGGTCCGGCGGTCACGCACCGGGCCGCGGTCCTCGGCTCGCCGGTCGCGCACTCGCTCTCACCGGTGCTGCACGCGGCCGCGTACGCCGAGCTCGGCCTGACCGGCTGGTCCTACGGGCGGGTCGACCTCGGCGAGGACGCGCTGGCGGGCTTCGTCGACTCGCTCGACGCGTCCTGGCGCGGGCTGAGCCTGACGATGCCGCTCAAGGTCGCCGTGCTGGCGCTCGACGGCGTGGAGGTCTCGGGCACCGCCCGCCTGGCCGGCGCCGGCAACACGCTGCTGCTCGACGGCGGGTCGCGCCGGGTCGAGAACACCGACGTCCCCGGGCTCGTCGCCGCCGCCGGGCGCGCCCTCCACGGGCCCGTCCTGACCGTCACCGTGGTCGGCTCGGGCGCGACCGCGCGGTCCGCCGTCGTCGCGGCGTCGCGGCTCGGCGCAGGCCGGGTCCAGGTCCTCGCCCGGGACGCGACCAAGGCCGCCGCCCTGGCGCCGCTGGCCTCGGCGGTCGGCGTCGACCTCGTCGTGCCGCCGTGGGGCGCCGAACCGCCGCCGGCCGACCTGCTCGTGTCCACGGTGACCCCGGGGGCGGTCGACGACCAGGCCGACCGGCTCGCCGCGAGCGCCGCGGTGGTCTTCGACGTGCTGTACGACCCCTGGCCGACGGCGCTGGCCGCCGCGGCCGCGCGCCTGCGCACCCCGGTCGTCGACGGCCTCGACCTGCTGGTCGCGCAGGCGGTCGAGCAGGTCGACCTGATGACCGGCCGCCGCCCCTCGCCCGGGGTCCTGCGCGCGGCCGGCGACGCCGCCCTGGCGGCGCGCGGCTGAACCCGCCCCACGGCAGCGCGACTCCACCTGGAAGCATGCCGTCATGGCGATCAAGGACGACGCCGCAGCCAGGTCCGCGGCCGACAGCTTCCCGACGAGAACGCTCCCGCGCCCCGAGGTGCGCGACCTCCCCGACGCCCCGAAGAAGTACCGGCGCCTGATCGGCCCCGGGATCATCGCCGCCGGCGTCGGCCTGTCCTCGGGGGAGTTCGTGCTCTTCCCCTACATCGCCAGCCAGGTCGGCCTGGTCTTCGTGTGGGCGGCCCTGGTCGGGCTGGGCACGCAGTACTTCATCAACCTCGAGATCGAGCGCTACACCCTGGCGACCGGCGAGACCGCCCTGACCGGCTTCAGCCGCTACTGGCGCCACTGGGGCCTGGTCTTCGCGCTCCTCGCCTACTTCGCCAACCTCTGGCCCGGCTGGGTCACGAGCAGCGCGACGCTCGCCTCGTACGTGTTCGGCGGCAAGCCCGCCTTCATCGCCATCGGGATGCTCGTCGTCATCGGCCTGGTCCTGACCCTGGCGCCCGTCGTCTACGTGGCCCTGGAGCGGGCGCAGATGCTCAAGGTCGCGGCGGTGGTGCTGCTGTTCGTCATCGGCGCGATCGTCGCCGTGGGGGCGAAGGCCTGGTCCGACGTGCCGCAGATCGTCACCCGGGCCTCCATCCCCGCCGAGCAGCTGGGCTTCGCGACGCTGCTCGGCGCGCTCGCCTTCGCCGGCGCGGGCGGCGGGCAGAACCTGGTCCAGTCGAACTGGATCCGCGACAAGGGCTTCGGCATGGGGTCGTACGTGCCGCGCCTGGTCAGCCCGGTGACCGGCCAGCCCGAGGCCAAGCCGTCGCCGGGCTACATCTTCGAGCCGACGAGGGAGAACCTGTCGCGCTGGAAGGGCTGGTGGAAGTTCGCCAACCTGGAGCAGCTCTTCACCTTCGTGCTGATCACCTTCCTGACGATCATGTTCACCTCGCTGCTCGCGTACTCGACCGTGTACGGGCGCGACGACCTGTCGAACGGCATCGCCTTCGTCCGCACCGAGGGGGAGGTGCTGGCCGAGCGGGTCGGCTCGTGGTTCAAGTTCTTCTTCTGGGTCGTCGGCTCGTTCTCGCTCTTCGGCGCCGCGCTCGGGATCGTCGACTACACCAGCCGGCTCGCCGCGGACGTGATCAAGACCAGCTACAAGCGCGACGCGAACGAGTCGAAGGTCTACGCCGGGCTGGTCTGGGGCCTCGTCGCGATCGGGATCGTCGTGCTCGCCGCGGGCTTCGACCAGCCGATCGTGCTGCTGGTGATCGCCGCCGTCGTCGGCGGCTTCATGATGTTCATCTACTCCGGCCTGCTGATCCTCGTGAACCGCAGGAGCCTGCCGGCGGCGATCCGCATCCGCGGGTTCCGGCTCGGCGCGCTGGTCTGGGCCGTCCTGCTCTTCGGCACGCTGTCCTTCCTGACGTTCCGCGACCAGCTGGGCAAGCTCTTCGGCTGAGCGGCGGGACGCCGAGCCCGGGCTCGGCGCGCCGTGGAACACTGGCCCGCGTGCTCCGCTGGTTGACTGCAGGCGAGTCCCACGGCCCCGCGCTCGTCGCCATCCTCGAGGGGCTGCCCGCGCACGTCCGGGTGACGACGGCCGACGTGCAGGCGGCGCTGGCCCGCCGCCGGCTCGGCTTCGGCCGCGGTGCCCGGATGAAGTTCGAGGCCGACGCGGTGACGCTGCTCGGCGGGGTCCGCCACGGCGAGACCCAGGGTGGCCCGCTGGCGATCCAGGTCGCCAACACCGAGTGGCCCAAGTGGGAGACGGTGATGGCCGCCGACCCGGTCGAGGCCGAGGTCCTCGACGCGCAGGCGCGCAACGCCGCCCTGACCCGCCCGCGCCCCGGGCACGCCGACCTCGTCGGCATGCAGAAGTACGACTTCGACGAGGCGCGTCCCGTCCTGGAGCGGGCGAGCGCCCGCGAGACAGCCGCCCGCGTCGCGCTGGGCAGCGTCGCCGCCCGCTTCCTCGAGCAGGCGTACGGGGTGCGGATCCTCAGCCACGTCGTCGAGCTGGGCACGGTCCGCGCGCCCGCCGGCGTCGTGCCCGGGCCCGACGACCTGGCCGCGATCGACGCCGACCCGCTGCGCTGCTTCGACCCGGAGGCCGCCGCGGCGATGAAGGCCGAGGTCGAGGCGGCGCAGAAGGACGGCGACACCCTCGGCGGCGTCGTCGAGGTCGTGGTCTGGGGCCTGCCGCCCGGCCTCGGCTCGCACGTCCACGGCGACCGCCGCCTCGACGCCCGCCTGGCCGGCGCCATGATGGGCATCCAGGCGATCAAGGGCGTCGAGATCGGCGACGGCTTCGAGCTGGCCCGCACGCGCGGCAGCCTCGCCCACGACGAGATCACGCCCGGCGAGGGCGGCATCGCCCGCGCCTCCGGCCGGTCCGGGGGCACCGAGGGCGGGATGAGCACCGGCGAGGTGCTCCGCGTCCGGGCCGCGATGAAGCCGATCGCCACCGTCCCGCGCGCGCTGCGGACCATCGACACCGCCACCGGCGAGGCCGCCGTCGCCCACCACCAGCGTTCCGACGTCTGCGCCGTCCCGGCCGCGGGCGTCGTCGCGGAGGCGATGGCCGCCCTCGTGCTGGCCGACGCCGCCGTCGAGAAGTTCGGTGGCGACTCGGTCGCGGAGAGCCGCCGCAACTGGCAGTCCTACCTCGCCGACGTCGAGCGCCGCGGTCTGCGGCTGGCCGACGCCGCCACCACCCGGTGACGGCCCGGCTGGTCCTGGTCGGGGCGCCCGGGTCGGGCAAGTCGACCGTCGGCGCGCTGCTCGCGCAGCGGTGGGGCGAACCCTTCGCCGACGTCGACGCGGTCATCGAGGCGCGGACTCACAAGAGCGTGGCCGAGATCTTCGCCGACGACGGCGAGCCGGCGTTCCGCGCGCTGGAGGAGGCCACGACGGCCGAGCTGCTCGACGAACCGGGCGTGCTCGCGCTCGGCGGCGGCGCCGTGCTGTCGGAGGCGACCCGCGGCGCCCTGCACGGGGCACCCGTGGTCTGGCTCAAGGTGTCGGTGGCGCACGCCGCCGGCCGGGTCGGGCTCAACGAGGCGCGACCCCTCCTGCTCGGGAACGTCCGCGGCCGGCTCGTGAAGCTCCTCGCCGAGCGCGCGCCGCTCTACGCGGAGGTCGCGACGGCGACGGTCGACACCGACGGGCTGCCCGCCGCCGAGGTGGCCGACCGCGTCGCCGCGCTGATGGAGCCGCGATGACCCCCGCGGCCGCCCAACCCACGCGCATCCGGATCGCGGCCGAGAACCCGTACGAGGTCGTCGTCGGCCACGGCGTGCTCGGCGAGGTCGCCCCGCTGGTGGCGCGCGCGGACCGCGTCGCGGTGCTGCACCCGGCCGCCCTGATCGACGTCGCCGTACGGGTGGTCGCCGACCTCGAGCGCGCCGGGCACCAGGTGGTCCGCATCGACGTCCCGGACGCCGAGTCGGCCAAGACCGTCGAGGTGGCGGCGCGCTGCTGGGCCGTGCTGGGCCACGCCGGCTTCACGCGCAGCGACGCGGTCGTCGGCGTCGGCGGGGGAGCGACCACCGACCTGGCCGGCTTCGTCGCGGCGACGTGGCTGCGCGGGGTCGGGCTGGTCACGGTGCCGACCAGCCTGCTGGCGATGGTCGACGCCGCGGTCGGCGGCAAGACCGGCATCAACACCGCGGAGGGGAAGAACCTCGTCGGCGTCTTCCACGAGCCCCTGGGCGTCGTCTGCGACCTCGACGTGCTCGCCACGCTGCCGCTCACCGACCTGCGCGCCGGGCTCGGCGAGGTCGTCAAGGCCGGCTTCATCGCCGACCCAGAGATCCTCCGGCTCGTCGAGGAGGACCCGGCCGCCGTGCTGGACCCGCGGGCTCCGGTGCTCCGCGAGCTCGTCGAGCGCTCGGTGGCCGTCAAGGCCCGCGTCGTCTCCGCCGACCTGCGCGAGGCCACGTCGGTCGGCGCCTCGGTCGGGCGCGAGCTGCTCAACTACGGCCACACGCTCGGCCACGCCGTCGAGCGCCGCGAGCACTACCGCTGGCGCCACGGCGACGCCGTCAGCGTCGGGATGGTCTTCGCCGCCGAGCTCGCCCGGGCCGCGGGGATCCTCGACGACGCGACCGCCGACCGGCACCGCGCGGTGCTGCGCTCGCTGGGGCTGCCGACCGCGTACGACCCGGCGGCGTTCGACGACCTGCTCGCGGCCATGGCGCTGGACAAGAAGACGCGGGGCTCCACGCTGCGGTTCGTCCTGCTCGACGGGCTGGCCTCGGCCCGCATCCTCGCGGGCCCCGACGAGGCGCTGCTGCGCCGCGCGTACGCGGCCGCCGCGGCCTGACGGGGCGACCGCGGGCGGCCGGGGCAGCACCGCGTCGCGGCTAGACTGAGCGACTGCTCGAACGAAGACGACGAAGGGTTTGAACGCGTGGCCTCCACGAACGATCTGAAGAACGGCATGGTCCTCGACCTGGACGGCCAGCTGTGGTCGGTGATCTGGTTCCAGCACCACAAGCCGGGCAAGGGCAACACCGTCGTCCGCACCAAGCTCAAGCACGTGCTGTCGGGCAAGGTCGTCGACCGCACCTTCAACTCCGACACCAAGGTCGACACCGCCAGCGTCGACCGTCGCGAGATGCAGTACCTGTACCACGACGGCTCGGGCTACGTGTTCATGGACACCTCGACGTACGAGCAGATGACCATCCCCGACGACACCGTCGGCGACGCCAAGAACTACCTCCTCCCCGAGCACATGGCGACCGTGGCCATCCACGAGGACACCCCCCTCTACCTCGACCTGCCGGCGTCGGTGGAGCTCGAGGTCACCTACACCGAGCCGGGTCTGCAGGGCGACCGGAGCACCGGCGGCACCAAGCCGGCGACGGTCGAGACGGGGCTGCAGATCCAGGTCCCGCTGTTCCTCACCACCGGCGAGCGCGTCAAGGTCGACACGCGGGACGGCAGCTATCTCGGCCGCGTGGGCTGAGGACCCGGTGAGCGAGGCCCCCGTCCCCGCACCCGCGCAGGCCCGTCCCGGCGGGCTGTCGGCCCGCAGCAAGGCGCGCAAGCGAGCGCTGGACATCCTCTTCGAGTCCGAGCTGCGCGGCCGCGACCCGCTGGAGACGCTCGCCGAGCGGGCGGCCGAGGCCGACCCGCCGCTGCGCGACTACACCCGCACCCTCGTCGAGGGCGTCGTCGACCACCACGACGCCATCGACGCCCGCATCTCCGCAGCCCTGGCCAAGGGGTGGACGCTGCCGCGCACGCCGCGGGTCGACCGCAGCGCGCTGCGCATCGCGGTGCTGGAGATCGACCACCTCGAGGTGCCCGACGCCGTGGCGGTGTCGGAGGCCGTCCGGCTGGTCGCTGACCTGTCCACCGACGACTCGCCCTCGTTCGTCGGCGGGGTCCTCGGAGCGGTCGTCGACACCAAGGCCGAGCCCTCCCCGGAGCCCTCGTCCGAGTGATGGTAAGACTTCACACGCTTTCTGAGGATTGAGCAAGAAGATCACCCGCCGCGCCCGCGGTGCATTGCCAGGCTTCTCGACCGCCGCCTACGGTCTCGACCCTGACCCACCCGTTCACGGGGCCCCCGAAGGGTCAGTGGGAGAGACACGTGCGCAGAGAAGTGAGAGCAGTGCTGGGCCTCGGCCTGGCGACAGGGCTGGTGCTGACGGGGGCCATGACGGCCGCCGCCGCACCGCCCCCCAAGGCACCACCGGCCGCCGCACCCGGCGCGACCGAGGTGCCGCAGCGGTCCGACGCCCAGCGTGACCCGCTGAGCGACAAGCAGGAGGCGCTGCGCAAGCAGGCGCTGAACCTGGTGCTGACCGGGCAGAGCAAGGTCCGGAAGATCAACGGCTCCTACGTCGTCAAGGTCGGCAAGAAGCCGGCCTCGGCGTCGCCGGCGCAGCAGCGGACCGCCCGAGCGGCCGGCGCGGTCGCGGCACCGAAGCTGGTCGACCAGTACGTCGAGCTGGACCGGGAGCGGACCGACAAGATCTTCGTCGTCCTCACCGAGTTCGGGAACCAGCGCGACGCGCGCTTCCCCGACAAGGACACCGACCCGACGAGCGACGGCCCGACGACCTTCGACGGGCCGCGCCACAACCAGATCCCCGAGCCCGACCGGTCGAAGGACAACACGACGGTCTGGCAGCAGGACTACTCCCCGGCGTACTTCAAGAACCTCTACTTCGGCGAGGGCGACGGCGTCGACTCGGTGAAGAGCTACTACGAGAAGCAGTCGTCAGGGCGCTACTCGGTCGACGGGACGGTCACCGGCTGGGTCAAGGTGCCGTACAACGAGGCGCGCTACGGCCGCTCCGACGACCCGGACGAGGGCAAGGCGGGCGACGACCCGAACGTCTGCGGCAGCAACGTCTGCAACAACACGTGGGCGCTGATCCGTGACGGCGTGAGCCAGTGGGTCACGGACCAGAAGCGGCTCTTCGGGCGCACCGACGCGCAGATCAAGCGCCAGCTGGCCGAGTTCGACCAGCAGGACCGCTACGACTACGACGGCGACGGCGACTTCAACGAGCCCGACGGCTACATCGACCACTTCCAGATCGTCCACTCCGGCGGCGACCAGGCCGACGGCGACCCGCAGCAGGGCGAGGACGCCATCTGGTCGCACAAGTGGTACGCCTACGCCGACCAGCAGGGCGTCACCGGTCCGGCCCAGAACAAGCTCGGCGGGACCCCGATCGGCGACAGCGGGATCTGGGTGGGCAACTACACGATCCAGCCCGAGAACGGCGGCCTGTCGGTCTTCACCCACGAGTTCGGCCACGACCTCGGCCTGCCCGACCTCTACGACACCGTCGGCCCGTCCCCGGCCGACCAGCCGATGGAGTTCTGGAGCCTGATGGCGCAGAGCCGGCTCTCCGCGGCCGGCGACCAGGGCATCGGCACGCGCCCGGGCGACCTCGGCGCGTGGGAGAAGATGCAGCTCGGCTGGCTCGACTACGAGGTCGCGGTGGCGGGGCAGAAGAAGACGTTCGACCTCGGGCCGCACGAGTACAACTCGGGCAAGCCCCAGGCGGTCGTCACCGTCCTGCCGCCCAAGGCGGTCAGCACCACGCTGCCCACGCCGCCCGAGGGCACTCGGCAGTGGTGGAGCGGGGCCGGTGACGACTACGACGCGTCGCTGACGCGTTCGGTGACGCTGCCCGCCGGCGCCTCGACGCTCAGCTTCAAGACCAGCTGGAACATCGAGGGCGGCTACGACTACGCCTACGTGCAGGTCGACGACGGCTCCGGGTGGAAGTCGCTGGCCGGCGACATCACCGACCCCGAGACGAACAACGGCATCACCGGCCTGTCCAAGGGCTACGTGCCGGCCACGTTCGACCTGTCGGCGTACGCGGGCAAGACCGTGCAGCTGCGGTTCCGCTACCTGACCGACTCCGGCGTCCAGGGCCAGGACACCGGCCGGCCGTCCGGCCTGTTCGTCGACGACGTCACGGTCGTGGCCGGTGCCACGACCGTGCTCGCGGACGGCGCCGAGTCCGGTGACGACGGCTGGACGAGGGACGGCTTCAGCGCGATCGGCGCGACGAGCAGCCGGGACTACCCGCAGTACTACCTGGCCAGCTACCGCAGCTACACCTCGTTCGACCGCTACCTGAGGACAGGGCCGTACGACCTCGGCTACGGGCCGTCGCTGCCGGACAAGGTGGACCACTTCCCGTACCAGGACGGCCTGCAGGTGACGTTCTGGGACGGCCGCTACACCGACAACAACGTGTCGGTGCACCCGGGCAACGGCCAGATCCTCACGGTCGACGCCCACCCCGACCCCGTCTACCGCATCGACGGTGCGCCGTGGCGGGCGCGGGTGCAGCTTTACGACGCCACCTTCGGGCGGCAGAAGGCCGACTCGTTCACCCTCCATGTGAACGGCCAGCCGAGCTACGTGCGCGGGCAGGCCGCGGTGCCGACGTTCGACGACACGCGGAGCTACTTCCGTGCGGCGACCCCGAAGTCGGGCGTACGGGTCGCGGGCGCGGGCGTGACGATGTCGGTCCTCGAGCAGGACGACACCTCGATGCGGGTGGCCGTGGGCACCAGCACGTCGGTGTCGGCGAGCACGACGCTCGCCCGGGCGCGGCAGGCGGTGCGCGCGAGCTGAGGCGCTGAGCAGCAGTCGTCGCACCACGGACGCCCGGGCGGGGGACCGCCCGGGCGTCCGTGCGTCCGGACGTCGGCCAACGAGCCGGCAGGCCGGCCCGCCGTGGCGATCGGTCCTCCTGGTCGTCAGGCCCGGTCGACCTCGACCCACGCGAAGCCGTGGGGTCCCAGCGTCAGCGGCCCGACGCGTCGGCCCGTCAGCAGGTCGCGGCCCGACACCTCCGCCAGGGTCACGGTCTCCGCGGTGACGTTCGTCAGGCAGTCCAGCGTCTGACCCCCGCCCGTGCGGCGCACGGCGAACACGCGGTCGTCGAGGTCGAGGGTCTCCTGCCCGGCGAAGGGGGAGAGCGCCGCCTGCTCGCGCCGCACCGCGAGCAGGCGGCGCACACCGTCGAACATGCCGGCGACCCGGTGGTCGGCGCGGAGGTCCCGCCCGAGCGCGTCGGCGTCGAGGACCGGGCGGTTCACCCGGCGGTTGATCCCGCTGGCGGCCATGCCGTCGAGGTCGGGCCGGGTGCCCAGCAGGGAGTGCACGTAGACCGCCGGCACGCCGACCACCGTCAGCAGGATGGCGTGGGCCGCCAGTCCCTTGGCCACGAGGAGCGCCGGGTCGGCCGCCTCGGCGGGGGTGCAGAGGGCGTCGAGGTAGGTGAGGTTGAGCTCGTAGACCGACTCGCTGCCGTCCGGCCGCCGCGACAGCCCGACGCGCCCGCCGTGGGCCAGCACCCGCTCCACGAGGGCCGACCGCTCGGCGTCGTCGAGGATGCCCTCGGTGGGCCGCAGGCCGATCCCGTCGTGGCTGGCGAGGAAGTTGAACCACGTCGCGTCCGGCCCGACCGGCCCGATCGTGGCCGCCCACTCCCGCAGCCGCGCGACCGAGCCGGCGACGAAGGCGTGCAGCACCAGCGGCGGGAGGGCGAACTGGTAGACGAGGTGCGCCTCGTCGGTGCCGTCGCCGAAGTAGGAGACGTTCTCCGCGTGCGGCACGTTGGTCTCCGTCAGCAGCCGCGTGCCCGGGGCCACCGCGTCCAGCAGCGCCCGCCAGACGCGGATCACGGTGTGGGTCTGCGGCAGGTGCAGGCAGGTCGTGCCGGACTCCTTCCACAGGAAGCCGATGGCGTCGAGGCGGACCGCCCCGGCCCCCCGGGCGACGTAGCCGAGCAGGACGTCGGTCAGCTCCAGCAGGACCGTCGGCGTGCGGACGTCGACGTCGACCTGGTCGGGCCCGAAGGTGGTCCAGGCCCGCACCACGTGCCCGTCCGGCGCCGGGAACGGGTGGAACAGCGGCGTGGTGCGGGGCCGCACCACGCGGCTGGTGTCGAAGGCGGCGTCGTCGGCCAGGTAGTACCCGGCGCGCCCGGCCTCGCCGGCCAGCCAGCCGCGGAACCACGCGCTCGCGCTCGAGGTGTGGTTGGCGACGAAGTCGAACCACAGGGTGCGCCGCCCGGCCAGCCGCGCGACGTCGTCCCACGTGCCGAGGGCGGGGTCCACCGCACGGTGGTCGACGACCCCGAAGCCGTCGTCGGACGTCCAGGGGTACATCGGCAGCAGGTGGACGTCGGTCACGACACCGCCGACCTCGTCGTCCAGCAGCTCCCCGAGCGTCTGGAGCGGCGCCTGGTCCGGGCGGCGCACCGAGTCGGCGTAGGTGATCAGCACGGCCGTGCTCTCGTCCAGCGGTGTCGTCCGGCGCCCGGCGAGCGAGCCCGCGTGGTCCTGCGCGAGCCGCACCAGCGCCGTCGTGACCTCCTGGACCTGCCCGGGGTAGAGGCGCGCGACGAGGGGCTCGAGCCGCGCCGCCAGGTCGCTCACGGCTCGTCCGACCCGAGGGGCGCGTCCACGAGCGCCGCGCTGAGCCGGGCCCCGCGCTCGACCACGTCGTCCGGCAGCGGGCCCGGACCGACGCGGTCGCGCAGCAGGTCGCGCGTGGTCCGCAGGCCCCAGTCGTCGAGGTCGGCGACGCGGTCGCTGACGCTGCGCAGGCCGCCGAAGGTGCGCACGGCGTCCGCCCAGTCCTCACGCAGCGCGTACGACGGCCGCGCGACCAGGCAGTCCGGGTCGCCGGCCCACCAGCGCCCGTGCTGCCACGCCCGGGCGGCCACGGGCATCAGCCCGCGCAGGCCCCGGGAACCGTCCTCGCCGCCCTCGTGGAAGGTGTCGGGCGACGTCCGCATCGCGTCGACCAGGCCGATGCTGGGCAGCAGGGGAGCGCCGCACCCGACCAGGTAGACGTCCGGACCGACGGTCTCGCGGACCAGCTCGAGACCCGCCCGGTACGCCTCGACCGGCGTGCTGCCGTCGTGGCGGGTGCCGGGCACGGCCCCGCCGTAGAGGAAGTCGAGCTTGAGGTAGTCCACCCCCAGGTCGACCAGCCGGCGCAGGTGCCGGCGCAGCAGGTCCTGCACGCCGGGGCGGGTGAGGTCGAGGCCCCGGAGGTCCTGGCCCCAGTTGCGGCCCGCGTCACCGACCAGCCAGTCGGGGTGCGCGCGGGCGAGCGAGGTCGAGGCGCCGACGAGGAACGGGGCGAGCCAGACCCCCGCCCTCCGGCCCGCGCTCCGGATCTCGCCGACGAGCGCCGGAAGGTCGCCGAAGCCGGGGCTGGGTGCGAGGTCCTCGCCGAGCCCGAGGCTCCAGCCGTCGTCGACCTGCACCACGTCCACGGGCAGGTCCGCCTCGTCGAAGGCCCGGAGGTTCTCGGTCACGTCGGCGGCGCGGACGTGCTCGAAGTAGCGGTACCAGGAGCACCAGACCGTGGGTGCGGGCCGCACCGCGGCCGCCGGCGCCAGCACCGCGGCGGCGGCCCCGAGCGCTTCCGGAACGGTCGGTGCGCGCCCGGTCCGCACCCCACCGTCGCTGCTCACCTCCAGCACGCCCCCGCTCAGCCGGGTCCGCAGGGTCGGCACCGCGGTCCGGCTCGGGGACACGTACCAGCGCACCGGGCCCTCGCCGGGGTCGACGACGAGCAGGCCCTCGGCCTGCTGGCCGGCCGTGGCGAGCGCCGTGCCGGGGCGGAAGCGCATCGTGTGCTGCCAGTCCTCCTCGGGGCGCAGCAGGGCGGCGCCCGGCGCGTACCAGGTGGCCGGGCTCCAGCTCTGCCAGCCCTCGGCGTACACGCGCGCCGCCCTGGTCACCCGGACGGCGTCGACGGGCACGAAGCTCATGCGGCACCCCCGACGGCGACCGGGGCGCCCCCGCGGTCGGCGGAGGCCGCGGCGGCGAGGACGAGGGCGACGGACCGGGCGGCGTCGGCGGCGGAGTTCTCCGGCTGGCGGTCCTCGGCGACGGCGCACATGAGCTCGCCCATCGTCGCCGCGAAGCCGCCCACGAACCACGCCCCGGCCAGCGGCAGGTCCGTCTCGCCCTCGCCGCGGTCCAGCGAGAGCCGGTCGGAGTCCAGCAGCACGCTGCCGCGCAGGGTGCCGCCGGTGCCGTGCACCCAGAACGGGCAGGACGGCGTGCTCGCGACGGCGTCGCCGACGAGCCGCAGCACCGCCGTCGCCCCGCCCCGGGTCTCGAGCTCGACGGTGGCCGACCAGGGGTTCCGTGCCGCCGCGGACTGCCCGGGGACGCGGGTGTCGCGCGCCCGGACGGCCACGACCTCCCCGCGTCCGTCGGGCGCGGTCGCCAGCCAGGTCCGGGTGACGTCGACCCAGTGCAGCAGGTAGTCGGTGAGCAGCATGTGGTCCACGTCGTCGAAGGGGGTCCCGACCAGCGGCGGCAGCGGCTTGTCGAGCAGGTGGGTCACCCCGACGACCTCGCCGACGTCACCGCGGCGCAGCAGCTCGGTGGTGAGCCGCCACGGTGGCGCCCACCGCCCGTTCTGGTTGACGGCGACGCGCACCCCGGCCGCGTCCGCGCGCTCGAGCAGCGCCGGCAGCGCGGCGAGGTCCTCGGGCGTGGCCACGACCGGCTTCTGGGCGAGCACGTGCTTGCCGGCCTCGACCGCGCGCGCGATCCAGCCCAGGCGACCCTGCGGCCCGGTGGCCAGGTCGACGAACCGCACGCCCGGGTCCGCGAGCAGCTCGTCGGCGCTCGCGTACACCCGCCCGACGGACGGGAACCGCTCGAGCAGGTCGCTCGTCCGGGCCGGGTCCCGGCTCCACACGCCCCGCACGCCCACGCCGAACTTCTCGTACGCCGGCAGGTGGGCGCTCTGCGCGATGGTTCCGGCGCCCAGCACGGCGACGCCGGAGCGGTCGGCGGGAAAGCGGGGCGCGGTGCCGGGCAGCCCTGCGAGCACGCCCTCGAGCAGAGGGTCGGACGGGCCGGTCATGCGGTGGGGGCCGCCGGGAAGCGGAGGACGACCTGGAGGATGCCGGGGTCGTTCGCGTCGAGCCGGGCGAAGACCGACCCGACGTCGGGGGCGTCCACGACGTCGGTGACCAGCGACAGCACGTCCAGCCGGCCGGCGGCGACCTGCTCCATGACGGTGGCGACGAGGCGGGCCTGGTCCCAGCGCGACCCGAGGGCCACCGGTGTGCCCCCGATCTGGCTGGCGACGATCCGCACGCGGTTGTGGTGGAACTCCTCGCCGAGGCGGAGCGCCTCGGCGCCGCCCTGGTAGAAGCCCGAGGCGACGACGGTCCCGTCGACGACGACGCTCCGCACGGCCTGGTGCAGCGCGGAGACCACCCCGCTCAGCTCGACGGCGCTGTCCACGCCGCCGCCCGCCCAGGCCCGTACCAGCGCTCCGGCGCCGCCCTCCGCCCGGGCGTCGACGGTCGTCGCGGCGCCCATGTCCCGCGCCCGCTCGAGCCGCCCGGGCACGGCGTCGACGGCGGCGACCGTGGCTCCGCTCAGCACGGCCAGACGCGTCGCGACCAGGCCGATGACGCCCTGGCCGTAGACGGCGACGCGGTCGCCGAGCGAGACGTCGGCGGCCAGCACGGCGTTCAGCGCCACGGCGCCGACACGGGCGAAGCAGCCGGCCATCGCCTGCTCCGGCGGCAGCGTCCCGCGCAGCGCGGCGACGTCGACCACCGCGTCGCTGCGGTGGCCCCAGATGCCGTAGACGACCTGTCCGGGCGTCCACCCACGGACGTCGTCGGCGACCTCGACGACCTCGCCGACCTCGGAGTAGCCCCACCCCTCGACCGGGTAGGCGAAGCTCGGCGCCCCTGGTTGGAAGAGGCGCGCCTGCGGGTCCCAGGTCCCGGTCAGGTAGGGGTTGGTGCCGCGGTACGCGGTCAGCTCCGTCCCCGCGGAGACGCCGGAGTACCACGTGGCGACACGGACGGACCGGGGGCGCAGCGGCTGCGGTGCAGCCTCGACCAGGCCGACCTGGCGCGGGCCCGTGAAGGAGACGACGTGCTGGCTGCCGGTCACGGTCAGCCCTTCTCGGCGCCGGCCGTCAGGCCGCCGGTCAGCCAGCGCTCGCTGATGAAGAACAGCACGATGATCGGCACCGTGAGGATCACGGAGCCCGCCATCAGGACGGTCGTCGGCACCTCGATGCTGCCCGAGAGCTGCGAGAGGCCCAGCGAGACGGTCCAGCGGTCGCGGTCCTCGACGAGGAAGAGCAGGGCGAAGAGGAACTCGTTCCAGGCGATCATGAAGATGAACAGCGCGTTCGAGATGATCGCGGGCATGGCGAGCGGCAGGCTGATCAGGCGCATCGCCTGGAGCCGGGTGCAGCCGTCCACCGCGGCGGACTCCTCGAGGCTGGCGGGGATCGTGTCGAAGTAGTTGCGCAGCGTGTAGATCGACACCGCCGCGGTCTGGGCGACGTAGACGACCATGAGCCCGAGCAGGGAGCCGCGCAGCCCGATCTGGCTGTAGAAGCTGAACAGCGGGATCGCCAGCAGGATCGCCGGGAAGAAGTAGACGGCCAGGAAGAGCGCCCCGATCTGCCGGCGCCCGAAGAAGTCGAGCCGGCTGACCGCGTACGCGCCGGGCAGGGAGACCAGCAGCGTCAGCACCACGGTCCCGAGCGACACCGCGAGGCTGTTGCGCAGGAAGACGAGGAAGCCCTGGCCGCCGTCGTCGACCGAGGTGAGGACCGAGGTGTACGTCGACCAGTCGACCTCGCCGCGGCGGGGCCACAGCGCGCCCGGGTCCTGCAGCACCGCGTCGAGCGGGCGGAACGACAGCACCCCCATGTAGTAGAAGGGGAAGACCGCCGCGACGAGCAGGGCCACGATCACGACCGGGCGGAGCACGGCGAGCACCCGCCGCTCGACGAGGTCGCGGGTGACACGTCGGGCCGGAGCCCGTCCGCGGGTCGTCGTCGCGGTGCTCATGCCGCCTCCTCCGGACGTCCGAACAGCTTCAGGTAGACGGTGACGAGCACCGCGAGGATGACCGCCAGGACCAGGGCCTGGGCGGCGGCGGTGCCGATGTTGCCGCGGGAGATGAGGAAGTCGTAGACCCGCACGGCCACGACCTGGGTGCCCGAGCCGCCGCCGGTCAGCAGGTAGATCGCGTCGAAGTCGTTGAAGGTCCAGATGAAGCGCAGCACCGTCAGCACGGCGATGGTCGGCAGCAGCTGGGGCAGCACGATGTGCCGGAACCGCTGCAGCGGGGTCGCCCCGTCGACCTCGGCCGCCTCGTCGAGGGTGCCGGGGATCGCCTCCATCCGCGCGGTGAGGAAGAGGAAGGCGAAGGGGAACGAGCGCCACGCCTCGAAGACGACGACCGTGATCATCGCCGTGGAGACCGGGAGCGGGCCGACGTCCTCGCCCGAGGTGAGGAAGGCGACGGGCTCCTTCCAACCGAGCAGCGTCGTGCCCCACTGGTTCACGGCGCCGAACTCGGGGTTGAGGAGCGTCTTCCACACGAAGGTCGCGGCGACGACGGGGGCGACGTAGGGGAGCAGGAGCAGCGCGCGGACGGCGCCCCGCCCGCGGAACGGCTTGCGCAGCGCGAGCGCCGCGACGAGGCCGACGACGATGGCGCCGGCCGTGCCGCCCACGGAGTAGACCAGCGTGTTCAGCAGCGCGGTGGCGAAGCCCGGCGACGTGAGGACCGAGACGAAGTTGTCCACGGTGTAGCGGCCGAAGAACCCGGTCTGGCGCAGGTTGATCAGCCGGACGTGCTGGAACGCCAGCGACACCGTCCACAGGATCGGCAGGACGACCATGACGACGACGATCACCACGGTGGGGGCGATCAGCGCGTAGCCGGTGCGGCGGTCCTCTCGCACCCGGGCCGAACGGCCGCGCGCCGGGCGGGCGGGCGTCTGGCTGAGGGCCGGCTGGCTCAGCGTGGTCACTGGAGGGACTCCTGGATCGAGACGACGGTGTCGGTGGCCTGGCGAGCGGCCTGCGCGGGGTCGGTGCCGTTGGACACCTCGTTGACGGCCTCGGCCACCGGCTGCTCGCCCTGGAGCGCGCCGAGGAGGTCGCCCTGGCCCTGCGGGATGGCCCAGCGGGAGAGCTCCTGCGGCCCGGACGCGATCTCGTCGATCACCTCCGGGCTGTAGAAGCGCGAGAGGGGCGCCCGGCTGTCGACGCCCACGTCGAGACCCGCCCACGCCTTGCTGAAGCGCTGCCGGTCGTCGGCGGTCCCGGTGCGGACCGGCACCTTGCCCTCGGGCGCGATCGCGATCCAGGGCTGGTAGCCGTCGCTCATCATGTGCTCGACGAACCGCCGGGCCGGGCCGGCCGAGGCCGCCGCGGTGATGACCCAGCTGGTCACCTCCCCGAAGACCGTCGGCCGCGCACCCTGCGGCCCCTTGATCGCCGTCACGATGCCCGTGTTCTTCGCGAGGAAGGCCGGGTCGGCCTCGCACTGCGGGCACGTGGGCTTCGCGTCGTCGCGCAGGCCGGCCATCTCGTCGAGGATGAACGTCGACCACACCGTCATCGCCGACCTGCCGGCGAAGTAGGAGGCGCGGGTCGTGTCGACGTCCTGCGCACCCGGAGGGCCGTCCTCGCGGACGAGCTGCCCGTAGGTCCGTAGCGCCTCGACGCAGGCGGGGCTGTCGAAGGTGACCTTGCCCGTGTCGTCGACGAGCTGGCAGCCGTTGGCCTGCGCCCAGTACTCGAAGGTCTGCTCCGTGAAGCTGTCGCCGGCCACCGTCGCCCCGATGAAGCCGGACTGGTCCGGGGTCTTCAGCGCCTGCGCGGCCGCCCGCACGGACTCGTACGTGGTGGGCGCCGCCAGGCCCTTGGCGTCGAAGAGGTCCTTGCGGTAGAGCAGCAGCTGGGTCCACGCCTCGCTCGGCACCGCCAGCGGTGTGCCGCGGTCGCTGGTCAGGTCGAGCGCCTGCCGGGTGAAGGTGTCGCGCCCGAGGTCGTCGAGCACGGCGGCCGTGGCGGCGGGGTCCAGCAGCTCGTTGGACGACATGGTCCGCACCTGTCCCAGCGGGACCCCGCCGACGACGTCGGGCAGCGTGCCCGCCGCCGCGGAGGAGAGGAGCAGCTGGTTGAACTGGTCCTCGGCGACGGCGACCAGCTGCACCTGCACGCCCGAGGACCGGGTGAAGTCGTCGACGATGCGCTGCGTCGCCGCGACACGGTCGGGCAGGTCCTCGACGATCCAGACCTTGATGCTGTCCGGGCTGGTGTTGCGGGCGTCGCCCTGGACGCAGCCCGACAGCAGCACGAGCAGCCCGGCCACCAGCGTGGCGACCAGGCCGCGCCGCCAGGGGGTGGAGACGATCACCGGCTTCCTCCAGGCACGAGACGAACTTATGCCAATAGGCTTGCCTTAAGTTGCCAACCTGTCAATCATAAGTTTCGGGGACGGTAGGTCTGAGAGGCGGAGGGCGAGCGAGAATGACGACCGTGGTGACCGGTCCGGGTGACGTGCTCGACCTCGTCCGGCGGGGCCGGGCCCGTACGCGCGGCGATGTCGTCGACGCCACCGGGCTGTCGCGGCTGACGGTGGCCCAGCGCGTCGACGCGCTGCTGGACGCCCGCCTCATCGTCGAGGAGGGCACGACGGGGCCGACCGGCGGCCGCCGGAGCCGGAGCCTGGTCTTCAACCGGCACCACTCGCTCGTCGCGGTGGCGGCGGTGGACACCACGCACGCCCAGCTCGCCGTGACGGACCTCGACGGGACCGTGCTCGCGGAGGACGCGCTCGACGTCGAGGTCGACGACGGACCGGTGCGGGTCCTCGACCGGATCGCCGACGGCCTGAGCCGGCTGCTCGAGCGCCACGGCAGCAGCGCCGCCGACCTGAGCGGTGTCGGGCTCAGCCTGCCCGGGCCGGTCGATCCGGTCACCGGCCGCCCGAACCAGCCGCCGATCATGCCGGGCTGGGACGGCTACCCCGTCGGCGACCACCTGTCCGGCGCCCTCGGCGACGTGGTGGTGCACACGGCGAACGACGCCGACGCGGCGGCGCTGGGGGAGTTCGCGGTCGGCCACCCCGACGTGCGGGCGTTCTGCCTGGTCAAGGTGTCCACCGGCATCGGCGCGGGGATCGTCCTCGACGGGCGCTCCTACACCGGGGCGGACGGCGGCGCGGGCGACATCGGCCACGTGAAGGTCGACCCGGCGTCGCCGCTGGTCTGCCGCTGCGGGGCGTACGGGTGCCTGGCCGCCGTGGCGAGCGGCCGGGCGGTGGCGCGCGAGCTGAGCGTGCTCGGGAGGTCGGTGACGCACGGGCGCGAGGTGGGTGCGCTGCTCCGCAGCGGCGACCCCGACGCCGGCCGGCTGACCCAGGAGGCGGGTCGGCGCATCGGGGAGGTCCTGGCGGGCATGGTCTGCGTGCTCAACCCCGAGGTGCTGGTCGTCGGCGGCGCGCTCGCGTCCGCCCCCCTGCTGACCGGCGTCCGCGAGACGCTCTACCAGCGGTGCCTGCCGCGGGCCACGCGGCACCTGGTGCTCCAGCTCGGGACCCTCGGCGACCGGGCGGCGGTGGTCGGGCTGACCCGGCTCGTCGTCGACCGCGAGCTGTCGGCCGACGCCGTGAACCGTCGCCTGCGCCGCTGAACCGAGGACGAACGACGACGGCCCGGCACCCAGGAGGGTGCCGGGCCGTCGTGCGTGCCGGGGGGATCAGGCGTCGACGCGGACCTGGTCGGCGACCTTGCCGGCGAGCTCGGCCTCGGCCTGCTTGAGCGTCGCGATGCGCGCCTGGAGCTCGGCGACCTGCTGCTCGGCGTCGGCGAGCACGCGCTCGGCCTCCGTGCGGGCGAGGCGGGTCACCTTGTCGGCCGTCTGCTGGCTGTCGAGGAGCAGGCGGTACTCGTAGGACCGGAGGCTGTCGCCACCCTCGCCGTCCAGCCCGAGCGAGGGTTGCACCTCGGGCTCGGCGAGCCGGGCGCGGATCTCGTCGATCTGACCGCGGAACTCCCCGGCGACCTCGTCGATGCGCTGCTCGAGGGCGTCGACCAGGCCGACGAGCTCGGCCTGCGTACGCGTCGAGGCGGCCTGGTGCGACCGGGCGCGGTCCTGCGCGGCGGTCAGGACGTCGAGCGCCGCGACGACCTTGCGGGCGGCCGGGTCGTCCCAGGCCTCCTGGTCGGAGCCCTGCTCGGCGGCGACCTCAGCGGCCTGCTGGTCGGGCACGATCTGCTCGGTCTTCGGGCCCTCGAGCCCGCGGTCCTCGCGACCGGTGTCCTCGGCGAGGGCGGCGCTGACGTCGCCCGCCGCCTCGGGCCGCATCTCGACCGTCGTGCGCAGCGGGACCTCCTTGACGATGAGGACCGTCACGAGGGTGAGCACGGCCGCGGCGGCGGCGATGAGGAACAGCTCGCCGAACGAGTCGCCGTACGCGGCCCGGACGACCGCCTGCACGGGGGCGGGCAGGTCGTTCAGGTCGAGCGAGCCGTCACCGGCCCCGGCCCCGCCGACGCCGAGCGCCCGCAGGCCGGTGGTGACCCGGTCGGTCACCTGGTTGGCGAGGATCGCGCCGAGGACGGCCACGCCGACGGCGCCGGCCAGCGACCGGAAGAAGGCGATCGCGGCCGAGGTGGCGCCGATCTGGCTGACGTCGACGGTGTTCTGCACGGCCAGGACGATGTTCTGCACCAGCGCACCGATGCCGACACCCATGACGACCATGTAGAGCGCGACCTGCCAGTAGGGCGTCGTGTGGCTGATCGTGCCCATCAGGGCGAGACCGGCGACCAGGGCGACGGCACCGACGACCATGAGCGGCTTCCACCGACCGGTGCGGCTGACCAGCTGGCCACCGAGGGTCGACACGAGCAGCTGGCTGATGATCAGCGGGATGGTCATGAGCCCGGCGCGCGTCGGCGAGTTCCCGCCGCCGAGCTGGAAGAACTGCGTGAGGAAGGTGCTGCTGCCGAACATCGCCATGCCGACGCCCAGGCTGGCCAGGATCATCAGCAGGGTGGTGCGGTTGTTGAGCACCCGCAGCGGGACCATCGGCTCCGCGGCGCGCAGCTCGACGACGACGAGCAGGGCCACGGCGGCGAGGAAGCCGAGGAGGTACGCGCCCGACGGCCAGGAGACCCAGGCATAGTCGCTGCCGGCGAAGGTCACCCAGAGCATGGGCAGCGCGGCGACGACGGCGACGAGGACGGCGCCGGCGTAGTCGATCGTGACGTGGCGCTTGATCGTGACCAGCTTCAGCGTGCGCTGGAGGACGACGAGGGAGATGACGGCGAGCGGCACGCAGACGAAGAAGCACCAGCGCCAGCCGACCGAGTCGGTGAGGATGCCACCGAGCAGGGGTCCGGAGACCGTGCTGACGGCCATGACCGCACCCATGTAGCCGGAGTAGCGACCCCGCTCGCGCGGGGAGATCATCGAGCCCATGATCGCCTGGGTGACGGCGATCAGGCCGCCCATGCCGACGCCCTGCAGGGCGCGGAAGGCCATCATCGGCGGCACGGTCTGCGACAGGCCGGCGCCGACGGAGCCGGCGACGAAGACGACGATCGCGAGCTGGACCAGCAGCTTCTTGCTGAACAGGTCGGACAGCTTGCCCCAGATCGGGGTGGTGATGGTCAGCGCGAGCAGCGACGCGGTGATGACCCAGGTGTACTGGCGCTGCGTCCCGTGCAGGTCGGACATGATCGTCGGCAGGGCCGTGGAGACGATCGTGGTGCTGAGCATCGCGGTGAAGAGCGCGGCCAGCAGGCCGGTCATCACCTCGAGGATCTCGCGGTGGCTGTAGACCTTGGCGGCGCCGGCGGGCGGCGGCACGCTGGTGCTGGTCCGGGCTGACGCCGCGGGCGCAGAAGGAGCAGGCGCGGTGGCGCTGCGGGTGGCGGTACTCATACGGTGGCGGGCTCCGTCTGGTCGAGCAGGGTGAGGGCGGTGGTCCCGGCCAGCACCTTGGCGGCGGGCACGGGGTGGGTCATGGGGGCCGAGGCGAGGCTCAGCTCGAGGCGGCTGAGGACCTGCACGGCGAGGGCGGCCTCGTCGTCGTCCCAGTCGGGGAGCGCGGCGACGACCCGCTGGAGCAGGTAGCGCTTGTGCTCGGCGAGCCGCTCGCGGCCGAGGTCGGT
The DNA here is from genome assembly GCF_900110855.1 of Microlunatus flavus. Lineage (GTDB taxonomy): Bacteria > Actinomycetota > Actinomycetes > Propionibacteriales > Propionibacteriaceae > Microlunatus > Microlunatus flavus. The sequence continues at coordinate 286,549 of NZ_FOFA01000003.1, forward strand.
GATGCCGATGCGGCAGGCGCGGGCGTCCTCCGGGTCGGGGCGGCGCAGCACGAGGCCGTCGGCCTCGAGGGCGGCGACGGCGCGCGAGGCCACCGAGGGGGCGACCATCAGGTGCGCGGCCAGGTCGCCGGGGCGCTGGTCGGTCGTCTCGACCGCCTTGAGGATGCCGGCGAGGGTGCCGGTCATGGTCTGGCCGTGGTCCTTGGCCGCCACGTAGCGCATGGTCCGGATGACCGAGTGGAGCGCGCCGACGAGGGCCGCCGCGCGTCGTTCTGAGAGAGCCAACGTTCACACTTCCTTTAGTTGCTGCACGCAAGCATACGACATAACTTAGGGTCGCTATCGGTTATTCCATGGGTCTGCTGTGTGAGGCGGCGCACGCCGACGACCCACCGGCGCCCGGGTGCGGTCGCCCATCGGCCCGGCGGTTCCTGGGCTGCTGGACGAGGAGGGTCCGACGGCCGCGCGCTGGTACCTTGACGTGACACCACCCTTTAAGACCTGTCCTGTGAGGCAGGAAAGGACGGTTGATGCCTGCCACCAGCCCCGCGCCCTCCACGAGGGTCCCCGCCCTCCTCGTCCTGGAGGACGGCACGACGTTCACCGGCTCCTCCTTCGGAGCGGTCGGCGAGACCTTCGGCGAGGCGGTGTTCTCCACGGCCATGTCGGGCTACCAGGAGACGCTGACCGACCCGAGCTACCACCGCCAGGTCGTGGTCGCCACCGCGCCCCACATCGGCAACACCGGCTGGAACGACGAGGACGACGAGTCCTCGCGCATCTGGGTCGCCGGCTACGTGGTCCGCGACGCGGCGCGCGTCCCCTCCAGCTGGCGCTCGCGCCGCACCCTCGACGACGAGCTCGCGCGCCAGGGCGTCGTGGGCATGTGCGACGTCGACACCCGGGCGCTGACCCGCCACCTGCGCGAGCGCGGCGCCATGCGCGTCGGCATCTCCAGCCTCGAGACCGACCGGGCGGCCCTGCTGGCCCGCGTCCAGCAGGCGCCCGAGATGACGGGCGCCCACCTGGCCGACGAGGTCACGACGCCCACCGCGTACGTGGTCCCGGCCCGCGCGGAGAAGCGCTTCACCGTGGCCGCGGTCGACCTCGGCATCAAGTCGATGACGCCCTACCGGCTCGCCGAGCGGGGCATCGAGACCCACGTGCTGCCGGCCACGACGAGCTGGGCCCAGGTCGAGGCGCTGCACCCCGACGGCGTCTTCTTCTCCAACGGTCCCGGCGACCCCGGTGCGACCGAGGACGCCGTGAGCCTGCTGCGCTCGGTGCTGGACGCCGGCGTGCCGTACTTCGGCATCTGCTTCGGCAACCAGATCTTCGGCCGGGCGCTCGGCTTCGGGACCTACAAGCTGCGCTACGGCCACCGCGGCATCAACCAGCCCGTCATGGACCTGTCCACCCGCAAGGTCGAGGTCACCGCGCACAACCACGGCTTCGCCGTCGACGCCCCGCGCGAGGGCCGCACCCGCACGCCGTACGGCTGGGCGCGGGTGAGCCACGTCGGGCTCAACGACGACGTGGTCGAGGGCCTCGCGCTGGAGGACGAGGACGGCGCGCTGCTGTCCTTCTCCGTGCAGTACCACCCCGAGGCGGCAGCGGGGCCGCACGACGCCAGCTACCTGTTCGACCGGTTCGTGGACCTCATGGGGTCGCGGTCGCTCGCGCAGGCCCAGGGAACGAAGAACTGATGCCCCGCCGCACCGACATCTCCTCGATCCTCGTCATCGGGTCCGGCCCGATCGTCATCGGGCAGGCCTGCGAGTTCGACTACTCCGGCACCCAGGCCTGCCGCGTGCTGCGGGCCGAGGGCTTCCGCGTGATCCTCGTGAACTCCAACCCGGCGACGATCATGACCGACCCCGAGTTCGCCGACGCGACCTACGTCGAGCCGATCACCCCGGAGTTCGTGGAGCAGGTCATCGCCCTCGAGCGGCCGGACGCGCTGCTCGCCACGCTGGGCGGGCAGACCGCCCTCAACGCGGCCATCGCGCTGCACGACAGCGGGGTGCTGGAGCGCTACGGCGTCGAGCTCATCGGGGCCTCGGTCGACGCGATCCAGCGCGGGGAGAACCGCGAGCAGTTCAAGGCCATCGTCGAGGGGCTGCCGCAGAGCGACGACCCGACCGACCCCGGCTTCGGCGTGGCGCGCAGCTTCGTGTGCCACACGATCGACGACGTGCTCGGCGCGGCCGGCGAGCTCGGCTACCCCCTCGTGGTGCGGCCCAGCTTCACCATGGGCGGTGTCGGCTCCGGCTTCGCGCACGACGAGACCGACCTGCGCCGCATCGCCGGTGCCGGCCTGGCGGCGAGCCCGACCACCGAGGTGCTCATCGAGGAGTCGATCCTCGGGTGGAAGGAGTACGAGCTCGAGGTCATGCGCGACCGCGCCGACAACGTGGTGATCGTCTGCTCCATCGAGAACTTCGACCCCATGGGCGTGCACACGGGCGACTCGATCACGGTCGCGCCGGCGATGACGCTGACCGACCGCGAGTACCAGCGGATGCGCGACGTCGCCATCGGCATCATCCGCGAGGTCGGCGTCGACACCGGCGGCTGCAACATCCAGTTCGCCGTCGACCCGGCCACCGGCCGCATGATCGTCATCGAGATGAACCCGCGCGTCTCGCGCTCCTCGGCGCTGGCGTCTAAGGCCACCGGCTTCCCCATCGCCAAGATCGCGGCCAAGGTGGCCATCGGCTACACCCTCGACGAGATCCCGAACGACATCACCGCCACGCAGGACGGGCAGAGCACGCCGGCCAGCTTCGAGCCGAGCCTGGACTACGTCGTGGTCAAGGTGCCGCGCTTCGCGTTCGAGAAGTTCCCGCTGGCCGACTCGACGCTCACCACGCACATGAAGAGCGTCGGCGAGGCGATGGCCATCGGCCGCAACTTCACCGAGGCCCTCGGCAAGGCGCTGCGTTCCCTGGAGGACCCGAAGGCGCCATTCGTGTTCACCACGCCCGGCCCCCTTCGACAGGCTCAGGACATCGCTTCGACAGGCTCAGGGAGCGTGGTCGACGAGCTCCTCACCGTCGCGGCCCGTCCGCACGACGGCCGGCTCGCCGTGGTCATGCAGGCGATCCGGGCCGGCGCGACGCCGGAGCAGGTGCACGCGTCGACCAAGATCGACCCGTGGTTCGTCGACCAGCTGTTCTTGATCAGCGAGGTCGCCGACCAGGTCCGTGACGCCCCCGAGCTGACCGCGGACGTGCTGCGCCTGGCCAAGCGCCACGGCCTGTCCGACGCGCAGGTGGCCACCCTGCGGAACCTCAGCGAGGACGTCGTGCGCGGCGTGCGCTGGGCGCTCGGCCTGCGGCCGGTCTACAAGACCGTCGACACCTGCGCCGCGGAGTTCGCGGCCCGCACGCCCTACCACTACAGCTCCTACGACTCCGAGACCGAGGTCGTCCCGCGCACCCGTCCGGCGGTGCTGATCCTGGGCTCCGGGCCGAACCGCATCGGCCAGGGCATCGAGTTCGACTACTCCTGCGTGCACGCGGCGCTGGCGCTGTCCGGGGCTCCGGACAACAACGGCCGGGGCTACGAGACCGTCATGGTCAACTGCAACCCCGAGACCGTCTCCACCGACTACGACACCGCCGACCGGCTCTACTTCGAGCCGCTCACCTGCGAGGACGTCCTCGAGGTGGTCCACGCCGAGCAGCAGGCCGGCCCGGTCGCCGGCGTCATCGTCCAGCTGGGCGGCCAGACGCCGCTGCGCCTGGCGCAGGCGCTCAAGGACGCCGGCGTGCCGGTCGTCGGCACGAGCCCCGAGGCCATCCACCTGGCCGAGGAGCGCGGCGCCTTCGGCGACGTCCTCGACGCCGCCGGGCTGCCGTCGCCCAAGCACGGCCTGGCCCGCAGCTTCGCGGAGGCCAGCACGATCGCCGCCGAGATCGGCTACCCGGTGCTCGTCCGCCCCAGCTACGTCCTCGGCGGCCGCGGGATGGAGATCGTCTACGACGAGAGCACGCTGGCCTCCTACATCGACCGCGCCACGGAGGTGTCGCCGCAGCACCCCGTGCTGGTCGACCGCTTCCTCGACGACGCGGTGGAGATCGACGTCGACGCGCTCTACGACGGCACCGAGCTCTACCTCGGCGGCGTGATGGAGCACATCGAGGAGGCCGGCGTGCACTCCGGCGACTCGGCGTGCGCGCTGCCGCCGATCACCCTCGGCAGCGAGGTCGTCGACCGGATCCGTACCTCGACCGAGGCGATCGCGCGCGGCGTCGGCGTGCAGGGCCTGATCAACATCCAGTTCGCGCTGGCCGGCGACACCCTGTTCGTGCTCGAGGCCAACCCGCGGGCGAGCCGCACGGTGCCCTTCGTCTCCAAGGCCACCGACACCGCCCTGGCCAAGGCGGCGGCGCGGATCATGCTCGGCGCGACGATCCCGCAGCTGCGGGCCGAGGGCCTGCTGCGCCCGACCGGCGACGGCACGGCCGAGCGGCCCGGGGCGCCGATGGCGGTCAAGGAGGCGGTGATGCCGTTCAACCGCTTCCGCACCGTCGAGGGCACGTCCGTCGACACGATCCTCGGGCCGGAGATGCGCTCCACCGGCGAGGTGATGGGCCTCGACGTCGGCTTCGGCACCGCGTTCGCCAAGAGCCAGGCGGCGGCGTTCGGCTCGCTGCCCACCGGCGGGACCGTGTTCGTCTCCGTCGCCAACCGCGACAAGCGCTCGATCATCTTCCCGGTCAAGCGGCTGGCCGACCTCGGCTTCGAGATCCTCGCGACCGCGGGCACCGCGTCGATGCTGCGCCGCAACGGGGTCGACGCGAGGGCCGTGCGCAAGTTCAGCCAGGGTCCGGGCCCGGCGGGGGAGCCGACGATCGTCCAGCTGATCATGGACGAGGAGGTCGACCTGATCTTCAACACGCCGGCCGGCCTCAGCCCCGACGGGCGCCCGCGTTTCGACGGCTACGAGATCCGCACCGCGGCCGTGCTCCGGAACATCCCGTGCATCACCACGGTGCAGGGCCTCGCGGCCGCCGTGCAGGGCATCGAGGCCGTACGCGGTGGCACGGTCGGCGTCCGCTCGCTGCAGTCCTGGGCGAAGGCGGCCGCCGGCGAGCCGGCCGACGACCTCGTGGGGGCCGAGCGCTGAACGTGGTCGCCGGGGCGACCGGAGCCGCGTACGCCCGCGTCCTGCGGCCGGCGCTGTTCCGCTCCTACGGGGGCGACCCCGAGCGGGTGCACACAGCCACGCTCGCGGTGCTGGCCGCGCTCGACCGCAACCCGGCGGCCCTCGCCGCGCTGCGGCTGCTGACGCGTGGCCCGCGGCGTCCGGTCGAGGCCTTCGGCCTGACGTTCCCGGGCGTCGTCGGCCTGGCCGCCGGGATGGACAAGGACGGCGTCGCCCCGCACGCGTGGGCCGCGCTCGGCTTCGGCCACGTCGAGCTGGGCACGGTCACGGCGACCGCCCAGCCGGGCAACCCGCGGCCGCGGCTGTTCCGGCTGCCGGCCAGCGGCGGGCTGGTCAACCGCATGGGCTTCAACAACGCCGGCGCCGCCGCGCTGGCCGCGCGCCTCGACACCGCCGGCGTCCGGCGCGGCTCGCCGGCCCCGGGCGTGCCGGTCGGCATCTCCCTCGGCAAGACGAAGACCACGCCGCTCGAGGACGCCGCCGCCGACTACCTGGCCTCGTTCGCCGCCGTGGCGCCGCACGCCGACTACGTCGCCGTGAACGTCTCGAGCCCCAACACCCCGGGCCTGCGCAGCCTCCAGGACGCGGCCACGCTCCGGGCGCTGGTCGAGGCCCTGGTGGGCGCCGCCCGCGCCCAGGACCCGGACCGACCGGTCCCCGTGCTGGTCAAGGTCGCCCCCGACCTGACCTTCGACGCGCTGGAGGACGTCCTCGACGTCTGCACCGGTGCCGGCGCGGCCGGGCTGGTCGCGACCAACACGACGCTGGCCCGCGAGGGCCTCGCCGCGCCCGACGCCTGGCGCGCGGGCGAGGCGGGCGGTCTGTCCGGGGCCCCGCTGACGGCGCGGGCGCGTGCGGTCGTCGGCTTCCTCGCCTCCCGCACCGACCTGCCGGTGGTCGGGGTCGGGGGGATCGTCACGGCCGATGACGGGCAGGCGCTGCTGGACGCGGGCGCGCGGCTGCTGCAGGTCTACACGGGGTTCGTCTACGCCGGCCCGGCGCTGCTGCGCGCGGTCGACGCGCGCGCGGCGTCGGCCCCGGTCGCACGAGAGGGGAGCAGGGCGTGAGGGAGCCGTACGGGGTCCGGCTGGCGGCGGCGGTCGAGGCGCGGGGGCCGCTCTGCGTCGGCGTCGACCCGCACCCGGGCGTGCTGGAGGCGTGGGGCCTCGAGCCGACCGTGCAGGGCCTGGAACGCTGCGCCCGCGGCATGGTCGAGGCCCTCGGCGACCAGGTCGCCGTCCTCAAGCCGCAGTCGGCCTTCTTCGAGGCGTACGGCTCGGCCGGCGTCGCCGTCCTCGAGCGGGTCCTCGCCGACTGCGCCGCGGCCGGCGCGCTGTCGCTGCTCGACGTCAAGCGCGGTGACATCGGCTCGACGATGGACGCGTACGCCGCGGCCTACCTGACCGACGGGTCGCCCCTGGCCGCGGACGCGGTGACGCTGAGCCCGTACCTCGGGTTCGCCTCGCTGGACGGCGCGATCGACGTGGCGCGGGCCCACGGGCGCGGGGTCTACGTCCTCGCCCTCACCAGCAACCCGGAGGGGCCGCAGGTCCAGCACGCGGTCACGGGCGCGGGGGCCACGGTCGGCCAGACCGTCGTGGACGAGGCCGCTCGGCGCAACGCCGACGCCTTCCCGCTGGGCGACGTGGGCGTCGTGGTGGGCGCGACGATCGGGGCGACGGGGACGCGCTTCGAGCACCTGAACGGGTCCGTGCTGGCCCCCGGGCTGGGGGCCCAGGGCGGGACGGCCGCCGACCTCGCCGACGTCTTCGGCGCGGCGCTGCCGCTCGTGCTGCCGACGACGAGCCGCGACGTCATGCGCGCCGGGCCCGACCCGGACGCGCTGCGCCGGGCGGCGAGGGCGGTCGTCGGCTCGGTCGCCGGGCTGAGATAGGTTCGAGGCCGCCCGAGTCGAGGTGAGGAGGAGGACCCGGTGAGCATCCCGCCGTTGAGCGACGAGCAGCGCCAGCAGGCGCGGCACGCAGCCACCGAGGCCCGCCGTCGCCGGGCCGAGGTCAAGCAGGCGTTGCGTCGCGGCGAGCGGACCCTCGCCGAGGTGCTGGAGGCGGCCGAGCACGACGACGTCGTCGCCCACACCAAGGTCGTCGACGTGCTGAAGTCGCTCCCGCGCGTCGGCGCCGTGCGCGCGGCCAAGGTCATGGAGCGGCTCGACATCGCCCCCAACCGGCGCCTGCGCGGGCTGGGCAAGCACCAGACCGCGGCGCTCGTGGCCGAGTTCGCCCGCCCCACCGACGCGTGAGCCGCCTCACCGTCCTGTCGGGCCCGACCGCCGTCGGCAAGGGCACGGTCACCACGGCGCTCGCCGGCACCCACCCCGAGATCTTCGTCTCGGTCTCGGCGACCACGCGCCCGCCCCGGCCCGGCGAGGTCGACGGCGTGCACTACCTCTTCGTCTCCGAGGCCGAGTTCGACGAGCTGGTCGCCTCGGGCCTGCTGCTGGAGTGGGCCGTCGTGCACGGCGTGCACCGCTACGGCACCCCGCGCGCGCCCGTCGTGGCCGCGCTGGAGTCGGGGCGCTCGGCGCTGCTCGAGATCGACCTGCAGGGCGCCCGGCAGGTGCGCACCTCGTGGCCCGACGCGCACTTCGTCTTCCTCGCGCCGCCGAGCTTCGACGAGCTCCAGCGGCGGCTCGTGGGTCGGGGGACGGAGACGGCGGAGCAGCGCGAGCGCCGGCTGCAGACCGCGCACGCCGAGCTGGAGGCGGCCGCCGAGTTCGACGCGGTGGTCGTCAACGTCAGTGTCGAGCAGGCCGTCGCGGACTTGGTAGACTTGATGGGTCTGTGAACGAGCAGACGCACCGGCAGGCTGCCCGGCCAGGTCTCCACGAGGACCGGACGAGGGCCCTGCCCACCTGACGAAGAGGAACTCCGTGCCCCAGAACGCATCCCAGACCGCCGCCGCCGAGGGCATCACCAACCCCCCGATCGACGAGCTCCTGACCCAGTCGGACAGCAAGTACCGCCTGGTGCTCTTCGCCGCCAAGCGCGCGCGCCAGATCAACGCCTACTACTCCCAGCTCGGCGAGGGTCTCCTCGACCACGTCGGCCCGCTGGTCGAGACCGCCGTCCAGGAGAAGCCGCTCTCGATCGCGCTGCGCGAGCTCAACGAGGGCAAGCTCATCGCGATCGACATCGACCCGGACGCCGAGGCCGAGGCCTCGACCGAGACCGACCCGTTCGCGGCCAGCTAGTCAGCAGGTGAGCCGCGTCCTCCTCGGCGTCGCGGGAGGGATCGCGGCGTACAAGGCCTGCGAGCTGCTCCGGCGGCTGCGCGACGACGGGCACGACGTGACCGTCGTTCCCACGGAGTCCGCCCTGACCTTCGTCGGTCGGGCCACCTGGGAGGCGCTGTCCGGGCACCCGGTCAGCACCGACGTGTGGACCGACGCGTACGAGGTCCCGCACGTGCGCCTCGGACGTGAGGCCGACCTCGTCGTCGTCGCCCCGGCGACCGCCGACCTGCTCGCCCGCGCGGCGACGGGACGGGCCGACGACCTGCTCACCAACGTGCTGCTCACCGCCACCTGCCCGCTCGTGCTCGCCCCGGCGATGCACACCGAGATGTGGCAGCACCCGGCGACCCGGGCCAACGTGGCCACCCTGCGCTCCCGCGGCGCCGTGGTCGTCGACCCCGCCGTCGGCCGCCTCACCGGCGCCGACTCCGGCCCTGGCCGCCTCCCCGAGCCGGCCGAGATCCTCGCGGTCGCACGGACGGTGCTCGCCGAGCCGGGCGTCGTCCCCGCCGCCGCGGCCCAGGACCTCGCCGGCCTGGAGGTCGCCGTGAGCGTCGGCGGGACCCGCGAGCACCTCGACCCGGTGCGGTTCCTCGGCAACTCCTCCTCGGGCCGGATGGGCTGGGCCCTGGCCCGCGCCGCCCGGCTGCGCGGCGCGCAGGTGCACGCCGTCGTGGGGCACACCGACGTCGCCGGCCCACCGGCCGTCGAGGTCGAGCGCGTCGGCAGCACCGCCGAGCTCGCCACCGCCATGACCCGGGCCGCCAAGACCGCCGACGTCGTCGTGATGGCCGCCGCGCCGGCGGACTTCACGCCGCGGGGCTCCAGCGAGACCAAGATCAAGAAGTCGGGCGACGCGGGGCTGAGCGTCGAGCTCGTGCAGACCCCCGACGTGCTCCGCGGGCTCGTCGAGGCGCGCCAGGACCCCGACCAGGTCATCGTCGGCTTCGCCGCGGAGACCGCGGTGGACCAGGCGCAGCTGGTGGACCTCGGCCGCGCCAAGCTGGCCCGCAAGGGCTGCGACCTGCTCGTCCTCAACGCCGTCGGCCACGGACTCGTCTTCGGGCAGGAGGACAACGAGATCACCGTGCTGAGCCGCGACGACGACGGCGCGACCCTGGTCGACGGGCCGTACGCCGGGTCGAAGGACGTCCTCGCCCACCGCATCCTCGACCGCGCCCTGACCCACCGCCGCCGAGATACGGTGCAGCGGTGACCGGACGCCTCTTCACCTCGGAGTCGGTGACCGAGGGTCACCCCGACAAGATCGCCGACCAGATCAGCGACTCGGTCCTCGACGCCCTGCTCGCCGAGGACCCGCACAGCCGCGTGGCGGTCGAGACCCTCGTGACCACCGGGCTCGTCGTCGTCGCCGGCGAGGTGACCACCGACGCGTACGTCGAGATCCCCTCGATCGTGCGCTCGCGGATCCTCGAGATCGGCTACGACTCCTCGACCAAGGGCTTCGACGGCGCGTCCTGCGGCGTCCAGGTCGCCATCGGCCAGCAGTCGCCCGACATCGCGCAGGGCGTGGACACCGCGTTCGAGCGGCGCACCGGCGCGTCGACGGACGCCTTCGACGCCCAGGGTGCCGGCGACCAGGGCCTGATGTTCGGCTACGCCTCCGACGAGACGGCCAACCTCATGCCGCTCCCGATCGACGTGGCGCACCGCCTCGCCGAGCGGCTGTCGGAGGTCCGCAAGGACGGCCGCGTCCCCTACCTGCGCCCCGACGGCAAGACCCAGGTCACCATCGAGTACGACGGCGACCGTCCCGTCCGGCTCGACACCGTGGTGATCTCCAGCCAGCACGCCGCCGACATCGACCTCGACGCCCTGCTGACCCCGGACGTCCGCAAGCACGTCGTCGACCCGGTCCTCGAGGCCTTCGAGCTCGACTCCCGGGGCTACCGGCTGCTGGTCAACCCGACCGGGCGCTTCGAGGTCGGCGGCCCGATGGGCGACGCCGGCCTGACCGGCCGCAAGATCATCGTCGACACCTACGGCGGCATGGCGCGCCACGGCGGCGGTGCGTTCTCCGGCAAGGACCCGTCGAAGGTCGACCGTTCCGCGGCGTACGCGATGCGCTGGGTCGCCAAGAACGTCGTCGCCGCCGGCCTCGCGCACCGCTGCGAGGTGCAGGTGGCGTACGCCATCGGCCGCGCCCACCCGGTCGGCTTCTACGTCGAGACCTTCGGCACCGAGCAGGTCCCGGTCGCCCAGATCCAGGAGGCCGTGCTCTCGGTCTTCGACCTGCGCCCCGCGGCGATCATCGCCGACCTCGACCTGCTGCGCCCCGTCTACGCGCCCACGGCGGCGTACGGGCACTTCGGTCGCGAGCTGCCGGGCTCGACCTGGGAGCGCACCGACCGCGCCGACGCGCTGGCGGCGGCCGTCCGCGGCTGAACCCGGGGGAGAGCCACCGTCTCCCGCAGCACGGTCGTGCCCTGCGAACCGCTGAGAGACGGCGGGCGGACCGGCGTTTTGGCTGTCGTCCGTCAGCGTTTCGTCCCGGACGCGGCTGCTGCACCTAGGTTGTGCAGGTGATCGTCGGCTTCGACTACTGGCACGTGCTGAGCCACTACCCCCACCAGATCGGGCACCTCATCACGCTGCACGCCGCGGCGGGCGACGAGGTGCACGTCGTGTCGGCCATCGGGCACGGCCGGATCGGCACGGTCGAGGCCGAGGTGCGCGCGGTGACCGACGTGCCGACGGTGCACGAGGTGGTCTTCGACCACACCAGCGAGTCGCCGGCGCTCAAGCTGGCCAAGTGCCGCGAGCTCGGCATCGAGCTGTTCTACGACGACCGTGAGGACGTGTGCCGGCTCCTGTCCGCGAACGGCATCCTCGCGTTCCGGGTGCCGCGCGGCGCAGGTTCGGCGGACCGGTCCGACCAGCAGGCCGAGCGCGTCTGACGCCTACGGCTCCCGGTGGTCGAGGGGCAGGTGCGGACGGCGGCGGATGCGCCGGGCGCGGCGCAGGGCGGCGCGCAGCGACTGGGCGACCGCGGTGCCCACGAGCAGGCCGAGCGCGAGGGCGCTGACCAGCGCGAGGACCCCGAGGACGGTGGCCGTGGAGCCGCCGGGGTCGAGGGCGAGCTCCGTGGCGGACAGCACGCCGAGGCTGCCGGGCACCAGCAGCCAGAACGACGGCAGGAAGACGACCAGCCTGGGCAGGTCGGGGACGAGGGCCTCGACCAGGTAGGACCCGAGGCTGGCCGCCACGGCGCCGAGGAAGCTCCCGACGACCGGGCCGGACCACTGCTGCCCGAGGCCCTGGGCGGCGAAGGCGAGCACCAGCACGAGCAGGATCCAGGGCAGCAGCCGTACCGGGGGCGACTCCAGCAGCCCGATGCCGGCGCAGATCAGCAGCAGGCCCAGCGGCGCGGCCCACCAGCCGAGGTCGTCGACGCGGACGTTGCGCAGCGACTCGGCCGGCAGCCGGAACAGCCGGCTCGCCGCGACGACCCCGAGGGTGAAGAGCAGGACCTGCACGAGCCCGAAGATCAGCCGCGACGAGCCCGCCACCATGTCGCCGGTCGCCAGCTCCGACATCGCGGTGACCAGCAGCGCCCCGGGCAGCAGCACGGCGAGCGGGGGCAGCAGCGTGCGCAGCGGCCCCTCGACCAGGCCGAGGTCGGCGGCGGTGAAGACGAGGCAGGCGACGAGGAACGCGGCGACCACCGGCAGGAGGGTGGCGAGCAGGGTGAAGCGCTGGGCCAGGCGGACCAGCGCCACCACCACCAGCGCGCCCAGGGCGGACAGGACGACGTTGCGCCAGCCGGGCTGCAGGATCAGCGCGATGCCCGTGGCGACCGCCAGCCAGCCGAGGTTGGCCAGCCACACCGGGTAGCGGGGTGGTTCGCGGCGCAGCGCGAGCAGCCGCTCGACCGCGGCCGCCGGGTCGACGTGGCCGACGAGCAGGTCGTGCCGGATGACCCGCACCTGCGCGGCCTGGTCGAGGCGCAGCGCGCCGGTGACCGCCGCGTACGTCGACGGCTCGCCGCTGGCGAGGGAGAGCATCACGCCGGTCGGGCCGGCGGCGATCTGCGGGTCCGGGTGCCCGAGCGCCCGGCCGACCTCGACGAGCTCGTCCTCCACCTCGTTGATCGGCTGGCCCGTGGCGACCATGGCCGTGCCCAGGTGGACCAGGAGCCGCCGGTCCTCCTGGTCGGAGCCCGTGGCGCCCACGACCCGCCCGCCGGTCTCCGTCACCGGGCCACCTTCTCAGATCGGAAGCTGTCGGAGTCGGTCCCTAGGATCCCGGTGTGCCCGCCGCCGAACCGTCCGCCGCAGCCGCGCCCGACGCGGCGCCGCAGCCGGCGCTGCCGGTGGCCCGGGTCGCGGTCGACGTCCCGCTCGCCCACCTCGACCGGCCCTTCGACTACCGCGTGACGCCCGACCAGGACGCCGACGCCGTCCCGGGCGCCCGGGTGCGGGTCCGCTTCGCCGGCCGGCTCCGCGACGGCTTCGTCCTCGAACGGTCGGCGACGTCGGACGCCGAGCGGGCGCTCGCACCGCTGCACAAGGTGGTCTCGGCCGAGCCCGTGCTGACGCCCGGGACCGCCGCTCTCGTGCGGGCCGTGGCCGACCACTACGCGGGCACGTTCGCCGACGTCGTCCGGCTGGCGGTGCCGCCGCGGCACGCGGCGACGGAGAAGGCCGCGGGCGCTCGGCGCGACGCCGGAGCGGCCGCCGAGGCCGAGGACGTCGCCTGGCCGGCCCCCGTGGCCGACCCCCTGGTGGCCTACCCCGACGGCGCCGCGTACGAGGCGGCGCTGCGGACGGGCCGCTCGCCCCGCGCGCTGTGGCAGGTCACGCCCAGCGCCGCACCCGAGGCGGACTGGGCCGCCGGCTTCGCCGCGGCCGCCCGGGCCTGCGTCGAGGGCGGGCGCGGCGCGGTCCTGCTGGCTCCCGACCAGCGCGACGTCGCGCGGCTCGAGGCGGCCTGCGTCGCCGCGCTCGGGCGGTCGCGGGTCGTCGCGCTGGTGGCGGAGTCCGGGCCCGCCGCGCGCTACCGCGCGTTCCTGGCCGCGGCCCACGGCCGCGCGCAGGTCGTCGTCGGCAACCGGGCCGCGGCGTACGCGCCGGTGCGCGACCTCGGCCTGGTGGCGCTGTGGGACGACGGCGACGACCTGTGGGCCGAGCCCCGGTCGCCCTACCCGCACACGCGCGAGGTCCTCGCCCTGCGCGCCGGGCAGACCGGGGCCGCGGCGCTCTTCGCCTCGTACGCGCGGACGGCCGAGCTGCAGGCCTACGTCGAGCGCGGCTGGCTGCGCCCGATCGCGCAGGAGCGAGCCGTCGTGCGCCACGCCGCCCCACGCGTCCGGGTCAGCGGCGACGACGACCGCGCGCTGGCCCGCGACCCGGCCGCCCGCGTCGCCCGGGTGCCGCACGAGGTGTTCACGCTGGTGCGCGCGGCGCTGCCCACCGGCCCGGTGCTGGTCCAGGTGCCCCGCTCGGGCGGCCGGCTCGCGCTCGTCTGCCAGGACTGCCGCGAACCCGTGCGCTGCACGTTCTGCTCCGGCCCCACGGCCCTGGAGGCCGGCGCGGACCGGACGATGACCTGCCGCTGGTGCGGCCGGCCCCAGGTCGACTGGGAGTGCCCGGTCTGCGGGGGCCACCACGTCCGCTCGCCCGTCGTCGGCGCGACCCGCACGGCCGCCGAGCTGGGGCGCTCGTTTCCCGGCGTGCCGGTCCTGCAGTCCAGCGGCGAGGGGCGGCTGGACGGGGTGCCCGGCCATGGCGCGGTGGTGGTCGCGACGCCTGGCGCCGAACCCCCGGCCGAGGGCGGCTACGCCGCGGCGATCCTCCTCGACACCCCGCTGCTGCTGCTGCGTCCCGACCTGCGGGCCCCGGAGGAGGCCCTGCGCCGCTGGCTCGCCGTGGTCGCGCTGGTCCGCGGGGGCGCGGACGGCGGGTCGGTGCTCGCGGTCGGCGACAGCAGCGGACGCGCGCTGCAGGCGCTCGTGCGGGTCGACCCGGCCGGCTTCGCCGCGCGGGAGCTGGCCGACCGCGCCGAGGCCCACTTCCCGCCGGCGGCCAAGGTCGTGACGGTCGACGGGGCCGCCGCGGTGCTGACGGAGTACACCGCGCTCGTCCACGAGCCGCCCGGCACCGAGACCCTCGGCCCCGTGCCCCTCCCACCGCGCGAGCAGCTGCCGGGCGGGGACGGCGAGCCGCTGCTGCGCCTCACCCTGCGCGCCCCCGTCCGCGAGGGAGCCGCCCTCGTGCACGCCGCCAAGGAGGTTTCGGGCGTCCGCAGCGCCCGCAAGAGCGACGGCGCCGTCCGCGTCCGCGTCGACCCGGTCGTGCTCGGCTGAGCCGGAGGGCAACGCGCACACCCGACCATCGCGTCCGAGCGGAGCGAGGACCGAGAACACGTAGGGTTCTCCGGTGCGAGTCGTCTTCTGCGGGACCCCCGAGGTGGCCGTGCCCGCCCTCGACGCGATCGTGGCCTCCGACCACGAGGTCGTCGCGGTGGTCACCCGGCCCGACGCGCCGAGCGGTCGCGGCAAGCGGCTCACCGCGAGCCCGGTGGCGCTGAGGGCCGAGGAGCTGGAGCTCGAGGTGCTCAAGCCGCAGCGCCCGCGCGACGAGGACTTCATCGCCCGCCTCACCGAGATCGCGCCGGACTGCTGCCCGGTGGTGGCGTACGGGGCGCTGCTGCCGCAGCGCGTGCTGGACATCCCGCGGCACGGCTTCGTGAACCTGCACTTCTCGGTCCTGCCGCGCTGGCGCGGGGCGGCACCCGTGCAGCACGCCGTCCTCGCGGGGGACGCCGAGACCGGCGCCACGACGTTCCGCCTCGTCCTCGAGATGGACGCGGGACCCACGTACGGCGTCGTCACCGAGCCCATCGGGCCGGGCGACACCTCCGGCGACCTGCTGACGCGGCTGGCCTACTCCGGCAGCTCGCTGCTGGTCGAGGCCCTCGACGCGGTCGAGGCCGGCGTCGAGCCCGTCCCGCAGCCGGGGGAGGGCGTGACGCTCGCGCCCAAGATCACCGTCGACGACGCGCGCATCGACTGGCAGCGGCCGGCGGTCGAGGTCGACCGCCTCGTGCGCGGCTGCAACCCCAACCCGGGCGCGTGGACGACGTTCCGCGGCGAGCGGTTCAAGGTGTCGTCGGTGGCCCTCCGGCCGGGCGAGGCGCCGCTCGCGCCGGGCGAGCTGGAGATCGGCCGTCGCTCCGTGCTCGTCGGCACCGGCGCCGGTGCGCTCGAGCTGGGCCAGGTCCAGGCGCAGGGCAAGAAGCCGATGGCGGCGCCCGACTGGGCCCGCGGCCTCGGCACGGCGCAGGCCCTGCGGCTCGGCGACTGAGGTGGCCGCCCGCGCCGACCGGGCCCGCCGCGTCGCCTTCGACGCCCTGCGCCGGGTGACCGGGGAGGACGCGTACGCCAACCTCGTGCTCCCCGCGCTGCTCACCGAGCGCGGGATCACGGGTCGCGACGCCGCCTTCGCGACCGAGCTGCTCAACGGCACGTGCCGCTGGACGGGGACGTACGACCAGGTCCTCGCCGCTGCCTCCGGCCGTCCGCTGTCGTCGCTCCAGCCTGCCGTCGTCGACCTGCTCCGCCTCGGCACCCACCAGCTCCTCGGGATGCGCGTGGGCAGCCACGCGGCCGTGAGCGCCACCGTCGACCTCGCCGCGGCGACCGTCGGGCGCCGGGTGACCGGCCTGGTGAACGCCGTGCTGCGCAAGGTCGCCGCCGAGGACCGCGACGGCTGGGTGGACCGGCTCGGGGCGGGGCGCGACGAGCGCGACCGGCTCGCACTGGCGCACGCGCACCCGCGCTGGGTGGTCGACGCCTACGCGGACCTCCTGCCGGCCGACCAGCTCGTGGCGGCCCTGGCGGCCGACAACGCCAGCCCCGAGGTCTCCCTCGTCGTCCGTCCCGGGCTCGCGGAGGTCGACGAGCTGCTCGACGAGCTCGGCGGCGCGGGGGAGCGCAGCCGGCTCTCGCCCTTCGGCGTGCGCACCAGCGGCAACCCGGGCGACCTCCCGCTCGTGCGCACCGGCCGGGTCGGCGTCCAGGACGAGGGGTCCCAGCTGGTGGCGTGGGGGCTCACCCGCCCCGACGCGGAGCCCGGTCGCTGGCTCGACCTGTCCGCCGGGCCCGGGGGCAAGACGGCCCTGCTCGCCGGCCTGGCCGTGAGCCAGGGAAGCCGGGTCCTGGCCGGGGAGCTGGCCCCGCACCGGGCCGGCCTGGTCGTCCAGGGCGCCCGCGCCTACCCGCTCGAGCAGCGCCCGCAGGTCGTGGTCGCGGACGCCACCCACCCACCCTGGAGCCCGGGCTCCTTCACCCGCGTCCTCGCCGACGTCCCCTGCACCGGCCTCGGGGCGCTGCGCCGCCGGCCCGAGTCGCGCTGGCGCCGAGAGCCCGCGGACGTGGAGGCGCTGCACCCCCTCCAGCGCAGCCTGCTCGGCACCGCCCTCGACGCGGCGGCGCCCGGCGGCCTCGTCGCGTACGTGACGTGCTCGCCGCACCGCCGCGAGACGGCCGACGTCGTCCTCGAGACGCTCGCGGGCCGGGACGACGTCGACGTGGTGCCCGCCGCCGCGGTGCTGCCGGAGGTGCCGGACGCCGCGACGGGCCCGGACGGCGCGTTCCTGCAGCTGTGGCCGCACCGCCACGGCACGGACGCGATGTTCGCGGCCTACCTGCGACGCCGCTGAACGTTCCCGACCGGCCCCGTTAGGGTCGGGCCGTGCCCCGAACGACGCGCGTCATGCCCAGCATCCTGTCGGCGGACTTCGCCAACCTGCAGCGCGAGATCGAGCGCATCCCGGGCGCCGACGCGATCCACGTCGACGTCATGGACAACCACTTCGTGCCGAACCTGACGCTGGGGCTGCCCGTCGTCGAGGCGATCCGCCGGGTGACGCCGGCGATGCTCGACATCCACCTCATGATCGCCGACCCCGACCGGTGGGCGCCGGCGTACGCCGAGGCCGGGGCGGAGTCGGTGACGTTCCACGTCGAGGCCGCCGCGGCTCCCGTCCGCCTCGCGCGCGAGCTGCGCGAGCGCGGCGCCCGGGCGGGGATGGCGCTCAAGCCGGCGACGTCGATCGAGCCGTACGCCGACCTGCTGCCGGAGCTCGACATGGTCCTGGTGATGACCGTCGAGCCGGGCTTCGGCGGGCAGAAGTTCCTCGACCTGTGCCTGCCGAAGATCCGCCGCGCCCGTCAGCTGATCACCGAGACCGGCGGCGACGTCTGGCTGCAGGTCGACGGCGGCGTCTCGCTGGAGACGGTCGAGCGCTGCGTCGAGGCCGGCGCCGACGCGCTCGTGGCGGGGTCGGCGGTCTTCGCGGCCGACGACCCCGACGCGATGGTCAGCCGGCTGCGCGAGCTCGGTTCTGCGGCCTAGCCCCCTCGCCGTCCGGCGCCGGCGTCCGGCGCCGTGGTGTCTTCGGCTGGTCGGCCTTCGGCTCAGCACTGACCAGCGCGTTGACCCAGCTGGCCGGCTGGGAGTTGTCGACCAGCACCGACTTGAGGAACAGCGTCGCCGGGATCGCGAGCAGGGCGCCCAGTCCGCCCAGGACGTACGCCCAGAAGATCAGCGAGATGAACGCCACCGTGCCGCTGATGCCCACGGCGTCGCCGGTGAAGCGAGGCTGGATGATCGTCTGGACGACGACGTTGAGCACGACGTAGACGATGATCACCGCGATCATGCTGCCGACGCCGCCGTCGAGCAGCGCGATGAGCGCCGGCGGGACCAGCCCGATGACGAAGCCGATGTTGGGGATGTAGTTGGTCACGAAGGCCAGGACGCCCCAGGTCAGCGCCAGCGGGACGCCGATGATGAACAGGGCGATGACGTCGAGCACCGCGACGACCAGCCCGAAGACCGTGGTGACGATCCAGTACTTGCGCACCCGGCTGGCGAAGTTCAGCAGGCCGTCGGCGATGTGCGGCCGCGTCTGCCGGATCACGTCGATCCGGTCCGGCATGCCGGCCTGGTCGAAGGCCATGAAGAGCACCACGACGACGACCAGCAGCAGCAGGGACGCGCCGCCGGTGAGCGCGCTGAGCAGGCTCTGCGCCGGCCCGGCCAGGCTGCTGACCTGGAACGACGACGCCAGCTGACGGATCCGGTCGGCACCGTAGCCGAAGCCCTCCGCGACGCCGGCGAGGGAGTTGAAGATCTTCGTGAAGGCGGGCCCGTACTGCGGCAGCGTCTCGACGAGGCGGTAGACCGACCAGACGACCGAGCCGAGGATGAGGATCAGCAGCAGGTAGATGGCCAGCAGGCTGATCACGCTGGCAAGGGCCGAGGGCACCGACCGCTTGACGAGCCAGCGCCGCAGCGGTGAGACGGTGATGACCAGGGTCAGCACGAGGAACACGGGCGCGACGATGTTCGCGGTGCTCTTCAGGCCGACGCCGATGATCACCAGGCCGGCCAGCAGGAGGATGCCGAAGAACGCCGGCGCCTGCGGCTGTCCCGCGACGGGCGGCACGTCCGGCGGCGCCTGGACAGACGGCGACCGATCGGGCGTGGGGGTCTTCGAGCCGGGGCGGGACGGGGGCATGGCTGTCTCCTTCGGGCGGAGCGCTCGCTCCCGCCGTGGTCCGTTCAGTTACCCCTGCGGCGGCGCAGGTAGCGCTCGAACTCGGCGGCGATCGCCTCGCCGCTGGCCTCGGGCAGCTCCGTCGCGTCCTGCTGCTCCTCGAGCGTGGACACGTACTCGGCGACCTCGGTGTCGTCGGCGGCCAGCTCGTCGACGCCGCGTTCCCACGCCCGCGCCAGCTCGGGCAGCTCGCCCTGGTCGAGCGAGGTGTCGAGCAGCTGCTCGAGCGAGGACAGCAGGGCGAGCGTGGCCTTGGGGCACGGCGGGTGCGAGACGTAGTGGGGCACGGCCGCCCACAGCGAGAGGACCTCCAGGCCCGCCCGCGTGAGGGTGTCGCCGATGACCCCGACGATGCCGGTGGGGCCCTCGTACGTGGAGGGCACCAGGCCGAGCGACGTCATGAGCTCGCGGTCGTACGTCGACGTCGACACCGGGATCGGACGCGTGTGCGGGGTGTCGGCGAGCAGGGCGCCGAGCACGTGGACGCGGCGGGCGTTCGCCGACTGCAGGGCGGAGGCGATGATCGTCGAGAACTGGCGCCAGCGCAGGTTGGGCTCCAGACCCTGCACGAGGACCAGGTCGCGCCCGCTGGGCAGCGACCCCACGTGGATCTCGGTGGTGGGCCAGGTCAGCACGCGGTCGTCGTCGTCGCTGAGGCTCACCAGCGGCCGGTTGACCTGGAAGTCGTAGAAGTCGTCGGGGTCGAGGGCGAACGCGAGCTCGGCCCCGTAGACCTCCTGCAGGTGGTCGACGACCCCGGTGGCGGCGTTGCCCGCGTCGTTCCAGCCGCCGAAGGCGACGACGACGATCGGGTCGACCAGGGTCCGCAGGTCCCGGCCGGACCCGGACGTCGGATGCGACTGCTCTGGCACGTCGTTCACTGTAACGGCGGCCCCGCGAAGGACCGGCGCGCCCGGTCCCGTCGAGACCGGGCGGGTTCAGGGTTGCGTGAGAGGGTAAACCGCGACGCAGGTCGTCACCGTCGACGCCGTCGATCAACAACTATCCAGGGGTTCCCCATGTCGACCACACAGGCCGAGAAGGCCGACCGCGTCCCGGGTGAGGAGGCTGACAAGCCTCAGCAGATCCCGGCCAAGGGCTGGTTCCAGATCGCCAAGCGCGGCTGGGCCGAGGCCAAGGCCGACAACGTCCCGCTGATGGCCGCGGGCATGGCCTACTACGCCTTCCTCGCCATCTTCCCGGCGATCATCGCCGCCGTCCTGCTGTACGGCTTCTTCGCCGACCCGCAGACGATCACCACCCAGCTCGACGCGCTGGGCTCGGCCATCCCGGCCGACATCAAGAAGACCCTCACCGACCAGATCGGGCTGGCCGCCGGCAACGGCAAGGTCGGCTTCGGTGCCGTCGTCGCCATCCTCGTGGCGCTGTTCAGCGCCTCGGGCGGCATGAGCAACCTGATGACCGCGGTCAACCTCTGCTACGACGAGGAGGAGACCCGCGGCTTCGTCAAGAAGCGTCTGATCGCCCTCGCGCTCACCGTCGGCGCGATCATCTTCCTGCTGGTCGTGGTCAGCCTCGTCGCCGTGCTGCCGATCGTGCTGGGCTTCCTCGGGACCAACGGCTTCGTGCTGTTCCTCACCCAGGCAGCCCGCTGGGTGCTGATCGTGGTGGTCATCACCGTCGCGCTCGCGGTCCTCTACCGCGTCGCGCCCGACCGCGACGCCCCCAAGATCCGGTGGGTGTCGGTCGGGGCCGGGATCGCGACGCTGCTGTGGATCGTCGCGTCGGTCGGCTTCTCGATCTACGTCTCGCAGTTCGGCAGCTACGCCAAGACCTACGGGGCGATCGCCGGCATCGTGATCCTGCTGCTGTGGCTCTTCATCACCTCCTACGCGATCCTGCTGGGCGCGGAGATCAACGCCGAGTCGGAGCAGCAGACGATCAAGGACACGACCCGCGGCGCGCCGCAGCCGATCGGGGACCGTGACGCCGTCAAGGCCGACTCCGTCCCGACCGGCGAGGACGACTCAAAAAAAGGGAGCCCGGCCTGAGCGCCGGGACCCCTGACCCCCACCAGAGCCCCGAAGGAACCCACGCCATGACCAGCGACAACGCCGGCGCCACGTCTGCGGCGCTCGCCGCCCGCGCCGCCACCGACGACCCCGCCGACAAGTCCGTCGGCGAGCTCATCCGCTCGATGTCGGAGGACCTGAGCGCGCTGGTCCGCGACGAGATCCGCCTGGCCCAGGCCGAGGTCGGCCAGAAGGCGAAGAAGGCCGGCATCGGCATCGGCGCCCTCGGCGGCGCCGGCGTCGTCGCCCTCTACGGGCTGGGGGTCCTCATCGCGGCCGCCGTGCTCGCCCTCGCCGGTCCGCTCCCGGCCTGGCTGGCCGCGCTGATCGTGGCCGTGGTCCTCTTCGTGGTGGCCGGCGTCGCCGCCCTGGTCGGCAAGAAGCAGCTGAGCCAGGCTGCGCCGCCGGTGCCCACCGAGACCATCGCCAGCGTCAAGACCGACGTGGCCGAGATCAAGGAGTCGATCCGCAAGTGAGCGACAGCAGCCCCACCACCGACGAGAAGCAGACCCCCGAGCAGATCCAGGCCGACATCGAGGCCCGCCGCGAGCGGCTCGCCGCCAACGTGGACGCCCTGAGCGACAAGCTCGACGTGAAGGCGCACGCCCAGGAGGCCGTGCACGAGGCCGGCGCCAAGGTCACCGGCGCCGTCTCGGGCGCCGTCTCCGGCGCCAAGGAGTCGGTCGGCTCGGCCGCCGGGACCGCCGCCGAGGGCTCCCGTACGCTCGTCGGGAAGTTCCGGGCGCTGCCGCTGCCGGCCCAGGCCGCCATCGGTGCGGGGGCGGTCGCGCTGGTCGTGGCCGTCGTCGTCAACAGCGCCCGCGACTGACCCTCTCGCAGAACCAGGAGCAACCATGGTGAACGCAGCCCAGCTCGCGTACAGGCCCGTCGGCATCCTGACCGGTGTCGCCGCCGGTGCCGTCGCGGGCGCCATCTTCAAGCAGGTGTGGAAGCGCGTCGCGCGTCAGGACGACGCTCCCGACGCGCTGCAGTCGGAGTACTCCCTGGCCCGCGTGCTTATCGCCGCGACCATCCAGGGCGCCATCTTCGCTGCCGTCAAGGCGCTCGTCGACCGCCTCGGGGCCCAGGGGTTCCAGCGGCTGACGGGTGAGTGGCCGGGGGACTAGCAGCTCTCTCCGTCCTCCTGTTGCTCTGGTCGTGACCGGCTCTGCTGCCGGCCGACCCGGCTACGAGGGCGGCTCGCAACCATCCGCCCGGGGCAGCTCACGCTGTCCCGGGCGTTGGCGTCCCGGGCTCCCGCCAGGCCCGTCCACGCTCCCCGCCCTCGTACCCGGGCCGGCCTTCGGGTGGCGGCCTCCGGCCTCGCGAGGTCGGACGAGTCGAGCTCGGCGAGGGTGGTCGGACATCCGGTGCGGGCGCCTCGCCGGGCACGAGAAAGGTCCGGCCACCCTGCACTGGGCAGGGTGGCCGGACCTTCGACGTCTAGCGGCCTGGGGTCAGGCGGCGTCCGTGCGGGCGGTGCGGCGGGGGCCGTAGCCGTTCCAGCGGCCCTCGCGGACCAAGCGGCGCTCGTGGGCGGTCAGGCCGCCGAAGATGCCGAACTCGGGGCTGGTGCGCAGGGCCCAGGCGCGGCACGTGTCCATGACCGGGCAGCGGGAGCAGATCTCCTTGGCCTGGTTGCTCAGCGCGTGGTGTGTGGCCTGGTCGCCGAGGGGGAAGAAGACGTCGAGGTTCTCGCCCACGCAGGCGGCGTCGGCGCGCCAGTCCTCGTGCCAGCTCTCGCCGCCGCCGGACTTCATGCGGGACCGGCGGGGTTCGTCGGACGAGCCGCGGTCCAACTCGTCGGTGGTGGTCGGGAAGGCGCCGACCGGCTGGTTCAGCTGCCCGGTCAGCGGGGACGGTGCGCATCTCACGAACGTCGGGGTACCCGGCCCCCCATGCACGAAACACGGCGCAGCTCCGGGGCCACCCCTGGGGGTGGGACCAGGGTCCGCGAGCCCCGGTCGGGCCGAGCCGGTGTGGAATAGTGGACCGGACCTGCCGGGCGTTCATGCGCTGGTCAGGTGGTGTTCGTGGGCCGGTCAGGGGCCCGCGCGGGGACGTGAAGGCTGGGGAATGACAGGAAACGCGACCTACGAGCTCAAGGACACGGCGGTCCTGTCGGTGTGCGCGGTCGAGGCGCCCGTGGTGGTGACCTCCGAGGCGTTCGACGAGCGGCTGATGCGCTCGTACGAGCGGACCGGGCTCAAGCCGGGGATGGTGGAGCAGCTGGCGGGCGTCCGCGAGCGCCGCTGGTGGCCGGAGGACGTGACGTTCGCCGACGCCGCCGCGATGGCCGGCGCGAAGGCGCTCGCCGAGGCCGGCGTCGACCCCTCCCAGGTCGGCCTGCTGATCAACACGTCCGTGTGCCGCGACGGCATCGAGCCGGCGAACGCCGCCGGCGTGCACGACCAGCTCGGCCTGGCGACCAGCTGCCTGAACTTCGACGTCACCAACGCGTGCCTCGGCTTCCTCAACGGCATCCAGCTCGCCGGCTCGCTCATCGACTCCGGGCAGGTCGAGTACGCCCTGCTCGTCGACGCCGAGGGCCTGCGCGGGCTGCAGGAGAGCACGTTGGCGCGGCTCGCCCAGGACGACGCGACGGCGGAGGACCTCAAGCTCCAGTTCGCGACGCTGACGCTCGGCTCCGGCTCGGCCGCCATGGTCCTCGGACGGGCGAGCGAGCACCCCGAGGGGCACCGCGTGACCGGCGGCGTGAGCCGCTCCGGCACGCAGCACAAGGACCTCTGCTGGGCCGACCTCACGCAGATGCGCACCGACTCGCGCGCGCTCTTCGAGGCGGGCATCGAGCTCGCCGGGCAGACGTGGCAGGACGCGCTCGCCGAGGGCCGGGAGTGGGCCGACGCCGACTGGTTCATCGCCCACCAGACCTCGGTCGTCCACCTGCAGGCGATGGCCAAGGTCGTGGGCGTGCCGGACGAGAAGTTCCCGAAGACGGTGCCGACGTTCGGCAACCTGGCCTCGGCCGCCGTCCCGTTCACGCTGGCCAAGCAGGTCCCGATGATCAAGCCGGGCCAGCAGGTCATCCTGCTCGGCATCGGCTCCGGCCTGAACACCTCGTTCGCCGAGATCATCTGGTGACGACGCCCGGCGAGCAGCCCGTCGAGGGGCTGCCCGGGCTCGACCCGCGGTGGTCGCGCTTCCTGACCGTGCCCGACGCGTCGGGCGAGGCCCGGCGCTGGCACGTCCTCGACAACGGCGTGGAGCCGACCGAGGGCACGTTGCTGTGCGTGCACGGCAACCCCACGTGGTCGTACCTGTGGCGGCGCTTCCTGTCCGAGGCCGCGCCCGGCTGGCGTGTCGTCGCCGTCGACCAGCTCGGCATGGGCTGGTCGACCCGCCGCGCCCCGGCCCGCCGGCTGGACGACCGCGTCGACGACCTCGGCCGGCTGACCGAGGCGCTCGGGATCACGGGTCGTACGGTGCTGGCCGCCCACGACTGGGGCGGCCTCGTCGGGCTCGGCTGGGTGCTGGAGCACCGTGAGCAGGTCGCCGGCGTCGTCCTGACGAACACGGCCGTCTTCCAGCCGCTGGACCAGCCGTTCTCCGCGCTGATCCGGCTCGCGCGCAACCCGGCGCTGCGGCAGCTGGTCTGCGTGCAGACGCCGACGTTCGTGCGCGGCGCCGCGGCGCTGTCGCGCCCGCCGCTGGACCGCGAGGTCCGCCGGGCGCTCGCCGGCCCGTACGCCGACCCGTCCGAGCGCGCCGCCATCGGCGACTTCGTCGCGGACGTGCCGCTCGAGCGGGACCACCCCAGCCGGGCCGCCATGGAGCGGGTCGCCGAGGGCGTGCGCGGGCTCGACGTCCCGGCGCTGGTCCTGTGGGGCGGCCGGGACCCCGTGTTCACCGACCTGCACCTGCACGACCTCCTCGACCGGCTCCCGCACGCCGACGTGCACCGCTACGGCCGGGCCTCGCACCTCGTCACCGAGGACGTCCCGGAGACGGCGACGACCGCCTGGCGCTGGATCGGCGAGAAGGTCTCCACGGACGGACCCGAAACCTTTGAGCGCCCCGCGCAGCAGGTCGACCGCACCGCGATCTGGGCGCCCATCACGGCCCGTGCGACGGAGAGCGGGTCGGCTCCTGCGGTCGTCGAGCTGCACGACGGCGTCGTCAGCACCACCTCCTTCGCCGAGCTCGAGCAGGGCATCACCGACCTCGCCCTCGGGCTGTCCGACTTCGGCGTGCGCCGCGGGGACCGCGTGGCCGTGCTCGTCACCCCCGGGGTCGGGCTGACCACGGCGGTGTTCGCGTGCTGGCGCGTGGGCGCCGTCGTCGTCGTCGCCGACGCGGGCCTGGGTGTGCGGGGCATGGCGCACGCCCTGCGCAGCGCCCGGCCCGACCACGTCATCGGCATCCCCAAGGCCGTCGCGGCGCTCGACGCCCTCCGCGTCCCCGGACGCCGCGTCGTCGCGGGCCACCTGCCGGCGCCGCTCGGGCTGGCGCTGCGCCACCCGGCCACGGTCGCCTCGCTCACCGCGCGCGGAGCGGTGCTGCGCGAGCATGGCACGCAGCTGCCGAGCCTCGGCGACACCGACGAGGACGTCGCCGTCTTCTTCACCTCCGGCGCGACCGGGCCCGCGAAGGGCGTCGTCTACCGCGCCGCCCAGCTGCAGGGTCAGGTCGCACGGCTCGCCGGGCTGTACGCGGGCGACCGCGACGACGCCTGGGTGGCCGCGTTCCCGTTGTTCTCGCTCTACGGCCCGGCGATGGGCACGGCGGCCGCCGTGCCCGACATGGACCCGACGAGGGCCGGGACCCTGACCGCTGCCGCGCTGGCCGACGCCGCCGCGGCGGTCGACGGGCGCGTCGTGTTCGCCTCGCCGGCCGCGCTGCGGAACGTCGTCGCCACGGCTGCCGCGCTCACCGACGGCCAGCGCGCGTCGCTGGCCCGCGTCCGGGTGCTCATGTCGGCCGGGGCTCCGGTGCCCGTCGGGCTGCTGCGGCGGGTGCAGGAGCTGGTGCCGAACGCCGACCTGCACACCCCGTACGGGATGACCGAGGTCCTGCCCGTCGCCGACATCACGTTGCCCGGCATCGAGGCCGCGGGGCAGGGCGACGGCGTCTGCGTCGGGTGTCCGGTGCCGGGGGTGACGATCCGGCTCGCGCCGCTCGACGCGCTCGGCCGCGCGACCGGCGAGCTGACCACGACGGCCGGCGTGACCGGCGAGATCCTCGTCGAGGCGGACCACCGCAAGCAGCGCTACGACCGGTTGTGGGCCACGGAGCGGGCCAGCAGCCGCGACGCCGGGCACCACCGCACGGGCGACGTCGGGCACCTCGACGACGAGGGCCGGCTGTGGGTCGAGGGCCGGCTCGTGCACGTGCTCTCCACCGCGGACGGCCCCCTTACCCCCGTCGGTGTGGAGCAGCGCGTCGAGACCCTGCCCGAGGTGGTGTCCGCCGCCGTCGTCGGCGTCGGCCCGGCCGGGACCCAGCAGGTGGTCGTCGTGGTCGTGCCCGCCGCCGCGGTGTCGGTCCGGCGCCCGCTCGCCGCGGGGGAGCTGGCCGCGGCCGTTCGCGGGGTAGCGGGCGTCGAGGTCGCCGCCGTGCTCGCGGTGCCGAGGCTGCCGGTCGACATCCGGCACAACTCCAAGATCGACCGTGCTGCGGTGAGCGCGTGGGCCTCGCAGGTGCTCAGCGGGCAGCGCGCGGGACGGCTCGCGTGAAGGTTCTCGTCACCGGTGCCAGCGGGATGCTCGGCGGGGGCGTCGCCCGGGCCCTGGCCGCCCGCGGCGACGAGGTGACCGTGCTGCAGCGCCGGCCCGCGGGGCTGGGGTTCCGGGAGGTGCTCGGTGACGTCGCCGACGAGTCCGCGGTGCGCGAGGCCGCGGCGGGCCAGGACGCCGTGGTGCACCTGGCGGCCAAGGTGAACGTCGTGGGCCTCGAGGCGGACTACGTCCGTGCCAACGTCGTCGGCACCCGCAACGTCCTCGCCGCGTGCTCCACCCACGGCGTGCAGCGCCTCGTCCAGGTGTCCTCGCCCTCGGTCGCGCACGCGGGCTCGTCGCTCGTCGGCGCACCGGCCGGGCCGGCCGACCCGGCGACGGCGCGCGGACCGTACGCGCGGACCAAGGCGCAGTCCGAGCTCGAGGCGCTGGCCGCTGACGGCGCAGGCGAGGTTCCACTGGCGGTCGTCGCGGTGCGGCCGCACGTCGTCTGGGGACCCGGCGACACGCAGCTCGTCGAGCGCATCGTCGAGCGCGGGCGCGCCGGCCGGCTGCCGCTGCTCGGCACGGGCGCGGCGCTGATCGACACGACGTACGTCGACAACGCGGTGGACGCCCTCGTCGCCGCGCTCGACCGGGCGCTCGAGGTGCACGGCGAGGCCTTCGTGGTGAGCAACGGCGAGCCGCGGCCGGTCGGGGAGATCTTCGGTGACTTCTGCGCGGCCGCCGGTGTTCCGCGTCCGCGGCGCCACGTCCCCGCCGGCCTGGCCGTCGCCGCCGGCGACGTGGTCGAGCGGGTCTGGGCCCTGCGGCACCGCGACGGCGTCGGGCAGCCGCCGCTGACGCGGTTCCTGGCCGAGCAGCTGTCGACGGCGCACTGGTTCGACCAGCGCCGGACGCGCGAGGCGCTGCGCTGGATCCCCGAGGTCAGCATCGCCGAGGGCCTGGAGCGCCTCGCCGCCCACTACCGGCGGTGATCGGTGCGGATCGTGCCGCGACTACGCGGCACGATCCGCACCACTGTCAGCGGCTCGAGGGCTGGCAGGTCGCGCACGGGGCGAACGGCCCCGGCCAGCCGCGCCAGGCGAGGAGCTGGGCGACCTCCGCGGCCACCGCGCACGAGCGGCCGGCGACGTCACCGAAGCCGTAGCGCAGTGTCAGGAGCTGCTCCATCAGGGCCGCGTTGTCCCGGCTCATGTCGCGGAACCGGCCGACCCCCTCGTGGCCGAGCTTGCCGTCCAGCTCGACGACCACGCCGAAGTCGCGGTACAGCACGTCGCGGATCCCCGGCGTCGCGGTCCGGCGCTGCCGGCGCCCGCGGGGAAGCCCGTGCCTGCGCTCGACGTCACGGAGGTAGCGGAGCTCGAGGGGCGACTCCGCCCCCTCGGCCACGTCGACCAGGAGCTCGGCCAGCAGCGTCCGCCGCGAGTGCCGGCTCCTCCTCCCGAGGGCCCGCTCGAGGTGCTGCGGCGTCGTCAGCCGACGCTGCACGCTCTTCGTCACCCAGTCCTCCACCTGGCGCGCAGTGGCGCCCTCGCAGAGGTCGAGCACGGTCTCGGGCACCAGCAGCCGGGGTGGCGAGCCGGTGCAGCGGGGGTCGCGGGCGCCGGGACGTTCGTGGACGAACCGCCAGCGCAGGCGGCTCCGAGCGGGAGAACCGTGCGGCACGAGGACGTCGAGGGGCTCGGGCTCGTCGTCGAGCAGCCCGTGGGCGTGGGCCGAGGCCGTCGGTCCGAGGCGGGCGGCGGGCCCGCCCAGCAGGACCCCGCCCCAGGCCAGCGCCTCCCAGCCGACCGCGGCGTTGTGCGTGACGTACAGCCCGGGCGCGAGGCGTTGCCACCGCTCCTGGTCGACCAGGCGGCCGAGCGCGTGGCGCGACAACCCCAGACCGAGCGCCTGCGCGCTGGTGACGACGTCGGACTGGGCGGTGGCCAGCCGCAGCAGGCGAGGTCCGGGCTCCTGACGCGCGTGCACCGATCCATGCTGGGTCCGTCCGTGAGGCGCCAGACCGGTTCTCCACAGCCCGATCGGCCTCGATGCGGGCATCGGTGCGGATGTTGCCGCGACTACGCGGCACGATCCGCACCGATCTGCTCAGGACCGCCGGAACCGCGACCAGAACAGGGCCGCGCGGGCGGCGTTCATGCCGCAGGCGCCGTGCACGGAACCGCCGGGGTGCGCCGAGGCCGACGCGAGGTAGAGCCCGCGCACCGGCGTCTCGCTGCGGCCGGTCCCGGCGAACGGGCGGAACACCAGCTGCTGCTCCAGGCTCATCGTGCCGCCGTTGATCGACCCGCCGACCAGGTTGGCGTTCCGGGACTCGAAGTCGGCCGGGCCGAGCACCCGCCGCGCGCGGACCCGCGAGCCGAACCCGGGCGCGTACGCCTCGAGGCGCGCCTGCACGCGGTCGGCGAACCGTTCCACCTCGGCCGCGTCCCAGCGCCCCGTGAGCCCGTCGTCACCCGCGTCGTCGCGGACGCGCTGCGGGACGTGGGTGTAGACCCACAGCGACTCGGTGCCCGCCGGCGAGCGCGAGGGGTCGGTCGTCGTCATCTGCCCGACCAGAAGGAACGGGTCGCGGGGAACCACGCCCGCGTCGATCTGGGCGCTCGCGACCGTCATCTCGGCCACCGAGTCCGCGACGTGCACCGTCCCCGGCGCGTACGCGGGGGTGCCGGCCCACGGAACCGTGCCGTCGAGCGCGTAGTCGAGCTTGATCGTCGCCGGGTCCCGGCGGAACCCGCCCATCTTGCGCGTGGTCCGCACCGGCAGGTCGTCGGCCGCCACCAGCCCGCCGAACAGCTGCTCCGCGCCCACGTCGGCCAGCACCGCGCGCCGGACCCGCACCTCGCCGTCGCCCGTCCGCACCGCCACGGCCCGGCGTCCCTCGACGCGGATCCCGGTCGCCGGCGTCGAGCAGGCGACCGTGCCGCCCGCCGCCTCGAACCGTCGCCGCAGCGCCTGCGTCAGCGCGCCCGCGCCGCCCGTCGGCGCCGGGAACCCGACCGTCTGGCCGAGCATGGTCAGCAGCAGCCCCACGAACCCCGACACGGGCGCGTCCAGCCCGACGTCGGCGTGGGAGGCGTTCCCCGCGAGCAGGAGCTCGGGCCCGTCGCCGCCGAAGCGGCCGTCGAGCAGGTGCGTCGCCGGCGCGAGCATCTCGCGCACGAAGGAGACCGCCCCGACCCGGGGCAGCTCGGACAGAAGCCGCAGCCCTCCGCGCACCGGCGGGATGGGGGTCAGCAGCGACTCGACCAGACCCGGCTGGGTCGCCCGCCAGCGGGCGACGAGCGCGTGCCACACCTCGCCGTCGCCCGGGTGGGCCTGGTCGAGCAGGCCGGCGGTGACGTCCTCGTCGCGGTGCAGCAGCGCCCACGAACCGTCACGCCGCGGGTGGCCGAGCACCGCGGGGGCGTGCGACCACTCCAGGCCGAAGCGCTCGAGCCCGAGCGAGGTCAGGGCGGGGGAGACGGCGGCCATCGGGTAGAACGCGCTGAACGTGTCGCTGACGAACTCCGGGTCGACCTCCCGGTCGCTGCGCACGGCCCCGCCCACCTCGTCCTGCGCCTCGAGGAGCAGGACCTCCCAGCCGGCGTCGGCGAGCCGGTTGGCGCCCACGAGCCCGTTGGGCCCGGCGCCGATGACGACGGCGTCGACCTCACGGGGCAGTGGCATGCTCCTAGTGTCCCCGAGGGGCGGCACCGGCCCGACCGGACCTGCCGCACCGGGCTGCGTCCAGCCGTGCCCGGCCGCACCGGGTCCCACGCCAGCCCCAGGCCGAGCCGCACCGGGCGGCGCGCGATTCGTGTCCGGCGCCGCGGCCAGGGAACAATGGGCCGGGCCATGACGTCCTCCGCACCGAACGCCCCGGCCCGACCGGCCCGCCCCGCCGCCCTGCTCTGGGACTTCGACGGGACGCTCGCGGACACCGAGCCCATCTGGATCCGTGCGGAGTACGAGCTCATCGGCCGCCTCGGCGGGTCCTGGTCCGACGAGCACGCCCACCAGCTGGTGGGGAACTCGCTCATCGACTCCGGCATCTACATCGTGCACGCGATCGACCGTCCCGACCTCGACCCGGCCTGGGTCGTCGACCAGCTCGTCGAGCAGGTCGTCGCGACGCTCCGGTCCGGCGACGTGCCGTGGCGCCCGGGCGCCCTCGAGCTGCTGGCGACGAGCGCGAGCGCGGGCGTGCCTTGCGCCCTGGTCTCGGCTTCGTACCGCGTCATCCTCGACGCCGCCCTGGCGGCCCTGCCGCCGGGCAGCTTCGCGGTCTCGGTCGCCGGCGACGAGGTGACCAGCGGCAAGCCGCACCCGGAGCCGTACGAGCGTGCGTGCGAGCTGCTCGCCGTCGACCCGCGTCGTTGCGTCGCGTTCGAGGACAGCGAGACGGGCGCCCGCTCGGCCAACGCGGCCGGTGCGCTCGTCGTCGCCGTGCCCAACCACGTGCCGATCCCGTCGGCGCCGCGCCGCGTCGAGCGCGCCTCGCTGGCCGACCTCGGGCTCGACGAGCTGGCCGCGCTCGTGGACGACGCCGATGCGCTCGTCTGACCGGCGCGCCCGCCGGCTGCTGCCCCCGCTCGTCGCCGGCGCCGCGCTGCTGCTCGCCGGCTGCCACAACCCGGCCGCCCCGCCGCCCGCGCCGAGCACGCCCGGTGCCACACCCCGGGCCTTCACCGTGATGTCGACCGATCGCGTGCGGGTCACCGACCCGGCGGCCGTGACCGACCAGGCGTCGGCGATGTTCAGCCTGAACGTCTTCCAGCGGCTGATGACCGCGGCGCCGGGCCAGGACGTGCTCAAGCCGGACGCGGCCCGGGACTGCATCTTCACCGCGGCCACCGTCTACACCTGCACGCTGCAGAAGGACCTGACCTTCGCCGGCGGCGACGCGCTGACCTCCTCGGACGTGAAGTTCAGCATCGAGCGGGCGCTGCGCCTCGACGTCGCCGGCAGCTCGACGTCGCTGCTGTCGTCCCTGCGACGCATCGAGACCCCGGACGACCTGACCGTGCAGTTCGTGCTGAGCCGCGAGGACACGCAGTTCGGCTGGGCGCTGGCCTCGCCCGCCGCCTCCATCGTGGACGAGCAGCTCTACGACGCCGACGAGGTACGCAGCCCCGACGAGCCGGCGGTGGGCTCCGGCCCGTTCGTCGTGACCTCCTTCGACGAGGACCCCGACAAGGCCAGCGGCAGCATCGTCTTCGACCGCTACCCGCAGTACAAGGGGTTCAGCGCCGCCGACATGGACTCCATCACCTACCGCACCGTCGCGGACTCCGCGACCATCGAGGACGCCATGGAGAAGGGCCAGGTCGACGTCGTCTGGCGCGGCCTCAACACGGCGGCGGTGACGCGGCTGAGCCAGCAGGTCGGGGGCAGCCCCGAGCGCGTGACGAGCAGCGGCTTCTCCGAGAAGGTGCTCCCCGGGACGCGCGTGCTCGAGCTGCAGTGGTCCCCGGGCTCGGCCTCACGACGCAACAAGGACCTGCGTACCGCGATCGCGCTGTCCCTCCAGGGCGACCGCACCCTGGACTCCGTCGTGCCCAACGGCATCGTCGGCCACGTCCCCTCCTTCCCCCTCGGCGGCAAGGCGAAGCCCAAGGTCACGTGGAAGAGCCGGATCAACCTGACGCTGGCCTACGACCCGACCGCGCCGAACGCCGCCGACCTGGCCGACCAGATCCGCAACCGGCTCGAGGACACCGGCGGGCTCAGCGTGCGGCTCGCCCCCGGCACCGCCGACGCCGACCTCGTCCTCGTCGACCGCAAGGCGTGGACCTCGACCGCCCTGTCCTGGCTGCAGCCGTACGTGGACGACCCGGTCCCCGCTTCGGCGACGGCCGTGACGGCGACCACGAACGCCTTCCGCGCGAGCACGAACGAGGCCGACACCACCCGGCTGCTGACGTCGCTGCAGCGCGAGGCGGCGAGCGACCTCGTGCTGCTGCCCATCAGCCAGTCCGACGAGACCGTCTGGGTGCGGGCGGGCGCGGACGTCAACGGCGGCTCGTACGGGCCCGGCTGGCAGCTCGGGCTCTTCGGGATCACGGCGTGAGCGCCGACCAGACCGCGGCCGGAACGGCCGCGGTGCCCTCGGGCGTACGGATCGGCCCGCTGCGGGCGGGGGAGCGGATCACGCTGACCGACCCCAAGGGGCGGCGGCACTCGGTCCTGCTCGCCGAGGGCGGGACGTTCCACACCACCAAGGGCGGGGTCAGCCACGACGAGCTGATCGGCGGGCCCGAGGGCGTCGTCGTGACGTCGGTCGGCGGCACCGCCTTCCTGGCGATGCGCCCGCTGCTCAACGAGTTCACGGTGACGATGCCGCGCGGCGCCGCGGTGGTCTACCCCAAGGACGCCGCCCAGATCCTCATGGCCTGCGACGTGTTCCCGGGCGCCCGCGTGGTCGAGGCGGGCGCCGGTTCCGGTGCGCTGACCTGCAGCCTGCTGCGGGCGGTCGGGCCGACCGGACGGGTGCGCTCGTACGAGCGTCGCGACGACTTCGCGGCCCAGGCCCGGCGCAACGTCGAGAGCTTCTTCGCCGGTCCGCACCCGTCGTGGGACCTCACCGTCGGCGACCTCGTCGAGTCCCTGGAGGCGGAGAGCACCCCGCAGGAGGTCGACCGCGCGATCCTCGACATGCTCGCCCCCTGGGAGTGCGTCGACGCCCTCGCCGAGCGGCTGGTGCCCGGCGGCGTCCTCCTCGCCTACGTCGCGACGACGACGCAGCTCGCGCGCATGGTGGAGACGCTGCGCGTGCACGGCGGGTTCACCGAGCCGGAGGCGACCGAGACGCTGCTGCGGGCCTGGCACGCCGAGGGCCTGGCCGTACGGCCCCGCCACGACATGGTGGGCCACACCGGCTTCCTGGTCGGCGCGCGGAGGATGGCGCCCGGCTTCCGGGCGCCCGCCCGCAAGCGTCGGCCGGCGCCCGGCGCCTATGGCGAGGATTACAACGGCCCGCGGGCCGCGACACCCGAAGGGGCTGCCGAGCGCGGGTAGGTTGGCGGTCCACAGGAGGTGCGGCATGACCGGTTCCAGCGACGACTTCCAGGCAGGACGCGGCCCCTACGAGGACCGTGAGTCCCTGCTCGTCCAGATCGGCGCGCTCCGCGAGGAGCTCGCCCGGCTGCGGGAGCGGGTGTCGGGCCACCCGCACGACCTCGCCGTGCTCGAGCGCCGGCTGACCGACGCCCGCGCCGAGGCCCGTGCGACGACGGCCAACAACGAGCGCCTCGCGGCCACGCTGCGCGAGGCCCGCGACCAGATCGTCACGCTCAAGGGCGAGGTCGACCGGCTGGCCCAGCCGCCGGCGAGCTTCGGCGTGTTCATCGCCGCCGCCGAGGAGCGGACGGCCGACATCTTCACCTCCGGGCGCAAGATGCGCGTCAGCGTCAGCCCCGACGTCGACCTCGACGCGCTGGAGCCCGGCCGCGAGGTCATGGTCAACGAGGCCATGAACGTCGTGAAGGCGCTCGAGTTCGACGAGGTCGGCGAGATCGCGACCCTCAAGGAGATCCTCGAGGACGGCTCGCGCGCGCTCGTCGTCGGCCACGGCGACGAGGAGAGCGTCGTCCGGCTGGCCACGCGGCTGCAGGAGGGCCCGATCCGCGCGGGCGACTCGCTGCTCATCGACCGCCGCGTGCACTTCGCGTACGAGCGGGTCCCCAAGCTCGAGGTCGAGGAGCTGGTCCTCGAAGAGGTCCCGGACATCGACTACTCGGTCATCGGCGGGCTGGGCGGCCAGATCGAGGCGATCCGCGACGCGGTCGAGCTGCCGTTCCTGCACAAGGACCTCTTCGCCGAGCACCAGCTCAAGGCGCCGAAGGGCATCCTGCTCTACGGTCCGCCCGGCTGCGGCAAGACCTTGATCGCCAAGGCCGTGGCGAACTCGCTGGCCAAGCGCGTGACGGAGAAGACGGGCGTCGAGGGACGCAGCTTCTTCCTCAACATCAAGGGCCCCGAGCTGCTCAACAAGTACGTCGGCGAGACCGAGCGCCACATCCGCCTGGTCTTCCAGCGGGCGCGCGAGAAGGCGTTTGACGGCATGCCCGTGATCGTCTTCTTCGACGAGATGGACTCGCTGTTCCGCACCCGCGGGTCGGGCGTCTCCTCCGACGTCGAGAACACGATCGTCCCGCAGCTGCTCAGCGAGATCGACGGCGTCGAGGGCCTCGAGAACGTGATCATCATCGGCGCGTCCAACCGCGAGGACATGATCGACCCCGCGATCCTGCGGCCGGGTCGGCTCGACGTCAAGATCAAGATCGAGCGCCCCGACGCCGAGGCCGCGCGCGACATCTTCAGCAAGTACCTGCTGCCGACGCTGCCCCTGCACACCGAGGACCTCGACGAGTTCGCCGGGGACGCGGAGCGCACGGTGCGCGGCATGATCGAGCGCACGGTCGAGCGGATGTACGAGGACACCGAGGAGAACCAGTTCCTCGAGGTCACCTACGCCGGCGGCGACAAGGAGATCCTGTACTTCCGGGACTTCAACTCCGGCGCCATGGTGCAGAACATCGTCGACCGCGCCAAGAAGATGGCGATCAAGGACCTGCTCGACACGGGCGTCAAGGGCATCCGGATCGGCCACCTGCTGCAGGCGTGCGTCGACGAGTTCGCCGAGAACGAGGACCTGCCGAACACGACCAACCCCGACGACTGGGCCAAGATCAGCGGCAAGAAGGGCGAGCGCATCGTCTTCATCCGCACCTTGATCAGCTCGAAGAAGGGCACCCAGCCCGGCCGTTCCATCGACACGGTCACGAACACTGGGCAGTACCTCTAGGCTTCGCTTCGCTCCGCCGCGCCCGGCGCTCTGACCCGCCGACGTCGTCGTCGCCGGTGAACGAAAAGCGTGTTCACCGGCTCCTCCTCCGTTCGGCGGCGCGCCGTTCGGCGCGAGCACTCCTCGCAGACGTCGCTGGGGATCACGCCGAGGCGCATCAGGTGCCCGAACATCCAGCAGCCGGCGCAGAAGCCGACGACGGACTCGAGCAGGGCGAAGACGAGCAGCACACCCACGAGCGCGAGCGGGAGGACGGCCACGCCGGCGTACGCGGTGACGGCGGCGGCGGTCGTCAGCACCAGGCCGATGCTCTGCGCGAAGCGCTTGGGCGGACCGGGGACGAAGCGCGGCATGCCCAGCCGGGGGGCCACGACCTGGGTCGCGAGCCGGCCCAGCACGCTGAACCGCGGTCCTGCGAGCGTCCGGGCCAGGAAGCCGACGGCGAGCAGGACCAGCAGCCACGTCCAGCCCGTCGCGAGCGCCAGGGCGGCGAGCACCGCGACGCCGGCCGCCACCGTCCGGGCGGCCTTCTCGTTGACGGGATTCGGAAAGCTCAGCAGCTCGCGCACGCAGGCGCCAACCCGGGCGGTCGCGCGGCTATTCCCGAGTGCTCCTACCGGGTACTGCCCGCAGCGAGGAGGGCGCTGCCGGGCAGCACGAGCAGTCCGTCCCGCTCTGCGGCCGCGGTGATCCGGTCGAAGGCCTCGCGCATGCGCACGCGACCCTCCGGCGGCTGCGCGCGGTAGACGGCCCCGATGGTCGCGATGCCGCCGTCGGCGGCTCGCCAGAGGTCGGCCGGAGGGATGCGCAGGACCACCGCGGCCTCGTGGACCTCGACGTCGGCCAGGCCGGCCTCGCGGACCAGGGCCGCCAACCCCGGTACGGTCCGCTCGAAGTCGAGCCCGGTCGGCAGGGCCCTCCTCGGCGGCGGCTCGACCTGGGCCGCGACCATGACGTCGTTCCACAGCTCGTTGACCGCGATGAGGCGTTCCGGCCAGATCGTCAGGGCGACGCGGCGTCCGGGAGCGGCCACCCGCGCCAGCTCGCGGACCGCTGCGCGCGGGTCGTCGGTGTGGTTGACCACGAAGTTCGCGCCGACGGCGTCGAACGTGTCGTCGGCGAAGGGAAGTCGAGGCAGCTCCCCGACCACGACCGGCGCGAGCCCGGAGCTCGTGGCCGTGCGCGCCATCGCCTGGTCGGCGTCGACCAGGACCGCCCGCCAGCCGGCGCGGGCGGCGGCTCGACCGAGCGCGCCCGTCCCGCACCCCACGTCGAGGAACATCCCCCGGCCGGCCGGCCCGCAGGCCTCGACCACCGCGTCCACGGTCTGCGCGCACAGCGGTCCGAAGGAGGCGGCGTACGCCTGCGGGTCGCCCCAGCCCGTCACTCCACCACCTTGCCGGGGTTGAGGATCCCGTGCGGGTCGAGGGCGTGGCGCACCGCGCGGTACATCGCCACCACCGCGGGCTCGGTCTCCGCCTGCAGGCCGCCGCGCTTGAGCAGGCCCACGCCGTGCTCGCCGGTGACCGTGCCGCCGAGGGCGATGGCGGCGGCGTGGATCTCCTCGAACGCCGCCTGCGCCCGGGCGCGGGCCGCGTCGTCGCCGGGTGGGGTGACGAGCAGCGGGTGCAGGTTGCCGTCGCCCGCGTGGGCGAGGTTGGCGATGCGGACGTCGTGCCGGGCTGCGACCTCCTCGATCCGGGCGAGCATCGTGGGCACGGCCCGCAGCGGTACGCAGACGTCCTCGGTGAGGACGGGCCCGAGGCGTTCGAGGGCGGGGTAGGCCAGCCGCCGGGCCGAGAAGAGCGCCTCGGCCTCGTCGGGATCGGTCGAGCGGGCCGCCCACGTCGCGCCCGCGGCGGCGAAGCAGGCGCGCACCGTCTCGGCCTCGGCGTCGCCGGCGGCGCCGGGCGAGTCCACGCGCCCGAGCAGGATCACCGCGGCGTCGGTGCTGAGCCCGAGCTGCTTCCAGTCGTCCACGGCGCGCAGGCACTGCTGGTCGAGCAGCTCGAGCGCCGACGGGGTGACGCCGCTGCGGACGACCTCGCCCACCGCCTCGCCCGCCGCGACGAGGGAGGAGAAGAAGCCGACGACGGTCTGCTCGGGCGGACGCGCGGGCCGGAGCCGGACGGTGATCTCGGTGACGACGCCGAGCGTGCCCTCGGAACCGACGAGGAGCGCGGTGAGGTCGTAGCCGGTCACGCCCTTGGCCGTGCGCCGTCCGACCCGGACGAGCTCACCGGTCCCCGTGACGACCTGCAGCCCGAGGACGTAGTCGCGGGTGACGCCGTACTTGACGCAGCACACCCCGCCGGCGTTCGTGGCGACGTTCCCGCCGATGGTCGACCACGGTGCACTGGCCGGGTCGGGCGGGTACCACAGGCCCTGCTCCGCCGCCGCGGCGCGCAGCTGGTCGTTGATCACGCCCGGCTGCACGACGGCGTAGCGCTCCAGCAGGTCGATCTCCAGCACGGCGTCCATCGCCTCGAGGCTGATCACGACGCAGCCGGGGACCGCGTTCGCACCCCCCGACAGGCCGGTGCCTCCGCCGCGGGGCACCACGGGGGTTCCGTGCTCCAGGCAGACCCGGACGACGGCCTGCACCTGCTCGGCCGTGCGCGGACGGACCACCGCGAGGGGGAGCGCGTACGGCGCCCACTCGGCTTCGTCGTGGCTGTAGCGCTCGAGAGCGGCGTCGCCGGTGACCAGGGCCTCGACCGGG
Source organism: Microlunatus flavus (assembly GCF_900110855.1). Lineage (GTDB taxonomy): Bacteria > Actinomycetota > Actinomycetes > Propionibacteriales > Propionibacteriaceae > Microlunatus > Microlunatus flavus. The sequence continues at coordinate 324,801 of NZ_FOFA01000003.1, forward strand.
AGCGCGGCGGCCAGCGCCTGGAGCACCGGCTCGGTGCGGGGGCCCGGGTCGGACGTGGTCAGTCGGTCGGCCGTCGGGCTGGGGGAGGTCACCCGCCCATCCTGCCCACCCGGCCTGCGCCGGCGGGTCCGGACATGACGAGAGTCAGCGGATGCCTGCTCGGGGGTTCAGGTAGCCGCTGACTCTCGACGGTTCCATCGCCCCCGGGGCCGGGTTCGTTACAGGTGGGCCACTGTGACCCGCCTCACGTCAGGCCCCGGTCCTGTCCTTCACCACGAGCACCGGCAGCTCGGCCTGCAGGATGAGCGTCTGCGTGACGCTGCCGAGCAGGAACTTGCCGACGGGCGAGCGGCGCCGGGCGCCGATGACCAGGACCTCGGCGTCGACGTCCTCGACGAGCTTGAGCAGGGCATCGGCGACGTTGTCCTCACCGGTGGCGAGGTGCAGCTCCCACGGCACGTCCAGGCCGCCGTCGCGCAGCACGCGCTCGACCTCGTCGGAGATCCCGGAGCGGTTGGCGGCGGCGATGTCGAGGTCGAGGGACTCGACGACGTGGAGGACGGCGAGCTCCGTCCCGCGCATCGAGGCCTCCCGGGCCGCCTCGCGCAGCGCGATGCGGCTGGTCGACGAGACCTGGTGGGCGACGGCGACGCTCATGGGGACCTCCGGCTCAGGTACGCCCGCCGACGCGGACTTTGTCAGGTCAATGTAGCGGGAAGGCCGCCCTGTTCACACCTCCGCGGGGGCAGCCGTCCCGTGCCGCGACCGCCGGGACCGGTGGACCAGGGCCGCCACCGCGCGCCACCCGAGCAGGAACACGCCGAGCACGACGGTCGCCACGACGACGAAGGACGTCTGCACGCCGGCGCCGGTGGCCAGGCGCAGGACCATGCCGACGGCGACCGTGGGCACCCACACCAGCACGCCGGCGAGGAGGCCGGCACGACGAGGACGGGCGGCGCGCACCGCGAGGACCAGGAGGTGGCTGAGGAGCAACCCGGCGAGGAAGGGCCACGCGGTCGTCGCGAGCCCGGCGAGCCCGACGTCCTCGCCGTGGCTCGCCCGCCCGATGGCCGCGAACACCACGACGAGCACGACGTCGACGGCGGCGACCAGCCAGGACGAGGGGGCCTTCACCGCCGTGACACTACGCTGACCGCGTGCCCGACCCCGTCCCCGCGCCCGTCCGACGCCAGGTCGTGATGGGCATCGAGACCGAGTACGGCATCAGCGCCGCGAGCGGTCCCCGGAACGACGACGACCTGCACCCGATGCAGCTGTCGAACCACGTCGTCAAGGCGTACGGCAGCGGGGGACCGGGGGCGACGACCGGCAAGCCGGCGGGCTGGGACTACGAGACCGAGTCGCCGCTGCGCGACATCCGGGGCTACGAGGTCGCCCGCTCCAGCGCGCACCCCGACCAGCTGACCGACAGCGACCTCGGGATGGCGAACGTCATCCTCACCAACGGGGCGCGGCTCTACGTCGACCACGCGCACCCCGAGTACTCCGGGCCGGAGGTGACGAGCGCCCTCGACGTCGTGCGCTACGACAAGGCGGGCGACAAGGTCATGGCGCTCGCCGCCCAGCGCGCCTCGCTCACGGCCGGTCGCCAGATCCGCCTCTACAAGAACAACACCGACGGCAAGGGCGCCTCGTACGGCACGCACGAGAACTACCTGCTGCAGCGCAGCACGCCCTTCGACCGGGTGGTCCAGCAGTTCACCGCGTTCCTGGTCACGCGGCAGGTGTTCACCGGGGCCGGCCGCGTCGGCATCGGCCAGTCGAGCCAGACGTCGGGCTTCCAGATCAGCCAGCGCGCCGACTTCTTCGAGGCCGAGGTCGGGCTGGAGACCACGCTCAACCGGCCCATCATCAACACCCGCGACGAGCCGCACGCCGACGCCGCGAAGCACCGCCGCCTGCACGTGATCACCGGCGACGCGAACCTGTCCGAGACCTCCACCTGGCTCAAGGTGGGCACCGCCGCCTGGGTGCTGCGGGTGGTCGAGGCGGGGGCGCTGGGCACCGACCTCCGGCTCGCCACGCCGGTCGCCGCCATGCGCGCCGTGAGCCACGACCTGTCCTGCGCGCGGCCCCTCGAGCTGGCCGACGGCCGGCGGATGACCGCGGTCGAGATCCAGCGGGTCTACCTCGAGCGGTCCCGCGCGCTGCTGGCCTCCGCGGCCGCCGACGACCTGCCCGGGTCCGTCCGTGCGGAGGCCGAGGCGCTGTTCGCCGCCTGGCAGGAGACGCTCGACCAGTTGGCCACCGACGTCACGCTGCTCGCCGACCGCCTCGACTGGGTGGCCAAGCTCGCCCTCATGGAGTCCTACCGGGCCCGCGACGGCCTCGGCTGGGACGCCCCGAAGCTCGCCGCGATCGACCTGCAGTACGCCGACGTCGACCCGGCCCGCAGCCTCTACACCGCGCTGGTGGCCAAGGGCCGGATCCGGCGGCTGGTCACCGACGACGAGGTCGAGCGGGCCCGGACCTCGCCGCCCCGCGACACCCGCGCGTACTTCCGCGGCCGGGTCATGGAGCTCTTCGGCTCCTCGGTCGTCGCCGCCTCGTGGGACTCGGTGATCTTCGACGTCCCCGACCGCCCGGCGCTCCAGCGCGTGCCGCTGCTCGACCCGCTGCGCGGCACCGCCGAGCAGGTCGGCGCGATGCTCGACTCCTGCACCGACGTCAGCGACCTGTTCGCCGCCCTCGGCCGCTGAGCCCGGCCCCAGCTCCCCTGGTCGAGAGGGCGGGCGGCCCTGCGCGCCGAGCTGGGTCCTGGCGCTGGCAGACCTCAGGTTCCTCACGTGGACGTGAAGCTCCGCGGTGCCCGCGAACGACGTGCGCTTCACGCGGCAGATCTGCTGGGTGAAGCGGGGGAGCTCCACGTGAAGGTGAACCTGGGATCCCTTTATGCCGGAAAGACCCACGCAAGTGGGCGTACGGCGCCGCGGGCCCGCGGGAGCGGAACGCCCGAGAACTGTCGGTGGCGCTGACTAGGCTGGCGCCAACCCAGTCAGAGGAGTGCTCATGCCCGAGTCCGAGCAGACCCACCGCCGTACGCGGAGGTCGGACGACGAGGAGTCGGTCGACGAGATCCCGGCCGCCGACAGCGCGCACAAGGCCGAGCTCGACTCCGACGTCGACTCGCTGCTCGACGAGATCGACGACGTCCTCGAGGTCAACGCCGAGGAGTTCGTCCGGTCGTTCGTGCAGAAGGGCGGCCAGTGAGCCCCAGCTCACCTGACGTGACCCGCGGCGGGCTGCCGTCGGCGTTCCTGCGCGCGGGCACCTCGTCCTTCGTCGAGCTGGCGACCGCGGTCGCCCCCGACGTCCTCCCGTCGTCCCGTCTCGCCGGTTCCACGAGCACGACGAACCTCGGCGACCTCACCCCGCACGGCACGACCATCGTCGCCGCGACCTTCCCCGGCGGCGTCGTCGTCGCCGGTGACCGGCGCGCCACGATGGGCAACATGATCGCCCAGCGCGACATCGAGAAGGTCTTCCCGGCCGACGAGTTCTCGGTGGTCGGCATCGCCGGCGCGGCCGGCCTGGCCGTGGAGATGGTCGGGCTGTTCCAGGTCGAGCTGGAGCACTACGAGAAGATCGAGGGCGCCCCGCTCTCGCTCGTGGGCAAGGCCAACCGGCTGGCCACGATGATCCGCGGCAACCTGCCGCTCGCCATGCAGGGCCTCGCGGTCGTGCCGCTGTTCGCCGGCTGGGACGAGGCGGCGCGGATGGGCCGCATCTTCTCCTACGACGCGACCGGCGGGCGCTACGAGGAGCACTCCTTCTTCTCCGTCGGGTCCGGGTCGATCTTCGCCCGCGGCGCGCTGAAGAAGCTCTACCGCCCCGACCTCAGCGCGGCCGACACGACCATGGCGGTGCTGCAGGCGCTCTACGACGCCGCCGACGACGACTCGGCCACGGGCGGACCCGACCTCGCGCGGCGGATCTTCCCCGTGGTGATGGTCGCCGGTCCCGACGGCGTCGAGCGCGTCGGCGACGACCAGGTCGGCACCATGGTCGACACCTTGGTGGGCGGGCGCCGCACCCGGCCCGACGGACCGGAGGCTCCGGTTGTCTAGAGAGGGACACAGTGTCTAGCCCGTTCTACGTCGCGCCCGAGCAGCAGATGAAGGACCGGGCCGACTTCGCGCGCAAGGGCATCGGTCGCGGCCGCTCGGTCGTGGTGCTGCACTACGCCGACGGCATCGTCTTCGTCGCCGAGAACCGCTCGCAGGCCCTGCACAAGGTCGGCGAGATCTACGACCGCATCGGCTTCGCCGCCGTCGGGCGCTACAACGAGTTCGAGAACCTGCGCCAGGCCGGCATCCGCTACGCCGACCTGCGCGGCTACTCCTACGACCGCACCGACGTGACCGCCCGCGGGCTGGCCAACGCGTACGCGCAGCTGCTCGGCGGCATCTTCTCCTCCGGCGGCGAGAAGCCGTACGAGGTGGAGATCATCGTCGCCGAGCTCGGTCCCGGCGCGGCCGACGACCAGATCTACCGGTTGACCTACGACGGCTCGATCGGCGACGAGGAGCACTTCGCCGTGATGGGCGGCTCGGCCGACGCCAGCGCCGAGGTGCTGCGGGCCGGGTACGCCGACGGGCTCGACCTCGGCGCGGCCGTGCGGCTCGCCGTGCAGGCGCTCGGCTCCGACGCAGGGCCCGGCACGCCGGTGCGCGAGCTCGGCGTCGACGCCCTCGAGGTCGCGGTCCTCGACCGCACGCGGGCGTTGCCGCGCAAGTTCCGCCGCGTGGCCGGACCGCGGCTGGCGGCCCTGCTCGCCGGGGAGGCGACCACCGCGGGGAACGGCGACGGGAACGGTAGCGGCGACAAGGCCAGCGCCTCGACGACCTCGCCCGCCGCGCCCGAGACCAGCCTGGGTGCGGCGGGTACGCCGACGACGAGCGCGCCCGAGGAGCCCGGCCAGGCCCCGGGACCCGCGTCGTGAGCGCACCGGCCGGGCCGCCGGTGACCGTCGTGGTCGGGGCCGGTCTGGTCGGGGCCTCGATCGGGCACGCGTTGACGGCTGCCGGCTGGCCCGTGCACCTGGTGGACGCCGTGCCGAGCCACGCGATGGTGGCCGCAGGGCTGGGTGCGGGGACGGCCAAGCCTGCGATGCCCGAGCAGGTCGGGCTCGTCGTCGTCGCGGTGCCCCCGCGGGCGATCGCCGACGTGGTGGGGGACAGCCTCCAGACCTACCTCCACGCCACCGTCACGGACGTCGGCTCGGTCAAGGCCGGGGTGCTCGACGCGCTGTGGGACCGGCCGATCGACCTGACCCGCTACGTGGGCTCGCACCCGATGGCGGGCTCGCACCACTCCGGGCCGGTCACCGCCGACGGCGAGCTGTTCGTCGACCGCACCTGGGTCGTGACGCCGCACCGCAAGAGCGCCGAGGCCTCGGTCGCGCAGGTCGTGGCCCTGGTCGGGGCCTGCCGCGCGCGGCTCGTGACGCTCGACGTGGACGACCACGACGCGGCCGTCGCCCGGGTCTCGCACCTGCCGCACCTGGTGTCGGTGCTCATGGCCGGCCACCTCACGAACGTCCCCGACGAGGACCTGGTCCTCGCCGGGCAGGGCCTGCGCGACGTGACCCGGATCGCGGGCAGCGACCCCGGCCTGTGGCAGCAGATCGTCGGCGCCAACTCCACCGCCGTGCTGCGTGAGCTCCGGCAGGTGGCGGTCTCGCTGGACCGCCTGATCAGCGCCGTCGAGACCGGACCGGCCGACCCGGCGCTGGTCCACGAGCTCGAGCGCGGCGTCGAGGGCACCCGCCGGATCCCGGGCAAGCACGGGTCGGCCCCCGTACCGTACGAGCAGGTCGTCGTGGCGATCCCCGACGAGCCCGGCGCGCTGGCGCGGCTGTTCGGCGACGTCGAGGCCGCGGGCGTCAACGTGGAGGACATCGCGATCGAGCACGACGCGAGCCGCCAGGTCGGCTACCTGACGCTGTCCGTGCAGCCGGAGCGGGCCGACGGCCTCGCGGTGGTCATGCGGGACGGTGGCTGGACGGTCGTCTGAGCGCGGACGGGCCCTGTCGCCCGTCCGGACGACACGCGGGGCGGTGGTCCCGGCTCGATAAGGTGGCCAGATGCCCGACGCCCCGACGACCTCCGGATCCGCCGGCCAGGCCACCCTCAGCGACACCCCGCTCGTGGTCGCCATCGACGGGCCCAGCGGGTCCGGCAAGTCCAGCACCGCCCGCGGCGTCGCCGAGCGGCTCGGCCTGGCGAACCTCGACACGGGCGCCATGTACCGCGCGGCCGCCTGGCTGGCCATGCACGAGGGGCTCGACCTCGCCGACACCGAGGGCGTCGCCCGGCTCGTCGAGGCCGCCGACCTGCGGCTCGAGCTCGACCCGGCCCACCAGGACGTGACGATCAACGGTCACGACGTCACCACGGCGATCCGCGAACCCGCCGTGTCCGCGGCCGTGAGCGCCGTCGCGACGAACCTCGACGTCCGGGCCAACCTCATCGCGCGCCAGCGGCAGATCATCGCCGAGGCGCCGGACGGGATCGTGGCCGAGGGACGCGACATCACCACGGTGGTGGCGCCCGAGGCACCGGTGCGGGTGCTGCTCGTCGCCGACCCGGCGGCGCGAGTCGCCCGTCGCCACGCGGAGCTCGGCGAGCACGTCGACGCCGAGGCCGTCCACGACCAGGTCGTGCGCCGCGACCGGGACGACTCGACGGTCGCTGCCTTCCACGACGCGGCGCCGGGCGTGACCGTGCTCGACTCCACCGACCTCACCCTCGAGCAGGTCGTCGACGCGATCTGCGCGCTGGTCCCGCCGGCCTTCGACCCGGCCGTCGCGCGCTGAGCGCGCGCGGGTTCCCAGCGCCCGGCTAACCTGGAGGGCCGTGCGTGCTCCCATCCGGGGGTGCGGAACACACCCTCCGGAGTGACATGACCGAGACCCTGGGCAGCGCCAGCCTGCCCGCACCCGCCCGTACCCTCCCCGTCGTCGCCGTCGTGGGACGGCCGAACGTGGGGAAGTCGACCCTCGTCAACCGCATCCTCGGCCGCCGCGAGGCCGTCGTCCAGGACGTCCCGGGCGTGACCCGCGACCGGGTGTCGTACGACGCCGACTGGAACGGCCGCTCCTTCGTCCTCGTCGACACCGGCGGCTGGGCGCCCGACGCCCAGGGCCTGGCCGCGCAGATCGCCGAGCAGGCCGAGCTGGCCATCGCCACCGCCGACGCGGTCGTCCTCGTGGTCGACGGCACGGTGGGGACGCTCGACAGCGACCAGGCCGTCGTCAAGGTGCTCCGGCGCAGCAAGAAGCCGGTCGTCCTCGCGGTGAACAAGGTCGACGACCAGCGCGCCGAGGCCGAGGCGGCCTCGATGTGGAACCTCGGGCTCGGCGAGCCGTACGCCGTCTCCGCCCTGCACGGGCGGGGGAGCGGCGACCTGCTCGACGCCGTCCTCGCGGCGCTGCCGCCGACGCCGCCGCTCGATCTGGACCCCGAGCGCGGTCCGCGGCGCGTGGCCATCGTCGGCAAGCCGAACGTCGGCAAGTCGAGCCTGCTCAACAAGCTCGCCCGCCAGCAGCGTGTGGTCGTCCACGACATGGCCGGCACGACCGTCGACCCCGTCGACGAGCTCGTGGAGGTCGACGGGGAGACGTACGTCTTCATCGACACCGCCGGCATCCGCCGTCGGGTCAAGGAGGCGTCGGGCCACGAGTACTACGCGAGCCTGCGCACGCAGGGGGCGATCGAGCGCGCCGAGGTGTGCGTGGCCGTCCTCGACGCGAGCGTCCCGCTCACCGAGCAGGACGTGCGGATCCTCACCTCGGTGGAGGAGGCCGGTCGCGCGCTGGTCATCGCGTACAACAAGTGGGACCTGACCGACGAGGAGCGGCGCCACTACCTCGGCCGCGAGGTCGAGCTGGACATCGCGCCCTTCGCCTGGGCCTCGCACGTGAACATCTCGGCGCAGACCGGCCGTCACGTCGACCGTCTCGGCCCGGCGCTGCAGGAGGCGCTGACCTCGTGGGAGACGCGGATCTCCACGGGCAAGCTCAACGCGTTCCTCGGTCGCGTCGTCGCCGCGCACCCGCACCCGGTGCGTGGGGGCAAGCAGCCGCGGATCCTCTTCGGCACCCAGGCGCAGGCCGGGCCGCCGACGTTCGTGCTGTTCACCAGCGGCCAGCTGGAGCCCGGCTACCAGCGCTTCGTCGAGCGGCGCCTGCGCGAGGAGTTCGGGTTCGTCGGGACGCCCGTCCACGTCGAGGTCCGGGCCCGGGAGAAGCGCGGCAAGCGGTAGTCGCTCAGACGCGTCCCGCTCGTCGGGTGCCGTGCCCAAGTCACGTGGGACGGCTGACCTGGCTGGTGCGCGCCCTCACCCGGCCTCGCCCGGACGGTCCTGCCCGTGGAACCTGCGCAGGGCGCTGACGCGGTTGTTGGTGCCCAGCTTGGTGTAGGCGTTCTCGAGGTGCTTGCCGACCGTGCGGGGGCTGATCCCCAGCCGGTGCCCGACGCCGGCCGACGTGAGGCCTGAGGCGGCGAGGTCCATGACCTCGCGCTCACGGGGAGTGAGGCCGTCCTGCGGAGCGGGCTCGGATGCGGCGCCGAGCCGGGACGCCGTCGCCCGGACCTGCCTCAGGAGCGGACCGTGCGAGCGCGCGGTCGCGTCCGCGCGCCGCAGCTGCTCGGTGGCGCCCTGCTGGTCTCCCTCGTCCGCGAGCGCTTGCGACAGCCGCCAGCGCGCGTACGCCTCGCGGTGGGGGCGGCCGTGCGCCTGCCACCGCTCGGCCGCGCTCAGCCACCACGACGACAGCGGTGCGTAGTGCCGCAACCGAGCACGCTCGGCCAGCCAGTCCGCCTCCTCGGCCGCCCGCGTCGTGCGGGACGCCGCCATGCGCGCCTCGGCCAGGTCGCGGGCGTCGACGAGCCGTACCAGCGCGTCGGCGACGTCCAGGGCGAGCCGGCTCTCGCCGTCCCCCGTCGTCGAGGCGCCCAGGTCGGCGCAGACGCGCAGACCCGTCGTCGCGAACTGCAGCGTCGCCCACGTGTCGGCAGAGGTGGCGAGCTCGAGGGGTACGTCCTGCACGAGCGCAAGCGCTGCAGCGGGCCCGCGTGACCACCAGGTGGCCTCGACGCGGAACGTCCACGCGGGCAGGTCCTGCTTGGCCGTCGGGTGGTCGGTCGCGTCGATCCCCGTTCCGGAGCCCGCCCCGAGGATCAGCCGGAGACGCGCGGACGCGAGCGTGAACCGTGGGTGGAGCGAGCCTCCACCTGGGGCTGCCGGATCGAGTACCCGCGCCCCCAGGTCGACGTCACCCAGCTCGAGCGCGGCCTCCGCGACCACTCCTCTGACGGCGAAGCCGGACGAGGGCGTCCGCGGTCGCCGCGCGAGCGCCTCGGCGGCGTCGAGCGCCAGGGTCAGGACGTCCTCGACACGACCGAGGGAGAGCAACAGGTCGGCCTCGACCGAGAGAGCGTCGAGGGCCAACCTCTCGTCCGCGTTCTCCTTGGCCGTGGCCGCCACCTCGTGCGCGACGGCGAAGGCTCGAGCGACCTCACCCTGACGCAGCAGGGTGCCGGCCCTTGTCAGGTCGCGGCGACCGGTAGGACGCGACCAGCCCTCGTCCCCGGCCATGGCGGTAGCCCAGCACCAGCGGCCGCCCCGGTCAACCACCGGCCGGGACGTACCTACGCACAACGACGTATGGCTCGGCACGGCCGGCGTCGGAAGGATGAGGTCGCGACGCCGAGCAGACGGTTGTCGCAGAGGGGGGCGGGCGGCGTTGGTGCGGGCCGACGAGGCACGAGGGGACCGTTCACGGCGCTCGACTCGTGCGCCGGGCACGTGCGCACCAACGCCCTCGACCTGCCGGGGCAGCACGCGCACGTCGTCGTCATCAACGGACGAGCGGCGTCTCCGCACCCATCCGGGAGAGCTTCTCCGGGTTGCGGACGTAGTAGAGGCCGGTGACGAGACCGTCCTCGACGCGCAGGGCGATCACGCCGTCGACGTCGCCGCCGAGGTGGACGATCAGGGCGGGCGCGCCGTTGACGAACGTGGCGACCGCACTCAGGGGCGCGGGGCTCTTCACGCTGACGCCGGCGAGGAAGCGCACGACCTTGTCGGCGCCGACCACCGGGCGCAACGCCGCTCTCTTCAGGCCGCCGCCGTCGGCGACGAGCACGACGTCGGGCGCGAGGACGTCGAGCAGGCCCTGCACGTCGCCGGTGGCGATGGCGCGCTGGAACGACGCCAGCGCCGTCCGCGTCTGCTCGGTCGAGGCCGCGACCCGCGGACGCCGGGCGGCGACGTGCTGCCGTGCCCGGTGGGCGATCTGGCGCACGGTCGCCGGGGTCTTGTCGACGGCCGCGGCGATCTCGTCGTAGCCGACGTCGAAGACCTCGCGCAGCACGAACACCGCCCGCTCGGTCGGCGCCAGCGTCTCCAGCACCAGCATCAGCGCCATCGACACGCTCTCGGCGAGCACGACGTCGTCGGCGACGTCGGGCGCGGTGAGCACGGGCTCGGGCAGCCAGGAACCGACGTACGACTCGCGGCGGCGCTGCAGCGACCGGAGCCGGTTCAGCGACTGCCGGGTGGTGACCCGGACGAGGTACGCCCGCGGGTCGAGCACCTGCGCCAGGTCGACTGCCGTCCAGCGCAGCCACGTCTCCTGGAGCACGTCCTCGGCGTCGGCGGCGGAGCCGAGCATCTCGTAGGCGACGGTGAAGAGCAGGTTGCGGTGCGCCACGAAGGCCTGCGTCGCCGCGTCGGTGCGCTGCTCGTCCATCCCGCCCACCTCCTCACGCACCCCTTCCGCCGCGTTCATCGGACCGGCTCGACCGCCCGAGCCGCCGCGGCGACGGTGCCGGCCCGGTGCGGGTCGGAGAACCATGCCGGTGCGACGAACAGCCCCGGCCGGCGTGCCTCGAACCGCAGCTGGGCCACCGTGCCCCAGCAGATCGCCTCCTTCAGCGTGGCAGCGGCGCGGCCGCTGACGCGCGAACGCCGCACCGTGTCGTCGCGGTGGCTCAGCTGCACGAGGCCCTCGCGCCGTCCGAGGCTGAGGCACTGGCCGACGAACCCGACGTGCACCGGCTGCGGCTCGCGACCCGCGAGGTGGGCCAGGACCGTGTCCGCGGCCTGCGCGCCGAGCTGGCCGGCCGCCTGGCAGCTCATCCGGAACGGTGCGCCCGAGGGTGCGACCGCATCACCCGCGCCGACCACGCGCGGGTCGTCGACGCTCGTCAGCGTCTCGTCGGTCAGCAGGCGACCGGCCCGGTCGGTGCTCAGGCCGCTGCGCCGGGCCAGGTCGGGCACGCCGAAGCCGGCCGTCCAGACGGTCGCCGCGCTGGCGAGCTCGCGCCCGTCGGCCAGCCGGACGCGGTCGGGACCGACGGCGCTCACCCTCGACCCGGGTCCGTCGAGCACCCGGACGCCGAGGGCGCGCAGCCGGTCGGCGGCGACCTGGCTGCTGCCCGGGTGGAGCGAGGGTCCGACCACCGGCCCGCACACCAGCGTCACCGCCCACCGGCCGGTCTCGGCGAGCTCGGCGGCCGTCTCGATCCCGGACGGTCCGGCGCCGACCACGACGACGGGCGCGCCGGGCGCCAGGGCGTCGAGCACCCCGCGCAGGCGCTCGGACTCCTCCAGGCTCGTCAGCGCGTACGCGTGCTCGCCCGCGCCCGGGACCTGCGGGGCGGCGCTGCCGCTGCCCACCGCGTAGACGAGGTGGTCGTACGCCAGGTCCGGGCCGTCGGTGAGGACCAGCCATCCCGCATCGACGTCGATCCGGTCGACTATGCCGACCACCAGCCGGATCCGCGGGGCCAGGACGTCCGCGTAGTCCACGACCGCGTCGTCGGAGCCGACCAGCCGCTGGTGCAGCCGGATGCGCTCCACGAACGCCTCGCGGGCGTTCACCAGCGTGACGTCGACGTCGTCGCGCTGCGTCAGCCGGTTCGCCGCCATCACCCCCGCGTACCCGCCGCCCACCACGACCACCCGGGAGCGGTCCCTGCCGTCACGTCGTCTGCTCATGCCCACCAGACACCGCGGGGTCCTGGCCTGTGACAGGCCTGAGCCGGTCGGGCCCGTGTCACCCGTCGTGCGGGCGTGTCGGCAGTACGTTGCTCTCTTTCGTCGAAGCACGGAGCAGCACATGGACCAAGGTCCTCCGGCCGAGCGGACTGCCCGCCAGGGCGCGCCGACCACGGAGCGCGAGCCCGACCCCACCCGGTGGTACAGCGGACCCGGCCGGCGCCTCGCCTCGGCCGCGACCCACGTGGGCCACCGGGTCGGCGCGCAGCCGGCGCTGGCCATCGTGCTGCTGGTCGGCGTCATCATCGCCTTCACCGCGGCCTTCCTGGTGGCGCGGGTGTACGACGCCGTGACCGAGGACGACGGCATCGCCTCGCTCGACGTCCCGTTCCTGCAGGGGGCGATGCGGCTGCGCCGGCCCTGGCTGGACGACGTCTCGGCCGGCGTCGCCTACCTCTTCGGGCCCGTGGGGATGCCCTGCATGGCCGTCGCCGCGATCCTGCTGCTGGCCCTGACGCGCCGTTCCTGGACGCCGGTGATCCTGATCGCCGGGGCGGGCGTGGGGTCGCTGCTGATGACCATCGCCGGCAAGGACATCATCGGGCGGCACCGGCCGCCGCTGACCGACGCGGTCCCGCCGTTCGAGTACTCGCCGTCCTTCCCCAGCGGCCACTCGCTGAACGCGACGGTCATCGCCGGCGTCGTCGGCTACCTGCTCTGGCTGCACCGCAGGGCCCTGCTGGCCAGGGTCGCCTGCGTCGTCGTGCCGGTCGTCATCGCGGTGGTGGTCGGCCTCACCCGCGTGCTCCTCGGCGCGCACTGGTTCACCGACGTCGTCGCCGCCTGGCTGCTGGGCGCGGCCTGGCTCGCCGTCGTGATCACCGCGCACCGGCTCTACCTCACCGCCCGCGAGCGCGGCGCGCCCGAGCAGCCGCCGCAGAGCCGGGGCCCGAGCTCCCGCCACGGGGCGCACGCGGCCTGACGCCACCCGCCATGACGACGCCTCCCCGGAACCGTGCGGTCCCGGGGAGGCGTCGTCGTTCGATGGTGCGGTCGGACCGTGCTCAGGCGGTCGGGTTCCAGCCGTCGGTGCCCGCCAGGTACGCCTTCGCGGTGAAGCTCGCCGCGTCGGCGTCGGAGAGCTGCGGCCGGGTCGCCTGGTTGACGATCTCGGCCCCGGCGCCGGTGTTCTTGTACTCCGAGAACCGCCCGGCGGTCCACAGGGTCACCGTGTCCCAGTCCTTCCACGGCTGCGGCGTGCTGATCGCCGAGCCGAGCTCGGTGCCGCGCACCACGACCTGGGCCTTGCCCTGGGTCGAGTACGGCCGGCCGAGGAAGATCGAGCCCGGGTTGCCGTCGGTGACGATCTTGCTGTCGGTGATCAGGAACCCGTACGGCGACGCCGCGTCGACCGAGGAGTCGGTCAGGGTCGCACCCGGCCGGTTGAGCACGTGGATCGTGCTGCGGTCGATCACCGTGACCGCGCGGCCGAGGACCAGGTCGGCCCCGCCCTCGAGGTAGCTGTTGCGGACGTAGACCCGCGAGAAGGTCGTCGTGTTCGCGGTGGAGACGAGCAGGGTCTGCTTGTCACCCAGCATCCGGACGTTGTCGACGACCTGCTGGTCGCCGGCCTTGATCTGCAGGGCCGTGGCCTGGGCGCCGGCCGCGCTCGCCACGCTGGTCAGCGTCAGGTTCGACACCGTCCAGCCCTTGCCGCTGATCGTCAGCGTCGCCACCGCACCACCCGGTGCGGTGAGCACCGTGTCGGCCGCGTTGGTCGTCGCGCCGACGATGCGGACGCCGTACCGGTTGCCGCTGTCGACGGCCCCGGCGTAGGTGCCGGGCTGCACGAGCACCGTCCGGTAGCCCTGCGTCGTGTAGTCGGCGTTGTTGGCCAGCAGCGCCACGCCGGCCGCGACCGTGGTGGCGTCGCCCGACCCGTCGGCCGCGACGACGACGTCGGCCTTCACCGGCGTGGCCTTGGCACCGGCGGAGGCGTCCGAGGCGTTGCCGGCGGTGTCGTTCGCCCGCACCGTGTACGTGTACGTGGTGCCGACGGTGGCCGCCGTGTCGTTCCAGCGGGTGCCGGTGACGCCCGCCCCGACCACCGTGGCCGGGTCGCTGCCGGAGCTGCGGAGCACGTCGTACGACGCGAGGTCCGCGTCGCCGACGGCCGTCCAGGACACCGTCACCGAGCCCTTGCCCAGCAGCGTGGTCACGCCGGTCGGGACGGCCGGGGCCGTCGTGTCGCCGGCGGCCGAGGTGCCCGTGGCGACCGCGGAGCGCGCCGACTCGTTGCCCTGGGCGTCGACCGCGGTGACCTCGTAGGCGTACACGGTGCCGTTGTCGAGCCCGGTCTCGGTGAAGGTCGCACCCTTGAGCAGCGCGGCGTTCAGCGGGGTGGTCCCGCCGGCGCGGTAGACCCGGTAGCCGGCGAGGTCGGGCTCGCCGTTCGCCGTCCAGGTCAGGACGACCCGGCTGTCCCCGGCGCCGGCCTTGACCCCGACCGGCGCGGCCGGCGGGAGGCTGTCGGCCGGGGCGGCCGTGACCGTCGCCGCGACGGAGGTGTTGCCCGCCGCGTCGACGGCGACGAGCGCCCAGGTGTAGGTCGTGCCGTTGGCCAGGCCGGTGTTGCTGAACGTCCCGCCCGTGAGGCCGGAGCGGACCAGCGTGCCCGGGCCGACGGCCACCGAGGTGCCGACCGCGCGGTAGAGCCGGTACGACGCGGCGTCGGGGTCGACGCTCCAGCCCAGGGCGACGGTGCCGTCGGCACCGGTGGCGACGAGGCCGGCCGGCGTGGCCGGGGCGGTGACGTCGGCCGGGGTGGCCGGGTCGGCGACCGCCGCGTACCAGGTGGGCGCCCCGAGCCAGGCGGCGACCGTGTAGCCGGTCGACGCCGCCGGGCTCAGCTGCGGGCGCAGGTCGGTGACGCCCGCGCCGGCGCCCGAGTTCGCGTACTCCGCGAACCGGCCGTCGACCCACTTGTAGCCGTTGAAGTCCTGCCACACCTGGGCCTTGATCCCGGCGTTCAGGACCGTGTCCCGCACGACGGCCTCGGGCGCGTTGGCCGCCGTCGTCGTGCCCTGCGCGTAGCCCGCGCCGAGCCGGACGTCGCTGACCCCGGCGGCCGGCGCGATCGTCGAGCCGATCACCAGGAACCCGTGACCGTTGGTCGCCGTCGTGCTCGGGATCAGCAGCGTGCCCGAGGTCTTGGTGGCGACGACGCTGGACGCGTGGACCACGAGGGTCGCCCGGCCCAGGACCACGTTGTTCGCCCCCGAGACGGTGGAGGCCTCGATGAGCTGGCGGGACGTCGCGCCCGCGGTGGGGACGTCGGCCCAGACCGTGCGGTCGGTGCTGGTGAGCGAGGTGCGGTCGAGCAGCACCTTGTCGCCGGTCATCGACACGGCGGGGGAGTTGCTCGTCCCCGCGGTGTTCGTGACCGACAGCGCCCGCACGGTCACCGAGGAGCCGGTGATCGTCAGCGTCGGCGTCGCCGTCGCGTTGGTGAGCACGACGTCGGCCGGGTCGCCGGTCGAGCCGAGGAGGGTCACGCCGCTCTTGGCGACGGTGGTCGCGCCGGCGTACGTGCCCGGCATGACCTTGACCAGCCACGGGCCGTTGGCCGGGGCGGCGTCCACCGCGGCCTGCACGGTGCGGTAGTCCCCGGAGCCGTCGGTGGCGACGACCGCGTTCACCGTGAGCTGCGGCGTGGCGCTCGCCGTCGCCGAGGCGGCGGAGACGTGCCCGGCCGCGTCGACCGCGACCACCGTGTAGCCCACGGTCGTGCCGTTCGCCAGGCCGGCGTCGGTGTACGCGGCGTGCGTCAGCGTGCCGCCCACGGGCTGCCCGTCGCGCAGCACCCGGTAGCCGACGACGTCGGGCTCGCCCGACTCGTCCCAGGTCAGCGACACCTTGGCGTCACCGGCCCGGGCGACCAGGCCGCGCGGCGCGGCGGGTGCCGTGTCGGGCGCCCCGGCACGAACCGGGTTCCAGCCGTCGGTGCCGGCCAGGTACTTGCTTGCGGTCGCGTCCGCGGCCTGGGCGTCGCTCAGCTGGGGCCGGTTCCCGTTCTGCCCCCCGGCCGGCAGAGCGCCGGGACCGGTGTTCGCGTACTCGCTGAAGCGTCCGTCGGTCCAGACGTTCGGCGCGAAGTCGACCCAGGGCTGGGCGGTGCTGATGCCCTCGCCGATCCAGGTGTTGCGGATCGTCGTCTGGCCGCGCGAGCTGTCGGGCTGCGTGCCGTCGCCCCAGCCGCGCCACGGACGGCCGAGGGCGAAGGTGCCCGGGTCGTTGTCGCTGACGATGCGGCTGTTGACGACCAGGTAGCCGTACGGGTTCTTGCTGGCCGTGCTCGGGGCGAAGACCGTGCCGCCGTTGTGGCTGGTGGCATGGATCGTCGTCCGGTCGAACACCGTGGTGGCGCGGCCGAACACGAAGTCGACGTTGCCCTCCACGTAGGAGCCGACGACGTACTGGCGCGGGTAGCCGGTGCCGGTCGAGCTGATGTTGCCCTGGGCGTCGGCCAGCACGGTGTCCTGGACACCCAGCAGCCGCACGTTCGAGTAGACCTGCCGGTCGCCGGTCATGCGCAGCGCGACGGCCTGGGTGTTGAAGTTCCCGATCTCGGGGTGCGCGTCCTTGTCGAAGGTGTTGGCGATCGTCAGGTCGGAGACCTTCACGTTCGACCCGGACAGGAACACGGTGTAGCTGCCCGACGTGCCGCAGGTCGTGGCGGTGGTGACCTGCGGGCAGGTGCCCGCCGAGACCGCGGTGCCGTTGGCGTTGTCGAACTCGATCCGCACGTCGCGCGGGTCGCCGGTGGTGCCGGCGACGACCAGGTTGGCCTTCGCCGAGGTGACGACCTCGTGGTAGGTGCCCGGCTTGACCAGGACGACCGTCGGCTTCGCGGCGGTGCCCGGGGTCGCGGCGGTGAGGGCGGCCTGCAGCGAGGTGTAGTCGCCGCTGCCGTCCTTGGCGACGGTCAGGTCGGCCACGAGCGGCTGCGGGTTCGGGGTGACGCTGACGGGAGCGGTGCCGCCGGAGACGTGGCCGGCGGCGTCGACCGCGACGACCGTGTAGGCGTACGCCGTGCCGTTGACGACGGCCTTGTCGGCGTACGTCGGCTTGGCCACCTTTGCGACGAGGTCGGCGTCGGTCATGGCGACCACGCCGCCCTCGGCCCGGTAGACCCGGTACGCGGTGACGTCGGGCTCGGTGCTGTCGTCCCAGCTCAGCGTGACCAGCCCGTCGTCGGCGCCGGCGACCAGGCCGGTGACCGGGGCCGGGGCGGCGTCGGGTGCGGCGTCGACGACCGGGTTCCAGCCGTCGGTGCCGGCCAGGTAGCGCTCCGGCGTGTACGTCGCGGCGTCGGCCGCGGCGAGCTGCGGGCGGTTGGCGTTCGTGGCGCCGGCCGGCAGCGCGCCGGGACCGGAGTTGGCGTACTCGGCGAAGCGGGCGTCCTGCCAGTGCGTCGTCGTGCCGCTGTTGACCATGTCGGTCCAGGTCTGCGTCGTGCTGACGACCGGACCGAGCCAGCTGTCGCGGACGACGACCTGGGCGACCGCGTTCTTGTCGGCGACCGACGTCCCGTCGGCCTGCGTCTGGCCGGGCTGCCAGGGGCGGCCCAGGTTCTGCGAACCGTCCGGCGCGGTGCCGGTGAAGCGGCTCCGCGTGATCAGGAAGCCGTACTTCTGGCTGAGGTCCGTGCTGGCCGCGGTGACCGCGCCGTTCGGCGAGGTGCCGTGGTCGAGCGACTTCAGCACGCAGCCGTCGAAGACGGCGGTCGCGCGGCCGAAGAGGTAGTCGACGTCGCCCTCGACGTAGCAGTCGTGGAAGTACTGCCGCGAGGCCACGGCGGTCCCGGCGCTGTTGGCGTACAGGGTGTCCTGGTTGCCGAGCAGCCGGATGTCGTCGAAGACGAGCTTGTCACCGGTGGAGCGCATCGCCACGGCCTGGCCGTTGGCGTAGGTCCCCTCCTTGTACGCGTTCTCGACCGTCAGGTCGCGCAGCGAGTCACCGGTGCCGGTGACCAGGAGCGTGGCGCTGCCGGACGTCCCGTACGTGGCGGGCGTGCCGTCGTCGTTCTTGCCGCCGGTGGGCGTGCCCGCCGCGCGGTTGCCGGTGATGACGACGTCGGAGGCCGTGCCGGTCGAGCCGACGACGGTCACGTACGGCTTGGCGATCGTGAGGTACTCGGCGTAGCGGCCGGGCACGACGGAGATCACCGTCGGGTCGGCGACCGTGCCGGCCGGGGCCGCGGCGAGCGCCGCGCCCAGGGTGGCGAAGGTCTTGACCCCGTCCGCGTGGGCCGGGTCCACCGTCAGGTCGACGACCAGCGGGGCGGCGGCGATCGTCGCCGTGACGGCCGGGCTGCGGCCCGACTCGGCGCCGCTGCGGCTGAGCGCCGCGACGGAGTAGGCGTACGTCGCGCCGTTGACCGCGGTGGTGTCGCTGAACGCGGGGCGGTCGACCGTGCCCAGGGCGGTCTCGACGCCGTCGGCCGAGCGGTAGACCTTCCAGCCGACGACGTCGGCCGAGCTGTCGTCGGCCCAGGTGAGGTGGGCGACGCGGTTGTCGGTGGTGACGGCCAGACCGGCCGGGGCGGCCGGGGCCGCGGTGGAGGCGCCGACCATCGGGGCCCAGCCGTCGCTGCCGGCGAGGTACTTCGCCGGGGTCGCGTTGGCGGCGTTGCTGTCGGTCAGCTGCGGGCGGTTGGCGTTGACGGTCCCGACCGGCAGGGCGCCCGGGCCGATGTTCTTGTACTCGCTGAAGCGGGCGTCCTGCCAGCGGAAGTTGACCTTGGTGCCGGAGGAGTCGGCGGTGGCCATGTCCTCCCAGGGCTGGTCGGTCGCGATGGCGCTGGGCAGCCAGGTGTTCTTGACGACGACCGAGGCGATGGCGTTCGGGTCGGCGCTCGGGTGCCACGGGCGGCCGAGGTGCACGGTTCCGGCGGCGGCGGAGGAGACGACCTTGCTGTCGACGATCAGGAAGCCGTACTTGCTGCCCGTGTCGGTGCTGGCCGCGGTGATCGCGCCGTTGTCGCTCTTGCCGCGGTCGAGGGAGTGCAGCGTGACGCGGTCGAAGACGGCGTTCGCCGCGCCGAAGAGGTAGTCGACGTCACCCTCGATGTAGCTGTTGACGTAGTACTGCCGGATCCGCGTGGTCGGCTTGGGGGTGTCGGCGAGCAGGGTGTCCTGGTTGCCGATCAGCCGGACGCCGTCGGCGACGAAGCGGTCGCCCTCGACGCGCAGGGCGACGGCCTGCTGGCTGGTGATCTCGGGGTGCGCGGCCTCGTCGAAGGCGTTGACGACCGAGAGGTTGGCCAGCTTGAGGTTCTTCGCCTCGGCGAAGACGGTGTAGCTGTTCGCGGTGCCGTACGGCTCGCCGTCGGTGGGGTCGATGGTCCCGGAGGCGGCGTCGTAGGTGATCACCGTGTCGCCCGGCCCGGCGCCGGTGCCGTGCAGCGTGACGTTCGGGCTCGAGAGGCGCAGCTTCTCGCGGTACGTGCCCGGCGCGATGTCGAGCGTCCAGCTCTCGAGGTTCGTGGCGGGGATCGTGGCGAGAGCGGCACCGATGGTGGCGAACTGCCCGTTGGGGCCGACCGTGATCGTCTTCGTGACGACCGGCAGCGCGACGGGCGCCGTCGTCGAGGTGGCGTAGACGACCGTGGAGGCCGAGGAGAGGTTCCCGACGACGTCCTGCGCGGTGATCTTGTACATCGACTTCACGCCCTGCGGCGCGCTGGTGTCGGAGAACCGCGGGGTCGCGGTCACGGCGGCGGCCGTGGCGGTCGCGAGCAGCGGGTAGGTCTTGCCGGCGTCCACCGAGCGGTAGACGTTGTAGCCCGCGACGTCGGTGTCGGTCGGCGCGGCCCAGGTGAGGTCGATGCCCGCCTTGGTGCTGGCCGTCGCCTTCAGCGACGACGGCGCCTTGGGGGCGACGTTCGGGTTGTTGGCCGTGAGCGAGACGTACGACGAGACGTTGCCGCTGGTGTCGACGGCCCGGATGCGGAAGTACGCGACCTTGCCCTCGGTCACCGACGGGTCGGTGAAGGTGGTCGGCACGAAGGGCTTGTCGGCGCCGAGCAGCGTGACGTAGTCGCCGGCGCCGTTGCGCTTGAGCACGAGGTAGCCGGCGAGGTCGGACTCCTTGTTGGCCGTCCACGAGACCGTCATGCCGCCGCCGTTCGCGACGACGACGGCCTTGGGGGACGACGGCGTGGCCGGGGCGGTGGTGTCCTTGGCCGTCGTCGCGGAGACCGTCGCGGCCGGGGAGGACCCGACCGTGTTTGTCGCGACCAGGCGGTAGTAGACGGCCGCGCCGGCCGGGGCCGTGGTGTCGGTGTACGACGTGGCCGTGGCCGCCGGGGAGGCCACCGTGGTGAAGGTCCCGGTGCTCGAGGTCGAGCGGGACAGCGTGTAGCCGCTGAGGCTGCCGCTGGGGGCCGTCCAGGTCAGGGCCACGGCGTTCGCGCTGCTGACCGTGGCCTTCAGGCCGGTCGGCGCCGCAGGTGCGGTGCTGGGGGCCGGGGCGGCGGACGCCTTGGCGTAGGCGCTCGCGGCGGAGGAGGTGTTGCCGGTCTTGTCGACCGCGGTGACGCGGTAGTACGAGGTGGCGCCGGCCGGCGCGGTCGCGTCGGTGAACGCGGAGGTGGTGACGGGCGACGACGTGAGCGTCGTGTACGTGCCGCTCGAGCTCGAGGACCTGGCGACCTTGTAGCCGGCGAGGTCCGGCACGACGAGGTCGGCCCAGTCGAGCGCGATGCCGCCGCTGGTCGCGGTGGCCTTGAGGCTGCTCGGGGTGCTCGGCGCGGCCGTGTCGGTGGCCTTGAGCGTCATGACGCTGGACGGCTTCGAGGTGTTGCCGGTCGTGTCGCGCGCGGCGACGCCGTAGTAGTACGTCGTGCCGGCGGTGGCCTTGGCGTCGGTGAAGGACAGCGACGTCGTCGTGCCGATGGCGTCGGTGGCCGGGACCAGCGTCTTGCTCGTCGAGCGGTAGACGACGTAGGTGCCCAGGTCGGAGGCCGAGACCTTGCCCCAGCTGATCTGGCTGCCGACCCCGCCGTAGTAGACGGCCTTGAGGCTGCTCGGCACCGACGGCGGTGTGGTGTCGGCGGCCGAGGCGGACGGCGCGAGGCCGATCGCGAGGCCGGCGACGGTGGCCGACACGACTGCGGCACGGACGAGGCCGCGGGCGGGTCGGACGAAGGCGTGCATGGGCGCGCCAGAGCGCATACGAGTGTTCTCCCCCGAGAGTGTGGTGCAGCCTCGCCCCCGAGGCCGCGAAACACCCCACGAAAGTTGCGGGATGCTGAGAAAAGTATGACAAGGGGTTGGGTAGTTGACAAATGAACTGCCTGTGACGAAGACCTCTCCGCCGAGCCGTTTGACGACGGATGCGGCACGGACCGGCAGGCCCTCAGCGGCGGCCCCGGTGTCGTCGTCGGCGGGGTACGTCGGGTGCCGAGGTCCAGCGCAGGCGCGGTCGCGCCGACGGCTGCACCAGGTCGAGGTCGAGCTGGGTGAGGATCTGGTCGACGGCGGTCAGCACCGACCCCTGGACGAGCCACAAGTCCGGGTGCCGCCGCGGGTCGACGTCGAGCAGCAGGAGCTCGGCGAGCACCGCCCGTGACTCCCGCACGATGTCCGCGAGCCGGTCCACGACCGGGCCCGGTGGGGCGGGACGGTGGCCCGGCTGGGCGCCGAGCACGTCGCCCAGCGCGCGCAGGCCGTCGGCGAGGTCGTCGAGGACGACGGCGTACGCCCGCCGCAGGTCGGCCGCCGCGGAGTCACCGGGTGCGGCGGACGGGTGCGGCGCCGCGGCGACGGCGCCGATCAGGGTCTGCTCCGCGGCCAGGCAGCGGTCCAGCCGTTCCACGGCCGACAGGAGCCGGTCGTGGACCCGGGCGGTCGTCAGGGCCCGGGCGTTGAGGGTGCGGCTCTCCTCGGTCGCGCGGACGGCGGTCGACGCGACGGCGATCTCGCGGTCGATGTCGCGGACCCAGTCGGACCACGCCGCCACCTCCGCGGGGTCGGGCGCGCTCCCGCCGAGGGCGAGGGCGACCTCGTTGAGCAGCGCCGCCTGCGAGCGGGCCACCCGCCGCACGGCCTCCGCGGCCCGCGCGTTGGGGATGGCCACCGGCGCGACGAGGCTGAACCCGACCCCCACGACCGTCCCCACCAGGGTGAGCCCGATGCGCACCTCGGCGGCCAGCTCGGGCGCCGACACGGCGAGGATGAGCATCGCGCTGATCGGCGCCTCCAGCGACTGCTCGGCGAGGCGCAGCACCTTCGCCAGCACGAGCGAGGCGGCGATGACCAGCGCCAGGCTCCACCACGTCAGCCCCACCGTGGCGCCGACGGCCACGGCGACCAGGACGCCGGTCAGCACGGCGCCGACGCGGACCAGCCCCATCCGCAGCGTGCCGACGGTCGACGCCTGGACGACGAGGAGGGCCGTGAGCGGGGCGGTCAGGTCGACCGCGCCGGCCGGGATGAGCTGTCCCGCGACCACGTACGCGACGACCGCGGCGATCGTCAGGCGGGCGACCTGGACGACCGTGGGGACCAGGCGGCCCGGCACCTGGGACCAGGTGGTCGGCGAGGTCGGCCACCACCACCAGAGCAGCGCGCGCAGCCGCGAGCGGAGCCAGCGCCCGACGCGTGCCACCATCCCGTCCCCCTGCCCGAGCGGACGCAGGTCACGCTAGAGGACTCAGCCGGTGCGGGCGGGCTTGGTCGGCCGGCCTCCTACGGGCGGCGTGTCGATCTGCGTCCTGCGAGAACAGGCGCGCTGACACCACTCCTGCTTGACCTGACACCACCGTGGTGTCATCATGGTGTCATGGACCTCGGGACGTACGTCGACGACCTGCAGCGCCAGCTGGCGCGGACGGCGGAGCACGGCACGGAGGAGGTGCGGGCGGCGGCCGAGCGGCTGGCCTCCCAGCTCGACGCCGCCACCCGGGTCGTGCTGCTCGACGCCCTGTCCGCCGCGGCGGGGGAGATCACCCGCGACCTCGCTCCGAGCGCGGTGGACCTGCGGCTGCGGGGGCGTGACGTCGAGTTCGTCGTCAGCGGCCTGGCCGCCGACGCCGGCGCCGACGAACGCCCCGCGAGCAGCGTCGACCTCGACGACGTGAGCACGTCGCGGACCACGCTGCGCCTGCCCGACGCGCTCAAGGCGCAGGTCGACGAGGCCGCCGCCGCCGACGGCGTCTCCGTCAACGCCTGGCTGGTCCGTGCGGTCGCCGCCGCGCTCCAGCCCCGGCAGCGCCGCTCGACCCGGAAACGGTCCGGCGGCGACAGCTTCGCGGGATGGGCGCGCTAGCCGCCCCGCCCGCACCTGACGCCGCGGCGACCCACGCCGAAGCGCCTCGACCCAGCAAGGCCCCAGCCCCGGAACGCCCGGGGCGGGACGAGCACGCCCTCAGGAAGGAACGCCATGCCCACCTACCCCACCTCCGGACCCGTCGACCTCGCCGTGAACATCCAGGTCGGCGCCCTCGAGGTCGTCGCCTCGGACCGCGCCGACGCCGTCGTGACGGTGGTCCCCACCAACCCCGACAAGGAGGTCGACCGCCGCGGCGCCGAGGGCACCGCCGTCGAGTTCGACGGGCAGCGCCTCACCGTGGTCACGCCCAAGCCGCGCTTCAGCCTCGTCGGGCCCGGCGAGTCGGTGGACGTCCGCGTCGAGCTGCCCGCCGGCTCGCGGCTGACCGCCGAGCTCGCGCTGGGCGGGGTGCGGACCAGCGGCCGGCTCGGCGCCACCCGGGTCAAGGCCTCCTCAGGACGGGCGCACCTCGGCACCACCGGCGACCTGTGGCTGCGGGCCGGTCACGGCGCCGCGTCGGTCGAGGCGGTCGAGGGCACGGCCGAGATCACCGCCGACCACGGCAAGATCACGGTCGGCCGCGTCGCCGGGGACGCGCTGCTCAAGGCGTCGCACGGCGACGTCGTCGTCGGCGAGGCCGACGGCGACGTCGACGCCCGGCTGTCGTACGGCGACCTCGACGTCACCCGGGCGGGCGCGTCGGTCACGGCGAAGACCGCGTACGGCAGCATCACGCTGGGCGAGGTCTCCAGCGGCGCGGTCGAGGCCGAGAGCGGGTTCGGCGAGGTCGTCGTCGGCGTCCGCGAGGGCGTCGCCGCCTGGCTCGACCTGTCCTCGAAGAACGGCCGCGTGCGGAACGGGCTCGACGCCGACCGCGCGCCGGGCGGGGGCGAGCAGGCCGTGGCCGTGCGCGTCCGGACCCAGTTCGGCGACATCGACGTCCGGCGGGCGTCGTGAGCGCGCCCGCGATCGAGGTCCGCGGGCTGCGCAAGTCCTACCGCGGCCGGAGCGGCGACACGGTCGTCCTCGACGGCGTCGACCTCACCGTCCCCGCCGGCCACGTCGCCGCCCTGCTCGGGCCCAACGGGGCGGGCAAGACGACGACGGTGCACATCCTCTCCACGCTCCTGCGCCCGGACGGCGGCACCGCCGTGGTCGACGGGCACGACGTGGTGCGCGACCCCGACGGCGTCCGGGCCGCGATCGGCCTGACCGGCCAGTTCTCCGCGGTCGACGGGCTGCTCACCGGCGAGGAGAACCTCGTCCTCATGGGCCGGCTCCGCCACCTCGGCACCGCCCGGGCGAGGGCGCGCGCCGCCGAGCTGCTGGAGCAGCTCGACCTGGTCGGGTCCACGCGCACCCCGCTGGCGACGTGGTCCGGCGGCATGCGCCGCCGCCTCGACCTGGCGATGACCTTGGTCACGCGGCCGAGGGTGCTCTTCCTCGACGAGCCCACCACCGGCCTGGACCCCCGGAGCCGCCGGACCATCTGGGACCTCGTCCGCGGGCTCGTCGCCGGGGGGACGACGGTCCTGCTCACCACCCAGTACCTCGCGGAGGCCGACGAGCTCGCCGACCAGGTCGTCGTGCTGGACGGCGGTCGGGTCGTCGCCGACGGGACGCCAGAGGAGCTCAAGCGGCTCGTGCCCGGCGGCCACCTGCGGCTGCGCTTCGCCGACGGGGCCGTGCTCGCCGCGGCGGCGGCCCAGCTCCGCGGCTCCACCCCCGACACCGACGCGCTCACGCTCACCGTCCCCTCGGCCGGGGGCGTCCGGCCCCTGCGCGCCGTCCTGGACCGGCTCGACGCCGCCGGCCTGGAGGTCGACGACCTCAGCACCCACAGCCCCGACCTGGACGACGTGTTCCTCGCGCTGACCGGCCGGCCCCAGCCCCAGGAGGACCGCTCGTGACCACCTCGCTCGCCCCGCACCTCCCGGCCGCGCGCCGGAGCCCCGGCTCGTACGCGCTCGTCGACGCGGTGACGATGCTGCGCCGCACCCTGCTGCACGTGGTGCGCTACCCGGGCCTGTCGGTGTTCACCATCGGTGCGCCGGTGGTCGTGCTGCTGCTGTCGGTCTTCGTCTTCGGCGGCACGCTCGGCGCGGGCCTGCCCGGCGGGAGCGCCGGCGGTCGCGGCGCCTACCTGGCGTACGTGGTGCCCGGGATCCTCGCGCTGACGATCGCGGGCACCGCGGGCGGCACGGCGATCACCGTCGCGATGGACATGACGGAGGGCGTGACGGCGCGGTTCCGGACCATGGCCATCTCCCGGGGCGCGGTGCTCGCCGGGCACGTCCTCGGCGGCACCGTCCAGGCGCTGCTGGCCGTGGTCCTGGTCCTCGGGGTCGGGGTGCTCGTCGGCTACCGGCCCGAGGCCGGCCCGGGGCACTGGGTCGCGCTGGTCGGCGTGGTGCTGCTGGTGGCCCTCGCCGTGAGCTGGGTCGGGGTCGGCATGGGGATGCAGGCGCGGTCGGTCGAGACCGCGAGCAACCTGCCGCTGCTGCTGACGTTCCTGCCCCTGCTCGGCAGCGGGTTCGTGCCGACGGCGTCGCTGCCGGCCGGGATGCGGTGGTTCGCCGAGCACCAGCCGTTCACCCCGGTCACGGAGACGGTGCGCGGCCTGCTGCTGGGCAGCCCGGCCGCCCCCGACCTGCTTCTCGCGCTCGCCTGGTGCGTGGTCCTCACCGCCCTGGGGCTGGTCTGGTCGCTGCGGCTGTACGAGCGCCGTTCGCTGCGCTGAACCCCGGGCGGCCGGTGCCGTAGGCTCGGGCCGCTCTGCAGGTGGACGACGAAGGGGGCGCCGGTGGCCCAGCCGCACGCCCTCCTGGCCGGGCGCTACCGGCTCGTGCGGCAGGTGGGCCGGGGCGGCATGGGCGTCGTCTGGGAGGCCCGCGACGAGCGGCTCGAGCGGCCCGTCGCGGTCAAGGTGCTCCGGCCGCAGGTGGGTCTGAGCGCCGAGGACGCGGAGCTCGCCAAGAACCGGGCGATGCGCGAGGCGCGGATCACCGCCCGGCTGCACCACCGCAACGCGGTGCCCGTCTTCGACGTCGTCGAGCACGAGGGCCAGCCGTGCCTGGTCATGCAGTACCTGCCGTCGGTCCCGCTGTCCGCGGTGCTGCGCGAGAGCGGGCCGCTCGGCGTGCACGAGGCGGCCTCGATCGGGGCGCAGGTCGCCTCGGCGCTGGCCGCGGCGCACCAGCTCGGCATCGTGCACCGCGACGTCAAGCCCGGCAACATCCTCGTCACCGACGACGGGACCGCCCTGCTGAGCGACTTCGGGATCTCCCACGCGCTCGGCGACGCGACGCTCACCTCCACCGGGCTCGTCCACGGCACCCCCGCCTATCTGGCGCCGGAGGTCGCGCGCGGGGCCGACTCGAGCCACGCCTCGGACGTCTTCTCCCTCGGGGCGACGCTGTACGCCGCCACCGAGGGCGGGCCGCCCTTCGGCACCGACGCCAACTCCATCGCCCTGCTCTACCGGGTGGCGTCCGGCGAGTTCGCGCCCCCGGCGCGGGCCGGCGCCCTCACCCCCGTGCTGCTCGACATGCTCCGCAGCGACCCCGAGGCCCGTCCGCCCATGCGGGAGGTCGCCGCGCGGCTGGCCGCGGTCGAGGCCGGCGACGCCGAACCTCCCGCCACCGCGCCGGCGGCGGGTGGCGTGCCCGTGGCCGACGACGCGACCACCGCCGTACGAGCCCGCTCGGCGGAACCCGCGCCGACGCTCGCGGCGTCGCCGCCGACCCTGGCCGGACCGCCGACGTTCGCAGCGGCCGCCGCGGCGCCGGCGCCGGCACCGGTGGCGGGTGTCCGGGCGGCCGGGCCGCCGTCGCCGGGAGGGCCTGGCCCCGTACGGCGCTCGCGTGCCGGGCGGGTGGTCGCGGCCGTCGCGCTCCTCGTCGGGCTGGTCGTGCTCGGAACCGTCGTCCTGACCGGGCAGCTCGGCCGCGGCGGGACCGGCACCGCCGCCGACCCCACCGGCGGGACGTCGGCGCCGGCCGCCTCGCCCGCCGGTTCGCCGTCGGGCTCGGAGCCGTCCCCGGAACGCTCGACCTCGAGCAGCCCCTCCGACGAGCCGTCGGCCTCCCCGACGCCCTCGGCGTCCCGGACGACGCCGTCGCCGAGCCCGACCCCGACCGAGGGCTCGGGCGAGCCCACCGCCCGGGAGCTCTCCGCCGCCATCACCCGCTACTACGGGCTGGTGCCCGACGACACCGACGAGGCGTGGGGGCTGATGACGTCGGACTACCAGCGCACCAAGTCCGGCGGGCGGCAGGCGTACGAGCGGTTCTGGGGCCAGGTCGACGACGTGAAGGTCAGCAAGGTCAAGGCCGACCCGCCGTCGCGCGTCGAGGCCACCTTGACCTACGACCGCGGCGGCAGCGTCTCGGTCGAGCGCACCACGTTCCGGATGGTCCGCGACGACGGGATCCTCAAGATCGCCGACTCCGACGTCGTCGGCGCCGGCTGAGCCCGGTCGGAACGACCTCTCGACCGTTCCGCCGGCCCTTGCCCCCGGGCGCCGGACGGTGGCAGTCTCCGAAGGGCTCAGGCGTCTCGCGGACGGCGGGCGCCGACGAGGCACAGGGGGATCCGATGAAGCGTCTTCTGGGTGTGGTGCTCGCGGGGCTGGCGGTGAGCGCCGTCGCAGCCGGACCGGCGCAGGCCGTCGGACGACCGACGGACGGGTGCTCGCGGGGCTACGCCCTCACGGCCGTCTCCGTCCTGCAGGACCTGGCGCAGCAGACGCCGGACGCGTTCTTCGTCGAGATGGACGAGAACGGCGACGGCTACCTCTGCAACAAGTTCCTGCCGGACGCCGCCACCAACGTCGGCGTCATCCACGACAACCACGTGGCCGGCCACTGACGGGGGAGCCGGGCGGCGCGACCTAGCGGACGACCGCCGCGACGTCGACGGTCCGACCCTCGGCGGCGCTGAGCCGGGCGGCGTCGAGGACGGTCGCCGTGGCCACGGCGTCCCACGGGTCGACCGGCACCGGCCCCTCGCCGCGCACGGCCGCGGCGAACTGCGCGTAGTACTGGTCCCAGCGCCCGCGCTCGCTGGCGACGACCTCGTCGGAGTCGCCGAGGTGCAGGGTGCCCCACGCGCTCTCGGGCTCTTCGCCCCACGCGTCGCCCTCGCCGGCCGGGGTGCGTCCGGCGACGAGCGCGGCCTCCTGGCCGTCCATCGGCTCGGTGACCACGAAGCTGCCCGCCGTACCGCTGACCCTGAACCGCGGTCCCGGCGCACCCTGGCGCCAGGCGCCCGACAGGTGCGTGCTCATGCCGCTGGTGTGGTGGAGCAGCACCCGGACGTCGTCCTCGGCCTCCGGCCCCACCTCGTGGGTCTCGGCGTACACGCGGTCGACGGGGCCGAAGAGGAACAGCGCCTGGTCGACCAGGTGGCTGCCGAAGTCGCGCAGCAGCCCGCCACCGGCCGCCGGCGGTGCGGGGTCCGGGGCCCAGCGCTCGAACGCGGACTCGAAGCGGCGGACCTCGCCCAGGCGTCCCTCGTCGAGCACCCGCCGCACGGTCAGCAGGTCGGAGTCCCAGCGCCGGTTCTGGTACGGGCTCACCAGCACGCCCTCGCGCTCGGCCAGCTCGACCGTCGCCCGGGCCGCATCGGCGTCCAGGGCGAAGGGCTTGTCGCAGACCACCGGGACGCCGCGGCGCAGCAGCTCGTCGGTCACGGCCGAGTGCGTTTCCGCCGGCGTGCTCACCGCGACCGCGTCGACCCCGGCCGCGACCAGGGCGTCGACCGAGTCGTGGACGGCGACCCCGGGGTGCTCCGCCGCGACCTCGGCCCGGCGCTCGGGGGAGCGGGTCACGACGCCGACGAGCGCGCAGCCCGGTGCGCCGGCGATCAGGGGCGCGTGGAAGTAGCGACCCCCGAAGCCGTAGCCGACCAGCCCGAACCTGACCACCGCGTCTGACACCCGGGGATCGTACGGGCGGCCCCTGGTCACGCGCCGAGGCGGGCCCATGGCTCCGCCCGCCGAGCCTCCCGCCACGGGTTCCGGACCGCGGTGACCGTTCCTGGGCCGCTCTCTGGAACGCAGGCCGTCAAAATCGGAGGGCGCAAGGAGGCGCACCGACCCGAGACCGTGAAGTTGCCAAACCGTTATCGATCAGGGCAGGCTCAGGCCTTCTTCAGGGTCGAGTCGTGATCTTCACGGGCCGGCACGGCCTGCCGGACACGACCCACAGGGGTACGCATGCCCAGGATCACGACCTTCCTCGCCGCCGCGGCGGCGACCACCGCGCTGCTGGCGGGCGGCCTCAGCGGCACCGCGGCGTACGCGGACACGCCGAGCCCTGCGCCCACCCCGACGTCGACGTCCACGCCCGCGGCGACCGTCGCGACGATCCACCTGCGCTACGCGGCGAAGGACTCGACGGTCAGGGTGACCGACGCGGCCACCGTCGGCGACGCGATCGCCCAGCTCGGCCTCGCGGTCGACGGCGACGACCGGGTCTCGCCGTCGCGGGGCACGGCCGTGACCAACGGCATGTCGCTGACGATCGACGTGGTGACCGTGACGACGACGAAGGTCAAGAAGACGGTCAAGTACAAGACGGTCAAGAAGAAGACCAAGTCGATGATGAAGGGCCACAAGAAGACCGTCCGCAAGGGCCGTACGGGCAAGGTCACCACCACGACGACGGTCACGACGGTCAACGGCGAGGCGACGACGGTCGTGACGACCAAGGTCAACCGCAAGGTGCGCAGCAAGATCGTCAAGGTCGGGACCAGCAAGCTCAACCTCAAGCGCATGAAGCAGTGGAACAAGATCGCCAAGTGCGAGTCGGGCGGCAACTGGCACATCAACACCCACAACGGCTACTACGGCGGCCTGCAGTTCAGCCTGTCGACGTGGAAGTCGGCGGGCGGGCGCAAGTTCTCGAAGTACCCGAACAAGGCGAGCAAGAACGAGCAGGTGCACGTCGCCAACACGCTCTACGCCAAGCGCGGCTTCAAGCCGTGGAGCTGCAAGCCCTGACCCGGCCGGTGCCCGGGGCCCCGCACGAGGTCTGGGCGGAGACCCGCCCGGTCGCGTAACGTGCCGCGCGTGGCGGCCCTGGGTACCGAGACGCTGACCGAGGTCGCGGGCCTGGCCGCCGGCACGCTGCGGCTGCTGCGGCGCCGCGGCCCGGTGCTCGTCGGCTGGTTCTGCCTCGGGTGGGCCATCCACCGAGCGGGGCTGTTCGTCTCGGCGCTGCTCGGCGTCGACCACGCGGTGCTCGCCAACCTGGTCTTCGTCCTGGCCGTCGTCGCCGAGCTCGTCGCCCTGGTGGTGATGGTGCACAGCGTCCGACCCGAGCTCGACGTCCCGGAGACCTCGGACGACGACGCCGGCGCGCCGACCCCGGTCGGTCCGGCGGGCCTGCTGCCGCCGTCCCTGCTCGCGCAGGAGCGCACCCTCGACGTCGTCACCCTGGCCGTCGGTCCCTTCCTCGCGGTGTACGCGGTGTGGGGCTTCCTCGACGACGAGGTGTCCGCGCTGTTCCAGAGCAACTACGTCGTGCAGGGCCTCGGTGGCGTCCAGGACTGGTCGATCAGCCTGGTCCCCGCACGGCTGCCGCTCTACCTCGGCCTCGCCGCGGGCGGTTGGGTGCTGCGCGCCCTCGTCCGGCTCTGGCTGCGACGTCGGCAGTCGTCGTCCGTGGCGGGCGTGGTCGGGCTGGTCGCGGAGGGCGTCTGGGCGCTCAGCGTGTTCGTGGTCCTCCTGGTCGCGGCACGCGCCGCGCGCGAGTGGCTGCAGGGCCGGGTGGTGTGGGCGGAGCTCGCGGCCGCCGGGCAGGCCGTGCTCGCGTGGCTGCCCGACCTCACGCTGCCCTTCGGCCCCACGCTCCGTGAGGCCGCCCGAGCCGTGGTCACGGAGGCCCCGGGCGTGCTGCTCACCGTCGTCGGGCTGCCGCTCATGTGGCTGGCGCTGACCGCCGTCGTCTTCGGCTGGCGCGAGGCCTCGGCCGCCGACGCCCTCGGCGCCCGGGCCGCCGGCTGGGTCGGCCGCTTCTCCGGCGTCGCCAGGACGCCGTCGGGCCGCGTCCTGCTGCTCGCGACCGACGACCTGCGCACGAAGTACCTGCCGGTCCTGCTCGCCCTGCGCGTCGTCGTCCGCGCCGGCGCCCGCACGATCGGGGCCTACCTGCTGCTCGCCACCGCGCTGCAGGCGCTCGACGGGCTGCTCCAGATCGGGCTCACCCTGCTCGCCGGTCCGCAGCCCGTGGGCCGCACCCTGCTGCTCGAACCCGTCGAGGACCTCCTCGTCTCCGCCGTCGTCACCGCGACGTCGGTCGCGCTCTACGGCGCGGTCTTCGCCCGCGCCCTCGGCGTCGAACGCCCCCTGAGCCTGTCGAAGGGCCTCGGCGTCGAACGCTCCCTGAGTCCGTCGAACGCTCCCTGAGCCTGTCGAACGCTCCCTGAGCCTGTCGAAGGGCCTCGAAGAGGTCAGCGTCCGGCATCGACGAACCGCACCGCCGCTCGCCCGCCCGACGGCCTAGGGCTCGAACGCGACCGTGGGTCCGTCCCGGACCGCCATCCGCGCCGACAGGTGCCCGGCCGCGGCAGCTGGGACGACGAAGCTGAAGCCGGTCTCGTGCGCGACGTCGTAGCGCAGCGGCGACTCCTCGGTGCCGGCGCAGCCGAACGAGGCGGGGCGGGCCGCGAGGGTCGTGAAGTCGGAGTCGGTCTGCCACACCGTGGCGCCGTCGTCCTCGGTCAGGGTCGCGTCGCAGTAGTGCTCGTCGAGCGCGACCGAGCGGTCCAGCACGGTCTGGCTCACGACGACCAGGACCAGCAGGGAGCCCGGCGGCCCCTGCGCCGGCGGGTCCTTCGGGTCCTTCGCCGGCAGCGTCGGGGCGACCTCGAAGCGTTCGAGGCGGTAGCGCACCCCGGCCAGCTCGGCCTCGGCCCCCGGGCGCAGGGTGACCGCCGGGACGTGCGGGGACAGCTGCGCGTACGGGTACCAGCCCGTCACTCCCGCCACGACCAGGGCCGCGGCCCCGCCGACGACGGCGAGCCTGAGACCGCCCGACCAGCGCGACGCGGTCCCGTCGCGGCGTCGCCTCACGTCGTCGTCACCGAGGCCGGTGCGGGCGTGACGGTCTCCGGGCTGACCCGGACCGTACGGCCCAGGCCGAGGTCGAGGCGGATGGCGTCGGTGTAGCCGTCCACCGACGCGGCGTCGGCGTCGACGACGAGCTCGGCGCGCGGCAGCCGGTCGGACGGGACCTCGAAGACCAGCGTGGCGTGGCGCGTGAAGCCGGGCTGCGTCTGCGCCAGCCCGGCCGAGGAGAGCTCGGAGCGCGGGGCGTACTCCTTGTCGTCGGCCGTGCGCAGGTAGACGTGGTTGAGCTGGGCGACGCGGTGCCGGACCGCGACGTCGACCTGCGCCACCACGAGGGCCTGGCGGCTCGCCAGCACGTCGCCGTAGCCCGGGTCGACGGTTCCGACGACCGCGACCGACGTCACCCGGGCGCTGCGGTCCGGCGTGACGGCCCAGGCGCCGGGGCCGGCGTCCGACCAGCGACGGCGCAGCTGCTCCGACGGGTCGGGCGCCGCGACCGCCACCGCCACGGCGAGCACGACGCAACCGAGCAGACCGAGCACGGGTCGCAGCGCGGCGGGGACGTGCCGCCGGGGCACCGAGGAGGCGGGCGTGGCGGGCGTGGCGGCGACCTCGGGAGGCGGCGCCGTCATCGCGTGCGGCTGTCGGTCACGGGGACGTCGACGTGGCCCAGGGGGTCGGTGACCTGCCACTGGTCGGCGTAGAGGAAGTTCTGCGCCTCGCGCTCGTCCCTGACCACCACCTGCACGGTGGCCGGGGCGGGGACCCGCGGAGTGGTCTCGTCGGCCCCGTCGGGCCACACCACCTCGAGCGTCGCCGGGCGCTCGACGTCCGGGTCGAACCCGCCCGAGTAGGCGCCGGCGGCGACGGAGCTGACGTCGGCGGCCGGCGGGGGACCGCCGGGCACGACGACGTGCACGAGCCCGGAGCTCAGCAGCGGCTCGGTGGCGTCACCGGTCCAGGTCGCGCGCAGCCGGACGCGGAGCGTCGGGGCCGAGGGGCTGCCGTACGACGTCGTGTCGACCAGGTCGACGCCGTCGACGACGAGCACCCAGCGCGCCAGCACGACCGGCTCGCCCACCGCGAAGCGCCGGGGCCCGACGCCGGGTGCCTTGGCCAGCCCGCCGGTCGCCGCGACCAGCCCGACCAGGAGCACGACCACGACGAGCGGGATCCAGCCCAGGGCGGTGCGCCGGCGCGGCGTCCGAGCTGCGGTCGGCGACATGATCACCGCAGCCTCTCACGCGAGCGGGGTCGTTCCGGTCCGCCGCGACGGGCCGTGCGGCCGCGCGGGCCGCTCAGCCGCACACGCCCGGGATCTCGACGGCCGTGTAGCCCCAGCTCGCGGCGGCGGCCCGGTCGCCGACCGTCACGTCCGTCCCCGCCGTGGTGGCGGCCTTGACGCGCTGGACCCAGAGGCCGCCGCGGGGGGACCTGAACGTCTTCTCGTGGACGACCTTCTGGCCCGAGGCCGGCTTCGGGTCGTAGCGCGAGCCATCGGCCCGCCCGACCGCCCAGACCACGGACCCCGAGCTCCTCGGCCTGACCGTCACCTGCGGCGCCGACCCGGTCCCGGACCGGGAGCCCGTCCGCGTGACGGCCGGGCCTGCACCGCGGAACCCGGCGACGGTGACGCCGACCGTCGCGCCGGGCCTGCTGAGGTCGACGCTGACCCGGGTCCGCTCGACGCGCGTGGTGGCGTACGCCTGCCACACCTCGGTGCTGCCCGCGTCGCTGGTGCCGCGCCGCACCAGGGTCCAGGTCAGCCCGCCGCCGCTCACGCGCGTCACGGACTGGGACCCGTGGGCCGGGCGGTTGACGGAGACGAAGGCGAGCAGCAGCTCCGGCGACCGCGCGGTCGTGAACGCCGGGCTGCGGACGACGCCGTCGGTGTCGCGGCGGTCGGCGCTCACCGCGAAGTCCCGCTTCGGGGTCGAGGGGACGCAGGTCGGCGCGGCCACGGTGAGCGCGACCCTGGCGACCGAGGAGGTGGAGGTGCCGTCGGAGACGCGGTAGGTGAAGGCGTCGGTCCCGCTGAAGCCGTGCGCGGGCGTGTACGTCAGCCGCGGGCCCTGGCCGGACAGCGTCCCGTGGGCGGGGCGGCTCACGACGGTGTAGGTGAGGGCGTCGGCATCGGGGTCGCTGCCGGCGAGGGTGACGGGCGTGGGGGAGTCGTGCGCGACGGCGACGGTGAGGTCCTTCGCCGTCGGGGCTCCGCTGACGACGCTCACCGCGGCCGCCTGCGTCGTGGCGGTCCCGGCCAGGTTGCGGAACACGGCGCGGAACAGGGCACCGTCGTCGCTGCGCGTCGGGGTGAGGGTGTACGTCCGGCTGGTGGCGCCGCGGACGTCGGCGAAGCTGCCGCCGGGCGCGGCGCGCTGCCACTGGACGGTCGGGGCCGGGGAGCCGCTGGCGGCTGCGGTGAAGGACACCGCCGTACCGGGCTTGACCGTCGCCGACGCCGGCGACGAGGTGACCACCGGGGCGTTCGCGCGGGTGAGCACCACGTTCCAGGAGAAGCCGACCGCGACGGCCGTGACCCGCTGGCCGGTCAGCGAGGTGGGGACCCTGGTCTCGCCGAAGTCGTCGCGGCCCCACGCGGTGACGCGGCCGTCGGCGGTGAGGGCGAGGCTGTGCCACACCCCGGCCGCGATCGCGGTGACCTTCTGGCCCGCCAGCGACGACGGGACGTTGCGCTGGCCGTACTCGTCGTCCCCCCAGGCGACGACCTGGCCGTCGGAGGTCAGGGCGAGGGCGTGGAAGTCACCGGCGGAGATCGCGACGACGGTCTTGCCGGCGAGCGAGGCCGGGACGGTTGTCGTGCCCCACGCGTCCCACCCCCAGGCGGTGATGCGACCGTCGCTGGTGAGCGCCAGGCTGTACTGCGTGCCCGCCGCGATCGCGGTGACCGTCTTGCCGGCGAGGGACGCGGGGACGGCGGTCGCGCCGTCGGAGTCGTCGCCCCAGGCCGTGACCCGGCCGTCGGAGGTCAGCGCCAGGCTGTGGCCCACACCGGCGTCGATGGCGGTGACGGTCTTGCCCGTCAGCGAGGCGGGGACGTCGGTCTGGCCGCGGTCGTCGTTGCCCCAGGCGGTCACCCGCCCGTCCGAGGTCAGCGCCAGGGCGTGCTCGCCGCCCGCGGAGATGGCGGTCACGGTCTTCCCGGTCAGCGACGCGGGGACCTTGGTCTCCCCGTGCTCGTCCAGGCCCCAGGCCACCACGCGGCCGCGCGGCGTCAGCGCCAGCCCGAAGTACTGACCGGCGGAGACGGCCGTGACGCCATCGGTGTTGAGCGACGCCGGCGCCCGGAGCGCGAGGGTGTAGCCGCCCCAGGAGGTGACCGCGCGGGCCGGACCGGCCGCCGCAGCGGTCGTCGTGGCCCCGACCAGCAGGCTGAGCAGGCACAGCACCGCCGCCGCGGCCATCGTGGCGCCGCGGTGCCGCGGACGAGGTCTCGCGAGCGGGAGGGAGTGGGGGAGGACGGACCGACCTCGGGACATCAACGGTTCGCTTCCGTCGGGGTGCGGCACCGTCACGCACGTACGCCCAGGCGTGAATCGGCCCGAGGCCAGCAAAATAGCAGAACGAGGGGTCTCCGACCGTTGCGCCGCTCGGGGGGTCGGCAGGGATCAGGAGGGAGAGCCAGGCACCTCGGACGACCCGTCAGGTGGCTCTCGTCAGGGCGACGACCGCGGCGAGGAGGGCCGCCACCACACCGTCGAAGGCGAGCGGCAGCATGCCGACCCAGTACGCGGGTACCGGGGCGAGCCGGTAGAAGACGAGGTAGCAGGCCAGCCCCACCAGCGCGGCGATCGCGGTCGCCGCGAACCAGAACAGCGCGGCCGGCCGGTCCAGCATCCCGGCGCTCCGCAGCGCGACGCCCGCGGCGACCTGGGCGGTCGTCCAGAGGACGATCAGCGGCAGCTCGGTGGTCACCGGGCGGTGGGCGTACGTCGAGGTGACGTGGATCAGCAGCGCGCCGACGAGCACCCCGCCCACGACCGTCGCCGCCACGGCCAGGCCCGAGGCCCTCGGGAGGAGCACCGCGATCCCGACCCCCAGCAGCACGATGCCGCCCAGGCCGGCGAGGACCGCTCCCGCGAGGAAGGGGCCGCCGTGGAACGGTGCGCGCCCGGCCGGTCGGTACGTGACCGACCACCAGACGAGGTAGCACGCGCTGCAGACGACCAGCAGGAGCTCGCCGACGACCAGCACCAGCGGGCCGGCCCCGAGCGTCTGCACCCTGCCCATCGCGCCACCCTAGGGGAGGTCGCGGCACCTCCCCGGTCGCCGGAGCGCGGGCCCGTCCCGGGCGGCCGAGCCTTCCGGTGGGTCCCGTGCGCCGGGGACGTCGACCGTACGGGCTAGGTGAGCAGCCCCGTCTCGCCCAGCATGCGGCGGGCGTGGTGGAGGCCCTGGAGGTTCTCGGACGGGTCGTCGATGCCGGTGCGGTCGTCCTCGGCGAGGCGGATCGAGAAGTACGCGGCCTGCACCGCCCCGCGGAACCGTCGCAGCGACGGCAGGTGGGTGAGGGCGTCCCTGCTGACGTCGTCCGGCGCGAGCTCGAGGTAGCGCTCGAGGAAGGGTCGCCCGGCGTCGGGGCCGCCGAGGTACATCAGGGCCGACGCCACGTCGTACAGGAGCGGACCCTCCCCGGCGCCCGTCCAGTCGATCAGCGACGTCACGCCGCTCGCGGGGTCGTGGAAGAACGCCTCCGGGGCCACCAGCACGGCCGCCATCCGCCGCTGCTCGTCCGGGCCGGTGCCCGTCAGGGGGCGGCCCGGCACCTGGTGCAGCAGGGCCACCCGGCCGTCGCCCAGCGGCGCCGACAGCACGCCCGTACGGGTCGGTCGAGGTGCGCCGGTCGACAGGCCGAGGCCGGCCAGCTCGCGGGCGACGGCCGAGCCCGCGTCCAACGCGGCGGCCGCGTGCGCCGGCACCCACTTGGCCACGACGCCGCTCGCGCCGGGCAGGTGGACCTCGACCACCACCGAGCCCATGCCGACCGGCCCCACGACCCGGCCGATCGCGTCGGGCGCCACGCCCCAGTGCCGCACGAGCACAGCGGGCAGGCGCCGCGTCAGCCCGGCTTCGTCCACGCCCGGACGCTACTCCCCTCCGGCCGTCCGACCGGGATCGGCGCGGGGCCGCTCAGAGCAGGACGGCGCTGGAGACCAGAGCCCCGACGGTGGCGAGCACCAGGGCCAGCAGGCAGCCGACGAGCCGCTGACGGCCCGACCGTGCCGCGACGAGCGCGACGACGGCGGCGCCGAGCACCAGGACCACGGCGGTCTGGAGGAGGTCGTGCCGGTACGCCGGGTCGTCGCGCGCCGCGGCGGACCGGGCGAGGTCGAGCCCCGCCTCGGCGAGCAGCACGCCCACGGCGGCGGCCGTGCCGACCGGCGCGCGCCAGGGGTGTCCCGTACGGGCCCACGACCCGGCCGTGCCGAAGACGACCCCGGCCGCGACGGCGAGGGCCAGCCACACCAGCGCGGCGCTGCTGGTCAGCGTCGCGACGTCGTCGCCCAGGGCGAGCACGGCGGCGAGGTAGTAGGTCTCGACGGCCAGGACCAGGGCCAGGGTGCAGGCGACCGGGGGCCACCAGCGGGTGCGGCTCCGGTCGGACCAGCCGAGGGCGAAGGCGACGAGGGCCCACACCGCGGGGGAGTTCGCGAGGTTGGCGAAGGGGTACGGCAGCACCCGCTGCAGCAGCAGGTCCAGCGGGCCGAGCGCGACGCCCACGACCACGGGCACCAGCACCGGGCCCCACCACGACCGGCGCCCGCGTAAGGGAGCGGCGCCGGGCACGCGGGGAGCGGCGAGGGTCGTCGGGGGCGGCGTCGGGGTCGGCACGCCCCCATCCTGGGGAAGCACGACGGCACCCGCATCGCACCGCGGTCTCGCTCTCACGCAGGCGAGGTCGGAGCGCGGTCGTGCTCCGCACCCGTCGCGGTTGGATGGAGACGTGGGAGCGCCTCGCGGAAACGACCCGGTCTTGACCGGGCGGCTAAGGCTGACGCCCGTCGTCGTCGAGCACGTCGGCGAGCTCGAGCGCCTGTACGCCGACCCGCTGGTCGCCCGCTGGACCGGGCCGTGGACACCGGACGCCGTTCGGGAGTGGACCCAGGGCATGGCCCGGCGCTGGGCCGAGGACGGCGTCGGGAAGTGGATGGCGCACGACCGCCTCCGCGGGACGCTGGTGGGTCGTGGCGGGCTCAGCCGGACGGTCCTCGGCGGGGAGGCCGTGCTCGAGGTCGGCTGGGTGGTCCGCGACGAGCTGACCGGCCGGGGGTACGCCTCGGAGATCGGACGGGCCGCGCTCGGCTGGGCGGCGACGTTCTTCCCCGAGCTCCCCGTCGTCGCCTACACCGAGGTGCACAACCGCGCGTCGGTGGCGGTGATGCGCCGGCTCGGCCTCCACAGCGCCGGCGTCATCCACCGGGAGGGGCTGGTCGAGGGACGGCCCGGTCTGCACGCGGAGGCGCCCTTCGCCCTGTACCGGCAAGTACTCACTATGATTAGTCACTTGGTGTAGAGTCAGCGCATGGCGCTGGCCGACCTGTTCCTCGGGCTCCTGGGTGAGGGTCCGGCGCACGGGTACGACCTGAAGCTGCGCCTCGACCGCCGCTTCGAGGGCTCGAAGCCGCTGCCGTTCGCGCAGGTCTACGCGACGTTGTCCCGGCTGCAGCGCGACGGGCTCGTCGAGGTCGCGGAGGTGAGCCAGGACGGCGGTCCCGAGCGCATCGTCTACGCCATCACCGACGCCGGCCGGACCGCGCTCGACGACTGGTTGTCGACGACGGAGCCGGCGGGTCCCTACCCGGCGGGCGAGCTGGCCCGCAAGACGATCGTCGCCCTGCACCTGGATTCGGACGCGGCCACGTTCCTGCAACGGCAGCGCGCGGTCCACCTGGGCCGGATGCGCGAGCTCGTCCAGGCACGCAGCCGGACCCGCGACCCCTCGGTCCGGCTCGGCCTCGAGTACGCCATCGACCACCTCGACGCCGACCTGCGCTGGATCGAGACCGCCGCCGCGACGCCGGTGGAGGTCTCGCGCACGCGGCCCGCCGAGCCCGGCGGCGACGGACCTCTCGCTCCGGACGGCGCTGACGCCGGAAAGCCCCACGACCCTTCGAGGCCTGACGTCGCGAGCAGAGGAACCGAGCGTGGCTGAGCCGTTGTTGAGCGGGCTGAACCTGCGGAAGGCCTACGAGCGGACCGCCGCCCTGGACGCCGCCTCCTTGCGGCTGGCTGCCGGGGAGATCGTGGCCGTGACCGGTCGGTCGGGGAGCGGCAAGTCCACGCTCATGCTCTGCCTGTCGGGGGTCCTGCGGCCCGACAGCGGCGAGGTGGTCTTCGACGGCGTGCGCGTCGACCGGCTGTCGGAGGCGGAACGCTCGCGCCTGCGCCGCCAGGAGTTCGGCCTGGTGCTGCAGTTCGGCCAGCTCCTGCCCGAGCTCAGCGTGGGCGACAACGTCGCGCTGCCGCTGCTGCTCGACGCACGGCCCCGCCGCGACGCCCGGGCCGCGGCGCGGACGTGGATCGAACGCTTCGGGGTCGACCACCTCGAGGGCGCCCGGCCCGGGGAGCTGTCCGGCGGGGAGGCGCAGCGCGTCGCCCTGGCGCGGGCGCTGGTGAGCGGGCCGCGCGTCGTCTTCGCCGACGAGCCGACGGGCGCCCTGGACACGGTCGGGGCGCAGCAGGTGCTCGAGCTGGTCGTCGACACGGTCCGGCGCGAAGGGACGTCGGTCGTGCTGGTCACGCACGACAACACCGTCGCCGCCTTCGCCGACCGCGAGGTCGTCCTCGCCGACGGGCGTACGCAGGCCGACGACGCCGGGCCCGGCGCCCGGTGAGCGCGCTGGTCCTGCTGCTGCTCCGCGGCCAGCAACCGGTCCGGACGATCGGGGTGGCGGCCAGCGCGGGAGCCGTCGCCGCGCTCCTGCTCCTCGCCGTCGCGGTGCTCCGGCTGCCGTCACAGGTCGAGGAGCACCTCTTCCCCCTGCTCAGCGAGCCTGGTCTGCGCCCCGGCTACGTGCTGTCCCTGGTCCTGCTCACCGCGCCGGTGCTCCTGCTGCTCTACCAGCTGCTCCGCCTCGGCACCACCGCACGCATGCGGCGTCTCGCCGTGCTCCGCGTCGCCGGGGCGACGCCGGTGCAGGTGCGGCTCCTGTCCGCCCTCGAGCTGGTCGTGCCCGCGCTGCTCGGCGCCGCCGTCCTGGGGCCCGCGGCGTACGCGGTGCTGCGGGCCCTGTTCGGGGGCACCCCGGCCGGTAGCGGCGTCGAGGGCGAAGCGTTCCCCAGCGGCGCCGGCGACGGTTTCGTTCCCGTCACGGTCACGCCGGGTGCCGTCGACGTCCTCGCCGTGGTCGCCGTCACCACGCTCGCGTGCGGTCTGATCGGCTGGCTGGTCTCCCGCGACGTCGTCGTGTCCGCGCACCCCGTCTCGCGGCGGGCCTCGCCCCGGCGCCCCCGACCCTGGCCCATGCTCCTGATCGTCGCCGCCTTCGCCCTCACCGTCCCGCTGCTCGCGAACACGCTCGCCGTGGTCGTGGGGATCGGGGTGGCGGCGCTCGGGCTGCTGCTCAGCGGGCCCTGGATCGCCCTCCGGGCGGGACGCCGTGCGGCCGAGCGTGCCGACGGCGCCGAGGAGCTGCTGGCCGGCAGCCGTGCCGTCGCCGACCCCTGGGCCGCCGGTCGCGCCGTGGCGCCGATCGCGGTCGTCGGGCTGGTCGGTGCGGGTTCGGGTGCGCTCCTGCTCGACCTGATCGCCTACGGGAACTTCTACGGCTTCTACATCATCTCGCTCGGCCTCGTCGCGATCGCGCTGCTTGTGGTCCTCACCTTCGTCGTGTTCGCGCTCGCCACGCACGGCGTCGAGACACTCTCCGAGCACCGTCGTTCGACCGCCTCTCTGGTGGCCGACGGCGCGTCTCTGGAGGTGCTGCACCGGTCCCTGGTCGCCGAGGCGCGCCTGCTCGCCCGCCCCGCCGCCACGCTCGGCCTGCTCGTCGGCACCGCCGCCATGGTGGTGGTGACCGCCCCGTCGGGCGACGGCGACCTCTCGCTCCTCGCCCTCCTGGGGACCGGCGTCCTCGTGCTCGTCGTGCTCCTGCTCCTCATCGAGGTCGCCGCGCGCACCGCCTCACGACTCGTCCGCCCCTGGCTCGTCGCCGCGGCGAGCCCCGACGGGCTCCGTACCGAGTGACGAGTTCTCCGGACGGCCCCGCCGGGAGCCCGCCGAGAACTCCTCCCGCCGAGCGGTAGGTTGCCGCGCCGACACGCCGTGCCGGGAGCGCCGCAACCTACCGCTCGCGCTCGAGCCGGGGCCCTGGCTCACGTCGTCGCCGCCTTCTCGGCCGCGTTCTGCCTGCCGGCCCGAGGTCGGGCGCGTGAGAGGGTTCCTCCATGCACATCGGCGTCGACAGCTTCGTCTCCGAGGTCACCGACCCGAAGACCGATCACGTCGTCGGTCCCGTCGAGCGGATGGCGCACCTGCTCGAGGAGATCGCGCTGGCCGACCAGGTCGGCCTCTACTCGTTCGGGATCGGCGAGCACCACCGCGCCGAGTACTACGACTCGGCCCCGCAGGTCATCCTCGCTGCCGCGGCCGCCCGTACGGAACGCATCCGGCTCGGCAGCGCGGTCAAGGTGCTGAGCGCCGACGACCCGGTGCGCGTGTTCCAGCAGTTCGCGACGCTCGACCTGATCTCGGGCGGTCGGATCGACCTCGTCGTCGGCCGCGGGTCGTTCACGGAGGCGTTCCCGCTCTTCGGCCTCGACCTCGGCGACTACGACGCGCTGTTCGAGGAGAAGCTCGAGCTGCTCCTGCAGCTGCGCGACGAGGCGGAGGTGACGTGGTCGGGCCGGTTCCGCCCGCCGCTCGTCCACCAGGGCGTCTTCCCCCGCCCGGTGCAGGACCCGCTGCCGATCTGGGTCGGCGTCGGCGGGACGCCGCAGTCGTTCGTGCGCGCCGGGCTCCTCGGGCTGCCGCTGATGGTCGCCATCATCGGCGGCGAGCCCCGCCAGTTCGCGCCGCTGATCGACCTCTACCGCCGGGCCGGCGCCCACGCCGGCCACCCGCCGGAG
The DNA here is from genome assembly GCF_900110855.1 of Microlunatus flavus. Lineage (GTDB taxonomy): Bacteria > Actinomycetota > Actinomycetes > Propionibacteriales > Propionibacteriaceae > Microlunatus > Microlunatus flavus. The sequence continues at coordinate 367,327 of NZ_FOFA01000003.1, forward strand.
CGGCTGCAGGTCGGGCTGCACGTCTTCGGCTACGTGGGGGAGAGCACGCAGGCGGCCGCGGACACGATCTACCCCGGCTGGCACAAGATGTTCTCGACGGTCTCGCGGGAGCGCGGCTTCGCGCCGCCGAGCCGGCCGCAGTTCGACGCGACCGCCGGTCCCGACGGCGCGTTCTTCATGGGCGACCCGCAGACGGTCGCGGACAAGATCCGGCGCATCGCCGAGCAGGTCGGCGGGGTCGACCGCCTGTCCCTGCAGATGACGAACCCGCTCCTGGCCCACGACGACCTGCTGCGCGGCATCGAGCTGCTCGGGACCGAGGTCGCCCCGCTGGTCGCCGACGTCTGACCCCGGCCGTTCCGAGGACGACAGCCGCACCTGGGTCGCGCCCGACCTGGCGACCCACCTGACCTGGTGGACCGACGGGACCCTGAGGCTCTGACGCAGCCGCCGGTCCGTGGCGTGCGACGGCCCGACACAATGGCGCCGTGACCGCGTACTGGATCAGCGTCTACCAGGAGATCTCCGACCAGGGGAAGGTCGACGCGTACGCGCGGCTCGCCCGACCTGCGCTCGAGGCGGCGGGCGGGACGTTCCTGGCCCGCGGGCTGCCCGAGCAGACGTACGAGGCCGGTGAGACCACCCGCACCGTGCTGCTGGTCTTCGACTCGGTCGAGGCGGCTCGGGCCGCCCACGACAGCCCGGCCTACCAGGAGGCCCTGGCCGCCCTCGACGGCGGTGCGCGCCGGGACATGCGGATCGTGCCTGCGCTGTAGCCGCGCGAGGCGCACGGCCGGCCGCGGGGACCCCGCTTCACCAGGCGGGGGCGTGCGTGGTGGTGAGGTGCAGCAGCGGCTCGCCCCCGAGGGCGACGTCGCGGGTCTCGTGCGTGCGGGTGTCGTAGGCGCGGAGCCGATGGTCGGTGAGCGCGAGGAGCCAGCGGCCGTTGCCCGACCAGGCCAGCTGGCGGTTGACGTTGAACTCGGGGCCGGCCCCGGGCAGCACGCTGTCCCGGCCGCTGCGCAGGTCGACGACGTGGGTGCGCAGAGCGCTCGCCGGTTCGGAGGCCGTCACGGACAGACGGGTCCCGTCCGGGCTGAGCGCTGCGTCCCCGTAGGCGTCTCGGTCGGTGCCGATGCCGCCCCTGGCCGTGAGCGTCCGCGCCACGGGGGCGGGCAGGGTGGTGCGTCGCGCGTCCCGCTGGTCGAGGAGCTCCAGCCGGCAGCGGCCGGAGCGGTCGCCGCCGCTGACCAGCAGCCGTCCTCCGCCGGCGGCGACCAGGTCACCCCGGATGACCAGCCGGACCTGGCCGGTGTGCCCCGCCCGGCTCGGCTCGAGCCGATGGACGCCGCGGCCGCTGGTCATCAGCACGCCGCCGTCGCCGTCGGGCAGCAGCGCGTACGGCCCCGCCGAACCGGGTGCGGTGAGCGTCGTCCCCGGGACCCGGCGCCCGTCGAGCGCGGCCAGCCGCAGGGTGGTGGTCGTCATCGGGTCGGTGCCTGTCTCCGGCTCCCCCCAGACGTCGCCGCGCGGCCCCGCGTGCAGGAACCCTTCGGCGTCGAACGCGTGCGGCAGCGGCGACGCCGGCTGCCCGTCGCGCACGAGGACGCCGCCGGGGCTCCACCGGGGCTTGACCAGCACCCAGTCCCGGCCCGCGAGGAAGGTCGTGTGCTCCTGCAGGTCCGGCGTGGGGGTCCGGGTGATCCGCCCCGTGGCGAGCTCGACCCGGAAGACCGCGGTCGCGGACTGCGCGTAGACCTGACCCGTGCCGATCCCGGGCAGCAGCGGCCCGTCACCGGCCCTGACGACGACCGGCGCTCCCGCCGGCGGGACCGCGGCGGTGGGCGCCGCCCCCGGGGCTGCCGGGGACGGGGACGGGGAGGGGAGAGGCGCCGCCGGCACCGAGGAGGTCGTGGGCGGAACAGCCAGGTGCAGCCCGACCGCGGCGCCGGTCACCAGCACGGCCATCACGGTGACGAGCAGCACCCACCGGCCTGCAGCGCCCCGGCGGCGCTCAGCGGGCGAACGCTCCTGGACGGGCCGCACCTGCACCTTCCGCATCCTCCTCGAGCGGCGAGGTCGGTACGGGAGGCGTGCCGGTCCCGCCGGCCGGCGACCGCCCCTGGGCGAGGAGCACGACGAGGTCCAGGTGGACGAGGCCGATGCCGTAGTCGATCCAGTCCTCGTCGGTGACCGTCTCGGCGTGGCGGTACTCGTCGTCGGTGCGGACGTAGACCTCGAGCCGGTCCCTGGTGACGTCGAGCTGCCACACGTGGTCGACGCCGAGCCGTCCGAGGGTGTGCCGACGGCGCCGTGCCGCGTCCTCGACCGGCCCGGTGTCGGCGACGTCGACGGTGTCGAGGAGGTCGACGCACAGGACCGGGGCGGCCCGCAGACGGCCGTGGGGCCCGAGGTCCGCGTGCACGGTGACGTCCAGCGGCACCAGCAGCGGGCCCTGCTGCCAGGTGCAGGCCGCGCTGACCTCGTGCCCCGCCGGGGTGGTCGCGCCGAGGAGGCCGACCAGCCCGGCGCGGAGCCGATGGTGCCGGCGCGCCACCTCGGGCTCGACCGCCGCCTCCTGTCCTCCGGCGGGGTCGGGCAGGAGGTGGCCGTGCGCGTCCGCCGGGGTCATCGGCTGATCTCGAAGCGGCCGCCGTACGACCGGGCGGGTGCGCTCCCGCTCCGGGCGGCGTCGACACGCAGCCTGTACATACCGGGCGGCAGGGGGAGCGCGAAGGCGTAGGTGTTGTCCGACCTCACCGCGGCCCGCCCCTGGAAGAGGGTATCGTGCGTGACGAGGTCGGTGACGTACCAGGTGACGTCGTCGCGGTGCTGCTCGAGCGCGCCCACGACCTCCAGGGCACCGGGCTCGGGGATCCCGTCGGGGAGGGTCAGGCCGTCGGTCGTCCGCTCCTCGACGCGACGGAGCGCGATCGGTTCGGCCGTGTCCAGCTGGTCGAAGAGGCGGAAGCTCTCGCCGCGCATCGTCACCCGCACGGGGACCGGGTGCCCGACGTACGCGGCGACGGTGTGCACGAGGCTCTGAGCCCAGAAGGCCGCGACCGCGCGGTCCGGCTCGGCGGGTCGGACCCGTTCGTCGCTCGCGTAGTCGACCACGACCTCGTCGCCCTGCTCGACCACGCTGGCGAGCCTCAGCGAGCCGAAGGGCCACGACGCGTCCTCGGCCGACGGCTCCTCACCGATCGCGGCCACCGCGTCGGAGAGGGTCGTCCTCGGCCTAGGCTCCGCGAGGAGGTGCTGGGCCGGCCCGGGGTAGTAGACGAGCGTTGTCTCGACCGGTGAGGTGGGTGGGTCCGTGACCGGCTCACGCCCTGCGGGCGTCGCGCTGCCGGTGACGGTGAAGCGACGCTGCGCCTCGACCTGCCCGGAGCGGCTGCGCAGCACCACCGTGTAGTCGCCCGGCTCGAGCTCGGGCGCGAGCGACATCACCGTCTCCCCGCCGTTGGCGGCATCGGCGGTCGCCGTCGCCGCCGCCCGACCGGCGGGGTCGGTCACCGCCAGCTGGTCACCGACCGCGCCGGGCATGGCGGCGACGCCGACGGGGGAGGTCACGCGCTCCGACGCCGCGGGGAAGAAGATCGTCCGCGGGGCCGTCACCGTGGTCCGGGGGTCGAAGAGCGGTTGAGTCGTGTCGACGACGCCGTACAGGGTGGTCGGCCTGCCGTTGAGCGTGATCACGACGGGACCGAGGGTGTCGAAGGCGGCCCCCGCCGTGCGGACCCAGGCCTCGACCCAGCGCCGCGCCTCCGCCCGGCCGGCCGCCCCGGTGGGCCGCGTCTGGTCGTCGACGGCGGCCATGTCGAGGTGCACGGCCCGGTCGACGACGGTGAGGCTCGCGACCCGGTTGGCGTCGTTCCGCGGGACGGCGACCGCCCCCGGAACGTTCGGCGGCTGCTCGAACAGGGCCCGCACGGCCTGCGCCGGGTCGTACGGGGCGCTCGCGCGGGCCGCGTCGACGACGAGCCCGTCGGCCCCGGGCCGGTAGAGCGTCCACGCCACCCGCGGCTGGCTCGGGCGGTAGCCGCCCGGCGGCTGCGTCGCCGAGGACGGCACCGCGGTGGGGCTCTCCGCGGGCACGGCTGCACGCTGCGGGCCATGGGTCGTGACGAGCACGAGCGCCGCGACCACCAGCGCGAACGACGCGACGGCGACCGCCGCTCGCCCGTACGCCCGCCGGCGCGGTCGCGGCGGAGCAGCACGTCCAGTGGAGGCCCGCTCGGCCGCGAGCCGTCGCTGGAGGCGGGCCCACCCGTCGGGCGTCGGTTCGACCTGCCCGGCCTCGGTGCGCATCGCCTCGCGGAGCGCGTCGACCAGGCTCGGGTCCGGATCAGACCTCATCACGACCTCCCAGAAGACTGCGCAGCGCGTGGATGCCCCGCGCACCGTGGCTCTTGACCGCACCGCGGCTGATCCGCAACGCCTCGGCGGTCTCGGCCTCGCTCAGCCCGGCGTAGTAGCGGAGCACGAGCACCTCGCGCTGGCGTGGCGACAGCCCCGCCAAACCGTCGACCACGCGGCGGTGCTCCAGCCCGCGCAGCACCGACGCCTCGGCGCTCTCGGCGTCCTCGAGCCTCTCCACGGGAGAGGACCGGACGACGGCCTGGTGCCGCAGGGCCGAGCGGCACCGGTTGACGACGGCGACGTGCAGGTAGCTCGCGGCGTCGCCCGGGCGCCGCAGCCGCGACCACCGTGCGTGCAGGTCGACGAACGCGTCCTGCACCAGCTCCTCGGCCCGACCGACGTCCCGCACCAGGAGCCACGCGACCCGGACGAGGCGGACGTGGTGCGTGGCGAACAGGGCCTCGAGCGAGAGCTCGGGCACGGGTTCGCCCGCCCTCGTCGCGTCCACCGGACTCAGCGCCTCCACACCCCTTCCACGCGCTGACCCCTCCGCTGGTTGTCACCCGCGACGGAAGAACATCACGACCAGGGCTCCACCACCACGAGAGCGGGCACGGTCGGGCGGGGTCGGCTCAAGCGAGCGCGGCCCGGAGGTCGTCGCGGTGGTCGAGCAGCCAGCGCTGCCGGCGTCGGATCAGGTCGCCGACGCCGTGGTCCCACATCCGCGCCCAGCCGCCGCCGAGGTGCTCGGCCGCGCCTCTCATCGCCCACCACATCCGGTCGGCCCTGGCCACCGCGACGTCGACCAGCGACGCCCGCTCGGCGGCGCCCAGCCCGTACGCGTCCGCCAGCACCCTCAGCCGCTCGGGCTGCCGCGTGCGGGACCAGCCCGGCCAGACGTCGGCGGGGGCGCGCAGCGGCACCCAGTGGGTCGCGGTGTTGACGAGGTCCTCGAGCCGCGTCGTCGGGCCCGCCAGGTCGAAGTCGATCAGGGCCACGGCGCGGCCCTCGCGGACGACGACGTTCTGCGGCGTGACGTCGTTGTGGCCCACGAGCTCCGGCGGCGGTCCGACCGGCACGGCGGCGGGCCCCGCCTCTGACGGTGACGGCCAGCGGAACCACTGCGTCCCGGTCGGCGCGGCGAACCCGCGGTCGGCCGCGTACCCCTCCGAGGCGTCGTGCAGGTCCCGCAGCAGCCGACCGACGCTGCGCAGCAGCTCGTCGTCGGCCGCCCACGCCGGGGGAGGGTCGCCGGCGACCGCGCCGGGGACGAAGTCGAGCACGTCGCGACCCGCCCGGTCCCGGCCCAGGAAGCGGGGCGCACCGCGGAACCCGACGGCCTCCAGGTGCTGGAGGTAGTCCGCCACCGCCCCGCTCTGCGCCCGGACCGGCCGGCGCACGGTCGCGCCGACCCGCACGACGCCCTCGGTCACGTCCCCGTGCGGCAGCTCGTCCTCGGGCTCGCTCTCGCCGGGCAGCTCCTCGTACGCCACGCCCGCATCCTGCCGCTCAAGCGCCGTGGGGCGAGGGCTCGAGGTCCGAACGCAGGCGGGGCGATGTGTGCGTCGTCGACCGCCATGTTCTCCACGCCGCACGCCGCACGCTGTGACCGATACGTCCGACGCGCTGGGTTGGGAGGCGTGCAGCTGCTCCACCCCGCGACCGGGCGGGGTGTGACGCCGCGTCCTTCCGCGTCCTTCCGCGTCCTTCCGCGGGCTGCGCGGAGCGGCGCGTTCACGTAACTGGCTGTGTTCGCGCCCGCGGTGGCGGACGCCTCCAGGCTGTCCTGCCGTGCCTTCAGACACCGGGTCAGCCGCAGCGAGGGCTCCGCGTCCAGCCGTTCGACGGCGCCGACGACGAGCGAGGTGGTACCGAGCGTCTTGCTGCGCGGGGCCCGTAGGCGGAGTCGGGCGTCGTCGCTCCCGCAGCGCTCTTGGCCTGCTTGTCGAAGATCAAACAAGTCTTCACAGGATCTTGCCAGGAAACGCTCAGGTAGGTCATAGTTTGCTGGCGCCGCGGTCCTCACCATCGTGGACTGCGCCAGACGATCGGAGTCGTGTGAACAGAATTCGGGCCGCGGCCGGGCTGACAGCGGCGGCCATCGTGTCGACACTGGGCGCGGCGGGCCTTTCCCCCGCCGTCGCCGACACCTCCCCGGCGATCACGAGCGCCGACCAGCTGGCGATCGCGCAGTACTACCAGTCGAAGAAGGTCATCGGGCAGGGTCTCCAGCCCACCTCGCTCAACACGTCCACCGTGCAGGCACCTGCGAGCGTGGGCAACGCGTACCTGCAGGACTTCTACGCGTCGTACGCGGACGACCCCGACGTCGTCATCAAGGGCGTCCAGATCACCCCGACCATCCTGCTCAAGGTCGTCTCCGGCAGCGTGATCACCTACCGCGTCTCGGTGCGCGTGAGCTTCCAGCTGCACGACAACAGCGACGGCACCGACTTCACGGGCGGGGAGACCGTCGACCACACGATCCAGGCCGTCAACAAGCTCGTCACCATCACCGACCCGACGACATTCGCGGCGTCGACGTCCACGACCACCTCGATCCAGAGCGACGGCGCCCTCGACGTCTCCACCGCTCCGCTCGTCGCCGTGACGGGCACGACGGAAGACGCGCAGGTCGCCGCCATGTCCTCCACGGCTGCACCTCTGCCTGCCTGGCAGCTGCAGCTCAAGCAGGTGAGTGACGACCAGGGTGCTGGTGCGTCCAGGATCGCGGCCGACGAGGAGACCAGCGGGTCGCAGTTCAGCGAGGACACGGTCGAACGCCTGGACCTCTCCAAGACCCCGTACGCCGCGGACGATCCGGCCGCCGACGATCCGGCTGCCGCTGAGTACACGGTCGACACGACGGCCAGGGCGTCGTCGACCAACTACTTCCCCTCTCTCAACTTCCGCGCCGCCGCGAGCTACGCATCCTTGTGGACAGACGACAACCACGCCGGCAAGATCAACACGAAGTACGGGGACGCGGGGGACAACTGCACGAACTTCATCTCCCAGGCTCTCTACTCAGGAGGCTGGAAGACCCGCAACACGACCTACGCCGGTCGGAAGTGGAAGAGTCGCTGGCACTGGAACTACCGCGGGCCAGGGAAGTACACCTACACCTGGTCACGAGCGCACTACAGCTACCGTCGGATGGTTGCGGTCGGGAACAGGCTGACCTTCGCCAACATGGAGAACGCCGGTCTGGCGGACCTCGGCTACTTCGACTGGAACGTCGGTGGGGCAACCGCCAACGACGGGGTGATGGACCACGTCATGATCGTGACGAAGCGCACGAAGAAGCACCCTTACTTCTCGCAGAAGTCCGGCAACCGCCACAACGTCCCGCCCCGCGAGGTCCGCAAGAACATCGGAAACCACACCTACAAGTTCTATGGGGTGCACACCTGAGATGGATGCTCCTGGCTTCCCGGCGGACCCGAGCGTGTGGCGCGTCCTGCTCGTCTGGTTGGTGCCGATGGCCGTCGCGGTCGCTGCTGTTGTCGTCGCGGTCACGGCGAGACGCAGCCGTCAGCTCGACGGGCTACGGAGGGCGCTGTCGATCGCCGCGGTTCTCGCGGTCGTCGTCCCGGCCTTCTTCCTGGTCTTCCCGACCCAACGGCACGATGTGAACGGGGTGGTCGAGTGCCCGCTCAGCGGCGCTGCCCAGTCGGTGATGCCCGGCGACCACGACAGCGAGCTCTACCGGTTCTGGGAACCGTGCGTCCGCGCCTCGCGTCGTGCCGTCGGCTTGTCGACGGGCGGGTACGCGCTCGTGGCCGGCCTCGTCGGGCTGGTGGTCCTCAATGCGCCACGCAGGGATCGGGCACCGCAGGCTCCGACCAGGACGGCCGTGCGTCTGTAGACACGCTCCGCCCGCTCAGTTCCAGACGGTCACGGTGAGGGTCGAGCCTGGCGGCGCCGGGTTGGGCTGGACGTCGCCGACCACGCCGGTCATGTCGCCGGGCTCGCGCGAGCCGGGGCAGTCGGCGTACACGTACCTGACCGTGAATCCGGCCTGGCTGGCGCTGGGGACGTAGACGTTCCCGGCGCCGGTGGTGATGGTTCCGCCGTTCTGCACGTAGTCGACGGTGTCCCACTGCGGCACGGGCACGAGGTCGTCGGCGGCGACCGGCTTGGGCACGGGCATCACGGTGGGCAGGACGCCCTGCGGGTAGACGATGCCGCGCGCCTTCGCGTACTCGGCCGGCATCGTCGCGTCCGCCGGTGAGTTGACGGCCGCGCTCGCCGCCTGGGCGATCAGGTCGAGGTCGGCCTGGAAGCCGGCGCCGGCGGCTCTGATGTCGGCCGGGGTGACACCGGCGGGGAAGTCGTACCGGCTGGTGTGGTCGCCGATGAACTCCATCAGGTTCAGGTCGTCCAGCAGCGTGCTGCGCCGGTGGGCGCAGTACATCAGCACGTCCTGGGCGTGCTGGATGTCGACGGCGTTGAGTGGTGGCGGTCCCAGCGCGATCCCGATCGGCGCCAGCGTCACGTAGTAGGGCTTGGCGACCGCGTCCGGCGAGGTGGTGAACGACTGCAGGAAGGCGTTCGCGTTGTCGAGCAGCTGCAGCGGGTCGGTCGGGTCGGTGATCTTCAGGTCCGTGGGACCGCCCTCGTGGTACATCTGCACGAAGACCTCGCTCTGGTACTTCTTCAGCACGCTGTTGAAGTTGAGCTTGGCCTCGGCGGAGAAGAGCCCGTAGCTGCCCTGCAGGTCGTCGGAGATGTGCTCGGTGTCCTCCGAGCTGCGGGTGTCCACCCGCAGGACGCCGACGAACATGCCGCCCCGCTGCAGGCCGCGGACGAAGACGTTGCCGTAGCGCGACTCGAAGAGATCGGGGCGGTCGACGAGGGCGGCGGCGTCCGACGTCAGGGTCGGGACGTCGATCTGGAGGAACTCCAGCTCGACGGTCACGGTGACCGTCATGAACAGCGAGCTGGACTGCACCTTCGAGCTCTGGGCGAAGCTGAAGCGGTTGGACACGCCCGCCCCGAAGGCGGCGCAGCCGTAGCTCGCGTCGACGTCGATGCCGAGCGACTGCTCGAGGTCGCTGGTCGTGTGGATGCGCGACACGGTGAAGTTCACCGTGGCGCCCTGGGCGCGGTCGACGCCGGTCACGGCGCCCGTCACGGCGGTCGCCATCGGGCTGCCGGAGAGCAGGTCGGCGCCCAGTCCGACGTCGTAGCCCGTCCGGTACGGGACCGGGATCTGCTGGATGGCCATGGTCGGCTCCTCGAGGTCAGGGTGATGGGGTCCGTGCGCCGGTCAGGTGAGCTCGATCCACTCCACGCCGTCGGAGTCCGCCCTGGCGTGGAGCAGGCCGACCTGGCTGAGCGAGTCCGGCTCGGCCTTGAGGTGCTCCTCGGCCACGGGAAAGGCCGCCCAGTAGTCGGTGAAGGCGTTGCCGTGCCAGAAACCCTGCTCGGTGACCTGGTCGCCGGTCGCCGAGTGCTGCGGGTTCTGGCAGAAGGGCAGGAACAGCTCGTCGGCGCCCATGGCTCGGACGGAACGCGTGTTCGCCGCTGCGAGCTCGGCAGGGTCGCTCAGGTCCGGGAGCGGCTCGCCCTCGGGGATCCCGACCGCGATCAGCAGGTGCACGGCGACCCCGATGCCCCCGGACAACCCCGCGTCAGCCCACTCGGCCGCCCAGCCGGCGAAGGCGAAGACCGCGGTGGCCGCCAGCTCGACACCCTTGCCGTCCTCCGGCTCCGCCGGGGTGATCGGGTTGATCTGGATCGGTGTGCCCTCCGCCGCGGCGTCCTGCTGCCCGGCCAGGACGCCCTCGCGGTAGGCCTGCGCCTGGTTCTCCTCCAGCACCGCGGGCGGATCGACCTGGCTGCCGGGCTGGGCGAGGCCGGCGTCGTGACCGTCCTGCCACGACGTCTCCCACTCGGTCCCCACGTACGGGTTGTCGGTCACGGCTCTGTCCTTCCGACGGCGGCTGGTTGCTGGCAGACAGGAGCGCTGAGCAGCCCCGCTGATACCCCCGGCTGAGGGTTCGGCGAGGTCACGAGAGGAGTCCGGGGCACCGGGCCCGTCGGCCACCCCGGCCGTCGAACGGAGGCGCGTCCCCGTCTGGGACCATCGGGGCGTGCCCACCTCCCCGAACCCGACGGCTCTCGACGTGATCGGCGAGCCGGCCAAGGTCCAGATCGAGGCGTTCCTCGACGAGCACCGGGCTGGGCTCGACGACTGCCTGGACGGGCTCGACGAGGAGCAGGCACGGCGCCGCCTCGTGGAGTCGAAGACGACCCTGCTCGGCCTGGTCAAGCACGCGACGTTCGTCGAGAAGGTGTGGTTCGGCGAGGCCGTCACCGGCCGTTCCCGCGAGGAGCTCGGGATCCAGGCCGGCCCGGACGAGTCCTTCGACCTGGTCGACGACGACACCATCACCTCGGTCCGCAGCGCCCACGTCCAGGCGTGCGCCGCCTCACGGCGAGCGGTGGCGGGCCTCGACCTCGACGACGTGCTGCGCGGCAACCGTCGCGGTCCGCTGCCGCTGCGCTGGGTCTACCTCCAGGTGCTGCGCGAGCTCGCGCAGCACTGCGGGCACGCGGACATCCTCCGCGAGCAGATCCTCGCCGGCCGCGACCAGGGTCGATGAGGCTCGCGGGGAGCAGGAGGCGGGTCCCTACGCTCGGACGTGAGGGACGCCGTACCGACGGACGTCGAAGGAGCCTGCGCGCATGAGCACGACCGAGATCGACGGCGCGTCGATCTACCACCGGGTGACCGGCGACGCGGGAAGTCCGCCGTTGTTCCTGGTCCACGGCCTCTACGGGGACTCGACGACGGTGCAGGACCTCGCCACCGCGCTCGCCGCCCGCTTCCGTGTCGTGGCCCCGGACATGCTCGGCCACGGGCGCTCGACCCACCCGCGCCACTTCACCCTGGCCGACCAGGGCCGCGCCCTGAACGGTCTCGTCGCGGCCCTCGGCTACGACCGCGCGGTGCTGGTGGGGGTCTCGATGGGCTCCTACGTCGCCGCACAGGCAGCCGTCCTGGAGCCGGACCGCGTCTCGCGGCTCGTCCTCGTCGTCCCCAAGGCGCACGGCACGTCGTCGTCGTCGGTCGCCTACGCCCAGCGGATGGGCTTCGACCTCGCCGCGGCCACGCCCGAGGAGCAGCTGTCGTTCATGGCGGGGGCGGTCTGGTCACCGGCGACGTCCGCGGAGCGTCGGGAGGAGATCATGGCCTCCGCCCAGGCTCCGGACCAGGTCCTGCTGAGCGTCGACGAACGAGCCGCGGTCGAGGAGTCCCTGGCCGGGTTCGACCTGCGGCCCGACCTCGCGAGGATCACGGCGCCGACGCTGGTCGTGTCCGGCCGTTCGGACGGGCTGAACCCGCCCGCAGCCGGCGAGGAGCTCGCCCGGGGTGTGCCCGGTGCCAGGTTCGAGGTCTACGAGAGCTCGGGCCACATGCTCAGCTTCGAGGAACGAGACCGCCTGGTCGCCGACGTGATCGGCTTCGTCGACGAGTCACCGGTCGGCGAGGAGACCACGGGCAGCTGAGGGCTGTCGCCGAGAACACACCGGCACCCGCTCCTCGATGGGGGCGCGGCTGGACCACCGTTGTGTACGCTCCTGGAGTCGCGAAAAACGACGGCCGCGTCGACGGCCGTCGCCTGCAGGCCGAGGTCACCCGACCCGGTTCAGCGTCTCCCCGCAGTGGCCCTGGTGGGCCACGCTCGGAGCTCGCCCGCGAGCTCCAGATCAGGAGCGCTTCCGTGCCTTCACCCATCACCGTCATCGGCGCCGGCCTCGGCGGCCTCGTCCTCGCCCGGATCCTCGGGCAGGCCGGCATCGAGGTGGTCGTCTACGAGGCCGAGCCCTCGATCGACGCGCGCGCCCAGGGCGGCCTGCTCGACCTCCACGCGTACAACGGCCAGCTCGCCGTGCGCGCGGCGGGGCTGTGGGACACGTTCACCGGCCTCGTCCGCCCCGGCGAGGACGCCAAGCGCGTCGTCGACCGGGACGGGACCGTGCTGTTCGACCACCCCGGCAGCACGGACGGCACCCGCCCGGAGATCGACCGGGGCGACCTGCGGCGCATGCTCGTCGACTCCCTGCAGCCCGGCACGATCCGCTGGGGGCACAAGCTCACCGCGATCGGCGTCGACGCCGACGGGCGCCGCGAGCTGCAGTTCGCGAACGGGCACCGGGCCGTCGCCGAGGTGCTCGTGGGCGCCGACGGTGCCTGGTCGCGGGTGCGGCCCCTGCTGACCGAGGCCCGCCCCCAGTACAGCGGGGTCACGTTCATCGAGACCACCCTCGCCGACGGGCCCGGGCGCTTCCCGGAGGCCGCGACGATGGTCGGTGACGGGACGCTCATCGCCCCGTCCCCCGGGCAGGCGGTCATCGCCCACCAGCACGCCGACGGCAGCCTGACCACGTACGCGGCCGTGACCCGCCCGGCGGAGTGGCTGGCGTCGGTCGACCTCGACGACCCCGACGGCGGCCAGGGCGAGATCGCGACCGCGTTCGAGGGCTGGGCGCCCCCGCTGCGCACGCTGGTGACCGAGTCCGACGCCGCCCCGGTCGTCCGGGCGATCCACGCCCTCCCCGTGGGGATCAGCTGGGCTCGGACGCCCGGCGTGACCCTGGTCGGCGACGCCGCCCACCTGATGTCGCCCTTCGCCGGCGAGGGCGCGAACCTCGCCCTGCTCGACGGGGCCGAGCTCGCCCGCGCGATCGTCGACTCGCCCGACGACGCGGAGGCGGCGATCGCCGCGTACGAACGCGACCTCTTCGCCCGCAGCGAGGCGTTCGCCGCGGCGAGCGCGTCCCACCTGGTGCAGTTCTTCGGCGACGACGCGCCGGGCTCGGTGGCAAGCATGTTCCAGCGCGTGCTGGCCTAAGCGAGTCGGCGCGGACCGTGGCGCTGCCCTCAGCGCTCCCCGGCGGAGGGCGCGAGCTCGACGACCAGGGCGCGCGCCGCCTGACGAGCGGCGGCGACCACGGCGCCGTCCGGCACGCCCGCGCCGGCGCCGGCCTGCACGGCGGCGTTGATCGACAGCAGCGCCATGCGCAGCAGGACGACGGACTCCGGCGTACGGGCGGGCTGCAGCGTGCCCAGCTCGTCGGCGAGCCGCGTCAGGGCGGCGCCGACGCGGGGCGCCTCGTCGGTCGGGGTCAGGCTGGCGAGCAGGAGCGGGTTGGCGGCGAGGAACCGGATGCCCTGCAGCTTGTCCTCGGTGAACGTGTCGACCCACCGGAGGACGGCCGCGCCGAGCAGGTCGGGTGACGGTGGCTGCTCGCGGACCCACGCCAGCAGCGCCTCGGCCTCGTCGCCCCGCTCGTCGAGCAGGGACTGCACGATCGCTTCCTTGCCGTCGAAGTAGTAGTACAGCGACGCCTTGTTGATCCCGACCTCGTCGGCGATCTGGCGCAGCGAGGTCGCCTCGTAGCCCTGCTCGGTGAACAGCCGCAGCGCCACGCGCTGGGCCTGGCGGCGGGTCTGCGTACCGCGTGGACCCGGCCGGGCGCTCTGCTTCTCCGCCATGGCCGAACTCTACCTACCGAGCGTTAGGCTACTTACCTACCTACTGGTAGGTAATCGGCAGACCGAGGAGAGAGCATGGCTGGATACACCGTCGTCCGCACGTACCCGTACCCCGTCGAGGAGGTCTGGCAGGTCCTCACCGACCCGGAGCAGGTCGCCCGGTGGACCACGACGGGACGGGGTGGCCGACCGGAGGGCTTCGCGGCTGTGCCGGGGACCCGGTTCCGGTTCGTCGGCCGGCCGACCTTCGGCTGGGCCGGCGTCGTCCACTGCGAGGTGATCGCGGTCGACCCGCCCCGCTCGATGCACTACACGTGGCGGGGCGACCAGCACAGCGACGCCGTCACCGACGTCACCTACCTGCTCGAGGAGACCCCGCAGGGCACCCGCTTCACCTGGGACCACACCGGCTTCACCGGGATCGGCGGCTTCGCGATGTCCAGGCTGCTCGGCGACGTGCGCAAGAAGATGCTGTCCGAGGGCGTCCCGGCGGCGCTCGAGGCGTACCACCGTGCTCGGCCGTGACCGCGCGGGCGCGGTCGGTCGTCGCGGCTGACGACCGATCATCTCCTCCTCGTGGGTCGAGGTGCCAGGAACGCGCGGCGCTCAGCGGAGCACACGGTAGTGGAGGTGGTTGACGCCGTCCTCACCCGCGAGGACCCGCGTCCGCTCCAGCTCGACGACGCCGGCCGGGAGGTGGTCGAAGAGTCGGCGGCCCTGCCCGAAGAGGACCGGGACGACGTGCAGCTCGAGCTCGTCGAGCACGCCGGCGGCCAGGGCCAGCTGGGCGGTCGCGGCCCCGTGCACCAGGACGTCCCGCTCGCCGGCCGCTTCGCGTGCGCGGGCGAAGGCGACCTCGACGTCGTCGGTGTAGGTGACGCGGGGCCAGGCGGTGATGTCGATGCCCGGCCCGGTACGGCTGAGGACGAAGATCGGGACGCCGTCGTGATGATCACCTCCCCAGCCGTTCGCCGGCTCGAACGTGCCTCGTCCGGCCACGACGGCACCGGTGGCCAGGAACTCGTCGACGACCTGGCCGTTGACGCCGCCGGACACGGGCGGGGGAGGACCGCTGGGGCTTCCCTCCTCCCCGGTGAGCACCCACTCGTGGAGCCGCGGGCCGCCGTCGCCCAAACCGTTGTCGGGTCGTACGTTCGGCCCCGCGACGAAACCGTCGAGGGAGATGGACATGGAGAGGACGGTGGCGCCCACGGGCTGCTCCTGACTTCCGGTGGCTGTCCTTCACGAAGACCCGCGCCTCGCCGCCCGCTCATCGGGAAAACGTCCGGCAGTCCTTCGCTGTTCGACGCACCTCGGGCCCCCGCCTGCGCGATGCTGCCGCCATGGCGAGACGCGATCCGACGCGGAGGTACCCGCTGACCTGGTGGGCGGTCGGCGTCCCCGCAGCCACGGTGGTCGCCTTCGTCCTCCACCACGTCGGACTGCCCTGGGCGCCCACCTGGGCCCTGTGCCTGATGGTCACAGGTCTCGTGCTCCTGGCCGTCGCGCTCCACCGCGGCGCGCGTGGGCCCGAGCGATCTCCCCTCGACCGACGCGAGCAGGTCTCACGCGACGCGCGCCGTGACCAGACTTCGTGACCAGAATTCGTGGACAGACTTCGTGACCTGACGCCTTGGCTGACGTCTGACGACGGCGCGCCTCAGCCGGTCCTGATTCTTCGGCACTCCTCCGTCCTCGGCCACGGACGCGTCGTCGAGGAGGGACGCTACGACGACCTGCTCGCCGCCAGGGGCCGCTTCGTCGGGATCTTCGCCGACTAGACCTGACCCTCACCAGACGACCGGCGACGGTGGTTCCTCCCACGGCCGGACGATGGCGTCACGGTCGTGCGCGACGCAGGCGTGTCCGAGGACTAGGCCCCAGAGCTTCTCACCGGGTGGCAGCCGCCCGGCGCGCTGCCACGGCTTCGCGCGACGAGGTCCCCGCGACCGCACGTCGTGATCGAGGACGGGCGCAGCACGCGAGCGGTCGGGCGGGACGCGCCGGTTGACCAGCGGCAGGGGCGAGCCCCGGCGCAAGGGGGCGCTCTACGATCGCCCCGTGTCCCCGCCAGAGCCTCGGGATCGCCCATCCGACGGGGCGGCGACGGACGGTGCCGACGACCTGCGACCGCCGAAGGCGGTGCTGTGGCGTGCCCTCCTCGTGGGCGTGGGCGCAGGCGGCCTGCTCGGGGCGCTGATGGGCCTGCCGCCCGATGTCGGACGGTCGCTCTCCGAGTCAGACGCGTCGTTCGCGGTGACGTGGTGGTCCTGGCTGGTGGTCACGGTGCCGATCGGTGCGTCGGTCGGCTTCCTGCCGGCCCTGCTCGCCGTCGCGGTGTGGGAGTGGCAGCGCCCGAGAGGCGTTCGACGTGCGCGCCTCGCGGGGAGCGGGGCCGCAGCCCTCGCGGTGGTCGCGACCGCCGCTCTCTTCCAGCTGCTGACCGCCGTCGCCCTCGTGCTCGTCGCCGCCGCGGTGAGCTTCGCCGTGGCCTACCTGTCGGTGCCCCTCATCACGACCACCCGGCGACGCCCGCGCCGCACGGCCTGACCGCGGCGCCCGGCCCTCGTGTGCGGCGCACCGGGAGGGCAGGCGGCAGGCCGGTTCAGGCGTCGGGTGCCTCGGGCTTCGTGACGCCCTGGAGCTCAGTGTGGAGGACGCAGAAGCAGCCCTGGAAGGCGGCGACCAACCAGCGCGCGCGGACGACGAAGCCCCGCTCCTGCGACTCCATCGTCACGTGCAGCCACGGGGACGTCTGGTGGGCCGGGACGCTGACCGTGATCTTGACCGGCAGCGAGCGGCGGCCCCGCGCGGAGAACGTGTCGAGCAGCAGGAAGAGGAGAGGCGAGCCCACGCGGAAGACGACCTGGGACGCGCTCTCCTCCAGCACCGTCCCGCGTCGTGCGGCGTAGCGGCCGACGAGC
Source organism: Microlunatus flavus (assembly GCF_900110855.1). Lineage (GTDB taxonomy): Bacteria > Actinomycetota > Actinomycetes > Propionibacteriales > Propionibacteriaceae > Microlunatus > Microlunatus flavus. The sequence continues at coordinate 384,121 of NZ_FOFA01000003.1, forward strand.
CGCATCGCGTCGGCGGTGTCGTCGACACGCAGGCGAAAGTCTTCGCTGACCGGGTCGAGCCGCACGACGTCTCCTCTGGGCGAGCGTGTGCCGCCGCCAGTTGGACCCCGTTCTCCACGTCGCCCGTATCAGGAGCCCCGTTCCCGTCGACCGTCCTCCGCGAGCGGCGGCGGCCTCTCGTGACCGGGGCGCGCGCCGACGGAGATGCGCACCAGGCCCGGACGTCGCACGGCGTAGCGGCAGGTCGACGTCCGCGCGGCACGTCTGTGAGGATCGGCCGGTGATCCTCGAGCACGCGCTGCTTCCCGTCCGGCCCGGCTCCGAGGCCGACTTCGAGGCTGCTTTCGGGTCGGCCAGGGCGATCATCGCCGGCGTGCCGGGCTTCGAGGGGCTGACGCTCTCCCGGTGCGTCGAGCGTCCCAGCACCTACCTGCTGCTGGTGCGGTGGCGCGACCTGCAGGACCACGTCGAGGGGTTCCGTGGGTCGGCCGAGTACCAGCAGTGGCGCGACCTGCTCCACCACTTCTACGAACCGTTCCCCACGGTCGAGCACTACGAGCACGTGCTTGACGCCTGAACGCGCGTCCACCCGCCCCACCCTCGGAGTCGCCGTGTGACCACCGATCCTGCTGAGGACGTCCCGGTCGAGGTCCTGGACGACGTGACCGCTGTGGTCGGGGCCGAGGCGACCGTGGTCGGGCGGTTGGCCGGAGGCTCGAACGCGGGCGCCGTGCACGTCCGGCTCGCCGGGCGAGCCGACGCCGTCCTGAAGGTGGCGCGCTCGACCCGCCCCCAGGAGCTGGCGGCGACGTCGCGGGCGAGGCGCATCGTCGAGCACATGCGCGGACGGGGTTACCCGACGCCGGCCTGGCTGGGGATGGGCGCCACCGCCACCCACGTGTGGCACATGATGGACCTGGTCGACGGCGTTCCCGTGCGAGCGCTGACCCCGGCCGTCGTGGTGCAGCTCATCGAGATCAACGACCTCCAGGCCGGCCAGGCCACCGAGCCCTACGACCACTGGGCGTACGCGTGGCAGGTGGCCACCGGCCGGGAGGCCTCCGTGCTGGGACTCTCGGCGTACTCGCCCGCGGTGTCGGACCTGGTCCGCCGCCTCCCGCTCCTGCGCGGCGCCGCTCGCCCGCCCGTGGATGCGCGCGACATGGTCCACGCCGATCTCAACCCGAGCAACGTCCTGGTCCGGGACGGGGTGGTCGTCGCGGTCGTGGACATCGAGAACGCCGGCAGCGGCACGCGGGCGACCGACCTCACCACCCTGCTGTGGCACACCTTCGACGGGTCCCTCGACGGCGTGCGTCGGCGCCTGTGGACGCGGATCGTCGACCTGGTCGGCGGGGAGGGGGCGGCGGTCCTGGTCACGACGCAGGTCCTGCTCCAGCTCGCGTGGTCGACCCGTCTCGGCCGCGACGACGTCGTCGCCGACGTGGTCGCCCGCGGCCACCGCGCCGCGGACGAGCTGGAGGCGTTCCGTCAAGGTCCTGGGTGAGCGCTGGGGGCGAGCGTCAGGGCGGCCTCTGGCGAGCACGGGCGGCTCGGCCGGGGACCGGCGTTCAGTGCGTGGTGTCGCGCACCCACACGCCCAGACCCTGGTCGTCGGTCGTCCTGGTCCAGGGGGCGAACGTCCCGACCGAGTCCACGCTGTCGGTGAGCCAGTAGGTGAGGTCGGGGTCGAAGCCGGCGAGCACGGTCCACCCGTGCTCGGTCGGGAGCGCTCGACCGGCGGCGGCGAGGTAGCCGGCGACGGTGAGGTGGACGGCGTCGTGGTCGCGGCTGACGGCGGCCCAGTCCGGGATCTGCCACGGGCCGGTGCTGCCGGTGGTGCGGTACCAGTCGTGACGCCGGGACCGGTCGACGTCGAGGGGGTGGCTCGTGACCAGCGCGGCCCAGTCCGACGGTGTCGCGATCTCGTGCACCCGGGCGTCGGCGGTGGGTCGGACGTCGGCCACGTGTGCCTCTTCCCAGCCCATGCCGTCCTCGACGAGCTCGAGCTGGACGGCGGGCAGCCGGCCGAGCTGCCGGCTCGTGGTGACCAGGCCGGCGTGGGTGGGGGTCGACCACCAGCGTCCGGTCCAGGAAGCCGTCGGGTCGTCCGGTCGCTCGACGATCGCCCTGGCCTCCTCGGCGAGGGTGTCGTCGCGCCACTTCTCGAGCCGTGCTGCGGCGCCGCGCAGGGGTGGCTTCGCGGTGCGTCCACGCCGGTGGTCCCAGCGCACCACGGACTGCCGCGTGAGGTCGGCCGGGGACCACCACCACCCGGCTGCCGGCGCCGAGGCCAGGGCTCGCGCGACGCGGTGGAGCTGACCGACCAGCCGGGGGTCGGCCAGCACCGCGTCGTGCTCGTACGGTTCCTGCCAGTAGCGGGCCGAGTCGACGGACGTGGCGAGCACGTCGACCAGCGAGAGCGGGTCGTGGAGCGCGGCGATCGCCCGGACGTCGATCCCCACCAGCTGCTCGACGAGGCGGGTCCGACCGACCTCGTCCGTCGCGTCCCCGGCCGTCAGCAGCTGCGGATCGACCAGGCGCGCCACCTCGAAGCACGCCTGACGGCCACGCGGACCCCCGACCAGGTCCGCGGCACGGCCCGGCACGTCGTTCAGCGGCATCCCTGCATCCTCGCCCGACCGCCTCAGGAAGCGCGGCCATTTTCGGTGCAGGCGGAGCCGGTCAGGACCTCCCCGACGATCCGTCACCAGGGTGGTCGGCCCGGTCGTGGGGCGGCGTGGTGAGGAGCAGCAGGACGACGGCGGCCAGGTCGAGGGCGGCAGCGGTCAGGAACAGCTCGGGCAGGCCGTACGGCCGGTCGGCCAGGGCCAGGCCGAGGAGACCGCCGGTCGCGATCGTGAGGCTCTGCGCGGCGAAGAACACCGACGTGGCGAAGCCCGCGCCGTCCGGGTGCAGCCGCTGGGCGTACGTCACGCCGAGACCGAGGACGACGGCGATGAAGCAGGCGTTGCAGAGCTGGCCGACGAGGAGGCCGACGACGCTCGAGCTGGTGGCGAAGGCCGCGAAGCCCCCGGCGCCGACGACCAGCCCGACGACGATGACGCGCTTCAGGCCGAACCGGTCGGCCAGCGCACCGGCGGCCGGCATCGCCACGAGCTCGACCACGGGCGCGACCGAGACCACGATCCCGAACAGCCAGAGCGACAGGCCCAGGCGGTCGACCGCGAGGATCGGCAGGTAGGTGATGCGGAGCGACTCGCCGGTCAGGGCCAGCAGGCAGACCACCGCGAAGAGCCACAGCGACCTCGCGCCCCAGGACGTGCGGGCCGGCCCGTCCAGGGCAGGGGCCGGGCGAGCCGCGGTCCGCGCCGAGGCTTGCTCGTCCGCGCCGGTGCGGTCGCGGCCCTCGTCCCGTCCCGGCCCGGTCGTGCGCAACCAGCGCAGCGGGACCAGCGGCAGCAGGACGAAGAGCCCGGACGCGACGAGGGCTCCGCGGTAGCCGAGCACGCTGGCGAGCGCGGTGCCGATCACCGGGCCGACGGCCCAGCCGAGCGAGTAGCCGGTCCGGACGGTGCTGGTGATCGTGCTCTGGCGCGGTTCGTGCTCCCGCTCGAGCAGCTCGCGCAGCAGCGCGAAGACCTGCGCGGCGGCGACCCCGCCGAAGGCCCCGAACACGATCCCGGCGACGGCGGCGACGGTGAACGTCGGAGCGAGCCCCATGGCGACGCGGCCGACGGCGAGCCAGACGCTCACCACCACGAGCAGACGCAGCCGGCTGCTGATCCGGTCCGACAGCCGTCCGACGAGGATCCCCACGACGGGTGAGGCCAGCGAGGTCAGCGCGAACAGCCCGACCGTGCCCTCGCTCACCCGCAGCGTCTGCACGAGGTACAGCGACATCAGCGGCACGTACGCGGAGACCGAGACCCCCGACAGCACGAGGCTGAGCAGGACGCCCCGGTAGCCGCGGTGCGACCAGGCCCGGCCGAAGGCCCGCCGCGGAACCACCGCAGAGGCCGTCACCGGTACGCCTCGTCGCGGGCGTCCGGCAGCGCGCGCCTCGGGCGTCCCGACACCAGGCCGTCCGTCCTCTCCTCGCGATCCTCACCGGCGGTCGCCGCCTCACACCCGTCGTGCGGAGCCCGACGAGGAGCCGTCCAGGCCGACGGGCGTCGCCGGCTCGTCAGAGGTAGACGAGGGCCAGCGAGACCAGCACGAGGACCGCGCCGACGACGATGAGGACGACCCCCGTCTTCCTGGACACCGCAGCAGTGTCGCAGTCCGAGGACGTCGGCGGGCGACCCGGCCGGTCGCGCCGAGCCCGAAAGATCGTGGGAACCACGGATGCCCGCAGGGCGCTCCGCTCCTAGCGTCGATCGCGTCCGGTCCACCCGGCACGCAGCCTCCCCGGCCGCCCGGCCGGCACCCAGGAAGCAGGAGCCCACCCATGCCCACCGCCCCCACCGTCGTGCTCGTGCACGGCGCCTTCGCCGACGCCTCGAGCTTCGGCCCCGTCGTGCCCGCCCTGCTCGACGACGGGCTGTCCGTCGTCGCGCCGGCCCTGCCGAACCGCAGCCTCGTCGCGGACTCGGCCTACATCGCCTCGATCGTGCGCCAGATCGCGGGCCCCGTCCTGCTGGTCGGCCACTCGTACGGCGGCGCGGTCATCACCGTCGCCGGTGCCGAGGAGAACGTCGTCGGTCTGGTCTACCTGGCCGCCTACGCGCTGGACGAGGGCGAGAGCCTCGGCGAGCTGCAGGGCAGGTTCGACGACCCGGCCCTCGCCGCCGCCCTGGTCTACAAGCCCTTCCCGCAGGCCGGGCAGGCCGACGGCACCGACGTGTACGTCGACGTCGCCCGGTTCCCCGACGTGATGGCCGGCGGGGTCGACCCGGAGCTGGCCAGGGTGCTGGCCGTGTCGCAGCGCCCGCTCACGGGAGTGGCCTTCGGCGAGAAGGCCTCGACCGCCGCGTGGCGCGACCGGCCGTCCTGGGGCCTGGTCGCCACGAGCGACCACGCCATCAACCCCGAGGTCGAGCGGTTCGGCTACTCCCGCGCCGGCATGAACGTCACGGAGGTCGACTCCTCCCACCTCGTCATGCTCGCCGAGCCCAAGACCGTCGTGGAGCTCCTCCGCGACGCTGTGCGGGCGACGAGCGCCTGACGGACCCGACCGGGGCCGCGCCGCACGACGCCGGCGCGGCCCCGTACCGCCTCACCGTCCCGCTCGACGCGAACAGGACCACCATGATCAGGTTCGCGGTCGTCACCGGCAGCCGAGGCCCTTCCCGGGCGACGGGGCGTTGGTTAGGGTGCGCGCATGGCCCAGGTGCAGCTCGCGCCGGACCCCGCTCCGGAGCTGGTCGAGCTCGCCCGTGAGCTGCTGAGCGGGGTGGACGACTTCACCGAGCTCGTCGTGGAGCAGATCCGCCTCCGGGTGCCGTACTACGGCGGCCCCGAGCACCTGGCGCTCGGCGACACCAACCGCTGGGTCGGCGCGAACGTCGAGAGCGTCCTGCGGTCCTTCGTCTTCGAGGGTCCGCCCGACGTGGCGGCCGCGCGGGCCACCGGCCGGGAGCGGGGCGAGCAGGGCGTCCCGCTGCCGATCGTGATGGCCGCCTACCGCGTGGGCTTCCACGAGATCTGGACCCGGCTGCTGGAGCGCGCGCGCAGCGGCGGCGTGACCAGCGACGCGCTGGTGGAGGCGGCGTCGCAGATCTGGTCGGCGCACGACACGTTCTCCCAGGCGATGGCCGACGGCTACCGCCACGCGGTCTTCGGCGAGATGCTGCGCACCGAGCAGGAACGTTCCGCCCTGGTCGGGGTCCTGCTGGAGGGCCGCATCAGCGACGAGCTGACCAGCTGGGACGCGGCCGACCTGCTCCGGCTGCCCGGCCAGGGCCCGTTCGTCGTGGTGGCGGCCGAGGTGGCCGAGCTGGCGAAGGAGGCCGTGCCCGGGGCCGAGACTCGGCTGCGCCTGAGCGGGATGAGCTCGGCGTGGCGGCTGCTGCCCGACCTGCACGTCGGCATCGTGCGGCTGACCGACGAGGCGCAGGTGCACCGGCTGAGCGACGAGCTGGCCAAGACGGCACGCGGCCGGGTCGGGATCAGCCCGGCGTACCCGCGGCTGAACGACACGGCGGTCGCCCTCCGGCTGGCGCGCATGGCGCTGGCCACCGCCGCACCGGGGGAGGTCCAGGTCCGGGTCTTCGACGAGCACCCCTTGGGCGTCGCCGCCGTGAACGCGTCGGCGGCGATGGACCGGATCGTCCGGACCGTCCTCGGGCCCGTCCTGGACCTGCCCGGCGAGGACCGGGCGGTGCTGCTCAGCACGCTCGCAGCCTGGCGTGACAACGGCGGGTCGACGGAGTCCACGTCCAAGCAGCTGTTCTGCCACCCCAACACCGTGCGGCTGCGGCTGCGCCGGCTGGAGGGGCTCACCGGGCGGCTGCTCGGTGATCCGCGCGCGGCGGCGGAGACCCTGCTCGCCCTCGAGAGCGTCGAGGCGAACCCGCCGCTGCCCGACGGCGTCTGACGGGTCCCGGCGGCTGTGACCCGCCACAGGGACCGGGTCCGAACGCGGTGGTCGACACCATCGGCGCGCGGCGTCGGTCGCACCAGGCTGGAGCGCGGGGAGCGGACTGACCGGCCCGCGACCTCCACCATCGCCATCCCGGTCCAGGAGAGCTCAGATGTTCAGAATCACGACGGCGGGACGTGCCCTGCGCGCGACCGCCCTGGCCGGGGCGCTGGTCGCAGCCACCCTGACGGCCGCAACGAGCCAGACGGCGGTGGCCGGGGCCTCCGTACCGACCACCAAAGCCCCCGCAGCCGCCCCCGGCACCACCACCGCCGGTGCGGTCCAGCACGCGGCGAAGCCCGCGGCGAAGAACGGGGCCAAGCCGACCATCGTCCTGGTGCACGGCGCCTGGGCGGACGGCTCGAGCTGGAACGGGGTGATCAGCCGGCTCCAGCACGACGGCTACACCGTCGACGCCCCGCCGAACCCGCAGCTGGGGCTGGCGTACGACACCGCCACGCTGAAGGACTTCCTCGGCACGATCTCGGGCCCGGTGGTCCTCGTCGGCCACTCGTACGGCGGCGAGGTCATCACCAACGCGGCCACCGGGAACGCGAACGTCAAGGCGCTCGTCTACGTGGACGCCTTCGTGCCCGACCAGGGCCAGACCCTCGCCCAGCTGGCCACCGCGGTGCCCGGCAGCTGCACGGGCGGGCCCAACCTGACCTTCGCGCCCTACCCCGGCGCCCCGGCGGGTGCGCAGGCCGCGTACCTGAAGCAGAGCGCGTTCCCCGGGTGCATGGCCAACGGGCTGCCCCTCAAGAAGGCCCGGCAGCTGGCCGCCGCGCAGCGTCCGCTGGCGACCGTCGCCCTGACCGACGTGTCGGGCGTCCCGGCGTGGAAGACCATCCCGTCGTGGGCCGTCGTCGGCACCGCCGACCACGCCATCCCGCCCGCCGAGCAGCTGGCCATGGCCAGGAACGCCCACGCCCGCATCACGACGGTGCACGCCCCGCACCTGTCGATGATCAAGAGGCCGCACACGGTCACCTCGGTGATCCTGCAGGCGGTGCACGCCACCACCTGAGCCGCGCCGAACGGCTCCTCGAACGACACCCCCGCGGGCCAGGACCGAGTGGTCCTGGCCCGCGGGCACGCCCGCACGACCCCCGTACGCAGCCCAGCCCAGCCCAGCCACCGCCAGAGAGGCGTCCCCATGCCTGACCAGACCATCGGCTTCATCGGAGCCGGGAACATCGGCTCCCAGCTCGCCCGGCTCGCCGTCCGCACCGGGCACGACGTCGTCCTCGCCAACTCGCGCGGCCCCGAGACCCTCGTCGACCTGGTCGCCGAGCTCGGCCACCACGCCCGCGCCGCCACCCGCTCGGAGGCGGCCGCGGCGGGCGACGTCGTCGTCGTGTCCACGCCGCTCGCGGCCGTCGGCACCCTCCCCGTCGACCTCCTCGCCGGGAAGGTCGTCGTCGACACGAACAACTACTACCCGCAGCGCGACGGGCACGTCGCGGCGCTGGACGAGGGGACCACGACCTCCTCGGAGCTGCTGGCGGACCACCTCGTCGGCGCGCGGGTCGTGAAGGCGTTCAACCACATCGGGTCGCGCTTCCTCACCAAGGACGCGAAGCCCGCCGGGGCCGAGCGCCGTCGTGCCGTGGCGATCGCGGGTGACGACGCGGCCGCGAAGCGGATCGTCGCCGACCTCGTCGACCAGCTCGGCTTCGACGTGGTCGACGCCGGCCCCCTCGCCGAGGGCTGGCGGTTCGGCCCGGGCACCCCGGGCTACGCCGCCCGCTTCACTGCCGAGGAGCTGCGCCAGAAGCTCGCCGAGGCGAAGCGCGACCACGCGGGGTGATGCCCCGCCCGCGCGCTCACACGCTCGCGGCCGGGACCCCGCCGCGGAGCCGCGTCGCCAGCTGGACGCGCGAGCGCACGCCGAGCTTGCGGTAGACGCTCGACAGCTGCGTCTCGACCGTCCGGACGGTCACGAAGCAGGCGGCCGCGATCTCGGCGTTGCGGAGCCCGTCGGCCGCGGCCGTGGCGACCCGCTGCTCCGCCACGGTCAGGACGTCCGGTGCCCCCGCCCGGCGGGCCCCGGCGAGCTCCCGCTCGACGAGGGCGAGGAGGGGACGGTCCCCGGTGCGACGGGCGACGGCCAGCGCCTCGACCAGGACGCGCCGGCTCTCCTCGCGAGCCCGTCGGCGGCGCAGCAACCGGCCCAGGTCCAGCAGGCAGCGGGCGTGGTCCCCGGGCACCGGCCCCTGCGCGAGGAGGTCCGCCGCCCCGCGGAGCTGCGCCTGCGCGCGCTCGAGATCCGCCTCCCCGGCGGACACGAGTCCCCGTACGCGCAGCGCGTGCCCGATCAGGGGGGACCGTCCCGTGCCGCGCGCCACCGACTCGAGGTGGTCGGCGACCCGACCGGCGTCCTCCGGGCGACCGAGCGCGACCAGGCCCGGACCGATCAGCGTGTCGGCCCCGAGGCGCCGGCCCGGCTCGTCGCACCCGTGCTCCGCGCTCAGGTCGATGGCCTCCGACAGGGCGGGCACGGCCTCGGTCCAGCGCTCGTACGCCGCCGCCCAGGCCCCGCGCAGGACCAGTCGGGCGACCCGGTTGGACACCGTCCCGGCGTGCTCGGTCCCCGCCTCCAGAGCCGCCTCCAGAGCCGCCTCGTCGTCGCGCACCAGCGCCAGGGACGCCCGTGCACGGACGACGACCGGCGACGGTGCGCCCGCTCCGACGCCCTCGTCGTCGAGCCGCTGCAGCAGCGCGGCGGCGTGCTGCGGCCGCCCGCCCAGGAGCTCGACCACGGCGAGGTGGTTCCGGAACGTCTGGGCGACCGTCGTCTCCCCGCGTCGCTCGGCGCGGTCCGCCAGCACCTCGAGCGCGACACGGGAGGCGGCGACTTCGCCGACCTCGTAGCCGTGCAGACCGACCGCCGCGTCCGCCGTGTCGACGAGCGGGAGCGTCGGCAGGGACTCCTCGAGAGCGCGCATGCGCCCGAGGACCACCGGGTCGAGGCCCTGCCCGGCGTCCAACCGGGCGACGAGCAGCACCGCCAGCGCCCTGTGCTGCGCAGCCGGCAGGTCCTCGCGCCCGGACAGCAGCCGCAGGGCCTCGCAGGCCCGGGCGGCGCGGTACGCCGCCGGCTCCGACTCGCGCATCAGGTGGACGTCGATCACGGCTCGACGAACGGTGCCCACCCTTGCGCGAGCCGCCAGCGTCGCGAGGGCCGGCTGGGCCCCCGCACCACCTTCCGCCGCCGTGAGGGCGGCGACGAGGACAGGGAGTGCGCGGTCCAGCAGGGTCGGTGCCAGCCCCACGAGGTCGAGGTCGCCGAGGACCGTCACGGCACGGGCGGAGGACGCCGAGGCGACCGCCAGCTCGGCGAGCCTGACGGTCCTGCCCGCCCGCTGCGGCGCGCCGCGTGCGGTGCGGGCGAGCGCTCGGGCGGCGAACGCCTGCGCCGCGTCGTGAGACCCCTCGGCCCACGCCTGCTCCGCCGCCGCGTAGAGCGCGGCGGCGGCGACCTCGTCCGGCCCGGGCAGGACCGCCGCGTCGAGGTGACGGGCGCGCTCGGCCGGGTCGGTGGTCAGGGCGGCGGCGCCGGCGTGGATCCCGAGCTGGGTGCCGACGCCGACGACGCCGAGCGCCGCGGCGCCCAGCAGCGGGTGCGCGACGACGAGCCGCTCGTCCTCCCTGACGACCACGCCCGCGTCGACGGCGGCCGCGACGGCGAGGAGGTCGGCCCCCGAGAGCGCCACCACCGTCCGTGCCGGCGCCCCGCCGACGGCGGCGCAGACCGCCAGCACCCGCTCCACCGGCGGCGCTAGCAGCCGCACCCGGGCCAGCACGGTCCCGGCGACCGAGTCGGGCAGCCCGAGGCCGGGGTGGGCCAGCGGCGTACGCGAGGGCTGCTGGTCGAGGAGCTCCAGGGCCCACGACGGGTTGCCCCCGCTCGCCCGGTGGACGTCGAGGAGCAGGTCGGGCGGTGTCGCCCGTCCCCGCCGCTGCGCGAGGACGTCGCCCAGCGCGCGGGCGGTCAACGACGGGACCTGGTGCACCGTGCCCGACGGGAAGAGCGCCCGGTCGATCGAGGAGGGGCGGCCGGACAGGAGCGGGTCGGTGGCCTGGGTCGCCACGAGCGCCGGTCCCCGCTCGCCCCGCCCGGTGACGTAGCCGATGACGTCGGCGGACTCCGGGTCGAGCTGCGGCCAGTCGTCGACGGAGAGGACGACGGTCCCGTGCCGGCTTAGGCCGCGCAACGCGTCCGCGACCGCCAGCCGCAGCAGCAAGCCGGACGGCACCTGGGCAGGGCCGGGACGGGGCGAGCGGACGGAGTCCACGGCGTCGCGCCGGGTGACGGTGAGGCCGTCGAGCTCGGCGTCGGTGATCGCGGAGAGGAGGTCGGCCAGCCCGACCAGGGGTGTGCGGGCAGAGGACCGGCCCCGGACCCGGAGCACGCGGGCGCCGGCCTCCTCCGCGCGCCGGGCCACGCGGTCGAGGACCGTCGTCCGTCCGACGCCCGGTTCCCCGACCAGCAGGGCCCGTCCGCCCGGCCGCGCCAGCGACCGGTCGACCGCGGCGACGAGCACGGCGCGCTCCTCGTCCGCGGGTGAGGTCCGACAGGGGCGCGCGGTGGCCGCGTGCTCCTCGCCCATCCGCCCCACCTCAGGTCCCGTCTCGTGGTCTGCCGCTCGTGGTCTGCCGCTCGGGTGGGGCGGCCAGCTGTTGGAGGACTGCTCGGTCCACGCGCCCGCGTCGATGCTGCTGGCCCGCGGGCCACCAGGCCATGGGGTCGGTCACCGCGTCGAGCCCCGCAGCCTGTGGCGGCCCACATCCGCCGAGCACGACCACGGCGCACCGGGCGAGGCCCGCCGAGCCGGTGTGGCCGCCCACACGGGTCGGGGCCGAACGCGGTGGTCGCCACCATCGGCGAGCGACGCGTTTCGCTTCACGCTTGGTCGGACGGCAGCGGACCGACAGCGTCCGCGCCGGAACGGCGTCGCGACGACGTGAGCGCCGACCGAGACGGACGAGGACGGAGCAGGTCGTGGGCAAGGCAGCAGTGGGGGACCGTCGTCCGCCGGAGGGGTTCACCGAGCAGCGGACGGACGTCGACGGCGTGATGATCAACTACGTACGCGGCGGCGAGGGGCCGACGCTCGTGCTCCTGCACGGCTACCCCCAGACCTGGTACGCGTGGCACGCGGTGATGCCCGAGCTCGCGCAGCGCTACACCGTCGTGGCTCCGGACTTGCGCGGCGCCGGTGACAGCGACGCCCCGGCCGGCGGCTACGACAAGAAGACCCTCGCCGGTGACGTCCACGGCCTGCTCGTCCAGCTGGGGCTCGACCGGAACGTCCGCGTCGTCGGCCACGACATCGGCTCGATGGTGGCCTACACGTACGCCGCGCAGCACTCCGACGACGTGGAACGGCTGGTGTTCTGCGAGGCCGTGATCCCCGACGAGGGCATCTACTCCATGCCGGTGCTGACGCCGCAGGGGCCGGGCCACTGGAACTTCGGCCTGTTCCAGGTGCCCGACTTCCCGGAGAGCCTGGTGCGGGGCCGCGAGCTCGGGTGGGTGCGCGGCTACATGCTCCCGCAGGCCAAGAGCCCGGAGGCGATCGACGAGCGGAGCCTGGAGGAGTACGCCCGCTGCCTCGCCGCCGACGAGGCGCACCTGACGGCGAGCTTCGGTCCCTTCCGGGCGCTGGTCCACGACATGGCCGACATGGCCGCGTACGCGAGGACGCCGCTCACGATGCCGGTGCTGGCCATCGGGGCCTCGGACAGCCTCGGCGCCTCCGTCGGGCAGCAGCTCGCCCGCTACGCGGAGGACGTCCGCAGCGTGGTGATCGAGGACGCGGGGCACTACCTGTTCGACGAGCAGCCCCAGGAGCTGTCCGGGCACGTGCTCCCGTTCCTTGACTGAGGTCCCTCGCCGTCCCGGCTCGCCGGTTCAGCCGACCTGGCTCAGCCGACCTGGCGGTCGCCTCGACCAGCTGGTGAGGACTCAGGCCGCCCCTCGCACACGCCCGTCTCGGCGAAGGCCGCCCGGTACGCGCTCGGGCTGACGCCGGTCTGACGGGCGAAGTGGATGCGCAGGTTGGCCGCGGTGCCCAGCCCGCACTGCTCGGCGACCTGCTCCACCGGCAGGGTGGTGCTCTCGAGGAGCTGTCGAGCCCGGCGGACCCGCTCGGCGGTGAGCCACTGCAGCGGGGGCATCCCGACCTCGGCGGCGAACCGGCGCGAGAGGGTGCGTGTGGTGACGCCTGCCTGCTGCGCGAGCAGGCGGAGGGTGAGAGCCCGGTCGAGCCGCGACCTCGCCCAGTCGAGCAGGGGCCCGATGGCCGAGCCCGGCAGGTCCGGGAGCGGCGTGGAGACGTACTGCGCCTGACCTCCCTCGCGGTGCGGCGGCACGATGAGCCGGCGCGCGACCTCCGCGGCCACGGCCGTGCCGTGGTCGTGGCGGAGGAGCTCGAGGCAGAGGTCGAGGCCGGCCGCGGTCCCCGCCGACGTCGCCACGGAGCCGTCGACGACGTACAGGACCGCGGGGTCGACCTCGACCGCCGGGTACTGCTCGGCCAGGGCGGCCGCGTACATCCAGTGGGTGGTGGCGCGGCGCCCGTCGAGCAGGCCCGCCGCCGCCAGGGCGAAGGCGCCGGTGCAGACCGACGCGATCCGGGCGCCACGGCGGGCGGCGTCCTGCAGCGCGTCGACGAGCTCGGGCGGCACCGCGGCGTCGAAGGAGGGGAGCGCGGGCACCACGACGGTCTCGGCGCGGCGGACCTCGTCGAAGTCGGCGTCGGCGGTCAGGGTGATCGCCGCGCCCTGGGTGCGGACGGGCCTCCGACCGGCCGCGCAGACCTGCACGCGGTAGGGCCGGAGGAGCAGGTCGGGACGCGGCATGCCGAACACCTCACCCGCCACGCCGATCTCGAACAGCGGCATGCCGTCCAGGACCGGGACGGCTACGCGATGCGGGTCCATCGTCCGACCCTACTGTCTCGATCCTGCTGGCCGGTGGCGATCGAGCCACTGTTGGGGAGGCCTGTCGGTGGCCAGGCTTGACCGAGGGGCGCTGGTCCGCCGAACCGGATCCCCGCTCGCGACCCTCACCGACCCCGGAGCCGCACCGTGACCCGCATCACCGCCCGAGCCGCCGCTCCAGGGCTGCACCCGGACCGCGTGACCGAGAGCCGCGTGGGGACGGTGCGCGGCACCGCCCTCTTCGTCGCGGCGATCGTCGGGCCCGGGATCCTCACCCTCCCCGCCCTCGCCGCCGGGGAGGCCGGTCCGGCCTCGCTCGTCACCCTCGGGGTCTTGCTGACGGTCTCGGCGCCCATCGCCTTCACGTTCGCCGCGCTGAACGCCGCCGCGCCCGCCGCCAAGGGCGTCGCCGGCTACGCCACGGTCGCCTTCGGACCGCTCGCCGGACGCCTCGTTTCGGCCTGGTTCCGCTCTGGCGTCCCCATCGGGGTCCCCGCCCTCGGTCTCATCGGCGGCGGGTACGTCGCCGAGGCCACCGGCGGGGGGAAGGCCACCGCGGTCACCGTCGCCGCCGGCATCTGCGCCGTCGCCGTCGTGGCCAGCGTCCTGCACCGGCCGGGGAGCGGTGTGCTCACGCTGCTCCTGTCGGCCGCCCTCACGGTCCTGATCGTCGGCACCGCGGTCGTGGCGCTCCCGCACGGGCACACCGCGAGCCTCAGGCCGTTCGCACCCGGCGGCCTCGCCGCGGTGGCGGCCTCCGCCCTCGTGCTCACCTGGGTGCTGACGGGCTGGGAGGCCGTCACCAACTTCACCGACGTCCTGCGCGACCCGCGGCGGACGCTCCCGCGGGTCACCGGCGCGACGCTCGTGGTCGTCGCCCTCCTCTACGCCGCCGTCGCGGTCCCCGAGATCCTCGTGCTCGGGCCGACCGCCGGCGGGACGCAGGCTCCCGTGGCCGCGATGCTGCGCATCGCCACCGGCTCGGCAGGTGCGGTCCTGGCGGCCGTCATCGCCGTCGTCATCGCCACCGGGAACAGCATCGCCTACGTCGGCAGCCTCGCCGAGATGGGCACGACCACCCGTCCGACGCGGGGCGCGAGGGCGGCGCGGACCGGCCGGGCGAGCGCCCTCGTCGTCCCGGTGATCATCATCGCCGGCGGCCTCGCCGCCGCGGCCCTGACGTCGGTCAGCACCGGTGAGCTCGTGTCCGTCTGCGCCGGCTCGCAGGTGCCGGTCTACGTCGCCGGGCTCGCGGCCGGGATCAAGGTGCTGCCGACCTGGAGCCGGTCGTGGTGGTCGTCGGTCGTCGCCACCGCCGCGGTCGCGCTGCTGCTCGTCCCTGCGGGCCGCTACCTGCTCATCCCGGCCGTCGTCGCCCTGGGCGTCGTCGCCCGGTACGCGTACCAGTGCCGCTCGCCCGGCGTCAGGACTGCCGGCCCGCCCCGTTCGAGGGCGGAGCAGGACGCGTGACCCGAGCGGCGGACCACTCAGGCCGGGCGGTGCTCGGCGGGGGAGCGCACCGCTCGGGCGCGGACGTGCTGGACGACGTCGCGGAGGTGACGGACGACGGGGTGCCGGTCGTGGTCGGGCGGTTCCTGGTGCCCGCGCGCGAAGCGGACGAACTCGACCCCGAGCTCCTCGGCGATCTCCTCGTCGTGGTTGGTGTCGCCGACCATCAGCACGCGCTCCGGGGTGTGGCCGGACGACCGGAGCCAGCGGGCGACGACATCGGTCTTCGACGGTGCGTACGCGTCGGTGATCCCCAGGACCTGGTCGAAGTGGCGGGCGATCCCGTGGGGAGCCATCTGCCGTTCGAGCACGGGCGGGACGGTCGCCGAGATGAGGACCTGCGCGACGCCGAGGCGTCCGACCGCCGAGAGCGTGGCACCGGCGCCGTCGTGCAGGGGTGCACGGGCGACCTCGGTGGCGAACAGCTCGAGATACCGCTGGGCGGCCGGGCGGAAGTCGGCGTCGCCGATGCCCAGCCGGGCGTAGAAGGCCTGCACCGGGAAGCCGAAGACGTGGCGGTACGCGTCGACGTCGGGGAGGACCGGCAGAGCTCGCTCGTGGAGGACCACGTTCATCGCCGTCAGGGCGACGGCGGCGTCGTCGAGCAGGGTCCCGTTCCAGTCCCAGCAGACGGCCTCGACGTCGGTGTCGTACGGAGGCCCCACAGGTCGTGAGTGTTCCACCACGCGTCCTGCAGAGGCCGGCCGGCGTGCGAGCGGCGGTGCGTCCTCACCTGGCGCTCGACCCCGTCCCTGCGCGGACTCAGCCCTGCCGGGCCGGGCGGATGGTGAGGTCGCCGATCTCGACGTCGTCGGGCTGGTCGATCGCGAAGGCGATGGCTCGCGCGACGGCGGCGGGCGCGATGCCCAGGTCGGCCATCGCCTCCTGGGCCGCGCGTCGGGTGGTCGGGTCCGCGATGCTGTCGACGAGCTCGGTCCGGACGTACCCGGGGGAGATCGAGGTGGTTCGCAGCAACCCGTCCGTGCTCTCCTGGCGGAGCGCTTCCATGATCGTGCGCACGGCGTTCTTCGTGCCGGCGTAGACCGCTTGCGTCGGCACGATCTTGAGGCCGGACGTGGACACGACCGTCACGACGTGCCCGCTGCCCTGGCGTCGGAAGACGGGAAGGGCCGCGGCGATGCCGTGGAGGACGCCCTTGACGTTGACGTCGATCATCGCCGACCAGCTGGTCGGCTCGCCCTCGGCGAGCGTCGCGAGCGTGGTGGTCCCCGCGTTGTTGACCAGCACGTCGAGCCGGCCGAAGCCGTCGACCGCGGCGGCGACCAGGGCCTCGAGGTCGCCCGGTTCGGTGACGTCGACGCGCAGGGACCGCGCCCGACCGCCCGCGGTGGCGATCTCGTCGACCAGCCGGTCGAGCCGGTCGGTGCGGCGGGCGCCGAGGACGACAGCGGCTCCCCGTGCGGCGAGCTCGCGAGCGGTCGCCTCACCGATCCCGCTGCTGGCGCCCGTGATGGCGACGACCTTGCCCGTGATGCTCATCGGTCTCCTCGGTTAGTCTGGACACGTGTCCGTTTCCGACGAGCGTACCGGACACGTGTCCGGTCAGGGTGACGGGCCGCTGCGGCTCGACGCCCAGCGCAATCGCGACAAGATCCTCAGGACCGCCCGCGCCCTGCTGCGCGAGCCGGGCGAGCTGCGGCTGAACGCGGTGGCGAGGGCGAGCGGGGTCGGTCAGGGCACGCTCTACCGGCACTTCCCGACCCGCGAGGCGCTGCTGGCCGCGGTCTACGAACGTGACGTCGACGACCTCGTCGCCGCTGCGCCGGAGCTCCTGGCGAGCCTGCCTCCGCTGGAGGCGCTGTCGGCCTGGTTCGAGCGGGTGACGGCGTACGCCCGGCTCAAGCGCGATGTCTTCGCCGCGCTCGAGGTCGGCACCTGGCGCGACCTGGCCGACCACAGCCTGGGTCCGATCGGAGACGCGATCGAACTGGTGCTCGCCGCCGGGCGGGCTGACCGCAGCATCCGCCCTGACGTCGAGGCCCGCGACGTGATCATCCTGATCAGCTGGCTCAGCAGGCTCGACGACCACGAGCTCGACACCCGGGGCCCCGTCCTGCTCGCGGTCCTGGTCGACGGGCTTCGCCCTCAGCTCAGCTGATCGAGCGACGGCGAGCAGCCGGTCTGCGCTCGAAGGAGGCTCAGCACGGCAGGAGGCTCAGTCCTCCTCCGCTGCCGCGGGCACCGCCGTGAGGTCGGTGGTGCGGGTCGGCAGACCGTACGGGGAGTGCGTCAGGATCCGGCTTCCCGGGTGGAGCCGGTCGTCCTCGTGGTAGCGCGCCCACAGCTCCGCCTCGGCGCCGTCGTCGCCCGCGTCGGCGCGGACGAGCAGCTGCGCGAGCTCGTCGACGAGGCCGGTGTCGAGCGGTTCCTCGGTGACCCCCCAGCCGTCCCAGAGCAACATCTCGTCGCCGTAGCGGTGGGCGACCTCGTGGACCACGGACACCCAGACGAACCCCGGACCCGAGAAGGCGCGGTCCGCCTCCACCCCGTAGGTGGACAGGTCACGGTCGCCGGCCCGCCACGCGAGCCACGCCTCGGCCGCGGTCTCGAACGGAGCAGCGCGACCCACGGGGAGGTCGTGGACGTCGAACCGCGGGTCCCGGCCCAGCTCCGGATCTGCCCGCTGCCACCGGCCCTCGCGCCAGAGCTCGACGACGACGTGGTCGGACGCCCAGACCGGGGTGAAGTAGTGGGCGAACCCGACCCGGTTCCGCGCCGGCACGCCGCGTTGCCGCAGGGCTCCGACCACGAACAGGGAGTGGTCCCGGCAGCAACCGGCCACCCGGTCACCCGACGGGCGGGGCATGTCGAGACCGGCCGGGTGGCGCTGCTGATCAACGGTCAAGATCACTTCGAGCCACCGGCTGTCGATCTCGTGGCGACGTTCCTCAGCAAGATCAGGAAGCTCTGCGCGGTAGTGCGCGATGACGTTGCGGGACGCGGCGCACAGGCTCGCCACGTCGGAGGGCAGAGCGGCCAGCCGGTCGGCGTGCCGTCCCGGCGCCGAGTAGCGGCTCTGCTCGGCGAACGTCTCCGGACCGGGCACCCCTCCGATCATGCCAAATTCTGCCCCGGCTCGGCGACGGTAACGGCTCGTCCGGTCCTGCCCGACAAGTGCGGGCCGCTGCGCACGTCGGAGGCGCGCGCACGTGAGGATGGTGCGGTGGCGGGAGGTGGGGTACGACGTGGTCGGCCGATCTACGTCGAGACGCTGGTCCAGGCGGACCTCGAGCGGGTCTGGGAGCTGACCCAGGACACCCGGTCGCACCCGCGCTGGGACGCTCGCTTCAGCGCGATCACGCCGACGGGGACCACACCGGACGGGGCATGGCGCTTCCGCTACGAGCTCCGGCTGCCGTTCCACATCATCAGCGGCACGGGGATCTCGCTGGGGGAGCGCCGCCGCCCGGACGGGACCCGGACCTCGGCCCTGCGCTTCACCACTCGCGACCGGCTCTCCCCGCTCGGCGACGGGCGCGGCTACTGGCGCTACGTGCCGACGCCGGACGGGGTGCGGTTCCTGACCGGTTACGACTACGAGCCGGGTTGGGGCGCGTTGCTCGACGGTCTGGGCGTGCGGTGGCTGGTGGGCCGGATGACGGCCTGGAGCTTCGACCGGCTCCGGATCTGGGCCGAGACCGGGACCCCGCCGGAGGACTGGCCGTGGTGGACGGCGCTGCAGGTCTGGCGCCCGGACCGGCCCCGCGCCTCGCGGTGCCGGCGCACGCCACGCCGAGGAGGGGCCATGGACGACTCCCCGGCGACGCTCGACGGGCTGGCGAGCCCGTGACCTCGATCTTCGCCGCCGCGATGGGCGACGACTTCGACCGCCTGCACCCGATGCTCCAGCGCCGCTTCGGCATGGGGCTGGACGCCGGCTACGGCTGCGTCGGCACCGGCGTCATGACGTCGATCCGGCGCGGACCGTGGTGGACCCTGCCCTTCCTCCACCTCGGCCGGGTCCGCAACATCCTGATCCCGGACGTCGGCGTCGACGTGCCGTTCACGATCCGCAACTACCCGTACCGCGACCCGTACGGCCGCGAGACGATCACGTTCGCCCGCGAGTACCGCGTCGGCCGCCGGCCGAGCCGCTTCGACGCGACGATGATCCTCGACGGCGGGCGGGTGATCGACTACCTCGGCACCCACCAGCACCTCGCCGTCGACCTGCGCCTGCGCGCCGAGGACGACGGGACGCTGCTGCTGACGACGCACGACCAGCGCTTCTACGAGGGCCCGGTCGGCTTCCGCTTCCCCCTGCGCCTCAGCGGCACCGCGGTCCTGCGCGAGTCGTGGGACGACGACGCCGAGGTCTACCGCGTGCACCTCGAGGTCTCCAACGCCACCTTCGGCTTCCTCTTCGGCTACGAGGGCTGGTTCACCTGCGACTTCGTGCCCGCCACCGACGCCCCGCCCGAGCTCAAGCCCGTCCGGCACGAACGCCGCGTCTGAGCAGCGATCCGGTCGCTCAGCGACTCCGCCCTCCTGAGCGGTGCGCCCGCACGGACGAGCCGTCGCCGCGAGCAGACCCTCCCGCGAGGGGCGGGCCCCGGTCGGGGGCGCCCCTCCTCAGACCGCGGTCGACCACGGCCGTGGGCGACGGGCGCGTCAGGCGACAGGCGTCAGGCGTCAGGCGTCAGGCGTCAGGCGTCAGCAGATCCCCGTCGCTGACCCGTACGAGCGCCTCCCGACGGGCGCCCCGCAGGTAGGACGACAGGTACAGCCGCACCGGCCCGGCGTCGCAGCGCGTCCGCTGGCGCCGTCCTTCGAAGACCGAGCGGACTACAATTCTGGTCCATGAGCACGTTGCCGTTGTCGGAGGTCAAGGCCCGGTTGTCGGAGATCGCCGAGGAGGTCGCGACGACGCACGAGCGGGTGCAGGTCACGCGCAACGGCCGTGACTACGTGGTGCTAATGGCCGCTGAGGATCTCGAGGCCATGGAAGCGACCCTCGAGCTGTTGAGCGACCCGGAGGCGATGCGGCGGGTCAGCCGCTCGGAGGCGGAGGTCGAGGCGGGCGACGTACTGGACGAGGCGGCGGTGCGGGCGCTGGTGCGTCGCGACGGGCGCTGAGTGAGCCACCGCGTCCTCGTCACGCGCACCGCAGCACGCCAGCTCGCCGAGACGCTCCCGGAGGCGGTGGCGGCGGCGTGCGTCGAGTTCCTGTTCGGCCCGCTCGCGGACCATCCTCGACGGGTGGGCGCACCCTTGCGACCGCCGTTCGCGGGTCAGTGGCGGGCCCGGCGGGGGGAGTACCGCGTCCGCTACCGCATCGACGACGCCGAGCAGGTCGTGCACGTCCTCGACGTCGACCATCGACGCGACGCCTACCGACGCTGAGGAGCGACCCTCGCCAGCCGGGAGTCTGGTCGGCCAAGCGGGCTGGGCTGATCGCGACTGGCAGGCTGGGCCGGTGCCGATCGACCTGTACTGGGACCACAACGCCTGGTACCAGGCGCGGATCCTGCGGGCGCTGCCTGCTGACCTGGGCACCGTGCTGGACGTCGGGTGCGGCGCCGGGTCCTTCGCGGTCCGCCTCGCGGCTCGTGCCCAGCACGTCGACGCGATCGACCGGGCGCCGCACATGATCGCCGCCGCTCGCGAGCGGGTCCCGGCGAACGTCGACGCACGGGTCGAGGACATGACCACCGTCCGGCTGCCCTCTGCTCACTACGACGCCATCACCAGCATCAGCGCCTTCCACCACGTCGAGCTCACGCAGGTGCTGCCACGCCTGGCCGAAGCCCTGCGACCGGGCGGCCTGCTCGTCGCGGTAGCCCTGCCGAGGACCGACCTGCCGCGAGACCTCCCCGTCGAGGCGGTCAGCGTCGCGGGTGACCGGCTGCTGGGTACGGCGTTCCGTCTCGAGCAGGTGCTGACCGGCCGGAGGCGGTACGCCCACGAGGCGACCGTGCGGCAGATGCCGATGCAGGACCCCGTGCTCACCACCCGGCAGGTCCGCGAGCAGGCCGGTCGCGTGCTGCCCGACGTGCGCGTACGCCGTCTGCCGTTCTGGCGCTACGAGCTGCGCTGGCAGCGGCCCCTGACCCCGCGGTCGTAGCCGCCCTGCCGCGGGCGAACGGCGCGCGTGGCGACCTCGTGGCGCTGGTGGTCGCCCGAGCCCCCCGGATGGCGGAGGATGCACCCGTGGCGACGACGCGGCTGGACAGCTCCACGACCGACGGGGCTTCACCCGGTGCGCCGGCCGGGCGGAGTCGAGCGGCGGGTCCGGCGGGGCCTGGATCGGCCCGGGCACGCCTGGTGCTCCTCGCCCTGCTGGTCGCCGTGCTCTCCGGCCTGCTCTCCGGAACGGTTCCTGCGCAGGCCACGCCGGTCTCGCCGGTCGACTCGATCATCACCGACCCGGGTCCTCTTCCGCTCGGCTACCTCCCCCTCACCCCCGACGAGGCGGGCACCGCCTGCCACGTGAAGACGCTCGACGGCTGCGAGCAGGCCGCCCTCATCGTGCGGGCGATCAACGCCACCCCGTGCACCGGGCGGATCACCGCGACGTTCTACTCCATGTCGATCGACGCGTACGCCGACGCCCTCGTCGCCCGTGAGAAGTGCGGGACAGACCTCCACATCCTGACCTGGCACGGGCTCGACGAGGACGGCGAGGTGATCAAGGACAGCGAGCAGCTGCGTCGCGTCCGGTCGGCGGTGAAGAAGTACGGCAACGGCTGGTACAAGAGCTGTCGCTACTCGTGCTACGACCGCCGCGCCAAGGGCACGATGCACATGAAGGAGTGGCTGTTCAGCTCCACCGGTGACCAGCAGGACGTGATCATCCACTCGGAGAACAACGCCACGACCAACGGCGACCTCGTCCACTTCGGCTCGCTCACCGTGCTGTCCGACCCGTGCGCGTACACGGCCCTGTCCGCCTGGATCGACCTGGGCCGCAAGGACAAGGCCCGGACCACCCCCAAGCCGTTCTCGACCTGCGACGGACAGCGCACCTTCCACGTCGCTCCGACGAAGAAGAACGCAGCCCTCGACCTGCTCAAGGCGATCAAGGAACCGGCGCCCGGCTGCCGCGTCGAGCACGACATGAACCAGGTGACCATCGACGCCCCGACCGACCAGGTCGTCCGCCTGCACAAGGCGGGTTGCCAGACCCGCGCCGTCGTCGACTGGAAGCTGTTCAGCCAGGGCGTGCTGAAGTCCGCGTCGCAGATGAAGCAGATCCGCCGCCTCGTCGCCGCGGGCGTCCCCACCTTCGACGCCAGCTGGAAGCCGACCGCGTACAACCACCGCAAGGCGACGATCGCGCAGAACGGTGACGTCCGCTGGGCGGCGAGCGGGGCGACGAACCAGACGAAGGGCTCGTTCAAGAGCGCGAACATCCTCCTCGTGTCCCGGGTGGGTGCCGACGTCACGGCCGCGTTCGCCGCGTCGGACGTGATGGTCGCGTACTCCCACCAGCTCACGCTGGAGTCCGTCGGATGCGTCGGCGCGAAGAAGAAGCAGCCCGCCGGCTGCACCTCCCAGCACAGCTCGGCGTCGAAGCGGGCGACGAGCTCGAAGCATCTCGGGGGTTCGGCTGGTTCCGCAGACCCGGGCGAGAGCTTCGAGCAGCGCGCGAGCGAGCTCGGCGAGGACTAGGGCGTCGCCTGCGCCGAGGACCCGCACCGGTCGACGCCGACGACCGGGCACCCGGTCCACGGTCGACGGCCCTGGGTCACGTGGTGATCGCGGTCATCCTGACCGAGACCAGCAGGCCAGGGACGACCGGGCCGAGCCGGGCGACGTAGCGCGTCGGCGGATCGGTGGGGAACCAGTGGGCGTACTCCTCGTTCAGGCCGGCGAAGTCCTCCGGGTCGGCCAGGAGGATGCCCACCTCGACGACGTCGTCGAGGCTCGCCCCGCCGGCGTCGAGGACGGCGCGGCAGTTGACGAGCGCCTGCCGCAGCTGGGCCTGGATGGTCGTGCCGGCCGGCTCGCCGGTCCTCGGATCGATGCCGGTCGTCCCGGAGACGAAGAGGTGCGGCCCGGACCTGACGCCCTGGCTGAACATCGGCGAGCTCGGAGCGAGCGGTGTGCTGATGGGCTGACGTGGCATGTCGGACTCCCTTCGTCGAACCGATGATCGCAGCAGTCCGACCTTGAAGCCCTCGTCGGCGATCGTCCATGGTCGGTCGGCACTGCTGCGCTCCAGCCAGTAGGTCGACCCGCTCGGCCCGTCGTCGACGGCGAGGTCGGACCCGGTGAGGCCGGTGTAGTCGAAGCTGACCTGGACGCGGTAGTAGCTGTGGCCCGCCTCCGGGAACGTCCCCGCCAGGTCGGCGGAGGTCGCCACCCGGCTCTCGACGATTGTGAGGTGCCGGATCGTGCCCATGGCCCGGAAGCGCGAGAACGCAGCCTGCCCGTTCGGGTAGATCGCCGACGTGGTGGTGAAGTCGCGGTGGTCGTAGGCCTCGACGTACGCGCGCACGACGTCCTCCGGCGAGAGCGCTGCGGTCGGTACGGGAACCGAGCGGGTCTGCACGTTCACGCGGATGCCGAGGTCGTAGGCGACGCCGAGCAACCCGGCGAGGACGACCGCCGACACCGCAGCCGCGAGAGCGCGACGCGAACGTGTCGCCCGCATCGAGCCTGAGGCCGGCAGGTCCATCCGCTCATCGTCGTGCACGGACCGGCACGTTCACCAGGAGTCGACGACGGTCGTGCTAGGCGCCGGGGGGAGGGTCGTCGCCGGCACTCCGCCACCGCGCCGGAGGTCACGCGCTCGGGCGAGCGGGGTGGTCGGGAGGCATCCGACGTACCGGCGCCGCTGCCGCCGTCAGCCGAACGAGGGCGCAGGTGGCGAAGCCGGACACCGGTCCGGGGGCGGCGGTCGTCGCCGGCCCAACCCGGGCCAGCGCGCGGTCGCAGCGGCATCCGCCTGGCCAACGCGTCGCGATGAGTCGACTGCGTGCGGAGCGAGCGGCCGCGGTCGTCTCACCCGGCGTTGATCTCGTCCCGGTAGGCGACCCACTCCCGGGTCAGACCGAGGTCGTAGCCGCTGCGCCCGTCGCAGTCGGTGGTGACCAGGGTGTAGCCGAGCCCGGTCAAGCTCTCGCCGAGCTCGTCCGGAGACTTCTGCACCGCGGTCGACAGCTCGATCTCCCCGGGATCGCGCCCGTGCTCGGCGCAGTAGCCGTGCAGGATGTCGATCTTGCGGGCCAGCTCGTCCGGTTCGCCGAAGCCGTGCCAGATGTCGGCGTACCTCGCCACCAGCGGCAGGGTCTTCTTCTCCCCGCCGCCGCCGATCATGATCGGGATCTTCCGGGTCGGCGCCGGCACCAGCTGCTCCCAGCGGGACACGATGCGGGGGAGGGCCTCGCCGAGGGCGTCGATCCGGCGGCCCGCGGTGCCGAACGGGTAGCCGTACTCGTCGTAGTCCTTCTCGAACCAGCCGGCCCCGATCGCGAGGATGAGGCGGCCGTCGCTGATGTGGTCGACCGTGCGGGCCATGTCGGCGAGGAGGTCGGGGTTGCGGTAGCTGTTGCAGGTGACCAGGGCGCTGATCTCGACCCGGTTCGTCTGCTCGGCCCAGGCCGCCAGCATCGACCAGCACTCGAAGTTCGGTCCGTCCGCCGGGCCGGAGAGCGGGTAGAAGTGGTCCCAGTTGAAGACGATGTCGACCCCGGCGTCCTCGGCGGCCTCGACCGCGCGACGGATCTCGGCGTACGTCGCGTGCTGCGGCTGCAGCTGGACGCCGACTCGGAAGGGACGCGTCGGACGGCTCGGTGCACTCATGCCGTCATCCTGCTCCAGCGCACGGGACCCGCAGCGACCGGCCAGGCGTCGACGGGGCGCTCAGACTGCGTGAGCAGGGCCCGGTAAGGCCTGGTCAGTGCCGCGGCTGCACCCGACTGCCCTGGTCGAACGCGATCGGCGAGGCTGACGCTGCGACGTCCGACACGACGACCTCGAGGGGCTCGGTGGTCGGATACCGGTCGAGCGTCGGCACCCAGGCTCGTCCCGGGTCGACGAGGATCAGCAGACCGCGATGGTCGCCGACGGCGGCGAAGTCCTCGCCCTCGAGCAGGGGCGTCACCCCGAGCCCCTGGCCGAGGCGCTCCACGGCGTCGGGGACGGAGTCGACCGCCACGGCGACCTCGCTGATCCGCAGGACCTCGGCCATGGAGAAGGGAGCGTCCGGGTCGTCGCCGGGTGGGTCGGCGCGACGGGCGATGAGCTCGAGGACGGTGCCGTCGGGGTCGAGGAAGTAGACCGAGTCGGCGTCGAAGGGAGGGTCGAAGTGGACTTCGTCATCGCCGCCCGGGGTGCGCAGCAGGTCGGTCCGCGCGGCCAGCCAGCGTTTGGCGGCCGGAAGCCGGTCGCTGGGCAGGCTCAACGCCAGGTGGTGCGACCCGGCGAACGGCCTCGTCGGCCGCAGCTCCAGCACGGTGGTGCCCAGCCGGAGCCCGCCGTCCGTCGGGACGGTGAGGACGTTGCGGTAGAAGGCTTCCACCGTGTCCGGCCGAGGTGTCGGCAGCACCACCCGTTCGATGAGCACCGTCGCAGCGTGACACCCGAACGCGATCGCGCACCAGGACGGTGCTGCACGGGCCTCGCCGTCGCGAGCTCGCGGCACGCCGATCGTCTCGGACGACCTTGGCGGCCGATCGGGAGCGGTCCACCGACAGCCCCGGGCCCGCTCCGTCCGCCGGACGGAGCGGGCCGGAAAGGACGAGCCGCAGGTCAGCCGGCCGTCGCGCGCGCGGCCTCGACGATCAGGTCGGCGACCACGCCGGGTCGCGACACGGCGACCGCGTGCGAGGCGTCGACCTCGACGACCGCCGACCCTGCGCGCCGGGCCATGAAGACCTGCGCCTCGGCAGGGACCGCGAGGTCCTGCCGGGTGACCAGCGTCCAGGACGGGATCGTCCGCCAGGCCGCTGCGGTCGCCTTCTCCTCGAGCGCGTCGCTCGTGATCGGCCGCTGGGTCGCGACCATCAGCTCGGCGACGTCGGGGGCGACGTCCGCGGCGAACACGGCTCGGAACTTGTCGCGCTGGATGTACAGGTCGGTCACGGTGCCGCCACGCCCGTCGGGGAGGGTCACCGGTTCCAGTGCGGCGCCCAGCTCGTTGCCGGGGAACCTTCCCGCCAGCTCACCCGTGCTCTCGCCCTCCTCCAGCAGGAAGCTGCCGACGTAGACGAGCGCCCGCACGCCCGGGTGCCCGTCGGCCGCCACGCTCGCGACCGAACCCCCGTACGAGTGGCCGACCACGACCGTAGGACCGTCGACGTGGTCCAGCACGCTGCGCAGCTGGAGGGCGTCGTCGCTCAGGCCCCGGAGCGGGTTGGCCGTGGCGATCACCGGGTACCCCTCGTCCCTGAGCCGCTCGATCACCCCGTTCCAGCTCGCGGACTCGGCGAAGGCGCCGTGCACGAGCACCACGGTCGGCTTCTCCTGGGGCGTCGCCGACGTGGGGTTGTCGATGGTCATGGTCGTTCCTCTCGACCCGCAGCGACCGCGACGACCGGGTCCGACCGTGCTCCGCGCTGATGGATCGAACCTAGGAACAGGGGCTCCCTGCTCGCGTACGTCAGATGACGGTCACGTCGACGGTCGGCCGGACGTTCACGCGCCGATCGCGGCCCGCAGGGCGACGCGGGACGTGATCCCCAGCTTGGGGAAGATCCGGTGCAGGTGCGTGCCGACCGTCCGGTGCGAGAGGTAGAGCCGCGCCCCGATCTCGCGGTTGGTCAGGCCCTCGGCGGCCAGCTGAGCGATGAGCAGCTCCTGCGGGCTCAGCTGCTCCCGCGCCTCGGGCGTACGCGGTCTGCTCTGCTCCCCGGACGCGCGCAGCTCCTGCCGCGCGCGGTCGCCCCAGCCCACGGCTCCGAGGGCGTCGAACGTGTCGCGCGCGGACCGCAGCGGCGCGCGGGACTCCGCTGCCCGGCGCTGACGGCGAAGCCAGGCTCCGTGGGCGAGCTGCAGCCGGGCACGGGCGAAGGGCCAGGGGCCCAGGTCGGCCGCCAGGGCAGCCGCGAACAGCTCCTCGGCCTCGTCCTCGGGCGCCAGCAGGGCCCGGGCGTGTCGCAGCCCGACGTGCAGCGCCGGTGACGGGGTCCGCAGGGCGATCGCCTCGAGGCCGGCCACGAGGGGCTCGACCTCCGCCCCGTGCCCGCTGCGGGTGGCGGCCTCGGCGAGATCGCCGATGCTGAAGCTGCGCACGACAGGATGGTGCGCGGGGTCGGTGGGGTCGAAGAGCCGGACCAGCTCGTCCCAGGCCTCCTCGTGCCGGCCCTGGTCGAGCGCGACGATGCCCCGCGCGAGCTGCACCACCGCCAGGACGCCGTTCGACCCGACCTGCAGCCCGAGCGAGGCCGCTTCGGCGAGGCCCTCCTCGACGCCCTCCCCGCCGCGGAGCGCCGCCACCGCTGACTGGACCCCCAGGGCGACGGCCCGCACCAACGGCTGCGCGGAGTCGGCGGCGAGCCGGGCGGCCTCGTCGGCAGCCGAGACGGCCAGGTCGAACCGCCCGACGTTGAGGGCGTTCCACGCCTGCACCGTCAGGACACGGCCCAGCAGCCCGAGCCGACCGTCGGCGCGCAGCCTCGGGACCAGCGGTGCCAACAGCTCCACGGACAGCGGCAGGTCGCCCACGTTGCTCGTCGCGAAGCCGGCGGCGCGCGCCTGCGACGGGTCGAGCGGACTGGAGGAGAGAGCGCGCAGCCGCTCCAGCAGCTCCGCGCCGCGGTCGAGGGGCGCCACGTTGCTCATCACCTCGAGCGCGAGCACGTCGTGCGGGTCGAGGGCCTGCTCGACGACCTCGAGGACGCGAGCGCGCGTCGCCGCACTGGCGTCGGCCCACATGCACCGCAGCGACGCAGCATGGAGGAAGAGCAGCGCCTGGTCGGTCCGGCCGTCGGCGGCCGCCGCGGCGGCGACCTCCGTGAGCCGCCGGGTGCCCGCCCCCTGGATGCCCTCCTCGGACCTCTCCCGGATCACCGTCAGGCGGATCCGGTCCCGAGCAGGGACGTCGAGGGCGGCGGTCTCCTGCAGGAGGCGGTCGACGACGTCGGGTCGCCCCCACTCGAAGGCGAGCTCGGCTGCCCGGAGGTAGCGCCGGATCCGCTGCGCCGGGTCCCCGCTCAGCCGGGCGGCCCGCTCGAACGCCCCCTGGGCCGCGGCCACGCCTCCGCGACGCCGTGCCCGTGTCCCGGCCTCCTCCAGCTCCGCGGCCAGCGCCTCGTCCGGCGCATCGGCAGCGGAGGCCCGGTGCCAGACCTGCCGGTCGAGCTCGGGCAACGTCCGCGCGAGCGCGAGGTGGGCGCGCCGCCGTTCAGGCAGGGTGGACCGCTGGGTGACGGCGTGGCGGACGAGCGGGTGGCGGAAGTCCAGCCGTTCACCGTCGGTGGCGACCAGCCCGACCTCGACGGCCGGGACCAGGGCCTCCGCCGTGACGGGATCGCCGCCGAGGGCGCTGACGGCGGCCAGGGACTCACCCAGAGCGCCCTCGTCCTCCAGCGCGGCGACGAGCAGCAGGTCGCGGGTCACGGCGGGGAGCCCGGGGAGCCGTGCTGCGAAGGCGTCCTCCAGGCGCGCGGTCAGTGTCGAGGGTGCGTCGTCGTCCCGCACGCACCGCAGGGGCAGCTCGGTCAGCGCGAGGGGGTTGCCCGCAGCCAGCTCCAGCAGGCGTCCCCGGGCGCCCGGGTCGAGCTGCGGCGCCCGCCGCTCGAGCAGCTCCTCCGCCGACCCGTCGTCCAGGCGTTCCAGGTGCAGCTCCTCCAGCTCCGGACCGGCCAGGAC
Organism: Microlunatus flavus; assembly: GCF_900110855.1. Classification (GTDB taxonomy): domain Bacteria; phylum Actinomycetota; class Actinomycetes; order Propionibacteriales; family Propionibacteriaceae; genus Microlunatus; species Microlunatus flavus. The sequence continues at coordinate 412,898 of NZ_FOFA01000003.1, forward strand.
GGGCGGGAAGCCGTCGCGCTGGGCCGCCAGCAGGACCACCGGCTCCGACTCCAGCCGCCGGGCCACGAAGCCGAGGACGTCGGCGCTGGGCCGGTCGAGCCAGTGCGCGTCGTCGACCACCAGCACGAGTGGTTGGTCGGCGGCGCTGTCGCTGAGGAGGTTCAGCGCCGCGAGGCCGATGAGGAAGAGCTCCGGGGCGGCGTCGTCACTCATGCCGAACGCGGCGGCGAGTGCGCGCCGCTGCGGGGACGGCAGGGCCGGGAGGCGGCCCAGCAGAGGCCGGAGCAGCTGGTGGAGGCCGGCGAACGGGAGCGTCGTCTCGGACTCGACGCCGGTCGCGCCCAGCACCCGCAGCCCGCGCTCGGCCGCGGCCTCGCGGGCGAGGCGCAGGAGGGCGGACTTGCCGATCCCGGGTTCGCCCCGGACGAGGACGGCGGCCCCACGGTCTCGGACGTCGCCGACCAGCCGGTCGAGCACGGCGAGCTCGGCGTCGCGGCCCACCACGCCGGCTGTCGTCATCCGCGCGCCTCTCCACGGGCCACCGTCCGGCCGCCGCGCGGATCGCGATCGCCCTCGATGCCGGTAAGACTAGAGGGGCGTCCGTGGGTCGGTCGAGGCGCGAGCGCGCGACCGCGACGAGGCCGACGGGAAGGATCACCCCCAGCCGGTGAGGACGTCCACCAGCGTCGCCGGTCGTCCCAGGTGCGGGAAGTGCCCGCTCCCCGGCAGGACCGACGTGGTGGCCGACGGCAGCGCCGTCCGGAACCACTCGAGGTAGGGCGGTGGCAAGGGCGCGCGGCTGACGTGGTGGTAGCCGGTCCCGTGCTCCCGCAGCACGCCGAGCTCGTCCGTGCGCCGTCGGCGGAGCTCCTCCGGCGACGTCTCCAGGACCTCACGCCAGTACCCGAGCAGCAGGTCCTGCCGAGGCGTCGAGCGCAGCAGCTCCCGCAGCGGCGGGTCGAGCTCCTCGATCCCCATCCCGTCGCGGAGCTGCGTCCAGACGCCCAGGTAGCCCGGACCGCGCAGCTGGGGTTCCACCGAGCGCAGCAGGTCGGCGAAGGGACCGGCGAGCAGCGGCTGGTCGATGTTCAGCACCGCCCGCGCGGGGTGGCGCGCGGCGTACGCGGTGGCCAGGACGGCGCCGATCGAGTGACCCACCAGCACCGGCGCCTCCAGCCCGGCCGCCGCGACCGCGTCGTGCAGGACGTCGGCGACGCCGGCCGGGTCGTACGCGTCGCGCGGGGGCGAGTCGCCGTGCCCCGGCAGGTCGAACGCCACCGCCCGACGGCCCGCCAGCGCGTCGACCATCGGGGCCCACATGCCGCGGTCGAAGGTCAGCCCGTGCAGGAGGACGACCGGGGACCTGCCGTCGTCGCTCCCCGTGAGATCCGCGGCCAGCTCCCCGAGCCGCACGCCCGTCGCCTCCGCGACGTCCGGCGCGGCGGCCCCCGCTGTCTTCGTCGTCATCCCGCCACCCGCCCGCGGATCAGGTCGGCGGCCTTCTCGCCGATCATGATCGTCGCGGCGTTCGTGTTGACGGGCACGAGCCGCGGCATGATCGACGCGTCGGCCACGCGCAGACCGGCCAGCCCGTGCACCCGCAGGTCCGGGTCGACGACCGCGTCCGGGCCGACGCCCATCGCGCAGGTGCCCACCGGGTGGTAGTACGTGCCGGTGCCGCGGGCGACGAACGCGCGGAGACCCGCCTCGTCGGTCACGTCGGGTCCGGGCAGCACCTCGCGGGCGCGCCAGGGCGCGAACGGTGCGGTGGCCGCGATCTCGCGGCCCACGTGCACCCCGTGCACGAGCCGGCGCACGTCCGACTCCGCGCCGAGGTAGTTCGGGTCGATCAGCGGCGGGGTCGCGGGGTCCGGCCCCGCGAGGCGGATGGAGCCGCGCGCGTCGGGCACCGTCGCGACCGCCAGGGTGAAGCTGTTCGCCGGCGCGGCCAGGTGCGGCGGGTGGAACGGCACGTGGATGAACATCAGCTGCATGTCCGGGCCGGGGAGCGACTCCTCGCTGCGCCACACCATCGACGTCTCGGCGTGGTTGGTGCGCCCCGGCGGGATCGGCTGGGACGCCTCGTAGACGACCCCGCACAGCGGGTGGTCGTGCAGGTTGCGACCCACCCCGGGCAGGTCGTGCACGACCTCGACGCCGACCGCCTCGAGCTCGGCGGCCGGGCCGATGCCGGACAGGAGCAGCAGCCGCGGTGAGTCCACCGCGCCCGCGCTGACCACCACCTCGGCGTCCGCGTACGCGGCGGTCAGCCCGCTGGCGCTCTGGAGCTCGACGCCGATGCAGCGGTTCCCCTCCAGGAGGAGCCGGCGGACCCGCGCGCCGGTGGCGACGGTCAGGTTGGGCCGGGAGCCGAGCACCGGGTGGAGGTAGGCGGCCGCCGTGCTCTGGCGTGCCCCACCCGTGATCGACAGGTCGTGCCAGCCGGCCCCCTCGGCCTGCGCCCCGTTGAAGTCGTCGGTGGCCGGGAAGCCGGCTGCCGCCGCGCCGTCGAGGAAGACCTGGGAGAGCGGGTTGGGGTCCGTCGACGGTGCGGGCAGCATCGGCCCGTCCGTGCCGCGGTAGTGCGGGTCGCGCCCCGCGACCGTCTCCATGCGCCGGAAGTAGGGCAGCACCGACTCGTGGTCCCAGCCCACGCACCCGGCCTTGGCCCAGCCGTCGAAGTCGTTGCGGTGCCCGCGCAGGTACACCATCGCGTTGATGCTGCTGCTCCCACCGAGGGTGCGACCCCGGGGCCAGCGGTGGGAGAGGCCGCCGGTGCCGGCCTGGGGGACCGTGGCGTAGTCGTAGTCGACCTCCGTGCCCCACAGCGCCGGCCAGGCGGGCGGCACGGCGATCTCGGGCTTGGTGTCGGCCGGGCCCGACTCGAGCAGCAGCACCCGGACCGACGGGTCCTCGGACAGGCGGGCGGCGACCACGCAACCGGCCGATCCCGCACCGACGACGACGTAGTCGTAGCGGCCGCCTCCCGGCGGGCCCGAGCTCGCGTGGGTCTTCGTTCCCGACGTGTCGATGGTCATCGTGGTTCCTCCCGATCCGCGGCGACCAGGACGACCGGTAGGCCGCCCGCTGCGCCGATGGAGCGAACCTAGGAAGCGGAGGCGCCTGCCCGCGTACGTCAGATGACGGTCCTGCCGACGGTGGGCCGGGTGGCCTCCCACCGGTCACCGCCCCGAGGGTCACGAGACGTCCTCCCACCCGGAGCGGGTGCGCAGGCAGGGGCAGGTCGCCCGCTCGGAGCGGGACGTAGCGCGCGCGAGCACCCGGACCACCGACGTGTCGTGGGTCAGCACCCCGCGCCGATCAGCGCGGAGCGGGTCAGCCCCTCGTGGCGGCTCGCTCGGTGACCCCGTAACGGACCAGCGGTTGGAGCGCGGTGATGAGCCGGAGCCCACGGTCGGTCAGCTCGTACAGGACCTGCACCGGCGTCGTCGGGACCACCGTCCGTCGGACGAGCCCGGCGTCGTCGAGCTGCTTCAGCCGTTGCGACAGCAACCTGTCCGACAGGCCGTCGACCTGAGCCCTGATGTCGCCGAAGCGGGAGTGCCCTCGAGCGAGCGCGAGCAGGATCGCGCCGTTCCACCGGCGACCGATCAGCTCGACGACGTCCTGGAACGCCCGGCAGGCCTCGTCGTCGATCGGGGTCGGCGGAGTGGTGCTTGGAGCATCGGCTCGAACGGTCACTTACAAATAATAAGCGGCTAACGTCCGTTTAGCCAGGCCGGCCGTCGTCCGGACGATGGACGTATGGACTACCGCCATCCGTTGAGCTTCGGCGTCAGCGTGGAGCCGAGCGCCGACGCGCTCGAGACGGCCTTTCAGCTCGCCGACCTCGCCGACACCGCAGGCCTGGACCTCGTCGCCGTCCAGGACCACCCCTACCAGTCGACGCACCTCGACCTGTGGACGTTGATGACGCTCCTCGCCGCCCGGACGCGGCGCGTCTCGGTCATGTCCGACGTGGCCGACCTCCAGCTGCGGCCTCCGACGATGCTGGCGAAGGCCGCCGCTTCGCTCGCCGTCGCCACCGGCGGCCGGGTCCGGCTCGGCGTCGGCGGCGGCGCGTTCCCCGACGCGATCGCCCACATGGGCGGCACGCCGCGGCGTGGCCGGCAGATGGTCGGGTACGCCGACGAGAGCGTCCAGATCCTCCGGGCGGCCCTGCGTGGAGGACGCGTACGGGTGGAGTCCGAGCACCACCACGTCGACGGCTACCAGGCGGGACCGGCGACGCCGACCCCGGTCCCGGTGCTGCTCGGCAGCCAGCAGCCGAAGATGCTCGCGGTCACCGGTCGCTCCGCCGACGGCTGGGTCTCGCCGCTCAACGTCTACGTGCCTCCCCTTGAGGTGGCGTGGCGCCAGGAGGCCATCGACGAGGCGGCGCGCACGGAGGGTCGCGAGCCCGCCGAGATCAGTCGGACCTACAACGTGATCGGTGCCCTCGGCGCGGTCCCGGGTGCGCCCGGGGTCGTCGGAGGAACCGACAGGTGGATCGACACGCTCACCTCCTGGGCGCTCGAGCTCGGGTTCGACACCTTCGTCTTCTGGCCGGTGCTCGACCACGCCCGCCAGGTCGCGCAGTTCGCCGCCGAGGTGGTGCCCGCCGTCAAGCAGGCCGTCGCGCGGGAACGGGGCCTCCATGACTGACCTCGTCCTTCCGGACCTGGCTCGGGACCGGCTGGTCCTGCCCGGCGACCCGCGGTACGCCGCCCTGCGGTCGACCTACACCACCCGCCACTCACCGGCCCTGGTCCTGCTTCCGCACGACGCGCGTGAGGTGGCGACGGCGCTGGAGCACGCGCGGTCGACGGGTCTGGCGATCTCCGTGCGCAGCGGAGGTCACGGGCTCTCGGGCCGGTCGTCGAACGACGGCGGGGTGGTCATCGACCTCTCCCGGCTGAACGAGGTGACGGTCCTCGACCGGGCCTCCCGCCTGGTCCGGGTGGGCGCTGGAGCCCGCTGGGCCGAGGTCGCCGGCGCACTGGCACCCGTCGGACTGGCGATCAGCGCGGGCGACCACGGGAACGTGGGCGTCGGCGGGTTGGCCACCGGCGGCGGGGTCGGGTGGCTGGTCCGCAGCTACGGCCTCACCGTCGACCACGTGCGCGCGGTCGACGTCGTCCTCGCCGACGGCTCGCTCGTCCGCGCGGACGCCGATCACGAGCCGGACCTCTACTGGGCGATGCGCGGGGGCGGCCAGGGCATGGCCGTCGCGCTGGCGTTCGAGATCGAGGCGGTGGAGCTGGGGCACGTGGGCGTCGCCCAGGTCGTCGTCGAGGCGGACCGGGGCGGCGCGATGCTGAGCCGCTGGTCCGAGGTCATGGCTGCAGCGCCGAGGTCGTGGTCGACCGCGATGTTCCTGGCGCCGCACGGCCGGTCCTTCGCGGCGCAGGTGACGGCCGTGGTGGCCGACGCGGACGAGGCGGAGCTGCTGGGGCTCGGCCAGGCGTTCCAGGACGTGGGGCAAGTCCTCGCGCAGCAGCTGTCGATGGTGCCCTACCCGGCGCTCGTGCCCGCCGCGCACCTCCACGTGAACCTCGGGCAGCAGCCGTCGCACACCACCAACGGGCTGTTCGGTCGGCTGGACGCGCGGGCGAGCCGGTCGCTGATGGACGTGGTCGCGCACCCCGCCCAGCCGCTGCTGCAGCTGCGGTCGCTCGGAGGCGCCGTGAACGACGTCGCCCCCGACGCGACGGCCTACGCCCACCGTCACCAGGAGGTCCTGGCGACCGTGACCACGTTCCCGCCGTCGGGACGCCGGCACCTCGACGCAGCGTGGTCAGAGGCGGCCGACCTCGCCGACGGCGCCTACACGAACTTCGAGAGCGAGCCCGGCCCACGGGCGCACGACCGCGCGTTCCCGGGTGGCACGGGCCGCCGGCTCCGCGACCTCCGGGCACGCTTCGACCCGGAGTGTGTGCTCGGCGGCGACCCGGTCTGACGGGAGAAGACGTGGCGGAGCGGTGGAACCAGTCACGCGCTGCGGGCAGCAGAGCTCTTCGCAACGTGCCCGACCACCGCGGCGAGGGGGTGGCCCCCGACCTGATCCGGGTCAGCGGGATCGATCGGGACCGCGTACCCGTCGAAGACGATCGTCATGACCACGCAGAAGATGCCTCAGGCCCTGCCGCGCACCAGCTCCAGGAACCGCTCGGCGTCGCGGGCCCGGAGCAGGTTGTTGAACATCACGTACGGGTCGGGCCTGCCGCGTACCTGGTCGCGCAGCCGTTCGAGCTCGGCGTCGGTGTGGACGTGGCGCATCCCGCTCGTGCCGTGCAGCCGGTAGTACGTCTGCTCGGGCGTGACCGTCTCGGTCTGCATCGGGTCGACGACGTGGACGAGGTCGAGGTCGCGGCACAGCTCCACGAGCAGCGAGACCGGCCGTGAGCCGCGGGGCTCCCACAGCACGCGCAGCCCCTGTCGTGGGGCGGCGGACAGGAACGCGGTCATCCGCTCGACGTTCTCGCCGGTCGGCCGGAAGCTCGCCGGGCACTGCAGCAGCACGGCGGTCGCCCGCAGGACCTGCGCGCACTCCAGCGTGCGTGTCCAGCCGCGCAGCACCGGCGGCGTGGACCGGAAGGCGCCGACCTCGCCGCGGTCCTCCTGCGCGAGCGGCACCGTCATCCGGCGGTAGGTCGGACTCGAGGAGCTGTGCGTCACGACCTGCCAGGCCTTGAGCGTGAACTCGAACCCGGCCGGCACCCTGTCGCCGCCAGCGGGCCAGCAGCGCGTCGGGGGGCAGCTCGTCGAAGGTCTGCTGCACCTCCACGACCCGGTAGCGCTGCACGTACGCCGTCTGGGAGACGGTCCAGCCGCACAGGCCGACACGCATCCCGTCGGAAGCCTCGTCACCCACCCCGCGCACGCTAGGCCGCGCCCCCGCTCGGCATGCGGCAGGTCGAGGCAGGTGCCGGCCACGCTGCAGCGCCGGCGTCGGGTGCGGGGGTAGCAACGAGTCGTTCGCCTCGGAGCTTGCTCCGCAGCAGCCCTTGTCCTGGCGGCACGATCCGTCTTACGTTCCTCTTGGGCTTCACGCGAACAGCGCGCGACGTCGTCGTACCTCACCGTGGAGGACTGACCATGACTCGCCGACCCCCGAACCCACGAACGTGGCTCGCCGCGGCAGCGCTCCCGCTGGTGCTGGCGGCGACGGCCCTGCCGACCGCGCCGGCCGCCGCGAGCACCGCCCCGATCGTCACCACCGACCACGGCGCGGTCCGGGGCGCTGCGACGGACGGCGTCGAGCGCTTCCTCGGGATCCCGTACGCCGCCGCTCCCACCGGTGCTCGTCGCTGGAAGGCGCCCGAGGCCCCGGCCTCCTGGGACGGGGTGCGCGAGGCCAGCACCTTCGGCAACGCCTGCCCGGTGCTGCCGAGCACGAACGGCCCGCGCAGCGAGACCGAGGACTGCCTGGTCGTCAACGTCTGGCGCCCGGTCGGCACCACGTCGAAGGACCGGCTCCCGGTGCACGTGTTCATCCACGGCGGCGGCCTGGTCAACGGCAGCGGCGCCCAGAACGACGAGTCCCCGCTGGTCGGTCGGACCGGCGTCATCGGCGTCAGCCTCAACTACCGCCTCGGGGTGTTCGGGTTCCTGCGCACCCCCGGTCTGGCCGCGGAGGACGCGAACGCCGGCAACTACGGCTTCCTCGACCAGGAAGCCGCCCTGCGTTGGGTGCAGCGCAACATCGCGGCCTTCGGCGGCCGCGCGTCCGAGGTGACCATCGACGGCGAGTCCGCGGGCGGCTGGTCGGTCTGCGGCCACCTGGTCTCGCGGGGGTCGAAGGGGCTGTTCCGGCGCGCGATGATCCAGAGCGGATCCTGCCCGAGCCAGACTCCGGCTCGCGCGGGGGAGCGCGGCGCCGCGTACGTCACCACGGCCGGCTGCGCGAAGCCCGACCCGGCCGCGGCGGTCGCGTGCCTGCGCTCGGCGTCGGTCGCGACGGTCCTGGACGCCAGCACCGACTTCTCCCCGCGCTTCGTGTCGGGGACGCCGGCGTTCCCGGTGGCTCCCGCCAAGGCCGTCGCCAAGGGCGACTTCCGGCACGTGCCGATCCTCGTCGGGGCCAACCGGGACGAGGGTCGCACCTTCGCCCAGGACTTCATCGGCGCGAGCCGCTCGGACTACGAGGACTTCGTCCGCTCGACGTTCGGCAGCCGGGCCGACGACGTCCTGCGCCACTACCGGTGGCCGTCCACCTCCAACACGTTCACGGCCGCGTACCTGGTCGGCGGCATCGAGACCGACTCCGGGCTCATCGCGGGCATCGGCGGCTGCACCAACCGGACGCTGACCCGCACCTTCGCCAAGTACACGAAGACGTACGCGTACGAGTTCGACCACCAGCGGGGCCCGGGCCTGACCCCCGTCCCCGGCTACGTATGGGGTGCCGGTCACGCGGCCGAGCTCGCCTACATCTGGCCGAGCTTCAACAACGGCACGCCGATCGCGCCGCTGTTCGACGCCTCCGAGCAGCGTCTCTCGCGCGAGATGACGCTCTCCTGGGGCTCGTTCACCCGGGACGGCAAGCCGAGCGTTCCCGACCAGCCGACCTGGGTCCGCTACCGCGCCAAGGGCCACCACCACGGCAGGGTCATGTCGCTGCGGGCCGGCGGCCAGAGCACCCTGATCAGCGACGCCACCTACGTGGCCGAGCACAAGTGCGCGTTCTGGGCCACGATGCCCACGCTCGACGTGACCGCGTGAGCTGCGGCGGAGAGGGCTGACCCGTGCACGACGGGCGGCGGGCGCACGACGCCCGCCGCACGCGTGTCCGCAGAACTCCGGGAGCCGGTGGGGTCAGGGGGTCGGCATCCCGCCGTTGACGTGCAGGGTGGAGCCGCTCACATAGCTCGACTCCGAGGACGCCAGAAACACGTAGGCCGGGGCGAGCTCGGCGGGCTGACCGGGACGGCCGAGCGGGGTGCTCTGGCCGAACTCGGGCAGGTCCTCCGTGGGCTGCCCGCCGGCGGTCTGCAGCGGGGTCCAGATCGGGCCCGGCGCGACGACGTTCACGCGGATCCCCTTGGGGGCGAGCTGTTGGGCCAGCCCCTTGGAGAAGTTGTTGATGGCGGCCTTGGTCGAGGCGTAGTCGACGAGGTTCTCGGAGGGCTGGTAGGCCTGGATCGAGGACGTGTTGATGATCGAGGACCCGGGCGCGAGGTGCGGCAGGGCGGCCTTCGTGACGTGGAACATCGCGTAGACGTTGGTCCGGTAGGTCTCGTCGAACTGCTCGTCGGAGATGTCGGTCAGCGAGTCCTGGTTCTGCTGCTTGCCGGCGTTGTTCACCAGGATGTCGAGCCCGCCGAGCTGCTCCACCGCCTGCGCCACCAGGTCTCTGCAGTAGGCCGGGTCGGTGAGGTCGCCGGGCAGGGCGACCGCCTTCCGCCCGGCCCCGGTGATGAGGTCGACGATGCGCCGTGCGTCCTCCTCTTCTTCCGGCAGGTAGGACAGGGCGACGTCGGCGCCCTCGCGGGCGAAGGCGATCGCCGTGGCCGCGCCGATGCCGGAGTCGCCGCCGGTCACCAGAGCCTTGCGCCCCTCGAGCCGCCCGGTGCCGCGATAGGTCTTCTCGCCGAGGTCCGCGCGGTTCTCGAGCTCGGCGTCGAGCCCCGAGCCCTCCTGGTACTCCTCCTTGGTCTCGATCCCGCTGTAGAGCTTCGTCGGGTCGGCGAAGGTGTACTGGTCGCTCATCTGGTTCTCCTCATGGGTGGGTTCGACGGGGTGAGGGGTGTCGAACAGCCGGTGCCGCAGATGGCGCTGCCCCCTCACGGAGTCGGAGCTCAAGTCTCGCGGGCCTGGCCGCTGCTGCCGCAGCCACTGCTACCCGGTGCCCGTGACCCGTAACCGGCCAGTGTGTACGCAGGCCCCGGGTCGCGCGTCGCTCCGCTCTTGCCACCAACGGCCTGAGGGCGGGGTGCAGCGCCCACCCCGGCCGTGACGGCCGGCTGTCAGACCGGCTGTCGAAGCGGCCGTGCGGCGGGTCCGGAACCTTCTCCGAACCCGCCGAACCCGCTCTGACCAGGCGATCTGTCGGTCGGGCTGACAGGATGTGAACCTGCGACCCCTTGACCCCCAGACCGCCTGGGCGGTGTTCCCGGGTGTCGACGTCTGCCGCTCCAGATTAGCGTTTGGCCTGGTCAGACGCCAGTTCAGAGACATCCGGCAACGACGGGCAACGGGTGGCTCCGAGCGTTTTCGCTGACCGCACGCGGTCAGACGGGCGGTCAGAACCAGACCCTCAAATCGAACGCGCCGGCCGCGAGGGCTGCTGCGACCGCGGCGCCAGCTGCATTCGCTCGACCCCGTCGAGGCGGGTGGGGGAGCGGCGAGGGTGACGCGCTCCCTGCGTGCGCGGGCCCGGGCTTTCAACCGAGGCGGAGTTCCGCCTAGGGCTACGAGCGGACTAGAATCCTGGTCTATGAGTACGTTGCCGCTGTCCGAGGTGAAGGCACGGTTGTCGGAGATCGCCGAGGAGGTCGCGACCACGCACGAGCGGGTGCAGGTCACCCGCAACGGCCGCGACTACGTGGTGCTGCTGGCGGCTGAGGACCTCGAGGCGATGGAGGCGACCCTGGAGCTGCTGAGCGATCCCGAGGCCATGCGTCGTGTCCGGCGCTCGGAGGCGGAGATCGAGGCGGGCGACGTGCTCGACGAAGCGGCGGTGCGTGCGCTGCTACGCCGTGACGGTCGCTGAGTGTCGCATCGCGTCCTCGTCACGCGCACCGCAGCACGGCAACTCGCAGAGACGCTTCCCGAGGCGGTGGCGGCGGCGTGCGTCGAGTTCCTGTTCGGTCCGCTGGCCAGCAATCCTCGACGAGTCGGCGCGCCTTTACGGCCGCCGATCGCCGGGCAGTGGCGGGCCCGGCGGGGGGAGTACCGCGTCCGCTACCGGATCGACGACGACGAGCAGGTCGTGCACGTCCTTGACGTCGACCATCGGCGCGACGCCTACCGGCGCTGAGGCGGGTTTCCCGAGCTCTTTCTCAAAGAGGGCGTCACTCGCTCGCCTCGGGACGGGTGGTTGCCGACCCACAAGACCTCGGTCGACCAGAGGGTGGCCGAAGATACGTCGCAGGGAGCCCGTACGCCGACCGTCCTACGGAGATCGTTTACCAAGGCGTTGTGAGCGGACACCCAGCTGCTGGTGGTTCGCGGGCGCAGGGTCTCTCGAGCCGGGCCTCACCGCGGTCTACGCCGCACGGCGAAGACTCCGACCTCGAACTCATTGCCGAGGCCGCCTTGGATTAACTAGATGGCGCTGCTCGGCTGCCGGCACCTTCGGATGAAGGTCTCGACCGCCCAAACCTGCATCAGGGCCGCGCTCTGCAGGGCACTGCCGAAGCTGCTGTCATCGATAGTGAGCTGTGCTTGTGCACCCCCAGGGATGTCCGCCTGGGCCGTCTTCATTGAACCGCCGATGATCGCTGAGATGTGACCGTGCTGGTAGCCGGAGAGCTGACGCCAGGACAGCACCATGAGTGGTCCGAGCACCTTGTCACAGTCGACGCGGACGAAGGTCAGCTTCAGGATTTCGTCTGCGGTGACGAGCTTGGTCTTGACCTCCGACCAGCCGACGCCGAGTGCTGCAGCGTCCCTCTGGTAGGCCAGTTGGGCCTTCCCGAACTTCCGCTTGAGTTCGGCCCTCATCTCCGAAGTAAGGAAGGGCAGAGCCATGGCCGTTCTGGTCCAGGCGTCGCGCTGTCTGCTGTCCTCGTAGGCGATCCTGAGGGCGCGAAGACGGCGCTCGCGAGGGTCATGCGCGTCGAGTATCCAGAGAGCCTGAAACGCGCACTCGAAGGCCGGCCTGACGAGATTGAGGGGTGCGTCCGGCGTGACCCCCCCCGGCGCCTTCGATCAAGGAGAAGACGGCGTTGTAGTTCTCGACTGCGGTGCCGATGAGCTGGTGGGCGAGGATGTACGAGCGCGTGCCACTCGGCTTCTGCTCGTCCATCCTCCGCTCGGTGAAGTCGAGCTGCCCGCCGCGGTGATGCTGGTCTGTCTGCTCCAGCACCTCGAGCCTGCGGGCGAGGTGCGCGCGCATGCGGTCGACGTCGCGAAGGTCGAGCCTGCTTGCGGGCGACGCGGTTGGGGAGGTCACACCTGGCTCCGCTGCGTTCGCGGCGTCGAAACTACGCATCCTCCCACTCCGTCACCTCGACTGTTGACCGAAGGAAATACCTGGCCTCGCCCTCCGGAAAGAGCAGCACAGCCCACATCACACCCGATTTGGCGGTGACGCCCGGCAGGGTCGAGGTGATCGGCAGCACGGTCGCCTCCCCGTCGTGCCCTCCAGCTGTGGCCTTGCTAGAACTTGCATCGCGCCATCATGCCCCTGAGTCGGACGAGGTTCGCGGCGCGGTGGCTGCCCTTGGGCTCGCGTCCGGAACAGGAGCCTGCCTCCAGGCTGGTTCGGCTTCCGAGAGCCGAGCCGACCCCCATGCGGAGCTCGCAAGCATCGACCGGCTAACGGGCAGCCGTGCGAGCGCGTAAGGCGTTTCACACCTCGCGTTCAACCGCCCTCTTGCGAGGCACGCTTAGCGCTTCATAAGACCGTGCTCCGGGGTGTCCACCGGCGGAGTGACGACTACGGAGTCTGCCTCGATGAGGATGCTGACCTTGCTCTCCACCTCGTAGAGAAGACGACCATGGTCTGCCATGCCACTTGAGGTGCTCAGGTAGAAGATTCCGGCCTCCCAGTCGCTACCGCTAAGTGAGCTCCTCCTCGCGTGGGGGCTTGGATCGGGCCACCGCGAGACGGACAAGCCGGCCTGTCCGAAGTGGAACGTCCACGTCTGCTGCTCGACGTCGAGTAGCTCAACCGTCACTTGGCTCTCGGCGTCGACGAGGACTCGGGCTACCGAGCATCGATCGAGGTAGTTCGAGACCTCTGTCTCGCTGGCTCCGTCAGGAAGAGGGGGGAAGGCGCCCCAGGCCGACACGGTCTCCACGGGCGCCTGCCGTGTCGAGCGTCGCCAGCCGAAGCGCATCGCAGCAGTCTGCGACAAGTCAGGCGGTTGTGCCTGTTCTTTCACCGGTACCCGACCGTCGAGCGGCGTTCGCAAAAGCCGACCGTTGAGCGGAGCGAGCGTGATGGTCAGACGGACGCTGCTACGGCAATAGGTCGTACATCTGCGGGCGAGCCTTCATGGCGTGGATGACGAGTTCGTTCCCGCTGTCGAAGACGAGGACAACCGTCTCCAGGAGACGGCCGACGGTGTCGAACCCGAGCCGAAGTTGTCGAGAAGGGCTGTCGTCGTCAAGGTCCTCGACCCAGAGGGACCAGGTCGCAGCCTGGATGGCGTCGTGCTCTCGCACTCCGTGCTTGAGCGCGGCTTTGTGAACTCTCACGCAGCCGAGGCAGCCAAGGCTTCGCGGATGACCTCGGATCGAGACTTGCCTTCGCGTGCCGCTCGGGCGTCGAGCTCTGCGAGCTCTGCAGCCGTGAGCCGCAGAGCTACGACCTGCGACGGTTCGGCTCCTCGTCCTGGTCTGCCGCGGCCGCGCCTCTTCAGCTCCTGGACGTCGTAGCCGGCGTCGGCCTCTGCAGCCCAGGCGTCGATCTGTTCCTCGGTGACGGGGACTCCGTTGATCGTCTCGCGCGTGCTCACCGCCATATCGTATGACGAAAACCGAGGTGGTTGCCGCCGTCTGAGGTTGCGGACTCATCACAGTGGCGGAGCGTAGGAGTAGGAACTCGGCTGCGGTTGGACAACAGTCGCCGATAAGCCGCCGTAAGCCGTCCCTCTGCTGAGACATCGACGCGGCACGGCTGCCCCTGGGGTCTGCAACTCAGGGTGCTGCGACCTAGACGGGGAGTGGTCTGCCCAGGTGGGCGGCCGTCTGCCTGAGCACCGCGTCGATCGTCTGCTCGGCGGCGGCGCGGACAGCAGCGCGAGCTGGCCGTTCCTCGTCGAGGATCGCTAGCTCAGCGACCGCGGCAAGCGTGAACAGGATCTGACCCGGTTCGCGCGAGAACGGCCAGGGACGCTTCGGCTGCTCGAGGGGTCGTAGCTGGAACCACAGGCCCTTGTAGCCCGATTCGCTCCACCAGTCGCGGAGCTGGGGGTCGCTGCAGGCAGCTTTCGCGCGTCGGTGCACGGCTCGGAGGTAGGAGTGGTCGCTGGGTATCAATGCGCGTAGCCATGGGCTGTCAGGGGCCTCCGCGACGGTGACCTCACCAGAGCCTGTGGCCGTCACCGTCCGTGGCTTCTTGCGGCGCGTCAGGACGTCAAGGACCAAGCGTTGGACCACGCCCACCTCGGCGGCGTTGTCGCCGTCGAAGAAGTCGTGCACCTCGAAATCGTCTTCTTCCTCACCCCCGTCGTAGCCGAGGCCCGCTGCGTGCGCTGCCCTCGAGAACTGGCTCTCCAGCCACGGCTCCCACTCGACGGCGTCGACGATCGGCACCCGTACACGTACCACGATCCTTCGCCCCTCACGTCGACGACAGCGTCAGACCATTCTCGGCCTCTCCCTGACGTCGAAGGCGCTGGCGGCCGCCGTCCGTCTCACCCCACAACAGCTCGCCCTGTCGCGAGCCGTCCTTCTCTTGGAGAGACGGCTCTCATCCGCAGCGGCTCTCGCACTCTTTGCGCGTGGATTCTCGTAAGACCCGTCCGCAAGAAGGCCCGGTGAAGGGGGGCTAAGCGACGACACCCAGCAGCGCGGTCGCTGGCCTGGAGGAACGTTCCCCTCCACTCGGCGAGCCAGTCGCTGACGTACAGGTGGCGTCCCGGATCGGTGCGCCCTGCTCGAGCCTTTCGCGAGCGGCATCGGCCCTGCGCTTGGCCTCGGCCTGCGTGCGTAGATGAACACCCGTCGTGCAAGGGCCGTCTGAGCCCTCGACGGTCAGGGTGACCGCATAGCGGCCGTCGGCGCGCATGGTGCGACGTGCGGACGGTCCTCCGGTTCCCACCACCGAAGGTCTGCAGGTCTTGGTCGGCGCTCGCTCGCTGGCGCTGTCGCGTAGTCAGCTGCGTTGTCGCACGCCCTGCCGAGCTGTCGACCGGGCCTGGTCAGAGCAGTGGAACCTGCTCTGACCAGGCGACATACCGGTCGGGCTGACAGGATTTGAACCTGCGACCCCTTGACCCCCAGACCGCCTGGGCGGTGTTTCCAGGTGTTAGCGTCTATTGCTCTAGAGTACCGTCGTCCCTTGTCAGAGACCACTTCGGCGACGTCGGGCAACGACCGGCAACAGGCGGCTTCGAGCGTTTTCGCTGACGACATGTTGTCAGACGCGTTGTCAAAATCCGTCGACCAGCGTTACGGGTCCGGCTCTGGCATACGCAAGGCGGGGAGGGGTGCGTGGGGGAGTGCGGTGCCCCAGCGCCAGGGCGCTTCATCCGAGTCAGGGTGACGTCACCGTCTGTCTGACCGCAGCCCGAAACCCGCCTCGGCGTCTTGTGGCCTCAGGGGCGCGTGGGGCTGGCGTCCTGGACTCCGAGGTAGTGCGCGAGGGCGAGCTCGACCTCGGCGAGCTCGGCACGGTTCAGGTAGTCGACGGGATCCCCGACGACGTAGTCGGTGTCGATGGAACGGATCTGGTCGACGAGGAGCCGCGTCGGCCGGCCCTCGATCTCCAACTCGGGACGATGAATCGAGGGGCCTGCCGAGGTCGAGGTCGGGATGACCGTGACAACGGAGAGCGGTGAGTCCGACGGCGAGACGACGAGCCCGAGGCGCCGGCCGGCTTGCTCGTGACCTCGAGGTCGGCCTAGGTCGATCCGGTAGACCGCGCCGCGGATCACCAGGCGTCGGGCTCTGCGTTGAGGTCCTCGCCCCTCAGTGCTTCGGCATCGGCGCGGAACTGGTGCAGCCACCGGTCGTGGTCGAGGAGTCTCAGTGCACGACGGAGCGTCTCCGTCGTGGTCTCGCCAGGAAGCGCAGACTCCTTGAGGATCCGCTCGTCGTCGGGCGTGAGACGAAGGCCGATGCTCGTTGGCATGTCCCCACTGTAGTGCGCGTATGACAAATGTTGAACGGATAACTGGCTCGGGTGCCGAACGGATCTCGAACGACGACCGTTCCGCTCAGAGGTCGTTCCACGGGTTTCGGTGCCGCCCACGATGAGGGGCTATGCCGTCACGACGACAGGGACCCGGGCCGAGGCCGCTACCCGCCGCGGGCGCAGCTGAGCAGACAGCCGAGGATGCGACTGAAAGTCGCGCGTCACCTTCAGGACGGTGCTCTCCTCGAACAAGCCGAACCCGTCGCTGACGTTGATCAAAGTCAACGTCTCGGCGTCGAGCCAGCGCAGGCTCTTCGAGGTCCGCGCAAAGCTCTCGACCGTGCTGTACGCATCTAGGGCCGCGCTCGACCGGATCACCTGCCCGCTTACTCGATCGAGCAACTCAACCTGAACGCGTCCGAACCCGTCGTCACACAGCCAGAAGCGTGTCCGCGCTGCACGGCGCCGATCACGCGCCGCGACCGTGCGTCCTTCCCACTTGAAGTGGAGGCCCGACGCTAACACCCGCCGCTTCGTCTCCGCGACCGCCTCAGACGGCCAGCCCTTCGCGGCCGCGAGCTCGCGCAGGACCAGGTCGGTGGCGTCGAGCACCAGTCGTGCCCGGACAAGCGGGGTGAGGTTTCTGACTGACGCGGGCACCTCGATGCGAGCCCCCTCGAAGTCAGCCGTGGCGAACGCGTGGACCACCACGTCCGGGCCGGGACCACGGCCAGGCATCAGACGCAGTCCCTTTACCCGGCTGGGCAGGCTCACGTGCTTTAGCGCTTCGCCATACAGCTCACACACCCGGCGCGACGACTTCACCCAAGCATCGACTTCGGTCTCGGCAACCCAAGGCTTGCGCTGATGCCCAGTCGCTGGCCAGAACTCAATCGACGACAAGTCCGGCACGAACGCACCTCCTCCTTGGTGGCCAGGAGGAGTCTCACCCGTCCCCGCCCGCCGGGCAGCAGACGGGGCCCAGCCCGTGCCACAAGACGTCCGTCGGGCGGGCGGCCGGATTGCCGTAAGTCGACCGTCGAGCGGAGCTCGCAAGTCGACCGTCGAGCGGAGGGAGCCTGACCCGCTTCTCCGGATACGTCGGGTGTGGTGATCATGCCGCGGTGACGACGGTGGTGTGAGGGGCTTCGTACTCGACAGGGCTGCGATAGCCGAGCGCTGAGTGGCGGCGGCGGGGTTGTACCAGCCCTCTTATCCACTCGAACATCGCCGAGGCCAGCTCGGTGCGCGAGGCCCAGGTCTGGCGGTCGAGGAGCTCTCGCTGCATGCTCGACCAGAACGACTCCACGAGCGCGTACTCGACGCTGGAGGCGACCCGGCCCATAGATCCGAGCAGCCCCGCCGCCCTGAGCCGGTGGCCGAACAGCCACGACGTGTACTGCGTGCCCCGATCCGCGTGAACGATCGTGCCGGCCTGCGGCCGACGCTGCCAGCGCGCCGACTGCAAGGCGTCGACGACGAGCTCGGTGCGGATGTGGTCCGCGATCGACCAGCCCACGAACCGGCGGGAGAACGCGTCGATCACCGCGCAGCAGCGGACCCAGCCGTCGGCGGCGCGGTGCTGGGTGATGTCGGTGAACCAGACCCGATCAGGGGCGTCGGCTCGGAACTGGCGCTTGACCAGGTCGGCGTGGGTCGCGAGGTCAGGCTTGAAGTGGTGGTGCTTGCGCTGGTGGCACACCCCGCGCAGGCCCGCGGCGCGCATCAGCCGGGTGACCCGCTTGCGGCCGCAGACCAGGCCGAGGCCGAGGCGGAGCTCGGCGTGCACCCGCGGCGAGCCGTAGTTGCCGCGCGAGTCGCGGTGCACCTGTCGGATCGTGGTGACCAGTTGCTCGTCGGCGATCTGACGGGACGACGCCGGCCGGCCGCGCCACTCGTAGTAACCGGCTCTGGAGACCTTCAGCACCCGGCAGGCCATCGCGACAGGAACCCCGTCAGCGGCCAGCTCGAAGACCAGCCGGAACCCTATTTTCGGAGCACGGTCTCCCGGCGAAGTAGGCGCTGGCCCGCTTGAGGATCTCGACCTCGGTCTCGAGAACCCGGTTCTTGCGACGCAGCTCGACGAGCTCGCGCTTCTCCTCGCTGGTCAGACCCCCGACCCGGTCGGTGTCGATGTCAACCTGGCTCTTCCAGCGCCGCAGGCACGACTCACTGATTCCCAGGTTCTTCGCCACCTGAGCGACCGGCTCACCCCCGGCGACCAGGTCCAAGGCTCGACGCGGGAAATCCGGCGACTTCGCAGCAGGCATCTGCGGACTCCTCTCCGAGGTGATCCTCGCCTCAGAACAGGTGTCCGGGAAACCGGGTCAGGCTCCTGGTGCCGTCGCTGTGCTCGACGGTGAGGTTGACGGTGTAGCGGCCGTCCGCCCGCTTGGTGCGACGGGTGGGCATGGTTCCTCCTGGTGTCGTACCCAGAAGGTCTGAGGTCGAGGTCGGCGCTCGCACCAGCGGCGAGAGCGCGCGGTCAGCCACGTAGTCAAACCGTCTGCCGAGCTCTCGACCGGGCCTGGTCAGAGCGACGAAACCTGCTCTGACCAGGCGATATGCCGGTCGGGCTGACAGGATTTGAACCTGCGACCCCTTGACCCCCAGTCAAGTGCGCTACCAAGCTGCGCCACAGCCCGCTGGGCTCCGAACCCTCGGAGCCGCGGTGGATGACTGTACTACTCCCGGGCCCCGACCCTCGAACCGTCCGCGAGCGAGGCGCGGCTCAGGGGGTCTGGGCCTCCAGGACCGCCCAGTTGAACCGTGGGGCCCCGGGCCCGCGGGCGATCGTCACGGCCATCCAGACCGCCATCATCATCTCGGTCGCGGCAGCGGTCGCGATGCCGCCGAGGTCGAGCATCTGGGGGTCGCGCCAGCCGAAGGCGTGCAGCAGCGTACGGACCTCGTCCTTGGCGTCGACCGAGTCGCTGGAGAGGAAGACCAGGTGGTCGCCCGGGATGCTCGCCGGGCGGACCATCACGGCGTTGTTCATCGTGTTGAGGGTCTTGACGACCCGGCTGGCGGGGTAGGCGTGCTGGATCCGGGCGCCCAGCGAGTCCTCCGCCGTCGCGACCGGAAGAGGGAAGCCGCCGTCGACCGGGCGCAGCTCGTTGGACACATCGACGAGGGTCGTTCCCGCGAGCGCCTCGGGCCCCACCTGCGCGAGGGCTTCCAGCGACACCGCGCCGTTGGTGGCGTTGACCACGAGGGGCGCGGCGGCCACGGCGTCGGCGAAGGAACCGGTCGCCACACCACGGTCACCGGCGAAGACGGCGAGGCTCGAGGACCCGGCGCTGCGTGCCCCCACCGTGACGTCGTAGCCGACCTCGGCGGCCCGGCGCGCGATCGCCTGCCCGACCTGCCCGGTCCCCAGGACCCCCAGCTGCGGCACGCTGCCTCCTGCGCTCGTACGGGGCGACCGTAACGCCGCGACGGGCGAGGTCGTCAAGGGTCGAGGTTCGGCTGCTGCCGATGTATCGGACATGAGCCCCGATCCTCTGCTGACCCAGCGACGACGGGTGGAGGCGACGATGAGCGCGATCGACGACAAGTGGGCGGCCCTGGGCGGTCCGGGCGGGTTCCTCGGGTGGCCCCAGGACGAGGGGGCCGGCAGCGAGGAGATGGACACCAACCCGCCGGGCGGGCGCTGCCGCGACTTCCAGGGCAGCTCGATCTACGTCAAATCCGGCGTCGGCGCCTTCGAGGTGCACGGCGACATCCGGCTGGCCTGGGTGCGCTGGCGCGCCGTGGGCGGGGTGCTCGGCTTCCCGACCACCGACGAGACCTCGACGCCGGACGGGCGAGGGCGCTACAACCACTTCGAGCGCGGGTCGATCTACTGGACCCCGCAGACGGGGGCGCACGTGGTCTACGGCGACATCCGCCAGCGGTGGGCCGCGATGGGCTGGGAACGCAGCCGGCTCGGCTACCCGACCAGCGACGAGCGCGACTCCTCGACGCCGGGCGGACGGATGAACGACTTCGAGGGCGGCGTGATCTTCTGGACGCCGCCGCACGAGCTGGACGTCCGGTTCCAGATCGACTGAGGCGGCGTTGCGCAGGTCACGGAACCTCCGTCGGGGTGCTTGTCAGGCGGTGGTGGACGGCCCGAGACTCGGGCCTGCGGGAACGTTCCCGCACGCGGCCACCCGTACGGTCGCGCCGGCACCGACCCAGGAGTCCCCGTGCGTCCGTCCCGCTCCCGCCTCGTCCCCCTGCTGACCCGGGCGCTGGCCATCCCGGCCCTCGCCCTCACCAGCCTGGTCGCCGTCGGGGCGACCCCCGCGCAGGCCGCCTGCAGCGACGTCGACGTCGTGTTCGCCCGGGGCACGGGAGAGACTCCGGGGCTCGGTGTCCTCGGCCGCCCCCTGGTCAGCGGCCTCCAGTCGCAGCTCAGCGGCTACTCGGTCAGCTCGTACGCCGTGGACTACGCCGCGAACTCGTCCCAGACGAGCGCCGGGCCGGGCGCGACGGACATGTCCAGCCACATCAGCTCGGTGGCGGCCTCGTGCCCGGGCACGCGCTTCGTCATCGGCGGCTACTCCCAGGGCGGCACCGTCACCGACATCGCCATCGGGATCCGCACGGGCGTCACCACCGGCACCCCGATCCCGTCCGCCCTGTCGGGGCGCGTCGCGGCGGTGGTCGTGTTCGGGAACCCGCTCGGCGCCAGCGGGCGGACCATCGCGACGGCCAGCACCGTGTACGGCCCGAAGTCGCGCGACTACTGCAACGTCAGCGACTCGATCTGCGGTCGGCAGGGCTCCAACCCGGCGGGCGAGGGGAGCGGCGGCCACCTCAGCTACCAGACCAACGGTTCGGTGACGCAGGCGGTCGGCTTCGCCGCCGGTCTCGTCCGCACGGGCGGCAGCGGCGGGACGCCGACCCCGACCCCGACCACGTGCGTGACCGCGTCGACGCTGTCCCACGTCGCGGCCGACCGGGCCGTCAGCCTCTACGGACGCGCGTACGCCCGCGGCTCGCGCGACGCGCTCGGCCTGACCAGCTCGTACAACGTGGTCTCGCTGCGCGAGTCCGGCACCGACAGCTGGGACCTCGTCAGCTCCTGCTGATCCCGCACGGGGCGTACGGCGCTCGACCGGGGCGGGTCGCGACGTGCTCGCGGCCCGCCCCGCGGACGAACGCCCTCTCGGACGAACGCCGGCGCGCATGACGCTCGGCTACGGGCGGTATCACCGGCGCGACCGGCGGCTCCGAGAAGGCACAGGGGTCACGACGTGCCGGACCTGGACGCCGCGGTGGGGGACCGCGACCGACCTCCGGTGCGTCGTGACCCGGAACTCGCCCGGCGCCCCCGCCGCTCGTCGGGACGCTGGACGCCCAGGATCACGAGAGCGGCTGCCTGTCCGGGGTGACGGACGGTTCGGCTGGGTACCAGAGGTGCATGGCTGACCAGACCAAGCAGACCGACCCGACCGAGCAGCACGACCAGCCCGCCAGCCTGGGCGAGGAGATCCCGCACCCCGGGCTCACGAAGGACATGGGCGACCAGCCCGACCACGGCGAGGACTCCTACCGCGGCAGCGACCGCCTGGCCGGCAAGCGGGCCGTGATCACCGGCGGCGACTCCGGCATCGGCCGTGCCGTCGCGCTGGCCTTCGCCCGCGAGGGCGCCGACGTGCTCATCAGCTATCTCCCCGAGGAGGAGGACGACGCGGCCGAGACCGTCCGGCTCGTCGAGGCGGCCGGGCGGAAGGCCGTGCGCTGCCCGGGCGACATCCGCGAGGAGGAGGTGTGCGCCCAGGTCATCGACACCGCCGTGTCCGAGCTCGGCGGCATCGACGTCCTCGTCAACAACGCCGCCTACCAGATGGCGCAGATGGGCGGCATCGCCGACATCACCACCGAGCAGTTCGACCGGGTGCTCAAGACGAACCTCTACGCGATGTTCTGGCTCTGCAAGCTCGCGATCCCGCACCTGAAGCCCGGGTCGGTGATCATCAACACCTCGTCGGTCCAGGGCACCTCGCCCTCGCCCGAGCTGCTCGATTACGCCACCACCAAGGCCGGCATCATCAACTTCACCAAGGGCCTCGCCCAGGAGCTCGCGGAGAAGGGCATCCGCGTCAACACCGTGGCGCCCGGCCCGATCTGGACGCCGCTGATCCCGGCGACCATGCCGACGGAGAAGTCGGAGAGCCACGGCGAGTCGGTCCCGCTCGGCCGGGCCGGCCAGCCCGCCGAGGTCGCGCCGGCGTACGTCTTCTTCGCCTCGCAGGAGTCGAGCTACGTCACCGGCGAGATCCTCACGGTCGCCGGCGGCGGCCAGGCCAGCTGACCTCAGCCGCTCGCGAGCGGTACCTCGTCCCGGTCGGCGTTGACCCACGACCGGGACCGGGTACCGCTCGGAGGGCTGTCAGCCGACGAAGGCCTGGGTCCCCAGGACGACCGCGAGGGCCAGCCGCTCGGCGTCCTCGGTGCCCGGCTCGGCGGTGTAGACCATCAGCCGCAGGTCGTCCGCGGTCACGACGAGCGTGTCGCAGTCGAGCGCGATCGGGCCGACCGTGGGGTGCGCGACGGTCTTGCGGCGGGTGCCGTCGCGACGCACGACGGGGTCCGCCGAGTCCCAGAGCTCCGTGAACTCCGGGCTCAGCCGCGCCAGCTCGGCCACGAGCCGTCCGACGGCCGGGTCACCCGGGTAGCGGGTCGCGGTGCCGCGGAGGTCGGCCACGAGACCGGCCTTGAGCTCGGCGTGCTCCTCGGGCGTGGCGACCGCCCGGCTGCCCGGCCCGACGAGGTGGCGCCACAGCGCGTTGCGCTCCAGGCCCTGCCAGCCGGAGGTGTCGCCCATCAGGGCGTCGTACGGGGCGTTGGCCTCGACGAGCGTCCACGTCGCGTCGTAGACCACGACCGGGGTGTCGGCGAGCCGGTCGAGCAGGCGCTGCACGCTGGGGGTGACCCGCGAGCAGACCACGCCGGGCCCCGGCGCCACGTGCCCGGCCAGCCGGAAGAGCACGTCGCGCTCCGCGTCGTCGAGGCGGAGCGCGCGGGATAGCGACTCGACGACCTGCACGGACGGCGACGTCGCCCGGCCCTGCTCGAGCCGGGTCAGGTAGTCGGCCGAGATGGCGGCCAGGCCGGCCAGCTCCTCGCGCCGCAGCCCGGGCGCCCGCCGTCGTCGCCCGACCGGCAGGCCGACGGTTCCGGGGGCGACGCGCTCGCGCCAGCGGCGGACGACGCGGCCGAGCTCGGAGCTGCTCACGACCCCAGCGTGCACCCGCCGTCCGCGGCGGTCCTGGCCCTGCGGGTCCTACGACAAGCAGACGACTGGTCGAGGGCCTGCGGTGCTCGCAGCCTGGAGCCATGACCACCACACTGATCACCGGGGCCACGCGTGGCCTCGGCCGCGAGACCGCCCGGCAGCTCGTCGCCGCCGGGCACATCGTCTACGTCGCCGGGCGTGACGCGGCCGGCGCCTGCACCGTCGCCGAGGAGCTCGGCGCCCGCTGGGTGCAGCTCGACGTCACCGACGACGCGTCCGTCGCCCGCGCCTTCGCCACGGTCGAGGCCGACGGTGGGCTCGACGTCCTCGTGAACAACGCCGGCATCGCCCGCTACGCCCTGAACGGGCCCGACGCGCTGGCCGTCTTCGACACGAACGCGGTCGGCATCATCCGCACGACCCAGGCCGCGCTCCCGCTGCTGCGGCGCTCGGCCAACCCGGTCGTCGTCAACGTCTCCAGCGCCCTCGGCTCGTTCACCGCCAACCACGACCCGGCTCGCCCCGCCTCGCAGTTCGCCGCCGTCGTCTACGGCGCCAGCAAGGCGGCGGTGTCGATGCTGACCGTGCAGTACGCCCGTGCGGTCCCGGAGGTGAAGATCAACGCCGTCGAGCCCGGCTACACCGCCACCCAGCTCGGCGACGTCGACCACAGCACCGGCCAGCCCGTCGAGGTCGGGGCCGAGGTCATCGCCCGCTGGGCGTCCATCGGCGCCGACGGCCCCACCGGGACGTTCCAGGAGGCGGGCGGCGTCCTGGGCTGGTGAGGCGTGGCGCCGGCCGGGCGGCCGAGCCGAGTTCAGTCGGGGAGGGCCTGGTCCTCCCAGGTCGGGCCGGGGGTCGCCGGGCCGGCCGGCGTCCAGCGCAGCGGGTCGATGCAGAGCTGCCGGGCGGTCAGGCCCTCGTCCCAGGCGTGGTACACGATCATGTCCGTGCCGCCGACGGTGGTGACGACGCTGTTGTGCCCGGGTCCGCGGACGTGGCCCGGGACGGAGGCGAGCAGCCTCCCGGAACCGTCGGCCGGCTCGGTCCACGGACCGCGCGGGCCGGGGGCGCTGGCCCACGCGACCGCGTACCCGGCCCCCTGCCACGACCCGCCGGAGTAGAAGCAGTAGTAGGTGCCGGCGTGCTCGCGCACCGTCGGCCCCTCCAGCGTGTGCCAGTCGTACCGACCGCCGTAGATCTCCCGGTCGCGCTCGAAGACCTGCCAGTCGGCGCTCGGCGCCAGGACCGTCGTCACCGCGTCGGACAGCGCGTCCATGCCGGTCAGCTCGGCCACGGCCAGCTGGGTGCCGACCCGCTCGGCGTCGAGGACGTCACGGGCGAAGTAGAGGTACCAGGTGCCGTCGGCGTCGCGGAACGGGTGCGGGTCGATCGCGAACCGCTCGTGCGGCGTGAGGTCGACCCCGAGGTCGGTGAACGGTCCCTCCGGCCGGTCGGCCACCGCCACCCGGAGGTGGTGGCCCACGTCGCCGTGCCCGACCGAGTAGTACATCCACCAGCGGCCGTCGGCGTGGGCCACCTCGGGCGCCCAGTAGTCGCTGCCGAGCGCTGGGTCCGAGGGCCGCAACGCACCCCCGAGGCTCGTCCAGGTGGCGAGGTCGGGCGACTCGAGCACCTCGAAGACCAGTCCGCCGAGGATGGCACCCGTGCCGTACGCGAGGTAGCGGTCGCCGTCGCGGAGCACGAACGGGTCGGCGAAGTAGCCCGCGTGGACCGGGTTGCGGTAGGTGCGCCGGTGCGTTCGCAGTGCCGTCACCGGTAGACCCGGAACCAGCCGAAGCGGGCCGTCGCGCCTGCGCCGCCGTGGGAGACCAGCCCGACCTTGACGTCGGAGCCGGCGGGCAACGTCCAGACCCCGCCCTTCACCCACGTCCGGCCGTCCCGGCTCGTCCAGCCGCGCAGCTCGTGCTCGCCGTTGCGCTGGTCGACCGTGTGCGTCAGCCGCAGCCAGGTGGTGCGCGCCGGCGGGCCCACGATCGTGCCGCCGTAGGAGAGCCCGCCCGCGTACGGCGTCTCGTGGCCGAGCTCGGTCTGGCGGGTGTTGAAGATCGCGACGTGGCTCAGCCGGACGAACTGGTCGTCGTCGACGTAGGCCACGAGCCCGGCCTGCTGGTAGTTGCGCACGTCGTCGGTGCCCAGGTCGATCGTCAGCTTCGTCTCGACCGTCCAGGCGCCCGCGCCGGGGTCGCGCAGCAGCACGCCCGCGTCGTTGCCGGTGCCGGTCAGGTCAGCGGCCTCGGTCGGCCAGCGCAGCTCGCCGTCGGTCACCGTGGCGGCCGGGTCCTTGCGCACCCAGCTCCACCCGGGCGCAAGGGCCTTGCCGGTGAACGAGTCGCTCGCCGCACGGTCGAGGCGGTCGGGGACGGGCGTGGGCGCGAGCCGCGTGACCGGCTTGGCGACGGGCAGCGCGCTCAGGTTGTCGACGTCGACACCCGCCCCGTCGGCGAAGGCGCCGGCCCGGTCGACCGTGGAGCCCTTCCGCACGCGCAGGTCCGTGCTGGCGACCGGGTCGCCCAGCCGGGCCTGCGTCACGGTGGCGCTGGCCCGTCCCTCGCGGACCTGGAGCGCGACCGAGTGCCACTCGTCGGCGGCGTACCCCTGCGGCAGCCGCGTGCTGCTGGCGTCGACCGTCTTCCCGCCGCGCCGCTCCTGGAGGCGGAGCCGGCCGGCCTCGAGGTCGACGACCGCGCGCACGGTGGTCGACCCGCTGCGCAGCGTGAGGCCCTGGTCGGCCCCGGCCGAGCGCAGGTCGGCCTCGACCCGGGCCGAGGCGCCGACGCGGGCGCTGACGACGGATGCCGCCCCGGTCGAGCGGACGTAGCCGCCCGACTGCTGCTCGGTGCGCTGGGCCCAACCGCCCGTCGTGCGCCACCGCGCCGGGAGGCCGGAGGTGAGGTCGGTCGACCAGCGGCCGCCGGCCGCAGGTCCCTGCTGCTCGCCCGTGCTGGGACCGCGGCCGCCGCGCACGGCCGGCCACCCGTCGACCCAGTCGAGGCGGTCGATGAGCATCGGCCGCTGGTTGATGCCCGAGGTGCCGTTCAGGTACGGGTCGCCGCGGTCGATCGCGTGGTAGACGATCCAGTCGCGCCCGGCCAGGTCGGTCGCGACGGCGTTGTGCCCGGCCCCGACCCAGCGGTTGCCGTTCTGGTTGAGCACCGGGGTGCCGCCCGTCCGGGAGGCGGTCAGGGACACGCCCTGCGCGTCCACGTACGGACCGGTGATCTTCTTCGAGCGCCCTACCTGCACCGAGTAGCCCGTGGTCGGGCCGGCGCAGCAGTTGGCCGTGGAGGCGAACAGGTACCAGTAGCTGCCGTGGCGCACGACGTACGCGCCCTCGAACTTGTTGTCGAGCGCCACCTGGGTGGCCTTGCCGGTCGTGGTCCGGCCGTCCGCGGCGAGCTCGGAGACGTAGATGCCGCCGTAGTAGGAGCCGTAGAAGAGGTACTGCCGGCCGCCGTCGGTGACGGCGCTCGGGTCGAACGTCCACAGGAAGTCGTTGGCCGCCGCACCGGCCGCGCCCGGGCGCGGTGCGACCACCGGGGCGCCGGAGTCGGTCCAGGGGCCGGCCGGCGTGGGCGCGGTGGCCATGCCGACCGCGCTGTCGCCGGTCTGGTTCTTCGCGTCGTAGAGCGTGGTGTCGGTGACGACGTAGTAGAGCCGGTACTGCCCGTCGACGTAACGGATGTCGGGGGCCCAGAGCGCCGCACCGGGAGCGGCCCACGAGGGTCGGTTCGCGGCGCTGAACGCCTCGCCGACCGACGTCCACGTGGCCATGTCGCGCGAGCGCGCCACCGGGATCTGCGCGGGGGTCGTGCTGCCCTCGCGCAACGGGTCGGAGGTGCCGTACGCGTACCACCAGCCGTCCTTGCCCCGGATCACCGACGGGTCGGCGAACGTGTCGGCGAAGCCGGCGGAGACCGGGTTGCGGTAGGTCGGCCGTTGCACGACCGGGGGCGCCGCAAGCGCGGGCAGGGCGGTGGTGCCGACCAGGGCGGCGGCCGCCGCCAGGACGGCGGCGGTACGGGGCAGACGCTTCATCGCGGGTCTCCGTTCAGACGACCCGGACGGGGTACCGGGTGGTCGACGCCAGTTATATCCGGTTCTTCATCGCTGTAAATGCGCGGGTCACCCACGACCCCCGCGGACGTGACGGAGGCCCAGCCACCTGAGCCGACGCGCACCCTCGAGGTGGACGTCCGCGACGCCGGGCGGCCTCGTCGAGAGGTCGCGGCGTCGAGGAAGGACTGCGGGACGGGCCAAGCGCCGGCACCGCTGACCTCGGGGAGGCGGGAGGAGGGCCGGGTCCGCGCGGGCTCAGCCGCCGCTGGACTCGCGGACCACCAGGGTGTGGCCGATGGTGATCTCCTGCGGGGTCCAGGCGTCCCCGGCGTCCAGGCGGCGGGCCAGCTGCTCGACCGCGCTGCGGGCCACCGACTCCTTGTCCGGGGCCACCGTGGTCAGCGCGGGCACCGAGTAGCGCGCCTGCTCGACGTCGTCGAAGCCGACCACCGCCACGTCCTCGGGCACCCGGACGCCGGCGTCGGCGAGGCCGCGCAGGACGCCGAGGGCCAGCACGTCGTTGAGGGCGAAGACGGCGTCGGGAGGCTCGGGCAGGGCGAGCAGGGGTGCGACGCCCGCGCGACCGGCGGGCAGCCGCCAGTCCTCGGCGGGCACGACGAGAGACGCGTCGTAACGGATCCCCGCCTCGGCCAACGCGTCGCGGTAGCCGCGCAGCCGCAGTCGCGCCGTGTGGCCGAAGGGCGGCGGTTGCGAGCCGACCACGGCGATCCGGCGCCGCCCGGTCTCGAGCAGGTGCCGGGTGGCCTCTGCGGCGGCCGCGGCGTTGTCGATGGCCACGTGGTCGGCCACGTGGGAGCCGAGCCGCTCACCGAGCAGCACCAGCGGCACCGAGCCGTACCGGGTCAGGTCGCCCTCGTCGAGCGCCAGCGGGTTGAGGATCACCCCGTCGATGAGGTGCTGGCGGATGCCCCCGGCCGCGCTGCGCTCGCGCGCCCGCAGCCCCGAGTCCTGGATCTGGCCGGTCTCGTCGACCAGGACGGTCCAGCCCCGCTCCATCGCGGCCTGCACGACGTGGTGGGCCAGCTCGGCGAAGTAGGGGGAGTCCAGCTCGGGCAGGGCCAGCGCGATGACCCCGGAACGGCCGCTCTTGAGGTTGCGGGCGACGACGTTGGGGCGGTAGCCGAGCATGTCGATCGCGTTCTGCACGCGCTCGCGGGTCGCCGGTCGCACGTGCACGTACTCGTTGACGACGTTCGACACCGTCTTGGCCGACACCCCCGCCAGCTTGGCCACGTCCTCCAGCCGGGCAGCGGGCCGAGACGTCGTCACGTCTGCACGCTAGCAGCGGTCCGGGCCGACCTCCCCGACGTTCTCCCCGGTTGTGGCGTATGGTCTGCCCCACTGTTTCCAGCGCTGTAAACCGGAGCGCGCTGGACGGCGCCCAGAAAGCAGGTTCTCGATGACGACGACCACCCCCCTCACGTCGACCGCGCGGGTCGACCCGCAGCTGTCGGCCATCGCCGCCGGGTTCAGCCGACGGCGCTTCCTCGTGCTCGGCGGTGCCGGGCTCGCCCTCGCCGCCTGCGGAGGAGGGAACAGCCCCGCCGGCCAGCCGGGCGCCCCCGACACCGGCTCGGGCGGTGCGGACTACACGGGGCCGGCCGTGACGCTGTCGTTCTGGAACGGCTTCACCGGCGGCGACGGCGACGTGATCAAGAAGATCGTCAACGAGTTCAACGCGGCCAAGCCGAACGTCAAGGTCGAGATGAACATCTACCAGTGGGCGGACTTCTTCACGAAGCTCCCCGCGGCCGTGAGCACCGGCAAGGGCCCCGACGTCGCGTGCATGCACATCGACGACATCCCGACGAACGCCGCCCGCAACGTCATCGTCCCGATCGACCAGGTGGCCAGCGCGCTGGGCCTGCAGGAGTCCGACTTCTCGCCCGCCGTGTGGCAGGGCGGCACGTACAAGGGCCAGCGCTTCGGGATCCCCCTCGACATCCACCCGCTGGCGATGTACTGGAACAAGGACGTCCTCGACAAGGCCGGGATCGACGCCGAGAAGCCGCCGACGAACCGCTCCGACTACGAGTCCGTGCTCGCCGAGCTCAAGGGCAAGGACACCCAGGGCTTCTGGGTCTCGCCGTTCCAGTTCACCGGCGCCTTCACCTACATGTCGCTGCTGTGGCAGTTCGGCGGCGACGCCTTCGACGCCGGCGTCACCAAGGCGACCTTCGACTCCCCGCAGGCCGTCGAGGCGCTGCAGTGGATGGTCGGCATGGTCGACCAGGGCTACAGCCCCAAGAACGTCGGCCAGGACGCGGACTACATCGCCTTCAAGAACAGCAAGAACGCGTTCAACTGGAACGGCATCTGGCAGATCAACGACCTCAAGGCCCAGAACAAGATCAACTGGGGTGTGGGGCCGGTCCCGCAGATCGGCAGCCAGCAGGGCGTCTGGGGCAACAGCCACCAGTTCGTGCAGCTGCGCCAGACCAAGCCCGACCAGAACAAGGTCGACGCGACGCGCTACTTCATCAACTGGGTGAGCCAGAAGTCGGCCGAGTGGGCCACGAGCGGCAAGATCCCCGCCAAGAAGAGCGTCGCCGAGAGCCCCGAGTTCAAGGCGCTCAAGGAGGAGTACTCGCTCGCCCCCGAGGCGGCGTACGTGCACTTCCCGCCGGCCGTCGCCGGCATCGGCGACGCCCTGACCGAGCTCTACAACGCGGTCAACTCCGCCGTCCTCGGCAAGGCCTCGCCGCAGCAGGCGCTGAGCGACAGCGCCAAGCGGGCGACGCAGATCCTGCAGGACAACCTCAAGAAGTACGGCGCGTGACGCGCGCCGCCGACGGGGGGACCTCGCGTGGCCGTCACCGCTGAGACGCGGGTCGGCGGGGCGGCGGCGCCGGTCGCCGCCGCCCGGCGTTCGCGTCGTGCCTCCGCGCCGCGGACGGGGCGGCGCTCCCGCCCGCTGACCGCCTACCTGTTCCTCGCGCCGTACCTGATCCTGTTCCTCGGCTTCATCGTCGCCCCGGCCGTCTTCGGGATCTGGATCAGCCTGCACGACTACGACTTCGTGCTGCCGTTCAAGCCCTGGGTCGGCCTCGCCAACTACGTCGACCTCTTCACGCCGGGCTCGCGCGACTTCGCCGACTTCTGGCAGAGCATGGGCGCCACGGGGATCTTCACCGGGCTGAGCGTCCCGTGCCTGGTCGTCCTGCCGCTCGGCATCGCGGTGCTGCTCAACCGGAAGTTCCCCGGGCGGACGTTCTTCCGCGCCGTCTTCTTCCTGCCGTACGTGCTGGGCGTGGCGGTCATCGGGCTGCTCTTCCGCTACCTCCTCGACCCGAATGTCGGGGTCGTGAACTACCTCCTCGGCAGCAGCATCCCGTGGACCACGGACCTGCCGTGGGTGTGGGTCAGCCTCGTCGGGATGACGGTCTGGTGGACGCTGGGCTTCAACGCGACGATCTACCTCGCCGGCCTCACCGACATCCCCCGCGAGCTCTACGAGGCGGCCGAGATGGACGGCGCCAACCGGGGCCAGCAGTTCTGGAACGTCACCCTGCCGGGCCTGCGGCCCGTGCTCGTGTTCGTGGTCACCACGACGATCCTGGCCTCGGCGAACATGTTCGGCCAGCAGCTGCTGCTGACCCACGGCGCGCCGGGCACTTCGACGCGCACCGTCATCGGCTACATCGCCACCGAGGGCCTCGGCAGCTTCCGGATGGGCGCGGCGGCGGCCATGAGCTACGTCCTGGCGGTCGCGCTGCTGATCTTGAGCCTGATCATCTTCCGCGTCTTCCGTGACCGACAGGACGAATCGTGAGCACCGCCGCCCTCCCCGCGTCCTCGACCACCGCCCAGGGGTCGGACGACAACCTCGAGCCGCAGCGGCACGGGCACGGCCCGCGCAGCTCGCCGCTCAGCCGGGTGACGTTCGTGGTGCTGCTGGTCGTCCTCACGGCGGTCTTCGTCGGCCCGCTGCTGTGGATGTTCCTGACGTCGTTCAAGACGCCCGACGGCGCCACCTCGATCCCGCCGCAGCTGTTCCCGCACCCGGCGACGGCCGACGGCTACCGGCCGCTGGTCGACACGGGCAGCCAGACGCCGGTGATCCGGTGGTTCGTCAACAGCCTGCTCGCGGGCGTGGCCAACTCGGTGATCGTCACGGCGACCGCCGCCCTGGCCGCGTACGCGCTGGCCCGGCTCGACTTCCCGGGCAAGAAGATCGTCTTCGCCATGATCATCGCGACGCTCTTCGTCCCGGGCTTCGTCTTCCTCATCCCGAACTACCTGATCGTCAACTCGCTGGGCTGGCTCGACACGCTCTGGGCGGTCATCGTGCCCAGCGCGGGCGGCGCCTTCGGGGTCTTCTTCCTGCGGCAGTTCTTCTCGAGCCTGCCCATGGAGCTCGAGGAGGCGGCCGAGATCGACGGCGCGAACCGCTGGCAGACGTTCGTGCGCGTCGTCCTGCCGCTGTCCAAGCCCGGCCTGTCGACGCTGCTGGTCCTGTCGTTCCTCACGAACTACAACGACTTCCTCTGGCCGGTGTTCGTGCTGTTCAGCCCGTCGAACCTGACGCTGCCCGCCGGGCTGTCGATCCTGCAGGGCGCCTTCACGATCAACTACCCCGTGGTCATGGCGGGGGCCGTGATCGCGAGCGTCCCCGCGATCGTGCTGTTCATCCTCGCTCAGCGCAACATCGTCGAGGGCGTCGCGCGCAGCGGGCTCAAGGGATGACGTCGGCGCGCCGGGCGGGGCGGTTCCCGGGGCTGGTGACGGTCCTGCTCGGCGTGCTGCTGCTCGGCGCCGCCTGCGCGTCGGGCGGTCCCGGCGCGTCCCCCTCCACCTCCTCGACGACGGCAGGAGCCGCCATGCTGGACAACCCCGTGCTCGGCCAAGGTGCCGACCCGTTCGTGACCGTGGTCGAGGGCCAGTACCACCAGGTGTTCTCGACCACCGACGGCCACGGGGTGGCGATGCGCAGCGCGAGCTCGCTCGCCACGCTCTCGACGGCCCCGGAGCAGCAGATCATCGCCGGCGGCAGCGACGGCTCGCCCTGCTGCGAGTGGTGGGCGCCTGAGGTGCACGAGATCGACGGGCGCTGGTACGTCTACGTGGCCGCCGACGACGGCGACAACGTCAATCATCGGACGTACGTCTACTCCGCCGACAGCGTCACCGGGCCGTACACGTTCGAGGGCAGGCTGCGGCTGCCGGGGGACCGGTGGGCCATCGACGCCACCGTCTTCGCGGTCGGCGACGCCTCGTACGTCGTCTGGTCGGGCTGGCCGGGCGCCACCAACGGCGAGCAGGACCTCTACCTCGCCCGCCTCTCGAGCCCGACGGCGGTGCAGGGGAAGGTCCTGCGGCTGTCCCGGCCGGAGCTCGACTGGGAGACCCACGCCGGTTCGGTCGGGGTGCTCGTCAACGAGGGCCCGGCGGTGCTGGTGCGGGACGGCAAGGTGTTCGTCACCTACTCCGGCTCGGGCTGCTGGACCCCGCAGTACGCGCTGGGGATGCTCACCGCCGACGCCGGGGCCGACCTGCTCGACGCCGGTTCCTGGACGAAGTCGCCCGCGCCGGTCTTCGCCCCGGTCGAGGAGAGCGGGCTCTACGGCACCGGGCACAACAACTTCTTCACCTCGCCCGACGGCCGGCAGACCTGGATCCTCTACCACGCGGTGACCAACCCCGAGGGCAGCTGCGGGGCCGACCGCGAGGTCTACGCGCAGCCGATCACCTTCGCGGCGGACGGCACGCCCCAGCTCGGCACCCCGTCCGCCGACCCCGTCCCGCTGCCCTCCGGCGACCCTGGCGCGTAGCCCTCTCTCGCGGTCGAACCGCGGCCGCGGAGCGGCAGGGACGTCAGGCGGGGCGAAGCAGACCCGCCTCGAGGTGGACGCGGCTGTCGCAGCGGGCGGCGACGTCGGGGTCGTGGGTGGCGAGGACGACGGCCGTGCCCGTGCGTGCCGTGGCGAGGATCGCGTCGAGCGTGCCCGCCCGGTGGGCGACGTCCTGCTCGGCGGTCGGTTCGTCCGCGAGCAGCACGTCGGGACGCAGCGCCAGCGCGCGGGCGACGGCCGCGCGCTGCTGCTGGCCGCCGGAGAGCTCCTCGACGAGGTGCTCGGAACGTTCGCCGAGGCCGACCGCGTCCAGGGCCTCCCGGGCCCGCCCACGGGCCTGCGCCGTCGGCAACCCGGCGGCGAGCAGGGGCAGCTCGACGTTCTCCGCCGCCGTGAGCAGCGCGACGAGCCCGTAGCCCTGGAACACCACTCCGAGCCGCGGCCGCAGTCCGCGTCCGTGGTCGACGAGCGGGCGGCCGTCGAGCAGGACCGCGCCGCGCTCCGGCACCGCGAACCCCGCGAGCACCGTGAGCAGGACCGTCTTGCCGGAGCCGGACGGCCCGGTCAGCGCCACCCGCTCGCCGCCGCGGAGGGTCAGGTCGACGCCGCGCAGCACCTCGACCCCACCGCGGCTCACGTGCAGGTCGCGGGCGGACAGCTCGACCGCCCTCCGCCCGTCAGCCACGGTCCGGTCCGCTCGTCAGCCGGCCGTCGTGGATGGTGTGCTCGACGTCCAGGCGCCGGCTGACCTCGCGGTCGTGGGTGACGACGACGAGGGCGGTCCCGCGCTCCTCGCGGGCCCGCACCATCAGCTCCAGCACCACCTCGCCCGTGGCGCGGTCCAGCTGGCTGGTCGGTTCGTCGGCGAGCAGCAGCGGCGGGTCCCCGGCCAGGGCGACGGCCAGGGCGAGGCGCTGCTGCTGGCCGCCGGACAGGTGCCGGGCCGCGGTGCCCGCCCACGGCAGCAGCCCCACCGCCTCGAGCAGCCCGTCGACCTCCCGGCCCCGCTCGGCGCGGGTCCCGCCCGCGGACCGCTGCGCGAAGGTCACGTTGCGCCGGGCGGACGCGTACGGGAGCAGGTTGCGCCCCGGGGTCTGCAGCACGATGCCGAGGGAGCGCGCCCGCACGCCGAGCAGCGCCCGTTCGGTGAGGCCGCCCAGGTCGGTGCCGGCGACGCTCACGCGGCCGGCGGTCGGGCGGACGAGCCCGGCCAGGACGGTGAGGAGGGTCGACTTGCCGGACCCGGACGGGCCGACGAGCGCGACCGCCTGGCCCGGGGCGACCTCGAGGTCCACCGCGTCGAGGGCGACGACCTCGGTGCCGTCGGTGTCGGGGTAGACGTGCGTGACGCCCTCGCAGCGCACGACCGGTCCCGCGCTCACGCGGGTGCCTCGCGGAGCTGGTCGACGTGGGCGGCCCGCACGAGGCTGGTGGAGCTGGCCACGACGGCCAGCGCGAGCACGACGACACCCACGGCCAGGCTCAGCAGCACCGGCCCGACCTGGAGGTCGTAGCGCAGCGGCGGGGCGGTCGGTGCGTCCGAGAACTCCGGCACGACCGGCAGAGCGAGCGTCGCGGCGGCGATCCCGGCCGCCGTCCCGACCACCAGGCCGAACAGCACGAGGACGCCCTGCTCGAGGAAGAGGGACGCCAGCAGGGTGCGGCGCCGCAGCCCGAGGGCGGCCATCGCCGCGAGCTCGTACGTCCGCCGGCGCCCGTTGAGGTGCAGGGTGAGCGCCGCACCGCCGCCCGCGAGGACGGCGGCCAGGCCGGACCCGGCGAGGAACAGCAGGAGGGCCAGCGCCGGTCCCTGGCGCCCGTAGACCTGCGCCAGCTCCGAGGCCGACGTGGTCGCGAGCACGGTGACGCCGGCGTCGGTCAGCCGCGCCGACGCGCTGGACGTCGCACCCCGGGCCACCCACACGGTCTCGATGTCGCGGTAGACCGAGCCCTCCGACGCGCGCAACGCGCTCGTCCGGTCGACGAGGACGCCCCGGTCGCCGCCGCCGGGCAGCGAGGGGACCACCGTCACGGGAGCGAGCGGCAGCGCGTTGGCGCCGAAGCCCGCGCTGCGGCTGCGGCTGTCCGTCGGCAGGCCGGCGCCGACCAGGGCGGGCAGCGACGCGGGATGGTCCGCGACCTGCCAGGACGGCCCGTCGGCCAGGCCGGCCTCGACGGCGAGCGTCGTACCGCCCGGTCCGGACGTCGCGGCGCCGGCGCCGATGGTGGCGGGCCGCCACCCGCCGTCGGTGCCGAGCGCGGCCGGCAGGTCCTGCCAGCCGTCGCTGCCACGCACCTCCAGGCCCGTGAGGGTGAGGCTGCCGCGGAAGGCGAACAAGCCCTGGTCGCGCCGCAGCTCGAGGCCCGCCAGCCGGCAGGTCTTCGCGGCGCAGGGCAGGTCGGCCTCGAGCGTGCGACGACCGGGGCCGATGGGTCCCAGGACGACCGGGGTGGTTCCGCCGAGGGCGCTGGGCTGCACGACGTCGGCCACGAGCAGCAGCGGCTGCGGCGCGTTCATCGCGGTGACGTCCACCGAGACGCGCAGGCGGTCGCCCTCGAGCAGCACCGGCGGCGCGGCGGGGACGCGGAGGCCGGCGGCGAGCTCGGCGAGCGGGGCCGGTCCGAGGTCGGAGCGCCAGTAGGCGATCCGGGCGAACCGGTCCGGCTCCACCGCGGTCAGCAGGGCCGGCGGCAGGCGGGTGAAGTCGGTGGCGGTGCTGACGGCGGTCAGCTGCGTCCCGCCGGGGTCGACGCGGTCGACCACGTCGGCCAGGTCGGTGCCCGGAGGGACGCCGACGCTCAGGACCTCGGCGGCACCGACCTCCGTCCAGGCCCGGTCGTGCGCGTTCGCGCGGGCCACCGACCAGGCGTCGACGCCGAACACGACGAGCCCGAAGGCGACGGTCAGCAGCAGCGCGAGCCGCAGCGTGCCGGGGCGTCGGCCCAGCTGGCGCACGGCGAGGAGCGCCGCGACCCGGCCGCGGCGCCGCGTCGGTCCGTACGCCGCCCGGCACAGCCCGGGCAGCACCCGCGAGCCGACGAGGGCCGCGGCCAGGATGACCAGGCTGGGGGCGACGAGGGCGAGGGCACCTGGTCCTCCGGCTCCGCCGAGGCCGGACGCGGCGGACGGGCGGAGCAGGCCCACGAGGCCGGCGACGGCCACCGCGACCACCACGACGTCGACGACCCACGAGCGGGCGGCGACGCGGCGGGTCGCGCGGCGCCACTGCTCCACGACCGGGCGGCGCAGCGTGCGGGACGTGGCGAGCACGGCGGCGACCGCGGCTCCCGCACCCGCGCCGGCCGCCGCCCAGCCCGTCGCCGCGGTGAGGACGACGGGCACGCCCGGGGCGAGCTGGGCCCGGGCGAGCGCGGTCGTCCAGCCCCACGCCAGGCCGAAGCCCAGCGGCACCGCGACCACCACGAGCAGCACCGTGTCCAGCAGGCCGATCGCGACCGTCGTCGAGGTGGGGACCCCGCGCAGCTTGGCGAGCGCCACCTCCGGGCCGCGCGCCTCGGCGGCGTTCGCGACGACGAGGAACAGCACCAGCCAGCACAGGACCAGCAGCTGGGCCTCGACGACCAGGACCGGCAGCCGCAGCGCGGCCACGACGGCGGCCGCCTGCTGCAGCACCACGGTGGCGGCCGTGTCGCCGGTGACGCCGCTCCCGTCCAGGCTCGTCCAGGTCAGCACCTCGGCCGTGAGCGCGGGCAGGTCGGTGACCCGGATCGCGTCGAGGTCGAGGTGCCGGTCGACGGTGGCCTCGGTCGAGGCGTCGGGGCCCTGGTCCTCGACGGAGCTGCGCGGGCCGATCAGCGCGTCCAGCCCCGAGGCGTCCGGGCCGAGGTACGCGGGGCCGCCCGGCCCGGCGTACGCGACGAAGTAGGGGTGCCCGGCCCAGTAGTCGCCGGCCACGTCGAGGGGCACGTAGGTGCCGGCGAGCACCAGGTCCTGCGTCCCGACCCGCAGCCGCTCGCCCGCCGTCCAGCCCTCGAGCCCGGCGGTGGACGCGGTCGCCATGACGCTGCCCGGCGACTGCGCGCAGGTTCCGCCGACCATGCGGACGTGGGCGCACACGCCGTCGCGCCAGACCAGCGAGACCGGCTCCGGCGTCGCGCCGGCCGCTCCCACCAGCACAGGGGTCTCCAGCGAGGCCACCGGGTCGGTGAGCAGGCGGGCGAGGGTGGGGCGTTCGCCCAGCTTGTCCTGGTCCCGGTCGAGGACGCGCTGGACGGGGTCGTCGGAGACCGGGCCGCTGTAGTGGTCGGCCACGCCGCGACCCGACGGCAGGGCCTGGGCGAGGGTGTCGCGCAGCACCGACTCACCGGCGGCGCGCAGGAACAGCGGCCCGGTCACCGCAGCGCCGACGACCAGCGAGGCGACCACGAGCACGGCCAGCGACACCCAGCGCCGGAACCACAGGCCCTGCAGGACGAGCGCGAGGTCGTCGCGGCGGGGGAGCGCACCCCTCGGGGCAGCAGCACGGCGGGAGGCGACGGCCGCGCCCGGAGAAGTTAGCCGCGCCATGGACCGATCGTATGGAGGCTCCTCGGACGGGCCGGGCGCCGGTGAGACGCGGCCGCGCTCACGCGGTGGGAGGCCAGCCCGCGAGTCCGGCCGCGGCGGCGTGGGTCTCGCGCAGGAACCCGAGCAGCGTCGCCGCGGGGTCGGCGGCGGCCCGCACGCTCGCGTAGGGGAGCACGAACTCGCCGAGGCCGCCGTCGTACGCGGCGTCCGGCGTCGCGAGGACGGTGTCGGCGTAGCCGGCGGGCTCGGGGTAGGCGTACGCGTAGAACGCGCCCTCGTCGCGGCCGCCGGGCCAGTAGCCGCAGCTCGCGAGCTCGGCGTCGTACGCCTCGCGCATCACCCGGTCCGGGCAGTTCGGGACGCCGCCCGGGTGCTCGGGAGCGGGCCGGCCCGAGAAGCGGGTCACGGCGAGGTCGAAAGCGCCCCAGAAGAAGTGCACCGGGCTCGCCTTGCCGCGGAACTCCGCGCGGAACGTCCCCAGCACCGAGGCCGCCGAGACGAGCGAGGTGAAGAACGACCGCACCGCGGCGGCGTCGTACGAGGCGTGCCCGGTGTCCTGCGCGAACGGCGTCACCTCGGCGATCTCCACGGGCACCGGGTCCAGGCGCACGTCGACGTCGAGGTCGGCGAGGTGGGTGCGGTACTCGGCGTAGAAGTCCGCGACGCTGCGCGGCTCCAGCCGCATCGTGCGCCGCCGGCCGTCCGTGGTGGCCAGGCGCAGCTCGTGGTCGACCAGGTCGATCGCGACCTCGAGGCCGCGCCCGTCGAGAGGCAGCAGCGGGGTCGCCAGGCCGGAGGCGGTGAGACGGAGGGTCACGCCCCACCAGTGGTTCAGCGGGGGTGCGAGGGCGAGGGCGGTCTTGCCGACGACCTGCGTCCACAGGTGCAGCGTGTCGCGGGTGTCCTGCCAGTCCACGACCGGGAGCGCCGGCCAACCCGGCTGCCCCTGCGCCTGCGCGTGCTCCTCCGGCTGCGGCTCGCTCATGGCCCGCATCCTGCCGTGCGGCCCGTCGCCACGGTCACGGCAGGATCGAGTCGACGTAGCCGCCGTCGACCCGGAGCGCGCCGCCCGTGGTGGCGGAGGCGAGGTCGGAGGCGAGGTAGACGACGAGGTTGGCGATCTCCTCGGGCTCGATCAGGCGCTGCAGCAGCGACTGCGGGCGGTGGGTTCGCATGAACTCGCGCTGCGCCTCCTCCCAGCCGAGGCCGGGGTCGACGAGGGAGTGGACGAAGTCCTCGACCCCGCCGGTGTGGGTGGGTCCCGCGATGACCGCGTTGACCGTCACGCCGGTGCCCGCCGCGGCCTTCGCGAACCCTCGCGACGCGGCGAGCAGCGCCGCCTTGCTCGTCCCGTAGTGGATCATCTCGGCCGGGATCACGACCGCCGAGTCGCTGGCGATGTTGAGGACGCGGCCCCAGCCGGCCTCCTGCATGCGCGGCAGGTAGGCGCGGGTCAGGCGGACGGCGCTCAGCACGTTCACGTCGAAGTAGCGCCGCCACTCGTCGTCGTCGATCTCGAGCGCCGGGGTCGCCCCGAACACGCCGAGGTTGTTCACGAGGACGTCGACCTCGGGGTGGGCGGCGACCAGCCGCTCGACCGCGTCCGCGTCGGTCACGTCGGCCGCCACACCGGTGAACCGGCCCTCCGGCACCTCCTTCGCCAGCCGGTCGACGGCCTCCTCCACCCGTGCCGCGCCGCGCCCGTTCACCAGCACCTGCGCGCCCGCGCGGCCGAGCCCGTGCGCGATGGCGAGGCCGATGCCTCCCGTCGAGCCCGTGACGAGGGCGGTGCGGCCGGACAGGTCGAGGCTGATGCTCACGCCTCTGTCCTACCCCGCTCGCCCCGTCCGCGGCCCTCAGGGCAGCCGGTGCGGCTGCAGGTGGATCTCGGTCGGGCAGCCGCGGTCGGGGAAGTCGACGACGAAGGCCACGGCGGCCGCCACGTCCTCGGGCCGCAGCAGCGCCGCGCGCTGCTCGTCGGTCATCGGGGCCAGCAGCGAGCCGCCCGCGGCGACCATGCCGGGCGACACCAGGCTCACCTTGACCCCGTGGGCCCGCACGTCGAGGTAGGTCGCCCGCGCCAGGCCGGTCAGCCCGTGCTTGGTGGCGACGTACGCGGCGTTGTGGGGGTACGCGACGTGCCCGGCGCCCGAGCCGAGGTAGACCAGCGCGGACGGGGCCGCGGCCACGAGGTCGGGCAGCACCAGGCTCGTGAAGACGGCGGGCGCGGTGAGGTTGACCTCGGCCAGGGCGCGCCAGCGTGCCGGGTCGGAGTCCTGGCCGTCGGCCCAGTCGAACAGGCCTGGCGTCCACACCGCGACGCCGAGCGGGCCGTCCTCCCGGAGCGCGGCCAGGCCGGTGGCCATCGCCGCGTCGTCGCTCACGTCGACCTCGCGGGTCCTCACGTGGGCCGAGCGGCAGCCGGCGGCCGCCGCGCGGAGCCGCTCGGCGTCGCGGCCCCAGAGGGTGATCCGGTCGGTCCTGGCCGACAGCTCGGTCGCCACGGCCGCGCCGATCTCGCTGGTCGCGCCGACGACGAGGGCCTGGTGCACCTGCACGGCCCCAAACCTAGGACCGCGCAGGCCTCGGGGACGGGTGCACACGAACCAGCGGGGCCGGGCGAGGAGGACCGGCTGGCCCGCACGCCGCCGCGCGGCCTGGCGTCGGGGTCGGCGACTTTGGCGACACGCGTGGCAGGGCCGGTCGCGGCTGCGGAATAGCGCCGTGTCCGATATGGTTGAGCCGTCAACTACTCCCGAGGAGGCGCCATGACCACCAAGGTCACGATCATCTACTACTCCCAGACCGGCACCGTCGCGACGATGGCCGCCCGGCTCGCCCAGTCCGCCGAGGCGCAGGGCGCCGAGGTGCGGCTGCGCTCCGTGGGCCGCGACAACGACGAGGCCGTCGCCGGCGAGCCCCAGCGCCCGACCGCCGACGACATCGTGTGGGCCGACGTGGTCCTCTTCGGCTCGCCGACGCGCTACGGCAACATCGCCGGCCGCCTCAAGGTCTTCATCGACAGCCTCGGCGCCCAGTGGGCCCAGGGCCAGCTCGCCGACAAGGTCTACGCCGGCTTCACCTCCAGCCAGACGCTGCACGGCGGCCAGGAGACGACCCTCATGGCGCTGTACCAGACGATCATCCACTTCGGCGGCATCCTCGTGACCCCGGGCTACACCGACGGCAGCAAGTTCGTCGACGGCAACCCGTACGGCGTCAGCCACGTCACCGGCGGCGGCAACGACATCCCCGTCGGCGAGGTCACCAACACCGCGCTCGACCACCTGGTCACCCGGGTCATCGGCATCAGCCGCCGGCTGTCCGCCTGAGCAGGCGTCCGCAGGAGGCTGCCGGACGACCCGCCAGGTAAGGGTCGTCTGAGCAGTTGTTGAAGATTCACCGAGACCCCGGGACGACCCTCGTCACCGGGGTCTCGCGCTCCTACTGTTCCTCCACTACATCTCTTGCCGGGCAGGCTTCCTCCCCGGCTGGAGCCACAAGGGGGGCGCGTGGAGTGGGGGCTCGTCCTGCTCGTCGCCGTGCTGGCGAGCGGCTTGGGTTTCGCGGGTGGACAGCTGGCGGTCGTCACCGACCGCCGACGGCGACACGCCGAGGCGCGTGTCCCGGACGCGGCGTTCGCCCTGGAGCACGTCGAGGACCAGACCTGGTCCCTGGTGAACGTGGGCCGTGGCAACGGCGGGCTGGTGAGCGTGGTGCCCTTCACCGAGGGCATCGAGACCTGGCCGCCCCGAGCGCTGCCGGGGCAGGTCGAGAGCGTCGTGTCCGAGGTGCTCCCGACGCTGGCGCCGGGCCAGTCCATGAGCGTCTGGCTCAGCCGCTACGACCGGGGTCAGCGCGTCATCGTCAGCTGGACCTCGGAGGACAACGTGCGCCGCGGGCCGGTGACGCTCGAGCTGCCCGACCCCGGCTGACCCTCGTCGGGGGTGCCCTTGTCACGTGATCATGGAACCGGGATGCTTCCCCCATGGCGAACACGAGCGGGGGCCGCCCGCGGCCGCGAGGTGACCACGAGCAGCTCGGCAGCCCGGGAGCGGTCGTCCGGTCCACGCCGATCGGCGACTACGGGTTCCTGAGCGACGGCGAGGTCTCGGCCCTGCTCTCGCCCAACGGGGCGATCGAGTGGATGTGCGTGCCGCGCTTCGACGCGCCGAGCGTGTTCGGGCGGATCCTCGGGCGGGGGGCCGGAGCGTTCCGGGTCGCCCCCGACGACGTGCTCGTCCCGGCCGAGATGCGCTACCTGCCCGGCACGATGATCATCGAGACGAGCTGGGGAACCCCGACGGGCTGGATCATCGTCCGCGACGCCCTCGTCATCGGGCCCTGGCACCACGAGGGCGACCGGTCGCGCACCTACCGGCGCACCCCCAACGACTACGAGGCCGAGCACATGCTCGTGCGCACCATCCGCTGCGTCTCGGGCGAGGTGCAGACGGTCATGGACTGCGAACCGGTCTTCGGCTACGGCCGCGACCACGCGCGCTGGGAGTACAACGGCGACAGCTACTACTCGGGCACCGCGACCGACGGCGCCGACGCGCCGCCGGTCACCCTCACCAGCGACCTCAAGATCGGCTTCGAGGGCGGGCAGGCGAGCGCCCGGACGCTGCTCAAGCAGGGCGACACCCGCTTCGTGTGCCTCTCCTGGGGCGGCGCGGTGCCGCCGACGACGTACGAGGAGGCCTACCAGAAGGTCGTCTGGACGGCCCACCACTGGCAGCACTGGCTGGCGCGGGGACGGTTCCCCGACCACCCCTGGCGCGGCTACCTGCAGCGGTCCGCGCTGACGCTCAAGGGGCTGACGTACGCCCCGACCGGCGCCATCGCCGCGGCCGGCTCGACGTCGCTGCCCGAGACGCCCGGCGGCAACCGCAACTACGACTACCGCTACACCTGGATCCGCGACGCCACGTTCGCCCTGTGGGGGCTCTACTCCCTGGGCTTCGACTGGGAGGCGGTCGACTTCTTCTCCTTCATCGCCGACCTGGTGGCCGACCAGCAGGACATCCAGATCATGTACGGCATCGGCGGGGAGAAGGAGCTCACCGAGCGCGAGCTCGACTGGCTCGGCGGCTACGCCGGGTCGCGCCCGGTCCGGATCGGCAACGCCGCGTACGCCCAGCGCCAGCACGACGTGTGGGGCGCGCTGCTCGACTCGGTCTACCTGCACTTCAAGGCCGCCGACCACCTCGACAACCGCATCTGGGGGATCCTCGACGCCCAGGTCGGCGAGGCGCTGAAGTACTGGCGCGACCCCGACGCGGGCATCTGGGAGGTGCGCGGCCAGCTTCAGCACTTCACGTCGTCCAAGATCATGTGCTGGGTCGCGGTCGACCGCGGCGCCAAGATCGCCCGCATGACCGGTGAGGTCGGCAAGGCCGACGAGTGGGAGCTCGCCGCCCAGGAGATCAAGGAGGACATCCTCGCCAACGGCGTCGACGAGCGCGGGGTCCTGACCCAGCACTACGGCACGACCGCCCTCGACGCGTCGCTGCTGCTCGCGCCGCTCGTGCGCTTCCTCCCACCGGAGGACCCGATCATCCGGGCCACCGTGCTGGCGGTCGCCGACGAGCTCACGGTCAACGGGCTCGTGCTGCGCTACAAGGTGGAGGAGACCGACGACGGGTTCAGCGGCGAGGAGGGCAGCTTCACCATCTGCTCCTTCTGGCTGGTGTCGGCGCTGTGCGAGATCGGGGAGTACGACCGGGCCCGCAAGCTGTGCGCCCGCCTGCTGTCCTTCGCCGGTCCGCTGGCGCTCTACGCCGAGGAGATCGACGCGCACTCGGGGCAGCACCTCGGCAACTTCCCGCAGGCCTTCACGCACCTGGCGCTGATCAACGCCGTCCTGCACGTGATCAAGCTCGAGGCCGACCACGCCGACCTCGCCCCGGGTGCGTGGGCCGGGTCGGTGGAGCCGACGGAGGCCTACCCGAAGGTCGGGCCCGGGCTGGCCGCGGCCACCGCGGACGACGCCCTCGACCCCACGGGCGCCTCCGACGGTGAGGACGTGCCGTGAGCGTCGAGGGGTAGGACGCGCACGAGGCGCCCCTCCGGTGCGGAGGGACGCCTCGTGACGGGGCCGCGGACGGGCGCTGGGCTCAGGCGTGCACGAGCGCGGGCTCCGGACGCTCCTCGTCGATCGAGGAGACCTTGGCGCCGTTGTAGACGTCGAGGTCGATCAGCCCGTTGCGCTTGGCCACGATGGTCGGCACGAGGGCCTGGCCGGCGACGTTCGTCGCGGTCCGCATCATGTCGAGGATCGGGTCGATGGCCAGCAGCAGGCCGACGCCCTCGAGCGGCAGGCCCAGGGTGGACAGCGTCAGCGTGAGCATGACGACCGCGCCGGTGATGCCGGCCGTGGCCGCGGAACCGACGACCGAGACGAAGGCGATGAGCAGGTAGTCGGTGAGCCCGAGCGGGATCCCGAAGAGCTGCGCCACCGTGATCGCCGCGAGCGCGGGGTAGATCGCGGCGCAGCCGTCCATCTTGGTCGTCGCGCCGATCGGGACGGCGAAGGAGGCGTAGTCCTCCGAGACGCCGAGGTTCTTGGTGACGACCCGCTGCGTCAGCGGCAGGGTGCCGACCGAGCTGCGCGAGACGAAGGCGAACTGGATCGCGGGCCACGCGCCGGCGAAGAAGCGCCGCGGGCTCAGGCCGTGCGCACGGGCCAGCAGCGGGTAGACGACGAAGAGCACGATCGCGCAGCCGACGTAGACGTCGACGGTGAAGACGGCGAGCGGGGCGACGAGGTCCCAGCCGTACTGGGCGACGGCCCGGCCGATCAGGCCCGCCGTGCCGATCGGCGCGAGGCGGATGACCCACCAGGTGATCTTCTGGAAGACCGCCAGCGCGCCGCGCACGACGCCGAGGAACGGCTCGGCCGGCTCGCCGACCGCCAGCGACGCCGCGCCGATGACGATGCCGAGCACGACCAGCTGCAGGACGTTGAACGACAGGCCGCTCGTCGAGGACGTCAGGCCCAGGACGTTGGCGGGGACGATCGAGGTGAGGAAGTCGAGCCAGGACCCGGTGTGCGCGGGGGCCTGGGCGCCGGCCGTCGTGATGCTGGCGCGCGAGCCCGGGTTGGTCACCAGGCCGATGACGATGCCGATCGTGACCGCGATCAGGGCGGTGATGGCGAACCAGACGAGGGTCTGCACGGCCAGCCGGGCCGCGTTGGTCACCTGGCGCAGGTTGGCGATGCTGACGATGAT
The DNA here is from genome assembly GCF_900110855.1 of Microlunatus flavus. GTDB lineage: Bacteria > Actinomycetota > Actinomycetes > Propionibacteriales > Propionibacteriaceae > Microlunatus > Microlunatus flavus. The sequence continues at coordinate 457,752 of NZ_FOFA01000003.1, forward strand.
CGCCGTCAGCACCAGCGGCACGACGACGACCTGGAGCAGCTGGACGAACGTGCTGCCGACGGTCTTGAGGGTGGTGGCGAGCCAGCCGACCTGGCCCTCGCGGGCGACGAAGCCGAGCGCGAGACCGACGGCGAGGCCGAGCAGGACCTGGGCCCAGAACGGGAGCCGGAGGCCGCGCCTCGCGGGCGCGGTCTCAGCGGCCTCAGTGGAGGAAGAAGACACGGAAGGACCTCGTAGGGAGTGAGTGCGTGTGGGTGGGGGTGGGGCGAGCAGGGGTGGTGCGCGTCAGCGCCGCGGCGCGCGACAGCCCGCCAGCTCGAGACGGCACAGGTCGATGACCCGGCGTCGGAACCCCTCACTCAGCACGTAGGGGGCGAACCGGTGAACCTCACGTCGTATTCCCCGGCGATGCACCTCGAGGTGAGGAAGCCCGCCCGTGCCGCCCGTGCCGCCCGCGCGGACGCGGCGCGGGGTCAGCCGTTGGCGATGGCCGCGGGACCGTCGGCCCGGCGGATGTCGATCACGTGCCCGGTCTGGCCCGAGAGCAGCACGTCCAGCGATTGGCGGGCGACCTCCTCCGACGACAGCAGCGTGCCCGCCGGCTCCTCCCCGAACGCCTTGGTCCGCATCGGGGTGCCGGTGCGCTCGGGGTTGATGCAGTTCACGCGCACCCCGTCGCCGGCCCACTCGTCGGCGAGCGCCTGGGTGAGGTTCACGACCGCGGCCTTGGCCGAGGAGTAGAGCGAGTAGCCCGAGCGCCCGCGGGTGTAGGACGACGACGTGAACAGCAGCAGCGAGCCCTTCGCCGCCGCGAGGTGCGGGAAGAACTCCTGCGCGACGAACACCGGCGCCAGGTAGTTGACGTCGGTGGAGGCGTAGATCGTCTCCTCGGTCAGCTCGGTGAGCTCACCCCGCGGCAGCACACCGGCCGTGTTGACGACGAAGTCGATGCGCCCGGTCTCCTCCAGCACCGTCCGCGCGGCCTCGGCGATGTCGGCCCGGCGCTCGACGTGCGTGCCGGTGGTCGAGCGCGAGAAGCTCCGCACGGACGCGCCGTACGACTCCGCCAGCGCCGCGATGTCGCCGCCGATGCCGTACGAGCCGCCGAAGACGACCAGCGTGCGGCCGTCCAGCCGTGCCCGGTAGGCCTCGTCGTCCAGGGGCGCGGGGACGTCGGCGGAGGTCAGCTGGAAGAGCTTGTCGGCGATGTAGACGTCGATCGGCTCGGTGACCTTCATGTTGCGCTCGTGCCCGGCGACGACGGCGACCGGCACCTCGGGCAGGTAGCGCAGCACGACGGTGCAGTCGTCGGTGGCGCTGAAATCCGGGTCCTTCGCCGCGTTGGCGTACGCGGCGCGGATCGTCGACAGCCGGAAGCTCTGCGGCGTCTGGCCGCGGCGCAGCAGGTGGCGCGGCAGGACGTCGGCGATGTTGCCCTGCTCGGCGTCGACGGAGATGACCGTGTCGGCCGAGGGGATCGCGGTGTCGACCGCCTCGTGGGTCTGCAGGGCCTCGACGTTGGCGGCGATGATCGTCTGCGAGACGAGCGGGCGCACGGCGTCGTGGAGGAGCACGTTGCACTCCTCGTCGCCCAGGGCGGCGAGCGCGGTCGCGGTGGTGTCGTTGCGGGTGCCGGCGCCCTCGAGGATCTGGCTCACCTTGTCGTAGCCGCCCTTGCGCACGATCGCCCGCACGTCGTCGAGGTAGCCGGGCGTCATCAGCACGAGGATCTCGTCGACCAGCGGCGAGGCCTGCATGGCGGCGATGGTGTGCTCGATGATCGGCTTGCCGGCGATCTTGATGAGCTGCTTGGGGATGTTCAGCCCGACCCGGGTGCCGGTGCCCCCCGCGAGCACGACGGCGACGTTCCGCAACCTGTCCACCGCCCCGACCCTATCGTCGGGGCCCGTCGGAACCGTGGACCGCGGACGGCGGCGTCAGTCCTTCGCCAGGGCCGCGAGGACGCGGGTGGCGCTGGTGCCGAGGCCGAGACGCTCCGTCAGCGCCGTGAACATCTCCGGGTCGACCGGGGCGGTCGGCAGCACGAGGTCGTCGGGCGCGACGCCCAGGTCGAGGTCCCGGGCCACGGCGACGACCTCCGGCGCGACGGCCAGGTAGTCGATCGCCGCGTGCAGCTTGGCCCGCACCGAGGGGCTGATCCGGGTGCCCTGCTCGCTCGCGGCCCGGAGGATCCCGTCGAGGTCGCCGTACGAGGCGATGAGGCTGGCCGCGGTCTTGTCGCCCACCCCGGGCACGCCGGGCAGGCCGTCGGAGGCGTCGCCGCGCAGCGTCGCGAAGTCCACGTACGCCGAGGCCGGGACGCCGTAGCGCCCCCGCACCCAGGCGTCGTCGACCTGCTCGTGGTTGCCGACGCCGCGGGCGATGTAGAGCACGCGCACCTGGCGGGCGTCGTCGACCACCTGGAAGAGGTCGCGGTCGCCGGTCACGACGTCGACGGGCATCGGGAGCGTGGTCGCGAGGGTTCCGATGACGTCGTCGGCCTCGTAGCCGTCGTGGCCGACCATCCGGATCCCGAGCGCCGTCAGCACCTCGCGGATCCACGGCACCTGGACGGCGAGGTCGTCGGGCGCGGACTCGCCCTTGGTGCCGGGGGAGGACGCCATCTCCTTGATGGTGCTGGTCGACCCCGCGGGCACCTCCGGCGACCCGGCCACGCGGTGCGCCTTGTACGAAGGAAGTAGCGCCACCCGCCAGGCCGGGCGCCAGTCGTTGTCCCAGCAGCACGCCAGATGGGTGGGCGAGTAGAGGTCGACCAGCCGCGCGACGAAGTCGAGCAGCCCCCGGACCGCGTTGACCGGGAGGCCGTCGGGGGAACGCAGGGAGTCGGGCACGCCGTAGAAGGCGCGGAAATACAGCGAGGCCGTGTCCAAAAGCAGGATTTTTCGCGTCCGCACGGGACTGATCCTGGCACGATGCGGCCATGGAGCAGCTGGACCAGCGCATCCTCGCGCTGCTGGCCAAGGACGGCCGGATGTCCTACACCGACATCGGCAAGGAGACCGGCCTCTCCACGTCGGCCGCCCAGCAGCGCGTGCGGCGCCTGGAGCAGCGCGGCGTCATCAAGGGCTACCGCGCCGTCCTCGAGCCCGCCGAGCTCGGGCTGCAGGTCACCGCCTTCGTCGCGATCAAGCCCTTCGACCCGAGCGCCAACGACGACGCGCCCGAGCGCCTCTCGCACCTCGCCGAGGTCGTCTCCTGCTACTCCGTCGCCGGCGAGCCCAGCTACCTGCTCAAGGTCCAGGTCTCCACCATGAGCGACCTCGAGGCCCTCCTCGCCCGCATCCGCGCCGACGCCGGCGTCTCGACCCACACGACGACCGTGCTGTCGATCCCGTACGAGGACCGGGCGCCCGTGTCATGGTCTCCGCTTCGCTCCGACGCTCGCGACGCTTGAACCCGCCGCCTTCCTCCTTCCTCGCGACGACGCCGCTGCTTCCTGCGACGCTCGCCTTTTGAGATCGGCGGCGTCGCCACGATCCAGTCGTCCAGGCGGCGGCGCGTCGCTCGGCGGTGGTCGGGGCACGCTCCCGACACGCTGAGGAACGCTCCCTGAGCTTGTCGAAGGGCACCCGGCCACGCTCCCTGAGCTTGTCGAAGGGCCCGGAACGGGTTGGCGTACGCGTCCTCTGCCGGACGCTCGGCGTTGCTGGGGCTCGGAGACGAGCGGGAAGCGTCTCGCCTGGCACTCTTGGGCGCGTGATCCTCCTGGGCGGGACCGTGGTCGTCCCCGGACGTGCGCCGGTCGAGGCGGTGGCGGTGCGCGACGGGGTCGTCGTGGCGGTCGGGTCGCGCGACGAGGTGCTAGCCGCCGACCCCGGTGGCGCGGTCGTCGACCTCGACGGGCGGCTGGTGACGCCGGCCTTCGTCGACGCCCACCTGCACGCGGTGCAGGGCGGGCTCGTGACCGCGGGGGTCGAGCTGCACGGGGTGGCCTCGCTCGCCGAGCTGCTGAACCGGGTCCGCGTCTACGTCGCCGCCAATCCCCGACGCAGCGTGGTCCTCGGCCAGGGCTGGGACGACCGGTCGTGGCCCGAGGGCCGGCCCCCGACCCGCGAGGAGCTGGACGAGGCCGGTGGCGGGCGCCCTGTCTACCTGGCACGGGTGGACGTGCACTCCGCGGTCGTCTCCACCGCCCTGCTCGCGGTGCTGCCCGGGGTGGAGGGTCTCACCGGCTACCGGCCGGACGGCCTGCTCGCCCAGGACGCCCACCACGCCTGCCGCGGCCGGCTCGACACCCTCACGACCGACGCCGAGCGGCGGGCCGCGGCCCGCAGCGTCCTCGAGGAGGCCGCGGCCCTCGGGGTGGGCGAGGTGCACGAGCTCGGCGGTCCGCACCTCGGTCCGCTGGCCGACCTCACCCGGGTGGCCGACGCCGGGCGCGGCCTGGGGCTGCGCGTCGTCACCTACTGGGGCGAGCAGGCGGGCGAGGACGCCTTCGCCCGGATGGCCGAGGTCGGTGCCCGCGGGCTCGCGGGCGACCTCTGCGTCGACGGCGCCATCGGCTCGCGCACGGCCGCCCTCGACGACGACTACAGCGACGGCCCGGGCCGGGGCGCGCTCTACCTCGACGCCGACGCGGTGACCGCCCACCTGCACGCGTGCACCGAGCGCGGGGTGAGCGGCGGCTTCCACTGCATCGGGGACGCGGGTGTCTCCGCCGCCGTGGAGGGGCTGCGCCGGGTGGCCCACGAGCTCGGCGAGGAGCGGGTCCGTGCCGCGCGCCACCGCCTCGAGCACGTCGAGATGGTCGGTGCGGCCGACCTCCCGGTGCTCGCGCGCCTCGGCGTCACCGCCAGTGTCCAGCCCGCGTTCGACGCGGCGTGGGGCGGGGCCGACGAGCTCTACGAGCAGCGGGTCGGCGTCCGCGCCGCCACCATGAACCCCTTCGCCTCGATGCTCCACGCCCGCGTCCCGGTCGCCTTCGGGACCGACGCGCCCGTGACCCCGGTGGCGGGCTGGGCGATGGTGCGCGACGCCGTGAACCACCGCCGCCCCGCCGAGCGGATGCGCGCCGCCGAGGCCTTCCGCTGCGCGACCGTCGGCGGCCACGTCGCCGCCGGCGACGACCGCTCGGGCACCCTCACGGTCGGTGCCCCGGCGCACCTCGCGGTCTGGGACCTCGGGCCTGGCGCGCTGGACCGGAGCGGTCTGCCCGCCCTCGGCGAGGGCGAGGCGCTGCCCCGCTGCGCGGCCACCGTGGTCGACGGTCGCGTCGTCCATGACCCCGACGCCCTCCTCGCCGGCGTCTGAGTTCCTGGGACGAGCCGCGCGCGCGTCGCCCGGGCGGAACCGTCGGCGCGCCCCGGTACCCTCGCAGCGTGCGGAGGGGGATCGGGGTCCTGGTGGCCGGGGCCTCGGGTGTCGCGCTCGGCCTCGCCTGGCAGCCGTACGCCGTCTGGCCCCTGCTCCTGGTCGGGGTGCCCGCCCTCACCCTGCTCGCCCGCGGCCAGCGGGCGCGACGCGCCTTCGGGCTCGGCTACGCCTTCGGCTTCGGGATGCTGGCCGTGTCCATCAGCTGGGTGCACGTGCTGGGCTGGTGGGTCGCTGCGGTCCTCGTCGCCTTCATGGCGCTCTACCTCGGCCTCCTCGGTGTCGCGCTGTCGCTCGTCACGCGCCTGCGCGGCTGGCCCGTCTGGGCCGCGGCCTGCTGGGTGGCGGCTGAGCTGGCCTACTCGTCGTTCCCGTTCGGCGGGTTCGGCTGGACGCGGCTGGCGTACGCGGCGGTCGACACGCCCCTCAACGGCTGGTTCCCGGTGGTCGGGGTGGCCGGCGTGAGCTTCCTGGTCGCCCTCGTGGGGCAGGTCGTGGCCTGGCTGGTCGTGCTCGTCCGCGGGCGCGAGCCCCGACCCTTCCCCCGGGCGGTGCCGGCGGTCCTCCTCCTCGCCGCGGTCGGCGTGGCCGGGGTGGGCCTGCGCTCGTTCCAGGTGGAGCCGCTGGCCGGCCGGGAGGGCTCGGTCGAGGTCGGGATCGTCCAGGGCAACGTCCCCGGCCGGGGGATCGAGGCCCTCGGACGGGCCCGGACCGTGACGAACAACCACCTCTCCGAGAGCGTCGAGCTGATGGCCCGCGCCCGTCTCGGCCAGGTCCCCGAGCCCGACTTCCTGCTGTGGCCCGAGAACTCGACGGACATCGACCCGCTGCTCGACCCCGTGACGCGCCAGACGGTCGCCGGGGCGGCGGCAGTGGCGGGCGTCCCGATCCTCGTCGGGGCCGTCACCGAGGGCCCGGGACCCGACGAGCGCCAGACCACGGCGCTCTGGTGGGACCCGCTGCGCGGCGTCCTCGCGACCTACCACAAGCGCAACCTCGTCCCGTTCGGCGAGTGGATCCCGTTCCGCGCGCAGCTCCTGCCGCTGGTCCCGATCCTGCGCGAGGTCGGCGCCCAGTCCGTGCCCGGCACCCAGCCCGGGGTGCTCCGCGTGCCGCTCGGCGGGCGCACGCTCACCGTGGGCGACGTGATCTGCTTCGAGCTCGCCTACGACGGCACGGTCCACGACACCCTGACGAACGGTGCCCAGGTGCTGGTCGTGCAGAGCAACAACGCCACGTACGGCGGCACGGGCCAGATCGAGCAGCAGTTCGCCATCACGCGCGTCCGGGCGATGGAGGCCCGGCGCGAGATCGCGGTGGCGACCACCAACAGCGTGTCGGGCTTCATCGACCGCGACGGCCATGTCGTGCGGCGGACGTCGGAGTTCACCGCGGCGAGCCTCGTCGAGCCCATGCCGCTGCGCTCCGCCCTCACCCCCGCGGTGATCGCCGGGCCCTGGCCGGCGCGCGGGCTGAGCCTGCTCGCGCTGGCCGCCGTCGTCGTGGCGATCGCCCGGCGCTCGACCGTGCGCCAGAATGGTGGGTCCAGCGGGACCGCTGCCGCCGCGCCTCCCGCCACGAAGACCTCGACGAAAGAGCCGATCCGTTGACCGAGCCCACGTCCACCAGCACCCCGAGCGCCGGAGCCGGCCCCGGGCGGGTGCTCGTGATCATCCCGACCTACAACGAGTCGGAGAACATCGACACGATCGTCGGCCGGCTGCGTCGCTCGGTGCCGTCCGCGGAGGTGCTGGTCGCCGACGACAACTCGCCCGACGGCACCGGCCTGATGGCGGACGCCATCGCCTCGCGCGACCCCAGCGTCCACGTCCTGCACCGGCTCGGCAAGGAGGGCCTGGGCGCCGCGTACCTCGCCGGCTTCCAGTGGGGCCTCGAGCGCGGCTACGACGTCCTCGTCGAGATGGACGCCGACGGCTCGCACCAGCCCGAGCAGCTGCCCAAGCTCCTCGACGCGCTCGGGCCCAAGAACGCGCGCAAGGCCGACCTCGTGCTCGGCTCGCGCTGGGTCCGCGGCGGCCGCGTGGTGAACTGGCCGAAGTCGCGCGAGGTGCTGTCGCGCGGCGGCAACCTGTGGACGCGGGTCGCGCTGGGCGTGCCGCTCAAGGACGCGACGGGCGGCTTCCGGGTCTTCGACCGGGCCACCCTCCTCGGCATCGGGCTCGACGACGTGGCCTCGGCCGGGTACTGCTTCCAGGTCGATCTCGTGTGGCGGGCGCTCAAGGCGGGCTTCCGCGTCGTCGAGGTCCCCATCACCTTCGTCGAGCGCCAGTACGGCGACTCCAAGATGAGCCAGCGCATCGTCGTCGAGGCGCTGCTGCTCACGACGGCCTGGGGCGTGCGGCACCGCGCGGAGCAGGTCCGCGGGCTCGTCCGCCGCCGGCAGGGCGAGCTGACGTGACGCGCGACGCGGGAGCCGTCCGATGAGGCTGCGGGGCGGGTGGCCGCTGGCGCTGTTCGTCGTGCTGCTGGTCGCGATCCCGGTCCTCGAGGTCTACCTCCTGATCGAGGTCGGACAGCGCATCGGCGTGCTCGCCACCGTGCTCCTGCTGGTCCTCGAGGCCGTGGTCGGCGCCTGGCTCACCCGACGCGAGGGGGCCCGGGCCTGGAAGGCGCTGGACGGCGCGTTCCGCGGCGGCCGGGTCCCGACCGGCGAGCTGGCCGACGCCGCGCTGGTGCTGGTCGGCGGCGTGCTGCTGATGCTGCCCGGCTTCGCCACCGACGTGCTCGGGCTGTTCTTCCTGATCCCCTTCACGCGCCCGTTCGCCCGGCGCGTGGTGGCGTTCTTCGTCGCCCGCCGGCTCAGCCGCGCCGGGGTCGTGCCGGGAACGTTCGGCAGCCCGCACGCGCGGGGCACGGTCGTCGAGGGTGAGGTCGTCCCCGACCCGGAGACGGTCGTCGTCACCCCGCAGCAGATCGAGGGCGGCCGGCCGCCGTCCTGACGAGGCGCGGTCCCCGAAGCGAACCCCGAGGACCGATGCCTCCCCTACGCAGGCTCGTCAGGCCTCAGGGCCGTCGGCCCACGCGGACCATGCCCGGAACGACGAAGAGCCGCCCCGGACCGGTGTCCGGAGCGGCTCGTCGGCTCACGAGGAGCCTCAGAAGGTGGAGGTCAGGCGGTCTTCTTGGACGGCCGCGCCGACCGGGTGAACGCCGTGGAGCCGAGCTCGCCCGCCCGCAGCAGCGTCAGGCGCTCGGCGAGGAGCTCCTCCAGCTCGGCGATGGAACGACGCTCGCGGAGCATGTCCCAGTGCGTGCGGACGGGCTTCTCCTCCTTGGCCTCGGGACGCTGGCCGTCCGAGCGGAGCGACTCGCCACCGCAGCGGGGGCACTCCCACAGGGCCGGGATGTCGGCCTCGGCGGAGAAGACCATCGTGAAGTGGTGCTGGCGGGGGCAGTCGTAGCCGACCTCCTGACGAGCGGCGAACTCGACGCCCGCCTCGTCCTCGAAGCTCTTGGCTCCGAGCCCGGTGCCGCGCAGTGATCGATCGGCCATGAAGGTACCTCCCCTGAAGAACGTGAGCCCGAGGAACCGGCCTCACGTGACTTAACTGACGGGCACGGCGATATGTTCCGCTCGGTGCGGCGGCGTAACCCGCGTCATCGCCAGGGCCCCCGCCGCCAGCACCAACGCTATTCCTACGATACCCACCCGGTCGGAGAACAGACCGGAGAAGAGGGCGAACAGCCCCGGAGCCAGGAACGACGCCGCGCGGCCGGTGGTCGTGTAGAGCCCGAACATCTCACCCTCGCGGCCCCTCGGCGCGATCCGGGCCAGGAACGACCGGGAGCTGGCCTGGGCGGGTCCCACCCACAGGCACAGGGCCAGGCCGAACACCCAGAACGGGCCGGTGCCGCGCACGAAGAGCAGGACCAGGCACGAGACGACCAGCCCCACGAGCGAGACCATGATGATCCGCTTCGGCCCGACGACGTCCTCGACCCGGCCCAGGACGAGGGCGCCGAGCGCGGCGACGACGTTGGCGGCGACGCCGAAGATCAGCACCGTCGACTGCGCCATCCCGTAGACGCTGACCGCGAGGATCGCACCGAAGCTGAACACCGCGGCCAGGCCGTCGCGGTAGAGCGCGGAGGCGATCAGGAACTTGACGGCGTTCCGGTCGCGGCGCCACAGCGAGCGCACGTCGCGGACCAGCAGCCGGTACGAGTCGGCCAGGCCGACCCGCCGCTGCGCCGGGCCGGGCGCCACCTCGGGCACCGCGGTGAACACCGCCGCCCCGAACACCGCGAACCACAGCGCGGAGAAGACCGCCACCGCGCGGATGTCGAGCCCGCCGGCGTTCGTGACGCCCAACCACCCGACCTCGGGGGCGATGAAGCCGTAGTAGCAGATGAGCAGCAGGAAGATCCCGCCGAAGTAGCCCATCGACCAGCCGAAGCCGGAGACGCGGCCGATCGTCGCCGGCGTCGAGACCTGCGGCAGCATCGCGTTGTAGGAGACGCCGGCGAACTCGTTGAAGATCCCGCCGGCCGCGAGCAGCACCAGCGCCAGCCAGAGGTACGACGGCTCGTCGCGCACCCCGTACATCGCCAGCATCACGACGAAGACGAGGACGCTCCACACCAGCAGGTTCCGCCGGCGGTGGCCCCCGGCGTCGGAGCGCTGACCCGTCACCGGCGCGACCAGCGCGATGAGCAGCCCGGCGACGGCCGTGCTGATGCCGACCCAGGTGTTCGCGGTCAGGCCGCCGGGCCTGGCGTCGCCGACGACGCCGCGCACGACGTACGGGCCGAAGACGAAGGAGACGATGACCGCGTTCCAGGCCGAGCTGCCCCAGTCCCACAGGGCCCAGGCGGCGACCCGCCAGCGGGCGACGGGCGCAGCCTCGGCCTCCGTCGGCACCACCGGCCGCGCGGGGGTGGTCACCGCCAGAGCCCCCGCTCGACGAGGACGTCCTTCAGGGTGTCGGGCCGGTCGGTGAAGACGCCGTCCACGCCGGCGTCGACCAGCCGCTCGATGGTCGCGCGGTCGTCCACCGTCCACACGTGCACCTGCTTGCCGCGGCGGTGCGCGGCCCGCAGGAGGCCGGGCGTCGTGATGCGGACCCGCCGACCGCGCACGCTCGTCTCGAGCGGGATCTGCAGCGCCGGGGCGGGGGAGTCGAGCACGCGGGTGAGCCAGGGGGCGAAGCGGTGCAGCAGCACGCCGCGGGAGCTGGCGGCGGTCGGGACCCGCGGTCCGAGCAGGCGCCGGAGCCGGTGCAGGCGGGCCGTGGAGAACGAGCCGACGCACACCCGGTCGTACGCGTCGTGCTCCGCGATCACGCGCGCCAGCGGCTCGACGGCGGCGTCCGCCTTGGCGTCGACGTTGAACCGCACCCCGGGGAAGGCCTCGAGCAGCTCGGAGAAGGTCGGGATCGGGTCGCGGCCACCGATGCGCACCTCCGCGAGCTGGGCCGTGGTCCGCCCGGCCAGCGCTCCCGTGCCGCTCGTCACGCGGTCGAGCAGCGGGTCGTGGAAGGCGAGCAGGCCGCCGTCGGCCGTCGCGTGGACGTCGGTCTCGAGGTAGCGGTAGCCGAGCGCGACCGCCTCACCGAAGGCGTGGAGGGTGTTCTCGCGGCCGAGGTTCGGTCCGTACGCCGCCCCGCCGCGGTGCGCGAAGGCCAGGAACGGTGCGTCGAAGAAGGCGTACTCGGCGGCGCGCACGGCGCCATCATGACAGGCGGGTCGGGTCCCGGTGGCCGGCCGCGCGGGTCAGGCGGGGACGTCCACGCCGGGCAGGTGGGCCAGCACGCGGTCGACCTGGAAGGGCAGCCAGGTGGGCGGACCGACGACGGCGAGGTAGGCCCAGCCGAGCAGCCCGCAGCAGGCGGCGAACGCCAGCCAGAAGGCGAGCTTCCGGCGCCGGGTCCAGCCCTGGTAGACGTGCAGCGCGTGCTTGAGGCGCAGCATCAGGCGATGTGCCCAGTGGAACTCGCTGGCCCAGACGGCGAGGCCGCCCAGCACCAGCGGGATGCCGCCGGGGCCCGGCAGCCACCCGGTGGCCAGGCCCAGCAGGACCAGCAGCAGCCCGACCGCGGCGACCACGCACCGGTAGACGCGCAGCTGGTGGGGGTTGGCCCGGATCCGGCGCCGCCACGCCCAGCGGTCCTGATGGGGCTCGCGCAGGTGTGAGCCGTGGGCGCCGTCGTCGGCGACGCGGGTGCGCGGCGGCGCCTGTTCGTCGACTCCGCCGGACATACCAGTCACCTTACGGGCGCGGCGCAAGACACGCCGACGAGGCGAGGAGATCGTGCCGGCGGACACCCGTCGTGCCGGAGCGGTGGCACGACAGACTGGGGCCCGTCCGTGCGGCGCGAGCCGCACCCGTACCGACCCGAACCCCAGGAGCCCTCGTGACCGTCGTCGTCACCGCCGTCTTCCGTCCCGTGGCCGGCCGCCACGACGAGCTCGTCGAGGCGCTGCGGTCCACCATCCCGGGCGTGCACGAGGAGCAGGGCTGCCTGCTGTACGCGATCCACGACGCGCAGGACGGGACCATCACCATGATCGAGAAGTGGGCCTCGGTGGCCGACCTCGACGCGCACGGGACGAGCCCGGCCGTCCGCGCGCTGCAGGCGGCGACCGGCGACCTGGTCGCGGAGCCGCCGCACGTCGTGCGGATGACGCCCATCCCGGTCGGCGGCGGCGCCGGCACCCTCTGATCCCGGGCCGCGGTCCCGTCCGATGAAGACGATCCTCTCGATCCAGTCTTCGGTCGCCTACGGGCACGTGGGCAACAGCGCGGCGACGTTCCCGCTGATGCGGATGGGCGTCGAGGTCTGGCCGGTGCTCACCGTGCACTTCTCGAACAACACGGGGTACGCCTCGTGGCGCGGTCCGGTCCTCTCCGCCGACGACGTGCGGGACGTGGTGCGCGGGATCGACGACCTCGGGGTGCTGGGGGAGTGCGACGCGGTCCTGTCCGGCTACCAGGGGGCGGCCGGCACGGGGCGCGCGGTCCTCGACGCCGTCGCCCTGGTCAAGCAGCGCAACCCGGCTGCGCTCTACTGCTGCGACCCGGTGCTCGGTGACGTCGGGCGCGGCTTCTTCGTCGCGCCGGGCATCCCCGAGCTGATGCGGGACGCGGTGGTCCCGCGGGCGCAGGTCGTCACGCCCAACCAGTTCGAGCTCGAGTTCCTGACCGGGCGGCAGGTGCGCACGCTGGCCGAGGCGGTGTCCGCGGCGCAGGCCGCCCGCGAGCTCGGACCGGACGTCGTCCTCGTCACGAGCGTCGACGTCGAGGACGCCGAGCCCGGCACGCTCGACCTGCTCGTCGCCACGGGCACCGGCACCTGGCGGGTGACCACGCCGCGGCTGGACGGCATCTTCCAGGGGGCGGGCGACCTGACGGCCGCGGTGTTCCTCGCCCGGCTCCTGCAGACCGACGACCCCGCCGACGCCGTGGCCTGGACGGCCTCCGTCGTCTTCGGCGTCCTGGACACGACCCGGCGTTCCGGCCGGCGCGAGCTGCAGCTGGTGAGCGCGCAGCAGGAGCTCGTCGAGCCGAGCCGCCGGTTCGTCGCGACCGCGGTCTGAGCCCGGTCGCCGCGGTTCAGGCGCCGCGGGCCAGGCCCGAGCGCACGAGCGGGGGCTCCGCCAGGTCGAGGAGGTGCCGGCCCAGCTCGAGCGGCCACGACGCCGCCAGCAGGGTGGGCACCGCGACGACCGCGGCCCAGGCGTCCTGGCCGAGGGCCACGACCGTCAGCTGCAGCTCGCGGAACGAGGGCGTCCCGGTCGGCAGGGACGCGACCGGCCCCGGTTCGAGGTCGCGGTCGGGCATCCGGTGCTCGCGCGCCTGGCGCGCGTGCCGACGGTGCGCCAGGGAGTCGAGACCCGCCGCCGCCCGTTCCAGCTGCCAGCCGAAGGCGAGCGCCTGGTGCCGGTCGAGAGCCCCGTGGGCGATGGTCAACCGGCCCGGGCAGAGGTCAGGTCCGAGCCGCCCGATGAGATTCCAGAACATTCTGTCGTCCACAGGATTAATACTGGGCCTTCAGGTTCTTCTCAGGGGCCTGTCACAGATAACTGTGGTGCACCTCACATCACGATCGAACGACCTCAGGTGCACCACGCAAGCGATCGCGCGGGACCTGCACGACCGCCAGCCAGCCCCTGGGCAGGCCTTCTGTGGCACCAGAGGTCACGATCCGGCCCTGAGATCGTGCCCTCGATCACGGCAAGCAGGGGCGTGGAGAAGCGCAGCTCGAGCTCGCGCGAGCTCCGAGGGACGCTCCCTGAGCTTGTCGAAGGGCCTCGAAGAGGTCGGCGTTCCTCGCTGGCTCCAGAACGACGCCAACCCGTTCCGGGCCCTTCGACGAGCTCAGGGAGCGTCTCCTCGACCCGTCGTCCCCGTCCGAGCGGAGCGAGGTCCAAGAGCTCAGTCCCGGAACACCTCGATGTCGGCGCCGAGCATGTTGAGGCGGTGGGCGAGGTCCTCGTAACCGCGGTTGATGACGTAGACGTCGCGCAGCACGGACTCGCCGCGGGCCCCGAGCATGCCGAGCAGGATGCAGACGGCGGGCCGCAGCGCGGGCGGGCAGACGACCTGGGTACCCCGCCAGCGGGTCGGGCCCTCGACGATCACGCGGTGCGGGTCGAGGAGCTGCACGCGGGCGCCGAGGCGGTTGAGCTCGGTGAGGTAGATGGCGCGGTTCTCGTAGACCCAGTCGTGGATGACCGTCTTGCCCTCGGCCATCGCGGCGATGACCGCGAAGAAGGGCAGGTTGTCGATGTTGAGACCGGGGAACGGCATCGGGTGGATCTTGTCGATCGGCGCGTGCAGCACCGACGGCTTCACCGTCAGGTCGACGAGCCGGGTGTGGCCGTTCGCGGCGACGTACTCGGTGCCGAGGCTGAGCTCCAGGCCCATCTCCTCGAGGATCGCGAGCTCGATCTCGAGGAACTCGATCGGCGCGCGCTGGATGGTCAGCTCGGAGGAGGTGACGATCGCCGCGGTGATGAGGCTCATGGCCTCGATCGGGTCCTCCGACGGGGCGAACTCGACGTCCGCGTCGATGGCCTCGACCCCGTGCACCTGCAGCGTGGTCGTGCCGATGCCGTCGATCTCCACGCCGAGGCGGGTGAGGAAGACGCACAGGTCCTGGACCATGTAGTTGGGGCTGGCGTTGCGGATGACGGTGACGCCAGGGGAGAGCGCGGCGGCCAGCAGCGCGTTCTCGGTCACCGTGTCGCCCCGCTCGGTGAGGGTGATCGGGCGCGTCGGCTCCACCGAGTCGTCGACGGTGCAGCGGTAGAAGCCCTCGGTCGGCACGACGTCGAGGCCGAAGCGGCGCAGCACCTGCAGGTGCGGCTCGATCGTGCGGGCGCCGAGGTCGCAGCCGCCGGCGTACGGCAGCGCGAAGTCGGGGTAGGAGTGCAGCAGCGGCCCGAGGAACATGATCACCGAGCGCGTGCGGCGCGCGGCCTCGACGTCCATGCCGTCGAGGTCGAGCTCGTCGGGACGGCTCAGCTCGAGGTCGGCGCCGCCGTTGAGCCAGGTGGCGCGGACGCCGATGCTGGTCAGCACCTCGAGGATCCGGTTGACCTCCTCGATGCGGGCGATGCCGCGGATGACCGTGCGGCCGCGGTTGAGGAGGCTGGCGCACAGCAGCGCGACGGCGGCGTTCTTGGAGGAGCGGACCTCGATCGTGCCGTTGAGCTTGACGCCGCCCTGCACGCGCAGGTGCTGCGGCGCGGCCTGGCCGACGGAGATGAGAGGGGAGTCGAGGGCGGCGGCGATGCGGTTGACCATCTCGAGGCTGAGGTTCTGGTTGCCGGCCTCGATGCGGTGCACCGCGCTCTGGCTGGTGCCGAGGACCTCCGCGAGCTGGGTCTGGGTGAGCCCCTTGTGCTTGCGGGCGCTGCGGATGAGTCCGCCGATTCGGTCCAGATCAGTCGTGGTCACACGCACGACGGTAACTCATATGTGAGATTTTCCGGGAATCGAGCGCGTGTCGCGCGTGTCACCCGGCTTTCATTCGGCCCGGCTCGGGACCGCGACCACCTCGGCCGCACGCTCGTACGCCCCTCTAGGCTAGCGACCATGAGTGATCACTTCGACGTCGTCGTGCTCGGCGCCGGTCCGGGCGGCTACGTCGCCGCCGTCCGTGCCGCGCAGCTGGGCCTGAAGACCGCCGTCATCGAGCTGAAGTACTGGGGCGGGGTCTGCAACAACGTCGGGTGCATCCCCACCAAGTCGCTGCTGCGCAACGCCGAGATCGCGCACCTCTTCACGCACGAGGCGAAGACGTTCGGCATCAACGGCGACGTCAGCTTCGACTTCGGCGTCGCCCACAAGCGCAGCCGCACGGTCGCCGACCGGATGGCCAAGGGCGTCCACTTCCTCATGAAGAAGAACAAGATCACCGAGATCGACGGGTGGGCGACGTTCGTCGACGACCACACCTTCGACGTCGCGCTGAACAAGGGCGGCAACCAGTCGGTGACGTTCGACAACCTGATCATCGCGGCGGGGGCGACGACCCGCCTGCTGCCGGGCACGAAGATCACCGACCGCGTCGTGACCTACGAGGAGCAGATCCTCACCGACGAGCTGCCCGGCTCCATGATCATCGCCGGTTCCGGCGCGATCGGGACCGAGTTCGCGTACGTGCTGGCCAACTACGGCGTCGACGTCACCATCGTCGAGTTCCTCGACCGGATGGTCCCGCTCGAGGACCCGGAGATCTCCGCCGAGCTGGCGAAGCAGTACAAGAAGCTCGGGGTCAAGCTCATGACCAGCACCAAGGTCGAGAGCATCGACGACTCCGGCGACAAGGTGAAGGTGACCGTCTCGCCGGCCGGGGGCGGCGACAGCACCGTGCTCGAGGCCGACAAGGTCATGCAGGCCATCGGCTTCGCCCCGCGCACCGACGGCTACGGGCTGGAGAAGGCCGGCGTCGAGCTGGGCCCGCGCGGTGCGATCGCGATCGACGACCACATGCGGACCAACAAGCCGCACATCTACGCCATCGGCGACGTGACGGGCAAGCTGCTGCTGGCCCACACCGCCGAGGCGCAGGGCATCGTCGCCGCCGAGACCATCGCCGGTGCCGAGACCATGCCGATCAACTACGACATGATCCCGCGGGCCACCTACTGCCAGCCGCAGATCGGGTCGTTCGGCTACACCGAGGCGCAGGCCAAGGACAAGGGCTACGACGTCAAGGTCGCGAAGTTCCCGTTCACCGCGAACGGCAAGGCGCACGGCCTCGGCGAGGCGACCGGCTTCGTCAAGCTCGTCGCCGACGCCAAGTACGGCGAGATCCTCGGCCTGCACATGATCGGCCCGGACGTCACCGAGCTGCTGCCCGAGCTCACCCTCGCGCAGCTGTGGGACCTCACGGCGGAGGAGGTGGCGCGCAACGTGCACGCCCACCCGACGCTGTCGGAGGCCCTCAAGGAGGTCGCGCACGGCATCCAGGGGCACATGATCAACATGTGACGCCTCGTCGGGAAGTGGTCGCTCCCGGTGCACGCCGTCGGCGTGTCGCACCGCAGGAGTGACCACTTCCCGGCCAGCGCGGGTCGCGCGTGGCGACCTTCCCGGTTCAGCGGCCCAGGTGCAGCAGCCGGCGCAGCCCGCCGGAGCGCGGTGCGTCGTGACCGCGCGCCGCCCAGCGCGACAGCACCGAGGCCGGCTGCCCCTCGGCGGCCAGACGGTCGAGCGCCGCGATGTCGGTGAGCTCCGCGATCCGTGCGTCGGCCTCGTACATGTGCAGTCCCATCTCGTCCTCCTGCGTCCCCGAGGGGCCCCGTCGGCCCCTCATGACGACGAACCTCGTCGTGAGTCGAGGGGCCTGCATCGGCCTTCTGCCCTGATCTCGGACGCAGCAGCGGACCCCTTCGGGTCTGAGGTGCCCCCGGCCTTGCTCTGAGGTACCTCAGAGGGCGGTCCCCGGCCCTCGTGCACCCTCAGGGCGGGCGTGCGGAGGCCGGTTCCTGTCGGTGGTGGCTGCCATGATGACGCTCGTGCCCACCGCCGCCGCCCCCCTCGTGGGACGCACCCGCGAGCTCGACGAGCTGGCGGCCCTGGCCGGCGTCCACGACGAGGCGGAGCCGGGCTCGGTGCTCCTCGGGGGCGACGCCGGTATCGGCAAGTCCCGCCTGCTCGCCGCGCTCGCGGAGCGGGCGACCGGGCAGGGCTGGGAGGTGGTCGTGGGGCACTGCCTCGACCTCGCCGGCAGCCCGGTGGCCTACCTGCCCTTCACCGAGCTCGCCGGACGGCTCGCCGCCGCCCGCCCGGACGCGGTGGCCGAGCTGGCCCTGCGCCACCCGTCCGTGCGCCGTCTGGTCGGTGCCCAGGCGGGATCCGAGGCCGCTCCGGCGGTGGGCGAGCCCGCCGACCGCGGCCTCTTCTTCGAGGCGGTCCACGCGACGCTGTCGACGCTCGCGGCCGACCGGCCGCTGCTCGTCGTCGTCGAGGACCTGCACTGGGCCGACCAGTCGACGTACGACCTGATGACCTTCCTGCTGACCCGGGGGTTCACGGCACCGGTGGGCCTGGTCGGCTCCTACCGCAGCGACGACCTGCACCGTCGCCACCCGCTGCGGCCCCTGCTCGCCGCCTGGGGCCGGCTGCCCGGCGTGCGCCGCCTGGAGCTCGGTCCGCTGCCCGACGACGACGTCCGGGCCCTCGTCGGGTCGCTGCGGGGCGCACCGGTCGCGCCGGCGGCGCTGCAGGACGTGGTCGAGCGGGCCGAGGGCAACGCCTTCTTCGCCGAGGAGCTCGCAGCCGCCCTCGGCACCTCCGACACGCCGCGGGACCTCGCCGACCTCCTGCTGCTGCGCGTGGACCAGCTCGACCCCGACGCGCGTCTGGTGTGCCGGGCCCTGGCCGTCGGGGGTCACCAGACCTCGGAGGCCGTGCTGGCGCAGGTCACCGGCCTGGGCGCCGACCGCTTCGAGGCGGCGGTGCGCGCGGCCGTCGACCGCAACGTGCTCGTCGCCGGCCGTGACGGCTACGGCTTCCGGCACTCGATGCTCGGCGAGGCGGTCGAGGCCGACCTGCTGCCGGGGGAGCGGGCGCGGCTGCACGACGCCTTCGCCCAGGCGCTCGCGGGCCGGACCGAGCGCGGTGCGGCGGCCGACCTGGCCCGGCACGCCCTCGCCGCGGGCCGGCTCGCCGAGGCGTTCGTCGCCAGCGTCCGTGCCGGTGACGAGGCGGCTGCCGTCGGCGGCCCCGACGAGGCCGCCCGCCACTACGCCCGCGCTCTCGACCTGGTCGGGGCGGGCCGGGTGGACCCGGGCACCGTCGAGCCGCCCGTCGAGCTGGTGGGTCTCGTCGAGCGCGCGGTGGCCGCCACCGCGGCGGCCGGCCTGGCGCGGCGGGCCGAGGCCCTGGCGCGCACCGAGCTGGACCGCCTGCCGCCGGACGCCTCGCCGACCGACCGCGCGCGTCTCCTGCTCGCGCTGATCGGCGCGGCCGAGGTCTACGAGAGCACGTCCAACCTCGTCGCCCTGGCCCTCGAGGCGGGTGCGCTCGTGCCGGCCGAGCCGCCGACGCCGTTGCGCGCGCGGACCGCGGCCGCGCTGGCCTGGGCACTGGTCTGGGACCACTGCGACGACGAGGCCGTCCGCTGGGCCGAGGAGGGCCTGGCCATGGCGCCCGAGCTGCGGCCCGGCGAGACGACCGCCAAGCTGCAGACGGCCGTCGCGAAGGTGACCGAGCGCCGCGGGGACTCCGCCGAGTCCGAGCGCATCCTCGGCGAGCTGGCGGAGTCGGCCCACGCGAGCGCCGACCCCGCCGAGGTCCGGATCCGCCACCAGCTCGGCGCCGTCCTGCTCGAGCAGGGTCGACTGGTCGAGGCCCTGGGCTCCTACCGCCGGGCGGCCGAGGTGGGCGCGGCCCTCGGGCAGCCGTTCGGCCCGTACGGCGGCGAGGCGCGCGCCTTCGCCGGCCTCGTCTCCTACCAGCTCGGGCGCTGGGACGACGCCGACGCCCTCGCACGGCGTGACGTCGACCAGGCTCCCTCGCTGGCCGCCGCCGCGCTCGCCACCGTCGAGCTGCTGGTCCGGGCCGGACGCGGCGAGCGGGACGGCTGGCCCGTGGTCTTCGAGCGCGCCCGCGCGGAGTGGAACTCCGAGGGCATGGTCGCGGTCCAGAGCGCCGCGGCCGCGATCGACCTGCACGGCGACGCCGGCGAGCTCGACGAGGCGCTGGCGGTCCACGACCTCGTCGTCGAGGCACTGACGAGCCTGTGGGGGACCGCGGCCTTCCAGGGCCGGATCCGGCTCACGGCCCTGCTGCTGGGCCAGCTCGCACCGCAGGTGCCCGCGCTGGTGCCGGAGCGGCGGACGGCGCTGCTCGAGCGGACCGACCGGCTCGCCGACGAGGCCGCCGTCGCCACGGAGCTCGGGCGCAACCGCGCGCCCGGGCTCGAGGGCCAGGCCTGGCTCGAGCGCGTCCGGGCGGAGCGGCTGCGGCTGCGGTGGCTCTGCGGGCAGCCGACCGACCCGGTGGAGCTGTCCGCGGCCTGGCGGACGAGCGCGGAGCTGTTCGCGGCGTACGGGCACGTGTTCGAGACCGCCCGCTCGCAGGCCCGGCTCGCCGGCGCGCTGAGGGCGGCGGGCGAGCACGCCGAGGCCGCCGAGGTCGCGGGCGTCGCACTGACGACCGCCCGCGAGCTCCGGGCACAACCGCTGGTCGACGAGGTGCGACCGCTCGCCGGCAGCACGTCGGGCCCCGCCGAGGTGCTGACGCCGCGCGAGGCCGAGGTGCTGACCCTGGTCGCCGAGGGCGCGAGCAACCGCGACGTCGGTCAGCGGCTGTTCATCAGCACCAAGACCGCGAGCGTGCACGTGTCGAACATCCTGGCCAAGCTCGGCGCCCGGAGCCGGACCGAGGCGGTCGCGCTGGCCCGGCGTCGGGGACTGCTGGGCTGAGCGTCAACGGTGTCCGGGCGGCCCTGCTCAGGCGGTGGCGCGGCGCCGGGCCCGGTACGCGGCCGCCTTCGCGCGGTCGCCGCAGCCCGCCATCTCGCACCAGCGGCGCCGGTGCCCTCGCGAGCGGTCGAGGAAAGGGTGCGTGCACGCGGGGTCGGCGCACCACTTGAGCACGGCGTCACCCGGCTCGGCGAGCGCCAGGCCGTCGCGGGCCACGGCAGCCAGCCCGGCGCGCCAGCCGCCCGATCGCGCGACGGAACGGTCGGGGCGGAGGGTGGCGACCGGCAGGGGCTGGTCGGCCGCGGCGTTGACGACGTCGAGCGCGGCCCCGGGCAGCGGCGCGCCAGGCTGGTCGAGCAGCGCCTCGACCACCGCGAACAGCGCCTCGCGCAGCGCGAGGGCCTCGGTCAGCGCGTCGGGCCCGGCCGTCGGCGCGGTGTCGAGCACGCCCGCCTCGACGAGCCAGCGGGCGACGTCCGCACCGTCGTGCAGGTGCTCCACCCGGGTGGTGCGCCGCTCGTTCAGCGTGCCCACGAGGTCGAGCGCGAGGTTGCCGCTCGCGAACAGGAACGTCACGTCACCATCTTGACCGGTGATCGCACCCCGTGCAACGGTGGAACCATGCCATCACCGGTCGAAGCGGTGACGCCACATCGCACGCGAACGGTCCTGCTGCGCTACGGGCTCGCCGCCGTCGCCGTGCGCATGGTCGATGCGGGCACCGGGGTCGGGCTCCTCCTCGTCGCCACCCAACGGCTCGGGGACCCCACGACCGCCGCCCGGACCGGCGGCCTGCTGGTGGCGCTGTTCACCCTGCCGCACCTGGCCGGGCCGCTGCTCGCCCGCCGGCTGGACCTCGCCCGCGACCCGCGGCGGCTGCTCGGGGAGGCGTACGCGCTCGTGGCCGTCCTGCTCGCCGCGGCGGCCTCCGTCCTCGGCCGGCTCCCGCTGCTGCTCGTCGCCGGCCTCGTGCTGCTCGCCGGGCTGGGCGGACCGCTCCTCACCGGCGGCCTGAGCAGCCGGCTCGCGGACCTGGTGCCCGACGACGAACGTTCGCAGCGACGGGCGCAGGGCCTCGACGCCACCACGTACGGCGTCGCCGCCACGGCCGGTCCGTCGCTGGTCGCCGCGCTCGCGGGGTGGTGGTCGGCGCCGGCCGCCGTGGTTTGCCTCGCCGGGCTCGGCGTGGTCGCGGCCCTGCTGGTGCAGACGCTGCCGCCCCGACCTCGACGGCCGCCCGGGGCGGTCCCGCGCGTGCGCGACGTGCTGCCCCTCGTGGTGCGCGACCCGCCGCTGCGCCGCGTGAACTACGCGACCATGGTCACCGCGGCCGCGCAGGCCGGCCTGGCCGTGGTCGTCGTGCAGCTCGCCGCTCCGTACGCGGTGCGGCCCAGCACCGCCGCCGTCCTGCTCGCGGCCTCCGGCGCGGGGAACCTCGGCGCGGCGCTGCTGCTGAGCGTGGTGCCGCTGCGGGGCGACCCCGACCGGCTGACCACGCGCCACGTCGCGGTGCTGGCCGGGTGCTTCGGCCTGTGCGCCCTCGCGCCCGGCTTCGGCTGGGGCGTCGCCGCCTTCGCGCTGATGGGCGTGGCGACCGCGCCCTTCGTCACCGCGACTTTCGCCGCACGCACGGCGTACGCGCCGGCCACGGCACGCGGGCAGGTGTTCGTCACGCTGGCCGCGCTGAAGATCAGCGCGGCCTCGGGCGGGACGGCGCTGGCCGGCCTGCTGGTCGGGCTGGGGCCCCGGGCCCTGCTCGTCGGCGGCGGCGCGGCGGTGCTCCTCGCGGCGGTCTTGACGGTCCTCGACCGCCGCTGGTCGGGCGGTCGCCCGACCGACACCGACCGGGGCTCGCTCAGTGCGCCGGCTTGACCCCGACGACCGGGCAGTCGGCCCCGAGCATGACGGCCTGCGCGGTGCTGCCGGTGATGAGCTTGCCGACCGGCGAGCGGCGCCGCACGCCGATCACGATGAGGTCGGCGTCGTTCTCGCTCGCCGCGGTGAGCAGGCTGTCGGCGGCGTTCACCCCGTCGGTCGGACGCAGCATGGTGTGCGCCAGCCCGGACGCGCCCAGCTGGGCGTCCAGGGCGTCGATGTCGGCGGCGCTCGCGAACTGCGGGTCGGCGTAGTTGCCGTCCTTGCCGGTGTTGAGCACGAAGAGCGCCGCTCCGTGGTGCTGCGCCTCCGCGATGGCCCAGTCGACCGCCGCGAGGCCTTCGGGCGTAGGGATGTAGCCCACGAGGATGTTCATGGGGTCATCGTAGGGATGCGGAGCGCCCGCGTCGCCCCGGCCGCGCCAGGCGCCGGGCGGGCGTCAGCCCAGCGTCGCCGGCACGCCGAGGAGGCGGTCGACCGTGGTGAAGGTGTAGCCCTCGTCGCGCAGCCGGTCGACGAGGGGAGCGACGGCGGCCACGGTCTGGCTGCGGTCCCCACCGGTCGCGTCACGACCGTCGTGCATGATCAGGATGGTCCCGGGCCGGACCCGGCGGGCCGCCTCGGCCGCGATGCTGCGGGCGGGCGGCTGGAACACCTCGAGCTGGTGGCAGAAGGTTCCCGACACGACCTGCAGCCCGGCGCGCTCGACGGTGCGCAGCACCCAGGGCCAGTGGCAGAGCCACGGCGGGCGGTAGAGCGCGGGGACCACGCCGGAGATGCGGTGCAGCACCTCCTGGGCGCGGGCCACCTCGGCCTGCTGAGCGGGCTGGTGCAGATAGCTGGTGAACGCGTGGTTGAGGCTGTGGTTGCCCAGCACGTGCCCCTCGTCGACGACGCGGCGGGTCGCCGACGGGAAGCGCTCGGCGCAGCGACCGACCTGGAAGAACGTGGCGCGGACGTCCTTCGCGGCCAGGACGTCGAGCAGGCGTCCGGTCCAGGGCTCGTTGGGCCCGTCGTCGAAGGTCAGCGCGACGACCTTGTCGTGGACGGCGGGGCGGTGCGACGACGCCTCGTCGGGCGTGGGGGCGCGGTAGGGGAAGGGGCCCCACAGCTGCGTGCGCGAGCCGAAGCCCGCCCACCAGGCCAGGCCGACCGCTGCGCTGAGACCGAGCACCGAACCGCCGGCCGCCGCACCCATCGGGCCACTGTAGGGGCGCCCAGGGTCCGCCCTGGGACCGGTGCCTCAGGGTCCTGTCAGGGGCCTGAGGGCGGGTTGTGCCGGAGGCGTCAGCCCGAAAGGCTACCTACGATGGTCGCCGTGCTGGGGGCCCTCGGAGCTGTTCCCACCTCAGCGCCTGAGCCGTACCGAAGGAGCCCCACCCCGTGTCTCGCCTGACCCGACTGAGCCTGGTCAACCGGCTCGTCGTGGCCCTGCTGTCGATCGCCGTGGTGATCTTCGGCGTGGTCGCGATCACGACGCTCAAGCAGGAGCTGATCCCCTCCACGCAGGCCCCGCAGGCCTTCGTGACCGCGACCTACCCCGGTTCCTCGCCGCAGATCGTCGCCGACGAGGTCGCCGAGCCCATCGAGCAGGCCGTCAAGAGCGTCACCGGCGTCACGAAGGTGAGCTCGACGTCCACGACGGGCTCCTCGAACATCTCGGTGGAGTGGGACTACGGCCAGGACGACGACAAGGTCGTCGCCGACATCAACAACGCGATCAACTCGGTCAAGCCGACGCTGCCCGACGAGGTCACCACGAACGTCCAGACCGGCAGCAGCGACGACATCCCCGTCCTGCAGCTCGCCGTCGCCTCCGACCTGCCGCTGACCAAGCTCGGGCCGTTGGTGGAGGACCGGGTCGTCAACAAGCTCGAGGCCGTCGACGGGGTCCGGACGGTGCAGGTCACCGGCGAGGACACGACGCGCGTCGAGGTCACCCTCAAGCAGTCCCAGCTCGACAAGTACGACCTCACCGCGGCCGGTGTGACCCAGACCGTGCAGAGCCAGCTCAGCGCGATCCCGGCGGGCACCAGCTACGACGGCGACTCGGCGCTGTCGGTCGAGGTCGGCAGCGCCCCGGGCTCGGTCGACGCCGTCGCCGCGCTGCCCGTGGCCACGACCGACGACGGCGCCAAGCGCCTCGACCAGCTCGCCACCGTCAAGGTCTCCGCCATCGAGCGCACGTCGATCTCGCGCGCTGACGGCCGCCCCGCGCTGGGCCTGGTGGTCCTCAAGAGCTCCGACGCCGACTCGGTCGCGGTGTCGCACGCGGTGAACGACCTCACCCCCGGCCTCGCCCGCGACCTCGGCAACAACGCCTCCTTCACCACGGTCTTCGACCAGTCGCCGCTGATCGAGGAGTCGTTGCACGACCTCGCGGTCGAGGGCGCGCTGGGCCTCGGCTTCGCGGTGCTGGTCATCCTGGTCTTCCTGCTGTCGGTGCGCTCGACGCTCATCACGGCGATCTCGATCCCGCTGTCGCTGCTGATCGCGATGGTCGGGCTGTGGGCCAGCGACTACTCGCTCAACCTCTTCACCCTGGCTGCGCTCACCGTGGCCGTCGGCCGGGTGGTCGACGACTCGATCGTCGTCATCGAGAACATCAAACGGCGGACCTCGTACGCCGCGAGACCCTCGATGGACGACATCGTCGCGGCGGTGAAGGAGGTGGCCGGCGCGGTCACCGCCTCGACGCTGACCACCGTCGCGGTGTTCCTGCCGGTGGCCACCGTCTCCGGGGCGACGGGTGAGCTGTTCCGGCCGTTCGCCGTGACCGTGGCCATCGCGCTCGGGGCGTCGCTGTTCGTGGCGCTCACGATCGTGCCGCTGCTGGCGTACTGGTTCATGCGGGGCAAGAAGACCGCAGCCGGCGACCACGCGGCCGACCCGGGGGAGTCGGAGCAGGTCACGCGCCTGCAGCGCGGCTACCTGCCGGCGCTGCTGTTCTCGCTCAAGCACCCGGCGATCGTGCTCGGCATCGCCGTCACGGTCCTGGTCGGCACGGTCGCCTCGACCGCTCTGCTCAAGACCGACTTCCTCGGCTCGTTCGGCGACGACCGGGCCCTGCTCGTGACGCAGACGCTGCCGGCCGGGCTGCGGCTCGACGCCAGCGCGAAGCGGGCTGAGGCCGTCGAGACGGCGCTGGCCTCGAACGCCGACGTGAAGAACTACCAGGCGACGGTCGGCCAGCCCGGCTCGCCGAACGTGGTGCAGTACTACATCACCCTCACCGAGACCGCGGACGCCGACGCGGCGACCGCGAACCTGCGGAGCACGCTCGCCGAGACCCGCGACGGCGGGGACATCGTCGTGCAGCCGGGCAGCGCGGCGTACTCGAACAACGACCTCACGGTCACCATCAGCGGCGACGACGAGAAGGCGCTGCGCACGTCCTCGGAGGAGCTGCTGACGCTGGTCAAGCAGGTCCCCTCGCTGACCGATGTCACCTCGAACCTCGCCGAGCAGCGACCGCTGCTGCGCGTGAGCATCGACCGGCGCAAGGCCGCGGAGCTCGGCTTCACCCAGGCCGAGATCGGGTCGGCGGTCTCGACCGCCCTGCAGGGCGCCAAGGCCGGCACCATCACGCTCAACAGCGACACGACCGACGTCTACGTGCGCACGCACCGGCCCGACGCGAGCCCGAAGCAGATCGCGGCCCTGCAGCTGCCGGTCAGCCAGCTGCAGCAGCAGCAGGCCGTCGACAAGGCGACCGACGCGCTGGACAAGCGTTCCGACGAGCTCTCCGACGAGGGCGACGCGCTGTCGGACCGGTCGGACGCCCTGCAGGACCGGCAGAAGGACCTCGCCGACCGCCAGAAGGCGGCGGGGGAGGAGCAGCAGGACAAGGCGAACGCCAAGGCGCAGGACGGCAAGCGCGACCTGCTCGACTCCCGCGACGACGCGCGCTCGTCGGTGAGCAAGGCGAAGAAGGCGCTGAAGCAGGCGAAGGCGATCGACGTCGGCGAGCCGCCGGCGTACGTTCCTCCGGACCCCACGAACCCGGCGATCAGTGCGGCGTACCTCGCGGCGCTGCAGCAGTACCAGGGCAAGGTCGCGGGCAAGCAGAGCGCGATCGCGCAGGCCGAGGCCGGGGTCAAGCAGGCCGAGGCCGGCGTCGACCAGCTGGACGAGCAGGTCAAGAGCACCAACGAGCAGCTCTCGGACTCGGCGAAGCAGCAGGCGCAGTCCGACGAGTTCAGCAACGAGGGCGACCAGCTGAGCAACGAGGGCGACACGCTCCAGGAGGAGCAGAAGAAGCTCACCGACGAGCAGAAGGACCTCGCCGAGGACCAGAAGGACATCCAGGACCTGAAGGCGCGGCCGATCACCGTCGGCGACATCGCGGACGTCAAGACCGAGGACGCGCCGTCGACGGTGCGCCGCGAGGACGGCAAGCAGGCGGTCACGATCACGGGATCGCCGAGCGGCACCGACCTCGGCGCGGTGAACACGGCGTTGCAGGCCAAGGTGGCCGAGTTCTCGCCGCCGCCGGGCGTCGAGGTCGTGCAGGGCGGGGCGACCGAGGACCAGGCGAAGGCGTTCTCCCAGCTCGGCCTGGCGATGGGCCTGGCGATCGTGCTGGTCTTCATCATCATGGTGGCGACCTTCAAGAGCCTGGTGCAGCCGCTCATCCTGCTGGTGGCGATCCCCTTCGCGGCCACGGGGGCGCTGGCGGGCCTGCTCGTCACGGGTACGCCGCTGGGCGTGCCGGCCATGATCGGGCTGCTGATGCTCATCGGCATCGTGGTCACGAACGCCATCGTGCTGATCGACCTGATCAACACCTACCGGGAGCGCGGTGACACCCCGCTCCAGGCGATCATCGACGGGGCCCGGCTCCGCCTGCGGCCGATCATCATGACCGCGGCCGCGACGGTGTTCGCGCTGCTGCCGATGGGTCTGGGCATCACCGGGCAGGGCGGCGGGTTCATCGGCCGGCCGCTGGCCGTGGTCGTCATCGGCGGCCTGGTGTCGTCGACGCTGCTCACCCTGCTGCTGGTCCCGGTCCTGTACGGCCTCGTCGCCCGGGTTGCGGGCAAGAAGGCCCGCCAGCAGCTCGGCGGCGGGGGCGCCGCGCGGGCGCAGGAGGCGCCGGCCGGCTGAATCACGGGTCGGGCCTTTTGTCGGAGTGGCGACGGACCTCAGGCCGCTGTATCACCGGTGATACAGTCAGTGCGTGGTCAGCGTGAGCGTGCGGGAGCTGCGGAACAACGGGGGAGCCGTCCTCGACCAGGTCGCCCGTGGCGAGTCGGTCGTCATCACCCGCGACGGCACGGAGGTGGCTGAGCTCCATCCTCTGCGTCGACGGGGCCGCACGGCGGCCGACCTGGTGGCGCGGCGGAGGACGCTGCCCGTCGTCGACGTCGACCGGCTGCGTCGCGACGTCGACGACGTGCTCGACCAGACGTTATGACGACGCAGGGACTGCTGGACACCTCGACCCTCATCCTCCTCGGCCAGCTGGATCCGGCCCTGCTCCCCGACGAGCCGCTGATCTGCACGATCACCCTCGCCGAGCTCTCCGTCGGGCCGCTGGTCGCTGGCGACGAGCGCGAGAGGGCCGCTCGGCAGGCTCATCTGCAGCAGGCCGAGAGCGACTTCGATCCGCTGGACTTCGACGCGTCAGCGGCGCGCGCGTTCGGTCGCGTCGCCGCCTCGCTGCGTGGTCGCGGCCGGAAGCCGGCAGCACGGGCGTTCGACACGCTGATCGCGGCGGTGGCGGCGTCGCGCGACCTGCCGGTCTACACCTGCAACCCCGGGGACTTCAGCGGCATCGACGGCCTCGACGTCCGGGAAGTGCCTCTCCAGGGCGCAGGAACCTTCTGACTGGCTGTCCGATAAGCGGCATTATGACATCTAGCGGTTGACCGGGCCCCTCTTCTTGCTGCCGGGCCTGCGTGCCAGCGTTCCACGATCGGCCAGCGGGAATACGCGTTCTACCCGTGCTGGTTCCGTCGTGCGTGAGTGAAGCCGTGAAGGTCGACATCTGGTCCGACGTGCAGTGCCCCTGGTGCTACATCGGCAAGCGCAAGTTCGAGGCCGGGGTCGCGCAGTTCGGGGACGACGTCGAGGTCGAGTACCACTCGTTCGAGCTGGCCCCCGACACGCCGGTCGACTACGAGGGCAGCCCGCTGGAGTACCTCAGCGAGCGCAAGGGCCTGCCGGTCGCCCAGGTGCACGAGATGCTGGATCGGGTCACCGGCATCGCCGCGTCCGTCGGGCTCGACTTCGACTACGGGCACGTCCACCAGACCAACACGGTCAAGGCGCACGAGCTGATCCACTTCGCGAAGAGCAAGGGCCGCCAGCTCGACATGAAGGAGCGCCTCCTCAAGGCGTACTTCGTCGAGGGGCGCCACGTCGGGCACATCGCCGGCCTGGCCGACCTCGCTGCCGAGATCGGGCTCGACCGGGCGGAGGTGGTTGCCGCTCTCGAGGCCGAGACGTTCCTCGGCGACGTGAAGGCCGACGTCGCGCAAGCGGCCGCGTACGGCATCCGCGGCGTGCCGTTCTTCGTGATCGACGGCAAGTACGGGGTCTCCGGGGCACAGGAGCCCGGCACCTTCACCGAGGTGCTGCAGCAGGTGCGTGCCGAGCGCGAGCAGGCCTCTGCCGCCGGGCTGGCGAAGTGACCACCGCCCCGCTGAGTCCGTTCGTGGTCGTCGGCGATCCGACGGCCGCCGCCTGTGAGGGCGACTTCTGCCTGGTTCCCGACGTCGACGACCGGGTCGGCCCTCCTGAGGACCAGGAGCAGGACGCCCCTGTCGAGGAGGCTCACGCTCCCGCCGTCGGGCCGTAAGCCCTCGGCTCGAGGTCCCGCCGTTGCGCGCCCACCCCGGCCGGCGCCGCCGAACGCATAGCGTGACGACGTGAGCGGCGCGGAGACGGTCGAGGCGCCGGCGCTGAACCGGCCGCTGGCGATCCTCGTCGCCGGGGCGTTCTTCATGGAGAACCTGGACGGCACGATCATCCAGACCGCCGTGCCCGCGATCGGGCGCGACTTCGGGCTGGCGGCCGTCGACGTGAACGCCGCGATCACGGCGTACCTGCTGGCCGTCGCGGTGAGCGTCCCGCTCGGGGGGTGGCTGGCCGACCGCTTCGGCGTCCGGGCGGTGTTCGTGGCCGCGATCGCCCTCTTCACCCTCGCGTCGATCGCCTGCGGCTTCAGCACCGACCTGACGACCCTGTGCGTGCTCCGCGTGGTGCAGGGCGTCGCCGGCGCGTTCATGGTGCCGGTCGGCCGGCTCGCCGTGCTCCGGGCGACGCGGCCGCGCGACCTGATCACCGCGATCGCCTACCTGACTTGGCCCGGTCTTCTCGCCCCGGTCATCGCCCCCGCCGTCGGCGGGCTGCTGACCGACACCGTCGGCTGGCGGTGGGTCTTCTTCATCAACGGGCCGATCGGCGTCGTGCTCCTGGTCGCCGGGCTGCGGCTGGTGCCGCGCTCGGACCTCCGCGAGCGCCGCGGCTTCGACGTCGTCGGCTTCGCGCTGCTCGGCGTCGGCCTGGTCACGCTGCTGCTGGCCCTGGAACGCCTCGGCGACCCGGCGGCCGACGGCACCCAGGCGGCCGTGCTCGCCGGCTCGGCCCTCCTCGTGCTCGCCGGCGCGGTGGTGTGGATGCGCCGCGTCACGCATCCGCTGCTGTCCTTCGGGGCGCTCGCGATCCCGACGTTCCGGGCCAGCAACCTCGGCGGCGGGGTCTACCGGCTGGTGATCTCGGCCCTGCCCTTCCTCTACACGCTGCTCTTCCAGGTGGGCTTCGGCTGGTCCGCCTCGCTCGCAGGACTGCTCGTGGTGGCGGTGTTCGTCGGCAACATCGGCATCAAGCCGTTCACGACCGCGATCCTGCGCCGCTTCGGGTTCAAGCCGACGATCATCGGCTGCAGCGTGGCCGGCGCGCTGCTCGCGGTGGCCTTCGCCTTCGCCACCCCGCAGACTCCCCTGCCGCTGCTGGCCGTCGCGCTCCTCGTGGCCGGCGCCTTCCGCTCGATCGGCTTCACCGCCTACAACTCGATCCAGTTCGCCGACGTGCCCGCCGACCTCACCTCCACGGCGAACACCCTGGCGGCGACCACGCAGCAGGTCGCGGTCGGGCTCGGGATCGCCTTGGCCGCGCTCGCCGTACGGTCGATGACCACGCTCGCCGCGCAGGTGGCACCGGCCTCGTCGGGCCTGGGCTACCGCTGGGCGTTCGGGGTCGTCGCCGTGGCGCTCGTCCTTCCGGTGGTCGAGACCGCGCTGCTCCCCCGCCACGCCGGTGCCGCGGTCGCGGCGCGCTGAGCCCCCGCGGTCAGACCCGCGTCGGCGCGGGTGACCGGGCTGCGGACCCCGCGCTCTCGCGGATGACGACCTCGCCGCCCAGCCGCTCGTGCGTGGCCTCCCCGGACAGCGCGAGCTCCACGGCCCGCTCCCCGATCCGCTCGAGCGGCAGCCGGTACGTCGTCAGGGCCGGCGCGTGGTCGCGCAGCGTCGGGATGTCGTCGAAGCCGGCGACCTGGGCGTCCCCGGGCACTGACAGCCCGAGCCCCCGCAGCGCGGTGATCGCCCCGAGCGCCATGACGTCGTTGACGGCGAGGAGGCAGACCGGCTCGCTCCAGCGCAGCTGCTCCCAGGCCTGCGTGGCCGCGCGGTGCCCGCCGGTGCTGGTGAAGACGTCCTCCACGACGGCGAGGGGCGTCAGCCCCGCCTCCTCCATCGCCTCGCGGTAGCCCCCGATCCGGTCCTGCACGGTCTGGAGCTCCGGCGGTCCGCTCAGCACGACGAACCGGGTGAGGCCGCGCGCGACGAGGGCCCGGACGAGCTCCGCGCCGCCCTCGCGGTTGCCGACGTCGAGGTGCAGGGCGCCCGGGATCGCCGAAGGTCCGAGGGTCAGGACCCGGCCACCCCGCTCGACGTAGCGCCCGAGCTCGGCGGAGAGCTGGTCGTCGGTGTGCGTACGCCGCGAGCCGGCGAGCACGATGGCGTCGGTCCGGTGGGCGACGAACGCCGCCACGGCCTCACGCTCCGCGCCCTCGTCGCGCTCCGCGGCGGCCAGCAGCACCTGCCGGCCGCGGAGCCGGGCGGCCCGCTGCGCGCCGCCGATGATCGTCGAGAAGTAGGGGTCGGCGATGTCGTGCACCACGACCCCGAGCAGCCTCGTCGCCGAGCGGGCCAGCGCCTGGGCCTGCGCGTTGGGGACGTAGCGCAGCTCGGCGGCCGCCGCCCGCACCCGGTCGGCGATCGCCGCGGCCGGGGTGCGCCCCGACCCGTTGAGGACGCGGGACGCGGTCGCCAGCGAGACGCCGGCGTGGCGCGCCACCTCGACGAGCGTCACCGCGGTCGTCCTGCCGCGTTGCTCTGCGCTCATGCCGCCCTCTCCTGAAGCGCCCGGCGCCGTGGTCCTGGTGGGCCGGATTCTAGGGGCACGGCGTCTCCGACCACGGCCGTCAGTCCGGGGTGGGAACGGTTCCCGGCCGGTCGAGCCCCTCCGCGTAGACCGCGTCGATGATGCTCAGCGAGGCCAGCGCCTCCCGCGGGCCGATCCAGAACGGCTCGGGCTCCTGCAGCCGGGCGTAGAAGTCCTCGACGAGCCGGCCGTGCGACGCGCCCCAGTAGGCGCGGCCGGCGGTGACGACGCTCCCCTCCCCCACGGTGTCGACCCGGCCGTCGGCCCAGCGCACCACGAGGTCCTGGCGCAGCTGCACGGTGGCGTGCTCCGTCGCCAGGTCGATCGTCACCGGCGCGTCCACGGCGT
This sequence comes from Microlunatus flavus, assembly GCF_900110855.1. Taxonomy (GTDB): domain Bacteria; phylum Actinomycetota; class Actinomycetes; order Propionibacteriales; family Propionibacteriaceae; genus Microlunatus; species Microlunatus flavus. The sequence goes on from NZ_FOFA01000003.1 coordinate 489,597, forward strand.
TGGTGACGGTGGCGACGAAGACGCTGCGCGCGCCCCCGGCGTGGTCGAGGACCAGCGTGGCCGTGTCCTCGACGTCGATCACGTCGGCGAGCTCGTACGTCCCGGCCCGCCCCCGCACGCGCACGACGTCGCCGACCAGCCACTGGACCAGGTCGAGGGTGTGGATGGCCTGGTTGATCAGGACCCCGCCGCCGCTGCGCTCGCGCCGGCCGCGCCAGGGCCGGGCGGCGTAGTACGCGGGCGTGCGGTGCCACAGGACGCTCGCCGAGGCGCCGTGCACGGTCCCGAGGTCGCCGGAGTCGACGAGCTGGCGCAGCGCCTGCACCGGGGTGTTGTAGCGGTTCTGCAGGCAGACGCCGATCTTCACGTCCGGGTGCGCCGCGGCGGCCTCGACGACCCGCAGGGCCTCGGGGACGGTGTGGGCGACGGGCTTCTCGAGCAGCACGGCGACCCCGGCGTCCAGGCAGTCCAGGGCGACCGGCGCGTGCTGGTCGTGCGGGGTGCACACGTGGACGACGTCGGGGCGCAGCTCCTCGAGCAGCCGCCGGTGGTCGTCCAGCGCGGGCACCCTTAGGCGCTGCCCGACCTCCGCCGCACGCGCCCGGTCGGCGTCGCAGACCCCGACGAGCTCGACGTCATCCATCGCCTCGATCGCCGCGAGGTGGACGACGGAGATGTCGCCGCACCCGACCACGGCTGCGCGGGTCACGCCTCCACCAGGTAGGGCTCGACCAGGGCGAGGTAGCGCGTGCTCAGCGTCGCCACGACCTCGGCGGGCGGCTGGGCCCACACGTCGGCGTTGAAGATCTCGACCTCCACGTCCCCGGTGTAGCCGGCACGCCCCACGGCCCGGCTGAAGGCGGCGAAGTCGACGTGGCCGTCGCCCATCATCCCGCGGGCCAGCAGGGTGTCCGCCGGCAGCGGCGTGATCCAGTCGCAGACCTGGTAGCTGACGATCCGGGGCCCGGCCCGCAGCAGCTGCTCGGCCACGCCGGGCTCCCACCAGAGGTGGAACGTGTCGACGACGACGCCCACGTCGGCGGCGTCGAACCGCTCGGCGAGGTCGAGGGCGGAGGCGAGCGTGGAGACCACCCCTCGGTCGGCGGCGTAGACCGGGTTCATCGGCTCGATCCCGAGGGTGACGCCCAGCTCGTGCGCGTACGGGACCAGCCGCTCGACCGCCGTGGCGACCCGGTGCCGGGCGCCCTCGAGGTCGCGGTCGCCGGCGGGCAGGCCGCCGGGGACGAGGACCAGCGTGGCCGCCCCGAGCGCCGCGGCCTCCTCGAGCGCCTCCCGGTTGCGGGCCTCCGCCGCCCGGACGTCGGCCGGGTCGGTCGCGGTGAAGAACCCGCCGCGGCACAGCGACGAGACGCGGAGCCCCGCCTCGCGCACGAGCCGGCACCCCTCCTCGAGCCCGACCTCGGCCAGCTGCTCGCGCCAGACGCCGATCGCCGGGAGGCCGGCGTCGACGCAGCCCTGCACGGCCTGCGGCAGCGTCCACGAGGCCGTCGTCCGCTGGTTCAGCGACAGCCGGTCCAGCCGCGGCCCGGTCACGCGTCGAGCCCGGACGTGGCGAGCAGGTGGCGCATCCGCGCGGCGGCGAGCTCGGGGTCGGTGAGCAGCCGCGCGTCGTTGGCCAGGGCGAACACCTGCGCCAGGTGCGGCACGGACCGGGCCGACTGGAGCCCGCCGACCATCGTGAAGCCCCGCTGGTGCCCGTTGAGCCAGGCGAGGAAGGCGATGCCGGTCTTGTAGTAGAAGGTCGGCGCCGAGAACAGGTGCCGCGACAGCGGCAGCGTCGGCGCCATCGCCCGGCGGTACGCCTCCACGTCGCCGTCGTCGAGCGCCGCCAGCGCCGCCGACGCCGCGGGCGCGATGGCCGCGAACGCGCCCAGGAGCGCGTCGGAGTGGTGGACCCCGTCGCCCTCGATCAGCTCGGGGTAGTTGAAGTCGTCGCCGGTGTAGAGGCGGACCCCGTCCGGCAGCGCCGCCCGCAGCCCCCGCTCGTGCTCCGCCGACAGGAGCGAGACCTTGACGCCGTCGATGCGGTCGCGGTGCTCGGTGACCAGCTCCAGGAACGTCGCGGTCGCGGTGGGGACGTCGGCCGAGCCCCAGTAGCCCGCCAGCTGCGGGTCGAACACCTCGCCGAGCCAGTGCAGGACCACGGGCCGGCTCGTCTGCTCCAGGACCCGGGCGTACACCGAGAGGTAGTCCTCGGCGTGCCGGGCCAGGGCGGCCAGGTGGCGCGAGGCCATCACGATCACCTGCGATCCCGCGGACTCGACGACCGCGACCTGCTCGACGTACGCGCGGATCACGGTGTCGAGGTCGGGGGCCGGGCCCGGCAGGTGGTCGGTGCCGGCGCCCGAGGCGATGCGCGCCCCGTGCTCGCGGGCGAGGGCGGCGCTGCGCCGGACGAGCTCCTGCGTCGTCGCCCAGTCCAGGCCCATGTTGCGCTGGGCGGTGTCCATCGCCTCGGCCACCCCGAGCCCGTGGCGGAACAGGTGCGCCCGGAACGCGAGCGTCGCGTCCCAGTCGAGGACCGCCGGCGCCCCGGGGACGTTCTCGGCGCGGGGGTCGGCGACCACGTGCGCGGCCGCGAAGGCGGTCCGCGACGAGAAGCCGCCGGGGTGCTCGGCCCACGCCCGCGGCTCGGCGAGCTCGACCTCGTGCCACCCGCCGTCGGCCGTCGGCAGGTTCACCGCGCGCCCCGCGCTCACGCGGTGAACCAGTCGACGACCACCCGCCGGCCCTCGGCCGACGACTGGAGCCCGGCGGTGGCCAGCTGGAGCCCGCGGACCCCGGCCGCGAGGTCGTACGCGTGCGGCCGGCCGGCGTCGACGTCGGTGAGGAACTGCTCCCACTGGGCCCGGAACCCGTTCGTGGGCTCGATGAGGTCGGGGACCTGGTGCCACTGGCCGCGGAAGTCCTCGGTGGTCGGCAGGTCGGGGTTCCAGACCGGCATCGGCGTCCCGACCCGGGGCTGCACGCGGCAGCCGAACAGGCCCGCCACGGCGGAGCCGTGGGTGCCGTCGACCTGGAACTCGACCAGCTCCTCGCGTTCGACCCGGACGGCCCACGACGAGTTCACCTGCGCGACCACGCCGTCGGCGAGCTCGAAGATCGCGTACGCCGCGTCGTCCGCGGTGGCGGTGTAGCGCCGACCGTGCTCGTCCCAGCGCTCGCCGATGTGCGTCACGGCCCGGGCGGTGACGGCCTGCACGCCGCCGAACAGGTTCTCCAGCACGTAGTTCCAGTGCGGGAACATGTCGAGGACGATGCCGCCGCCGTCCTCGGCGCGGTAGTTCCAGCTCGGGCGCTGAGCGGGCACGAGGTCGCCCTCGAAGACCCAGTAGCCGAACTCGCCCCGCACCGACAGGATGCGGCCGAAGAAGCCGGAGTCGATGAGGCGGCGCAGCTTGATCAGCCCCGGCAGGTAGAGCTTGTCGTGCACGACCCCGTGGATCACGCCGGCCTCGCGGGCCGCGGCCACCAGCTCGATCCCGTCCTCCACCGACTCCGCGATCGGCTTCTCGGTGTAGACGTGCTTTCCCGCGGCGATGGCCTTGAGCAGCGCCTTCTTGCGCTCGGACGTCACCTGCGCGTCGAAGTACACCGACACCGTCTCGTCGGCCAGCGCCTCGTCGAGGTCGGTGGTGTGCTCCGACAGCCCGTGACGGGCCGCGAGCTCGGCCAGGCGCTCGGCGTTGCGGCCGACCAGCACCGGCTCGACCATCAGCCGGTCTCCGTCCGGCAGCACCACGCCGCCGTCGTCGCGGATGGCCAGCAGGGACCGGACGAGGTGCTGGCGGTAGCCCATGCGCCCGGTCACACCGTTCACGACCACTCGCACGGTCCGTGCAGCCATGCTGCCTCCTCGTCGGTGAGCGACTCCTAGAAAACGCTTTCCAGGAATGATCACGGACACTAGCGGGGACGCTTCCCGGACGCAACGGTCTGCGTCCGGACGGTGCGCGGGGCGTGTCGACCTCCGCGAAGGGCACGCCTCGATCACGGCCCGGTCACGTCTCGGGGAGCTCACGGCCGGCTCGCTGCCGGAACCGTTGACAGTCGGAACCCCCGCCTCTACCCTTCCGGAAAACGCTTTCACGTCAAGGATGAAGGGAAAGCCGATGGCGCTCAGCCGCAGACGATTTCTCCTCGGGGCCGGTGGCCTCGCAGCAGTGGCGACCAGCGGCGGGCTGGTCGGCTGCGCCCCCGGTTCCTCGCAGGCCGGAGGTGGCGGAGCGGGCTCCGGCGCCCTGGCCCTCGCCTGGTGGGGCAACCCCACGCGCAACAAGAACACCCAGGACGAGATCGACGCCTACATGAAGGCGAACGCCGGCGTGAAGATCACCGGGCAGCCCGGCGACTTCGCGAGCTACTGGGACAAGCTGGCCACCCAGACCGCCGGCGGCACGGCCCCGGACATCATCCAGATGGACATGGCCTACATCGCCGAGTACGGCGGCCGTGACGCGCTGCTCGACCTGAGCGGGGTCGACACCTCGAAGTTCGTCGAGGGCACGGTCGACTCGGGCAAGATCAACGGCAAGCTGGTCGGCATCAACGCCGGCATCAACAGCCTCGTGATCATGACCAACCCGGAGATCTTCGACAAGGCCGGCGTCAAGGTCCCCGACGACATGACCTGGACCTGGGACTCCGCGATGGAGGTCGCCGCCGAGGTGGCGAAGAAGGGGTCGGCGACGTTCGGCCTGGCCGGCATCGTCGGCTCCGGCGCCGGGCTCGGCACCTGGCTGCGCCAGCAGGGCAAGGAGCTCTTCGTCGACACGAGCCTGGGCTTCGACGCCTCCGACGTCCAGGCCTACCTCGAGTCCATGGTCAAGTACCAGAAGCTCGGTGCCGTCGGCTCCGTCCAGGACATCTCCGCCGAGGGCCTCGGCAGCTCGGCGAAGCCCCTCGCGCAGAGCGCCTTCGTCGTCGGCAAGGCGGCCATGACGGTGTCCAACTCCAACCAGCTCGAGGCGATCAACGCCGCCTCGGGCACGGAGATGGAGCTGCTGCGGCTGCCGAGCCTCGCCGGCAAGGCGACCGAGCGCAAGGCCTGGTACAAGGCGAGCATGCTCTGGTCGGCCTCGGCCAAGACCAAGGACCCGGACGCGGTCGTCAAGTGGATCAACTGGTGGTCCAACACGCAGGACGCGCAGGGCATCGACAAGGCCGAGCGCGGCATCCCGTGCAACACCGACATGCAGGCGTTCGTGAAGCCGCAGCTGTCCAAGGCGCAGCAGCAGGTCGCGAAGTACATCGAGGACATCAAGCCCGAGCTGGGCACCACCCCGATCGCGCCCCCGCCCGGCGGCGGCAAGCTCGACGACGTGCTCTTCCGCTACGCCACCGACGTGCTGTTCGGCAAGTCGAACCCGGCGGACGCGGCCAAGGGCTTCGTCGACGAGATGAAGTCGGACCTGCAGACGTAGGGATCTCCGGTGACCACCCGCGTGAGCCCGTCGGCCCTGGGGTCGCCCAGGCACGCACCGCGCAGCGTCCTCCCCGGTCGCCGCACGTCCGACACCTCTTCGTCGTCGTCCGGGCGGTCCACCCGCCGGGGCGGCGCGAGCCCTCGACGATCGCCAGGAGGTGATCACCCGTGAGCGCCATCTCGGAGCTCTCGTCGCTGCGGCGGAGCCGGGCGAAGACCCCGGAGGAGAAGCGGCTGGCGGCCAAGGAGGCCGGCCGGGACAACAAGGCCGGCTACCTGTTCCTGCTGCCGTGGCTGATCGGGCTGGTGGTCATCACCCTCGGCCCGATGATCGCCTCGCTGTACCTGTCGTTCACCAACTACAGCCTCATCCAGGCGCCGAAGTGGATCGGCATCGAGAACTACACGCGGATGCTGAGCGACCAGCGGCTCCACACCGCGCTGTGGAACACGTTCCTCTACGTCGTCGTGTCCACCCCGGTGCAGCTGGCCGTCGCGCTGGCCATCGCGGTGCTGCTCAACGAGGGCATGAAGGGCCTGGCGTTCTACCGCTCGGTCTTCTACCTGCCCTCGATGCTCGGCAGCTCGGTGGCCATCGCGGTGCTGTGGCGCCAGATCTTCGGCACCGAGGGCCTGGTCAACCAGGTCCTGCAGGCGGTGGGGATCCACTCGACGATCGGCTGGATCTCGGACCCGAGCTACGCGCTGTGGACCATCGTGCTGCTGCACGTGTGGACCTTCGGCTCGCCCATGGTGATCTTCCTCGCCGGGCTGCGCCAGATCCCGACGATGTACTACGAGGCCGCGGCGGTCGACGGGGCGAGCTGGCGCACGCGGTTCACCAAGATCACGCTGCCGCTGCTGTCGCCGATCATCTTCTTCAACCTGGTGCTGCAGATCATCAACGCCTTCCAGGCCTTCACCCAGGCCTTCGTGGTCTCGGGCGGCACGGGCGGGCCGTCGGACTCGACGCTGTTCTACTCGCTGTACCTCTACCAGCGCGGGTTCGGGCAGTTCCAGATGGGCTACGCCTCCGCGATGGCCTGGCTGCTCGTGCTGATCGTCGGCGCCTTCACGGCCATCAACTTCTTCGCCTCAAAGTATTGGGTGTTCTACGGTGACTGACCTCCAGATCCCCGCGACCGCGGCCGCGGCGCCCACGACCCGTGAACCCGCCCCGCTGGAGTCCGTGCCCCGCGGGCGGTCGACGGCGAGCCGCCTCCGCTCGGTCCTCAAGCACGTGCTGCTGATCGCGGCGAGCCTGATCATGGTCTACCCGCTGCTGTGGTTGCTCGTGAGCTCGCTGCGCCCGACGGACGTGATCTTCCGCAGCCCGGGGCTGTGGATCAACGAGCTCTACGTCAAGAACTACAGCGAGGGCTGGTTCTCGCTCTCGTACCCGTTCAGCCAGTACATCATCAACTCCGCGATCGTCGTGGTCGGCGCGATCGCGGGGAACCTCTTCTCCTGCTCGCTGGCGGCGTACGCCTTCGCGCGGCTGAAGTTCCGGCTGCGGACCCTGTGGTTCGCGATCATGCTGATGACGATCATGCTGCCGGTGCACGTGGTGCTGGTCCCGCAGTACATCGTGTTCAACAAGCTCGGGCTGGTGAACACGTTCGTGCCGCTGATCCTGCCGAAGTTCCTCGCCACGGACGCGTTCTTCGTCTTCCTCATGGTCCAGTTCATCCGGGGCATCCCCCGCGAGCTCGACGAGGCGGCCCGCATCGACGGCTGCGGGCACTGGCAGATCTTCTCCCGCGTGATGCTGCCGCTCATGGGCCCGGCCCTGGGAACCACGGCGATCTTCACGTTCATCTGGACGTGGAGCGACTTCTTCACCCCGCTCATCTACCTGACCGACCCCATCGCGTACACCGTCCCGGTGGCGCTGCGGACCTTCCTCGACGCGACCACCGCCAGCAACTGGGGCGCCATGTTCGCGATGTCGATCGTCACGCTGGTCCCGCTGTTCCTGGCCTTCCTGTTCGGCCAGCGCTTCCTCGTCCGGGGCATCGCGACCACCGGCGGCAAGTGACCCTCGCTGCAGACTGTCCAGCAGCACCCGTCCCCGTCGGCGCGGACCGACGGGGACGGACCACGCCCCCCGAGGCACGCACCCCTTCAGGAGCTCCGCCATGCCCTCGTTCGTGCTCGAGCCCGACCGGGCCCTGCCCTTCCCCGCCGACCAGCGGCGGGTGGCCCGGGAGGTCTACGACCAGGTCAAGGACCTGCCGCTGATCTGCATGCACGGCCACGTCGAGCCGGAGGTGTTCGCCGAGGACCGGGCCTTCGCCGACCCGGCGCAGCTGCTGATCGTCCCGGACCACTACGTCTTCCGGATGCTGGCCTCGCAGGGCGTCGAGCCCGCCCGGCTGGGCGTGCCGCGCCGTGACGGCGGGCCCTCCGAGACCGACTCGCGCACCATCTGGCGCACGTTCTGCGCGAGCTGGAAGCTCTTCCGAGGCACCCCGTCGCGCTACTGGCTCGAGCACGAGCTGGTGGAGGTGTTCGGCGTCGACCAGGTCCCGAGCGCGGAGACCGCGGACGCCATCTACGACGCCGTCGCCGCGTGCGTGGCCGACCCCGGCTTCCGCCCGCGCGCCCTGCTGGACCGGTTCCGCATCGAGGTGATCTCGACGACCGACGCGGCGACCTCGCCGCTGGAGCAGCACGCCCGGCTCGCGGCCGACGGCCTCGGCGACCGGGTGCTGCCGACGTTCCGCCCCGACGCGCTGGCCTACCTCGACCGGCCGACCTGGCGCGCCGACGTGGCCGCGCTCGCCGAGGTCTCGGGTGTCGACACCGGGTCGTACGACGGGTTCCTCGAGGCGCTCCGCGCCCGGCGCGCGGCCTTCGTGGAGGCCGGCGCGCTCGCCACCGACCACGGCCACCTGCGCGCCGGCACCGAGCCGATGGAGCCGGCGACGGCCCGGGCCCTCTACACCCGGGTCCTGGACGGCGGCGCGGCGAGCGGCGCCGAGGTCGAGGCGTTCGCCGCGAACCTGCTGTTCCGGATGGCCGAGATGTCCTGCGAGGACGGCCTGGTCATGCAGATCCACCCGGGTGTCCTGCGCGACCACTCGTCGTCGGTCTTCGCCGCGTACGGGGCGGACAAGGGCTACGACATCCCGGTCGCCACCGAGATGACCGCGGCGCTGCGGCCCCTGCTCGACCGCTTCGGCACCGACCCGCGGTTCCGCGTCATCCTCTTCACCGTCGACGAGACCGTCTACAGCCGCGAGCTGGCGCCGATCGCCGGCACCTACCCCTCGGTCCGGCTCGGCGCACCGTGGTGGTTCCTCGACTCGCCGGAGGGCATGCGCCGCTTCTTCGAGACCGCGGTGGAGACGGCCGGCTTCTACAACCTGTCCGGCTTCGTCGACGACACCCGCGCCTTCGCCTCGATCCCGGCTCGCCACGACCTCTACCGGCGGGTGACGGCCGGCTTCCTGGCGCGGCTGGTCCTGGAGCACCGGCTGAGCCTCGACGAGGCCGTCGAGACCGCCGCCGACCTCGCCTACCACCTGCCCAAGCAGTCGTACGCGCGCCGCTGACCGCCCGAGGTGAGCCGCTGGTGGCGGCTCCGCCAGGGTCAGCGCGTGTACGCGGCGAACGGTGCGAGGTGGCGCACGAAGTGGTCGGAGACGATCCCGTACAGCTCCTCCTCGTGGGTGTCCCAGATCCGGTAGAGCTGCGGGCGGAACTCGGCGAGGATCGCGCCGTAGCCGACGTGCAGCACCTGGCGGGAGTCGACGACGTCGAGCAGCCGGGCGACCTGCTCGTCGGTCGGGTCGGTCGGGATCTTCGCCGGGTCGCACGAGAGGTGATAGCTCTTCACGTTGGCCTCGAAGCTGTCGAGGGCGAGCGTGAGCACCTGGCGCATCAGGTCGGGGTCGTGCGTCGCGAGGACCCGCAGCGCCTCCGCCCAGCTGGTGCCCGCGGTCTTGAGGTGCACCATCCCCTGGGTCGCCTCGGCGATCAGCGGGTACGTCGAGTACTTGTCCGAGCCCGAGTGCAGCGACAGCTTGTACGGGCCCAGGGCGCGGGCGAGCTGGGCGTGCACCTGGAAGTCGCGCTCCAGCGCGTCGAGGTCGCCGATGAACTCGACGCCCTTCTCGAACCGCCCCACGAAGCGCGGTGCGAAGGACACGAACTCCATCCCCAGCCGCTGCAGCTCGCGCACGACGACCACGTGCTCGGCCGGCTTGGTCGGGTAGTCGGTCTCGTCGACCGCGAACTCGACCTCGCAGTCGATCCCCTTGTCCATCAGCCGCCGGTACATCGCCATGGCGTGGGCCATCGACGGCCCGTACTTCGCCAGCGCACGCAGCACCGACTCCTCGTCGAGCTTGACCGCCTCGTGCTCCAGGTCCACCCGCTGCCCCACGTGGCGCGACCGGAAACCGTCGAGGTCGGAGTCCAGGCCCGCCCAGTCGAGGGCCTCGACCTTCTGCCGGACCAGCGCCGCGTCGGCATGCTCGGCCTCGGGGTCGACATTCGCCTTGGGGTCGAGGGTGTAGAAGACGAAGCCGGCGGCCGCGGTCGCGTCGACGTCGGCGAGCTCCTCCAGGTGGTCGGCGTCGCCGCCGACCGGTTCGGTCCAGCCCGCCTGGAACGCGCCCCAGGTGGCGTCGTCGAGGACGTCGCGGGGCGTCCGGCCGCACCGGCCCATCTCGCGGATGGACTGCTGGGCGAAGACGGGGCGGATCGGCGCGCCGACCTCGCGCAGGGCCCGGACGTGGCCGGGGGTGGCGATCCCGAGACGGTCGCCGAACCCGACGGAGGTGTGCAGCCCGAACCGCGACGGCGTCAGCCACGGCAGCGCCGCGCGGAGGGCGGCGGCGTTCTCCGGCGTGGTCGGCGCGACGAGGCGGGTGCCCTGGTCGCCGCCCTCGCGCCGGCCCTCGAAGGCGTGGAGGACGGAGGCGTCCGCCGCCTCCACGACCAGGCGCTTGGAGGCGTCGTCCGCGCGTTCGAGCCGGAAGCGGGCGCCGTCGTACGTGATCGCCGAGTCCGGGTACGCCCCGGCGGTCCCGGCCCCGTCGGGATCGCGCTGCGGTGCTCGGTCGCTCATTCAGGTGCCGCCTTCCCTGGCTGCGACGGGCGGTCGTCGGGTGCTCCACGAGCCCGCCCTCGACCCCCCGGATGGGTTCGGTTACGGTAGCAGAAAGCGCTTTCTCAGCGTGTGACCGGCTGCTCGCGGCTACTCCTGCGGCACCGTCGACGTGAGCGGACGAGCGACCCAGCGACCCACGAGGAGCCACCTCCATGCCACGACGACGTCATGTCCTGGTCGGGACCGGGCACCGGTCCCGGATGTACCTCGACGCGATGGCGGGCGCGCACCGCGACGACGCCGAGCTGGTCGGGCTGCTCGAGCCGAACCCCGGACGGCTCGAGGTCCAGCTGGCCCGGCTGGCGGCGGGCGGCTTCGACACGTCCGCCCTCGCCACCGGCGGCCCGGACGCGCTGGAGCAGGTGCTCCAGCGCACCGGTGCGGAACGGCTGATCGTCACCTCCCCCGACCTCACGCACGCCGACCTGGTCGTGCGCGGCCTCGACGCAGGCGTCGACGTCGTGGTCGAGAAGCCCCTGACCATCGACCCGGAGAGCGTGCGGCGCATCGCCGAGGCGGTCCAGCGCTCCGGCCGCGAGGTGGTGGTCACCCACAACTACCGCTACTCCCCGCGCAACTCCGGGCTCAAGCAGCTCGTCAAGGACGGTGCCGTCGGCCGGCCCCTGTCGGTCACGTTCGAGTGGGTGCTCGACACCGCCCACGGTGCCGACTACTTCCGGCGTTGGCACCGCGACAAGCGCAACTCGGGCGGTCTGCTGATCCACAAGGCGTCGCACCACTTCGACATCGTCAACTGGCTGCTGGCCGACGCGCCGGCCCAGGTGTACGCCCGCGGCGGCGTGCGCTTCTACGGCGCCGAGAACGCCGACGCCCGCGGACTCGCCCCGCGTCCCGAGCGCGGCACCCACGACGGGCCGCACACGCCGTGGGAGCTCGACCTGCGCGACGACCCCGACCTGCGCGCGCTCTACCTCGACAACGAGTCGTACGACGGCTACCACCGCGACCAGGACGTCTTCGCGCCCGGCGTGACCACCGAGGACAACCTGGCGGTGGTCGTCGACTACGAGCGCGGCGCCACCCTCAGCTACGCGCTGAACGCGCACTCGCCGTGGGAGGGCTACCGGATCGCCGTCAACGGCACCGAGGGCCGGGCGGAGCTCGACGTCGTCGAGCGGGCCGCCGTCCTGCTCGACGCCGAGGGCGCGGTCCTGGTGGACCCGAGCGCGCAGCCGGAGTCGACCACGCGACCGGGCGGGCAGCGACTGACCCTGCAGCGGCACTGGGAGGAGGCCCGCGAGGTGCCGATCACCGAGGGCGGCGGCGGCCACGGCGGCGGCGACGCGCTGATGCTGTCCGACGTGTTCCGCGGCGCCGGCGACGACCACCTCGAGCGGCCCTCGACGTGGGTCGACGGTGTCCGCTCGACCGCCGTCGGCATGGCCGGCAACGAGTCGCTCCGCACCGGGCTGCCCGTCGCCGTCCGCGACCTCGGCCTGGGGGTCGACCTCACCCGGCGCTGACGCCCGCGAGGGCCTCGCCGAGGAACGTCCACGCCTCGTCCTGCATCGCGGCGTCGAAGACGTGGCCGCCCGCGCCGAAGGTCCCCGCGTAGCGGTCGGACCCGGCGTGCAGGGCGAGGAGGCGCTCGTGCGCCGCCTCCATGCCCTCGAGCGGGAAGAGCTCGTCCGCGCGGCCGTACTGCACGAGGAACCGCGCTCTCCCGAGCGCCGTGAGGTCCGGCCAATCGGCGTGCGACCAGAGCCCGGGCGCGTGCAGCAGCCAGGAGTGGGTGTCGAGGTAGCCGGGCACGAGGCTGGCGAAGGTGGCCATCATGCCGACGACGACCGCCGCGCCGACGCGGTCGTCGAGCGCCGCCAGCAGCAGGCTGCGCCCTCCCCCGCCGGAGAAGCCGATCGTCGCGAGGCGGCCGGGGTCGACGCCGTCGGTGCCGGCCAGCACGTCGAGGGCCACGAGGTCGTCGCCGACCACGGCGCCGGCGAAGGTGGTCCCGAGGACCCCGCACGCCTTGGCCAGCGTCTCCTCGTGCAGTCCGGACAGGTGGTCGAACCGTTCCTCCGGGCTCGGACTGACCCCCTGCTGAGCCCACAGCGCCTCCTGCGCCCGGGCCAGGGCGGCGAGGCGTGGGGTCGGGCGGGAGAGGTCGAAGCGCCGGCTGCCCCAGGAGAAGGTGTCGTGGACCAGGACGACGTGGCCGCGGCGCGCGAGGTCGTTCGCGGGGGCGCGTCCGGCGTAGCCGGAGGCCCGCAGCGCCACGGCGCGGGCGCTCGACGCGGCGCCGAGGTCGACCAGCTGCTCGCCCCCGACGGAACGCACGCCGCCGTGGAAGTGCATCCCGAGGACCCCGGGCAACGGCTCGTCGGCCCCGGCCGGGCGCAGCCGCCAGGCCCGGGTACGGGGCCCGTGACCCACCGACCAGCGCAGCCGCTCGACGAGGACCCCCTCGTGCTCCAGGCGGTCCTCGACGACGACCTCCGGGCGGGGCGGGGGCCGGCGGACGCCGAGCACCCGGGCGAGGGCCGTGCCCGCCTCGCTCGCGGCCTCGTACGGCGCCGCGGCGCGCATCGCCGCCGGCCAGTCCTCGTAGCCGGCGAGCGGGTCGGGACGCACCTCGGCAGCCACCTCGTCAGCCAACTCGTCGGTCCCCTCGCGTCGCGTCACGGAGTCGGCGTCGGCCGCGGGGCGGACCGTGACCGCCCGCCGCGCAGGTCCTATCGTGCCCTTCGTGAAAGCGTTTTCTGAGGCGGGTGCCGCAGCGCGGCTGGTGCTGGTCGGTGTCCGAGGCTTCGGTGAGGTGCACGCCGAGCGCATCGCCCGGCTGGCGGCCGCGGGTGAGGTCGAGCTGGTCGCCGCGGTCGACCCGGCGGTCGCGGGCACCAGCCCGACGGCGCACGGCGTGGACCTGCACGCGGACCTGGACGAGGCGCTCGCCGCCGTCGGGCCGGTCGACGTGGTCGTCGTGGCGGCGCCCATCGGCGCCCACTTCCCGCTGACCCGGACCGCGCTGCTCGCCGGCGCCGACGTCTACCTGGAGAAGCCTCCCGTCACGTCGCTGGCCGAGCTGACGGCGCTGCTCGACCTCGAGCGCCAGACCGGACGGGTCGTGCAGGTCGGGTTCCAGAGCCTCGGCTCCCACGCCGTGCCCCGGCTGCGGGACGACGGCTACGGGCTCGGGCCGGTGGTCCGCGTCGGCGCGGTCGGGGCCTGGTCGCGGACGGTCGGCTACTGGAACCGGTCCTCCTGGTCCGGGCGTCGCAGCCTGGACGGGCGGGCGGTGGTCGACGGCGTCGTGACGAACGCGCTCGCCCACGCCGTCGCGACCGCCCTCGCCGTCGTCGGGTGCCGCACCGTCGACGACGTCGCCTCGGTCGACGTCGACCTCTACCGGGCCAACAAGATCGACAGCGACGACACCTCGGTGGTGCGCGTCCGGACCGCCCGGGGCCTCGACGTGACCTGCGCCCTCACCCTCTGCGCCCCCGAGCAGCGCGAGCCGCTGGTCCATGTCGAGGGCGAGCGCGGTCGGGCGGCGTTCAGCTACACCACCGACCGCGTCGACCTCCAGACCGGTGCTGGGTCCGACGAGACCGTGCGCTCGGAGACGACGGGGCGGACGGACCTGCTGGAGAACCTGCTCGCCCACCGGCGCGACGGCGCGCCCCTGCTGGTGCCGCTGGCCAGCACGGGGGCGTTCATGCGGGTGCTCGCCGCGGTGGCCGACGCCGACGAGCCCGTGCACGTCGACGGGGGCTCGGTCACGTGGGAGGGCGAGGGCGACGACCGCCGGCCGGTGGTCGACGACGTCGAGGCCTGGCTCGAGCGGGCGGTGGCGACGGGACGGACGTTCACCGAGCTCGGCGTCCCCTGGGCGCACGCGGGCCGTGACACCGTGCTCGCCCGCGCCGTGGTCGACGAGCACGAGGTCGCGGACTACCTCGACGGCGCCGGCACCATCCCCAGCTCGAGCCCCCGCCCGTACCTGCACCCTGTCCGCACCCGCCGCGGGGTGACGGTGACCGCGCGGCACCCCGCCGACCACGACTGGCACTGCGGGATCGGCCTGGCCGTGCCGGACGTGAACGGCACGAGCCTCTGGGGCGGCGGCACGTACGTCCACGGCACCGGTTTCGTGCTCCTCGACGACCACGGGCGCATCGACGGCGGTCCGGTCGAGACGGAGCGGGACGGCGGCGGGTTCCGTCAGCGGCTGGCGTGGCGGGCGCACGACGGTTCCGTGCTGCTGCACGAGGAGCGCACGGTGCGCTGGTCGGGCCTCGACCCGCGCACCTGGCGCCTCACCTTCGCCTCGGTGCTGCGGGCCGAGCCCGACGTGCTGCTCGGCTCGCCCGGCAGCAAGGGTCGGGTCGGCGGCGGCTACGGGGGGTTCTTCTGGCGGCTGCCGGCCTGCCGCGACGCGGAGGTGTTCACGGCCGACGCCCACGGCGAGGACGACGTCCACGGCAGCGTGACCCCGTGGGTCGCGTGGTCGTCGGACTTCAGCGCCGGTCCCGGCGAGACCGGGCCCGCGACGGTGGTCGTGGCCTCCGCGCAGGCCGCGGCGGCCGGGGAGCCGTGGTTCGTGCGGCTGCGGGACTACCCCGGGCTCGGCTCCGCGCTGGCCTGGACCGAGCCGCTGCGCATCCCGGCGGGTCAGAGCCTCGCCCGGCGCTACGACCTCGCGATCGCCGACGGCCGGCTGACCCCGGTCGAGGCGACCGCGCTCGCCGACGTGCTGCTGGCCGAGGGCTGATCGGGCTGCCTACTCGGCGGTGACGGCGGCCAGCCGGTCGACCACGGCCGCGACGAGCTCGGTGTCCGCCCCGAGCCCGTCGTGCAGGGTGTCGAGCACGCCCGCCACCGCGACGGCGTCGTCCTCGGCGGCCGCGGCCGCCACCGCCGGTCCGGCGCCGGGATCCTTCAGCGGGGCACCCTGCCCGCGCAGGTGCAGGACCCAGGCCGCCAGGGCGGTCGTGCAGCCCAGCGGCATCCGACCGGCGGCCCGCTCGGCCCGCAGCGGGGGCACGATCCGCACGCGGACCTTGATCGACCCGTCCGGCGCGATCTGCGCCAGCTGGTGGCGGACCCGCGGGTTGTCGAACCGTTCCAGCAGCGCGCGCCGGTAGTCCGCGACCGCCTCCTGCGGCAGCACCAGGTGGGGGGCGGCCTCGTCCCAGAACGTCTCGACCCAGGCCCGGCAGGTCGGGTCGGCGACCGCCTCGTCGATGGTCGCGTGCCCGCGGACGCTGCCGGCGTACGCGAGCAGCGAGTGCGAGCCGTTGAGGAGCCACAGCTTGCGCTGCTCGTACGGCGTCGTGTCCTCCACCACCCGGGCGCCCGCCGCGTCCCAGGCCGGCCGGCCCGCCGGGAAGCGTCCGGCGACGACCCACTCCGCGAAGGGCTCGGTCGGCACCGGGGCGGCGTCCACGTAGCCCTGGGCCTGCTCGACCAGGCGGCGGTCCTCGTCGGTGGTCGCCGGGGTGATCCGGTCGACCATCGAGGTGGCGAAGTCGACGTGATCGCCCACCCAGGCGGCCAGGTCGGGGTCGACGAGCGCGGCCAGGTCGGTCACGACGGTCCGCGTGACGGCGCCGTTCTCGGGGAGGTTGTCGCAGGACAGCACCGTGACCGGGCCCGCCCCGGCCGCACGCCGGGCCAGCAGGCCGGCGACCAGGCGACCCGGCAGGGTCGTGACGGGTGCGGCGACGTCCTCCCGCAGGGCGGCGACGTCCGCCGCGACGTCGTCCCGGGACGCGTCGAGGTGGCCGTCGGGCCCGCGCAGGTAGCCGGCCTCGGTGACCGTGATGCTGACGACCGCGACCTCGAGCCGCCGCAGGTGCGCGAGGTAGGCGTCGTGGTCGGTCGCCGGGTGCACCTCGGCGACCGGACCGAGGACCTCGTAGGAGTCGCCGTCGGCGCGGCGGGTGATCAGCGTGTAGAGCCCGTCCTGCGGCGCCAGCCGCTCGGCGAGGTCGGGGTGGCGACCGGTGAAGGCGGCGATCCCCCAGCCGTCGCCGTCGGGCGCGTTCGCGGTGTACCAGGCCAGGTGGGCCCGGTGGAAGCTGCCGAGGCCGAGGTGGACGACCCGCACCGGCGGCGCGGGCGGCTGGCCCGGCAGCGCGCGGCTGAGTCTGGGGAGGACGGCGTCGTCGTCGGCGTGCGGCATGCCCCCATCCTCCCGGGGGCGGACGGCGCCGGTGCCGCGGGGTCGCCCCTCCTCCGTCCGCACCCCGGCCCTGGTCGGTCCGCCGGGAAAGCGGTTGCCCGCACCAGGGGCAACCACTTGCGGTGGGGTGCGGGACTTGCGAGGGTGCGGGGATGACGGCCACCACGACGACGTCCTCCCGAGCCGACGCGTACGGCACCGAGCCCGGCGACCCGTCGCGCGCCCGTCGGATCGGCGGGGCCGGTCGACGGCTGTCGCCGGAGGAGGTGACGGCGTTCGTCGCCGCGTCCTTCGCCCGGCTCGACGTGGACGGCAGGCGTGTCTGCCTCGTCGTGCCGGACGGCACCCGGACCTGTCCCCTGCCGCTGCTGCTGCGGGCCGCGCACGAGGCCCTCGCGGGCCGGGCGGCCGCGGTCACCGTCGTCATCGCCCTCGGCACGCACCACGGCATGAGCGAGGAGCAGCTGGGCCGCCACCTCGGCTACGAGCCCGGGCACGCCGGCGACGCGTACCCGGGCTGGACGGTCCTCAACCACGAGTCCTGGGACCCCGCGACCTTCACCACGCTGGGCACGATCGGGGCCGAGCGGCTGACCGAGCTCACCGGCGGGCTGATGACGGACACCTCGGTCACCGTCCGGATCAACCGGCACGTCGCCGAGGCCGACGTGGCCGTCGTGGTCGGCCCGGTGTTCCCCCACGAGGTGGTGGGCTTCTCCGGCGGCAACAAGTACTTCTTCCCCGGGGTCTCCGGCCAGGAGCTGATCGACCTCTCGCACTGGGTCGGCGCGTTGATCACTAGCGCCGAGATGATCGGCACCGGAGGGACCACGCCGGTGCGGGCCTTGATCAACGAGGCCGCGACCATGATCGACGCGCAGCGGCTGGCGCTCTGCCTGGTCGTCGCGTCGGGCACCGACACCCTCCACGCGGCGGCCTTCGGGGCGCCGGAGGACGCCTGGGCGGCCTGCGCGGAGGTGTCCGCGCAGACCCACGTCACCTACCTCGACGCACCCGTGCGGCGGGTGCTGTCGATCATGCCGACCAAGTACGAGGACATCTGGACCGCGGCCAAGGGCTTCTACAAGCTCGAGCCGGTCGTCGCCGACGGCGGCGAGGTGATCATCTACGCGCCGCACATCACCGAGGTGTCGGTCATGCACCCGCACATCACCGAGATCGGCTACCACAACCGGGACTACTTCCTCGGGCAGTGGGAGCGGTTCCGCGACCAGCCGTGGGGCGACCTCGCGCACTCCACGCACCTGCGCGGGCAGGGCACCTGGTCGCCCGAGGACGGCGAGCGCAACCGGGTCACCGTCACCCTCGCGACCGGCATCCCCCGCGCGGTGGTCGAGGCCGTGAACCTGCGCTACCTCGACCCCGCGAGCGTCGACGTGGCCGCGTACGAGGCCGACCCGGACACGTTCGTCGAGCCGCACGCCGGCGAGGTGCTCTACCGGCTGCGGGCGGGCGGCGCCCAGGGCCGGGGTGCCGCAGGCGCGGGTGGCGGGGACGCGGAGCCCGACGGCCGCGAACCGTCGGCCTCGGGCCTGGACGGGTAGCCGCCCCGGCCGGAGGTGCGCCGCGTCAGAGGCGGACGGGGCGACCGGTGCGTGCGGACTCGTAGACCGCGGTGATCACCGCGATCGAGCGACGGTTCGTCTCGAGGTCGACCCGCAGCGGTTCCTCGCCCGCGAGCGCGGCCAGGAAGTTCTCGTACTGGCGCCGGTGCGCGTTCGCGGGCAGCCTGCCGGGGTCGGCCCCGGCCGTCTCCGCGACCACGCCGGCGGCCTCGGGGAAGTCGGCGACCTGGTTCTGCGAGGTCTCCGCCGACCCGTACGCCCGGTCCTGCGCGGTGCCCTCGGCGGGCGTGCGGTGGAGGAAGGTCAGCGTGTCGTCGTCGATCACGGCCGAGCCGCGGTCCCCGTGCACCTGCAGCCGGACGGTGAGGCCCGGGTACGCGGCGGTCGTCGCGTGCAGGACGCCCAGGGCCCCGCTCTCGAAGGTGACCACGCCCGCCGCCACGTCCTCGACCTCGATGCGCTCGTGCGCCACGGTCGCCGTCGCGGCGATGACCTGGACGGGACGCCCGAGGGCGGCGACGAGCAGGTCGACGGTGTGCACGCCCTGGTTCATCAGGGCACCGCCGCCGTCCAGCTCCCAGGTGCCGCGCCAGTCGCCGGAGTCGTAGTAGCTCTGCCCGCGCCACCAGTCGACCGAGGCGACCCCGCTGGTCAGCCGGCCCAGCTCGCCGGCCTCGACCGCGGCCAGCACGACCTCGGTCGCCGGGTCGAAGCGGTGCTGCGAGATCACCGTGACCAGCGTCCCGGCCCGCCGCTGGGCCGCGATGATCGCGTCGGTCTTCTCGACCGTCACCTCGGCCGGCTTCTCGATGATCACGTGCTTGCCCGCCTCGAGCGCCTCGATCGCGACCTCGCCGTGGCGGCCCGTCGGCGTGCACACGGTCACCACGTCGACGTCCTCACCGGCCAGGGCCTCGGCCAGCGACGTGTACGCGCGGCCTCCGTGCTCCTGCGCCAGCTGCTCGGCGCGCTCCCGCTGGAGGTCGACCACGGCGACGAGCTCGACGCGGTCGTCGAGGTCGTGGACCACCCGGCCGTGGTGCTTGCCGATCACGCCCGCGCCCACGAGCGCCAGCCGGACGCGCCGGTCCGTCGTCCCCGCGCTCATGCGTACGCGATCCCTTCCTCGGTGAGCAGGTCGGTGAAGGCGCGCCAGGCCTGGGTGAACAGGTCGGCGCCGGAGAACCCGCCGTGCGTGCCGGCCAGCGCCAGGTGCGGCTCGAGGGAGAAGAACCCGTCGAAGCCGTCGTCGCGCAGCGCGCGGACCGTCTCGACGAGCTGGCCGTCACCGGCCCCGGCCACGACCACGCTGCCGTCGGCGGCCAGGGCGTCCTTGATCTGCATGTAGACGACGTCGGGGCGCAGCAGGGCGTAGCCCTCGTCGAAGGGCCGGACCCCGACCTGGACGAAGTTGGCCGGGTCCCACGCCAGGCGCAGGTGCGGCGAGCCCACGGCCTCGACGATCTCGTGGCAGCGCCGGGGCACGTCGCCGTAGATCTCCTTCTCGTTCTCGTGGAGCAGCACCACGTCGGCCTGCTCGGCGACCTCCGCCAGCGCCCGCATGCGGCGCAGCACCTCGTCGCGGTGCGCGTCCGGGTCGTCCGCGGTGTCGATGAAGAACGAGAAGATCCGGATGAACGGGGCGCCGAGCAGGCGGGCCACGTCGGCGGCGTGCCGCATGCGCTCGAGGTGCGGCGCGAAGTCGTCCTCGATCTTGATCTTGCCGATGGGCGAGCCGATGCTCGACACCCGCAGCCCCGACGCCTCGAGCTGCCGGCGCACCGCCTCGAGCTGCGCGTCGTCGAGGTCGAGGACGTTGGTCCCCCAGGCGCTGCGGATCTCGACGTACCCGAGCCCGAGCTCCGACGCCACCCGGCACTGGGTCGCGAAGTCCGCGTCGATCTCGTCGACGAACCCCGACAACGTCCACATGGGTCAACCCTCCCGGCCCGCGCCTCTGGGGGCGGCGGGCGCACCTCGTCGTGGCCTCCCTGCCTGGGAAGCGCATTCCAGCCTGGCGTTACCGTACGCCGGTGACCACCTTCGCGATCGTCGGCGGGGGCTGGCGGGCCGGCATGTACCTCGACGTCGCCCGGCAGCTCGGCACGGTCCGCTGCGCGGCCGTGGTGACGCCCCGGCCGCGTCTCGGGCCGTCGCCCGCACCCGTGTTCACGTCGCTCGACGCCTGCCTGCGCGAGGTCGCGGTGGACTTCGTCCTGACCGCCACGCCGCGCCCGGTCACGCCGGGCGTCGTCGTCGAAGCCGTCGACCGGGGCCTGCCCGTGCTGGCCGAGACGCCGCCGGCCGCCGACCTCGAGGGGCTGCGGGCGCTGTGGTCGGCCGTGGGCGCCTCCGGACTGGTCCAGGTCGCCGAGCAGTACCTGCTGATGCCCTCCCACGCGGCGCGGGCTGCGCTGGTCGCCAGCGGGCTCATCGGCACGCCGACGCAGGTGCAGGTGTCGTCGACGCAGGAGTACCACGCCGTCTCGCTGGTGCGGGGCCTGCTGGGTGCCGGCCGGACGCCGGTGGCGGTCCGCGCGACCCGCTTCACCGCGCCGCTCGTCAGCCCGCTCGGCCGCGGCGGCTGGACCGACGACGAGGTCGCGCACCCCACGACCACGACCATCGCGACCCTCGACCTGGGTGAGGGCCGTTCCGGGGTGTACGACTTCACCGAGCAGCAGACGCGCAACCAGCTGCGATTCCGCCGGCTGACCGTCCGCGGCAGCGCCGGCGAGCTGCACGACGACGAGGTGGTGCGCATGACGGGCCCTCGCACCCTGGTGCGCTCTCCCCTGGTCCGCCGCCAGACCGGGCACGACCTGGACCTGATCGGCTACGACACCGAGCACATCTCCGTGGGCGACGAGGTCCTCTACCGCAACCCGTACGTGGGCCGGCGCTGGATGGACGAGGAGATCGCGATGGCGACGCTCCTCGAGCGGACCGCGGCGTGGGTGCACGACGAGGGCCCCGCGCCCTACCCCCTCGCCGAGGGGGCGCACGACCAGCAGGTCGCGCTGGCGATCGCGGAGGCCGCCGAGACCGACGCGACCGTCACCACCACGCTGGAGGCGTGGAGCTGATGGCGCCGCACGAGCACCCCGCAGGAGGAGCCCGCATGGCCCGGATCGGCGTCCAGCTGATGATGCTCAAGGAGCAGGTCGCCCGCAGCGGCCCGTACGCGGTGCTCCAGCGGGTCCGCGAGGCCGGGTTCCGCGCGGTCGAGGTGTCGCAGATCCCGATGACGGCCGAGAACGTCGCCGCGATGCGGCGGGCCCGCGAGGAGCTGGGCGTCGAGTTCGGCGCCCTGTCCGCCGGGCTGGGACCCGGCGCGAACGACTCGCTGCTCGACGACCACGCCAAAGTCGTCGCCGACGCGCGGACGCTCGGCGCCGGTCTGGTGCGGATCGCGATCATGCCGCGCCCGGCGATGGCGTCGCAGGAGGCGCTGCTCCACTTCTGCCGGCAGGCGGAGGAGGCCGCGCAGCGGCTGGCCGACGAGGGACTCGTGCTCTGCTACCACCACCACCACGTCGAGCTCGCCCGGCGCGGCGGCGTCACGGTGCTCGACACGATCCTGGCGGAGGCGCCGACGCTGCGGCTGGAGGTCGACGTGCACTGGGTGCAGCGCGGCGGGAAGGACCCGGTCCGCACGCTGCAGGCGTACGCCGGGCGGGTCGACCTGGTGCACCTCAAGGACTACCGGATCGGCGAGCTCGCGCCGGAGGCGTTCGACGCCGACCGGGCCGGCGACGCGGCCGGCTTCCAGCGGGCCTTCCTCGACGTCGTGCAGTTCGCGGAGGTCGGCGAGGGCACCCTCGACTGGGCCGCGATCGTTCCCGCCGCGCTCGACGGGGGCGCCCGCTACCTCTTCGTCGAGCAGGACGAGACCTACGGGCGCGACCCGTTCGACAGCCTCGCGCTCTCCCGGGACCACCTGCGGGAGCTGGGCTTCGGCGACCTGTTCTGAGGACCCGCCGGCCCCGGTTCAGGGCCGGCGGCGGGCGATCGCCAGCAGGTCGCGGGCCGGGGCCGAGGGCCGTTGCCCGCGGGGCCAGACGGCGCGCAGCCGCCGCGCGAAGGTGGCGCCGCTGACGTCCACGACGCGCACCCGCCCGGCGGCGACGTCGTCGGCCACGGCGAGCTCGCTGACGAGGGCGGGACCCGCGCCCGCCGCGACCGCGGCCAGGACCGCGCGGGTGGTGGACAGCTCGAGCAGCGGCGGCACCGGCGGGCCGAGCGCGGCCAGCGCCGACTCGGCGACGCCGCGGGTGCCGGAGGTCGCCTCGCGGGCCACCAGCCGCGTGCGGGCCAGCTCGTCCGCCTCGACCGGTCGCCGCCGCCGGCCCCAGGCGTGCGCCGGCGGCACCACCAGCAGGAGCCGGTCGGTGGCGACGACGCGCGAGTCCAGGCCCGGCGGCACGGTGGGGCCCTCCACGAAGCCGAGGTCGACCCGGCGGCTCAGGACCGACGCCGCGACCTCGACCGACCCGGCCGCCTCCAGCGACACGGCCGTCTGCGGGCGCTCCACCGCGAGGCGGACGAGCCAGCGCGGCAGCAGCAGCTCGGCCACCGTGAGGCTCGCGCTGACCCGCAGCCGCTGGTCGGTCTCGGAGCGCAGGGCCAGCACCCCGGCCTCGAGGGCGTCGGCGGCGTCGAGCACGGTGCGCGCCCACCCGGCCACCTGCATCCCCTCGGCGGTGAGCGACGAGCCGCGGCTCCCCCGTGTGAGCAGCGGAACGCCGAGCGACGCCTCGAGCCCGCGCACGCGGGCGGAGGCCGCCGGCTGGCTGATCCCGTGGTCGGCCGCGGCGCGGCCGAGGCTCCCCGTCGCCTCCACGCGCAGGAGCAGCCGGAGCGAGTCCACGCTCACGTCCATCGGTACCTCCTATGGGCAGCCATCAGGTGAGCCTATGGTTCGATAGCCGCTCCGCGGCTACCGGGCGGATCTCGCGGCGACCACGCTGGAGGACGTGACGACGCACCTCCTGCCCGACGGTCCGGCCACGGCTCCCGGCGGCAGCGCGCACCGGGCGTGGCGCAGCCGGTGCCGTCCGGACTGCGACCTCGCACCGCTCGACCCGCGGCACCTGCGCCGCCGCCCGGGCACGCCGGCTTGGCCGGGGCTCGCGGTCGTCGCCGGCGCCACGGCCCTCGCCCTCCTGGTGGCGCACCTCGTCCCGGCCGTGAACGCCTCGACGGTGGCCGTGGTGCTCGGCGTGCTCGTGACCAACCTGGGCCTGCACCGCCCGGTGCTCTACCACGGCACCCACCTCGCGTCCCACCGGCTGCTCCGCCTCGCCGTCGTGCTCCTCGGCCTCGACCTCGCGCTGCCCACCCTGGTGGGCCTGGGGTGGTCGGGCCTGCTGGTGGTCCTCACCACGGTGGCGGTCACGTTCAGCGGGACGCTGCTGCTCGGCCGGCTGCTGCGCGTCCCCGCCACGCGGGCGCTGCTGGTGGCGACGGGGTTCTCGATCTGCGGCGCCTCCGCGGTGGCGGCCATGCGCGAGACGGTCGACGCCGACGAGGACGACACCGCGGTGGCCGTGGCGCTGGTGACCCTGTGCGGCAGCCTGGCGATCCTGCTGCTGCCCCCGCTGCGCGGTCCGCTCGGGCTGGACCCGTCCGGGTTCGGCGCCTGGGTCGGCGCCAGCGTGCACGACGTCGGCCAGACCGTGGCCACCGCGAGCCGGGTGCCCGGGGCCCTGCCCGACGCGGTGCTGGTCAAGCTGACCCGGGTGGTCCTGCTGGCCCCGCTGGTCGCCGGCACCGCCGTGGTGCTGCGGCGGCGAGGGGCGCGCCGGGGCGGCGCGACGCCGGGCGCCCCGAGCGGCGTGCGCCCCCCGCTGGTCCCGGCCTTCGTCGTCGCCTTCCTGCTCGCGGTGGCGCTGCGCAGCACCGGGGTGCTGCCGGCCTCCGTGCTCCAGGCGGCGTCGCAGGTGCAGCAGGTGCTGCTCGTCGCGGCGCTGTTCGGGCTGGGCACCACGATCCGGTTCGCCACCCTGCGCCGCACCGGCGGCCGGGCGCTGCTGCTGGGGCTGGTCTCGTGGGTGCTGGTGCTGGGCACCGCGTACGCCGGGGTGCGGCTGACGCGGTGAGGCCCGGCCGGGACGCGGTCGGCGTCAGCGCAGCGTGGCGGTCGCCGAGCGGAGGTCGTCCAGCGCGGCCAGCGACCGCGCGGCCAGGCCGGGCCCGTCCGCCGAACCGTCCTCCGACCAGTCGGCGAAGCCCTGCTTGAACGCGAGCACGCCCAGCTCGGCCGCGACCCGCGCGGTGGGGGCCGGCACACCCCGGCCCACCAGGGCGTCGGTCATAGCCGCGGCCATGCCGACGCTCTTGAGCGCGTCGCGCTCCTGCAGCTCGGTGCTGGCGTCGACCGCGGCCTTGATCCGGGGCCCCAGCTCACGGTTCGCCGGACCCATCGCGGTCGAGGCCCGCTCCAGCCCGGCGGCGACCGCCTCGAGGGGGGTCGCGCCCCCGGGTGCCTCGGCCACGCCCTCGGCCAGCAGGGTGCTCAAGGTCTGCTGCCCCGCCACCAGGAGCTCGCGCTTGTCGCCGAAGTGGCGGAAGAACGTGCTCCGGGTCAGCCCGGCGCGCTCGGCGATCTGCGCCACCGTGGTCTCGTCGTAGCCCTGCTCGGTGAACAGGTCGACGGCCGCCACCACGAGGCGCTCGCGTGCGCCCGGCTCCCACCGCCCCATGCGTCGATCCTAGGGGCCTCGAGTGTGATGCGACACCTGTCGCATGACGGTGCTACGGTGATGGGACATCAGTCCCTTCACTACACCAGGAGCATCATGCACGTCTTCGTCACCGGCGGCACGGGGACCATCGGCTCGGCCGTCGTCCGCGAGCTGCTCGACCACGACCACACCGTCCTCGCCCTCGCCCGGTCCGACCGGTCGGCGGCGACCCTCGAGGCCGCGGGGGCCGAGGTGCTCCGCGGCGACCTCGCCGACACCGACCTGCTGGCGCGCGGGGCGGCGGGCTCGGAGGGCGTCGTGAGCCTCGCGTTCGGGCGCGACTACGGCAGCCCGGAGGCCGTGGCCCGTTCCATGGCCGAGGAGGGCGCGGCCATGGCCGCGCTCGGTGAGGCGCTCGTCGGGTCGGACCGCCCGTACGTCGTGGTGTCGGGGACGCCGTGGATCCCGGGCCGGCTCTCCACCGAGGCGGACCCGCTGCCGACCGGCTCCGGGCTGGACGACCGGGCCCGCTCCGTCGGGGCGGCGCTCGCCCTCGCCGAGCGCGGCGTCCGGTCGAGCGCCGTGCGCATGCCGCGCACCGTGCACGACCACGGCGAGGGCGGGTTCGCAGGGCTGCTCACCGACCTCGCCCGGCGGACCGGCGTGTCCGCCTACCCCGGCGACGGCACCCAGCGCTGGCCGGCGGTGCACGCCGCGGACGCCGCGTCGCTGTTCCGCCTCGCGCTGGAGTCCGCTCCGGCGGGCACGGCCTGGCACGCGGTCGGCGACGAGGGGGACGCCGTGCGCGACATCGCCGCCGTCATCGGCCGGCGCCTGGGCCTGCCCGTCGAGCCCCGGCCGGTCGAGCACTTCGGGACCTTCGGGCCGATCTTCGCGATGGACCAGCCGTCGTCGAGCGCGCACACCCGCCAGGCGCTCGGCTGGACGCCCGTGCACCCGGGCCAGCTCGAGGACCTCGAGCTGCTGCAGCCCTGACGTCCCTGGGCGCCGACGCCGCCCCGGCGTACGGGCCGTACGCACCGGGTGGCGCGCGCCGTTGCTCACCTGAGACACTGGGTCGTCTCATGTGAGAGGCGGCGCCCGGACCCGGGGCGCGGCCCGCACGACCCGCGACCGAAAGGCGATCCGCATGACCGTCACCACCGAGCTCCCCCGGGAGATGACCGCGAGCGTCCTCACCGGCGCCAAGGCCCTCACCGTGGAGCAGGTCCCCGTCCCCTCCTTCGAGGCCGACGAGGTCCTCATCAAGATCTCCGCCGTCGGGGTGTGCGGGTCCGACACGCACTACTACCGCCACGGCGAGGCCGGCGGGTTCGTCGTCAAGGCGCCCATGATCCTCGGCCACGAGTGCTCGGGGACGATCGTCGCGGTCGGCGCCGACGTGCCGGACTCGCGCATCGGGGAGCGCGTGGCGATCGAGCCGCAGCGCAACTGCCGCCGCTGCCGCGAGTGCATGGCCGGGCGCTACAACCTCTGCCCGTACATGGAGTTCTACGCGACGCCGCCGATCGACGGCTCGTTCGCCGAGTACGCCGTCATCCGCACCGAGTTCGCCCACAAGGTCCCCGACTCCATGTCGGACGAGGCGGCGGCGCTCCTGGAGCCGCTGTCGGTGGCCATCACCACCATGCGCAAGGCGGGCGTCGTCCCCGGCTCGAGCATCCTGATCGCCGGGGCGGGGCCGATCGGCATCATCTGCGCCCAGACCGCGAAGGCCTTCGGCGCGGCCGAGATCATCGTCACCGACCTCGTCCCGGAGCGCCGCGAGCGTGCGCTGCGCTACGGCGCCACCCGCGTCATCGACCCGACCGAGACCGACGTCGCGACCGCAGGGCTCGACGTGAACGCGTTCGTCGACGCCAGCGGCGCGGCCCGTGCGGTGTTCTCCGGCATCCAGGCCGTCCGCCCGGCCGGGACCGCCGTGCTCGTCGGGCTCGGCAACGCCGAGATGGTCCTGCCCGTCGAGCACATCCAGAACAAGGAGGTGAGCGTGACCGGCATCTTCCGCTACACCGACACCTGGCCGGCCGCCATCCACCTCGTCTCGACCGGGCAGATCGAGCTCGACTCGCTCGTCACGGGCAAGTTCGACCTCGAGCACGCCGGGGACGCCCTCGAGTCCGACCTCGACCCGCAGAGCCTCAAGTCGATCGTCTACCCGCGGGCGGGTGGGAAGTAGCGTGACCGGCGTCCCCGGCGGCCGTGCCGCGGCCTCCGGGGACGCCAGCCCGGCCGAGGGGGCAGGACGCGCCACGGCGGGACCGTCGTCGACCCGGCTCGCCGTGGCGATCGCCCGCGCGTACTACCTCGAGGGCCGTTCCAAGGTCGAGATCGCCAAGCAGCACGACCTGTCGCGCTTCAAGGTCGCCCGGATCCTCGAGGAGTCGCTGGCCAGCGGCCTGGTGCGCATCGAGATCGCTGACGTGGGCTCCAGCGACACCGAGCTCGCCGAGCAGCTCCGGGAGCGCTACCAGCTGCACCGGGCCGTCGTGGTCAACGGGCCCTTCCGCGGCCCCGAGGCCCTGCGGCCCGCCCTCGGGAGCGCCGCCGCCGACCTGCTCGCCGAGCTCGTGACGGCCGACGACGTCCTCGGCGTCGGCTGGGGCCGGACCCTGTCGGCCATGGTCGACGCGGTGCACGACCTCCCCGCCTGCGAGATCGTCCAGCTCACGGGCATCGCCGGGTCCGTCGCCACCAACAACGCCGACCTGGTGCGCCAGCTGCTCTCCGCCTCCCACGGGGCGCACCACCCCCTCTACGCCCCGCTCGTCGTCCCGGACGCCCAGACGGCCGCTGGCCTGGCCCGGCAGCCCTCGATCAAGGCGACGATGGCGCAGTGGCGTCGCGTCAGCGTCGCCGTCGTGGCGGTCGGCAGCTGGGACGCCGACGGCTCCCAGCTCTACCCCGTGCTCGAGCCGCGCGACCACGCCGCGCTGCGGCGCCACAGCGTCGCCGCCGAGATGTGCGCGGTGCTCTACGACCCCGACGGCCGTCCGCTGACCACCGCCCTCGACCAGCGCCGCATCGGCATCTCCCACGCCGAGCTGGTCCGGGTGCCCGAGGTCGTCGCCGTCGCCGGTGGCCCGACGAAGGCGGCCGCGCTGCGCAGCGTCCTGCGCGGACGGGTGGTCACCAGCGTGGTGACCGACGCCGACGCGGCCCGCGAGCTGCTCGCCGGGGACGCCACCCTGCAGCCCGCCGTCCGCCGTCGCCCGCACCGCGCCTGAACCCCACGACCCAACCGACCCCGGGCCGCCCCGCGACCCCGACCGAACGAGGACCCTCGTGCGCCTGCTCCTGATCCGCCACGGCCAGACCACGGCGAACGTGCGCGGGGCGCTCGACACCGCGTTCCCGGGCGAACCCCTGACCGACCTCGGACGGGCGCAGGCCGCCGCCGTCCCCGCGGCGCTCGAGGACGAGGACGTCACCGCCGTCTACGCCTCCAACCTGACCCGGACCCGCCGGACCGCGGAACCGCTCCGCGCCGCCCGCGGGCTTCGCGTCGGCATCCGGCCCGGGCTGGCCGAGGTCCGCGCCGGCGACCTCGAGCTGCGCGCCGACGAGGTGGCCGTCCGCGGCTACGTCGACTGCCTCGTCGCCTGGATGGGGGGCGACCTCGACCGGCGCATGCCCGGCGGCGCGGACGGGCACGCGTTCTGGGCGCGCTACGACGGCGCGCTCACCGCGATCGCCGAGCGGCACAGCGGTCGTACGGTCGCCGTCTTCAGCCACGGCGCCGCGATCCGCGTCTGGACGGCGCTGGCGACCCGGATGGCGCTCGAACGGGCCGAGCAGCTGCACGTCGCGAACACCGGCATGGCCGTCCTGGAGCACCGGCCGGGCCGCGGGTGGGACCTCGAACGGTGGTCGACCGACCCGGTCGGGGGTGCCCACCTGCTCGACACCCGCGCCCGGGACGTCACCGGCGACAGCGTCGACGACGTGGAGGCCGCGACGCAGGCCGAGGGTCGCCCGTCGCGCTGACGGCCCGCCCGCTCAGCGGGTCGTGGGGCTCCCCTGCTCGCGCCACTGCTCCGGAGTGACGTCGGGGTGGTCGAGCCAGTAGTCGGCGTAGTAGTCCACGAACGGCGCGAACTGCTCGACGATGCGCCGCAGCTCGGGGATCGCGTCACCGCCCACCGGTGCGACGTCGACCCGCAGGTCGAGCAGCGGACGCGGGGACGCCGGACCGGCGACGACG
This sequence comes from Microlunatus flavus, assembly GCF_900110855.1. Lineage (GTDB taxonomy): Bacteria > Actinomycetota > Actinomycetes > Propionibacteriales > Propionibacteriaceae > Microlunatus > Microlunatus flavus. Next base: position 518,804 of record NZ_FOFA01000003.1, read on the forward strand.
ACGGTGGAGGACAGGTGCGTCACGCCCTCACCACCCGCGGCCAGGCCGGCCTCGACGGCGCCCAGCAGGCGGTCGGCGAAGATCTCGGCCGTCACGCCCTCCGCCCCGCTCGCCCGGCTGGCCTCGTAGCGCTCGGCCATCGCGTCGAGCACGCCCTGGCCGACGAGCAGGTTGCCCAGCACGGCGTACGCGTCCCCGGTCCGGTGGGCGGCGTACGGCCCGCAGCTCGGCCCGGTGTGGGCGCCGACCCGGCCGTCGGGCGTGACGACGCCCACCTGGCGGTGGCCGAAGTGCGCGTCCGTGGTCGCGAGCGCGCGGAGGGTGGCGTCCGGCTCGAGCCAGCTGCCGACGAGGTCGAGCGCGCGCCGGCCGATGCGCCAGTCGCTGTGGCTCTGCGAGGCGACGGCCGCCACCCCCGAGCGGACGTGGGTGCAGCGCGAGGCCACCCCCATCGCGCTCGTGCCCTGGCAGAGGCCGACGAGGCCCGTGCCGGGGTCGGCGGCGACGATCGTGAAGGTCACGCCTCGCGCGTCTTCGGCGAGCTCTCGGCCGTCTTCGCCGGGTCGCGCTCGATGACCGGGTCGAGGATCTCGTCGACCTTGGCGAGCAGGTCGGCGTCGAGGGTGACGCCGGCGGCCGCGGCGTTGTCGGTGACCTGCTCGGGGCGCGAGGCACCGATGATCGCGGTGGCGACGTTGTCGTTCTGCAGGGTCCAGGCGACGGCGAGCGCGGCCATGGACAGGCCGGCCTCCTGCGCCAGCGGGACGAGCTGCTGGACGCGCTCGAGGACGTCGTCGCGCATCCAGCGGGCGATCATGTTCGCGCCGCCCTTCTCGTCGGTGGCGCGCGAGCCCTCGGGCAGCGGCTGGCCGGGCTTGTACTTGCCGGTCAGGACGCCCTGCGCGATCGGCGACCAGACGACCTGGGAGATGCCCAGCTCCTTCGAGGTCGGCACGACCTCGCCCTCGATCACGCGCCACAGCATCGAGTACTGCGGCTGGTTGCTGATCAGCTGGAACCCCAGCTCACGAGCCAGCGCCGCGCCGTCGCGCAGCTGCTGCGCCGTCCACTCGCTGACGCCGACGTAGAGGACCTTGCCGGCCCGGACGAGGTCGGCGAACGCCTGCATCGTCTCCTCCAGCGGCGTCTCCACGTCGTAGCGGTGCGCCTGGTAGAGGTCGATGTAGTCGGTCTGGAGGCGCTGCAGCGAGCCGTTCGCGGCCTCCATGATGTGCTTGCGCGACAGGCCGAGGTCGTTGTGGCCCTTGGGCCCGATCGGGCCGAACACCTTGGTGAAGATCTCCAACGACTCGCGCCGCTCGCCCTTCAGCGCCTCGCCGAGCACGGTCTCGGCCTTGGTGTTGGCGTAGACGTCCGCGGTGTCGAACGTGGTGATGCCGTTGTCGAGCGCGGCGCGGACGCAGGCCTGCGCCTGCTCGTTCTCCACCTGCGAACCGTGGGTCAGCCAGTTGCCGTAGGTGACCTCGGAGATCTTGAGGCCGGAGTTGCCCAGGTAGCGGAAATCCATAGCCCCACCCAACCATGTCGGCCGGGACCGACCCGGCGCGCCCTCGTGCGGGACGCCGGGCGGACGTGAGCAACGTCGGCGGACCGGTCGTCAGCAGACCGGGAAGCACCTCAGGTAGGCGATGCTGCTGCCACCCAAGGGGTTGGGCGCCACCGACGGGCCGACGCCGTTGACCACGTGGTCGATGGTGCCGGCCTGGTTGAGGCTGACGATGACGAGGTCGCGCAGCCGCACGCCGCCGTTCTCGGGCACCTCGAAGGACTGCGTGAGGTGCAGCGTCGGGTCGACGTTGGTGTAGATGTAGGAGCCGCCCGCCCACAGGTCGTGGTGCCTGACCTTGTCGCCGACCTTGTACGCCGCCCAGCCGAGCGTGCTCCCGTGGCGCCACGCCGCCTGGTCGGGCGCGTCGTACGGCAGCTCGTTCTGGAAGAAGATCGTCCGCCCGCGCTCGCCGGTCCAGACCACGTTGTAGCGCTGGTAGTGCTCGACGAACAGACCGGTCGCGGTGACGTCGTCGCCCTTCACCACCACACCGGTGGCCGCGGTGTTCACCGTCCAGCCGACGCCCTCGCCGTGGTCGGCCCGCCAGGCCCAGATGTCGTCGAGGACGACGTGGTCGCTGTTCACGACCAGGCTGGTCCGCGCCCTGCCGACGTGCGGCCCGCCGATGCGGAAGAAGACGTCCTGCACGGCGGTGGGGTTGCGCTTCGTCGACCCCTTCGGGCCCTTGCGGTGGCCCTGGCCGAGCACGAGGAGCGCCTTGGAGCTCTTGGCGCCCGCGTCGATGGTCAGGCCGGCGACGTCGACGCCGGCCACGTCGGCGACCTCGAGCGGGGTCACGCCCTTCTCGGCGGTCAGCGTCGCCAGGCCGAGGCCGAGCACGACGGTGCCGGCGCGGCGCACGTGCAGGGTGCGGTCGATGCCGTAGACGCCCGGGGTGAAGAGCAGGTTCCTGCCCTTGGCCAGCTGGCGCTCGATCTTCTTGGCCGAGTCACCCGGCCGCGCGACGAAGAACCGCGAGATCGGCAGCGAGGTGCCGGGCGTCGAGCCGTTCGCCCACGTGATGCCCGTGCTGTCGCGCTGCACCTTCGGGACGAACACGCGGTAGCGACCGCGCGCGTCGAGGTAGAGGTAGGGCTTCTCCTTGCTGACCGGCGTGGTCGGCAGCGTCGTGTACTGCGGGTCGGGGAACGACTGCGCCGGCGCGCCCTGCACGCCCGCGAACGTCTGGTTCCACACGGCGTTCGACCAGGTGCCGACGGTGCTGTTCCGGGTCAGCCACTGCTGCTGCGACCCGTTGGTCACCGCGCCGAGCCGGGAGTCGGCAATGAACCCGCCGCTGGCGTACGAGGGGCCGGTGCAGTAGTCCATGAGGGTCGTGGCGCCGGTGACGTCCACGCGCCGCATGGGCGCGGCCTGGGACACGGCCCAGAACTCGGTGCCCGGGGTGCAGCTCGTGCCGCCGGCCGGGTTGATCGTGAGGTTGGACAGCGAGCGCCAGAAGTTGTTCAGCGCGATGCAGCCGCTGGCCGCGTCGCACTGGTTGGCGACGTTGATCGTGCCGTTGATGACCACGTCGCCGGGGTCTCGCCCCAGCCCGGCCACCTCGGTGTAGTAGCCGACCTGGAAGGCCAGCGGCTTGTCCGCCGAGCCGTACGTCCCGGGCGCGAAGAGGATCGCGTCGCGCTCGGGACCGAACTGGTTGCCGATCTGGCGGGCGGCGATGGCGTCGAGCCGCGCCTGGACCTCGTCCTGCGGCTGGTCGGGCGTCACGAGGGTGACGTTCGCGCCGAGGTCGGGGCCCTTCGCGGCCGGGCTCGGGCCGGCTGGTGCGCTCGGGTGCGCCGGCCCGCTGGGCCGCACGGGTGCGGCCGGCTGCACGGGCGTGGCGTCGGCCGGCGCGACCAGGCTCGAGGTGACCAGGGCGCTGAGGGCCAGGGCGCCGACCAGCGCGGCGGCACGGCGACGGACGCGGCCTGTACGGGGTCGTGGGTCGGCGCTGAGGTCGCGCTGTGGGGGTGTGGTGGGCATCGTCGCCGCTCCTCGGGGGGTGGTGGTGGGGTGACAGCAGGAGCGCTTTACCCGTACGGCGGCCCGCCATGTGCAGGTTCCGCGGGCGATCTCGCTCGACCCACCCGGGGGACCGGCGGGAGGATCGGCGGGTGGACGACTTCTCGGTGGTGGCGGCGGCCGGTTCGTGGCGCAGCGAGAGCGGAACCGCGGTGCACGTGCCGCACCGCTGGACCGACGAGGGCGTGACGGTCGAGGCCCCGTTCACGGGGGCGCACCTGCTCCACCTCGCGGTCGCGGGCTGCGTGCTCAACGACGTCTACCGCGAGGCGGCGAGGCTGGGTGTCGTCGTCGACGGGGTGCGGGTGCGGGCGAACGGCGGCTTCGATCCCGGGAGCTGGCGCTCGACGGGGATCACGTACGCGGTCGACCTCGACATCCCCGCCGGGCCGGACCAGCGGGCCGCGCTGCTCGCCGCGGTCGATGCCGTGGCCGAGATCCCGCAGGCGCTGCGCCAGGGCGCCGACGTGTCGCGGTCGCCGGAGGGCTTCAAGGCCTGAGACGTGGTTGGAGCCGGCCGACCATGGGTCGACCGGCTCCGGCCAGCAGGCTCGGCGATCCCCCGATCGTCGGACGAGCCGGACTGGTCTGTGCCTTGACGTTACGGCGGGAACCGGACGCGGGGCCAGGGTTCGACGGCCGGATGTCAGCAACAGGACACGTCCGGAACCTGACACGGCCACGACGCGACGGGGGCCTCGCCGTCCTCTAGCGTGTGCGGTGCGGGACGAGGAGATGAACCCCCGAGCATCCCCTCGTCCCGCTTCTTCTTGCTCCTGCTCCGCGCCCGCCGGGCTCGCGTCGAGCGCAGGTCCTCCCGACGAGCGGCTTCGCCCAGGTCGCTCACATCCACGTGGAGCTCCGCGGTGCACCCAGGAACCTGCGGCTTCCCCGGAGCAGATCTGCTGGGCGGAGCATCGGCATTTCCCGTGATCCTGAAAAACCCGAGGCGGCGGACGGCGGACGGCGGGCGAGTACGGCGGCCGAGGTCGGCCGGCTCGGGAACCCTCAGTGGCTCGTACGGCCCCGGGTCGGGCGCAGCGCGGGCGAGATCCAGCGGTCGGCGACCAGGCCGGTCACGGTCGCGTACACCGCCTTGTGGAGCACGTCGACCGCCTGCTCCCGCGCCGGCCAGGTCATGGGCGGCGCGCCGACGCCGGTGGTGTTCTCGACCGTCTGGTCGACGGCCAGCCGGACGACCGTGTGCCACGCGCTCGCCACCGGCCCGCGGATGCCGGTGACCGCCCAGACGCCGCGCAGGCCGCCGACGGCCGCGCCCGTGCCCCAGTGCATGAGGTGGTTCCAGACCGGTGGCTGGTCGGCGTCGCCGGGGTGACGCCCCAGCAGGGTCAGCAGCGCCCGGGCCGGGACGTAGGAGTCGGGGCGGTGGGTCAGCGCCTGCTCGAGCTTCTCCCCCACGGTCATCACGGCGACGCCGGCGAGCCCGGAGACCGCTCCCTGCGCCCAGGCCCTCGCCAGCAGCCCCGCACGTCCTCGCACCACGCACCTCCCCGTCGACCGAGCGGCCACCGTACGGCGCTCGGACCTGATAGGTCTGGGAGCGCACGGCGGGCGGGGGCGGACCGCCACGGACGCAGGGAGGACGACGGCGAGGTGCCGAGCGACGACGACGTCGACGCGCTGGACGGGCGCGACGAGAGCGACAACGAGCGCAGCGACCGGAACTGGAACGAGCTGCTCCAGGAGACCCGGATCGTGCAGACCGGGACGCAGATCCTCAGCGGCTTCCTGCTGACGATCGCCTTCCAGCCGCGCTTCGCCACGCTGTCGACCTTCCAGCACGACGTCTACCTCGCGCTCGTGCTGCTCTCGACCCTGACGACGGCGCTGGCCCTGTCCCCCGTGGTGCTGCACCGGCGGCTGTTCCGCCGGCACGCCAAGCACCAGGTGGTGCAGGTCGGGCACCGGCTGATCCTCTGCGCGCTCACCGGCCTGGGCCTGGTGATGACCGGCACCGTGCTGCTGATCTTCGACGTCGCCGAGGGCCTGAGCGGCGCGACGTGGGCGGCCGCGGCCGTGGTCGTGGTGCTCGTCGGGCTGACCCTCGGGCCGACGTTCGTGGCCCGCCGAGGGCTGCGTTCCTGAGGAAACTTCTCAGCATTTCTGGCGCAGCGGTATCAGCAGGGTCGAGCACCGCTCCTACGAGCCGTCCGCACTCCGCGGGCCACGACGACGAGGAGCCCTCCCATGCACCACCGAAACCGCTCGAGCCTCGCGGCCGCGGCGACCGTCTTGCCGGCCGCGCTGCTGAGCCTGCTGCTGGTGCCGCCGGCGGCGCAGGCCGCGCCGCGCAGCCCGGACCCGGAACGTCTCGTGGTGGCGCAGGGGCCGGCGCCCCGCTCGTCCGTCGCGTCCCGGAAGGCGCCTGCCTCCATCGACTCCGACGTGTACGCGTACGCGATCAGCCCGACGTTCCGCACCTACTTCGTCGCCGCCGGCCACCTCACGCTGTCCCTGAAGCCCGGCAGCACGACGAAGTACAGCGGGTCGTTCGTCGACTACGTCGGCGGGTCGCCAAGCAAGGCCGCCGCCGACGCGTCGGACCCGGCGGCCCCGACGATCAGCCTGAAGGGCAAGAACGGCTCGTTCACCTTCAAGGGCGACACCTACTTCGGCGGCGACTCCTACAGCGCGACCGCCACCAAGGTCTCCTCGAAGCTCGGGATCAAGGCCAAGGACGTCTACCTCGCGGCGGCCAAGCACTCCGTGAAGACGGCCACGTACAGCATCGTGCTGACGGAACGCTCGGGCCCGGTCAACCGCCCCTTCGAGTACAGCGGCTCGCTGACCATCGCCTACGACGCCAACAACCGCATCTCCGGCGGCCAGGTCACCGTCACCGGCCGCAAGGGCAAGAACGTGACGAACGCGCTCAAGAACAGCGGCTACTTCGGCACCAGCTACTTCTACACGGTCGCCAAGGTCGACAAGACGTCGATGGGGATCTCCGGCACGTTCGACGGACCGGACTTCAGCGGGTTCGGTTTCGCGGGCAGCGGGTCGAAGACCACGCAGTGGGTGGTGTCGGGAACCCCCTGACGCCCGGAGCGGTGGACCGGCTGCGACCGGTGGGAGCTCAGCCCTCGCCGTCCCAGCCGGCCTGCGGCGTGCGGCACGAGTTGCGGAACACGTACTGCGACGGCAGCCGGCGCTCGTGGCTGGACCAGTCGATCGCCGGGCGCGACGACTGCTCGGGCAGGTATCCGAGCCGGTAGACCGCCATCAGCTCCAGGTCGTCGGGCACGGCGAACAGCTCGACGAGGCGGTCCCACTGCCCCTCGACCTCCATGGGGAACGAGACGAACTGGATGCCCATCCCGATCTCGACGGTGGTCAGCCAGACGTTCTCCATCGCCGCGCCCATGCTGAACAGCGAGTAGAAGCTCGACAGCTGGCCCGGGCGGTACTCGGCCCGGTCGAGCATCACGCCGAGCAGCAGCGGCGAGCCGGCGACCAGCTTGCGGTTCTCCGAGCCGAGGGTCTGCGGGACCCGCAGCTGGTTCATGATCTTCTGCCCGCGGGCGGTGAAGACCTGCTTGGTGAACGGTCGCAGCGGCGCCGGCAGCTTGTCGAAGAGCATTCCGCTGCGCTTCTGCGCCATCTCGGCGGCGGAGAAGCGGAAGTAGGGCTTGTAGCGCTCGAAGAAGGTGCCGTTCGACATGGCCGTGGTCATGCTCGACCCGCTGATCTCGGCGACCTGGTCGATCACCGACCGGTCGTCGACCAGGACGAAGCGCCAGGGCTGGCTGTTCAGCTGCGAGGGCGCCCGGCCGGCCACCTCCATGAGCAGCCGCTGGTGCTCCTCGCTGACCGGGTCGGGACGGAACGGCCCGTTCGTGGTCTTGCGGCGGCGGACGACGTCAAGGAACTCCATGCTGCTCCTGCAGGGCTCGGCGGAGGCTGGCGGCGAAGAAGGGCGCCGCGCTGAGGGCGACCAGGGGGTGGCGGCGGGACCGGGCGCTGACGTGGGCCACGGCGGTCAGCGGCAGGGCGGCGGGCAGCAGGGCCAGGCCCGCCCGGCTGCGGCTCCACAGCAGGCTGCTGGCGGCGCCGCCCGCCAGCACGCAGGTGCTGACGTAGAGCGCGTGGTGCACCCAGCGGAACCGTCGGGTGTCGACGAGGCGCAGCGCGACGGCGGACCCGAGCGCGACGTTGGCCGCGTAGGCGGTGGTGGCCGCTGTGAACAGCACGACGGGCCGCGGCGTCACCCCGCCTCCCCGGGGGCGTCGTGGCGCAGCAGCAGCCGGAACGGTGGGAACGGCTCCGCCCGCCAGCCGGGTCGCACGCCGGCGAGCTCGGCCGGTGCGTGGCTGCGGCGGATCGAGCGCAACCCGTCGGTGCGCAGGAACGAGGTCCGCGCGAGCGGCGCGGTCGCCACCCCGTACGCGCCGTGCGCCAGCCGCGAGCGGCGCAGGTCGTTGTGGAGGGCGAGCCGGGTCGCGAGCCGCTCGCCGTCGGCGAGCAGCTGCTGCAGCGCGTCGTCGTCGAGGTGGTGCAGCACGTGGTTGGAGACGACCACGTCGAAGCGCCGGCCCTCCTCGACCAGGTCGTGGCTGGTGGCCTGCCGGAACGTCACGCCGTCGGGCCGCGGCCGTCGGGCGACGTACGCCGTCGCCCGCGGGTCGGGGTCGACCGCGGTCACCTCGAGGGGGATGCCGTCGCGCCGGGCCCAGGCGGCCAGGTCCACGGCGACGTCGCCGCCGCCGAAGCCGACGTCCAGCAGGCTCGGGCGCGGGCTGGTCGCGAGCACGGGTGCCAGCTCGCGGGCCCAGAGCCGGCGCCAGCCCGACACGAGCCGGTTGACCACGCGGAACTGCGCGTACGTCCGCTCGAGCAGCGCCAGGTCGCAGGCCGGGTCGTCCATCAGCTCGACGACCTCGGTGTCGCGGTGGGCGAAGCGGCTCATGCGGCGCTCACGCTCCGCTCCTGCGTGGGCTCACGCCCCCATCCTGCGCGTGAGGAGCGCGCTCTCCACGGTCAGGCCCGGGCCGAAGGCCATGGCGGCCAGCCGCTCGGTCGCGCCTGCCGGCTGCGCGAGGAGGTCGGCGAGCACGAAGAGGACGGTGGCGCTCGACATGTTCCCGTAGCGGCGCAGCACCGCGCGGGAGGCCGCCATCGCCTCGTCATCGAGCCCGAGCGCGGTCTGGACGTGGTCGAGGACGCTGCGACCGCCGGGGTGGACCGCCCACCGGTCGACGTCGGCGGGGTCGACGTCGCCGAGCAGCGCGGGGACGGCGGCGGGCAGCGACGACCCGAGGATGCGCGGGACGTAGCGGGTCAGCACCATGTCGAAGCCCTGGTCGCCGATCGACCAGGTCATGTCGGCCTCGCCCTCGTCGCTGAGCGTCGTGCCCAGCGCGTCGAGGGTGACGACGTCCTCACCGGGGCCCGGCGGCCGGCCGCTCAGCACCGCGGCCGCGGCGCCGTCCGCGAACAGCGACGAGGCCAGGACCGTGTCGAGGTCGTCGCCGAGGTGCAGGTGCAGCGAGCAGAGCTCGGCGCACACGACGAGGACGACGGCCTCCGGGTCGGCCCGGCAGACGGCGTCGGCCAGGCGCAGCGCGGGGAACGCCCCGTAGCAGCCCATGAACCCGAGGTGGAAGCGCTGCGTCGTGGGCGCCAGGCCGAGCTGGCGCACCAGCACGTGGTCCGGGCCGGGGGCGAAGAAGCCGGTGCAGGAGACCGTGACGACGTGGGTGACGTCGTCAGGCGTGAGGTCGGTGGAGGCCAGCGCCTGCTTGGCCGCGTCGAGGAACAGCCCCGGCGCGTGGCGCACGTACAGGCCGTTGCGCGTCCCGGTCGAGGGCGACAGCACGCGTCGCGCGGTGGCGTCCACGAGCACCGGCTCGGAGGCGGCAGGACGCTGCGCGAACTCGTCGACCACGGTGTGGCGGGTCTCGATGCCGGACGCGTCGAACGTCGCGTGCAGCCGCCGCAGGCCCAGCCGGCTCAGCCCCGGCTGCTCGGCGAGGAGGTCGCGCAGGTCGGGCTGGCGCAGCACCGTCACCGGGACGGCCGTGCCGAGCGCGCGCAGGTGGACCGGCGCGTCCGAGCGGGCAGGGCTCACGGGGCGGTCGTCCCGGCGGACGAGCGGCGACGCGTGAGGCGGGCCAGCGCGTACAGCACCACGCCGACCAGCAGCAGACCCAGCCCGTACACCCACACCCGTCCCTCCTGCTGCGTCAGCAGCAGCACGCAGGACGCCAGTCCTAGCACGGGAACGAAGGCCGGCACCCGGAAGTGCCGGTGCTCCACCCGGTCGCGGCGCAGCACCAGGACGGCCAGGTTGGTGCTGATGAAGACGAAGAGCAGCAGCAGCACGACCGTCGACGCCAGGGTGGACAGGTCGCCGACCAGGGTCAGCAGCATCGCGACCACGGTGGTCGCGACGATCGCGACCCACGGCGTCCTGCGGCCCGGCAGGACGCGGCCGAGGACCCGGGGCAGGAGGCCCTGCTCGGCCATCCCGTACGTCACCCGGCTGGCCATGATCATGGTCAGCAGCGCCCCGTTGGCGACGGCGACGAGCGCGATGAGGCTGAAGACCCAGCCCGGCACGCCCACGCCGGTCGCAGCGACGACGGCGAGCAGGGGGCCGCTGGAGGCCGACAGGTCCTGCGTCGGCAGCGCGATCGCGCTGGCGAGCCCGACGAGCACGTAGACGACGCCGGCGGTGAGCAGGGCGCCGAACAGCGCGCGGGGGTAGACGCGGCTGGGTTCGCGGACCTCCTCGGCGACGTTCGCGGAGGTCTCGAAACCGACGAAGGAGTAGTAGGCGATGACGGCGGCCCCGAGGACCGCAGCGCCCGGGCTCACCCCCGCGGGCAGCTCGGTCACCCGGGACACCTCGCCCCCGCCCCGGCCCAGCAGGATCGCCACGGTGACGATGACGATCACGAGGCCGCTGACCTCGACCACGGTCATGACGACGTTGCTCTTGAGCGACTCGCTGATGCCGCGGGCGTTGAGCGCGGCGACGAGGGCGAGGAAGACGACGGCGGCCGGGACGGCGGGGACGTCGACGAACGTGCCGAGGTAGTCCCCGGCGAAGGCGAGCGCCAGGCCGGCGGCGCTCGTGACGCCGGCGGCCAGCATGCTGAAGCCGACGAGGAAGGCGATGAGGTCGTTGCGGAAGGCACGCTCCGCGAAGATCGCGGCGCCGCCGGCCCGCGGGTACTTCGTGACGAGCTCGGCGTACGAGCCGGCCGTCAGCAGCGCGAGCAGCAGCGCGACCGCCAGCGGCGCCCACAGCGCGCCGCCGACCTCCTGGGCCAGCACGCCCATGAGCGCGTAGACGCCGGCGCCGAGGACGTCGCCGAGGATGAAGAGGTAGAGCAGCGGGCCGGTGATGCTCTGGCGCAGCTTGGAGCCCTGCTGCTCGGGACGCACGTCCTGCGCGGTCGCCATCGTGGTCCTCCAGGGTCGTCGGAACGCCCCCCGGGACGGCGGACGACCCTCGAGCCCTACCCGCCGTCGGCGGGTCCAACCAGGTCCCCGCCGCCACGCGTCCTGCCCACCCCGTAGATCTTCCCCGACCTCACGTTCCCCCGCCGAGCGGTAGGTTGCCGGGGATCTACTCGGGTAGATCGCGCTGCAACCTACCGCTCGACGGTCTGGGAGGGGCGGAGGTGAGGTGAGGTGAGGTGGCGGGGCTGTCAGGTGGTGCGGCTGAGCTCCTGGCGGACCACGGCGACGAACGCGTCGACGTCGGCCTCGGTCGTGTCCCAGGAGGTCATCCAGCGCACCACGCCGCGCGGGGTGTCCCAGTCGTAGAAGCGCACGCGCTCGCGGATGCGGTCGGCCACGCCGGGCGGCAGCGCGACGAAGACCGCGTTGGCCTGCGTCGGCTGCACGAACGTGAGCCCGGGCAGCGACCCGTCCGCCACGCCGGGCTCGAGCGCGGCGCGCAGGCGGGACGCCATCGCGTTCGCGTGCGCCGCGCTGCGCAGCCCCAGGTCGCCGTCGAAGAGGGTCAGCAGCTGCGCGGAGGCGAAGCGCATCTTGCTGGTCAGCTGCATGGTCAGCTTGCGCAGGTAGGTCAGCCCGGTCGCGCGCTCGGGGTCGAGGACGACGACGGCCTCCACGCCGAGCAGGCCGTTCTTGGTGCCGCCGAGCGTGAGCACGTCGACACCGGTGTCCGCGGTGAACGTCCGCAGGTCCGTCCCGAGGGCGGCCGCCGCGTTCCAGATGCGGGCCCCGTCGAGGTGGAGGGCCATGCCGCGGGCGTGGGCGTGCTCGGCCAGGGCCGCGACCTCGTCGGGGGTGTAGAGCGTGCCCACCTCGGTGGTCTGCGTGATGCTCACGGCGAGCGGCTGGGCGCGGTGCTCGTCGCCCCAGCCCCACGCCTCGGCGTCGACCAGCGCGGGCGTGAGCTTGCCGTCGGGGGTCGCGACCGGCAGCAGCTTGAGACCGGTGACCCGCTCGGGCGCGCCGGCCTCGTCGGTGTGGATGTGCGCGTTCGTCGTGCAGACCACCGCACCCCAGCGCGGCAGCACGCTGGTCAGCGCGAGCACGTTGCCGCCGGTGCCGTTGAGCACGGGGTACGTCTCCGCCCGCTCCCCGAGGTGCTCGCGGACGACCTCCTGCAGCCGGGCGGTGTAGGCGTCCTCGCCGTACGACACCTGGTGGCCGCCGTTCGCCGCGGCGAGCGCCTCCAGCACCTCGGGGTGCACGCCGGCGTAGTTGTCGCTGGCGAAGCCGCGCCAGCCCGGGTCGTGCAGCCGGGCGGTCACCGCTGCCCCGCCCGCACCCAGACGGTGACGTCGGTCGGCACCCGGCCCCCGACCAGCGGCGCGCTGGCCAGCACGACCTGGCCGGCCGGGACGTCCACCGGGGCCGGGCCGAAGTTCGTCAGGCAGTGCCAGCCGCCGGGGCGAATGACGTGGACGACCGCCGGGGACGACGGTTCCCAGGCGAGCCCCTCGCCGCGTCCGAGCCCGCCGAGCTCGCGGCGCAGCGCCAGCGCGGCGCGGTAGAGCGCGAGGCTCGAGGCCGGGTCGCCCGCCTCGGACGCGACGCTGAACCGCGCGAACCAGGCCGGCTGCGGCAGGTGGGGCGGGGCGGAGGCGTCGGCCGGGCTGAACCCGTACGACGGCGGCTCGCTGGTCCACGGCAGCGGCACCCGGCAGCCGTCACGCCCGAGGCGCTGTCCGCCGGTGCGGAAGAAGGTCGGGTCCTGGCGCTGGTCGGCGGGGATGTCGGCGACCTCGAGCAGGCCGAGCTCCTCACCCTGGTAGAGGTACGCCGAGCCGGGCAGCGCCAGCATCAGCAGCGTCGCCGCGCGGGCCCGGCGCGCGCCGAGCTCCTCGTCGACGGTGATCGTCGGGTCGACCCCGAACGCCGGGATGTAGCCGATCGCGTTCGGCTGCCCGGCGGCCGCGGTGATGCCGTAGCGGGTGGGGTGGCGGATGACGTCGTGGTTCGACAGCACCCAGGTCGAGGTCGAGCCGCTCTGCGCGGCGAGGTCGAGGTTCTCGGTGATGACGCCGCGCCAGGCGCCCGCGTCCCAGGGCGCGGTCAGCAGGTCGAAGTTGAACGCCTGCCCGAGGCTCTGCGGGCTGGCGTAGCGGGCGCGGCGGTGCGCCGGCACCCAGGCCTCGGCGACCGCCATGCGGGGCGGGTCGTAGGAGTCGAAGAGGGTGCGCCACTCCGCGTAGACCTCCTGCACGGCGTCGCGGTCCTCGTACGGGTGCTCCCCGTCGGTCAGCGCGGCCAGCTCGGCGAGGCTCGGCAGCGGTTCGGTGAGGTCCTTGACCAGGAGGTTGGCCACGTCGACCCGGAAGCCGTCGACACCGCGGTCGGCCCAGAAGCGCAGCGTGGTGAGGAACTCCTCGCGCACGTCGCGGCGGTCCCAGTTGAGGTCGGGCTGCTCGGGGGCGAACAGGTGCAGGTACCACTGGCCGTCCGGCACCCGCGTCCACGCCGGACCGCCGAAGTCGCTCTCCCAGTCCGTCGGCGGCTCGGCGCCGTCGGGGCCGCGTCCCTCGCGGAAGACGTAGCGGTCCCGCTCGTCCGAGCCCGGTGCGGCGGCCAGCGCGGCGACGAACCACCGGTGCCGGTCCGAGGTGTGGTTGGGGACGATGTCGACCACGACCCGGATGCCCCGCCCGTGCAGCGCGGCGGCCATCGCGTCGAAGTCGGCCAGCGTGCCGAGCTCGGGGGCGACGTCGCGGTGGTCGTCGATGTCGTAGCCGCCGTCGGCCAGCGCCGAGGGGTAGAAGGGGCTCAGCCAGACCGCGTCGACGCCGAGCGCGGCGAGGTGCTCGACGTGGTCGGTGACGCCGCGGAGGTCGCCGATGCCGTTGCCGTCGCTGTCGGCGAAGCTGCGGGGATAGACCTGGTAGACGACGGCGTCACGCCACCAGTCGTCGCGGGCCGCGTCTCCCGTCGAAGCAGAGGCGGTCGGAGCAGCGGCGGTCGGGACGGCGTCGTCGGGCACCGGCCCACCGTAGGAGGTCGGCGTCTCACGCCCGTCTCATGCCCGCCGCACAGGCATCCGCAGGTGCGTGACGCGCTCGGCGCGCACGCAGACGTCCGGGTCGCCGAGCAGGACGTCCTCCGGCGGCAGGCCCGGGAAGAAGGGCCGCCCGGCGCCCATGACCACGGGCACCAGGTCGATCGCCACGGCGTCGAGGAGGCCGAGCCGCAGGCACTGCGCGGCGATCGTGCCGGCCGTGACGGCGACGGTGCCCTCCCCCGCCAGCACCTGCGCGCGAGCCACCGCCGCCTCGACGCCGTCGGTGACGAAGGTGAACGGGGCGTCCGGGTGCCGCTCGACCCAACCGGTCGGGACCGCGTGCGTCACGACCACCACCGGCACGTCCAGGGTGTGGCGACCGGCCCAGCCGTCGGTGACGTCGAAGAGGGTGCGCCCGCAGACCAGGGCCCCGAGGCCGGACGTCCACGCCCGCCAGTACGCGGCGCTCGGCGGCGTCAGGTGGAACGTGAGGCCGGACGTGACGGTCGCGACCTCCTCGTCGCCCGCCTGCAGCCAGTCGAACAGCGCGCCGATGCTGTTGTCCGCCTTCGCGATGTAGCCGTCGAGCGAGGTCGAGGCGTTGGCGACCACGGTGCCCATGGGTCTCCTCCCGGTGGTGCGGTCAGGAGGTCAGACCGGAGGGAGCCGGCGCACTCATCGGCCGGCGGCCGCAGAGCGCCCGTCGTGCGGGGCGGAGGTCAGGCGAGACCGGCGCGGACGCCCAGGAGCCCGTCGGCGATGACGCCCATCCAGCGCGACACGGCCGGCAGGTCGGCGGCGTCGACGCGGCCGAGGCTGGCGTAGAGCGGCTGGTGGACGCGGTCGGCGAGCTGCTCGCCCTGGTGGGTGAGGCGGATGATCGTGCGGCGCCGGTCGCTCGGGTGCCGGACGCGCTCGGCCACGCCGTGGCGCTCGAGGCGGTCGACGAGGGCGGTGGCGGCGCTGCTGGTGAGGGTGAGCTCGCGGGCGAGCTCGGACTGGCCGCGGTCCCCGTGGACGAGGAGGTAGGAGAGGGCCTGGCTCTCGGTGGTACCGACACCGGTCGAGGAGGAGACCGAGGTCCGGTAGCGCTCGACCGCGCGGACCAGGGAGCGCAGGGTGATCACGGCGTCGTCGAGACCCGCGTCGGCGGCGTGAGCAGGGTCGTCGGAGATGGACCGGGCTTCGGCGGCGAGCGCCTCCACCGGCAGCTCGGCGCCCTCGTCGGCGGGGTCGCCGTCGAACGTGCGCAGCATGACAAGCTCCTCTCCTCAGTGCCGCCGGGGCCGCGGGGGTTCGCGGACGGAGGGCCCGCCCGAGGTCCTGCTTCTCAGGAATTTACCAGGAATCTCTTTGCTTCGAGTCGTTTGACGACGGGCGTCGTCCGTGGAGCCCGCACGCGACCGGCTCCTGGGGTCCACGTCGGCTAGCGTCGGGACGCCAGCCCGAACGTCCGGCTCGTCGCCCAGGAGGTCCCATGCGCCCGTCCGCGGCACCCGCCGCGCCCCTCGCCGGCGGGCGGCTCCGGGGTCTCGTGCGGCGGCTGGAGCCCGCGGACCGCCGCTCCCTGGTCGGCATGGCCCTGGTCATCGTGGTGCTGCACGTCGTGGGCCTCGCCGTGCTCTTCGGCCTGGTCGTCCCCGCCCACCACCCGTTGGGCGGGTCGACGCCGGTCTTCGGCGCCGGCGTCGGGCTGCTCGCGTACACCTTCGGCCTGCGCCACGCGTTCGACGCCGACCACATAGCCGCGGTCGACAACACCACGCGCAAGCTGCTGGCCGACCGCGTCGCCGGTGGCGGGGGCCGCCGGCCGCTGTCGGTCGGCTTCTGGTTCTCGCTGGGCCACTCGACGGTCGTCTTCGCCCTCGCCCTGGCCATCGCCGGCGGCGTGAAGGCGCTGGCCGGTCAGGTGGCGGACGACGCGTCGACGCTGCACCGCCTCACCGGCGTGATCGGCGCGTCCGTGTCGGGCGTGTTCCTGTGGGTGCTGGGGATCGCGAACCTGGTGGTCCTCGTCGGGATCGTGCGGGTCTTCCGCCGGATGCGGCACGGGGACTTCGACGAGGCCGAGCTCGAGGCGCAGCTCGACCGCCGCGGCTTCATGAACCGCCTGCTGGGCGGGCTGACCCGCGCCGTCCGCAGGCCGTGGCACATCTACCCCGTCGGCGTCCTCTTCGGCCTCGGCTTCGACACCGCCACGGAGGTCGGCCTGCTGGTCCTCGCCGGCGGCGCGGCGGCCTTCGACCTGCCGTTCTACGCGATCCTCGTGCTCCCCGTGCTGTTCGCGGCCGGCATGTGCCTGATGGACACCGTCGACGGGGTGATGATGACGGGCGCGTACGGGTGGGCGTTCCGTCGGCCGGTCCGCAAGGTCTACTACAACCTCACCATCACCGCGATCTCCGTGGCGGTCGCGCTGGGGATCGGCACCATCGAGCTCGCGGGCGTCCTCGCCGAGCAGACGGGCGCGGTCCGCGGGCCGCTGGCCGCTCTCGGAGCCATACCGCTGGACGGCGCCGGCTACGCCATCGTCGGCCTCTTCGGCCTGGCCTGGCTGGCCGCGCTGCTCGTGTGGCGCCTCGGGCGGATCGAGGAGCGGTGGTCGGCCCGGCTGCCCGACGGCGGCGCCTCCTAGGACGCCGGGCCCCGGCCTGCCCCTGCCGGGTGCCCTACGGTCAGCAGCACCACCGAGCTGAGCCGGAGCGTCGGCGACCGCACGACGACGAGGCCTCCCGGGGCCGGACAGGTTCCTCGTGACCGACGGCACGCCCCCGGAGAACCCTCTCCTCCACCGGCTCCAGTCCCTGCTCCTCGACCCGCGCGACCTGGGCTCGACGATCAACGAGCTGACCCAGCTGGCGGCCTCGCTCGTGCCCGACGCGGGCGTCGAGTGCGGGATCACGCTGCGGGTCGAGGGCGACGTGCTGACGGTCGGGTCCAGCGCCGACCGTGCGGTGCGGCTCGACGAGACCCAGTACCGCGTGCGGGGTGGGCCCTGCATCGAGACCCTGCGCACGGGGCTCGTGGTGGACGTCCCCGACACCGCCGGTGAGAGCCGCTGGCCCGAGTACGTGCCGACGGCCCGCGCGCTCGGGCTGCGCTGCTCGCTCAGCCTGCCCCTGGGGACCGCGGACGAGACGTTCGGGGCGATGAACGTCTACGGCTTCGCCCGTCCGCGGCTGTTCGACGACCCGCTGCGCCACCAGCTCGAGCTCTTCGCCGCCCAGGCGTCGGGGACCCTGCGCATCATCCGGCGCCTGACGCGCGACACGCGGCTGATCGACCAGATGGAGGAGGCGCTCAGGTCGCGGACCGTGATCGACCAGGCGATGGGCATCATCATGGGCCAGCAGCGCTGCACGGCGGCGACGGCCTTCGAGCTGCTCCGCCGTGAGTCGCAGACGAGCCACCGCCGCGTCAGCGAGGTCGCCACCGACCTGGTGCGGGGGACCACCGGAGAGGACCCGGCTCCTGGACGCGGGTTCGGACGCACCTGAGTCGGGCACCTCGACCGGTCGTCGCCCGCTCAATCCCCCCGCGTATCCCCCCGCGCCTGTTCCAGGAAGCGCTCGAGCGTCCCGAACCGCGACGCGTCCGGCAGCGCCGCAGCCTCCACGATGTCGCGGCACAGGTCACGCACCTTGACGTGGCGCATCGAGGACCACCGGCTGAGCACGGCGAACGCGCGGTCGGCGTCGATGCCGTAGTAGGCCATCAGCATCCCCTTGGCCTGCTCGATCGCCGGCTGCGTCTCCAGCGCCCGGCGCATCGAGCCGAGGTCGTGGCCGTCGGCACGCACATCGCTGTCCACGTCACGGTCCGCCCCGTCGCGGGCCGGGCCGGCCACGTCACGGGCCACGGGGCCGCCGGTCACGCCGGAGACCGGGTCTTCGTTCGAGGTCGGGTCGCAGGTGTGGTGGTCCACGGCACTCCATCGGGCATCAGGGTCACGAGGGCACGCTGACGCCCCCGGCTGCTTCCTAGCCGTCGCTCATCTTGGTCAAGAAGGCTTCGGCGTCGCACTGGTCGACGCTCGACGGGTGCTGCGCGTCCCCGACGACGGACCTCGGGACCCGCACCGGTCTCGTCCCGCCGCCGCCTGCGGGATACTCGGCACCCGGAGCAGCCCCGAGGAGGAGCCCCGATGACCACCACGACGACCGCACCCGGGCGCTCGACCGACGAGCCCGCCCGGCCAGACGTGATCCGCGTGGTCGGCGCGCGGGTGAACAACCTGCGCGACGTGGACGTGGAGATCCCGAAGCGCCGCCTCACGGTGTTCACGGGCGTATCGGGCTCCGGCAAGAGCTCGCTGGTCTTCGACACCGTCGCGGCCGAGTCGCAGCGCCTGATCAACGAGACGTACAGCGCCTTCCTCCAGGGCTTCATGCCCACCCTCGCGCGGCCCGACGTCGACGTCCTCGAGGGCCTGACGACGGCGATCATCGTCGACCAGAAGCGGATGGGGGCCGACCCCCGCTCGACGGTCGGCACCGCCACCGACGCCAACGCGATGCTGCGCATCCTCTTCAGCCGTCTCGGGCGCCCGCACATCGGCTCGGCCCAGGCGTTCTCGTTCAACGTCGCCTCGGTGAGCGGCGCGGGCGCGGTCACCTCGACCAAGGGCGGGCAGACGGTCAAGGAGCGCAAGACCTTCAGCATCACCGGCGGCATGTGCCCCCGCTGCGAGGGCCGCGGTGCGGTCAACGACATCGACCTGACCCAGCTCTACGACGCGGAGAAGTCCCTGGCCGAGGGCGCGCTGACCGTCCCGGGCTACTCGATGGACGGCTGGTACGGCCGCATCTTCGCCGGCGCCGGCTTCGACATGGACCTCCCGGTCGGGAAGTTCTCGAAGGCGAAGCTGACCGACCTGCTGCACGGCGAGGCGCGCAAGATCAAGGTGGAGGGCATCAACCTCACCTTCGAGGGCGTCATCCCGCGGCTGCGCAAGTCGGTGCTGTCGAAGGACGTCGACGCGCTCCAGCCGCACGTGCGGGCGTTCGTCGAGCGGGCGGTGCGCTTCTCGACCTGCCCCGAGTGCGACGGCACCCGGCTGACCGCGGCCGCGCGGTCCTCCACGATCGGCGGTGTCAGCATCGCCGACGCGTGCGCGATGCAGATCAGCGACCTCGCGACCTGGGTCGCAGGCCTCGACGAGCCCTCGGTCGCTCCCCTGCTCGCCTCGCTGCGCGGCACGCTCGAGTCGTTCGGCGAGATCGGGCTCGGCTACCTCAGCCTCGACCGGGCCGCGGGCACGCTGTCGGGCGGCGAGGCCCAGCGCACCAAGATGGTGCGCCACCTCGGCTCCGCGCTGACCGACGTGACCTACGTGTTCGACGAGCCCACCACCGGGCTGCACCCGCACGACATCCAGCGCATGAACGCGCTGCTGCTGCGGCTTCGTGACAAGGGCAACACGGTGCTGGTCGTCGAGCACAAGCCGGAGACGATCGTCGTCGCCGACCACGTGGTCGACCTCGGCCCGGGCGCCGGGACCGGCGGGGGCCGGGTCTGCTTCGAGGGCGACGTCGACGGCCTGCGCACCAGCGGCACGGTCACCGGACGCCACCTGGAGGACCGGGCGCGGCTCAAGGAATCGGTCCGGACGGCTCGCGGCGGCCTCGAGATCCGGGGGGCGTCGGAGCACAACCTGCGCGACGTGGACGTCGACCTGCCCCTCGGTGTCCTCGTCGTCGTCACCGGCGTCGCGGGCTCGGGCAAGAGCTCGCTCGTCCACGGCTCGCTGCGCGGCCGCGAGGGCGTGGTCGTCGTCGACCAGACCCCCGTGCGCGGGTCGCGCCGCAGCAACCCGGCGACGTACACCGGTGTGCTCGAGCCGATCCGCAAGGCGTTCGCCAAGGCGAACGGGGTCAAGCCCGCCCTGTTCAGCGCGAACTCGGAGGGCGCCTGCCCGAGCTGCAACGGGGCCGGCGTCGTCTACACCGACCTCGCGATGATGGCCGGCGTGGCCACGACCTGCGAGCTCTGCGAGGGCCGGCGCTTCTCCGACGACGTCCTCGCCTACACCTTCGGCGGCAGGGACATCAGCGAGGTCCTGGCCATGCCGGTGGCCGAGGCCGCCGCGTTCTTCTCCACCGGCGAGGCCCGGCTCCCGGCCGCGCAGGCCGTGCTCGGCCACCTCGTCGACGTCGGGCTCGGCTACGTCGGGCTGGGGCAGCCGCTCACCACCCTGTCCGGCGGCGAGTGCCAGCGACTCAAGCTCGCCACCCACCTCGGCGAGCGCGGTGGCGTCGTCGTCCTCGACGAGCCGACGACCGGGCTCCACCTCGCCGACGTGGAGCAGCTGCTCGCCCTCCTCGACCGGCTGGTGGACGCCGGCAAGTCCCTGGTCGTCATCGAGCACCACCAGGCCGTCATGGCGCACGCCGACTGGGTCGTCGACCTCGGTCCCGGCGCGGGCCACGACGGCGGCCGGGTCGTCTTCGAGGGCACCCCGGCCGAGCTCGTCCGCACCCGGTCCACCCTGACCGGCCAGCACCTCGCGGCGTACGTCGGTGCCTGAGCCCGAGGAGCGGCCCGCCGTGGAACCCGCCGCCGTGCAGGAGGAGCCCCCCGTGCAGCCCGAACCGCCCGTCCAGCCCGAACCCTCCGGGGGGCCGGACACCCGTACGACCCCGGAGGTGGGGCCGATGGAGTACGTCCAGCGCCGCCGCCGCTGGCCCGTCGTGCTGCTGGTCGTCGTCGCGGTGCTCGTCGTCGCGGGCCTGGTGACGGCGATCGTGCTGCAGCGCGCGGCGTCCACGGCGGCCGGAGCCCCGGCCGCCGACGCCGGCGGAGGGAACGGCGGGCTGCCGAGCATCCCGCCGGCCGTGGCGGGCGAGCACGACGGCCTCGCGCTCGAGGGGGCCGGGGACGCCGTGGTGTACCTGCAGACCACCACCGCGGTGCAGCGGGCCGACCTGGCCACCGGCGCGACGGCGCTCACCGCGACGCCGGCGCCGGGCGGGGTCTCCAGCCTCGTGGCGGGCCAGGGCTTCGTGGTGTCGAAGACGACCGGGGCTCCGTCCGGCTTCGTGCTGCGCGACGGCGGCGGGCCGCAGGTGCTGCCGGTCGCGCTGCAGGAGGCCGTCCGCCTCTACCCCGCCGGGGCGGGGGCCCTCTGGGCGCTCCAGCCCCCGGTGCAGGGGATCCGGAACGCCGTGCAGGTCGACCTCCAGGGCTCCCGGGTCGGGGCGACGACGATCCGCGTCCCCGCCGGCCTCGGGGTGCCCACCGCCCACCTGAGCGACGCGCTCGTCGTCGGCGACGCCCAGGGCGCGTACGAGGCGCGACCCGACGGCGGCCGGCGGATCTCGCGTGGCGTCCTCCTCGCGACCGGCACCGACACGGTCCTCACCTGGGACTGCGACAAGGCCGGCAAGTGCGACGCGCGCTACAACCGGAACGGCCAGGAGCCGCAGTACCTCCCGGCGGTGCGGATCTCGCTCACCGGGCTCTACGGCAAGGACGTCGGGTCCGCCGCCGGGCACGGGGGCGTGCTCAGCCCCGACCGTCGCTGGGTGGCCCTCCAGCTGCCGAAGCCGACCCGGTCCGGGGCCACCCTCGTGCTCGTCGACCTGAGCTCCGGCCACCGCGTCGAGGTGCCGGGCGCGATGGCGCGCACGGACGGGACCGACCAGGCCGCCTGGACGCCGAACGGCCGCTACCTGCTCGCCCTCACCGACGGCCGGCTGCGCGCGTTCGACGCCACGACGGAGAAGGTCGTCACCGTCGCCGGGACGCCCGCGGACCTGCTCCACCTGACGGTCCCGGGCACCTCGACGATGTGAGGACCGGCTGAGGCGGAAGGCCTCGGGAGCCGCGTGACGTCGGTCGCAGCCCC
Source organism: Microlunatus flavus (assembly GCF_900110855.1). Lineage (GTDB taxonomy): Bacteria > Actinomycetota > Actinomycetes > Propionibacteriales > Propionibacteriaceae > Microlunatus > Microlunatus flavus. Next base: position 540,725 of record NZ_FOFA01000003.1, read on the forward strand.
GCGTCGGTTCCCCGCGTCCTGGCCCAAGAGCCGTGCGCGCGCCGTCCGGAGCGGCTACGGTCTGCCCCGTGTCGAGCATGGTGTCGGATGCGACGTCGAGGGCGGCGTCGCCCAGGCGGTCGCTCCCGGACGAGGTCGTCGACGGCGCACGGGCCCGGGGTGCCGGTGCGTCCTGGCGGCAGCTCGTGCTGCTGCTGCCGGTCGGGGCGATGCTCGTCGTCGGGCTGGTCGGGTTGGACCGCCGCTCCATGTGGCGCGACGAGGCGGCCTCGCTGGTGGCGGCCGACCGCAGCCTGGCCGAGCTCTGGGCGATGCTCGCGCAGCTCGAGACCGTGCACGCCCTTTACTACACGTTCCTGCACGCCTGGATGCAGCTCGGCTCCGGCGTCGTCTGGGCCCGGGTGCCCTCGGTGCTCGCGATGGCCGTCGCCGCCGGGCTGGTCGGCGTCCTCGGCGCCCGGCTGGCCTCGGTGCGGGTCGGGCTCGTCGCCGGCCTGCTGTTCGTCGCGAACCCGTCGACCTCCTTCTACGCGCAGGAGGCCCGCTCGACGGCGATGATCGTCGCGGTCGCCCTGCTCGCCACCTGGCTCCTGCTGCGCGCCGAGGCACGCGCCGGACGACGCGCGGCGGGCTGGTGGGTCGGGTACGCGGTCGCCGGCGCGGTGCTCGTCGCCCTCAACCTGCTCGCGGTGCTCGTGCCGCTCACCCACCTCCTCACGCTGCTGTGGTGGCGCCGGCCGCGGAGCGCGCTCCTGTCCTGGGGGCTGGCCGTGCTGCCGGCGCTCGCCGTGGCCGGCACGCTCGCGCTGATGACCCGCAGCCAGCCCTTCCAGGTCGGCTGGATCCCGGCTCCGGGCCCCGCCACGGTGCGGGACTTCGTCCACCTCGTCCTCGGCCCGACGGTCCCGCTGATGGCGCTCGTCGCCGTCCTGGTGCTGCTGGGCGTCCTGCCGGTGGCGGCGGCGCGCTCGAGGCTGACGGCCGTCGCGCTGCCGCTGCTCGTGGCGCCCTTCGTCGCGCTCGTGGCCGCCTCCTTCGTGCAGCCGATCTTCGTGGCGCGCTACGTGTTCCCGTCCGTGCCCGCCGCCGCCCTGCTCGCCGCCGCCGGCGTCGACCGCGTGGGAACCTGGCTGGCGGGTCGGCTGGCCGCACGCCCGGACGGGCGGGCGTCCGGCAGGCGGCTGGCGACCGGTGCGCCGGCCCTGGTCGCCGCGCTCGCCGTCGCGCTGGTCGCCCTCGGCGGCCTCGGCACCCAGCGGGCGGAACGCACGCCGTCCTCCCGCCCCGACGACCTCGCCGGCGCGGCCGCGGTGGTCGCGGCCGGGGCCCGGTCGGGCGACGCGGTGCTCTTCCTGCCCGACAACCGCCGCCTCGTCGCGCTCGTCTACCCCGCCTCGTTCGCCCGCACCCACGACGTGGCGCTGTCGGAGGGACCGGTCCAGGCGCACAACCTCACCGGCCGCCCCCTTCCCCTGGCCTCCGTCGAGGCGAACCTCGCGGGCAGCCCGCGGGTGTGGGTCGTCGGGCGCCCCGGCCTCGCCGTGCTGCCGTCGGAGACCGTCGCCCGCAGCGAGCTCGCCGTGCTCGACCACGACTTCGTGCCCGTCGAGACGCCCGACCCGCACGGCGTCGGCATCACCCTCTACGTCCGGCGCTCCGGCACCCCCTGACGTGCGCATCACGGGGATCGACGTCCACGCGTACGCGGTCGGCTACGTCCACGGCACCTACGTGATGTCCGGCGGGCGGGCGGCGACGCACGAGGACGGCACGCTCGTCTCGCTGCGCACCGACGAGGGCCTCGTCGGCTGGGGCGAGGTGACCACGCTCGGGCGGACCTACCTGCCGACCTCGCCGGGCACGATCCGCGCGGCCCTCGCCGAGCTGGCGCCCGCGCTGCTCGGGCTCGACCCGACGAACCCGCGCCGGCTGAACCAGGTCATGGACGCCACGCTGCTCGGCCAGCCGTACGCGAAGAGCGCCGTCGACATGGCGTGCTGGGACCTGTTCGGGCGCGCCGTCGACCGGCCGGTCGCCGACCTGCTGGGTGGCGTGCTCACGGAGCGGTGGCCCCTCTACGAGGCCGTGCCCCTGGGGGAACCCGCGGCCATGGCCGACTTCGTCACCTCGCGCCGGGCGGCCGGCATCGAACGGTTCCAGCTCAAGGTGGGCAACGAGCCCGGCACCGACGTGGCGCGGACGCGGGCCTGCGTCGAGGCGGGCGGGCCGTCCACGGTCGTCGTGGCCGACGCCAACGGCGGCTGGGACCTCGCGTCGGCCCGCAGCGCGGTGCGCGGGCTGGGCGAGCTGCCGGGCGCCCCGGTCTACGTCGAGCAGCCCTGCCGGAGCACGGCCGACTGCGCCCTCGCCCTGCGCGGCTCCGCACTCCCCCTCGTGCTCGACGAGTCGGTCTCCACCCTCGCCGACCTCGTCGCGGCCAAGCACGAGGCCGGGGCCGTGTCGGTCAACCTCAAGATCAGCCGGGTCGGCGGCCTCACCCGCACCGCGCTGCTGCGCGACGCGATGCAGGAGCTCGGGCTGCGCGTCTCCGTCGAGGACATGTGGGGCGGCGACGTCGTCACCGCCGCCGTCAGCCACCTGGCCGCGAGCACCGCGTCCGGGTCGCTGTTCATGACGTCGTTCTTCAACGACTGGACCGACGGCCACGTCGCCGGCCACCGGCCCCGCTCGGTCGACGGCCACGGCTCCCTGCCGGACGGCCCGGGGCTCGGCGTCACGGTGGACGCCGAGCGCCTGGGCGCGCCCGTCTTCTCGCTCTCGGCCTGAGCTGCTGCCGGTCCGGAGGGACCGGGTCGACCCTCCGGCCCGAGCCTCAGGCCGCGTCGGACAGCGCCTGGAACTCCTCGTCGCTCAGCTGCACGTCGGCCGCGCCGAGGTTCTCCTCGAGGTGCGCCACCGAACCCGTCCCGGGGATCGGGACCATGACCGGCGAGCGGCGCAGCAGCCAGGCGATGGCCAGCTGCGAGGTCGTCACGCCCGGGTGGTCCTGCTTGACCTTGTCGAGCGCGCCGCCCGGCTTGGCCAGGTCACCCGAGGCGACCGGCGCCCACGGGATGAAGGCGATGCCGTTGGCCTCGCAGAAGTCGAGGACGTCCTCGGCCGCGCGGTCGACGAGGTTGTAGCGGTTCTGCACCGACGCGACCGGCAGGCCGGCGTCCTGCGCCGCCTTGATCTCGTCGACGCCGACCTCCGACAGGCCGACCTGCTTGGCCAGGCCGTCGTCGACGAACGACTTCACCGTCGCGAACTGGTCCTCGCGCGGCGTCTTCTCGTCGATGCGGTGCAGCTGCCACAGGTCGATCTGCTCGACGTCGAGGCGCCGCAGCGACATGAGGATGCACTGCCGCAGGTACTCCGGGCGCCCCAGCGGCGGCCAGACGTTCGGCCCGTGCCGGGTGAGCCCGCCCTTCGTGGCGATGACCACGTCGCCGTAGTGCTCGCCGCCCACCTGCCAGTGCAGGGCCTCGTGGATGAGGTCCTCCGACACGTACGGCCCGTACGAGTCGGCGGTGTCGATGAGCGTCACGCCCAGCTCGACGGCACGCCGCAGCACGGCGAGAGCCTCGTCGTGGTCCTTCGGCGGGCCCCAGATCCCGTCTCCGGTGATCCGCATCGCCCCGAACCCCAGCCGGTTGACCGTCCTGCCCCCGAGCTCGATCGTCCCTGCGTCCGCCACTGCCACGTGCCCACTCCCCTGCTCGCCGTCGTCTGACTACCGCCGACGAGCCTAGGACGACACTCCCGCGCCGCCCCGGGCGCCCGCACCACGACGGGGCCGTGGAGCGGAGCAGGACGCTGCGCACCGCGAACCGTCGGACCACCTCCGTACGGTGAAGGGCATGCGCATCTACGTCCTCGGAGCGACCGGGCACATCGGCTCCTACCTCGTCCCCCGGCTCGTCCGGGCGGGACACGAGGTGGTGGCAGCGAGCCGCGGCACCCGCGAGGCCTACCACCCCGACCCGGCCTGGGACGACGCCCGGCGGGTGGTGCTGGACCGCGACGCGAGCGACGCGGAGGGGACGACGGCGGCGCAGGTGCTGGCCGAGCGTCCGGACGCGGTCGTCGACCTGGTCTGCTTCACCCCGGACTCCGCCCGCCAGCTGGTCGAGGGCCTGCGCGGGGAGGTCGGGCTGCTGGCCCACTGCGGGTCGATCTGGTCGCACGGGCTGAGCACCAGCCTGCCCATGGAGGAGGACGACCCCAAGCACCCGTTCGGCGAGTACGGCGTCGGCAAGCAGGCGATCGAGGACCTGCTGCTGGCAGAGTCCGCGTCCTCGGGCGGCCTGCCCTGCACCGTCGTCCACCCCGGCCACATCAGCGGGCCGGGCTGGCGCGTGATCAACCCCGTCGGCAACGTCGACCCCCGGGTGTGGGCGACCATCGCCCGGGGCGAGGAGCTCACGGTGCCGGGCGACGCCTCCGCGACGATGCACCACGTGCACGCCGACGACGTGGCGCAGGTCTTCGAGCTGGCGCTGCAGCGACCGGAGGCGTCGGTGGGCGAGGCGTTCCACGCGGTCAGCGCACGGGCGCTCACCGTGCGCGGCTTCGCGGAGGCGGCGTACGCGTGGTGGGGCCACGAGGCCCGGCTGCGCCCGGTGACGTGGGAGCAGTTCCGCGCCGAGGCCGGCGACGAGCACGCGGGCACGAGCTGGGAGCACCTGCACCGCAGCCAGGTGTGCTCGATCTCCAAGCCGCAGAGCCGGCTCGGCTACGAGCCCGGCTGGACGTCGGACGCGGCAGCGCACGAGGCCGTCGCGTGGCTCGCGGCGCACGACGAGGAGCACGACCTCCCCGCGCCGGCCTGAGGCCGGCGGCGAAATCAGCTCTCGCCGGCGGCGTACGGGCGGCGGGTCGGGGTCAACGCCCAGATCGCCTCGCACGTCTCGAGGTCGTTGTGCGCGCGGCGGTGCGTGGAGGCGTCCTCCCAGAGGATCCAGACCACGCCGGCGATCATCGCCAGCGCGGCTCCCAACGCGAAGACCAGCAGGGTCGTGGTCGCCATGTCGTCCTTCCGATCGTCGTCGACCAGTGGACCCGATGAGCTGCCCCCGCAGCCCCCCGAGAACGCTGATCATGCCAGAAGGCCTGACGGTCGACCGGAGCGGTCCGCCCGCGCGTCGCTCGGGGCGCGGCCGGTGTCGGCACCGGCGCGGCAGGGTAGGGAGAGGACGCCGCCCACGCGTGTGGTCGGATGAAGCGCAGCAGCGGCACATCCCGCCGCTGGAGCCCCGGAAGGACCACCCATGAGCCTGACCGACACCGCCGGTGACCTCGGCAGCACCGTCAAGTCCGCCGCGGGCGGCGCCGTCGCCAGCGTGACGAAGAGCGGCGGCGTGGTCGCCGCCCTCAGCAGCGCGGGCTTCCGCAGCGAGTGGGCGTACGCCGCCGGCTTCGCCTCCATCGGCCTCAGCTTCGTCTCGCACTACGCGAGCCGGGCCAGCAGCGGCAACAAGGCGCAGGCCGACCGCTGGGGCATCTTCGTCGGGCACTGGGCGCCGACCTTCTTCGCGCTCGGCGTCGCCCTCCGGCTCGAGGAGCTCAGCTAGTCCTGCCGACCGCGGCCGCCGACCTCAGACGGCGGCGACCGCGGTCCGCAGGTCGGCCACGAAATCGGCGTAGCCCTGGTCGCGCAGCTCGGCGTCCATCCGCAGGATCGCCGACGGGTGGATCGTCGCGAGGAACCGTCGCGTCCCGGCGGGCGTGTCGCGCTCGAAGACCACCCCGCGCTCCTTCGTGACGCGAAAGCCGCTGCCCAGCAGCGACTTGGCGGCGGTGGCCCCCAGCACGACGACGAGCTGCGGGTCGACGCGGCGGATCTCGGCCTCGAGCCACGGCCGGCAGGCCACGACGTTGCTGGTGTCCGGTGTCTGGTGGATGCGCCGCTTGCCCCGCCACTCGAAGCGGAAGTGCTTGACCGCGTTCGTCACGTAGAGCGTCGAGCGGTCCGCGCCCGCCTCGTCGAGCGCCTTCTGCAGCACCTTGCCCGCGGGCCCCACGAAGGGCAGCCCGCGCTGGTCCTCGACGTCGCCCGGCTGCTCGCCGACGAGCAGCATCGACGCCTTCGGGCTGCCGGCGCCGAAGACGGTCTGGGTGGCCGGTTCCCACAGCTCGCAGCCGTGGCAGCCCTGCGCCGCCTCCCGCAGCTCCGCGATGCCGGCACCCTCGGGGACGTACTCCGCCGCGCTCATGCGCCCTTCTTATCCCGGCTGGGCGCGAGCCACCGTCGGAGAAGCGCATCTCGGGTTGCCCCGGACCTCACGAGCGGTAGGTTGCCGCGCGATCTCCCCCAGAACTGTCGCGGCAACCTACCGCTCGACGGACTTCGTGGTGGCCCGCGCTAGCGTCACGCCCATGGCGATCAGCAAGGGCGACACGGTCCACTGGAACACCCCGCAGGGCAAGACCGAGGGCAAGGCCGTCGAGAAGAAGACCAAGGAGTTCACCCACGACGGGCAGAAGTTCAACGCCTCGGAGGACGAGCCGTACTGGATCGTCGAGTCGAGCAAGAGCGGCAGCAAGGCTGCTCACAAGGAGTCGTCGCTCTCCTGAGCCGCGCAGGGTTCGGTAGGTTCGAGCCCATGGTGAAGAAGGTTGCCCTCCTGACCGCGGGCGGTTTCGCCCCCTGCCTCTCCTCCGCGATCGGCGGGCTGGTCGAGCGCTACACCGAGATCGCGCCGGAGATCGAGATCATCGCGTACCGCTACGGCTACCAGGGCCTGCTGCAGGGCGACTCGATCGTGGTCGGCGACGAGGTGCGCAAGCACGCCGACCGGCTGCACGCCTTCGGCGGCTCGCCGATCGGCAACTCCCGCGTCAAGCTGACCAACGCCGCCGACCTCGTCAAGCGGGGCCTCGTGCCCGAGGGCACCGACCCGGTGCGCGCGGCCGCCGACCGGCTCACCGCCGACGGCATCGACGTGCTGCACACGATCGGCGGCGACGACACCAACACCACCGCCGCCGACCTGGCCGCGTTCCTGGCCGACAACGACTACGGCCTGACGGTCGTCGGACTGCCCAAGACGATCGACAACGACGTGATCCCGATCCGGCAGTCGCTCGGCGCCTGGACCGCCGCGGAGCAGGGCGCGCGGTTCGCCGAGAACGTGGTCGCCGAGCACAACTCCGGCGCCCGGAACCTGATCGTGCACGAGGTCATGGGCCGCCACTGCGGCTGGCTCACCGCCGCGACCGCGAAGGCGTACCGCGACTGGCTCGACACCCGCGCCTGGCTGCCCGAGATCGGCCTGAGCCGCGAGGCCTGGGACATCCACGGCGTCTACCTGCCCGAGGCCGAGTTCGACCTCGAGACCGAGGGCGAGCGCCTGCGCGAGGTCATGGACCGCGTCGGTTCGGTGAACCTGTTCCTCTCCGAGGGCGCCGGGCTCAGCACGATCGTCGCCGACCTCGAGAGCTCCGGCCAGGAGGTCGCCCGCGACCCGTTCGGCCACGTCAAGATCGACAAGGTCAACCCGGGCCAGTGGTTCGCGAGCCAGTTCGCCGAGCGCCTCGGCGCGGAGAAGGTCCTCGTGCAGAAGTCGGGCTACTTCTCCCGCTCGGCCGCCGCGAACGACGCCGACCTCCAGCTCATCCGCTCCATGACCGACCTGGCCGTCGACTGCGCCCTGCGCGGTGAGTCCGGCGTGATCGGGCACGACGAGGAGCGCGGCGACGAGCTGCGGGCGATCGAGTTCTCGCGGATCAAGGGCGGCAAGCCGTTCGACATCACCACGCCCTGGTACGGCGAGCTGCTCGAGGGCATCGGCCAGCCCCCGGCCCGCGCGGCCGCCGAGCACTGACCGGGTCCCGCTCGTGCTGACGCTGCCCCACCCGCTCGTCACCGAGCGGCTGGTGCTGCGCCCGATCGACGCGACCGCCGACGTCGACGCGATCCACGCGTACGCGTCGCGCGAGGACGTGTGCCGCTACATCCCCTGGACGCCGAAGACGCGCGAGGACGTGGTCGCCTGGCTCCCCCGCCGGACGGCCACGACCATCCGCCAGGAGGGTGCGGGCGCGAGCCTCGCCGTCACGCTGCGCACGAGCGGCGAGCTGGTCGGGGACGTGATCCTCATCTGGCGCAGCGCCGCGCACCGGACGGCCGAGATCGGCTACGTGATCCATCCCGACCACGCCGGCCACGGCTACGCGAGCGAGGCGGCCCGCGCCCTGCTCGGGGTGGCGTTCGACGACCTCGGGATGCACCGCGTCGTGGCCCGGATCGACGAGCGCAACCCCGCCTCGGCGGCGGTGCTGCGCAGGATCGGGATGCGGCAGGAGGCCGTGCTCGTGGAGAACGAGTGGTTCAAGGGCGCCTGGACGACCGAGGTCGACTTCGCCCTGCTGGAGAGCGAGTGGCGCGCACGCTGACCGCGGGCGGCTAGACGAACGCGAGGGCCAGCGTCGCCGTCACCAGCAGGACCGGGACGAGCACCAGTCCACGCAGGGCGAACCCGCCCCACGACACCGAGAGGTCGGCCGAGCGGCAGCGGGCCGCCCACAGCAGCGTCGCCAGGCTGGCCCATGGCGTGATCAGCGGCCCGGCGTTGACGCCGACGAGCAGGGCCACGAGGCGTACGGGGTGGTCGAGGACCGCCGGTTCCATGGCCAGGTAGGCGGGCAGGTTGTCCAGCAGGTTCGCGCCCAGCGCTCCCAGCCCCGCCACGCGCAGCAGCGGGACCCAGGCCGAACCCGAGCCGGCGAGCCGGCCGAGCACGTCGCCGAGCCCGTGGTCGTGCGCCAGCTGGACGAGGACGAAGAGGACGGACACGCCCAGCACGAGCTGCCAGGGCAGCATCCGCCAGTGCAGCAGGTGCCGGGCCCCGAACGCGCAGGCCACCACGAGGACCGCCGCTCCGACGGCCGACACCACCAGCACGTTCCCGACGAGCACGAACGCGGGCCCGAGCAGCGCGCAGACGACCACTCCGAGCCGCAGCAGCCGGGGGTGCTGCCAGGTCGGCGCCTCGCCCAGCACGTACGTCCCGCGCAGCGACCGGCGGAAGAACAGGGCCAGGGCGACGACGGTGACGACCGTGCAGACGACGGCCGCGGGCCAGGTGAGGCGCAGGAAGGCCGGCACGCCGGAGCTGGGGAGCCGGGTGAAAGCGAGGAGGTTGGTCAGGTTCGAGACCGGCAGGAACAGCGAGGCCGTGTTCGCGAGCCAGACCGCCGTGTAGGCGAACAGCAGGCGGTCCAGGCGCAGCTGCGCGGCGAGCGCCAGCACGACGGGCGTGAGCAGCACCGCGGTCGTATCGAGCGACAGCACCGCGGTCGCGAGCACCGCCACGAGCACGACGAGCAGCCACAGCCGCAGCACCGAGCCCCGGGCAAGCCGGGCCGTGCCGCGGGCCAGGAGCGTGAAGACCCCGAGCCCGTCCGCGATCTCGGCCACCACCGTGATGCAGACGACGAAGCCGAGGATGGGCAGGACCCGGTCCGCCAGCTCGGTCAGGTCCACGGTTCCGCCACGGCGAGGAACGTTAGCGTGGTTCCGTGCCCCGGCTGCTGATGCCCGCCGACCTCGCGGCGCAGCTGCGCGACCTGCCCGGCTGGCAGCTCGAGGACGGCCGGCTCGTCCGGACGGTCCGGCTCGAGAGCTTCCGCGCCGCGCTCGACCTCGTGGTCGCCGTGGGCGACGAGGCCGAGGCCATGAACCACCACCCCGACGTCGACCTCCGTTACGACCAGGTGCGGTTCGCGCTCTGGACCCACGTCGCCGGTGGGGTCACCCAGTACGACGTCGAGCTCGCGCACCGGATCAGCGCGCTGCTGCCAGCCGGGTAGCGCTGTCGGTCTGGGGGCGCCGACCTCTTCGAGGCCCTTCGACAGGCTCAGGGAGCGCTCGAGGCCCTCCGACGGGCTCAGGGAGCGCTCTCGCAGCCTCACGCGGCGAAGGACCACGAGGTGAGTCGCGCGCGACACGACTGTTACGACCGTCATCGCGGCTTGTTCCGCACGTAACCCGTCCGGAACCGCTCCCGGCCCAAGATCGAACCAGGCCGCGGCGCACGGGTCGCCCGCGGACACCACCGATCACCAGGAGTCCCCTGTGCCGCTGTTCGACGACGAGATCCTCGCCAAGATCGAGACCTCCCGCAACGAGATCCCGCACCCCTCGCTGGAGAAGGGCAGCTCGATCTACGGCTCGACCAAGATCTTCCCCGACATCCAGGCCGAGCCCGGCCAGTCGTACCTGACGCTCGTCCACGGCATCGCCCACGAGTCCAGCGTCAGCTTCGTCGCCTGCCTGCAGGCCCTCCGCGCGCTGCGCAAGGGCTTCGACTCGGTCGTCTACTTCTACGGCCCGGGCTCGATGAACGCGATCGCCACCCGCGGCTTCCCCACCACCGGCGACTCGGCCTTCCCCGGTGAGCAGAACATCAACAACACGCTGCAGACCTTCATGGACGAGGGCGGCACCGTCTTCGTCTGCCGCTTCGGTCTCTCGCTGCACGGCCTGCGCGAGGAGGACCTGATGCCGGGAACCATCCCCTGCCACCCGCTCGACGTGCAGGACGCCCTCATCTACTTCGCCAACAAGGGCGCGATCATCAACTCGACCTACATGGTCTGAGGCCGTACCGACCATGAGCGTGACGACGAGGGTCGACCTCGCGATCCTGGGGATCCGCGGCGGGGCGCCGGTGAGCCGCCGCTCCGGCGCGGGACCCAGCGACGACGGGCACCTGCTGCTCGACGGCCGGGGCGTCGCCGTGCCGCTGAACGACGCCAGCCCCTACTGGCTCGACGGCGACACGCTCCTCAAGGACGGCGTGGTCGTCGAGGACGTGGCCGTGGAGCCGGTGCGCCGGCCGCGGTTCTACGACCTCCGCACCGCGGAGGGCACCTCGTACGAGATGCTCGCCCGCCTCCACGGGCGTGACGTCCTCGCGACCACCGTCGTCCAGACCTGCATCCGCTACGACGAGGCGGAACGGTGCCGGTTCTGCGCGATCGAGGCGTCGCTCACGGCCGGCTCCACCGTCGCGGTCAAGCGCCCGCACGAGCTGGCCGAGGTCGCCGAGGCCGCCGTCCGGCTCGACGGCGTGCGCCAGATGGTCATGACGACCGGGACGTCGGCCGGTCGCGACCGCGGCGCCACCCACCTGGCCCGCTGCGTGCGGGCGGTCAAGGCACGCGTGCCCGACCTGCCGGTCCAGGTCCAGTGCGAGCCGCCCGGTGACCTGGGCACGATCACCGAGCTGCGCGAGGCCGGTGCGGACGCGATCGGGATCCACGTGGAGTCGCTCGACGACGCCGTGCGCCGCCGCTGGATGCCGGGCAAGTCCCGGGTGAGCCTGTCCGAGTACCGGGCCGCCTGGGCCGAGGCGGTCCGCGTCTTCGGGCGCAACCAGGTGTCGACCTACCTCCTGGTCGGCCTCGGCGAGGACCCCGACGAGCTGGTGGCCGGCGCGCGCGAGCTGATCGCCATGGGCGTCTACCCGTTCGTGGTGCCGTTCCGCCCGCTCGCCGGGACGCTCGCCCAGGCCGACGGGGCCACCGCGCCCGACCCCCTCGTGCTCGAGGACGTGACCCGCCGGGTCGCCCGGGACCTGGTCGCCGCCGGCATGACCTCCGACGGCCAGTCCGCGGGGTGCGCGGCGTGCGGCGCCTGCAGCACCCTCCAGCAGCAGGGCGCCTGATGAGCGTCTTCGACGTGGAGCTGCTGACCCGCGACACCGTCGGTCCCCGGGACCGGACCGCGACGGTGGCCGTGGCCGAGGACGGCGCGACGCTGGCCGCGGCGCGTCGGCTCCGGCACGAGACGTTCGTGGTCGAGCAGAGCCTCTTCGGCGCCACCGACCGCGACGACGTCGACGACGACGCGCGGGCCCTCACGCTCGTGGCGCTCGACCCGACCGGTCACGTCGTCGGCACCGTCCGGCTCGCGCCAGCCACGCCGGGGCGCGACCTCGGGTGGTGGGTCGGCAGCCGGCTCGCGGTCGCCCGCCCGGCGCGCGGGCACGCCGCCGGGATCGGCCAGGCCCTCGTGCGCGCGGCCTGCGCCCACGCCGAACGGCTCGGGGCCCTGCGCTTCGACGCCCACGTGCAGACCGCGAACGTCCCCCTCTTCCGCCGGCTCGGCTGGCGCGCGCTGGCCGACGAGGTCGCGTACGGCCGCCCGCACGTCCTCATGACCTGGGCCGTCGACCGCGTCACCCGGCTCGCCGCCCGCACCAAGGCGCCGCTGGGCCCGCTGCTGACCCCGCTCGCCGGGGGCCCGTCCGGGCTGGGCGGCGACGGGTTCCGCGGCGACGACGCGGCGCCGGTCCCCGGCTCCGACCTCGTGGCCGCGACCGACGCGATCCTGCCCTCGATGGTCGAGCGCGACCCGACCTGGGCGGGCTGGTGCGCCGTCCTGGTGAACCTCAACGACCTCGCCGCCATGGGTGCCACCCCTGTCGCCCTGCTCGACGCGCTCGGGGCCCGCGACGCGAGCTTCGCGACCCGCGTGGTGCGGGGCGTCGCGGCGGCCGCGCAGGCGTGGGACGTGCCCGTCGTCGGGGGCCACACCCAGCTCGGGGTCCCCGGCTCCCTGTCGGTGACCGCCCTGGGCCGGACGGCCGACCCGGTCCCGGGCGGCGGGGGCCGGCCTGGCCAGGCCGTCACCGTCACGGCCGACCTCGCCGGCGGCTGGCGCCCCGGCTACCGCGGCGCCCAGTGGGACTCCACCAGCGCACGGTCGACCGAGGACCTGCGGGCGATGGGCTCCCTCGTCGCCCGGACCCGACCGGCCGCCGCGAAGGACGTGAGCATGGCCGGACTGGTCGGCACCCTCGGGATGCTGGCCGAGGCCAGCGGCTGCGGCGCCGTGCTCGACGTCGCCGACGTCCCGACCCCGGCCGGGGCGACGACCGGCGACTGGCTCACCTGCTTCCCCGGCTTCGCCATGGTCACCGCCGACGAGCCCGGCCGCGCGCCCGCTCCCGCCGGTCCGGCCACCACTGCGGCCTGCGGCGCGCTCACCCCCGGCGACGGCGTCGGGCTGCGCTGGCCCGACGGCCGTACGACCCCCGCCCTCACCACCGTCACCGGACTAGGACCCGCATGACCGCCTCCCCCACGCGCTCCCACGAGACCACGATCACCGTCGTCGCCGACGCCTTCGGCCGCGACCTTAAGGCCGCGTACGCGACCATCGCCCGCATCGTCGCCGAGGCCAGAGCCCGCGGCACCGACCTGCTCGTGCTGCCCGAGGCCTGCCTCGGCGGCTACCTGCCGAGCCTCGGCAGCGTGCACGATGACGAGGAGACGCTCGCCCGCCGCCGCCGGAACCTGCCCCCCGCCTTCGCGCTGGACGGGCCCGAGATCGCGCGGGTCGCCGCCCTCGCCGGGGGCATGACCGTGCTGCTCGGCCTGTGCGAGGCCACGCAGGAGGCCGGTGCGGAGGTCCGCTACAACACCGCGGTCGCGCTCACCGGCGACGGCGTGCTCGCCGCGCACCGCAAGGTCCACCAGCCGCTCGGGGAGAACCTCAGCTACGCCGCGGCGTCGGCCTTCGAGGCGTTCGACTCGCCCGTGGGGCGGATCGGGATGCTCATCTGCTACGACAAGGCCTTCCCCGAGGCGTCGCGCACGCTCGCCCTCGACGGGGCGGAGATCATCGCGGCGCTCTCGGCCTGGCCGACCGCGCGGACGGCGGCGGCCGACCGCATCGAGGACGACCGCTGGAAGAAGCGCTTCGACCTCTACGACGCCGCCCGCGCGCTCGACAACCAGGTCGTGTGGGCCGCGTCCAACCAGACCGGGACGTTCGGCTCGCTGCGCTTCGTCGGCAACGCCAAGATCGTCGGCCCCGGTGGCGACGTGCGCGCCGAGACCGGCGTCGCCGGCGGCCTGGCCACCGTGACCCTCGACGTCCACGCCGAGCTCGCCGCGGTCCGTCAGGGCATGTACGCGCTGCGCGACCGCCGCCCGGAGGCGTACCGCCTCGACGCCGTCCTGCCCGACTACCCCGCCGAGCGTCCGGAGCCCGCGTATGCCTGAGCTGAGGTTCACCACCCGCTGGCCCGACGGCCACACCCTCGAGACCTACTCGCCCTCGCTCGTGGTCCACGACCACCTCGAGGTCGGCCGCTCGTACGCGGTCGCCGAGTTCGTCGAGCGGGCCGAGGCGGCGCTCACCGAGGCCAGCGAACGGGTCCGCGCCCGCTGGGGCCGCCCCTGCACCGCCGCCCGTGCGTCGCTGGAGACCATTCACCTCGTCGCCGAGCAGCAGCGCGAGGGCCTCGTCGTCGTCGAGTCGATGGACCCGCCGGCGGTGGAGTCATGACCCCTCCGACAGGCTCAGGGAACGTGGGGCAGGTGCCCGTCGCGGTCGTCGGCGGCGGGCAGGCGGGGCTGAGCGCGAGCTGGTTCCTCGCGCGGGCCGGCGTGGAGCACGTCGTGCTGGAACGCGACACCGCAGGCCACGACTGGCGGGACCGGCGCTGGGAGTCCTTCACCCTGGTCACCCCCAACGTGCAGTGCCGCCTGCCCGGCTTCGCCTACCCGGGCGACGACCCGTACGGCTTCATGACGCGGGCGCAGACCGTCGCCTACCTCGCCGAGTACGTCCGGCGCACCGCCCCGCCGCTGCGCGAGCGGACAGCCGTTCGCGAGCTGCGCCAGGACGCCGGGGGCGGGTTCGTCCTCGACCTGGACACGGCCGACGGACCGGAGGTGCTGCGCGCCGAGCAGGTCGTCGTCGCCACCGGCGGCTACCACGTCCCCCGCGTCCCGCGCCTGGCCGAACGGCTGCCGGCTGACGTCGTGCAGGTGCACTCGGCGGCGTACCAGAGCCCGCACGCGCTGCCGGAGGGCGCCGTCCTCGTCGTCGGCACCGGCCAGTCGGGTGCGCAGATCGCCGAGGACCTCCACCTGGCCGGGCGTCAGGTCCACCTCGTCGTCGGGTCGGCACCCCGCTGCGCCCGGCGCTACCGCGGTCGCGACTGCATCGACTGGCTGGAGGAGATGGGGCTCTACGACGTCCCCGTCGAGGACACGCCCGGCGGCCTGCGCGAGCGGGAGAAGACGAACCACTACATGACCGGCCGCGACGGCGGCCACGACATCGACCTGCGCCGCTTCGCGCTCGAGGGGATGGCTCTGTACGGCCGGCTCGTCGAGGTCGACGGGGCGCGGCTCGCCTTCGCCCCCACCCTCGAGGCGTCGCTGGACCGGGCGGACCGGGTCGCGGAGGACATCAAGGACGCGATCGACCGGCACGTCGCGGCCACGGGCGTCGCGGCACCGACCGAGGCGCGCTACGTGCCCGTGTGGCGACCCGAGGTGGAGCCGACGGAGCTCGACCTGGAGGCGGCGGGCATCAGCGCGGTCGTCTGGGCCACGGGCTTCTCCAGCGACTTCCGCTGGGTCCGGGTGCCGGTCTTCGACGGCCGCGGCGCGGTCGGTCACCACCGCGGCGTCACCGCGGTCGAGGGGCTGCACTTCCTCGGGCTGCCGTGGCTGCACACCTGGGGCTCCGGCCGGTTCGCCGGGCTCACCCGCGACGCCGAGCACGTCGTCGACCACGTCGTGGCGGGGCTGCGGCCCCAGCGCCACCTGCGGCTGACCTCGTGAGCGCCGCCCGTCGCCCCCGGACGCCGTGACCCCCGTCCGCATCGGGGCGGTCGCGGCGCACTTCGGGCGCGACGTGGGCCGCACGTTGGCCAAGCTGGAGGCGATGCTCGCGGGGGCGCGACGCGACGGGACCGACCTGCTCGTCCTGCCGGGCGCGACGATCGGCGGCTACGTCCCCGACCTCCAGCACCCCTGGGCGGCCGGCCACTCGCGCACCCCGGGCGCGCAGGACCTGCCGCCGGCGTTCGCCCTGGACGACGCGATCGTCGACCAGGTCCGCCGCCTGGCGGGGCCGATGGTCATCTGCTTCGGCTTCTGCGAGCTCGAGGACGGCCTGCGCTACAACACCGCGCTCGCCGTCAGCGGCGACGGGGTCCTGGGCCGGCACCGCAAGGTGCACCAGCCGCTCGGCGAGGTCGCGGCGTACGCGGCGGGTGACCGGTTCGCCGCCTTCGACACCCCGGTCGGGCGGATGGGCATGCTCATCGACTACGACAAGACGTTCCCCGAGTCGGCCCGCTCGCTCGCCCTGGACGGCGCCCAGGTCGTCGCCGCCCTCTCGGCCTGGCCGGCCAGCGTGACCAACCGGGCCGAGCGCCTCGGCGACGACCGGCAGGCCCGGCTCTTCGACCTCTACGACGCCGCCCGCGCGGCGGAGAACCAGGTCGTCTGGGTCTCCTCGAACCAGACCGGCGTGTTCGGCGACCTGCGGTTCCTCGGCCAGGCCAAGGTCGTCGACCCGGCCGGACGGGCGCTGGCCCGCACCGGCACCAAGGGCGGCCTCGCCGCGGTCGAGCTCGACGTGGCCGCCGAGGTCGCGCGGGCCCGCCGCCTGCTGCACCACCTCGTCGAGCGCCGACCCGCCGCGTACGGCCCCGTCACCGACGCCGACCGTGCTGACGCCGACCGTGCCGAGGCCGACCGTGCCGAGGCCGCCCGTGCTGGGGCCGACCGGGTGGACGGGGCCCGGCGGTGAGGGTCGCGCTCCTCACCTACTCGACCAAGCCCCGGGGCGGGGTGGTCCACACGCTCGCCCTGGCGGAGGCTCTGGCCCGCCTCGGCGCCGACGTCACCGTCTGGACCGTGGGGCGGGGCGGGGACGACGGGTTCTTCCGGCCGGTGGACCCTCAGGTGGAGGTCGAGGTCGCCCCTCTGCCTCACCTCGAGGGTGAGACCGTCGGCGCGCGCATCCAGCGCTCCATCCGGGTCCTCGGGACCGCCTTCGCCGACCGGACCGCGGCGGGGGTCGCGTACGACGTCGTCCACGCGCAGGACTGCATCAGCGCCAACGCCGTGCCGCGCTGCGTCCGGACGGTCCACCACCTCGACCAGTTCACGACGCCCGAGCTGGTCGCCTGCCACGAGCGGGCGATCGTCCGGCCGTACGCCCACGTCTGCGTCTCCGCCGCCGTCGCGGTCGAGGTGGAGGCCGGCTGGGGCCTGCGGCCGACGGTGATCCCGAACGGGGTCGAGGCGCAGCGGTTCGTCGAGGCGGCGGCCGACCCGGGCGCCTCGGAGCCCTGGCGTCGGCGCTTCGGTCGCTACGTCCTGGCCGTCGGCGGCATCGAGCCGCGCAAGGGCACGCTCGACCTGCTCGAGGCCTTCGCCCTGGCCCGGCGCACCCGTCCCGAGCTGGAGCTGGTCCTCGCCGGCGGTGAGACGCTGTTCGACTACCGCGGCTACCGGGAGGCCTTCGACGCCCGGGCCGTCGAGCTCGGTGTCGTGCCCCACGTGCTGGGGCCGGTCGACCACGCCGCGCTGCCCGGCCTCGTGGCCGGCTGCGCCGCATTCGGCTTCGTGTCGACGAAGGAGGGCTTCGGGCTCGCGGCGATGGAGGCCCTGGCGGCGGGCGTGCCGGTGCTCGCGCGGCCGCTACCGGTGCTGCGCGAGGTCTTCGGCGACCACGTGCGCTACGCCGACGAAAAGCGGTCGATGGCGGCGGCGCTCCTTGAGTGCGTCGAGCGCGGACCCCTGCCGGGCGGGGCCGGGCTGGCCCTGCACCACACCTGGGAACGTGCGGCGCGGAGCCACCTCGACCTCTACGCGAGCCTCAGCGCCCGCCCGGGGGCTGCGGCCCGCCGCCGGGACCGAAGCGGTCCGGACCGCCCTGCTGCGGCCCGCGGACCAGGTCGGCCGGCGGGGACGGGAACGACTCGGCCGGCTTGCCCTTGAGGTACTCCTCCATGGCCGGCTTCCAGATCCGCCGGCCCGCGTCGCCGGAGCCCGAGCCCTCGAGGTACAGCCCCGTGGACGGCACCGTGTAGCCCTTGAGGCTGGTCCGCGAGCCGCGCTCCTTGTCGATGCTGATCATCGCGGCGCCGGAGATCTGCGGGGTGTAGCCCGCGTACCAGACGGCCGCGTTGGAGTCGATGGTGCCCGTCTTGCCCGCCTGGGGCCGCCCGTCGTCGGTCCGGGCCCGTGCACCGGTGCCCTTGGTGACGACGCTCGACAGCAGCGAGTCCATGGCGCTCGCGACGTCGGTGGAGATGACGCGCTTGCAGTCGCCGTCGGGGACGTCGCGCGACTTGCCGGCGCTGTCGGTGATCTTGGTGACGATCACCGGGTCGCAGTGGATGCCGCCCGAGGCGAAGGTCGCGTACGCGTTGGCCACCGACAGCGGGTTCGTCTCCGCGGTGCCGAGGGTGAACGAGGGCAGCGTGTCGTAGGAGCTGATCGGCTGGTCCGGGGTGTTGGACTCCACGCCCAGCTTGGACGCCATCTTGGTGATGTCGCACATGCCGACGTCGAGGGCCAGCTGGACGAAGTAGGTGTTCACCGAGAACTGGGCCGCGCGGTACATGTCCATCGTCCCGTTGACGCCCGTGGAGTTCGAGACCGGGAACCGGCCCGCGAGCTGCATCGGCCCGTCGCAGGAGTCGAAGCGCGCACCGGTGAAGTCCATCCGGGCGCGGGCGTCGAAGCGCTGCGACAGCGGGATGCCCTGCTCGAGCGCCGCGGCGGCGGTGAACGCCTTGAAGGTCGACCCGGCCTGGAAGCCCTGCGCGCCGCCCATCTCGCGCGACACCGAGTAGTTCCAGTAGGTCTGGCCCTTCTTGGCGTTCGAGCCCATCACGGGCCGGCTCTGCGCCATCGCCACGATGCGTCCGGTGCCCGGCTCGATCATGTCCATGGCCGCGATGACCGGGTCCTTGGGGCCGACGGCCGCGCTGACCTCCTTCTGCACCTCGTCCTGGGTGTCCGGGTCGATCGCGGTGCGGATGGTGAGGCCGCCGCGCATCAGCGTCTGCTCGCGCTCGGCCGGCGTCTTGCCGAGGCTCGGCATGGTCAGCAGCGAGCGCTTCACGTAGTCGCAGATGAACGGGTAGTCGGTGCTCTGGCAGCCGCTGACGAAGTCCTCGGTGCCCTTGCGGTCGAACTTGGCCTTCTTGGCCTTCGTCACGGCCGACTGGCTCGCGGTGCCGAGCTCGGCCATCCGGTCGAGCACCACGTTGCGCCGGGCCAGGCCCGCGTCCGGGTGGGCAACCGGGTCGTAGCCGTTGGGGTTCTGCACGAGGCCGGCGAGCATCGCGGCCTGCGGCAGCGTCAGCTTCTTGGCGCTGGTGCCGAAGTAGTGCTCGGCCGCGGCCTCGACGCCGTACGCGCCGCCGCCGAAGTAGGCGATGTTCAGGTAGCGCTCGAGGATCTGGTCCTTGCTCATCGTGTCCTCGACCGACACCGCGTAGCGCAGCTCGCGCAGCTTGCGCTGGTAGCTGCTGTCCGTCGCCGCCTCGACGCCGTTCTCGTCGCCCTTGAGCGCGGCGGTGTTGACCTGGACCTGCTTGACGTACTGCTGGGTCAGGGTCGAGCCGCCCTGCGTGACGCCGCCGGCGAAGAAGTTCGTGACGAAGGCGCGCAGCGTGCCCTGGGCGTCGAGCGGGCCGTGCTCGTAGAAGCGGTGGTCCTCGATGGAGATCAGGGCCGTGCGCATCACCGGGGCGATGTCGTCGAGGCTGACGTAGTCGCGGTTCTGGTCGTAGAAGTACGCCAGCGTGCGGCCGTCGGCGTCGAGCACGCGGGTGCGCTGGCTCTGGGCCGGCGCGTCGAACTCCAGCGGCAGGCTCGACATGCCGTCGCGCGCGGCCTTGGCCCCCCACGCGGCACCGCCCACCAGGGGCAGCGTCAGGCCCGTCACGAGCAGGCCGCAGACCACGCTGACGACGACGAAGAGACCACCGGTCCACAGCAGCGAGCGTGGACGGCGGGCGGAGGGCCGGTCAGGAGTGGGCATCGGCAGGTTCAACGCTCCGGAGCCGTCGAAGGTTTCCCGTCCTCGCTGTGATCCTGCTCGCCTGAGAGGATCGGGGCATGGCCGAGAAGGTGAGGTTCGCGAGCACCACCGGACCGCTGCTCGCGGGGCTCGTCGACCTGCCCGAGGGCGAGGCCCGCGGGTGGGCGGTGCTGTCGCACGGCTTCACCCTCGGCAAGGACTCCCCGGCGGCCAGCCGGATCGCCAAGCAGCTGGCCCGCGAGGGCGTCGGGGTGCTGCGTTTCGACAACCTGGGGCTGGGCGACTCCGAGGGCGACTGGGGCGACGGCTCGTTCTCCCGCAAGGTCGCCGACACCGCCCGCGCGGTCGAGTTCATGAACGACGCCGGTCGAACCGTGCGGCTGCTGGTCGGCCACTCCTTCGGCGGCGCCGCGGTCATCGCCGCCGCGCACCTGTCCGACAGCGTGCGGGCCGTCGCCAGCATCGGCGCCCCGTACGAGCCCAAGCACGTCGAGCACAACTACGACGCGCTCCTGGAGCGCATCGAGGCCGAGGGCGAGGCGCCGTTCCTCGTCGGCGGCAAGGCACTGACGCTGCGCCGCCACTTCATCGACGACGTCCGCGGCAGCGACCTGCGGGAGCGCATCCGGACCCTGCGGCGCGCGCTGCTGGTCCTGCACTCCCCCACGGACAACACCGTGGGGGTGCGCAACGCCAGCCAGATCTTCCAGGCCGCGCGCCACCCGCGCAGCTTCGTGGCCCTCGAGGGCGCCGACCACCTGCTCACCGGCAAGGGTCAGGCCGCGCGGGCCGCGAGGATCATCAGCGCGTGGGCCGACCCTTACCTGACCTGAGCTACTCCTCGAACGACTCCGGCGGCGGGCAGGTGCAGACCAGGTGCCGGTCGCCGAAGCCGCCGTCGATGCGGCCGACCGGCGGCCAGTACTTGTCGCTGCCGGTGGCGTAGATCGGGCCGGCGTGCAAGCCGGCCGGGTAGGCCCCCGTGCGCCGGGAGTAGGGGTGGTCCCACTCGTCGGCGGTGACCGCGCCCTGCGTGTGCGGGGCGTTGGCCAGCGGGTTGTCCTCGGCCGGCCACTCCCCGGCCTCGACCCGGGCGATCTCGTCGCGGATGGCGAGCATCGCGTCGCAGAAGCGGTCCAGCTCGGCGAGGTCCTCCGACTCGGTCGGCTCGACCATGAGCGTGCCCGCGACCGGGAAGCTCATCGTCGGGGCGTGGAAGCCGTAGTCGACGAGCCGCTTGGCCACGTCGTCGACGGTCACGCCGCTGGCCTTGGTGATCGGGCGCAGGTCGAGGATGCACTCGTGCGCGACGCGGCCGCCGCGGCCCGCGTACAGGACCGGGTACGCCGCGCCGAGCCGCTCGGCGACGTAGTTGGCGGCGAGCAGCGCGTGCTGGGTCGCGGCGGTGAGGCCGTCGGCGCCCATCATGGCGATGTAGGCCCAGCTGATCGGCAAGATGCCCGCCGAGCCGTGCGGGGCGGCCGATACCGGCCCGACCGCGCCGTCGTCGATGTTCCGGGCGCCGCGGCGGGGGTCGCCGGGCAGGAACGCCACGAGGTGCTCCCCGACCGCGACCGGGCCGACGCCTGGCCCGCCGCCGCCGTGCGGGATGCAGAACGTCTTGTGGAGGTTGAGGTGGCTCACGTCCGCCCCGAACCGTCCGGGCCGGGCGAGGCCCAGCAGGGCGTTGAGGTTGGCCCCGTCGACGTAGACCTGGCCGCCCGCGTCGTGCACCAGCGCGCACAGCTCGGTGATGGTCTCCTCGAAGACGCCGTGGGTCGAGGGGTAGGTGACCATGATCGCGGCGAGCTGGTCGGCGTGCGTGGCGATCTTGGCCCGCAGGTCGTCGAGGTCCACCGAACCGTCGTCGGTGGCCTTGACGACGACGACCTTCATCCCGGCCATGACCGCGGAGGCGGCGTTGGTGCCGTGCGCCGACGAGGGGATGAGGCAGACCCGGCGCTCGTGGTCGCCGCGCGCCTCGTGGTAGCCGCGAATGGCCAGCAGTCCGGCGAGCTCGCCCTGGCTGCCGGCGTTCGGCTGCACCGAGACGCGGGCGTAGCCGGTGACCTCGGCCAGCCAGCCCTCGAGGGTGGAGACGAGCTCGGCGTAGCCCTGCGCGTCCTCGGCCGGGGCCAGCGGATGCAGGTTCGCGAAGCCGTCGTAGGAGATCGGCTCCATCTCCGTCGTCGCGTTGAGCTTCATGGTGCAGGAGCCGAGCGGGATCATCCCGCGGTCGAGCG
Source organism: Microlunatus flavus (assembly GCF_900110855.1). Classification (GTDB taxonomy): domain Bacteria; phylum Actinomycetota; class Actinomycetes; order Propionibacteriales; family Propionibacteriaceae; genus Microlunatus; species Microlunatus flavus. Next base: position 562,787 of record NZ_FOFA01000003.1, read on the forward strand.
CGAAGTCGCGGTCGGACAGCGCCCGCAGGTAGCGCAGCATCGCCGTCTCGCTGTGGTGGGTGCGGAACACGGGGTGCTGCAGGTAGGCGCTGGTGCGCTCGCTGGCCGACAGGTCGCCGAACGTCGTCGTCGCCCGGTCGCCGCCGTGGTCGCTGCCGAAGGCGGCGCGCACCGCGTCGAGGTCGGCGGTCGTCGTGTCCTCCCCGACCGAGATCCCGACCCGGCCGGCGTCGACCAGGCGCAGGTGGACGCCGGAGCGGCGGGCCCGCTCGACCACCGCGGCGGCCTCCCCGGGCACGGCGACGGTCAGCGTGTCGAAGAACGACGTGTGGTCGGGAGCCATGCCCGCTGCGGCCAGGTCGGCGGCGAGCTTCGTCGCGTCCGCGTGGACGCGCTCCGCGATCGCGCGCAGGCCCTCGGGGCCGTGGTAGACCGCGTACATGCTCGCGGCGACCGCGAGCAGCACCTGGGCGGTGCAGATGTTGGAGGTCGCCTTCTCGCGGCGGATGTGCTGCTCGCGCGTCTGCAGGGCGAGCCGGAAGGCGGCGGTTCCGTGGACGTCGCGGCTGACGCCGACCAGGCGGCCGGGCAGCGTGCGCTCCAGCCCGGCCCGGACGGCCATGAACGCGGCGTGCGGGCCGCCGTAGAAGAGCGGGACCCCGAAGCGCTGGCTCGATCCGACGGCGATGTCCGCGCCCCACTCCCCGGGCGGCGTGACCAGGGTGAGGGCCAGCAGGTCGCACGCGGCGATGACGAGGGCGCCCTGCGCGTGGGCCTGCGCGGCGAGGGCCTCGAGCTCGCTCGTGGGGGCGACGCGGCCGTCGGCGGCCGGGGTCTGGACGACCACGGCGAAGGCGTCGGTCTCGCTCAGCGCGGCGGACAGGTCGTCGGCGAGGCGGACCTCGATGCCGAGCGGCACCGCCCGCGTACGGACGACGGCGACGGTCTGCGGCAGCGTGGCCGCGTCGAGCAGCAGGACCTGGCCCTGCTTGGTCGAGCGGCGGGCGACGGTCATCGCCTCGGCGACCGCGGTCGCCTCGTCGAGCAGGCTCGCCCCGGCGGTCGGCAGCCCGGTGAGGTCGCTGATCATCGTCTGGAAGTTCAGGAGGGCCTCGAGGCGGCCCTGGCTGATCTCGGGCTGGTACGGCGTGTAGGCGGTGTACCAGGCCGGGTCCTCGAGGACGTTGCGCCGGATCACCGACGGTGTGACCGTGCCGTGGTAGCCGAGCCCGATCATCGCGCGGCGGGGCGCGTTGCGGGCCGCCAGGCCGCGCAGCGCGGCCAGCGCCTCGGTCTCGGAGAGCGCGGGGGGAAGGTTCAGGGGCTCGCTGGAGCGGATGCCGGCGGGCAGGGCCTGCTCGACGAGCTCGTCGAGCGAGGACAGGCCGAGGGCGGCGAGCATCTTGTCGCGCTCGTCGGCACGCGGGCCGATGTGCCGGTCGGCGAAGACGGTGGTTCCAGCGACGACTGCTCCAGCGTCGGTGGCTGCAGGACGGGCCATGAGGACGGCTCCCGGGGACGGCGGCTGCGCCGGCGACCGCGCACAGCGGGCACCGTTCCCCCTCTGTCACCGGTCGGCTCCAGAGTCGTCATGGCCGCGCGGTCTGGGTGCCTGAGAGGTTCCGGGGATGTTGCCCCTTCGGCGGCAGCGCTCATCGCTGAGCCGCTGCGCTCTCCCGCGCGGTCGCTTGCTGCAGCCCAATCTAGCGCAGGAACGCCCACCACTCGGCAGTGGTGGGCGTCCGACGCGTCGTACGGGTGGGTGCTAGCCGGCGGCGCGGGCCCGGCGGCGCTGGGCGAGCTCGTCGTCGGCCGTGCGAGCCGGCTCGGGCTCAGCGGCCGCGCGCTCGGCCGGGAGCTCGGACAGCGTGCCCTCGATCGAGCGCCAGACGCCGCCGAGGGCGATGCCGAACACCCCCTGGCCACCGCTGAGCAGGTCGATGACCTCGTCGTCGCTGGTGCACTCGTAGACCGAGATGCCGTCGCTCATCAGCGTGACCTGCGTGAGGTCGTCGACCCCGCGGGCGCGGAGGTGGTCGATCGCGGTGCGGATCTGCTGCAGCGAGATGCCGGCGTCGATGAGCTTCTTGATGACCTTGAGGATGAGGATGTCGCGGAAGCTGTAGAGCCGCTGCGAGCCCGAGCCGCTGGCGCCGCGGATCTCCGGGACGACGAGCCCCGTGCGGGCCCAGTAGTCGAGCTGGCGGTAGGTGATCCCGGCGGCGCTGCAGGCCACCGGGCCGCGGAAGCCCAGGTCGCGCGGGACCGGGGAGAAGTCGCCCTCGAAGAGCAGCTCCTGCGCCGCGTCGGCGACCTCGGGGCTGGTGCTCCCCTCGGGCCGCGTCACGGCGGGATGATCGGTGCTGCTCACGGACACCTCCGGTGGTGATCCGCGCCTGGTCCTCAGGCGGGGATGGGCGGGCGGAGGACTCGTCCCCCGAGTCATCCTTCGCTGACGGTCCTGCTGCCTCGCGCACGGGCGTTGTAATTCCCCTGCGGTACTTCGTGCTCGAACCTAGGGCCCTACCACGGCCCCGGCCACCGACACGCCGCATCCGGGGCGGATCCGGGACGGACGAGCCTCAAGTCTGAAGGCCGGGTCGAGACTGGCCCGGCCCCGGGTCAGGACTTCGGCTCGTCGCCGGTCACGAAGTCGTCGGGGTCGACGTTGTCGAGGAACTCGCGGAACTTCTCGACCTCGTCCTCCTCCGCCTCCGGCATCTCGATTCCGGCGACGTCGAGGACGTCCTCGGCGCAGTAGATGTCGGACCCCACGCGCAGCGCGAGGGCGATCGCGTCCGACGGGCGGGCGCTGATCTCGGTGTCGTCGATCACGAGGACGGCGTAGAACGTGCCGCCCTCGAGCTCGGTGATGCGCACCGCCTTGAGGCGGTGCTGGAGACCGGCCAGCACGTCGACCATGAGGTCGTGGGTCAGGGGGCGCGGCGGCACGACGCCCTCCTGGGCGTTCGCGATCGCCGACGCCTCGTTGGCCCCGATCCAGATCGGCAGGAACCGGCTCCCGCCCACCTCGCGCAGCAGCACCATCGGTGCGTTGGACGGCATCTCCACGCGGACGCCGACCACATCGAGCTCTCGCATGGGCACAACCCTACGTCCGGCTCAGCGCTCCATCGCGGTGCGGACGAGGGCGGCGTGGAAGCTGATCACCAGCTGCGTCACCTCGCCGGAGACGTCCTTGTTGCCGCCCGCCCGGCGCACGTACGGCGCGATGGCCTGCTCGACCAGCCCGACCTCGCGGTCGGCCGACATCTTGAACGCGCGCAGGTGGCGGCCGTCGATGCCGTACTCCCCCAGCCGGCGCGCGGCGATGGCCAGGGTGAGGGCGTCACGGCCGTAGAAGCTGCCGCCGCGCCGCGGCGTCACGATGCCGGTGCGCTCGAGCTCGACCAGACCGGCCTCGCTCAGCCCGCTCGCCTCGAGCAGGTCGGCGCGCGACAGCCGCAGCGCCTTCTTCGGCGCGGCCGGCGGGGCGGCGGGCACCGGCGGCGCGGCGGCGGTCGTGGCGGCCGGAGCCGCCGAGGAGGCCGCGTCGAGGGTCTTGGGCTCGGGCGGGGTCTGGCCCCGGTCCATCATCTCGAGGTGCTCGCGGATCACCTTGAGCGGCAGGTAGTGCTCGCGCTGCACCGACAGCACGTAGCGCAGCCGCTCGACGTCGTGCTCGGCGTAGCGCCGGTAGCCCGACGGCGCTCGCTGGGGCGTGATGAGCCCCTCCGACTCGAGGAAGCGGATCTTCGAGATCGAGATGTCGGGGAAGTCGCCGCTGAGCGCGGTGAGCACCTGGCCGATGCTGCGGGTGACCTCGCGCCCGCTGCCCGGCCTGCGGGCCTCGGCCGTCATCAGCGGTCCCGCCTCACCGGTCCAGCTCTCTCGCGCTCGTGTAGTAGACGAGGCGGAACTTGCCGACCTGGACCTCGTCCTCGGGCTGCAGCAGCGCCTCGTCCACGAGCTCGCGGTTGACGTAGGTGCCGTTGAGGCTGCCGAGGTCCTTCACCACGATGCCGTCGGCCGTGCGCAGGAACTGCACGTGGCGCCGCGAGACCGAGATGTCGTCGAGGAAGATGTCGGAGTCGGTGTGGCGCCCCGCCGTCGTGACGTCGTGGTCGAGCAGGAAGCGGCTGCCCGCGTTGGGCCCGCGCTGCACGACGAGCATCCCTGACCCCTGCGGCAGCGCCTGGACGGCCGCCTCGTCGACGGGGCTGAGCCCGTCGCCGGGCGTGTCCTCGACGACGACGGGCGGGATCGTCTTGGTCGTGTCACCGGAGAGGCCGCGTACCGAGGCGCCGGCCGCGGGCGGTGCTGCGGTCAGGGGCGCCCCGCACTGCGCGCAGAAGTTCGCCCCCTCGGGGTTGTCGTGACCGCAGTTGGTGCAGAAGGGCATCGTGCTCGCTTTTCACTCGGTCCCGGCCAGGCTCGAGACGTGATCGAGAGTTTAGGTGCTCAGCTCCCGACGTGCTCGGCGTAGCCGTCCGCGTCGAGCAGGTCGTCGAGGTCGGAGTCCTCGTCGATCTCGAGCTCGAAGAGCCAGCCGTCGCCGTACGGGTCGCTGTTCACGGTCTCCGGGCTGCCCTCGAGCAGCGGGTTGACCGCGCTGACGGTCCCGGCGACGGGGGTGAGGACGTCGGAGACGCTCTTGGTCGACTCGAGCTCGCCGCAGGCGTCGCCGGCCGCGACGGTGTCGCCCACCGACGGCAGCGAGACGTAGACGATGTCGCCGAGCTGCTCGGCCGCGTACGCGGTCACGCCGACGCGGACGGTCGTCTCGTTGCCCTCGCGGACCCACTCGTGGTCGACGGAGTACTTGAGGTCTTCGGGGTAGTCGGGCACGCGGCGGGACTCCTGGCTCATGGGACGGGGGTGGGTGGTCGAGGGCGTGCAGGTCGGGCGTGCGGCGCGGCGGACGGCGGTGGTCAGCGCGGCGTCGGCCCGGCTGTGGCTGGCCGAGCGTACTGAGAGGCGGGCGGCGCGTGCAAGGACGTCACCACGACGTCGTCCAGCTGGTCGATCTGCACGTCGCCCCCGATCTTGGGCCCGGTGATCTCGGAGACGATCCCGCCGCGGAACCGCGCGGCCTCCTCGAGGCTGTGCGGGTCGCCGATCGCGGCGATGGTGAGCGGCCGGTCGACGGGCTGGCCGTCGACCACGAGGGTGGTCCCGTCCGTGCCGAACCAGGTCGAGGCGACCACCCGCGCCGTGCCGTCGACCTCGATCACCTCGGCCCCGGCGTCGCGCAGCTCCTCGACGGCGTCGAGCAGCACGTTCGCGTCGACCTTGGCCTGCGGGTCGCTGATGCGGATGCGGATGCCCGGCCCGTGCGCGGGGGCGGTGCCGGCCAGGATCGCCAGCTCCTCCACGCGGCGCTGGGCGTCGTCGCGGGCGACGCGCTGGGTGTCGGCGCCGGACTGCAGGCGCGCCTTGGTGCCCTGCAGCTCGGAGACCTCCGCCTCGAGGCGGCGCGACTCGGTGCCGAGGCCGTCGAGGATCTGCACGAGGTCCTCGCGCCGCGCGTTGCGGTAGGCGTCGCCGGACTCGTTGGTGCGGATCTGCATCACGCCGGCCATGCCGATCAGGCAGAGCACGACCGCGGCGACGACCTGGCTGCGGCCAGGACGCAGCGCGGCCCTGCCGATCCGCCGCCAGACACCGGTGCGCGGCGGTGCGGAGGCCGGGGCCGCGGTGGCAGGGCCGGCCTGCTCCGGCTCGGGCTGGTCGGTCAGCCGGGCGCGGCTGCGGGCGAGGGCCGCGAGCCGGCGGGACGTGACGCGGCGCTCAGGCATGGGTCTCAGGCATGGAAGAGGACCCGCCGGATCGCCGCGACGTTGGTGAAGATGCGGATGCCGAGCACGACGACGACCCCGGTCGACAGCTGCGAGCCGACGCCGATCTGGTCGCCGACCCACACGATGAGGGCGGCGATGAGGACGTTGGAGATGAAGGACACGACGAAGACGCGGTCGGTGAACGTGCCCTCGAGGTAGGCGCGGAACGCGCCGAACAGGGCGTCGAGGGCCGCGACGATGGCGATCGGCAGGTAGGGCTGCAGCACCGTCGGCAGGGTCGGCTCGAGCAGCAGGCCCAGCACGATGCCGACGACCAGCCCGATGAGCGGGATCACCGCTGCCCCACCCCCGTCCCCGTCGTCGTCACCTGGCTCATCGCCCGACCGCCCGCGCGTAGCGCAGCGTGATGCCGGGGTCGGAGTCGAGCACCAGCTTCTCGGCGTCGGAGGTCGAGTAGGCCATCCCCCGGTTCTGCGACAGGTCGTTCCACCAGGCCCCGGCGGCCGACTCGGCGAGCCGCGCCTGCAGCGTACGTGGGTCGCCGACCGCCTCGACCCGGTACGGACGGGTGAGCGAGCGGTAGTCGACGGTGATGGCGTCACCGGCGCCGCGGATGGCGGTGAGGGCCGAGAGCCGGTGCCCGTTGATGGCCACCGCCTCGGCGCCGGAGGCCCACAACCCGTTGGCGAGGACCTGCAGGTCGAGGTCCAGGACCTGGTCGCGGGCGTCGTCGGCGCTGGTCGGGGCGTCGTCGACGACCACCACCACGCCGGGCCCGCTGACCGGCGTCTGCCCGACCGCCGGCCCGAGGCGGTCGATCTGGGCCTCCAGCGCCCGGCTCGTGCTGTCGTCGCCGAGCGCCCCCGAGCGCAGCTGCTCGATCTGGGCGTCGAGGTCCTCGACCTGCAGGCGGAGCCGGTCCTGCTGCGCCTCCGCGTCCTGGATCCGCGCGACCAGCTCGGTCCGCTCGGTCGCCGCGACCGGCGCAGAACGGTTCGTCTGCAGCGCCGCGACGGCGAAGAGCGCGCCGGCCAGCACGAGGACGACCCCGGCGGCCCACCGGCCCGGCGACCGGCCGGGCCGGGCGCCGCCGTCCACGGGAGCGGCGGCGGCGAGGCGGGCGTAGTCCGGGTCGACCGGCTCCCGCAGGATCGCGTTGAGCAGGTCCATGCTCGCGTCGACCGCCCGCGGGGGCCGCGGCGAGCCCGGCGTCCGAGGCGTCGCGGTGCTCACGAGGCCCCCTCGGCCGACCGGGCGGCCAGCACGCGGTCGTAGACCTCGACGACCTGCGGCCCGACGACCGACCAGTCGAAGCGCTGCGCGAGCTGCTGCGCCCGGCGCGTGCGGGCGCCGCGGCCCTGCGCCAGCGCGGCCGACACCGCGGCGGCGAGCCCGTCGGCGCTGCGGCGCGGGAAGACCCACCCGCCCGGGCCGTCCGGCTCGCCCTGGTGGCCGGGGCCGCCCAGCAGGTCGACGAACGGCGGCAGGTCCGACGCCACGACCGGCACCCCGGCCGCCATGGCCTCGAGCACGACGATGCCGAAGCTCTCCCGCGCCGTGTGCGGGGCGACGAAGACGTCCGCGCCGCGCAGCAGCGCCCGCTTGTCGTCCTCGCCGACCAGGCCGAGGCTGCGGCAGCCGGCGGGCAGGTGCTGGCGGCCGGGCCCGGCCACCAGGACCTCGAGGCCGGGGTGCGCGCGCCGCAGCGCGGGCAGCGCGGCCAGCAGGACGTCGAGGCCCTTGCGGGGCTCGCCGCTGCGCCCGAGGAACAGCAGCCGGGGGCCCGGGCCCCAGGGCGCGCTCTCCGGCCGGCCGGGACCCGCGGCGTACGCGGCCACATCTAGCCCGTTCGGGACGACGACGGTGTCCCGGTCGAGGTGGCGGGTCACGACCTCGCGGGCGGTCGGCGACACGGCGACGCCGGCGTCGATGCGGTCGACCGCGCCGCCGAGGGCGTTGCGCGCGATCCGCAGGGCGCGCGAGCGCGGGGTGGCCGTGTGGAACGTGGCGACCACGGGCGAGCGGGCGGCGGCGAGCGCGTGCAGCGACGTGCTCGGCGCGAGCGGCTCGTGGACGTGCAGCAGGTCGACGGCCTGTGCGGCGACCCAGCGCCGGGTGCGTGCCGCGGCCAGCGGTCCCGGCGCGACGGGCGCCACGGAACCGTTGTAGCGCACCCCGAGCGCGGCCCCCGCCGAGGTGAACCGGGACTCCTCCAGGCCGTACGCCTCCTCGGGCAGCCCGCCGGGCGCGAGGACGCGCACGTCGTGGCCGGCGCCGCGCAGCCACGCGCCGAGCCCGAGCACCTGCTGCTGGACCCCGCCGGGGGCGTCCAGCGCGTACGGGCACACGAGGCCGACGCGCAGCGGCCGCAGGCGCGGGGCGACGGGATGGCGGTTCACGCGACCGCCGTCGGCCGGCGGGCCGGGACGTCGAAGAAGGGCTGCAGCACGTGCCAGTCCTCGGGGTGGTCGCTCAGCACGGCGGTGAAGAAGTCGGCGCAGGCCTGGACCATGGCGACCAGGCCGTCGTCCCCCGGCTGCGCGGGCACGACCGGCCCCAGGACCAGGCGCATCTGCGCGCCGCGCCGCAGCGGGCGGCCCCCGTAGTGGGCGACCGTCGGGATGAGCGCGGCGCCGCTGCGGCGCGCGACCTCGGCGGGGCCGGCCGGCATCGTCACGCGGCGCCCCGCGAGGTCGACCTCGACGCCGCGGCCGCTGAAGTTCCGGTCGGCCATCAGGCACACGAGCCGGCGGCGGTGCACGTGCTCGACGAGCGTGTCGACCAGACCGGGCGCGCGGTGGGAGAGGATCTCCATCCCCAGCCCCTCGCGGAACGCGAGGAACGCGGCGAACTCGGCGGCGCCCAGCTGCTCGGCCACGCTCGTCACCGGCATGCCGCTGAGGCAGGCCCAGGCTCCGGCGAGGTCCCAGTTGCCGCTGTGCGGCAGCGCGATGACGGCGCCGGTCGTCGCGAACGCCTCGTGCACCACGGGGCCGTTGACGAGGTCGACGCGGTCGAGCACCTGCTGCGGGCTCCAGCGCGGCAGCGCGAGGACCTCCCAGAAGGTCCGCAGGTAGGAGGCGATGCCGGCGCGCAGCAGGGCGGCGTCGGCCGGGCGGCCGGAGAGGACGGTGAGGTTCTCGCGCAGGCGGGCGACGTGGACGCCGTCGCGGGCGACGACCACGCGCGCGGCGACGAGGGAGAGCGCGCGGACGACCGGCTCGGGCAGCCGGCCGCCGTGGCGCCAGCCGAGCCGGTACGCGGCGCGGACCACCCGGGCCCGGTCCGGCAGGACCCGACGGCGGCGGCGCGCCGCCTCAGGCCGGCTGGCCATGCGTCGCCGGGTCGCGGCGTCCCGGCAGCCCCTTGGCCTGGCGACGGACCTGCTCGATGCGCTGGAACACGGTGATCATGCTCGTGACCGCGAGCAGCGCCATCGCCGCCTCGAGGACGTACGGGACGTCGAGCCCGGCGAGGAAGGCGCCGACGAGCACGATCACCAGCCGGTCGGCCCGTGCGGCGAGCCCGCCGCCGCAGGTGAAGCCCAGGCTCTCGGCGCGCGCCTTGACGTAGGAGGTCCACTGGCCGAAGACGAGCCCGGCGAGCGCGACCGCCGCCCACAGCGTCGAGTCCTGTTGGTAGGCGAAGAACAGCAGGATCCCGCCGAACACCGCCGCGTCGCCGAGCCGGTCCGACGTCGAGTCGAGGAACGCGCCCCACGGCGACGCCGTGCCGGTGGTCTTGGCCATCAGCCCGTCGATCATGTCGGAGACGACGAACACGGTGACGACGAGCACGCCCTGCCACAGCCAGCCCTGCGGGAAGCAGACCAGTGCGCCGAGGACGACGCCGATCGTCCCGGCGACGGTCACGACGTCGGGCGAGACGCCGCGCGCGATGAGGAAGCGGACGACCGGGCCGAGCACGAGCCCCGAGAGCGAGCGGAAGCGTTCGAGCATCAGGCGCCCTCCTCGCTCGACGCCGCCGCGACGCGGGCCCAGGCGTCGGTGACGACCTGCCAGGTCTGGTCGAGCAGCTGCGGCAGCGCCTTGGTCTGCCCGATCACCGGGAGGAAGTTCGCGTCGCCGGACCACCGCGGAACGACGTGCTGGTGCAGGTGCGCGGCGATGCCTGCGCCCGCGATGGCCCCCTGGTTGAGCCCGAGGTTGAACCCGTCGGGCGCGCTCGCCGCCCGAACCACGCGCATGCACTGCTGGGTGAGGCGGGCGACCGCGTGCGTCTCGGCCTCGGTCAGGTCGGTGTAGTCGGCGACGTGGCGGTAGGGGCAGACCAGCAGGTGCCCCGGGGAGTACGGGTAGAGGTTGAGGACGACGTAGGCGACCTCGTCGCGGTGCACGATGAGCGCCTCGCGGTCGTCGCCGCGCAGCGGGATGGTGCAGAACGGGCAGTCGGCCGCCTCGGACGTCCTCGGCTTGTCCTGCCCGCCGATGTAGACCATCCGGTGCGGGGTCCACAGCCGCTGGAACCCGTCGGGGTCGCCCGGCCGCGTGCCCGCCGCCTCGACCTCCGGCTCGCCCTGCACCACGTCTGCTCTTTCCTGCTCGCCTGCCGCACGCTCCCCGGCGTGCACCCCCATCCTCTCTCGGAAACGGGTGTCGTCAGACCTGGACGCGCGCCGCGACGGCGTCGGTGATCTCCCGGACGGCCTCCTCGACTCCCACACCGTTCTTCTGCGTGCCGTCGCGGTAGCGGAAGGACACCGCCCCCGCGGCGACATCGTCGGCGCCCGCGATGAGCATGAAGGGCACCTTCTCCTTCTGGGCGTTGCGGATCTTCTTCTGCATCCGGTCGTCGCTGTCGTCGACCTCGACGCGCAGGCCCGCCGTGCGCAGCCGGTCGGCGACCTCGAGCAGGTAGGGCGCGTACTCCCCCGCCACCGGGATGCCGACGACCTGGACCGGCGCGAGCCAGGGAGGGAACGCCCCGGCGTAGTGCTCCGTGAGGACCCCGATGAACCGCTCGATCGAGCCGAACTTGGCGGAGTGGATCATCACCGGCTGCTGGCGCGTGCCGTCGGCGGCCTGGTACTCCAGCCCGAAGCGCGCGGGCTGGTTGAAGTCGTACTGGATCGTCGACATCTGCCAGGTGCGCCCGATGGCGTCGCGTGCCTGGACCGAGATCTTGGGGCCGTAGAAGGCCGCGCCCCCGGGGTCGGGGACGAGCCGCACGCCGGAGGCCAGCGCGACGTCCTCGAGCACCTTCGTCGCGACGGCCCACTCCTCCTCGGAGCCGATGAACTTGTCGGAGTCGCCGCGCGTCGACAGCTCGAGGTAGTAGTCGTCGAGGCCGAAGTCGCGCAGCAGCCCGAGCACGAAGTCGAGCAGGTGCTTGACCTCGCCCGGCGCCTGCTCCGGCGTCACGTACGAGTGGCTGTCGTCCTGCGTCAGCCCGCGCACCCGCGTGAGGCCGTGCACGACGCCGGACCGTTCGTAGCGGTAGACGCTGCCGAACTCGAAGAAGCGCAGCGGCAGCTCACGGTAGGACCGGCCCCGGCCCCGGAAGATCAGGTTGTGCATGGGGCAGTTCATCGCCTTGAGGTAGTAGCTCGACCCCTCGAGCTCCATCGGCGGGAACATCGTGTCCTTGTAGTACGGCAGGTGCCCGGAGGTGTGGAACAGCCCCTCCTTGCTGATGTGGGGCGTGCCGACGTAGGAGAAGCCCTCCTCGATGTGGCGCCGGCGGACGTAGTCCTCCATCTCGCGCTTGATCACGCCGCCCTTGGGGTGGAAAACCGGCAGGCCCGAGCCCAGCTCGTCGGGGAAGGAGAACAGGTCGAGCTCCGCGCCGAGCTTGCGGTGGTCGCGCCGGGCGGCCTCGGCCAGCCGGAACTCGTACGCCTTGAGCTCGTCGCGGCTCGGCCAGGCCGTGCCGTAGACGCGCTGCAGCTGGGCGTTGGCCTGGTCGCCGCGCCAGTACGCGGCCGAGCTCCGCGTGACGGAGAAGGCCGGGATGTAGCCCGTGTGCGGGACGTGCGGCCCGCGGCACAGGTCGAACCAGGCCACCGAGCCGTCGCGCTTGAGGTTGTCGTAGATCGTCAGCTGCCCGGCGCCGACCTCGACCGAGGACGCGTCGCCGGAACCGTCGCCGTCACCGACGTGCACGACCGCGTCGCCGGCCGACCCCTTGTCGGCGATGAGCTCGAGCTTGTACGGCTCGTCCGCCAGCTCGATCGCGGCCTGCTCGTCGCTGACCTCGCGGCGGCGGAAGCGCTGACGCTCCTTGACGATGCGCTGCATCGCCTTCTCGACCTCCTTGAGCGCCTCGGGCGTGAAGGGCTCGGCCAGGTCGAAGTCGTAGTAGAAGCCGTCCGTGATCGGCGGGCCGATGCCGAGCTTCGCGTCGGCGTGCAGGCTCTGGACGGCCTGGGCGGCGACGTGCGCCGTCGAGTGCCGCAGCACCGCGAGTCCGTCGGGGCTGTCGATGAGCACCGGCTCGACGACGTCGTCGGGCGAGATCTCACGGCTGAGGTCGGCGAGCTCGCCGTCGAGGCGCATGGCGACGACGCGGCGGTCGTCGCCGAAGCGGTCCAGGCCCGTCTCGCGAGCCGTCGTCCCGCTGCCCTGGTCGTCGCTCGGCGCGGACGGGGACGGGCTCTCGGACACGGTGCGGCTGACCTCCTGGGTGCGCGCCGCGCGGGTCGCGGCGCCCGGTCAGACTAGCCCGCGGGACCGGTCGGGGCCGCCTGCGTTTCGCGGGGTGCCGGGTCCTGGGAGGCTGGGGCATGGCCCAGAGCACGGAGCCCGCGCAGCGACCCGATCCCTGGCTCGAGCACTGCCTGGCTCTGCCGGGCGCCTGGCGCGACGAGCCGTGGGAGGGCCAGGTCGTGGCCAAGGTCGGCCCCAAGATCTTCGCGTTCCTCGGCGGCCTGCGCCCGAGCACGGCCGACGGGCCGCGGACGATCGGGCTCAAGTGCGGCGACCGCGAGGCCGCCGACCTGCTCCTCGAGCGCTACCCCGGCTCGGTGACCGCGCTGCCCTACGTCGGGCGCTGGGGCTGGAACGCCTTCCGCCTCGACGGGTCGATCCCGGACGACGACCTCGCCGAGCTGGTCGAGCGGTCGTACGAGGTCGTCGTCGCCTCCCTGCCCCGCTCGCGCCGGCCGCCGACGCGGCACTGAGCCGGCGGGGTCCTCCGCCGTCGGGGGTGCGTCTTCGCGTACCTGCGCGCGGCCGTCGGCGTCGCTAACGTCCTGCGCAGGGGTGCGCCGTGCAGATCCGCGAGGTCCTGGCCCACAAGGGTTCCGACGTGGTCCACGCCCCGCCCGGCGCCACGGTGGCCGAGCTCGTCGCCCTGCTCCGCGCCCACGACCTGGGCGCGCTGGTGGTCTCCTCCGACGGCCGGCAGGTCGCCGGGATCGTGTCGGAGCGGGACGTCGTGCGCCACCTCGACGAGCCCGACCTCCTCGACCGGCCGGTGAGCGCGATCATGACGTCGCTCGTCTGCTCCTGCACGCCGACCGACAGCGTGGAGAGCGTGATGGCGCTGATGACGGAGCGGCGGGTCCGGCACGTGCCCGTGCTGTCCCCCACCGGCACGCTGGCCGGCATCGTCAGCATCGGCGACGTGGTGAAGTCCCAGCTGGCCGAGCTCGCCTTCGAGCGCGACCAGCTGCAGACCTACGTCTCCGGCTGAGCCGCCCGGCCGGCCGCGCTCAGCGCGGCCGCAGCTCGTGCTCGACGAGGTAGGCGCCCACCTCGCGCCCGAGCGCCTGACCGCGGTCGGTCGAGAAGCGGAAGTGGATGCCCGCGCGCACCCGCGGGTCGGCGTTCTCGTCGGCCGCCTGGGTGAAGGTGTCGAACGACCGGGTCGGGTCGGTGGGCAGTGCCGTCGTCGACCCCGTCGAGAAGGGGACGCGGAATCCGCGCCGCACGATGGAGCGGCGGTGCCTGCGGACGACCTGAGGGCGACGCCAGGACGGGCGGCTCCGCGCGGCAACGGGCGGCCGGGGCTCGTTCGGCCGCCCCGGCGCGGCACCCCCTCAAACAGGGGGAGGCCGCTCCCCCCGTCTGGGGCTGCTCCCCCGGCCCCGCCGCGTTCAGGATTCCCTCAGGGACCGGCGACGGTCGATCTGCGGCTCCGGCGACGGGGCCCGAGTGCTCGGGGGGGCACCATGTGGAACAGGCGTACGACAACGATCCGGGTCGGAGCGCTGAGCGTCTCCGGCCTGATGGTGGTGGGAGGGCTGGCCGTCGTCCTCGGGGGACCGGCCTCCGCCGCCGTGCCGAGCTTCCCGGACAACGTCGTGGTCTTCCCCGACCGCGACTTCGTGACGATCGAGGGCTACCAGGACCACATCGGCGAGACCGCCACGGTCGAGGTGACCCGCGGCGCCACGGTCGTCGGGTCCGCGCAGGGCGTCGTGGCCGAGGGCGACGTCGCCTTCGAGATCAACCACCCGGGCGGCGTCTGCTGGGGCAACGGGACGTCGCTCAAGGTCACGCCGGACATCCGGGCCGGCGACAAGGTGACCATCAAGTTCGCCGGGACCGGCGCCGGCGACACCACCGTGGCGGACGCGGCCGTCGGCCCCGACCACGCGAGGCTCGGCGCCGACGGGGTGACCGTGACGGTCACCGGCCACCTCGGCGCGGGCGTCAACCCGGCCCAGCTCGAGCAGCGCATCGTCAACCCCGACCTGGTCGCCCTCGTCGGGCGGCGCGACGTCCGGGCGGTGCCCGGCCCGCTCACGCCCGCGCCTCGGGGCGGCTACCGCTCCGGACTGGCGGTCGACGGCACCACGTTCACCGCCACCTACGTCTTCGACGACCCGGCGGCGGCCCGGACCACGGCCGGCACCGGCATCGAGCGGCTGATGTCCTGGCAGGTCGAGGACGCCGCGGCCAACCGGCAGGGCCTGACCATCGCCGAGTTCGGCGAGTTCGGCGGCCCCGGCTTCGGCGGCTGCCCGGCCGGCCCGACCGACCAGCCCCCGCCCGCGGGCAGCTTCGCGGCCGTCCGCTCGGCGGACAAGACGAAGCTGCAGGTGTCCTGGACCCCGGCCACCCCGGTGCCGGACGCCGCGGCCGTCACGGGCTACGACGTCGAGGCGCTCGCCCCGGCGGCGACGACGGGCGGCCCGCGGGCGACCACCGGCACCCGCGTGGGCGCATCGACGACCAGTGCGACGCTGACGGTGGACCCGGCCGTCACCGACTACGCCCTCGAGGTGCGCGCCCTGTCCGGGGTCCGTCTCGGCGACCCGTTCACGCCCACGTCGACCACTCCGCCACCCGCGCCGGGCGACACCACGGTGCCCCAGCTCGCCCTCGCCCCAGCGCCCGCCGCCGACGGCTCGGCGGTGGAGGCCACGACGGTCCGGCTGACCAGTGAGACCGGCGCCGACCTCTACTACACGACCGACGGCAGCTCGGTCGTCGTCGGTGACCTGCCCTCCGACACGGCGCGTCTCTACGACCCGACCAAGCCGATCGCCGTCACCGGGACGGCGGCGGCCCCCATGGAGCTCCACGCCGTGGCCTTCGACCGCGCCGGCAACCTCACGGTCGACCAGGGGCTGTACAAGCTGCCGGTCGTCGCGCAGCCGGGCGGGCTGACCGCGCCGACCGGGCTGGCCGGCACCCCCGGCACCACGTCGGTCGCCCTGACCTGGGCGGCGACCCCGAACGCCACGTCCTACGTCGTGACCGCGTACGCCGCCGACGGGACGACCCCGCTCCCGGCGGCGCAGCAGCCCGGCGAGACGACGAGGACCAGCCAGACGGTCGGCAACCTGGGCGGCTCCACGGCCTACCAGTTCAGCGTCAGGGCGGTCAACGCCGGCGGGTCCAGCCCGGAGTCGGCCAAGGTCCGCGTCGTCACCACGGAGTCGGTCACGATCACCACGGCGAAGTGGAAGGCGGGCGACTTCCGCGTGATCGGCACCAGCTCCGCGACCAGCGGCACGGTGACCGTCCTGAGGGCGGTGCGCAACACCACCACGGGGGTGCTCGAGCCCGGGACCGCCTTCACCGGGATGGTCAACCAGCCGCTGACCACCGCCGTGCCGCCGGCGACCGGCACCACGTACGACGTCCGGCTCCGCACGAACGTCCCCACCACCAACCCGGGTCAGGTCTTCGTGCGCTCCAGCAACGGCGGCCAGGCCGGGCCCTTCACCGTGGCCAACGGCTGAGCGCCGGGACGAGGAGGAGCACGGACATGACCGACGAGAAGACCCTGCTGCTGCCCGGTGACCCCGGCTTCGCGGAGCTCGACCCGACCCCGACCGAGGAGGCGCCCCCGCCGAGGGTGCTGAGCCGGCGCGCCGCGCTCCGGCTCGGCGCCCTCGGGATCGGCGGCGTCGCCCTCGCCGGCGCGGGTGCGACGCTCGGGCCCTCACTGGCCGACCGGGGGCTGCTGTCCTCCGACGGCCTGTTCTCCGCCGCGGCGGCGGGCCTCACCGACCTCGTCTACCTGGAGGTGTTCCCGACCAGCCCCCTGGTGCTCAAGCCGTTCAACGACGAGCTGCCCGTCCCGAAGCCAGCGCGCCCGGAGAGCCGGTCGGAGTACAGCGGCTGGGCCAAGCCGCCCGGCCCGGGCGACGGGCAGCAGAACTCGCTGGGCAACGAGAGGCACCAGAAGTGGTGCAGCGACGTCGGCTACGCCGACCCGGTCGTCTACAAGTTCGACCTGCGGGTCGCGCCGCACACCTTCACGACCTCCGACGTGCTACCCATCGACAAGAACGGCCGCCCGATCGTCTCCTACGACGCCGACGGCAAGACCTACGCGGCGGGGACGACGCGCAAGCTGCCGCCGAGCACGATCTACGGGTTCAACGGCACGTTCCCCGGCCCGATGATCAACGCCGAGTACGGCAAGCCGGTGCTGGTGCGTTTCGAGAACCACCTCGACGAGAACCCGTACGGCCTCGACCGCCAGGACTTCGGCACCAAGGACCTGTCGTTCCTGACCCACCTCCACAACGGCCACACCGCGCCGGAGAGCGACGGCAACCCGCACTACGCGATGCGGAACGGCCCGAAGCACGAGGGCTACCGGCCCGGGATGTTCTGCGACAACCTCTACCTGAACTGGCCGGCGGGCGGCGACTCCCGGGAGAAGCAGAGCTTCTTCTGGTTCCACGACCACCGGATGGACCAGACGGGGTCGAACGTCTACAAGGGCCTCGTCGGGCTCTACCCCATCTACGACCCCGAGGGCGGGCTCGACATGGGCGACGAGCGCCAGGGCCTGCGGCTGCCCGGGGTCCGCAAGGACAACTCGGACGGGTCGTTCGAGGTGGACTACGACATCCCGCTGGCGTTCTCCGACTTCCGCTTCGACGACGGCGTGACCACGCACAAGGACATCCACGACGGCGAGGGCGACTTCCCCGCCGCCGGCAACCCGAAGACGCACCCCGAGTGGTGGGGCAAGACCTTCTACAAGCACTTCCCCAACCACGGCTTCGTGGGCGACGTGTTCACCGTCAACGGCACCGCGTACCCCGTGATGGAGGTCAAACGGCGCAAGTACCGCTTCCGCTTCCTCGACGCCTCGATCTCGCGCATCTACGACTTCACGCTGATGAGCTCCACGCAGGGGCCGAAGAGCGCGGTGTCGCTCGGCTACGGCGGCGACGAGCTGCAGGGCCAGTACCGCATCCCGGACGGTCAGCAGTGCATGCAGTTCACCCAGATCGCCTCCGACGGCGGCCTGCTCCCCTTCGCGGTCAAGCGCGACAACTTCGAGCTCTGGCCCGCCAAGCGTCGCGAGATGATCATCGACTTCACCCGCTACGTCGACGGCAGCCCGACCAAGAAGGGCGACGTCATCTACCTCACGAACACCATGAAGATGCCCGACGGGAGGATGTGGACGGCCTCGAAGCGGTTCTCCCCGGACCCGCGCTACAAGGTGCCGGTGATCAAGTTCGTCATCGGGGACGACGCCGCGGACGACAGCGTCGTGCCCCCGTCGAACCAGCCGCTCCGCGCACTGCCGCCGCTGCCCACGAACTGGAAGACGCTGCTCGACAACCGGCTCGTCTTCGAGGTCCAGCGCGGCAGCACGATCGGCGAGACCGAGTGGCTCGTCAACGGCCGACCGTTCGACCCGGCCGCGCCGGCCACGAGCCTGAAGAACCCGGCCGGCAAGACGCCGCTGGCGCAGCAGAAGGTCAACAGCTTCGCGCTGTGGGAGATCCGCAACGGCGGTGGAGGTTGGGTCCACCCCTTCCACCTCCACATGGAGGAGCACCGCACCGTCATGCGCAACGGCAAGGACGTCACCGGGGGCGGGGGCACCGCGCACCCCGACGACGTCTCGCGCGAGGACCTCATCGCTCTCGACCCGAGCGAGTCGGTGATCGTCTACCGCGGGTTCCGCGACTTCACCGGCCAGTACGTGGCCCACTGCCACAACCTGGCGCACGAGGACCACTCGATGATGTTCGGCTGGGAGATCACGCCGTGACCGCGCTGCGCACCGAGGCCGCGGCGGCCCCCGCCGCCGCCTCGACCTCCGACCGGCTGCGGCCCTGGGCCGTCGTCGTGACGCTGGCCGTGCTGCTGGGCTACGCCGACGGCTTCTGGCTGACCACGCTGCGCACCGCCGTCGGGGACATCTCCCGCGTCCAGGAGCCGGCCACCAGCTACTGGCGGACCACGACGGCGATGCTCCCGGCCTTCGCGGCCGGAACGCTCGCCGGGCTGCTCGCCGTACGCCGGTGGTCGGGGCCCGGGCGGCCGGAGCCCGGGCGGTCGGCGCGGCGCGGTGCCGTCCTCGCCGGGCTGGGCGTCGTGCTGGCCACGACGCTCGTGGCCGTGGGGCTGGCCGCGACCGGCTCGGCGTACGACTACCACCTGCAGAGCGGGCGGCTGTCGATGATGCAGGGCATGCAGCACGACTGCGACCCGGGCTGCCAGGCGCGGCAGCAGTGGATGACCATCGCCGCGCACGCCCGTGCCGTCGCCTGGACCGGCGTCGCCGTCCTGGCCACCAACGCCGTGCTCGTGACGTGGCTCGCCGCCGTCGCCGGTGGCCGGCGGGGGTGGTCCTCGTCCGCCGGTCCGGCCCTCGCCGCGGGCGGGCGCGAGCGCGACCTGCGGGTGGTGATCGTCGCCGCGCTGCTCGGTGCCGGCGTCGTGCACGCGGTGGTGGTCCCCGAGCACCTCGAGGAGTGGTGGGCGGCCGGCACGTTCTTCGTCGTCCTGACGGCGGCCGAGCTGGTCGCGGCCGCCGTCGTCCTGCGGCCCGGGACGGCCGGTCCGGCCGTCGCCGCCGCGGTGTCGGCGGTGCCGCTGGTCGTCTGGACGGTCTCGCGGACCGCGGGGCTGCCGTTCGGGCCGGAGGCCTTCGAGCCGGAGGCGGTCGGGGTCGCCGACGTCGTCGCCTGCCTGCTGGAGCTCGCCACGCTCGTCGCGGCGCTCCTGCTGCTGCGCCGGCGCGGCGGGGCCGCCGCGGCGGCCCTGACCCGCGGCGGGCGGACCCTGGCGGTGCTCGTCGTCGTCGCGGTCGGCGCGCTCGGCGTCGTCGGGGCCGCACCCGACTGGTTCGACGGCGTCGACGGCGGGGACGCCCCGGCGGTCGAGGCCGACCACCACCACGGATGAGCGGGTCCGGGGGTTCACCGGTCGTGGTCGAGCAGCCCGCGTTCACGGGCCTTGACCACCGCGTCGAGCTGGGTGCCCGCGCCGAGCTTGCGACGCAGCGACTTCACGTAGCCCTGGGCGGTCGCCAGCGTGATCCCCAGCTCCGCCGCCAGGTCGCGGACCGTGGTGCCGGCGGCGAGCAGCGCCAGGACCTCGCGCTCGCGACCGCTCAGCGCGACCGGCGCCGGGAGCTCCGAGGGCGGCCCGGTCGCGACCAGGTACGCCGACGGCGCGACCACGAGCTGGCCCCCGCGCACGCCGCGCAGGACGCCCACCAGCTCGTCGAGCGAGCCCGTCTTGCCGACGAAGGCGGAGGCGCCCGCCTGTGCGGCCCGGGCCACCCAGTCGGGTGCCGCGTGCGCGGTGAAGACGGCGACGAGCGTGCCCGGGGCGACCTGCCGGACCCGGGCCGTCGCGGCCAGGCCGTCGTCGTGGCCGATCTCGATGTCCATCACCACGACGTCGGGCCGCAGGCGGGCGGCCAGCTCGACGCCCTCGTCGGCCGTCGACGCCGTGCCGACGCAGACGAGCCCGTCGACGCCGTCGAGGGCGGCGCCGAGCATCTCCGCGAACGCGCGGTGGTCGTCGACCACGAGCACCGACCTCGGGTGCGCCTGGCCGCCCACCTGACCGGCCATGGGTCAGACCAGCTCCAGCTCCCGGGCCCGGTTGAGCGCCGTGATCCTGCTGCTGGCGTGCAGGGCCGCGTACACCGTCTTGAGGTAGCCGCGGCAGGTGTGCACGCTGATGCCCATCACCGCGGCGATGCTCTTGGGCTCGAGGCCGAGGGCCAGGTAGCCCAGCACCTCGAGCTGGCGCGGGGTGAGCCCGGACCGGGTGCCGGTCGCGTGCGGGTCCGACGGCAGCGCCGACGGGGCCACGCGCATCGGACCGGGGCGGGCCTCGCGGAGCAGGGCGACCAGCTCGCTCAGGGGGCCGCCCTTCGGGATGAAGGCCGACGCCCCGGCGCGGGCGGCCCGGGCCACCCACTCCCCGCCCTGGTGGGCGGTGACCACGGCGACGGCGGTCTCGGGGCTCGACGCCCGGACCCGCCGGCACGCCTCGAGCCCGTCGGTGCCGGGCATCGCGATGTCGGTCACGAGGACCGCGGGTCTGAGCTCGGCGGCCAGACGCACGGCCTCCTCGGCCGTCGTGGCGCTGCCGAGGCAGCGGAACCCTCCGGCCGCCTCCAGCGCGCCGAGCATGAGCTCGGCGAAGCTGCGGTGGTCGTCGACGACGAGCACCGTCGTCGCGGTGGCACGTGGACCAGTCGACATGACTTCCCCCCCGAAAAATCTGTCCACCTCACGGTAGCGCCGTCGAAGGGGCTCGTCAGGGGGGTTTGGGTACGCCTTCACCCACCTCGCCGACGGGCAGCTCGACGTGCACGCGGGTCCCCCCTCCAGGCCGCGGCGCGACGCTGAGGCGACCGCCCAGCGCCGCGACCTGGTCCCCGACGAGGCGCAGGCCCAGGTGCTCGTCGCGCCGCCGGTGGAGCCGGGCCGGGTCGATCCCCGCGCCGTCGTCGCCGACCTCGAGCCGGACGAGACCCCGACCGTGCGCGGGCGGGACCCGCTCCGCGCTCACCTCCACGTGGGAGGCGCGGGCGTGCTTCGTCACGTTGGCCAGGGCCTCCCGGGCGACCCGGTACAGCGCGACGGTCGTGTCGTCCCCCAGCGGACCGAGCTCACCCACGTGCAGCGTCACGTCCGTCCCGGCCTCCCGCAGAGGGGCGACGAGGGTCGCGAGCGCCTCGTCGAGGCCGGCCCCGCCCAGGTGCGGCGGGTAGAGGTCCGCCATCAGCCCACGGAGGTTCTCCACCGCCTCGCGCAGGGTCTGCTGCACCTGCGCCATCAGCGCCCGGTGCCGCTCGGGCACGTCGGGCGCGATCGCGCCGACGGCGTAGCCGAGGCCGGCCAGGTCCTGGATCGGGCCGTCGTGCAGGTCGGCCGAGAGGCGCGCCCGCTCCCGGTCGGAGGCCGAGAGCGCCCGCTCGAGCAGCCGGGCGCGTTCCGCCTCGTGCCGCACGAGCCGGCGGGCGAGCGAGACGACGATCGGGACCTGCACGAGCTGCAGGGTCAGCAGCGGCACGACCACGAGCGGCAGCGACTGGCGCAGCAGGTCGTCCGCGACCCGGTCCACCCGGTCGTAGTCGTAGTACGCCTCGAGCGCCAGCGGGGTGAGGCCGGCCACGCGGAGCGGGACCACGACGTCGACGTAGCGGGGCGGGCCGTCCTGGTCGTCCTCGGTGCCGCCCACCCGGCGCGGCTCCGGGGCGTCGTCCTCGAGCATCGAGGTGGTGCGTCCGGCGAGTGCGGCGGCGACGTTGCGCGGCGTGGGCTGCGGACGACGGCCGACCTCCTCGGGACGGTCGGAGAAGACGACCGTGCCGTCGTCGGACCAGACCACCACGTCGTCCAGGTAGCCGTCGGCCTTGCGGACCCGGACCGCCTCGACCAGGTCGTCGGCGTCGTCACGGTCGTGGGCGACGTACCCGGCCAGCAGCGGCGCCACGACGAGGTCGGCCATCCGGCGGGTGGTCCGCTCCGCCTCGTCGAGCGCCTGCTCACGGGCCACCGAGTGGCTGGCGACGGCGGCCGACAGGGCGATGAGGACCAGGACGGCCGCACCGAGGCCGATGACGACGGTCACCTCACGTCGACCCGCGCGACGAGGGCGGCCGGAGACCCCCGGCCAGGCGCGTCGTCGCCCTGCCATCGCGCCTCCCCCGAGATCGCGTGGCGCGATGCTAGGCCTGTGGAAGTCGGCCGGCTAGTCCACCCAAGGGGGACGCGGTCGGGTCGTACGGCGCGGTCACGCGGCGAGGCGGACCTGCGGGCGGGTGGGCGATACTGGGTTCGAACCAGTGACCTCTTCGGTGTGAACGAAGCGCGCTACCACTGCGCCAATCGCCCCCGCTGCCCCGGAGGGCGGGCATCACCATACCTGATCCGGACGGCCACCTCGTCGCCGTGGGATCAGGGGTCGAGGTCGGCGCCCGACCGTTCCGCGAACAGGCCGGCCAGCCCAGCCGTGACCGCGCCCAGGCCCGTGAACGCGCGGGAGTCCCAGCGCTCGACGAGCTGGACGTCGCGCAGCGAGGAGGTCAGGAACACCTCGTCCGCGCTCAGCGCCTCCTCCAGCGTGAGGTCGCGCTCGGTGACGTCGACCCACTCGAGCAGCAGCTCGCGGGTGATCCCCGCGAGCGACCCGGCGCTGAGCGGCGGGGTGACGACCTCGCGGCCGAAGACGCAGAAGACGTTGGTGCCGGTGCCCTCGCAGACGTCCCCGGCGGTGTTCAGGAAGATCGTCTCGCCGCAGCCGTGGGCGCGGGCGAAGGCCAGGCCGCGGACGTTCTCGCCGTACGAGGTCGACTTCACCCCGGTCAGCGCGCCGTGCTCGTTGCGGCGCCAGGGCGCGGTGACCACGTCGGTGCTCGCCGGCGGGTGGTCGGTGGCGGCGGCCGCGACCACGAGCGTGGGGACGCCGTACGCGGCCTGCGAGCCCAGCGGGCCGTCGCCGCCGGTGTAGGTGATCCGGATCTTGCCGTGCGCGAACGTCCGGTCGCCCAGGACGGCGTCGACCCCGTCCCGGATCGCGTCCCGGTCGGGCGTGGGCAGACCCATGGCCACGGCGGACCGTTCCAGCCGGTCGAGGTGGCGGCGCAGCGCGAACGGGCCCTCCGGCGTGACCTTCAGCGCCTCGAAGACGCCGTCGCCGACCACGAGCCCGTGGTCGGTGGCGCCGACCCGCGCGTCGCGGGCGTCGGCGTACAGGTGCCCGTCGATCCAGACGGTCGGCCTGGTCCCGACCTCGGTGGCGGACGCGTCCCGGTCGAGCTGCATCCGGCCAGCCTAGGCAGGGGGCCGGTGTGGCGGACGCCACGACGCGAGGACACGCGCAGACGTGAGACGTTTGGACTCCCGCCCCGGCCTCGGCTAGTGTCTTCTCTCGCGCCCCGGACGGGAAACCGGCAGGGAGAGCAGGCCGGGAGACCAGCCAGGGCGCATGCGGACGTGGCTCAGTTGGTAGAGCATCACCTTGCCAAGGTGAGGGTCGCGGGTTCGAATCCCGTCGTCCGCTCGGAGCGAGTCTCGCCCACCCCGTTGGGGAGAAGTAGTTCCCCCTGGTGGAGTGGCCGAGAGGCGAGGCAACGGACTGCAAATCCGTGTACACGGGTTCAAATCCCGTCTCCACCTCGGGCGATTGGCGCAGCGGTAGCGCGCTTCCCTGACACGGAAGAGGTCACTGGTTCGATCCCAGTATCGCCCACCAGCAAGAGGCACCTTCGGACAAGTCCGAGGGTGCCTCTTCCTCGTGGTGCCGGGCCGGACGGAGCAGGTCGACCTCGCTCAGCGAGCGACGACCAGGACCACCAACCCGAGGACGGCTAGCCGGCCGGCTGGAACCCCGGCACGGTGGTCCCCAGCCAGGTGAGCGCGCCCGGCAGCAGCTGGACCCAGACGCTCATCCGGTGCCCCGCGTCCTGCAGGACGGTGGCGTTGACCGCCGTGGGGCGCCGGACGTCGCGCAGGAACCGGGCCGACGTCGGGTAGGAGTCGCGGTCGGCGTGCGAGGTCTCCAGCCACATCGCGATCGGCGGCGGGTTCCGGTGCGCGAGCGTGAGCAGGTCGTACGCGCGCCCGAGCGGGGTCCGCGGCTCGAAGGGGCGGTAGTACGGGCCGAACCACGGCGTGAAGTAGCCCGCCATGACCACCGCCGCGGAGTAGGTCCCGGGGTGCCGCATCGCGGCCATGGCCGCGCACCAGCCGCCCGCGGACAGCCCGATCGTCGCCCACGACTGGCGGTCGGTGCGGACGGCGAAGTGGTCCACCACCCAGTTCGGCACGTCGGTGGTCAGCCACGTCTCGACCTTGGGGTTGTTCCCGCCGCCGTCGACGCACTCGGAGTCCACGCCGACGGGCACCTCGGTCTGCGGCGACACGATGATCGGCGCGACGAGCTTGCCCGCCGCGGACGCCTGGTCGACGGCCTGCCCGAGGTGGAGGACGTCGAGCCACTGGGTGGGCTGGCCAGGGTAGCCCTGGAACGTCTCCAGCACCGGGTAGCGCCGCGCCGAGGCCGGGTCGTAGCCGGGCGGGAGTCGGACGACCACGGTGCTCGTGATCCCGCTCGCCCGGCCCTTGACCGTGTACGTGAAGCGGGAGCCGGAGCCCGGGAGCGCCGGCAGCTTCCGGGGCGGCGCGACCGTGATCGAGCGGCCCGCGCGGTCGGTCAGCCGCGCCGCCGCAGCGCCGCCGGCGTCGCCGCCCTTGGTGATGCTGGCCGCCTTCGGGGCACCTCCGAAGCTGTTCGCCAGGTCGGTCCAGCTGGCGTAGAAGAGGAACTGCCGGTTCAGCAGCACGCCGGCCAGGAGCACCACCAGCACGTTGACGAGCAGGATCCCGCCCGTGCGCCCGAGGACGGTCAGCACGCCCGTGCGCGACAGCCGCGGCCAGAGCACCACGAGACCGGCGAGGACGAGCAGCGCCACCACCCCGACCAGGACGGGGAACTCCCAGCTGATCAGGCCCATCGACCGCTCACTCCTTCGCCGCCCGGACCTGCCCGTTCAGGTTCCATCCCGGCAACGCGAGGCCAGGCCCGACGGGTGCCCGGGCGGCTCCGGACACGCACAGGTTGCGCACAGCGCGGTCGCCGCACCACGCACGCCCCTCGGTGTGCCAGGCTCCGTGATCATGAGAGTCGTCGTGACCGGAGGCAACGGACGAGCAGGGCGCTGGGTGGTGCGCGACCTGGCGGAGGCGGGCCACGAGGTCGTGAACGTCGACCTCGCGCCCGCGCCGCAGCACGACCTGCCCGGTGAGTTCTGCGCCGTGGACCTGACCGACGCCGGGCAGGTGTACGACGCGCTCGCGCAGTTCCGGCCCGACGGCGTCGCGCACCTGGCGGCCAACCCCTCTCCCAGCGGCCACGCGCGGGTCGGGGTGTTCGACAACAACGTGCTCAGCGCGCACAACGTGCTGCAGGCCGCCGGCGACCTCGGGGTCGCCCGGGTCGTCTACGCCTCCAGCGAGATGGCCACCGGCCTGCTCACCGACGGCGTCGTGCCCGACCGGATCCCCTTCGACGAGTCCGAGCGCCGCCCCTCGCCGAACGCGTACGCGCTGAGCAAGTACATCAGCGAGGTCGTCGCCGACTCGGTCGCGCTGGCCAGCCCCTCGACGGCCTGGGTCGGGCTGCGCATCAACAACGTGATCGACCCCGACGGCTACGCACGGTTCCGGGACGAGTGGGCGGACCCGAGCCTGAGCAGCGCGAACTTCTGGAGCTACATCGACGCGCGCGACGTCGGCACCGCCTACCGCGCGGCGCTCGAGGGCACCAGCACCGGCCACGAGGTCTGCCTCATCGCGGCGGCCGACACCCGCGCGGTGCGCGGGCTGCGCGAGCTGATGGCCGAGCACTACGCCGGCTACGACCGCGTGGCGCCCGACCACGACGACCACCGCTCCGCCTTCGACTGCACCAAGATGCGCGCGCTGTTCGGCTGGACGCCGAGCCACTCCTGGCGCGACGTCCTCGACGCGGGCTGAGCGACCGGCCCTCCCTCAGCCGACCAGCGCCGCGAGGTCGCCGGCGGTGAGGGCCGCGCCGAGCTCGACCTCGCCGTCGAGGACGCTGGCGAACAGCTCGGCCTTGCGCGCCGACAGCGCGACCACCTTCTGCTCGACGGTGTCGGCGGACACGAGCCGGTAGACCATGACCGGCCGCGTCTGGCCGATGCGGTGCGTCCGGTCGACGGCCTGCGCCTCGACGGCCGGGTTCCACCAGGGGTCGAGGACGAAGACGTAGTCGGCCTCGACGAGGTTGAGCCCCGTACCGCCCGCCTTGAGGCTGATCAGGAACACCGGCGCGCTCCCCCGCCGGAAGGCGTCGACGACCTCGGCCCGCCGGGTCGTGCTCCCGTCGAGGTACGCGTACGCGATGCCCTGCTCGTCGAGCCGCGCCCGCACCCGGCCGAGGAACCGGGTGAACTGGCTGAACACCAGCGCCCGGTGCCCCTCGGCCGCCAGCTCGGTCAGCCGCGCAACGAGCTCGTCCACCTTGGCCGAGCCCGTGCCCTCGTGCACCGGGTCGACCAGGGCCGGGTCGAGCGCGAGCTGCCGCAGGCGGGTCAGCGAGGCGAGGATGGTGATGCGGTTCTGCTCCAGCCCGTCGGGGTCGTCGAGCAGCTTGAGCAGGCGCTGCCGCTCCCGCGCCAGGTGGGTGTCGTAGATCCGGCGGTGCTGCGGGGACAGCGTCACCTCGACCAGCTGCACCTGCTTGGGCGGCAGGTCGGCCGCGACCAGGTCCTTGGTGCGGCGCAGGACGACCGGCCGGATCCGGCGCAGCAGCGCCGGGAGGGCGTCGGGGTCGGCGTGCTGCTCGATGGGCTGGGCCACCGTGGTCCGGAACGCCTCCGCGTACGGGAAGATCCCCGGCGCGGTGAGCGAGAGGATCGACCACAGCTCCATGAGGTTGTTCTCCAGCGGCGTGCCGGTGATCGCGAAGCGGCAGCCGGCGTCGACGTCGCGCAGCGCCGCCCAGGTCTTGCTGCGGTGGTTCTTGACCGCCTGCGCCTCGTCCAGCACCAGCCCCGCCCAGCGCACGGCGGCGTACGCGTCGGCCTCCAGGCGCAGCAGCGTGTAGGTGGTGACGACCACGTCCGGCGCTGTGTCCTGAGGGGGGACGACCCCCCACACCCCCCGCTGGGTTCCACTCGCTGGCGCTCGCGGAACCCCTGCCACGAGCTCGGCGACCGAACGTCCCCGCCGGGCCGCGCTGCTCGTCACCGCCTCGAGGCGCAGGCCGGGCGTGAACCGTTCCGCCTCCGACTGCCAGGTCGCCACGACGCTGGACGGCACGACGACGAGGAACGGGGTCCGCTCGGCCTCGCCGTCCTGCGCCGCCGGTTCCTCGCGGGCGCGGGCGATCATGGCGAGCGTCTGCACCGTCTTGCCCAGGCCCATGTCGTCGGCGAGCACGCCGCCCAGCCCCTGGCGCCGCAGGAAGCTCAGCCACTGGTAGCCCTCGTGCTGGTAGGGCCGCAGCGTCGCCCGCAGCCCGGCGGGCAGCGGTTCCGTGGGCAGGTCGGCGCCGCTCTCGACGAGCCGGCGCAGCGCCCCCGAGGCGGCTGCCCACTCGGCGAGCTGGCCCTGCGTCGCCCCGATCTCCTCGACCTCGGCCAGCAGCCCGTGGGCCTGCCGGTTGATCCGGACGACGTCGTCCTCGTCGTCGACCCGGGCGGCGGCCTCGTCCTGCTTGCGCCGCAGCGGCGAGCGCCGGTCGGCGAAGGCCCGCGCCTCCTCGACCAGGCGGGCGAGCCGGTCGAGCTCGGGGCGGTCCAGGTTCACGTACGCGCCGGGCCGGAGCATCACCACGGTCTGGCCGGTCGCGAGCGCCTTCAGCACCGTCGGCAGCCCGAGCCACACCGTGCCGAGCTCGTCGTCCTCGACGGAGACGAGCACCTCCAGGTCGAGCCAATCGGTGTGGTCCTTGCGCTCGGCCGCGCCGCGCGGGTGGAACTGCACCTGCGGCACGCCGGTCACCTCGCGGAACTGCGGCGGCGCGCCGTTGGTGACGACCTCGACGTCGGGGTGGGCCTGCAGCCGCGGCAGGTGCTGCTGCGCGAAGCGCATGGCCTCGACGTCGCGCAGCCGCAGCCGGGGCGTGAGGGTGCCGGGCCCGCGCAGGCCCAGGCCGAGGAGGGTGTCGAGCTCCTCGTCGCCCCGCACGCGCTCGACCAGCGCCGCCTCGGCCGCCCGGTCGCGCCAGCCGCGCACGGCGTCCGGCCGCTCGTCCACCGGGAACTGCTGCACCTGCTCGCCGCGGCGGTAGAGCCAGCGCCACACCAGCTCGACCTGGCCGTCGTCGGCCCAGGTCGCCTCCCCGCGCAGGGTCACCACCGCCGGCCCCGGGATGTCCACGGAACCGTCGCGCGACGTCACGGTGACCGACGACGCGAGCGCCGGCAGGTACTCCCCGAGCAGCTCGGGCGCGGCCGGTGCGTCGACCCGCAGGTCCGTGCCCGAGTCGATCCAGGTCCGGACGGACGTGGGAACCGGGGCGGCGAGCGGCGCGAGCACGAGCCGCGTGGCGCCCGAGGGGTCGCGTCGACGGAGCACGGCCCCGTGCGGAGGCTCGCCGATCGTCGCGACGTCGGCCGAGCCGTACGCCACCCCGTCGAGCGCGAGCCCGGCGCTGACCACCACCTCGCCGTCGTCGCGGCGCACGTCGAACATCACCGTCGCCTGGTCCTCGGCCAGGGCGACCTCGGCCTCCGGCTCGGACGCGACGAGCGGCATCCCCCGCTCGACCACCCGGCCCAGGGCGCGCCACAGCCCGGGGCCCGCGCCGTGCAGGTCGAGGGCGTCGGAGCTCGCGCCGAGGTAGCCGCGGTGCCCGAGGAGCGCGGACTTGAGCTCGGCCAGCGCCTGCAGGTCGTCGGGGTGCGCCTGCGGCGGCTCGGGCGCGCGGCTCCAGGCGGGCGCGTACGGGTCGGTGCCGATGCGGGACCACTCGGCCCCCCGGCGGACCCAGCGCCCGTTGGTCCCGCGGCGCACCGGGCGCACCCACAGCCGCAGCGCCGCCTCGGCGGGGCCCCAGCGGCTGCGCGCCGGCGGCTTGGGCAGCACCAGCTCCACGCCGAGGGGGACGGCCGGGGTCTGCTCCGCTGCGCGGGGCGCGACCTCGTCGAGGACGTCGTCGAGCACCGCCCGCCAGTCGGGCCGCCGGCTCTGCCCGAGGGAGTCCGACAGCGCGCAGACGAGGGCGAAGACGTGCTTGCAGTCGAAGGCGACCGGGCAGGTGCACGTGGTGCGGAGCTCGACCCGGCCGGGCCCGGCGCGCTCGGCGACGATCGAGGCGCGGTAGGGCACCGTGCCGTTCACGAGCCCGGACGCGAAGAGCGAGCCGCCGTCCCACTCGTGGTTGACGTGCGAGACGCGGCCGGTCGAGGCGTACTCCTGCCCGCGCCGCCGGGTGCCGGGGTCGAAGGCGGCGTCACGGCGCAGCAGGGACAGGACGTCGCCCAGCCCCACCGTGCTCCCGCCGCCCGCCACGCCGACAACCTAGGCGAGCCCTCCGACAGAACCCTCCGGCAGAGCTCAGCGGGTCGCGTGCCCCGCGAGCAGCCGCTCCCGCACGAAGCGGCCCACGCGCCGGGTGGCGTGACCGTCGTCGAGGACGCAGTACGTCGTGCGGAACGTCGCGTAGCGCTTCGCGAAGCGGGCGCGGACCCCGGGCAGGTCCCGCAGGGCCGCGGTCAGCGACTCCTGCGTGGCCACCACCGGCCCGGGCGCCACCGGCTCGAGGTCGAAGTAGAAGCCGCGGTCCACGTCGCGGTAGGTCGGCAGGTCGTAGGCGTAGAACACCAGCGGCTTGCCGGTCACGGCGAAGTCGAACATCGACGACGAGTAGTCGGTGACGAGGACGTCGGCCGCGGCGTAGAGCTCGGCGATGTCGGGGTGACGCGACACGTCGACGACGCCGGGGACGTCGAACGGGGCCAGCCTCTCGGTCATGAAGTAGTGGACGCGGGTGAGCAGGCGGACGCCGGGCCCGAGGTCGGCGGCCAGCTTCGGGAGGTCGAGCGACAGCTCCAGGGGCGGCGCGGACGGGTCGGCGAAGAACCGGTCGCGGAACGTGGGCGCGTAGAGCACGACCGTCTCGTCGTCGGCCAGCCCGAGCAGCGAGCGGGTGCGGGCCCGGACCTCGTCCACGCGCGGCGGCTGGAGCACGTCGTTGCGCGGGTAGCCCAGCTCGAGCACGTCCCCCTCCCAGCGGAACGCGCTGCGCAGCCGCGGCGTGCTCGCCGGGCTCGGCGACAGCAGGTGGTCCCAGCGCGCGATGTCCAGGTCGAGCCAGTCCAGCCGCCCGGGCGGCGCCCAGCGCACGTCGCGGTGCACCGTCTTGAGCGGCGTGCCGTGCCACAGCTGGAGGTACGTCGCGCCGGCGCGCTTGCGCCACTCGATCTCGAGGTGGGTGTTGGCCAGCACGAGGTCGGCCTGCTCCAACGCCTCCACCGCCTCCGCGGAGGCGTACGGGACCGTCGTCACGTCGGCGGGGAAGGAGTCGGCGTGCGCCGGGTCGGCCAGCCAGACGTGGTGCGCCGGCACCTTCTCCCGCAGCCAGCGGTGGAGCGCGCGGGGGCTGTCGCTGAAGCGGCCGGCGAAGGAGTCGTAGACGATCGTGGGTCGGTCGGCGGACCCGGGCTCCGTGCTTCGCGTGCTCATGGGACGAGAAAGTATGCCTCCCGACCCAGGTCGCGCACCTTCAAGCGGTTGCACCCCTGAGGGCCTACGCATGCACCCGCTCAGCACGCCCTCCGGACGACGGCTGGCACACTCGGCCCGTGGCGACCACCCGCAGGCCGGTCGTCGTGCTCGGCCTCGGTCCCGCGGGCCGGGCCGCCGCGCACCGGCTGGCGGCCACCGGGGTCGACGTCGTCGCGGTCGACCCGCACCCCGCACGCCGCTGGACGCCGACGTACGCGGCGTGGGCCGACGAGCTGCCCGGCTGGCTGCCCGACGCCGTCGTGGCCACCCGGACGCCGGGCCCGCGTGCCTGGGCCGGCGGCGAGCACCGCGTGGACCGGACCTACGTCGTCCTGGACACACCCGCGCTGCAGGACGCGCTCGACCTCGAGGGCGTCGCGGTGGTGCCGGGCACCGTGGTCGACGCCGACGCCCACCGCGTCGGCCTGGCCGACGGCACCGTGCTCGAGGCCGACCTCGTGCTCGACGCCCGCGGCTCCCGCCCGCAGGAGGGCCGGGCGGCGCAGACCGCGTACGGCGTCGTCGTGGAGACCGGCCGGGCCGCGCCGGCCGGGGGGCCGTGGTTCATGGACTGGCGCGACGACTGGCGCGAGCCGGGCGACACGGAACCCGGCGCTCCCCCGTCTTTCCTCTACGCCGTCCCGCTCGACGACCGCACGACGCTGCTGGAGGAGACCTGCCTCGTGG
This sequence comes from Microlunatus flavus, assembly GCF_900110855.1. Taxonomy (GTDB): domain Bacteria; phylum Actinomycetota; class Actinomycetes; order Propionibacteriales; family Propionibacteriaceae; genus Microlunatus; species Microlunatus flavus. The sequence goes on from NZ_FOFA01000003.1 coordinate 594,170, forward strand.
GCCGCCCCGCGCTCGGGCTCGACGAGCTCCGCCGGCGCCTTGAGCGCCGCCTGGCCGCCCGGGGCGTCGTCCTGCGCGGCGACGAGCGCGTCGAACGGGTGCGCTTCAGCGTCGAGCCCGACCCGGACGTCCCACCGCCCGGGCGTCGGCGCGACGGCAACCGGCCGGTCGCTCTCGGCGCACGGGCCGGGCTCATGCACCCCGCGACCGGCTACAGCGTCGCCCTCGCGCTGCGCGTCGCCGAGGACCTCGCCCAGGCCGTCGCCTCCGGCCGCGACGTCTGGTCGGTGCTCTGGTCGCCGCGGGCCCGTCAGGTGCAGCGGCTGCGGGCCACCGGGCTCACCACGCTGCTGCGGCTGCCGCCGGACGGCGTCGAGCGCTTCTTCGCCGCCTTCTTCGCCCTGCCGGCCGCCCGGCAGCGCGCGTACCTGTCGGACCGCACCGACCCGGCGGGCACCCTGAGCGCGATGGCGCAGATGGCCCGGACGCTCCCGGCCCCCCTCACCGCAGTGGCGGTCACCTCCTCCCTGCCACGATGGGCGCGGCGGTCCTGAACAAACGGCGACCGCCTCGAGCGAAGGAGCCGAGGGTGGAGCTGGACCTGAGCGGGCGCGTCGTGGTCGTCACGGGCGCGGGGCGCGGCATCGGACGGGTGATCGCGGAGACGTTCGTGCGCGAGCGCGCCGTGGTCGTGGGCGTGGACCTGGCGGCCGACTCCCTGGCCTGGCTCGACGAGGCGCGCGCCGCCGCCGGGGTGGACGGGGCGTCGATGCCCTGCGACGTCACCGACGGGCCCGGCACCACGGCCCTGGTCCAGGAGGTGGTGGAGCGCTTCGGCCGCGTCGACGTGCTCGTCAACAACGCCGGCGTCATCCTCGAGGGCCGCATCGAGGACCTGTCCGACGAGGACTGGGACCGCTGCTTCGCGGTCAACGTGGGCGGCACGTTCAAGATGTGCCGCGCCGTCGCCGGGCCCATGAAGGCGCAGCGCTCGGGCCGCATCGTCAACGCGGCGTCGTTCGCCGCGATCGTCCCCGCGATCGGCGCCGGCGCGTACGCCGCCACCAAGTCCGCCGTCGTCCAGCTGACCCGCGCTCTGGCCGGCGAGCTCGGGCCGTGGGACGTGACCGTGAACTGCTACGCGCCGGGCATGGTCCCGACGGCCATGAACGGCTTCGCCGACATGCCGGAAGCGGCGCAGGAGCGCCTGCTCGACACCCTGACGCTGCGTCGGTGGGGCGACCCGCAGGAGGTGGCCGACGCCGTGCTGTTCCTGGCCAGCGACGCCGCGCGCTACGTGACGGGCACGCTGCTCGACGTCAGCGGCGGCAAGCTCGCGACCCAGCTGCCGCAGCGCGCGTACGAGCAGGCGCGCGCGTGAGCGGCCGCGTCGTCTGGGTCACCGGGGCCGGCAGCGGCATGGGACGGGCGGCCGCCGTCGCCGCCGCCCGGACCGGGCGCCGGGTCGCGCTGTCCGGCCGCCGCCGCGAGGCGCTGGAGGAGACCGCGTCGCTCGCCGCCGAGGCGGGCCGCGACGCCGGGGGCGAGACGCTCGTCGTGCCGCTCGACGTGGCCGACGCGGGCGCGGTGCCCGGTGCGGCGGCGCTCGTGCGCGAGCGCTGGGGCCGGGTCGACGACCTCGTGCTGGCCGCCGGGCTGAACCAGCCGCGGCGGGCGTGGGCCGACCAGGACCTCGCGGGCTTCTCCGACGTCGTCACGACCAACCTCACGGGGGTCGTCGCCGTGGTCGACGCGGCGCTGCCCGACCTGCGGGCCTCCGGCGGCCAGGTGGTCGTCGTGTCGTCGTACTCGGGCTGGCGCTTCTCCCCCGGCGCCGGCGTCGCCTACTCCTCGAGCAAGACGGCGCTGACCATGGTCTGCCAGACCCTCAACGCGCAGGAGGCCCGCCACGGCGTGCGTGCCTGCCACCTGTGCCCGGGCGACGTGGACACCGACTTCCTCGGCTTCCGACCGCAGGTGCCCGACGAGGCGGCCCGCGCGGTGATGCTGACGCCCGACGACGTGGCCCGCACCGTGCTCTTCGTGCTCGACTCCCCCGCGCACGTCCGCATCGACGAGCTCGTGGTCAGCCCCGTCTCGCAGACCTGATCCCCGTCTCGCAAGCCCGAGCGGGGTGCGCCGGGACCGTAACCTGTGCGCGTGACCGAGCAGGGCGGGACCCGACCGCCGCAGCAGACCACCGGCGGCAGCCCCTTCGGCTGGGCGGAGCCCCTGCCCGACGCCGAGGTGGAGCGGGCCCTCGTGGTCGCCGCGCACCCCGACGATGCCGACTTCGGTGCGGCCGGGACCGTCGCGGGCTGGGTCGCGGCGGGCATCGAGGTGACCCTGCTGCTCTGCACCCGCGGCGACCAGGGCGGGTTCGACGACACGCCCCGTGACGAGATGCCGCTGCTGCGCGAGCGGGAGCAGCGTGCCGCCTCCGCCGCGGTCGGCGTCACCGACGTGCGCTTCCTCGACGGGTTCAACGACGGCTGGCTGGAGCCCACCTGGGACCTGCAGCGCGAGATCGTCCGGGTGCTGCGCGACGTCCGCCCGCAGCGGGTGCTGTGCCAGTCGCCGGTCCGGATGCTCCAGCGCCTGCAGGCGTCGCACCCCGACCACCTGGCCGCCGGCGAGGCCACCGTCCGGGCCGTCTACCCCGCCTCGGAGAACCGGTTCGCGTGGCCGGAGCTGGTGCTCGAGGAGGGCCTCGAGCCGTGGAAGGTCGTCGAGCTGTGGCTGATGGCCCACCCCGACAGCCCGCACACCGTCGACATCACCGACCGGTTCGACCGCAAGGTCGCGGCGCTGCAGGCCCACGCCTCGCAGACCGCGCACCTCGGCGACGGCCTGGAGGGGATGCTCCGCGGGTGGAACGCCGCCAACGCCGAGCGCGCCGGCCTGCCCGAGGGGCACCTGGCCGAGGTGTTCGCGGTTTCGCGCATCAACTGAGGGCCGCGCTCGCCTAGCGTGCGGCCATGGCGGCCAACCACCCGAAGAGCTGGGACGACAAGTACACCGACCCCGACCTGCGCGCGCGGCTCAAGGACGAGGTCCAGGCCGGCGACAAGGGTGGCAAGCCCGGGCAGTGGAGCGCGCGCAAGGCGCAGCTGCTCAAGGCCGCGTACGAGCGTGAGGGCGGCGGCTACCTCGGCGAGAAGGACGAGACCCAGCAGCACCTGTCGCAGTGGTCGAAGGAGGACTGGCAGACCTCCGACGGCAGCGGTGACGCCCGGACCGGCTCGCCCGACGAGAAGGGCGGGGCGTCGAAGCGCTACCTGCCCAAGGAGGCCTGGGACGAGCTGAGCGACGCGGAGAAGAAGGCGACGAACGCTCGCAAGGCGGAGGGCAGCGCCCACGGCGAGCAGTTCGTGCCCAACACCGACGCGGCCGAGCGGGCCGGGCGGCACGCGCGCGAGCACGACGACCCCGGGATCGAGGGTTTCGCCGACCTCGACGCCAAGGAGGCGGTCAAGGCCGTCGGCCACGTCGACGACGCCGCCACCCTCGACCGGGTGGAGGCGTACGAGCGCGCGCACGCGGCTCGCAAGACGGTCCTCGAGCGCGTGGCACGCGTCCGCGACCGGTTGGGGTGAGCAGGTACGTTCTCCAACCCGGGAATTTCGACATCGAAGCCTTCGTTGCGAAACCTCGGGTACGAGGACGAGGAGCAGGACGTGCAGGACGTGGGACGGGGCAGCCGGTGGGTCATCGGCGCCTCGACGGTGGCGATGCTCGGCTGGGGCACGGTGCTGCCGTACCAGTACGCGTACGCCGCGGAGACGCGCGGCTGGGGCGGGGCGGTGGCGGCGATCGGCGCCAGCCTGTTCTCCGTCGCCGCGCTGGTGGCCGGCCCGGTCGGCGGCCGCCTGGCTGACCGCTTCGCGCCGGCGCTGGTCGCCGTCGTCGCCAAGCTCGCCGCCGCGCTGGCGGTCGGCTCGCTGGTGCTGGCCGACACCCCGACCGCGTACGTCCTCGGCATGACCGCCTTCGGCTTCGCCATGGCCGCGGCCGGACCGGCGCAGTCGGTCCTGCTGCTCGGTGCGAGCGAGGGCGCTGACCGGCGCACCATGTTCGCCTGGCTCGCCGCCGGGCAGGCGCTCGGCATGGGCGTCGGCGCCTTCGTCGCCGGCTACCTCGTCGACCTCGCCGCCCCGGACGGCCTGGACGTCGGGTTCGTCGCCGCAGCCGTCGGCTACCTGGTCTCCGCCGGGATGATGGCTGTCCTGCCGCGCGAGCGGACGCAGGCGGCGGGTTCCGCCGGGCTCGCTCGCGGGCGCGGCGAGGCGGGTGCAGCGATGCGCCTGGTGCTGCGCGCCCCGGCCCTGCGCTGGACCGCGGTGCTCACCGTCGCCCTCGCGCTGGCCTTCTACGCCCAGTTCGACACGGGCCTGCCCGCGTACGCGCTCACCGTCCTCGACGTCCCCGCCCGGACCGTCGGGCTCGCCGCCGCGGTGAACTGCTTCGTGCTGATCGCCCTGCAGCTCGCGGTCGTGCGCTGGACGGCTCACCGCCCGGCCGCGCCGCTGCTCATGGCCGTCGGCGCGATCTGGCTGGCCTGCTGGGTCGCCCTCGGCGTCGTGGCGTCGTTCCCGGCGCTCGCCGCCGTCGTGCTCGTCGGGACGTTCGGCGTCTTCGCCCTCGGCGAGACGATGTACGGCCCGGTGCTCAACCCGCTCGTCGCGAGCCTCGCCCCGCAGGGTCACCTCGGCGCCACGCTCGGGCTGTTCACGGGGCTGCAGACCGGCGTCTCCGCGCTCGGGCCGCTCGTCGCCGGGCTCGCCCTCAGCGGCGGCCACGGCGAGGGGTTCGTCGGGCTGCACGTGCTCATCAGCGCCGTGGCGATCGGCGCCGCCTGGCAGGTGCACCGCCACCTCGCCGCGCAGCGCGTCCCCGCTGCCGTCGAGGAGCAGGCGGACGAGTCGCTGCAGCGCGCCTAGCCCGCCTTCGCCGCGGCCTTCGCCTGCTTCTTGAAGGCCCGGACCTTCTGCAGCGACTCCGCGTCCACCACGTCGGCCACCGAGCGGAACTCGCCCTCGTTCCCGTACGGCCCGGCAGCCTCGCGCCAGCCGTCGGGCCGGACGCCCCAGCGCTTGCCGAGCAGCGCGACCATGATCGACGCCTTCTGGTCGGCGAACCCCGGCAGCCCCGCGACGGCCCGCTTGAGCGCGGCTCCGTCGGGCGCCGAGGACCACAGGTTCACGGCGTCGCCGTCGAACTCCTCGACGAGCCGGCGGGCGACCTCGTGCACCCGCTTGCCCATCGAGCCCGGGAAGCGGTGCACGGCCGGCTTCTCGGCGCAGACCGCGACGAAGTCGTCCACGTCGAGCGCGGCGATCGCCGGCACGTCGAACGTCCCGCCCATCCGGGTGGCGATGACGTACGGCCCGCTGAACGCCTTCTCCATCGGCACCTGCTGGTCGAGCGTCATCCCGACGAGCAGCGCGTTGCCGCTGGTGCTCAGCAGGTGGTCGGCCTCCGGGTCCCCGGTGATCCACAGCTCCTGCGGCGCCCGCCGCCCGTCGCCCTCGCTCATGGGGTCATCCTGCCGTGGTCACGCAGGGCGAGGACCGGTGCGGTGGGGTAGACAACCACCCGTGACCCGCGTACGCCCCTCGAGCTCAGCCCTGGCCGCCGTCGCGCTGGTGGTGACGTGGAGCTCGGGCTTCGTGGGCGCCGAGCTCGGGGTCCGTGCCGGCGGGACGCCGCTGGCCCTGCTCGGGTGGCGGTTCGTGCTCCTGGCCGCCGCGCTGCTGGTCGTCGCCCTCGTCAAGCGGGTGTCGCTGCGCGGCTGGCGGGCGTGGGCCCGGCAGGGCCTGCTCGCGGTCCTGTGCCAGGTGGCCTACCTGTTCCTGGTCTTCGAGGGCGTCTCGCGCGGGGTGCACGGCGGGACCGCCGCGCTCATCGCGGCGCTGCAGCCCCTGCTCGTCGCGACCGTGGCCGGACGGTTCCTCGGAGAACGTTCGACGATCACCACCTGGATCGGCATGGTGATCGGGCTGGCGGGCGTCGTCGTCGTGGTCAGCGGCGACATCGCGGCCGCCTCCGCCCCCGGCCTGGCGTACCTCTTCCCCACCGCCGGGATGCTCTGCCTCGCCGCGGGGACCGTCCTCACCCGGCGGCTGCGACCCCCGGAGACGCTGCTGCAGAGTGTGACCATGCAGGCCGTCGTCACCGCGGTCGCCCTCATGGCCGCAGCCGCCGTGGCCGGCCAGGCGCGACCGCCGCGGGACGGCGGCTTCTGGTTCGCGGTGGTCTGGCTGATCGTGCTGACGAGCCTCGGCGGCTACGGGCTGTACGTCTACCTGACCCGCACCCGCGGCGCGACGGCGGTGAGCACGCTGCTCTACCTGACGCCGCCCACGACGATGCTGTGGGTCTTCGTGATGTTCGGCGAGCCGGTGACCCTGCTCGGGCTCGTCGGCCTGGCGATCAGCGCGGTGGGCGTCCTGCTGGCCCTGAGCCGGTTGGGCGGTGCCAGTTCAGCAGTCGCGCCCGTTGTCCTTGAAGGTCGTCCGGTCGTCGAGCGTCCAGCGCCCTGACGCCACCCGCATCTGCACGCGGTAGTGGAACGCCGTGCAGTCGCCGCCCTTCGCCGGCTGCAGCCGGCGGAACGTCACCTCCGCGGTGTCGGTCACCTCGTCGACCTGGCTGACCTTCAGCACCCGGATGCGCGAGTAGTGCACGTCCAGCCGGTCGTCGCGAAAGTCGTCGAACGATCCGAGGTGCTTGCGCAGGCGCCCGCTGAGCATGTCGTAGCCGGCGTAGTAGTGGCTCAGGCTCTCGTCGGGGTCGGCGTCGCGGGCCTTCACGGCCGCGTTGGTGTTGTCGTAGTACTGACCGATCGCGTACGCGATGCCCGGCCCGTCGGCGCTGCCGCTGCGGTCGTCCACGGTGCTCGCCTTCTGCCGGCACCGGGTCGGGTCGACCTCGGAGGGTGAGGCGGCCCAGGCCGCCACCAGCGGTCGGGCCGTCCGGCTCGAGACCGCGAAGCTGAGGTCCGCACCGCTGTCGTCCTGGCCCTCGGTGAGGCCGACGACCGCGCCGTGCAGGTCGAGCAGCGGCCCGCCGCTGGTGCCGGGGCTGGCGTCCGCGTCGAACTGCACGAGGTCGAGGAGCCGGCGGCCCTCGACGTCGACCGACTGGTGGAGGCGGCTCACCGTGCCGCTCGTCGGCGTCTGCGGCCGCCCGCCGGGGTAGCCGACCGCGACGATGTCGTCCCCCGGCTGGGGCTCGTGCTCGGCGAAGGTCAGCGGGTCGCCGGTGCCCACGTCGCGCTTCGTCCTGATGAGCGCCACGTCGCGCTCGTGGTCGATGCCGATCACGGTGCCGAGCGAGCCGCTGCGCATCCCCCGCACGGACACGGTCTGAGCCCCCGCGACGACGTTCGCGGCGGTCACCACCAACCGCCGTCCGACGACGAACCCGCTGCCGGTCTCGTCACCCGTGCACGTCGTCGCCTCGACGCGGAACGTCCGGTCGCGGCCGAGCGCGATCGTCTGCTGGCGGGTCAGCCCGGGCGCGGCCGTCGAACCACCGGCGGGCGCGGGCGGCGCCGGCTCCTCGACCTGGGCGGGGCTGCATCCCGTCAGGAGGAGGAGCGGCACCACCACGGCGCCGGCGGTGGCGAGGAGCAGTGCGCGCGGACGAGTCGATGGGCGTGGCACACGAGGCCCATCGGTACGGTCGCGGCCCTCGTTACGGCAGGAGCCCGCCCGTACGCCTGCGGTGGGTGGTCCGGCGCGTGGTCCGACGCGGTGCGGGCCGCGCGGCCGGGGTAAGCAACTCCTCGTGCCGTCCTCCACGCCCGCCTCCGACGTCGCCGGACCGACCACCGCCGGTCCCGCCCTCGACCTGCCCGCCGAACCGGCCGGGCTCGTCCCGGACGTCCGTCGGATCGCGGTGCTGCGGGCGAACGGCCTGGGCGACTACGTCGTCTCCGAACCCGCCCTCGACGCCCTGCACCGGGCCTATCCGCAGGCGGAGATCACCCTGCTCGGCGCGGCCCACCACGCCGCCCTCCTGGACGGGCGACCCGGGCCGGTCGACCGGGTGGTGCCGATCCCCCTCGTGAACGGGGTGCGGGTCAAGTCGGACGTGCCCGACGCCGGCCCCGAGGAGGTCGAGGCCTGGTGCGCCGAGCAGCGCGCGTACGGCTACGACCTGTCGGTCCAGTTGCACGGCGGCGGGGGCAACTCCAACCCGTTGCTGCTGCGCCTGGGTGCGCGCGTCAGCGTCGGCGCGGCGACGCCGGAGGCGCCGAAACCGGACCGCTGGGTCCCGTACACGAGCTTTCAGCACGACACCGTCCGCTGGCTCGAGGTCGTCGCGGCTGCCGGGGCGTGGGGGACGCGCCTGGAACCCCGGCTGGCCGTCACCTCGGCCGACCTCGCCTCCTCGGAGTCGGTCGTGGCCCCCGACGACCGGCCGCTCGTCGTCGTGCACCCGGGGGCGACCGACGCACGGCGCTGCTACCCCGAGGAGCGGCTCGGCCGCGTCGCCCGCGCGCTCTCCGACGAGGGCGCCCGGGTCGTCGTGGTCGGCGGGCCCGGCGAGGCCGACCGGGTGGCGCTGGTGGCCGAGGGCCACGGCGGCGACGTGGAGACCGTCGTCGGCGGGCTCGACCTGGCCGGCCTCGTGGGCCTGCTCGCCCGCGCCTCGCTGATGATCGGCAACGACTCGGGCCCACGCCACATGGCGGCCGCGGTGGGCACGCCGACCGTCGCGGTCTTCACGTACGCCAACCTCGCCGACGTCGCCCCGCTCACGCGCAGCTGGCACCGGGTGCTCGTGTCCTGGCACGGCGGCTGCCAGGTCTGCGGCATGCGCGTCCTCGACGGCTGGTGCGGCCACGGGGCGAGCGCGACGCACGACGTGCCCGAGGCCGAGCTGCTCGCGCAGACCCGCGAGCTCTGGGCGCAGGTCGTCGCCGCTGGGCGGACGGGCCGCGACCGGCGCGCCAAGGGCAGTCAACGCGGCGTCGCCTGAGGCTCAGGCGGCCAGGACGGCCGCCTGAGCGGGCCCCATCCGGAACAGCGCGTCGACGCACTCGTGGAGGTCGAAGCGCTCCCCCGTCCAGCCCGGCCGTACCCGGCGGGCGGCCGGGTGCGCGAACCCGTCGACGGCGGCGAGCGTCGCGGCGTGGGCGGCCCGCGACTGCGCCACCTCCTCGCGCAGCTGGTAGGCGAGCTGGTCGGCGTCCCACCACGTCGGCAGGCGGGTGCCCTCCGGCGTCACCACGTCGAAGCCCCGGGCACCGAGGTGGGGACGCAGCCGCAGGCCGCCCTCGTGCACGCAGGTGTGGTGGCGCCCGCAGAGCAGGACGAGGTTGTCGAGGTCCGTCCGGCCGCCAGCCGCCCACGCGACCCGGTGGTGGGCGTCGAGGTGACGCGTCTGGTGGCAGCCCGGGAACTGGCACATCCCCTGGTCACGGATCATCAGCGCGCGGCGCTGCGCCTTCGAGACGAGCCGGCGCGTACGACCGAGGGCCAGCACCTGCCCGTGACGGTCGACGACCGCGCCGAGCAAGGTCGAGTGGCAGGCGAGTCGCCGGGCGGTCTCGGGCTCCACCCGTCCGACGCCCTCGACGTGGCAGGTCGGGTCCACGGACGTTCCCGCGGGAACGTCCTCGGCGAGCTGCTCGGCGGCGACGTGGACCACGACCAGGGTGCGATCCTCACCCGAACGGTCCTCCGGTGCGGCGTCGAGGTACAGCCGGGCCACGTCGAGGAGCGCGTCCGCGTTGCGCGGCCTGGGCGTGGTGTCCGCCTGGCTCCGCTCGGTTGAGCCCTCGGCCGCACTCGCAGCCGTGGTCTCAGGCGCGGTCTCACGCGCAGGCTCAGGCGCACGGAGTCGCTCCCGCGCTGCCTCGAGGGCGGCGACGAGCAGTGCGCCCTCTTCCGCGGGCAGCAGGCCGCGCAGCTCGACCATGCCGTCCTCGCGTGTGCGCCAGGACACCGCCCGCTTGTCCTCCTGCCGCATGCGCAGGCTCTGCGCCGCGCGGAACCCGGCCACGGTCCTCGCCAGCTGCGACGCGGTCGCGGTCAGGGCGAGCACGCAGAGCTGGGCGTCGTCGACCTGGTCGACCACGCGCGTCAGCTCGCGCACCTTGGAGTAGGAGAGGCGACCCTCGGCGAAGGCGGCGCGCACGGTCGGCATCCGGCGCAGGGCCCGGGCGACCCGCACGTGCTCCCGTGCGACGCCCGGCGTCATCGAGCACGCCCAGCCCAGCCAGTGCGCGACCGACTTCACGTCGGTCCAGTACCGGACGGCCCCGCTCGCGTCGAACTCCCCCACCAGGTCGAGCAGCTGCGCCTCGCTCTGCGCCGCCAGCGCGGCGGCGGCGCAGATGCGGCCGGCGAGCGCGTCGGCCTCGGCCCGTTCGGCCGCCCGCTCGACCTGCTGCGGCGTCAGCCCCTCGTGACCCGTGCCCCTGACCTCGTCCATCGTCGAGCCCCCCACTCGTCGGTCCTGCACCTGGGCAGGACGCTACGGACGGGGTCTGACAGTTCCGACGAGGTCGCGGAGCCCGCGACCGTTGAAAAGGCGTTCCCGCGGGAACGCCTCGAGCGCCTCAGCGGGAGCTGGGCTGCAGCACCCCGGAGCTCTCCTGCGAGCCGAACCGTACGCCGCGGTTCTCGGGGCCGAGGGCGGTGAGGACGGCGACGGCGACCAGCACCGGGACGATCGTGACCGCCAGGGCGAAGGGGTAGCCGTGGGTGGAGGCGACGGCCTCCTGGATCGGCAGGTTGAAGGCGGCGAGGCAGTTGCCGAGCTGGTAGGTGACGCCGGGGTAGAAGCCGCGGATCTCGTCGGGCGACAGCTCGGTGAGGTGCGCGGGGATGACGCCCCAGGCGCCCTGCACGAAGAGCTGCATGACGAACGAGCCGAGCGCGAGCATGCCCGCGGTGTGCGAGTAGGCGAAGATCGGGATCACGGGCAGGCCGAGGACCGCGCAGAAGACGATGATCCGGCGGCGGCCGAAGCGTTCGGAGAGGCCGCCGAAGACGAGCCCGCCGACGATCGCGCCGATGTTGTAGACGATCGCGATGATCAGCGCGGTGTCGGCGGAGAGCCCGGCGCCGCCGTTGTCGGTGGCCTTGAGGAACGTCGGGTAGACGTCCTGGGTGCCGTGGCTCATCCAGTTGAAGGCGGTCATCAGCAGGATCAGGAAGACGAACCGCCGCACGACCGTCGGGTTGGTGAACACCTTCACGGCGGACACCTGCGTGGAGGTCTTGCGCTCCTTGGCGGCCTCCCAGACCTCGGACTCCTTGACGCGGCTGCGCACGATGAGGCTGATCAGCGCGGGCAGGACCGAGAAGGCGAACAGGTAGCGCCAGCCCAGCCCGAACGCCTGGTGCAGCACCAGGTAGACCGCCGCCGCGAGCAGGTAGCCGGTCGAGTAGCCCTCCTGCAGCAGCCCGGAGAAGAAGCCGCGGCGCTGCGCGGGGATCTTCTCCATCGCCAGCGCCGCCCCCAGCCCCCACTCGCCGCCCATGCCGATGCCGTACAGCAGGCGCAGCACGAGCAGGACGGTGAAGTTCGGGGCGAAGGCGCACGCGAAGCCGACCGCGCTGTAGAAGCAGACGTCGACGATCAGCGGGATGCGCCGGCCCACGCGGTCGGCCCACAGGCCGAAGACCAGGGCACCGACCGGGCGCATCAGCAGCGTGACCGTGGTCAGGAACGCCATCCGCGTCAGCGAGACGCCGAACTCCTTCGCGATGTCGGCGTAGACGAGGACCACGATGAAGTAGTCGAAGGCGTCCATCGTCCAGCCGAGGAAGGCGGCGAGGAACGCGCTGCGCTGGTCACCGGTCAGGGGTACGCGGCCGGGCCGGCTGGTGGTGGACGCGCTCACGGGGTCGCTCCTTCCTCGGACCCGGTACCGCTCCCGGGTCCGAGCAGGAACTTACGCCGCCTATGCGGGTGGGCGCCGCCGGGGCCTCAGGGCAGGAAGTAGAGGGCCAGCATGCCCAGCACCGTGAGGGCGACGAACGGCACGACGAGGAGCAGGTGGAGCCGCTTGTGCTCGACGACGACGGCCACGAACTCGCGCAGGAAGGCGCTCGGCACGTAGTAGCGCGCCGTCGGCGCCCCGACCACCTGGGTGTCGGTCCCGATCTGCCGGGCCAGGATCGCGGCCCGCAGGACGTGGTAGTTGTTCGTCACCGCGAGGGCCGGCCCGTCGCGGCCCGCGGCCTGCTGGACGCGGGCGGACAGCACGAGGTTCTCGCGGGTCGTGCGCGACTCGGTCTCGGGACGGACGTCCTCGGGCGGCACGCCGCGCGCGAGCAGGTAGTCGGCCATGGCCGCGCCCTCCGCACGGGTCTCGTCGTCGCCCTTGCCGCCGGAGGGGATGAGCAGCGGCGCCGTGCCGCTGGCCGCCTCGCGGCGGTAGATGGCCAGCGCCCGGTCGAGCCGGCTGGCCAGCAGGGGCGGCACCCGGCCGTCGATGATCCGCGAGCCGAGCACCACCAGGGCGGCCGGCCGTACGCCATGCTGCTGCACGCGGCCGTAGACGACCGAGTAGACGAGGAACACGACGAAGACCACCCCGGCGTAGCCGCTCAGCAGGAACAGCAGGGCCGCGGCCCCGATGCCGAGCGGGTTGCGCGTGAGGAAGAGCGCGACCCCGGCCACCGGCAGGAGGAGGAGGGCGACGCCGGCCGCGAGCGACAGCGACGTCCCGGGTGAGAGCCCCTCCGCCCGGATCACCGTGACCCCGTTGACGATCGCGAAGACGGCCAGCACCAGGACGGCGGCGGGGGCGAGCGCCACGAGGACGACGACCAGCACGGCGAACCCGGGGACCACCTCGGCGAGCAGGGAGACGGCGCCGACCAGCACGAACCACGCGGCGGCGACGAGGAAGACCCCGTTGCGCAGCAGGCGCCGGTCGCGGTTGCGGCTGACGACGTAGAGCACGCCGAAGACCGCTCCGATCACCAGGCTCGCCACGGCGCCACCGTAACGTCCGGCGCACCAGGTCCCCCATCATGAGCGCGTGAGCCAGTTCGACCTGCCCCTGCGTGTGGCGCTGGTCGGGGGCCTCGCCCTCTTCGCCGTCCTCCTCGTGCCGGTGCTCGTCGTCCAGTACCGCCGCTACGGACGGCTGAGCCCGCGCCGCGTGCTGGCGGTGTCCGCCGTCTGCGTGTACGCGGTCGCGCTGGTGGCGTACACGTTCCTGCCGTTGCCCGGCGGCCAGGCCAACTGCGGGCCGTCGGGCGGTGCCCGGATCCAGCTGGTGCCGTTCCAGTTCCTGCGCGACATCGCCCGCGAGACGGCCGGTCTCGGCGTCGTGGGGACGCTCACCAGCACCGTCACCCTCCAGGTCGTGTTCAACGTGGCGCTGTTCGTGCCGTTCGGCCTGCTGGTGCGCCGGTTCGGCGGCCGCTCGCTGGTCATGACGACCGCGCTCGGGCTGCTCGCCTCGCTGGCGATCGAGTCCACCAAGGGCACCGCGCTGTGGGGGCTCTACGACTGCGCCTACCGCGTCGCTGACGGCTGACGGGCTCGGGGGCCTCCGTCGGCCAGCGGCTCGTGTGGCTGCGGCCGACCTGGTCCGTCGAGCCCGGGCCGGGGCGCCGGCTCCTGCTCGGCTGGGTCGGCCCGGCGTGGGCCGCCGCGATCGCGCTGGTCGAGGTGGTCGACCCCGAAGGTCCGTCCCAGGTCCTCGCCCTGGTCCTCACCGTCCCGGGCCTGCTGTCACCGCTGGCGGTGCTGCTCACCCGGGGGTCCCGGGGACTGTCGTTCGTGCTCGCCGGTGCCGGGCTCGCCGACGCCCGGGGCGAGGCCTGAGCGGTTCAGCCCGTGGCCAGCTCCGCGATGCTCGACAGCGGGCGGACGGCCCGCCAGCCCAGGACGCGCTCCGCCGCCGAGCAGTCGGCGGTGATGTGGCGGACGTCGCCGAGGCGGAACTGGCCCGTGACGACCGGGGCCGGCCCGTGCAGCTCCTCGCTGAGGACCTCCGCCATGCGGCCGACGGTGGTGACGTCGGGCGAGCCGATGTTGAGCGGGGTGACACCCGGCGCGAGCCCGCCCGCCGACGCCGCCTCCAGCGCGGTGACCACCGCGGCGGCCACGTCGTCGACGTGGACGAAGTTGCGTCGCTGGCCACCGTCCTCGAACACCCGCGGCGCCTCCCCGCGCGCGATCGCGCTCGCGAACAGCGAGGCGACGCCGGCGTACGGGGTGTTGCGCGGCATGCCGGGCCCGTAGACGTTGTGGAACCGCAGCGCCGCGACCGAGCCGCCGGTCTCGCGGGCCCACGCGGCAGCGAGGTACTCGCCCTGCGCCTTGGTCGCGGCGTAGACGTTCCGGGGGTCCATGGCCGCGTCCTCGGGAACGAGCCCGGGAACGAGGTCGGCGCCGCAGCGCGGGCAGAGCGGGTCGAACCGTCCGGCCTCGAGGTCGGCGACCGCGCGCGGCGGCGGGCTGGTGGGGCCGTGCACCGGGCAGGCGTACGCGCCCTCGCCGTAGACGACCATCGACGACGCGTACGCGACCGGGCCGACGCCGAGGTTCGCCGCCGCCCGGAGCACGACGGCGGTGCCGACGTCGTTGGTGCGGACGTAGTCGTCGATGTCGTCGATGTCGAGGCCGAGCCCGACCTTGGCCGCCAGATGAGCGACGGCGTCGCAGCCGTCCATGACCTCCCGGACGCGCGGGAGGTCGGTGACGTCGTCGGCCGCGTCGAGCGCACGGTCGAGGACGACCGGCTCGTGGCCGAGCTCCTGCAGGCGCAGCACCACCCGGCGCCCGATGAACCCGGCGCCGCCGGTGACCAGCACCCTCATGCCGCTGCCCCCGCGACCGGCGCCGGCCAGGAGTCGGCGTGCACCAGCTCGGCCTGCCAGCGGTTCTCGTCCTCGACCAGCCAGGTCTCCGCGACGCGTAGCCCGGCAGCCGCGGCGACCACGGCCAGGGCGTCGAGGCCGAGCACCGCCCAGGCGAACCAGGCCCCGGGCGCGCCCGCGCCGACAAGGCGCGCGGTCGTCACGCGCAGGCCGTGGCCGGGCGGGGCCAGGTCGACCAGGACCGTCCCGCCCGGGACGAGCAGCCGGCGGCACAGCCACAGCAGCCGTACGGGGTCGCCGCCGATCCCCACGTTGCCGTCGACGAGCAGGACGTGGCGCCAGCGCTGGGCCCCGCGGTCGAGGGAGAAGACGTCGCGGTTGAGCGCGACGGCCCCGCGCGAGCGGGCCATGGCGACCGCGGACGGGGACACGTCGACGCCGAGGGCGCGGACGCCGCGGCCCGACAGCGCCGCGGTCATCCGGCCCGGGCCGCAGCCGACGTCGAGCGTGGTCCCCCGGCAGCGGGAGAGCAGCCGCTGGTCGCCGGGACCCGCGTCGGCGGCCCACCGCGGGAGCGGGAGCTCCCACACGTCGCCCTCGGCGGTGTGCAGCTGGGCGCGGCCCTCGGCGAAGCCCGGCTCGAAGAACGCCTCCGGCTGGGTCACGAGGCCACCGCCGGCCGCACGCCGAGCACGTCGGCGAGCGCGGCGAAGCGGCTGCCCGGGCAGGCGGCCGCGACGCGGTCGACGTCGGCCGGCACGTCGACGTCGGAGAGCACGGGTGCGGTCTCCACGAGCAGGCCGGCCGCCTCGAGGGCGGCGCGCGTCAGGCGTCCGGTCTGCGGCGTCGACATCGGGACGGCGGCCACCAGGCGGGCGTCGACGGCACGGCGCAGGGCCAGCAGCCACCAGCCGCCGTCGGCGGCCGGCCCGATCACCGCGTCCGGCCCGTCGGGTGCCACGACCCGCGCGGCGGCGGCGGCCAGCACCGCCGGGTCGGCCTGCGGGGTGTCCATGCCGACCTGCACCGTGGCGCCGGCGGGCCCGGCGGCGTCGAGGTGGGCGTGCGCGATCCGCTCGCCGAGGCCCTCGCCGCGCTGGG
Source organism: Microlunatus flavus (assembly GCF_900110855.1). Lineage (GTDB taxonomy): Bacteria > Actinomycetota > Actinomycetes > Propionibacteriales > Propionibacteriaceae > Microlunatus > Microlunatus flavus. Next base: position 610,072 of record NZ_FOFA01000003.1, read on the forward strand.
CCACCACCCGGAACGTCGACAGCCCGTCGGCCAGCGCCGCCGGCGCCGCGGCGAGGGCGAGGTCGCCGGTCAGGGCGCAGACGAGCCCGGGCGTCCCGGTCTCCCCCGCGGCGCCTCCCGCGTCCAGGCGGACCCCGGCCGCGCGGACCCCGTCGAGCGTGTCGAGCAGGGCGGCCCCGGCGAGCGCGGCGGCCTCGTGCGCGGAGTAGCCGCTCGTCAACCGGGTCTTCACCCGGCCGGGCACGGGGGCCTTGGCCAGGACGACGAAGGTCACCGTGGGCAGGGCTTCGGGCGGGGGCGTCACGTGAGGGGGTTCGGAGTCGTCGCACGGTCTGGATGAGCACCGTTCGGATGAGCGCGCGAGTGGTGGGGCGGAGCCGTCCGCCGGCCGCGGCGGCGCAGCAGGACGCGGGTGAAGTCCTGCAGGACCCGCAGGGTCCCGCGCACCGAGCCGCTGACCTTCGAACGCCCGCCGAGGGTGCGGCGCCGGTAGGTGACGTCGACCTCGACCACCCGCCAGCCGGCCTGCGCGGCGGCGAGCACGGTCTCCAGCGGGTAGCCGAACCGTCGGTCCTCGACCCCGAGGTCGAGCAGCGCCTGGCGCTGGGCCACCCGTACGGGCGCGATGTCGTGCACCGCGACCCCGGTCGAGGAGCGGATCAGGGCGGCGAGCACCGCGTTCCCGGCGCGTGCGTGCCACGGCCACGACCGCGGCTCGACGACCCGGCGGCGCCCGACGACGAGGTCGGCCTCGCCGCGCGCGATCGTCGCCGCCGGCCCGACGAGCTCGGCCGGGTCCAGGGAACCGTCGCAGTCGATCACGGCGACCACCTCGGTGGTGGCCGCCTCGATGCCGGTGTGCACCGGCGCGCCGTACCCGCGGCGCCCCTCGTGCACCACCCGGGCGCCGAGGCGTGCGGCCAGCGCGGCGCTGCCGTCGGTGGAGCCGTTGTCCACGACCAGGGCCTGCCAGCCCTCGGGGACGCGCGCCAGCACGCCCGGCAGGGCGAGGGCCTCGTCGAGGCACGGGAGGACCACGGTCACGTTCGCCGCGCCGGCCGCAGGTGCGGGGTCGCCAAGGATGTCGGGCCTCCGGGGGTCTGGTCCGCGCGGACGACCGAGATCGGTCGCCCGCGACCGAATATAGGCTGACGGCGTGGCGCGGACGGGGTCGGTGGTCCGGCGAGCCCTCCCGGCGGTCGTCACCGTCGTCGCCGCGCTGGTGCTGGTCCGCGTGTCGATGCTCGTCGGGCAGGACCTCAACGCCCGAGGGCTGCCGATCGTGCTGCCCTACCCGCCGCTGCTCGCCTTCTGGCACCCGCACGTCGGCGTCGGTACTCCGCTCACGGTGCTCTGCCTCGCCCTGGGGCTGCTCCTGCAGCGCCACGCCGCCCTGCTCCCCTGGCGCCGCCTGCTCGCCGCCGGCTGGCTGCTCGCCCTGGCCTGGATGGGTTCGCTCGTGATGATCGACGGGTTCGTCAAGGGTTGGACGAGCGTGCTGACCAACCCCAACGAGTACCTGCACGACCTCCCCCGCATCACCTCGCCGGCGGAGTTCCTGCGCACGTTCACGCACTTCATCGCCTTCGGCGGCGACGTGACCGGCGACAACGCCTGGACCACGCACGTGGCCGCCCACCCGCCGCTGGCCACGCTGGTCTTCTGGGCGCTGGCCGCGGTCGGCCTGCCCGGCGGCTTCTGGGCCGGGCTGCTCTGCGTCCTCGTCTCCTCGGCCGCGGCCGTCGGGCTCCCGGTCGCGCTGCGCGAGCTGGGCGCGCCCGACGCCGCCCGCCGGGTGGTGCCCTTCGCCGCGCTGATGCCCGGCGCGGTCTGGATGGCCGTCTCCGCCGACGGCCTGTTCACCGGCGTCGCGGTGGCCGGGCTCGCCCTCGCCTGCCGCGGCGCGAGCCCCGACGCCGGACGTGGGCGCCTCGGCTCGAGCCTGGCCGGCGGGGTCCTGCTCGGCGCGGCGGTCTTCCTGAACTACGGCCTCGTGCTCTTCGGGCTCGTGGTGCTGGCCGCGGTCGCGGTCGGCGCGCACCGCGTCGGCCTACGGGCGGTGCTCCGCTCCTGGCTGGTGAGCGCGGCCGGCGTCGCGCTGGTCGCGGCCGCGCACGTCGCGCTGGGCTTCGACTGGTTCGTCGGGCTGGCCCGGCTGCGGGTGCGCTACTACCAGCAGACGGCGTCGGACCGGCCGTACTCCTACTTCGTGTGGGCCAACCTGGCCGCCTGGCTCGTCGCCTGGTCCCCCCTGCTCGCGTACGGGGTGGTGCGCGGCGTCGGCGTCCTGCTCCGCACCCGACGCGACGGCTGGACGCAGGGCACCGTCGTCGCACTTCTCGCGACGGCCGGGACGGCGGCGGCCCTGGCGGCCGACGTCTCGGGGATGTCCAAGGCCGAGACCGAGCGGATCTGGCTGCCGTTCGGGGCCGTCGCGTACGCCGGCCTCGCCCTGGTGCGGCGCCGCTGGACGTCGGCGCTGGCGCTGGTGCTGACCGCGGGCTGGGCGGCCATGGTGAACTCGTTGCTGGACACCGGCTGGTAGGGGCGGGAGCGGATGGCGACGAGGCTCGGCAGGCTCGACACGCAGGTGCTGGAGGAGCAGGCGGAACGGCTCCAGGAGTCGCTCGCGACGCCGGCGCGCTCGGCACGGACGGCGGTGGTGCTCGGCCGGCTGCTCGGCGTCGGTTTCGTCGTGTGCTTCGCCACGGGGATGTACAGCCACTTCCTGCAGGACCCGTACCCCTGGATGAGGTTCCCGACCCGGCCGGCGGGGCTCTACCGGTTCACGCAGGGGCTGCACGTCGTCACCGGGATCGCCTGCATCCCGCTGCTGCTGGCCAAGCTCTGGACCGTCTACCCCAAGCTCTTCGCCTTCCCGCCCTTCTCCTCGGTGCGGCAGCTGCTCGAGCGGCTCTCGGTGGCCGTCCTCGTGGCGTCCGCCCTGCTGCAGGTCGGGATGGGCCTGCTGAACACCTACCAGTGGTACCCGTGGGCGCCGTGGTTCGCGTTCCGCGACGTGCACCACGCGCTGGCGTGGGTCGCCATCGGGTCCGTCGCGCTGCACGTCGCCGTCCAGCTGCCGACCATCGCGCGGCACTGGCGCCGCGGAGCCCCCGACGAGGGCCTGTGAGCACCGACCCCGACCGCACCAGCCGCCGCGGCTTCTTCGTGACGGTCGGCGCCGCCACGGCCGGGCTCACCGTCGTCACCGCCGGCCAGAGCGTCGCCTGGCTGTCGGGGACCAACCTCTTCGCGCCGCGCGAGCCGCGCCAGGGTCCGCAGTCGCTCGCGGTCAACCGGACGGCGGCGGCGGCCGGCGTCGAGGCGCTGGCGACCGACCCCGGCTGGCGGCTCACCGTCACCGGGGCGCGGACCGTACGCCTGGGTCGCGACGAGCTGCTCGCGCTGCCGCAGACGTCCGTCACCCTGCCGATCGCGTGCGTCGAGGGCTGGAGCACGTCGGCCGACTGGGCCGGCGTCCGGGTCCGGGACCTGCTCGCCCTCGTCGACGGCGACCGCGGGGCCCCGGTGCGGTGCACCAGCCTCGAGCCGCAGGGCGTCTACCGCACCAGCGACATGGGGCGGGAGTTCGCGCAGGACGACCGCACGCTGGTCGCGCTGCGGCTGAACGGCGAGGACCTCGACCTGGACCACGGCTTCCCGGCCCGCCTGATCGCCCCCGCCCGGCCCGGGGTGCGGCAGACCAAGTGGCTGACGTCGGTCGAGGCGGTATGAGGCGGGCGCGGCTGGTCCTCGGCGGCGTCGGCGTGGCGGTGCTGCTGTACGGGGTGTGGACACTGGCCGACGCGGTGCTGCCCGCCTCGTACGCGTGGCTCGTCGTGTGGCTGCTCGGTGCGGTCGTGCTCCACGACCTGGTGGTCGCGCCGGTCCTGGTCGGCCTGCGGTGGGTCGCGCACCGCGTCCTCGGGGCGCTTCCCCCGGCGGCGCTGGCCGTCCTGCTCGGCGCCGGCCTGCTGTGCGGGCTGCTCGTGCTCGTCGTCGCGCCGATGCTCTGGGCCCAGCACCTCGGCCCCGCCAACCCGACCGTGCTGCCGGGGGCGTACGGCCTGCGGCTGGTGGTCTCGGTCCTCGTCCTCGCCCTGGTCGGCGCGCTGCCGGCCGTCGTCGTGGTGCGCGGCGCGCGACGTCGGCGGCACTAGCCTTCACCCCGTGAGCGCGAGCCCGAGGTCGACGGCCCGCGCCCGCCCGTGGCGCGCCCGCCTGACCGGCACCCGCGGGTGGCAGGCGGCCAAGGAGACGCTGGTCGCCTGCTTCCGCTACCGCGTGACGGGGCTCGCCGCGGAGGCCGCCTTCTTCACCGTCCTGTCGCTGCCGCCGCTGATCTTCGGCCTCGCCGGCCTCATCGGCTTCGTCGCGAGCGCCTTCGACGTCGGCGAGGTGGCGAGCTTCCAGAAGCAGGTGCTCCTCGTCGCCGGCCGCGTGCTCACCACCGACGTCGTCGACGGGATCCTCGCCCCGACGCTGCAGACCGTGCTGAGCCAGGGCAGCGCGGCGGTGGTGTCGATCGGCTTCCTGGTCGCGCTGTGGTCGGGCTCCCGCGCGGTCAACGTCTTCGTCGACACCATCACGATCATGTACGGGCTCGCCGGCCGGCGCGGCTTCGTGCAACAGCGGCTGCTGTCCTTCGTCTTCTACCTCGTCCTCATGGTCATCAGCGTGGTCCTCGTGCCGCTCGTGCTCGCTGGACCGTCCCTAGTCAACCGCGTGCTGCCCGCACGCCTGGAGTTCCTGGGCGCGCTCTACTGGCCGGTCGTCCTGCTGGTCGGCGGGCTCTTCCTGGCAGGCGTCTACAACCGGTCGATCCCGCTGCGCAGCCGGTGGCGCAGCGGCCTGCCGGGCGCCGCGCTGTCGCTGCTCATCTGGGTGCTGGGCAGCGTGCTGCTGCGCGTCGTGCTCGGCGCCTCCTCCGGCTCGACCACCATCTACGGCCCGCTCTCCGCCCCGATCGCCGTCCTGATCTGGCTGTACGTGATGTCCCTCGCCGTGCTCGTGGGTGCCGCGTTCAACGCCGCCGCCGACGACGTCTGGCCGCGGCTGACCGGGATCGACCACCGCGAGGAGGACCGTGATGTCCAGAGTGCGGACACGCGTCCCGAGATCTGAGATTCAGATTTGATCGACGGCAGCGCGCGCCGGATCGTGTGAGGGTGCGTGCCGACCGAGGGACCAGCCAGCCGCTGGTCCCTGCCGGCTTGACCCGGCGTCGGGTCGTGGACCTCGGCCGCACCGGTTCGATGATGTGTCGGCCGTGGATGACGCCCGGGCACTGACGCCCCGCTCGACCACCCGACCCCCCTTCCCCGACGTCCGGCGCGACGCCGCGGGCTGCAGTGAAGAAGGAACCGATGACCGGCGAGAACCCCACCCCGACCGTCACGCGTACACCCCGCCCGCGCAAGCCCCGCGGCGAGGGCCAGTGGGCGCTCGGCTACCGGGAGCCGCTGAACCCGAACGAGCAGTCCAAGAAGGACGACAACCCGCTCAACGTCCGGGCGCGCATCGAGAACATCTACGCCCACGGCGGCTTCGCCTCGATCGACCCGGGCGACCTGCGCGGACGGTTCCGCTGGTACGGCCTCTACACCCAGCGCAAGCCCGGCATCGACGGCGGCAAGACCGCCACGCTCGAGCCGCACGAGCTCGACGACGAGTACTTCATGCTCCGCGTCCGCATCGACGGCGGCGCACTGACCAGTGAGCAGCTGCGCGTCATCGGCCAGATCTCGGTGGACTTCGCCCGCGGGACCGCCGACATCACCGACCGCCAGAACGTCCAGCTGCACTGGATCCGCATCGAGGACGTCCCCGAGATCTGGCGTCGCCTCGAGGCGGTCGGCCTCGACACGACCGAGGCCTGCGGCGACTGCCCGCGCGTCGTCCTCGGCTCGCCGGTGGCCGGCATCGCCGCCGACGAGATCATCGACCCGACGCCCGCGATCCGCGAGATCCGCGACCGCTTCATCGGCGACCCGCAGTACGCGAACCTGCCGCGCAAGTTCAAGACCGCGATCACCGGCCACCCGCTGCAGGACGTGGTGCCGGAGATCAACGACATCGCCTTCGTCGGCGTCGAGCACCCCGAGCACGGGCCGGGCTTCGACGTCTGGGTCGGCGGGGGCCTGTCGACGAACCCGATGCTGGCGCAGCGCCTCGGCGCCTGGGTTCCCCGCGAGGAGGTCGCCGAGGTGTGGGCCGGCGTGTGCGGCGTGTTCCGCGACTACGGCTACCGCCGCCTGCGCACGCGCGCCCGCATCAAGTTCCTCGTCGCCGACTGGGGTCCGGAGAAGTTCCGCGAGGTGCTCGAGAACGAGTACCTGCACCGCCCCATGCTCGACGGCCCGGCGCCCGCCACGCCCGAGCGGCCCGGGGACCACGTCGGCGTCAACGAGCAGAAGGACGGCACGTTCTTCGTCGGGCTGGCCGCGAAGGCCGGCCGGGTCGACGGCGCCCGCCTGGTGGCCCTGGCCGACCTCGCCGAGGCGCACGGCTCGTCGCGGCTGCGGACGACGCCGATGCAGAAGATCCTCGTGCTCGACGTCGCGGCCGACCAGGTCGACTCCCTCGTCGCCGGCGCCGAGGCGCTGGACCTGTCCGCCCGCCCCGACGCCTGGCGGCGCTCGGTCATGGCGTGCACGGGCATCGAGTTCTGCAAGCTGGCGATCGTCGAGACCAAGGCTCAGGCCGCGCGCCTCGTCGACGAGCTCGACAGCCGCCTCGGGGCGATGGAGTCGCCCATCACCGTGCACCTGAACGGCTGCCCCAACTCCTGCGCCCGCATCCAGACCGCCGACATCGGGCTCAAGGGCCAGCTGGTCCCCGGGCCCGCCGGCGACCAGGTCGAGGGCTTCCAGGTCCACCTGGGCGGCGGCCTCGGCATGGACGCCGGGTTCGGCCGCAAGCTGCGCGGCCACAAGGTCACCGCGGCCGAGCTGCCCGACTACGTCGAGCGCCTCGCGAAGTCCTTCACCGCCGAGCGCCACGAGGGCGAGCGGTTCGCGCAGTGGGTCGCGCGCGCGGACGAGTCGGTGCTGGTGTGAGCGACTCCACCCCGGTACCGCACGCCCCCCGCGCCGAGCGGCAGTCGATCAACTACTGCCCGTACTGCTCGGAGGAGACGCTCTTCCCGCTCGAGGGCGGCGGCTGGGAATGCCGCTCGTGCCGCCGGGCGTTCGCCGTGACGTTCAAGGGGCTCGTCGCCCCTGGTCACGGAGGTGTTGCATGAGCACGATGCTCGACCTGTCCGACCTGGCCGCGGAGGCCAGCCGCGAGCTCGAGGACGCCACGGCGCTCGAGATCATGGCGTGGGCCCACGAGCAGTTCGGCCGCGAGCTCGTCGTCACGTCGTCGCTGGCGGACACCGTGATGATCAGCCTCGCCGAGCGCGTGGCGCCCGGCATCGACGTGGTCTTCCTCGACACCGGCTACCACTTCGTCGAGACGATCGGCACGCGTGACGCCGTCAAGCTCGTCCACGACGTCAACCTCATCAGCGTCACCCCGGAGCTCAGCGTCGCCGAGCAGGACGCGGCGTACGGCAAGGACCTGTTCCGGACCAACCCGGACGCGTGCTGCGGCATGCGCAAGGTCGCGCCGCTCGGCCGGGCGCTGGAACCGTACGCGGCCTGGGCCTCGGGCGTGCGCCGCGCCGACTCCCCCGCCCGCGCGAACACCCCCGTCGTGGCCTGGGACGCGCGCCGCCACCTGGTCAAGGTCTCCCCCATCGCCCGCTGGACGGACGAGGACGTGACGGCCTACGTCGAGGAGAACTCGCTGATGCTCAACCCGCTGCTCGAGGACGGCTACCCGTCCATCGGCTGCGAGCCGTGCACCGTGCGCGCCACCGGTTCCGACGCACGCGCCGGGCGCTGGGCCGGGCTGGGCAAGACCGAGTGCGGGATCCACCTGTGATGGGTGGCACTGTGTGGTTCACCGGTCTCCCCAGCGCCGGCAAGTCCACCGTCTCCCACGCGCTCGCCGAGCGGCTGCGGGCCGAGGGCGTCGACGTGGAGGTGCTCGACGGCGACGAGGTGCGCCCGCACCTGTCCGCCGGGCTCGGGTTCACCCGCGCCGACCGCGACGTGAACGTGCGCCGCATCGGCTGGGTCGCCCGCCTGCTCGCCTCCCACGGCACCGTCGTGCTCGTGCCCGTCATCGCGCCGTACGCCGAGGCCCGCCAGGCCGTCCGTGACGACCACGCCGCGCACGGCGTGGCCTTCGGCGAGGTGTTCGTGTCGACCTCGCTCGAGGTCGCCGAGCAGCGCGACGTCAAGGGGCTCTACGCCCGGGCCCGCCGCGGCGAGATCAGCGGCATGACCGGCGTCGACGACCCGTACGAGCAGCCCGCCACGGCGGAGCTCGAGCTCGACACCGCCGCGCTCGACCTCGGCACCTCGGTGGACCGGGCGTACGCGCTGCTCCACCAGATCCTCGCCCGTCCCCTCGAGAGGACCTCCGCGTGACCCCCACCACCGGTCGGGCCCTGCGCCCGCTGAGCGAGCTCCAGGCCCTGGAGTCGGAGTCGATCCACATCTTCCGCGAGGTGGCGGCGACCTTCCGCCGCCCGGTGATGCTCTTCTCCGGCGGCAAGGACTCGGTCGTCATGCTGCACCTGGCGGCGAAGGCCTTCTGGCCGGCGCCGGTGCCGTTCGAGCTGCTGCACGTCGACACGGGCCACAACTTCCCCGAGGTCCTGACCTACCGCGACCAGGCGAGCGCCTTCTACGGCGCCGACGTCAAGGTCGCGTCGGTGCAGGACTACATCGACGACGGCCGCCTGCGCGAGCGTCCCGACGGCCAGCGCAACCCGCTGCAGACCGTCCCGCTGCTCGACGCCATCACCGCGGGCCGGCACGACGCGGTCTTCGGCGGCGGCCGCCGCGACGAGGAGCGCGCCCGGGCCAAGGAGCGCATCTTCAGCCTGCGCGACGAGTTCGGCCAGTGGGACCCGCGCAACCAGCGCCCCGAGCTCTGGTCGCTCTACAACGGCCGGCACCTGCCCGGCGAGCACGTCCGCGTCTTCCCGCTGTCGAACTGGACCGAGCTCGACGTCTGGGACTACATCGAGGCGGAGAAGATCGCGCTGCCGTCGATCTACTACGCCCACGAGCGCGAGGTCGCCCTGCGCGACGGGATGTGGGTGGCGATCACGCCGGTCACGCCGGTCAAGGAGGGCGAGGAGACCAGCGTCCGCTCGGTGCGCTACCGCACCGTCGGGGACATGTCGTGCACCGCCGCCGTGCTGTCCGACGCGACGACCGTCGCCGACGTGATCACCGAGGTCGGGCTGAGCTCGCTCACCGAGCGCGGCGCCACCCGCGCCGACGACCGGCTGAGCGAGGCCGCCATGGAAGACCGCAAGCGGGAGGGCTACTTCTGATGCCGACTCTTCAGGCCGAGCGCGAGGCCGCGCTGCAGGGCCGCCGTACGCTGCTCCGGCTCGCCACGGCGGGCTCGGTGGACGACGGCAAGTCGACCCTGGTCGGGCGGCTGCTCTTCGACACGAACTCGGTGCTCACCGACACCCTCGACTCGATCGAGACGGCCAGCCGCCGCAAGGGGCTCGACCACGCCGACCTGGCGCTGCTGACCGACGGCCTGCGCGCCGAGCGCGAGCAGGGCATCACGATCGACGTCGCCTACCGCTACTTCGCGACGGCGGGGCGCAAGTTCGTCCTGGCCGACTGCCCGGGGCACGTGCAGTACACGCGCAACACCGTGACCGGCGCCTCCACGGCGCACGTGATCGTGCTGCTCGTCGACGCGCGCAAGGGCGTCGTCGAGCAGACCCGGCGCCACCTGGCCGTGGCCGCCCTGCTGCGCGTCCCGCACGTCGTCCTCGCGGTCAACAAGATCGACCTCGTCGACTACTCCGAGGACGTCTTCACGTCCATCGCGACCGACTTCGCCCTGCTGGCCCGCAGCCTCGGCGTGGCCGACAGCCACGCCATCCCGGTGTCGGCGCTCGAGGGCGACAACATCGTGACCCGCTCGTCGCGGATGGCCTGGTACGACGGGCCGACCGTGCTCGGCTACCTCGAGGGCGTCGACGACACCTCGCTCGAGGTCGGCGAGGACTTCCGCTTCCCCGTCCAGAACGTCGTCCGCCCGCAGTCGGCCGGCCTCGCGCCCTGGGCCGCCTCGGCGCCCACGGTCGACGGCGACTACCGCGGCTACGCCGGCAAGGTCGCCTCCGGGCGCATCACGGTCGGTGAGGAGGTCGTCGTGCTGCCGGGCGGCGGTCACGCGAAGGTCGAGGCGGTGGACACCCCCGACGGGCCGCTCGACCTCGCCGTCGCCGGGCAATCGGTCGTCCTCCGGCTCGACCGCGACCTCGACGTCTCGCGGGGCGCCGTGCTCGCCTCGGTCGAGGCGCCGCCCGCTCCCACCCGCGACCTGGCCGGCACCGTCTGCTGGCTCGCGGAGCGGACCCTCGCCCCCGGCAGCCGGGTGCTCGTGCAGCACGGCACCTCGCTCACCAAGGCGATCGTCAAGCGGGTCGAGGGCGTCCTCGACCTCGACTTCGAGTCCGGGTCGGTCCCGACCTGGGTGCCGGCGGAGTCGCTCGGTCTCAACGACATCGGCCGCGTCCGGCTCTCGCTGGCCGCGCCGCTGCCCGTCGACCCCTACAAGGAGCACCGCGGGACCGGCTCGTTCGTCCTCGTCGACGAGACGGACGGCTGGACCCTCGCCGCCGGCATGGCCGGCCCCACGAGCCTGCGTACCGAAGGATTGGTGACCCCATGACCGCTCCCACGCTCGTCCTGCTCGGACCGGGCAGCCACGACCCCCGCACGCCGGAGATCAGCCGGCAGATCAGCAAGGGGCTGCGCGCGCTGCGCCCCAACCTCGACGTGCACGCCGCCTACCTGGACGTGACCGGCCCGACCGCGCACGACGTCGTGGGCCGGCTCGCCGCCGACGGCGTCGAGGAGGTCGTGCTCGTCCCGCTGCTGCTCTCGGACGCCTTCGGCACCGAGGAGGAGGTGCCCGGCCTCGTCGCGGAGCTCAACGCCGCCCACGAGGGCGTGCGCGTCGGCGCCTCCCGACCGATCGGTCCCGAGGCCCAGCTGCTGTCCGTCGTCGACCGGCGGCTGCGCGACGCGCTGCGCGCCCGCCACGTCGCCGAGCTCGACGGCCTGGTCTTCGCCGCCGCCGGCAGCGTCGACGTCCGCAGCAACGCGATCATCGCGCGCCGCGCGCGTCAGTGGGCCACGCACCACCGACTGCCCTGCGTCACCGCGTACGCGACCGGGTCGGGCCCGAGCACGGCCGAGGCCGTGCGCACGCTGCGCGCGCAGGGGCGGCGCCACGTCGCCGTCGGCAGCTGGTACCTCTCGCCCGGCCTGGTCTGGACCGCCGAGGCCGAGGCCGCGCTCGAGGCGGGCGCCACCGCCGTGTCCGCGCCGATGGGCGGCGAGCCGGAGATCATCGAGGTGGCGCTGACGCGCTACGTCGTGGCGGCCATGGAGCTCGTGGACGTCGACACGCCGGTCCCCTACGAGGCCGCGGCCTTCGACGAGGGCTCCTACGAGCCCGCGCCGTACGACGACACCTTCGACGACGAGGCCGTCGACGAGCTCGAGGAGCTCCCGGCCCGGCACCTCTCGGTCGTCAGCGCCTGAGCGCAGCGCTCGGCAGGCGCGGCACAGACACGAGTGCCCCGGCCCCCTGAGGGGGTCCGGGGCACTGCCGTGCCCGGGTGCTGCGCGCTCAGCCCTGGGCGCCGGCGGCCGGGCCGCTCAGCTCCGCCTCCGGGTCCGACTTCTCGTCGAGCACGTCGTCCAACGCCTCCCGGACCGCCTGGCGGGTGGCCAGGCGGACCGACGCGGCCTGCTGGAGCTCAGCCGTGTCGGCGTCGGCGAGGCGCTTGCGCTCGGTCCGCTCGGCCTCGAGAGCCTGGTCGCGGGCGTAGGTGATGCGTTCGAAGATGTCCACGTCAGAGGACCTTACGCACCGCCTGGCGCAGACCGTGCTGCACCTCGTCGCCGCTCAGGTCCAGCAGACCGGCGACGCCGCGCTGCTGCTCGCCGTGGATCGCCCCGAGGACGATGAGCGTGCCGCTGAGGGCCGGGATGAGGTACTGGCAGACCTTGAGCTGGCGCTGCGCGCTGGCCAGCTCGGCGCTGCTGGTGCTCCCCGGCGTCACGGAACCCTCCGCGCCCTCGTCGGCGTGCTTGAGGACCTTGGCGCCGAGGGTGCCGGAGTAGGCGGTGACGCCGGCGGCGGCCGCGGTCACGATGATCTTGACCACGTTGTTGGCCGTCGCGCCCGGCTGCTGGCGCGAGCGGCGACGGTTGGTGATGAGGAGGCCGATGCCGCCGACGGCGTGCACGCCGACCGCCGCGACCTGCCACGGGGTCCACTTCGCCCAGCCGATGCTCGACAGCCGGAGCCGCTCGGTCGGGTCCTTCGCCGCGTCCGCCGCGCCGTTGACGCCGACGGCGCCCATGAGCGAGCCGCCGAACCAGGCGGCTGCGCCGAGGTCGTGCATGGAACGGATGAGGGTGTCGCGCTCTGCCATGGGGTTCCTTGTCGGTCGAGGACTGCGTACGTCCCCGTACCCCTACCCCGTGCACCCGGGGCCCCAAACCGCCCAGCCCGAACCGCTCAGGAGGAAGTGACCCGGGCCTGCTCCGTGCTCACGTCGTAGTCGGCGGCCGGCCAGCGCAGGTCGAGCGCGCGCAGGTGCTCGACGAGCAGCTGCGCGACGGCCCAGTTGCGGTACCACTTGCGGTCGGCCGGCACGACGAACCACGGCGCGTGCTGCGTGCTGCAGCGTTCCAGCGCCGCCTCGTACGCCTCGGTGTACGCCGGCCACAGCTGGCGCTCGTCGACGTCGCCCGGGTTGTACTTCCAGTGCTTGGTGGGGTCGTCCAGCCGCGCCAGCAGGCGCTCCTTCTGCTCCTCGTGCGAGACGTGCAGGAAGCACTTGACGACGGTCGTCCCGGAGTCGACGAGCCGGGCCTCCCAGTCGTTGATCTCGTCGTAGCGCGCCGACCACTCGGCCTCGGGCACGAGGTTGCGCACGCGGACGATGAGCACGTCCTCGTAGTGCGAGCGGTCGAAGACGCCGATCGTCCCGGGCCCCGGCAGCGCCCGCTCGATGCGCCACAGGAAGGGGTGGGCGAGCTCGGTCTTCGTCGGCGCCTTGAACGAGGTGATGTCGACGCCCTGCGGGTCGACCATCCCGATCGCGTGCCGGACGACACCGCCCTTGCCCGAGGTGTCCATGCCCTGCAGCACGAGCAGGACCTTGGGCGCCGTCTCCGGCGTCGAGCGCCCGGTGGCGAACAACCGTTCCTGCAGCTCGTCGAGCTCGGGGCGCAGGTCGGCGGTGACCGACCCGGCATCGGCCTTGCCGCGGCCGGGGAACCCGAGGGTCGAGCCGGTCGGGATGCTGGACAGGTCGACCGCGCCCGCCGGCAGCCGGAGCAGCTCGCTCAGCGGGCGCTGCTCCTCGGTGGGTGCGTCGGTCTGCTTGTCGTACTTGGTGGCGTTCGAGCCGCGGTGCTTCGACACGTGCTGATCATGCACCGTGCCAGGATGCCCGCGTGCACCTCCTCCACGACCGCCGCGGCACCCCGGCCGGCGAGCTCGGCCCCGCCGAGCTGGTCGAGCTCCTGCGCTTCCCCGTCCCGCCCTCGCACGCCTGGCTGCGGACGAACTTCGTCTCGACGGTCGACGGCTCGATCACCGGCGCCGACGGCAGCTCGGGCAGCATCAGCCCGGACAGCGACGCCCACCACTTCGCGCTGCACCGCGCGCTGTGCGACGCGGTCGTCGTGGCCGCAGGCACCGCGCGGGCCGAGGGCTACCGGGCCGTCGACCTCGCCGACTGGCAGCGCGACGTGCGGGCCCGCGAGGGGCTGGCGCCCTTCCCCACCCTCGTCGTCGTCAGCGCCAGCGCCGACCTTGACCCGCAGATCGCCACCCCGGCCACCGGCGAGGGCGGCCCGGTGGTCGTGGCCACGACGACCACGGCACCGCCCGGACGCCTCGACGCCCTGCGCGACGCCGGCGTCGAGGTGCTCCAGCGCGGGACCGACTCCGTCGACCTGGCCGCCGTGCTCGACGACCTCGCCGGCCGGGGGCTCCCGCGGCTGCTCTGCGAGGGCGGCCCCGGCCTGCACCGCGAGCTGCTCGCGCTCGGGCTCGTCGACGAGGTGCTGCTGACGCTGGCGCCGACCGTGGTCGCCGGGCCGGGGCCGCGGACGACCCGGGGCGACGGCCTGCCCGACCCCCTCGCGCTCTCGCTCGCCTACGTCCTGCGCGGCGAGGACGACGCGGTCTTCACCAGCTATCGCACGCTGCCCGAAAAACCGGTCGGCCGCCTGGAGTAGGGGTGGCAGGGTCGGTCCTGTGACCAGCCCCAGCACCAGCTCGGACGTGTGGGACGCGCGGACGGCCGAGGCGTACGACGCCGACAACGTCGGCATGAGCGCGCCCGAGGTCCTCGGGCCCACCCTCGACCGGCTCGTCGCGCTCGCCGAGGGCGGGCCGGTCCTCGAGCTCGCGATCGGCACCGGCCGCGTGGCCGTCCCGCTGGCCGCCCGCGGGCTGGCGGTGAGCGGGATCGAGCTCTCGCAGCCGATGGTCGACCAGCTGCGCGCCAAGGCCGGTCCGGACGAGATCCCGGTCGTCGTCGGGGACATGGCCCGCGTCCGGGTGCCGGGCGCGTTCGCGCTGGTCTACCTCGTCTTCAACACGATCTCGAACCTCCTGGAGCAGGACGAGCAGGTCGCCTGCTTCGCGAACGCCGCCGCGCACCTGCGTCCCGGCGGCCGGTTCGTGGTCGAGCTCGGGGTACCCGACCTGCGCCGCCTCGCGCCCGGCCGGGACGCGACGATCTTCGAGACGGGAGCCGACCGCATCGGTCTCGACACCTACGACGTGGTCACCCAGCGGATGGTCTCCCACCACTTCCGCTTCGCCGAGGACGCCGGCACCACGCAGGCCGCGCTGTTCCGCAGCCGGCACCGCTACGCCTGGCCCGCCGAGCTCGACCTGATGGCCCGGCTGGCCGGCCTGGAGCTCGAGCACCGCTGGGCCGGCTGGTCCGGGGAACCCTTCACGGCCGAGTCGGAGTCGCACGTGTCGGTGTACCGGCTGCCTGCCTGAGCACGAACGCCCGGAACCGTTCCGCCGGCGGTGCGAGCTCGCGGTCCGTGCGCCAGGTGAGGCCGATCAGCCGCCGCGCGCCCGCCGCGTCCAGCCGCAGCCCGACCGTTCCCGACTGCCCGGCGAACGCCTCCGGCACGATCCCCACACCGAGACCGGCGGCGACGAGCCCCTCGATGGTGGCCAGGTCCTGGCTCTCGAACGAGATCGTGGGTGCCACGCCCGCCTCGCGCAGCAGCCCGTCGACGAGGCGCCGGCTGCCGAAGCCGGGCGGGGTCGTGATGAGCTCCTCGCCGCCCAGCTCGGCCACGTCGACCGCGGTGCGCCCGCACCAGCGGTGGGTGGCGGGCACCACGAGGACCAGGCGCTCCTCCTGCAGCAGGTGCCAGCCGTAAGGGCCGGGCGGCAGGTCGGAGACGATCGCGAGGTCGACGCCGCCCTGCTCGAAGTCGCGCACGATGTCGTGGCCCGGCTCCTGGCGCAGCTCGACGCGCACCTGGGGCGCGTGGGCGTGGAACGCCCGCAGCAGCGACGGCACCAGCGACGTGGCCATCGAGTCGAGGAACGCGAGCCGCACGAGCCCGGTGTCGGGGTCGACGACCCGGGCCAGCGACCCCACCAGCCGCGCGTAGCGGGTCGTGAGATCGCGAGCCCCGTCGAGCACGAGCGACCCGGCGGGGGTCGGGCGGACGCCGTCGGGCACCCGGTCGAAGAGCCGCGCCCCGAGCTCGGCCTCGCAGCGCGCCAGCGCCCGCGACAGCGTCGGCTGCGACACCCCGAGCGCGTCGGCCGCCGCCGACACGTGCTGGTGGTCGCCGATCGAGACGAGCCAGTCGAGGTCGCGCAGCTGCACGTCCGAGAGCGTAGCCCTGGCCATGCGCATCACGCATGGAGACAGTGTGACAAGGACATTGGACGCATGGAATCCGTCGCGGAAGAGTCGGGCGGGTGAGCACAGGGGTCCAGCCAGGCACGCCCGCGTACCGGCGCGTCGTCGTCGCGCTCTTCGCCGCCGGGGTGGCGACCTTCGCGCTGCTGTACAGCACGCAGGCGCTGCTGCCGGTCCTCGCCACCCGCTTCGGCGTCAGCGCCGGGGCGAGCGCCTGGTCGCTCTCGGCGACCACCCTGGGCCTGGCCGTGGCCCTGCTCGTCGTGGGGCCGCTGTCCGACCGTTACGGCCGCACCCCGCTCATCCACGCCTCGGTGCTGCTGGCCTCGCTGGTCGGCCTGGCCTGCGCGCTCGCCCCGTCCTGGCCCGCGCTCGTCGGCCTGCGGCTGCTCGAGGGGGTCGCCCTCGCGGGCCTCCCGGCGGTGGCCACGGCGTACCTGCGCGAGGAGCTGCACCCCGGCAGCCAGGCGCGGGCGGTCGGCCTGTACGTCGCGGGCACGGCGATCGGCGGCATGGCCGGGCGGTTGCTCACCGGGGCCGTCGCCGGCGCATTCGGCTGGCGCTGGGCCCTGGCGAGCGCGGCGGCGCTCGGGCTCGTCTGCGCCGTCGTGGTCCGCGTGCTGCTGCCCGCGTCGCGGCAGTTCGTGCCCCGGCCGGCGGGGCTGCACGCGGTGCTCGGCACGGCTCGGCAGGCGCTCTCCGACCGGGGGCTGCTCGCCCTCTTCGGCATCGGCGGGTGCTCGATGGGCGTGCTCACCGTGCTGCTGAACACCGTCGGGTTCCGCCTCGCGCTCGACCCGTTCCACCTCGGCCTCGCCGCGGCGAGCCTGTTGTTCTGCGTCTACCCGGTGGGGTCGTTGAGCTCGGCGCTCTCCGGCCGGCTCGCCGACCGGTACGGGCGCCGCGCGGTCCTGCCGATCGGCTGCGTCGTCGCGCTGCTCGGGGTGCTGCTGACGATCCCCGCCTCCCTGCCGCTGCTCGTGGTCGGCCTCGCGCTGGTGATCGCCGGCTTCTTCGCCGTGCACGGCGTGGCCAGCGGCTGGGTGCCCGCCCGCGCCCACGCCGCGGGGCTGGCCACGGCCCAGGCCGCCTCGCTCTACCTCTTCGCCTACTACGTCGGCGCGTCGGTGTTCGGCGCGCTGGGCGGCCAGGCCTGGAACGCCGCCGGCTGGCCGAGCGTCGTCGTGCTGGCCGCCGGGCTCGTGGTCGTGCTCGGCGTGCTGGCCCTCGTGCTGCGCCGGACGCCGACCCTGCTGGTCGCCGTTCCTCAGCCGCGTACGAGCAGGTAGACCGCCAGCACCACCCCGCAGCCCCCGACCAGGACGCGCAGCAGGCCCTCGGGCAGCCGGCGCGCGAGCGACGGGCCGACGAGCCCGCCCACCAGGGCGCCCAGCCCGAGCGGCCACGCGGCCCGCCACACGACCGTCCCGAGGACGGCGAACAGCACCGCCGGGAGCACGTCGCCGGCCACCAGGAGGACGTTCTTGAGGCCGTTGGCGCGGTGCAGGACCGGCTCGACGGTCAGGGACAGCAGCGCGACGAGCAGGATGCCGGACCCCGCCCCGAAGTAGCCGTTGTAGAGCGCGACCCCGGCGCCGGCCGCGCTCACGGCCGCCGGCGGCAGCGGGCGGTCGCGGGCACGCTGCCGGGCGGCGATCCGCGGCTGCAGCAGCACCACGACCGCCCCGGCGAGGACGAGGAAGGGCACCAGCCGGTCGAACAGGGCCGTGGGCGTCGACACCAGCAGCACGGCGCCGGCGAGCGAGAGCAGGACCGTGCGCGGCAGCCAGCGCCGCAGGGTGGGGCCGTGGCCGACGACGTCCGGACCGGCCCGCAGGGCCGAGCTCGCCCCGCTGCCGACGAGGGCGACCGAGCTCGTCACGTTCGCCGCCAGCGGCGGCACGCCGACCGCGAGCAGGGCCGGGTACGCGACGAGCGAGGTGACCCCGCCAGCGGTGCCGGTGACGCCGGCGACGACCCCAGCGCCGGCCAGGAAAGCCGTTCCCAGCACGCCGTCCACCGGCCTATCATCCGCGGATGCGCAGCGTGCACTGCAGCGTCGTCGTCCACCGGCCGGTCGCGGCGGTCTTCGCGTACGCGGCCGACCCGGACCACCTGCCGCGCTGGGCCTCCGGCCTCGCGCAGAGCGAGGTCCGTCGCGACGGGGAGACCCTGCTCGTCGGCTCGCCGATGGGCGACGTGCGCGTCCGCTTCGTGGGGCCCAACCCCTACGGCGTCCTCGACCACGAGGTCACGCTGCCGGACGGCTCGGCGACGCTGAACCCGTTCCGCGTGCTCTCCCACCCCGAGGGCAGCGAGCTGCTGTTCACCGTGCGGCAGGGCGCGCTGAGCGACGCCGACCTCGAGCGCGACGCCGCGACCGTCCAGGCCGACCTGGAACGGCTGCGGGACCTGCTCGAGGCCGGCCCGGACGGGCGGGCCGGCTAGCCCGCCACCCCGTACGGCTGGCCGGACCCACGGGCCGACCACAGCAGGCCGCGCTCGACGACCGTGCGGACGGCCGGGTGGTCGAGGACGTCGAGGCTGTGGCCCGGCGTGGCCACGAACACGCGCCCCTCGCCCCAGGCGCGGGTCCAGATCGCCGGCGAGACGACCGGACGGTTCCAGGGGTCGCCCGGACGGGCCTTCTGGGTCGTGGTGGCCAGCACGTCGATGTAGTCGTCGGAGATCACCCAGTACTGCTCCGAGGTGAGCTCGAAGTCGCCGACGCCGGCCACGACCGGGTGCTCGGCCTGCTCGGGCACGATCTCGACGGTGTAGTCGACGTAGTTGTCGGTCTGGTCGCCCTTGAGGTGCTGCGGGTCGCGCGCCGGGTGGCAGGCGAACGAACCGCCGACGAGGTGCAGGTAGTCGCTCGTGTTGCGGAACGAGTCGGCGATGCCGCCGTGCCAGCCGGCGAAGCCCGTGCCCGCCGCGACCGCCGCGCGGAGCCCGGCGACGGCCTCGTTGCTGGCCGTGCCCATCGTGTAGCACTGCAGGACGAGGTCGGTGGCAGCCAGCGCGTCGGCGTCGGTGTAGACCTCCGGCGAGTCCTCGACGCGCACGTCGAAGCCGCTCTCGCGCAGGAACGGGATGAAGCGGTCGGTCGCCTCGACGGGCACGTGGCCGTCCCACCCGCCGCGTACGACGAGGGCGCGACGGGTCGGTCCGTTGGTTCGGTCGGGGGTGGTCATCAGACTCCTGTCCAGGTGGAACGGTCGGCGGCGCTGCGCTCGACGGCGTCGAGGACGCGCTGCACGGCGAGGGCGTCGGCGAAGGACGGGCGCGGCTGGCTGTGCGCGGCGATGTCGCGGGTCAGGTCGACGACCTGGTGGACGAAGCCGTGCTCGTAGCCGAGCCCGTGGCCGGCGGGCCACCACGATCCCACGTACGGGTGGTCGGGCTCGGTGACGTAGATGCGCGTGAAGCCCTGCTCGCGGCCCGGCTTGGTGCCGTCGAAGAAGTTGAGGACGTTCATGTCCTCGAAGTCGAAGGCCAGCGACCCGTCGGTGCCGTTGATCTCGATGCGGATCGCGTTCTTGCGACCCAGGGCGAAGCGGGTCGCCTCGAACTGGCCCACCGCGCCGCCGTCGAAGCGCGCCGTGAACCAGGCCGCGTCGTCGACGTCGACCGGCCCGCGCTCGCCGGAGGTGTCGCCGCTGCCGCCGAGGCCGGACGCCTCCCCCGCCTTGGGCCGGCTCGTCACGAAGGTCTCGAGCAGCGCGGAGACGCCGGTGATGGACTGCCCGGTGATCCACTGAGTGGCGTCGATGACGTGGGCGCCGATGTCGCCGAGCGCGCCGGAGCCGGCGAGCGACTTGTCCATCCGCCAGGTGAGCGGGGCGTCGGCGTCGGAGAGCCAGTCCTGCAGGTACTGGGCGCGGACCTGACGGATGGTGCCCAGCCGGCCCTCGGCGACGAGCTCGCGGGCCAGGGTCAGCGCGGGGACGCGGCGGTAGGTGAAGCCGCACATCGCGTACGCGCCCCGGCCCAGCGCGGCCTCCGCCGCCGCCGTCATCTCCTCGGCCTCGGCCACGGAGTTGGCCAGCGGCTTCTCGCAGAGGACGTGCTTGCCCGCCTCGAGCGCGGCGAGCGCGATGTCGCGGTGGGTGTTGCCCGGGGTGCAGATGTCGACGAGGTCGATGTCGTCGCGCTCCACGACGGAGCGCCAGTCGGTGGCCGACTCCTCCCACCCGAAGCGCTGCGCGGCGTGCGCGGCCCGCTCACCGTCGCGGCCGACGACGACCTGCATGACGGGGGTGAGGGGGAGGTCGAAGAACCGGTGGGCGTTGCGCCAGGCCTGGGAGTGGGCCGCGCCCATGAAGGCGTGGCCGATCATGGCGACGCGCAGCGTCGGGGCGGACGGGGTGGGAGAGCTCATCGGTGCGCTCCTGTCGGTGCGGTGGCGGACGGTGCTGGGTCGTGCTGGGTCGTGCTGGGTCGGGGCCGCACGCGGACGTGCGGGGACGCCCAAGATCGTCGCAGGCCCACCGGGGCCCGCGGCACGCAGGGCCGCGCCTGGTCGGGCACGACAAGGGACCGGCACCGGCGCAGCTCGCGCTGCACCGGTGCCGGCCCGTGTGCCAGTCCCGAACGAACCCCCGGCGGTGATCCCCCGACGGTGCGCCGCGATCAGTTCTGGCAGGTCTTGTTGCTCATCCCCAGCGCGGCGGCCGGAGCCGAGTTGTCGCAGCCGACGATGTTGCCGCCGTCGGCGTAGGGCATGACCACCGCGTAGCCCGGGAGGGCGTCGGAGACGGCGTTGCCGTACACGATGTTGTCCAGGCCGTAGCCGGCCGTGGTGTTCCAGACCTGGATCGCGTCGGTCGGGCTGTGCGTGCCCCGGTTGCCGGCGATGACCCAGCCGCTGCCCATGACCTGCACGAGGCTGTCGGTGTCGGAGGAGGTGATGGCCGACCCGTCGAGAGTGTTCTTCCACATCGTGCCGTCGCTCGTGCCGGCCTTGGCCTCCATCGGCTCCGCGGTGGTGCCGCTGATGGTGTTGAAGGCGACGAGGTTGCGGTCGGAGGTGTCGGCGTTGCAGTCGTTGTAGAGGCACCAGTTGCCCTCGGCGGTGCCGATGTAGACGCCCTCGCCGTAGTTCGGCGAGTTCAGGCCGGTCGTGGCGATCGAGTTGCCGATGACGGTCGAGTCGGTGGTCTGGTTCTTGAGGTGGATCGCCTCGTCACCGATCTTCTCGACGCGGAGGTCGGCGATGGTCACGCCCTTGCCGTAGAGGACCGCGACGCCCTTCTGGACGTTGCGGACCGTCATGCCGGCGACGACCACGTTGGTGGCGCCCGTCAGCTTGAAGCCGTAGCCCTTGCTCACGTCGGCGTTGTCGATGACCGCCGTGCGGGGGCCGCAGATCCACAGCGGCTTGTCCGGCGTGGCCTTGGTGGTGACCTCGATGTTCGCGCCGTAGGTGCCCGGGTTGAGGCGGATGACGCTGCCGGCGGAGGCCGAGGAGATGGCCGACAGCAGCTGGGCCCGCGTCGAGACGGTCACGGTGGCGGTCGGGCAGGTGGCGTAGCGCTGCGGGAAGGCCGCGTACGGGTCGCCCGTGTTGGTGAAGGACGCCGGCAGGGAGGCGGCGGAGTCGTTCTTCCACGTGTCCCGGGCCACGACGGTCCAGGTGTAGGTGGCCCCGTCGGCCAGGCCGACGTCGGCGAACGAGGTGGTCGTGGAGGGCACGGTGCCGACGAGGACGTCGGTGGTGGCACCGGCGGCGCGGCGGAAGACCCGGTAGCTCGCGACGTCGGCGTCCGGGCTCTTGGTCCAGGTCAGCTTGGCGCCGGTGCGCACGCCCGTCGCCTTGACCGAGGTCGGCGCGGCCGGGGCGTAGACGTCGGGGGCCACGAGGGCGTCGAGGGTGATGTTGCGCCCCACCGAGCTGGTGTTCTTGTCGCCCGTGCGGACGATCCGGATGGTGTGGCCGGTCTCGCTCAGCCCGGTCTTCTCGAACACGGTCTGCGCGTACTGCGTGGTCGAGGAGTAGAGGTCGACGGTCTTGACCTTCACGCCGTCGAGGTAGACGTCGGCGTAGCCGGACGAGGTGTTCTTGCGGGCCACCCACTTGATGCCGCTGGTGCCGAAGGACATCTCGACGTAGCCGGGGTCACCGAGGGTGGAGAAGGAGCCGCCGCTGTCGGTGCCCGCACCCGTCGAGGTGGTCTTCGTCCAGGGGCCCTTCTTGGTGAGGGCCGGGTCGTCGTCCTCGTAGGTGCCGGCCGGCAGGGCCGTCATGCCGAGCTGGGCGTCCACCACGGCCGAGCGGGGCGACTCGTTGCCGCCGGCGTCAAGGGCGCTGACCTGGTAGCGGTACGCGGCCCCCGGCAGCAGGCCGTCGTCGGTGTAGGAGGGCGAGGTGACCGCACTGCTGGTGACGGCGGTCATCGCGCCGGTGCCGGTCGCGCGGTAGACGCGGTAGCCGATGACGTCGGGCTCCGGGCTCTCGGTCCAGGAGAGCGCGACGCTCGAGGTGGCGGGCTTGGCGCTGAGGGCCAGCGGGGCGGCCGGCGGGTAGACGTCGGGCGCCACGAACGCGTCGAGCATCACGGTGGCGCTGCTCGAGGCGGCGTTCTTGGTGCCGGTGCGGACGATGCGCAGCGTGTGCGCGGTCTCCGGCAGGCCCTTCACCTCGTAGGCGACCTGCTGGTACCGCGTGGTCGCCGAGTAGAGGTCGACGCTGGCCTTCTTGACGCCGTCGAGGTAGACGTCGGCGATGCCGGAGTAGCTGTTGAGCCGGCTGATCCAGCGGATGCCGGAGGTCTTGAAGGAGATCTCGGCGAAGCCCGCGCTGTTCAGCGTGGCGTACGAGTCGCCCGAGTCCATGCCCGAGGAGACGACCGACCAGGGACCGTCCAGCGTGACCGCCGGGTCGTCGTTCTCGTAGGTGCCGGCCGGCTGGGCCTTGATCGGCATCGTCACAGCGGCGGCGCCGGAGTAGCCGGAGACGTTGTCGGAGGTGTCGACGGCCAGCAGGTCGTAGGTGTAGGTGACGCCGGGGTTGCGGCCGTCGTCGGTCAGCGTGCGGGTGCTCGCCGAGGTGGTGCCGACCAGGGCGCGGGTGGTGCTCGTGCCCTCGCGCCGGTAGACGCGGTAGCCCTTGACGTCGGACTCGGGGTTGGCGCTCCAGGCGAGCTTCACGCCGGTGCCCGAGACCGTCGCGGTCAGGCCGGTCGGGGCGCTCGGCGCGTGGATGTCCGGGGCGACGAAGGCGTCGAGCTGGATGTTCGGGCTGCTCGAGCTCGCGTTCTTCGCGCCGGTGCGCACGACGCGGATCGTGTGGGTGGTCTCGGGGAGTCCCTTGACCTCGTACGCGACGTGCTGCGTCTTGGTGGTGGCCGAGTAGAGGTCGACCGTCTTGACCTTCACGCCGTCGAGGTAGACGTCGGCGATGCCGGAGTAGCTGTTCAGGCGGGTGATCCAGCGGATCCCGGAGGTCTTGAAGGACAGCTCCGCGTAGCCGGTGCCGCTGAGGCTGCTGGTCGAGCCGCCCGAGTCCTGGTTGGAGGAGACGGTGGTCCAGCTGCCGTTCAGCGTGACGGCCGAGGAGGTGTTCTCGTAGGTGCCCTGGCCGACGACCGTGGTCGCGGCCTGGGCGGTGCTGGGCACCAGCGAGCCGGCGAGGACCGCCAGGGCGGCGAACGTGCCGGTGAACGAGATCCGTGCGGCGGAGGAGAAGACGGGCTGCTGAAGAGCGGAAGAACGCATGTCGGGGGCCTCTCGAGTGAGCGAGCCGCCCCGACGGCTCGTGAACCTGTTACCTGCCCCCCCGAGGGCCGTGGCGGACCAGGTTTCCCGGGCACTTCCACGACCAGCCGGTGCATCGCGGCCGGCCCGCCAGGCGTGTCAGCGGCAAAACGCTGCTTATTTCAGAAAGCAGGCTTCTTCAGGTTCGAGTTCCGTTCTTGCCTGAAGAAATCTCACGCGGCCTTGGGAAGAGCCACCTTGACAGCGATGTCAGCCCAACGTCGCTGGGCTTGTTCTCAGCCTTGATCAGCACCAGCCAGCCGGAACTTCTTAGGTTGCCGCCCTTGCCAGATCGCTCGTCGTCTGAGCTGCTCACTTCTCGAGCCGTGCAACCCCAAGAAATTCTTCTCGTGGCACCGCTTCCTGATGGAGCCTGAGGACGCTCGCTGGGCGGACCGAGGGCGGGCACCTCGCTCCGGGCTCAGTCACGGACGGGTTGCACGCCCGGGCCGACGGGTACACCGGCCTGGCCGCCCTGCTGGACGCGGGCGGGGCCGCACTGGGGTGGCGCTGGGCCGACCCCGTGGTGGGACTGCTGATCACGGTCGCCATCGTCGGCGTGCTGCGCTCCGCCGTCGTCCAGGTCGGGGCACGGCTGATGGACGCGACGGTCCACGTCAGGCCACGGTCCTCCGTCTGACCTCGGACCCGGTCAGGCCTGCTCGTGCGCCGACACCGCGCTCGCCTCGAAGGTGGCGAGCGCTTGCCGGCAGCGCTCGACGGCCTCGGTCGCGGACGACCGCCCCGGGGCGTCGAAGTGGTCGCGGCGGCGTTGATCGAGGCGAGCCAGCGGTCGAAGCGGCCCAGGTCCGCTCGGACTCCTCCACCTCGGCGTAGGTGAAGCGCTGGCGGGCGGTCTCCGTCGCGATCTCCTCGAGGAAGGAGGCGGTGCGCGCGACGACCTCCGCGTACTCCACGTCGCGCTCGGCCCGTTGGGCCGCGCGCAGCTCCTCGTCCTCGTCGGCGTCGGGGACCACGATCCTCACCGTGCGCGCCGTGCCGCCATCGGTCCGGATCCGTGCGACAGCGGCGTCGACGGCCTCCGCCACCTCGGGCAGGTCGGGCAGGAGGCAGGTCGAGCGGGCCAGGTAGACCGCACGAGGGCACGCAGCCGGCGCCCGGCGAACATCCTCAGGGAGTCGCCCTTTCCCGTCGAGACCGTGACCAAGATCCAGCGCGCGCAGAAGACGGGGCCCAGCAGCAGCGGCGCAACACCAGCCACACCAGCCACACCAGCGTGGTCGAGCGGCGCGACGCCGGAGACCCGCCGGTCCTCTGAGGGCCGGACGGGCCCTTACCGTCGAGCCGGTCGTGGTCCTGGTCAGCCGGCGGAGGTGGTCGCTGCAGCGACCCCGGCGTCCGCGTACGCCGGCGTGAGCTCGCCCCAGCGGCTGCGCCAGCCGGCGGCCGGGGCCTGGCTCGACCAGCCCTCGGGGTGCACCGGGCCGCCGGTCTCGAGCGAGCGGCCGAGGTCCTCGAGGTGCGCCTGCCAGCCCGCCCCGTAGTAGTGGAGCTGGTCGACCGGGAGACCGCGCTCCTCGACCACGAGCCGGGTGCGCGCACCCTCGGCGGTGAGCCAGGCCTCGACCCGGGTCTCGTCGTCGGTGCCCTGCTCGAACGTGAGCAGCAGGTGGGTCGGCGCCTCGCAGACGTCGATCCGTACGGGCCCCGACCACGTGCTGGTGAGGACGGCGTCGACCATCGCCCCCTCCCCCAGCTCGCCGCTCACGTGCCCGATCCAGCGCGCCAGGCGCTCCGGCGTGGTGCAGGCCTGCCAGAGGTCCTCGATGTCGGTGTCGTAGACGTCCTCGACCCTGATCGCCCCCCTGCCGTCGCCGAGCGGACGCATCGTCCCCGTGGTGGTCGTGCTCGTGGTCGTCCTCGTGTCCGTCACTGCCGTGCCTTTCCTCTCGCGATCTCGGTGTGGAGGGCGTCGAGCCGGTGCTGCCAGAGCGCCCGGTAGCCGTCGAGCCACTCGTCGACCTCGACGAGCGCCTCGGGGCGCAGGCTGTAGATCCGTCGTTGCGCCTCCTGGCGCACCTCGACCAGACCGGCCTCGCGCAGCAACCGCAGGTGCCGCGAGACGCCCGGCCGGGCGATCGGCAGCGCATCGGCCAGCTCGCCGGCGTTCGCCGGGTGGTCGCGCAGGATCTCCAGCACGGCTCGCCGACTTGGGTCGGCCAGGGCCTGCAGCACCGCGTCCATGCCTCAAACGTACCCGATCAGTTACATACCTGTACAGGTACGCACGGGCGCGAAAAAACAGGAGCGACGGGCTTCCGTCAGGGGCGCGGGCCCGGTTCCGGCTCGGGCTGCGGTCGGGCACGGGAGCGTCGCCGACCGTGCTGAGGTGCGGGGTGCTCCCACCGGCGCTCGAGGTCCGCGATGAGCCAGCGCTCCCCCGTCGTCAGCCGCACCCGGCCGACCGGGTCGGCGTCCGCACGGTCCAGGTGCTCGAGGAACCTCAGCAGCCCCCGCAGCGTGCCCGTCACCACCAGCGTGGTGAGGGCGACGGAGAGCAGGATGTTCATCGGGTCCTCCGTCCCCTCGCTGCCTCGGGGCCAGCCTCACCCACGGCACCGGCCTCGGCGCAGGGCCGAAGGTCCCGACCGCGACCCGGCTACTCCGCCGGCGCCGCCCGCAGCAGGCGCACCTCCTCCAGGTCGATCCGGTCCAGGACCTGGCGCAGCACGATGTCGTCGATGGAACGGTCGTCGCGCAGCTCCAGCAGCGCGCTGCGCTTGCGGGCCACCAGCGCGAGCCGCAGCGCCGTGTACTGGTCGTCGTACTGCACGACCGGGTCCTCGGCGGCGCCGTCCGCGGCGAGGAGCTTGCGCTGCTTGTCGATCTCGTGGCGGACACGGTCGACCACGGGCTGGTCGGTCCCCAGCTCGGCCGCGGTCTCGGTCACGGCGTCGTACGCGGCGTCGGTCGTGCGCACCTCGGCCAGGTGACGTTCCTCGGCCACGGAGCTGTCGGGCGCCAGCCGGGCGAACCGCACCACCGCGGGCAGCGCCAGCGCCTGCAGCAGGGTCAGCACGATGACGCCGCTGGTGATCACGATGATCAGGTCGCGGCCGGGGAACGGTGACCCGTCGCTCAGCTGGTGCGGGATGGCCAGCGCCGCCGCCAGCGACACCGCGCCCCGGAACCCCGTCGTGGCGTTCACGGTCCGGGCGCGGGCGCTGACGCGGCGCAGCCGCTGCGACGGGCGGCGGTCGAGCAGGCGGATCAGGTACGGCGTCGTGTAGAGCCAGGCCCAGCGCGTGGCGATCACCACCGCCGTCACCGCGAGGACGAAGCCGACGGCGGTGCCGAACGCCGAGGCCGGCAGGTTGCGCACCGCCGCGTGCGCCTCCTGACCCACCAGCACGAACAGCACGCTGCTCAGCACCGTCGTCGACACCGACCAGAACGCGGTCGTCGTCTGCCGGGTGACCGCGCCGGTCACCCGGGGCGCCAGCTGGCTCATCAGCAGCCCGCACACGACGACGGCGAGCACGCCCGACGCGTGGATCGACTCCGCGAGCAGGAAGGCGGCGAAGGGGGTGACCAGGATCGCGATGTTCTCCAGCATCGGGTCGTCGAGACGGCGGCGCAGCTGCCAGGCCACCAGGCCGACCAGCACCCCGGCCAGCGCTCCCCCGACGTAGGACAGGACCAGCAGCCAGCTCACGTGCAGCGGCGTGAGGTGCTCGGTGCCGACCGTGACCCCGACGGCCAGCCCGTAGATGACCAGCGCCGTCCCGTCGTTGACCAGGCTCTCCGCCCGCAGGACGGTCACCGTTCGGCGGGGCAGCGCCCGCGCGAGCACGCCTACAGCGGTCGCGTCGGTCGGGGCGATGGCGCCGCCGAGCACCCAGGCGGGACCCCAGGGCATGCCCAGCAGGTGGGCCACGGTCGCGACCGAGCCGGCCGTGGCGACCACGAGCCCGGTGCTGGCGAGCACCACGACGCGCAGGTTGCTGCGGATCTCGCGCAGCGACGTCGTCAGGCTCTCCCAGTAGAGCAGCGCCGGCAGGAACAGCAGCAGCACGACCTCGGGCGGCAGCTGGACCTCGCCCAGCTCCGGGACGAACCCGATCAGCACGCCGGCGAGCACGAGCACCAGGGCGGGCGCGATCGGGAACCGTCCGGCCAGCAGGCCGCCCAGCAGCAGCGCCACCCCCAGCACCACGACCATCTCGAGACCGAGCACGCGCCGCCTCCTTCCTCGCCGGGGCCGCTGCACGTCGGCCTCGCGCGCCAGGAGTCTGTCGCGGCGACGAGGCCAGCTCAAGCCCTCGGCCCTCAGGGCCCGGGCGGACGCCGCGCCCGAGGTCCCCGGCCGCGGCGTCCTCCTGCCTCAGCGGTGCAGCCGCGCCTCACCGGAGTCGTCGACGGGCGGCTCGTCGACGAGGCCGACCTTGCCGACCTTCACGGTGCGGGCGTCCTTGGTGCCGCCGATGACGACCTGGCGCAGCGAGACGTTGTTCCTGGTGCTGCGCTCGTGGAGCACGCGGTCGGGGTTGGCGGCGATCTCGATGTAGTACGTGCCGTTCGCCACCGTGGTCAGGTCGAAGGCCTGGCCCTCCCGGTACTGGGTGTACGTGTCGCCCGACCCGGGGTCGAGCACCTCGCGGACGCCGAGCGCCTCCCGGTTGCCGCACGCGGTCGACAGGTCGGTGTTCTCCGGCTTCCAGTTCGCGCCCTTGACGGTGTAGTCGACCATGTCGGTGTTGGCCAGGCAGAAGGCCTCCTTGCCGCTGTCGACGACCAGCGTCTTCTTGTCCGCCGCGACGAGGCGGTAGCGCGCGAAGTCCTTGAAGTGCCAGTGCTGGTGGGTGTCGCGCGCGTCCCACTCCATCCCGCCGACCGGGGCGTAGCCCTTCTGCTTGCCCGAGGCGGTGAAGAAGTACTGGTAGGCGTGCATCAGGTCGGCGTCCTGGGGATCGCGGAAGCCGTCCACGACCAGGCGACCTGGTCCTCCGTTCCACACCGTCGCGCCGAAGTTCAGGTAGTGCCCGTCGGCCGAGATGCCCCAGGCCGGCAGGGAGCGCAGGTCGGGCAACGGGCCCGACGGCTTGACCTTGGCCCCGACCAGCTTCTTCGGCGCCGCGGTCGTGCCGGTGGCCGCGGTCCGCTGGGCGACGGTCCGGGCGTGAGCGGTGCGGAAGCAGCCGAACTCGTCGCAGTCGCCCTCGTCGCGCTGCTCGACGGTCACCACGACCGACGCCTGGGCCTTCGACGCGGGGATGCGGAGAGCCT
This sequence comes from Microlunatus flavus, assembly GCF_900110855.1. Lineage (GTDB taxonomy): Bacteria > Actinomycetota > Actinomycetes > Propionibacteriales > Propionibacteriaceae > Microlunatus > Microlunatus flavus. The sequence continues at coordinate 639,104 of NZ_FOFA01000003.1, forward strand.
CGCGGTACGCCGGCGTGATGCTGGTCGTCGCGAGGTAGCGGCCGGGCTTCAGGTCCGGCAGGTCGCTGAAGCCGTAGTACCCGTCGCCGCCGGTGAGGCTGGCGGCGTACCCGGCCTGGAGGCCCCACACCGCGCCGAGCGAGTAGGGGTTGCCGTTGCAGCCCTGCGGGTAGGGCGACTCCGCGGGCGCCTTCGGTGAACGTCGGACCGGGCGGTAGACGTTCGGGCAGTAGGTGGACACCGAGGTCTTGACGACCGCGCCCTTGCTGTCGCGGAAGGTGGTCCGGGAGAAGCCGGACAGGCCCGAGAAGTCGGCCGGCACCGGCAGCGTCCGGTCGTGCCCCTTGCGCACGAGGCGCGCCACGACGGGCGTGTCGTAGTCCTTGCGGGTCACGCGGACCTCGAACTTCTGCTTGAGGTCGGCGACGGCGTAGATGCCGAGGTCGCCCTCCATGTAGCTCTCCTCGTGCCCGTTCTCGTCCTCGTAGGTCGTGCGGTACAGCGTCACGCTCGAGCGCGACGCCTCCACGACCAGCGCGGGCCGGGTGGCGGCCCCGGCCGGAACCGTGCCGGCCACGGACGTCGCGCACGCTGCACCGACGACGAGCAGCGCGCGGAGAGCGCGACTCGTCGTACGCGTCGGATGGTTCACTCGAGACCCCCAGAGCAGTTGTCGACCGGGTGCTTCCGGTCGCGGAGGCTGATCGAAGCACAGGTGGGGCTCAGAAATCCCTCAGGCGCGACGATTTCGAGCGGCTCGGGCAGGAATCGAGACCACGGTCGTACACGAGACCTGGCGCTGGGTCGCACGCACACAGTCGAGGGGCTGCTTAGGTCGTGGGGTGGACGAGCTCGAGGTGAGGCGCGCGAAGGTCGCAGCGGTGTCGGTCGCGGCGGCGCTCGGCCTGCCGGCCGACGACGCGGTGGTTCTCTTCAGCTCGAACAAGCTGGCGCTCCGGTTGACGCCCGGCGACGTCCTCGCCAGGGTCACCGATGGAGGGCTCAGGGAAGACGCAGCCCTCGAGCTGCACCGAGCTCGACGGCTCGCGGACGCCGGCTGCCCCGTCGGAGCCCTGCTGCCCGGTGTCGCTCCTCAGGTGCACGAGCGCGACGGCTTCGCCGTCACGTTGTGGACCTACTACGACCCGGCGACGCACCCCGTGTCGCCCAGGGCCTACGCCGACGCGCTGGTACGGCTCCACGCCGGCCTGCGCAAGGTCGACCTGGGGGCACCAGGGATGGATGACCGCATCGCCGAGGCCCAGGAGATCGCGGCGAGGACCGACCTCTCCCCCGACCTCGGGAAGGCCGACCGCGAGCTCCTCCGGAGCCGGCTGGCGGACCTGCGCCGAAGCATCACGTCATCCGGCGCGCCGGAGCAGCTGCTCCACGGCGAGCCTCATCCGGGCAACGTCCTCGGCACGGCGCACGGCCCCGTCTTCATCGACTTCGAGACCCTCTGCCGGGGGCCCGTCGAGTTCGACCTCGCCCACGTGCCGGAGGCGGTGAGCGAGCACTACCCCGGCATCGACCACGAGCTCCTGGCCCATTGCCGGCAGCTCGTCCTGGCCATGATCGCGGCCTGGCGGTGGGACTTCGGCGACCAGTTCCCGAACCGCGGGTACTGGCGGCACGCCCTGCTGCGCGCGCTGCGCGAGGGGCTCTCCTGGCCCGCGCCCCCCGGAACCGTCCCCGGGCGGCTCGAGGCCCCGTAGCGAGCAGCGGTGCGGCGGCTGGGCGCTGGCCGCTGCGCGGGGTCCCGCGTCAGGCTCGGCTCCGAAGGCTCTTCCGCAGCTCGCGCTCAAACTCGTCGCGCGACTGAGGCGTCGACGTCTTGCCTGGGCTGATGTCCCACCCGACCGCGACGACCGACGAACCGATGAGCATGTAGCGGCCGACGCTGGGCGCTCGGTACTTCTCCTGGCTGTCGTAGGTGGTCACCTCCCACGAGTGCGCGAGCAGCCCGCCGGTGTCCTTGACCTGGCGGGTGACGGTCTCCACGGTTCCCGAGTCGGACGTCATCGTGAACGACGGGCAGGAGCTCAGGTCGGCACGGTCCTTGTCGAAGTGCCGCTCGGCCGCCCCGCGGCTCGCGTAGCGGAAGGTCGAGGCGCTCTGAGGTGAGTCCCGCGACAGTGCCGCGCCGCTGTCCTCTTCGAAGAAGGTCGACCGGCCCTCGACCACGTCGTCGTAGTCGTAGGCAGAGCTGAACCCTTCGTACGCGTCGGCGAGCTGCTGGCACTTGGCCGGATCCGCCCTCACCGGCTGCGGGTTGCCGGGGCTGGAGCTGTCGTTCGTGAAGGTGTGGGTGCTGAGATCGAGCACGAACTGGTCCTTCGGGTCGATCTGGCCCCCGCCCCCGATCTCCAGCCGCTCGACCGCGTTCTGCGTCTGGGTTGCGCTGCCTCGGTACGTGGCTCCCGATCGCACGACGAGGCTGACGCCGGCCACGAGGACCATAGCGACGCCGACGGACACCACTGCGAACAGCACGCGCAGGTTCAGCGGCCTGCGGCCTGGTGCAGGTGCGGACCCCGGCAGCGCTGCCGACGGGCCGTCCTGCGGGTCGCGCGCGCCGGTGAGGCCGTCCACCGCCCCTCCTGCACGCGGCGGCGTCCCCGGTCGTGGCTCCCAGGTCGAGTGAGGCGCCGGGACCAGCCGCGGCGGTCCCGCCGGTACGGGCGGCGTGGCCGGGCTGGGTGCCACGTCCGGGGCTGGTTGCCACAGGTCGGCCGGCGCCGGTGTCGGCTGGCCGTTGCGCGTGTAGAAGATCCATCCGGGCGGCACCTGCGGCCAGCGCGGGTCCGGGCGCCAGCCCGCGCCTGGCAGGAACGCGTCCGGCAGCGGTCCCCAGCCGGGCGGTGCATGGAACGCGAGGGCGGGCTGCTCAGCCACGCCGCCCCCAGTCGCCGTGCCCGCCGTCGAGATCGACCATCATCGCTGCAGCCCCCGTCACCCATCGACTCGCAGGCGGAGTCTGACACGTTCGAGGACCCGGCGTGCGGTGTTCTGGTCCGCCCCGATCTGCAGGTGGGCGCGCTCTCGGACGTGTGCTCCCCGGCCTCCTCCCGCCGCCGGTCAGCAGGCTGACAAGCGTCAGCAGTCGCCATAACCCATGTTCATGGGTGTGCCGGACCCGGCGAAGATGGACGCGACCTTGCCGTGGTCGATGAAGAACTCCAGGTAGTTCCCGCCCGATGTCAGCATCAGCAGCGGTCCGTCCGCGCTGACCTCCGGGCCGGGTTCGAGCGCGTCGCCATAGGTCTGACGAAGCTTCTCCTTCGTGTCTCCGACGTGCACCCCCTTGCGGGTGCCGAAGCTCGACGAGTCGACGCGGACCACCTCCAACCGCCCGTCTCGACCCCACACTCCGAAAGCGCCGTGGTGGTGCGAGAGGTCGTAGAGCCGGCCGGAGTCGCGGTACGGCAGCGTCGCGTCCGGGCAACCCGTGGCCGGACTCGTCGTCGCCACGCCGAGGGCCTCGCCCTGCTTGCCGCTCAACCCGATCAGCATGGGTCCGAGCCCATCTGTGGTCAGGGTCCACCCCATCGGGTTGGCCGGGGTGTTGTAAATCGGCTCGGTCCTCGGCGCGAGGGACAGGTAGTAGTTCTCGCCGCCCCTGACGGTGAAGTTGCTGACCTCGTCGAACAGGTCGCGGATCCCGCTGGAGAGGAGGTTCAGCGAGGTCGTGATGAAGTCGTACGTGGTCGTGATGATGACGAGCACCGCCCCCACCACCCAGCCGGTCTCCGTCTTCGCCAAGGCCTCCACGAGGTGCGGAACGCACTTCACCGCGAACTTGAACGTCTGCAGCCCGATCGTCTTGTCGTCCGGGTCGACGTTGGCCAGGTCCTGAGCAGCTTCGGAGCAGGCCTTGACGGCGTCGGCCAGGGCCCCCTTCTGGTCGTCCAGCCCCGCGAAGAGCGAATAGCGCAGCCGCGCCGTCTTGTCCTCGTCGGCCACGACCTTCGACTTCGCGGCCTGTGCCACTCCCGAGTAGACCTGCCACCCGAAGTCGATCCCAGACAGCGCCCAGGACTCGATGCTGAACGCCGCACGGAGCTTCCCGCCCTGGCTCTTCGGTACTCGAAGGGTCAGGGTGTCCGCCGAGTCGACGATTCGCACGGAGTAGCCCTTCGGCTTGTCGCGTCCGACGACGGCGGTCCCCAGCAGCCGCTTCAGCCCGTCGGGGGTGAAGCTGGGGAACCTTGTGTCGCCCTGCACTTTCCACGAGGTCGGGTAGGTGATCTCGACGAAGGCGCGCAGGTTGTTGGAGACCTTGACCAGGTGGCCGCCGTCATCAGCCTTTTCCACGCACCACTTGATCTTGTCGCCGGAGCTGCTCGACACGTCGATGCTGCCGTCGTCGGACTTCTTGCACGACGGCTGCTTCACCCCTGCCCGACCGGTGACCAGCGCCTCCAGCTTGTCCTTCGCCTTCGCGGCCATGGCCTTCGCGTCGATCCCGGCGAGGAAGCCTCGAGAGAAGTGCTCCGTCTGCGCGAGGACGTCTCGGTCCCCGGGCTTCCACGACGTCGGCAGCCAGCGCCACCCGCCGTTCCCGTCGGACCACACGACGACCGGCACCAGCCCCTCGGCGACCAGGTCGTCGTCGATCGGGAAGCTGACCTGCGCCGTGCCCGTCGGTTGGCCCGAGCTCAACGACACCTCGACCGCCGACCCGAACGGCCGGACGTACCTCGGCACCCCGGACGTGGGCGCATCGACCAGAGACGCCGTCAGCGTCGCCCCCTGAGGTGCCGCGCCCGGAGGCAGCGAGACGCGCACGCCCCCGGCCTCAGCGCTCAGCCCCACTGCCGAGTCCTGAGTCCTGCCCTGCGGGCCCTGGTGCGCAGGCGCGATCGAGCGTGTGAGACCACCGGAGAACAGGAGGTAGACGCCCACTGCGGCGGCGAGAACCACAGCGACGACCGCCAGCCAGCCGCCGGTGGCCATACGGCGTGGGCGGGGTCGCGGAGATGTCTGCCGACCTTCACCGTCCGGTACCGGCCCTTGAACGGCGTCCTGCCCCTGCGCCTGTCCCAACGTGTCGTCCCTCCCCCAAGGTGCGCGCGCGTGACGCTAGCAGCGGCAGGCGGCGTGCGCGGGCAGAACCGAAGACGATGACGCCGAAGTCCCGCGATCACCGCTCAGTCGACGCACTCCGGCCCTCGGCGCGGAGGTGGCGAAGGAACGAACGCTGGAGGTCTTCGAGCCGGGCAACCACCAGGTCAGGTCATCAGGCGTGTGAGCGGTGTGCCTGGAGCGAGAAGTCAGTCGAGGCCTTCGTTCTCCCTGGTCAGAGCAGTCATCCGGCTCGGCTGGACCCTTGCCGGCTCGCCCGGCATCTTCGGGTAGTCCGGCGGGTAGGGCATCTCGGCGCCGCCGTAGCGCCCGGTGCCGAGCTCGCGCACGTCGCGCTCGTACATCTCGAGCGCGGCGTCGAGCGTCCCCGGGGGCTCGGCGTAGAAGGGGGCCCAGGCGTCGCCGACCTCGGCGAATCGGGCGCGCATCGAGGTGACGGTGAAGTCCTCCGGCCGCGCCTCGGGGAGCTCGTCCCAGGTGAGCGGGGCGGACACGCGGGCGTCGACGGTCGGGCGGATCGAGTACGCGGAGGCGATGGTCCGGTCGCGGGCCATCTGGTTGAAGTCGACGAAGATGCGCTCGCCGCGCTCCTCCTTCCACCAGCTGATCGTCACCTGCTCGGGCATGCGCCGCGCCAGCTCGCGGCCGAGCGCGATCACCGCGTGCCGGGCCTCGACGAACCCGTGCGTCGGCTCGACCGGGACGAATACGTGGACGCCGCGGCCTCCGCTCGTCTTGGCGAACCCGGCCAGCCCGGCGTCGGCCAGCACCTCGCGCAGGACGAGGGCGGCGGTCGCCGCCTCGGCGAACCCGGTCCCCGGCTGCGGGTCCAGGTCGATGCGCAGCTGGTCGACGAGGTCGGGCGCCGCACGGGTGACCGGCCAGGGGTGGTAGCGCAGGGTGCCGAGGTTGGCCATCCAGGCGATCGTCGCGAGCTCGGTGGCGCAGACCTCGTCGGCGGTCCGTCCCGACGGGAACGCGACGGTGCACGTCTCCACCCAGTCCGGCATGCCCCGGCCGGGCGCCCGCTTCTGGTAGAACGCGTCGTACCCGCCGGCCGGGGGCTTGCCGCCGCGGGTGCTCAGCTCGATGTCGGGGCGGTAGCCGCCGGGCCAGCGCTCCATCGTCACCGGGCGGTCGCGCAGCGCGGCGAAGATGCCGTCCCCGACGTCGAGGACGTAGCGCACGACATCGAGCTTGGTGAGCCCCACCTCGGGGAAGTAGAGCTTGTCGGGGCTCGTGACGCGGACGACCCGCTCCCCCACCTCCAGCTCGACCGCCGGTGTCGCGGACCTCGCAGCCATGGCCGAAGCATAGGGAAGCGCCTCCCGCGGGTGGCGGCGGAGGGAACACTGGTCAGCGCGGGAGAGTTGGGACCAGCGACGGACGAACGAGCAAGGAGCAACACGATGAGCGATCTCGAGAGCCCGGCCGCCCAGGTCGGCAAGGTGGTCAAGTCCGAGGACGAGTGGCGCGCACAGCTGAGCCGGGCCGAGTACCACGTGCTGCGTGAGGCGGGCACCGAGCGGGCCTTCACCGGCGAGTACACCGACACCAAGACCGAGGGCGTCTACCACTGCCGCGCGTGCGGCACCGAGCTGTTCCGCAGCGACACCAAGTTCGACAGCCACTGCGGCTGGCCGTCCTTCTTCGCGCCGCTGGCCGAGGAGCGGGTGCGCTACATCGAGGACAACAGCCACTTCATGCGGCGCGTCGAGGTGCGTTGCGCGACGTGCGACTCGCACCTGGGCCACGTCTTCCCGGACGGCTACGGCACCCCGACCGGCCAGCGCTACTGCATCAACTCGATCAGCCTGACCCTGGAGCCGAAGCAGGCCTGACGCCCGCACACCTCCACGCTCGGGCGAAGGCGGACCTGGCGAAGGCGCTCCCGTCCTGCTAGCAAGGAGCAGGGCGGGAGGAGCCGGAGCCATGGGGACGACGAGGGTGTCGACGCCGGTCCCGAAGGGCAGCGCGCTGCCGCAGCTGCAGGGCGCGCGGATGGTGACCGACGGGGGTCTGGAGACCGACCTGATCTTCCACCGCGGTGTGGACCTCCCGGCGTTCGCCGCCTACCCGCTGCTCGCCGACGAGCGTGGGCGGGCCCTTCTCACCGACTACTACGACGCGTACGCCGACGTCGCCGCGGAGGCCGGCGCCGGGCTGCTGCTCGAGGCGCCGACGTGGCGGGCGAACCCGGACTGGGGAGCCCGCCTCGGCCACGGCGCCGCCGACCTGGACCGCGCCAACCGCTCCGCTGTGGAGCTCCTTCAGGCGCTGCAAGGCAGATACGCCTCTCGAGTCGAGGGCCCCGTCCTCGTCTCCGGCCAGGCCGGGCCGCGCGGCGACGGGTACGTCGTCGGCGAGCGGATGAGCGCGGACGAAGCCGCCGACTACCACCGACCCCAGCTCGCCTCCTTCGCCGGCGCCGGTGCCGACCTGGTCACCGCCCTCACCCTCACCTACCCCGACGAGGCCGTCGGCGTCGTCCTCGCGGCGCGCGACGTCGGGCTGCCCGGCGCCGTGTCCTTCACCGTCGAGACCGACGGGCGGCTTCCCGACGGCCACCGCCTCGACGAGGCCGTGGCGGCCGTCGACGCGGCCGCGCCTCCGGACTACTTCCTCGTCAACTGCGCGCACCCCGATCACGTCCTCGCTGGGCTGGCGCCGGGCCCGTGGCGCGAGCGGATCGTCGGGACCCGGGTGAACGCGTCGCGGCAGAGCCACGCCGAGCTCGACGCGGCGGACGCGCTCGACGAGGGCGACCCGGCCGACCTGGCCGCTGCGCAGGCACGGCTGTCCGCCGAGCTGCCCTCGCTCGCCGTGCTCGGCGGCTGCTGCGGTACGGACGCGCGCCACGTCCGCGCCATGTGGCAGCGGTGGAGCGCCTGACCTGATCGCAGCCTCAGCAGACGAGGTGTCGGGTGGTGATGCGGGTGTGACGCAGGGGCCGCTGCTCGGGGTCGACCCATCGGGGTGGGAACCAGGTCGGGAGCCGGTCGACCATCCGGCAGGTCCAGCCGCGGGCGAGGAACTGGCGGTGGTGGTACCGGCACAGCAGCGTCAGGTTGTCGAGATCGGTAGCGCCGCCGTCGGCCCACGCCACGACGTGGTGACGTTCGCACCACTCCGGCGGATGCTCACACCCCGGGAACGAGCAGCCACCGTCACGGGCGACGAGCGCCATCGTCTGACCCGCCGTGGCGAGCCGGCTCGAACGGCCCATCCACAGCACCACACCCTTCGCGTCGACGACGGTC
>NZ_FOFA01000008.1:0-68268 GCF_900110855.1 Microlunatus flavus
CCGGGCAGCAAAAGGTCGAGCCACCCCGACAGCAGCGCGGACCCCGACCACGCCGGGGCACCAGCCATCCTCGACCGAGATGCAAGAGGTGTGTGAACTCGTTGCTACAGGTTTGAGCGACGGACTTCACGGCCGACCTTTGGGGGCAGGGAGGCGGTATTCGTGGCGCGGAGGAAGGCCGGTCGAGCAGGGCTCGATCGGGAGCGCGAGCGGCGGCGTGAGCTCGAGCGGCTAAAGGCGGAACAGCAGGCGGCCAGGAGCGCCCGAGGAGTCGAGGCTGCCCAGCGCCCCGAGCCGGAGGCGGCTCCGCTCCTCCAATCGGTCAGGCCGAGCGGGGGCGCCGCCGTCGGGTCGCCCTCTAGAGGCACCCGGCTGCGCAGGCAGCAGCACGTGGAATGCGCGTGGTGCGGTTCGTTGGCCCCCGTAAGGGGCCGCGGGCCCCTACCCAGGTTCTGCTCGGCGAACTGCTGTCACCGAGCGTGGGAGCAGGCCCGGGCCGCTCGCGACGGCCGCGTAGCGATGGTCACGGTCGACCGATTCGTCGCCACCTACCCGGGCACCACCTCGGAGTGGGTCGTGCAGCTCGATCGGCTCGCTCGCGATGTACTCGAGGGCCGGCTCGACGGCGAAGCTCTCTCCCGGTCTCTTGACGCCGTCTACACGGCGATCTCCTCCCAGAGACGAGACGACCGGCACAACGAGCCTTGGTAGCAGGCTGTACCTCCGCGGCACTGGTTCGCGGCGGGACCCAAACGCTCGATGCTTGGCAACAAGCTGAAGGAACGTTCCCCTCCGATGAGGGAACGATGTTCGCGAGAGCAAGGCGGCGAGTTGGTTGTCGGGCGCGTGCAGAGTCACTGGCGCTCGTGAACACTCGACGCGCAAGGACGCCTTCCGGGCCGCTAGCATCAGGTGTTCGATTAGTGTCGTTCCAAGCCGTGGCTTGGGCACATTCTGGGCACACGAGGTCAGAAAAAGCCGCGGAGCGTCGACAGATGTCGAAAAAGCCGATTCGAGTATCATGCCTTGTCATGGCTAGGTTCGAGGGTCTTCGGCAGACACTGACAGACGTCGAAAAACAGCCTCGGAGGCGCCTTCAAGGCGGCAGCGCGGGTCGAATCTTGTGGCGTGAAAGCAGACGTACCCTCAGCAAGGTCTGAAACGCGAGCGCTCGCACGCCACTAGCTCACCGAACGGGTCGCGTCGCGGACCATCGCGCCGAAGGCGGTGACCAACCGCGACCGGCGGCCTCGCTCCCAGCCGAGGTGGACCTCCGTGGGCGGGAGGTCCGTGACGGGGACGAAGCGGACGTCGGGTCGTCGGTAGAACCGGGCGGTCGACAGGGGGAGGATCGCGATGCCCTGCCCCACGGCCACCAGCTCCAGCTTCTCCTCGACGGTGCGGCTCGGTGAGCGCACCCAGCCGCCTCGACGGCGCATCTCGGCGGCGACCTCCGCCCACTCCGGCACGGCGGCCGGGTCCTGGAGCAGGTGCGCCTCGGCGAGGTCCTTCATCACCAGCCCGTCCGCGTCCGCCGACGGGTGGTCCGCGGGCAGCATGACGACCCGCGGTTCCTCGAAGAGCAGCGCGGTCGACAGACCCGCGGCGTCGAACGGGCGCCGCAGATAGCTCACGTCGGCGCGGCCGTCGTGGAGCACCTGGACCTGGTCGTCCCACCCCGTGCGCCTGACGTGGAGCGTCACCTCGGGGTGGGCGCGCTGGAACTCCTTCACCGCGTCCGTGACGACCAGACCGGGCATGAAGGCGACGGTGAAGAACGCCTCGCCTCGAGCCGCGACCGAGAGGCGGCGCCGGACCGCTGCCGCCGCCGCGAGCAGTCCCTCCGCCTCCTGGCGAAGGAGCCTGCCGTGGTCGGTGAGCTCCGTGCCGCGGGTGTCGCGGACGAACAGCTGCACGCCCAGCTCCTCCTCGAACGCCCGGATCTGCCGCGACAGCACGGGCTGGGCGATCATCAGCACCTCGGCCGCTCGTCCGAAGTTGAGCTCATCGGCGACCGCCACGAAGTAGCGCAGCTTGCGCAGGTCCAGGTCAGAGCTCACCACTTCAGGCTCCCACGTCGCTCATACCCGTTGGGTGTCAGCGAGTACGGAAGAGGTCTTGGACGGGGGACCACGGCGGCGCCGAGACTCGATGCGGCTTCTCAGAAAGGAACCCCATGGATCTCACGGACCAGCGCGTGGTCATCATCGGCGGCACGTCCGGCATCGGCCTCGCGACCGCGCACGCCGCGCTCGAGCACGGGGCGCAGGTCGTCGTCGCGTCGAGCCGCCGGACGAGCGTCGACGCAGCGCTCGGTGCGCTCCCAGCCGGCACGACCGGCTCCGTCCTGGACGTCCTCGACGACGAGGCGGTGCGCGCGTTCTTCGACGGGGTCGGCGCCTTCGACCACCTGGCGTACACCGCGGGCGAGTCCCTCCGCCTCCTGCCGGTGGACGGGCTGGACCTCGACCAGGCACGCGGCTTCTTCCAGGTCCGGTACTTCGGCGCCCTGAACGCGGTGAGCATCGGCGCGAAGCACCTGCGCCCGGGCGGATCCATCACGCTCACCTCGGGCTCGGCCCGTACGCGCCCCGGCGCCGGCTGGTCCGTCGCGTCCAGCCTGTGCGGCGCGACGACGAGCCTGGCCGGCGCCCTGGCCGTGGAGCTCGCACCGCTTCGCGTGAACGTCGTCGAACCCGGGATCGTGCGCAGCCCCCTGTGGAGCGCCATGAGCGTCGAGGACCAGGAGGCGATGTACGACCAGCAGGCGAGGTCCCTGCCCGTCGGCCGCGTCGCCGAGGTCGACGACGTCGCCCAGGCCTTCGTCTACTGCATGACGCAGTCCTTCATGACGGGCGCGTCCATCCCCGTCGACGGCGGCGCGCTCCTGGTCTGACCCGGGCTCCGAGATCTGCGCTCCGTCGCGTCGGCCTGCGGCTTGTCGCCTCGGGGAACCAGGGCTCAGCCCGCCTCCCGACGGCGCGTCTGGTCAGCGCAGAGACGGACCCTCGCCGTCGAGAGAACGACGCACCCGGCTCCAACCCCTAGGCAGCGGCGCGCGGAGGACGTGCCTCACGAAGCGCGACACGGCGGGGGACGGTGACGGCGCGGAGCGCCACAACACCACGAACGTCACGTGCTGCGCGGGTCGGACCGGGAGGACGACGTCGGTCCCGTGCCCGCCGGTCAGGGACGGGCTGAGCAGCACCCAGTCGACGTCGCTCTGGTCCAGCCAGCCCACCGCGTTGAGGTCGGTGCGCGCGAGGGGCACGGTGGGCGGCGCGATGCCGGCCGTCGTCAAGGCCTGGAGCTGGGCCGCGGTCCAGGCGGGGAACAGGGAGGGGTCGGTCACCCCGAGCCGGTCCTGCGCCAGCTCCTCGAGGTCGACCGACGGCTGACGGGCGAGGCGGTGGTCGGGCCGGAGGGCCACCAGCAACGGCTCCCCCGCGAAGACCTCGGTGCGCAGACCGGCCGTCGGCTCCTGCACCCCGCAGGTCACGCCGACGTCGACGCTCCCGTCGGCGACCGCCTCCCGCAGGCGCGGCAGCCACAGGCGAGCCTGCTCGACCCGTACGCCGGGGGCGTCGGCGGCGAACCCGGCCGCGAGGTGCGGCGCCAGGACGGGGGCGGCGGGCGGGGTGAAGCCGAAGCGGACGAGGCCCTCCTCGCCGGTGCCGAGGGCGGAGACGGCGACGCGGGTCTCGGCGACCAGGCCGGTGATGGTGCGGCCGCGGTCCAGGAGCACCCGTCCCGCCTCGGTGAGCGAGACCCGCCGCGTCGTCCTGACGAGGAGGGCCACGCCGAGCTCACGCTCCAGGCGGCGTACGAGGTCGCTGAGGGTCGGCTGGCCGATGCCCAGCCGGGCCGCCGCGCGCCCGAAGTGGAGCTCCTCCGCCAGTACGCCGAACGCCTCCAGCTGGCGCAGCTCCACGACCACCACGCTAGGCCGAACCACCCCGGGACGACCAGGGCAGCAGCCGAACTCATCGACGCAGACGATGGATGGATCGGCCTGCTCCGTCTTTTTCCCGTGGGGTCCGAAGCCCGACGCTGTGAGGAGAAGTCCGTCGCCGGGGAGGCCGCCATGCCCGTTCTGCAGAGCCCGCCAGGCGCGGACGACCGGGCCCCGGCCCGGAGCGGCTCCCGTCGGCCTCACCCGTACGAGACCGGCCGGCCTCCGCGCACGGACGCGTTCCTGGTCGGACGCGAGGTCGAGCGGCAGCTCGTCGTGGGGGCCGTCGACGGGGCCGACAAGCGCGGCCAGGCCTTGCTGATCACCGGCGAGCCGGGCATCGGCAAGTCGAGCCTGCTGCGAGCGGCGTCCCAGCGGGCGCGCGAACGCGGGTGCTGCCTGCTGGAGGCGACCGGGGTGGAGTCGGAGGAGGGACTGGCGTTCGCCGGGCTCCAGCTGCTGCTCCGCCCGGTGATCGCGGCCGTACGGACGCTGCCCCCGGCCCAGCGGAAGGCGCTGGCGACCGCGTTCGGGCTCGAGGAGGGGCCGGCCCCGCAGCCCTTCCTGGTCGGGCTGGCAGCGCTCAACCTGCTGAGTGAGGTGGCGGGGACCCGTCCGGTGGTGCTGGTCGTCGACGACGTGCAGTGGCTCGACAGGCCCACCGCGGAGGCGCTGGCCTTCCTGGCGCGTCGGCTGGCCGGCGACCCCGTGGTCATGGTCGCGGGACTGCGGACGGGGCACGACAGCTCGCTGCTGCACGCCGGACTGGAGGCGGTGGAGCTCCAGGGCCTCGACGACGTCGCGTCCCGCGACCTGCTGGGCGCGGTGGCGGACCACCTCGACGAGGTCGACCGGGAGCAGGTCCTGCGGCTGGCCTCCGGCAACCCTCTGGCGCTGGTCGAGCTGCCTGCGTCGTGGCGCTCGGACCGGACGGCCGCGACCCGGCCCGGCTCCTCCCTGGGCGACGCCGTCCCCGCGCCGGCGCCGCTGAGCGCCCGGTTGGAACGCGCCTTCGCCGCCCGGCTTCCTGAGCTTGCGCCGGCGACCCGCGACGCCCTCCTCGTGGCGGCCGTGGACGCGGAGGACGAGCTGGCGGAGGTCCTCGGCGCCGCGTCCGTCTTCACCGGCGCACCGGTCCACGCGGCCGTTCTCGAGCCGGCCGTACGAGCGCGGTTGTTGACGTTCGACCACGCCCGGGTCCGCTTCCGCCACCCCCTCGTGAGGTCGGCGATCCTGCAGTCGGAGTCCGCGAGCCGGCGGCGGGCGGCCTGCGCCGCGCTCGCCGAGGTCCTGGGCGACCAGCCGTGGCGGCGGACCTGGTACCGGGCGCAGGCGACGACCGGTCCGGACGAGGCGGTGGCCGACGAGCTCGAGACGGCCCACGCGGAGAACCTCCGGCGAGGGTCTGTGACGGCGGCGATCTCCGCGCTGGAGCGGTCGGCCCAGCTGACCGGCAGCTCAGCGCGGCGGGGCCACCGGTTGCTGCTGGCCGCCGAGCTCGGCTTCGGCCTGGGTGAGGCCGACCTCGTCACGCGGCTGCTGGGCGAGGCCGAGGCGCACGCGCTGGGCGAGCTCGACCGGGCCCGCCTCGAGTGGCTGCGCGAGCTGCCGGACGACACCGACCTCCGCAGCGCCCGGCGCATCACCGAGCTGGTCGACCTCGCGCGTCGAGCGGCGACCGTCGACGTGGACCTGGCCCTCGACCTCCTCGTCGCGGCGGCGCTGCGCTGCCACTGGGGCTGGCCGACGTCCGGCGTCCGGGACCGGGTGGTGACCGCCGTCGCGGGCCTCGCGGGCACGGAGACGGACCCGCGCCACGTCGCCGCGCTCGCTGTGGCGCAGCCGCTGCTGCAGGGGCGTCGGGTCGGGAACCTCCTGTCCAGGGCGGGCTCGAGCGGTCAGACCGACCCGGAGGCACTGGCGCTGCACGGGATGGCCGCCTTCGCCGTCGGCGACCAGCCGCTCGCCGCCGACCTCCTGCGTCGCGCGGGGGCGGCCTGCCGGCGTGAGGGCCGTCTGGGGCTGCTGACGCAGGTCCTCGCGCTGGGCAGCGCGGTCGGCATGGACCTGGGCGACTGGCGCGGGGCGGCCGCTGCCGCGGACGAGGCGCACCGGCTGGCGGCGGAGACCCGGCAGCCGACCTGGCGGGCCGGCAGCACGATGACAGTCGCACGGGGCCACGCCCTCCGCGGGGAGATCGCGGTCGCTCGGCGGCTGGCCGCCGGGCTGGAGAACGACGCCGGCGCGCGGGGCAACGTCTGCGCGGGGGCGAGCGCCCTGCTGGCGCGCGGGTTCGCGCTGCTGGACGAGCGCCGCCACGCGGAGGCGTACGCCGTCCTCCGCCGGCTCTTCGACCACGAAGACCCCTGCTGCCACGAGCGTGAGCGGATGCCCGGGATCATGTTCCTGGCCGAGGCGGGCGTCCGCGCGGGGCGCCGGGAGGACGCCCGGTCGGTCGTCGCGGAGCTGGAGGACGCCGCGCGGGCGACCCCGTCACCGCTGCTGCAGGTGCACCTCGTCTACGCCCGGGCCGTGCTCGCCGACGACGCCCGGGCCGAGCCGGCGTACCGCTCCGCCCTCGAGCACGACCTGGCCCGGTGGCCGCTGGTGCGGGCGCGCCTCGAGCTCGCGTACGGGTCCTGGCTGCGACGCCGGCGACGGCCCAGCGACGCCCGCGTCCCCCTGCGGTCCGCGCTGGAGACGCTGGAGTGGATCGGCGCGAGCACCTGGCTGGACCAGGCGCGCGCAGAGCTGCGCGCGACCGGTGACCGCACCTCGAGCCGGGACGGCGTCCGTCGGGAGCCCGCCTGGCAGGACCGGCTGACGGCTCAGGAGCTCCAGATCGCCCGGCTGGCCGGCGAGGGCCTGTCGAACCGTGAGATCGGCGAGCGGCTGTTCATGTCCCACCGCACGGTCGGCGCGCACCTGCGCCACGTCTTCCCCAAGCTGGGCATCACGTCGCGCGTCCAGCTGGCGGCGCTCGTCGCACCGCGGCGCTGAGGCCCGGCGACGGGCTCAGACGTGCACCTCGCCACCGTCGGCGAACAGCTCGCTACCGGTGACGAAGGAGGACTGGTCGGAGGCCAGGAAGAGCACCGCGCTGGCGATCTCGTCCGTGGCCGCGACCCGGCCGAGCGGCACGCCCTGGGCCATCTGGCCGAGCAGCTGCGCGACGTGCTCAGGGCCGGCGGCCAGGCCCCGGAGCCCGGGGGTGTCGGTCGGGCCGGGGACGATGGCGTTCACCCGGATCCCCCGCCCGCTGAGCTCGCCGGCCCAGGTCCGCGTGAACGAGCCGAGCGCGGCCTTGGTCGCGGCGTAGACGCCGAACGCCGGGACGCCCTTGGAGGCGGTGGTCGATCCCGTGACGATCACCGACGCGCCCTCGGTGAGCAGCGGCAGGGCCTTCTGCACCGTGAAGACGGTCCCGCGGACGTTGATCGTGAACGTCTGGTCGAACTCCTCCGGCGTCAGGTCCTCCAGGGTGGCGTATGCACCTCCGCCGGCGTTCGCGAAGAGCACGTCCAGCCCTCGCCCGCGCTCCCGGACGGCGTCGAAGACGCGGTCCAGGTCGCCCAGGTCGGAGACGTCACCGCGTACGGCGGTCGCGTTGGGCCCCAGCGACTGCGCCGCCTGGTCGAGCTCGGCCTGCCGCCGCCCGGTGATGAAGACGTGCGCGCCTTCGGCCACGAAGCGGCGGGCGGTCGCCAGCCCGATCCCGGAGGCGCCTCCCGTGATCAGGGCCGTCTTGTTCTCCAGCTGTCCCACGAAAGCTCTCCTTCTTCGCTGCGGACGGGCGGTCGACCTCAGGCTGCGCGCGGCCGCCGCCGGCCCGCATCGGTCAGGTGACCGCAGGCCTGCCGCCGCGCCACGAGGCGCCGGGCAAGCGCGGTCGGTTGACCGATGCCGGCTCCGGTCCCGGGCTGCTTGCCTGTGGCTGAGCCGACCGATCCCCGGTCCGCACGGAGGAGGCAGCGATGACGACAGTGGTGCTGGTCCACGGCGCGTACGCCGGTTCGTCGAGCTGGGACGGGGTCGTGGGACCGCTGCTCGCCCAGGGCCACAGCGTGGTCTCGTTCGCCAACCCGTTGCGCGGGGTGGCGAGCGACGCAGCCCTGCTGAGCGACCTGGTCAGGAGCGTCGAGGGTCCCGTCGTGCTCGTCGGCCACTCCTACGGCGGCGCCGTGATGACGGCCGTCGCGACCCGGGCCGAGCACGTCGTGGCGCTCGTCTACGTGGCCGGCTTCGCCCTCGAGACCGGGGAGAGCGCCGCCGCCGCGTCGGCGTTGAGCCCGGGCTCGACGCTGGCCGACACGCTGACGACCGTGCCGCTCGGCGACGGGACGACGGACACCTACATCGCGCCGGAGAAGTACCACCACCAGTTCTGCGCGGACCTGCCCGACGAGCAGGCCGCGCTGATGGCGGTCAGCCAGCGGCCGGTCACCTTCGGCGCCCTCAACGAGCCCCTGGCCGGCGAGCCCCTGTGGACGTCGGTGCCCAGCTGGTTCCTGTTCGGCGAGCTCGACCGCAACATCCCGGCCGGCGCGCACCACGTCATGGCCCGGCGGGCGGGCGCACGCCGGACCACCGAGGTCCCCGGTGCGTCGCACGTGGTCGGGATCTCCCACCCCGACGAGACCGTCCGGGTCGTCCAGGAGGCCGTCGACGCGTCCGTGCCCGCCCGCACCTGATCACCGGCCTCAACAGCCGCCCGAACCACCCGCCCGAACCACCCGCAAGGAGACCCGCATGCCCTTCGTCACCACGCCCGACGGCGCCCAGATCTTCTACAAGGACTGGGGCGCCGGACGGCCCGTCGTGTTCAGCCACGGCTGGCCGCTCACCTCCGACGTCTGGGACAACCAGCTCAAGCTCGTGGCCGACCACGGCTTCCGCGGCATCGCCCACGATCGGCGCGGCGGGGGCCGCTCCAGCCAGACCTGGAAGGGCAACGACCTCGACCACTACGCCGACGACCTCGCCACGCTGATCGAGACCCTCGACCTGCACGACGCGATCCTCGTCGGTCACTCCACCGGCGGCGGCGAGGTCACCCGCTACCTCGGCCGGCACGGCACCAGCCGGGTGTCGAAGGCCGTCCTGCTCAGCGCCATCCCGCCGCTCATGCTCCGCACCGACGCCAACCCCGAGGGCACGCCGCTGGAGGTGTTGGACCAGATCCGGGCCGGCGTCGGCGGCGACCGCTCGCAGTACTACCGCGACCTCGCCGAGCCGTTCTACGGCGCGAACCGACCAGGGTCGACGGTCACCCAGGGCGCCAAGGACGCGTTCTGGCTGATGTCGATGACCGTCGGGGTCAAGGGTGCGTACGACTGCGTGAAGGCCTTCTCGGAGTCCGACACGACCGAGGACCTGAAGAAGATCCACATCCCCGTCCTCGTGCTGCACGGCGACGACGACCAGATCGTGCCGATCCAGTCGGCCGGGCTCAAGTCGGTGAAGCTCCTGCCCGACGCGACCCTGAAGGTCTACCCCGGCGCCCCGCACGGCCTGACCGGTCCCCACGAGCTCGAGTTCGACGACGACCTCCTCGGCTTCATCACGGGCTGACCCGCCCGCACAGCACCGACCGCCACGACCACACCCCAAGGAGCACGCATGCCCACCGTCACCGTCGGCCGCGAGAACAGCGCCCCGATCGAGATCGCGTACGACGACGTGGGCAGCGGCCCGGTCGTCGTGCTCCTGCACGGCTGGCCGTTCGACAGCCGTTCGTGGGAGGCGCAGGTCCACACGCTGCTCGGCGCCGGGTTCCGCGTGGTCACCTACGACCGTCGCGGGTTCGGCCGCTCGAGCCGGCCCAGCACCGGCTACGACTTCGACACCCTGGCCGCCGACCTGGACACCCTGCTGAACGAGCTGGACCTGCACGACGTCACGATCGTCGGCCTCTCGCTCGGCACCGGGGAGCTCGCCCGCTACATCGGGTCGTACGGCACCGCCCGCCTGCGGTCCTGCGTCTTCTGGGAGACGCTCGCCCCCAGCTTCGTGAAGTCCGCCGACAACCCCACGGGCGTCGACCCGGCCGGCGTCGCGGGCGTCCAGCAGGCCATCCTCGCCGACCGCGCGGCCTGGCTCAGCGGCATGGACCAGAACTTCCTCAACCTCGACGACTACCTCGGCACCCGCGTCAGCCCCGAGACCGAGCGCTACCTGTGGCAGACCGGGATGGAGGCGTCCGCCGAGGCCACCTGGGCCTGCCCCCGCGGCTGGCTGGAGGACTTCACCGACGACATCACCAAGGTCGACGTCCCGACGCTGATCATCCACGGCACCGCCGACCGGATCCTGCCCGTCGACGGGCAGGGCCGGCGGCTGCACGCCGCGCTCCCCCACGCCGAGTACGTCGAGATCGAGGGCGGGCCGCACCTCAACTGCCTGACCCACGCCGCCGAGGCCAACGCCGCGCTACTCGCGTTCCTCGGGCAGCCGGCCACCGCCGGCGCGCAGGCCTGACGAGGCTCCGATGGCCGTCGACCTGTTCCCCGGCTTCGCGGAACGGCAGGTGCCGACCGCGCGTGGTGACGTGTTCGCCCGCGTGGGCGGGACCGGGCCGGCGGTCCTGCTGCTGCACGGCTACCCGCAGGACCACCGGATGTGGCGCGGCGTCGCGCCCGCGCTCGCCGAGGCCTGCACGGTCGTGGTGGCGGACCTGCCCGGCTACGGGGGCTCGTTCCGACCGACCCCGGCGCCGGACCACCGACCGCACGGCAAGCGGGCGCTCGCGCTCGACCTCGTCGAGGCGATGCGGGGGCTCGGGCACGAACGGTTCGTGGTCGCCGGCCACGACCGCGGTGGGCGCGTCGCCTACCGGATGGCGCTGGACCACCCCGACCGGGTCCTGGCGGCCGCCGCGCTCGACGTCGTCCCCACCGGGGAGGTCTGGTCGCGCGCCGACGCCGCCATGGCCCTGGCGTACTGGCACTGGGGCTTCCTGGCCCAGCCGGCCCCGCTGCCGGAACGGCTGATCGCCGCCGATCCGGACGCGTTCTTCGACCACCACGTACGCCGGCTCGGTCTCGGGGCCGACCCGGAGCGGTACCCGCCGCCGCTCGTCGCGGCGTACCGGCAGATCCTCGACGACGCCGGCGTGGTCGAGGCCATCTGCGAGGACTACCGGGCCGGTGCGACGGTCGACCGCGACGACGACGACGCCGACCACGGGCAGCGGCGGATCGCCTGCCCCCTCCTGGTCCTGTGGAGCGCGACCGGCGCGCTGCCGCGCTTCTACGGCGACGTCCTCGGGGTGTGGCGCCCGTGGGCCGACGACGTCCGCGGCTGGGGCGTCCACGCCAGCCACTTCCTCGTGGAGGACGACCCCGAGCAGGTGCTCCACGCCCTGGCCGACCTCGTCGCCGGCCTGCCGCGCCACGACCCACTCACGAACGAGGAAACGAGGACCCCATGACCGACCCGCTCACCACCAGCTCCTCGGGCCCCGCCGACGCGCTCGCCTCGGGCCTGCGCCGCACGGAGATCCAGCACCGCACGTCGTCGATCCCGGGGCGCGACATCGTGCAGGTGCGCACCGAGATCCCGGACGGGGTCGCGTCGGGCTGGCACACCCACCCGGGCGAGGAGATCGGCTACATCGTCGAGGGAACCGTACGGATGCAGGTCGCCCACGCCGACGACCTGCTCCTGCACGCCGGCGACGGCTTCCTCATTCCGCCCGGTACACCGCACAACGCGCACGACCTCGGGCCCGGTACGGGCGTGATGCTCTCCACCTACCTCGTCGACCCGACCGCTCCGCTGTCCCGCTACGTCGACGCGCCGCCCGACCCGGCCGGCTCCGGCGGCGCCGCCGGATGAGCGGGAGCGTGCTCCGGCCGAACCTGTTCGGCATCCCCTTCGGGCTCGCCGGACTCGCCGCGTGCTGGTCGGCGGCCGCGGAGGCCGTGCACGCCCCCGGGTCCGCCTCGGGCGTCGTGTGGGCCCTCGCCGCCGCCGCCTGGCTCGTGGTCCTGGTCCCGTACGCCCGGCAGATCGCCCGCGGTCGGGGCCTGCGTCGCGAGCTGGCCGACCCGACCTTCGGCCCGTTCACCGCGGTCCCCGCGATGCTGGTCATGCTCCTGGGCGGCGCGCTCGCGCCCTGGTCGCGGGACGCCGGCGCCGCCGTCTTCGTCGTCGGGCTGCTCGCCACCCTGCTCGTCGGCGGCTACCTGACGGGCCAGTGGATCCTCGAGGACCTCCAGCTCGCCCAGTGGCACCCCGGCTACTTCCTGCCGACGGTCGGCGGCGGCCTGATCGCCGCGAACGTCGCCGCCCGGCTGGGGTTCGGCGGGCTCGCGTCCGTGATGTTCGGCTACGGCCTGGTCTGCTGGTTCGTGCTCGGCTCGATCATCCTGGCCCGGCTGTTCAGCCAGCCGATGCTGCCCGTCAAGCTGCGCCCGACCCTCGCGATCGAGCTCGCACCGCCGGCCGTCGCCGGGAACGCCTGGTTCGCGATGCACGGCGGCCGGCTCGACCAGGTCGCCCTGACGCTCGCCGGCTACGGCCTGCTGATGGTGATCGTCCAGGTCCGGCTCGCCCCGCTGTACCGGCACGTGCCGTTCGGCCCCGGGAGCTGGGCCTTCGCGTTCTCCTACCTGCAGGCCGTGACCTTCGGCCTCCACTGGATCGCCGGCACCGACGTCCCGGGTCGCACGGCCCTGGTCTGGCTCCTGCTGGCGGTCTCCACCGCCGGCGTCCTCCTGCTCGCCGCCCTCACCGGCCGCGGGCTCGTACGCCGGACGTTCCTGCCGGGCGCCGGGACGGCGTGATGACCGCAGCGGCCGGCAGGTCCACGGTCCTGGTGCGGAGCGCGGCTCCTCGCGACGGCGGGCGCCTACGTCAGTGGCTCTCCTCGAGGAGCCCGTTGCGCTGGGCCCAGAGGGCGGCGGAGGTGCGGTCGTAGACCTCGAGGGCGGCGAAGATCCTGGTGAGGTGGGCCTTCACGGTCTTCTCGCTGATGTCGAGCCGGCGGGCGACGCTCTTGTTGGGCAGGCCGACGGCGACGAGCGCGAGGACCTCGCGCTCCCGAGGACTGAGGTCGGCGCTCGGTGACGGACGGGGTCGGCGCTGCGGCAGCAGGGCCAGGGCGGCCCGGGGTGAGATGGGTGCGTTCCCGGCAGCGGCTTCGCGGACGGCCTGGACGAGGTCGTCCGGCTCGGTGTCCTTCAGCAGGTAGCCGATCGCCCCCGCGTCGAGCGCAGCCGTGACGCGGGCCTGCTCGGCGAAGGAGGTGAGCACCACGACCCGGACGTCGGGGCACCGGGCGAGCACCTCGCCGGTGGCCTGGATGCCGTCCGTGCCGGGCATGGACAGGTCCATCAGCACGATGTCGACCTGCCCGGCTGCGGCCGCCCCCGCGGCGAGCGAGCCGTCCGCCACGGCCTCGACGACCTCGATGTCGGGGGCTCCGGCGAGGACGCCGGTCAGGCCCTGGCGGACGAGCGGGTGGTCGTCCACGACGAGGACCCGGATCATCGGGACACCGTGCCGGCGAGGGGCTCGGGCTGGGGCGCGGCCGCTGAGGGGAGGCGCAGCGTGACGGTGGTGCCGGAACCAGCGGCCGAGGCCACCCGGAGCCGGCCGCCGCGCTCCTGGACCAGCGCGGCGAGCAGCGGCAGCCCGACGCTGCCGTGCCGCCGGGTCGACTGCTGCGGGTCGAAGCCCTGCCCGTCGTCGGTGACCTCGAGCTCCAGGTCCCCGGCCTCCTGGGTGACGCTCACGTGCACCGCGGACGCGTGGGCGTGCCGGACGATGTTGCGCACCGCCTCCTGCGCGACGCGGTACACCAGCGCCTCGTCGGTCTCCGACAGGCCGTCGCTCGGGTCCACCTCGAGCTGGACGGCGATCTGGCGCGCCTCCAGGATCGCGACCAGGTCGCTCAGGGTGGTCTGCAGCCCCTCGCTGTGCAGCGCGGGCGGGGTCACGGTGACGATGAGGCTGCGCAGCTCGCGGACGGACTGCCGCAGGTTCCGGGCGGTCCCGGCGAGGTCGTCCGCGAGCTCGGGCTGCCCGGCCGCACGGGTGCGGTTGGCGGTGTCGGTCAGGGTGTAGCTCGCACCGGTGAGTCCTTGCACCACGCCGTCGTGGAGGTCGGAGGCGATCAGCGTCCGTTCGCGGTCCGCAGCGGCCAGCGCGGTGACGAGCAGCTGCTCGCGCTCGTCCTGGACGGTCCGGAGGCTCCTCGTCAGGCGGTAGGTGAAACCGATCTTGACGAGGTAGAGCAGGACGAGGGCGAGGACCAGACTCGGCAGCAGGGTCGTGAACACCGCCCGGCTCGTCTGCCAGGCGACCGCCGACGCCTGGGTCGTCCGCAGCAGCAGCGGCTGCCCGAAAGCTCCCCGCAGGCCCGCGCTGACCTCGAGGGCTCGGCCCGAGTGGTCGCTGAGCAGGCTGGTCGGGTCGGACCCGTCGTCCTGCTCGGCGGCGACACCTCCCGAGCGGGCTGCCTCGCGCTCGGCCGCGGACAGGTCCTCCCGCTGCCCGGCGGCCCGGGCGTCGGTGTCGTAGAGGATCGACCCCGTCTCGTCGACCAGCTGCGCGCGCGTGACCGGAGCGACGAGCACGCGCTCCCGCACCAGCCGGTCGAAGGCCTGGTCGTCGATCGTGCTCGCCGACGAGGTCCGCGGGAGGGCCGGCTGCACGACGCGCGTGGCGAGCAGGGCCGCCGTGCTCTCGGCGTCGCGGACGGTCTCCTGCAGGGCGGCCTGGCGCTGGGCGAGTGCCAGCCCGACGCCGCACAGGACGAACGCGCCCAGCGCCGCGAGCATGTAGCGGACGACCAGGCGCTCGATCGGGCCGCGCGACGACAGGCGCCGCCTGCTCCGGCGCTTGGGTGCGGCGTCACCGTCGCCCCCCGTCGCCGTCCGGCCCACGAACACGCCGTCAGCGGCGCCGGGGAGATCCCCGTCCCCCGGGGCACCGTCGCTCATCGGTCGCGGGCCGATCGTGTCGCACCGAGCACGATGACCTCCTCGTCCAGCCTCCGGCGAGCTGCCGTCCTCCTCCACGATCACAGGTCCGGGGCGCGGTCAGCGGGGTGCCGATGGTCGTAGGACCCCTGGGACCGACGACAACCGTTTCGCACGGCCTGGTGGACGGGGAAGGAGCCGAGCGCCGCCACCCGGCCCGGGACCCTGACGCTCAGCGGTGCCGGGACCGGCGCGCAGCCCGGCACCGAGACCATCGGCACCGTTTGACCGGACATCGACCACCAGCCGGAGGAGCGTGAAGAAATGCGCGTTCTTCCCGTTCGACACGGTCTTTCTCGTATGACACCTTCGATAGCGAGCCCACCGACGAGAAAACATTTCGTCGAGAGCTCGAGGCGAAGAAGTCGAGAACCGGCTCCGCCACCGCCGCGGGAACGCGGCTGACGATGAGGAGAACCCATGAGCACCACCACCGGCCGCACCGATCTCGACCTGGGCGTCGACCAGCCGCGTCGGCTGAGCACCGAGACGAAGAACGCGACCAAGACCACCGAGTTCTTCGTGTTCGTCGCGATGGTCGTGGCCGTGATCCTGACCGCGAACTTCTACGACGGCGACGCGGGCAGCACCGGCGGCGACCCGTTCGGCGCCACGACCGCCATGCGCTACGTCGTCTACCTCACCATCGCCTACCTCGTCGCCCGCGGCCTGGCGAAGTCCGGCAGCCACGAGAACTACTCCGCCTGAGCTGCACCCAGCCCCGTGGCGAGCCGACCGGCTCGCCACGGGCCGGGGCACCTGGTCACCCGCCCCTGCGGGTCCGCCGGTCCCGCCCCGCCCGGCGTACCGGTAGCGGAGCCGCTGCGCCTCACGGCCGGGCTCCCGCCTCTACCGCAGCGTGGCCCGCGGTGGTTGGGTACGCGACCTGCCGAGCGCCACACTCGGGGACCGACCCTGGACCCGCACCAGGGAGCCGCGCACCGCTGCGAGTGGGGTGAGTTCGCCGGTGACGGCGGCGCGGCGGTGGTGCGACGCTGGCGGCATGCGCACCGAGACGGTCGACAAGCGGGTCCGGGCCCGGGTGGGCGGCACGGTCGTCGTCGACGCCCGCGGACCGCTGCTCGTCTGGGAAGACCACTTCCCCATCCCCGCGTACGCCTTCGAGTCGGGAGCCGTGACGCCCGGGGTGCTGCGCGAGACCGCACCGCCGCCGGCCGGACCGTGGTCGTTCCACGGGCCGCAGGGTCCGGTGGTGCAGTGGTTCGACCTCGTGGTCGGGAACGACGTCGTGCCGCATGCGGCCTGGCGGCGCGACGACCCCGCGGTCGCCGGGCTCGTGGTCCTGTCCTGGGACCCGGCGCTGCCGCTGCGCTGGACCGAGGAGGACGAGGAGGTCGCCGGGCACCCGCGCGACCCGCACCACCGCGTCGAGGTGCTGCCCAGCAGCCGCCACGTCGTCGTACGCCGCGAGGGCGTGGTCCTGGCGGAGTCGTCGCGGCCGGTGCTGCTGCTGGAGACGGGGCTGCCCACGCGCTACTACCTGCCCGAGTCCGACGTCGCCCTCGAGCGGCTGCAGCCCTCCGCCACGCAGAGCTTCTGCCCCTACAAGGGGGTGGCCGACCGGTACTTCGACGTCGTCGGGCAGGCCGGCGGCCGCGACCTGGTCTGGTCCTACTCCGACCCGAAGCCCGCCGTCGGGCTGGTCGCCGGCCGCCTGGCCTTCTACGACGAGCACGTCGACGTGACCGTGGACGGCGTCGACCTGCCCCGCCCCGAGTCGCCCTTCAGCGCCCGGGACGAGGCCTGAGCCGACGCCTCGAGGCGCCTCAGCCCTGCGGGGTCACGTCGACGAACCAGGTCACGCCGAACCGGTCGGTGGCCATGCCGTACGCGGGCGACCACATCGACGGGCCGAAGGGCGTGACCACCGTCGCCTCCACCGAGAGCCGGTCCCAGATCCCCCGGGCCTCGTCCTCGGAGTCCGCGCGGACGGAGACGTAGAAGGGGTGCTGGCCCGGGTCGTACGCCCGGCCGTGCTGGACGTCGTAGGCCATGACCCGGAAGCCGGCGGCGGTCTCCACCTGGCCGAAGATCACGCGCTCGGGGTCGTCGACCTGGTCGGCGCTGTGCGCCATCGCGTACGTCACGACGACCGGCTCCGCGCCGAACACCTGGCCGTAGAAGTCCAGGGCTGCGCGGGCGTCGCCGTCGAAGTTCAGGTGGGTGGTGGTGGTCAGGGCCATGAGGTCCTCCGTGGTCTCGGGCGCCCGGCCTGGTGCCGGGCTCCCGTGCAGCCTCCCGCCCGTGGCGGTCAGGTTCTGTCCTCTTCTTCGGGCAGGATCGGATCCGTGCCCACGACCTCGCGCCGGCTGCTCACGCTCCTCTCCCTGCTGCAGGCCCGCCGGGACTGGCCCGGCTCGCTGCTCGCCGACCGCCTCGACGTCAGTCCGCGCACGGTCCGCCGCGACGTCGACCGGCTCCGCGAGCTGGGCTACCCGATCACGGCGGTCAAGGGGCCGGACGGCGGCTACCGGCTCGGGCGGGGCGCCGACCTGCCGCCGCTGCTGCTCGACGACGACCAGGCGGTGGCGCTCGCCGTCGCCCTGCAGACCCTCGCCGGCGCCGGTGCCGGACTGGAGGAGGCGGCCGCCCGCGCCCTGGTGACGGTGCGGCAGGTGCTCCCCGCGCGGCTGCGGCGCCGGGTGGAGACCGTCCGTGTCGAGACCCTGGCGAGCCCGGGGCGGGGTTCGGGGACGGACCCGGCGACGCTGGCGACCGTGGGCGCCGCGGTGCACGCGAGCGAGGTGCTGCGCTTCGACTACGCCACCCCCGGCCGGGAGGCGGACGAGCCGGGCCCGGCCCGCCGCGCGGAACCGTACGCCGTGGTCGCGGCGGGCGGGCGGCACTACCTGCTGGCCTGGGACCTTGACCGAGAGGACTGGCGCACGTTCCGCCTCGACCGGCTCCGGCCGCGCAGCCCGGGCGGGCCCCGCTTCCGACGCCGCGAGGTGCCCGGCGGGGACGCCGCCGCGTTCGTCGCCGGACGGTTCCGGGGCACGGACGGCTCGACGTCGGACTGGCCCTGCCGGGGCGAGGTGCTGGTCGACCTCCCCCTCGCGGACGTCGCCCCGTACGCGGGGGACGGCTGGGTGGAGGCGGTGTCGGCGACCCGCTGCCGCCTGGTCCTGGGCGCCTGGTCGTGGCCGGCGCTCGCGGCGCGCCTGGGCCAGCTGGACGCGGAGGTCGAGGTGGTGGGGCCGGAACCGCTGCGGGCCGCGTTCGGCCTCCTCGCGGAGCGCTTCGGGCGGACGGCTTCCACGCCGGTTCCGTCGGTTCGGAGCCAGGGCCCGCCTGCGCTATAGTTCTGCGGGCGCCCGGGAGGGCGTTCAGGGCCATGAGGCCCCGTAGCGCAGTTGGTTAGCGCGCCGCCCTGTCACGGCGGAGGTCGCGGGTTCGAGTCCCGTCGGGGTCGCGAGGGCGACGTCAGGCGTACGCCTGGTGTCGTTGCGGTCAGGAGCGTTCAGCCCCTGGCCTTTCGGCCAGGTAGCTCAGCTGGTAGCAGCGTTCGCCTGAAAAGTGAAAGGTCGCCGGTTCGAACCCGGCCCTGGCCACGTAGAGTCGCGGTTCCCACCGCACCGGGAGGATCACGACGCGTGACAGCTGCGCCGAACGACGAGGAGCGGGACGCCCTCGTTGCGGCGTTCCTGGCGGGTGACGAGCGCGCGCTCGAGCAGGTCTACCGCCGTTACTCCTCCCTCGTGTACAGCGTCTGCCTCCGTTCCCTCGGCGAGGTGACCGAGGCGGAGGACGTCACCCAGAAGGTCTTCGTCGCCGCCTGGGACAAGCGCCACAACTACAAGCCGGAGCGCGCGAGCCTCTCGGCGTGGTTGATGGGCATCACCCGCAACAAGATCGTCGACGCCCACCAGGGCCGGGCCCGGCAACGAAGAATCGCCGACCAGGTGGCGTCCAACTACGACACTCCCCGCGAACCTCTCGACGTGGCCGAGCGCCTCATCGTGGCGGACGAGATCGCCCGCCTCGACGAGATGCCCCAGAAGGTGCTCCGTCTCGCGTTCTACGAGGACCTCACGCACATGCAGATCGCCGAGCGGCTCCAGCTGCCGCCCGGCACCGTGAAGAGCCACATCAGGCGCAGCCTGATCAAGATCCGACGGAGACTGGAGGAGTCTGGCGATGGCCCATCCGGCGCCTGACCTCCTGGCGCTCATCGCGCTCGGGGAGGACGCCGACCAGGTCTCGCTCGACCACGTGGCCACGTGCCGCGCCTGCACCGACGAGGTGCACACGCTGCAGCAGGTGGCGGCGGTGGGCCGCACGCTCGGCCCCGCCGACCGGTTGGTCGCCCCGCACCCGCGGGTGTGGCAGCGGATCGCCTCCGACGTGAACGACGGACGCGTCATCCCGCTCCCCGGCGCGGTCCTGCTCCGCGAGCAGCCCGTCGTGCCGCCGGCCGAGCCCGACCCCGTGCCCTTCGGAGGGCTGCCGGACGGTCCCCGCGACGGGGCGGCCCGCCCGGCCGACGCAGCCGCGGCTCCCCGTTCGCCGCGATCCCGTCCGCGATGGTTCGTGCCGGCCCTGGCCGCCGCCGCGGCGCTGGTCGTGGGTCTCGGGGGCGGCTTCGCCCTCAAGGGGGCGCTCGACCCCGCACCCGACGTCGTCGGGGCCACCCAGCTCAACGCCCTGCCCAGCTGGTCGGGCGCCAACGGCACGGCCACCGTCGAGGAGGCCGACGGCCAGCGGACCCTCGTGGTCACCATGGAGATGCCCGCGGGCCGCACGGTCGACGGGCGCCTCGACGTCTGGATGAGCGACAGCCGGGCGAGCGACATGCTGCTGATGGGCAGCCTGAACGGGCTGTCCGGCCGCTTCGCCGTGCCGGCCGGGGTCGACCTCGCGGCGCACCCGATCGTCGACGTGTCCCTGGAACCGCAGGACGACCCAGACCCGGCGCACTCCGACGTGTCCGTGGTCCGCGGACGGCTGAAGCTCTGAGCGACGCGGCCGGCTCCCGGCCGGAGCCGTACGTCAAGCACGGCGGGCCGAGCACGCCCCCCGAGTACTTCCCGATCGAGGCCGCCGGCCTGCGCTGGCTCGCGGCGGCGCCGGACGGCGCGGCCGTCGTCGGCGTGCAGGAGGTCGGCTCCCACCACATCGTGCTCGACCGGCTCAAGACGGCGCGGCCGACCACCGAGGCCGCCGAGTCCTTCGGCGCGGCACTCGCGCGGACGCACGCCGCGGGCGCGCCGGCCTTCGGGTCGCCGCCCGAGGGCTGGGAGGGCGACGGCTTCATCGGCCGGCAGCGGATGGCGATGCGGCCGACGCCGACCTGGGGCGCCTTCTACGCCGAGCAGCGCGTCCTGCCCTACGCGCGGGAGGCGTACGACATCCACCACCTCTCCGCCGCGGGGCTCGCCGCCGTCGAGCGCGTCGCCGAGCGGCTGCGCGCGGGCGAGCTCGACGACGGCCGGCCCCCGGCGCGGATCCACGGCGACCTGTGGTCGGGCAACGTGGTGTTCACCCCCGCCGGCGTCGTCGTCATCGACCCCGCGGCCCACGGCGGCCACGGCCTGACCGACCTGGCGATGCTGCACCTGTTCGGCGCGCCGGGGCTGGAGCGGATCAGCGACACGTACGCCGAGGCCGCCGGGCTCCACGACGGGTGGCGCGACCTCGTCGGGCTGCACCAGCTGCACCCGCTGCTCGTGCACGCGGTCAGCCACGGGCCGGCGTACGGCTCCGAGGCCGCGGGCGTGGCGCGCCGCTACCGCTGAGCCGCGTTCGGCCGGCGCGGGCCGGGTAACCAATCTCCTGGTGCCCCACCCCGGGAGCGCCGGAGACGGAGACGCCTGATGCCCTTGATCAACCCCGTGACCCAGTACCCCAAGAACACCGAGGAGCAGTCCCAGGCCGCGCCGGGCCTCGACGAGGAGATGACGCCCAAGGCCGACCACGGCGAGGGCTCCTACGTCGGCAGCGGCAAGCTGACCGCGCGCAAGGCGCTGGTCACGGGCGCGGACTCCGGCATCGGGCGCGCCGCCGCGATCGCCTTCGCCCGCGAGGGCGCCGACGTCGCGCTGTCCTACCTCCCCGAGGAGCAGCCGGACGCGGACGACGTCGTCAAGGTCATCAGCGAGGACGGCCGCAAGGTCGTGCAGCTGCCCGCCGACCTGTCGGTCGAGGAGAACGCGCGCAAGGTCGTCACCGACGCCGTCGAGCAGCTCGGCGGCCTCGACCTGCTGGTGATCGTCGCCGGCAAGCAGCAGTACGTCGACGACCTGGCCGACGTCACGTCGGAGCAGTTCGACCAGACCTACAAGACGAACGTCTACGCGCTCTTCTGGATGGTCCAGGAGGCCCTGAAGCACCTGCCCGCCGGCTCGAGCATCATCACGACGTCGTCGATCCAGGCCTACAGCCCGAGCCCGGGACTGGTCGACTACGCCAGCACCAAGGCCGCGATCAACACGTTCAGCAAGGCGCTGGCCCAGCAGCTCGCCCCCAAGGGCATCCGGGTCAACGTCGTCGCCCCCGGGCCGGTCTGGACGCCCCTGCAGGTGACCGGCGGTCAGCCGACCGAGGCGCTCGACGAGTTCGGGCAGCAGACGCCGCTGGGGCGGGCCGGGCAGCCGGCGGAGATGGCCGCCGCGTACGTCTACCTCGCCTCCGCCGAGTCGAGCTACGTCAGCGGCGAGACGCTCAACCTCAACGGCGGCATGCCGACCCCCTGACCGGTCGGGCGAGCCCCGTCCCGCGGGCCGCACCTCCTCCAGACGCACGCGTGCCCCGGGTCCTCGAGGACCCGGGGCACGCGCGTACGGAGGAGGCGGAGCGTCAGCTGCGGCTGGCGCTGCCGGCGCGCAGCTTGGGCGTCTCCATCACGTCGCCGACGATGGTGTTGCTCCGACGCGGCAGCAGGTAGCGCGACGTCAGGCTGAGCAGCGTCTGCAGGCGGTTGCGGCCGCCGAGGATGTAGACGATGTGCAGGCCGATCCAGCCGAGCCAGGCCAGCACGCCCTTGAGCTTGAGGCCGAACGGCGTCTGCAGCACGGCGTCGCCGCGGCCGATCGTGGCCATGGTGCCCTTGTTGTGGTACTCGAACTTCTCGGTCGGGGCGCCACGGTGGAGGCGGGCGATCTGGCGGGCGGCGAACTTGCCCTCCTGGATCGCGGGCTGGGCGAGCTGCGGCAGCGGGTTGTCGACCGTGAGGCTCGCGTCGCCCGCGGCGAAGATCCGCTCCTCGCCGATGACGCGCAGGTCGCTGTTGACCTCGATGCGGCCACCGCGGCCGATCGGGAGGCCCCACTCGCGCAGGATCGGGTTGCCGGAGACGCCGGCGGCCCAGATGACCAGGTCGACGGGCATCGACGAGCCGTCCTTGAAGTCCACCTTGTCGGCGTGGACCTCGGAGATCGCCGTGTTGAGGCGGACGTCGACGCCGCGCTTGTTGAGCTCCTCGAGCGCGTACTTGCGCAGCGAGTCGTCGAACGGCGCCAGCACGAAGGGCGCCATCTCCACCAGCACGACGTGCACCTGGGCCGGGTTGAGCTCGGGGTACGTCTTGGGCAGCGCCTCCTGCTTGAGCTCGGCGAGCTGCCCGGCCATCTCGACGCCGGTCGCGCCGCCGCCGGCGACGAGCACGGTGAAGCCGCCGGTGTTCGGGTGCGACTTGCCGGCGATGATCTCCATGCTGCCGAAGATCGTGTCGCGCACCCGCAAGGCCTCGGCCCGCGTGTACATCGACATCGTGTACTCGGCAGCACCCGGGATGCCGAAGTGGTTGGTCGTGATGCCCGTGGACAGCACGAGGTAGTCGTAGTCGATCCGCACGCCGTCGTCGCAGACGACCTGCTGCGCGCCGTGGTCGATGCCGGTCACCGACGCGCGGCGGAACCGGACGCCCCGGTGGCGCGCCGCGAAGTAGCGCAGCGAGTAGGTCACGTCGCCGGCGTTCAGGCCGCCGGTCGCGACCTGGTAGAGCAGGGGCTGGAACGTGTTGTAGGGGTGCCGGTCGACGAGCGTGACCCGGAACCCCTCCTTGGCCAGCTCGCTGGAGGCCGACAGCCCGGCGAACCCGGCACCCACCACGACGACATGCGGCATCTCAGTCACCGTGCTATCTAACCAGCCTTCAGGGAACCGCAATAGCGCGCCCGCTCGTTGGAGGGAGTCGACCTGCGTGGGCCGAGCACGAGGCCGACCCCCTCCGAGCGTCGGGCAGCCGGAGCCCCGGTCCGGTCTGGACGACGAGCGAGTCAGCCGGGGAGTCGCGGCAGCGGCAGCGACGACCGCTGACGATCGAGGAGGAAGACCGGAGCGTCAGGGCGCAGGCGGGCGCGAGGAGGAGGACACAGACACGTAGCCGCGGGTGAAGCGCTCGATCTCGGTGAACACGTGGGCGCGGACCGCGGGGGCCGAGAGGACCAGGTCGTGGACGCCCTCCTCGACGCGGACGACGGTGACGCAGCGCCCGAGCCGTACGGAGCGGGCGGCGATCTGCTCCACGTCGAGGACGGTGTCGACGACCCGCAGGTCCTCGCTCCAGCGTCGGGCGAAGCTCGTGCGGGTCGAGGCGAGCACGAGGACCGGGGCCTCGATGTCGAGCCCCGCGGCCACGCGCCGCTGCCCCTGGATCACGGCCCGCAGCCAGCCGACGCGGATCGGCGGGCCCGGCGACAGCTTCATGTCGAGGTCGTAGTCCCACTCCCCCTCCAGCGAGAGGTGCAGCGCCCGCGCGTAGTGGCCGGGGTCGGCGGCCCGCAGCACCGCGTACGGCGACCGGGCGCCGAGCGCGTCGATCACCGGCGCGCCGATCGCCCGCACGAGCGCGGAGCCCTGCAGGTCGAGCCACGGCGAGTTGAGCACGAGCGCGTCCACGCGACCCGGCCGGCGGGCCGCCCACAGCGCCGTCACCAGGCCGCCGGTCGAGTGGCCCATGACCACGAGCACGTCGTGGTCGGCGGCGATCACCCGGGCGGCCGCGTCCAGCTCCTCGTCGTACTCGCCGAGGTCGCTGGTGAAGCCGCGGAGGTGGCCGCGGCGCGCGCTGCGCCCGTAGCGACGCAGGTCGAGGGCGTAGAAGTCGAAGCCGAGGGCCGCCCAGAAGTCCGCGAGATGGGTCTGGAAGAAGTAGTCGTTCCAGCCGTGGACGTAGAGCACGGCGCGCCGGGAACGCCGCGGTTCGTCACGGCGCACGAGCGTCGCGACGACCTCCACGTCCGGCGGCTCGTCCGGCATCCGGGCGGCGTCGGGCAACGCGATCTCGGTGGAGACGTAGCCGTCCAGCAGGTCGGGGTCCCAGCGCACGTCGGGAGCGCCCTACTTCACCAGCCGCCAGTTGACCGGGTAGCGGTAGACCTGCCCCTTGTTCGACGCGACGGCGGCGAGGATGCAGAAGACGACCCCGACGACCCACACCGCGAACGGCAGGATGCTCAGCGCACCGAAGGTGACGCCCGCGAGGACCGAGCTGACGACGAGGGCGATCGAGAAGAGGATCGAGAAGTTCAGGGCCTCGGTCGTGGAGTCCTTGAGGAACTGGCTGCGGTCCTTGAGCACGGCCCACGCGATGACGGGGCCGACGAAGGTGACCACGACCGTGCTGATGTGGGTCAGCGTCGCCCAGAGGCGCTGGTCGCTGTCCGACATCGGCGCCGCCTGACCGCCGGGCCCGTACGCCTGGGGTGGGTACGGCGGCTGCCCCGGGTGGGGCTGCTGGTAGCCCTGCTGGGCCTGGCCCTGCTGGCCCGGGTACGGATGACCGCTCCAGGGCTGCTGCTGCCCGTAGCCCTGCGGCTGCCCGTACGCCGGCGGCTGCCCGTAGGGCTGGGGCTGGCCGAATCCCTGAGGCTGCCCGTACGGCTGCTGCTGGCCGTAGCCCTGCGGCTGCCCGTACGTCTGCTGATCGCCGTAGCCCTGCGGCTGCCCGTAGGGCTGCTGACCGCCGTACGCCGACTGGTCGCCGCCCGGCTGACCCTGCTCGGGAGCGCCGAAGCCGGGAGCACCGGTCGGCGGCTGACCCTGGTCGGGAGCCGGCGACTCGTAGCCACCGCGCCCGTGACCGGGCGCGGGAAAGCCGTCCTGGGCGTACGACGCCTGCCCGTGCTCGGGCTGGCCGTACTGCTGGGGACCCTGGCCCTCCACCGGCGCCGACTGACCGTCGGCGGCCGGCGGCTGGTAGCCCGTGGACGGAGGCTGGCCGTACTGCTGCGCCCCGCTGGGGACGTCGTACGGCTGCTCGTGCGTCTGCTGCTCGTCCGGGGACGGTTCAGCAGGACGGGGACCAGAGGTCTCGCTCATGCGACCAGGTTAATTGGTGCGCCCGGGTCGGCGGACGACGGTCAGCCGGACTTGCGGAGCTCCGCGTAGCCGTCGTCGTCGTCCTCGGCGTCGTAGGCGCGAGGGTCGTCGTCGCTCTCGTCGGAGTCCGGACTCTCCTCCGCGAGGTCCGCGTACGCCGGAGGCACTTCACTGCCCTCGTGACGGAGCTCCGCGGCGAGCGACCCGAAGTCGGTGCCGAATGAGCGGTACTTGAGTTCGCGAGCGACCTTGGTCTGCTTCGCCTTTGCACGGCCGCGCCCCATAGGGTCGACCCCCTCGCTCTGGTCAGCCGGCGGCTGGGCCGCGGCTCCTCTTGGTCAATGTCGTGGGGCAGAGACTACCCAATGGACAGAGCCTGGCAAAGCAACCGCACAGCGCCGGGATGCAAGGTGGGTCACGCCGGGCCACGACCCGGGCCCTGCGTCAGGCGTACGAGCCCTCCAGCACGACCCGCGCGTCGTCCGGGCCCGTCGACCCCTCCACCGCACCGCAGACCCACGCGCGCAGCCCGCGACCGGCGAGCAGCGCGATCGCGGCGTCCACGCCGGCGGCGGGGAGGACGGCGACCATGCCGACGCCGAGGTTCAGGGTGGCCTCGAGGTCGCGCTCGCTGACGTCCCCGAGCTCGCGGACCAGCCCGAAGACGGGGGCCGGCGACCAGGTGCTGCGGTCGATCCGCACCGTGCACGAGGACGGGACGACCCGGGCCAGGTTGTTCGCGAGGCCGCCGCCGGTGACGTGGCTCATCGCGTGCACCTCGACGGCCTCGATCAGCGCGAGGCAGTCGCGGGAGTAGATGCGGGTGGGGACGAGCAGCTCCTCGCCGACCGTCCGGCCGAGCTCGGCGACGTGGCGGTCGTAGGACCAGCCCGCCTCGCGCAGCACGTGGCGCACGAGCGAGTAGCCGTTCGAGTGCAGGCCCGAGGACTCCATGGCCAGCACGACGTCACTGGGCTGCACGCGGTCCGCACCGAGGATGCGGTCGCGCTCGACCACGCCGGTGGCCGCGCCGGCCACGTCGTACTCGTCGGGCGCCAGCAGCCCCGGGTGCTCGGCCGTCTCGCCGCCGAGCAGCGCGCAGCCGGCCTCGGCGCACGCCTCGGCGATCCCCTTGACGATGGCGGCGATCCGCTCGGGAACGACCTTGCCGCACGCCACGTAGTCGGTCATGAAGAGCGGCTCGGCCCCGCAGACCACGAGGTCGTCGACCACCATCCCGACGAGGTCGAAGCCGATGGTGTCGTGCACGCCGAGGGCCTGGGCCACGGCGACCTTGGTGCCGACCCCGTCGGTCGAGGTGGCGAGCACCGGGTGCGCCATCCGGGCGAGCGGGGCCGCGTCGAAGAGGCCGGCGAAGCCGCCGAGACCGCTCATCACCTCGGGCCGCCGGGTCTTGGCGACCCAGGTCTTCATCAGCTCGACGGCGCGGTCGCCCGCCTCGATGTCGACGCCCGCGGCGGCGTACGCGCTGGTCGCTGGCTCGGTCACGCGAGTCCCCCTACGGCCGGTCGAGGGCGTCGGCGGCACCGACCCCGGCGACAGCGGCCTCCAGCCCGTCCACGCCGCGGCGGCCCGCGAGGGACTCCTCCTGCCGGGCACCGTCCTCGAGGATGCTCTTGCCCAGCCGCTCGGCCAGCGGCAGCTCGACCGGGTAGACCCCGTCGAAGCAGGCCCGGCACAGCTGGTCCTTGGTCCGGTCGGTCGCCGCGACGAGACCGTCGAGGCTGACGTAGCCGAGCGAGTCGGCGCCGATCGAGCGGCAGATCTCCTCGTCGTTGAGCCCGGTGGCGATGAGCTCGGCGCGCGAGGCGAAGTCGATGCCGTAGAAGCAGGGCCACTTCACCGGCGGCGAGGAGATGCGCACGTGGACCTCGGCGGCCCCGGCCTCGCGGAGCATGCGCACGAGGGCACGCTGGGTGTTGCCGCGCACGATCGAGTCGTCGACGACGACCAGCCGCTTGCCGGCGATGACGTCGCGCAGCGGGTTGAGCTTGAGCCGGATCCCGAGCTGGCGGATCGTCTGGCTGGGCTGGATGAAGGTGCGCCCGACGTAGGAGTTCTTGACCAGGCCCTGCCCGTAGGGGATGCCCGAGGCCTCGGCGTAGCCGATCGCCGCCGGCGTGCCCGACTCCGGCACCGGGATGACCAGGTCGGCGTCGGCGGGGTGCTCGTGGGCCAGGGTGCGGCCCACCTCGACCCGGACCGAGTGCAGCCGCTTGCCGCTGATGAGCGTGTCGGGCCGCGCCAGGTAGACGTACTCGAAGAGGCAGCCCTTGGGGTCGGGCGTCGCGAAGCTGCGGGTGCGCAGGCCGTTCTCGTCGATGCTGACCAGCTCGCCCGGCGCGATCTCGCGCACGAACGACGCGCCCACGATGTCGAGGGCGGCGGTCTCGCTCGCGACGACCCAGCCGGTCTCGAGCCGGCCGAGCACGAGCGGGCGGATGCCCTGCGGGTCACGGGCGGCGTACAGGGTCTGGTCGTCCATGAACACCAGGCAGAAGGCGCCGCGCAGCCGCGGCAGCACCTCCATGGCCGCCTCCTCGGTGCTCGAGCCCGGGAAGGTGGCCATCAGCGCGGTGATGAGCGCGGTGTCGGTCGTCGCCTCGTGCAGCAGCGAGCCGGGGACGAGCGAGTCGTCGCTGTCCCGCTCGGCCAGCCAGGCCTGCAGCTCGAGGGTGTTGGTGAGGTTGCCGTTGTGGCCGAGCGAGAGGCCGCCGGTCGCCGTGCTGCGGAACGTGGGCTGCGCGTTCTGCCAGACGCTGGCGCCGGTGGTCGAGTAGCGGCAGTGCCCGATCGCGAGGTGGGCGCCGCCGAGCGACTCGAGCGTGGCCTCGTTGAAGACCTGGCTCACCAGGCCCATGTCCTTGAACACCATGGTCTGGCTGC
Organism: Microlunatus flavus; assembly: GCF_900110855.1. GTDB lineage: Bacteria > Actinomycetota > Actinomycetes > Propionibacteriales > Propionibacteriaceae > Microlunatus > Microlunatus flavus. The sequence continues at coordinate 28,126 of NZ_FOFA01000008.1, forward strand.
CCTTGGCGACCGCGATGCCCGCCGACTCCTGGCCGCGGTGCTGGAGCGCGTACAGCCCGAAGTAGGTGAGCTTGGCGACCTCCTCGCGGGGCGCCCACACGCCGAAGACGCCGCAGGCGTCCTGGGGTCCCCTGTCCTGGGGGTCGAGGTCGTGGTTCAGCAGGCCGTCTCCACCAGGCACAGCCCCATCGTAACCGGCGGGAGCCGGCTCGCCGGACGGTCGGCCGGTGCGCCACGATGCGGCGGTGACCCTTCGACAGGCTCAGGGTGTGGGCGGACAGCGTCAGGACGCTTACGTCCTCGAGCACGCGCACGTGTACACCGCCGACGACGAGCGGCACGAGTGGAGCGACGGGCACGTCGTCGTCCAGGACGGCGTGGTCGTCGCGGTCGGCGACGGGCCGGCCGACGCCGCGTACGAGGGGCGGCGGGTCGACGCCCGGGGCTGCCTGATCACACCCGGCTTCGTGAACACGCACCACCACCTCTACCAGTGGGTGACCCGGGGCTTCGCGGTCGACGGCACCCTCTTCCAGTGGTTGACCACGCTCTACCCCGTGTGGTCCCACCTCGACGAGGACACCACCCGGACCGCCGCCACCGGCGCCCTCGCCACGCTCGCGCTGACCGGGGCCACGACGACGACCGACCACCACTACGTCTTCCCGCGCGGCGGCGGGGACCTGCTGGCCGCGGAGGTCGAGGCCGCGCGGACCGTCGGGCTGCGGTTCCACCCGACGCGGGGCTCGATGGACCTCGGCCAGAGCAAGGGCGGCCTGCCGCCGGACCACGTCGTCGAGGACATCGACGCGGTCCTCGACGCCTCGGCGTCCGCGATCGACCGCTTCCACGACCCGTCGCCGGGCTCGATGCTGCGGGTGGCGCTGGCGCCCTGCTCGCCCTTCTCCGTCACCGCGGACCTGCTGAGGGCGTCGGCCGGGCTGGCCCGCGAGCGCGACGTACGGCTGCACACGCACCTGGCCGAGACGCTCGACGAGCAGGACTACTGCCGCGAGCACTTCGGCTCCACCCCGGTCGACTACATGGAGACGCTGGGGTGGCTGGGCCCGGACGTGTGGTTCGCCCACGCCGTCCACCTCGACGACGCCTCGATCGCGACGATGGCCGCGACGGGCACGGGTGCCGCCCACTGCCCGTCGTCGAACGCCCGGCTCGGCGCCGGAATCGCCCGCGTCCGCGACCTGAGGGACGCGGACGTCCCCGTCGGCCTCGGCGTGGACGGCGCCGCCTCCAACGAGGCCGCCTCGATGTGGGAGGAGGTGCGCCACGCCGTGCTGTTCGCGCGGGCGCGCGGCGGGCCCCAGGCCCTCACCGTCCGCGACGCCGTCGACCTGGCGACGCGGGGCGGCGCGCGGGTGCTCGGGCGTCAGGCCGAGATCGGGCAGCTCGCCGTCGGGTTCCAGGGCGACCTGGCGGTGTGGGACCTGTCGTCCCTCGCCCACGTGGACGTGGCCGACCCGCTCGCCGCCCTGGTCCTCGGCAGCCAGCCGCCGCTGCGGCTGCTGCTCGTGCGCGGGGAGGCGGTCGTCGAGGACGGTGCCCTGACGACGGTCGACGTCGAGCAGGTCGCCGCCGAGGTGGCCGCGTCGAGCCGCGCGCTGCTGCAGCGCGCCGGGGTGGTCGCGTAGGGACGCGTGGCGATCAGCTGCCGCGCTTCTCGCGCCAGGCGCGCTCGAAGGGCAGACGCCAGGCGTGCGGGGCGATGAGCTGGTGGATCGCGTTCGGCCCCCAGGAACCGGCCGCGTACGGCTTGACCGGCGGCGGGTTGCGCAGCAGCGGCTCGGAACGTTCCCAGAGCGACTCGATGCCCTCGGCCGTCGTGAACAGCGTGTGGTCGTCGCGCATCGCGTCGAGGATCAGCCGCTCGTACGCCTCGAGGACGTCGCCGGCCTGGTCGGTCTCCTGCGTGGAGAACTGCATGCTCAGCTTGTCGAGCTTCATGCCCGGGCCGGGCCGCTTGCCGTAGAAGGACAGCGACACCTTGGACTCGTCGGCCAGGTCGAAGGTCAGGTGGTCCGGGCCCGAGGCCCCCACGCCGGACCCCTGCGGGAACATCGACTTGGGCGCCTCCTTGAAGGCGACCGAGATGATGCGCTGGCCCTCGGCCATCCGCTTGCCGGTGCGGCAGTAGAAGGGCACGCCCGCCCAGCGCCAGTTGTCGATGCCGGCCTTGAGCGCGATGAACGTCTCGGTGTCGGAGTCGCGGGCGACGCCGTCCTCCTGGCGGTAGCCCTGGTACTGCCCGCGCACGACCTGGTTGGGGTCGAGCGGCAGCATCGAGCGGAAGACCTTGTTCTTCTCCTCGCTGATGGCCCGGGGCTCCAGCGCCGTCGGCGGCTCCATCGCGACGAAGGCCAGCACCTGAAACAGGTGCGTCACCACCATGTCCTTGTACGCGCCCGTCACCTCGTAGAAGGAGGCGCGGCGGTCCAGCCCGAGGGTCTCGGGGATGTCGATCTGGATGTGGTCGATGAAGTTGCGGTTCCAGATCGGCTCGAAGAGGCCGTTGGCGAAGCGGAACGCGAGGATGTTCTGCGCCGCCTCCTTGCCGAGGAAGTGGTCGATCCGGAAGATCTGACGCTCGCGGAACGTCTCGTGGACCTGGTCGTTCAGCGTGATCGCGCTTTGCAGGTCGGTGCCGAACGGCTTCTCCATGACCACGCGGGAACGCTCGACGAGGTTCGCGTCGCGCAGCATCTGGATGACCGCGGGCGCCGCGACCGGCGGCACGCTCATGTAGTGGAGCCGGCCGACCTCCCCGCCGAGCTTCTCCTCGGCGAGCTTGGCGGCGTCGCGCAGCCCGTCGGCGCCCAGGCTCTGCGGGACGTAGGTGAGGCGCTGGGCGAACATGTCCCACTGCGCCGCCGTCAGGGGGTGGTGCGTGAACTCGTTGACCGCCTGCTTGGCGAAGGCGCGGAACTCCTCCTCGCTCATGTCCTCCAGCGAGGTCCCGATGACCTGGATGTCCGGGGCCAGCGCGGACAGCGCGAGGTGCGCGAGACCGGGCAGCAGCTTGCGCCGCGACAGGTCGCCGGTCGCGCCGAAGAGGATGATCACGTGCGGCGAGATCGCCTCCATCCCGTTGCGCGTCGCGCGCGCACCGATCGCGGGATAGGCGATGGTCTGGGCCTCGAGTGTCACGACGTGATGTTCCCACCGTCCTTGCGCGCGAAACAAGGACGGGGGTGCTCCGACGGGCGGCTGACGCACGATCGTCACGCGCCGTTCGCCCGCCACACGCCATCCGCCCCGCTCGTCGCCCGACGAGCCGGGTCCTCGTACAGGGTTCACCCTCCCGCCTCCCGCCTGCGCCCGGCCAGCCCTAGAGTTTGTCGTGACAAAGCAGTCCGAAGCTGAGGAGCGGTCGTGGTCGTACGGGTCGGAGTCGTCGGGGCGGGGATCATGGGCGCGGACCACGCGCGCACGGTGCAGCGGTTCGTGTCGGGCGCGGAGGTGACGCTGCTGGCCGACCCGGACCTGGCCCGGGCCACGGCCGCGGCGGACGCCGTCGGCTGCCGGGCGGTCGACGACCCGTTCGCCCTCGTGGCGGCGGGCGAGGTGGACGCGGTCGTCGTGGCATCGCCGGACGCCACGCACCCCGCTCTGGTCCGCGCGTGCGTCGAGGCCGGCAAGCCGGTCCTGTGCGAGAAGCCGCTCTCCCCCACCCTCGACGACTCGGCCGCCCTCGTGCGCGACCTCGGTGAGCGGACGTCGCTGGTCTCGCTCGGCTTCATGCGCCGGTTCGACCCGGGCTACACCGACCTCCGCGCGACCCTCGCCGCCGGCGCGATCGGCACGCCGGTCACCGTGCACAGCACCGGCCGCGGCGTCTCCTCCGGTCCGGGGGCGACGTCGGAGTCGGCCGTGACGAACTCCGCCGTCCACGACCTCGACATCGTCGCGTGGCTCCTCGGCTCGCCGATCGTGGAGGTGAGCTGGAACGCCCCGCGCCGCACCGCGGCGGCCGACTTCGCCGACCCGCAGCTGATCCTGCTGCGCACCGAGGACGGCGTGCTCTCGACCGTCGACCTGTTCCTCAACGCGCGCTACGGCTACGACGTGCGCTGCGAGGTCGTCGGCGAGAACGGCACGGCGAGCCTGCGCGAGCCGGCCCGGCTCGAGGTCGACTCGAGCCTGACCCGCGGGCTGGCGTACGCCGCCGACTGGCGGCCGCGCTTCGCCGACGCCTACCGGCTCGAGCTCCAGGCGTGGGTCGACGGCCTCGGCGGCGGCGACACCGGCCCGCTGGCCACCGCGTACGACGGCCTGGTCGCGAGCGCCGTCGCCGACGCCGTGATCACGTCCATGCACGGCGACGGGGCCTGGACCCGCGTCGAGGTGCCTGCGGTCGGCGGGGCCTCGTGACGCGCCTCGCCGACCTGGCCGGGCTGCCCGCCTCCCGGGTGCCCGACCCGCGCGAGGCGCCCGCGCTGCGCTGGGGCGTGGTCGGCACGGGCTGGATCGCGGAACGGTTCGTCGCCGCGCTCCAGCGGCTCACCGCGCAGCGGGTCGTCGCCGTCGGGAGCCGGTCCACGGAGTCCGCGCGGGAGTTCGCCGGACGGTTCGGGATCGCGCACGCGCACGGTTCGTACGAGGCGCTCGTCGGGGACCCGGAGGTGGACGTCGTCTACGTCGCCACCCCGCACAACTTCCACCGACCCCACGCGCTGCTCGCCCTCGAGGCCGGCAAGCACGTCCTCGTGGAGAAGCCGGTCGCCCTGAACGCGGCCGAGGCCCAGGAGATCGCCAACGTGGCGGCGGCGCGCGGGCTGTTCTGCGCGGAGGCGCTGTGGTCGCTCTTCACCCCCAAGCTCGACGTCGTGCGGCAGGTGCTCGACGCCGGTCTGCTCGGTGACATCACGGCGGTCGTTGCCGACAACGGCGAGTGGTTCGACGCCGAGCACCGGATCCAGCGCCACGACCTGGCGGGCGGGCCGCTGCTCGACCTGGGCACGTACCCGTTCTCGTTCGCGCACTGGGTCCTCGGCACGCCCGACGAGGTCGTCGCGCGCGGCACGGACGCGCCGAGCGGCGTGAACGGCCAGATCGCCACGCTGCTCGCGTGGGGCGAGAACGCCCGCGGCGTGGTGCACACGACGATCCTCGCGAACACCCCGGTGTCGTTCGTGGTCGCCGGCTCCGAGGCCACGCTCACGATCCCCGGCGTCTTCTACCGGCCCGGGCCGTTCTCGGTCGTGGGCACGGACGGCAGGCACCTGGCGTACGACGAACCGCCCATCGCGTACGACGCGCTCGCCTACCAGGCCGCCGAGGTGGCCCGTCGGGTAACGGCCGGCGAGACCTCCACGCCGGTCCGCCCGATGGCTGACTCGATCGCGACCATGGCGCTCATGGACGAGGTCCGTCGCCAGATCGGCCAGGTCTGGGAAGCCGAGCGCTGACGTGCGCGACGTCGGTGCGGATCGTGCCGCGTAGTCGCGGCACGATCCGCACCGATCTCGTCAGGAGCCCGTCGTCAGCGCGCCGAACCGCTCGAGCATCAGGGCCTCCGCCACGCACGCCCGCTCGAGGTCGCCGAGGTGGACCGACTCGTTCGTGCTGTGGGGGCGGCTGTCGGGGTCGTCCACCGCGGTCACGAGGATCGTCGCGCCCGGGAACGCCTTCTGGAAGGCGGCGACCATCGGGATGCTGCCGCCCTGGCCGGTGAAAACCGGGTCGCTCGCCCACGCCTCGCGGAACGCGGCCTGCGCCGCCTCGGCGTACGGGCCCTCGAACGGGATGCGCGCCGGCTGGCCGCTGTCGCCGCGCTCGACCTCGACGTGCGCGCCCCAGGGCGCGTGCTCGCGCAGGTGGCGGGCGAGGTGCTCGAGCGCCCGTTCTGCGTCGTCGCCGGGCGCGACGCGCAGGCTGATCTTGGCGCGCGCGGCGGGGATGAGCGTGTTCGACGCCTGCGCCAGGCGCGTCGTGTCGAGCGCGATGACGGCGAGGGCGGGCTTGCACCAGAGCCGCTCGACGAGCGAACCGGTGCCGATCCACTCGACCCCGTCGAGCATGCTCGCCTCCCGGCGCAGGCGGTCCTCCGGGTACGCCAGGTCCGGCGGCGTCGTCGTGGCGAGGCCCTCGACGGCGACGTCACCGTTCTCGTCGTGGAGCGTGGCGAGCAGCCGGCAGAGCGAGGTCAGGGCGTCGGGGACCGGGCCGCCGAAGCTGCCGCTGTGCACGCCGTGGTGCAGCGTCGAGAGCGTGACGACGCAGTCGGTCACCCCGCGCAGCGTCGTGGTGAAGGCCGGGGTCCCGACCTCCCAGTTGGCCGAGTCGCAGATGACGAAGACGTCGGCCGCGAGCGCCTCGCGCTCCTGGGCGAGCAGGCGCTCGAGCGTGGGCGACCCGACCTCCTCCTCGCCCTCGACGAACACCGTCACGCCGACCGGCGGTCGCCCGTCGAACGCGCGCAGCGCGGCAAGGTGCACGGCGAACCCGCCCTTGTCGTCGGCGCTCCCGCGGCCGAAGAGCCGCCCGTCCACCGATGTGGCGGCGAAGGGTTCCGTATCCCAGCCGCCGGGCTCGCCCTCGGGCTGGACGTCGTGGTGGGCGTAGAGGCAGACCGTCGGCCGACCGTCCGGCGCCGGGTAGCGGCCGATGACCGCCGGCGCGCCACCGGCGTCGACGATCCGGACGTCGGGGCACCGCGCGTCGCGGAGCAGCTGCGCCACAGTCTCGGCGCTACGCCGGACCTCGCCGGCACGCGCGGGGTCGGCGCTCACCGACTCGATCGAGATCAGGTGCTCCAGGTCGGCGAGGACCTGCGGCTGCTGGCGGCGGACGGTGGCGGCGAGATTCACCGCGGCAGCCTAGGTCGTGGGGACTGGGTGAGTTTGTGCACCACCATGGTGCAAGAACTCACCCACTGTCGCGCGAGGCGAGGATCAGGAGGCGAGCGCTGCGGGGATCGTGGCCGCCCAGCCCTCACGGATCTGCTCGACCGGCAGGCTGAACTGGCCCTCGACCGTCAACGTCGCCGCGCCGGCCGTGGTCGTCGTGCCGAGGCGGGTCAGCGTGATGCCGTGCTCCGCGCAGAGCGACGCCAGGTCTTCCTCGGCGTCGGGCGCCAGCGAGACCAGCACGCGCCCGGCGCTCTCGGAGAAGAGGGCGACGAACGGGTCGAGCGCGTCGGGCAGGGTCACGTCCACGCCGAACCCGCGGCGCAGGCACGACTCGACGAGCGCCTGCGCGAGGCCGCCGTCCGACAGGTCGTGGGCGCTGCGCAGCAGGCCACGACGGCTGGCGCGGACGAGGACCTGCGCGAGGCGCTGCTCGTGGGCGAGGTCGACCTGCGGCGGTCGCCCGCCCTGGTGGCTGTGGACGACGTCGGCCCACGCCGACCCGTCGAGCTCGTCGCGGGTCTCGCCGAGCAGGTAGACCGGGTCGCCCTCGCCGCCGAAGCCGACGGGCGTACGCCGCGTCACGTCCTCGATCACGCCCATGACCCCGACCACCGGCGTCGGGAGGATCGGCTGCGTCCCGGTCTGGTTGTAGAAGCTGACGTTCCCGCCGGTGACCGGGGTCCCGAGGACCTGGCAGCCGTCGACCAGGCCGGCGATCGCCTGGGTGAACTGCCACATGATCCCGGGGTCCTCGGGCGAGCCGAAGTTCAGGCAATCGGTGACGGCGACGGGCTCGGCGCCGGAGCAGGCGACGTTCCGGTAGGCCTCGGCCAGGGCGAGCTGCGCGCCCGCGTACGGGTCGAGGAGCGCGAAGCGGCCGTTGCAGTCGGTGGCGAGGGCGACGCCGAGGCCGGTCTCCTCGTCGATGCGGAGCATGCCGGCGTCCTCCGGCTGCGCGAGGACGGAGTTGCCGCGGACGTAGCGGTCGTACTGGTCGGTGACCCAGGACTTGTCGCAGAGGTTCGGGGACGCGGCCAGCGTGAGGAGGGTGTCGGCGAGCTCGTCGCCGGTGCTCGGCCGAGCCAGGTCCCGCGTGCCCCGGGCCTGGATGCGGTCCTGCCAGTCGGGGCGCGCGTACGGGCGCTCGTAGACGGGGCCCTCGTGCGCGACGGTCCGCGGGTCGACGTCGACGACGGTCTCGCCGTGCCAGTCGATGATCAGCCGGTCGTCCTCGGTGACCTCGCCGACGACCGTGGCGAGGACGTCCCACTTGCGGCAGATCTCCATGAAGCGGTCGACGTCGGCGGGTTCGACGACGGCCATCATGCGTTCCTGCGACTCGCTCATGAGGATCTCCTCGGGGCTGAGCGAGGGGTCGCGGAGCGGGACGCGGTCGAGCTCGACGTGCATGCCGCCGTCGCCGGCCGCGGCGAGCTCGGAGGTGGCGCAGGAGATGCCCGCGGCACCGAAGTCCTGGATGCCCGTGACGATGCCGGCGGCGAAGAGCTCGAGCGTGCACTCGATCAGCAGCTTCTCCATGAACGGGTCGCCGACCTGCACCGCCGGGCGCTTGCTCGGCTTGGTCGCGTCGAACGTCTCGCTGGCCAGGATCGACGCGCCGCCGATGCCGTCGCCGCCGGTCGCCGCGCCGTACATGATCACCTGGTTGCCCGCCCCGGTCGCCTTGGCGACGTGCAGGTCCTCGTGGCGCAGGACGCCGACGCAGAGTGCGTTGACGAGCGGGTTGCCGAGGTAGGTCTTGTCGAACACGACCTCACCGCCGATGTTCGGCAGGCCGAGGCAGTTGCCGTAGCTGCCCACCCCGGACACGACGCCGGGCAGCACGCGCGCGGTGTCGGGCTCGTCGAGCGGGCCGAAGCGCAGGGGGTCCATGACGCCGATCGGGCGCGCGCCCATGGCGAGGATATCGCGGACGATGCCGCCGACGCCGGTCGCGGCGCCCTGGTGCGGCTCGACGTAGCTGGGGTGGTTGTGCGACTCGACCTTGAACGTGACCGCGTAGCCCTGACCGATGTCGACCACGCCCGCGTTCTCGCCGATGCCGGCGAGCAGCGCGCTGCCGTTCGGGGTCGTCTGCGGGACCTCGCCAAAGCGGCGCAGGTGCACCTTCGACGACTTGTAGGAGCAGTGCTCCGACCACATGACGGAGTACATGGCCAGCTCCGCGCCGGTCGGGCGGCGCCCGAGGATCTCGCGGGTGCGGTCGTACTCGTCGCTCGTCAGGCCGAGCTCGGACCACGGCTGGGTCTGCTCGGGGGTGCGGGCGGCGTTCTCGACGGTGTCGACCACGCGCTTACGGTACCGGGGCTCGTGGGCCCGGCCGGCCGGTCGAGGTTCGGCGGGCACTCGTCGCCTGCTTCGATCGGAGCCCTGAAGTCGCTGAAGTTGTCCACAGACCCGAGCCGATGGAGCACGAAATCGCTAGCCTGAGCCCCTGACCGGGGGGTTGTCGATGGTGCGCAGGCGGACGAGGCGGGGGCTTGTCCTTGGCGTCAGCCTGCTCGCGCTCGTCGGGTTCGGCTGCACGCGGGAGACGACGCCCCCGCCTCCGCCCGTCAGCACCTCTGCGACCCCGACCGAGTCGGCGCAGGAGCGCGAGGAGCGGCTCGCGTATGAAGCGGCGGAGAAGAGCTACCGGGATTTCCGGGCTGAGTACCGCCGCGCACTCAACGCAGGCGGGGCCTCATCCGCGACAAGTCCTATGAAGGCAGTCGCTGGCGGGTCCTACCTCCAGGAAGCCACTGAAGTCCTCCAGGCCTACAAGGGCTTACAGCAGCACAGTTCTGGCGCCGGCAAGATCGTCTATGTCCAACGCCAGGGCTACTCCGCTACGTCGCTGGTGCTGATGACCTGCGAAGACACGCGATCCGTAAAGATCTTCGATAAGGCCGGGAAGATGATCGGGCGCGGCGAACAGCGTCAGGCCGAGCTGGAAGTGAGGCTCGAGGACGGGAGCTGGAAAGTCTGGTCTGGCAGAGGCCGAAAGGTAACATCGTGCGACGCCTGATTCAAGCCGGAGCGCTCGCCCTAATCCTCTCCTGCGCCGTAGTGAACTCAGCTCAGGCGGACGACGACTGGGGCAGCGCGACGACAGAATCGTCTGACTCCGTAAGCGTCAAGGCGTGGAAATCCAAGGCGAAGGGCGGAAGCAAGTCGAAGCCGGCCAAGAGAGCCGGAAGCGCTCCGAGACCGACTGCCTCGAAGCCCTCGAACTACGACCGCGAACTTGCGGCCTGGAAGGTGCGCGACGCGGCGTACCGGGAGTACCTGACGGTCCGCGCCGGGCCGAACCGTTGCCCCATCGCCGGCTGCCCGCAGGCGCCGACGGCGGTCCCCGCGCCGGGCGAGCGCCCGCTGGACGACGGTGTCCGGTCGACCGGGGGCGGGATCGCGGCGCCGCAGATCTCGCCTGAGCAGGCCGCGTACGTGGCTGTCGCCCGCCTGCGCCTCACCGCGCCGAAGCCTGTCATCGGCCCCTCGCCAAAGATCAACGAGTGGAAGATGGCAGCGGTCGGCTACCCGTACTGGCTCTGGGCCGAGGGCGACCTCGACCCCGCTCCGGTCTCGACCACGGTGCAGGACCTGACGGTGCGGCTCGACGCGCACCTGGCGAGCACGACGTTCGACCTGGGCGACGGCACGGAGCTGACCTGCACCGACCTCACGAGCCGGTGGACCCCCGCCGTCGAACCCGGTGCCGCCTCGCCGGCCTGCGGCCACACCTACACGCAGCCCTCGCTCCCCCGCGGCAGCTACACCGTGACGGCGTACAGCACGTGGGCGGTCGACTGGTCCGTGAACGGCGTCGGCGGAACCATCCCGCTCTACCAGCAGGCCGCGACGACCATCCCCGTCGGCGAGCTGCAGGTCCTCACCCACTGACCCGGGCCGACGTTCCTGTCAGAACGTCGGCAGCACCACGTCGGCGTAGACCATGTTGTGGTCGGAGTTGCGCGCCGGGTTGCGCTGCTCCACCACCTGGCTGAACGTCTTCGACCCGATGGTGCCGTAGACGAGGATCTGGTCGACCCGGCGGGCGTAGCCCTGGGGGTCGGCCTTCAGCGTGGTGTCGAAGTGGTTGAGGCTCGGGTATTCGAGGTTGACCTGCTTCTCCGCGCCGGCGGCGTCGTAGAAGCCCTGCGAGACCAGGTAGTCGTGCGGCGCGTTGCCGGCCTTGTCGGTCTGGCTGGAGTTGAAGTCGCCCGCGACGACGACGGGCTCATTCGGCTTGCGGATCAGGTTCATGTTGGCCCAGATCGTGGCGGCCTGGACCCGGCGCAGCTCGTTGAACTTCGCCTCCTCGGACGCCTTGTCGCTGTGGCGGTAGTCGAGGTGGGCCGAGACGACGAGGAAGGGCTTGCCGGTCGCGAGGTCCAGGAACTCCCCGTACGCCGCGCTGCGCTTCCACGTCGGCGCGTCGCCGGGCAGGATCGGCAGGTCGAAGCTGCAGCTGGTGCTGAAGTCGAGCGTCGCGCCGTTGACCACGGTCGTGTCGGTGCACGGTGTGAGCAGCTGGTAGCGCGAGGAGTCGTAGAGGATGCGCGCGGCCTGGCTGCCGTGCGGGGTCCCCGGCGGGTTGTAGATCGTGCTGCGCGTGAGCGTGTAGCGCGCCATCGTCGGGTCGGCCTTGATCAGCGCGGACTGCACGCTCTCGGTCTGGCGCTGCCCGCCGAACCGGGCCGGGCTGGCCTCCTGGATCGCCACGATCCCCGGGTCGACCTTGAGGATGTCCGACGCGACCCCGGCGGCGCGGACCGACCAGTTGCGGCGGTCTTCGCCGTCGTACTTGGCGCTGCGGATGTTGTAGCTCGCGATCCGCAGCGGCGAGCCGGTCGCCGGCGGCGGCACGGCCCGCGCGGTCGTCGCCACGAGGTCGGAGGCCTTGCCCTTGCGGACGCCGTGCCGTCTGACGTCGACCCCGACGACGCGGATGTAGAGGTGGTTTCCCGTCGCCGGCGCCGCCCCGGCCTTGCGCACGGCCTCTGCACTGAGGGTGACCGAACGGCGCGACCCGCTGACCGTGAACGTTTGAGCACCGCGCCCCTCGTCGGAGGAGCCGAACGGCGTGAGCGCGGTCTCGACGCGGAACTTGTCGGTCCGCGACCCGCTGGCGTGCCAGCTGACCTTGATCTCGCCCGCCTGCGCGCCGGGGCTGGCGACGACGCTCGTCACCGAACCCGGGCGTCCGGCCGCCGATGCCGTCGTCGGCACGAAGGCCGACAGGACGGCCGCCAGCACGCCGGTCGCTGCTGCGGCTCGAGCTCCTACGCGCACTTCCACTCCTGGCTCCGAGGACGTTCGAGCACGACGGCCCGACGACGCCCCCGGTCGTGCTCTGAGACTAAGCCCTCGGGGTCCCTCGCCGCAGGGGTGACGGCGAACTTCCGGACCTTCGTCCCGCCCGCAGCGACGCCGCCCACAGGCACCCCACGACGGTCGTCGCGTACGCGGTCGCCGGCTGCCAGACGCCGATGCCGCCGTCGTTGGCGAGGGTCCCGACGACGGCCATCAGGAGGATCGCGACGAGCGTCGGCCGCAGCGTGGTGAACCGGCCCTGCAACCGCGGCACGGCCCAGCGGAGCATCACCCACCACAGCGCGACGCCGACCACGACCGAGACGACACCCTGCACCGAGAGGATGGTCTCGGCCGAGGCCACCGCCTTGCGGCTGACGACGTCGACCGCGTCGCCGTCGAGCACGCGCTGCACGAAGTTGCCGAGGTGGCTGCGCCGGTCCGGGCCCCGCGACCAGTCGGCGACCGACACCGCCGCCACGGCCACGACGCCCGCGGCGCCGACCAGCAGCGCCCGCAGCCACGTGATCCGCGCGCCCGACAGCGCGAGGCAGAACCACACCACGGCCGGAACCATCCCGATGATGCCGCCGAAGTCGCTGCCCATCGACGGCCAGCCCTCGCAGAGCGCCATCACGCCGCCGATCACGCCCACCGCCACCACGGCGGCACGGCGCCGCCGGGCCTGGAGCAGGCGGTGCGCCACCCAGCCGGCGACGACGAGGACGGCGGCGGCGTACGCGGCGAAGGTGACGTTGCCGAAGCCGTACCAGCGCAGCCCGAAGACGGGCCGGGAGTTGAGCAGCGACCCCGGTTCGAACGGTCCGCCGAGCGCCGCGTCGACCGTGAAGGCGACGGCGCTGACGAGGGCCCCGGCGACGGGGGGCGGCACCCGCAGGAGGCGCGAGAGCCCCAGCGCCAGGAAGGTCAGGACCGTGATCACCGACCACACCGCCACGCCGACGGCGAGCCCCGGGGAACCTGACCGCGCCCACGGGACGGCGCCCGTCAGCATCATCCCGGCGAGCAGGACCGAGCCGAGCGTGAGGACGCGTTCGGGCAGGAGCCACCACCGGCGCCACACGCCGACGAGCGCCAGCAGCGCGAGCAGGGTGCCGCCCGCGGCGAGCGAGAGGTAGCCGGTGACCGACGCGTCGGACAGCGCGGCGACCTCGCGGACCTGCGCCTCGACCACCGGGAGCGAGAGGTCCGCCGGGTAGACCTCCAGCGGGGAGCCGTCGATGGTCGCCACCGCGGCGCTGGAACCGCGTCCCACGTCCACGAGCTCGCGCGTGACGTCGGTCAGCGTGACGATGCCCTCGCGGCGGGTGCTCGCCGACGTCACGAAGCCCGGCAGCGTCGTGCCGATCCGGTAGAAGACCCCCATCGCCGGGTCGTCGGAGCCCGCCGCCGGCCCCATCCCGCTGACCAGCAGCGTGACGTCGTCGCGGGCCGCGAGCGCGGTGATCACCGCGTCAGAGGCATCGCCGGCGTCGACGAGGGTGACGGGGCAGGAGAGCTTCTCGCCCCCGGCGACGAACGCCGCGGCGTCGGTGTAGGACGCGACGCTCCCGTCGGAATTGGCTGCGGCGAGAGCGGCACCGGGACCGACGGCCGCGACGCAGCCGGGCACCGAGCCCGCGAGCGTGCCCAGCCGGGCGTCGCCGCGCCGCGCGGCCGCGGCCGCCAGCCGGGCGTCCCAGTCGGTCACCCGCGCACCGGCCCCCGCAGGGGCGACGGCAGGAGCGCAGAGGTCGTCCACCGCGGCCCGTCGTCCGGCCCCGAGCGTCGTCCAGCTGGCCGCCGCGCAGCTGCCGACGTAGCGGGCCCGGGTGTTGACCGTCCCGGTCTGCGCGTCCTCGAGGTGCGCGCCGAGGACCGTACGGTCGGCGTCGGTCAGCGCAGAGCGGCCGGGGACGCCGACGAGGACGACGTGCTCGGTGTAGACGTCGCTGGGCGTGGGTTCGGGAGCGAGGGCGTCCACGCCGCGCAGCAGCGCGAAGACGACGACCCCGAGGACGAGCAGGAGGACCCCGAGCCCGCGTCGCGGCGGGCGCACCCGGACGGGGACGGGGGCGTTGCGCGCCCGCGGCCGGTTGCCCACGCGGTGCCCGCGCCCGTCAGACGTGGGCGCCGAGGAAGTCCAGGACGCTGGCGAAGATCGGCCGGCCGTCGAGCGAGGGGCCGGTGAGGGGGTCGACGTTGTGCTCGGGGTGCGGCATGAGCCCGACGACGTTGCCGCGCTCGTTGCAGATGCCGGCGATGTCGTTGACGGAACCGTTCGGGTTGGCCCCGGTGTAGCGGAAGACGACCCGGCCCTCGCCCTCCAGGCGCGCGACCGTCTCGGCGTCGGCGACGAAGCCGCCCTCGCCGTTCTTGAGGACGATCTCGATCTCCTGCCCGACCTCGAAGCGGCTCGTCCAGGTCGTGTCGACCGACTCGACCCGCAGGCCCTGGTCGCGGCACACGAAGGTCCGGACGTCGTTGCGGATCAGCGCGCCCGGCAGCAGGTGCGCCTCGCAGAGGATCTGGAAGCCGTTGCAGATGCCGAGCACCGGCATACCCGCACCCGCCGCGCGGACGACCTCGTCCATCACCGGCGCGAAGCGGGCGATCGCGCCGCAGCGCAGGTAGTCGCCGTACGAGAAGCCGCCGGGCAGGACGACCGCGTCGACCCCGTCCAGGCTGTCGCTGCCGTGCCACAGGGCGACGGCCTCGGCGCCGGCGATGCGCACGGCACGCAGCGCGTCGTGGTCGTCGAGCGAGCCGGGGAACGTGACGACGCCGATGCGCGGCGCCATCAGGCCGTCGTCTCCTCGTTGAGGTGGTCCACGTCGTGGCCGGGGTGGTCGGTCCCGCCCTGCGCGGTCGGGGCCGCCTCGTCGACGGTTCCCGCGACGTCGGTCTCGACGCGGACGTCGTACGTCTCGATGACCGTGTTGGCGAGCAGCGTCTCCGCCGCACGCTCGATGTCGGCCAGCCGGTCGGGCGTCACCTCGCCGTCGACCTCGATCTCGAACCGCTTGCCCTGCCGCACCGCGAGCCCGGAGAAGCCGAGCCGGCCCAGCGCGCCGGTCACCGCCTTGCCCTGCGGGTCCAGGATCTCGGGCTTGGGCATGACGTCGACCACCACGCGTGCCATGGCCCTGATTCTAGGGACTCCGGCGCCCAGCGCCGCTTTCGCGCGCCAGCCCGGACCGGCTCTGCACAGGTTGCTCGTGCTCTGCACGTCCTGCAGCCTGTGCAGAGCCGGTGCATTTCACGACATCGTGAAATGCAAGGACCCGCGCAAGCCGGGCTCAAGCGCCCTGGTGCGGCCGGTCTTCGGGGTGCTACGCGGTCCGGGTCAGGCGGAGAAGGCCGTCCCGGTCAGGCGCTCGTACGCGTCGAGGTAGCGCTGGCGGGTGTCGGCGAGGACCTGCGCGGGCACGGGCGGCGGCGCGGCACCGGAACCGCGGTCCCAGCCGGACTCGTGGAGCAGCCAGTTGCGGACGAACTGCTTGTCGAAGGAGTCGAGCCGCGCGCCGGGCGCCCAGGTGGCGGCGTCCCAGTAGCGCGAGGAGTCCGGCGTGAGGACCTCGTCGGCGAGCACGAGCGTGCCGTCGGCGCGGCGGCCGAGCTCGAGCTTGGTGTCGGCCAGCACCAGGCCGCGCTCGCGGGCGACGGCCTCGGCGCGGCCGTACACCGCGAGCGTCACGTCGCGCAGCTGCTCGCCGAGCGCCTGGCCCGTGGTCTCGACCATGGTGGCGAAGTCGACGTTCTCGTCGTGCTCGCCGAACGCCGCCTTGGTCGCGGGCGTGAAGATCGGCTCCGGCAGCCGGGAGCCGTCGACGAGCCCGTCGGGCAGCGGCACGCCGCACACCGAGCGGGACTGCTGGTACTCGACCCAGCCCGACCCGGTCAGGTAGCCCCGCGCCACGCACTCGACCGGAACCATCTCCAGGCGCTCGCACACCACGGCCCGGCCGCGGACCGCCTCGGGGACCTCGGTCGAGAGCACGTGGTTCTCGACGAGGTCGCCGAGCTGGGCGAACCACCACTGCGACAGCTGGGTGAGCACCGCGCCCTTGTCCGGCACGAGGCTGTCCAGGACGAAGTCGAAGGCGCTGATCCGGTCGGTGGCGACCATCAGCAGGGCCGAGCCGGCGGGGCCGTGCCCGTCGGGGCGGTCGTACGCGTACAGCTCGCGGACCTTGCCGACGTGGAGCAGCGGCAGGTCCAGGACCCCGGCGAAGCCGCCGAGGGAGGGCACGGAGGCAGACCCTGGCTCGTCCATGATCGGGCCACCCTAGCCTGGTGCCAAGGCCCTCCCGGACGGCACAGTGGAGCTCGGACCGACCCGGTCCCCCACCCGAAGGAAGGCACCTCATGTCCTCGCTCTCCCGCCCTCGTCACGGCCGCGTCGTCGCGGGGGTGTGCGCCGCGATCGGCAACCGGTTCGGGATCAGCCCCTTCCTGGTGCGGGTGATCTTCCTCGTCAGCATGCTGCTGCCCGGCCCGCAGATCCTGATCTACCTCGCCGGCTGGATCCTCATCCCGAACGAGCGCTCCTGACGCTGCGGCCGAGCCTGCGCCGTCCCGGCCGGGCGCCCACGGCGAG
This sequence comes from Microlunatus flavus, assembly GCF_900110855.1. Taxonomy (GTDB): domain Bacteria; phylum Actinomycetota; class Actinomycetes; order Propionibacteriales; family Propionibacteriaceae; genus Microlunatus; species Microlunatus flavus. The sequence continues at coordinate 44,908 of NZ_FOFA01000008.1, forward strand.
CGCCACGAGCGCCGCCAGCCCGAGCCCCACGCGGGGGTCGGCGGGCCAGCCCGGCCGGGGCAGCGCAGGCAGCCCGACCAGCCGGGCGGGCTGACCGCCGCGCACCTGCAGGTCGCCGGGGTAGCCCTGGCGGACCCAGTCCGACACCCGTTCCGCCCAGCCGCTGCCGACGCCGATCCGGTGCCCGGCCCCGGCCACCACCTCGACCCGGCCCCGGGTGCCCACCGCCGCGCGGTAGCGCCCCGCGGCCACCGCGACCGGAACGGTCGCGTCGTCGGCACCCCACAGCGCGTACGACGGCTGGCCCCCGGCGGCTAGGGCCGGTGCGACGTCCGTGCTCAGCCAGGGGGCGACCGGTCCGCCCAGGCCGAGCGCCGCCGCGGCGCCCCCGCGGACCGCACCGGGGAGCGCCGAGAGTCGCCGGTCCACCACCCACGACGCCTGTTCGAGCGGCGTCACCACCGGCGCCGAGACGAGCACCGTGAACGCGACCCGTCCGGGCTCGCGGGCGGCGGCGATCGGCACGACCCAGCTGCCCTCGCTGAACCCGAGCAGCCCGACTCGCCCGGGGTCGACCCCCGGCTGGCGGGCGACGGTGGTCAGGGCGCCCAGCGCGTCGTCGGCAGCCGGTCGTAGCTGCGCCGCAGCGGGCCGTAGCCCTCGGTGCGCTTGTCGTAGGTCAGCACGGCCAGCCCGCCGCGGGCGAGGGCCTCGGCCTCGTCGGCCAGGTCGTCGCGCGTCGTCGGGCCGGGACCGTCGACGAGCACGACGCCGGGGATCGTGCCCTCGGCACCGCGGGGGCGCACGACCCGGGCCGGGAGGCCCGACGCGGTGACGGTGTCGACGCGGTCGACGAAGGCGTACGGCAGGTGCTGGACCCAGATGGGCACGACCGGGAGCGGCGCGACTTCGAGCGGCGTCACCCGCTCGGGCGGGCGCCAGCCGGTCGCCGTCGCGATCGAGAGGACCGCCAGCAGCAGCCACGTCACCAGTGCGGCGAAGAGAGCGCGCACGACGCGCCGGACGAGCTCGGGGCGCGGTCGTCCGCGCGGACCCGCCTCGAGCCGGTCGACCGCCGGCTGGGCTTCCGGGTGGGTCACCGCGTCCCGGCGAGCACCAGGCCGACGCCCGCGCAGACGAGGCCGGCGGTGAGCACGGCCGCGCCCAGCCAGAGCAGCACCAGCAGCCGGGACGGCCGGTGCGGGTCGCGCCCGAGCACGGAGAGGAAGAAGCCGGCCGGCATGAGGACCGCGGCCCACAGCACCCCGGACGCGCCGAACCGCGACCAGCCGGGCACGCCCGGGCTGCTCACCAGGACCAGGACGAGCAGCCCGAGGACGATCAGCACGGCCGCGTGGGCGTGGCCGGCGCGGAAGAAGGAGCGCTGCAGCTCGTTGGCGGGCTGCTGCCCGGTGGTGACCCGCAGGACGAACGTCCCCCCGTACGCGACGGTCACGACGAGCAGCAGGACGACGCCGGCCGTCACGAGCTCAGAGCTGGAAAGGGTCATCGATCTCTCCGTCGCGGGTCAGGTCGAGCAGCGAGGTGGCCCGCAGCACGAGGTGGTGCAGGTCGCCGAGCCCGCTGCCCATGAGGCGGTCTCGCTCGAGGGCCCCGCTCAGCGCGAGGGTCGCGAGGCCGTGGACCAGCGCCCACGCGGCCGCCGCCTTGACGGCGACCTGGTCGCGGGTCCCCGGCGCGACGTCGGCGACGCCGTCGACGAGCTGACGGTTGGCCCGCGACGCCGCCGCCGCGAGCGCCGGGTCGTCGCCGTGCACCAGGTCCGGGGCGTGCATGACGGCGAAGTGGCCCGGGTGGCTGACGGCGAAGAGCACGTAAGCCGCGCCGACCTCGGCGAACCCCAGCGGCGCCGCCGTCTCCAGCGCCTCGGACAGCAGGGTGTAGCCCTCGGCGGCGAGCGCGGTGAACACGCCGAGCCGGTCGCCGAAGTGGTGCCGGGGCGCGGTGTGGCTGACGCCGAGCTCGGCGGCGACGGCCCGCAGGCTGAAGGCCTCGGCCCCGTCCCGGGCGACGAGCTCCGCCGCCCGGGCCAGCAGCTGGGCGCGCAGGTCCCCGTGGTGGTACGTCCGCGCCGGTTGACTCACCCGGCGAAGTTACCGCCGTCAAGTTACCGTTGGCAAGACCTGGTGGGCCGGCTCGTGCATTTCACGTTGTCGTGAAATGCACGCGCTCTGCCACACCTGCAGGACGGGTAGAGCACGAGGAACCTCGGACAAGTGCGGGCCGACGGCGGCGGCCCGAGCCGGACCTAGAGGACTGGGCCAGGAACGTACGCGGCGGCGTCCGGGTGCTTGGCGGCGACGTCGTCGATGCGGGCGACCAGCGTCGCGACCTGGGCGCGCGCGGTGCCGGTGAGCTCGATCGGGTCGGCGAGCGCGGCTTCGAGGGCCTCGCGCGTCATGCCGAGGCGTTCGTCGGCGGCGAGGCGGTCGACGAGGTCGTTGCCGCCGCCGCTCTCGCGCATGCGCAGCGCGACGGCCACCGCGTGCTCCTTGATCGCCTCGTGCGCGGTCTCGCGGCCGGTGCCGTGGCGTACCGCCGCCATGAGGACCTTCGTCGTCGCGAGGAACGGCAGGTAGCGGCGCAGCTCGGCCTCGATGACCGCGGGGAACGCGCCGAAGTCCTCGAGCACGGTCAGGAACGTCTCGAACAGACCGTCGATGGCGAAGAACGCGTCGGGCAGCGCGATGCGGCGCACGACGGAGTCGGAGACGTCGCCCTCGTTCCACTGGTCGCCGGCGAGCTCGCCGACCATCGAGACGTAGCCGCGGACGACGACGGCGAGGCCGTTGACCCGCTCGCAGGAGCGGGTGTTCATCTTGTGCGGCATGGCGCTGGAGCCGACCTGGCCGGGCTGGAAGCCCTCGGTCACCAGCTCGAGGCCGGCCATCAGCCGGATCGACGTGGCGAGGTTCGACGGGGCGGCCGCGACCTGGGCCAGCGCGGTGACGACCTCGTAGTCGAGCGAGCGCGGGTAGACCTGGCCGGTGCTGACCAGCACCGAGCCGAAGCCGAGGTGCTCGGCGACGCGCTGCTCCAGCGCCTCCAGCCGGGTGGCGTCGCCGTCGACGAGGTCGAGCATGTCCTGCGCCGTCCCGACCGGCCCCTTGATGCCGCGCAGCGGGTAGCGCGCCAGCAGCTCCTCGACCCGGGCGTACGCGACGAGGAGCTCGTTGGCCACGGTCGCGAACCGCTTGCCCAGGGTCGTCACCTGCGCGGCGACGTTGTGCGAACGGCCGGCCATCGGCAGGTCGGCGTACTGCGCCGCCCGCTCCCCCAGCCGGACCAGCGCGGAGACGACGCGGTCGCGCACGATCTCCAGCGCCGAGCGGATCTGGAGCTGCTCGACGTTCTCGGTCAGGTCGCGCGAGGTCATGCCCTTGTGCACCTGCTCGTGCCCGGCGAGCGCGTTGAACTCCTCGATGCGCGCCTTCACGTCGTGCCGGGTGACCCGCTCGCGGGCGGCGATCGAGGCCAGGTCGACGTCGTCGACGACGCGCTCGTACGCGGCGATGACCGCGTCGGGGTCCTCGCCGCCGCCCCCCTCGACCCCCACGGCGACGCCGAGGTCGCGCTGCGCCGCGAGCACGGCGAGCCAGAGCCGCCGCTCGGCGACGACCTTGTTCTCCGGGGACCACACCGCCCGCATCTGGGGCGACGCGTAGCGGTTCGCGAGGACGTTGGGGACGCTCATCGGTCCTCCTGCTGGCCGAGCGCTGCGGCCTCGGCGATGTCGTGGCGGTGGAAGGAACCTTCGAGGCCGAGGCGCTCGAGGCCGGCGTACGCGACGGCGCGCGCGGCGGCGAGGTCGGCGCCGGTGCCGACGACGGTGAGCACGCGCCCACCGCTGCTGACGACCGCGCCGTCGGGCCCGTACGCGGTGCCGGCCTGGACGACGGACGCGCCCGTCGCGGCGACGGTGTCGAGCCCGGTCACGGCGTCGCCGAGGGTCGGCGTCCCCGGGTAGCCGCGCGCGGCCAGCACGACGCCGACCGCGGCGTCGTCGGACCACTCCAGCTCCGGCTCCTCGCCGAGCGTCCCCGTGGCCGCGGCGTGCAGCAGCCGGCCGAGCGGGGTCCGCAGCCGGGCCAGCAGGGGCTGGGTCTCCGGGTCGCCGAACCGTGCGTTGAACTCGACCACCCGTACTCCCGCGGCCGTCAGCGCCAGGCCCGCGTAGAGGAGCCCGCTGAAGGGGACGCCCCGGCGGGCCATCTCCCGCACCGTCGGCTCGAGGACCCGCCGCGTCACCTCCTCCACGAGGTCCGGCGGGGCCCAGGGCAGGGGCGTGTACGCGCCCATGCCGCCGGTGTTCGGCCCGGCGTCACCGTCGCCCACGCGCTTGAAGTCCTGCGCCGGCTGCATCGCGCGCACCGAGCGGCCGTCGGTCAGGGCGAAGAGGCTGACCTCGGGGCCGTCGAGGAACTCCTCGACGACGACGCGCTCGCAGCCGGCCGCGTGGGCGAGAGCCGCCTCGCGGTCGTCGGTCACCACCACGCCCTTGCCGGCGGCGAGGCCGTCGTCCTTGACGACGTAGGGCGGGCCGAAGTGGTCCAGCGCCGCCGCCACGGCGTCGAGGTCGCGGCACAGGCGCGCGGCGGCCGTCGGGACGCCGGCGATGTCCATGACGTCCTTGGCGAAGGCCTTGCTGCCCTCGAGCTGGGCGGCCGCGGCGGACGGGCCGAAGCAGGCGACGCCGGCGGCGCGGACGGCGTCGGCGACGCCGAGCACGAGCGGCGCCTCCGGGCCGACGACCACGAGGTCGACGCCGAGCCGGCGGGCCAGCCCGCTGACCGCAGCGCCGTCGAGCGGGTCGACCGCGTGGTTGGTGGCGACCTCGGCGGTGCCGGGGTTGCCCGGGGCGACGTGGACCTCGCCGACTCCGGGGTCACGGGCCAGCGCCAGCGCGAGCGCGTGCTCGCGGCCGCCGGAACCGAGGACGAGCACACGCAGCGGGTCAGGCACGTCGCGCAAGCCTACCGAGCGGGGGCCGTGGCGCCGACCACCGAACCGCAGCCCCGGTCACGGGTGCGAGCAGACCGGGCACGCCGTACGCCGCTAGGGTGCCGAGATGCACGCGCCCGAGCCCGGTCCCGAGCTCCCCCGCCTGCACGTCCGCCCCCGCGAGGGCTGGGTCAACGACCCGAACGGCCTGTGCCGCGTGGACGGGACCTACCACGTGTTCTTCCAGCACAACCCGTACGCGCCCGTGCACGGCGACATCCACTGGGGCCACGCCAGCTCGACGGACCTGCTCACGTGGACCGAGCACCCGCCGGCGCTGGTGCCGCAGCCCGGGACGCCGGACGCGGCCGGCTGCTGGAGCGGCTGCGTCACCGACGACGCCGGCACCCCCACCGCGGTCTTCACGGCCGTTCCGGGGCACGCGCAGGAGGCGGGCGCGCTGCTCGCCCGCAGCGACCGCTCGCTGCTCACGTGGACGGCCGGGACGTCGTTCGTCGCCGGGCCGCCGTTCGTCGAGGGCGTGGAGGAGGTGCGCGACCCCTTCGTGGTCCACGTCGACGGGCACCGCTACGTCGTGCAGGGGGCCGGGTCACGCCACGGCCGGCCGAGCCTGCTGCTGTGGGCCGCGGACGACCTGGAGCACTGGGTGGACCTCGGCCCGCTCCTGACCGACGACGACCCCGTCGCGGCCGCCGTGGCCGGCGCGAACCTCTGGGAGTGCCCCAACCTCGTACGCCTGCCCGACCCCGCGGGCGGCGAGCGCTGGGTCCTGCTGGTCTCGCTGTGGCGCTGGGTCGACGAGCAGCACGAGCTGGCCGGCGTCCGCTACCTCGTCGGCGACCTGCAGCCCGACGGCCCGGGCCTGAGGTTCGTCGCGACCTCGGGCTGCGTGCTCGACCGCGGCGCGGCCTTCTACGCCCCGCAGGTGCTGCCCGACGGCGACCGGACCCTCGTGTGGGGGTGGGCCTGGGAGGTCGGGCGCAGCGAGGAGCAGGTGCGCGCCGCCGGCTGGGCCGGCGTGCTGACGTTCCCGCGCGAGCTCTACCTCGAGGCCGACGGCGCGCTCGGCGCCCGCCCCGCCCGCGAGCTGACGTCCCTGCGGGGCGAGCCGGCCGCCCCGGGCGCGGCGATCGGGACGGACGCCTTCGAGCTCCGCTGCCTCGGCGCCGGCCGGCTCCGGCTGCTCGAGGGGGACCACGAGGTGTTCACCCTCGACGTCGGCGGCTCGGCGGAGGTGCCGACCACCGTGCTCGTCGACGGCAGCATCGTCGAGCACTTCCGCGGCGGGCAGACCCGCACCGAACGGGCCTACCCGACGGCCTCCACCTGCTGGACGGTCGACGTGGACCCGGCCTGCCTCACGCTCTGGCCGCTCGCGCTGCCCGCGGCCGCGGCGTCCTGACCCGATCCGCCTAGCCCGTCGGCGCGGCCCGCAGCCGGGGCGGGCCGATGGAGCTGCCGGGCTGCACCGGGCACACGAAGCTCAGCCGCCGCACGTCCGTACGGCCGTGGCGCAGCTGGTCGACGAGCAGCTCGATGGCGTGGGCGGCGATCACCTCGTCGGGCCGCTCGACGCGGCCGACCGGCGGCACCAGCAGGCCCGCGAGGTCCTCCCCGTCGTCCAGGCTGACCAGCGAGACGTCGTCGGGCACCCGCAGTCCGAGGTCGGCCGCGGCCAGCAGCGCGCCCAGCGCCAGCCGCTCGTGGGTGCAGACGAAGCCGGTCGGCGGCAGGTCGGACTGCAGCAGCCGGCGGGCCGCGGCGTACCCGTCGTCGACGCTGTGGCCGGCGGCGAGCACGACGGGCTCGACGAGGCCCGCGTTCGCCGCGGTGCGGCGCACGCCCAGCACGCGCCGCTCGCCGGCCAGGCCGTCGCCGGTCAGCACCGCGAGCTCTCGGTGGCCCGCGTCGAGCAGCAGCCGGGCCGCGCTGGCGCCCGCGCCGACCTCGTCGGGCACGAGGGAGGAGGCCGCGAGCGACTCGTCGAAGCAGTTGACCATGACGACGGGGACGGACGCGACGGCCTCGGGGACGGCGAAGGCGGTGAGCTCGGGGGCGACGACCACGAACCCGTCGACGCGGCGGTCGAGGAGCGCGTCGACCTGGCCGGGCCGCTGCACGGCGTCCACCATCATCAGCAGGTAGCCCGCACGGCTGGCCGCCGTGTAGACCGCGCCCAGCAGCGCCAGCGGCATGTGCCGGCGGTCCGGCCAGGTGAGGACGCCGATGGTCTCGGTGCGCTTGCTGCGCAGGCTCAGCGCCACCGCGTTGGGCGTGTAGCGCAGCTGCTCGGCGGCGTCGCGCACGGCCTCCTGCTTGGCCCGCGAGATGTTGCCGTCGGCGCGGCCGTTGAGCACCAGGGAGACCGTGCTGCGCGAGACGCCGGCCAGGTCGGCCACGTCCTGCGCAGTCGCTCGGCGCGTCATGGCGTCAGACTAGGGAATTTATTCCTTCGGTGCTCAACCCAAAGAGCGGAGCACGGCGCCCGGGTCGCTCCGCCTCACAGCAGATCGCGGATGACGATCGACTGCTCGCGGTCCGGCCCGACGCCGATGCCCGAGATCGGGGCGCCGCACAGCTCCTCGAGCCGGTTCACGTAGGCCTGCGTGTTCTTCGGCAGGTCGTCGAACGCGCGGCAGCCGCTGATGTCCTCGGTCCAGCCGTCGAGCTCCTCGTAGACCGGCACGGCCCGCGCGAACTCCGACTGGGTCAGCGGCATCGCGTCGAGGCGCCGCCCGTCGACCTCGTAGCCGACGCAGACCGGGATGCGGTCCCAGCCGGTGAGGATGTCGAGCTTGGTGAGGAAGACGTCGGTGAAGGCGTTCGCCCGCGCCGCGGCCTGCACCACGACGGCGTCGAACCACCCGCAGCGCCGCGGCCGGCCGGTGGTCGTGCCGAACTCCGCGCCCGCCTGACGCAGCCGCTCGCCGTCGTCGTCGAGCAGCTCGGTCGGCATCGGGCCCTCGCCGACGCGGGTCGTGTAGGCCTTCGCGATGCCGATCACGCGGTCGATGCGGGTCGGACCGACCCCGGAACCGACGCAGGCGCCGGCGGCGACCGGGTTGGACGACGTGACGTAGGGGTACGTGCCGTGGTCGACGTCGAGGTGGTGGGCCTGGGCCCCCTCGAACAGCACGACCTGGCCCTCGTCCAGGGCGTCGTTGAGCACCTTGGAGACGTCGGCGACGTGCGGGCGGACGCGGTCGGCGTACGAGAGCAGGTGCTCGGTGACCTCGGCCGGGTCGATCGCCCGGCGGTTGTAGACCTTCGCGAGCAGGTGGTTCTTCTGCTCCAGCGACGCCTCGACCTTGCTGGCGAGCAGCTCGGGGTCGAAGAGGTCCTGCACGCGCAGGCCGATGCGGTTGACCTTGTCGGCGTACGCCGGGCCGACGCCGCGACCCGTGGTGCCGATGCGGCGCTTGCCCAGGAACCGTTCGGTCACCTTGTCGATCACCTGGTGGTAGCTGGCGATCAGGTGCGCGTTGGCGGAGACGAGCAGCGACGAGGCCGCCTCGACGCCGCGGGCCTCCAGCCCCTCGATCTCGCTGAACAGCACGTCGAGGTCGATGACCACGCCGTTGCCGATGACCGGGACGCAGCCCGGGTTGAGGATCCCCGACGGCAGCAGGTGGAGCGCGTAGCGCTCGCCGCCGACGACGATGGTGTGTCCGGCGTTGTTCCCGCCCGAGTAACGGACGCAGAAGTCGACGCGGTCACCGAGCTGGTCGGTCGCCTTGCCCTTGCCCTCGTCGCCCCACTGGGAGCCCACCACAACGATGCCCGGCATGTGATCGCCGCCCTTCTCGACGCGCCCCGCGCGCCAAAGAGTGAAGTCCCTCAGGCGATCGCCTGGGGGACTCTTGCGACCAGAGGCTACCGGACGGACCCGCACGCGGTCATCCCCGCGCCGGCCGGGCCGTCGTCTCGGAGCCCGCGGGCCTCAGCCCTGCCGGGCGAGGACCTCGTACCCGGTCGCCGACGAGTCGCGCAGGAACTGGGCGCAGCGCTCCTCCTCCGCCGTCTCGCCGAACCGGCCGGCGGCCACGCTCAGGGCCCACAGCGCACGCAGGAAGCCCCGGTTGGCCTCGTGCTCCCACGGCACCGGCCCGGCGCCCCGCCACCCCGAGCGGCGCAGCGCGTCGAGCCCGCGGTGGTAGCCGGTCCGGGCGTACGCGTACGCCTGCACGTCGGCCTCCCGAGTGCTCGCGGCGAGCGCGCCCTCGGCGAGCAGCGCCCAGGCCAGCGAGGAGTCCGGGTGCGTGCGGACCGCGTCGACGACGGCGTCCGGACCGGCGCCGGCACCGTCGCCCAGCAGGCCGGCGGCCGGGTCGGCGGGCAGCAGGGTGTCGGGGGTGCCCGGCCCGTGCGCCAGGAGGTTCTCGCGGGTGCGCTCGCTCATGACCTCGAGGCTAGGCCCAGGTCGTGGCCGGGGAGCCGTCGTCCACCCCGGCTGCGGGCGCGGGCAGTTCTTGCTTCGAAACACCTGCGTCACCGTTGTGTGCTGAGATCTCGTCCATGCAGCAGGACCGGCACCCGCGGTTCCTGGCGCGCTTCTCCCGGGTCACGACCCGCGAGACCTTCGTCCCCGAGGTCGACGGGCTGCGGTTCCTCGCCGTGATGGCCGTGATCGCCTTCCACCTCGCGATCAACCTCGCGAGCCGGAACCCGACGGCCTTCGCCTACCCGGTGCCGGGCGACCCGCTGCACCTGGCGCTGCGCTCGGGCGAGCTGGGCGTGCAGCTGTTCTTCATCGTGTCCGGCCTGGTGCTCGCGCTGCCGTTCGCCCGCCACCACCTCCTCGGCGAGCGCCCGGTGAGCCTGCGCGCCTACTTCCTGCGCCGGCTGACCCGCCTCGAGCCGCCGTACGCGCTGGTGATGATCGGCTGCTTCCTGCTGCTGGTCGTCGTGCACGGCCGCAGCCCCGCGGCCCTCGCGCCGCACCTGCTCGCCAGCCTGCTCTACGTCCACGACCTCGTGTACGCCCGCGACAGCGTGATCAACAACGTCGCGTGGTCGCTGGAGGTGGAGATCCAGTTCTACCTGCTGGTGCCCTGGCTGACCCTGCTCCTGGCGATCCGGTCCCCCGCGGTCCGGCGCACGGTGATCGTCGCCGCCGTCGTGCTGACGTCCCTCGTCGGCCCGCAGCTGGCGGGGGTCAGCCCGCACCTGGAGAACACGCTGCTGCGGTTCGCCCAGTACTTCCTGGTCGGCTTCCTGCTGGCCGACCTGATGGTCTCCGGGCAGCTCCGCCGGCCGCGCAGCCTGCTCTGGGACGCGCTGGCGCTCGCGACGGTGCCGCTGGTGGTCTTGCTGCACACCGGCACCGGGGTGGCGACCTGGCTGCCGTCGGACACGCCGGCACGGTGGGTGGCCGCCGAGCTCGCACTGCCCTGGCTCTTTCTCGTGGTCTGCCTCGCGGCGTTCCGCGGAGTCGTGCTGAACGCCTTCCTGCGCGTCCCGCTCGTGACCACCGTGGGCGGCATGTGCTACTCGATCTACCTGCTGCACAACGTGCTCCTGAACAACACGCTCTTCGTGACGAAGGACCTCGCGCCGACCGGCGTCTACGGCCTCGACCTCGCCGTGCAGGCGCTGGTCATGGTCCCGTTCGTCGTCGCCGTGTCCGCGGTCTTCTTCGTGCTCGTCGAGCGCCCGTGCATGGACCGGACCTGGCCGCAGCGCCTGCGCGCGTGGGTCGTCGCCCGCACCCGGGTCACGGCCGACGTCGGCCGCTGACCGGCGGGCTGAGTCAGACCCAGCGCTTGAGCTTGAAGACCAGGTACAGCACGACGGCGGCGACCACCATCACCGCCAGGTAGATCCAGAACCCGGCGCGGCTGCCGGTGAGCGGGACGAGCACGTTCATGCCGACGAACCCGCTGATCAAGGTCGGGACGGCGATGATGGCGGCCCAGCCGGACAGCTTCTTCATCGTCTCGTTGCCCTGCGCGTCCGACAGCGACAGGCTCGTCGCGACGACCGACTGCAGGGCCTCGCGCAGCGCGTCGACCGCGTTGGCGACGCGCGTGTGGTGCTCGCTGATCATGAGCCACCGACGGCGCACCTGGGAGGAGGCGCCGCCCTTCTTGCCGGGCGGCACCGGCGGGCTCGCCGTCACGTCGGCCATCACCGTGCGCATGGGGTCGGTCACCCGCCGCAGCCGGGACAGGACCGTCCGCAGGTGGAAGGCGCGCAGCTGGCCGGCCTTGCTCAGCGGTTCGAGCGCCGTGAGCTGCTCCCCGAGGGCGTCGCTCGCATCCTCGAGCCAGGTGGCGACCTCGTCGTAGCCGGCGACCACCGCCATCATCAGCTCGCGCAGCGCCGCGTCCGTGCCTCCGGTCGTGAGGTGGTCGGCGTGCCCGGTGAGGAGCTCGGCGGGCCGGAAGTCCGGCGTGGGGTCGACCAGGCAGATCAGCAGCCGGTCGGTGGCGACGACCGCCACGGGGTGCGTCCGCAGCTCCACCGCCTCCGGGTCGAGCGCGACGACGTTGGTCGTGATGATCCTCGCCGAGCCGATCTCCTCGAACTTGGCCCGCCCGTCCAGCGCCAGCAGGTCCTTGACCACGAGCCCGTCCAGGCCCATGGCGTCGGCCGCCCCGCGCAGCTCGTGCTCCGCGTAGCGCTCGCTCTTGGGCAGCACCCACCAGGCGAACGCGTCGGAGTGCATCTCCAGGACGTCGCCCAGGTCCTCGCCCTGCAGGTCCTCGGCGATCACGCCCCGCGGCGTCCACACCCGGGACAGCGGCGCTGGCCCCGGGCGGACGTCGACAGTCACGGGGTCCAGCCTAGAGACCTCGCCACGCTCGGGGGACCCGGCGCTCCGGTCCGCTGGCCGCCGGTGCGCGGCCCCCACTCCCTGCAGGGGCAGGAACCGCTGACTCCCGACACCCGATCGGCATGATCGGGTGTCGGGAGTCAGCGGTTCGTACGGGTACGTGGTCGCTGGACGCGACCAGCCTGGCTACGCCTTCTGCGAGAGAGACGTGCCCTGGCTGCGCAGGTGCTCGCAGGCCTCGACGATGCGGGCGGCCATGCCGGACTCGGCCGCCTTGCCCCAGGCGCGCGGGTCGTACGCCTTCTTGCTGCCGACCTCGCCGTCGACCTTCAGGACGCCGTCGTAGTTCGTGAACATGTGCGCCGCGACCGGGCGGCTGAACGCGTACTGGGTGTCGGTGTCGATGTTCATCTTGATGACGCCGTAGTCGACGGCCGCCTGGATCTCCTCGAGCGTGGAGCCCGAGCCGCCGTGGAAGACGAGGTCGAAGGGGTCGGCCTTGCCGATCTTGTCGCCGACCTCCTTCTGGATGTCGCGCAGGACCTCGGGGCGCAGCTTGACCGCACCCGGCTTGTAGACGCCGTGCACGTTGCCGAAGGTGAGCGCCGTCAGGTAGCGGCCCTTCTCGCCGGAGCCGAGGACCTCGACGGTCCGCAGGCCGTCGCCCGGGGTCGTGTAGAGCTTCTCGTTGATCTCGTGGCTGACGCCGTCCTCCTCGCCGCCGACGACGCCGACCTCGATCTCGAGGATGACGTTGGCCGCGGCGCACTTGGCCAGCAGCTCCTCGGCGATGGAGAGGTTCTCCTCGAGCTCGACCGCGGAGCCGTCCCACATGTGCGACTGGAAGAGCGGCAGGCCGCCGTTCTGGACGCGCTCGGTCGAGATCGCCAGCAGCGGGCGGACGAACGAGTCGAGGTTGTTCTTGGGGCAGTGGTCGGTGTGCAGCGCGACGGTGACCGGGTAGCCCTTGGCGACCTCGTGCGCGTACTGCGCGAGCGCCACCGAGCCGGTGACCTTGTCCTTGACGGTCGGGCCGGACGCGTACTCGGCGCCGCCGGTGGAGATCTGGATGATGCCGTCGGAGCCGGCCTCGGTGAAGCCCTGCAGCGCGGCGTTCAGGGTCTGCGAGGAGCTGACGTTGATCGCGGGGTAGGCGAACTTTCCGGCCTTGGCCGCGTCGAGCATCTGCGCGTAGACCTCGGGCGTGGCGATGGGCATGGGTGCCCCTTTCGTGTGCGGTCTCGGAGCGTTCCGGAGGTGGCGCCACCGCTCCGGCGGCGGTGGCCAACGGCCCCAGTCTCGCAGCAGCGCCAGGGTGCTGCCGACCGGGCTTTTCCCCGCGAGAGCGCCGCCGCCGCTCCCCGTCGACCGTGCGTCAGTTGTCGAGGCGGCTGAGGTCGACGCCCCGGCGGCCCGCGGAGTACGCCCTCGCGGTGCTGTCCAGGGTGGCCGGGTGGACGACGACCTGGTCGAGGGGCACCACGCCGCGGTCCCCGGCCGCCGTGCGCAGCCGCAGCCGGTCGGCGCGTCCGAGGCCGCCGGGCACGACCTCGAGCGCCTCGACGTCGGACCACCGCGCGAAGGCGGTGCCGACGACCACGCCGGGCCGTCCCATCCGCACCGCAATGCCTTCCGGGACCGAGCGCAGCTCCTTGCGGGCGCGCAGGAAGCCGGCCAGCACGAGGGCGAGGGGGACGAGGTTGACGAGCATGACGACGGCGAGGAAGACCCAGTAGACGGCGCCCTGGGTGCGGATCGTGTCCCACTGCCAGGCCAGGATCCCGCCCAGGATCGCCAGGCTGACGCCGAGGCTGATCAGCCTCCCGACGAGCTTGCGCCGACGCCTGCGTACGGTCTCGCCGAGGGTGACCGGGTCGTAGGGCAGCAGCAGCTCGCCGATCGGTCCCCAGCCCTCGGGGCCGGGGGTGCCGGTCCCGCCGGGCACGACGCTCGCTGCGCTCACCCGTCCATGGTGCCCGACGCCGGGGACACCCGGGGCCCGAGCAGCAGGTCGAGGGCCGGGTGCGCGAGGTCCGGGCCTCAGCCCTCGCGGGCGCCGCGCGGGGTGATGGCCATGTGGATCCGGTAGCGGTCGGCCCGGTAGGCCGAGGTCGCCAGCTCAACGACCCGGTCGCCGGCGTAGGTCACCCGCTCCTGCACCAGCAGCGGCGCACGCTTGGCGATCCCCAGCACCCGGGCCTGGTGCGCGTCGGCCGCCTCGGCCCGCACCGTCTGCTCGCCGCTGGTGACGACCACGCCGTACTCGGCGGCGAAGACGTCGTAGAGCGAGCCCAGCTCGCGGTCGAGCAGCCCCGGGAAGAGGGCGGAGGGGTAGTTGCCGACCTCGTACGCCATCGGCGTCCCGTCGGCGGTCCGCAGCCGTTCGACCCGGACGACCGCCCGGCCGGGGCGGATGCGCAGCGCGTACGCCACCTCGTCGTCGGCCGCCTCCTCGCGCGCCGAGAGCACCACGGTGGCCGGGATCAGGCCACGGTCGCGCATCTCCCGCGAGAAGGAGGTCAGGTGCAGCCGGGAGTCGACCTGCGGGCCCGTGACGTACGTCCCCTTGCCGTGGACCCGTTCGAGGACGCCGCCCTCGACGAGGTCGGCGATCGCCTGGCGGACCGTCACCCGGCTGACCCCGAGCCGGGTGACCAGCGCCCGCTCGGAGGGGATCGCGTCGCCCGGCGCGAGCTCGGTGTCGATCAGCTGCTCGAGGATCCCGCGGACCTGGGCCCGCTTCGTGGGCGCCACCGACGCCGGTCGTCCGAAGTCGACCAGGGCGACCGACCTGCGCTCCTGCGGCACCGCGCGACCTCCTCGTCACGGCCGGGCCCCGTCTGACTGGTCCGGACCAGTACGGACCAGTATGCGTCGCCCTGAGGTCGCTGCACAGGTCCGGCGACGGTCGTTCACCGAAGCGTCGCGCGCGAGTCGCCCTCGGGCTCAGGCCGCCCAGCGCCGCGACCAGTGGTACATCGCGATGGCCGCCGCGGCGCCGGCGTTCAGCGAGCGGGTGGAGCCGTGCTGCGTGATCGCGACGAGCCGTTCGCACGCCGCCACCATCTCCTCGGTCAGGCCGGGACCCTCGGAGCCGAAGACCAGGCAGCAGGCGCGGGGCAGCTCGACGGGTTCGAGCGGCACCGCACCGGGCAGGTTGTCGACGCCCACGAGCGTGAGCCCGGCCGCGCGGGTCGCGGCCACCAGCCCCGCCACGTCGGGGTGGTGCTCCACGTGGAGGTAGCGGTCGGTGACCATGGCGCCGCGACGGTTCCAGCGGCGCCGCCCGACGACGTGCACGGCCGCGACGTTGAAGGCGTTGGCCGTGCGGACGATCGAGCCGATGTTGAAGTCGTGCTCCCAGTTCTGGATCGCGACGTGGAGCGGCGCGCGGCGGGTGTCGAGGTCGGCGACGATCGCGTCCAGGCGCCAGTAGCGGTAGCGGTCGAGCACGTTGCGCCGGTCACCGGCCGCGAGGAGCTCGGGGTCGAGGCGCGGGTCGTCGGGCCAGGGGCCCTCGTACGGACCAACGCCGGGGCCTGCGGTGGGGTCCTGCGGATCCGTCGGCTCCCCGGCCTCGCTGCCGGAACCGGCGCCGGCGCCAGCGGGGACGCTCTGCGACAGACCAGCCGGATCGTCGTACAGCGGGCGCACAGGTCAGGACGGTAGCGTGACCCCGCGTGAGTCCCGACCTCCTCCCAGGCCTGGTGCCCCTCCTGCTCCCGTCCTGGATGGACCCCGAGCAGATCGTCCGCGCCTTCGGCCCGTGGGCGCTGTGGGGCGTGGCCTTCGTCGTCTTCGCGGAGTGCGGGCTCTTCGCCATCCTGCCCGGCGACTCGCTGCTCTTCACCGTCGGCATCCTCACCGCCACCGGCGTCGTCCCGCACAGCATGGTCTTCGTCTGCCTCGTGCTCACCGTGGCCGCCGTGCTCGGCAACGTCACCGGCTACTGGATCGGGCGCTGGATCGGTCCGCCGCTGTTCAAGCCGCGCGCCGGGCTCGTGGGTCGCGTCCTGGACCCCAAGCACGTCGAGCGCACGCGCGGCTTCTTCGACAAGTACGGCTCGAGGGCGTTGATCCTGGCCCGCTTCGTGCCGATCGTGCGCACCTTCGTCACCCTGGTCGCCGGGGTGAGCCGCATGGACTTCCGACGCTTCATCGCCTACACCGCGATCGGCGGCGTCCTCTGGGCGGTGGGGGTCACGACGCTCGGCTACTTCCTCGGCAACGTCGGCTTCATCAAGAACAACATCGACGCCGTCCTCGTGGCGATCGTGCTGGTCTCGCTCATCCCGATGGGCGTGGAGTACCTCCTGGCCCGCCGCAAGAACGCCCGCGAGGCCGCCGCCGTCCCCTCCGCCGTCCCGACCTCGGTGCCCACCGAGTCCCCGGCGCGCACCACCGACTAACCCCTCCGCCACCAGGCGCACGGCCCGCCGGCGTACGGCTCCCGCAGGGTGACCGCTGGTCAGGTGCGGGGCGTTCGCCGGCTTGCGGCGCCCCCCCTGCTGACCAGTGGTCACCCGGGCGGGGCTCAGGCGGTGAGGCGCTGCAGCTCGTCCAGGTCGTCGACGCCCGGCTGCCAGGTGCCGGCCTCGACGTTGCTGCGGACCTGCTCGACCGACGTCGCGCCGGCGATCACCGAACCGACCGTGGGCATCGCGGCGAGGCCGCCGACGGCGACCTGGAGCATCGAGATCCCGCGGTTGGCGGCGAACTTCTCGAGCGCCTCGATGGTGTCGAAGTCGGCCTCGGCGAGCCGGTCGGCCTGGCCGGCGAGACGGCTGCCGCTCGGCGCCTCGGCGCCGCGCTTGTACTTGCCGGTCAGCAGGCCGGAGGCCAGCGGGAAGTACGGGAGCAGGCCCTTGCCGGTGTGCTCGAGCGCCGGGACCAGCTCGGCCTCGATCCCGCGCGACAGCCAGGAGTACTCCGACTGGTCCGAGACGAACGGCTCGAGGCCGCCGGTCCGCGCGGTCCAGTCGGCGTCGAGCACCTGCCAGCCCGCGAAGTTGGAGGAGCCGAGGTAGCGCACCTTGCCCTCGCGGACGAGGTCGGTGAGCGTCTCGAGCGTCTCCTCGATCGGCGTCAGCGGGTCGGGCCGGTGCATCTGGTAGAGGTCGATCCAGTCGGTCTGCAGACGGCGCAGGCTGGACTCGACGGCGAGGCGGATGTAGCGGCGCGAGCCGCGCACGCCCCAGTCGGGCCCGTTGGCGCCCTGCATGTCCATGCCGAACTTGGTCGCCAGCACCACGGAGTCGCGCTTGCCCTTGAGCGCCTGCCCGAGCAGCTCCTCCGACCGGCCCGGGCCACCGGATCCGCCGTAGATGTCGGCGGTGTCGAAGAGGGTGATGCCGGCGTCGATGGCCGCGTCCACCACGGTGGGCACGTCCTCGTCGGCCATCCGGCCACCGAAGTTGTTGCAGCCGATGCCCACCACCGAGACCGTGAGGCCGGAGGTGCCGAGCTGTCGGTAGGTCATGTCCTGCTGGGTGTCGGTCACGAAGCGACGCTATGCGCCGCCGCGTGCTCGCCCGGGGCAGGGGTCAGGGGCTGGGCGGTGGGACCGGCCCTAGGAGGTCTGCGGCGGCTGGTAGCCGCCGGGTCCCTGCTGGCCGCCCTGGCCGCCCTGGCTCGGCGGCTGGTAGCCGCCAGGTCCCTGCTGACCACCCTGGCTCGGCGGGGTGTAGCCGCCCTGCTGCCCACCCGGCTGGGCCGGCGGCGCGTACGAGGGCGGCGTGTAGCCCCCGGACGACTGCGGGTCCGGGAGCTGGTCGTCGGGGCGCTGCTGCGGCGGCAGCGCCTGCTGGGGCTGGCCCTGGCCGAACTGGCCCTGGGCGGGCGGCTGCTGGAACGAGCCCGGCTGGTCGCCGCGGTAGGCGATCTCGCCGAAGGAGATGCTCGGCGCCTGGCGGACGGCCGGGTCGTTGACCTCGAAGTAGGTCGCCTTCTCGAAGTGGGCCAGCCCGGCGATGATGTTGCTGGGGACCGACTCGACCCGGGTGTTGTACGCCGCGACGTTGGCGTTGTAGTAGCGCCGGCCGTTGGCGATGCGGTCCTCGGTCTCGGTCAGCTGGCGCTGCAGCTCGAGGAAGTTCTGGTTGCTCTTGAGGTCGGGGTAGGCCTCGACGCTGACGATGAGGTTGCGCACCGCGCCCGACAGCTGCTCCTCGACCTGCGAGCGCTGCGGGCTCGGCAGGCCGTTCGGGCTCGACTGCGCGTCGGACTGGGCGACCTGGGCCGCCTGGTTGCGCAGCCGGGTGACGTCCTCGAGCGTGTTGCGCTCGTGCGCCGCGTACGCCCGGACGGTCTCGACCAGGTTGGGCAGCAGCTCGTAGCGGCGGTTCAGCTCGACGTCGACCTGGCGCCAGGACTCCTGGATCAGGTTCCGGGACTTGACGAAGCCGTTGTACATCGAGAAGCCCACGAGGGCGAGGATCACGACGAGGACGAGCAGGATGATCACGATGACGATCGCGGACACGGTGCCTCCGTCAGAGTTCGGTCGGCTCAGGCTAGTGGGTCGCAGGTCCGGCGGCGCGGACCACCGGCACCGGTCAGCGCACTGCGGTCAGGCCAGCCCGAGGTCGGCGGCCGAGACCGCCCAGCGGTAGTCCAGCCCCTCGGCGAGCACCTTCTCGCGCGCACCGGTGTCGCGGTCCACGACCACGGCGACGCCGACCACCTCGGCCCCCTCGGCCCGCAGGGCCTCGACCGCGGTCAGCGCGGAGGCCCCGGTGGTCGAGGTGTCCTCCACGACGAGCACGCGGCGGCCCTCGACCGGGGACCCCTCGATCCGGCGCTGGAGCCCGTGGGCCTTCTCGCTCTTGCGCACCACGAACGCGTCGAGCACCTCCGCCT
Organism: Microlunatus flavus; assembly: GCF_900110855.1. Classification (GTDB taxonomy): domain Bacteria; phylum Actinomycetota; class Actinomycetes; order Propionibacteriales; family Propionibacteriaceae; genus Microlunatus; species Microlunatus flavus. The sequence continues at coordinate 63,524 of NZ_FOFA01000008.1, forward strand.
GCGCGGCGGCGGCGTGCAGCATCGACGTGGCGACGGGGTCGGCGCCGAGCGTCAGCCCGCCGACGGCGTCGAAGGTCAAGTCGGCGACCAGGGCGCGCATCACGCGACCGATCACCGGGGCGGTGAGGCCGTCGAGGGTCACCCGGCGCATGTCGACGTAGTAGTCGGCCTCGCGCCCCGAGGACAGCGTCACCCGCCCTCGCACGATCGCCAGCTCCGCGATCCGGCGGATGAGGTAGACGAGGTCGTCGGTGTTCGGACGTGGCGCGTTCACGAGCCCCGACCCTAGGGGAGTCGGACCACCGCCGGCACCTGTCCCTCCGACCTCGGCCTTCAGGTGGTCGGCTGCTGCCCTGGCGGCGGCGCCGGCCCTGCTTGCGGCGAGTGCGCACGAACCGGGGTGACACGCCGGCGCGGCGCCTGGTCTGCGCGCAGTCGCTGGGACCTCGGACCGCCCCGCGCAACTCCCGACCGATCACCGGTGGAAAGTTACCGGTGGGGAGACGCCTCTGACCAGGGCAGACGCCGCACAAGGGGCGCGTTCAGCCCCAGGGGTCGGGGATGAGCGTGTAGCGCGTCTCGAGGTACTCCGCGATCCCCTCGAGCCCGCCCTCGCGGCCGAGGCCGGACTGCTTGACGCCCCCGAAGGGCGCCGCGGCGTTGGAGACGACCCCGGTGTTGATCCCGACCATCCCCGTCTCGAGGGCGTCCACCAGGCGCATCGCCCGGGCGAGGTCGCGGGTGTACGCGTAGGCCACCAGCCCGTACTCGGTGTCGTTCGCGAGTGCGACGCCTTCCTCCTCGTCGGTGAAGGTCGCGACGGCGAGGACGGGTCCGAAGATCTCCTCGGCGAGGATGCGGCTCCCGGGACGGACGCCCGTGACCACGGTGGGCTCGTAGAACGTGCCCGGGCCGTCGACGCGGTGCCCACCGGTCACGACCTCCGCACCGCGCCCGACGGCGTCGGAGACGAGGGTGTCGGCCTTCTCCCGGGCCTTCTCGTTGATGAGCGGTCCGACCTGCACGCCCTCCTCGGTGCCGCGACCGACGCGCATCGCCTGGACCCGGGCTGTGACCTTGGCCGTGAACTCGTCGGCCACCTCCGCGGCCACGATGAAGCGGTTGGCGGCGGTGCAGGCCTCGCCGATGTTCCGGAACTTGGCCAGCATCGCCCCGTCCACCGCCTTGTCGACGTCGGCGTCGGCGAAGACCACGAAGGGCGCGTTGCCGCCCAGCTCCATCGAGGTGCGCAGCACCCCCTCGGCGGCCTGGGCCAGGAGCCGGCGGCCGACCGGCGTCGAGCCCGTGAAGCTGAGCTTGCGCAGCCGCGGGTCGGCGATGACCGTGCCCGACACCGCGCCCGGGTCGGTGGTGGTGACGACGTTCAGGACACCGGGCGGCAGCCCCGCCTCGGTGAGGACCTGGATGAGCAGCAGCGTGGTCAGCGGCGTCAGGTCGGCCGGCTTGATGACGGCCGTGCACCCCGCCGCCAGCGCCGGCCCGACCTTGCGGGTCGCCATCGCCAGCGGGAAGTTCCAGGGGGTGATGAGGTGGCACGGGCCGACCGGGTGGCGCGAGACGAGCATCCGCCCCGTGCCCTCCGGGTTGGGCCCGAAGCGGCCCCCGATCCGCACGGCCTCCTCGGAGAACCAGCGCAGGAACTCGTTGCCGTACGTCACCTCGCCGGCCGCCTCGGCCAGCGGCTTGCCCATCTCGAGGGTCATGAGGAGCGCGAAGTCGTCGGCACGCGCCCGTACGGCGTCGAAGGTCCGGCGCAGGATGTCCGACCGTTCACGGGGCGCGGTCCGCGCCCAGGATCCGGCGGCCTCGGCCGCCGCGTCCATGGCGGCCGCCGCGTCCTCGGCGGTCCCGTCGGCGACCTCCGCCAGTGTCGAGCCCGTCGCCGGGTCGTCCACCGCGAAGGACCGGCCGTTCGACGAGGCCCGCCACTCACCGCCGACGAACAACCCCGTCGGGACGCTCCGGAGCAGCGTGTCCTCGGCTGACGCGGCCATCTCGGCCCCCCTTCGTCTCGGTTGGTGAGCCTGACGATAGGTCGAAGTGCGTGAAGGCTCGCTCGCAGAGGTCGGTTGATGGCACACTTCGTTTCGCGTGTAGCTCGTCAGAACCAGGTCGTGCCCGATCTGGCCCTCGACCGATCGGATCGACAACGTGCGGCTCGGTGACCCGGAGCGGCAGCGCACCGCCGCCGGCGGGGTCGCTGCGGTGGTCGACCTGCGCTCGTGGATGCTCCGGGCCACGCTCCTGGTCGGGCTGGTGGTCGTCGGCCTCGTCCTGATGGGCCGACCCGCCCAGGCCGACACGAGCTCCGACGACTCCTCGTCGTCGAGCTCCTCGTCCGGCAGCAGCTCCTCGTCCGACAGCAGCTCCTCGTCCGACGGCAGCTCCTCGTCCGACGGCGGTTCCGATTCCTCGGCTTCGTCCGGTTCGGGCTCGCACGCGTCCAGCAGCGACGCCAAGCCGCCGCGGAAGGCCTCGGCCAGCACCGCGTCGCGGCCGTCGGGCACCTCCAAGCGGACCACCTCGACGAGCACGAAGTCCTCCACCAGCACCTCGCGGAGCCGCTCGACGGCCAAGAGCACGGCGGCCAAGAGCTCGACGGCGAAGAGCTCGACGGCCAGGAGCACGGCGTCGAGCAGCTCGGAGAAGGCGGCGAGCAGCACCAAGACGCACGCGACCACGAAGAAGCACACGACCAGCACGAAGCACGCCAGCGCGAAGAAGCACCAGCGCTCCGAGGCGTCGACCACGACGGACGAGAAGCCGACGTCGAGCCCGGCCGAGTCCGAGCAGGAGCCGGCGAGCCACGACGCCGAACAGGCCGACCAGGCGGACGAGCCGACCACGAGCGCGCCGGCTCCGGACGCCAGCACGGCGCCGGCGACCGGTACGGACTCCTCCGACGAGCCCAGCACGAGCCCCTCCGGCCAGGCCAGCAGCGAGCCCGCCGCCAGCGCGGAGCCGACCACCAGCGCCGAGCCGACCACATCTACCTCCGCGGAGCCGAGCAGCTCGCCGACCGCTGACCCGACGGACGAGCCGACCGCCGACCCGAGCGCGACGACCTCGCCCGAGCCGTCCAGCACCGCCACCGCAGACCCGGGCACGGGCGCCACGACGGAGCCCGCTCCGGCGCCGACCAGCGAGCCGACGGCGACGAGCGGGGCGAGCACCGAGCCGACCGCCGCCTCCACGACCGAGCCCACGACGGACCCGTCGAAGACGTCCGCGCCCGAGCCGAGCTCCACGCCGACCGCTGACCCGACCACTCAGCCGACCACTCAGCCGACCACCCAGCCGACCACCCAGCCGACCACCCAGCCGACCACCCAGCCGACGAGCCAGCCGACGAGCCAGCCGACGAGCCAGCCGACGAGCCAGCCCACGAGCCAGCCCACGAGCGACCCGGGCTCCGGGTCCTCGACGCCGGCCCCCGGCGACAGCTCGAGCACGCCGCCGACGCACAGCACCGGCGGCAGCGGATCGGGCGACGACAACGGCAGCGGGTCGGGCGACAACGACGGCAACGGATCCGGCACCGACAACGGCAACGGCGGCAGCAGCGACAACGGCGGCAGCAGCGACAACGGCAACGGATCTGGCAACGGCACCGACGACGGCGGCAGCAGCACCGACGACGGCGGCAGCAGCACCGACCCGGGAACGCCCACCGACGGTGGCGGCAGCACCGACCCCGGAACGCCCACCGACGGCGGCACGTCCACCGACCCCGGCTCCACCGACCCGGGGACGACGCCCCCGGTGACGACGGACCCCACGGTTCCCGTCGTGACCCCCGGCCTGCCGCCGGTGGACGGCAGCCCGGTCGTGACGCCGCCCGGCACGACCCTGCCCGGCACGGTCCTCGACCCGGCTCCGCTGCCGGGCGACGACGGGCCCGGGTTCCCCCTCCCGATCGTCCCGCCGGCTCCGGTGACGGCGTCGTCGGCCAACATCGGGATGATGAGTGCCGGCGGCAGCGCCACCGCTGGCCCGGCGACCTCCGGCGGCGACGCCTGGGTCTCGGGCGAGGGGCACAGCCGCTCGCAGGCGCAGTCGTCCCGTACGGGTCCAGCCGAGACCGACGTGGTCCCCGCCGAAGCCTTGCCCCACGTGGGTGACGCGGCCTCTGCCCCGGTCGGCCTGTCGCCGTCCGGACCCACCCACAGCAGCAGCGTCGCGGCCGGAGCCTCCGGTTCCGTGACGTGCGGGGGCGCGAGCGCCTCCGTCCTCGGGCTCCTCGAGTCCATCTTCGCCCTCGGCGACGACCGTGGCGGCGACCTGGGGCCGCTCGCCACCGCACGCGACTTCGCGTGGCGGCTGGCGCGCCAGCCCGGCTTCGCCCCCGACTGACCTCTCCCACCCCTCCGGTGCTGCCCGGCCACCTGGCCCGGCAGCGACGCGGCACAGCCGCGTCACCCGGGCTTCCCGCTCTTGCGGTCGAGGCCCGGTCCCACCGAATCGGGAGACCCCTCCATGAACGTTCGACTCCTGCGGACCCTCGTCGCGGCGACCTTCCTGGTCCTCGTCGTCGTCCTGCTCGTGACGACCGCTGACCTCGTCCACCTCCTGCACGCCTCGTTGCTGCTGGCGCTGGGCGTCGGCGTGCTCGTCGGTCGTCCTCGGACGGGCTGACCCGGAGACCTCCGGAGAACAGCCGTGCGCGGGGCGGCTGCTCTCCGGCACCGGTCCGACCGACCAGCTGAGCGCGGGGCCGCTGGTCG
>NZ_FOFA01000008.1:68520-263175 GCF_900110855.1 Microlunatus flavus
GTCCGACCGACCAGCTGAGCGCGGGGCCGCTGGTCGGGTGACGAGCACGCCTGCGAGGACCGGTCGCGACCACCGACCGGTCCCCCACGGGTGCCGCCCGGTTCCTCACCGACCTGCGGCTAGGGTCGTGGCCATGGCCTCGCCGTGGAGAGCGCAGCGACTCGCCTCGTCCACCACGACGATCTTCGCCGAGATGTCGGCGCTCGCCGTCGCGACCGGCTCCGTGAACCTCGGTCAGGGGTTCCCCGACACCGACGGCCCGGACTTCATGCTCGAGGCGGCCCGCCGGGCGATCGCCGAGGGCGTCAACCAGTACCCGCCCGGTCGGGGCATCGCCCCGCTGCGGCAGGCCATCGCCGCGCACGCGCGCCGGCACCAGGGGCTCGAGTACGACCCGGACACCGAGGTGCTGGTGACGACGGGGGCGACCGAGGCCCTGGCCGCGACCATCGAGGCGTACGTGGACCCGGGCGACGAGGTCATCGCCCTCGAGCCCTTCTACGACTCCTACGCGGCCTCGATCGACCTCGCGGGCGGCAAGCGGGTCGGCGTCGGCCTCTTCGGGCCCGACTTCCACCTCGACCACGCGGAGCTCGAGGCGGCCTTCGGCCCGCGCACGAAGCTCGTCCTGATCAACTCCCCGCACAACCCGACCGGGGTCGTGCTGGGCGAGGACGACCTCGCGGCGATCGCGCGCCTCGCCGTCGAGCACGACGTCCTCGTGGTCACCGACGAGGTCTACGAGCACCTCGTCTTCGAGGGCGCTCGGCACCGGTCGCTGGCGTCGTTCCCGGGCATGCGCGAACGGACGATCCGCATCTCCTCGGCGGGCAAGACGTACTCCGCGACGGGGTGGAAGATCGGCTGGGCCATGGGCCCCGCGGCGCTGGTCGACGAGGTGACGGCGGTCAAGCAGTTCCTCACGTACGTGTCGGGGGCTCCCTTCCAGCCGGCGGTCGCCCAGGCCCTCGACGAGGGGGACGCGTGGGTCGCGCAGTCGGTCCGCGACCTGCAGGACCGGCGCGACCAGCTCGCCGCGGGCCTGGTCTCGATGGGCCTGGATCCCGTCGTCCCGCAGGGCACCTACTTCATGACCACCGACGTCCGCCCGCTCGGCTACGACGACGGCGTCGCGTTCTGCCGCGACCTGCCGCACCGTGCGGGGGTCGTCGCCATCCCCCACCAGGTCTTCTACGACCGCCAGGAGGCGGGGCGGCCCTACGTGCGCTGGGCCTTCTGCAAGCGCCGCGAGGTGATCGACGAGGCGGTCGAGCGCCTCGGCGCGCTCGTCAGCCCTCGAGCCTGAAGCCCTCGGCCCGCGCTCGGCGATCCCGTCGGCCGTACCAGCGGTTCGCCGACGGCACCCACAGGACGCCCACGGCGGTCCCGACGTAGACCGCCACCACGAACCACGTCAGCCACGACTCGCGCAGCCACCAGGCCGCCCAGGCCAGGGCCACGACGCCGACGGCGGTGTGGGCGATGCGCGTCCAGGGCCGGCGCGCGAGCAGGCAGAAGGCCGTGACGACGGAGGCGACCGGGAAGCCGTAGAGCGGCAGCCACAGCCCATCACCCATCCGCAGGACGGCCTCGTCGAGCAGGTGGAAGATCACGCCGTCGTCGCCGGACGGACCCAGCGCCCGGGTGCCCGCGGCCGCGACGAGCAGGAACAGGCTGAGCCCGCACACCCACAGCATCGCGGCCGTGACCGCGAGGGTGACGGCCAGCCCGACCACCGCGGGCCGCTGCTCACCGCCGGCCGCGAGCGGGAGGGACGGCACGGGGGGCGGGAGCTGGCGCAGCTGCTCGTCGGTCACCCCCGGGGCAGGGCCCCAGGACGGGACGGGTTGGTAGGACGCGGGCCCGGCCGGTCCCGGGGGCCAGGGGCTCCCGTACGGGGCCGGGTAGGCGGGGCCGGGCCCCGAGGACGGGCCCGGACCCCACGGGGAGGTCTCGCCGCTCGTCACCCGACCAGCGTAGGGCGGACGGGGTCGCTCCCGGGCGGAGTCGTCACAGCCCGAAGAGCTCCGACGGCGGCGGCGGCGACGGTTCGGCGTCCTCGTCGCTGTAGGCCGGGGCGCTCCCGACCAGCTGGTCCAGGCGGGCGCCGTGCACGACCCGGTACGGGAACGGCGGGCGGCCGGCCCGGTCGGCGAGGTCGGTCCAGGTGCCGTCCTCGAGCGGACGGTCGCTCGCGACGAGGACCACGTTGCCGAACCGTCGCCCCTTGAGCGTGCTCGGCTCGGTGCACAGGCCGACCGAGCCGAGCTCGGCGCGCAGCCCGGCGACGACCCGGCGCGTGTAGCGCAGGCCGCCGCTGTCGGTGATGTTGAGGGCCAGCACGCCGTCCGGGCGCAGCACCCGGTGCAGCTCCGCGATCGCCTCGCGCGTGGTCAGGTCGGCCGGCACCCGGGCCCCGGCGAAGGCGTCGAGGACGACGAGGTCCGCGATGCCGTCGCGCAGCTGCGGCAGGCCCGAGCGGCCGTCGACGGCGCGGACCTTGATGCCGCTGGAGCGCGGCAGCGGGAGCCGCGAGCGGACGAAGTCGGTCAGCTCCTCGTCCGGCTCCAGCACCGTCTGCGTCGACCCGGGTCGCGTCGCCGCCACGTAGCGCGGCAGGGTCAGCCCGGCGCCGCCGACGTGCACGGCCCGCAGCGGGACGCCCGGCTCGAAGGACGACTCGACGAGGTCAGCGACGCGCTGCACGTAGTCGAACTCGAGGTGCGACGGGTCGTCGAGGTCCACGTACGACTGGTCGGTCCGCCCGACGCGGAGCAGGTAGGCCGAGCGGCGACCCACGTCCGGGACGAGTACGACCGGGGTGTCGCCACCCCGCAGGACCAGCTCGTCGCTCCGCACGCGTCTCCCTTACCCGGGCGTCGTCGGGGACACGGCCCGGAGGCAGGATAGGCGTGGCGACGCGAGGTGGCGACGGACGGACCGGCGCGCAGCGGCACCGGGAGGGCCGGCCCGTGGAGCTGCGCTGGGTGAGCGACGAGGGCGTCTGCGTACGTCCGCCCGCCGAGGTGGGTGAGCTCCTGGGCCGCGAGGACGGGTTCGTCTGGGTCGACGTGCCGCAGTGGGACGAGGAGGCCGAGGCGCTGCTCGCCGGGACGTTCGGGGCGCACCCGCTCGCCCTCGCGCACACGCGCGAGCGCAACCACATCGCCCTGGTGCACCGCTACCCCGGCCACCTCTTCATCGCCATCCACGCGCCCAAGATCGGCGCGCGCGGGCACGTGCACTACCTGGAGCTCGACCAGTACATCGGCGAGCGCTTCCTCGTCACCGTGCACGGCCCGCTCAACCCCGTCGTCCCCCTCGAGGACGCGCTGCGCGAGACCCGCGAGGTCGCCGACCGGATGGAACGCGGCCGGCTGCGGCCGTCGTCACCCTTCGCCCTCACGTACGCGATCGTCTCGACGATCGTGCGGCACGAGTCCGACCTGGTCAACGAGCTCGCCCGCGAGGTGGGCCTGCTCGAGCAGGCGGTGACCTCGGCGGTGGACGAGGAGCCGCAGGAGTTCCTGGGCAAGCTGTTCATGGCCCGCCACGAGCTGCTGACGGTGAAGACCATGGCGACCCAGGCCGGCGAGATCTACCGGCGGGCGGTGTCCATCGTCGACTTCGCGCCGCCCGACGGGCTGCAGCAGATGCGCGACGTCCTCGACCAGTACGAGCGGGTCGCCTCGATCGCGCAGAGCCAGCTGGAGTTCCTGCAAGGCGTGACCGAGTTCTACCGCGCGCGCACCGACACGAAGATGACCATCGCCGGCGAGAAGCTCGCCGTCATCGCGGCGCTGACGCTGCCGGTGACCGCCATCTCGTCGGTCATGGGCATGAACGTGATCGTCAACGAGTCCACGCACTGGCCGCTGCTGATCGTCCTGCTGGCGCTGATGTTCACGCTGGCGATGCTGCTGCTGCGCTGGGCCAAGCGGCAGGGCTGGTGGTGACGCCGGTGGAGGGGCCCTGCCCGTGCGACAGCGGGCTCACCTACGCGGACTGCTGCGAGCCGCTTCACGACGGGCGGGCCGGGGCCGAGACGGCCGAGCGGCTGATGCGCTCGCGCTACGCCGCGTACGCGGTCGGGCGCACGGACCACGTGTTCCGCACCTGGCACCCACGGACCCGGCCGGCCGACGTGGAGCCGACTCCCGGGCTGCGCTGGACGGGCCTGACCGTGCTCGCGGCTGAGGCCGGCGGTGCGGACGACGCCGAGGGCACGGTCGAGTTCGAGGCCGCGTACGAGACCGCCGAGGGTCCCGGCACGCTGCACGAGCGGAGCCGGTTCGTCCGTCGCGGACCGCGCTGGGTCTACGTCGACGGCGACGAGCCCTGAAAACTTCTGCGCGGTTGACCACCTCACAGGTGGTCAACCGCGCAGAAGTTCTTCACGTGGCGACGTCAGACCGCGACCGGCGCCTCGCTCACGACCCGGAGGGCGTCGCCCTCGGGGTCGAGGTCGAACGTGACCGTGTCGCCCTCGAGGACCTGGCCGGACAGCACGAGCCGGGCCAGCTGGTCCTCGATCGTCGTCTGCACGAGCCGGCGCAGCGGCCGGGCGCCGTAGGTCGGGTCGAAGCCGGTGAGGGCGAGCCAGTCCTTCGCGGCCTGGGTCGCCACCACGGCGATCCGCCGGTCCGCCAGGCGCTCGTTCAGCCGCGACAGGTTGATCTCGACGATCCTCGCGAGCTCGTCGGTGCCGAGCGCGTCGAAGAGCACGACCTCGTCGAGCCGGTTGAGGAACTCCGGCTTGAACGCCTGCCGTACGACGCCCATCACGGCGTCCTTCTTGATCTTGTCGTCGAGCTTCGGGTCCGCCAGGTACTGCGAGCCGAGGTTCGAGGTGAGGATCATGATGACGTTGCGGAAGTCGACCGTGCGGCCCTGGCCGTCGGTCAGCCGCCCGTCGTCGAGCACCTGCAGCAGGATGTCGAACACCTCGGGGTGCGCCTTCTCCACCTCGTCGAGCAGGACGACCGCGTACGGGCGCCGCCGCACGGCCTCGGTGAGCTGGCCGCCCTCGTCGTAGCCGACGTAGCCGGGAGGGGCGCCGACCAGGCGCGAGACCGAGTGCTTCTCGGAGTACTCGCTCATGTCGATGCGGATCATGGCGTGCTCGTCGTCGAAGAGGAACGCGGCGAGCGACTTGGCCAGCTCGGTCTTGCCGACACCGGTCGGCCCCAGGAACAGGAACGACCCGGTCGGGCGGTTGGGGTCGGAGATGCCGGCCCGGGAGCGGCGTACGGCGTCGGACACGGCCTTGACCGCAGGGCGCTGACCGATCAGGCGCTCGCCGAGGCGCTCCTCCATGTGCAGGAGCTTCTCGGTCTCGCCCTCGAGCAGGCGGCCGGTGGGGATGCCGGTCCAGTTCGCCACGACCTCGGCGATGTCCTGCGCGCTGACCTCCTCGCTGACCATCGGCGTCGTGTTCCGCTCGGCCTCATCAGCGCGCGACAGTCGCTCCTGCAGCGCGGGGATCTCGCCGTAGCTGATCTCGCTGGCCCGCACGAGGTCGCCCTCGCGCAACGCACGGTCGGCGGCGATGCGCAGCTCGTCGATCTGCGAACGCAGCTCGCCGACCTCGTTGAGGCCCTTCTTCTCGGCCTCCCAGCGCGCCTCGAGCCCACGCAGCTCCTCGCTCGCGTCGGCGAGCTCGGCCTCGAGCCGCTCCAGCCGCGCCACCGAGCCCGCGTCGGTCTCCTTCTCCAGCGCCAGGCGCTGCATGGTCATCCGGTCCACGGAACGGCGCAGCTGGTCGATCTCTTCGGGCGAGGAGTCGATCTCCATGCGCAGCCGCGACGCCGCCTCGTCGACCAGGTCGATGGCCTTGTCGGGCAGCTGGCGCGACGTGATGTAGCGGTTCGACAGGGTCGCCGCGGCCACGAGCGCGGCGTCGGTGATGGCGACCTTGTGGTGCGCCTCGTAGCGCTCGCGCAGGCCGCGCAGGATCGCCACGGTGTCCTCGACGCTGGGCTCGCCGACGTAGACCTGCTGGAAGCGCCGCTCCAGCGCCGGGTCCTTCTCGATGCGCTCGCGGTACTCGTCGAGCGTGGTCGCGCCGATCATGCGCAGCTCGCCGCGGGCGAGCATCGGCTTGAGCATATTGCCCGCGTCCATCGACGAGTCGCCGGACGCGCCCGCGCCGACGACCGTGTGCAGCTCGTCGATGAAGGTGATGACCTGGCCCTCGGCGTCGCGGATCTCGGTGAGGACGGCCTTGAGCCGCTCCTCGAACTCGCCGCGGTACTTGGCCCCGGCGAGCATCGCGCTCAGGTCGAGCGAGACGAGCCGGCGGCCCTTGAGGGAGTCGGGGACGTCGCCGGCGACGAGGCGCTGCGCCAGGCCCTCGACGACGGCGGTCTTGCCGACGCCGGGCTCGCCGATGAGGACGGGGTTGTTCTTGGTGCGCCGGGCCAGCACCTGAACGACGCGGCGGATCTCGGTGTCGCGACCGATGACCGGGTCGAGCTTGCCGGCGCGCGCGGTGGCGGTGAGGTCGACGCCGTACTGGTCGAGCGCCGACTCGGTGCCCTCGGCCTCGGCGCTGGTGACCCGCTTGCTGCCGCGCAGCTCGTTGAACTTCGCGCTCAGCGCGTCCGGCGTGACCTTGAGGTCACGCAGCACCGACTGGGCGTCGGAGGCGACGGCCGCCAGGGCGATGAGCAGGTGCTCGGTCGCGACGAAGGAGTCGCCGAGCTGCTCGGCCCGGGTCTCGGCGTCGGCGAGCACGCGGGCGAACGCACCCGAGAGCTGCGGCTGCGACACCGACGAACCGGTCGCCGACGACAGCTTGCTGATGGCGCCCCGGGCGGCCGCGTCGACCACGGCCGGGTCCGCGCCCACCGCGGTGATCAGCGGGGCGACGGCGTTGCCGGGGACAAGCAGCAGGGCGTGCAGGAGGTGGCTGGGCTCGACGTACGGGTTGCCCCCCGTGAGCGCCAGCCGGAGCGCGGACGAGACGGCGTCGCGGCTCTTGGTGGTGAGCTTGTTGGTGTCCATGGAAGGAGCAGGTACCTCCGGGTTGAGTGTCCTCGGCTCAAGTGTGCCGCGCCGCCGGTCAGGGGCGCAAGCAAGACTTGAGCGTCATAGGCTCAACCTGACCTCCGGACGGGCTATTCCCTGACGACAGCGTGCGCGCAGGACGCCGCGCAGACCAGAGGGACCCGGGGCCGTACGGGGTGCCGCGCGGGACCGTTCGGGGTCGACGTCGCGCGCCGAGAACCCCGCACGCGCCGCGTCGGGCCCGCGCTCAGCGACGCGGCAGCGTGGTGACCGGCCGGGCCGCCAGCAGGGCCCGGTCCGCCGCGAGCTCGGCGGCCGCCTCCCGCAGCAGGGGCAGGTGCTGCGACACGAGCACGTCCATCGACGTCTCCATCGCGTGCGCGTTGACGTTCATGGCGCAGGTGACGCGGCCGTCGGCGTCGAGCACGGGGACAGCGACCGAGCGCACGGCGGGCGCGAGCGCCTGGTCCGTGGCGGCCCAGCCCTGGTCCCGGACCCGGGCGAGCTCCTCGAGCAGCTCGCCGCGCGCGGGCACGCGGGCCGGCTCGACGCCGGAGCGGGTCGGTTCGGCGAGCGCCGCGTCGCGCTGGGCGGGCGGAAGGTGGGCCAGGAGGACCTTGCCGAGCGACGTGACGACGGCCGGGAAGCGGGTGCCGATGCCCACCGAGAGCGCCACGAGCTTGGGCACCGCGACCCGGGCCACGTAGACGATGTCGCTCCCGTCGAGCTCGGCGACCGAGCAGGACTCGTGGGTCGCGGCGCTGAGCCGCTCCAGGTGCGGCCGGGCGAGGGTCCACAGGTCGCTGGCCGAGACGTACGCCAGGCCCAACTCCAGCACCCGCGGCGTGAGCCGGTGCAGCCCGCCGTCGCTGCGGACGTAGCCGAGGTCGACGAGCGTGAGCAGGATGCGCCGGGTCGTGGGGCGGCTCAACCCGGCGGCCTGCGCCAGGTCGCTCAGCGACGCGGGGGCACCCGTCGTCCCGAAGGCCCGGATGACGTCGAGCCCGCGCGCGAGCGCCTCGATGAAGTCCGGACCGGCGTCCCCCCGCCCACGACGGGCCGAGGCGGGGTCCGGCTCGGGACCGGGTCCCGGGGGGTCTTGACGGCCTGGCGTCACGCGGGTCAGGATGCCCCATGTCCGCTGGACGGACAAGTGTCCGACCAGCATTCGTGCGAGGAGCGCCGATGTCCGTGGAGACCGGGTCGCCGGCCGCGCTCGCGGTGCACGACGGGGTCGGGCCGCTCACCGGGCTCCTGGTCGCCGACCTCTCGCGGGTCCTGGCCGGCCCGTACGCGACGCAGATCATGGCCGACCTGGGCGCCACCGTCGTCAAGGTCGAGGCCCCCTCCGGCGACGAGACCCGGGGCTGGCGCCCGCCCGAGCGCGACGGCGTGTCGACCTACTACCTCGGCATCAACCGCAACAAGCGCGACGTGGTGCTGGACTTCCGCGACGCCGACGACCGGGCCGACGCGGCCGAGCTGTGCCGCCGCGCGGACGTCGTGATCGAGAACTTCCGCCCCGGCGGCCTCGCGCGCTTCGGCCTCGACTACGACAGCGTCGCCGCGACGAACCCGGGGGTCGTGTACGCCTCCATCAGCGGCTTCGGCTCGGCCGAGGGGGCGACGCTGCCCGGCTACGACCTGGTCGTGCAGGCGGCGTCCGGGCTGATGAGCCTCACCGGCGACCCCGACGGGCAGGCGTACCGCAGCGGGGTCTCGGTCTTCGACATCATGAGCGGGCTGCAGTCCGTGATCGGCGTGCTGGCCGCGCTGCGGCACCGCGACGCGACCGGCGAGGGCCAGCACGTCGAGGTCAACCTGCTGTCGACGGCGCTCGCGGCGATGGCCAACCACTCCTCGACCTTCGTGGCGGCGGGCAGCGTGCCCTTCCGCATGGGCAACGCCCACCCGAGCCTGTTCCCGTACGAGCCGCTGCCGTGCGGCGAGGGCGAGCTCGTGGTCGTCGCCGCCAACGACCCGCAGTTCCGCAAGCTCGCGACAGCGCTCGGGCGACCGGAGCTCGCCGACGACGAGCGGTTCGCGACGACCCCGCTGCGCAACCGGAACCGGGAGGCGCTGCGGCCGCTGCTGCTCGAACCGCTCTCCACCGACACCGCCGAGGGCTGGTTCGACCGGCTCACCGCGGCCGGCGTCCCGTGCGGCCCGATCAACACCATCGACGGCGGCGTCGCGCTCGCCGAACGGCTCGGCCTCGACCCCGTCGTGCAGGTCGGCGAGGGTGAGGACGCGGTGCCGATGATCCGCAACGCGATCCGCTTCTCCGCCACGCCCGCCCAGTACTCGACGCCCGCCCCGGCCCTCGGCGCCGACTCCGACCAGGTCCGCGCGTGGCTGCGGGACGGGCGACCGGACCCCGGTCCGGACCCAGCGCAGCAAGGGGAGGACGCCTGATGCCCGAGTTCCCCACCTCGATCGGGACGAGCGACCCGACGACGATCCGGCTGCTCGGCCACGACCTCGCGGGCGAGCTGCTCGGCCAGGTCGGCTTCGGCGAGCTGGCCTTCTGGCTGGCGGCCCGCCGCCGGCCGAGCGCGGGCGAGGTGCGGCTCTTCGAGGCCGTGCTCGTGTCGCTGACCGACCACGGCTTCACGCCGACCGCCATCGCCGCGCGGCTCACGTACTACAGCGCCCCCGACTCGGTCCAGGGCGCGCTGGCCGCCGGGATCCTCGGCGGCGGCTCCCGCTTCCTCGGCGTCACCGAGGACACCGGACGGTGGCTGCACCGGGTGCTCGAGGGCCTCGACGACGCCGAGAGCCGCAGCGACGACGACTGGGACGCGGTCGCCCTCGAGGCGGTGCGCGCCGCCCGTGCGGCCGGGGAGAAGGTGCCCGGGATCGGCCACCCCGTTCACAAGGAGGCCGACCCTCGGGTGCCGGTGATGTTCGCCATCGCCGAGGACAGCGGCAGCCTGGGCGCCCACCTGCGCTTGTTCGCCGCGGTCGGGCGGGTGCACGAGCAGGTGCTCGGACGCCGGCTCCCCCTGAACGGCGCCGGTGTGGCCGGCGCGGCGCTCGCGGACCTCGGGCTCCCGATCGAGCTGCTGCGCGCGTTCGCCCTGCTCGCCCGGACGGCCGGGCTGATCGGCCACCTCGCCGAGGAGCGCGAGTCGCCGATCGCCCCCGCGGTCTACGCCGAGGTCGACCGCAACGCCGTGTACGTGCCGCTGCCCGACGCCGGGTCTGCCTGACGCCGCCGACGACCCACCCGACAGATCCACCGACACATCCACCGACCGGAACGGAGCCTCGATGGCGAGGTTGAGCGCGGTGCTCGCGACGACGCACCACCCCTTCTACCTGAAGGCGACGCAGCTGACGCCGCCCGAGCAGCGCATGCCGCAGGCGGACGAGTGGCGGCGCAAGGTGGAGGCGTACCGGGAGACGCTGACCGCCGCGCGGCCCGACGTGCTGGTCATGGTCGGCGCGGACCACTTCCACCAGTTCTTCGCCGACAACTACCCGGCGTTCCTGATCGGGAAGCAGCCGACGTACGACGCGACCTTCTACAACGAGGAGCGCGAGTTCTCGATCCCGCCGTTCCTGCTGCAGGGCCACGAGGAGCTGTCCGGCTTCCTGCTCCAGGGTCTGCTCGACCGCGGCTTCGACATGGCCGTGAGCCACGAGCTCAAGCTCGACCACTCGATCATCTGCCCGATCATCACGACCCGGCCGGACGCCGACCTGCCCGTGGTCCCGATCTACACCAACATCTTCGCGCCGCCGCTACCGAGCCCGACGCGCTTCTGGCAGCTGGGCCGGGCCATCCGCGAGGTCATCGACGCGTGGCCGAGCGACCTCAGCGTCGCCGCGGTCGGCTCCGGCCACCTCTCCCTGGAGCTCGGCGGGCCGCGCCAGTTCGGCGAGACCGGGCCGGACCCGGCCTTCGACCGGCAGGCGATCGACTGGCTGTCGAAGGGCGACGTCGAGGCGATCCTCGAGAACGTCACGTTCGAGTCGATGTCGGGAGCCGGGAACGCCACCCACGGCTTCATGGACCTGATCTTGATGATGGGCATCGCCGGGCCGATCGAGGCGTCCTACGTCGACGAGCTCGACCTCTTCCACACCCGGGAGATGTACATGACCTGGACCCCGGAGCAGGACGCTCCCGCCCTCGGCAGGGCCGCGCTCGCGGAGGCGGCGCGATGAGCCGCTACTACGTCAACAAGTTCCTCTACCAGGTCGACGGCGACCCCGAGCTCCTCGCGGCGTACAAGGCCGACCCCGCCGCCCTGGTCACCCGGTGGGAGGACGAGTACGGGCGCTACCTCGGCGTGAACAACCACGTCGAGCGCACGACCTGGCTGTCGTTCACCGACGCCGAGCGGACGGCCCTCGTCGAGCACGACTACGTCGCCCTGTTCGAGATGGGCGCCCACTTCTTCCTGACCCTGACGATCATGATCGCCCTCTACGACGAGGACTACGCGGCCGCCAGCGGTCCCCTCTCCTTCCAGCGCGAGTACGCCGCCAAGCTCTCGCACTGGCTCGGCCAGTCCTACCCGCCCGTCGCGCTCTAGCGACCCGGCCCCACCGCTCGTGCCCGACGAAGGAGTCGCCATGACCACGCCCGTCTCCACCCCGCTCCCCGCCGACGGCCAGCCGGTCGTCCTGCGCCACGGCACCGTCGTCACCGTCGACGACGAGCGGCGGGTGCTGCCCGACACCGACGTCCTCGTCGTCGGGACCGACGTCGCCGCCATCGGACCCAGCCTGACGGTTCCCGACGGGACCTTCGAGATCGACGCCACCGGGGGCATCGTCATGCCGGGCATGGTCGACACCCACCGGCACATGTGGCAGACCGCGATGCGCGGCTACGGCGCCGACTGGACCCTCACGCAGTACTTCGTCTGGTACTACCTCGAGCACGGCAAGAGCTTCCGGCCACAGGACGTCCACGCCGGCAACCGGCTCTCCGCGCTCGACGCGATCGACGCCGGCGTGACGACGACGGTCGACTGGTCGCACGGACTGCGCACCCTCGAGCACGCCGAGGCCGCGCTCGACGCCCTGGTCTCCTCGACGGGGCGCTACGTGCTCGCGTACGGCGACATCTTCGCCGGGCCCTGGGAGTGGTCGGCCGACCCCGCGGTGCAGCGCTTCCTGCGCGAGCACGCGTCCGGCTCGGACTCGCTGCGCCTGCAGATGGCCTTCGACGTGACCGGCGACCCGGCCTTCCCCGAGCGCGCGGCCTTCGAGGTGGCCCGCGAGCTGGGGCTGCCCGTCACCACGCACGCCGGGGTGTGGGGCGCGACGAACGACGCCGGCATCCGGCTGATGCACGACGCCGGGTTCATGGCGCCCGACACCGTCTACGTCCACGCGGCGACGCTGTCGGACGACTCCTACCACCGCATCGCGGCGACGGGCGGCTCGGTGTCGCTGTCGACGGAGAGCGAGCAGAGCTGCGGGCAGGGCTACCCGCCCTCGTGGGCGCTGCGCGAGCACGGCATCCCGGTGTCGCTCTCGGTCGACACGAGCGTGTGGTTCTCCAGCGACCTGTTCGCCGCCATGCGCTCCACCCTCGGCGCGGACCGGGCGTGGGAGCACGTCAAGGCGCACGAGGTCGGCGAGACGATCACGCACGCGCACCTGCGCGCCGAGCACGTCGTGGCCTGGGCGACGCGCGGCGGGGCCGAGGCCCTGGGGATGGGCGACCTGGTCGGCTCGCTCGAGGTCGGCAAGCGGGCAGACGTCGTGCTGATCAAGAACGACCTGTCGCCCACGCTCTTCCCGGTCCTCAACCCGTACGGCCACATCGCGCTGCAGGCCAACCGTGGCGACGTGCGGACGGTCCTCGTCGACGGCAGGGTCGCCAAGCACGAGGGCCGGCTGATCGAGGACCTCGCCAGCGCGCGGCGCGAGATCGACGAGACGGTCTCCTACCTGCAGGCGACGCTCGGCGACGAGGTCTGGGCGCAGGGCATGAACCCCGACGTCCCGCCGACGAAGGTGCTCGACAACCCGTACACCTACACCGAGTTCCGCACGGCCGACACGCACCGTTCCGGGGCGGACCGGCGGGGCCAGGAGTCGCCGGTCGCGTCCTAGCCGTCGCGGGAGGGAGCAGGGCCCGAGGTCTGGGAGACTGGAGGCGCCGGACCGGACGCGGACCCACCTCGGGTCCGCGTCGCCCGCCCGCGCATCTTCAGGTGCAGCACCCCTCGACGAGGACGGCGACGACGCCGGCGTGCTCCCACGACCCGATCTGCAGGAGCACACCTTGCCCCGTCACGAACCCACGGGTGCCATTCCCCGCTTCACCGTGGCGAGCGCCCTCCGCTCGCCCCCGCAGCTCACCCGTGAGGTGCTGGCGGGACTGGTCACGACGCTCGCGCTGGTGCCCGAGGTCATCTCCTTCTCGATCGTCGCCGGCGTCGACCCCATGGTCAGCCTGGTCGCCTCGATCGTGCTGACCCTGACCATGTCCTTCCTCGGCGGCCGACCCGGCGTCGTGACCGCGGCGGCCGGCTCGGTGGCCCTGGTCATCGCGCCGCTCGTGCACGAGCACGGCGTCGGCTACGTGCTGCCGACGGTCGTCCTGGCCGGGGTGGTCCAGATCGTCTTCGGGGTCACCGGCCTCGCCCGCCTGATGCGCTTCATCCCGCGATCGGTCATGATCGGCTTCGTCAACGCTCTGGGCATCCTGATCTTCGTCGCCCAGGTGCGCCACGTCGTCGGGGTGCCGTGGCTCGCGTACGCGCTCTTCGCGGCGACGCTGCTGATCATCGTCGTGCTGCCTCGCTTCACGACCGCCGTGCCCTCCCCGCTGGTGGCGATCATCGCCGTCACCGCGGTCGTCGTCCTGGCGCGGCTGGCCGTGCCGGACGTCGCGGACGAGGGCCCCCTCACCGGCCGGCTGCCGGGGTTGACCCCGTTCCTCGTCCCGCTCGACCTGGAGACGCTGCGGCTGGTCCTGCCGACGGCGCTCAGCGTCGCCTTCGTCGGGCTGATGGAGTCGCTGCTGACGGCCAAGCTCGTCGACGAGCTCACCGACACGCCGTCCCGCAAGGGCCGCGAGTCGTGGGCGCTGGGCGTCGCGAATATCGCCGCGGGCTTCTACGGCGGCATCGCCGGCTGCGCGATGATCGGCCAGACCGTCCTCAACGTGAAGACCGGCCGGGCCCGGACGCGCATCTCGACCGTCGTCGTCGGGGTCTTCCTGCTCGCCCTGGTCACCGGCCTGAGCTCGGTCATGGGCCAGATCCCGATGGTCGCGCTCGCGGCCGTGATGATGGTCGTGGCGATCACCACCGTCGACTGGCACAGCGTCAGGCCGTCGACGCTGCGGCGGATGCCGCTGCCCGAGACCTCGGTCATGGTCGTCACCGTCGCGGTCGTCGTGGTGACCAGCAACCTCGCCCTCGGTGTCGCGGTCGGCGTCGTCCTCGCGATGGTCCTCTTCGCCCGCCGCGTCGCGCACGTGATCACCGTCGACCGGGTCCTGGCCGACGACGGGGCGGTGGCGTCGTACACGGTCGACGGGCCGCTGTTCTTCGGCAGCAGCAACGACCTCGTCGACCGCTTCGCCTACGCCGAGGACCCGGCCCGGGTCCGCATCGACCTCACCCGGGCGCAGATCTGGGACGCGTCGTCCGTCGCCGCCCTCGACTCGATCGAGACCAGGTACCGCGACCACGGCACGACCGTGACGATCGACGGTCTCGACGAGCGCAGCACCGGCTTCCACCGGCGCCTGTCGGGCGGCTTCGGCGTCTGAGCTCCGCCCAACCGGGCGCAAGGGTGGGTTGGTCTGGTCAGGTTGGCCAGGGGCTCTATCCTCGGGACCATGGCGCAGGTGAACGTGCAGGAGGCGAAGACGCGTCTGAGCGACCTCCTGGCGCGCAGCGAGCGCGGCGAGGAGATCATCATCGCGCGGTCCGGGCGGCCGGTGGCGCGCCTGGTGCCGCTCGAGCAGGTGCCGCCGCGCCGCTTCGGCATCATGGAGCTCGACGTGCCGGAGGACTTCGACGCAGCTCTGCCGGAGGGCGAGCTGGCCGCGTGGGAGTGAGGTGAGCGCGTCCTACCTCCTCGACACCCACGTCCTGCTGTGGCTGCTGGGCGCTCCCGCGCGGGTGCCCGGACCGGTGCGGGAGCAGCTGGCCGACCGCGACAACGCCCTGTGGGTCTCGGCCGCCTCGGCCCTGGAGGTCAGCACCAAGGTCCGCATCGGCAAGCTCGACGCACCCAGCCTGCCCACGTCGCTGGGACGGCGCGTGGCCGACCTCGGTGCGGAGACCCTGCCGGTGACCCTGGAGCACGGGCTGCTCGCCGGGTCGCTGCGGTGGGACCACCGCGACCCCTTCGACCGAATCCTCGTCGCCCAGGCGACCCTGGAGGAGCTCGTGCTCGTCACGGTCGACGCCGCCATCACGAGTCTCCCGGTGCCGCGCGTCCTCACCTGGTGAGCCGCGCGGCACCCCGACCTCCCCACGAACCGCGCACTCCCGACAGCCAGATCGCGTTCCGGGCTGTCGGGAGCCAGCGGTTCGTCGTGCGCGGGGGTGGGTGCGAAGCACCCCGCTCCGGGGTCAGCAGGGTCAGCGGGCCAGGCGCAGCGTCACGATCTGGAACGGCCGCAGCTCGAGCTCGGCCACGTCGCCGTCCACGGACCGCAGCGCCGACGCGTCCACCGGACGCTCCAGCAGGTCGGTCTCGGTGATGCCGGTGAGGGCGAACGTCGCCGTCACCCGGGTCCGGGCCCGGGTCCCGTACGCCTCGTAGAGCCGCACGACCACGTCGCCGCTGCCGTCCTCCGCGAGCTTGACCGCCTCGACCACGACGGCCGGGTCGTCGACGACGACGAGCGGCTCCACCGAACCCTCGCCGACGCCCTCGACCACGCGCAGCGGCAGGTTGCGGCGGTAGCCCTCGGCCACCGACTCCGGGATCCCGGCGCCGACGGCGAGCGAGACGTTCATCGTGTGCTCGCCCTGGTCGGCCTCGGGGTCGGGGAACAGCGGCGCCCGCAGCAGCGACAGCCGGACTGTCGTCGTCGAACCAGCAGTCGTCGAACCGCGCACGCCGGCGCTCACCCGGGTGATGTCGTGGCCGTACGTGGAGTCGTTCGACACCGCGACGCCGTAGCCCGGCTCGCCGACGTGCACCCAGCGGTGCGCGACGGTCTCGAAGCGTGCGGTGTCCCACGAGGTGTTGGCGTGCGTCGGCCGGTGCAGGTGGCCGAACTGGATCTCCGACGTCGCCCGGTCGGCGTGCACGTCGAGCGGGAAGGCGAGCTTGAGCAGCTTCTGCCGCTCGTGCCAGTCGACGGTGAAGGCCAGGTCGACCCGGGCCGCGTCGGCCGGCAGGCTGATCGTCTCCACGAGCGACGACTCGCCGAACCGTCGCTCCACCCGCAGCGCGTCGCCCACCACCTGGACGGAGGTCGCCTCGACGAGGTCGGTCCCGGTGCGCTGGTAGGTCCGGTCGATGTCCCAGGCGTCCCAGCGGTTGGGCACGTCGCGGAACAGCTGCAGCAGACCCGCCGTACGCCCCTCGGGCACGAGCTCGCGCGCGACCCGCAGGTCGACCACCGAGGTGATCAGGCCCTGGTGACTGACGCGGACCCGGACGAGGTCGTTCTCGAGGACGAACCCGTCTCCGTCGGCCCGCGGCGTCGCGTCGCGCGGCTCCGGCGCCCCGGCGGCGACGCCCAGCGCGGGCACGCCCTCGACGGCGTACGGGCCGGCGTTCGCGGCGACGTAGGAGGAACCCTCGCCGAGCAGCGCGCGGAGGGAGGCGTCGACGACCCGCTCGGCGGTCTCCGCCACCCGGGCGTAGCCGGCCTCGGCGTCGGCGTAGACCCAGGAGATCGACGTGCCGGGCAGGATGTCGTGGAACTGCTGCAGGCAGACCGTCTCCCACGCGCGGCGCAGGGCCTCGTACGGGTAGTCGGTCCCGTTGCGCACCGTGGCGGTCGTCGCCCACAGCTCGGCCTCGCGGAGCAGGTGCTCGCTGCGGCGGTTGCCGCGCTTCGTGCGCGCCTGGCTCGTGTACGTCCCGCGGTGGAACTCCAGGTAGAGCTCGCCGCTCCAGACCGGCGCCTCCGGCAGCTCGGCCTGCGCGTCGGTGAAGAACTCGACGGGGCTGGCCAGCCGGACCGCCGGTGAGCCCTCGAGCGAGGCCGTGCGCCGTGCCGCCGCGACCATCTCGCGGGTGGGCCCGCCGCCGCCGTCGCCGTGGCCGAAGGGCACCAGCGACCGGTGGGCGTCGGCCTTCTCGGTGAAGTTCCGCTCGGCGCGGGCGAGGTCCTCTGCCGACAGGTCGGAGTTGTACGTGTCGACCGGCGGGAAGTGGGTGAAGACCTGGGTGCCGTCGATCCCCTCCCAGCGGAAGGTCGAGTGCGGCATCAGGTTCGAGTCGTTCCAGCTGATCTTCTGCGTGAGGAACCACTTCGCGCCCGCCGAGGCCATGATCTGCGGCAGCGCGCCGGAGTAGCCGAACGAGTCGGGCAGCCACACCTCCTGGGTGTCCACGCCGAGCTCGCGGGAGAAGAAGCCCTTGCCGAGCACGAACTGACGCGCCATCGCCTCCCCGCCGGGGAGGTTGGTGTCGGACTCGACCCACATCCCGCCGACCGGCACGAAGCGGCCGGCCTGCACGTGGCCGCGCACCCGCTCGAACAGGCCCGGGTAGAACTCCTTGAGCCAGGCGTACTGCTGCGCCGAGGAGGCGGCGAAGACGAACTGCTCCTCGCGCTCGATGAGGTCGCAGACGTTGGCGAACGTGCGGGCGACCTTGCGCACGGTCTCGCGGACCGGCCACAGCCACGCGGAGTCGATGTGCGCGTGGCCGACGGCGTACAGCTGGTGGGCGCTGGCGCTGGCCGGCTTGTCGAGCACCGTGCGCAGCAGGTCGCGGCCCGCCTGCGCGGTGCCCGAGACGTCGGACGGGTCGACGACGTCGACGACGCGGTCGAGGGCGTCGCGCACCTCGGCGCGGCGCTGGGTGTTCGCGGGCAGCTCGAGCAGCAGGCCGCCCAGGGCGAAGAGGTCCTGGTCGAGCTCCCACACGGCGACGTCGCGCAGGCCGAGCTCGAGGCGGCGCAGGCGGTAGAGCGGTTCCTTGCCCGCGGTCGCCAGGCTGCCCAGGTGCGTCGGGTTGAACTGCATGTGCTCGAGGACGTGCGGGTTGGACGCGGCCTCCACGAGCACCTCGACCGCGCTCCCCTGCCGGGCCGGGGACGAGGTCGGCAGCGGCACGGCCTGGTTCATCGGCTCGACGGCCTTGATGACGGTGCCGTCCGCGGTCCACACCAGGCCCTCGGACTGGAAGCCGGGCTCGGTGTCGCTGAAGCCGAGGTCGACGACGACCTCCACGGCCGTGCCGTCGAGCGCGTCCCAGCCCTCCGGCACGGCGCCCGTGGCACGGAACCAGGTCGTGCCCCACGGCGGGCCGTAGGCCGAGCCGACCTCGAAGGGCGCGAAGTCCTGGGCCACGGCCTCCTCGAAGGCGACGGGCTCGCCCGGCGCTTCCCAGGCCGTCACCTCGAGCGGCACGCGCTCGCGGTAGAGCGCCGGCAGGACCCGCTCGTGGCGGAACCGGGCCAGCCGCTCCTCGACGGGGTCGGTCAGGTCGGGCATGGGTGTCGCTCCTCGGGTGTGCGTGCGGACGAGATCGGGGGGTGGGAGGGGGGTCGGGGTGATCAGCAGTCTGGTCTGCGCCGGGTGGCGCGCGGCAGGCGGGAGGCAGGGACGAGGTCAGCCCTTCAGCCCGCCCGCGAAGCTGAAGCCGCCGCCCAGGGCCTTCGACAGCACGCCGTACAGGGCGATGATCGGCACCGTGTACAAGATCGAGAAGGCCGCGAGCTGCCCGTACGCGACGGCGCCGTAGGAGCTGAAGAAGGTGTAGATGCTCACCGACGCCGGCTGCTTCTCCGGGCTCTGCAGCAGCACGAACGGGATGAAGAAGTCACCCCACTGCTGCACGAAGACGAAGATCGACACCACGGCCAGGCCGGGGGCCATGAGCGGCAGGACGATCCCGCGCAGCGAGGAGAACCAGCCCGCCCCGTCGGTCCAGGCCGCCTCCTCCAGCGACACCGGCACGCCGTCCATGAAGTTCTTCATCATCCAGATGGCGAAGGGCAGCGACGTGGCGCTCATGAAAAGCACCGTGGCGATGCGGGAGTCGGTGAGCGTGAACGTCGCGAACAGCACGTACACCGGCACCATCACCGCGGTGATCGGCAGCCCCGTGGAGAAGACGATCGTGTAGAGGAACGTCCGGCGGAAGCGCATCGAGTAGCGCGACAGCGGGTACGCCGCCAGCGCCGAGCAGACGACGGTGAGCAGGGCGGTCCCGGCGGAGAGGATGAACGAGTTCAGCAGCGGGGTCCACAGCGTCTCCGGCGTCATGACGGCGAGGAAGTTCGACAGCGTCCACGTGCCGCCGAGCTCGACGGTCAGCGCCGAGTCGGAGTGCAGCGAACCGAAGATCAGCCACAGCATCGGACCGAGGAACGCGAGCACCACGAGCAGCAGCGCGAGGTGCGCGAGGATCCACGCGGGCAGCCGGCGGGGCGAGGTGATGCCGAGGACGTGGCGCCTCTCCGACGCGAGGACGTTCCCGGAGCTCGTCGAAGGGCCGCCGGGACGAGCACCCGCTCCCTGAGCCTGTCGAAGGGCGCTCATCGCTCGTCCACCGAGACGAACTTGAGGTACACGAGCGAGAAGAGCGCGCCGACCAGCAGCAGCACCAGGGCCATCGCCGTGCCGTAGCCGAGGTCGTAGAACTGGAAGGCCTGCTCGTACATGTAGATCGGCGTCGTCGAGCTCGCGTTGCCCGGACCGCCCGCGGTGAGCACGTAGATCAGCGTGAACACGGCCAGCGTCTGCAGCGTGATCAGCATCAGGTTGGTCAGGATCGAGCGCCGGATCAGCGGCAGCGTGATCGACCACAGCCGGCGCCACCCGCTGCCGCCGTCGACCGACGCGGCCTCCTCCAGCTCGGGCGGGATGTCGGACAGCGCGGCGGAGTAGACCATCATCGAGAACGCGGTCCCCCGCCAGACGTTGGTGAGGATGACGCCGAACATCGGCAGCGTGTAGAGCCAGTTCTGGCTGAAGCCGGCCCAGGCGAACCAGGAGTTCAGCGAGCCGTCCGGGTTGAGGAACGCGTACCAGCAGAACGCGGCGACGATCTCCGGCATCACCCACGCGCCGACGACCACGAGCGACACGACGGTCTGGGTGACCCGGTGCCGGTGACGCAGCAGCAGGGCGATCAGCAGCCCGAGGGTGTTCTGGCCGATCACCGCGGAGCCGACGACGAAGACCACCGTCAGCACGATCGAGTGCCAGAAGTCGGGGTCGCCGATCATGCGGGAGAAGTTCGCCAGCCCGATGAACTGCGCGTCCGAGGCGCCGGCGCCCGACAGCGACTGGTTGGTGAAGGCGGTGTAGACGCTCCACACGACCGGGCCGGCGAAGAACAGCAGCAGCAGGACGACGGCGGGCAGCAGCGGCACGAGCTTGGCCGCCGCTCCCGGTCCGCGGCGGCGGCGCCCGCCGGACGCCACGCGGGCGCCCGGCGGGACCGTGAGGGTGGCCGCCATCAGGCCGTGGTGGCGGCGTCCGCGCCGACGACCGCGGTGACGGTCTTCTGGAACTGCGCCAGCGCCTGGTCGACCGGCGCCTGCCCGGTCATGACGGTCTCCATCGTCTGCTGGATCGCGTCCGAGACCCGCGGGTACTTCGAGTACGCCGGGCGGAAGTGCGTGTACTGGACGAGGTCGGTGAAGGTCTTCGCGAACGGGTCGGACTCGAGGTAGGCCGGGTCGGACGAGACGTCCTTGCGCTCGGCGATCTGGCTGGCCGAGGTGTCGTACGCGAGGGTGTTCTCCTTGTTCAGCGCGGTGCTGATGAAGTCCCAGGCCGCCTGCGGGTTCTTCGACTTCGCCCCGACCGACAGCAGCCAGCCGCCCGACATGCTCGTCGCGCCCGGCGCGTCACCGTGCTGCGTCGGCATCGCCGCCACGCCGAGCGTCTTGCTGTAGTCGGCCCACGGCTTCGCGCCGTCCTTCTTCCAGGTGCTGGTCTGCCACGACCCGTCGAGGGCGATCGCGACCTTGCTGCTCGGGATCAGCTCGGTGCTGAGCTTGGTGCCCCACTGCGGGTCGAGCGCGTCCTGCGGCTTGGGCGCCAGGCCCTCGTCGAAGACGGTCTTGAGGAAGGTGAAGGAGTCGGTCAGCCCCGGCGAGGACGTGATCCACTTCTTCGACGCGTCGTCGTAGAGCGTGTTCTTGGTGCCGTAGAGCAGCATCTCCAGGCCCTGCATGGTCGAGCCCTCGCCCGCACCCTTGCCGGAGTAGATGTTGAACGGCAGGACGTCCGGTTCTTTGGCCTTGATCGTCCGCGCCGCCGCGAGGATGTCGTCCCACGTCTTCGGCTGCCAGTCGGTCGGCAGCCCGGCCTTGGCGAACAGCTCCTTGTTGTAGTAGAGCGCGCGGGTGTCGGTGCCCATCGGGATGCCGTAGATCTTGCCGTCGGCGCCCTTGCCGGCGCTCTGCGCCGACTCGGTGAACTGGCTCCAGTCCGCCCACTTCGACGTGTAGTCGTCGAGCGGGGCGAGGTAGCCCGCGTCGATGTCGGAGTTGACCAGGAAGGTGTCCTCGTAGAGGACGTCCGGCGCCGTCGACGGTGTGCGGTTCATCAGGTTGAGCTTGGTGTAGTAGTCGTTCTCGTCGGCCTGGATCGGGTTCAGCTTGACCGTGACGCCCGGGTGCGCCGCCTCGTACTCCGCCTTGACCTTGGTCATGTGGGAGTCCATCTGGGTGAAGGCGCCGAACTTCTGGTACGCGACGGTGATCGTCTTCGGCGCGTCGTCGCTCGCGCCGCCCGAGCTGCCGGAGCCGGACGAGGACGAGGAGCAGGCGGGCAGGGCGCCGAGGGTGACCGCGAGCGCGGCCGCGGCGAGGGTGGTGCGACGGGAGATCATCTTCGACTCCTGGGGTCGGTCCGGGTGGGACGGGCGTCGTTCGGGTGGGTCGTGCGCGGGGTGCTGCGGTGGGGCGTGTCGGCCGTCGGCTTGCTGCTGAGGGTGCTGCTCGCGGCGGCGTGGGTCAGCGGCCGGTCGCGGGGCACGGGCGCGGACGGGCAGCGGCGCCGAGGACCTGCTCGGTCACGGCCTGCCGGCCCCGGCGCACGCGCCGGTCCCGTCCCTGCGGCATGGGCTTCCTCTCGTCGTCGAGATGCCGTCTTCCGGGCCGCTGGCCCTGCCGCCCCGGGGTCTTGACCCCGGAGCACGACGGATGGAAACGTATCCAAGAACTGCTTTGGAAACGTATCCATGCACCGACGAGGAAGTCAAGAGGTCGGTACGATGCGGCTCCACCCCGGCGCTGACCAGGGCCGCCGGGGTGCGGCCCGGAGAGGGGACCGCGTGCCCCGGACCCCCGGCCCGTCGGCCGCCGACGCGCTGCCGGTGCCGACGATGCGCGACGTGGCCGAGCGGGCCGGTGTCGGCCTGGCCACCGTCTCGCGTGTGGTCAACGAGGTCGGCTCGGTGCGCCCGGCCACCGCCGAGCGGGTCCGCACGGCCATCACCGAGCTCGGCTTCCAGCGCGACGAGGTCGCCCGGGCCCTGCGACCCGGCCAGCACTCGCGGACCGTCGGCCTGCTGCTCGGCGACCTGACCAACCCGTTCTACGCGACCCTGGCCAAGGCCGCGGTGGCCGCGGCCAACGCCGCCCGGTACGCCGTCGTGCTCAGCACCGTGGACGAGGACCCCGAGGTCGAGCGGCAGGCCATCGGCGAGCTCGTGGGCCGCCGCATCGCCGGGCTGGTGATCGTGCCCGACCAGGGCGACTACCGCTTCCTGCGCGAGGCGACCGGGCGGCGGCCGCTGCCCGTGGTCTTCGTCGACCGGCCCAGCACGGGTGCGGACGGCGACAGCGTCGTGCTCGACAACGAGGGCGGGGCACGGATGGCCACGGCGCACCTGGTCACCCACGGCCACCGCCGTGTCGCCGTCCTGGTGGCCCCGTCGTACTGGACGACCGGGCGGCGCCTGCGCGGCTACCGGCGGGCGCTGCGGGAGGCCGGGCTCGGCGTCGACGAGCGGCTCGTGGTCACGCTGCGCCACGGGACGCCGCACGAGGCGCAGGCGGCGACCCGGGAGCTCCTCGCGCTCGACGACCCGCCCACCGCGCTGTTCTGCACGACGGGGTTCCTCGCGCAGGGCGCGCTGCGCGCGCTGGGGCCGCGGCACCCGCTCGCCGTCGTGGGCTTCGACGACTTCCCGCTCGCCGACCTGCTCCCGGTCCCGCTGACCGTCGTGGCCACCGACCCCGAGCGGATGGCCGCGGCCGCCGTGGAGCTGCTCCTCGCCCGGGTGGCGGGGTCGACCGGTACGCCGGCCCGGCTCGTCCTGCCCGTGCGCCTCGTCGAGCGCGGCAGCGGGGAGGTTCCGGGCCCGCACGCCGCGGCCGTCCGCTGAGGCCGTCGCCCTCAGACGCCAGGCGTCGCGGTCAGCGCCCGGTCCGGGTCGTGCAGGTCCTCCTCCACAATCGGCGCGATGTCGGCCGTGGGCTGGACCTGGCGCACGGCGACGTAGTAGACGACGACGGAGAAGACCGCGACGACCAGGGCGTCCCACTCGTCGGGGAAGATCTTCAGGGCGCCGTCGCCGTAGTTGCCGAGGAGCCCGAGCACCACGAGGCCGAGCTGCCAGGGCCACATCCAGGCGCTGAAGCGCAGCGCCCGGGCGCGTCCGACGTCGAGGTTGCGCGCGCGCAGCCGGGCGGCCAGGACGAAGATCAGCTGTCCGAGGAGCAGGCCGAGGGCGAGCTTCCAGGTCGCCGCGAAGCCGCCCCAGTAGATGATCAGGTTCGCGAACGCGAACCCGAGCGGCAGCAGCACCCGGGGGAACGGGACCAGGTACGGGTGCTCCCGGTCCGGGTCGTTCTTCATCAGGGCGCCCAGCGAGACGGGCGCGAAGGCGTACATGATCGCCGTCGCCCCGGTGATCAGCGAGACGAGCTGCTGCCAGCTCGGCGCCGGCGCCAGGAAGACCACGCCGAAGACGGTGGCGACGACGACCGACCACACCGGCACGCCCCGCTTCGACACCCGCGTCAGCGCGTCCGGCAGGCCGAGCGCGTACGAGATGCGGGCGGTCGTGCCGACGTAGATCAGCCCGGTGCCGCCCGGGGAGATCACCGCGTCGACGATCAGGACGACGGCCAGCCAGGCGACGCCGGACTGGATGGCGAGCGTGTAGTAGGGCCCGTAGTCCCCGGCGCCGATCGGCTGGGCCCAGCCCTGCGTCGTCAGCTGGTGCGGGTCGAGGGCGCCGACGAAGGCGATCTCGAGGCCGATGTAGACGACGGCGCCGACGAGCATCGCCAGGATGATCGCGCGGGAGACGTGCTTCTTCGGGTTGACCGACTCGCCGGCCATCTGCGTGGCCTGCTCGAAGCCCTGCAGCGCGAAGACGACGCCCGCGGGCAGCGCGGCGAAGACCCCGTGGAAGCCGAACGGGGCGAAGCCGCCGTTGGCCGTGAAGTTGCCGGGGTGGAAGTCGATCAGCAGCAGCGTGACGATGGTGAGGACCGGCACGAAGAGCTTCCACAGCACGATGCCGGTGTTGCTGTCCGACAGCCAGCGCGCCCCGCCGAGGTTGATGAAGGCGAACAGCGCCATGGCGAGGATGCCGATGACGACGCCCGGCCCAGTGAGCGTCCCGTCGGTGTGCACGAGCGGGAAGGTCGTGCGGACCGACCCCACGGAGTTCACGTAGCTCAGCGACGCCTCGACCTCCAGCGGCGCGATGGCCACGGCCTGGAGGTAGGTCGTCCAGCCCGCCGTGAAGCCGCCGAAGGTCCCGAACGCGTACGCCGGGTAGCGCGAGGTGCCCCCGGCCACCGGGTACGCCGCCCCGAGGTCGGCGTGGATGAGCGCCAGGACGATGAGCATCACCGCGGCGAGCACCCACGAGATGAGCGAGCCCCCGCCGCCGGCGTACCCCGCCGCGGTCAGGGCCCCCAGGAGCCAGCCGGACCCGATGATCGAGCCCAGGGAGACGAACGTCAGCCCCCAGAACCCGACGGTCCGCTGCAGCCCCTGCCGCTCCGACCGACCCGACCCACGAACCGCTGCCACCTGTGCCATGACGACACCTCTCGGACACCTGCTCGGCCCACCCTGGACGCCGACCGGTCGAACGAGCGTCGGGGCAGGAAGGTTCCAGAGGCTTCCTATGGACCCGACCCGTGGCCGACCCGGGCCCGGTCTCCCTCCCGGTCCGGCTCGACGAGCCCTGTCCCTAGGCCACTGCAGCGGTCGGGGACGAGTCCTCGACGGTCGGGAAGTGGCAGCGGGTGAGGTGCCCGTCAGGGCCTACCGGCTGCGGCAGCGGGACCTCGGCGGCGCACCGGTCGCGGGCCTTGAAGCAACGGCTGCGGAACGGGCAGCCCGACGGCGGCTTCAGCGGGTCGGGCAGCTCGCCCCGGATCCGGGCCGGCTTGGCGACCTCGGCGCCGTCGGCGTCGAGCCGGGTCGTGGCGATGCTCGCCAGCAGGGCCTGCGTGTACGGGTGGGCGGGGGCGTTGTAGACCACCTCGGCCGGTCCCTCCTCGACGATCCGGCCGAGGTAGATCACCGCGATCCGGTCCGACACGTGCCGGACGATGGACAGGTCGTGGGAGATGAAGAGGTAGGAGAGCGCCAGCTCGTCCTGCAGCGACCCCAGCAGGTTGATCACCTGCGCCTGCACCGAGACGTCCAACGCCGACACGGGCTCGTCGCAGACGACGATGGACGGCTTCGGCGCCAGAGCCCTGGCGATGCCCACCCGCTGCCGCTGGCCACCGCTGAGCTGGTGCGGGAACTTGTTGAGGTGGTGGGCGCCGAGCCCGACGAGCGACAGCATCTCGACGACCAGGTCACGCCGTCGAGCCCCCTGCACGAGCTCCGGGTGGGCGACGAAGGCTTCGGCGACGATGTCGTAGATCGTCATCCGGGGGTTGAGCGAGGAGTAGGGGTCCTGCATCACCAGCTGGATGACGCTGCTGCGCCAGTACCGGCTCACCGACGAGAGCTCGCGGCCCTGGAGCCGGATCTCGCCCGCCGTCGGGGTCTCCAGCCCGAGAGCCATGCGGGCCAGGGTGGACTTCCCGCACCCGCTCTCGCCCACGATCCCCAGCGTCTGGCCGCGCTCCAGGGTGAACGAGATGCCGTCCACCGCGCGCAGGGTCTGCCTCCGCGACGGGAAGAGGCTGCGACCGGGGTGGAAGTGCTTGACCACGTCGCGGGCCTCGAGCGCCGGCTCGCCGCCCGGCGCGGCGGCGGTGCTCGTCGGCTGCTCAGGCATGGGCGACGACCTCCTCGGCGAACAGGCAGGCGGACAGGTGGTCCGGGGCGACCTGCAGGGTGGGCGGCACGCCGGCCAGGCAGGCCGGGACTGCGTGGGAGCAGCGCGGGGCGAAGGAGCAGCCCGGCCCCACGTCTCGCGGGTCGGGCGGGGACCCGGGGATCACCTTCAGCCCGCTGTGCTGGTCGGCCAGCTTCGGCACCGACTCCAGCAGCGCCCGTGAGTAGGGGTGCGCGGAGGCGGTGAAGAGGGCGGCGGCCGAGGAGGACTCGACGACCCGACCGGCGTACATGAGGATGATGCGGTCGGCGAACTCGCTGACCACACCCAGGTCGTGGGTGATGAGGATGAGGCCCATCTGCCGCTCGTCGCACAGCCGCGCCAGCATGTCCATGATCTGCGCCTGGATGGTGACGTCGAGCGCGGTCGTCGGCTCGTCGGCGATCAGGAGGTCGGGCTCCAGCGCGATGGCCATCGCGATCATCACCCGCTGCCGCATGCCGCCCGAGAACTGGTGCGGGTAGTCCCTGAGCCGCCGCCGGGCGTTGGGGATCTCGACGAGGTCGAGCAGCTCGGCCGCCTTGGCGTCGGCCTTGCGGCGGCTCGCCCCCTGGCGCTTGCGGAAGAGCTCGGCGATCTGGAAGCCGACGCTGAAGACCGGGTTGAGCGCGGAGAGCGAGTCCTGGAAGACCATCCCGATGTTGCGGCCGCACACCTCCCGGCGCTCGCGCCGGGGCAGGGTCAGCAGGTCGCGGCCCTGGAACAGGACCGAGCCGGCGCTGACGTACGCCGGGGGCGTGTCCAGGATGCCCATCACGGCGTGGCCGGTCATGGTCTTGCCGGAGCCGGACTCGCCGAGGATGGCGACGGTCTCGCCGCGCCGCACGTCGAACGAGACGTCCCGGACGATGTCGATGGTCTCGCCGCCCGTACGGATCTCGACGCCGAGCGAGCGCACCGACAGCAGCTCCTGCGGGTCGCGGCCGTCGGTCGAGGCGGCCGGCGCGGTCGATCCGGCCCGCCGGCCGGTCGTGTCCTGGGTGTGCACGGTCACCTCCGGTTGGCGGGGTCGAGAGCTTCCCGCAAGGCCTCGCCGACCAGCACGAACGCGAGGATCGTGATGGCCAGGAAGATGCTGGGGAACAGCAGGACGTGGAACGCGGTGCGCAGGTAGGCCTGCCCGTCGCTGACCATCTGGCCCCACGAGACGGCCGGGGGCCGCAGGCCGAGACCCAGGTAGGACAGCGACGCCTCGGTGGCGATGTAGCCGCCGACGCGCATGGTCGACAGCACGAGGATGGGCGACACCGCGTTGGGCAGGATGTGCCGGAAGAGGACCCGGACCCCCGACAGCCCGAGCGCCTGACCAGCGACCACGTAGTCGGCGTTGCGGGTCGTGAGCACCGTGGCCCGCAGGACCCGCGCGATGCTGGGCCACCCGAAGACGACGATGGTCAGGATCAAGATGATCTCGACCCGCCAGTTCGGCGTGGTGAAGGTCGTCAGGGTGCTCAGCACGATGATCGCGGCCAGGGCGAACGGGATGCCGAGCAGCATGTCGGCGACCCTCGAGATCACCGTGTCGACGAGACCGCCCGAGTAGGCGGCGACCGCGCCGAGCACGATGCCGATCAGCGTGGTGCCGAGGGTGCACGCGAAGCCGACCGTGAGCGAGGCGCGGGTGCCGTAGACGACGCGGGTGTAGACGTTGCGGCCGTTGACGTCGAAGCCGAACCACCCGTCCGCCGACGGGCCCTGGAGGCTGTGGGCGAGCACCCCCCGGTTGGGGTCGCCGGAGGCGAACCAGCCCGGGAAGAACGCCATCAGCGCCAGGAGGAGGATCACGCCGGCGCTGATCAGGAACACCGGCTTCCGGCGCAGGATCCGCCAGGCGTCGATCCAGACCCCGTGGCTGCGGTCGTCGGCGGCCTCGGCCTCGGCGCGGCTGACCGGCCCGGTGGTCGTCGTGGCGGGTTCCAGGCCGGCGACGGGGTCGACCAGCGCGTCGACGGTGACCGGGTCAGTCATTCCGGCTCCTCGGGTCCAGCTGGGCGCAGGCGACGTCGACGACCAGGTTGATCACCAGGTAGAAGACGATGACCAGGGTGACGACCGTGGAGACGGTGAGCTGCTCCCGGTCCTGGATGGCGCGGTAGATCAACCCGCCGACACCCTTGATGTTGAAGATGCCCTCGACGATCACGGTGCCGCCGAGCAGCGCGGCGAACTCGAGCCCGAGGACGTTCAGGGCCGGGGCCATCACGTTCCGCATGAGGTGGACGCCGACGACGCGTGACTCGGTGAAGCCTTTCGCCCGGGCGGTGCGCAGGTAGTCGGCGTGCATGCCCTCGGCCACCGAGGCGCGCAGGATGCGCATCAGCGTCGCCAAGGTCCCGATGGCGAGCACGGCTGCCGGCAGTATCAGCTCGCGGGTCGGCGCCGCCGTGCTCACCGTCGGTTTGACCAGCTCCAGCCGGACCCCGAGCACGTACTGCGCGATGAACGCCACGACGAAGATGGGCAGCGAGAACAAGATCAGCGAGGTGAAGAGCGCGGTCACGTCGAACGCGCCGTTGGCCCGCAGCCCGGACCAGATGCCGACGACCGCGGACAGCACGACCTGGATGGCGACGCTGATCAGGGCGAGCCGCACGGTGACCGGCAGCGCACGACCGATGACGTCGGAGATCTCCAGACCTGAGAACGTCTGGCCGAGGTTGCCCGTGAACACGTTCTTCAAGAACACCAGGTACTGGACCGGGAGGGGCTTGTCGAGGCCGTACTTCTCGGTCATCGCCTGGATGTACTGCGGGGAGCAGGCGACCTGGCCGCAGCGGCCCCGGAACGGGTCGCCTGGAAGCGCCCAGACCAGCGCCCAGCAGATGATGGTGGCGCCGATCAGCACCGGGATGAACTGCACCAGCCGTCGGCCCGTGTACTTCAGCATGTCACCACGCCCGTCCCCTGTTCCTCACTCGCCACCGTCCGTGCGTCCGTGCGTCCCTGCACGCACCCGGTCGCGTCGCGCGCCTGCCGGACCGGATCGGCACGGCAGGCGCGTCCCACGCTCGAGGTGCGACCGGGTCAGGCGGTCTTGTGGGCCTTGAGCAGGTCCGGCCAGCCGAAGCCGGTCAGGGCCATGCCCTCGGTGCCCTCGGACCACACCGCAGCACCCTGCTGGAAGTAGATCGGCACGTCGGGCATGTCCTTCCCCAGCACGGCCTGCGCGGCGTTGAACTGCGTGGCCGCCTGTGCGGGATCGGTCGCGGCGTTGGCCTTGTCGATCAGGGCCTGGAACTGCGGCGACGCGTACTTCATCCAGTTCGAGGAGCCGCCGGCGGTGAAGCGGGGCACCAGCATGTTCTCCATCGTCGGGTAGTCGATGGCCCAGCCCCACCGGATCGGGCCCGGCGCCTCGAACGCCTGCGCGATGCCCTTGTACGTGGTGCGGTCGGCCACGTTGCTGACCTTGCAGGCCACGCCGAGGGTGTCGGTGATGCTCTGGCAGACCGACGTGAACAGCGTGGCCTGCGGCGCGAGCGTGGTGATCACGACGTCACCGCTGAAGGACGCCTTCGCCCACAGCTCCTTGGCCTTCTCCGGGTTGTAGGAGCAGTTCTCGCCGCAGGCGCCCTTCTGGTAGCCGGGCAGCGCCGGCGAGACCCAGCCGTCGGCCGGGGTGGCCGCGCCGGGGAGCAGCGCCTTGACGATGCTCTCGCGGTCGATGGCCATCGAGAGCGCGATCCGGACGTTCGGGTCGGCGTACTTCTGCTGGTAGAGCGGGACCTGCATGTCCATCATGCTGGTGCCGGTGACCAGGGCGCTGGTGTCCGGGAAGTCCTTCTGGAAGGTCGCAAGGTAGGCGGTCGGCACCGGCGCGTAGTCGAGCTGGTCGCCCTGCACGGCGGTGTAGGCGGCCGTGTCCTCCGAGAAGCTGATGAAGTTGATGCCGTCGGCCTTGCCGGCGTCCTCGTGGTTGTAGCCGGGGGTCTTGACGAGGTCGACCTCCTGGCCGGGGACCAGGCTCTTCATCGTGTACGGCCCGTTGCCCACCGGCAGCTTCTCGTAGGTCTTCGGGTCGTCGAAGAACGCCTTCGGCATGGGGTAGAAGATCGAGTAGCCGAGGATCGAGGGGAAGCTGGCCATCGGCTTCGTCAACGTCACCGAGAACTCGAGGTCCCCGAGCTTCTTCAGCCCGGACAGGGTCTTGGCCGTCGGCGCGGGCGGTGTGCTCGAGCCGTCCGCTGCGGCCGGATTCACCGCGTCGTAGCCCTTGATGAGGCTGAAGTAGCTGGCCGACTGGGCCGCGTTGGGCCCGTACGCCGAGTAGTTCCAGGCGTCGACGTAGCTGTCGGCGTCGACCGGGGTGCCGTCGGAGAACGTGTAGTCCTTCTTCAGCGTGATCGTGAAGGTGGTCGCGTCGGTGGTCTTGATCGACTCGGCGTTGGCGTTGTACGGCGCCAGCTTGTCGTCGTAGCGGACCAGCCCGGTCCACACCATGTCCATCACGCGCGTGGTGGCGGTGTCCACCGTCATCGGGATGATCGGGTCGGTGGTGATGGCGTTCGAGATCCGCAGGGTCCCGCCGGCTCCCCCGGCGCCGCCCTCCGTTCCGCCCGGCGGTTCGTCGCCGGACGAGCAACCGGTGGCCAGCAGGGCGAGCGCGACCAGTGCGGTCACGCCGGCGGTCAGCCTGGAGGTGTGCATGGAGCTCCTTGTGTG
Source organism: Microlunatus flavus (assembly GCF_900110855.1). GTDB lineage: Bacteria > Actinomycetota > Actinomycetes > Propionibacteriales > Propionibacteriaceae > Microlunatus > Microlunatus flavus. The sequence goes on from NZ_FOFA01000008.1 coordinate 99,589, forward strand.
CGGGGCGAAGGGACGAGCGCGGGCGTGGTCGACGTCGGGAGGTGCGGACGGGCGGCGCATCAGTAGCCCCGCTCCGGGTCGTAGACGTTGATGAGCGGCTCGCCGTCGAGCCAGCGCCGGAGGTTCCGGCAGAACAGGTCGGTGACGAGCGCGTTCTCGCTCGCCACGGTCGACGCCGAGTGCGGGGAGATCACGACCCGGTCGGAGTCCCACAGCGGCGAGGTCGGCGGGAGCGGCTCCTGGCTGGCGACATCGAGGGCGGCACCGCCGAGCCGGCCGTCGGCCAGCGCGGAGGTCATGGCCTCCTCGTCGACGACCTGACCGCGGGCGACGTTCACCAGCACCGCACCCGCCTTCATCGCCGCGAAGGCGGCGGCGTCGACGAGGTTCTCGGTCTCCGAGGTCAGCGGGCAGGCCAGGACGATGCCGTCCATGTCCGGCAGGACCCGGTGGAGGTCGGAGAAGGCCACGGCGGCACCCACCCCGGGGGCGCTGCTCGTGCCTCCCGGCCGCACCGCAGCGGTGACGTGGACGTCCAGGGCCGCGAGCTTCGCGGCCACCGCGCGGCCGACCGAGCCGAGGCCGACGACCAGGACCCGCTGCCCGGCGAGGTTCCGGCTCGTGTAGCGGGTCCAGCGGTGCTCCTGCTGCCACGCCCGCAGCTGCGGGAAGCCCTTCGCGAAGTGCAGCAGGGAAGCGACCGCGAACTCGGCCAGGGGCACGGCGTGCACGCCGGCGGCGGTGGTCACGACGACCCGCGACAGGTCCAGGGAGAACCGAGGGACCACCTGCCCGACCCCGGCGCTGGTCGCCTGGACCCAGCGCAACCTCGGGAAGTTGACCTCGGCCAGGGTGGGCTCGCGCCGGTCGAAGTCGAAGCTCACCTCGGCCCGCGCCAGCATCTCGTGCCAGCGCCGGTCCTGCTCGGCGGTCAGCTCGGGCAGCTCGCCTCCGTGGTCGGAGACGTAGCGGGGCGTCGCCAGCAGGTCGGGCTCGTAGAGCACCTCGAGGTGCTCGTCGACGGCCCTGATGGTGGCGACGTGCTCGGCCTCGAGGGGGGAGGCGATCACCACGGTGACGGTCGGGACGGCGCTCATCCGCGGCTCCCGGCGACGCGGGTCAGGGCGGCGACCATGCGGTCCAGCGCCTCGTCCCAGGTGACCTCCTCACGGGCGTAGCAGATCCGGAAGTGGCCGGCCCCGGACGGACCGAACTGGTAGCCGGGGCTGACGACGACACCGGCCTCGGCCTGCAGCACCCGCGCGACCTCGACGTCGCTGATCCCGAGGGAGGACACGTCCGGCCACAGGTAGGCGGTGCCGGCGCCGGGCTCGACCCGCAGACCGGGTACGGCCAGCAGTGCCTGGACCGTCGATTTCTGGATCGCCTTCAGCTCGAGGACGCGGTCGTTGACGAAGTCGTGGTCGTCCACCAGCCAACGGGTCATCACGTGCTGGGCGTAGGCGGGGGCCCGCAGGCACGACATCGCCATCACCTGCTCGATGGCGTCGATCACGGCAGCGCCGGCGACGACGACCCCCACCCGGTAGCCGCTCAGGGACTCGGTCTTCGAGCCGCCGAGCATCGTGACGGTCCGCTCGAACATGCCGGGCTGGGCCGCGAGGTGGGTGAAGACCGCCTCGTCGTAGACGAGGCGGCAGTAGAGCTGGTCGACGACGACGAGGAAGTCGTCGCGCACGGCGAGGCGCGCGATGCCGGCGACCGTCGCCGGGGTGTAGACCGCGCCGGTGGGGTTGTTCGGGTTCGAGGAGAGGAGCAGCCGGATCCCCCGGCTGCCGCTCAGCGCGCCCAGCGCCTCCAGGTCCAGCTGGGGGCCGTCGGGCGAGTCGACCATCGGCACCCGGACGACCTCGGCCCCGAGGAAGCGCAGCATCCGCTCGACGAAGAGGTACTCGGGGTCGGCCAGCGCCACGACGTCGCCGTCGTCGACCAGGGCGCTCAGGGTGGAGAAGAGCCCGCCCTGGGTGCCGGTGCTCATCGCCAGGTGCCGTCCGGGGTCGACCTCGACGCCCAGCAGGGCCGACACCGAGGCGGCGCAGACCCGCCGGACCTCGTCGTTCCCGCGGTAGGCGGTGTAGGCCTGGGCGCCGTCCTCGGCCGCGGCACCGAAGGTCGGCAGGGCCCACGCCGGCGGCGGGAAGCGGACCGTGTCGAAGTGGGTGGTGTCCAGCAGCCCGTGCCCGGCGCCGTCGAGCCGGAGCGACAGGTCGGCGTCGCGGACCGACGTCCCGATGAGCGACGCGCGCTCGGGCAGGTGGGTGCGGCGCAGCCTGGCCGACTCGGCGGACCGGAGGGGCACGGATCGTTCTCCTCTGAGCAGGACCTCGATGGAGCACCGGTCGTCCGGGCACCCGGCCGACGGTCGCCCGCGTTCAGGGGCGACGACCGGCGTTCGGCGACGTCACCGTCACCTGCACCACGGGGTGTACCCGCACCTCCCGGAGGATGTCGGTGCCGCGATGCCCTCATCCTCAGGGCGCGCTCAGGCCGTGCACAAGCGCGGGTTGCTTCCGCGCAGGATGAAGTCCTGCTAACAGGTCAGCTCGACCGAGCGTCGACCGGCCCCGTCAGGCCGGCGCCGCCGGCTGCCGCACGCGCAGCGCGTCGGCCAGCGTCTGGAGGGTCGCTCGCAGCGCCGGACGAGGGCCGGAGGCCACCCGCCAGACGCCGTAGATGCGACGCACCGGGGCCGAGGAGACGGTCAGCGCCCGCACGCCGCCGGGCAGCGGCCCACGGCCCATCCGCGGCACCAGCGCCAGGCCCAGCCCGGCGTCGACCATCGCGATCTGGGTCGCGTACTCGGTGACCATGTGACCGAACCGGTCCTGCCGCGGGGCGTGCCGGTAGGCGTGCAGCAGGAAGTCGTGGGCGACCGAGCCCGGTTCGTAGAGCCACGCGTCCTCGGCCAGGTCCTCGAAGTCGACGGTGTCGGCCCCGGCCAGCCGGTGGTCGACCGGCACGAGCACGTCGGAGACGTCGTCACCCAGCTGCCGCGCGTCCGCGCCGTCGGGCAGCTCCAGCGGCACGCCCTGCCAGTCGTGCGCGATCGCCAGGTCGACGAAGCCGCGCGTCAGGAGCTCGACGGAGCGGTGCGAGTCGACCTCGAGCAGCTGCACCGTGAGCTCGGGGTGCCGGCGGGTCAGCTCGCGGACCGCCTCCGGCAGCAGCCCCCGGGCCGCGGTCGCGAAGGCCGCCACCTTCATCTCGCCGCGGACCGTCGCGCTGTTGGCGTGCAGCTGAGCGCCCATGGCCTCGAGCTCGTTGATCACCCGTCCGGCTGACTCGGCCATGATGCGCCCGGCGTCGGTCAGGGTGACGGTGCGGCCGCGACGCTCGATGAGGACCTGGCGGGAGTCGCGCTCCAGGCGGGCGATCTGCTGCGAGACTGCGGACGGGGTGTAGCCGAGGGTGCCGGCCGCCGCCGTCATCGAGCCGTGCACGGCCAGCGCCGCGATGGCCCGCAGACCGGCCAGGCTGACGTTCACCCTCCCGCCCAGGGGGCCGGGGCGCAGCGTGCGGGCACGCGTCGACGCACAGGGGAGGGCATGGCGCCATCATCGCAGCCGAGCCCGGTCAGGCCTCCTCTCCGCAGGACCGGCGGCCGGGCGCCGCGTCGCGCTGCGGTTCAGCGGCCGGCGGCGGCGAGGACGTCAGGGTCGACCGGCAGGACCGAGCAGCGGGCGGCCGTCCCTCCGTCCACGCCGACCTCCTGGCCCGAGACGAACGAGGCGTCCTGCGACAGCAGGAAGGCGACGACGGCGGCGATCTCACCCGGTTCGGCGATGCGGCCGCGGGGGTGCCGGGCCGCGCGCTGCCGGTCGTGGGCCTCCTGGTCGTGGCCCTCGGGGACCGTGCCGGTGAGGCTCATCGTGGTCCGTACCGGACCAGGCAGCACGGCGTTCGCCCGGACGCCGAGCGGGGCGTACTCGACGGCGAGCTGCCGGGTCAGCGCGTTGATGCCGCCCTTCGTCGCGGCGTAGGCGAAGCCCCCGGGGTACCCGCGGATGCCCTGCACCGAGCTGATCGACACCACCGACCCGCCGGTGCGCGCTGCGACGAAGCGTTCCACCGCCTCCGCGCAGCCCCACATCGTGCCGACGAGGTTGACGTCGACCTGGCGGCGTACGGCGTCGGCGTCGAGCCGGTGTGCGGGCGCGTCCATCTCGACCCCGGCGTTGTTGACCCAGCCGGCGAGGACCCCGAGGGCAGCGGCGGCGTCACCGGCACGGCGGTGGGTCTCCCGGTCCGCGACGTCGCCGACGACGGGCGAGAAGGCGCTGCTCGCACCGAGGTCCTCGGCGAGGCGTTCCAGCCGGTCCGCGTCCACGTCCACCCCGGCGACCCCCCAGCCGGTGGCCAGCAGCCGTTCCGTGATGGCCCGGCCGATGCCGTCAGCGGCGCCGGTCACGACGCAGGAGGGGGGTCGGCTGCCCCGCGCCTCGGTGGACGGGGAGTTCGGGGTCGGCATGGCGCTCCGTTCTGCGGCCGGGCACGACGGCCCGCGGGTCGGGTGGTCAGGAGGTCGCGGCGAGGCCGGCCCAGGAGATCGGCGCTCCGGAACCGTCGCCGACCGGGTGGCGCGCGAGAGGCTCCAGCCGCCCGTCGTCGCGCACCCGGAACGTCGCGAGGTTCATCGCGACCTCGGCCGCGGTGACGTCGCCGACCCGGTAGGTCTCGGAGTTGGCGACGACGAGCGTCCGACCGTCGAGGTCCAGGGACAGCGAGCGCGGGCAGACCCCGCCGGAGTCGAGTCGCTGGACCTCGGTGAGCAGCCGGTCCCGGGGGCCGACGGCGTACACGACGACCGTGTTCTCGGCGTCCACGGGGAGGACCCGGTCGGCGTCGGGTCGCGGCTGGTAGGCGCGGTTCGCGACGTAGAGCACGGTCCCCGCCGGGTTCATCAGCACCGGACCGAGGCCCTGGTGGATCTCGGCGTCCGGGCGGGCGAGCGTGGACAGACGCTGCCGCGGGACGGGCTCGGGCCGGCCGCCGGCAGCCGTGCTCAGGACCACGACCTCGTTCTGCGTCTCCAGGCCGAGGTAGTACGTCGTCCCGGTCGCGTCGGTGTCGAGGTTGCGCGGACCGAAGTGCCGCCCGTCGCCGAGGGTCAGCGTGGTGGCCGCGCCGAGCCGGCCGTCGTCGAGGTCGATCACGTGGAGCGAGCCGGGCTCGGTCTGCGGGTCGCGGCTCGCCCGCCAGGGGTGCGGGGACGCCAGCCCGCGGCACACGCAGAGACAGCGTCGACCATCCGACGTCACCCTGACCTGGTGCGGGAACACGCCGAGGCCGGGATCCGTCTGCTGCTCGACCACCTCGCCGATCGTCCCGTCCGGGCCCAGGCGCCGCACGGAGATCGAGGCCGGCCGGGTGTGCGCGAGGAGCAGGTGCCCGCCCGCGGGATCCGTCGTGAGGTCGAGCGCGCGACCGGCGATCCGGACGGGGTCGCCGAGCAGGCCGCGGACGCCCGTCTCCGGATCGAGCGCGACCGCGCACACCCAGTCGCCGACCGACGAGCCGGGCGGCGGCTCGCCGCAGCTGACGTAGAGCACCGGGAGCCTCGGGTGCGCCCAGGCGGACTGGACCACGTTGGGCATCACCAGCTCCGCGAGCGGGGACAGCGCGCCGTCATCGGGGTGCAGGCGGTAGGACGACAGGGTCCGCGCCCGTGCGAGGTACAGGGCGGTGGCTTCCCCGCGGCTCACCCGCGGTCGAGGTGCAGGATCGCGTCCACCTCGACCTTGACGTCGCGCAAGCCGGCCGCCACGAGCGTCCGCACCGGCGGTGCGGTGGGGAAGAACTCTGCGTACGCCCGGTTGAACTCCGGCGTGTACGCCAGGTCGGCGAGGTAGACGGTGACCTTGACGGCGTCGGCCAGGCTGGCTCCGGCGGCAGCGGCGACCGTCGCGAGGTTGCCCAGCGTCAGCCTCGTCTCCGTCGCGACGTCGGCGGGGGTGTAGGCACCGGTGCTGTCGCGCGGCACCTGCCCGGACACGTAGACGACGTCCCCGACCCGGACCGCGTGCGAGTAGTGGCCCGCGGGTGGCGGCGCCCCCGGCACGACGAACGTCTCCCTCATGGTCGGGAGCGTGCCAGCGCAGGGTGAGGGCCGACAAGCGACGATCGCTGCCACGTGTGGTGAAGCATCCGTAACGAGTGGCCCCGGACGCCTCGGGCGGGTCGTCGCCGCGGCTCGCAGAACTGTCAGGACCCGCCGCCAGACTCGTGCCAGCCCACCCGCTTGGAGGAACCATGGCCGCATCCCTCGCCGGCTCGCGCATCGACCACCTCAACCTCGCCGTCCCCGACCTCGAGCGCTCGGTGGCCTTCTACACCCCGGTGCTCGAGGTGCTGGGCATCACGACCCTGCTCGCCGTGCCCGCCGACCCCGACCACGACCAGCTGGCCATGCACGGCTACGGGGTCGGCTACAAGCCCTTCTTCTGGCTCGTGGAGCAGGGCCGGATGGGCGAGAACGTGCACCTGGCCTTCACCTCCGACGACCGCGACGGTGTGCACCGTTTCTGGGACGCCGCGCTGGCCGCGGGTGCGCGGCCTCAGCTGCCGCCGGCGGTGCACGAGGAGTACCACCCGGCGTACTACGGCGCGTTCGTCCTCGACCCCGACGGCGTCAGTCTCGAGGCCGTCTGCCACGAGCCGGTCTGACGCGTCAGGCCGAGGTCCCGCCGGCCACGCTCGCGCGGTCGGCCGCGGCCCGGCCCGCCTCCCAGCCGCGCACGTCGACCGAGGTGGTGCCTCCCTGCCGCACGTGGGGGAACTGCCGGTCGAACTCGGCGTCCACCGCGTCCGCCTCGCGCCGCAGCAGCGGCACGAGGTCGGTGCCGAAGGTGGCCGCCGCCGACCGGTCCGCCTCGCGCAGCCGCTCGCCGATGCGGGTGGCGTACGCGAGGAGGAACGAGCGGCGGAAGGTGGCCGACCGGTCGGAGGAGGCGTCGCCGCGGTGCCCCGTCTCCCCCATGGCCCGGGTGGCCTGGACCAGCAGCGAGGTGAAGAGCAGCTCGGTCTGGTCGACGTCGGTCGGCGTCCCGACGAGCACGGCGATGTCGTACGCGCTCATCAGGACGGTCCGGCAGCGGTTCGGCTCGGCGACCGCGTTCAGCAGGGTGGCCTTGACGTTGGCGTACGGGGACTGCAGGTGCACCCGGCGCGAGACGACCGGGACGTCCTCGTGCTGGAGCCCGCGGAGCACGGCCTCGTCCACGGCGTGCCGCGTCATCAGCTCCTGGGCCTTCTCGGTGAAGGTCTCGGCCTCGGCCGGGTGGTCGGTGGCCTCGGCCTTGGCCAGCAGCCCGCGGATGCGCGTGAGGAGCCGGTCCCGCCCGGGGGTCGACGCCGCCGCCCCGGACCCTGCGGATCCGGTCGACGTCGCGGCCGACCTCGGGCTGCGTCCCCACTGCGAGGGCGACGGCCCCAGCGGCTCCAACGGCCGCAGCCCGGCCAACAGCTTGAGCAGCAGCAGCAGGTCGGTGAAGGTCCGGATCCGCGTGCTGGTGCTCGCGTCCGGGTCCACGGGCCGCCACGAGCCCCCCGGCGACCAGTCCTCAGGCGCCAGGTCGGCCAGCTGGTCCCGCCACGCCTGGGGCGCTCGCGCGACCGCACCGCCGGCCGCGGCCTGCACCGCCACGAGCGCCCGCACGTGCGCACCCGTCCGTGAGCTGGTGCTCGCGGCGTGCACCAGGTCGCGCGGCTCCCAGCCGGCCTCCCACGCCCGGGCGACCCGGGCGCTCAGCTCGTCGACGAGCAGCCGCTCGACGGCGGCCAGGAGCACGGGGTCGCCGCCCCGCACGGTGTGAGCCACCGCGGCGCGCAGCCGGTGGACGTTCGAGCCGGCGGCCGCCCGGCTCCAGCCCTGCAGGACGGCGTACGCCTGGTCCCGCGTCGACGGCTGGTCGTCGGAGGTGACGACGGCGCTGGGACCCATGGCGCCAGGATGCCCGACCCCGCCGACGTTCCGGCGTGTCCGGCGCCGGGCGGCAGGACGCGAAGGACCCGGCCGCGAGGTCGCGGCCGGGTCCTGCGTGCGTGAGCTGCGTCGAGAGGTCAGCGCCAGCCGAGGGCCGGGGCCACGTCCTTCACGATCGACTCGAGGATGTGGAGGTTGTAGTCCACGCCCAGCTGGTTGGGGATCGTCAGCAGCAGGGTGTCCGCGGCGTCGACCGCCTCGTCCTCCTTGAGGTCGCGGATCAGGTCCTCGATCTCGCCGGCGTACGTCTTGCCGAAGCGCGCGTTGCCGCCGTCCAGGAAGCCGACCGAGTCCTCGCTGCGCGTCTCGCGCCCGAAGTAGGCCCGGTCCATCTCGTTGACGATCGGGAAGACGCTGCGGCTGACCGAGACCCGCGGGGTGCGCTCGTGTCCGGCCGCCTTCCACGCGTCGCGGAACCGCTGGATCTGCTCGGCCTGCAGCTGGTGGAACGGCACGCCCGTGTCCTCGGTGAGGAGCGTGGAGCTCATGAGGTTCATGCCCTGCTCGGCGGCCCACTCGGCCGTCGCGCGGGAGCCGGCGCCCCACCAGATGCGGTCGCGCAGGCCCGGGGAGTGCGGCTCGAGGCGCAGCAGGCCGGGCGGGTTCGCGAACATCGGGCGCGGGCTGGGCTCGGCGAAGCCCTCGCCCTCCAGCACCTGCAGGAGGATCTGCGTGTGCTCGCGGCCCATGTCGGAGGCGTCGGAGCCCTCGCGCGGCACGTGGCCGAAGTAGCGGAAGCCGTCGACGACCTGCTCGGGCGACCCACGGCTCACGCCGAGCTGCAGGCGCGAGTTGCTGATCAGGTCCGCGGAGCCGGCGTCCTCGGCCATGTAGAGCGGGTTCTCGTAGCGCATGTCGATCACGCCGGTGCCGAGCTCGATGGTCTTGGTGCGCGCACCCATGGCGGCGAGCAGCGGGAACGGCGACGAGAGCTGGCGCGCGAAGTGGTGCACGCGCACGTACGCCCCGTCGACGCCGATCTCCTCCGCCCCGACGGCGAGGTCGATGCTCTGGTGCAGGACGTCCGAGGCCGACCGCGTCTGCGAGTGCGGCGACGGGTTCCAGTGACCGAAGGACAGGAAGCCGATCTTCTTCATGCTGCCTCCAACGTTGGTTGAACGCTAAATCTTCCCACGCCCGTCGGCCCTCCGCCACCCCCGGCCACGTCTGCTCGACCTTCTCGAGCCTGCTCGCTCTGCTGAGCGCGCAGACTCCGGAAGTTCGAGCAGGCAGACCCGGGACGACGGCGGAACCGGGGTCAGGAACCTTCGCGCTCGGCCCGGCGACGGCGCTTGCCGGCGTGCATGGCGGCGACGCGGGCGACGGGGATCTCGTTCCCCTCGGCGACGAGGTCGGCGGGCAGGCCCTGGGCCGGGGGCATCAGCTCGCGCCAGAGGTCGCGGCCGTCGAGGAGCGCAGCGGCGTTGCGGACGGTGAAGTCGGCGGGCGCGACGTCGTCGAGGTCGTCCCACGCCACCGGGAAGGACACGGGCAGCCCCGGACGTGCCCGCGGGCTGTACGTCGCGACGACGGTCGCCCCGCCGGAGCGCGTCGAGTCCAGGAACACCTTGCCCTCGCGCTCGTCCTTGACGTACGCCGTGGTCGCGAGCGCCGGGTCGGCCCGCTCGGCGCGCGCGGCGACGGCGCGGCTGGCCGCTGCGGCATCCCAAACCGGCGTCCCGGCGAGCGGCACGAAGACGTGCACGCCCTTGGACCCACTGGTCTTCACCGCGCCGGTCAGGCCCGCCTCGGCCAGTGTCGCGCGGACCAGGTGCGCGGCGGCGACGACCTGCGCGAAGCCGGCACCCTCCGGCGGGTCGAGGTCCATGACCAGGAAGTCGACGTGCTCGGGGTCGGCGAGCCGGACCAGCGGCACGTGCAGCTCGACCGCGCGCTGGTTGGCGAACCACACCAGCCCCCGCCGGTCCTCGACGACGGCGTACGAGACCTCGCGCTTGGATGCCTCGGCCCAGGAGGCGGTGCGGCGGATCCACGCGGGGGCGTACGCGGGGAGGTTCTTCTGCATGAAGGGCGCCGAGCCGGGGCGCACGCGCACGACGGACAGCGGCCGGTCGACGAGGCCCGGCAGGAGCTGCGGGGCGAGCGCGTCGAGGTGGTCGACCAGGTCGCGCTTGGTGACCCCGGCCCCGTCGAACAGCTCGGCGTCGAGGTGGCTCAGCGCGACGCCCTCACGCTCCTCGTCGGCCATGCCTCGAGTATCGGTCACCGGCCGGGAGCAGGAACGGGAAGGTTCCCGCACCATGGTGGTGCGGAAGCCTTCCCGTTGCTGGAGCTGCTCTGCGGCTCAGCGCGAGCCGATGGCGCGCGGGGCGCGCCAGGGGCGGTCGGGACCGCCCATGTGCACGCCGCCGGCGGGGTCGGCCGTGAAGACCCGGCTGCCGGGCGGGGCGCTGCGGATGAGCTGCAGCAGCTGGGTCAGGTCGCTGACCTTGGCCCGCAGGTCGTCGATCTCGTCCTGCATGGCCAGCACCCGCCGGATGCCCTCGAGGTTGACGCCCTCGTCCTGGCTCAGGCGCTGCACGAGCCGGAGCCGGGCGACGTCGCGCCGGGAGTAGCGGCGGCCGCGCTTGGCGGTGCGCCGCGGCACGACGAGACCCATCCGGTCGTACGTCCGCAGCGTCTGCGGGTGCATGCCCGCGAGCTGCGCCGCGACGGAGATGACGAACACCGGCGCGTCGTGGTCGATGTGGCTGGGCAGCTGGTGCGACCCGGCGTGCTGCTCTGCCGCCATCGTTCCTCCTCCGCGCCGGTGTGTCGTCTGGTGCTACGTGGTGGTGCTCAGGTGCGGGCGAACAGCTTGGCCCGCGGGTTGCCGACCCCGACGGCCTCGCCGTACGAGGTGAGGGCCTCGCGCGCCTGCTCGGTCAGCGACTGGGGCACGACCACCTCGACGGTGACGAGCAGGTCGCCCTTGCCGCCGTCGCGCTTGGTCACGCCCTTGCCGCGGACCCGGAAGGTGCGCCCGTTGGGCGTGCCCTGCGGGACCCGGAGCTTGACCGGACCGCTGTCGAGCGTCGGCACCTCGATCTCGGCCCCGAGGGCGGCCTCGTTGAACGTCACCGGTGCGGTGAGCGTGAGGTTGTCGCCCTTGCGGCCGAAGATCGCGTGCGGGTTGACGTGCACGACGACGTAGAGGTCGCCGGCCGCACCGCCGTTCTCGCCGGCCCCGCCCTTGCCCTTGAGCCGGATGCGCTGGCCGTCGGTCACGCCCGCGGGGATCCGGACCTGCATGGTCCGCGTCGAGCGGGCGCGGCCGGAGCCGTGGCACACGGGGCAGGGGTCGTCGACCACCATGCCGCGGCCGCGGCAGTCGCGGCACGGCTCGGTGACGGCGAAGACGCCGCCCGACGCCGAGGTCTGCATGCCGCTGCCCTCGCAGGTCGGGCAGACCCGCGGGACCGTCCCGGCCTTGGCGCCGGTGCCGTGGCACGCGTCGCACGCGGCGTCGGACACCATCTGCATCGGCACCGTGACCCCGTTGATGGAGTCGCTGAAGTCGACAGTCACCTCGCCCTCCACGTCGCTGCCCCGACGGGGGCCGCGCTGGGTGGAGTAGCGCTGCGTACGGCCGCCGGCGCCGCCGCCCTGGCCGCCGAAGAGGCCGCCGAACAGGTCGCCCAGCCCGGCGTCACCGCCGGAGGCGTTGCGGAACAGGTCCTCCATCGAGGGGCCGCCGCTCGTGCGCCCACCGCCGTTGGCCCCGGGGAAGCGGAACCCGCCCCCGCCGAAGAGCCGGCGAGCCTCGTCGTACTCCTTGCGCTTCTCCGGGTTGGAGAGCACGTCGTTCGCCTCGGAGACGTCCTTGAAGCGCTGTTCCGCCGCCGGGTTGCCGGGGTTCTGGTCCGGGTGGTTGTCCCGGGCCAGCTTGCGGTAGGCCTTCTTGATCTCCTCGGGCTTGGCGTCCTTCGACACGCCCAGGACCTTGTAGAAGTCCTTCTCGATCCAGTCCTTGGTGCTCATCTCGACGCCTCCCTTCGCTCAGAGATCTGCTGGTGTGGTGGTCAGGCCTGCTCGGCCGGGCCGGGCTGGCCCGGCACGTCGCCGGGGGCCTCGGCCGCCGGGTCGCCCGCCGGGGCCGAACCGTCCGGCTCGGCCACGGCGACGCGGGCCGGGCGCAGGACCCGCTCGCCGACGCGGTAGCCGGGCTGCAGGATCTCGACGCAGGTCGGACCCGTGACGTCGGGCGACAGCGAGTGCAGCAGGGCCTCGTGGACGTGCGGGTCGAAGGTGTCGCCCTTCTCCCCGAACGAGACGAGCCCGTGCTTGGCCGCGACGCCGGTGACGGCGTCGCCGACGGCCTTGAAGGCACCGGTCAGCTCGCCGTGCTCGCCGGCCGACCGGATGTCGTCCAGCGCGGGGAGCAGGTCCTTGAGGACCGACTCGACCGCGGTCTTGCGGGACACGTCGCGGTCACGGTCGACCCGGCGCTTGTAGTTGACGTACTCGGCCTGGAGCCGCTGCAGGTCAGCGGTCCGCTCGGCCAGGGCCGTCTCCAGCTCGCTCACGCGGGTGTCCTTCTCTCCGGCCTGGTCGACCGGGGTGCTGGTGGTGTCGTCCGTCGACCCCGCGGGGGCGGGAGCCGCGGACTGCGGCTCCCGCACCTCGAAGGTCTCCGGGTCGATGCGGCGACGGTCGCGGACCGTGGGCCCGGTGCGCTCGCCCTCGTGCTCGGAAGCGGGGTGATCACTCACCGGGCGGTCCCGGCGTTGGTGTCGTCGTCGATGATCTCGGCGTCGACGACGTCGTCGTCAGCCGCACCCTGGGCGCCGTCCGTGCTCGCGCCGTCGGTGCTGCCACCGTCGGCGGAACCCTGCTGCTGCGAGGCCTGGGCGGCCGCGTACATCGCCTGGCCCAGCTGGGCGGCGGCGGTGTTCAGCTTGTCGACGGCCGACTTCACCGCGTCGTCGTCCGTGCCCTCGAGCGCGGTCTTGACCTCGGCGATGGCCTCCTCGACCGGCTGCTTGGTCGAGTCGTCGATCTTGTCGGCGTTCTCGCTGATCAGCTTCTCGGTGCGGAAGACCAGGTTGTCCGCCTCGTTGCGCAGCTCGACGGCCTCGCGACGCTTGCGGTCCTCCTCGGCGTGCGCCTCGGCCTCGGACACCATGCGGCTGATGTCGTCCTTGCCCAGCGCGGAACCGCCGGTCACCGTCATGGACTGCTCCTTGCCGGTGGCGAGGTCCTTGGCGTGGACGTGCACGATGCCGTTGGCGTCGATGTCGAAGGCGACCTCGACCTGCGGGACACCGCGGGGAGCCGGCGGCAGGCCGGTCAGCTCGAAGTTGCCGAGCGACTTGTTGTCGCGGGCGAAGTCACGCTCGCCCTGGTAGACCTGGATCATCACCGACGGCTGGTTGTCGTCGGCCGTGGTGAAGACCTCGGACCGCTTGGTCGGGATCGTCGTGTTGCGCTCGATGATCTTGGTCATCACGCCGCCCTTGGTCTCGATGCCGAGGCTCAGCGGGGTGACGTCGAGCAGCAGGACGTCCTTGACCTCACCCTTGAGGACACCGGCCTGCAGGCTGGCGCCGAGGGCGACGACCTCGTCGGGGTTGACCGACTTGTTCGGGTCCTTGCCACCGGTGAGCTCCTTGACGAGCTCGGCGACGGCGGGCATGCGGGTGGAGCCGCCGACCAGGATGACGTGGTCGATCTTGCTCACGCTGATGTTCGCGTCGGCGATCACCGCGTTGAACGGCGTGCGGCAGCGGTCCAGCAGGTCGGAGGTCAGGCGCTGGAACTCCGAGCGCGTGAGCTTCTCCTCCAGGTGCAGCGGGCCCGAGGCGCCGAGGGTGATGTACGGCAGGTTGATCGAGGTCTCGCTCGCGCTCGACAGCTCGATCTTCGCCTTCTCCGCGGCCTCCTGGAGGCGCTGCTTGGCGATCTTGTCCTGGCTGAGGTCGGTGCCGTTCTTGTTCTTGAACTGCTTGACCAGCCAGTCGACGATGCGGCCGTCCCAGTCGTCGCCGCCGAGGCGGTTGTCGCCCTTCGTGGCCTTGACCTCGAAGACGCCGTCACCGATCTCCAGCAGCGACACGTCGAACGTGCCACCACCGAGGTCGAAGACGAGGATGGTCTGGTCCGCGCCCCCCTTGTCCAGCCCGTACGCGAGGGCGGCGGCGGTCGGCTCGTTGATGATGCGGTCCACGGTCAGGCCCGCGATCTCGCCGGCCTCCTTCGTGGCCTGGCGCTCGGCGTCGGAGAAGTACGCCGGGACGGTGATGACCGCGTTGGTGACGGACTCACCGAGGTAGGCCTCGGCGTCCCGCTTCAGCTTCTGCAGCACGAACGCGCTGATCTGCTGCGGGCGGTAGGTCTTGTCGTCGATCTTCGTCGTCCAGTCGGTGCCCATGTGGCGCTTGACCGAACGGATGGTGCGCTCGACGTTGGTGACGGCCTGGCGCTTGGCGACCTCGCCGACCAGGACCTCGCCGCCCTTGGCGAAGGCGACCACCGACGGGGTGGTCCGAGCGCCCTCGGCGTTGGGGATGACGGTGGGTTCCCCACCCTCGAGCACGGCGACGACGGAGTTGGTCGTCCCGAGGTCGATGCCGACTGCACGAGCCATGGTGTGTGTTCCTCCAGATAGGGAGTGGTCGATCCGGTGCTGTGTTCCGGTGCTGCTGGACCCGCCCCGGGTCTGCCCGGTGGTCCTTGAGTGCACTTGGCTCAACTATGCCACCGGCAGGATCATTCCCTCAATCGAGGTTGAGTCCTCGGGGCTCAACCAGGGTGCACCCTCGAGCCCGCCACCACCCCGCGAGACGCCCACCGAGCTTTGGCGGGAGGCCGGGGAACGCTCCCTGAGCTTTGGCGGGACGCCGGGGAACGCTCCCTGAGCTTTGGCGGGACGCCGGGGAACGCTCCCTGAGCTTGGGCGGGACGCCGGGGAACGCTCCCTGAGCCTGTCGAAGGGCCTCGAAGAGGTCAGCGTCCCCCGCCGGCCCGAGCCCGGGGCCGAACGACCGCAGAGGCCCATCCGCACGGGCGACCTCACCCACGGCGTGGCGAAGCCCTCGCGACACGCCTGCTGACTAGCGTGAACGCCCACACGGTCGTGCCGCACAGGGGGTCCTCATGAGCCGGTTCGTCGCCTTCTGGCGTCACTTCGCGCTGCTCGTCGCGCGCCTGGGGCTCGGGGCCATCCTGCTGCTCCACGGTGCCGCGCGCTGGCAGTCGGGCATGACGGCCCAGGCCGAGTACCTCGCCCAGTTCGGCACGCCGTACGCGCGCTACGCCGCGTACGGGGCGACGACGTTCGAGATCGTCGGCGGGGTGTTCCTCGTCCTCGGCGCGCTCGTCCCGCTCGTCGGGCTCGGCGTGCTGGTGCAGCAGGTGCTGACCGTGGTCTGGACCAGCTACTACAAGGGCCCGAACCTCCTCAACGCCGACGGGACCTACCACGGCGGCTTCGAGTACTCGGTCGCCCTCGGCCTGCTCGGCCTGCTCTTCCTCGTGTTCGGGGGCGGCGTGGTGAGCCTGGACCGCGTGTTCCGCCGCAAGAAGCCGGCCGCCGACGAGCTCGAGGGCGAGGACGCCGAGGCGGACGCCACCGAGACGACCAGCTCCTTCCCGGTCCGCGTCGGCCTCTGAGCCGGCGCGCCGAGCAGGCTCAGCGCCACCCGCCCGTACGCCGCAGCGCGGCGACCCCGTCGGCCCCGGCCCGACGGGCCGCCTCCTCCGTCCCGCCGACGACCGCCGCCACCTCGGCGTAGGTGAGCCCGCCGAGGTGGTGCAGCGCGACGGCCCAACGCTGACGCTCCGGCAGCGCGGCCACGGCCGAGCGCAGCTCGCGCACCTCCGGCGCCCGCGCGGGGTCGTCGCGCTCGTCGGCTCGCTCCGCACCCGGGTCGGCCGCCAGGGTCCCCCGCCGCTCGCGCCCGCGCACGACGTCCACCGCCTTGCGGTGCGCCACCGTCACCAGCCAGGCCTGCAGGTCGGTGCCCGCCTCGAGGCGGGGGTAGGCCTGCAGCGCGGCCAGGAACGTCTCCTGCCAGGCGTCGTCGGCGTCCGTCGCCGACCCGAGCACCGCACGGCAGACCCGCAGCACCACAGGGCCGTGCTCGGCCACCACGCGGTCGAACGGCGGCAGCCCCGGCACGCCGTGACGCTAACCCGCCGGGCTGACAGCCGGGGACACGCTGTGGACAGCCCACGGCGAGGCGGTGCACAGGTCACAGGAACTTGACAGAATCACCACAGCCCAACGCCACCCCCCGCTGCCACCCTGAGGTCATGGCCCGCACCGACACCGCCACCGCGCCCCTCACCCGTCCCGACGGCACGCCCATCCGCGTGCTCGCGGTGGACGACGAGCCGAGCCTGACCGAGCTGCTGTCGATGGCCATGCGCTACGAGGGCTGGCAGGTCACCACCGCCAGCTCCGGGACGACCGCGGTCAAGGCGGCGCGCGAGGTGCGCCCGGACGCGATCGTGCTCGACATGATGCTGCCCGACTTCGACGGGCTCGAGGTCATGCGGCGCATCCGCGCGGAGGACCCGGACGTGCCGGTCATCTTCCTCACGGCGAAGGACGCGGTCGAGGACCGGATCGGCGGCCTCACCGCCGGCGGCGACGACTACGTGACCAAGCCCTTCAGCCTCGAGGAGGTCATCGCCCGCCTGCGCGCCCTGCTGCGCCGCAGCGGGGCGACCTCGGCCCGGAGCGACTCGACCCTGGTCGTCGGCGACCTCACCCTCGACGAGGACAGCCATGAGGTGACGCGCGGCGGCACGGAGATCTCGCTGACCGCGACGGAGTTCGAGCTGCTGCGCTACCTCATGCGCAACCCGCGCCGGGTGCTGTCGAAGGCCCAGATCCTCGACCGCGTCTGGAACTACGACTTCGGCGGCCAGGCCAACGTCGTCGAGCTCTACATCTCCTACCTGCGCAAGAAGATCGACGTCGACCGTCCGCCGATGATCCACACCATGCGGGGCGCGGGCTACGTGCTGCGCCCCGCGAGCTGATGGCGTCGGCGGGACCCGAGTTCCTCGAGCCGGGCCGCGCGACGAGCGGGACCGGTCCGGCCGCGCCGACGCCCGCGCCCGCCGAAGCGCCGACCACTCCCTCTGCCCCCCGGGCTGGCTCCCCTGCATCCCCCGCCTCGTGGCCGCCGCCGGTGGCGGGCACCCAGGCCATGGCGCCGCTCGAGCCCTTCGGCCGCGGCACCCTCGGCCGCCGGCTCGTCATCCGGGTCACCGCCCTCGTCGCGCTCACCGCGATCCTGATCAGCACGTTCACGGCGCTCGCCACGCGCGAGCTGCTCCTGCAGCAGCTCGACCGGCAGGTCGACAGCGTGGCCGGCCGGCTGCGGGCCGGGCCGCCGAACGGGCGCCCCGGCGACAGCGCCGGACTCGTCCAGCTCGGCAACCCGCAGGACTCGATCTTCGCGGGCTTCGCCGACGACGGACGCTCCACGAGTGGCATCGCCCGCAACGGCGGGTCGGGCCGACCCGCGTCCCTGCCCGACTCCGTCGTGGTGCAGCTGGGCCAGCTGCAGGTCACCGACCACAAGCAGTCCGTCGAGCTCGCGGGCCTCGGCCGCTACCGGGTGGTCACGTACGAGACCGAGCTCTACGTGGTCAACACCAACGAGACCGTGTCGGGCCGGGCCGTCGTGGGCGTGCCGCTGCGCGACGTCGACCGCCTCATGGCCAACGTCGTCGGCCTCGAGGCGCTGCTCAGCCTCCTGGCGATCGTCGGGGCGGTGGCCGTCTCCCGCACCGTCGTCCGGCGCAGCCTGCGGCCCCTCAACCGCGTCGCGGCGACGGCTCAGCAGGTGTCGCAGCTCCCGCTCGACCGCGGCGAGGTGGCCCTCGCCGTCAGGGTCCCGCCCGAGGACGCGGACCCCAGGTCCGAGGTGGGGCGCGTAGGCCAGGCCTTCAACCACATGCTCAACAACGTCGAGGACGCGCTGGCGGCCCGGCAGGCGAGCGAGACCAAGGTGCGGCAGTTCGTCGCCGACGCCTCGCACGAGCTGCGCAACCCGCTGGCCGCGATCCGGGGCTACGCCGAGCTGACGCGCCGGGAGCGCGACACCATGTCGGAGAACGCCGCGTTCGCCCTGAACCGCGTCGAGGCCGAGGCCGAGCGGATGTCGTACCTGGTCGAGGACCTGCTGCTGCTCGCCCGCCTCGACTCGGGGCCGGACGTCGACGTACGCCCGGTCGACCTCAGCGAGGTCGTCATCAACGCCGTGTCGGACGCGCGGGCCGCGGGCCCGGAGCACGTGTGGCAGCTGGACCTGCCGAGCGAGCCGGTGGTCGCGCTCGGCGACCGCTTCCGCCTGCACCAGGTGGTGGCCAACCTGCTGGCGAACGCGCGCACGCACACCCCGACGGGGACGCAGGTCCGCGCTTCGGTGGCCGTGCACGGGACCGACGCCGTCATCGTCGTCGCCGACACCGGTCCCGGCATCCCCGAGGACATCCGGTCGCGCGTCTTCGAGCGCTTCACCCGTGCGGAGGTCAGCCGGGTCCGTACGCCGGGCGCCGCCACCGGCCGCAGCACCGGGCTCGGCCTGGCGATCGTCGCGGCCGTCGTCGAGGCCCACCACGGGTCCGTCGGCGTGCGCAGCGAGCCCGGGCGGACCGAGTTCACGGTGACGCTCCCCCTCGCTCCCGCCGACAACGCCTTCGCGGGCCGCCCGACGGCCGGCGTGGCCTGACACCGGCCGGGCCTCAGCGCAGGCTCTGCAGCTCCTGCTGCTCGAGCTCGGCCTCGGCCTCGCTCGTCGCGAACTGGGTGCGGTAGAGCTCGGCGTAGCGCCCGCCGAGCGCGAGCAGCTCGGCGTGGCGCCCCTGCTCGACGACACGACCGTCCTCGAGCACGACGATCGAGTCGGCCGCCCGGACGGTGGAGAGCCGGTGCGCGATGACGAGCGCCGTACGCCCCTCGAGCGCCTCGCCGAGCGCGGCCGTGACCGCGGCCTCGGAGGTCGAGTCGAGCGAGGCGGTGGCCTCGTCGAGGATGACCACGCGTGGGTGGGCCAGCAGCAGCCGCGCGATGGTGAGGCGCTGGCGCTCGCCGCCGGAGAGGCGGTAGCCGCGCTCCCCGACCACGGTGTCGAGACCGGCCGGGAGGCTGGCGATGAGGTCCGCGAGGCGGGCCCGGCGCAGCGCCGACCACAGCTCCTCCTCGGACGCGTCCTCGTTGGCGAGGAGCAGGTTGGCCCGGATGGAGTCGTGGAAGAGGTGCCCGTCCTGGGTGACCATGCCCAGCGTGGTGCGGAGCGCCTCGAAGCTCAGCTCGCGCACGTCGACGCCGCCCAGTCGGACCGAGCCCTCGTCGACGTCGTAGAGCCGCGACAGCAGCGACGCGATCGTCGACTTGCCCGCGCCGGACGACCCGACGAGCGCGATCATCTGCCCCGGCTCGGCGGCGAACGACACGTCGTGGATGACCTCGACGCCGCCCCGGTTGTCGAGGACCGCGACCTCCTCCAGCGAGGCGAGCGAGACCTTGTCGGCGGTCGGGTAGGCGAAGCGGACGTGGTCGAAGGTGACCGACACGGGACCCGGCGGCACGGCGACCGGGTGCTCGGCCTCGGTGATGAGGGGCTTGAGGTCGAGGATCTCGAAGACGCGCTCGAAGCTGACCAGCGCGCTCATCACCTCGACCCGCGCGCCGGCGAGCTGCGTGAGCGGCGCGTACAGGCGGGTCAGCAGCAGCGCCATGGTGACGACCGCGCCGGCCTCGAGCGTCCCGCGCAGCGCGAACCAGCCGCCGAGCCCGTAGACGAGGGCGAGCGCCAGGGCCGAGACCAGGGTCAGCGCGGTGACGAAGACCATCTGCAGCATCGTCGAGCGGACGCCGATGTCACGGACGCGGCTGGCCCGCTCGCTGAACTCGGCCGACTCGCGCTCGGGCCGGGAGAACAGCTTGACCAGCGTCGCGCCGGGCGCGGAGAAGCGCTCGGTCATCTGCGTGCTCATGACGGAGTTGAGGTTGGCCGCCTCGAGACGCATGCGGGCGAGCCGCGTGCCCATCCGGCGGGCGGGCAGCACGAAGACCGGGAGCAGCACGAGCGCCAGCACCGTGATCTGCCACGAGATCGACAGCATGGCGATGAGGGCCAGGGTGACGGCGACGATGTTCGTCACGACGCCCGAGAGGGTGTCGGAGAAGGCGCGCTGCGCGCCGATCACGTCGTTGTTGAGCCGGCTGACCAGCGCGCCGGTGCGTGTGCGCGTGAAGAAGGCCACGGGCATCGTCTGCACGTGGTCGAAGACGGCGCGCCGCAGGTCGAGGATGAGCGTCTCCCCGATGCGCGAGGAGAGCCAGCGGACCACCAGCCCGACCCCGGCCTCGGCCAGGGCGATGACGGCGATGAGGACCGCGAGGCGGACGACCACGGCCGGCGCCGAGCGGGTGTTGATGGCGTCGACGACCTGCCCGGCGAGCAGCGGGGTCGCGATCGCGAGGAACGCCGTCACCACGCTCAGGACCAGGAACACGGCCAGCACGCCGCGTTGCGCACGCGCGAAGCCCCAGATCCGCCGCACCGTCGCCCACGAGAACGGACGCCGCTCCTGCTGCGCCGTCGAGACCCGGTAGACGGCCGACCAGGCCACACCCTCCATGCTCATGCCCGGTCTCCTCCTGATCGCCCTCGACCGCCGACCTCACGGTAGGCGGCGGCACTGACGAATCGACAACCCCGGAACCGTTCCCGTCCTTCCCGCCTGGGGCGACGGAACCGGGCGGACGGCCCCTCGACCGGTCGCCACGGGCCACCTCGGACCCGCCAGAGGGCACTCCGGAACGCTCAGCCCCTGCTCACAGAGACGCCATAGCGCTGCCCGGTCGTCAGCACAGCGCGCGCTCCGAGGGTGTGGGGCATGACGCTCTCGACGCTCCCCGGGACGACCCGTCCGGGCTCCACGACCACGCAGGCCGCCGAGGGCGCGCCCATCCCTCCCTCCGACCCGGACGGGACGGACCCCGCGGTGACCGCACGACGCCGCCGACCGCTGAGCGGCCGCGGCGTGGCCGTGCTGGTGCTCCTTGCCGCGACCGCGGTGCTCTACCTGTGGGACCTCTCGGCGTCCGGCTACGGCAACTCCTTCTACGCCGCGGCCGTCCAGGCTGGCTCGCAGAGCTGGAAGGCCTTCTTCTTCGGCTCCCTCGACGCAGGCAACGCGATCACCGTCGACAAGCCGCCGGCCTCGCTGTGGCTGATGGCCCTGTCCGTACGGGTCTTCGGGCTCAGCTCGTGGAGCGTCCTCGCCCCGCAGGCGCTGCTGGGCGTCGCCACCGTCGGCGTCACGTACGCCTCCGTGCGCCGGACCCTCGAGCGGCGGGGTGACGCACCGCTTGAGGAGCGGCGCTCGGACGCCCATCGGGCCGGGCTGGTCGCCGGTGCGCTGCTCGCGCTGACGCCCGCCGCCGCGCTGATGTTCCGCTTCGACAACCCCGACGCGCTGCTCGTCTTCCTCATGACGCTCGCCGCGTACGTGGTGCTGCGGGCCACCGAGAAGGCCAGCGGCAAGACGCTCGCGTGGGCCGGCGTGCTGATCGGCCTCGCCTTCCTCACCAAGATGCTGCAGGCCTTCCTCGTGCTGCCGGCGTTCGTCCTCGTCTACCTCCTGGCCGCGCCGACCACGCTGCGCAGGCGGCTGCTCCACCTGCTCGGCGCCTTCGCCGCCATGGTCGTCTCGCTCGGCTGGTGGGTCGCCGTGGTCGAGCTCGTCCCCGCGTCGTGGCGCCCGTACGTCGGCGGTTCGACGAACGACTCGGTCCTCGACCTCGTCGTCGGCTACAACGGGCTGGCCCGGATCTTCGGGCGCTCGGTCAGCGTCTCGGGCTCCACGAGCCAGGCCGGCGGGTTCGGCGGCGGGGGCGGGTTCGGCGGGTCGGCGGGCATCACCCGGCTCTTCGACCAGGTCTCCGCCGGCATGGTCACCTGGCTGCTGCCGGCCGCGCTGCTGCTGGCGGTCGTCGCGGCGATCGCGCTCGGTCGCCTGCCGCGCACCGACGGCACCCGCGCCGCCCTGGTGCTGTGGACCGCCTGGACGGTGGTGACGGGGCTGACCTTCTCGCTGATGGAGGGGACCTACCACGACTACTACGTCGTGGCGCTGGCCCCGGCGATCGCGGCCGGGGTCGCCGTCGGCGGCAGCGTCCTCTGGGGTCGCCGGCACACCTGGCTCGGCCGGAGCGGCCTGACCGCGGCGACGGCGCTGAGCGCCGTGTGGGCCTTCGTGCTGCTCGGTCGGGCGACCGGGGTCTACGAGGCGCTGCGCTGGCCGGTGCTCGTGGTCGGCGTCCTCGCCGCCGCCGGGCTCCTGCTGGCGCACCGGCTCCCCCGGGCCGTCTCCGGCGTGGTCCTGGCCGTCGCGCTCGCCGGAGCGGTGACGGGGCCGACGGCGTACACGCTCAACACGGTCGCCACCCCGCACACCGGCTCGATCGTCACGGCCGGACCCGTGCGTTCCGAGAACGGCTTCGGCGGCGCCCGCGCGGACGGCCGCTTCCCCCGCGACGGGCAGCGCCCGGACGGGACTCTCCCGCAGGGCCAGGCACCGGGCCAGGCGCCGACGCAGGGGCAGGCGCCGGGCCGCGGTGGCCCGGAGGGCGGCACGGCCAGCACCGAGCTCGTCCAGCTGCTGCAGGACGACGCGGGGTCCTACCGCTGGGCCGCCGCCACCATCGGCTCGCAGGGCGCGGCGACCTACCAGCTGGCGAGCGGCAGCCCGGTGATGGCCATCGGCGGCTTCACCGGCAGCGACCCGAGCCCGACCCTCGCGCAGTTCCAGGCGTACGTCGCGGCCGGAGACGTCCACTACTTCGTCGCCGGCGGCGGCATGGGCGGCGGCCGCGACCGCGGGACCTCCGCGGAGATCTCCACCTGGGTCTCGGAGCACTACACGGCCACGACGGTCGGCGGGGTCACCGTCTACGACCTCACCAAGCCCGCCTCCTGAGCCGTCAGCGGCACCGACTCCCGCCCCGCTCGCCATGCCCAGGAAGCAGACACCCATGAGCGACCTGCTCGTCGACGGCCGCACCGCGGCCATCCGTCCCCTCCCGTCCCGGTCCGCCGAGGGCCACCGGCCCACCGAGGTCGTCGTGGACGTGGTCGTCCCCGTCTTCAACGAGGAGACCGACCTGCGCCCCTCGGTGAGCAGGCTGCACGCCTTCCTCGCCGCCGAGCTGCCGTACGGGTTCCGCATCACGATCGCCGACAACGCCAGCACCGACGCGACGTGGGCGGAGGCCCAGGCCCTCGCCGCCGAGCTCGAGCACGTACGGGCGGTGCACCTCGACGCCAAGGGCCGGGGCCGCGCGCTCAAGGCGGTCTGGTCGGCGTCCGACGCAGCCGTCCTGGCGTACATGGACGTCGACCTGTCCACCGACCTCCGCGCGCTCCTGCCCCTCGTGGCGCCGCTCATCTCCGGCCACTCCGACCTCGCCATCGGGACCCGGCTGGCGCGCTCCAGCCGGGTCGTGCGCGGGCCGAAGCGCGAGATCATCTCCCGCACCTACAACCTGCTGCTGCGCGGGACGCTGTCGGTGTCCTTCTCCGACGCGCAGTGCGGGTTCAAGGCGATCCGGGCCGACGTCGCCCGCGACCTGCTCCCGCTCGTCGAGGACGTGAACTGGTTCTTCGACACCGAGCTGCTCGTCCTGGCGCAGCGGGCCGGGCTGCGGATCCACGAGGTGCCCGTCGACTGGGTGGACGACCCCGACAGCCGGGTGGACGTCGTCGCCACCGCCAAGGAGGACCTCCACGGGGTGGTCCGGCTGCTCCGCGGCTTCGCCCGCGGCCGGATCCCGGTGGCGCGGCTGCGGGCCGAGCTCGGCCGCGACGCCGAGGTGCCGTCCGCGGTGCCCGGGGTGCCGCGCGGGATGTTCGGCCAGCTGCTGCGCTTCGGCGGGGTCGGGGTGCTGAGCACGCTCGCCTACTTCGTGCTCTACCTCGCCCTGCGCGACTGGACCGGCCCCCAGGCCGCGAACCTGGTCGCGCTGCTCGTGACCGCCGTCGCCAACACCGCCGCGAACCGTCGGGTCACGTTCGGCGTCCGGGGCAGCGACGGCGCCCTGCGCCACCACGCGGGCGGCCTCATCGCCTTCGGCGTGGGGCTGGGGCTGACGAGCGGGTCGCTGTGGGCGCTGCACACGCTGTCCCCCGAGCCGAACCGCGTGCTCGAGGTCGCCGTCCTCGTCCTCGCGAACGCGATCTCGACGCTGGTGCGGTTCCTCGCGCTGCGGCAGCTGATGGCGCACCGCCGCTGAGCCGTCGCCGCGACGACAACGGGTGGGTTCCTGCACCACCATGGTGCAAGAACTCACCCGTTGTCGTGGTGGCAGCGAGGATGGTCCTCGTGCGTACCCGTCCGACGTCCCGCCAGCTGGTCCGCTTCGCGGTGATCGGCGCGGCGAGCGCGGCGGCGTACCTGCTGCTCTACCTCCTGCTCCGCACCCTCGTCGGGGCGCAGGTCGCGAACGTCGTCGCCCTCGTGACCACGCAGGTCGCCAACACCGCGACCAACCGGCGCCTCACCTTCGGCCTCCGCGGTTCGAAGGGCGCCCTGGGCCACCAGCTGGGCGGGCTGGCCGCGTTCGCCTTCGGGCTCGGCCTCTCGGCGGGGGCGCTCTGGCTGCTGCACCACCTCGACCCGGGTGCCGGCCGCGCCGCGGAGGTGGCGGTGCTCGTCGTGGCGCAGGGCATCGCGACGTGCGTGCGGTTCCTGACGCTGCACGCCCTGATGGCGGAGCCGGCGACGCGCCGCGAGCCCGACCGGGCCGCCGCCTAGGCTCCACCCGTGGCCACCGAACGCGTGGAGCTCGACGTCGACGGCCGTACGGTCTCGATCAGCAACCCCCGTCGCGTCTACTTCTCCGCGCGCGGGGAGACCAAGCTCGACCTGGCGCACTACTACCTCTCGGTGGGCGACGGGATCGTCAACGCGCTGCGGCACCGCCCGTGCATGCTGCACCGCTTCCCCGACGGGGTCGACGGCGAGAAGGTCCACCAGAAGCGGCTGCCCAAGGGGGCGCCGCCGTGGGTGCAGACCGTGCGCGTGCACTTCCCTCGCTACGACCGTGACGCCGACGAGCTGTGCGTCGACCACGTCGCCGACGTGGTCTGGGCCGTGCAGATGTCCACGGTCGAGTTCCACCCCTGGAACTCGCGGCGCGACGACGTCGAGTCGCCCGACGAGTGGCGCATCGACCTCGACCCGATGCCGCTGGCGACGTTCGCGGACGTGCAGGAGACGGCCGGGATCGTGCGCGAGCTGCTCGCCGAGCTCGGGGCGGTCGGCTACCCGAAGACCTCGGGCGGCAAGGGGCTCCACGTGTACGTCCGGATCCACCCCGACCACGGCTTCGCCGACGTCCGGCGCGCGGCGTGGGCGTTCGCGCGGGAGGTCGAGCGGCGCAGCGCGGGCGGGGTCGACACGACGTGGTGGCGCAAGGACCGCGACCCCGGCGCGATCTTCGTCGACTACAACCAGAACGCCCGCGACCACACGATCGCCAGCGCCTACTCCGTGCGCGGCACGCCCGAGGGGCTCGTGTCCGCGCCGGTCACCTGGGACGAGGTCGCCGACGTCGACCCGCACGACTTCACCATCGCCACCATGCCGGAGCGCTACGCCCGCATCGGCGACCTGCACGCCGACATCGACGACCACCCGTATGCGCTCGACACCCTGCTGGAGTGGGCCGAGCGCGACGAGCACGATTCCGGGGACGCGCCGGCCGAACCGTCCTGACGCCTCGCCCGGTCGATCGCACCGCACCCCTGCTTTGACCAGGGCGGACACCCGTACGCTACGCGCGTGCCCGCCTCCCACGCCCTCACCGACGTCCGCGCGCAGCGACTCGAGGGCCACGTCGTCCTCGTCACCGGGGGCGCCCGGGGCCAGGGCGCCTCGCACGCCCAGCGGCTGGCCTGCGAGGGCGCGACGGTCTGGGCCTGCGACGTGCTCGACGAGGACGGCGCGGCGCTCGCGGCCCGGCTCGAGGGCGACGGCCTCGACGTGCGCTACCGCCACCTCGACGTCACCAGCCCCGAGGCGTGGGCCGCCGTGGCCGCGGAGATCGAGACCGCGCACGGCCGCCTCGACGGGCTCGTCAACAACGCCGGGATCATCCACGTGAACCCCCTCGCCGAGGAGACCCTCGAGGCCTGGAACGGGCTGCTCGCGGTCAACGTCACCGGCGCCCTGCTCGGGCTGCAGGCCGCACTCCCGCTGCTGCGCCGCAGCAGCCGTCCGGCCGTCGTCAACGTCGCGTCGATCTTCGGCGCGGTCGGGGCCCCCGGCTACGCGGCCTACTGCGCCAGCAAGGGCGCGCTCACCGCCCTGACCAAGGTCGCGGCGCTCGAGCTCGCACCCGACAAGATCCGGGTCAACACCCTCGTGCCCGGCGGGGTCAGCACCCCGATGAACGAGCACGAGAAGGAGGGCGGGGTCGTCCCCGACACCCCGCTCGGCCGCCGCGCGCACGTCTCCGAGCTGTCCGCCGCCGTGGCCTTCCTGCTCTCCCCCGACGCGTCCTTCGTGACGGGCACCGAGCTCGTCGTCGACGGCGGCTTCCTCGCCCGCTGACGGCCCGGCGCGGCGACGGGAGGAGGACGGTGGCGGCGGGCAGGCCGAGCCTGCAGCAGCTCGTCTACTTCCTCGCGGCGGTCGAGCACCGCTCCTTCGCCGCCGCCGCGCACACGCTCTACATCGCCCAGCCGAGCCTGTCGGACCAGGTGCGGCGCCTGGAGACGACCCTCGGCGTCACCCTGTTCATCCGCACCAACCGCCAGCTCCAGCTGACCGACGCCGGCCGGATGCTCGTGCCCTGGGCCGAGAAGGTGCTGCGCGACGTCGAGGACCTCACCGCGGCCGTGCGGGACGTCCGCGAGCTGGCCGGCGGGACGGTGTCGTTCGGCACGTTCAGCAGCGCCCACCTCTACCTGCTGCCCGCCCTGACCGCCGAGTTCGGCCGGCGGCACCCCGACGTGTCCATCCGCGTCCAGGGCCTCAACTCCTCCGAGGTCGCCGACGCCGTCCGCTCCGGCGACCTCGAGGCCGGGCTCGTGCAGCTGCCCATCGACGACCGCGGCCTGTGGGTCAGCCGGCCGGTCCTCACCGACACCGTCGTGTACGTGAGCGCGGAACCCTCGCGGACCGCGGCCCCGGTCGACGTCGAGCAGCTCAGCACCCGTCGGCTGATCCTGTCCGAGGCACGGTGGACGCGCGACGACCCGCTGCGCCGCAGCCTCACCGAGCGCGCCCAGCGCGCCGGCGTCGCGCTGCACCCCTCCGTCGAGGTCGAGTTCCAGACCGCGGCCGTCGAGCTGGCCGCCTACGGGGTCGGCGACTCGCTGGTGTCCTACCTCGTCACGCAGTGGTCCGGCTTCCCCGCGAACCTGCGCTGGGTCCGCCTCGAGCCCGTGTTCGAGGAGCACTTCGCCTTCGTCACGCGACCGGGCGGGTCGCTGAGCCCGGCGACGCGCGCGTTCATGGACCTCGCCGAGCAGCACATCCGGGCGCTCCAGGCCAAGGCCGACGCGGGGCGTACGGGCTGAGGGCTCGGCAGAACGCTCCCTGAGCTCGTCGAAGGGCCTCGACGAGGTGGGCTCTGCTCGCTGGGAGTACGCCAACCCGTTCCGGGCCCTTCGACAGGCTCAGGGAGCGTTCTCGGGCCCTTCGACAGGCTCAGGGAGCGTTCCTGCCCTTCGACGAGCTCAGCGGAACGTCAGCGGCAGGCGCCGACGACCGTACGGCTGACGGCGCGGTCGAGGAGGTCGAGGACGTCGGCGCGGGTGGTGGTCGGGGCGTCGTTCCAGGCCGTGAGGACGCGGAGCTTGGCCTGGCGGCGGTGGTGGGCGTCGACGCGGCCGGGCGGGAGCGAACCGTGCCCCATCCGCTCGTGCAGCGCCTCGTAGAGCTCGTCGACCGCACCCCACACGTCGTCGTGGGTCGTGGCGCGGTCGGGGTCCTCGGCGCGCCGCAGCATCGCGCCGACCAGGCAGGCCCCGGCCACGGTGCCGGTCGGGCGGACCAGCGCGAAGGCCTCCGCCGACGTCGCGAGCCGGACGGTCCCGCCGTCGGCGCCCACGCTGAACCACGCCCGCTGCGCCCAGCCGTGCTCGACGAGGTCGGTCCGGGCCTGCTCCAGGGCGGCACGCACCCGGTCGAGCCGGCGCGACCAGGCGACGCCCGGGTCGTCCTGCGGCACGACGTAGGGCGGCGCGGGCGGGACCGGCAGCGTGGCCCGGAACCGCGACCAGGCCGCACGGAGCGCCTCGGCCGGTCGGGCCCGCTCGCTGGTCGTCATGGTCGAGAGCATGCGCCCGGACCAGCCCATCCACAAGACCCCTGCGGATGTGCCGCTGGCGCCGGGTCCATAGCCGGGCGTACGGTCTGCTCGCCCACCCCGTACCTCGGAGGTCCCTCGTGCCGCAGATCCGTCCCTCGGTGCTCGCCGCCGGTCTCGCCACCGCGGTGCTCGCCGCGCTGGTGGCCCCGCCGGCCGGCGCACAGCCTGTCACCCCGGCCGCGCCGGCCAGCGCGGCGGTCGACGTCGCCGCCCGCTCGGCCTCGTCCGCCCGGGCGGTGCTCGCCCCGCGGACGCACTTCACCATGAAGCCGGACGGGTCGAGCGGTCGTACGCAGGGCGGCGAGGGCATCCCGAACATCGACTCGGTCAAGAAGACGATCGCCACCTACTACGGCGACCCGGGCACGGGCATCGCCAGCAAGACCACGTCGCCCTACATCTCCGAGATGCGCGCCATCGTGCGCCGCCAGGACGCGACGCTGCAGAAGCGCTACGACCAGGCCAGGAAGCACCACCAGAAGCCGACGCTCGTCTTCGACACCGACGACACCACGCTCTTCACCTACGACATGGAGGCGAGTGCCATGCACTTCACCTTCGACCCCAAGATCCAGCAGCAGTGGATCGACGACCAGCGCTTCGCCGCGACGCCGGCGATGGTCGCCTACGTCAACCGTGCGGCCAAGATCGGCTACACGATCATCGGGTTGACCGGCCGGTCGGCCGGCCAGGAGGACCTGACCCTGGCCAACCTCCGCAAGGTCGGCTACACCGCGTTCACGGCGAAGAACTTCTACACCAAGTGGCAGGGCACCAAGCCCTCGTACATCCGCTGCGTCGACGTGAAGGCGTGCACGACCGTCGAGTACAAGGCCGGCACCCGTCGCTACCTGGAGCGCAAGCGGGGCCTGACCATCGTCGCCAACTACGGCGACCAGTGGAGCGACCTGCAGGGCGGGTACGCCGACCACACGGTCAAGCTGCCCAACCCGACCTACTACCTGCCGTCGCCCGACCTGCCCGGGAAGACGCAGAAGAAGCTCAGCCCCCGCACGCACTTCACCATGGCGCCCGACGGCTCCAGCGGCCAGTACGTCGGCGGCGAGGGCATCCCGAACATCGACTCGGTCAAGAAGACGATCGCGGTCTACTACGGCGACCCCGGCACGGGCATCGCCAGCAAGACCCGCTCGCCCTACATCAGCGAGCTCAAGAAGATCGCGAAGAAGCAGCGCAAGGCCCTGAAGGCCCGCTACCGCGCCGCGGTGGCCCGGGGCGAGAAGCCGGCTCTGGTCTTCGACACCGACGACACGACGCTGTTCACGTACGACATGGAGGTGCACGACATGCACTTCACGTTCGACCCCAAGCTCCAGGACGAGTGGGTGCAGGACGAGCGGTTCCCGGCGACGCCGGCGATGGTGTCCTACGTGAAGGCGGCCGAGAAGGCGGGCTTCACGATCTTCGGTCTGACCGGTCGCAACGACGGCCAGAAGGCTGCGACGATCAAGAACCTGGTCAAGGTGGGCTACCCGGCCGACGCCTTCGTGGCCGACCGCTTCTTCACCAAGCCGGTGAGCGGGTCGCCGTACCCGGCGTGGGTCTCCGGCTGCGCGGCCGGCTCGACCTGCACGACGATCGAGTACAAGTCCAAGACGCGCGCGCACATCGAGGACGACCTCGGCTACACGGTCGTCGCGAACTACGGCGACCAGTACTCCGACCTGCTCGGCGGCTACGCCGACCGGGCGGTCAAGCTGCCCAACCCGACCTACTACCTCCCCTGACCGGTCCACGCCGCGTGGGCGGCGAGGGGCCCGTCGCGCCCCTCGTCGTCACGCTCGCGCTGCCGGACGACGTGCAGGCCGAGCTCGACGCGCTGCGGCGGCGGTGGTTCCCGGCTGGCCGGACCGCGGTCGGGGCGCACCTGACCCTCTTCCACGCCGTGCCTGGTGAGCACGAGGGGCGGGTCCGGGCCGACCTGGCCGACGCGGCCGGTCGTGGCCCGCTGCCGTTGCGCGTCAGCGGCGTCATGAGCCTCGGCCGCGGGGCGGCGTACGCGGTGGACAGCCCGGAGCTCGCCCGCCGGCACCGGGCCCTGCAGGAGGCGTGGGCGCCGTGGCTCACGCGGCAGGACTCCCAGGCGCTGCGCGCGCACGTGACCGTGCAGAACAAGGTCGACGCGAGCGTCGCGCGGGAGACGGTCGAGACGCTGCGGGCGACGTTCCGCCCGTCCGACGTCGAGGCGGAGGGCTTCGACCTGTGGCGCTACGACGGCGGTCCGTGGACGCACCTGGAGCGGTTCACCGTCGACCAGCGGTCCTGAGGACCCTCCCGAACTCCCGCCGAGCGGTAGGTTGCGGCGCTCTTTGCGCCCGATCAGGCGCGGCAACCTACCGCTCGGCGCAGGTGGAGGGGCCCGCGGACGACGACGCCCCCGGTGCCAGGGGCACCGAGGGCGTCGAGGTGGAGCGGGGTCGAGCAGGGTCAGGTCAGGCGAGGCCCTTGCTCTTCAGCCACGCGGCCGCGACCTGGTCGGGGTCCTCGCGGCCGACGTCGACCTGCTTGTTGAGCGCGGTCAGCTCCTCGGTCGTGAGCGCGGCCTGGACCGGGTCGAGCGCGGCCTTGACCTGCGGGTTGTCGGCGACGTCGCCGCGCATGAGGGGCACGACGTTCTGCGGCAGGATCATCGACTGCGGGTCGGCCAGCGGGACGAAGCCGTTGTCGGCGATGGCGCTGTCGGTGGTGAAGTACTCGCCGAGCTGGATCTTGCCGTCGAGCATGTCCTTGGTCTTGACCGCGGGCGAGTCGTACGGCTTGAACTGCTTGAGCGTCGCGCCGTAGACGCCCTTGAGACCCTCGGGGCCGTACGGGCGCTGGGCCAGCTCGGACGGGCCGCCGAGCACCATGTTCGCCGAGACGTTCTTGAGGTCGGCCAGCGAGGTGAGGTTGTTCTTGGCCGAGAAGTCCTTGGTCACCACGTAGACGTCCTGGTCGGCGGCCTTGGAGATCTCGCCGATCTTGAGGTTGTTCGCCTGCAGCGCCTTCGGCAGGGCCGACGCGAGCTCGTCCTGCGTGGTGGCGGTCGAGCTCTTGTCGATGTAGAGCAGCAGGTTGCCGGTGTACTCGGGCACGACCTGGATCGAGTTGTCCTCGAGGGCCTTGATGTAGACCTCGCGGGAGCCGATGTTCGGCTTCGTCGACGCGTCCAGGCCCTTGGCCTTGAGCGCCTGGGCGTAGACCTCGCCGAGGACCTGGGACTCGGTGAAGTTCGCCGAGCCGACGACGATGGGGGCACCGCCGCCGCTGCTCGCACCGCCCGAGGGAGGTGCTGAGCTGCCGAGGGGGTTGGCGCTGCCGCCGCCGCACGCGGCGAGGACGAGCGTCGTGATGGTCAGGCCGAGGGCGGCCAACGATCGCTTGACGGTCATGGACTGGTCTCCGTGTCTCGGGGCAGGGTGAGTTCCCCACCGACGGGCTGGGTCACGCACGCGCGGCAACCGCGGACGCCGCGGTCTTGTTCCGGGGTGAGCGGCGGGGCCGGGCCCGCCGGGCGGCCACGAGCCCGATCCCGCCGATGAGCAGGTCGAGCAGGATCGCGAGGGCGGCGACGAGCACCGCCCCGGCGAACATCTGCGGGTAGTCGCGGCTGCGCTGCCCGCTGATCAGCAGCTGACCGAGGCCTCCCCCGGCGGCGAAGGCGGCGACGGTCGCGGTCGCGACCACCTGCAGCGTCGCGCTGCGGATGCCCGAGATGACCAGCGGCACGGCGAGCGGCCACTCCACGCGGCCCACGATCTGCCCGCCCGTCATGCCGAGCGCGCGGGCCGCGTACACGGCGTCGGGGTCGGCCCCCGCCACCCCGGCGGCGGTGGCCGTCAGGATGGCCGGCAGGGCGAGGACGGCGAGCACCAGGACCGTCGGTCCGAAGCCGGTGCTGGTCAGGAGCACGACGAGCACGAGGAGGCCGATCGACGGGATCGCCCGCGCCGCGTTGCTGATGCCGATGACGAGGAAGCCCCCGCGACCGGTGTGGCCGATGAGGATGCCGAGCGGGATGGCGATCACGGCACCGATGACGACCGCGGCCGCGGTGTAGGCCAGGTGCTGCAGGAGCAGCGTGCCCGTGCCGCCGTCGCCGCTCCACTTGCTGGCGTCGAGGAGGTAGGAGAAGTAGTTCATGCGGTGCGCCGCCTCCGGGCCCAGGGCAGCGTGCCCCGTTGGACGAGCAGGATGATCGCGTCGGCGATGAGCGCCAGCAGCAGCGTGAGCACGAGCGCCACGATGATCGGCGTGAAGAAGTTCCGGTTGAAGCCGGTGTCGAAGAGCTGGCCGAGCGCCCCGCCGCCGACGACGACGGCCACGCTGACCAGGGCGATGTTGGAGACGGTGACGACCCGCAGGCCCGCGAACACCACGGGCATGGCGAGCGGCAGTTCCACCTTCACCAGGCGCGCGAACCACCCGAAGCCGACCGCCGACGCCGACTGCTTGACCGCCGACGGCACCGAGCGCAACCCGTCGACCACGCTGCGCACCAGCAGGGCGACGGAGTAGATGGTCAGGGCGACGGCGATGTTCACCGGGCTGAGGATCGAGGTGCCGAGCACGACCGGCAGCGCGACGAACAGCGCCAGCGAGGGGATGGAGTAGACGATCCCGAGCACGGCGAGAATCGCGTTCGCGGCCCGGCCGGTCCGGTAGACGAGGAAGCCGAGCGGGATCGACAGAACGAGCGCGGCGACGACGGGCAGCACCGCGAGGACTGCGTGCTGCGCCGTGAGGTTGCCGATCATCCCGGCGTTGCGGGTGATCCAGGCCCAGTCGAGGTTCATCCGCGCGGCTCCGGGTCGTGCGGCAGCGAGCGCGGCGTCCGGTAGAGCCCGGACCGCCGCTCCTCGGGCGCGCCCTGCTCAGCGGCCGGTCCGCGGACCGTCGTCGGCTGGTCGTCGGCCGGAGGTGCGTCGGCAGGGGGCGTCTCGTCCCGGACCGCCTCCCGGACCTGCGTGGGCTGGTCCTCCTCGCCGGCGTCGACCCGGCCGTCCCTGACGTCCGGCTCCACGACGCTCGCGCCGCCCGGCCCGAGCTCCCGCTCGACGTCCGCGTCCGCCCCGGCCGCGTCGGACGGCTCGCCCGGCGCGTCGTCGGCCACGGCCGCCTCGTCGTCCGCGTCGCCCTCGTCGTCGCGGGTCGGCTGGTCCTGCGGGCTCCCGGAGCCGGAAGGGTCCTGGTCGTCGAGCTGGGCGTACGCGGTGGAGACCGCGGACTGCGCCTCCAGGGACTGCTCCTCGCGGGCCTCGGCGGCCTGGACCGTGATCGACTCCGGGCTCCCGCTGCGGCGGTCGCGGACCTGGTCGAGGATCTCGTCAGCGGTGACGACGCCGGCGTAGCGGCCCGTCTCCGGCTCGACGGCGACCGCGATCGCGTACGGCGAGGTGAGCGCGGAGTCGAGGGCTGCCCGCAGCGTGTCCTCCTCGCGCACGAAGGTCGCGCCGATCGGGTGCACGAGGCCGGCGCGGCTCTCGTCGACCCAGCCGACGGGACGGGCGTCGCCGTCGAGGACGAGCGTCGGCCCGTCGCCGCCGCCCGACGCCGCCTCGCGGATGACGGTGACCTCGCCGAGGTGCAGGCCGGCCGCCGGCAGGAAGGACAGGGAGCGGTAGCCGCGGTCCCGTCCGACGAACCCCTCGACGAACGCGTCGGCCGGCTCGTCGAGGAGCTGCTGCGGCGGCCCGGCCTGGGCGAGGCGACCGCCCACGCGCAGGATCGCCACCTGGTCGCCGAGCTTGATCGCCTCGTCGATGTCGTGGGTGATCAGCACGATCGTCTTGCTGATCTGGCGCTGGAGCGACAGGAAGAACTCGTGCAGGTCGGTCCGCACCACGGGGTCGACGGCCGAGAAGGGCTCGTCCATCAGCATGACCAGCGGGTCGGCGGCGAGCGCGCGGGCGACCCCGACGCGCTGCTGCTGCCCGCCCGAGAGCTGCGCGGGGAAGCGCTCGGCCATGCCGCGGTCGAGACCGACGCTGGCGAGCAGCTCCATCGACCGCTTGCGGGTCTTGGTCTTGTCCCAGCCGAGCAGGCCCGGGACGGTGCCGATGTTCTCCACCACAGTGCGGTGCGGGAACAGCCCGCCGCTCTGGATGACGTAGCCCATCTGGCGACGCAGCGTGGTCTTGCGCTGGCTCTTGAGCGGCTTGCCGTCCCAGACGATGCGCCCGCTGGACGGCTCGAGCATGCGGTTGATCATCCGCAGCGTCGTCGTCTTGCCGCAGCCCGAGGGACCCACGATGACCGTGATCTGGTCCGACGGGATGGTCAGGCTCAGGTCCTGGACGGCGTGCGTGCCCCCGGGGAACGTCTTGCTCACGGACTCGAACTCGATCACGCTGACCCCACCGAACGTCGACTCGCCCTACCCGTACATGTCGCCCACGACAGTAACGGGGGCCACCGACATTTCCGACTGCCTTCCTCGGCGTGGCCCCGCTCCCACGCCCCTGCTTCCCGGCGCTCGAGCGGCGGCTCCCGCGAGGGCCGCCCTCCGAAGCCGGCGGAGGAGGCTCACCCGATGGCCAGCCCCGAGGGGGGCCGGAATTCTGGTGATTGAGGCATCAATCCTCAGGTGATCCTCAAGAATCAGCAGCGCAGACCCCAGGAGACGCGCAAGCGCCGGCCCAGGCCCCCGCTCGCGCCCGATGCTCGTGCCCATGACCAGCCCCCGAACCCCCCGCGTCCGCACCACCGCCCTCGCGCTCGCGGCCGGCGCCCTCGCCCTCCTGCCCACGTTCGCCGGGCTCACCGTCCCGGCCCAGGCCGCGTCGGTCGGCGACTGCCCCGTCCTGGACAGCGGCCGCGTGGTCGTGCCCGGCCACCAGGACCAGATCACCGTGACCGCACCGGCGGGCAGGACGATCGTCGGCTACTGCCTCAAGTCGGCCGGCCTGCGCGGCACCACCGGCGCCCCGTACCAGGTCGCCCTCGACGCGCCCGTCACCAGCGTCGTGCTGAAGCACCGCGACGGCGGCAACCTCACGCACTACTCGCTCGTGTACGGCGCGGTCGCGACCCAGCCGACCACCCAGCAGCCGACCAGCCAGCCCACGCAGCAGCCGACCACGCAGCCGACCACCCCCACGACCCAGCCCACGACTCCCACGACCCCGACGACGACTCCCACGAAGACCCCGACCACCCAGCCCGAGACGCCGGACGAGCCGGAGATCCCGAGCACGCCCGCGAACCCGCCCGTCGGCGGGCCTCGCGGCTTCGACTGGGACTGGACCTACCCGGACCCGTCGTGCTCCGGCCTAACGGTGCCCTACCCGGGCGACATCCCCGCGGACCAGGCGAACGACGTCAACGTCCGCATCGCGACCGACGCCGGGACGCGCACCCTGAACTTCCACCGCAACGACGGCACCTGGACGGGCACCGTCGGCTTCGTCTTCGCCCAGCACCCGCAGTGGCCGGTCGACGCGCGGACCTGGACCGTCGAGTGGGTGCAGGTCGGCGGCACGAACTACCACTGGCGCGGCGACGTCGACTGCG
This sequence comes from Microlunatus flavus, assembly GCF_900110855.1. GTDB lineage: Bacteria > Actinomycetota > Actinomycetes > Propionibacteriales > Propionibacteriaceae > Microlunatus > Microlunatus flavus. The sequence continues at coordinate 135,447 of NZ_FOFA01000008.1, forward strand.
TCGTCGGCGACGTCGGCGCTCCCGTCGGGGTCACCAGCATCGACGGCTGGCGCACGCAGACGACCGTGCAGGTGGGCCGTTCGGCCAAGGCCGACGCGGTGACGGTCGACCAGGCCGGGGCCGACCCGGTGGTGCTGCAGAAGCGCACCGCCGCCGGTGGCTGGAGCACGGTCTCCACCGTGACCCCCGACGCGGACGGCGACGCGACCGTCCGGTTCCCCCGCGAGAAGAAGCGCGGCACCTCGGTCTACCGCCTGCGCGCGACCGGCTCGGAGTCGGCGACGGGTGCGTCCAGCGACGAGCTGCGGGTCCGCGTCACCCGCTGAGCAGGATCGGCGGGACGCGCTCAGGACAGCTGGGCCCGGAGCCGGACGGCGAGCGTGCTGGCGTCGAGCGCGAGCGCGCTCGGCGCCGGCGGCCACCAGGGGACGTCGGCCGGCGTGCCGCGGGGGCGCACGTAGACGTGCTGGTGGAGGTGGTCCACACCGAGGCCGGCGACGAAGGTGTGCACCCGCTCGACGGGGAGCACGGCGGCGAGGGCGCGCGCCAGCCCGCTCGTCGTGCGCCCGAGGGCCGCGGCTTCGTCGGGGGTGAGGTCCTCGAGCCCGCCCACGTGGCGCCGCGTCTCGACGAAGGCGTACCCGGGCGGGCCGTCGGCGCGCAGCGAGGCCACCACCAGGCGGTCCTCGTGGAGGACCGGGCCGACCAGCGGCCCGTCGCCGCGGTGCTTGGCGCAGATCGGGCAGGGCTCGGGCGTCACCGGTCGATGCTCGCAGGCGACGCGACGACCGTTGCGGGCACGGAGCCCGCCCGGGAAGTTACTCGCGAGTAACATCCCGGCATGGCTGACGTGGCGGTCCAGGTGGCGCGCGTCCTCGCGCTGGCCATCTCGGTGGTCGGGGTGGCGCTCTTCGTCCGGGCGGTGCGCACGATCGTGCGGGTCGTGTCCCTCGGAGGGCCGGCGCACCGCAGCGACTCCCCCGCCCGGCGCTGGCGCACCATGCTGGTCGAGACCCTCGGGCACACGCGGATGCTGCAGCGGCCGTGGGTCGGCGCGGCGCACTGGCTCGTCTTCGTCGCCTTCGGGGCGCTGTTCTTCACCCTCGTCACCGCGTACGGGCAGCTGTTCGACCCGCGCTTCGTGCTGCCCGTCATCGGGCACTGGAAGGCGTACGAGTGGGCCGCCGAGCTCATCGCCTGGGCCGGACTGGCGGCGATCGCGTACCTGATCTGGGTGCGGGCCTCGCAGCGCGGCCGGGGGCGGGCGTCGCGCTTCTTCGGCTCGCACGGGGGCAAGGGCCTCTACGTCGAGCTGACCATCCTCGGGATCGTCGTCTGCGTCCTGCTGCTGCGCGCGCTCGAGGCGCAGCTGCTGGCCGGCACGACCCGCTGGGACTTCCCGCTGACCTGGTTCCTGCTGCCCGCGGGGATCGCGACGGGCACGGCCGAGAGCGCCGTCGTCCTGCTCGCCGCGCTCAAGATCGTCATCTCCATGGCCTGGTTCGTGGTGCTGGGGCTCGACACGACGATGGGCGTCGCGTGGCACCGCTTCACCGTGTGGCCGAACGTCTGGTTCAAGCGCAACGCGGACGGCGCCCCGGCCCTGGGTGCGCTGCTGCCGGTGCGCGCGGGCGGCGAGCCGGTCGACTTCGACGACCTCGACGCGCTCGACGAGGACGCGAGCCTGGGCACGGCGGCGATCGAGGACTTCACCTGGAAGGGCCTGCTCGACCTCACCTCGTGCACCGAGTGCGGCCGCTGCCAGGACGCCTGCCCGGCCTGGGCGACCGACAAGCCGCTCTCCCCCAAGCTGTTCGTGATGGGGCTGCGCGACCACGCGTACGCCAAGGCGCCCTTCCTGCTGACGCCCGAGGCCGAGCGCGACGCGCTGCCCGAGGCGCTCAAACGGGAGGCCGCGCGGCCGCTGGTCGGACCGGCCGGACCCACGGGGTACGGCGAGCCCGACCCGATCAGCGTGCAGGACGGGTCCGTCGGGCTGGCAGCCGCGGTGATCGACCCCGACGTCCTGTGGTCGTGCACCAGCTGCGGCGCCTGCGTCCAGGCCTGCCCCGTCGACATCGAGCACGTCGACCACATCGTCGACCTGCGGCGCAACCAGGTGCTCATGGAGTCGGAGTTCCCGAGCCAGCTGAACGGGATGTTCAAGGGGCTGGAGTCCAAGGGCAACCCCTGGAACGCGAGCCCACGCACGCGGATGGACTGGGCCAAGGAGCTGCCGTTCCACGTGCCGCTCGTCGGTGGCCCGCACGCCGACGACGTCGAGGACCTGACCGGAGTCGACTACCTGTTCTGGGTGGGCTGCGCCGGGGCGTACGACGACCGCGCCAAGAAGACCACCCGGGCCGTGGCCGAGCTCCTCCAGACGGCCGGGGTCTCGTACGCGGTCCTCGGCAAGGGCGAGACCTGCACCGGCGACCCGGCCCGGCGCGCCGGCAACGAGCTGGTCTTCCAGCAGCTCGCCGCCGAGAACACCGAGACGCTGCGGGAGGCGAAGGCGACCAAGGTCGTGGCCACCTGCGCGCACTGCCTGAACTCGCTCAAGAACGAGTACCCGCAGCTCGGCCTGTCGATGGAGGTCGTGCACCACACGCAGCTGCTGAACCGGCTGGTCCGCGAGGGCCGGCTCACCCCGGTGGCGCCCGCGGAGGGCGAGAGCGAGCGGACGATCACCTACCACGACCCCTGCTACCTGGGTCGGCACAACCAAGTCTACGAGCCCCCGCGCGAGCTGCTCGGCGCGCTGCCGGGCACGACGGTCGCGGAGATGCCGCGCAGCGGCAAGGACTCCTTCTGCTGCGGCGCCGGCGGGGCGCGGATGTGGATGGAGGAGGACCTCGGCACCCGGATCAACGCGAACCGTTCCGCGGAGGCGGTGGCGACGCTCGCCGCCGCCGGCGCGAGGGGCCCGTCAGGAGAGGCCGCCCCCGGCGCCATCGCCACGGGCTGCCCCTTCTGCCGCACGATGCTCACCGACGGGGTGGACGCGCTCGGCGGCACCGACGGCGCGGACAAGCCGGCGGTCGAGGTCCTCGACGTGGCGCAGCTCCTGCTGGAGTCGGTCCGTCGGGGACGCTGAGCGCGCTCGCTGAGACGTCTCGCCATCTGACGACCTCAGCGGTGGTCAGATGGCGAGGAGTTCGCGCCGGACGCATCGCGGCAACGGGTGTCAGCGTCGCGTTGCGTCTGCGGGGACGACGCCGTCTACTGAGGAGGGTCGCCCGCCCCACGGGCGGCGAAGACCGAGCGAGGAGAACCATGAGCGAGCAGACCCAGCAGACCACCGAGCACGACCGCCACGTCGAGGAGCACACCCACGCCCACGGCGACGGCTGCGGCCACGAGACCGTGCAGCACGACGACCACGTCGACTACGTCCACGACGGGCACCGCCACTCCGCGCACGACGACCACTACGACGAGCACTGAGCGCTCGCTCGACCGCACGCCCGCGCCGCCACGCCCTCCGGAGCGTGGCGGCGCTGCTGTTCCTGGAGCCGCGAGCCGGCCGCCGCGGGGAGACACTGACCACTCCGTGGCCCTTCGACGAGCTCAGGGAGCGTTCCTCCTTCGACGAGCTCAGGGAGCGTTCCTCCCTCGACGAGCTCCGGGAGCGCGGCCCTCCGACGAGCTCAGGAGCGTCCTCCTGGACCGACCGCGTACGCTTTTGACAATCGTTTTCAATTTCACTAGCGTCCACCGCGTCGTCCTGCTCCGCCGGAAGGTCCACCACCGCCATGCGCCGCCTGCTCGTCCCCGCCCTGCCCGCCGCCGCCCTGCTCCTCGGGCTGACGGCCTGCTCGGGTGCGGCGGCCCCCGCCCCCGGAACCTCCGCGGCCGGCGGAACCGTCGCGGTCGTCGCGTCCACGAACGTGTACGGCGACATCGTCAAGGCGGTCGGCGGCGACGCGGTCGAGGTGACGTCGATCATCGACGACCCGAGCCAGGACCCGCACGAGTACACGGCGAACGCGCGCACGCAGCTCGCGCTGACCAAGGCGCAGCTGGTCGTCGAGAACGGCGGGGGCTACGACGACTTCGTCGGCACGATGCTGTCGGCGACCACCGCCACGCCGCGCGTCGTGAACGTCGCCGACGTGTCCGGCTACGACCAGAAGCCTGCGCAGGGCGAGTTCAACGAGCACCTGTGGTACGACTTCCCGACCATGGTCAAGCTCACCGACCAGCTGAGCCGGGACCTCTCGACGCTCGCGCCGGACCGGGCGCAGACGTTCAGCGCCAACGCGGCGGCCTTCACCGCCAAGCTGGACGGGCTGGAGAAGACCGAGGCCACGCTCGCCGAGGCGCACCGCGGCGTCGGCGTCGCCATCACCGAGCCCGTCCCCCTGTACCTGCTCGACGCCTCCGGGCTCGTGGACCGCACGCCGGAGCAGTTCAGCGAGGCGGTCGAGGAGGGCAGCGACGTGCCGGCGGGGGTGCTGCAGGAGACGCTGGCGTTGTTCAGCGGCAAGAAGGTGGGCCTGCTCGCGTACAACGAGCAGACCACCGGGCCGCAGACCGAGGCGGTGCTCGCGGCCGCCAAGGCCAACGGCGTCCCCGTGGTCGGGATGACCGAGACGCTGCCCGCGGGCAAGGACTACGTCGGGTGGATGCAGGGCAACCTCGACGCGGTCGGGAGCGCGCTGCAGGGATGAACGGGGCCGGGGCAGCGGGGGACGGGCAGGTGATGATGGGCGCCATGACGTCGTCGGCACCGGGGCGGGCCGACGTGTCCGCGCCGCGGCCGGTGCTGTCGATCAGGGACGCGGCGCTGGGCTACGGCGACCGCCTGCTGTGGTCGGGGCTGACCCTCGACGTGCCGGCGGGCGAGTTCGTGGCGATCCTCGGGCCCAACGGTTCGGGCAAGACCAGCCTGCTGCGCGCGGTCCTCGGCACGCAGCCGCTGACCAGCGGTTCGATCGAGATCCTCGGCGAACCCGTCCGGCGCGGGCACCGCTCGGTGGGCTACGTGCCCCAGCAGCACCTCGCCGACCGCGGCACCCCGCTGCGCGCGCGGGACTTCCTGGCCCTGGGCATCGACGGCGACCGTTTCGGCCTGCCGCTGCCCAGCGCCGACCGGCGCCGCCGCGTCGACGCGATGCTCGACACAGTCCACGCCCGCGCCTTCGCCCGTACGCGCATCGGCAGCCTGTCGGGCGGAGAGCAGCAGCGGCTGCGGATCGGGCAGGCGCTCATCGGCGACTCGCGGCTGCTGCTGTGCGACGAGCCGCTCATCTCGCTCGACCTCAACCAGCAACGCGCGGTCAGCGACCTCATCGACGCCAGCCGCCGCGACCAGGGGCGCGCGGTGCTGATGATCACCCACGACGTGAACCCGGTGCTCGACATGGTCGACCGCGTCGTCTACCTCGCCAACGGGCAGGCGCTCGTCGGTTCCGTGGACGACGTCTTCACCTCCGAGGTGCTCAGCGACCTCTACCGGACGCCGGTCGAGGTGGTTCGCGCACGCGGACGGATCATCGTGGTCGGCCTGCCCGACCACGCCCACGAGGGGCACGAGCACGCGCCCCACCACGACGGGACCGAGCACTGATGCACCTCGCCGACGTCTGGTCGCAGCTGTTCTCCTTCCAGGGGTACGGCGAGCTGCTCGCGCTCGTCCGGAACTCCGTCCTCGCCGGCGCGGTCCTCGGGCTGACCGGCGGCCTGGTCGGGGTGTTCGTCATGGCGCGCGACCTGGCCTTCGCGGTGCACGCGATCAGCGAGCTGTCCTTCGCCGGCGCCGCGGCCGGGCTGCTGCTCGGCATCGGCGTCGTGCAGGGCTCGCTGGCGGGTTCGCTGGCCGCGGCGCTGCTCATCGGCGTCCTGGGCAGCCGCGCCCGCAACCGGAACTCGATCATCGCCGTCCTCATGCCCTTCGGGCTGGGGCTCGGCATCCTCTGCCTGTCGCTCTACTCCGGCCGCGCGGCGAACAAGTTCGGCCTGCTCACCGGCCAGATCGTCGCCGTGGACAACCCGCGGCTCACCGCGCTGCTCGTCATCTGCGGCATCGTCGTCGTCGCGCTGCTGCTGGTCTGGCGCCCGCTGATGTTCGTCAGCATCGACCCGCAGGTCGCCGAGGCGCGCGGGGTGCCCGCGGTCGCGCTGTCGATCGTGTTCATGGTGCTGCTCGGGATGGCGGTCGCGGTGTCGGTGCAGATCGTCGGGTCCCTGCTGGTCCTCTCCGTGCTCGTGACGCCGGCGGCCGCGGCCCTGCGCCTGTCGGCCTCGCCCGTGCTCGTCCCCGTGCTGTCCACCGTCTTCGCCGTCGTGTCGATGGTCGGCGGCATCCTGCTGGCGCTGGGCAGCTCGATCCCGATCAGCCCGTACGTGACGACGCTGTCCTTCCTGATCTACGTGGTCTGCCGGATCGTGGGCGGCGTACGGGACCGACGACTCCCGCGGGCACCCCGGCTGGCCACGGAGGTGGCGTCCTGATGGCTCGTACGCCGCAACGCACCACCCGGCAGCGGACCGCGGTCGGCGAGCTGCTGCGCCGGACGTCGGAGTTCCGCACGGCCGCGCAGATCCACGACGACCTGCGCCACGCGGGCGAGGACATCGGCCTGACGACCGTCTACCGGACCCTGCAGCTGATGGTCGAGGCCGAGCAGCTCGACGCGATCCGGACCGACGACGGCGAGACCGCGTACCGGCGCTGCTCCACCGGCCACCACCACCACCTCGTCTGCCGCGGCTGCGGCCGGACGGTCGAGGTCGAGGGCCCGGCCATCGAGACCTGGACCGACCAGGTCGCGGCCGAGCACGGCTTCACCGAGGTGGAGCACCAGCTGGAGATCTTCGGGCTCTGCGGAGATTGCGCGCGTCCTCAGTCCTCGCTCCGCTCGGACGCGGATCCTGCTTGAACCCTCCGCCGTGGTCGGGTCGGGGGACGGTTCAGCGCTCCCTACAGGTTCCCCCGCACGAAGCCGAGGTGCGAGCGGCTCGGCGTCGGGCCGCGCTGGCCCTGGTAGCGGGAGCCGTAGACGGCCGAGCCGTACGGGTGCTCGGCCGGTGAGGTGAGCCGGAAGAAGCAGAGCTGACCGATCTTCATCCCCGGCCAGAGCTTGATCGGCAGGGTGGCGACGTTGGAGAGCTCGAGCGTCACGTGGCCGGAGAAGCCCGGGTCGATGAACCCGGCCGTGGCGTGCGTGAGGAGCCCGAGCCGGCCCAGCGACGACTTGCCCTCCACCCGCGCCGCGACGTCGTCGGGCAGGGTCACGACCTCGTAGATCGAACCGAGCGCGAACTCGCCGGGGTGGAGGATGAACGGCTCGTCGCCCTCGACCTCGACCGCCCGGGTCAGCTCGGCCTGTTCCTCCGCCGGGTCGATGTGCGGGTAGCGGTGGTTCTCGAAGACGCGGAAGTAGCGGTCGAGCCGCACGTCGATGCTCGACGGCTGGACCAGGCCCTCGTCGTACGGCTCGAGCCCGATCCGTCCGGCCTCGACCTGGGCGCGGATGTCGCGGTCGCTGAGCAGCATGGGCGCGACCCTATCCGTCGGCGCGGCCCGGTCCCCTCCAAGGCGGGAGGGTTCAGCGGCCGTCGCGGCGGATGCGCACCCAGTGGTCGCCGATGGAGACCACGGAACCCTCGCTCACCGGCACGGCGTGGAACGCACCGGCCCGCACGGCGGTCTGCCCGGGCGCGGTGATCGTCGAACCGTTCGTCGACCCGCGGTCGACCACGAACAGCCCGGCGTCGTCGACGCCGAGGGCCAGGTGGGTCTTGGAGACCGTGCGCGACTCGTCGGACAGCTTGACCAGCTCCGCGTCGGTCTCCCCCTCCTCCGGCTGCGGGTTGCGCCCCAGCAGCACCAGGCCGCGGACCGGGATCTCCCGCCCGTCGTCGAGCTCGGCGACCCAGCCCTGCAGGATCGTGCGACGCGCGCCCTCCGTGCCGGCGGCCCGGGTCTGCTGGTCGCCCCCGACGAGGGCGGGGTCGGCCGCGAGCGGCGCGAGCTCGGGGCCGACGGCGGGATCACCGGCCACCGGCGACGCCACGGGAGCGGGCGACGGCGCGACCTGGCCCGCCGGCTCCGGGCGGGACCCCCCGGCCGAGCCGGACGGCTGCGCGGCCGCAGGACGCCGGGTGCCCGCCGGCTTGCGCGGCGCGAGGGGGCGCTCGCGGATGACGACGGACGTGGCGGCCCGGTCGTGCCAGCCCTGGTGGCGCGGGCTGGTCAGCAGCGAGACGAGCAGGAGCAGCAGGCCGATCCCCGTCGCGCTGAGCGCGGCGAAGACGAGCCAGCGCACGAACACGCGACCCCAGCCGACCGGGCGGCCGTCGAAGAAGCCGACGAGCTGCAGCTTGACCAGCCGCATGCCCGGCGTCGCGGCCCGCGTCGCGAGCTGCTGCCAGCACACGCCGGCCCAGGCGAGCGCGACCAGCGCCCCGATGACGACGAGGGCGACGCCGGCGCCGCCCCGGCCCTGCCCCAGCCCGACGAGGACGCCGGCGACGGCGGGGATCAGCGAGTCGAGGACGTAGGCCAGGAACCGCTGGCCGAGCGGGCCGACGCGGACGCCAGGAGGCAGACCGGTGTCCCGGGCCGGCGCTGGTGGTCGTGCGGCTTCCATGGAGCTCCCTCCGGCAGGTCCGTCGCGGGACCGCACAGGTCGTGGGCCGCACCGTACTTCTCGGTGCGACCTGGTCGGGGGGTGAGCACCACGCTACTGCGGGAAGTCGATCAACACCGAAACGCCGTCCGCCAGCTCGACGGAGGTGCCCAGCTCGACCACGGCGGTCTCCCCCGAGCCCATCGCCCGCGTCGAGGAGTCCGGCAGGACGAGGAGGGTGCCGTTCGTCGAGTGGAGGTCGGTCACGCCGACGTCCCAGCCGGAGGCGAAGACCTCGAGGTGCGTACGGCTGATGTCGTGGCTCGGGCTCGTCACGGTGAGCAGCCCCGGGTCGGGCACGCGGGCCCGGTCGCGTGCGGGCGCCCGGCCGATGAGCACGGAACCGACCACCTCCGCCGTCTCGCCGTTGCTCGCCCGCAGCACGGCGAGGACGGGCACCGGCACGCGCCGCGGCGGCTGGGTGGCGACGAGGGCGGTGCAGACGCGGCAGCGGCCCGAGCCGGGAGGGTTCGGGTGGCCCCAGGGGCAGAAGACGGCCTCCACGGTCGGCTCGGACGCCGGGGCCTCCGGGACGTCGTCCAGGGGGAGCTCCGCGACCGCCACCCAGCGGGTGTCGGCGAGCTCGTGCTCGGTGCGGGAGGTGAGGTCGGGCTGGTCGGCGGCCTGCTCCGGAGCGTCGTCCGGGACGAGGTCCGGGACGTACGCCGCGGTCGGCGCCTCGTCCCCGGCGCCGGCCACGAAGCCGGCCCCGCCGCCCTCGGTCGCGTCGCCACCCGTCGCGTCGGTCTCGCTCTCGGGCTCGGTCTCGGGCTCGGTCTCGTCGGTCTCCTCACCGCGCTGCGCGTCCGGCCCGGGCTCGCTCTGCGGCGAGGTGAGCGCGGCCTCGTCGGTCGCGTCGAGGAACACGGACGAGACGCCCACGGCGCCGACGACGAGCGGCAGCGGGAAGGAGCCCTCGGGCCGCTGCGTGGGCAGCTGCACCTGGACCTGCCGGAGCGTGCCCAGGCCGGTCTCGACCCAGGTCTGCACGCCCTCCCCCGTCGCGACCACGTCGCCGCTCTCGGCGTCGACGACCGACACCGCGCCGCGGACGAGCGAGCGCATGCCGTCCGGGCCCCAGAAGAAGGCGGCGAAGCTCGGCATGGTGTCGATGCGGTACCAGGCGAGCCGGGCGGCGAGGTCGCCGATGGAGTCCGCGGCCACGACCTCGCCCCACAGCGTCTCGACGAGGTCGGACCAGCTCGCGTCGGCCGGCTCGAGGACGACGGCGGCCGCGGGACCGCAGAGGAGCAACCAGGGGCCGGGCGTGTAGGTGGCGCGCCAGCGTCCGAGCTGCGTCATGGCCGTCCTCCTGCGCGTGCGCCGCGTCCACCCGGGCGCGGCCGATGCGCATCGTAACCGCCGCCTGCGTAGCGTCGGGCCCCGTGAGGGAGCGCGCACTGGTCTTCGGCACCGTGGCGGACGCGTACGAGGAGCACCGGCTCGGCTACCCGGACGCGGTCGCCGACCTCGTGCTCGGCTACGCGCGACCGACCGTCGCACGGGCCCTCGAGGTGGGGGCGGGGACCGGCAAGGCCACGCGCCTCTTCGCCGGGCGCGGTCCGGCCGTCACCGCCTGCGAGCCGGACCCGGCCATGGGGGCGGTGCTCGCGCGCACGACGCGGGGGCTGCCGGTGGTCGTCGTGACGTCCACGTTCGAGGGGTTCGCGCTCGAGGGGCCGCCCTTCGACCTGCTGTACGCGGCGTCGGCCTGGCACTGGACGAAGCCGGCGACCCGCTGGGACCGGACCGCCGCGCTGGTGCGGCCGGGCGGGACGGTGGCGCTGTTCGGCAGCACGGGCACCGAGATCGCCGACCCGGCGCTGGAGGAGGCCGTGGAGCGCGTGCGCCGCACTGTGCTGCCGGACGAGTCGCTGTGGACCGAGGGCCGGTCGGCGACGGGGATGTGGTGGCCCGGCTCGGAGCTGGAGGCCGACGACCGCTTCACCGACGTCGAGCAGCACGACCTGCCGCGCCGCCTGCGCCGTTCGAGGGCCGAGCACCTCGCGCTGCTGGGCACGCTCTCGACCTACCTCCAGCTGCCCGCCGACGTGCGGCAGCCGCTGCTGGCGCGGATCGGTGAGGAGCTGCCCGACGAGGTCGAGGTGGACGCGGCCGTGCGGCTCCACCTGGCGCGACGCCGCTGAGGGTCGCGACCAGACGGGGGACGGCCAGCCGTCAGGCCGCGGCCTCCGTCGCCGCGAACTCGCGCTTGGTCGCCTGCCACAGGTCCTCGGTCGCACCCGGGCGCCAGTAGCCCGACATCGACGTGACCGAGCGCTGCAGCGCCTGCTCCTGGCACAGGAAGCGGCGCAGGTCGCGGACCATGTAGGCGTTGCCGTGCACGAAGATGCTCAGGCAGCCGTCGGGGATCTCGGCGGCGCGGACCGCCTCGGCCAGGGCCTCGCCGTGCGGCCGCTCGCCGCGCACGACCCAGGTGACCGTCGTGCCGACCGGGCCGGGGACCGGCTGGTAGCAGTCGTCGCACTCGATCTCGATGAACACGTGCGCCCGGGCCCGGGCGTCGAGCCGCTCGAGGCTCGCCGCGATCGCGGGCAGGGCCGCCTCGTCGCCGATCAGCAGGTGCGCGTCGGCCTCGGGGTCGGGTGCGAAGGCACCGCCGGGACCGTAGAAGCCGATCTCGGCCCCCGGCCGCACGCGGCGCGCCCACGGACCGGCGAGGCCCTCGTCGCCGTGGACGACGAAGTCGATCGCCATCACGTTGGTGGCGGCGTCGTAGCTGCGGACCGTGTACGTCCGGGTGACCGGCCAGTGCTCGGGGGCCCGCTCGGCCCGGACCCGCTCGGGGTCGAAGGGCCAGGCGTACGGCGCCCCGGCCGGCGGGAAGAGCAGCTTGACGTAGTGGTCGGTGAAGGGCAGCTCTCGCATGCACGCGAGGTCGGGGCCCGTGAAGAAGACCCGCACCATGGAGGGGCTCAGCCACTCCGACGAGACGACGGTCGCGCGGCGCACCACACGCTTGCGCTGCGGACGCGCTGCGTCCGCACGCGGCGTGCTCGTGGCTGTCTGCATTCTGTAAGGCTAACCTAACTCGCTCGTGCCTGCACCATGACCTGGCGCACACGCCCTCCCCGGGGAGAGGCGCCGTCCTGCGGGAGGACCGGTCGCCGACGAGGGGTGTTCGGAGCCGGGACACTGGGCGGATGACCACGACGCCGCCCGACCCCGACGACGAGGGTGCCGACGCCGCCGAGGGCGGTCCGGACGGCGTGGACCGCCTGCTGCTCGCCGAGGCGGAGGCGTACGCCGACCGGCCCACCGCGGTCGTCGACGACGTCAGCGGTGCGCTGGTGGCGGGTCTGGCCGAGGTGCGCACGTTCTGCTGCGACTCGCTCGTCGACGAGCGGGTCGCCGCTGCCGCGGCGCCCGCCCTGGAGGCCGGCGGGTGGCTCGAGCCGGAGGTGTTCCGTGGAGCGCGGCTGGTGGTCGCACGGCTCCCCAAGAGCCTGGCCGCGCTCGACGAGCTGGCCGGGGCGGTCGCCGCGTACGCCGAGCCGGACGTCGTGCTGCTGGCGGGCGGGCTCGTGCGCCACCTCAACCGGAGCATGAACGAGGTCCTGGGGCAGCACTTCGGCGAGGTGCGGGCCAGCCTCGGACGGTTCAAGGCGCGCGCGCTGGTGGCCTCGGGGTCGCGCCCCTCGACCGCGTCCGCGTGGCCGCAGGAGGAGCACCACGCGGCCGAGGACCTGACGGTGCGCGCGCACGGCGGCGTGTTCGCGGGGACGGGGATCGACGTGGGCACCCGCGTGCTGCTCGGGGTGCTCGACCGGCTCCCGCAGGGTGCGGTGCGGGTGGCCGACCTGGGCAGCGGCAACGGCGTGCTCGCCGCCGCCGTCGCCCGGGCGCTGCCGCGGGCCGAGGTCCAGGGGTTCGACGTGTCGGCCGCCGCCGTCGCCTCGACGCGGGCCACGGCTGAGGCCAACGGGCTCGCGGACCGGGTGACGGCGCTGCGGGCCGACGGGCTGGGGCCGGTCGAGCCGCGCTCGCTCGACCTCGTGGTGTGCAACCCGCCGTTCCACCGCGGGACCGCGCTGGACCGGACGACCACGCCGCGGCTGTTCGCCCAGGCGGGCGCCGCGCTCCGGCCCGGCGGGGAGCTGTGGACCGTCTGGAACAGCCACCTCCCCTACCTGCCGATGCTGCGCGCCCGGGTCGGGTCGACGTCGGTGGTCACGCAGACGCCGCGGTTCACGGTGACGCGGTCGCGGGTCCCGCAGAGCGGCGCGACCTGGGCCGCCGGCGGCGCCTGACCCTGTCCTGCTGGACTCCCTCCCACCCCTTCTCCGGAAAGTGGTCGCTCCGGCGCTGCGACACGCCGTAGACGGGCCCGGGACCGACCACTTTCCGGGAGAGGTGAGGGGCGGAGGAGCTGCGCGTCAGGGGGCGACGAGCGGCGGGTGCAGGTCCTTGACCCGGAACCGTTGCCGCCGGCCGACCGTCACGACGGTCAGGGTGAGCGCCGCGAGGGCCATGCCGACGAGGACCGCGACGTCGCGGGCCAGGTGCGCGGCGAGGCCGCCCGACACCACCACCCGGAAGGCGTCGATGAGGTAGCTCATCGGCAGGAACGGGTGGATCGTGGCGAAGAAGCCGGGCAGGATCGCCGCCGGGTAGGTCCCGCCGGCCGCGGCCAGCTGCAGGATCAGCGCGACGAGCAGCAGGCTCGCGCCCACCGTCCCGAGGGCCGTCCGCATCAGGTGCGCGAAGGCGGAGAAGGCGATCGAGCCGAGCGTCACGACCCCGATGGCCAGGGCCGGGTGCTGCGGGTCGAGGCCGAGGGCCAGCCAGACCACGCCGAGCATCAGCCAGCCCGCGGCGACGGCGATCGCCCCGACGGGGGCCCAGCCGGCCAGGCCGAGGCGTACGGCGCTGGCCCGCCCGGCGAGCGCACGACCTGAGATCGGGCGCACGACCAGGAACGCGGAGATGCCGAACACCCACAGCGCGATCGAGAAGAACAGCGGCGCGAGGCCGCGGCCGTAGACGCCGGCCGCGTTGTCGACGGTCATCGAGACGTCGGCCGGGGACGACAGGACCTGCACCGCACGGCTCTGCTCGTCGGCGCTCGGGGACGGGATCCGGTCCTCGCCCTTCTGCAGCTGGGTCGCCAGCGTCTTGGAGCCGCTGTCGAGCTTGCCCAGGCCGGTGTGGAGGCTGGCCGCCCCGTCGGAGAGGTCGTGCAGCCCGGAGGCCAGCGACCCGGAACCGTCGCGGAGCTGGACCGCGCCGGTCGCGGCCGTCCCGATGCCGGTGTCGAGCCGCCGCGCGCCGGACTCGGCGCTGCCCAAGCCGCGGTCGAGCGTCTTCGCGCCGGAGGCCACGTCGTGGGCGCCGTCGTTCAGCCGGTCGAGGTCGCGGCTGGCCTTCCTCGCCTGAGCGGCCAGGTCGCCCGCGGACTGCACCAGCCGGTTGGCACGGTGCACCTGCGCGGCCCCCTCCTTGACGTCGCCGGCGATGACGTCGGCCTTGCCGGAGGCGTCCTCGACGCGCTGCCGGGCCCGCTGGAACGCCGGGTCGTCGGCGAGCTCCGGGTTGTCCTTCGCGAGCGAGTCGAGCGCGGCGTCGACGGTCGAGAGGTCGCTGCTGATGGACCCCGTACGCCCGGCCGCGGTCTGCGCGAGGTCGTCGAGCGCGTTCGCGGTGTCCTTGGTCTGCTGCTCCACCTTCGGCAGGTCGCGGGCGGCGACCTTCAGCACGGGCTGCACCTTGTCGTTCAGCTGCTGCGTGCCGTCGGCGACCTGCGCCGAGCCGTCGGCCAGGTCACCCGCGCCGGTGTGCAGCCGGTCGATCCCGGTGACGAGGTCCCCGGACCCCGCCTGGGCGGTCTGCAGGCCGCTCGCCAGCCGACCGGCGCCCGCGTGCAGGTCGTCGGCACCGCCCGCCGCGGTACGGGTGCCGTCGGCCAGCCGACCGGCGCCCTGGTTCGCGGAGGAAGCGCCGTCGTGCAGCCGGTCGGCCCCGTCGGCGGCGTCGGCGAGCCCGCTCCTGATCTTGGCGAGGTTCGCGAACACCGCGTCGAAGTAGCTGGCGGAGGCCGACTCGTCGACCGAGCGGGCGATGGCGTTCTGCGCGCTGTTGGTGATGCTGCCGATGACGAAGCCGTTGGCGTCGTTGCGCCGCAGCATGATCTTCGCCCGCTCCGGGTCGTCGCCCTGGCCGCTGACGAGGTCGCGCGAGAAGTCCGGCGGCACCGTGATCGCCAGGTAGTAGTCGCCCTCGCGGAGCCCGCGGTCGGCCTCGGCCGCCGTCACGTCGACGTAGTCGAAGGTGCGCTGGTCGTGCAGGTTCTCCACGAAGTCGTCGCCGGCGTGCACGTCGGTCTTGCCGTACGTCGTGCCCGCGTCCTCGTTCACCACGGCGACGGGCAGGCGGCCGAGCTTGCCGTAGGGGTCCCAGTTCGCGGCGAGGTAGATGGCGCCGTAGAGCAGCGGCACGATCAGCACGAACACCAGCGCCAGCCGCGGGAGGCGGCCCTTGAAGCGCTGCAGCTCGAAGCGGCCGAGCACAGGCAGGTGGGACAGCGGGTTCTGCGGGGACATCAGCGGTCTTCCTGGGGTGGAGCGAGGGGGACGAGCAGGGCGTCGGGGTGCGTGGCGCGGGCTTCGGTGGAGGTGGCGACCACCGCGGGGCCGGCGGTGCCGCCGGTGCCGGTCGAGCCGCCGGCGAGCCGGACGAGCGCGTCGAGCAGGCGCCGCTGGTCGGTCAGGTCGAGGTCGGCGTCGAGGTCGTCGAGCACGACCAGCTCGGCGGGGCGGACGAGGGCGAGCGCGACGCACAGGGCGGTCACCTCGTACGCGGGGAGCTGCTCGACGAGGAGGGTGCGGTCGAGGCGCACGTCGAGGAGCTCCTCGGCCGCGACGAATGCGCGCTCGGCGGCGGCGGGCCGGACGCCGTCGAGCAGGGCGCGCTCGGCCACGGACTCCGCGACGCTGAGGCGCGCCTCCGGGACCACGAGCTCGGCCGCCCGGGCGACCGCGCTGGCGCGGCGGAGGTTCCGCAGGTCGCGCCGGCTGCGGACGGGACGGCCGTGGTGACGCAGGAGGCCCGTCGTCCCCTGCATGCGGCCGCTGAGCGCGAGGAGCAGGCTCGAGCGGCCGGTTCCCGCGGGGCCCACGAGCAGCGTGACCCGACCGGGCTCGACGGCGAACGAGACGTCGGTGAACACCGGGCCCTCGGGCCCGACGAGCGAGAGGCCCTCGGCCTCGAGCAGCGGGGGCGGGGTGGGTCCGGGCTCGGGCTCGGGCGCGGGTACGGATGCGGGCTCGGTCTCGGTCTCGGGCTGCGGGACGGCGGCGGTCACGCGAGCATCCCCTCGAGGACGTGGGCGAAGAGCGCCTCGGCGAGCGGTCGGGGCATCGCCTCGGGCGCCGCGGCGCCCTCGACGCTGAGCGACTGCACGCAGGTGAGCAGCAGGGCCGCGGCGACCTCGAGGTCGAGGCCCTCGCGGAACGGCAGCTGTTCGGCGGCGCTGCGCAACGCCTCGGCCAGCTGGGCGCGCTGGGTCGTCCGCAGCGCGCCGTACACGTCGGCGAGCTCGGGCTGCTGCGTCGCGACGGTCCGGAACTCGGCGAGCAGCACCGGCCACCGTTCGCCGCGCAGCACGCTGTCGGCCAGGGCGTGGGCCATCGCGCGGGTGCGGGTCGCCGCGGGCGCCGAGGAGGCGGCGCCGAGCGTCTCGGCCACGGCCGCGACCACCGTCTCGGCGAAGTAGTCCTGCACGGCGGCGACGAAGAGCTCCGGCTTGCCGCCGAAGTTCGAGTAGACGGCGCCCTTGGTGTAGCCCGCACGGGCGGCCACCTGGGCGACCGAGGTGCCGGCGTACCCGTGCTCGGCGAACTCGACGCCGGCCGCGCTGACGATCTGCTCGCGGACGTCGGCGCGCAGCGGGCGGACCCGGGGTGTGACGGTCATGGCGCTCCTTCCGATACCCAGAGTATCGAGAGGATCCGTTTCAGTACCACTGGTATCGAGTGATCTCGCGCACCCCCGACGCCGAGCGGTAGGTTGCCGCGTCTCCCGCGCCCGAAAAGGCGCCGCAACCTACCGTTCGACGGCAGGTCGAGGGGTGCGGAGCGGCGGTCGGGGTGCGGCGCTGCCGGGCGGGGTGGAGCGGTTCAGCCCGGGAAGAGGCTCGCGTACGCGTTGAGCGCCGGCTGGCCGCCGAGGTGGGCGTAGAGGACGGTCGAGTCGCGGCCGATCTCGCCGGAGGAGACGAGGTCGATCAGGCCGGCCATGGACTTCCCCTCGTAGACGGGGTCGATGATCATGGCCTCGAGGCGGCCGCTGAGCTTCATGGCCTCGATCGTCGAGTCGACGGGGACGCCGTACTCGTCGCCGGCCCAGCCCTCGAGCACGGTGATCTCGTCGTCGCGCAGCACCCGCTCGAGCCCGATCAGGTCGGCGGTGTGGCGCGCGATGCGCCCGACCTGGTCGCGGGTCTTGTCGATCGTCGCGCTGGCGTCGATGCCGAGCACGCGGCGCGGCCGGCCGCCGGCGTCCTCGAGCGCCGCGAACCCGGCGATCATCCCGGCGTGCGTCGAGCCGGTGACCGTGCAGACGACGATCGTGTCGAAGAAGACGTCGAGCTCACGTTCCTGCTGCTCGACCTCGTACGCCCAGCCCGCGAACCCGAGCCCGCCGAGCGGGTGCTCCGAGGCGCCGGCCGGGATGCCGTACGGGGTGCCGCCGGCCTCCTCGACCTCGCGGAGCGCGTCGGTCCAGGACTGGCGGAGGCCGATGTCGAAGCCCGCGGCGTCGAGGCGGGAGTCGGCGCCCATGACGCGGGAGAGCAGGAGGTTGCCGACGTCGGTGTAGCCGGGCTCGTCCCAGTTGACCCAGTGCTCCTGCACGAGGCGGCACCCGAGGCCGAGGTGCGCGGCGACGGCGGCGACCTGGCGGGTGTGGTTCGACTGGTATCCGCCGATGGAGACGAGCGTGTCGGCGCCCGAGGCGAGCACGTCGGGGACGATGTACTCGAGCTTGCGGGTCTTGTTGCCCCCGTACGCGAGCCCGCTGCTGACGTCCTCGCGCTTGGCCCAGACCTGCGCGCCGCCGAGGTGCTCCGTCAGCCGCCGCAGCGGGTGGACGGGGCTCGGCCCGAAGGTCAGCGGGTAGCGCGCGAAGTCGGCGAGGCTCATGGCCGCACTCTGCCCCACTGGCTGGTCACGTCTGTCACAGGTTTTTCACGTTCACGTGAAAAACCAGCACTGACCGCAGCAGATCTGCTGCGGTCAGTACGAGGTTCGTACGGTCTCCGCGGAGCTTCACGTGAACGTGAAGAACCTGAGGCCACCGTGACCGGGGCTGCACCCCCGGCAGGAACCGCGACCTAGAGGTCGAGCTTCTTGACCTCGGTGCCCTCGTACGGCTCGCCGGTGGCCTTGGCCTTCACGAAGCTGAAGATCGTCGCCACGCGGCCGCCGGGGGTGTCCCAGTACTCCGCGGACTCGCTGTCGACGTGCAGCAGGGCCACGTTCGCGTCCTCGGGGCCCTGCGGGAGCCAGGCCTCGACGCCGGCGTTCCAGAGCTGCTTCTTCTTGGCGACGTCGTCGACGACCGTGGCGGTGCCGCTGATCGAGACCCAGGTGTCGGCCGAGCTCAGCGCGACGCCGACGTGCGGGTTGGCGGCGACGTTGCGCACGATGTTGGAGTCGCGCTCGGTGAAGAAGTAGAGCGAGCCGTCGGCCTCGACGGCCTGCTGCGCCATCGGCCGGGCGGCGAAGGCGCCGTCCTCCTCGACCGTGGTGAGCATGGCGATCTTGATGTCCTTGGTCAGGTCGACCAGCTTGGCGATCTCGTCCGGGGTGGCCATGGCGGCATTCCTCTCGTCGGTCCTGCGGGAAGTTCGTCATCGACGCTACCCACCGCCCCGGCGCCACCGGTCGCCCAGGTGCCGCCTAGCCTCGCGGCGTGCGACTCCTGGTGCTGGGCGGCGGCGGTTTCCTCGGCTACCACGTCGTGACGGCGGCGCTGGCCGCCGGGCACGAGGTGACCGTGCTCAGCCGCTCGGGCACGGCCCCGGTCGAGGGCGTCGACGTGGTCACGGGCGACCGGCAGGGGGACCTGTCGGGCCTGCGCGGCCGGGAGTGGGACGCGGCGTTCGACACGTTCAACGACACCGACGACGGCGCCCCCGCGATCGCCGCGACGGCGGGTCTGCTGGCGGGCTCGGTCGGCACGTACGGCTACGTCTCCGGCATGAGCGTGTACGCCCCCACCGGTCCGGACGTGCCGGACGAGACCGCGCCTGTGCGGACGGCCGGGCTCGAGACCGACCGCCTCCAGGAACGTTCGCTGGCCAAGCTCGCGGGCGAGGCCGCCGTGCGCGAGCGGTTCGGGGAGCAGTCGTTCTTCCCCCGGGTCGGGATCATGGTCGGCCCGCGCTCGACGCGCTACACCTACTGGCCCGTCCGGATCGCCGGCGCGGTCAACGGCTCCCTGGGGCAGACCGTCCTCGTCGCCGGCGACCTGGACCGGCCGGTGCAGTACTCCGACGCCCGCAGCATCGCCGCCTGGTGCGTACGGATGCTCGCCGAGGGTCGGGGCGGCACCTACAACACGGTCGGCCCGGGCCGTCCGGACACGCTGCGCGCGGTGCTCGACGCGTGCGCGGTCGCGGCGGGCGCGGGCTCGCTCGACGACCTCGACACGGTCGTCGCACCGGAGGACCTGATGCGGCGCAAGCTCCTCGGGATCGACGAGGAGGAGCGGCCGCTCTGGTTCCCGGAGGACCAGATCCCGCAGCTCGCGATCGACTCGTCCAAGGCCCTCGCGGCGGGGCTGACGTTCTCGACGCCGCTCGAGCTCGCCACCGACACGCTGGCCTGGGCGCGCGACGCCGACGAGGCGGCGCTCACCGACGGAACCTTCGCCCGCCTGGAACCCGCGCTGGTCGACCTCGTCGGCCGGCACTGAGGAGATCGGAGGCGATCCGACCGCGTCCACCCGGCCCGATCTCCTCCGACGGGTGGGCTCAGTCCTCGCGGACGATGAACAGCCGGTAGATCCGGGCGTCCAGCGACGTGGGCGACGTCGGCGTGATGTCGGTCGCGACCCGCGCGTCGTAGTAGTCGACGCAGGAGGAGACGATCCGGTAGCCCTGGCGGTCGAGGTACGCGAACACCGCCGACCAGCCCTCCAGCGGCTCGTGGTCGGGCACCTTGGCCGTCCACACGTGGCGGTCCAGGTCGAACCCGACGATCAGCATCCCGTTGCTCGGCACGCGCCCATCCTGCCGCCCGTGCCTGAGCGCCGCGTCAGGCCGGTCCGGCTCCGGCGGCACCAGGGTCGTCCGGGGCCGGGCGGTCGTTCAGGTGCGCGGCGAGCTCGCCGGGCTCGTCGTTCGCGCCGCCGCGACGGAGGCGCCACGACCGCCGCCGCGGCGGTGGGCCCCCGCGGGCCAGGACGAGGAGCTCGGCGAGCGACAGCACCCTCGTCCGCGACCGACGCCGCCGCAGACCGGTGACGAGCTGGCGCTGGCAGCCCGGGTTCACGGTGACGAGCAGGTCGAGGTCGAGCGCCTCGATCGCGTCGAGCTTGGGCGCGAGGACGCGGCGGCTGTCGCGCGGGCGCAGCAGCGAGTACGACCCCGCCGACCCGCAGCACGACGCCGCCCCCGGCACCTCGACGTAGTCGGCCACCTCGGCGACGAGCGCCCGCGGCTCCTCCCACACCCCGAGCCCGTTGCGCAGGTGGCAGGAGTCCTGCAGCCCGACGCGGGCTCGGCGGCCGTCGACGAGGACCTCGCCGAGCGGCTCGTCCCGCGGGTGGGCCGCGAGGTAGACCGACAGCTCCTGCACGCGGTCGCCGAGCACGTGGGCCAGGTGGCCCGCGCAGCCGCCGGCCGTCGTGACGATCGTGCCGGGCAGCCGCTCCCCCAGCGCCTCGGCGAGCGCCACGCCGGTCGCGCTGTCGCCGTTGTGGGCGTGCAGCGCGCCGCAGCAGCCCTGGTCGGACGGGCACTCCAGCTCGGGGCGCAGCGCCAGCGCGGCCCGGCTCACCCGCGGGAACAGCCCGCGCTCGAAGCACCCGAGCATGAGGCTCGCGCGCTCCGTCCGGTCCTCCGCAGCGCCCACGGGCGACGCCTCGGTGCGCCCGTGCGGCACGAGCCTCCCCGCGGTCTCGATGAGCTTCGGGTGCTCGACGGCCTCCCGCAGCGCGGCGGCCACGGGCGGCACGTGCACCCCGCGCCACTGGTGGTCGCGCCAGTGCTCGAGCAGCTGGCCGTACTGAACGCCGGCGGGGCAGACGGGCTCGCAGGCGCGGCAGCCGAGGCAGAAGGACGCCTCGTGCTGCAGCGTGGGGTCGTCCTCGTCGAGCTCGCCGGTCTCCAGCATCCGCATCAGCCCGATCCGCCCGCGCGGGGAGGACTTCTCCTCCTTGGTCAGCGCGTACGTCGGGCACGCCGGCAGGCAGAAGCCGCACGAGATGCAGCGGTCGAGCAGCTCGGCGGGGAAGATCCCGCGACCCTCGGGCTCGGGCCCTTCGACAGGCTCAGGGAGCGCGGGGGTCACGAGCCGAGCTTGCCCGGGTTGAGGATCCCGGCCGGGTCGAAGGCGGTCTTGATGCGGCGCAGCAGGGCGAGCTGGTCGTCTCCGAGGCGGGCCCGCAGGTAGGGCAGCTTGGCCGCCCCGACGCCGTGCTCGCCCGTGATGGTCCCGTCGAGGTCGATCGCCGCGGCGAAGATCTCGGCGAACGCCGCGTGCGTCCGCCCGACCGCCGCCTCGTCGTGGACGTCGAGCACGGCCGTGGGGTGCAGGTTCCCGTCGCCGGCGTGACCGAACGTCCCGACGGTCAGGTCGTGGCGCCGGGCGACGTCGGCGATCCGGTCGACCATCTCCGGCAGCCGGGGCCGTGGAACCGTCACGTCCTCGAGCACCAGCAGCGAGTCCACCCGCGAGAGCGCGGGCAGGGTGCAGCGCCGCGCGCTGAGCAGGGCCTCCGACTCGGCGACCTCGCGGGCCAGGGTGACGTCGAGCGCCCCCTCGGCGGTGCAGAGCTCACCCATGCGGGCGAGGTTCCGGGCGACGACGTCGGGCTCGCCGTCGTCGCCGAACAGCAGCAGCGCCCCCGCGTCCGTCCGCAGCCCGAGGTGCGCGAAGTCCTCGACCGCCGCGATGCAGGTCGCGTCCAGGAACTCCAGCGTCGCGGGCACCACGCCCGCCCCGAGGACGGCCGACACGGCCCGGCTCGCGGTGGCGAGGTCGTCGAAGTACGCGACGCCGGTGCTCGCGGTCGCCGGCATCGGCAGCAGCGCCAGGGTCACCTCGGTGATCACGCCGAGCGTGCCTTCCGAGCCCGTGAGCAGCCGGGTCAGGTCGTAGCCGGCCACGTCCTTCCACAGCCGGCCGCCGGTCCGGATGATCTCTCCGGTCGGCAGCACGACCTCCAGGCCGAGGACGTAGTTGCGGGTGACGCCGTACTTCAGCCCCCGCAGCCCGCCCGCGCAGGTCGCGACGTTGCCGCCGACGGTCGAGACCGTCCGGCTGCCGGGGTCCGGCGCGAAGAGCAGGCCCTGCTCCCCCGCCGCGGCAGCGACCTCCGCCGTCGTCGCGCCCGCCTGGGCCACGACGAGGAGCTCGTCGCGGCTGACCTCGAGCACCCGGTCGAGGCGGGTCAGCACCAGCACGACACCCCCGCGGAGCGGAACGGTGCCGGCGGAGAGGTTCGACCCGGCGCCGCGCGGCACGACGGGCACGCCCGCCGCCGACGCGATCCGCAGCACCTCGGCGACCTCGGCCGTGCTGCCCGGGAAGACCACGACGTCCGGCCGCCCGGAGAAGAGCGGCGTGGCGTCGTGGCCGAAGGGCGCGACGTCGCCGGCGGTCCAGCGCACGTGGTCGCGGCCGACGACGGCCGCGAGGTCCGCGACCAGCCCGCGCGGCGGCCCACCCGGGCGCACCGCGTCCAGCAGCTGCCTCGCCCTCGCCACACCGACCACCTCCGTCTGACGGCCTCGGCGCCGGCCGCGGCGTCCGCGCCGACCTCGGCAGCGTACGCACCCGCCCCCGGGCGGCAGCGGTCCACGGGCACGCGGCAGAGTGTCCGGCGTCGGAGTCGGAACCTGCGAAGGAGCACCCGTGATCTTCATCGTCGTCAAGTGGCCCGTCCGTCCCGAGTTCGCCGACGACTGGCGCTCGATCGTCGACGACTTCACCGAGGGCACCCGGGGCGAGCCCGGGAACCTCTTCTTCGACTGGTCGCGCAGCGCCGACGACCCGAACGAGTGGGTGCTCGTCGAGGGGTTCCGCGACGGCGAGGCCGGCGGGGAGCACGTGAAGAGCGACCACTTCAAGAAGGCGGTCGACATGCTGCCCGACTACGTCAGCGCCACGCCCAAGATCATCAGCGAGACCATCGACGCGACCGGGTGGAACGAGATGGCCGAGATCCGTCCCCGGGGGTGACCCCCGGGCTCGGGCCCGGTCGGCCGTCGGCGTGCCAGGCCTCGGTGGCCCGCTGCCGGCGGCCCTGCTCGTCCGCGGCCATCCGCCCGCGCCAGCGGCGGTGCCGCGCGATCCCGACGGCGAGCGTCGTCCCGGCTCCGCCGAACGGCAGCACGACGAACGCGGCGTCGAGCCACTTCACGGGCGTCAGCAGGCGGTCGCGGCTGGAGTCGGCGGGATCGGCGTACACCGTCCGGGCGACCGGCCGCGGCGGTGCCGGCCGGTGGCTGTCGAGTGAGCGCTCCTCACCGGCGACCGTGTAGTAGACGATGCCGCCCTCGTCGGTGCCCCGCACCCGCTGACCGGTCCAGTAGACGACCGAGGGCGACTGCACGACGACGAGCAGGCACAGCACGCCGAACACCGCGAGCACGACCGCACCGATCCGGTACGGCCGTAGGAAGCCGTCCGGCTCGGGCCGGTCCCGACGGAACGCACGCACCCGGCCATGGTCGTCCGGCCCGCGGAGCGTGGCAAGCCGCGCGGGCGGTGGTGGCGGGAGCCCCGGCCCGGCAGAGTGTCGGTGTGCAGGAACGACCGCGGGTGCTCTTCGTGGGCGACGACGCCAGCTCGCCCGACATCGCGGCGAGCATGCTGCGCCGGCTGGTCGGGGACCGCGTCGAGATCCGCACGGCCGGCGCCCAGCGGCCCGACCCCGGTGGCCGCGGCGACGACATCCTCGTGCAGATGGGCCTCAACCCGGCGAGCGAGGAGCGCCTCAGCGCTCAGGCCCTCAATGTCGCCGACCACGTCGTCGTCCTCGGCACCCACCTCGACGTCGCGCGGGTGGCGGGGCGCACGTACGAGGAGTGGGACGTCGAGCAGGACGACCTGGCCGGCCGGGTCCGCCGGCTGGCCGTCGACCTGCTGGGCGGGACCGAGGACGAGCCGTTCCGCCGCTCGCGGGTCCGTCGCGTCCTCGCCTGGGCCCGCCGCAGGCGCGTCGTCGTGGCGCTCGCGCGCGGGCTGCGCCGGCTGCGGTCGCGGACGCCCTGAGCGACGCCGCGCGCGGTCAGCGCTTGCGCTGCTTGCGCTCCTTGCGGCGCGCGCGGCGACCGAGGTTCTCGACCTGGCCGAGCCCCCTGGTCAGCCGGGTCTGGCCGGTGCGCTTCTCGATCGAGCGCCGGATGGTCCGCACCAGCACGGTGGCGAGCGGGACGGCGACGGCGAGGATCAGCCACTGGCGCAGCCGCGCGGTGAAGAACACCCACATGTCGGGCTCCTGCTCGGGTTCGGTGGACCGGCCGCGTCGGGGCGGCGGAGCCGGGACCCGCGAACCTACTAGCCGCCAGCCCTTCGGCGCGCCCGAGTCAGGACGCTGGGCGGCCTGGCCGCGCTCGTCACCCCGGGTGGGTCAGCGAGGTGCAAGCCGTTCCGTCTCGCGGTGCGCCAGCCTGCCGGGGGGTCGGGCAGCTACCCGTACGAGGTTGGGCTCGTCGGGCCGGCGTGCCGTCGGCCGTGCACGCGCGAGACGGAACGGTCGGCCTCCGCTGTGCTCTTCGGACAACGCGAGACCTGGAGTCCCGGGCTGGTACCCGCCGCTGGAGCTCTTGTCCGTGCATTCCTGCGGGTCCGTCCAGGCGGATGCGGCCCGGGCGGTCGGCCGAAGAGCCCCGGGCGAGCCGTACGAGGTCAGGGGGCGGAGCCGGCCTGCCCTCCGGCTCAGTGGAGCAGGGTCAGCAGGCCCTCGACCCCGCGCCGGAACGCCTCGCGGGCCTGGTCGACGCCGTCGAGGTGCGCGCCGCTCATGACGCCGTCGCGCATCATCACGAAGTGCTGCGCGGCGTCCTCCGGGCGGCCCCGTCGTGGTGAGTCGGCGAAGACCTCGGAGAACAGCCCGGTGAGCGCGGTGCGGTACCAGTCCCGGTGCGCGAGCACGAGCTGCCGGACCGGGTCCCGCGGGTCGGCGTACTCGGCGGCGGCCTTGAGGAAGGCGCACCCCCGGAACTCGGGCCGAACGAGGTCGTCGGCGACTGCGGCGCCGATCAGGCGGACCGCGTCGGCCGGTGACGACGATCCCGCGACGGCCGCGTGCACGGCGGCAACGGTCTGGGCGTCCACCCCGCGCAGGTACGCCAGCACGAGGTCCTCCTTCGAGGGGAAGTGGCGGTAGAACGTGGCCCGGGTCGCGGGCGCCTCGGCGAGGATCCGCTCGACCCCGACGGCCCGGATCCCCTCGTCGTAGAACAACCGGCTGGCCGTACGCAGGAGCCGCTCTCTGGCCTCGGACCGCCGCTCGCCGCCGGACACCTGGCTGCCGGTGTCCGCGTCCCCAGAGGCCGGCGTGGCGACTGCACTGACCAGGCTCGGCATGGGACCAGCTTACTAGAAAGAACGGTCGTTCTTGCGGAACCGCCCTCCCGGTGCCATGCTCAGACCGACAGGGAGAACGACCGTTCTCCCTCCTCGGTCGGCGACGCCGCGTCGACGACCCGACCCCCACGGAGGACGTTCCATGACGACCGTCGACACCCCTCGACCGACCCGTCCGGTCGAGGCGTCCCTGCGCTCGCTCTACCTCGCGCGGTTCGCGTTCGCGGTCGTGTGGGCGCTGGTGCTGGCCCTGACCGCGTCACGCCTCGGCCCGTGGGCCGGGGCCCTGCTGCTGCTCTACCCGCTGGTCGACCTCGTGGCCGCGGTCGTGGACCACCGCGCCTCGCGAGCGACCAGGCCCACCCGGGCGCTGGTCGTGAACATGGCGCTGAGCCTGCTCGCGGTCCTCGCCCTGGCGTACGCCGTCACCTCGGGCCTGCGGGCCGTGCTCGTCGTCTGGGGTGCCTGGGCGATCACGGCGGGAGTGGTGCAGCTGGTCGTCGCCCTGGGCCGACGCACGTCCCTGGGCGGGCAGTGGCCGATGATCCTGAGCGGGGGCATCTCCGTGCTCGCCGGTGCCGCCTTCGTCGCGCAGTCCGGCACCTCGGCCGCGTCGCTGACGAGCCTCGCCGGCTACGCCACCCTCGGCGGGATCTTCTTCCTCGTCTCCGCGCTGCGCCTGCACCGGGTCCGGGGCAACGGTTCCCGCTGACCGCGCGCGGCCGCCGGCCCACCGTCCGCCCCGCGCCCCGTCCCGTCGAGCGAGGACGGGCTCACCGGTGCGGGTCCTCGTCCGCCGCGACGAGCCGCCGGTGGAGGTCGTCGACGTGCCGGGCGATGTCGTCGCGGACGAGGGCCATGCGTTCTGGCCCGTCGATGCCGCGCAGCGACGGTTCGTCGATCTCCCAGACCTCGTAGCGGGGTCCGTCGAGCGGCTGGACCTCGGCTTCGCCAACCGTGACGACCAGGTCGGCGGCCTGCTGCAGCGCGGGGGTGAGCTGGCGGGGCCGCTGGTCGCCGATGTCGACGCCGACGTCGGCCAAGGACGCGACCGACAGCGCGTTCAGGGTCGTGCCGGCCTTCGTTCCCGCCGAGGCGACCTGCCACCGGGCGGGCTCGGGGTCCTGGTCGGCGAGGGCGCGGAACAGGCCGGCGGCCATCTGGGACTTGCCGCCGTTCTTCACGCAGACGAACAGGACGCTGGTCATGGGTGGATCTCCTGGTGGTTGGTGTCGCCCGGGAAGTGGCGTCGTGCCCACAGGGCCACGTGCACCAGCCCGACCAGGGCCGGCACCTCGATGAGCGGTCCGACGACGCCGGCGAGGGCCTGGCCGGAGGTGACGCCGAAGGTCGCGATGGCGACGGCGATCGCGAGCTCGAAGTTGTTGCCGGCGGCGGTGAAGGCGAGCGTGGTGGTGCGCGGGTAGCCGAGGTGCAGGGCTCGGCCGAGGACCATGCCCGCGCTGAAGACGACCGCGAAGTAGACGAGCAGCGGCAGCGCGATCCGGACGACGTCGAGCGGGCGCTCCGTGATGGTGCGGCCTTGCAGGGCGAAGAGCACGACGACGGTGAGCAGCAGGCCGTAGAGGGCCCAGGGGCCGATCCGCGGCAGCACCGTCGACTCGTACCAGTCGCGCCCCCGCGTGCGCTCGCCGACCGTGCGGGTGAGGAACCCCGCCACGAGCGGGATGCCGAGGAAGACCAGCACGCTGGCCGTGATCGCGCCGGCCGAGAACCCCGCCGTCGTGGTCGGCAGCCCGAGCCAGGCCGGGAGCACCTGGAGGTAGAACCAGCCGAGCGCGCCGAACGCGAGCACCTGGAACACCGAGTTGATCGCGACGAGCACGGCTGCGGCCTCGCGGTCGCCGCAGGCGAGGTCGTTCCAGATCAGCACCATGGCGATGCAGCGGGCCAGGCCGACGACGATCAGCCCGGTGCGGTACTCGGGCAGGTCGGGCAGGAACAGCCAGGCCAGGGCGAACATGAACGCTGGCGGCACCAGCCAGTTGAGGGCGAGCGAGGCCACCATCAGGCGCCGGTCGCGCAGCACCGTGCCGGTGTCGGTGTAGCGGACCTTGGCCAGCACCGGGTACATCATCACGAGGAGCCCGATCGCGATGGGCAGCGACACCGACCCGACCTTCACGGCGTCGAGCGCGGCGGCGAGGCCCGGGACGAGACGGCCCAGCAGCAGCCCGAGGGCCATCGCGGCGAGGATCCAGGCCGGCAGCCACCGGTCCAGCACCGACAGACGCCGCAGCACCGGACCGCTGTCGGTCGCCGGGATGTCGTGGACGAGGTCACTCACGCGTGCAGGCCCTTCGGGGACGGAGGTCGTGGTCAGCGCGACGCAGCGGGCTTGGTGGCCTGGACGACGGCGGCGTGCATCTGGGGCTCGGCCTGGTGGGTGAAGCGGACCGACGCGTCGACGAAGCCGGCGGCGGCGAGCCCGTCGAGGTACTCCTGCCGTGACAGGGCGCCGGCGATGCAGCCGGAGAACGAGCCCCGGGCCGCGCGGTCCGCCGTGCTCAGGTGGTCCTCGGCCACGACGTCGCTGATGCCGATGCGTCCGCCCGGTGCGAGCACGCGGAACATCTCGGCCAGCACGCGGGGCTTGTCGCCCGACAGGTTCACCACGCAGTTGGAGATGACGACGTCGACCGACGCATCGGGCAGGGGCAGGTCCTCGATCTCGCCTTGGAGGAACTCGACGTTCGTCGCGCCGGCCCTCGCGGCGTTGGCGCGGGCCAGCTCGAGCATCTCCGGGGTCATGTCGACGCCGTACGCGTAGCCGGTCGGGCCGACCCGACGCGCCGACAGCAGCACGTCGATGCCGCCGCCCGAGCCCAGGTCGAGCACGCGCTCCCCCTCGCGCAGCTCGGCCACGGCCACGGGGTTGCCGCAGCCCAGGCTGGCCAGCACGGCCTCCTCGGGGAGCCCGCCGGTGTCGTCGCGGCCGTAGCGGGCGGCGCCGAAGACCTCGCCGTTGCCGTCGAACGCCTCGGCCGCCGGACCGCAGCAGGAACCGGAGGCCTCCGAGCGCACCGCGACCGCGGCTGCGGCGTACCGGGTCCGCACCTGTTCCTGGATCTCCTCGACCGAAGCCATCACCGACCACCCTTTCGATCGACGTCCGTCGATGCGACCGAGCATCGACGATCCATCGACGCCTGTCAATCCGTGTGCCAGACTCGACGGGTGCCGACCACCGCCCGCGAGCTGACGGTCCTCGACGCGGCGTGCTGCGGCGACGGTGCTGCCCGGCCCATGGAGCTGGCCGAGGCCGAGCGTCTCGCGGGACTGCTCAAGGCGGTGGCCGACCCGGCCCGCCTGCGGCTGCTCTCCCTCGTCGCCCGCAGCGCCGACGGCGAGGCCTGCATCTGCGACCTGACCGCGCCGGTCGGCCTGTCCCAGCCCACGGTCTCGCACCACATGCGCGTCCTCGTCGAGGCCGGCCTGCTGGCGCGCGAGCAGCGCGGCCGGTGGGCCTACTACCGCCTCGTCCCCGGTGCGAGCGAGACCGTGGCCGCCGCGTTCCTCGACTCGTTCCGTCCCCGCTGACGACCAGCCCCCCGCCCCACCTGCGTCCCAGCGGGACCGCATCCCGCGCAGTGCGTCGCTGACCTCGGCCGTCACCACCGCTGCCGCCGGCCGACACTCCGCACCGAAGCACACCGCGCGCCCCCGCTCGCGACGGACCTCGGGTCGCGTCTGGGGCCTGCTGGCCTGGGCCGCGGGGATCGTCGCCGTCATCCCCATCGCGTGGATGATCTTGACCTCGCTGCACACCGAGACCTCCGCCGCCACCAACCCGCCCTTGGTCGCGGCGCGCCTCACGCTCGAGGGCTACCGCAACTTCTTCAGCAGCGACGCGCACCCGTGGCCGGCGCTGATCAACTCGTTGACGGCCTCGGTGGTCTCGACCCTCCTCGTCCTCGTCCTGTCGATCCCGGCCGCGTACGCCCTGTCGATCAAGCCGGTCGAGAAGTGGACGGACGTCTTGTTCTTCTTCCTCTCCACCAAGTTCCTGCCGATCGTCGCCGGCCTGCTGCCGCTCTACCTGTTCGCGATCAGGACCGGCACCCTGGACGACATCGGGCTGCTCATCGTGCTCTACACCTCGATGAACCTGCCGATCGCCGTGTGGATGATGCAGTCCTTCCTCGCCGAGGTGCCCCGCGAGATGCTGGAGGCCGCCGCCCTCGACGGGGCCGGTCTGATCAACACCCTGACCCGGGTGATCGCGCCCATCGCCCTTCCCGGGGTCGCGGCGACCAGCCTGATCTGCTTCATCTTCAGCTGGAACGAGTTGATGCTGGCGCGAACCCTCACCGCCACCGTCGCGGGCACCGCCCCGGTGTTCCTGACCAGCTTCATCACCAGCCAGGGACTGTTCATCGCGCAGCTGTGCGCCGCCTCGCTGGTGATCTCTCTCCCCGTGCTGGCTGCCGGCTTCGCGGCACAGGACAAGCTGGTCCAGGGCTTGTCCCTGGGCGCGGTCAAGTGAGGACGTCCTGGCCGGGTCTCTCGAGCCACCGGGCCGGCCGGCCCCGGCCGCGGCCTGGGCCGATCGGTCTGAGAGCCAGCCCGGCCACGACCTGGCGAGCCAGGACGCATCCTGCGTCCGACCGGACGGCGGTGGACGAACCGGGGCCCGGCTGGGCTGCTCTCCTCGTTGCTGTCCGACCTGCAGGCTTCCGCGCGCGTCTCACCGGCGCCGAGACGCTCGGGCTGCCGGACCAGCGCCGTCGAATGGTGATCGCCCCGTTCGCAGGACGTCGCCACGACGCGCCCGGCGCCCGGATGGCTCCGGTTCAGCCCTGGGCGAGGTTGGTGACGAGGTTGATGGCGACGGCGATGAGGACGGTGCCGAAGAAGTAGGAGAGGAGCGCGTGCGGCAGCGCGCTGCGGCGCATGTCGCTGCTCGTCGGCTCGATGTCGGCGACGGCGAAGGACATGCCCACGGTGAACGCGAGGAAGGCGAAGTCGCTGTAGCGCGGCGAGGTCGCCTGCTGGAAGTCCAGGCCGTCCTCGGACTGGTCGACGAAGTACAGCCGGGCGTACTTGAGCGCGTAGACCGTGTTCACCAGCGCCCAGGCGACCATCGTGGCGAGGACGCCGAGGATGATCAGCGCGACCGAGGCCGCGTCCGGGTCCTGGCTGCTCGACTGCGTCAGCGCGACGACCACCGCCACGACGCTGGCGAGGCACGCGACGACGACGGCGTCGTCGGTCACGCGGGAGGACGACTCCTCCCGGGCCACGCGCTCGGTCCCGTCCCGGTCCATGGGCCAGCACAGGCGCCAGACCCACACCAGCGCGAGGGTGCCCGCCGCGCACCAGCCCGCCAGCGGCCCGAGGCGCGCGTCAGCGACGAGGCCGGCGACGAGACCCACCACTGTCCCGACCGCCACGCAGACGAGGGCGCGGCGTGCTGACAGGATCCGACCGGACAAGGGGCCTCCTCGGGTGCGGCGTCACCGCGAGGGCCCGGCCCCGTCCCAAGACGCGGCCGGGCCCGTCGACGGCTATGAACCGGGCTGGAAGACGGCGCGTACGCAGCCGTCCTGCTTCTCCTTGAACATCCGGTAGCCCTTGGGCCCCTCGTCCAGCGGCATCACGTGGGTGGCGAGGTGCTCGGTGGTGAGCTCGCCGTCGGCGATGTGCTGCAGGATCCGTGGGATGTAGCGGTGCCCGTGCTGCTGGGCGCCGCGGACGGTCATGCCCTTGTTCATGATCGCCCCGAAGGGGAACTTGTCGACGACCCCGCCGAACACCCCGAGCGCGAACAGGCTGCCGCCCTTGCGGCAGGCGTAGATCGCCTCCCGGAGCGCGGTCGGGCGGTCCGACTGCAGCCGCAGCTGCTGCTTGAGCTGGTCGTAGAGGTACGCGGGTCCGGTGCTGTGGGCCTCCATCCCCACGGCCTCGATGCAGACGTCCGGCCCCCGGCCGCCGGTGCGCTCCTTCAGCTCGGCGATCACGCTGTCGGAGGTGTAGTCAAGCGTCTCCGCGCCGATGTGCTGGCGCACCTGCTCCAGGCGCTCGGGCAGCCGGTCGATGACCACGACCTGCTCGGCCCCGAGCAGCATGGCCGCGCGCGCGGCCATCTGCCCGACCCCGCCGGCGCCCCAGACCGCGACCGTGTCGCCAGGGGTGATGCCGGCCAGGTCGGCGCCCGTCCAGCCGGTGGGCGCCGCGTCGGAGGCGAAGAGCGCCGCGGTGTCCGACACGCCGTCCGGGACGGTGAACGCGCCGTGGTCGGCGTACGGGACCCGGACGTACTCGGCGTGGCTCCCGGCGAAGCCGCCGAGCGCGTGGCTGTAGGCGAAGCACCCGCCGATCGCCGAGCCCCACAGGGTCTCGGTCAGGGCCGGGTTGGGGTTGCCGTTGTCGCAGAGCGAGTACTGCTCGTGGCGGCAGTACCAGCACTCCCCGCAGGCGATGAACGAGCAGACGGTGACGCGGTCGCCCACCTTGTGCTTCTGCACGGCCTTGCCGACCTCGACCACCTCGCCCATGAACTCGTGGCCGAGCACGTCGCCCGCCCGCATGGCCGGGATGTAGCCGCCGAGCAGGTGCAGGTCGGAGCCGCAGGTGGTGGTCAGCCGCACCTTGAGGATGACGTCGCGGTCGTTGAGGATCGTCGGGTCGTCGACCGTCTCGACCGCGGTCTCGTTGACCCCCCGCCAGGTCAGTGCCTTCACAGCAGTCCCTCCCCCGCGGCCCGCTTGGTGGCCGCCTCGACGATGGCTCCGGTCGGCGTGGGCGAGCGGCGCCCGTGCGGCGTCGGGTCGACGCGCAGCACCTCGCCGACCTCGATCAGCTGCTTGGCCTCCCGCAGCGCGGACCGGACGCGCTGACGCGGGTCGTGGCCCGAGATCCGCGCGGCCGCCGAGGCGACCCCGGTGGGTTCGGGGGTCTTCAGCCGGGCCCGCAGCTCGCTGCCCTTGTCGCCCGGGGCCGGGCGCACCTCCACCTCGACGAGCTCGCCGAGGTCGGCGAGCGGGCCGGGCACCCGGTTGTCGGGCATGACCTCCTCGGGGCTGCGGTTCACGGTGACCGCGCGCCACCGTGAGCGCGCCTCGCCCCCGGAACCGCCCCCTCCCGCGCCCTGGCGCTGCAGCCGCCGGACGAGCACGACGGCCCCGCCGCCGACCGCCAGCGCCACGCCGAGGCCACGGGGCGTCACCGGGCACCACCGGCCCCGGCACCCGTCCGCGCGAACGTCTCCACGATTGCCCGGCAGAAGGCCGGCAGGTCGTCGGGCGACCGGCTCGTGACGAGGTTGCCGTCGGTCGCGACCTCCTCGTCGACCACGGTGGCCCCGGCGTTGCGCAGGTCGGTCCGGATGCTCGGGAACGACGTCAGGGTCCGACCGCTCACCACTCCGGCCTCGAGCAGCGTCCACGGGCCGTGGCAGATCGACGCCACCGGCTTGCCGCTCTCGACGAAGTCGCGCACGAAGCCGACCGCGCTCTGGTCCACCCGCAGCTTGTCGGGGTTGACCGTGCCGCCGGGGAGCAGCAGCGCGTCGTAGTCGGCCACCGAGGCCGACCGCACCAGGCCGTCGACGTCGAACGTCCCGGCGTCGTCGAGGTCGTTGTTGCGGGCCTGGATCTGCCCGTCGTGCAGCGACAGGAGCTCGGTGCTCGCCCCCGCCTGGTCCAGCGCCTGCCGGGGCTGCTCCAGCTCCACCCGCTCGACGCCGTCGGCGGCGAGGATCGCCACCCGCGCGCCCTTCAGCTCGCCTGCCATCAGTCCTCCTCCGTGCTTCGTCCGTGTTCGCGAGTCGTCATACGGAAGCCATCGCCGGCTTCAGCACGACCTTCGTCCAGCCGTCGTCGCGGGCGTCGAAATGGGTGTACGCGTCGGGTGCGCCGTCCAGCGGCAGCTGGTGGCTGACGATGAAGGACGGCTCGGCCTTGCCGGCCGCGATCAGGTCGCGCAGCGCCCGGTTGTACCTCTTGATCGGCGCCTGGCCGCTGCCCATGTGCTGGCCCTTGAACCAGAACAGCCCGAAGTCGAAGGCCACCTGGCCCTTCTTGGCGAGGGCGTCGGCGGCTCCGGGGTCCTGCGGCACGAAGACGCCGACCATACCGATCGTGCCGGTGAACCGCACCGACCTCACCAGCTTGTTGAGGGTGTCGTTCGCGTGCTCGTTGCCCGAGGGGTCGTGCGCCTGGTAGCCCACGCACTCGCAGCCGTTGTCCGCGCCGAGCCCCATGGTCTGCTCCAGGACCGCCTCGACCGGGTCGACCTTGGAGTCGTCGATCGCGATGGCGCCGATCGACTCGGCCAGCCGCAGCCGGTCGGGGTGCCGGTCGACGACCATCACCTTGCTGGCCCCGCGGATCGTGGCCGACAGCGCGGCCATCAGCCCCACCGGTCCGGCGCCGTAGATGACGGTCTGGTCGCCGGGCGAGACGCCGGCCATCTCGGTGGCGTGGTAGCCGGTCGGGAAGATGTCGGCCAGCATCACGTAGTCGTTCTCCCGCTCGACCGAGTCCTCGCCGAGGCGCAGGCAGTTGAAGTCGCCCCACGGGACGCGCAGCAGCTCCGCCTGGCCGCCCGCCCACGGACCCATGTCCGCGAACCCGTACGCGGCGCCCGCCATGGCCGGGTCGGGCTGCGCGGTGAGGCAGTAGTTCGTCAGCCCGCGCTCGCAGTTCTTGCAGTGGCCGCAGGCGACGTTGAACGGGATCACCACCCGGTCGCCGACGCGCACCTTGTCCACCCCCGACCCGACCTCGACCACCTCGCCGAGGTTCTCGTGGCCGAACCAGCGGCCGGTCTCGAAATCGGTCCGACCCTCGTACATGTGCAGGTCGGACCCGCAGATGTTCGCGGCCGTGATGCGCACCAGCACGTCCGTCGGGCGCTCGATCTTCGCGTCCGGGACGTCCTTGACGCTCACCTGCCGCGGTCCGTCGTACACCACTGCCTTCATCGCTTCTCCTGTCCATGCGTGGTTCTGGTGGCCTCGGGTACTGGCAGTGCGTCCGAAGCGCTGCGGCTTCACCAGGGGCCAGCCAACTCCCGAACGGCACCGCAGCACATCGGCAGAACGACCGACACCGGGTCAGCCGGCGCCGCCGGTGGAGGAGGCGCAGGACGTGCCAGGACCAGCAGAAGCAGCCGCCGTCGCGACCGAGGTGGCGCGGATCGCCGCGACGCCCGACGAGCCGACGCAGCGCGCCGCTGCGCTCCTCGAGGCCCTTCAGCGGTTCCTGCCCTTCGACGCGGCCTGGCTGGCGTTGCGGGACGACAAGCGCGCCGGGCACGAGTCGCTGGTGAGCAGCGGGTGGGACCACCGCACGGCCACCTACCTGGACGGGCCGGTGCTGGTCGAGGAGATCGAGCAGCTCGGCATGACCCGGTCCCCCACCCCGCTCCGGGTCGCCGACTTCCCCGTGCCGGCGAACGAGCTGCGGTCCTGGGCGGAGTGCCTGCTGCCCGCCGGCCTGCAGGAGGGCCTGGGCATGTGCCTGTTCGCCCCGGACGGGCGCCACCTCGGGTTCCTGGGCCTGTTCACGGCCAGCCCGGCCGTCCCGTCGGACGCCGCCCGGGACCTGCTGGCCGCTCTCGGACCGACGCTGGGCCACGCGTTCGACCCGTTGCGCTCCGCGGTGGCGGCAGCCTGGCTGGTGCGGTCGGCGACCGCGGCCGTGGCCCTCACCCGCGCCGGACGCGTGCTGGCGGTGCCGGGGCTGGACGACCACCCGGCCCTGCGTGAGGGATCACCCGTGCTGGCGGTGGCCCGAGCGCTGCTCGAGGGACCGCAGACGTCGTTCCTGCTCCCCGCGCCGCTCGAACCCGGCGGCTACCTGACCGTCACCGTGCTCGACGTGCCCGACGACGTGCCCTTCCACCTCACCGCCGTCGTGGTGCTCTCGCCCTGCGGTGACCTGCACGGCCTCACGCGCCGAGAGCTCGAGGTGCTCGGGCTGCTGGTCACGGGCGGTCACAACAACGCGATCGCGCACCTCCTCAACGTCACTCAGCGCACCGTCGCCACCCACGTCGAGCACATCCTGCTCAAGCTCGACGCCGACAGCCGGGCGCTCGCCGCCCTCCGCGCCGAGCGACGAGGGCTGTACGTACCTCCTGGCCTCGTGCCGTGAGCGTCCGTACGTCTCGCCGGGCTCTCTGAATCTGGACCGACCGGCACGCCTTGGTCGCTGCTCGCGGCCACCCCGTCGCCATCACCGAGCGCTGGGAGACGGTGGCCGCGTGGCGTGGTCAGTCGGCGGACCATCCGGCGCGGAGGATCTCGAACGCCTGGTGGAGGACCTGCTGGTGGTCGGGGTAGTCACGGGCGAGGTCGACCGCGTCGAGGACGAAGCGCGCCAGTGTGGCCGCCGAGGTCCGACCAGCCTCTGAACCGGCCATGATCGCGTCGGTCAGGGCGACCTCGCGGAGCCGCAGCAGCCGGCGTTGGTGCTCACGCAACGCCGGCGTGCGGTTGACCATGTCGACGAACACCTCGAGCTCGTGGTCGTCGTAGCCGCGGTGCGTCAGCTCGTTCACGAGGTGCGTCTCCAAGGCGTCCAGGACGCTCTGCCCCGGGGGCCGTTCGCGTACCGCCGCGACGAGGTCGGCCTGCTGCTGCGGGTCCTCGTCGAAGACCAGCGACTCCTTGGTCGGGAAGTGGGCGAAGACGGTCGTGGGCGAGACGTCGGCGGCGTCGGCGATCTCCTTGACCGTCACCTGCTCGAACCCGCGCTCGAGGAAGAGGCGGGTCGCGGCATCGGAGATCGACGTGCGCGTCCGCGCCTTCTTGCGTTCCCGCCGCCCGGTCAGCCCTTCCGCGCTCATGCCGGAACGATAGCCATTCTCCTGGTTGACACCGAGACTGGTGTGACTACAGTTTAGGAGCAAGTACACCGAACGGCCTGCGCATCTCGCTACGGCGTCGGTGCTCGAGAGCGAGGACGTCCGCCATGATCCGCAGCACGACCCGACCCGACCACTCACCCGCACCGCACGCAGCCCGGATCGCCGTCGTCGGTGCAGGGCCCGGCGGTCTCGTCGCCGCCCGCATCCTGCAGCGCCGCGGCCTCGAGGTCACCGTCTACGACAGCGACCCCGGGCCCGACAGCCGGGACCAGGGCGGCAGCCTCGACCTGCGGGTCGAGGACGGGCAGCGGGCGCTCGCCGAGGCGGGGCTCCTCGACCGGTTCTTCGAGCTCGCCCGACCCGAGGGCCAGCAGATGCGCCAGCTCGACCCGTTCGACGGTCACGTCGTCGTGGATCTCGTGCCCGAGCCGGATGAGCGGGAGAAGCCCGAGATCGACCGGGCCCAGCTCCGGACGCTGCTGCTGGACTCGGTCGAGGACGGCACCGTGCGCTGGGGCCACCGCCTCGACGCGGTCAGCACGACCAGCCCCGGCGCCAGGACCCGCACCCTGCGCTTCACGAACGGGTCGACGGCCGAGTGCGACCTCGTCGTCGGGGCCGACGGCGCGTTCTCCCGCGTCCGCCGAGCGGTGTCGGAGGCTGAGCCGCACTACACCGGCGTGCTGTTCCTGGAGGCCTGGTTCGACGACGTCACCCGGCGCCACCCGTGGCTCGACGAGCTCGTCGGAGGCGGTGCGGCCAGCAGCGGCGACGGCCGACGAGGCATGTTCGCCCAACGCAGCTCCGGGGGCCACGTCCGCACCTACGTCATGCTCGGCGAGCCCGAGGACTGGCTCACCCGCCACGGGCTCACCGCCGGCGACACCGACGGGGTGCGCGCCGCGCTGCTGAACCATTTCGCCGGGTGGCACGAGAGCCTGACCCGGATGCTCACCGACAACGACGGACCCTTCGTCCCGCGGCCCGTCTACGCGCTTCCGGTCGACCACCGCTGGACGCACTCCGGCTCGCTCACCCTCCTCGGCGACGCCGCCCACCTGATGCCGCCGGTCGGGGTCGGCGTCAACCTGGCCATGCTCGACGCCTGCGAGCTCGCCCAGGCCCTCGCCGACCACGACACCCTCGACGCCGCCGTCCGTGCGTACGAAGCGACCATGTGGCCACGCTCCGCCGAGATGTCCGCACTCGTCGGTGGCATGGCCACCGACCTCCTCGACGGCGCTGCGCCGCCGGTCGAGGTCACCCAGCACGCCTGACCGCGCGGCGAGGCTGCGTCCTCCCGAGCAGCGCTCGACCGCCGTCGCACAAGAGCGCGACCGTCAGAACCCAAAGCATCGTGAGCGTCCTACCGTGACCTGCATGGCCCGGCCGCAGCTCGACTCCTGGCTCTTGTGCGCGACTCCGCGCTCGGGCAGCACGTTGCTCTGCGGGCTGCTGGAGTCGTCGGGGGTGGCGGGTCGTCCCGCGTCGTACTTCAACCGGCGCGGGCTGCACGACTACTCCACCAGCTGGCAGGTCTCCGAGGGCGCCGGTGGGCGGATCAGTGCGGCGTACGTGCGGGCAGCCCGGACGGCCGGCAGCACCCCGAACGGCGTCTTCGGGGGCCGGCTGATGGCCGAGTCGCGACCTGAGCTGATCGCCGACCTCACCACCGAGGACGACCGGCCCGCACCGAGCGACCTGGAGCTGTTGCGCCTGCACTTCGGTCGGATCCGCTTCGTCCACCTGCGCCGCCTCGACGTGGTGGCTCAGGCCGTCTCCTGGGCGAAGTCGCTCCAGACGCACTTCTGGCATCCCGGCGAGCAGGTCGAGCCCGGCGCGGAGGCTCCGCACTACGACGAGGAGCTGCTCGGGCGTCTGGTCGAGACGGTCGAGCAGTTCGAGGCCGGCTGGAACCGGTGGTTCACCGAGCAGCGGATCACCCCGTTCGAGGTGACCTACGAGCAGCTCGCCGCCGACCCGCTCTTCGTGGCGCACGAGGTGCTCGACTTCCTCGACCTGGAGCTCGACGAGGGACGCCGGCTCGTCGTCAGGGACCGGCAGCAGGCCGACCACGTCAACGCCCGGTGGATCGAGACCTTCAAGTCCCGCTCCTGAGGTCGCGCGTCGCGCTGCGGGCCCTCGTGCGGACTTCGCCGGTCGACCGGCTCGCGGTCAGCGGCGGACCGATGGCTGCGTCCTCGCACGGCGCGCTCGAGGCCGCTCGATCCGGACGGTCGCCTCGGCGGCTGGCCGGTCCCGAGGAGCCCTACGAGCTCGAGCGCGGCCGTACCGGCGTCGCGATGGCGTCGATCGCGGCGTCGGCGATGCGGTTCAGCGTCGATGTGTCGACCCCTCCCCGAGCAAGCGCCTCGAGGCCGCGATGGGTGGTGACGACGAGCTGGCCGAGCACCGCGGGGTCGGCGTCCGGGTCGACGTGCCCGGCGCGTTGAGCCTGCTCGACCAGCCGGCGACAGCTGTCGAACAACATCTCGAAGGTCGCGAGCGACCGGGCCGCGACGACCTCGTCCTCCGACGCCAGCTCGGCCGTGCCCTTGGCCAGCAGGCACGCGAGCTGCCCGGGCCTGTCCTCCGACGACCGGAGCCAGTCGCGAAGCCGCTGCAGCGCCTCGTCCTCGGGACCCTCGACCCGGGCTGCCACGTGGGCGCCCGCTGCTGAGCAGTACGCGTCGAACACCCGGTGGAACAGCGCCTCCTTGTCACCGAACGCGCCGTAGAGGCTGCCCTTGCTCAGCCCCGTCACCCGCGAGAGATCCTCCACCGAGGTGCCGTGGTACCCGGTCTCGCTGAACTGCCGGAGGGCGGTGCCGACGACCTCGTCCTCGTCGAACTTCCGTGGTCGAGCCATGCCTCGATCCTACGTGGTACTGGACGATCGTTCCAGAACTGGCCTATTGTGGAACGTACGTTCAGAACGCGTCTGGTCAGGCCGCGCTAGACGGACGAAACACCGCACACCTCCTCGAGCTCAAGGAGACCCCCATGGGTCAGTTCGACTCCAAGACGATCCTCATCACCGGTGGCGCCACCGGGATCGGGTTCGCCACCGCGCAACGCTTCGTCGAGGAAGGCGGAACGGTCTACCTCACGGGACGTCGAGAGGCGGAGCTGGCCGCGGCCGTGGCTCAGCTCGGACCACGCGCGACGGGGCTCCAGGGGGACGTCTCCAACCCCGTCGACCTCGACGAGACCTTCGACGTGGTGCGACGGCAGAGCGGCTCGCTGGACGTCCTCTTCGTCAACGCCGGCGGTGGCGACGGTCTGGCCACGATCGAGCAGTTCGATCCTGACGGCTTCGACGCGACGTTCGGGCGCAACGTCAAGGGCGCCGCGCTGACCGTGCAGGAGGCGCTGCCCCTGATGACCACGTCAGGTTCCATCGTGATCACGGGCTCGACCAGCGCCGCGGTCGGTCACGCCGGTTTCGGGACCTACTCGGCCAGCAAGGCGGCCATCCGTCAGTACGCGCGGGTCTGGGCGGCCGAGCTCGCACCCCGGGGGATCCGCGTCAACACCGTCGTTCCCGGCCCCACCGACACACCTGGCCTGCGCGGCATCGCCAAGGGCGACCCCGAGCAGGAGAAGGCGCTGCTCGTCAGCATGGGGGCGGACACTGCTCTGGGCCGGGTCGGAGACCCGCGCGAGATCGCCGACGTCGTGCTGTTCCTTGCCTCCGAGCGGGCCAGCTTCGTCACCGGCGCGGAGTTCCTGGTCGACGGAGGACAGGTCGAGACCCGCACCGCCTGACCCCAGCGCGGACGACCGGGGTCCGGCGGCGACCCTCGGCCGATGACGAGGCTGAGCAGTGCGGGCGTACCGCTCCGCCGGCGGCTTCGACGGTGGCATCCCCTTGTCGGCGGCGCCGAGGCCGCTCGGTCGTCGACGCCGTCGGACGCCCGGTACCCCTCGCTTCGAGCTACGGAGCCAGGAGGAGACGGCCACCGAGGGCGGACCTCGAGGAACGAAAGACTCTTCGGCCGGTTGCTGGGGGGATTCGGCGAATTGAGCCGTGCTGGGCTCCGCCGGCTCACCGCTGCTGCGTGAGGACGGCCTCGGACCCGCTGTCCCCCGAGGAGCAGCGGGTCCGAGGTGGTGCCCGGTCGGCGCGTCCCCCGACGCGCACGCTCGACCGGTCCTCTCGGCTGGCCGGGACCTGCGACTCGCCGTCCCCCGAGGAGCGGCGCCGACAGGGCAGGTCCGGCTCAGCTGTTCTGGGCCTCCCAGGTGAAGCCGATCGCGGCGGTGCCGCCCTGGGTGGTGTTCGGCGCGTCGGTCTTGACCGTGTACGTCAGCTGGTAGGTCCGCGTCTCGGCCGCAGCACCGGTCGCAACACCGGCGGTGGCCCAGCTGCCCACCCCGGTGGAGTAGCCGGTCGCGCTGCTGCCGAAATCGGCGAGGGTGCCGGAGTAGACGCTCGACCCCGACGGGAGGGCGGTGAAGTTCGCGCAGCCACCCGCGGTGGAGCCGCCGGTGCCCTGGGTGACGGTCAGGTCGATGTTGTCGGCCAGCGCCTTCGTCGACGCCGCGCCGGTGCCGTACAGCTTGACGTTGGCGGGCAGGGTACCGGTGGAGGAGACCACGATGCAGCGGCTGCCGGTCGAGCCGGGCTTCAGGTTCGCGGCGGTGAAGGCGGCGGTGTTCGCGTCGTCGTCGGTCAGGGCGACGGTGCCGGTGGCCCAGTTGCTCGTCGGGTTGACCGTGGTCGCCGAGTAGGCCGAGTAGGACGACTGGGCCACGACGAGGCCGGACACGGCCAGCGCGGTCGGCACCGCGACCAGGGACACGATCGTGGCGACCTTGCGCGACGGGCGGCGGGCGGCGGTGGTGGCGACTGCGGACATCGGGGGCTCCTCGGAGTGGTGGTGGTGCTCGAGTGGTGTCGTTCGAGCCAGCCCCCGCTTGCTCCCCGAACCCTGGTGGCCCGGTGAGAAGAACTCTGCCGAGACCGCCTCAAGACCGGCCACCGACAAGTGACAACGGTGTCCAAGGACAACCGCAAGATTGAACCATCAACTGTCGGCGCCTCAAGGAAGGCTCTGGAACGCCGCTCTGCTGGCCTCTGGGGCTCCTCGCAAGGGACTTCGCGCGCCCTGTCCCGGGCAGGACTCGCCTGCAGAACCGATCGGTGGCAGGGACCTGGCCTGCGCACGCCCGGGTGGGCCGACGAGGAGATAGGTCAGACGCTGTGGAGCGGACGACGGGAATCGAACCCGCATATTCAGCTTGGGAAGACACCGAGGAGGACTGGGAGTAGCGCGGCTGAGCGTGAATCAGGGCGTTTCGTACCCCTTCA
Organism: Microlunatus flavus; assembly: GCF_900110855.1. Lineage (GTDB taxonomy): Bacteria > Actinomycetota > Actinomycetes > Propionibacteriales > Propionibacteriaceae > Microlunatus > Microlunatus flavus. The sequence continues at coordinate 177,011 of NZ_FOFA01000008.1, forward strand.
GGACCCCTCTCAGCGGCGGTGCTGGGCCCGTGGGGGCCCGGACGGCCTGTTCGCCCGGCGGAATCGAACAGCCGGGCCGGGCCCTAAGCCTCGAGCTGTATCAGGTGGGGCTGTTCGCGGCGAGTCTTGTATGTACGGGTCCGCCTGAGTGTCCTCTCACGCCAGGGTCGCAGTGCGGGCCGAACGCGAACGCGTGTCGATCGACCGACAGGCGTTCCTTCGGCGAACGCGGGCAAGCACCAAGATCAAGGGCAACGTCGCCACCACAACGCCGTTAACGGCGAGGGGCATAACCCAACTCGGTCCGCGGGAACCGGAATTGAGCCCGTAGAAGACCAAGTGGCACGCCGGGCCGACGAGCCTCGCGGCCGTCATCCCACGACTCAGGCCAATGCCGCTGCTGCGCTAGCGACCCCCGGATGCGTTGCAGCCGCACGTCACATCTCCTGCCGCTTACCGGCCCATGACCAGCAAACTTCCGCTGAGTGTCGTCTGGGCCGCTGGACGGCTGGATACCGGCATCGCGCTGTTACGGCCGCAGTGAGTTGCTCAGACCACCAGGTGCGCCGGTCTGCCCTGCCGGCACCGAGCCGCACCTGAGGCCACGCCTGTGCGGGACGGGATGTCTTGATCATCCAGAACCCCTTCGGGTGACCCGGGAAGATCTTCAACAACGGCTCCGAGCAATCGAGGCACTCGTACCGCACGCTCCCACCCTTGAGTTGAGTTCCGCCTGGTCCATCGTGACCAGCCGGCCACAGTCCCCCGCAGTTCGCCTCAAGGTGCTCAGCTTCGACCGGCGGAGAGTCTCTTGGCATGACTGTCGAGAGCAACTCACAAGCCGTGATCGGCGAACGGGCCACATTGACGCCAACTCGGTAGGCTCATGGCCCACTAACTCGAGCGCGCAAGCACTCCATCTCGGCGACTCAATGGGACTTCTCCGCTCCAAGAGCTCCCCCGCGTGAAGCCTTGGCTCGCGCTGGACGACCGACTCCCATCGCCGATTAAGCCCGGCGGCGCAGGCTTCGGGGCCATAGGCATCGAGCCCCGTTGCCCGCAGCTTCTTCACGTCGCCCAAGATCGAGGGAGCGTGCCCGTATGCATCGTCGCCTTGCTGAGCCTCAATGCCGCCCCGAAAGTAAACGCGACCCTGAAGCAGGCGTCACCCTCAAGCGCGGCTCTTGAAGCGGGACCAGATCCGAGATTCAATACCCACGACCAAGTCGCAGTAGAGGCCCGTCTCGAAGGGCGCAGATCGAGAGTTAGAACCAGTCTGTCAGCCCGATCAGCAATAGAGCGATGTCACTTTGGCTAACGGCCGGCAGGCAGCGCGCCCTAGGCAGAGCCCTGTACTGCCTTCCAAACTCAGCGCTGCCGCGGAGAAGTCACCTCTTCTTGCCTCGCTTGCGTTTCTGCTTGTTACCTCGACGTGCGACGCGATTGCCTTCAGCCATCGGCTTAGGAGCTGGCACGAGCGGGAGAGGCGGAGGGCGATGAATGATCTTATTGACGCTCATCGGGTTGGTGGAGTAAACGCCGTAGTTGATGCCGTATAACGCTGTTTCGCCCACCAGCTCCGTACCGCTACTGTCGATATTGAGGAGCCCGATGGAATCAGCGGGCATCGCGCCGTCCTCCACAGTCAGTTCTACTGTTCCCATGTAGCAGTCCTGAAGAACGATCGCAGCAGGAGCCCCGCCGTACTGTTGGTTCACGTACTCGCGTCGGAGTTCCTGCCGACACCGACAATTCCCCCCCAGGTAGGCACGACCGTCGGCGTCCTCAGTAGACGTGTCGCTCGGCGCGCCGCAGCGAGGGCAAGTCCACTCTGGGTCGCTCACTGGTCGGACCGTCGCTCGCGCGGCTTGTGCCTGAGTCTGCCAATAGTGTTGTCCACTGCGCCGTCTTCGAAGGCATGGTCAGCCGTCGTGTCTATCTCGCCTATAGCGTTGCCCTGGGCGTCGGAACCAAACGTCCACGTCGCTGGCCGAGCCGGCTCGGCCGCATCCGGCTCGGCGCCTCCCTTCCCACGGAGAAGGGCGACACCTACGGCGAGCCCGGCGACCGCAAGGGCTGCAAGAAGTATCGCTGTGATTTTGGGATAGTCCCTCGCGACCGCAAGTAGAGTACCAGCCCCGCTGACTAAACCTATGATTAAGGAACCAAGCGCTACAACCCGTTGATTCATCGTGAACCCTTCTGCTCTTTTACCATCTGAAGATATTATTGCGTGCTGCAAAGCCTAGACTAGGTAAGCACTCAACAAGTCAGGCTGAGATTACCTACCAAGTATCGGCAGTCTCTGATGACGATGACAGCAGCACCTGCCGCCCTCATCGAGCCCTACGGGTTCGACAAATAGTAACGACACCGCTTCGAGCGACCCTTAAGAGGACGCCGCGGGCCGTTGGTCCGCGAACCCTCCTACTAATGCACCAACGCCCGGTCGTGCGGCAGCTAAGCGGTCGACGGTTGCAGGACGCCCGCGACATGCTCGACGAGTTCATCAGGGCGAACGCGCCGCTCAACCGGTGGGCAAGGACCGAAGCCACCACGGCCCGACCGTCAAGTTCACCACCGCCTCCAGCCGCGCCCGCAACGCTTGCTGGTGCTTAGGCCGATCCAACGACTTCTCGGTGGCACCCAGCTCGGGTCGAGCTCGTAGATCCGCCACAGCAGGCGGGTTGATCGTCGCGGCGCTCCGGTGCCGCTCAGCCCAGGCGCTGAGCGAAGTGGAAGGACGTGATGTCCAGCCGCTCACGCAGGTAGAAGCGATGGGCGGCGTGCCGCTGCACGCCCGAGTCGAGGTCGAGGACGTGGCAGCCCTCGCTGAGCGCGCGCGCCCGCAGCTCACCGAGGAGGACCGCACCCACGCCGTTCGACCGGGCGGCTGTCGTGGTGCACAGGTCGTCGACGTAGAGCTTGCGCAGGGCGCTCGTGTTGACGACGACTCGCCATCCGGCGACTCCGAGGCACCGGTCGGCGTCGAAGACTGCGGTGAACCGAAGGCCTTGCGGTGCGCCGTCGCGCAGCACCTGCTGCAGGCTCGCGGCCGTCAGGTGCGGCCGGAGCTCCTGCAGCACCGGTAGTGCCGAGCCCCATCGGGCGTCTCCCGCCGGCAGGTCGACGATCTCCATCTGCGTTGCCACCTCGTCAGCACCATTAGGGTCTTCGGCGCTGACGCTAGCATCACCCACGTGGGTGTGTTGTCCGAGTACAGCGACGAGGGGCTGCTGCTTGCTGTGGCGCTCGCCAACGCCGGCAGCGCCTGCCGACGGGGCGACGTCGCGCAGCCCGGCCTGCCGATCAATGGCGTCGTCGTCCGCACCGAGGGGGCCGAGGAGCTCGCTCTCGCCGCAGCGCAGGTCCGCGAGATCCTCGCCGCGCCGACCCCTGGCCGTGCGGCGGAGCTGATCAACCGCTTGCTGGTGGCCCAGCAGGCGCGACCCGAGCTCGCGCCTGACCAGGACGGGCGGTGGCGCCTCCACCTGCACCCGAGGGGCGCGAGTGCGGCTGCGCTGGACCTGGTCAAGGCCGCGACTGGTCTCGCTGTCCTTGTCGACGAGGGGCGCTGGGGCACGATCCGGGCCTGCGGCGCCGAGCGCTGCGACGACCTCTTCCTGGACCAGTCCCGCAACCTGATCCGACGCTACTGCAGCAGGGTCTGCGCGAACCGCGTGAACGCCGCGCTGCATCGTCGACGAGCGGCGTCCGAGCCGTAGACCGTACGCATCAGGTGGCGGGCCATCGCGCGGCAGCCAACCTCGACGGTCGACGGAGTGGTGACGGGCGGCAGCCCGCCGAGCAGTGACGCGCACGCTCGACGCGCGATGCACCATCGGGCACAGCTACCTGGCTGGTGTCCCGAGCGATGCGACTAGTCCGCGAGCAACCCGTCCTGCACCAGGCGGGGCACAAGGAGGTCGCGCAGAGCTGGAGCCAGGACGTCAGGAGCCCGGAGCCCCACGGCACTGATCCAACGCAGGTCGGCCAGCTCGGCGCCCAGTCGGGGCGGGCTGGTGAGATCGCAGCGGTAGACCGTGAGGCGCATCGGTATTGCCTCCAGGGCTGCAGGCGCGCTGAGCACGAGGTAGGGCTGCGCGTCGACAGGCGCTGCGGAAAGCTCTTCGTCCAGCTCACGAGCCAGGGTCTGCTGATGGGACTCGCCAGCCTCAGGCTTGCCGCCCGGCAGGTAGAAGACGTGGGCTGCGACGGCCTTGCTGACCGTCAGCAGCCGCCGGTCCACCAGGATCGCCGCCGCCACCACATCCAGGACCACGGAGTCCGCGACGGCCAGGGGGTCCGGCGCGCGACCCAGATGGATAGGCGTGCTGCCGTACTTGACGTGGTCCTCGCGACCGCTCACCCGCCCGAGCCCGGCGCGGGCTCGGCAGGGATCGCGACGAAGGTCGCATCCAGCACGGATTCCCAGGTCTGGCCGTCCGGCCGGCGGAAGTCGCGGGACCAGGTCCATCCGGTGGACGTGGGTCGGACGGTGAGTCTGCTGCTCCCCCGGGTCGTCGTGCGCTCCAGGACGAGACCGGACGGCTGCCAGGTGCCGCGGGCGGGGGGATCGGCGGGGAAGCCGGCGGTGTCGAAGCCGTAGTAGAGCACCTCGTCCGTCGCCGGATCGACCATCCACACGACGACCAGCTCGAAGGACACTGCTGCGTCGCGCCACTGGGTGTAGCGCTGGACGACGAGTTCCCCTCCCACCTCCGGCACCGCCTTGACCGTGCTCGCAGCAGTTCCACCGCTCGCCCAGACGCTCGGATGCATGCGTTCGACCCCGGTGAAGGATCCCAGCAGGAAGGCGAGGCGATCGGCGGTCGACGTAGGCATCAGACTCCTTGGTACATACCAACTATCGAGAGACGCTACCACTGGTCTCGTGCCGCACCCTTCCCTCTGGCGAACGCGAAGGCCGAGAAGGACGCTGGGCTAAATGATGGATGGAGAGCTGGGACCCGCTCAGAGGGTGCGCGCATGGACCAGAAGGGCGCGGAGGGTCGCATGGAGCTGCAGGCGGGTCTCCTCCGGCAGCATGGCCAGAAGCTCGTCGTCGACTCCTTGCGTGATCTGCCGTGCCCGCTCCAACGCGTCCTTGCCAAGCGGCGACATCTGCACCAAGCGACGTCGCCGGTCCTGCGGGTCAACCGACCGGGTGACGCGGCGCCGCTCGAGCATCTCCTCCACCTGCGCCGTGACGTCGCTGGGGTCCAGTCCGAGGCGACGCGCCAGCTCGGTGTGCGGAAGCGGGCCCGACTGCTCGAGCACCGCCAGCGCAGCCATATCGAGCATCGTGAGGCCCTGGTCCGCGAGCCGCGCCGTGAGCCGTCGTCGCCCGTGTCGGCCGAGCTGCGACAAGAGGTAGACGGTGTGGTCGGCGAGCGGCGGATCGGCTGTTCTCACGGGCGCCACCTCCCGCACCCTACCGATCCGCGTCCTGTCGCCGGCCCGGTCGCTGTGCGACTCAAGATGCCGCCCTGCGAGCCGCGCCCGCTACCCCTCGGTGTTCGGCTGCGCGCGCGAGGACCCGTCAGCGGAACGACCCACGACACGAGCGAGGTCGGCCCTGAGCCCCGACAGCAGCCAGTCGAGGCCGCGGAGGAACAGGCGCTCCTCGTCCGGGGCCGGGTCGCCGGGTGCCGTGCGGGCCGCTACCGCGGCCAGGGTCCACCGCGCGCATGCCTCGAAGACCTCCTTAGCCTCGCCGGCCGACACCCCCAGCCGGGCCAGGGCCTCGATCTGCGAACGAGCCAGCCGCCCGCGCGACAGGTCGTCCTGATAGCGGTCCTGGCCCGCGGTCGCCTGGACCAGACCAGCCAGCCCGGGGTGTGCTGCGTAGAAGTCGCGAAGCCGCAGGCTTCCTGAGCGCGTGAGCTCGATCCAGGCCTCGACCGAGGTCACGTCCTCGTAGGCGGCCTGATCGGCCGCGAACGACGTGAACGCGTCGCGGGCAAGGAGTCGCAGCAAGGCGGCCTTGTCGCGTACGTGATGGTAGAGCGTCGGGGTGCGTACTCCGAGCCGCTCGGCCACAGCAGCCATCGTCAGACCAGCCACTCCGCGCTCGGCGACGACCTCCAGCGCCTGCGCCACGACGTCGGCGACGGAGATGCCCACAGACGCATGCGAGGAGCCGGTGCGCGCTTGTCCTGCCACCTTCCTCCTCTGCTGGTGCTACGTTCGTCTAACCCTATTAGACGAACGTGGTGAGGAGCGCGGATGCCCGAGGAACCGCCGGTTCGAGGTGCGATCTCCGTCAAGTTCCCCGTAAGGACGGCACGCCTCGATCTGCGTCCGCACCGGGAGGACGACCTCGACGACCTGCTGCGGTTCCACTCCGACCCGGAGGTCGTGCGCTACATCCCTTGGCCGGTGCGGGACCTCGAACAGACACGCGCCGCCTTGCAGGTGAAGATCGCTCGTGGGACCGAGGCACGACCGGGCGAGTGGTTGATGCTTGCCATCGAGCTGCGTGAGACAGGGTCCGTGATCGGAGAGGTTCTGCTGCGGTGGGCCGACGAGGGCAACCGTCAGGGCGAGTTGGGCTTCGCTCTGGCCCGCGAGCACCAGGGTCAAGGGCTCGCAGCCGAGGCGGCGCAGGCGGTCCTCAGGGTCGGGTTCCAGGACCTCGACCTGCACCGGATCACCGCCGTCTGCGTCGCGGAGAACACGGCGTCGGCGCGGCTGCTCTACCGGCTCGGCTTCCTGCAGGAGGCCCACTTGCGCGAGAGCGCGTTCTTCAAGGGCCGGTGGGCCGATCAGCTCCTCTTCGGCCTGCTCGAGGAGGAGTGGCGGGCCGGGGAGGCTCCGGCCACGACTTCCCCCTCGAGCACGGCGGACCGGGCCGAGATCGTAGAACTTGTCGGCACCTTCTTCCGTGCCTTCACCTCGGGTGACGGGGCGCACGGGCGGATCGCGCAGTTGCACGAGCGCTTCCTCCCGCAGGCCGTCGTGGTGAGGACCTGCGGCGAGGAGCCCGCCGTGCTCGGAGTTGACCAGTTCCTGGCACCACGGGAACGGCTGCTGAGCGACGGCAGCCTCGTCGACTTCCAGGAGTGGCCGGTTCAAGGTCGCCTCGAGATCTTCGGCGATGTCGCGCACTGGTTCGGCAGCTACACAAAGGTGGGGATCCAGGCAGGCGCGCGGGTGGACGGGGCGGGGATGAAGAGCCTTCAGCTCGTCCGTACGGGAGCGGGTTGGCGGATCAGCGCCGCCGCCTGGGACGACGAGCGCGACGACCTGTCGGTCCGCGGTGCCGCGGCGGGCCTGCCGAGGTGGGGCTGATGGACCCGGCACCTGTGGGTGACGTCACGCCCTTCCTCGACCTCGACGGGTGCTTCAACTTCCGCGACCTTGGTGGTCACCGGACCGAGGACGGCCGGGAGGTAGTCCACGGGCGTCTGTACCGAGCCGACGCTCTCCACCGCCTCACCCCGGCGGGAAGAACCGCATACGAACGGCTACGGATCGTCACTGTCATCGACCTCCGCACCGCCGACGAGGTGAACAGGCAGCGGTGGGCGCCCTCCGCGCACTGGGCTGGCCGCTGGCTCCATCGCCCCTTGCGTACCGCGGTCCCGGACTGGACGAGCATCTCGCCCTCGCGCGCGGCTGACCCCGCGCTCGCGGTCGAGCACTATCAAGAGACCGTTCTCGCCGGAGCCCGGATCTTGGCCGACGTCGTGGCCGAGCTGGCCGACCCGCGGGCATTGCCAGCCGTCTTCCACTGCGCCGCAGGCAAGGATCGAACGGGAATCGTGGCGGCGTTCTTGCTCCGGCTCCTCGGTGTCAGCATCGCGGACGTGGCCGAGGACTACGCGCTGAGCGAGCAGGCCACTGCCCGCTGGGAGGGCTCCGTCGCCGCGGGCCTCGAGGACGACACGCAGACGAGCTGGTCCTTCGTGCCTGCGGCCCTGATGACCGCAGATCCGTGGGTGATGCGCGCACTGCTCGAGTGGGTGGAGGCCGCACACGGGACTGTTGCCGAGCTGCTCCATCAGAACGGCCTGACGCCCAACGTCCCTGCCCTCCTCCGGCATCAGCTGCTGGGGGAGGCGGGGTGAAGGACTCGGCTGCGCCCGGAGTTGCACAAGTGCCGGCACTCGCTCTACGAGTGCGTTCCTCGGCGAGCTCAGCCGATCCAGACGCTTTGGTCCGTCGCCTGATTCGCCAGTACGTCGAGAAGAGGGCAAGAGATTCGGTTGCGATGCATGAGCTCTGTCAATCTCCCCGGCCTGGTTCGGCAGCATCTACGCCAATGACGCTGCCCTTCTCGTCGGTCTGATAGCGGCCCTTGGAAAGGTCGAGCAGCACCAGAGCGTTGTCGAAGGGGTCGCTCACCACGGCGAGCCGGCCCACCGCGATGTCCGTTGGCGGGTGAAGGACTGCGCCACCCGCCGCCTGAACGGCGACGATCGCCTCGTCGACAGAGGAGACCAGCCAATTGGGCGCGTATTTCTGGCTGGTTGTAAGGACGAGCTCGGTCTCGCTGTCCGGCAGCCGTAAACCTGCTTGACCAAGGTCGTCGTTGCGCCACAGCAGCTGGTGACCGAGTTGGTCAGCGTAGAACTCAAGACCCCGGTCGAGGTTGGGTACCGGCACCGTGACTGCGTCGACCGACCGAAGAACGGGAGGAATACTCATAGTGCATCTTGCCTCGCTCCCAGGAGCGCCAGAGTGATTCCGCCCCTCGTCAGACCCTTCCGCGACTGTCACCACCTCGCATCGCTCGCTACATCTCGACCCTCGTGCGAATACGCGATCAAGCTGGTAGGCCACCCGACCGGCTCTGGAGCCACGGCGGCGCTGCTCGGCAAGGCTCAGGACCGCGGCGCCAGCAGGAACCGCAGGCACCACGATCGTTGTGATGGCCGGGGCCGTCCTCGTCACCAAGGTGCGCGGAGCTCGTCAAACGAAAGGTCAGATGACCCGCGGCGCCGAGAGGAGCAGGGGAGGCTCCGACGAATCTGGCGCAAGTGTCGGATCGAGTCCTTGCCGTTCGTAGATGAGGTGAGTCGTCGAGGAGACGGCACCGAGCCGAGGGGCATGACTGTGAAGTTGACGACCACGACCCAAGTCACCGTCGACGGGGTGATGCAGGGGAACGGCGGAACGACCGAGCATGACCGGACAGCGGGTTTTGAGCGCGGTGGATGGGCGCGAGGAGTAGGAGCGAGCGAGACGAATGAGTTCATCAAGGCGACCTACCAACGCGCTGACGCCTTCCTGTTCGGACGGCGGACCTACGAGATGTTCGCCAACTCGTGGGGTGCCATGACGCCCGAGGATGTGCCGGGTTGGGAGCCCGTTCGGCAGGCGCTGCAGGATCGGCCCAAGTATGTCGCGTCGACCACGCTCGTAGATCCGGCTTGGCACGGCACCACTGTCTTGTCCGGCCATCTCGCCGATGCGGTGCGCCTTCTGAAGGATCGGTCGACCGGTGAGCTGCAGGTACACGGCAGCGGCGTGTTGGTTCAGTGGTTGCTGCAGGCAGACCTGGTTGACGAGATGACGTTGATCACGGTGCCTGTCGTTCTGGGCCAGGGCAATCGCGTGTTCCCGGAAGCAGGGCCGGACCGTGCGCTCGATCTGATCGAGTCGCACGTCGATTCTGAAGGTGTCACCATCCAAGTCTTCCGTTTCGGTGGCCGCCCCCGCTACTTCGACCCCAGCTGAGTTTCAAACTACTTCAACCCGCCGCACGGACGACTGAGGAGCTGGTTCCGTGGAATTCCTACTCTCTGTGATCGACGACCAGAATAGCGTCGGAAAGGAGGACACCCGGAAGTCCGTCGACGTGTTCAATGAGCAGTTGCAGGCCGACGGTTACTGGGTCTTCGCCGGCGGCCTCGCGCTTCCTGAGGTGGCCACGGTCGTCGACGACCGCCATGGCGAAATGTTGGTCACCGATGGGCCTTTCGTGGAGTCGAAGGAGTACCTCGCTGGGTTCTGGGTGGTGGAGGCCGCAGGCTTCGACGTCGCTCTCAGGCTGGCCGCCGCCGGGTCGAGAGCCTGCGCTCGGAGGGTCGAGATCCGGCCCTTCGTTCTCGAGTGAACGCGTCCGACACCCAAGACGCGATCGCGCGCGTCCACCGAGGCGAGTGGGGCCGCTTGGTCGCCTCGCTGGCCGCACGCTTCGGCGATCTGAACGTTGCTGAAGAGGCGGCCGCCGAAGCATTCGCGATCGCCGTCGAGCGGTGGCCCTCCACCGGGCTGCCGCCCAACCCCGGCGCCTGGTTGGCCACCACAGCCACTCGGAAGGCGATCGACCACATACGGCGGGAACGCAACCGCGAGCAGAAGCACAGGGCGGCTCAGATGACCAGCGGCCACACCGACCCCGCCCAGGGTTGGGACGTCATACGGGATGACCGGCTCCGGCTGATCTTCACCTGCTGCCACCCGGCGCTACCGATGGACGCGCGCGTGGCGCTGACGTTGCGCCTCGTCAGTGGGCTGACCGTGGCCGAGATCGCGCGAGCCTTCCTGGTCAGCGAAGCTGCCATGGCGCAGCGGATCACCCGTGCCAAGACCAAGATCAAAACCGCTCGCATCCCTTACCGCGTGCCTGTAGCGAGAGACCTTCCCGCACGGGTCTCTGGCGTGCTCGCCGTGCTGTTCCTCGTGTTCAACGAGGGGTACCTGCCCACCTCGGCCGACAACGACGCAGTTCGCCCCGACCTGAGCGAAGAGGCGATCCGGCTCACGCGCCTGACGCGTGCACTTCTGCCCTGTGATGACGAGGTGGCCGGACTGCTCGCGCTGATGTTGCTGTCGGAGGCGCGTCGCCCGGCCCGCGTTTCGAGCGCGGGGGTGCTCGTCGCGCTCGGTGAGCAGGACCGCGGCGCCTGGGACAAAGATCTGGTGGCCGAGGGGCACCAGTTGGTGCGACTGTGCTTGAAGGCCGCGGCGGCTGGGGCGACTCCTGGTCGCTATCAGATCCTGGCGGCGATCAACGCCGTCCACACATCCGCCCGCGATATCCGTCAAACCGACTGGTCGCAGATCCTTGCCCTATACAACCAGCTCGTCAACGTCGACGCCTCGCCGGTGGTCGCCCTCAATCGCACCGTCGCTCTTGCGGAGGTCGAGGGGCCGAGGGTTGCGTTGGCGGCTGCAGATCGCCTGCAGGGCACCTTGACCGGATATCACGCGTTCCACGCCACTCGCGCGGATCTGCTCCGCCGACTAGGACGCGATGAAGAGGCACGTGACGCATATGAAGCAGCCATCAAGGTGGCTGGCAACACAGCTGAGATCGCCCTCCTGGAGCAGCGCAGGGACCAGCTTGAGTCGGTCGTCTGACGTTGGGCTAACGGCAGCGCGGGCGCCCTCGAGATCGATCGTGCGGCGAAGGCCAGGCCTGACGCTGTCGGAGGGACCCACGCCGCGGGTGACCTGTTACCCGCGCGCCTCGATGCCGTGGCGCTGCTGCGGATGAGTTCGGCCAGGCGTAGTCGTCCAAGTGTTGCGGCGTCACGATGGGGCGCCGTACCTGGAGCAGGAGGAGCAGGACGTGAGTTCAGTGGCACGGCGGATGTTCGAACTGGTCGAGCCGATCGGCATGATCCCCTACTCGTCCCAGGAGCCTACGGACGCGCTGTTCGCTCTTGGTTTCACCAACTACTGGGACACATACGTCGCCGGACGGGCTGCACCGCTGGGCCTCGCCACCGCCGATGTCGTGCACGCACTCTTCTACAACTTCGCCCCGGGCGAAGTCGCTCGCCACATCCCGAAGGTGTGGCGGACCACGACCCCCGAAGCAGCGACTGCCGCTCGTCGATCGGGCTGCGCCAAGGCGCTGCGGCGAATACTGGGCGACGAGGTCAGCTCGCCCGCCTTCGGCCGCGCGGCGCTGCTGTTGGCCAAGGCTGCGACCAGTGCCCCGGTCGAGGGGCGACCGATGTACGCCGCCCTGCGCGCGCTACCGGTTCCCGTCGAGGCGGAGGATCGCCTCTTCCACGCCGCTTCCTTGCTGCGTGAACACCGCGGCGACGGGCACATCGTGGCCTTGATGCTCGAGGGGGTCGGCGGCCTGGAGGCCCACGCGCTGCTCGCCCTGGACATGAACCTGCCGGCCGAGAAGTTCGGGCGACTTCACCACCTCCCAGCGCGCCACATCGCCGCCGTCCTCGACGGGCTGCGCGGCCGGGGGCTCATCGGAGAAGATGGCTGGCTCAGCGAGGCCGGTCGTGCGGTCAGACGTCGCGTCGAAGCGCTCACCGACGATCTGGCGGCGAGGCCCTACGAAAGTCTTGACGCGGACGAGCTCGATGAGCTCGAGACCACTCTTCAGCCGCTCGCCACGCTCCTGATCGCCGCTCAAGACCTGAACTGACGCCACGCAGGACACGTTCCACGTGCCCTGGCAGAGGTGGGTCTGCCTGCGGGCTCGCTTCTTGACGAAGTCGCAGTGCGTGGCTCGTCGAGTCGCTGAGGCAGCGTCGAGGGGAGACTAGGGGCGACGTGGTCGCGGTCGGGTCCATCCGAGATCCCTCCAGGCAGCCGCTTGCAGCCGGATGAGCGCGCCCCTATCGCCTGTGGTGGGCAGACACGGAGCAACCGGAAAATGGCCGGAAACCGTCGCTCGGAACTTTCCTGCCATATCGTCGTACGGTGAGCCTCGACCGCGTCAGCATCATCGTGCTTGAGCCCGTCTCGATGTTCGAGCTCGGAGTTGCCGTGGAGGTTTTCGGCATCGATCGCACCGCTGATGGGGTGCCGCCAGTCGACTTCCGCGTGTGCTCGCCGACCCCTGGCGTGCCACTCCGCGTGAAGGACGTAGGCACGACGAGCGTGACAGCGGATCACAGCCTCGACGGCGTACCCGATGCCGACCTTGTCATCGTCTGCGGCACTCCGCCTCGTCCTGCCTCGGACTATCCGCAGGACGTGCTCGCGACGCTTGCTGCGGCGTACGAGAGCGGGAGCATCTTGCTCAGCATGTGCGCCGGCGCTTTCGCGCTCGGGGCCGCCGGGCTCTTGGACGGACGTCGGTCCACGACCCACTGGATGCATGCCGACGAGCTCCAGGAGAGCTACCCGCTGACCGACGTTCGGGCCAAGGGGCTGTTCGTGGAGGATGAGCGGATCGTGACCAGCGCCGGCACCGCAGGATCGATCGACGCATCGCTCCACCTGGTGCGACGGGAGTGGGGAGCGGCGGTCGCCAACACGATCGCCCGCCGCATGGTCGTGCCACCTCAGCGAGACGGGGGACAGCTCCAGTTCGTCGAGGCGCCAATTCCTGGCGCGAGCTCGGAGAGCCTGGCTCCCTTGTTGACCTGGGTCATCACCCACCTGGAGGAGGAGCACACTGCCGTGTCCCTGGCGCGGCGCGCGGTCATGAGCGAGCGAACGTTCGCCCGTCGGTTCATCGCCGAGACGGGTACGACTCCGCACAAGTGGGTGACGCAGCAGCGCGTCCTCGCGGCGAGGCGCCTGCTCGAGGAGAGCGACCTGAGCGTGGATCAGATCTCGTCGCGGGTCGGCTTCAACTCCGCGGTGGTGCTGCGCGAGAACCTCCGCCGTGTCGTCGGACTTGCTCCCAAGGCTTACCGACGACGCTTCGCGACACTCGTGGCCGACGATGCCGCGAGGCTGGTCTCCTAGACTGCCGCGGTGCCGGATCTGGGAGTCGAGCGCGTTGGCAGGTGCTGAACGGCTTGGTTGACGACGTGCTGGGAAAGCTCCGCCGGCGGTGGGTTCTGCGGCCCTGATGCCACAAGACAAGTTATTGATGTGGTCACGTCTGGTCCGAGCGCGGAGCAAGCAAACGAGCGCACGGCCGGCGTCCGACATCGAAGGGCGTGGCCTCCGCGCCGACGATCCCACGCAGGTGGGCCAGCTTCGCGTCCAGCCGAAGAGTGCCGCGAGGTCGCGCGGTCTCCCCGCCGAGGACGGGTCAAGACGCCTCGACTCGCGCCGGGAGGCAGGAGCGTGCAGCTGCTCCTGCGACACCGACAGCTGCGGCCGCCCGCTCCGTCCAGCAGTACCTCTCGGCACCACAGCTCCGGTCAGCCGCCATCGGCGCAGGACCGCTGCCCCGATGGAACGGCCGTAAGCGGACAGCGCACCCTTGCCAGCGCTCAGCCGCCCTGCTTGCCAGCGGACAGCCAGACGTTTGCCGGGTCGAACCCCTGCAGGGACGGTAGGAAGACCGCGTTGTTGACCTGTGTGGCCTTGTAGTTCGCCGTGTTCTCGTTGGTGATCGGGTAGAACGGCGCGTCGGCCATGACCGCCCGATCCGCCTGGGCCCAGAGCGCTGCGGCCTCGTCTTGCGTCTTGGCGACCGTGGCTGAGTGGATCAGCTTGTTGGTGTCGGGGTTGTCGTAGAAGCCGTAGTTGCTGCCGATCGGCGGGAAGGAGGGTTGGCCGCTGAAGAGTGGGCCGAAGAACGAGACCGCTGCATTCCCGTACCAGTCCGCGCTCCAGCCACCGACGGCGATGTCCCACACCCCGCGTCGCGCGACGGACTCCTCGTTCAGGTACTTGGTGAAGAAGTCGGCGTTGGGCGCCGGCACGCCCTCGGCCTTGAGACCGAGTTCGTCGAGCTGTTGCTGCACGCTCTGGAACACCTTGGTCGAGCCCTGCGACGCGTTGCGGTACAGGATCTTGACCGTGGCGCCGTCCTTGCCCGACGCTGCGAGCATCTGCATGGCCTTGGCGCGATCGTAGGGATAGAGGTCGAAGTTCTGCTCGCCGCCGACGACGTTGGCCGGCAGCACCTTCGTGAGGGTGGTGTTCAGGAGGTTGCCGCCGAGGACCTGGGTGAGGTTCGCCCGGTTGATGCCGGTCGAGATCGCCTTGCGGAACGCTGCGTCTTTCATCGCGCTGCCGTTGCCCGGGGACAGGATGTTGTAGATCAGGTAGGGGTTCGAGGAGGAGCCCTGGCCGATGTTGAGGTTCGGATCCTTGCGTGCGACGAGGCCGGGGACTGCGGTGGGCGGCGGGAAGGTGTCGAACTCGAGGTCGGCTGCTTCGGTGCCGGTCTGGAGCTGCTGCTGGATGCTTTCTTGCGTGCCCGTCTCGGTGACCTTGATCGAGTCGACGTATGCCTTGCGGATCGGGTCGCTCGCCTCGGACCAGACAGGGTTGCGTGAGAGCGACATCGTCTTGGTCGCGGTGTACTCGGTGACGTAGTAGGGCCCGTCGGAGACGAGGTTCTTGAGGTTGTTGCCGAAGTCGGTGCCCGGCGTCGCGTCGAGATACTCCACGGGCGCTGGGTTGAAGGAGTTCATCGTCAGCATGTCCTGGAAGTAGGACGCTGGGTGAACCAGCTTGTAGACCACGGTCTTGTCGTCGAGAGCCTGCACGCCTTCGATGTTGTTGCGCTGGACGTAGTCCCTGATGGCGGCGGGGTCACCTTTGATCTTGGCGAAGCCGTCGCAGAAGTTTCTGAAGCCCACGATCAGGTCTTGGTAGTCCGGTAGGCCTCCATAGGGTTGGACCGGGTTGCAGGTCCGCTTGAGGCCGATCACGGCGTCGCCGGCAGTCACAGCGCGCGCGGGGCTCGTGTTCCACATCGCGTCGCCCTTCAGCTTCACCGTGACGGTGAGGCCGTCGGTGCTGGTCGAGGGCGCACCGTCGGCGAGGTCTGGTTGCGAAGTCGTGTTCCTGGCCGGGTCGGCGGGATAGGAGTAGAGACCCCGGTTCCAAAGGCGCAAGATCATCGCCCCAGCCGTGTAGTAGACGGCTTGCGGGTCCATGTAGTCGACGTCGCCGACGCCCAGCATGTTGAGCGTGCCGCCCTTCATGGGCGTTCCCCCGCTGCCACGGACAGACGCCGGCGTGTTCGTGCCACCGCCGCATGCGCTGGCCATCAGCGTGAGCGAGACCGCCGCAGCACCGACCAGCAAACGAGTCTTGGCTCGCATCCACGTCCTCCTGAAAACTCACGCATTATCGACAAAAGCAGTGCGAAGGCAGATCGCACGGGGCGAACGTAGGCGTCACCGACTCCTTGTGGCGCCAAGTTCACTGCCACAATCGGCGGATATCCCGCCAGCCCGAAACCAGCGCAGCCTGCCCGCGGAGCTCGTACGGCACGCTGAACACGGATCTATTGATAAAGGTGTTCCGGAGGTCGTCGTGGCACGAGGTCGTTGGGGTGCACTGGTCGCGCTGAGTCTGGTGGCGACCGGGTTGGCGGTGCCGGCACACGCCGCCGCGGTGAAGCCGGCCTTGCCGTACGACTTCAACGGCGACGGCTACCCCGAGCTGGCTGTTGGAGTGCCGAGCATGCAGGTCGGCTCGGTCAAGGAGGCCGGCGGAGTCGTCGTGCTGCCCGCGTCGAAGAAAGGGCTTTCGTCGAGCGAGAAGATCATCACTCAGTCCACGCGGGGGGTTCCGGGTGCCTCGGAACGCGGCGACGCGTTCGGGTCCGCGGTGGCGAGTGCCGACTTCGACGCCGACGGCTACGCCGACCTCGCGGTCGGGGCGCCCGGTGAAGAGGTTGACGACCACGCGGGTGCCGGAGCAGTGACGGTGGTGTACGGGTCGAAGGACGGCCTCTCCCCCGCGACCCGCTCGACCAGGTTCACCGTCGACGGCTCGGGCGCCCTGGGTACGTCGCTGGTCGCCGCCGATCTGACCGGCGATGGCTATCCCGATCTCGCGATGGGCTCGCCACGCGAGGACTACCAGGATCGTGGCGGCGACTACGGACCGAGCGGGGCCGTGCACGTCTACCGCGGCGGACCAGTCGGCCTCACCACGGCCGGGGCGCTGAGCGAGCACGGGTCACGAGCCACGTCGGGGTTCGACGTCGGCTTCGGGGCCCTGCTGGCAGCGGGCGCGCTGGACGCGGACGACAGATCCGACCTGGTCGTCGGATCCGAGGGGGCACGCTTCGTCGACGACGGCTACCCGGGTTCCGTCAGCATCTGCCCAGGCCGCACCTTGGGTTCCGAAGGCTGCAAGCAGGCGTACCAGAACGCCAAGCTCGCGAACATGACCGCACTCACCGTCGGCGGAGTCACCGGGGCCACATCACCGGACATCGTCGTCGGGTCGCCGTTGTACTCGGAGGAGGACACCGGGCGGGTCCTGCTGTTCCAGGTCTCGGTGAGCGACCCGACCAGGATCGCCGCACCGCTGGAGATCACCCAGGCCAGCAAGGGTGTGCCGGGAAAGGATGAGATCGACGCCTTCGGCGCGGGGCTCGCGCTCGGTGACATCGACCACGACGGCTACCTCGACATGGCGGTCGGCGCTCCGCGAGAAGACGGCGACGAGGGTCGCGTCACCATCGTGCGTGGCGCCCCAGGTGGGTACGCGACGTCCGGCAACTACATCATCGACCAGGACAGCAAGGGGGTCGCCGGAAAGTCGGAGAAAGGCGACGCCTTCGGTGCCGCAGTGAGCCTGGTCGACCACAACCGCGACGGCGCCCTCGACCTGGTCGTCGGTCAGCCTGGCGAGAACAGCAACGCGGGCGCCGCCACAGTCGTGCCTGGGTCGGGCGACAAGTTCGCCACCAGCGGTTCGAAAGGCTTCAGCCTGAAGGGCCTCGGTTACCCCCACCCTCACCACGCACGCTTCGGTGAGACCTTCGGCGCTCGCTGACCGCTCGACCGCGAGCTCACGGCCCGGACAAGCTCATCTTGAACACGACGATTCTCCGGCAGCGCCGGCCGGGCCGCCGCTCTGAGCCTCCTGGCCGTTTTCCTTACCAGGAGGACTCTGGCTCAGTCCGGAGAACCTTCAGCAATTCGCACGTTTAGGCTTCGAGAGACCTGGCCTGCCGCATTGTCTGGACCGAATCTGATGCGGTTGTGGTAGTTCGGGAATCTGGGCCGGGTCATCGTTGCGGAGGTCGACCTGGCCTGGAGAGCGTGCGCAGCAGCCGGACCGTGCGTACCGCGATTGTTCGATGCACGCCATTGGTCGGTGGCGGGCAAACGCGCAAATTCACGGAGGTCGGCAGCACGGACGCGGTTGGGAGTTCTCGCTGAGATAGCCGAAGCGATGGCGAAGGGACTGGTCGCGGACTCAGCCTGATCAGGACCTCGTGAAGAAGGTGCTACGTGATCGGGGTTCTTTCAGGGATCGAGCTTGCGAGAGAGGCGATGATCTGCCCGATGGGCGCCTTCTTGATGGTTTCGTCGCACCGTCTCGATCCGCTACGCAGCTCCGGACGGGGAACTGAGGAGTCTTCCACGCGAGCACCACCCCAACCTCTCGGCCCACCTCATGAAGCGTGGGCCGTGCGAGAAGATGCCGCCCCGGACGCCTCCGAGCAGGTCGCTCCGGAGCTCAGGACAACCGTTCGTGCTACCACAGGGCGAGGCCACTCCGGCTCTCCCACCAGGATGCAGCCCAGGAGCCTTCAGCCTGCCGACGGCCGGGAGGGCGGCAGCTGGCGCGGGTGCCGGGCGCCAGCGTCGGAGCCGCCTTCGGCCCGTCCGAGCTGTACGAGGGTGGTCCCGCCCCCGCACCAGCCACAGAGGTCGAGAGCCGTACCACCGTCAGCTCAAGCGAGCGAAGCGTTCGCTGCTCGCGCGAACGGCGCTCACGCAGATGTCCCGACGAGGTCGCGCACCATGCAGACCCGCGCAAAGCGTCCGGCCAGCGCGTACTCGGTCCTCTGCACCACCTGAGCGGTGCTGAGCGTCCGAGGGTCGGCGAGGATTTCGCGGTAGGGACGTCCGGCGGGCGCGCGAGGATCGGCCAGCGGCATGGTCGCTGTTGCGTCACTCACGAAGGTGACGTCGAAGCCGAGGTCGGACGCGATGCGGGCGGTGGTCTCGCAGCACTGCTCGGTCCGGATGCCACTCACCACCACCTCCTTCACGCCGTGCTGCGTCAGCTGCTGCTGCAGGTTGGTGGTGGTGAAGGCGTTGTGCGCGGTCTTCGTGAGCACGGGCTCCCCCTCCGTCACAGAGAGCCCCGGCAAGAGCTGCACGAAGCCCCGAGCCGGGTCGAAGACCCCGCCCGAACCTGGTTCGGCGTGCAGCACCCACACCACCAGATCCCCGCGGGCTCGAGCCGGCTCCACCAGGGCGAGGATCTCGTCGACGATGGAGGGGTTGCTGACCGCCGACCAGTCCTCCCGTTGCCGGAAGGACTCCTGAGCGTCAACCACGAGCAGAGCGCTGTTCATAACTCCAGCCTGGACGCCACGCGTCGTCACGAGGAGGTCCTGGACCGTCAGGAACCGCACGGTTCCGGACAAGATGCGGCAGACCGGGACGTTTTGGACTGCTCCTGAGGCGATCGATCCGTGATGGCGAGCCGCTCGACGGAGTCCGAGTCTGACAATTCGGACAGCAGAAACGGTCTCGCGGGAGCGCGACCACGCACGCGCCTCGCGCACCGACGTGACGCACCGTGCAAGTGCGCCGAGCTCGTCGACCGCGGTCGGACCGCGTGCTCGCCGCCGGTGCCCCGCCGCGCGCTTCTTCCGTCCGCTCGTCCGCCGCAAGCAAACGGACCCGCATCTGACCACACCCGGGCTCCGAAGAAGCACGTCGGCGCTGGCCGATCCGAGCCGCGCCCTTGGGCGATGTCGTCGGCATCCGCAGGCGCTACTCCTGGCACCGCTGCTCGGCGTGACCCTCCACCCGCCTACAGCCCGGCTTGGACCCTGCTCAGCAACGACGAGGCACGTCGCGGGGCCCCTCGAAGGAGGCTCGCGCTTCAGCTACCAGCTCGCGAACAACCTCGTCTTTCGCCGCCGAGTAGCTCAACAGAGTCGGGTAACACCGCGCTGCGTCGCGCTTGCGCGTCTCGTACCGCAGGGCCGCTGATGGGTTCGCTCGAAGGTAGTCACGCAGAAGCAGGTTGTCCGACCAAAGGGACTGGTCGGGCTCGAGCAGGTGCACGTTTGCGGAAGGCAGTCTGTCCCGCCGGCGGAGGTACCGCCTCCCCTCGACGCCAGCCGCACCCAGATCGGTGAATCCCAGGCCTTCGAGCAACCGGGCGGCGGAGGGCCACCGGGCTTTGGCCAGGGCCACACCCACGTCAAGGACCGGCTTCGCAGCAAGCCCAGGCACGGCCGTGCTGCCGATGTGCTGTACATCTGCCACTCCGGTGCCGAGAGATCGCCAAATCTGCCGCGTGAGCGCGAGTCCTTGGTCGGCCCACTCCGGTCGATAGGCCACAACCTCGATAGCTTCGTCCACATCAGACCGATGCACGGCGCAAGTCCCAACTCCTACTGTGATCAAACCCCAAAGAGCCCGGCACCCGCTCCGAACACTCGGGTCCGCCCTACGTCGTGCGATCCCATGCAAGAGAAGGCACGCTTTCCCCGGCTCCCAACGGGGAGCGCGCGTGGAAGGACGGAGCCGCCCCAGCCTTGGCGAGACGACCCCGTCCACCTGCGGAGGAGGTTCGCAGGTGATGCGTTTAGCACCTCTGAGACGGTAGGCGTTGTCCGCCGCTTGAGCTGAGCAATTTCATGCCACTTCTCGCGGGGTCCTCGCCAGACCTGAGGAGCGCAGCGCCTCTCACCGGGCGCCGGCGCAAGACGTACTCGACGACTGAAGTAATCCAGTGCTAAGCGCACGCGATGAGGATTGGTACGAGCCCTCGATCCCCCCAACATGGCCGAGCCGAGTTCCGGTGCGGCTGCTCCACGATCTGCGGTCGACCTCGAATTCGAACCTGCCGTCGCGGTCGATCGCGGGAACGCGTGGGCGACCTCACCAGAGCTATCAATTCGGACCGTCTCCGACGGCTCACCGTTGCAGAAGTTGGCCAGCTGCGACGCCCACAGGACCGGGCTCCTAGCGGTGGTCGAGTCTGTGTTCATCCGGCGTAACGTCGGTTTCAATTCGTCCAAGACGATCCGAGAGCGGCCTCCCGGGTCTCGTCACACGCTCGCGTCCGGTTTCGAGCTCGTCAGCCTTCCCACCCCATGGCCTCGAGGGTGCCGGCGAGCGCGCGAACGGCGTCGGGCGTCAGCCCCGCAGCGGGGGCCTAACAGCAGCGGAGCGCAAGCGACCCTGTCGACGCAGGGTCTCCTTGATCGTGGCGACGCTAGCGGCGCCGGCATCGCGGGCACGGAGCTCTTCGAACGACCGGAGCCGGTCGACGATCGCTGCGGCCTGCCTGGCGTCATCGAGCCGTAACGCGTCGAACAGCGCGAGCGGCAGCTCCGGCATCACGTTTGCTACGCCGGAGGTAAAGCCACGTACTCCAGCCGACCACTGCTCCACCACCGGCACCTCACCGAGTCCGCCGATCAGGGCGACTCGACCGCGCGTCAGCTCGGCGAGCACGCGCAACTTGTCGATGCTGGGGAGAGCGCACTTGATGGCGACGAGATTGGGGCTGACGTCCAGCAGGGCCAACACATGCTCGGGGCTCACCGCTGCGTCCGAAGGTAGACAAGCACGCCGGTCTCGGGGACGGCGCAGGCGATGCGCCGGTGGTATTCAATCCAGCCTCGAGTGGCGCGCAGCGGCTGGTTTGGCTGGTGAACCATGACAAAGCGCACATCATGTCGGGCCGCTTCGTGGGCGTCGAGCAGCGCGGTCACCAGGTCACCACCCACGGCAACGATCAGCCGGTCTGCTGCGACCTCGGCCGCTGCCGCTGTTGCTGCCAGGCGCTCCTTCGAGGACAGACTGCCGAACTCACCAACGCTCCCGTGCAGGGTGATCGTGCCAAGAGCAGCGTCCTTGAGACGAGCGAGGTGCTTACAACTCGTTCTGGCGCAGGTGTTGGCCATCGTCGAATGGCATGACCGTGACAACGGATACCGATTCGAAGCGAGCGTGGCTGAAGTCGCCAGGTGCCGGCGTATTCATCGGGCCAGGGCCTCGAGCGCGAGGTCGGCATCGTCCTTGGTGTTCCCGAGGTGGAAAGCGATTCGCACGTGGTTGGCTCGCGAGGTCACAGTGAGGCCAGCTTCGCGCAGCACGACGGGGCGGGGAGCGTCCGGAACGACGACGATGGGGGTGTCGGCGGGCGGTCGACCGAGACCCGCGCGAAAGTGGTTCGCGAGCGACACGCTGTGCTGGTTGACGGCATCGATGCCGACGTCGGCCAGGACACGCAATGAGGCGGCAGCGGCCGTCCAACTCGACCACACCGGAGAGATGTCGAGCGCTCGGGCGTCTGGTTGGTCCGCGGCGTGCAGCCCCGGGCGTGAGCCGTCGCGGTGGGAGAACCAGCCCGCAGAGGACGGCCGCTGGTCAGCCAACTGCCGCCGCGAGAGGCTAAGGAAGGCAATGCCACGAGGTGCGCAGAGCCACTTGAACGCGGGAACTATGACGGCATCGAAGGCTGACCAGTCAACATTCAGCCACCCGCACGCCTGCGCCCCGTCAACGATCACGCGGGTGTCGCTACCCCGGACGGCCGCAGCGATCTCGTCGAGTGGTGCGACGTCACCTGTAGCAGCGCTCACTGGGCTGACCAGCACGATGTCGCTCCGGTGGTCGATCCTGTGAGCGAGTTCGCTTAGCGGCACTTCGTCGACAATGACACCCCGGTCTCGCTGAGCCAGGAACGGATACACCAGGGACGCGAATTCCCCGAGCGGTGCGAGCACACGCGCGCCGTCGCGCAGGGACTGGGCGAGCTGGCCGGCAAGTTGCGAGGTACTGACCCCGGTAGCCACGCTTGACTCGGGCATCCCGATGAGGCCGGCGAACAGCGCGCGGGCCGCATCGACGCCCTCCAACCAATGGCTGTAGGGCACTGCGCCGTCGGCCCATTCGCTCAGCCACAACGACATAGCTGCGTGCGCCGCCGGATGAGGGAGTCCGTACGCCGCAGTGTCGAGATAGCCAGGGCGGCGGATCCAGCCCCCCAGAGTGGCCGTCGGTGCGGCTGGCGGTGCGGTTGTCATGCCGCCATCCCACCCTCGCGGCAGGATGAGGGCCAGTGGCGCTCGGGCCTGCTATCGAAAGAATCGGGCCGAAGGGAGGGGCCTGGTCGTGGGCCACGACCGCAGCGCGGTGCATGGCGATTCGCGGTCACCCTGGTCGCCGGCAAGGCCGGGTCCCCTACCGACCGACACCGGGTGGCTGCTTGAGCCCAGGTAGCGGTCGAGGGTCTTCGCGATGCGGACACTGTCATCGTCGCTGGGTGGCGACTGGCTGATCGCACCTGAACTAGCGCAATGCCGCGTCCTGCAGAAGGCGCACGTGCGCGGGAGCCGCATCGTGCCGCTGTGTACGGCGCCTCGCGCTCGCCGACGCCGGGCTTATTCGTGGTCGGCGGGTAGCCACTCACTGGCGATACGCCAACACCCTGGCTGAGCCGTCACCCCGCTGTCGAAGTCGACGCGGCCGTCCTGCACGTCGACGACGGCTCACCTCGGCCGGCTACCTTGGGCGACACGATCTGTGCCTGCACCTCCTCGGCCAGGACCATGGCGCAGCAGTCGCCAACCAGGTTGCCCGCAGCTCGTGATCGGGCCGCACCGAGCAGGTGGCCAAGCTCGATTATCGAACGGCCCTTGGTAGATGCCCGACCAGGCCGGCTCGCTCACGTCCTGTCATGGATGACGCGGCTCACGGCCTGTGACACGGACAGCATCTACTCACTTCTGCTCAGCAACATTCCTAGATCACCCTTTGTCCCACCAGGGCCCCCGCCTGGACGGCCCTCTCCGCCGCGCGCGAAGCAGGCCCTGCGGCGCGGGAGTCATGTCTGGGGCCGCCTCCACCACACCGAAGCCGCCCGACGGCCACCGCGGCGGCGACCGCAACGCCAAACCGCGCTCTCTACGTCGTCGTCCTTGGCTGGCTCCGCTACGACCCCCGCCTAGGTGAAACGGCGGACCCAAGAAGGCCTGATCAACCCCGCGATCGTCCGCTCCTCAAACGCTAGGTCGGCCACGATAGATGCCAATACTGCCGACCATGATCAGCGGCAATCCATCCCGCCGGCCCCTTGCAGAATGTAGGAGCATCGACCGTCATTCAAGACGCCGGTGCACGACCGGCCGTGCGGTAGCCAATAGGCCTGCTTCCGCCGCTGCTCGACCCTGACGAGCCGCACGGCATCCTGCGCCGACACTGCATCGGGGGGCGCACGCCGGCGAGTCAAGGTGATGCGATCCGTCCGGCCAAGCTGTAGGTCTGGACACGCCGGCTTCTCAGGGCCTCTCGCCGTGAGCGGCGGAAAGCCCGTCATCGATCGCGTACGAAAGGGTGACGCGATGTTGTCCGTCGACCACCTCGATGCTCAAGGTGCCGCCGATCCCCTCGAGCTCACCAGTGCCTGAGCCAGGTGCTATCTCGTACCACTGCGACGCCGACCCGGCGACCATTCGTCCGAACTGATGGAAGACGAGGGCACCCTGTCGACCATTAATTCTTCCTTCGAACACCTCCTGTGCCACGTACCCGGCACTACCGGCGGCAGGGCTGCCAGCCGAGAGCATGAAACCCCGGCCTGTTCCCTCCAAGTCTCCTACCCACTGCTTGGTGAAGTCGAAGCGCGCAGCTCCGGGCAGGTCGGTGTCCGCCGAGGTCATGTCGATGGTGAAGCTGCCGGTGGCCAAGGCGTTGGCTGTCATGAGGCCCACCTAACTACATGAGACCTCGCCACGCTCCCGCTGCTCTCGCACACGCAGCGCTGGGCTGAGGTGCTCGGCGGGCGGCAGCACAGCGTCCGCGCCCACCTCTTTGCCCACGGGAGGTACTCACTCCACGCGTCCGACCGGCGGCGCAACTGGTCTCCCGGAGCTCGCGGGGCAGCGGTGCAGGCGCGGGGAGCGTCGGCCTCCGTTCCCGCAGCGCCGACGACCCTGCCGTTCAGCCGGCGGCCGCCGCCACAGCCGCGGCCAGCCGGTCCGTTCCCTCGAGGATGCGGTCGGGCTCGTAAGTGGTGAAGGAGAGCCGCATCGCGTTCGGCGGCGGATCGCTGGGGAAGAACGAGGCGCCCGGCACGAAGGCCACGTCGTGCTGCAGCGCGACCGCGAGCAGCCGCGTGGTGTCCCAACCGTGCGGCAGGCTCGCCCACACGAACATGCCGCCGTCGGGCGCGTTCCAGGTGCTGCCTGGCGGGAGCGCGGACGCGAGGCCGGCCATGAGTGCGTCCCGGCGCAGGCGGTACGCCCCGCGCGAGCGCGCGATCGCTGCGTCGAGCCGCCCCGCCTCGAGGTAGTGCGCCGCAGCGGCCTGGTCGACCGTGGACGTGTGCAGGTCCGCCGCCTGCTTCGCCACGACGAGACCAGCCCGCAGCGCAGGGTCGCTGCGGACCCAGCCCAGCCGCAGCCCGGGAGCCAGGATCTTGGAGAAGCTGCCCGTGCTGACCACCTGGCCAGGCGCCGCGAGCGAGGCGATCGTCGGCAGCGGCTCGCCCGAGTAGCGCAGCTCGGTATAGGGGTCGTCCTCCAGCACCCGGAACCCGTGCTGCTCGGCAGCGGCAGCGACGGCCCGGCGGTTCTGCGCGCTCAGGCTACGACCGGTCGGGTTCTGGAACGTCGGCACGACGTAGAGCAGCTTCGGTCGAAGCCGCTCGGCGAGGGCGGCCAGGGCGTCGGTGTCGATGCCACGCTCGTCCGAGGGCACGGCCACCAGACGGGCGCCGGCGAGCGCGAAGCACTGCAGGGCCGCCAGGTAGCTCGGGCTCTCGACGAGCACCACGTCGCCGGGGTCGACCAGCACGGTGGAGAGCAGGCTCAGGCCTTGCTGGGAGCCCGTGGTCACGAGGATGTCGTCGGCTTCGGTCGCCAGCCCCCGGGCGGTGTACCGCTGCGCGATGCCAGCTCGCAACCGCCGATCGCCCTCCGTCGTGGAGTACTGCAGCGACCGGCGGCCGCCGGCTCGCAGCACGGCGTCGAAGGATGCCCGCGCCCCCTCCAGGTCGAACAGCTCGGGGGCCGGCAGCCCGCCCGCGAAGGAGATCACCTGTGGGCGTTCTGTCAGGGCGAGCAGGTCGCGGATGACCGAGGAGCGGACCGCACCGATCCGTGCCGACAGGGCAGGTACCCGCCCCGTCCTCGCCGTGGTGGCTGCTGCGGTTGGCGTCGTGGTGATGCTCACTGCTGCTCCTGGAGGTCCGTGACGGGCACCCTATGCCGCAACGGCGACGTCACCCCTGAGATGACGCTGCATGGGCGTCGGCGCGCCAGTCCTCCACCTGCTCGAGGAACCGCGCGAACGTGTTCGAGCCCGTCGACACCATGCGGTGGCCGACGCCGGCGACGACCTCGTCGGGGTGGAGACGCCCCGGTCGTCGCCGCCGTCTCCTCGTCGATCGCGACGCTCCTGATCACCGGACCGAAGCGTCCTGCGATCCCGACAGGGCGTCGCGACACGAGAGGCCAGGAGTGGACATCCGCCTCCGGCAGCTCCTGGGCCCAGTCCTGCGCCATGAGCAGCGTGTTCCTGCGCCCTAGGCCTGAGCTGCGGACTCGAGCATGGCGACCCGCGTGAGCGTCCGAAGGGTGCTGGCTGCGTGCAGCAGCGGAGCCGGGTCGGCCTCGACCCGAGCGAGCATCTCCGCGCCCTCGATCAGCGCTATCGCGCTGCTCGCCAGCTCCTCGGCACGCTCTGTCGTCATGCCCGCCTCGACCAGACGCTGCCCCACGACGTCCTTCCAGCGGGAGAACGCCTCGGCGGCCGCCGCGCGCAGTGCCGGTGCCCGGGTGACGGACTCGAGCGCCGTGGTGGCCACGGGGCAGCCGTCCGCCCAGTCGGACTTGGGAAGCGCCTCCGCGAGCAGCAGCGGACACGCTGCCAGTGCGTCCTCGACGGGCTCGATCTCGAGAGTTCGCCGAAGCGTCGCGGCAAAGGCATCCGCGCCGAGACCGAGTGCGGCGACGCACAGCTCCTGCTTCCCGCCCGGGAAGTGGAAGTAGAAGGAGCCCATCGGGGCCGACGCGGCGACCGCGATGTCCTTCACCCCGGTCGCCTCGTAGCCCTGCCTGCTGAACAGCTCGACCGCGGCCTCCACCAGGCGCTGGCGACTACCGCTGCCCCCCGTCGTGCCGGGTCGGAGCCTCGTAGCAGCCACGTTGACGACCCTACCGCCTGTCACTATGGTGAGCGCTCTACTTAAGGCGGGACATCGTGGACGTGATCGAGCTGCGGCAGTACACGCTGCACCGTGGGCAGCGGGACGTCCTCGTCGAGCTGTTCGACAGTGAGTTCGTCGAGCCGCAGGAGGCTGCCGGCATCCGGGTGCTTGGGCAGTTCCGCGACCTCGACGACGACGACCGCTTCGTCTGGTTCCGGGGTTTCGAGGGCATGGCGAGCAGGGGGCCTGCACTCGCGGCCTTCTATGGCGGTCCCGTGTGGCGGAGTCACCGCGACAAGGCGAACGCCACCATGGTCGACTCCGACGACGTCCTGCTGCTCCGTCCGGTCCGCGGGTCGTCGGGCTGGTGCGGGCCCCCGGCCAGCACGTTCTCGCAGGCGGGTGAGCCGTGCGCTCCTCCACTCCTTGTGGCGTCGATCTTCAACATCGCGGGGTCGGCCTCGGCCTCGAGATGCCTGCGGTTCCTGACGGAGGTGGTCGAGCCGCTTGAGGCTGCTGCCGGGGTGACGACCGTCGCTCTGCTCGAGACCGAACCGCGGCAGAACAACTTCCCCGCACTTCCCGTCCGGGAGGGCGAGACGGTGCTGGTCCGCGTCGCGCGCTACCCGGATGTAGCGGTGCACCGCCGTCTTCGACGAGCACTCCGGCACGCACCGGGCTGGCACGCCTTCACCACGTGCCTGCAGGGCGAGCCTGACGAACGACGGCTGGCACCCACCGAAGGGTCCGCCCTCCGTTGACCGACCACCCGGGCCGACGTCCTCTGATCGGCGTCGCCACCTGCGCTGCAGCACCCGACCTCGACGAGGACGGACCGCTGCTGGTGTCGGCCCTGACGGATGCGGGCGCCGACGTCCGCGTGGGCGTGTGGGACTCCGAGGCGGTGTCGTGGCCGGAGTTCCCCGTCGTGCTCGTGCGCAGCACCTGGGACTACCCGCTCAGGCGCGCCGAGTTCCTCGACTGGACGCGCCGGTGCCGGCGCACGGCCAACCCGCGAGACGTCCTGGCCTGGAACACGGACAAGCGCTATCTCGACGACCTGGCTGCTGCAGGAGTGGCGACGATCCCCACGATCTTCCTCGACCCCGGCCAGCCGCTGCGGGCGACTGGGACCCCGAGGGCGACACCGTGATCAAGCCGGCCGTGAGCGGTAGCGCCGCAGACACCGGGCGGTTCGCGGACCTGGGCGACCCGCGGGCGACCGCGCTCGTCGCGGAACTCCATCGTCAGGGCCGGACGATCATGGTGCAGCCGTACGTCGACGCCATCGAGGCGGACGGCGAGACCAGCATGGTGTTCCTGGGTGGAGAGTTCTCGCACGCCGTCCGACGGGACCCGCTGCTCGTCGAACACGGAGTGCGTCACCCGGTCGTCGTGGCCGACGTGCTGCACACCGTCTCCTCGGTCCGACCGAGCGAAGCCGAGCACGCACTGGCGGCGGCGGCGCTGGCGACGGTGCCAGGCGGCCGGCGAGGGCTCACGTACGCCCGCGTCGACCTGGTCCCCGGCGCTCAGGGTCCCCTGCTCCTCGAGCTGGAAGTCACCGACTGCTTCCTCTTCCTCTCCTTCGCCTCCGCCGGGTCGCGCGACCGCCTCGCCCGTCACCTCCTCGCGTCCGACTGCCCAGGCGGATCATGACCAGGGCGGTGGGGGCGGAAGCCCAGCCCGTCCCTGCCCGGGTCGCGGGCGATCGTGACGCGGCTGGGGACATCCGGCGCCGGGCTCCGACGACGAAGCAGGACACAGCCGGACATGTGAAAGGTCGACGATGAGCAAGCTGCTCTACTCCGCGACGATGTCGCTCGATGGTTTCATCGCAGGACCCGACGGCGACATGTCGTGGTTGAGCGACTACCTCGCCACACCGAACCCGGGCGCCGACCTCCTGATGGACGAGATCGGGTCTCTCCTGGTTGGACGCCGTACCCACACCGGCGACGACCCGAACGCCGGCACGGAGGACGAGGGCGCTTTCGGCGGCCGGTGGGTGGGTCCGGTCGTCGTGCTGTCACGCTCCCCCGAACGGTTCGCTGACACGCCGGGGCTGATGTTCTCGGGGGACGTTCGCGAGGCCGTCGCGGCGGCGAAGGACGCTGCCGCGGGGAGGTACGTCAACGTCCTCGGTGCCGGCGTCGCACGGAGCTTGATCGAGGCAGATCTCCTCGACGAGGTCATGGTATTTATCGCTCCCTTCCTGCTCGGCGACGGCGTCCGCCTGTTCGACCGCCCCGGCGGCAGGACGGTTCGGCTCGAGCCCGTCGACCGGCCCGAGATCACCGGCCCGACAGGTCGGTGGTTCGAGATCGCGAGGCGTTCCTGATCCTCGACGAGCTGTCCTCTCCCTCCGCAACCACCTGATCGCGAATTCCCCATGCCATGCCTCGTTCGCCCGGCAGGCACCCGCCCCTCGACGACTGTCGTCCGCGAGAGTCCGACGACGCTGCCTCCCCCGCGACCATGACGGAGTCCGAGGAGGTGGTGCCCGTGAACGAAGGATCACGATGGATGCCTCCGAGGAGAATCACGGCCCGGCGTCCGGGCGGCAGGGCGTCGCGGGGGCCGTTCATCTCGCCCGAAAGGCACGCCCATGTACTTCACGTCCGAGACATCGCTCGGCGGCACCGTCCTCGAACGTGCCTTCGTCCTCGGCGACATCCCAGGTCTGCTGTGGACACCGGCCTCCTCGCCGGCTCCGCTGATCCTGCTCGGTCACCCCGGCGGGCTGCCCGCCATGTACCCGCGGCTCGTCGGTCGAGCGGAACAGCTCGCCGCGATCGGCTTCGCCACAGCCACGATCGAGCTTGCCGGCAGCGGGGAACGACCTCGATTGACCGACGTCGAGCAGGCCCGCGCCGACCTGCGCCGAGCCCTGGCCGCGGGCGACCCGGTCGAGCGGATCGTCGACCGGCTGATCCTGCCGCTCGTGGAACGGGCGGCGCCGGAGTGGCAGTCCACTCTCGACGAGCTCCTTGCGCTGCCGGACGTCAGCGGCCCGGTCGGCTACTCGGGCGGGGTGCTCGCGATCGGTGTCCGCCTGGCCGCCACCGAACCCCGCATCGCGGCCGCCGGTCTCTTCGCCGGCAGCCACGTCCCTCGCTCGACGTCCGACGAGGCCCGTCGCGTCACGATCCCGCTGCACGTCCTGCTGCAGTGGGACGACGAAGGCAACGACCGGAGCCTGGCGCTGGACCTGTTCGACGCCTTCGGCTCCAAGGAGAAGACGCTCTACGCCAGCATGGGGGGGCACACCGGAGTCCCTCGCCACGCGGCCGACGACGCGGCCGCCTTCTTCGCCCGGCACCTGGGGCTCCGCCCGAGCCAGGGCGAGCACCACGCAGGCTCGGTCGGGTCATGAGCAGCGCACCCCCGGCGTCGGCCAGGCAGCGCCGAGGTGGAGCCCGACGGGGATTCGCCATGTCGGAACAGACACGAAGGAGTCGTTGGTGAAGGTTCTGGTGATGGTCAAGGCGACAGAACGGTCGGAGTCCGGCGACCTCGGTTCTCCGGAGGAGTTCGAGGCCATGGACCAGTACACCGCGAAGCTGGTCGAGGCGGGCATCGTCCTCGCCGGTGACGGGCTCCAGCCCAGTGCGAAGGGCAAGCGCGTCGCTTTCGACGTCGACGGCACGACCTGGGTGAGGGACGGTCCGTTCGCCGAGACGAAGGAGCTGATCGCAGGCTTCTCCGTCTGGGAGGTCGCCTCGATGGAAGAAGCCGTCGAGTGGGTCCGGCGTTCACCGCTGCGCGGCGGCGAGGTCGAGATCCGGAAGGTCCTCGACGCCGAGGACTTCAGCGACTTCCACGCCGAGGCGAGCCCGTCCGGGCTCGACGCGCCTGCAGAGCCCGGCTCGACGCGCTGATGGTCCTCGCGACCCACGAGGCGATCGACGCGGTCTGGCGGATCGAGTCGGCCCGACTGGTCGCGCGTCTGGTCCGGATCGTGCACGATGTCGGGCTGGCCGAGGACCTCGCGCAGGACGCCCTCGTCGCCGCGCTCGAGCAGTGGCCCAGGTCGGGCGTGCCCGCGAGACCCGGCGCGTGGCTGATGACCGTGGCTCGCCGTCGGGGCGTCGACGCCCTCCGTCGCGCAGCGACCTTGGGCGGCAAGCTCGAGCTGCTCGGTCGCGACGTCTCCCCTGACCTGACGCCGATGGAGGATCTCGAGCTCGATCTGCACGTCGACGACGACGTGCTGCGGCTGATGTTCACCGCGTGCCACCCGGTGCTGTCCGTCGACGCCCGCGTCGCTCTCACCCTGAAGGTCGTCGCGGGCCTCTCCACGGAGGAGATCGCCCGCGCGTTCCTGGTGCAGGGCACGACGATGGCGGCCCGCATCACGCGGGCCAAGAAGGCGCTGGCCGACGCCCAGGTGCCGTTCCAGGTCCCGGTCGGTGACGAGCTCGCCGACCGTCTGGCGTCGGTGCTCGAGGTCGTCTACCTGGTCTTCAACGAGGGGTACACCGCCACGGCCGGGACGCGGCTGGCACGCGTCGAGCTGTGCCAGGAGGCGACGCGCCTCGGCCGCATGCTCGCCGCCCTGGTGCCGGATGAATCCGAGACGCACGCGCTCGTCGCACTGATGGAGATCCAGGCATCCCGCCTCCGCACCCGCTCCCGTCCCGACGGGACGATCATCACCTTGGACCAGCAGGACCGGTCCCGGTGGGACCGCCTGCTGATCACCCACGGTCTCAGCGCACTCGACCGGGCGGAGCGCACCGTCAGGAGTCCCGGCCCGTACCTGGTCCAGGCCCAGATCGCGGCGTGCCATGCTCGGGCGGCACGTGTCGCGGACACGGACTGGGCGCGCATCGCCGAGCTGTACGCCGATCTCGTCGCGATCACCCGCTCGCCGATCGTCGAGCTGAACCGCGCGGTCGCGGTGTCGATGGCCGACGGCCCGGCGGCCGGGCTCGCCGTGACCGACACGCTGCTCGACGTGGCGGTGCTCCGCGGGTACCACCTGCTGCCGAGCGTGCGGGCCGACCTGCTGTCCAAGCTCGGCCGTCCCGCCGACGCCCGGGCGGAGTTCGAGCGTGCCGCCGGGCTCACCGCGAACGAGGTCGAGCGGAGCCACCTCCTCGCGCGTGCCCGCTCCACCTGACCGGCTCGAGGGCCGCAGGGCGCGGGTCGGGCGCAGCGCGCCTGCGCCGCGCCCGGCCGCGGTCCGCGGGGTGCCAGCCGGTGCTTACGCAGCCGCCGCGGGCGGGAGCACCCGGTAGTCGACCAGCAGGTAGCCACTCGGCGAGGTGGTGCCACGGAGCACCTCGAGCTGCATGGCCGACAGGTCGGTGAGCAGGCGCTTGCCGGCTGCGGCGACAGTCGGGGCGATCACGAGCCTCAACTCGTCGAGGAGACCGGCGCCGAGGAGCGTCCGGGCGACCGAAATGCTCCCGTGCACGCCGATCTCGCCGCCCGGCTGGGACTTGAGGTGCCGCACGAGCTCCACCACGTTGCCCTCGATCACCTGCGACTCGGCCCAGGCGGGTTCGAGGGGCGTGGAGGTCGCGACGTACTTCGGCACGGCGTTGATGAAGGACGCGAAGGGCTCGATGTCGCTGCCCGGCCAGAACGTCACCCACTCGTCGTAGGTGCGGCGACCCAGGATCACGGTGTCCTGGTTGGCGATGAGGGCCGCGCCGCTGGCATCCACCTCATCGTCCCAGGCGGTGATGAACTGGTCAGGCGCTTCCGCCACCCCGTCGAGCGAGAGGAAGTAGCCCCCGACCACCTTGCGGGTGGGCGGCTCGGACTGGCCTTCGCTGCGGTCGTAGTCGGTCTGGGACATGGAGGCTCCTTCGGCGAAGTGCGAGTCGTGTTGCTCGTCACCAGTACGTCGATCAGGGCGGGCCGCGATCGACACCCTGCGAGACCGAGTTCAGCGGCTGGGCCGGGTTCGACGGTCGCGACAGCCCCCGCTCCCGGAACGACCAGGGTCAGCCGACCGGATCGCGGTGACGTCGGGGGCCTCTGGCCAGGTCGGCCTTCACTCGCCGGCTTCGACGAAGCGCAACCATCTCCTCACCGGGCTGTGGTCAGACCTGCCGACCGCAGGGCCGGTCCCGGGTGTCGGAAGGCCCCTCGCACGCGCTGACCGCTGCGGCCGCGACCTGCCGCACGCGCTCGGGCCAGGCGTGCCGCTCGCTGGACCATCACGAACCCGAACGTTCGACGGTGACAGGTGGCGACGGGGCGACCGACGTCGGAGCCTTGCCAGAGCGCCGGGTGACAAGGACACCGACGACGCAGAGGACTCCCCCGACGACGGACAGCAGGACCGGCACCTCGCCCAGCACAAGCCACGACAGCGCGATGGCGACGGCGGGGACGCTCAGGGTCGTGGCCGAGAGCTTTCCGGCACCGGACCGGGACAGGGCGTACGCCCAGGTGGTGAAGGCGACGGCGGTGGGTCCGACACCGAGGAAGACGACGGCGACCAGGTCCCGCCACGACGCTGACGTCGCTTGCGTCCAGGCCTGGTGGGCGAAGGGTGACGTCGCGAGGGCGCCGACGAGACAACCCAGCCAGGTGGCCGTCAAGGCGTCGACGCGGGGCAGCGCCAGCTTCTGGACGAGTACGCCGCCGGCGTAGAGCACGGCTGCGAGCAACCCAAGGGCGACACCAGTCCGGTCGGTGACACCAGGCCTGTGGCTGCCGACGGCGATCAGAGCGACCCCGGACAGCGCGACCACCAGTCCGAGAGCCAAGGGCCTCGAGAAGCCCTCGCCGAGCGCGAGCCCCGCGACGACGGCGACGATCAGCGGCGCGAGCTGCACCAGCATCGATGCCGTCCCGGCGTCCAGGTGCCGCTCGGCCCAGTTGAGGACGACGGCGTACCCCGCGAACCACAGCAGGCCGTACGCGACCACGAGCGCCAGGGTCCGACCGGCGGGTGGCTGTTGGCGATGCCGCACGAGGACGAGGACGGTGAGGACCACCGAACCGACGAGCAGCCGGCCGAACGCCAGCGCACCGGGACCGAACGACTGGCCGACCCACCGGATCACGACGAACGCGGAGGCCCACAGGAGCAGGGACACCGCGGTGGCCAACGCGACCAGGTGCTCGGGGGAAATTCGTGCTCTGCGGGCTACACCTCCGTCTTCCACGGCCACACCATCGCTCGACTCACTGCTAAGCACAAGCGCACAGTTCTGGTCGATCGTTAAGCAGTCCTGTATCGTGACGCGGGTGCTCGACCTACGATCACTTCGGGTGCTCCGCGCCGTCATCGCCGAAGGCACCATGCACGGTGCTGCCGCCGCCCTCGGCTACACCCCGTCCGCCATCAGCCAGCAGGTGAGCGCCCTGCAGAGGGCGACCGGCCTGGCGCTGACGGAGCGCGACGGGCGTCGGGTCGTCCCGACCGCCGCCGCCCGGCAGCTCGCCGAGGAGGCTGGGCGCGTCTTCGATGCCTTGACGGGGCTCGACCTGCTGGTCGCCGACCTGCGCGCTGGACGCGACGGCACCCTGACCGTCGGCTACTTCGCGTCCGCCGGGTCGACCTGGGTCCCTCCGGTCTTCGCCATGGTGACGAGGGAGTACCCGCGGCTGCGCCTCGACCTCCGTCTCGTCGAGGGCGGCAACACCTACCAGCCGGACATCGAGATCTTCGTCGAAGGCGTCTCGCAGAGCACGACACCCGAGTTCCGGGAACGCCACCTCATCGAGGAGCCCTACTACGTGGTGATCCGCCGCGACAGCGACCTCGCTGTCCACGACCGCATCCCGCTGAGCCTGCTGGCCGACGAGGCGTGGATCGACAACGACGTCGCCCACGGCCCCTGTCGCCAGGTCGTCCTCAAGGCCTGCGCCGCTGCCGGATTCACCCCGACGTTCCGGGTGGAGACGCACGACTACGCCAGTGCCGTCCAGTTCGTCGCCGAGGACCTCGGGATCACCGTGCTGCCACGACTCGGCGCACAGGGCTTGCCCCAGACGACCCGGGCGATCCCCATCACCGACCCGACTCCCACCAGGAGGATCGGCGTGCGGGTCCGCAAGACGGTCGCACGCAACCCGGCAGCGGTCCGGCTGGTCGAGCTGCTCGAGGAGCAGGCCGGCGTGCTGAGCGACGTCGAGCGAACAGGCTGACGCAACCCCTCCACCTGAGCTGACGGCACCAGGCGCAGGCCGCGATCGCCGCGTGCGCGAAGGCGGCTCGCGGCGAGGTCAGGGACTGGGTCCACGTGGCGGCTCTGCCCGAGTGCTCGAGCGGCTCGCGCCCGATGTACGAGGAGGCGGCCCGCCAGACCACGAGCCGGCGGAGCAGCGCTACCTGCAGACGCAGGCCGCGCGCCTCGACCACCCGGAGCCTGGCCGTGGCCACAGCCTCGCGCGCGGCACCCGCAGGCGAGCCCACCTCCGCAGGTCGCCCCTGCGACTACGTCGGACGTCCGCACGCTACTAGCCCGGTTCGGCTCGCCCGCCCACCCGCTCGAAGCACAGCAACGCCGCAGCTCCGGTGCGCTCGACCGAGGTCAGCCGGAGGTCCGCGGAGCAGCGCGCGCCCTCGAAGAGGCGGCCTCCGGCGCCGACCACGGTCGGGAAGACTAGGAGGCGGTACTCGTCGACCAGGTCGTGCTCCATCAGCTGCCGGGCGATGGAGGTGGACCCGACGACGACGACCTCACGTTCCTGGCGCAGCCGCTGCACCTCGGCGACCAGGTCACCCGCGACAAGGACCGAGCCGCCCCAGGCGCTCACGTCGGTGAGGGTCCGCGAGACCACCCACTTGGTCGCGGCGTTCATCCGCGAGGAGAACTCGTCGGTGCGGCCCGGCCAGATCATGGAGAACAGCTGCCAGGTCCCGCGGCCGAGCAGGAGCCCTGCCTCCTCCAGGCGGGCGCCCAGCCTGAACTTGTCCCCGGCCACGGACTCCGGCCCGAAGCGGAACGCCCAGCCACCGTGCGGACTCCCTCCGGTCCCGTCGGGGTCCTCCACGACTCCGTCGAGGGTGATGAATTCGATGACGCTTATGGTGTGCACACCCGTACATACCGGGGGCCAGCGCCCGACTGATCGCCGACGAAGCCGAGGACGTTCGTGAGCCTTCCCGGCGAGGACGACTTCGACGCGGCGGCGGACAGCTTCCGTCGTGAGCTCCTCGTCCACTGCTACCGGATGCTGGGATCGTTCGACGAGGCCGAGGACCTGGTCCAGGAGACGATGCTGCGCGCCTGGCGCGCCCGCGAGCGCTTCGACCCTGCGCGCGCCTCGCTGCGCACCTGGCTCTACCGCATCGCCACCAACGCCTGCCTGACCGCCCTCGAAGGGCGTGCCCGGCGGGCGCTGCCGTCCCAGCTGTACGCCGCGAGCGAGGATCCCGAGACGCCGCTGGTCCCCGACCTCGAGGTCCCCTGGCTGCAACCGCTGCCCGCGCGGCACCTGCTCGGCAGCAGCGCTGACCCGCAGGAGCGCTCGGCCGAGCTCAACGGCGTACGGCTCGCGCTGGTCGCGGCCCTGCAGGTGCTGCCTCCACGCCAGCGGGCGGTGCTCGTGCTGCGCGACGTGCTGCAGTTCAGCGCCGTCGAGGTGGCGCACCAGCTGAGCAGCACGGTGGCGGGTGTGAACAGTGCGCTGCAGCGGGCGCGCGCGACGATCGCCCACCTCCGCCCCGAGCCGGAGATGGTGGTCGAACCGGACGACCCGACCGAACGGAGCGTCGTGCAGCGCTACGTCGAGGCGTTCGAGGCTGCCGACGTCGCGGCCCTCGTCGCGCTGCTCTCCGCCGACGTCGAGCTCGAGATGCCCCCCGTGCCGCTCTGGTACCGAGGACGCGCGGACTACGGCCGGTTCATGAACCGGGTGTTCGCCATGCGGGGCGACGGCTGGCGCATGGTGGCGACGTCGGCCAACGGCCAGCCCGCGCTCGCCGCGTACTGCCCGGACGGCGGGGACCGGCTGGCGCTGCACACGCTGCAGGTGCTGACCGTGACCAGGTACGAGGTGTCCCGCAACGTCGTGTTTGCGGACCCCACCATGCTCGAGGCCTTCGGCCTGGCTCCCGTCCTCGTCCGCTGAGGACGTCGAGCGAGGCGTGTCCTCGGACGATCAGCATGCCGGAGGCGACGGCGCGAGCTCCTTGCGCATGACCCAGCGCGGCCGGCCACCACTGCGGCCGGTCGTGGGTGCAGCGCGGACGAAGCCCGCGCGCTCGAACAGCCCGACGGTGCCCACGTAGCCCGAGATCATGTCGACCCGGCCTCCGTCGAGCTCCACGGGTACCCCTCGACGACCTCCGCGCCACAGGTAGCCGCGTGGTCGACGGCACCGGCCAGCAGCACGTGCATCAGGCCGTGCTTGCGGTATCCCGCGCGGACGACGAAGCACACGGCGGCCCAGGCGTCCCGCTCGTCCAGGACCGGGATGGTGCGGGAGCCGAGCAGCCGGCGGTAACGCGACCGCGGCGCGATCGAGCACCAGCCCGCGACGACGTCGTCGACGTACACCAGCACGCCGGGCCCCGGCTCCGTCGCGCACTCGGCCCGCATGTGCTCCGGCCGGTCCTCGGTGGCCACCCGGCTGTCCCGGTAGGCCATGCACCAGCAGCCGCGTGCCCCCGGTCGCTGCGTGCCGACCACGGCGGCGAAGTCGTCGAAGCGCCCGAGCGCCGGCCGCACGTCGACCGCCGGCTCGTGGTCCACCGGGAACCGCGGCGACGAGGGCATGCGACGAAGGCTATCCAGCGCGCGTCGCCGGCGGTTCCGGAGTGCGACCGTCTCCTACGCGACGATCGACGAGCCATGGCCGGTCATGAATAGTTAGGCGCGTGCCTAAGCATGATGTCTAGCTCGACGTCGTGCTTCGCGCTTGCGAACCCGACGCGTCGAGCTCTGGCGGAACGGTTGGTGAAGTCCCCAGCCGTCGTGTCCGAGCTCGCGGCGCCGTTCTCGATGGCGCTGCCCACGCTCATGCATCACCTGCACGTCCTCGAGGACGCGGGGGTGATCTCGTCGCAGAACCACGGACGCGGCCGC
This sequence comes from Microlunatus flavus, assembly GCF_900110855.1. Classification (GTDB taxonomy): domain Bacteria; phylum Actinomycetota; class Actinomycetes; order Propionibacteriales; family Propionibacteriaceae; genus Microlunatus; species Microlunatus flavus. The sequence continues at coordinate 214,948 of NZ_FOFA01000008.1, forward strand.
ACCGTGAGCCTTCGGCCGGGCGCCCTCGACGTCCTGCACCTGTGGCTGGGCGAGCGACGAACACCCGCAGCGCACCAGGCCGACCGGCTCGGCATGCACCTCACCCGCACCACCTCGAAGGAGACCTGACGTGACCCGCGTCCGCACCGACCTGTTCGTTTCGCTGGACGGCTACACCTCCACGACCGACAACACCCCCAGCAACCCGATGGGGGTGGACTGGGGGCGCCTCACGAAGGCCCACACCGGGACTCGCACCTTCCGCGAGCGCGTCTTCGGCGACACGAGCGGCGCGGGGACGACCGGCGTCGACGACACCTACGTCGCCTCGTTCTTCGAGGGCGCCGGTGCCGAGATCATGGGCGCGGGCATGTTCGGCCTGCACGCGTTTCCCGACGACCCCGACTGGAAGGGCTGGTGGGGCGACCGACCGCCCTTCGGCACCCCCGTGTACGTGCTCACCCACACCGCGCCCCGACCGCCGATCACGATGGAGGGCGGGACGACGTTCCACTTCCGCACCGGCCCGATCGAGGACGTGCTCGCGGAGGCGACCGAGGCCGCGGGAGGGCTGGACGTGCGTGTCGGCGGGGGCGTGGGCACGGCGCGCGACTTCCTGCGCGCCGGGCTGGTCGACCAGCTGCACCTCACCGTCGCTCCCATCGTCCTCGGCCGAGGAACTCGGCTGTGGGACGACCTGTCCGGCCTCGACCGCACGCACACCGTGACGACGGAAGTGGCCGAGAGCGGCACCATCCACGTCACCTTCACGCGATAGGACCCACGGTTGACGATCGAACGAGGGTTCGCCCGCGCGGAGTTCACCCTCACCCGCGACCACTGGCCGGCGTCGAGCGCAGCTATGACGCCTTCGCCACGGAGGACCAGAGGCTGCGCCGGCGACGACATCGAGCCCGGTGAGTGGGCGTTCGACTTCCGCATCGGCGGGCGTGACGTCGCCGAGGGAACCTTCCACGACGGTCCGGTCTCGCGGTAGGAGGCCACCTGCACCGACATCGTCGAGCACGTCCGCATCGTCACCACGTACGACATGTGGCTCGACGGGGTGCACATGTCGATGTCGTTGTCGTCGCTGGAGCTCGAGCCCGTCGAGAACGTCACACGATTCACGCACACCGAGCACGGGGACCTCGGCCATGACCACCGTGGTGAGGCGGCCGGTGCCGGGTGCGAGGGCGGGGAGAGCGGGAGGAGCGGGAGGAGCGGGAGGAGCGGGAGGAGCGAGCCTTCTCACCACGGCAGGGACGCGATCTGCGCGATGAGACGGTGGTTCCGGATTGCGCGGCAGGACGTACCCAGCCCCAAGGCAGGCACCGCGTACCGACATCTGGCAGCCGACTCGCCACATCGGGCCAGCACCGCGCAGGTGGCTCTAGGCCCGACTGCAGGAGCCGCGCCAGGCTGGGCGCGTGAGCCGTCCCGCCCCCGCGACCCCCTCGATGCACGGACGAAGTCGGCTCGGCCTCTACCGCCTTGGAGCCCGCGAACAGCTGCGGGCACCCCGCAGGCCCCGGCGGGTGCTGCAGCTGGTCGTCGGTCTGCTGGGCTACGGCGCCGCAGTCATGGTGATGGTGCTCTCAGGACTGGGCGCCGCGAGTTGGAGCGTGCTCAGCGAGGGGGTGGCCAAGACGCTGGGTGTGTCGTTCGGCACGGCCACCAACGCCGTCGCCGTCGCCGTCCTGCTGACCTGGATCCCGATGCGCGAGCTTTCCGGCGTCGGCACCGTGCTGAACGTCCTTGTTGTCGGATGGGCAGCCGACCTCACCGCTCTCGTGGTTCCCGTGCCGGCCACCCTCGGCCTGCGGTACGTCTACCTGGTGGTCGCTGTCGTCGCCATCGCCTTCTTCGATGCGCTCTACCTGGGCGCGCAGTTCGGCTCAGGCCCCCGCGACGGCCTCATGACTGGTCTGGTCCGGCTCACCAGACTGCCCGTCGCCGTCGTGCGGACCGCCATCGAGGTCTGCGTGGCGACGCTGGGCTGGGTGCTCGGCGGACAGGTCGGCGTTGGGACCGTGCTGCTGGCCCTGGTGATGGGCCCGCTGGTGAGCGTCTTCCTCCCCCGCCTGGCCGTCCGTCTTCCGGACCATGCTCCTCCTGCACGCCGTCCGCAGTGACAACGTCCGGAGGAGCGACGTTGCTCAACCGGAGAGGTCGCGGCGTTCGGAGGTCCGGCTCGAGCCGCAGGCGTCGGCGATCGAGGGTGCAGGTGAGCGGCGTCGCCGGCGACAACCAGCCCGCCGCGGAGGACTAGCGCCTCTACGACGACTGCGTCGTTCTGGTCGCGACAGTGCAGGACCACCAGATCGACCCGCGCGTACACCCCGATCAGCGTGGGACGCAGGTCTGGGCTGTCCTCGAGCGCGAGCGACGAACCACGGCGAAGCGCCGCCTCGCCGCGCGCCACGCCGCCCGTCACTGGCACGGCGGACATGGCGGACGGCGAGGTGAAGACGCAGCCCGCCGCGAACGAGCGCCAGGAAGCCTCCACGTCGCCCGCGTTCACGCGTCGACCGACGCGACGGGCCAGCTACCGAGCGCCGCCCGCGTCAGAGCTGTCACCACCCAGATGACGGAGGCAGGTTCACGACCGGTGCGCCTGCCGCGGGTTGGCTGAGGGACGGGGGCGGGGACCGGGGTTCAAGCACCGGTCCCCACCGGGTAGGACCCGCGCCCAGCCCGCGACAGCAGCGGAGGCGGACGGTTCCCGCCAACCGCCGCACGATGAGGATGCGCAGCGGCCTGGCACGCATCGAGCCTGCCGCCGTGCGGTGGCGCCAGGTAGGGCCAGTCCGCTCTCGCTGGCCCGATTCGGCGCGAGACGAGTCGGCTTGCTGCGGGCTTTGGATATCGTGAGATGGACCAGGCACGACGGACCTCCGCAAGCAGGCAGACATGGCCACCCGTTGGTTGTCCGGACAGGACCTGCACGGGCTGCTCGGGACCCTGCCCCTCCAGTTCCCTGCCTACCAGGACCTCGCGGACCGGATCCGGTACCTGGTGGTCGACGGGCGTCTGGTTCACGATGTGCGCCTGCCGAGCGAGCGCGAGCTGGCGTCGACGCTCGGCATCAGCCGGGCGACCGTGGCCGGTGCCTACGCCCGCCTGGCGGACCTGGGCTTCCTCGTCCCTCGACGGGGCGCAGGGAACTTTGTGCGGGCGGGCCCAACCACCAGAGGCAACGGCCTGGTCGGGCCGTACCCCGACTTCACGGACCTGGTGAACCTCGCCTTCGCGAGCCCGCCCGCGCCAGCAGGTCTCGACGAGGTCTACCGCTCGGCGTTGGACGAGCTTCCCGCCGTCCTGGGCGGTCACGGCTACGGGCCCCAGGGCCTGGTGTCCCTGCGTGAGCAGGTTGCCGCCTGGTACGGCGAGCGGGGGCTGCCCACCGCGCCCGACCAGATCGTGGTCACCAACGGCGCCCAGTCAGCGCTGAACGTCGTCGCGGGGACCTTGCTCAGAACCGGCGACCGGGTACTGGTCGAGGCACCCAGCTATCCGAACGCGCTCGACGCCCTGCGCCGTAGCGGCGCCCGCCTCGTGGCCTACCCGCTGCCGGAGGACGGCTGGCAGGTCAGCGGCTACGCCACGACCGTGCGCCAGACCGCTCCCCGCCTGGCCCACCTCATCCCCGAGTTCCACAACCCCACCGGTCACTGGCTCGACGAGGAGGCGCGACCCGAGCTCGCCGCCGCCCTGCGCCGCACACGGACCACGGCAGTCGTGGACGAGACCCTGGTCGAGCTGCGCCTCGACGGGCAGCACCCTCGAAGACCTCTCGCCGCATGGCTGCCCGACGCGCTGACGCTCGGGTCAGCGAGTAAGGCGTTCTGGGGCGGGCTGCGCATCGGCTGGATCCGTGCGCCTCGCGTCCTTATTCGCTCCCTGGTCCAGACACGTGCCTTGCTCGACCTCGGCTCTCCGGCGCTCGAGCAGCTCGTCGTCGCCCGCCTCCTCGCAGGATCCGGGGTAGACGTGGAGGAGCAGCGCAGCCGGGCGCGGATGCAGCGGGACCACCTCGTCGGCCTGCTGACGCGACGGCTCCCTGACTGGCGCGTCCCGACGCCGGGCGGAGGTTTCACGCTCTGGGTCGGGCTTCCCGGTGAGACTTCCAGCCGACTCGCGGCCGCCGCTGAACGTCACGACCTGCTGCTGAGCGCAGGACCGCGGTTCTTCCCCGACGGCGGCGGCGAACGGCACCTGCGTCTGCCCTTCACAGCCCCCCGGCAGCACCTGGAGGAGGCCGTGGAGCGCCTTGCACGCGCCTGGGCCGACGTCGGCGTCAGCAGCCCGAGGCCGGGCACTAGGCGACCGTGGGACCTGAGCGTCTGAGCTGGGTCCGGATCAATGGAGGGCCACCGCCCAGCCGTCGCCGGCGGCGCCGCGCAGGTTGACCCTCCCCGCGGCTGCGGTGCCCACCCGTCGGTCGACGCCCGGACCGCACGTCGTCCCGCCACGCTGGAGGAGTTGGTGGGCCATCTCTGGCGCGACCCCAAGGGCCACGCACCCGGGCCAGTTGCTCGCGCGAACCTCGACGCGCTTGAGGTCTGAGCGACTGCTACCGATACATCGCTAGCCGGGGTGGGCCCCTATGTCAATGGCGTCCTTGGGTCTGGGTAGCGGTCTGGTGCTGGCGATATCGTCGTGGGCGGTGGGTGCGGTTATCGCTTCAGCGAAGAGCAGGGTCGAGGCTGGAAGCCCTGCCACGCCGCTTGCCCATGGGCCGTTTGTCGTGCCTCTCTGCGTCTCCGCATCCACCGCCTGACCCTTACGCGGCGGCGGCCTCGGTCTGGTCGGCGTGGGCCTGGTCGGCGCGCAGGGTGCGGTAGATCAGGTCGGAGAGTCGTCGTTTCAGGCAGCGCAACGCTTCTCGGCTGGTCTTTCCCTCGGCTCGTTTGCGCTGGTAGTAGGCGCGGCCCTCGGTGTCACCGCGGAGCTGGGTGATCGCCATGACGTAGAGGACGCGGTTCAGCTGGCGGTCCCCGCACCGGTTGAGCCGGTGCCTTACGGTGCGGCCGGAGGAGGCGGGGATCGGGGCGGTGCCGTTGGCGGTGGCGAAGTGGTGCCGGGTCGGGTAGCGGCGTGCGTCGCCGACCCGGCCCAAGATGGTGGCCGCGACGAGCGGACCCACGCCGTAGATCTGGGTCAGGCTGCTGCCCGACGCAGCAACCAGTGCGTCGATCTGGGTCTTCAGCTCCTCGATCTGGTCGTTCAGCTCGACCATCCGCCGCAGCCGGCCGCGGGTGATGGTGGCGCGGACGCTGGTGTCGTCGCCCAGCAGCGCCTCGGCGGCGCGTAGGTCCGTGCGGGTGGTCAGGTGCTGCAGGCGGTCCTGGTAGCCCGGGTGCAGCCAGAGCAGGTCGACGTGGACCCGGTTCGCGGTCGCGGTCCGTTCGGCGACGAGCTGGTCGCGGTAGTCGGTCAAGATGCGCAGGTCCGCTGCGACCCCGCTCATCGCCCGCACCGCAGGCAGGCTGTCCTCGCGGGCGGTGATCCGGGCGATCGCGACCGCGTCACCCGGGTCGGTCTTGCCCTGCCCGGGCCGGGAGGAACGTTCCCTCGCCGTCAACGCCGGTGGCACCTCGACGACTGCGACGCCGTGCTCGAGCAGCCACAACGCAGCCGGCCAGCCGTAGCCGCCCGAACCCTCGATCCCGACCCGCTCCACTCGATGAGCACTCACCAGGTCGAGGAGCCGGGCGAAGCCGTCCTCGCGGTTGGCTACCTGGACCCGGTCGAGGACTCGACCAGTCGAGTCGATCACCGCCGCCGCGAGCGTGTCCTTGTGGCTGTCGACCCCAGCGAACACCGTCGTTCCCCGTCCCTCGTGCTTTGTCCGCAGCCCGGCGAGCGCAGGCATCTCGAGAAACACCCAAAGGGCGTGTCCCACGCCCCTATCGAGCGTCAGCGCCGAGACCGACCACCGTCGGAGGGCGCCCACTGTTGAAAGCCACGGACCAGCCGGGCAGCAAGAGGTCGAGCCACCCCGACGGCAGCGCGGACCCCGACCACGCCGGGGCACCAGCCATCCTCGACCGAGATGCAAGAGGTGTGTGAACTTGTTGTGACGGGTTTGATCGTCCGGCCTCAGCGACCCGCCTGTGGAGTCGAGGTGATGTCATGGGGCGCAAGCGCGGGAGCCGATCAGGGCTGGAGCGAGAACGCATCAGACGGCGGCTCCTGACAGAGCGAGCTCGGGGGGTCGAGCGGCGGCAAGGCGCGGTTGACGGCAGCGCAGACGTTCCGTCCGCTCCCCCTAGCGACGACGACCGAGCGAGTCCAGGGCTGTCGGCGTGGCCGAGCGTCTTGCGGAGTCGTCGAGCGACGCTGGCGCTGGTCTGTGAGTGGTGCGGCGCGGAGATCCCGCTCAGGTCACGTGGTCCGCTACCGCGCTGGTGCTCGCCGACCTGCCGCCACCGCGACTGGGAACGCACCCGGGCACTCCGAGCGCTCCGCGACGGGAATCCGATGCCCGGCCGGCCGTTCTTCGACGTCCCCACCGACACGTCCGGCTGGCTCGACCTGCTCCGCGCTTTGTCGGTCGAACTCGCTCATGTGCAACTTGATCGGACCGTAGTTGCCGGCGCTCTCGAGGAGATGCGCGACGAGCTCGTCGACAGCCACACCCCAGCCCAGATTCGCGTGACCGGAACGCCGTAGGCAGGGGAACGTCGAGCCGCTAGCACCTGCCTCTCGTCGCTGGGAGGACTGTCAGCCCCGGGACCTACTCTTGAGAACGCACCTCCCGCTAGCGCGCTCCCACACTTCTGGTCGTTTCGCGACCGCGTGACGTCTCTTCTGCGCTTCTGGTGATCGACAGGCCATCAGCCTGGCCGCACGTCCGTCAGCGACCTGCGTCGAGACCAGCCATGAAGGAGCACCAAGCCATGGGGGAACAAGCAGAGGGAACGTCACCCGCCGACTGCGGAGCCAATCCGCAGCCGAGCGAGAGCGTCGCGCGAGCGCGGTACCTGTCCGCGGAAGAGGCCGCCACCTACCTCAACGTGTCGGTGCGCTTCATCCGCCGCGCGGCTTCGGAGCGCCGGCTGCGGCACGTGAGAGTGGGCAAGTTCGTCCGGTTCCACCCCGACGACCTCGACGCGTTCGCCACGGTCCGGGAGCCGGCTCCCGGACCCGACGAGGCCGTCGTGTCCGAGGTCTGGCGACGCGGACGGGCGGTGGCGCCGTGACGGCACGTCGGTTGTTCGGGTCGCTGAGGCAGCGCGAGTCAGGGCGCTGGCAGATCCGTTACCGCACGAAGGACGGGGGGCGGGTGGCGTGGCCCGAGACCTACGCCCGACGCGCCGACGCCGCCAGGGTCCTGGCCGAGCTCGAGCGGCAGGCCCAGGTCGGCGGGAAGTGGCTCGACGGCAGCAAGGTCCTCTTCGGGACGTACGCCGAGGAGTGGCTGCTCGACAACCCGCGGCTGCGCCCGCGGACCGCCGACGTCTACCGGTCGCTCTACCGCCGCCACCTCGCCCCGCGCCTGGCGGGCGTACCCCTCGGTCAGCTGGACACCGCCGTCGTCCGGCAGTGGCGCAGCGCCGCGCTCAAGGGGGGTACGTCATCGACGATGGTGGCCAAGGCCTACCGGTTGCTGCGCGCGATCCTCAACAGCGCCATGACCGAGGACGAGCTCATCACCGTCAACCCGTGCAGGATCCGCGGGGCGGGGGAGGAACGTTCCCCCGAGCGTCCGGTCCTGTCGCTGGAGCAGCTCGAGGCGCTCGCCGGCCTGGTGCCCGACCGGTGGCGGGCGTTCGTCCTGCTGAAGACCTTCGCGTCGCTGCGCTGGGGTGAGATCACCGCACTCACCCGCGCCGACCTCGACCTCGAGCAGCGGACTGTCCGGGTGCGTCGCCAGTTCCTCCAGGTGCCCGGAGGCTTGCAGGTCGGTCCGCCGAAGTCACGAGCCGGGTTGCGCACCGTGTCGTTCCCCGCGGCGATCCTCCCCGAGCTCCGTCGCCACCTGGACGCCTACTCCTCCCCCGGTGCCGACGGGCTCATCTTCCCCACCGAGCACGGGCAGCCGTGGCGCCGCAGCAACTTCAACACCGCCGCCCGGTGGCGCGAGGCGTGCGCGGAGGTCGGCGTTCCCCAGCTCCACCTGCACGACCTGCGCCACACCGGCAACACCTTCGCGGCCCAGTCGGGGGCGAGCCTGCGCGACCTGATGGCGCGGATGGGTCACGACTCCCCCGCGGCCGCCCTGATCTACCAGCACAGCAGCCAGGTGGCCGATCGAGCCATCGCCGAGGCGCTCGACCGGCGTGTCGAGACCCACCGGCGCCGTGTTCAGGACCGGTCTCAGAGGTCGGATTCGCCGAAGGCTGATGCTGCGCTGGGGCCCGTGGGGGGCCCGCGGAGGCGGGAAGATACTGATCTGGGCCCTAAAAAGGACCTCGAGACTGCCCTGACTAGGGCAGACGGTCTGGAGCGGACGACGGGAATCGAACCCGCATATTCAGCTTGGGAAGCTGATGTTCTGCCATTGAACTACGTCCGCAGGCCGCCGGTTCGAGCGTGAGCCCTTCGAGGGGCGGCAGCGCAGAAGTCTAGCGGAACCTGGCCGGGGTCCCGCCCGCCGGCGTACGGGGTGGTCCCCGACGCGACCCTGAAGCCGCGTCATACCCCTCGCCAAGCACCTCGGCGCCGTCCTAGCGTGCACGTGTGACCACCTGGACCCCGATGAACGTCCCGGCCGTCGAGCCGGGCCGTACGCAGGACCACGACGCGCCCGGCGCGTCCTCCTCCCCCACGTCGGCCGCCCCGGGGTCCGAGCCGAGCCGCACCGAGCCGAACCGCACCGAGCCGAACCGCACCGAGCCGACGGGGGTCGGTCCGGCCGCCGGCGGGTCCCTCCGGGCGTCCGACTCCGACCGCGATCAGGTCGCCGTCCTGCTCGACGCCGCGTACGCGGAGGGCCGGCTGACCCACGAGGAGCACGACGAGCGGCTGGAGCGGGTGCTGGTCGCGCGCACGTTCGACGACCTCATCCCCCTGACCGCCGACCTCGTGCCCCTCGACCCGACCCCGGCCACCGTCTCCTCGACCGCGTCGACGTTCGTCGTCGGCAACGGCAGCCACACCGAGGTCGACCGGATGGTCGCGGTGTTCGGCGGCGTGGAGCGCAAGGGCCGCTGGCGGGTGCGGGCCAGGAGCCAGGTGATGGCGATCTTCGGCGGGGTCGACCTCGACCTGCGCGAGGCGGACTTCGACGCCCCCGTCGTGGAGCTGAACGTCTCGACCTGCTTCGGCGGGGTCGACATCAAGGTCCCGGCCGGCATCAACGTCCGCAACGAGACGGTGAACATCTTCGGCGGCACCGACGTCAAGAACCTCGGCGAGCCGATCGAGGGCGCGCCGACGCTGGTGATCAAGGGGACGGTCTTCTTCGGCGGCGTCGACGTCAAGGGCCCGCGTCCCAAGCGCTGGGGCCGCGGCACCGCCCGTCCCGGGCTCGCGGCGCTCGACCCGCGGCCGCACACTCTGCACCAGCGCCTGCACGACCGGATCGAGCGGTCCGGCCGCTGACCGGGCCGGGGCGCCCGTCCGACGGCGCCCCGGGACCGGTCGCTGCGTACGCTGGCAGCACCATGGACGACCTGTTCGCCCCTCCGACGTACGCCTGGCAGCGGCTCTCGCCGCGGTGGGTGTCGCTGCGCCGGCTCACCACCCTGCTGGTGGCGCCGCTGGTGCTGAGCGTGCCCGCGCTGGTCGTCGGGCTGGCCTTCGACCTGTGGTGGCTGGCCGGGATCCTGTGGGGCCTGGCGGCGGTCATCGTCGTCGTCCGCTGGTTCCTCGTCCGGCGCACCTACCGGTCCTGGGGGTACGTCGAGCGCGAGGACGACCTCTACATCACCAGCGGCGTGCTGTTCCGCAGCCTGATCGCCGTCCCGTACGGGCGCATGCAGCTCGTCGAGGTCGCCTCCGGCCCGCTCGAGCGGGCGTTCGGGCTGGCGACCGTCACCCTCAAGACCGCGAGCGCGGAGACCGACGCCTCGATCCCGGGGCTCGACCCCGCGGAGGCGGCGCGGCTGCGCGACCGGCTGACCGAGCTGGGCGAGGCCCAGGCCTCCGGGCTGTGAGCCAGCCGCCCGTACCCACGACCCAGGCCTCGACGACCGAGGCCCCCGCCGGCGTGGCGCCCGCGACCCCGGCATCCTCCGACGCGCCCGTCGTCCCGGCCCCGGCCGACGCGCCTCCCGTCAAGCAGACCGAGCGCCCGCACCCGCTGACCCCGTTCATCCGGGGCTGGCTCGTGCTCGTCGCCGTCGTCGTGGGCTTCGCGCCCCGGCTCGTCGACAACCCCGACGAGCGTGCGAGCCTCGCGCGGCTCGGCCTGGGCTGGATCCTGCTCGGCGTCCTCGTCCTCTGCCTCGCCGCCGCGGCCGCCGGCTACGTCTCGTGGCGCTTCACCCGCTTCGTCATCGACGACGAGGAGCTGCGCATCGAGACCGGCGTGCTCTTCAAGACCTCCCGCAAGGTCGCCTTCGAGCGGATCCAGTCGGTCGACATCATCCAGCCCTTCGCCGCGCGCCTCTTCGGCCTCGGGGAGCTGCGCATCGAGGCCGGCGCCGGGGACAGCGGCCTGCGGCTGCGCTACCTCTCGCGGACCAAGGCGGCCCGGCTGCGCGACTACCTCCTGGCCCGGGCCCACGGGTCGAGCGCACGGCTGGCCGACTCCGAGGACGCCCTCGCCCCGGACGTCCTCTTCGACGCCGGTGTCGCCGACACCACCCTGGTCACCGTCTCGCCGCAGGCCCTGGTCGGCAGCTTCCTCACCTCGACCGAGTTCCTCGTCCCGTTGCTGGTCACGGTCTTCTTCGCCGTCCTGGCCGGTGTGACCGGCATCGGTGTGGTCGCCCTGGGCGGCATCGTGCCGATGGTCTTCGGCGTGTTCTCCCTGGTCAGCCGGCGCGTCATCGCGATGTTCCACTTCACGCTGGCCGAGTCCTCGCGCGGCCTGCGGGTCACCCGCGGCCTGACGAACCTGACCAGCCAGTCCGTCCCCGTCGACCGGATCCAGGGCGTCCGGCTGTGCCAGCCCGTGCTGTGGAAGCCGTTCGGCTGGTGGCGCGTGGACGTCGACATCGTCGGTTACGGCGCGCGCGACCGGGAGAACAACAGCGGCGAGGCGACGAGCGTGCTGCTCCCCGTCGCCAGCCCGGCCCAGGTGCGGGTGGCGCTCAGCCGGGTGCTGCCCGGCTTCACCGTCGACCAGATCCCCCTGCAGGGGGTGCCGCGGCGGGCGCGATGGTTCCGGTGGTTCGACTGGTGGACGCTGCGCTACGGCTGGGACGACCGCGCCATCGTCACCGAGCACGGCCTGCTGGTCCACGAGCGCCACATCGTGCCGCACGCCAAGACGCAGTCCGTCCGCATCGAGCAGGGCCCGCTCCAGCGCCGGCTGGGCCTCGCCGACGTGCACGTCGACACCCCCAAGGGGCCGGTGCACGCGGTGGCCCGCCAGCTCGACGCCGGCGCCGCGCGGGAGCTCGCCCTCACCCAGCTGGACCGGGCCCGAGCGGCCCGCGACGCCGCTGCGGTCACCGCGGACCCGGCGGCCGAGACGCGGCCGGAGTCGCCCGAGGAGCGGGCGTCGGCCGACGCGGTGCTGGCCGAGCTCGGCACGGACCGCGACCGGTTCCTGGGCGAGGGCGGCGAGAGCCAGGTCTTCGCCCTCGACGACGAGCGGGTGCTGCGCCTCTACCGCGGCGGCGCCGCGCCGGGGTCGCCCGTGGTCGGTCAGGTCCGGGAGCTCTACGGCTTCTGGGAGCGGGCCCGGCCGGCGGACGGCTACGGGGTCGAGCTCCCCCTGGTCCTCGACGCGGGCACGTCGCACGGCCGCGTGTGGACGGTCGACCGCCGCTTCGTGGGCGGGTCGCTGTCGTCCTGGCTGGCCACCGCGCCGCTGGCCGGCCGCCGCGCGGCGCTCACCAGCCTCCTCGACGCCGCCGAGGCCGTGGCGCGCCTGCCCCTCCCGGTCCCCGGCTTCGCCCGGCTGGTGGGCGAGGACGCGCCGCGGTCGTACCCCACGCTCGTCGAGCTCCTGCACGCGATGCTCGAGGGTCCGACCAGCCGCAGCCGCGACCACCTGGCGCGCGACGTCCCCGACGTCGGGCGCGTCTGGGACGGCCTGTTCCGTGACCTCGGGCAGCGCGTGGTCGCGCCGGCGCTCGTGCACGGCGACTTCTGCGCGCCGAACGTGTACGTCTCCCCGGGCCCCGAGGACAACCCGGAGGGTGGGGCGCCGCGGGTCACCGGCGTCGGCGACTTCAGCCCGCACACCCTGCAGGCCGACCCGCTGATGGACCTCACCGGGGCCGTCGCGTTCCTCGAGCTGGAGCCGTACGAGGGGGCGGTGGCCGACAGCGAGTGGCTGCTCGGCGTCGCGGTCTCGCGCCACGGCCCGGAGGTCGCGCGCTGGATCGGGGTCTACCGCCGCTACTTCGCCTTCTACTTCTCCGACACCGCGGAGGTCGAGCCCCGGACGTACGCCTGGTGCCTGCGCCAGCTCGACCGCGTCTGACCGCGCCACCGGGCGGACCGGCGCACACTGGGGACGACACCGAGAGGGGGCGCCCGTGCGATCCGAGGACGTCCGCACGCTCCAGCTCGCGCCCCTGTGGGTGCTGAGCGCCCTGGTCGGCACCCACACCCGCTTCGCCGAACCCGATCTCGCCGTGTTCTGGGACGCCGTCGTGAGCGAGGGGCTGCGGGCCCCGCGCGCCACCCGTGACCTGCTCGCCACGCTCACCACGGACCGGGCCGGGCTGCTCCTCGACCTCGAGCTCGACGACCGGTCGGTGGTGTCGGGGCTGCGCGACGTCGTCACGGTCCTGGGGCCCGACGAGCGCGTCGAGGGCTACCGGCAGGCCCTGGTCCGCGTCGGTGGCGCCGTGGCCCGGGCGCGCGGCCCGTACGGACGCTCGATCAGCAGCGAGGACCTCGGGCGGCTGCTCCTGGTCGCGCAGCTGCTCGACTGGTCGCCGTCCTCGCGGGGCACGGTCGACGCGGCCTGACCGCCGCCCGCCGCCGCCCGTCTCAGCGGCAGAAGGCCGCGCGGACCGCGTGGGCCAGTGCGGCCCGGCGGCCCGCGTGGACCTCCTCGGGCTCGTCCCCGGTCGCCGTGATCGTCAGCGACGACTGCGCCCACGCGCTGGCCATGCCGATGACCAGGCAGAACAGGTCGAGCGGCGCGACGGTGTCGACCAGGACCCCCTCGACCTGCGCCTTCTCGATCCGGGCGACGACCTGGACGTCGATGCCGCCGGCCCGGGCGTACAGGTCCCCGGTCGGCGTGCGCTCCAGACGGGCCCAGGTCGCGAGCCGGACGAGCACCGGGTCGTTCCGGTAGTAGTCGTAGGCGCTCGCCGCGTACTCCGGCAGGCGCTCCGGGTCGAACCAGCCGCCCACCAGGTGGGTCTGCACGTACCGGTCGAAGACCAGGTCGAACAGCGTCTCCTTGTTGCCGAAGTAGTGGTACAGCTGCGCCTTGTTCGTCCGGGCCGCCGCGGCGATCCGGTCTACCCGCCCCCCGGCGAGCCCGTGCTCGGCGAACTCCTCGGTGGCCGCGGCGACGATGCGGGCGCGGGTGGCCTCGGCGTCGCGGACTGGCATGGGTCGAGGTTACTTCCAACCAGTCGGTTGATTCGCCCTCAGGTGTCGCCTACTCTCCTAACCATCCAGTTGGTTAGCAGAAGAGGTTCGACATGACGATGAGCAGCATCCGAGGCCTGACCAAGGCCTCCACCGCCGACGACGTGCTGGCGGGCATCGACCTGACCGGCCGACGCGCGGTCGTCACCGGCGCCTCCAGCGGGATCGGCGTCGAGACCGCGCGGTCCTTCGCGCGGGCCGGTGCCGACGTCACGCTCGCGGTGCGGGACACGGCCAAGGGCGCGGCGGTCGCCGACGACATCGAGGCGACGACCGGTCGGTCGGTCGACGTCGCGGAGCTGCGGCTCGACGACATCGCGTCGGTGCACGCCTTCGTGGGGGCGTGGTCGGGTCCCCTGCACATCCTGGTGAACAACGCCGGGATCATGGACACGCCGCTCGCGTACACGACGGCGGGCTGGGAGTCGCAGCTCGCGACGAACCACCTCGGCCACTTCGCGCTCGCCACGGGTCTGCACGACGCCCTGGTGGCGGCGGGGTCGGCGCGCGTCGTGTCGGTCGCCTCGAGCGGCCACGGCAGCTCGCCGTTCCACTTCGAGGACCCGTTCTTCCTGCGCCGGGACTACACGCCGAACCTCGGCTACGGGCAGTCCAAGACCGCGAACGTGCTCTTCGCGGTCGAGGCCCAGCGCCGCTGGGGCGCCGAAGGCATCACCACCAACGCCCTGATGCCGGGCGGCATCTGGACCGGGCTGCAGAAGCACTGGGACCCCGAGGTCCTTGCGACGCTCAAGCGCGACGCCGTCGACGTGGTCAAGACCACGGAGCAGGGTGCCTCGACCTCGGTCCTGCTGGCGACCGCGCCCGAGCTCGAGGGCTACGGCGGGCGCTACTTCGAGGACAACCGGGAGGCGCAGGTCGTCGACGAGATCTACGACGTCGTCTACGGGGTGCTCCCGTGGGCGGTGGACCCCGAGGCGGCGGCCCGGCTCTGGGACGTCTCCACGGCGCTGGTCGACGCCGAGGCCGTACGGCTCGGGCTCGGGGCGCCCACCCGCTGAGGTCGCTCTCGGTCGACCGTCGGGGCCTCGCTAGGGTGCGGAGCATGAGCGAGGTTTCGACGGCGAGCGCGCGTCCGGTCCTGGGCATCGACATCGGCGGCAGCGGCATCAAGGGCGCGCCCGTCGACCTGACGACGGGTGAGTTCGCGGACAAGCGCCTGCGGATCGACACCCCGGAGAAGTCGACGCCCCAGAACGTGGCCGACGTCGTCGCGCAGATCGTCGACCACTTCTCCTCCCAGATCGCCCCCGACGGTCCGATCGGCGTCACGATCCCGGCGGTCGTGACCCACGGCATCACCCGGTCGGCCGCGAACATCGACAAGTCCTGGATCGACTGCGAGGCCGAGAAGGTCTTCGAGGACCGGCTCGGCCGCGACATCGTGCTCGTCAACGACGCCGACGCGGCGGGGGTCGCGGAGGTCAAGTACGGCGCTGCCGCCGGCCACCCCGGCCTGGTCCTGCTGACCACCCTCGGGACCGGCATCGGCTCGGCGATCCTCTACCGCGGCGTGCTGGTGCCCAACTCCGAGCTCGGGCACCTCGAGATCGACGGGTACGACGCCGAGAAGCGCGCCGCGTCGAGCGTCAAGGACAAGGAGGGCCTGTCCTACGAGAAGTGGGCCAAGCGCCTCCAGCGCTACTACGAGGTGGTCGAGGCGCTGCTGTGGCCCGACCTCATCGTCGTCGGTGGCGGCGTCAGCAAGGACTCCGACAAGTTCCTGCCGCTGATCAAGGTCAGCGCCGAGATGGTTCCGGCCAAGCTGCGGAACACGGCCGGCATCGTCGGCGCCGCATGGCTCGCCGCCAACAAGGACACCCAGCCCGGCCTCTCGCGCCACCCCACGAGCGACCAGCGCGTCGAGTAGGCGCCCGCCCGCGCTCGTCGCGCGCTGGTCCGGGCTCGCTCCCTCGGCGGCCGCCGGGACGTTCCGCACGCGGCGTTCAGACCTCGCCGGTCACCCCGCCGCCGAGCTCGGCCACGATGTCGAGGTGCCCGAGGTGGCGGGCGTACTCCTGCACGACGTGCAGCACCACCCGCTCGAGCGTGGCCGGCGGCGCGCCCTCCCAGCGCGGGCCCGGCCGGCCGACCTCGTCGAGGTCGTGACGCCGCAGCACCGCGTCGGTGACGGCGGACTGGCGGCGCCAGTCCGCGAGGACCTCGGCGGCCGTGAGGTCCTCGGGCACGAACCACCGCCCGTCGACCTCGTCGCCGTGCGGGTCCGCCACCGGCTCGCCCTCGAAGCCCCAGACGAACCAGCGCCGCTCCATGAACGTCAGGTGCCGCACGAGCTCGAGCGGGGTCCAGCCGGACGGGACGCGGCTGCGGCGGACCTCCTCCTCGCTCATCGCCTCGACGCGACGCCCGACGCCGTCGCGGAAGTAGGCCAGGTAGCGCAGGAAGACCTCGGTCCGCGAACCAACGGGTTCGGTGGCGGCAGGGAAGGGGACGCTCATCCGACCGATGCTGCCGCAGGAGCGTCGACGTCCAGGAACCACCCGCCCCTGCCGTCCGGCACCAGCGCGCACGGCCGGTGCTCTGCGACGACGCCCGCCACGTGCTGCGGCGTGCGCGGCAGCCGGTCGGCCTCGCAGAGCCAGCGGGCGACGAGACCCCGGGTGTGCTTGGCCGCGTGCGAGACGACGGTGCGCCGCCCGGCCACCTCGGAGAAGACGCGGACGGCGACGTACGCCCTCGCCGCTCGGCCGGCCGGGCGCCAGACCGAGGCGTACGACGACGAGCGGCCGTCCACGACCACCCCGTCGCCGGCGAGCTCCGTCATGACGGGCCCCAGCACCGCGCGCCAGCGGGAGGCGACGGTGCCGAGGGCGGGCAGGTTCGCGGTCATGGGCAGCCGGTAGGGCGCCACGAGGTCGGTCGGGGCGACCGGGCCCCACAGCGCGCTCTGCACGCGGATCGTCCGGTTCGCCCGGCGCGCGGCCCCCGTGCCCAGGCTCGCGTGGTCCAGCGCGGCGTAGAGGACGCCGGTGTAGACGTCGACCGCCCGCCGCGCCGGCGTCGTGCGGAGGCTGACGTTGCGCGCCACCTCGTCGGCCAGCCCGGGGCTCAGCCCGAGCCGCTCGGCCGCCCCCGGCTCGGCGCTGACCGCGGCCAGAGCGTTCAGCAGCTCCTCGCGGAGCGGCGTCAGCGACGGGTGCGGCAGCGCGGCCAGGTCGACCGGGCGGCCGCGACGGGCCGGGGCCGCCTTGCCCTCCGACGGCGGCAGGAGAACCAGCACGGGTCAGGTCACATCCGGTCGAGCGCCTCGATGCCGAGCAGGTCGAGCCCGGCGGCGAGCACGCTGCGGGCGGCGCGGCAGAGCACGAGCCGCGAGTCGCGCACCGCGCCCTCGGACCGCAGCACCGGGCAGCGCTCGTAGAAGACGGACAGCGTCCCGGCGAGGTCGTAGAGGTAGGTGCAGAGGCGGTGCGGCTGGAGGGTCGCCGCGACGTCGGCGACCACCTCGCCGTAGCCGGACAGCGCGAGCGCCAGCGCCTGCTCCTCGGGGGCGTCGAGGACCGTGACCTCGGCGCTCGCCGGCATGACCCCTTCGGCCGCGGCCCGGGCGAGCACCTGGCTCATCCGGGCGTGCGCGTACTGGAGGTAGGGCCCGGTGTTGCCGGTGGTCTGCACCATCCGGTCGACGTCGAAGACGTAGTCCTTGTTGAGCCCGTTGGACAGGTCGGCGTACTTGATCGCCGCGAGCGCGATCGGCGGCGCGGCGACCTCCTCCGCCATGTCGAGCAGGGTCGAGAGGTGCATGGCCTTGCCGTCGCGGGTCTTGTACGGCTTGCCGTCGGAGCCGAGGACCATGCCGTAGCCGACGTGCTGCGCCTCGACGTCGTCGGGCAGCCAGCCGGCCATGCGGCTGACCGCGAAGACCTGGGCGAAGTGGTCGCCCTGGCGCACGTCGACGACGTAGATCAGCCGGTCGGCGTGCAGGTCGCGGACCCGGTGCCGCAGCGCGGCGAGGTCGGTCGCGTCGTAGCCGAACCCGCCGTCGCGCTTGCGGATGATCATGGGGGCGTTGAAGCCGGGCACGAAGACGCACAGCGCGCCCGCGTCCATGATCGCCACGCCGCGGTCCTTGAGCTCCGTGGCCACCGTGGCGAGCTCGGCGTTGTAGATCGACTCGCCGGCCAGGTGCTCGTCGTTGATCTTGAGGCCCAGCCGGGCGTACGTGACGTTGTGGCCGGCCAGCGACACCTCGACGAGCTGGCGCCAGATGCGCAGCGTCTCCTCGTCGCCGGACTGCAGCGACACGACCCGGAGCCGGGCGCGGTCGGCGAAGTCGGGATCGGTCTTGAAGTGCCCGGCCGCCCGCTTGTAGAGGTCCTCGACCTCGTCCAGCGTCAGCGCCGAGGCGTCGACCCGCTCGACGAGGATCTGCTCGACCAGCTGGCCGAACTGCGTGCCCCAGTCGCCGAGGTGGTTCTGCGGCAGCACGTCGTGCCCGACCGCGGTCAGCACCCGGTTGAAGCAGTCGCCGATGATCGAGGTCCGCAGGTGGCCGACGTGCATCTGCTTGGCCACGTTGGGCGACGGGTAGTCGATCACGACCTTCTGCGGGTGCTCGGCCTGCTCGACCCCGAGCCGCGGGTCGGCGAGCTGCTCGCCCACGTACGCGGCGAGGACCGACGAGCGCAGCCGGAAGTTCAGGAAGCCGGGGCCGGCGATCTCGACCGGCTCGCAGAGGTCGTCGACCTCGAGGCGCGCGAGCACCTCGGCCGCGACCTGGCGCGGCGGCTTGCCCTCGGTCTTGGCGAGCCGGAGCGCCACGTTCGACTGGAAGTGGCCGAACTCCGGACGCGTCGCCGCCCTCAGCTCCGGGTCGACACCGGCGGCGGCCCGGACACGGGCGCTCAGCTGCGAGGGGAGGGAAGACACGATCAGCAATTCTTCCACCCCCTGGGGACGGCGCTGACCACGTTTCCCCCGCGGCGGTGGTGGCGGCGGGGTCGTGCATTTCACGACAACGTGAGATGCACGTGGTCAGGCACACCTGCAGGGCAGGACAAGCACGAGGAAGCTCGGACAAGTACCCGGGCGGCTGGGCGAGCGTCGGCGCGAGCACGGGCGACCATCTGGGGGGAGCACCGTCGGCGCGAGCGTGCGAGCAGCGAACGAGCACGGCGAGCGAGCACAGGCGCGATGCCCGGGGCCGAGGTCCGGCGACGGCCCCGGCAGCATGGACGCGTGCCCCAGCCGCTCCAGCCGTTCCTGCACGACCTCGTCGGCCAGGTGGCCGCGCCCACGCAGGTGTGGTCGCGCACCGACGGGCAGGTGGTGCCGCGGCCGGACGGGGCGGCCGACGTCAGCGGGCTCGTGCACGCGGACGTCGTCCTGCTCAGCGGCATCGAGGTGAGCGTCGAGGGCGACGCGGGCGTCCCGGTCGCCCACCGTTCGCTGCCCGACGGGCGCGAGGTGTTCACCGCCCTGCTGCGCCGGCTCGACGCGGAGCACGCCGACACCGGGGACCCGCGGGTCCGGCTCGACCGGACCCGGGACGTGCAGCCGGGACGCGTGGCCGAGGAGCTGGTGGTGTCCTCGACCCTCGACGTCGGGCTCCGCGTGGCCGTGGAGGTGGCCCTGGTGCCGTCGGGGACGGCGATGGGTGCAGTCCGCCAGAGCGGCCCCGTGGCTCCGGTGGAGATCGCCGGGACAGCCGAGGGAACCGTCACCTGGAGCGCCGAGGGCATCGAGGTCGCCCTCGCCGCGCTCGGCGCGACGATCGTCGAGCGCGGCGCCCGCGTCGTCCTGCGCTGGGAGCTGGACCTGCCCGCCCGCGGCGCGGTGGGCGTCGGCTGGTCGGTCGACCTCGACGAGCCGGAACCGTTCGTGGTCGCCGCACCGCCGGAGGCGTACGCGGAGGTCGCCCTCACCGGTCCCGACCTGGACCCGCGGCTCGCCCCCTGGCTGGCCCGCTCGGTCGCCGACCTCGCGAGCCTCCGGCTGGCGCTGCCCAGCGCACCCGGCGACGTCTTCTACGCGGCCGGCGCCCCTTGGTACTTCACGCTCTTCGGCCGCGACAGCCTCTGGGCGGCGCGGCTGACCCTGCCGCTCGGGCTGGACGTCGCGCGCGGGACGCTCCGGACGCTCGCGCGCCTGCAGGGCCGGCGCGACGACCCGCGGACCGGCGAGCAGCCGGGCAAGATCCCGCACGAGCTGCGCCGCGAGGACCTGCAGCTCGGCGGCATGACCCTGCCGCCGCTCTACTACGGCACGGTCGACGCCACCCCGCTGTGGGTCTGCCTCCTCCACGACGCCTGGCGCGCCGGGATCGACGAGGCCGACGTGGCCGAGCTGCTGCCCGCTCTCGAGGCCGCGCTCGGCTGGCTCACGGCGCAGACGGAGGCCCCCGGTGCCGAGGGGTTCCTGCGCTACGTCAGCGCCGGCAGCCAGGGGCTGGCCAACCAGGGCTGGAAGGACAGCGGCGACGCGGTCCGGAGCACCGACGGCGCCTACGCGGCGGGCGCGATCGCCCTGTGCGAGGTGCAGGGCTACGCGTACGAGGCCGCACTGTCCGGCGCCGCCCTGCTCGAGGGGTTCGACCGCCCCGGTGCCGAGGCGCTCCGGGCGTGGGCCGAGGAGCTGGCGGAACGGTTCCGGCGGACGTTCTGGTGCGACCCGTCCGGCTCGGCGGAGGAGGCCTACCCCGCCCTCGCCCTCGACGGGCAGGGACGCCGCGTCGACTCACTGACCAGCAACGTCGGCCACCTCGTCGGCACCGGCCTGCTCAACCTCGAGGAGGAGTGGCAGGTCGCGCGTCTGGTCACCTCGCCGGCCCTGGACTCGGGCCTCGGGCTGCGGACGATGGCCACGACCGACGTCCCGTACGCGCCGCTGAGCTACCACTGCGGGTCGGTGTGGCCGCACGACACGGCGATCGTCGTCGACGGCCTGGTCCGGGCGGGCCTCGGCGAGGCCGCCGAGCCCCTCGTGCAGGGGCTGCTCGCGGCCTCCGTGGCCTTCGACCAGCGCCTGCCCGAGCTGTGGAGCGGCGAGGGCGCGCCGGTCCCCTACCCCGCCGCCTGCCGGCCCCAGGCCTGGAGCGCCGCGGCCGCGGTGGTCGTCGCGCGGCGGGCCGGGGTGTTCGGGGCCGAGCCGGCCTGAGCCAGGCTGGTCCGGCCGGCTTGGCCGGGCCCGTGGTGCGTGCGACCCTGGACGGGAGGCGCGGTCACCGCGGCCTCCCGGACGAGGGGTGCTGTACCCGGCAGACGACAAGACGGCCCGTGGGAGCTGTCGTGTCCTGGTTCGTCCTCGTCCTCTCCGGCGTCCTCGAGGCCGTGTGGGCCACCGCCCTCGGCAAGTCGGAGGGGTTCCACCGGCTCGGGCCGAGCGTCGTCTTCGTCGTCGCGCTGCTGGCCAGCATGAGCGGGCTCGCGTTCGCGATGCGCGACCTGCCCGTCGGGACCGCGTACGCCGTGTGGGTCGGCATCGGCGCGGTCCTGACCGTCCTCTACGCGATCGTCACCGGCGCGGAGCCGGTGTCGGTCGCCAAGATCGTCTTCCTGCTCATGATCGTGGCCGGGGTGGTGGGCCTCAAGCTCGCGCACTGACAGAACGGCACCCTACGAGGCCTGCAGGCCAACCACAGCCGGTCCGCGCGCCGGCGCGTTGAGGAGGAGCCGTTGGCGACACGCTTCTCGTCGTCACCGGCGACGACGAAAGCGCCGGATCAGAGCGCGGGACGCGTCCGAGCGGAGCGAGGACCATCAGGCTCAGGCTGGCAGTGCGGGCACCAGTAGCTGCGCCGCTCGACGCCGGCCGGGCCGAACTCCTCGGTCTCGATGCGGGTCCCGCAGCGACGGCAGTCCTGGCCGGGTCGCTCGAAGACCCAGTGGGAGCCGAGCCGGCGGTTGCCCGTGGTGATCTGGTCGTGGGTGTTCTTGTTGGCCTCGAGCAGCATCTTGGCGCGCGCGACGACGCGCGGCAGGTCCTTCACCTGGCCCACCGGCGTGCGGGGGTGCACGCCCTGCAGGAAGAGCGTCTCGGCCCGGTAGAGCGTGCCGATGCCGGCGAGGTTGCGCTGGTCGAGCAGGGCCTCGCCCACGCTGCGTTCCGGGTCGGCGCGGATCCGCCGCAGCGCCTCGTCGGCGTCCCAGTCGGGGCCGAGGAGGTCGGGGCCGATGTGCCCGACGACCGAGTCCTCGGCGTCGGTGCGGACCATCTCGGTCACGGGCAGCCGGTAGCCGACGGCCGCGGCCTCGGCGTTCACCATCAGCACGCGGATCTGCCAGGCCGGCCCACCCGTCCACTTGCGCCCGGTCGGGTAGACGCGCCAGCCGCCGTCCATGCGGAGGTGCGTGTGCAGCGTCCAGCCGTTGGCGAACCGGGTCAGCTGGTGCTTGCCGCGGGAGACCACCTCCCGCACCTCGACGCCGGTGAAGTCGGTCGTCGCCAGCTGCGGAACCCGCAGCTCGCAGCGCGTCAGGACGCGCCCGGCCAGGGCCGCGTTCAGCTGGCGGCAGGCCAGCCAGACCGTGTCTCCCTCGGGCACCTCCCCATTCTCCCGGTCGCACCCAAGCCACCCGGGGCCTCACCCGTCGCCGGACCTCGCCGCCGCGCGCCGCTCCCGGCGAGACCGGGCGCGGGCGTGCGCGGAGACGAGCAGCGCCCGCAGCGCCGCGGTGCTCGCCGGACCGGGCTCGACCACGCACAGCCAGCCCTGGGCCGCGTACGTCGGGTGCGGCATCACGACGTCCCGCGCCGTGGGCGGCACGTCCTCCGCCGCCGCCGACCAGCGCGCGAGCTCCTCGGCGGCGGCCCCGACGTTCACCCGGAACGCGCCCTCGCCGTCGAGGCCCGAGGCCGGCTCTCCCGGGTAGTCCTTGGTGACCACGGTGGCGAAGGGCTGCCCGGGCGGCAGCACACCGTCGGGCGCCTCGTAGAAGAACAGGTCGCCCCACGCGAGCTCGGGCGTCCCGTCGCCCGGCCCGGGCGCGAGGGTCAGCACCCCGCCGAGCCCCTCGACGAACGCACGGACCTCCTCGACGCTCGACAGCGCGTCGCCGGTGCTCACCGGGCCACCCGGCCCGCCAGGGCGCGGAGCATCACCGGCACCCACGTCCGGTACGGCCGCCAGGCCTCGCCCAGCGCCAGCAGCTCCGCCGGGGTCGGCGGGTGGTCGAAGCCGTACAGCTCCTCCACGGCGTCGCGCACGTGCGACTCCCCCGCCGGCATGACGTCGGCGTGCCCGCAGGCGCGCAGGACGACGAGCGAGGCGTAGAAGGGGCCGATCCCCGGCAGCCGCTGCAGGCGCTGCTCCGCCTCCTCCGGCGGCAGCGCCCGCAGCGCGTCGACGTCGAGCTCGCCACGCTGAGCGGCCTCCGCGATCGCGTGCAGCCGCGGGAGCCGGTCGGCGGGCAGCCCGGGCACCGACTCCAGCCGGAGCAGGGCGCTCGGGGTGGGGAGCGCCTCCGCCTCCACGCCGGCGAGCGCGACGACCGCCCCGTCCGCCTGCGACAGCCGGCGGCGCAGCGTGATGGCCTGGGCGCGGGCCCGGCGGGCGCTGAGGACCGACCACACGGCCGCCTCGTAGGGCGAGTAGAACAGCGCGGGCCGGAAGCCCGGGGCCACCGCGTGCACCGGTGCCAGCACCGGGTCGGCCGCGCAGAGGGCGTGGAAGGCCGCGCCGTCGTGGTCGGCCGAGACGACCCGGGCGACCTGCCGGGCGGCGGCGTCGACCTCCGCGTCGCTGAGCGACGGTCCGGCCGCAGGGCGTACGAGGAGGTCCAGCCGGTCCCCCTCCTGGCGGACCTCGACCCCCACCTGCCGCTCGAGGTCGGTGTCGAGGCAGAAGGCGAGCCGCATGACGCCGTCGTACGACCGCTCGTCGCGGTGGCCGAACCCCATCGTCGCGACCTCGCCCAGGTCGTACGGCCCCGTGACCGGCAGGGACCTCGTGCTCGCGGTGGACGTGCCCATGCCCCGGATCCTGCCCGCCGGGTCCGACACTTCTGGTGACGGCGCGGAGCGGCCCCGCCCCTACCCTGGGCCCATGCCCACGGTCACGACGCAGGCACGCCGGCTCCGACGCGGCCTGGCCGCCGTGCTCGGCCTCGGCCTGCTGGCCGGGGCTGCGGTCGTCGGTGCGGTCGCCTGGGTGCGGGTGACCGCGGCCGGCCACACGCACGCCGACACCGACCTGGCGTCGGTGCCCGCCGCTCCGGTCGCGCTGGTGCTGGGTGCGCAGGTCTACCCCAGCGGGCGCCCGTCGCCCTTCCTGGCCGGTCGCCTCGACCTGGCCAAGAAGCTCTTCGACGAGGGTCTCGTGCGGGTCGTCCTCGTCTCCGGCGACAACATGGCCCGCGAGTACAACGAGCCCGACGCCATGCGGTCCTACCTCCTGGACCGCGGGATGCCCGCGGACAAGGTGGTGGCCGACTACGCCGGCTTCGACACGTACGACTCCTGCGCACGCGCCCAGCGCATCTTCGGCGTCGACGAGCTGCTCGTCGTGACGCAGGGCTACCACCTGCCGCGGGCGGTCGCGACCTGCCGGGCTCTCGGGCTCGACGCCCACGGCGTCGGGGACTTCAGCGTCAGCGGTTCCGAGGCCTGGCGTCGGGGCGCCCTCCGCGACCAGCTGGCGACGGTGAAGACCGTCTGGGACGTCGTCTCCCGGCGCGATCCGGTGCTGGGCCAGCGCGAGACCTCCATCCAGCGCGCGCTGCAGGACTGAGTCCGGCGGTTCGCGCCGCCCCTGCCGGCAGGCCGAGCACCTGTCACAGGTTGAGCGTGCTCTGCACGTCCTGCAGGCCGTGACGAGTACCAGGAACCCATGAGGTCATGGGTCTCTGCTCACCCCGCCGCCGCTCCCGGACGCCTGTCCTTTCCGCCTCTTGTCGTCCTTCCGCAGCGGTGTAATCATGTAAGCACCGCAAAGGAGGACGACATGAACTGGCAGGAGTTCGCAGAGAAGGTGGCCGACGAGGGGTCCCGGCGTCGCGGCCGTGGCGCCCGGCCGGGCGGCTGGCAGAACGCCGACGTCCCGCCCGCCGACGACGCGCAGTCGTGGTTCGTGGGCCGGCTGCCCGACGGGTGGTTCACCGAGGTCGAGGTGACCGTCGACCGCGAGGAGATCACCGTCGTCGGCACGCTCGCCGACGAGACCACCGACGAGGCCGCGACGCAGGGGCGCATCAGCCGCTTCCGCGAGGAGACCCGCGACGCACGGATGCGGATCGCCGACGAGGCGCAGGCGCGCTACGGCCGCAAGGTCTCCTGGGGCGCGCGGCTCGGGGAGACGTCCGCACTGTTCACCAACGTCTCGGTCCCGGTCATGACCCGGCTCCGGCAGCCCGAGCGCCGCGTCCTCGACACCCTCGTCGACGCCGGCGTGGCCCGCTCCCGGTCCGAGGCCCTCTCGTGGGCCGTGAAGCTGGTCGGCGAGCACACCGAGAGCTGGCTGGCCGACCTGCGCACCGCCATGGAAGAGGTCGACAAGCTCCGTTCCCAGGGCCCCGACCTCTAGGCCCGCCGGACCCCGCAGCCCGACTCCTGCCGCGTCTGCTCGATATTGGTGAGTCTGCGCGAGATGCGACGCGCGCAGACTTCCCGAGATCGAGCAGACGCGCAGGAGCGGCCGGCATGACCAGACCCTTCACCCAGGTGGACGTGTTCGCGTCGGAGCTGGGGTACGGCAACCCGGTGGCCGTCGTGCACGACGCCGAGGGCCTCGACGACGAGGCGCTCCAGCGGTTCGCCGCCTGGACGAACCTCTCCGAGACGACGTTCCTGCTCCCGCCGACCACGCCCGGCGCGGACTACCGCGTACGGATCTTCACCACAGCCCGCGAGCTGCCGTTCGCCGGGCACCCGACCCTCGGCTCGGCCCGTGCCTGGCTCCAGGCGGGCGGCGCGCCGGCCGACCCCGACGTCGTGGTGCAGGAGTGCGGCGCCGGGCTCGTGCGGGTCCGCCGCGACGGCGAGCGCCTGGCCTTCGCCGCACCGCCGCTGCTGCGGGGCGGCCCCGTCGACCCCGAGGACCTGGCCGAGATCACCGTTGCGCTACGGGTGCCGCCGGACGCCGTCGTCGATGCGCAGTGGGGCGACAACGGCCCGGGCTGGGTGATGGTCCTGCTCGACAGCGCCGAGCGGGTCCTTGCCCTGGAACCCGACGGCCGGGCCATGGCCCGCTTCCCCGACATCGGCGTGGCCGGGCCCCACCCGGCGGGCGGCGAGGTCGCGTACGAGGTCCGGGCCTTCTGGGGAGCGGCCCCGAGCGAGGACCCGGTGACCGGCAGCCTCAACGCCGCGCTCGGCGGGTGGCTGATCGGCTCCGGCCGCGCGCCGCGCGCGTACGTCGCCGCCCAAGGGACGGCGCTCGGACGTCGCGGCCGGGTGCACGTCGAGTCCGACGGCCGCGACGTCTGGGTGGGCGGGGGCACGGTCGTGGGCGTCACCGGAACCGTGGCGCTGGGCTGAGGAGGGCCGACCCCTCCGCGGCCCTTCGACAGGCTCAGGGAGCGTTCCGGAACCGTCGGTGCAGCCCGTGGACCTCGTCGGCCAGCTCCTCGTCGGGGCCGTCGGTCGGGATGGCCGGCGCGACGTCGGTGATCGAGAGGGCCGCGACCGGCGAGCGGCCGCCGCCGAGCTCGGCGACCCACGCCGCCGTCTGCGCGCCGGAGGACGCGTAGACGATCCGCCCGAGCCCGACCCAGGCGTGCGCGGCGGAGCACATCGGGCAGTGCTCGCCGGAGGTGTAGACCGTCGAGGCCGCCCGCGTCGTCGCGTCCAGGTGGTCACCCGCCCACTGCGCGAGCGTCAGCTCCGGGTGCATCGTCGCGTTGCGGCTCACGGCCTCGTTCCGGGCGGTCTGCAGCACGGAACCGTCGGGCCCCACGAGCACCGAGCCGAACGGCTCGTCGCCCGCGTCGACCGCCTCACGCGCCAGCGCGACCGCGTGCCGCAGGTGCACGCGGTCGTGCTCGTCGACCGCCATCGCCGGACGCTAGGCCTGGGCCCGGTGCGCCCGGTAGTAGCGGATCAATGCCTGCGTCGAGGGGTCCTGCTTCGCGAGCGCGTCCTCGTCGCCCCCGACCGCGGGCGTCACCTGCTGGGCCAGCTGCTTGCCCAGCTCGACGCCCCACTGGTCGAAGCTGTCGATGCCCCAGACCACGCCCTGGGTGAAGGTGATGTGCTCGTACAGCGCGATGAGCTGCCCGACCACCGCAGGCGTCAGCGCCGGCGCCATGATCGAGGTCGTCGGCCGGTTGCCCGAGAAGACGCGGGCCGGGACGATCTCCTCGGCCGTGCCCTCCTCGCGGACCTCGTCGGCGGTCTTGCCGAACGCGAGCGCCCGGGTCTGCGCGAAGAAGTTCGCCAGGAACAGCTCGTGGACGTCGTGCTCGCCGTCCTTGAGCGGGTGCGCGGGCGTGGCGACCGCGAGGAAGTCGCAGGGGATGACCCGCGTGCCCTGGTGGATCAGCTGGTAGAACGCGTGCTGGCCGTTGGTGCCGGGCTCGCCCCAGAAGACCTCGCCGGTGTCCGTGGTCACCGGGCTGCCGTCCCAGCGCACGCTCTTGCCGTTGGACTCCATGGTCAGCTGCTGCAGGTACGCGGCGAAGCGGTGCAGGTACTGCGCGTACGGGAGCACCGCGTGGCTCTGGGCGTCGAAGAAGCCGTCGTACCAGACGTTCAGCAGGCCCATCAGCATCGGCACGTTCTTCGCCGGCGGGGTGTCGCGGAAGTGCACGTCGACGGCGTGGAAGCCCGCGAGGAAGTCGGCGAAGTTCTCCGGACCGATGGCCACGCACACGCTGGTGCCGATGGCGGAGTCGACCGAGTAGCGCCCGCCGACCCAGTCCCAGAAGCCGAAGGCGTTCTGGGGGTCGATGCCGAACGCCTCGACCTTGTCGAGGGCGGTCGACACCGCGACGAAGTGCTTGGACACGGCGTCGCGGGCGGCGTCGTCGCCCTCGCCGACCGCACCCGAGGCCCGCAGGCCGTCGAGGAGCCAGGCGCGGGCGAGCCGTGCGTTCGTCAGCGTCTCCAGCGTCGTGAAGGTCTTGCTGGCGACGATGAACAGCGTCGTCTCGGGGTCGAGGTCGGCGGTGTTGACGTAGACGTCGGTCGGGTCGATGTTCGACACGAAGCGGCAGGTGAGGCCGGCCTGCACGTACGGCTTCAGGGCCTCGTAGACCATCACCGGGCCGAGGTCGGAGCCGCCGATGCCGATGTTGACGACCGTCTCGATGCGCTTGCCGGTGACGCCGACCCACTCCCCGCTGCGCACCTTGGTGGCGAACGCGTAGATCTTGGCGAGGACCTCGTGGACGTCCTTGACGACGTCGGTCCCGTCGACGACGAGCGTCTCGTCCTTGGGCATCCGCAGCGCGACGTGCAGGACGGAGCGGTTCTCGGTGACGTTGATCCGCTCGCCCGCGAACATCTGGTCGCGCCGCTGCGGCACGCCGACCTGCTCGGCCAGGTCGACCATGGCGCCGAGGACGTCGTCGTCGACGAGGTTCTTCGACAGGTCCACGTGGAGGTCGCCGACCTCCAGGCTGAAGCGCTCGGCCCGCTCCGGGTCCTTCGCGAACGCCTCGCGCAGGTCGGGCACCGAGGAGCCCCGCAGCTCCTTCAGCCGGCCCCAGGCCGCGGTGGTGGTCGCATCGACCGGATCGCTCATGTCCTCGTCTCCTCGCTCGCAGGCCTCGGCAGCGGCCTCGCAGAAGCCTAGTGACGGGCCTGCCCGGGCGGCGGAGGGGTGCGGAGCGGGGTCCTGGGGCGGGCTCGCAGAACGGTGCCGCGGAGGGGCGGTGAGCAGTTCCGCCGAACCCCCGCCCGGCACAGCGCCCTCGCCTATGCTCGCCGCCACCGGGGGCCCACCAGGTCGCGCTGCGACTCGAGCCGAGGAGCGGCACCGTGGTCTCCACCCTCCCCTCCCGCGCACCCCGCCGCCGCGGCCTGCCGCAGCTGGTCGTGGCCGGGCTGGTCGCGCTCGCGCTGGGCCTCGGGCTCCAGGCCGGCGCGCCCTCCGCACCGGCGTCCGCCGTGCCGAAGCCGCCACCCGCCGCCTCCGTCCCCGACGGGATCGAGGACCTCGCCGCGTACGTCCCCGCGAACTCGTGCACCGTGGCGACCCGCCCCGGCACCGCTGCGCTCGGCTCGCTGCTGGTGAGGACCTACCCGCGGACGTCGTTCGGCGGGGCCCGGGCCTGCGGCGCCAGCCCGAACAGCGAGCACCACGACGGCCGGGCGGTCGACTGGATGAACAGCGTGCGGGACACGACGCAGAAGAAGCAGGCGCAGGCCGTCGTCGACTGGTTGCTCGCGCCCGACGAGCAGGGACGCCCGTACGCCAACGCGCGCCGCCTCGGCGTCATGTACGTGATCTGGGACAACCACATCTGGGGCGCCTACCGGCCCTCCGAGGGCTGGCGGGAGTACGACGGCTGCGCGGCGAAGAGCAAGCAGAAGAAGTCGCTGGACGCCGCCTGCCACCGCAACCACATGCACCTCTCGCTCTCGTGGGCGGGCGCCATGGGGACCACGTCCTACTGGACCGGTCAGGTGGCCGCACCCGACTACGGCCGCTGCCGGCCCGCCGACATGAGCTGGGCGTACGGCTACAAGCAGCCGAACCCGAAGCCCTGCCCGCGCGTCGGCACGGTCAAGGCCCCGAAGGGCTCGTCCACGACGATGAAGACGCTCGTCACCTACTCCGGCCGCTCGATCCGCAAGGGCGACCGCTTCGCGGCGGTCAAGGCCGTCCAGAAGACGATCGGGGCCAAGCAGAGCGGCACCTGGTCGTCGGCGTCGGTCAAGAAGCTCAAGACCTTCCAGACCTGGCACGACCTCGACGGCACCGGCAAGCTGAGCTACGCGACCTGGCGTGCGCTGATGGACGCGCAGAAGCCCTGACCGGATCGTTCCCGCCGGTTCTCCTACCGACGATGGTCCGGACGAGCCTCCAGGGTCGTCTGCCGTGCGCCGAGGGTCAGAAAACCTGCGCGGGCCGACGCCCTACGGTTTGTCCATGATCGAGCCGCGGCTGGCGCGGGCCCGCCCCGAGGCGGAACGGCCGTACGCGCCCGGGGAGTCGGAGTTCCGGACCGACCTGGAGCGGATCCGCTTCGCCCAGTCCTTCTCGCGGCTCGCGGAGGTCACGCAGGTCGTCACCGCCGGCGCGACCAACGGCGTGGTGCACAACCGCCTCACCCACACGATCAAGGTCACGGCCGTCGCGCGCGCCATCGCCGTCCGGCTGCTGCGCGGCGAGGACCGCGAGCTGCTGCGCGACCTGGGCGGGCTCGACCACGTGGTCGTCCAGGCCGCCGCGAACGCCCACGACCTCGGCCACCCGCCGTTCGGCCACCTCGGCGAGCGCGCGCTCGACCGGCTCGCGCGGGAGAACTTCGGCTTGGCCGACGGCTTCGAGGGCAACGCCCAGACGTTCCGGATCCTCACCGAGCTGGAGGTCCACGGGCCCGGCGACGAGGGCCTGAACCTCACCGCGGCCGTTCGCGCCGCCGTCCTCAAGTACCCGTGGGCGCGCAGCCACTGGCCCGTGCCGCACCCCACCGGCTGGGAGGTCCCGCCCCGTGGTGCCGGCCACGGGCGTGGCGGCACGGGCGCGGCCAAGTTCTCCACCTACTTCATCGACCTGCCCGAGATGCTCGACGCGCTCGCGGCGTTCCCGGACCTGCCGCCCGGGCGCCAGACGCTCGAGTGCTCGGTCATGGACCTGGCCGACGACATCGCGTACTCGCTGCACGACGTGGAGGACTTCCACCGTTCCGGGGTGCTGCAGTTCTCACCGGTGTCGAGCGAGTTCCGCTCGTGGGAGAACGACCTGGCGGAGTTCAGCGGGCTGGACGACAAGCAGCTGGCGGAGAAGGGCCGCTCCCCCGGCGCCGGCCTCGAGCGGCTGCGTCGCCGCCTCCGCACGCGCGACGTGTGGATGTTCGACGAGGCGGTGTTCGCGGCGGCCGTCGCGACCGTCGGCGACGAGTTCGTCGACGGGGTGCTGGCCGTGCCGTACGACGGGTCGATGCAGAGCGACCGGGCGATCTCGGGCTTCACCTCGCGCTGGATCGACCACCTCGTCACCTCGGTGACGCCCGACCCGGACCCGCCGGTGCGCTCGGGCTTCGTCCGGATGACCACCCGCGCCTGGCACGAGGTCCAGGTGCTGAAGTTCGTCAACTCCTACTTCATCCTCGAGCGGCCCGACCTCGCGATGCTGCAGCGCGGCCAGGAGAAGACGATCGAGCAGCTGGTGACCGGCTTCGACGACTGGCTCTCCGACCCGACGGACGCGTTCCGCGCGCCGCGGCGGCTCGTGGACCTCGTCAACGCCGCGGCGTACGGCTACGAGCGGCTCGTGCGCGACCACCCCGACCGCCTCGACGCACGGACCACCGACGCCGACCTCGCGCGCATGGCCCGCGGGCGCGGCATCGCCGACTTCGTCAGCGGCCTCACCGACGCGCAGGCCGTCGCCTTCGCCGCCCGCCTCGCCGGCGGCAGCGGGGTGCTCTGGACCAGCGGGCTGTGAGGGACCCCTTCCGCCGCTGACCACTGGTCACCCCTGGTCGTCGGGACGGCGTGTCGTACGTCCTGGCGACCAGTGGTCACTCACGTGGGACGGCGGGGGTGTGCTGCGTAACCCCTGGTGACCACTGGTCACCCCCAGGACGGCTGCGGAGCGCAGGACGGAAGACGCAGAACGGGCTCCCCTCCGAGACGGAGGGGAGCCCGTGGTGCTCAGGCCTGGCGGGGTTCAGCGCAGGTCGGAGTAGTTGGCGAGGTGCTCGAGCTCGGTGCGCATGTCCGAGCCGGAGGCCGAGCGGAAGGCGCGCGCGAACTCGCGCTCCCGACGGGTGCTCTCGCGGTGGCGGCGGATGGCCTGGCCGATGCGGGTCATGGTGTGCGTCCTTCCTTGATCTTTGATCTCGTGGTGTTGGCTTCGGAAGCCTTCGAGATCGAACTGTACCAGTTCAACACCTTCGGCCTGCAGGTATTCCCGTTCGAAGTGAGGAAGGTCTCCCGACCCCAGGACGGCGCGGACGCGGTCAGCGCACGGCTCGAGGAGGAGGGCCGAGGAGCAGGACGAGGAGCAGGTCGGACGCCGGCCTCGGGGTGCGTCGCGGCAAACCGGCCCGAACGCTGAAGCGCCGCCACGACCAGACGGTCGTGACGGCGCCAAACCCCGCGTGTGCCACCCCCCAGCGGCACTCGAGCTCCGAGTGAAGCGGGCGTCCCCCGACGAGACGCGCTGCTCGGGCAGGAATCATTCTGCCTGATCTTGCTGACAGGTGTGGGATCTTCACCCAACACTTTCCAGACCCGCTAGGGATGTAGCCCCTCAGCGAGTCCTGGCTCACCACGGCGAGGGCCCACGCGGCGTCCCCCCGGTCGCCGTCGTGGGCCCTCGCTCCACCGTCCGTCCCCCGACGGTCGGTGGTCCCCGTGGTGGTGCCCGGCCAGGCCGGGTACCTCTCGACGCGCGTCCCCTGCGCACGCCGGGCCTTGCTCCGCCGTCGGCCAGGCCGACGACGTCCCCCCTCGGCTCCCGGTCCCCACCGGGAGCCTGGCCGGACTCCCCCTGTCCGACGTCCTCACCCGCTCGCCGCCGCGGTGGTCGCGGTGGCGGTACGGGTGTCTTCTGGCGCCGTCGTGCGGCACCGTCTCGGCCGCCAGCTCCCCCGACGGGGCGGCGGCTCGACTCGTGGGCGCTGCGGGCAGCGCGGGTGGGGCAGGTGGCGCCCTCAGCGGTCGGGGCGCGGGGCCGTCAGTGCCGTGGGTAGGACCTGTCGTCGTCCAGGCACGTGGCGGGCGGGGTGTCGGAGATCCGGACCGAGCCCAGCGCTCTGAGCAGCGCGGCGAGCGAAGGGGTGCGGCGCGGGCGGCGCGCGGTACGAAGCGCGGTGGCGACGACGATCATGGGGGGCCTCCTGAGGGTGTCGTCCTGCTGACGAGCCAGCCCCCGCTTGCTCCCCAGCCCTCTTGGCTGGTGAGAAGAACTCTGCCGGGGCCACCTCGACGCAGCCTCAAGGCCAGGAGCCCCGTCGCCTCAAGAGGGAAGAAAGATTGAACCCTGAAAGATCGATGGCTCAAGAACGGCTCAGGACCCGCTGAACCAGCCCCCAGAGGACCACCGCAGGGGTCTCAGGCACGCGCGGCGGAGGCCCTTCGAGGACTCAGCCAGACCGGTGGGCGACGTGGGCAGCGGCCGCGAGTGGCCGGTCCGAGGGGCGGTCTGCTCCTCGGAGCGCCCCGCGAGGTCGTCCGTCGCATCCCGATGCCCGTCGAGGGCTCGAGCCGGCGCGTCCTTCAGCTTGCGCAGAAGGAAGCGCCAGCTGGCGTGTCGAGGGCCTCGCGAGCCTCGAAGAGCCACCTGGCGCTTCCTTCTGCGCGGATTTGTCGAGCGGTCCGCCGGCGCTGAGCGGTCGAGCGCGGAACAGGGGCACCGGTCGGCCGGAGGGGGCCGTCAGGCCTGCGGCGTGCTGAGCGGAACGGTCAGGCAGCCTGTCCGAAGCCCCGCTCGGTCACGGTGACGCCGGCCCGCTCGAGCTCGGCCTCGACCCGGAGGCGTTCGATGTCGCGCTCCATCCCCGAGGTCTCCTCGGCGAGCTCGTGCTCGATCTCGAGCATGGAGCAGGCCTGCATGAGCACCTGGTCGTACGCCAGCCGGTTGCCCATCTGCTGCGCCGCCGAGCGGTGGGCGTCGGCCCGGATGACCTCGCGCAGCCGGCGCAGGTCGGCGGCCAGCCGCTCGAGGGGGACGCCGTGCATGCGGCGCAGCGCCCGCAGGGTGCGGCGGCGCTCGACGGCCATGAGCTGGCGCTGCCGGAAACGGGAGATGCTCTCGTCCCAACGGCCGGCCAGCAGGTCCCACAGCAGCACGCACCCGATGGGGACGAGCACCATGATGGCGACGGCCAGGGCGCCGAGCACCACCTGGTACGTGTCCATCATGGGCAAACCCTAGATCCGGCGTCTGGTCGCGACAAGCGACGAGGAGATGAACCCCGCAACGATGCCACGGGACGCCAGGGATTCGGGGCCGACCCGCCCGGCGGATGCCATCCTGCCCGCTGGACCCGCTGCCGTACGGGGAGCCCGTAGGTCAGGCCGCCCAGTGGCCGTAGACGGAGACGTGCACGTGGTCGTAGTGGTTGGCCGTGGCCGACCCGCGGTCGGACATCGAGCGCCACCCCTCGCCGCTGCGCTGCACGGTCCAGATCTTCTGGGAGTAGATGACCTCGCTGACCCCGAGCTCGCGCGCGTGGGCGCGGACCCAGCGGGCGAGCGCCCAGCCCGCGGTGGAGTCCGAGATCATGCAGTCCACGGCCTGGCCGCTGCCGTGGAAGCCGCCGCCGCCGCGGGTGCCGCCGAACGAGCTCACCTGCGGGAAGCGGGCGCAGACCGTGCGGTGCACGAGGACCGCGTCGGGGGTGAGGCCCCGCTCCATCGCCGAACCCTTGCCGCACGGGGCGTTCGTGACCCCGCCCGCGTCGGACGCCGCGACCTTCGGCTTCTTCTCCGACAGGTACTGCGCGGTGACCCAGCGACCCTCGCCCTTGAACACCACGAGCCGGTAGCCGTCGCGCCGGACCGAGGTCACCGAGAGCTTGGTGGCGGCCGGGACGACGGTCACCACGTCCGCCTTCTTGCTGGGGTCGGTCCGGATGTTCAGCTCGTCGGTCGACCAGAGCGACCCGGAGACCTTCGGGTGCGCCGCCTGCTGCTCGGCCGTCGGGCCGGCCGGCTTCTCGGTCGCCTTCTTCGTCGTGGCCGGTCTCGTCGTCGGCTTCGTGGTGGGTGCCACCGTCGGGCTCGGTGTGGGCGTCGGGCTGGGCGTCACGACGGGGGTCGGGCTGGGGGTGCGCTGCAGGTCGCGGCTGACGGGCTGCTCGCGCAGCGCGGCCCCGTCGGGGACGCTCGTCGCCGGGGCGGGGACGGCGGTCTGCGCGTCGGACCCCGGCACCGCGAACGCGACGACGCCGGTCGTGGCGAGCCCGGCCAGCGCCAGCGGGACGGCGACGCGGGCCACGCGCACGGTGGCCGACGGACGCAGGGCCCGGCGCGGACGGGGTCGTGACAAGGGTTCCTCCGGGCGTCGTAACCGTTTCGTGACCTTCTGAAGCCGGGGAGTCTAGGCACAACCCGGGCACCTTGCCCAATCCGTGACGACAGCGCCCCCTAGCGTGGGACCCGACGACACAGGAGGAGCGTGGCGATGACGCGGTACGACGCGGTGGTGATCGGGGCCGGCCAGGCGGGACCGAGCGTGGCCTTCAGCCAGGCGGCCCAGGGCCGTCGGGTGGCGATCGTGGAGATGGCGGAACCGGGCGGCACGTGCCTCAACCACGGGTGCCGGCCTACCAAGGCGCTGCGGGCGAGCGCGGTGGTGGCGCACTCCGCGCGCCGCGCCGCCGACTTCGGCGTCCACGTCGGGGAGGTCCGCGTCGACTTCGGCCAGGCCATCGGCCGGGTGCACACCCTGATCGACGGCATGCGGGCCGGCCTGCAGCAGGCCATCGACGAGGCCGAGAACCTCGACTACGTCCACGGCCGCGCCCGGTTGGTGGGCGACCCGACCGGCGCCGAGCACCGGGTCGTGGTCACCGCCGACGACGGGTCGGAGCAGGAGCTGACGACCTCGGAGGTCTACCTCAACGTCGGCAACCGGGCCTCGATCCCGCCGATCGACGGCCTGGAGCACGTGCCGTACCTCACCGAGGTCGAGCTCCTCGCGCTGAGCGAGCTGCCGGAGCACCTGATCATCGTCGGCGGCGGCTACATCGGGCTCGAGTTCGGGCAGATGTTCCGGCGCTTCGGCTCCGAGGTCACCATCGTGGCCGGCGGCGGCATCGCCGCGCGCGAGGACCCGGACGTGCAGCAGATCCTCACCGACCTGTTCACCGACGAGGGCGTCCGGATCGTCGAGGGCAGGCCCAGCCGGGTGAGCGGCGACACCAGCGGCGTCTCGGTCGAGGTGCCGGAGGTCGGGACGATCACCGGCAGCCACCTGCTGATCGCCACCGGCCGCCGCTCGAACAGCGACCAGCTGGGTCCCGACACCGGGCTGGAGACCGACGCGCACGGCTTCGTGCTCACCGACGACCGCTTCGCCACGAACGTCCCCGGCGTGTGGGCCCTCGGCGACGTGAACGGCCGCGGCGCGTTCACCCACACCTCCTACCAGGACGGCGACATCTACCTCCACCCGCCGCGTACGGTCGCGGGCCGCGTGACGACGTACGCGATGTTCACCGACCCGCCCCTGGGCCGGGTCGGGATGGGCCTGCAGGAGGCGCGGGAGTCGGGCCGCCGCGTGCTGAAGGCGGAGATCCCGATGGCCAGCGTCAGCCGCGCCAAGCTGGAGAGCGAGACCACGGGCGTCATGCGCGTGCTGGTCGACGCCGACACCGAGGAGTTCCTGGGCGCCACGATCCTCGGGCTGCAGGCCGACGACGTGGTCCAGGTGATCGGCGTGGCCATGCAGGCGGGCGTGCGCTACCCGATCGTCCGCGACGCGCTGCCGATCCACCCGACGGTGTCGGAGTTCTTCCCGACGATCCTAGCGGCGCTGACCCCTCTGGACTGAGTCGTCGGCCCTCGCTCCTCGATCGCCGAGGGGTAGGTTGCCGCGCCCAAAAGCCGCCCGTCGGGCGCGGCAACCTACCGCTCGGCGGTCGGGTGGGGCTCCGCTCGTGGGCTGCGCTTGTACGCCGAGACGTAGCGGCTGCCGGCGACCCAGAAGCGCCACGGGACGTCGGCGGCCCGGGAGACGCCGACCCGGGGTCCGCTGGCGACCTCGACGGGCGGGCCGGAGTGCGGTTCCAGGCGGACCAGGCCGCCGGCGAAGAGGTCGGCACCGCGCTGCTCCGGGCCGAGGCCGAGGGCCTGGGTGAGCCGGCCGGGCCCTCGAGCGAGGTCGCGGTCGGGCGCGCCGAGGCGTCGCTCCCTCGCGAGCTCGAGCCCGTCGACCACCCGCCCGGCGCGCATCAGGCAGCCGGAGGCGGTGCCGTCCGGCCCGCAGACGACGTTCGCCGCCCAGTGCATGCCGTAGGAGAAGTAGAGGTAGAGGTGCCCGGGCGGGCCGAACATGACGTCGTTGCGCGGGGTCGGCCCGCGGAACGCGTGCGACGCGGGGTCGTCTCGGCCCGCGTACGCCTCCACCTCCGTCAGCTCGACCGCCACCTCGCCGTGGCGGAGCACCGCGCCCAGCAGCAGCGGCGCGACCTCCGGGGCCGGACCGGCGAGCACGTCGGGGGTGAGCACCCACCGAGCCTAGGGAGGGCGTGCAGGCCCGCGGGGTGCGGCGGCCACGCGCGTGCCTCGGCGGGCGGGGTGGACCCGGTGGGCAGGATGGCCCCGTGGAGGCGGCCCGGATCCTGCTCGTCGAGGACAGCGAGGCCATCCGCGTGCCCGTGCGGGCCGCGCTGCGCGCCCAGGGCTTCGCCGTCGAGGCGCTGGCCGACGGCGGCGACCTCGAGCAGCGGCTGGCCGCGTTCGGGCCGGACCTCGTCGTGCTCGACGTGATGCTGCCGGGACGCGACGGCTTCGCGCTGCTGCCCGTGGTCCGCCGGGCCAGCCGGGCGGCCGTCCTCATGCTGACCGCGCGCGACACCGTCGCCGACCGGGTGGCCGGGCTCGCCGGCGGCGCGGACGACTACCTGGTCAAGCCCTTCGCGATGGCCGAGCTCGTCGCCCGCGTGCACGCGGTGCTGCGCCGGACCCGGCCGGGCGGCAGCGTCACGGCGGTGGGCGACCTGACCCTCGACGACGACGTCACCCAGGTGCGCCGCGGCCCGCGGACCGTCGACCTCACCGACACCGAGCGCCGGCTGCTCGGCTACCTCGCCTCCCACCGCGACCGCGTGGTCAGCAAGACGCAGATCCTCACCGCGGTCTGGGGCTACGAGGGCTTCGACGAGAACGTGGTCGAGGTCCACGTCTCCTCGCTGCGCCGCAAGCTCGAGGCGGGCGGCGAGCCGCGGCTGGTCCACACGGTGCGCGGCCGGGGCTACCGCCTGGGGGTCGAGCCGTGAGCGCCCCGGCACCGGCGCCCCGCGGGGCCACGCGCCCGCTGAGCACCGTGTCGATCCGCGTCCGGGTCATCGCGGCGGTCATGGCGGTGCTCGCGGTCGTCCTGCTGTCCTCCTCGGTCGCCGTCAACGCGGTCTTCGTGTCCCAGTCCCAGCGCAACCTCGACACGCTGCTCAGCGGCCGCGCGCAGCTGGCGCGCCAGCTCGCCCGCGCCGGGGTGCGCCCGCAGCAGATCGTGAACCGGGTCGGCGTCGACGGCGTCCTGGCGTCGCTGGAGCTGCGCGACGGGACGGTGCTCGGCACCGCCGTCCCGGGCGGGAGCGGCGTGACCACGGTGACGACGACGCTGCCGGGGACCGGGCGGGTGAACGGTGCGCGCCTCACGCTCGCGGTGAACACCTCGCTGGTGTCGGGGGCGCAGGACGCGCTGCGGCGCACGCTGCTGGTGAGCGGGCTCGCGGCGCTGGTCCTCAGCGGGCTGCTCGTCGCGCTCGCGGTGCGCCTGGCGCTGCGGCCCCTGGACGCCATGGCCGCCCTCGCGCAGCAGATCTCGGCCGGGGCCCGCGGGTCGCGCCTGTCCCCCAGCCGGACCGACACCGAGATCGGCCGGACGGCCGCCGCCTTCGACGCGATGCTCGACGAGCTCGAGGGCGCGGAGGTCCGGGCCCGCCGGGCGGAGGAGCAGACCCGCGCCTTCCTGGCCGACGCGGCGCACGAGCTCCGTACGCCGCTCACCGGGGTGCAGGCCGCGGCGGAGACGCTGCTGCAGCACCGCGACGCGATGAGCGTCGAGGAGCAGGAACGTCTCGAGGCGCTCCTCGTGGGCGAGGCCCGGCGGGCCGGCCGCCTCGTCGGGGACCTGCTGGCCGTCGCCCGGCTGGAGGCGGGGGCCCCGACCACGCGTACGGCGGTCGACGTGGGCGCGCTCGTCGAGTCCGAGGTCGACCGCGCCAGCCTGCTGCGGCCGGGCACGACGCTCACCTCGGCGACCGGGGACGCCGGCCGGGTCGTCGTGAGCGGCGACGAGGACGCCCTGCGCGGCGTGCTGCGCAACCTCCTGGACAACGCCTCCCGCGCGGCCGGCGAGGGCGGTCACGTGCACGTCGGCCTGCGCGTGCAGCCGGGGCTGGCCGTCGTGGACGTGGTCGACGACGGGCCGGGCGTGGCGGCGGAGGACCGGGAGCGGATCTTCGACCGGCTGGTCCGGCTCGACGCGGCCCGCAGCGCCGACGCCGGCGGCTCGGGGCTCGGCCTGGCGATCGCCCGCGGCACCGCCCGGGCCCACGGCGGCGACCTGGTCTGCCTCCCGGCGCCCGCCGCCGCCCACGGCGCGGACTTCCGCCTCACCCTCCCCCTGGCCCCGGGGCCGCGCGGCGAGGACGGCCGCGGCCCCGGCACACTGGCGGGATGACCGAGCAGACCACGAGCCCCGAGCCCGACCCCACCCCCGCACCGGCCGCCGGCGACCCGGCGGGTGACGACCACGGCGCCGCGCTGGAGCGCTCGGCCGAGGCGATCGACGAGGCCCGCGAGGCGGAGGCCCCGGTCGCCGCGCGCGACGACATCACCACCCGCGACTCCGAGATGGCCGGGGAGTACAGCGAGGACCCGGGCGGCGAGGGCGGCCACCCCTGAGCCGTACCGACCGGGACGACGAACGCCCTGACCCACGAGGGTCAGGGCGTCGCGTCAGCGGTGGACGAGCAGCGGCTCAGCTGCAGGAGCGGGTGCCCTTGGAGAGCTCGTACCAGCCGTTCATGTACTGGCTGTAGACCCGGCGCATCGGCTCGAGGTACTTCGCGGAGGCGGCCCGCGTGTCGAACGTGAGGACGTGCTCCTCGCTGTAGCGCAGGCCGGCGACCGACATGTTCTGCGTGCCGACCAGGACGCGGCCGAGGTTGCTGTGCTTCGGGCCGATCAGGATCTCCTTGGTGTGCATGGCCACCGAGGTGCAGCTGGTCGGGATCTTCGCCTTCTTGAGCGCCTTGACGACCTTGGGCGAGATCGTCGTGCTTCCGCCCTGGTAGGTGAGCAGCATCGAGATGTCGCAGCCGCGCTTGCGCAGCCGGCTCAGCGAGCTCACCATCTGCTCCGCCTTGGCGTCGGTCAGCTTGAACATCGCGATCCGGATGTTGTTGTCGACCTTGCAGTCGACGTCGTCGAACTGCTGCACGTAGAAGTCACGCGCGTCCTGCGTCGCCGGCGTGAACGACACCGTGGTGCCGCGGCCCGGGTCGGTGTAGTGCCGGTAGATCGGGTCGACCCAGATGCCGCGCTGCTTGGTGAGCGACATCGACTTGGGGAAGCCCGACGCGCTCGGGCAGTTCTTCTGGGCGCAGTACTTCATGGCGTCGAAGCGCGAGTCGAACATGTCGAACAGCTTGTGGTCGTCGTACACCAGGGTCATCTCCTGGTGGTAGTTCCGCAGCTGCGAGCGGGCGAAGTTGCCCGACATCGACAGGATCGCCGGGTGCGCCCCGTCGCCGGAGTTCGACCACGTGGTGTCCGAGATGGTCAGGAACTTCTCGTGGTTGATCGCGTACGGCCAGACCTTGGCCTTGTTGACGTTGAAGCAGCCGTTGTTGCAGTAGTAGACCGACGCGATGTCCTTCAGCCGCTTGGCGATCTTGGCCTTGTCGCCCGCCGGGTTGATGGTGCCGCCGTCGAGGACCAGCCCGACCGTCACGTTGCGGTGCGTCTTGACCCACTCGAGGGCGTTGTAGACGACCTCGGGGTCGGTCTCGGGCCGGTCGCCGAGCGCGGTGCCCTCACCGGGCGCCTGCATCGTGCCGAGGGCGCGGATGAAGAACATGCCGATCTTGATCTCGGAGTTCTTCTGCGCGCCGCAGATGATCTGCGACAGCTTCTTGGAGTAGTCCCAGGGGGTGTTGTCCTTGGGGTCCCAGAAGCCGCGCTTCTCCATGTCGTCGATGTTGTACCAGGCCTCGATCGGCGCGGGCGTCGCGATCGTGGGGCAGGAGTCGCCGCTGGGCAGGGCGATGTTCCCGGACTTGTCGCGGTCGACCGTGATGGCGCTGGCGGGGCCGACGAGCAGCCCGACCGTCACCGCCAGGGCACTGACGAGGGCGACGAGGCGGGCGCGTCGCCTGCCCTGGGAGCCGACCGACCGTGACGTCCTGACCGACACCCTCACAACCCTCCGACCAGCTCAGCCTGCATCCCCTGCACGGACCCGGGGCCCGGCGTGACCGGCCCGAGAGACCGGCGATGCCCAACGGTCGCACCGCGCGTGGGAGCGCGGTCGCCGACGCTCCGAACCATACAATGAAATTCGTCCGGGACCGGTCGTTCACGACCACGCGCGAGGCTCGCGCGGGGGCCGACCGACCGGGGAGGAGCGCTGTGGGACACCGCCGAGGCGAGGCCGCCGTCCGTACGGGGACGCTCCCGTGGACGTTCCGGGCCACGGTCGCCCTGCTGGCCGCGCTGCTGCTCGGTGCCGTCGTGGCGACCCTGCCGACGCCGGCGCACGCCGTGACCCCGGTGGCCGCCGAGCCGCGCGACCGCCAGAAGCTGTCCGACCCGCCCGGCGCGGTCACCCTCGCCTTCACCCGCGAGGTCGACCCCGGCGTGGCGAAGCTCGTCGTCACCGGCCCGGACGGCAAGAACGTCACCGACGGCCCGCTGATCGTCGAGGGCACCAACGTCACCAGCCGGCTGCGCGACGACCTGCCCCGCGGCACCTACACCGTCCACTTCCGCGTGGACGGCCGCGGCGGCGAGCCCGAGGGCGGGGCCTACCAGTTCAGCTACGGCAGCGGGAGCTTCAGCGACCTGCCCGACCGGTCCTGGTCCGGGGAGGACGAGGAGCCCGCGGTCCTGCGGGGCACGAACCCGAACGGTTCCGAGGAGCCCGACCCGCCCTCGACCGCGCTCGCCACCCCCGGCATCGAGGTGACGTCCCAGGGCACCACCACCGATCCGGAGCCGCCCGCCAGCGACCCGCCGTCCACCGTCAAGGCGCCGCCCGGACCCACGACGGAGGCCGGCAGTGCGCCGGACACCGAGACCCAGGCGGCGTCGGCGAGCCCGCAGCCCGACGCCGGCGGCAGCGGCACGCCCTGGGTCGTCGGCGGGGTGCTGCTCCTGCTCGCCGTCGCCGGCGCGGGGT
The DNA here is from genome assembly GCF_900110855.1 of Microlunatus flavus. Lineage (GTDB taxonomy): Bacteria > Actinomycetota > Actinomycetes > Propionibacteriales > Propionibacteriaceae > Microlunatus > Microlunatus flavus. The sequence goes on from NZ_FOFA01000008.1 coordinate 256,793, forward strand.
TCGGCGTCTGGCGCAGCCGCTCGCAGGCCTCGGGCGACCACGACTGACCCTCGTCGCGCCGAAGGCTCGCTGAGCCCGACGAACGCTCCCCGAGCTCGTCGACTGGCCCTAACGGTTGGGCGTTCCGGACCCCAGCGGGCTGAGCCTGCCGGCAGGTCCGCGGGACCTCAGCCCTGGTCGGCCCAGCCCTCCTCGTCGAGGTGGTGGAACAGCTCCGACCAGCGGGCGACGAACGTCTCCTCGCTGAACTCGGTGCGCACCTGCGCGGCGTTCTCGCTCAGCCGGCGCCGCAGCGGCTCGTCGTCGAGCAGCTCCACGACGCGGCGGGCCATCTGCTGCTGCATGGCCGAGCCGACCAGGAAGCCGTTCACGCCGTCGGCGACGATGTCGGCCGGGCCGTACTTGACGTCGTAGCTGACGACCGGGCAGCCGTGGCTGAGGCTCTCCAGCAGCACGAGGCCGAAGCCCTCGAAGCGGCTGGTCAGCAGCGAGCAGGCCGCCCGCTCGTAGACCTCGGCCGGGTTCTTCGTGTAGCCCATCAGCCGCACGCTGCCGCGCAGCCCCGACTCGTCGATCAGCTGCTGCAGCGCGCCCTCCTCCGGCCCCTGGCCGTAGATCTCCAGCCGGGCGCTCGGCCGGGCCTTGACCACGTGCGCGAAGGCGGCGACGGCGTGCGGGATGCGCTTCTGGGCGTCGAGCCGCGCGAGCATCACGACCAGGTCGGGGTCGCGGTCGGAGAAGGGCACCTGCGGCACCGGCGCCACCGGGTGCGGGATGACCGCGAAGTTGTCCTGCTCGCCGTAGACGGCCTCCGCGTCGGCTCGCTGCGCGTTGGTGAGGAAGACGACGGCGCCGTGGGCGTCGCGCTGGTCGAGCAGCGGCTTGTACGAGGGCCGGACCGCGGCGAGGTCGTCGAAGGGCGGCGCGATGTGCGGGTTGTGCAGGACGTAGACGTGCTTGACGTTCGGCCGGACGTAGGTGAGCGTCTCGCCGTCGGACCGGCGCGACTCGACCGACAGGAAGCAGTGCTGGTCGCCGATCAGCCGGTCGAGGTAGGACTGGATCAGCTCGACGTTGCTGAGCAGGACCTGGTACGGCGCCCCCTGCTCGTCGAGCATGGTGATCCGCTCGACGCTGCTGGTCATCGTCGTCGGGTTCACCCGCAGCCACTTGTTCATGTACGGGGTGCCGTCGGCCCGGTAGAAGATCTCCTGGCGCGGCTTGTTGTGGTGCAGGTCCATGTAGGTCGTGCGCCGGATGGTCCCGTTCAGGTTGAACTCGTCGCGCCGCGTACGCCCCCGGTTCTCGTTGAACCAGTCGCGCACGATCAGCCGGCCCTCGTGGTCGAAGCGCTTGTAGAGCCGGTAGACCCCGTTCTCGTAGTAGCGGTAGACCTCCTGGTCGGGGTCGCGGATCTTGTCCATGCCCGGCTCGTCGACGTCGTGGTGCACCGGCTCCGCGACCCCCGTCGACTGCTCGTCGAAGTAGTCGTGGAGGTTGACGATCTCGACCCCGTCGACCAGCAGGCCGCGGCGGCGCAGGTCGGCGGCGATGTCGTCGACCTCGGAGGAGTAGTTGAGCGTGACGATCGTCGAGTCGACCCCGCCGATCTCCTTGAGCAGCCGGCACTTGTGGAGGATCGACGCCGTCCGGCCGCCGAAGTTCCGCGGGATGGCGCCGACGACGAAGACGTACTTCGCGGGCGGCAGCGGGTGCAGCACCGGGAGCGGGTCGAACCTGGGCGCCACGTCGGGGGCCTGCGGCGGCGCGGCCTTCACCGCGGGCGCCGCAGCCGGCCGGGCCGGGCGGGCGGCGGTCGTCGACGCCGCGTCCCAGACACGTCGCGCCCGTCGGATCGTCTCTTTCGCCCGGGACTTCAGCACGGCGGCAGCGTAGCGGGGTGCGGGCACCCACGGCCTCGACCAGCGGCGCGGGCAACCACGTCCGGGGTGCCGCGACCACTAGACTCGCCGCCGTCCGGGCACGCTCTCCCCCCTCCCGACGCCCTGACCACGCCCGGAGAGCCGCTCGCCCGGCGGGAGGAGCTCGATGTCCACGCGCGTCATCACCTACGGGACCTTCGACCTCTTCCACGAGGGCCACGTCCGCCTCCTGGAGCGGGCGAAGGCCCTCGGCGACTACCTCGTCGTCGCGGTGACCACGGAGAACTACGACAGCACCCGCGGCAAGCTGAACGTGCGGCAGTCGCTCATGGAGCGCATCCACAACGTGCAGAACAGCGGTCTGGCCGACCAGGTGATCATCGAGGAGTACGAAGGCCAGAAGATCAACGACATCCAGCGGTACGGGATCGACATCTTCGCGATCGGCTCCGACTGGCTGGGCAAGTTCGACTACCTCAACGACTACTGCAAGGTCGTCTACCTCGACCGCACCAAGGGCGTCTCCTCCACGCAGCTGCGCGACGAGACCGGCATCCTGCGCATCGGCGTGCTCGGCTCCGGCCGCATCGCCAACCGCATGGTCGACGAGGTCCGCTTCGTCTCCGGCGTCACGGTCGAGGGCGTGTGGAGCCGGCAGCCCGAGAACGCCAGGACCTTCGCCGAGACCCACGAGCTGCGCGTCGCCGCCCCCTCCGTCGAGGACCTGCTGAGCGAGGTCGACGCGGTCTACGTCGCGACGCCGCACGGCACCCACGGCGAGCTGGCCCGCCAGGCGATGGCCGCGGGCAAGCACGTGCTCTGCGAGAAGCCGCTGGCCCTCACACAGGCCGAGGCCGAGGACCTATACGCCTTCGCCGAGCAGCACCAGGTCGTGCTGCTCGAGGCGATCAAGACGGCCTTCGCCCCCGGCTTCCAGCGGATGGTGGCCGTCGCGCGCAGCGGCTCCATCGGACAGGTCCGCTCGGTCGACGCCACCTTCACCAAGCTGGTGCACGCGGGACGCGAGCTCGAGGCCCCGGACGGCGGCGCGATCTCCGAGCTCGCCAGCTATCCGCTGCTGGCGCTCGTCAAGCTGCTGGGCACCGGCTACACGAAGGTGGTCAGCTCCTCGCTGCAGCCCGAGGGCTCGGCCGTCGACACGTTCTCGCGCATCGACCTGACCTACCCGCACGCCGTGGCGTCGGCCCGCGTGGGCCTGGGCGTCAAGGCCGAGGGCGACCTGGTCGTCGCGGGCACCCGCGGCTACATCTACGTCCCCGCCCCGTGGTGGAAGACGGAGTACTTCGAGGCGCGCTTCGAGGACCCGGGCGACGACAAGAAGTACTACTTCAAGTTCGACGGCGACGGCCTGCGCTACGAGGTCGCCGAATTCGCCTCCCTCATCCGCAACGAGACCCCCGAGTCGTTCCGGCTGCGGTCCTCCGAGTCGATCGCCATCGCGGGGATCATCGAGGCCGCCCGGTCCGACGCGACGCTGCTGCGATGAGCGCGGCGGCAGGACCCGCGACGCGGCGGGCCGAGGGCCCGGTGACGCGCCGGTGAGACGGGTGCGCCTCGATCCCGTCCAGCTCCGGCGACAGGCCCGGACCCGGCTCCGGACCACGCTGCTCGAGCTGTCGCGCTCGGAGAACCCGACCGTCGCGAAGGGCTACCGGCAGGCCCGGCAGGCCGCCCGCGCGGTCGGCGCCCGGGTCACGGGCCGCCAGCTCGGCTGGGTCGCCCACCTGCGCACCGCGGTGTGGACGGGCCCGACCACGTTCGAGATCGGCGGCTGGGCGTACGAGCGCGGCTTCGGCCACACCGACGCCCCACCACGGACCCAGGTCTGGCTGCAGCGCGGCGAGCGGCGCATCGACGCGGTCGTGACGATGCGCTCGGACGCCGACGTCAACGCGGCCGCGCCGGCCGGCAGCGAGCACGACTACGCGAACACGGCCTTCACCGCGACCTTCGACCTCTCCCGGCTCCTGACGGAGGGCGACGACGGGCAGCCGTGGCGGGCCCACGTACGGGTGGTGGGGGCCGGGCGCGACCGCACCGGGACGTTCCTCAGCCGCTACCGCTTCGGGTCCGTGCGCCACCTCTTCGCCTCCACGGTCGAGTCGGCCTCGGGGCCGGTGCAGCTCGTCGCGCGCTGGTCGGGCAACCAGCAGGGCCTGTCCCTGCGGCGCCAGCGCCCAGCCGTCCTGGCCCGTTCGGTCGAGGTCGACGGCCACGCGGTCTCGGTCCTGGTGTCCACCGACGGCCGCGCCCTCGTGGGCGCCTCGGTCCGGACGGGCGAGGACCGGACCGCCCTGACCTGCACCGCCGAGGGCCACGACGAGGCCGGGCGGCCGCGGTTCCGGCTGAGCGGTCTGGTCCCCGACGCCATCCCCCTCGCGACCGACCGCGAGAGCGCCCTGTCGGTCGAGCGTGAGCTCCTCGCGCACACGGCCGACGGCGAGGACGTCGTGGTCGCCACGGACCTCGACGACACCGCGCCCGCGACGACACCGGGCTCGACCCTGCTCGCGACCGCGTCGCCCGAGGGGCGCCTGGTGCTGGTCGACGCCCCCGGCCGCGTGCTCGTCGACGAGCTGACGGTCGTGCAGCGCCCGCCGGGGCTGGCGCTGCGGGGCCGCTACGTGCTCGGCGGGCGCGTGGGCGCCGACGACACGCCGACGCTCGTGCTGGCCGGCGCCCGCCAGGTGCTGCCCGTCCAGGCTGAGCTCGTGCCCGGTCCCGACGGCACGGGCACGTGGACCGCGACCGCCCCGCTGCTCGCGTCCGTGTGGGGCCGCCAACCGCTGCCGCCGCGCCTCGGCGGCTACGTGCTGCGCGCCCGGACCGCGGCCGGCGTCATCCTCCCGGTCTCGGCCGTGCCCACGATCACGCGGCGCACGCCGGAGCTGCACCACCTGGAGGGCTTCCGGATCCGGCTGCAGTCGGGTGGTGGCCGTTCCGTCCGCGTGTCGGTGGCGTCCCCACGCCGCGACGACGAGGTCGGCTCGTTCCACCAGCGCCGCCTGGAGCGCCTCTACCGACGCCGCACCTGGAGCCCGCGCAACGCGATCTACCTCGAGAGCTTCTACGGCCGCGGCGCCACCTGCAACCCGTTCGCGATCGACCGCGAGATCGCCGCGCGCTACCCGCAGCTGACCCGCTTCTGGGGCGTCGCCGACCCGTCGATCCCCGTGCCGCTCGGGGCGATCGCGGTCGTGCGCGGCACCCGCGAGTGGTGGCACGCGCGGGCGACCTCGCGCTACGTCGTCGCCAACGACTGGCTGCGGCGCACCTTCTGGCCGCAGCCGTTCCAGGTGGTCCTGCAGACCTGGCACGGCTCGATGTTCAAGCGGATCGGCCTCGACCGCTCCGGCCAGCCGAAGTCGAAGATCGACACGATCCGCCTCGAGCAGTCCAAGTGGGACGTCCTGCTCTCGCAGAACCACCACAGCAGCCTGATCCTCGCGTCGGCGTACGACTGGCACCGGACCCTCTTCGAGGAGGGCTACCCCCGCAACGACCCGCTCACCCCGGGCAGCCCGTACGCGGGTGACGGCGCCGCGATCCGCGAGCGGCTCGGCATCCGGCCGGACCAGACCGCCGTGCTCTACGCCCCCACCTGGCGCGAGAACCAGACCTCGATGGTCACGTTCCTGGACCTGCAGCGCCTCAGCGCCGACCTCGGCGACGACCACGTGATCCTGCTGCGCGGGCACTCCCGCACCGTCAAGTTCGGCGAGAGCGTCGAGGAGGTCCCGGGCGTCATCGACGTGACGACCTACCCGGAGGTCACCGACCTCTTCCTGGCGGCCGACGCGATGATCACCGACTACTCCTCGGTGATGTTCGACTACTCGGTGACCCGGCGGCCGATGATCTTCTTCGTCCCCGACATGGACGACTACCGCGACTCCCTGCGCGGGGTCTACTTCGACCTCTCCGAGGTGGCCCCGGGACCCGTCCTGGCCACCCAGGAGGAGGTCACGACCGCCGTCCGCGAGCTGGCCCAGGCGCCCGAGCGCTACGCCGACCTCTACGACGCCTGGGTCGAACGGTTCAACCACCTCGACGACGGCCGTTCCGCCGAACGCGTCGTCCGTCGCCTCCTCGCCATCCGCAAGTAGCCGCCCCGCGCCACGAGAACGCTCCCTGAGCTCGTCGAAGGGCCCGCGAACCCGTCGAAGGGCCCGCGAACGCTCCCTGAGCTTGTCGAAGGGCCCGCGAACGCTCCCTGAGCTTGTCGAAGGGCCCGCGAACGCTCCCTGAGCTTGTCGAAGGGCCCCGAAGGGGTTGGCGTTCGTCTGTCCACAGGCGGTGCCTCCGAGCGATGTCCGTCCACAGGAACGGGCAGTCGTGCGGCTCGAACCGCCGAGGTCGCACCACATTTCGTACGTGCCCTTCGTCTACCTGCTGCGTTGCTCCGACGGCTCCTTCTACGTCGGCAGCACGCGCGACCTGGAGCAGCGGTTGACCGAGCACGCCCTGGGCGTCGTGAAG
>NZ_FOFA01000009.1 GCF_900110855.1 Microlunatus flavus
CGGATGCGCACGACGCGCCTCCAGAACCGCGACCTCCACCGACGCGCTCATCTGCCGCGGATGCCCGGCCGGACGGTGCGAGCCGTCGGCCAGACCCTCGAGGCCACCGGCCTCGTACTTGCCGAGCCAGGCGTGCAACGTCTGTCTCGACACCCCGACTGCAGCGGCGACCTCGGTCACCGTGCGCCCGTCCTTGATCACTGCCAGCACTGCTTGATAGCGCTGCTCAGCCACGCTCAACTCCCTCATGAGGGAGTGTCAAGGATCAACCGGAACCGGTGTCGACCATCAACCGGAACCGCGACAAGCATCAACCGGAACCGCGATGTCAACCATCAAGCGGATCCATACAGCGCGGACGGCGCCCCCAGCAGGATTCGAACCTGCGACGCACGGTTTAGGAAACCTTCTCGAAACGGCTCTGACTAGGAACGTTAGCAGCAGTGGGTCTTCAAAAGGTCTTACAGCTAGGAGGACTCGCCAGGTGAAACTCCCGGGTCAAGTTGGGTGACCCCGTACTCATGCCGTGACCATCCCCCGCGCGCTCAACGTCAAAGAGGCTGCCGAGGCTCTGCATCTCCACCCTCGCACGGTGCTCGACCTCATCGCCTCTGGCGACCTGAAGGCCAAGAACGTCGGCAGCCCGAACCTACGCGGTGCGCGCTGGCGCATTCGGGAGACCGAGGTCGAGAGGTATTGGAACTCCCTACCTGACTGATCGGCGCAGCACGGCCCGCGCCGACTCGCTCACGCCGCCCGGCGTCGCCATCCGTCGAGCACCAGCCGCTCCTGGAGCGTGAAGTCAGGCTGGCCGGGCACCGAGCTGTACGCCCCGGCTTCGACGCGGACGGCTGAGGTGGGGTTGGTCATCGTGCGCGCTGCCACGGACACGACGATCTGGGCGACTGCGGGAGCAAGGAAGTCGCCTGTCCAGCCTCGTCCGCGCGTGTAGGCGTGGACGAGGTGGACGGCGCGGAGGAGGTGGGCGCGGGCGGTGGCCTGCTGCTCCTCGTCCAGGTCGAACCAACCCATGAAGTTGCACAGGTCCTCCACGACAGGGGCACGGACCACCGTGGTGGTCATGATCAGACCGGCGTGACGTTGGTCAGGAGCACGTTGGCCTCGGGCAGCAGCGAGCCCCAGTCGAAGCGGCACACGATCCGCAGGGCGGTCTGGTCGAACTCCAGGTAGCGGGAGCGGTCCACGACCGCCTGCGGACTGAGGTCTCGTACGACCTGCCAGGTGCTCGGGCTCATGAGCAACACCTGCTCCTTCAGGGTCTGAGCGGCCCCGGTCGTCGCGAGGCGCTTCGACAGAGTGACCGGCACCCCGAGCAGGGAGAGGCCAGCGGGAGCACCACCCACACCGTCGGTGACGATGTACCGCCCCGAAGTGTCCTTGACCTTGCGGAGCGCGGTGAGCTGGCCAGGGCTCATGATCCAGCGCAGCCCGGACAGCGGCACGTCGTCGGACAGGGCGCGCCCGTAGGCGTCGTGGAGGTGGTCGAGCGTCAGGGTGCCGTTGACGTCGACCCTGGCGAAGTTCTCGGTGTTGTCGGCGTGGAACACGCCCTTGGGCAGCGTGGTGCCGTTGCCTCCCGATGACCACGCCTGTGTGTCGAGCTGGGCCTGCACGTCGGTGATGAGGCGCTGCTGGAGCACGGCGTCAAGAGACTGGCTGGACTGTCGCAGGGACTCGTTGCTGAGCCGGACCAGGCTCTTGACCGACTTCATGGTGGACGGCAGCAGGCTCACCGCGTCGAACTCGGTGCCGTCGTCCTCAGGGATCAGCTCGGACTCCCCGACCCAGCCCGGAGCGAAGTGCCCGCGCAACCGGGGGAACGACACCGGCACCGAGGAATCGGTGATGCTGACGCCCGACGACAGGAACGACGACGCCTGCTGGAGCGGGAGGGTGAGCGACTTCGCCACCACGGTCTGGATGAGCGCGGCGATGTCGGTGGTGTTGACGGCCATGGGCACCTCGAAAGATCAGGAGCGGTCACTGATCCGCTGGGCCTCTGCCCGTCTGCGGGAGGCGGGCTTCTGCCCGGCTCAACTGAGGTATCGGCGCGGAACCGTGCTCTCGAAAGTCCTCCCCGGCTGAGGGAGGCCACCATGACCGCAGGGGAGGACTTCCCGAAAGGGACGAGGACCCATGGCTGTAGGTGCCCCGTCACCAGAGGTATCGGCGCGGAAGGCGATCACGTAGGAGCTGGCGTCCTACGTGTTGAACATCTGGTCGAGCGCGCGCTGGAATTCCTCGGCGCTGAGGTGGGCCAGCGATTCGATGAACTCGCCGTGCTCCCCGCCGCGCTCCAACTCCCAGTGCGCGCCGGGGTCCCCGTAGGAGATGAACCCGGACCACCCGCCCGCACCGTGGTCGCTCTGGACGCTCTGCGAGGCCTTCAGGTCCCCGGTATGACGGTGGTCGTCGCTGACGTGGGCCAGGTCTCTGCTGACCTCCGCGGTGCGCTCCAAAGCGCCGTCAAGAGCGTGTAGAACTCGCGTAGGACCGTTCGACGCGAGCTCGCGCAGCTCAGCGCTCAGCGCTCGCAGACCGTTGGAGTCGATCCTAATTCTCACGTACTCGGTATCGACGCCGAGGGCCGGTCCCTTCTAGTCGGCTGCTAGCCGCCGACCCTTTCCGATTTCGGTATTGGGATTCCTGGGGAAGCGATGGTGAAGAACTGCTTGGAGGTCGTGAACGAGAGGTTGAGCCGAACATCAAAGAACTCGGTCGTCGTATCCCAGGGCAGGGCAACCTGCGCCCTCGCGAATGCAGTCTGACCGGGCGACAGAGTCAAGCGTTCAGGTAGCGACGACGATTCGAGGTCCGCGTTGCGGGCGCGCCCGAAGTTGTCCACCACGCTGAAGTAGTCGCTTTGCCCGTCCACGGTTGCTGCTGAGGTGTTGTCGATCCGGTAGCGCACCTGCGCCAGGTGATCCTCTTCGTAGGTCACCGTAGCCACCGTAAGTACGACCCCATTCGACTCTGCTTGCCAAGGCCCTGACTGTTGAGGCGAGTTGGCGACGGCAGGCCCCACGTGGGGCGTCGGGGCTGGGCCGGGCGGGTCGGCGCGCTCGGGGACGAGGAAACCCCAAACGATCACTGCCCCGACCAACCCGAAGATCACCAGCAAGACCCCCATGTTGGTGATGGACACCTTCCGGTCGCCCCACTGCAACGTCTGGCGCTGGTTGCCGGGAAATCGCCCTGTGTGCCATCCGTACGCGCCCATCACCATGACCGCCAGGAACAACACGACGAAGACCCAGGCGAACACATCCAGAGCGTTTCACGCTTCGGGGTCGGGATGCACGACCACCGCGAGGAAGTTCGGCACCGGGCCCCTGGGCCTCGTACGCCAACCCGGCACCCAGCGGATCATCCCCTCCTCCGTCAGGTAGTCCACGTACTCCCGCGCCACGCCCCTGCCGTTGCGAGAGTCCTTCATGGGTCCGCGCTCCACCAAGTCGGTCATGGACCTGGGCTCCGTCTCGATGAAGTCGAGGAAGCGTAAAGCGATGCCCGGCACGATCACCAGACCTGAGGGACGGACCACTGCCTCCTCCTTCGGAGAAGGTATTGGGGGGTTTCGCTCGGGGAGCTTCGTGCCCTCCACGAAGCGGTCGAGCGCCCGGTCGGAGTCGCGCTGCCAGCGGAGCCACGCGCCGCCCTTGTTGCGCACCAGGGACATCTCGTACGCGATCTGGTTCCTGCTCCAGCCCCTGAGGAGCATGACCCGGATCAGGTGCCCCGTCGTCCTGTCGTTCGACACGTTCGGGTCGGGCTCCACCACGAACTCCCCTGGGTAGTACTCGTACTCGCGAGGCCGACGGGGGACGCCTCGGAACCACGGTGGGTCCGTGGGTCGGCGTCCCTTGGTGAGGTAGAGGTCCGAGCGGGGGCGGTAGTGCCCTCCCTCACGCAGCATCCGCTCCTCGACCCCAGACAGTGGAAGCGCACGGGGAGCTTCCACATCAGGTCGGGGGTGATAGGCCACCGGCTGCCCGCTTTCTAACACGGCAATAAAACGGAAAAAGTTTCGCTCGGTGGTCCGCTCGATGCAACTCTTGACCTGCCGTCCAGGTCCCATACCTCATCCCTCCCCCGTCAATCTGACGCGCTGACTAGGGTTTGCCGCCGACCTAGTTGACAATGCGCAACCTCCGGCCCCTCGGGCTACCTTGACTTTCTTGAAGGAGCGCTATAAGTAAGTGGACCCGAGACGAGCTCGGAGCCAGAAGGGTATTTGGATGAACAACATGGAAGAGCGCGAAGAGCATGTGAAGGAATTGGCAGAGAAGGGCGGGTTGATCGTGTTCAAGCAGCGCGACCCGCGCGCCCCCGACTACGGCACGTACGGTGTCGCGCGCGACACCGGCAACCCAGCGAACTGGCGAGGGATCGACCTCATCGCCGGTGACCCGAACACCGGCTTCGGGCTCAGCCTCCAGGATGTTGAGCAGATCGTCAGCAACCCGGAGCAGAACCGAAGCCTGTTGGGCGGGAACCTCTAGCCCGTCTGCACCTCGAAGGTGAGTACCCGGACCCGCCAATCCGGGTGCCCTTCAGGCTGCGCAAGCGAGGCTCCGACGTGCTGGCTGGACAGGACGCGCTGGCCTGACCACGTGACCGCTCCACCCTGAACGCGGTGAAGGACGGCGCGGACGTCAGCGGCGACGGGCTCGCCCACGGTCTCGGCGTCGTCCTGGCTCGCGCTCGGAGCGCTGTAGATGAGGGCGGCGACCGTGGGGAACTCAGCACTGGTCGAGCCGTAGGTCCACGTGCTGTCGGATCGCACAACAACGACTGAGCCGCCGGGCTCAGGGTCGATCCAGCGCCGGTGCGCGAGCACGTCCGGGATGCCGCGAGCCGTCAACTCGGCCACCACCGCGAGGACGATGCCCACCGCGTCAGCCCCGCAGCAGCGCAGACAGGCTGGGGGCGTCGTCGCCCGTGCTGTGGCGTCCCTGGCCCACGTCGCCACGAGGGCGAGCAAGCCAGGGCTTCGCGTCCGCCAGCGCCTCGGCGGCAGCGCGGAGGGCGTCGTGGTCGGGCAGCCCGTCCTCGCCCTCGAACTCGTCGGACCAGGAGAGCACCGACGGGTCAGCCAAGAGGCCGCGAGTGGCCTCGCGGATGGCGAGGCGACGGACTTCGGTCGCCAGGTAGTCGGCGCGCGAAGCCTTGACCCGCTGCTCCTTCGCCTCCGTCCTCAGCTTCTCCACGTACGAGCGCGGGAACGTCTCGGGAGCGTCGTCGGACTCGATGCCGTAGTTCTCGCTCGGGTTCTCCGCAGGGTCCGAGGGGTCGTTGGAGGCGTTCTCGATCGTGTCCATCATGGCGTCCTCATCTCGACTTCAGCGGTGCAGCGGCACCCGACGTGGGCCCCCTGCTTGGGGGTCTGGATGAACGTGGAGAACGTGCGAGCGGCGAGCGCGACGCAGCGTCCGCATGGGTTCGTCGAGAGACGGAAGCGCCAGGCGTAGTCCGGGTCGCCCACGACCTGCTCGACGGCTTCGCCGTAGGCGACGCGCGCGGCGGTGACCACCTCGGCGTGGGCGAGCCGGGTGGAGCGCGTCAGGAGAGCGTCGGAGACTTCTGAGGTTTCGGAGACTTCGCCTGGACTCGCTGTGACTTCCGAGACTTTGGCGACGACGGCACCTCGAAGGTTGCTTGCCCGAGCCTGCTCGGCGTCGCGCACCACGGTGAACAACGCGCGGGTGAGACGTTCGTGCTCGCCAGCGGCAATGACCATCGGTGAGACACGGGTGCTCCACTCGATCATGGCGAAGTGCTCGGAGGCCAGCAGCGCCTTGGCGACGGCCTGGAGGACGATGCTCGCACCGGAGTAGGCCAGGTCGGTCGCGCTGATCCGGCCCGCGAGCCAGGCCCGGCAGCGCTGCTCCACCCCAACCTGGGCAGCGGCTGCGAACGTGAGGGCGACCGTAAGGGCCTGCTGGGCGGGCGTGGCCGCCTGCTCGGGCTCGGCGGCGTCCGGGGCCTGCTCCACGGCGACGGGCGTGGTGGTCATGGCGTCGGGCTCGTGCCGACCGGGATGGCTGGAGGCAGGGTGAGCGGAGCGGCGTCGAGCGCGGCGCGGACCTTGGCTGCGCGTTCGGCCTCGACCTCAGCGGGGGTGAGCCCGAGGTAGACGGCCTGGGCCCGCTCGACCGACAGCAGGCCAGCGGCGACGACCTTGGCGGCGGCGTCGGCTGCCTGGGCGACGGTCCTGGACTCCGGGGACGCCCAGACCACCTCCACGTCGGTGCGGACCCGGCCCCCGGTGCGGATGGCCTGCACGAGGGCGGCGACCTTGGAGAACGCCGGGCTGAAGGTGACCTGACGGGCGTTGGCGCGGGCCACCAGGCTCGACTCCGACGCCCTGATCTGCTCGGCGCTGGAGGGCTCGGTCCCGGCGAAGCCCATGAGGTGGTCCGGAAGGCCGGCGATGCTGCCGATCTGGCGCAGGATCACCTCGATCAGCCCCCCGTAGCCGCCCAGCGTCGGCTCGGGGCACGACCCGAACCGGGTGGCCTCGCTCTCGGACTGCCAGACCGAGCCGGGCTCGGTGGAGAACGGGTTGACGGGGTTGCCGTCGTCGTCCTCCACGATCTGGAGGCCGGTGGCCCAACGGCGCGGGAGAGCGGTCGCCTCGGACGCCACGAGCACGTCGGAGAGCAGCTTGGCGAGGGCGTCGCACAAGGTCCAGATGTCGCGGGCCTCAGGCGTGCCGTAGGTGTCGAGCAGCCGCCCGGCGTTGGTCAGCTCGACGACCGGCACCACCCCGAGCGGGTTCGCGCGGGTGTCGGAGTAGCGCCAGCCCGTGGTCGGCAGCGCCCCGCCCTCGGGGACCTCCGGTCCACGCCACAAGGTGATCGTCTCGGCGGCGTAGAGGACCGCACGGGCGGTGCCGTCGTCGTCGCGCCACCGCTTCAACGCGGTGGTCACCTCGCGGCTGAGGGGGTCTCGCGTGACTGCGACCTCGCGGGGGCTGTCCACGGTGACGACGGGTGCGCCCGTCGGGTCGGCCCAGCACGTGAGGAACGCCTGCCCGAGCACCAGGGCTTCGGTGATCGCGACCCGGTGCGCCCGGTCCATCCCGCAGGCCCGCCAATCGACCCACACATCGGTGAGCGTCTGCCCGCCGACCCGGAACCCGTCCACCGCCAGCCGCTCGGCCAAGCTGTCGGTGGCGAGCTTCACGTAGTTCGCGGCCACTGACGCCAACCGGTCCCCGAGCGCCTTGCGGGCGGCGGGTGAGAGGTAGGCCAGCGGCTGGGTGCCTGCGTAGTAGCGGTCGGCCTCGTGCAGGCGCACCTGGCGGGCGTCGATCTGGCGCGACAGGGCCTCGACCTGGGTCAGTAGCGCCATGAGACGGCCCTCGCTCGCTTCACGGGCTGGGAGGCGTAGTGGGTGGCGCGGGCCCAGCCCATGACCATCGACACGGCCAGGTCGATGCGGCGGGCGTCGTGGTGACTGGGTCCGGGCTTGGCGAGCCGGGTGCCTCGGTGGTCCTCGATGCAACGGGCGTTCATCACGTGCTCCGTCAGCATGGTGTTCCCGTCGTGGGTCAGCGCCCCGTTCACCACGGCCTGGAAGGTTCCCGAGGTGGCCGGGGTCATCCGCTGCGCCGACTGCGGGAACTCCGCGACCGGCACTCCCTGCCGGGCGAGGCGCTGGAGCGAGCCCCACCACAGGTACGGGTCGGCGCACACCTCGGTCACCTTGAAGCGGCGACAGGTGTCCAGAATGGTCTGCTCGACCTCCTCCATCGGCACCTGCCAGCCCTCGGGCTTGCCGTCGCTGGACCACACCGCGACCGGCGCGACGTGCGGCACCTGCTCCACGCTGACCGCGACCAGCACGGTCGCGTCACCGTTGCGGCTGCCGTCGAAGGCGAGCACCACCGGGCTGCCCGGCTCGATGTCCCGCCCGTGGGCGCACGCCGCCCACGACTCGGGACTAAGCCACTGGTCCTCGGCGGTCGCGACGAACTGCCCCAGCCGCAACCGGCGAAACGACGACTCCCGCATCGTCCGCTGCACTGAGCGCAGCCCGTCGATCTTGAGGAAACGACCCAGCGCCGGATTGGCGCTGCGCCAGCAGCACTCACACGTAACGTCGTGAGTCGGGTCGGAGGTCCACTCGGCGTAGGCGAAATCGGGGCGCGGGTCGGTCTTGGCCTGGGTGACCAGCCGGTGCATCACGCTCGTGTCGTTCAACGGCGGGGTGCTGATCGCCCACACCAGCGACTGTTCCCGCTTCCCCGTCGCGCCGGTCACCGACTCCCACACCTCGGGCGGCACGTAGGCCAGCTCGTCCACCACCGCGAACGATGGGTCAAACCCCTGCAACGCGCCCTCGTTCGCGGGCAGCGGGAACATCTCCGAGCCCGTGATCGGCACCGTGATCCGGTCGGAGTAGACCTTGCACCGCGCGGCCAGCTCTGGACTGGTCGCGACCATCCGTGCCGCCCCGCCGAACACGATCATCGCCTGCCGCAGGTCCGACGCCACGCACAGCACCTGCGCGGCCTCCACCTCGTCACCCAGCAGGCAGTACAACGCCACCGCAGCCGCCAGGCTCGACTTGCCGTTCCCCCGGCTGATCGCGGTCAGCGCCTGCCAGGGCCGCACTCCCCGTGCCGGGAACAGACCCCGGAGGATGGTCCGCTGGAACGGCTCTAGGCGGAACGGCTGCCGCGCGTTCGTGCCCTTCGGGATCAAGAGGAACTCACCCAGGAACGCCTCCACCCGACGCCAGTCCCGCGCTTCCGGAAGCGAGGTCAAATCCAGGGGACTTGTCGTTCCCAGCGACTTAGGACCAGCGCGGAGCCCTAGGATTGCGCTCACTCGGGGCCACCTCTAACAGGAGACCCACCATGTCGCTCGATCCCACACGCACCCCCGCGCCCGGAGGGCCCGACCTCACCCCCACGAAGAGCCTTCCCGAGCCCAACGGGTCCTGGATCGGATCGGGCGGTACTAGCTCCAACCGGGCGGCGGACAGCGGCAACAAGATCGCCAACTGGATGATGATTTGCGGCATTGCCGCATCCATCCTCGGGGCCATCCTCTGGGTCGCGAATCAGGACTACGGGGGCAACGCAGCGTGGGCTCAATTCGGTTTGATCATCAGCGTGAACGGCGAAGCCGTCGCCCTCCTCGGCCTCCTCGCACGTGCAATCCGAGCACCTCGGGGCCCCGGAGTAACTGACTGAGGGCCTGACCCCTGGGGCGCGAGACCCCTTCGGCCCCTTCGAGCGCCCCCTGGCCTCCGAGTTCTTCGCAAAGAACCACGCCGTGAACCTGGCTGAGCCGGGCTGCGCCGGTCCACGCCGGGCGTTGCAGGATCGGCACACCACCTCCACGTCGCGAAGCGTGATCGGTCGGTGCTCGGACACCGCCGCCCACGCGCTCGGCAGGTGATCAGCCGTCAGGTCGGAACGGGTGCCGCAGTCCGTGCACCAGTCCTGCATGGCCCGCGCCCGACGGCTCAGCCGGTCCCACGCGCCATCACGACCCATGTGAGACCGCTCGCGACCACGCCGGAGGTCTGGGCGGTGCGGGACGTGCTCAGCGCAGTAGCCCGTCGCGGTGAGGGTGCCGCAGGTCAGGCACGGGCGAGGAAGGCTCACAGGTCGGCTTCCTCGTCCGCTTGGATCGCGAGCGCCTGCTCCGAGAGGAAGCGCAGGTACGCGATCGCGTTGCCCTCGGTGTTCTGCTGAAGCACCAGCAGCAGCAGCTCGATCAGGTTCGGGATCACGTGCGGCCCGGCCTCGGTGATGAGCAGCTTCACGGCCTCCTCGTCATGGCGCGCCCGCGCGCTGACCAAGGCGATGACTTGCAAGAGCTGCCCGGTCGTCATGCCACGCTCCGCACCTTGTGCTCGTGGTGGTGGACCCCGTGCAGGTCGAGCACCGCCGACGGATCGGGCAGCACCTCGAACGTCCCGGCCAGGGCAGGCCGGGTCAGGTGCACCCGGTCACCGGGTGCGATATCGGCGGCGGGCAGCGCGAACAACGTGCACATCACCCCGGCCTCACGGTGCTGCTCAGCCGTCCAGGTCGGGTCCAGCACTACCTTGTCGCGGCTGAGCAGAACTGGGATCCGCGCACCCACCACCGACCAAGACCGCACCGGCACGCCGTCGGCCATCGTCTCGGTGGATCGCTCGACCGTGGCCCGGTGCGCCAGGACGTTGAGGATGCTCACACCAGAGGTATCGGCTCAGTCGCGGCTCTTGATCTGGCTGCGGAAGCGCACGCCCTCGGGCAGCACCAGCGTGTGGTCGGGATGCACGCATCGAGGACGACAGCCGTCCCCGGCCAACGCTCGCCGCCCGTTCGGGATCGTTCCGTACGTCGCCTCGAAGACCCAGCGCCGCACCTGCTGGACCTTGCGCTCAGGTCCCAACCGCAGCGCGGGCTGACCCGACCCCGTGAGCGTCCCTTGCCACGTCCAACACCCCGACCGGTCCTCGCACGTGTAGCTCAGCAGGCGGGGTTCCAAGTCCCCGAGGTGCGACAGGTCGCGCTTGAAAGGCAGATTCTCCACGACCGGCTCCGGTGTGGCTGCCTTCGCCTGCCGCCGCCGGGCCTCCCACAAGAGCGCTTCCAGGTAGCGGAAGTCTTGCGTGAAGGCCCGGCGGGCTCGGGCGATCAGGGCTAGGTCGGCAGGTCCAAGATCGGGCACACCATCAGTACGGGGGTCACGACTAGCGATTGCCGACCAACACGAGTGCCTGCTCGTGCGCCTGGCGCATCTTGGCGAGCACGCTGTCGAGACCTCGGGCCTTGAACAGGTGCCCGTAGACCCGGAGGGTGACCGAGGGGTCAGCGTGGCCCAGCATGTTCGCTACCTGGAGCACGTCTACGCCTGCTGCGATGGCTAGCGAGGCGCACGTGTGGCGCAGGTCGTGTGGCGTCAGCGGGAAGTCGAACAACTTATCAACGGCGGGGTCGAAAACGCGCTGTCGGAAGTTGTTGGTGTTGATGCGGTGCTGCTGATCCGGGGAGAGGAACAGCGGACCGATTCCCGTGCGCAGCATCGCCACGTATTCCGGGTCGATGGGGGTCGTGCGGTTCTTGCCAGCGTCGGTCTTCGACTTGCGGATGAAGAGGGTGTTCTTGTTCCGGTTGAGGTCCTTCACGTCGAGCCGCGCCGCCTCTTCAATCCGAGGTCCCGAGGTCCCGAGCACGTAGATGAGGCCCGCGTAGGTGCCGCACGCCTCAGCCAGAGCGTCGAGCTGGGGCCAGTCCAGGTAGTGGCGCTCTCGTGCGACCGCAGGCGGAAGCGGCACGTCCGACAGAGGATTCTCCGCCAGCAGGCGCGACTTGCCCTTGGTCGCTAACGCGAACGCAGCCTTCAGCGCGGTGACCTGCTTGCGCCGTACGGACGAACTTGGTCCCTCGCGCAGAGACCACACCAGAACGGCGTACTCGTCCATGGCTGCCGCCAGGTGGTCCCCCACTGGGCCACGATCCCGGCCACGTCGGTCTTGTACGAAGTGATCGTGTTCGGCTCGTGCTGGACCTTGACGGCAAGCCACCGCTCCATGACCTCACCGACGGTCACCGAGCGCATCGCCTTCTCGAACTTCTGCTCGGGCGACACCCGGCGCTGAGCCTGGAAGGCCTGGGCCTTCCTCAACGTCTCGAAGCCTTGGGAGCCCTTCCTACCGTCGGGCTTGGTGAAGCGCACCCGATAGCGGAGCTCCCCCTTCGCACGGCGGGCGTCCTGCTCGGCCTTGGTCAGGTCCTCCCAGCGGTCTTCGATGCCTGGGTGCTTGCGACGGGTGTAGTTGGTATCCGGCATGGGTCTCCTCGGTCTCATGACGTGAGTACGGCCAGAGCCAACTTCGAGGGGTCCCATGGGTCATCTGTGGGTCTTTCGGGTGCCACATGGGTCCTCTGTGGGTCTTCTGATGACCTCCGAGGACTCCAGTGAGCACCACTCGACTCCACTACCCATCTGCACCATTCGCCTAGTCAGAGGCGGGAAATGACCTCTGACTAGGAGCGCCCCCAGCAGGATTCGAACCTGCGACGCACGGTTTAGGAAACCGACGCTCTATCCCCTGAGCTATGAGGGCCTGGCGCCACAGGCTAGCCGCTCGGCGCACCCCGCAGCGATCCCTTCACCGCGCGACGATCCCACGGCCGGGGCGGGCCGGCCGTGCACGCCGTGGCCCGAGCCCGCGGGGCGTACGCGGTGGGCTGCGAGCATGACGGCATGACCCGACCGATCGTGGTGGACGTCGACACCGGTACCGACGACGCGCTCGCCCTGCTCTACGCGGTGGGCTGCGCCGACCTCGACCTGCGGGCGGTGACCTGCGTGGCCGGGAACGCCGGGCTGGAGCAGGTCGTCGAGAACACGCTGCGGGTCCTGGAGGCGGCGGGCGCCGGCGACGTGCCGGTGGCGGCCGGGGCGACCAAGCCGCTCATCGAGCGGATGCGCCCCGAGGGGCAGTTCCACGGCGCTGACGGGCTCGGGGGCGTGGCGCTGGCGCCGACGAGCCGCAGGCCGGTGCCCGAGAGCGCCACGGAGCTCCTGCACGCGGCGATCGTGGGGTCCGCCGACCCGGTGACGCTGGTCAGCCTGGCCCCGATGACGAACGTCGCGATGCTGCTCACGCTGCACCCGGACGTCGCCGACCACCTCGAGCGGCTGGTGTTCATGGGCGGCTCGGCGTCCGTGGGCAACGTGACGGCCGTGGCCGAGTTCAACGTCTGGCAGGACCCGGAGGCCGCGACCTGCGTCGTCGAGTCGGGGCTGCCGGTGACGATGTACGGGCTCGACGTGTTCAACCGGCTGGTCATCGGCCGGGACGTCGCCGACCGGTGGTCCGGTTCTCACCATCCGGCGGTCCGCGCGGCGGGCGGGCTGCTCCACCGCCGCGGCACCCGGGCCGCCGGGTTCGAGCAGGACTACGTCGGCGTCCTCGGGGACGCGGGCGCCCTGCTGGTGCTGACGCACCCGGCGCTGTTCACGACCGAGGCGCTGCCGGTCCGGGTCAACCTCGAGGGTCTCGGTCGCGGCCAGACGATCGTCGACCGGCGCCCGCAGGCCCAGGACGCCGAGGCGCTGTCGCGGGACCCGTGGCCGGTGCTCGAGGTCGCGCTCGACGCGGACCTCGAGGGGGCCGCGGCCGCGTTCGTCGAGGTGGTCGACGCGTTCGAACGGACCACCTCGGCCGTCGAGCCCGCCTAGCCCCGGAGAGCAGACGACCCGCGCGGGGAGCACCCCGCGCGGGTCGGACGGTCACTCGTGCGAGTGGCCGGCCTCGTGCTTGTCCTTGAGCTCGGCCACCTGCTTGTGCACCTCGACCATGTCGAGGCCCTTGACCGCGTCCACGACCTGCTTCAGGGCCGGGCCCGGCAGGGCGCCGGCCTGGTTGAAGACGAGGACGCCCTCGCGGAAGGCCATCAGGGTCGGGATGCCCTCGATGCCGAGGGAGCCGGAGAGCTGCTGGTTCGCGTCGGTGTCGAGCTTGGCGAACACGATGTCGCCGTTCTCCTCCGACTCCTTCTCGAAGATCGGGCCGAAGCGCTTGCACGGGCCGCACCAGTCGGCCCAGAAGTCGACCAGCACGATGTCGTTGTCGCTGATCGTCTGCTCGAAGTTGTCGGCGTTGATCTCGACCGTCGCCATTGTTGCTCCTCCATGTCGCGGGACCCGCCTGACGTACGTCGCGAGCCTGCACTGCGCAACGACCCCGACCGCACCGCTATTCCGAGCGGGTCGGGCAGCACGGCCCCGCTACTTGATGGCCACCAGCCGCCGTACCGGGATGGCGATCTCGACCGGTCCCCTGCGCTCGGCCACGTCGCAGAGGTGGTCGACCGCGGCGGCGACCCGGGACTGCGGCGTCAGCGGCAGGTAGAGCGCGGAGAGCAGCAGCCAGGCGTCGTCCGGCGTGGCGACGGTGTAGCGGTAGCGCTCACGCTTGTCCTCGACGGCCTGCAGCCCGTGCTCGGCGAGCGTGCGGCGGAAGCCGGTGAGCTCGACCGGTCCCGGGAACCGCGGCCAGCCGCGCAGGCGGGCGTTGAGCTGGCCCAGCCGGCGCAGGTCGCTCGCGGCCAGCGGCCGCACGGCGGGGGCGATCGCTGCGAGGACGCCGCCGGGGCGCAGCACCCGGGCCACCTCCGACAGGACGGCGGCCAGCGGCTGCACGACGACCAGGCCGAGGGCGCTCGTCACGACGTCCACCGAACCGTCGCGGAACGGCAGCGTCCTGGCGTCGGCGCGGACGAGCGGGCCCGCGCCCCGGCGCCGCGCCAGACCGAGCTCGGCGGCGGACAGGTCGAGGCCGACGACCGTACGGCCGGGGAGCGCGAGCTCGCGGGCGACCGGCCCAGAGCCCGAGGCGAGGTCGACCACCGTGGCGGCGTCGGCCGAGACGGCGCGGGCCAGCCAGCGGTAGGGGTTGTGGTCGGAGCGCAGGGAGCGGGACAGGACGTCCTCGACGACGCCCGGACGCTCGGCGTGGAAGCGCGCCAGGTAGGCCGGCCAGTCGACCTCGCGGTCCGGCACTAGGCCGGGGTGACGAAGAGGTGGGTCGAGGCCTCGCGGTCGATCTCGCACCCGGGGTGGCCGTCGGCGGAGAGGCGCACGCCCAGCCCGCCGGCCTCGACGGCGACCTCGGTCCCGGGGCGGATGCCCGCGACGCGGAGGGTGCCCATCATCTCGACGTCCTTCTGGATCTCCTCGCTCATCCGCTCGATGACGACGCGCAGGGGCGCGTCGCGCAGCGCGTCGGCGAGCTGGACGTTGCCGTCGCGGAACGGCCCGGGCGCCTGGCCGACCCCGAGCTCGTCGAGGCCGGGGATCGGGTTGCCGTACGGGGACTCGGTCGGCTGCCCGAGCAGGTCGACGAGCTTGCGCTCGACGTCCTCGGAGATGACGTGCTCCCAGCGGCAGGCCTCGTCGTGCACGAGCTCCCAGTCGAGCCCGATGACGTCGATGAGGAGGCGCTCGGCCAGGCGGTGCTTGCGCATCACCCGGATGGCCCGGGAACGTCCCTCGTCGCTCAGCTCGAGGTGCCGGTCGCCCTGGACGCGGACGAGGTTGTCGCGCTCCATGCGGGCGACGGTCTGCGACACGGTCGGCCCGCTCTGGTGCAGCCGCTCGGCGATCCGCGCCCGGAGGGGGACGATGCCCTCCTCCTCGAGCTCGTAGATCGTGCGGAGGTACATCTCCGTGGTGTCGATCAGGTCACTCACGCCTGGTCCCTCCGTGTCGGCCCTCGGGCCCTCGGGAGCGACGGCTCCCCACGCGTGCTCGACCCGGGGCAAGACTAGTGGACATGGCTGACCGGGACCGCCCCACGATCTGGTGGGTGCGACGCGACTTCCGCCTCGCCGACAACCCCGCGCTGGGCGCGGCGCTCGAGGGCGGCGCGGCCGTCCTGCCGCTGTTCGTGAGCGACCCGGTGCTGCGCGGCTCGGCCGGCCGGGCGCGGGCGGCCTGGCTCGCCGCCGCCCGCGCCGACCTCGACCGCGACCTGCGCGAGGCCGGCGGCCCGGGCCTCAGCGTCGTCGAGGGCCGCCCGGAGGACGTCGTCGCCGGCGTGGCCGCCGAGGTCGACGCGCCCACGGTCCACGTGAGCGCCGACTTCGGGCCGTACGGCCGCCTGCGCGACGCCCGAGTCGCCGACGCCCTGACCGCCGCCGGGCGCGAGCTGCACGCGACGGGGTCGCCGTACGGGGTGGCGCCCGGCACGCTGCTCAACCAGTACGGCACCCCGTTCTCGGTGTTCTCGCCGTTCCACCGCACCTGGCTGGCGCACGGCGTGCACGGCCCGGCACCCGCCGTCGCGGCCGACGCCGTCACGTGGACGGCGAGCACGCAGCGGGTCGGGCTGGAGGAGCCGGACCCGGAGCTGGCCCGCCACGCGGGCGAGCGGGCGGCCCGCGCCTCCTGGCACGCGTGGCTCGCGCGCGGGCAGGACGGCCCGGCCGACTACAAGCGGCTCCACGACGTGCCCGCCGTCGACGCCACCGCCCACGTCTCGAAGGCGCTGCGCTGGGGCCACCTGCACCCGCGGACCCTCCTCGCCGACCTCGCGGAGCTGACCGGGGAGGGCCCGGCGGCGATCGCCCGCCAGGTCGCCTGGCGCGACTTCTACGCCGACGTGCTGTGGCACCGCCCCGACGCCACCCGGCGGCCCGTGCAGCCGCGGTTCCGTGACTTCGAGCGCGACGACCCACGGACGTCGGGCACGGCGGCCGCCCGCCTCGACGCCTGGCAGCAGGGGCGTACCGGCTATCCCCTCGTCGACGCGGGGATGCGCCAGATGCTCGCCGAGGGCTGGATGCACAACCGCGTACGCCTCGTGGTCGGCTCGTTCCTGGTCAAGGACCTGCACCTGCCGTGGGAGGACGGGGCGGCCTGGTTCATGGAGCACCTGCACGACGGCGACGTGGCCAACAACCAGCTGAACTGGCAGTGGGTCGCCGGCTGCGGCAACGACCCCTCGCCCTTCTACCGCGTCTTCAACCCGGTGCTGCAGTCGCAGAAGTTCGACCCCGACGGCGCCTACATCCGCCGCTGGGTGCCCGAGCTCGGCGCGCTGACCGGCCCGCACGTCCACGAGCCCTGGCTCGCGCCGGGGGGTCCGCCCGCCGGCTACCCCGGGCCCGTGGTCGACCACAAGGCCGAGCGCCTCGAGGCCCTGGACCGCTACCAGCAGGTGCGCGGCTGAGCGCGGAGCAGGTCGGGCAGGTCGGGCTCAGCCGGTGAGGTGGCGGCGCTCCCAGCCGAGCCAGCCCTCGACCACCGCGGGCAGCTCGGCGAGCGTCAGCAGGGGCGGGCCCGAGGACGAGTCGGCGAACCCGAGCTTCCAGGTCGTGACGCGGAGGTCGCCGACGACGCCGAAGACCGCCACGGCCTCCTCGTCGACCCGCGAGAACGGGCGGACCGCGCGGTAGCCGGCGAGCCACGACCGGAAGTGCGCCTCGGAGAAGCGGAGGACGCCGTACGGCTCGACGGCCCGCCAGGACGGGCCGGCGCTGTCGAAGTCGATGGCCGTCAGCGCACCGTCCTGCTCCAGGACGTTGTCGAGCGTGAGGTCCATGTGGCAGACCCCGCGGTCCAGGCGCGGGTCGCCGAGCCGGGCCCGCAGGCGCTCGCCCAGCGCGACGACGCGCGCCCACTCCCCCACCGCGAGCAGGGACGGCCGCATCCGCGCGAGCTGCTCGTCGACCAGCAGCCGCAGGTCGTAGCGCTCCCGGACGGGCGACGCCGCGACGTCGTCGGCCGCGGCGTGGAGCAGGGCGGCCACCCGGCCGAGCCGCTCGTACGTCGTGGCCCCCGGTCGGGGCTTGCACCCCTCGACCCAGGTCCAGAGCACCGCGCAGCGGGGCCGGCCCAAGTCTTCGGAGACGAGCAGGGACCCCGCGGGGCCCGCGAACGGCAGCGCCACCGGGGCACCGCGCGCACCCAGGTGCCGGACCAGCTCCACCTCCCACGCGACCTGCGCGCGGGAGCGCCCCGGGTGGTAGAGCTTCAGCGCGAAGCAGCCCTCGTCGGTCTCGACGCGTGCGACGTCGTTGACGGGCACGTCGAGCACCTCGACGGCGCGCACGTGCAGCCCGGACCGCACCGCGAGCCGCTCGGCCAGCGCCTCGTCCATGCCCAGACCCACGGCCCTGATCCTGCCCGCGCGGCCCCTCCCGGGCGAGCGCTTTCGGCGGGCGCGGGGCGCCTGGGCGGGCCCGTGCGGAAGTCCTCGCGAGAAAGCCGTTGACCCTCTTGAACGGCCGACCTAACGTTGTCGGTACACGGAAAGGAGGTGGTCCGATTCATGAGTTCTCTTCGGACAAGTGAGGTGGCGGCGGCCTAGCCGTTCGACCCAGGACGCGGCGTGATCCGCCCGGTCGAAAGGCCGGCTAATCCACAGCCAACACCCGAACCCGCGAGTGCCAGACCGTCCATCTGGCCGACGTCCGGGCTCCACCGGAGCCCCGTCGCCAAGCTCGCGGGTTTGTCCTGTCTTTTTGTCTCCGCTTCGCTCCGACGCGAACCGGGCTCTGGTCCGACGCGACACGGCTCTCGTCCCCCGCCTTCTAGGCTGAACCGCCCGCACGCTCCCTGAGCCTGTCGAAGGGCCCGGAACGGGTCGGCGTTGTGCCGCGCTGATCAGTCGCCGGGATCGGCGCCCGGGAGGACCGGAGCGAGGGCACGGACCGTCTCGAGCAGGTCGGCCTCCTCGGGCGTCTTGTCCGGGCGGTAGCGCAGCACGCGGGCGAACCTCAGGGCGACGCCGCCCGGGTAGCGCGTCGAGACCTGCAGGCCGTCGATGGCGATCTCGACCACGGTCGTCGGCTCGACGTGGACCACGTGACGCGTGCGGCTCGTCTCCAGGGCGAGGAAGTGCTCGGTCTGCCAGCGCAGCATCTCGTCGGTCAGGCCCTTGAACGTCTTGCCGAGCATCACGAAGCCACGCTCGGGATCGCGGGCGGCCAGGTGCAGGTTCGACAGCCAGCCCTGCCGGCGCCCGCTCCCCCACTCGACGGCGGTGACGACCAGGTCGAAGGTGTGGCGCGGCTTGAGCTTGACCCAGGCCGCGTTGCGGCGCCCGGCCGCGTACGGGGCGGCGAGCCGCTTGACCACCACGCCCTCGAAGCCCTGACCGACCCACTCGCCGAACACGCGCTCCACCGTCTCGACGTCGGTCGCCACCACCCGCGGCACGAGCTGCTCGGCCGGCAGGAGCGCCTGCATCACCGCGAGCCTGTCCTCGAGCGGCACGTCGAGGTAGTCCTGCCCGTCGACGTGCAGGACGTCGAAGAAGAAGGGCCGCAGCGGCAGCCTGCGCTCCGCCGCCGGCACGTCGGTGCTGCTCATGGTCCGCGACGCCACCGCCTGGAACACCTCCGGCCGGCCGTCGTCACGCAGCGCGAGCACCTCCCCGTCGAGCACGAGCCGCTCGTGCGGCAGCGCCCGGGCCGCCGCGACCACCTCGGGCAGCCGTGCCGTGATGTCGTCGAGGCTCCGGGTGAAGACGCGGACCTCGTCGCCGTCGCGGTGCACCTGCACCCGGATGCCGTCGAGCTTGGCGTCGACGAGGGCCGGCAGGTCGGTCCGGCCGACCGCGGCGACCGGGTCCGGCTCGCTCGACGCGAGCATGGGCTGCACGGCCGTCCCGACCTCCAGCCCGACCGCCTCGAGCGCCGGCAGCCCTCCGGCCTGCAGCACCGCCGCGGCGGCCACGGTCGAGCTGCGCAGCATCGCGGCCCGGCGGACGGCGGCGAGCGGGACCCCGTACGCCTGCGCGAGCGCGTCCTGCACGGCGGCCTCGGACGCGCCCTGCCGCAGCTCGCCGAAGACCAGGCCCCGGAGGAAGGGCTGCTCGCTCGCCGTCGCCCGGCCGAACACCTCGGCCACCGCGGCGGACCGCGTGCCTGCGGAACCCGGGCCGGACAGCGCGGCGATGCGCGCGAAGGCGTCGTCGACCTCGGCGACGGTGAGCGTGGCGGCCGGCGCGGGCGGCGGCAGCTGCGACAACGAACGCCCGCCCACGCCCGTACGGCGCTGGCGCAGCGAGCCGATCAGGTAGGACACGACGGTCTCGAGCTCGTCGGCCTCGCCCGCCTCGACGAGGTCGGTGAGGACGCCGGCGATCAGGTCGCGCTTGGCGATCCGGCTGCGCGTGGCCGCGAGCGCGGCCCAGGTGTCGGCCAGGCGCTGGAGCAGCATGGGGCGATCATGCCGCGACGGTCTGACGTTCCTCCTCGACCCTCCCGGTCGCGGCGCGGAGCCTGAGGACGAGCACGACGGTCGCCGTCGCCGCGGCAGCCAGCGCCACGACGGCGGCCGCCTCCAGCGGGAGGACCGTCTGGCGCTCCAGGTAGGTCCAGTAGGTGCTGAGCGTGGCGACCTGCATCAGGCCCGCCACGACGAGGAAGCGCCGGTCCACGAAGACGGCGACGACCGCCATCACCTCGCCCAGGAAGAAGTAGCGCTCGTGCATCTCGGGCAGCAGCAGCGGGACGACCAGGGACAGCGTCGCGGCGACGAGCAGCATCTCGGCCGGGGCGAGGCGGCGGCGCCGGGCGACGAGCCAGACCGCGAAGGCCAGCGCCACGGCGGCCGCGACCGCGAGCCCCACCCACTTCCAGGTGGCCGCGGCGTCACCGGGGAGCCAGGCGTACCAGGTGGGTGCGTTGTGGGTGAAGCTGTGCGCGGTCTCCGAGCCGCCTCCTCCGCCGCCGCCACGGCCAGGACCGCCCTGGCCGAAGCCGCCCTGCCCGAACCCGCCCCGGCCCGGCACGCCGCCCGGTGCGCCGCGGAAGCCGCCGGACCCCGAGCGGGCGACGCCGCTACCGCCGGCGCCGGACGGGTTCGCGACCTGCTGGGGGTAGACCGACAGCTGGCTCAGCAGGCTCCGACCGGCCAGCCACGCCGGGACGAGCGCCGCCACGAACGCGAGCGGGGCGAGCACGAGCCCGCGCAGGCGCTGCCGGTCCACGACGAGGAGCACCAGCAGGGCGGGCAGGAAGAAGACCGCCTGCAGCTTGAAGGCGAAGGCCAGCCCGAAGAACGCGCACGCCAGCGCCGTGCGACGGCGCAGCAGGAAGTGCAGGCTGCCGAGGCAGAGGGAGGCGTAGAGCGAGTCGCACTGGGCCCACCAGGCGCCGTTGAGCAAGACGGTCGGCAGCAGGAACGTCGCGCCGAAGGCGACCGTCGGCAGCCACCGCGCGTCAGGGCGCACCCGCCGGACGATCCCGTACGCGAAGGCGGCGAGCACGACGTCGAAGACGATCGAGATCGCCTTGATCCCGACCAGCGGGCCGACCGGCAGGTAGGTCAGGAGGGCGAGCAGCGCGAGGTAGGGGGTGTTGTAGTTCGAGAACGAGTCGGCCAGCCCCGCGAACCCGCCCGCGTCGACGAGGTGGGAGTACCAGGGCAGCAGGAACGCGCGGTAGTCGCCCGACTGCTGCCCCAGCATCGGGACCCGGACGGCGAGCCCGACCAGGAGCAGGGCGACGAGCACCACCGGCACGCGGCGGCTGCGTACGGGGTCCGAGGAGCACGTCGGGAGCCCAGGTGCCGCCGGGTCGGCCGGGGCTGGTGCGGAGGTCGTCGTCACGGCGGGCCTTCTCGTACGCGGACGCCGGCCGGGCGGCCGGGCGACGCCCACCCTCGCGGCCTCGGCTGTGCGCTCGCTTTGCCCAGGGTGTGGCGACCCCGTCGGCCGTCGCCGCGCCCTGCGAGCATCGACGGATGAGCGAGAACGACAAGCCCGGGGTGCTGCTGGACGTCGACGGCACCCTCCTCGACACCAACTACCTGCATGCGCTCGCGTGGTGGCAGGCGTTCCGCGACGCCGGGGTCGCGGGCGTCACGATGGCCGACACCCACCAGGCGGTGGGGATCGCCAGCGAGGGCCTCGTCGACCGGCTCGCCCACGAGGCCGACGAGAAGACCAAGCGCAAGGTCGTCAAGCGCCACGAGAAGCGCTACGCCAAGCTCCAGGGCGAGGTCGTCGCCTTCTCCGGCGCCGACCACTTCGTGCGCCGCTGCCAGGAGGCCGGCTTCCGGGTCGTGCTGGCCACCAGCGGCCCCCGCAGCGACCTCGACTGGATGCTGCCCGCCATCGGCGTCGGCGAGGGTGTCCTGGCCGGGACGACGACCTCCGACGACGTCGCCGCGGGCAAGCCCGCCCCCGACCTGATGAGGACGGCCATCCGTCAGCACGACCTCGACCCGGCCCGCACGGTGGCGGTCGGCGACACCGTCTGGGACGTCCAGGCCGCGCACGAGACCGGCGTGCGCATCATCGCCGTCACCTGCGGCGGCATCCCGCGCTGCGAGCTCGCAGAGGCGGGGGCCGACGAGATCTTCGACGGCCCCGCCGACCTCGTCGACCGCTGGGAGCAGTCCCTGCTCTCGCGCCTGGTCTGACCGGCTGCGCGAGGGGGCGCGAACGCCCGCTGAGCCGGCCGACCGGGACGTTCCGCGTCGCCCTACTCCCGCACGTCCGCGGGACCCTCGACCAGCGGGAGGCCGGCGGCGAGCCAGCCCTCGACGCCGTCGACGACGTCGGTCGCGTCGAGGCCGAGGTCG
Source organism: Microlunatus flavus (assembly GCF_900110855.1). Taxonomy (GTDB): domain Bacteria; phylum Actinomycetota; class Actinomycetes; order Propionibacteriales; family Propionibacteriaceae; genus Microlunatus; species Microlunatus flavus. The sequence continues at coordinate 22,080 of NZ_FOFA01000009.1, forward strand.
CGCAGGGAGCGGGCGGCGAGCGAGGAGCTGTAGCCCTGCCGACACACCACCACGACACGCGGGCGGGCGTCGGCCTCGGGGATGCGGACGGGGCTGGTCGGGTCGAGGCGCCACTCCAGCACGGTCCGGTCGATGACGAGCGCCCCTGGCAGCTCACCCGTCCGCGCGCGCTGGGCGTCGGTCCGGGTGTCCACCAGGAGGGCACCGTCGGCGACGGCGGCGTACGCCTCGGGTGCGGTCAGGCGGTCCCAGCCCTCGCGGGCGCGGGCGAGCAGGCCGTCGATCCGGGCGGGTGGAGCTGCCCCGGACGCGGCTGCCAGGTCGGGGTCGGGCGTACGGACGAGGTCGGGCACCGCACGAGGATGCACGAACGGCGCCCACCCCGCTGGGGTGGACGCCGTCCGGTGGTGCTGGTGCTCGTACGAGAGCCGGGGTCAGGCCTTCTGCTCGCCCTCGGGCGCCTCGACGGCCTCGGCCTCTTCGGCGTTGACGTCGTCGCTCGGCTGCTCCTGCTCGGAGGTGGCCTCGTCGCGCTCGTTCGTGTCCTCGACCAGGTCCTCGGCCGGGGCCTCCTGGGTCGGGGCGTCCGGGCTGACCTGCTCCTGCGCACCGTCGGTGGCGCCCGGGGCGGCCGTCGCGGCCGCGGCCGGGTCGGCCTTCTTGGCCGCACCGCCACGCTCGGCGGACTTGCGCGGGGCCGGAGCCGGGGCGGAACCCTTGGCGCGGTTCGAGCGACCGGCCTCGACCGTCTCGGTCACGATCTCGATCTGCGCCATCGGAGCGTTGTCGCCCTTGCGGGGACCCACCTTGGTGATGCGCAGGTAGCCGCCCTCGCGGTCGGCGAGGGTCGGGGCGATCTCGGTGAACAGCACGTGCACCACGCCCTTGTCGCGGACGGTGGTCAGCACCGAGCGGCGGGCGTGGATGTCACCGCGCTTCGCCTTGGTGATCAGCTTCTCCGCGAGCGGGCGCAGCCGCTTGGCCTTCGCCTCGGTCGTCACGATCTTGCCGTGCTCGAAGAGCTGCGTCGCCAGGTTGGCGAGGATGATCCGCTCGTGCGACGGGCTGCCGCCGAGGCGGGCGCCCTTCGTGGGTGTGGGCATGGTGTCCGTTCTCCGTCTGTCTGGTGCTTGCTCAGGCCCACCCGTGCCCGTCCGCCAGGTCGGCGGACGGGCACGGGGTGAGGATCAGTACTGCTCGGTCTCGCTGTAGTCGGCCTCTTCGGCGTCGTCGTCGTAGCGGATGGCGCTCAGCGGGTCGAAGCCCGGGGCGCTGTCCTTGAGCGACAGACCCATCTCGTGCAGCTTCAGCTTGACCTCGTCGATGGACTTGGAGCCGAAGTTGCGGATGTCGAGCAGGTCCTGCTCGCTGCGCGACACGAGCTCGGACACCGTGTGGATGCCCTCGCGCTTGAGGCAGTTGTACGACCGGACCGTCAGGTTGAGGTCCTCGACCGGCAGGGCCAGGTCGGCGGCCAGCTGCTCGTCGATCGGCGACGGGCCGATCTCGATGCCCTCGGCCTCGACGTTGAGCTCGCGCGCCAGGCCGAACAGCTCGGTCAGCGTGCGCCCCGCCGAGGCGACGGCGTCGCGCGGGCGGATGGCCGGCTTGGTCTCGACGTCCAGGATCAGCCGGTCGAAGTCCGTGCGCTGCTCGACGCGCGTCGCCTCGACCTTGTAGGTGACCTTGAGGACGGGTGAGTAGATCGAGTCGACCGGGATGCGGCCGATCTCGGCGTCGATCGACTTGTTCTGCACGGCGGACACGTAGCCGCGGCCGCGCTCGACGACGAGCTCCATGTCCAGGCGGCCGGAGTCGTTCAGCGTGGCGATGTGCAGCTCGGGGTTGTGCACCTCGACGCCCGCGGGCGGCGCGATGTCGGCGGCGGTGACCTCACCGGCGCCGGACTTGCGCAGGTACATCGTGACCGGCTCGTCCTCCTCGGAGGAGACGACGAGGGCCTTGAGGTTGAGGATGATCTCGGTGACGTCCTCGACCACACCCTCGATGGTGGAGAACTCGTGGAGGTTGCCCTCGACCTTGATGCTCGTCACGGCCGCGCCCGGGATGGACGACAGCAGGGTGCGTCGCAGCGAGTTGCCGAGGGTGTAGCCGAAGCCGGGCTCGAGGGGCTCGATGACGAACCGCGAGCGGTTCTCGTCGACCGCCTCTTCCGACAGCGTGGGGCGCTGAGCGATCAGCATGCTTCTCTTCCTTCCCCGCACCACCCACTATTTGACGGTGCGGAACCCCGGCACGTCCGGTGCCGGTGGTGTTGCCTCGATCTGACCGGGCCCGAGCCCGCCGGGGGCCGACGCGCGGCTCCCCGACGGGCTCGGGACGGGTACGTGCTACTTCGAGTAGAGCTCGACGATCAGCTGCTCCTGCACGTCGATCGCGATCTGCGCCCGGCTCGGGAGGGAGTGGACGAAGACGCGGCCGCGCTCGGGGAGCACCTGCAGCCAGGCCGGGACCTCGCGCTCGCCGTGGGTCTCACGGTTGATGACGTGCGGGGTCTGCTCGAGGACCTTGGGGGCCAGGTCGACGATGTCGTGCTCGCTGACGCGGTACGAGGGGATGTCGACCTTACGACCGTTCACGAGGAAGTGACCGTGCACGACGAACTGACGGGCCTGGCGACGCGTGCGGGCGAGCCCGGCGCGGTAGACCACGTTGTCGAGGCGCGACTCCAGGATCTGCAGCAGGTTGTCACCCGTCTTGCCCTGGACCCGGTTCGCCTCCTCGTAGTACAGGCGGAACTGCTTCTCGAGGACGCCGTAGGAGAAGCGGGCCTTCTGCTTCTCGCGCATCTGCAGGAGGTACTCGGACTCCTTGATGCGGCCCTTGCCGTGGGCACCGGGCGGGTAGGGGCGCTTCTCGAACGAGCTGTCGCCGCCGACCAGGTCGACACCCAGCCGACGCGACTTCTTGGTCATGGGACCGGTGTAACGAGCCATGTCTGTTCAGCTTCCTTTCTGGGTGTTGGAGGTCAGACCCGGCGCCGCTTGGGCGGGCGGCAGCCGTTGTGCGGGATGGGGGTGACGTCGGCGATCGCGCCGACCTCGAGGCCGACGGCCCCGAGCGAGCGGATCGCGGTCTCGCGGCCCGAGCCCGGGCCCTTGACGAAGACGTCGATGCGCTTCATGCCGTGCTCCATGGCGCGGCGACCAGCGGCCTCGGCGGCCATCTGCGCGGCGTACGGGGTCGACTTGCGCGAGCCCTTGAAGCCCACGGTGCCGGCCGAGGCCCAGGCGATGACGGCGCCAGTCGGGTCGGTGATCGAGATGACGGTGTTGTTGAACGTGCTCTTGATGTGGGCCTGGCCCGACACCACGTTCTTCTTTTCCTTCTTCCGCACCTTCGTGGCGCGGGTGTTACGGCCTGCGGTAGCCATGTGCTCTCTGGTCTCCTGGATCTAGGTGCGCCAGCCCCGGGGGGTCAGCGCGCCTTCTTCTTGCCGGCGACGGGCTTGCGCGCACCCTTGCGGCCACGGGCGTTGGTCCGGGTGCGCTGACCACGGACGGGCAGACCGGCGCGGTGACGACGGCCCTGGTAGGAGCCGATCTCGACCTTGCGGCGGATGTCGGCGGCCACCTCGCGACGGAGGTCACCCTCGGTCTGGTAGTGCGCTTCGATCCAGTCACGCAGGGCGACGAGTTGCTCGTCGTTCAGCTGGTGGACACGCGTGTCCCCGCTGATCCCGGTGTTCTCCAGGGTCTCCAGAGCGCGGGTGTGACCCACGCCGAAGATGTAGGTGAGGGCGACCTCGAGGCGCTTGTCGCGCGGGAGGTCAACCCCGATCAGGCGAGCCATCAGGCTTACGACCTTTCAGATGACGGCGCGCGCCTGTCGGGGCGCTGCGCCGCGGAGGTGTCTGGCGTGACGCGTCCCCGGCTGCCTTGTGGCGAGACCCCGGTCTCGGGTCCTCACCGCCTGGGCCCCGGCCTCCGACCGGGGGTGTCCCCGCGGACTGGAGTCCGCGGGGCTGCGATCACACTTTCTGGGTGGTACTGGTCGTGCTGCCGGGCTGGCCCGGGTCGTGCGGGTGGAGCTGGGGGGTGAGCCTTCGGCTCAGCCCTGCCGCTGCTTGTGACGCGGGTTCTCGCAGATGACCATCACGTTGCCGTGACGACGGATCACCTTGCACTTGTCGCAGATCGGCTTGACGCTCGGCTGGACCTTCATCGAGCTTTCCTCACTTGGTCTTCCTCGGGGCACCCTGAGCCAGAGGCTCGGGCGCAGGGTGGGTCTTGTCCGCCTGGGGCTACTTGTGCCGGTAGACGATGCGGCCACGCGTCAGGTCGTACGCGGAGAGCTCGACGACGACGCGGTCGGCCGGGAGGATGCGGATGTAGTGCTGCCGCATCTTGCCACTGATGGTGGCGAGGACCTTGTGACCGTTGGCCAGCTCCACGCGGAACATCGCGTTCGGCAGGGCCTCGACCACGGTGCCCTCCAGCTCGAGTGCGCCTTCTTTCTTCGCCATGACTCCCGTTCGGTCTTGCATAGATCTGATTGCATGAGGCATCGCGTCACCGACAGGTGACCGACGGACAATGTTACGTCAGCGCGTCGCACGCCCCAAATCGAGACGTGGTGGCGTAAAGGGGCCTCGCCCACCGGGCTGCTCCCCACGCTGCAGGCTCGTCAACGCCGCACCCGGTGAGTCCATTCCTCGTACGGTCCGGCCCCACCTGTTGCCCTTCCTACGCCCGGCGTGGGATGAAGGAGGAGGCCGGCGCCAGAAGGGTGCCGACCGAGCGCGTCCCCGTCCCTGCGGCTCGGCGAGCCGCCCGACCCCGAAGAGGTCGCCATGCAGGCAGCGCCGGTGGAGCTGAAGAAGGGCCTCAAGCAGAGGCACCTGACCATGATCGCGATGGGTGGGGTGATCGGGGCCGGACTGTTCGTCGGGTCGGGCACGGTCATCTCCGAGGCGGGGCCCGCGGCCTTCCTCAGCTACGCCATCACCGGCGTGCTGATCATCCTGGTGATGCGGATGCTCGGCGAGATGGCGACGGCGAACCCCTCGACGGGGTCGTTCGCCGACTACGCGCGCCAGGCGATCGGCGGCTGGGCGGGCTTCAGCGTCGGCTGGCTCTACTGGTACTTCTGGGTCATCGTCATCGGCTTCGAGGCGGTCGCCGGCGCCAAGGTCATCCAGTACTGGCTCCCCGGCGTCCCGCTCTGGCTCATGTCGCTGGTCCTCATGACGCTGATGACGGCGACCAACCTGTTCTCGGTCGGCTCGTTCGGGGAGTTCGAGTTCTGGTTCGCCGGCATCAAGGTCGCGGCCATCGTCGTCTTCCTGGTGCTCGGCGGCCTGTTCGTCTTCGGCGCCTGGCCCGGCAAAGACCTCGACTTCAGCAACCTCACCGCCCACGACGGCTTCCTGCCGCTCGGGGCCGGCGCGATCTTCTCCGCCATCGTGGTCGTCATCTTCTCGATGGTCGGGGCCGAGGTCGCGACCATCGCCGCCGCCGAGTCGCCCGACCCCGGCAAGTCGATCGCCCGGGCGACGAACTCGGTCATCCTGCGCATCGCGATCTTCTTCGTCGGCTCGATCTTCCTGCTCGCGGTGATCCTGCCCTGGAACGACGCCGGCCTGGCCGCCTCGCCCTACGTCGCCGCGTTCAAGGTGATGGGGATCCCGTACGCGGACCACATCATGAACGCCGTCGTGCTCACGGCGGTCCTGTCGTGCCTGAACTCGGGGCTCTACACGTCGTCGCGGATGCTCTTCGTGCTCGCCGCGCGCCGCGAGGCCCCGACCGCGCTCATGGAGGTGACCGGGCGCGGCGTCCCGCGCAACGCGATCCTCGCCTCGACCGTCGTCGGCTTCCTCTGCGTCATCGCCGCGGCGGTGTCGCCGGACACGGTCTTCCTGTTCCTGCTGAACTCCTCCGGCGCGGTCATCCTCTTCGTCTACCTGCTGATCGCGATCTCCCAGATCGTCCTGCGCCGCCGGAGCGGCTCGGAGGGGCTGACGGTGAAGATGTGGCTCTTCCCGGTGCTGTCGATCGTCGTGGTCGTGGCGATCCTCGCCGTCCTCGTGCAGATGGGGGTGAACGAGAAGGTGCGGCCGCAGCTCGTGCTGAGCCTGCTGGCGTGGGCGGTCGTGGTCGTCCTCTACTTCCTGTCCAAGAAGCTCCAGGGCCGGGCCCCCGGGGAGCAGCAGGGGCGGGCCGGTGCGCCGACGCCGGACGCGCCCGCCACGCGCGTGCTCGTCCTCGCCAACGAGACCGTCAACGGCGCCGAGCTGCTCGACGAGCTGCGCCGGATCGACCACGAGCGCCAGGCCCGGTACTTCGTCTGCGTGCCGGCGAACCCGATCGACACCGGTCAGGCGATGCACGAGGGCGCGGCCTTCGTGTGGGACGCGACGACGGCGGCGGCGCAGCGCCGGCTCGACCGGACGCTGGAGATCCTGCGCGGCGAGGGCCTGGAGGCCGACGGCTCGCTCGGGAACTACCGGCCGCTGCGGGCCCTGGCCGAGGCCGTCGAGTCCTTCCACCCCGACCGCCTGGTGGTCTGCACGTTGCCCGAGGACCAGTCGGCGTGGCTGCGCTTCGACGTCGTCGAGCGCGCCCGGGAGCAGCACCACCTGCCGGTCACCCACGTGGTGGTGACGCCGCAGCCCGCGGTGGCCGGCTCCCGATGAGGGCGCTGAGCGCGGCGGGCCGGCCGTGACCGTCGTCGTCGGCCTCGCCCCCGGCGAGCGCGACGACGCCGGGCTGCACCTCGGCGCGCTGCTCGCCCGCTCGACGGCGGACGACCTCTGCGTGGCCGTCGTGGTGCCGACGCCGTGGCCGCCGAACCCCTACCGCGCCGACCTCGAGTTCCAGCAGGTGCAGGAGCGCGAGGCGCAGGGTGCCCTGGAGTCGGCGGCCGCCGTCGTCGGGCCCGGCCTCGCCGCACGGTTCCGGCTCCACCGGGCCCGGTCGGTGTCCTCGGGCCTGCTCGAGGTCGTCGAGCAGGAGTCGGCGACCTCGGTCGTGCTCGGGTCGGCGACCTCGGGCGGCCTGGGCCGCGTCAGCCTCGGCGGGGTGGCCGAGCGCGTCCTGCACAGCTCGGCGGTCCCCCTCTCGCTCGCACCGCGCGGGTTCGTGGCGCCTCCGGCCGCACGGCTGGACCGCATCACGGTCGGCTTCGGGCGTGCCGACGCCGAGAGCGACCTCCTGCCCGCCGCGGCAGCCGTCGCCGACCGGGTGGGAGCGGCCTTCCGGGTGGCGTGCTTCGCCGTACGGCCCGAGGTCGGCATCAGCGTCGAGGCCGGGGCCGAGTCGGTGGTGCTCGAGGAGTGGCGCCACGCCGTGCAGGCCGACGTCGACCGCGCGGCCGGGCGCTCCGTGGAGGTCGCCGTCGGGCAGGGGCCGACCTGGACCGACGCGATCGCCGACGTCGGCTGGTCGTCGACCGAGGTCCTGGCCGTCGGCGCCAACAGCTCGGCGGTCAGCCGGTTCTTCCTCGGCTCCCACGCCTCCAAGATCGTGCGGAGCGCGCCGGTCCCGGTGACCCTCGTCCCGCGCCGGCGCGCGGAGGCGGCCTGAGCCGCGGACACCCCCTGAGCCAGCAACGCCCCCTGAGCCGCCGAAGGGCCTCGACGAGGTGGGCGTCCAGAACGCCGACCACTGCGTGGCCCTTCGACGAGTCCAGGGAGCGTCCCGGCGTGCTCTCCGGCCGGCTCAGCGAACAGGCAGTGCTCAGTGCGAGCGGCTGGGCACCAGCGAGCGCAGGAAGAACAGCAGGTTCGCCGGGCGCTCCGCGAGGCGGCGCATGAAGTAGCCGTACCACTCGTCGCCGTACGGGGTGTAGACGCGGACGGTGTGCCCGTCGGCGGCCAGGCGGCGCTGCTCGTCGTCGCGGATGCCGTAGAGCATCTGGAACTCGTAGGAGTCGTCGGCCCGGCCCGTCCGGCGGGCGAGGTCGTGCGCGGCGTCGATCATCGCCGGGTCGTGCGAGGCGACCATCGGGTAGCCGTCGCCGGTGAAGAGGACCTCCAGGCACCGACGGTAGGAGTCGTCCACCTCCTCGCTGCGCTGGAAGGCCACGTCGGCCGGCTCGGCGTACGCGCCCTTGCACAGGCGGATCCGCGAACCCTCGCCGGCGAGCGTGCGGCAGTCGTCCTCGGTGCGGCGCAGGTAGGCCTGCAGCACCGTCGCCACGCTCGGGTGGTCGGCGCGGAGCTCGCGCACGATCGACAGGGTCGAGTCCGTCGTCGTGTGGTCCTCGGCGTCGACGTTCACCCAGGCGCCGACGGCCTCGGCGGCGGAGCAGATGCGCCGGGCGTTGGCGAGGGCGACGGCGTGGCCGTCCTGCGGCAGGAACTGCCCGAGGGCTGACAGCTTGAGCGACACCTCGAGCGCCGGCACGGGCAGGCCGGCCGGGACGTCCAGGCGGCCGAACGCCGCGAGCAGCGCGAGGTAGGCCTGCACCGTCGCCTCCGCCTGCGCGGGGTCGGAGGTGTCCTCGCCGAGGTGGTCGATGCTGATGGCCCGGCCCGACGCGAGGATGTCGCGCGTCGCGTCGACGACCGCGTCCTGGCCCTCGCCGGGGACGTAGCGCCGCACCACGGAGCGGGTCACGGGCAGCGCCGTCACGACGCGACGCAGCAGCGTCGAGCGCCCGGCCGCGAGCAGCAGCGGGCGCAGCGGGTTGCCCAGGGCCGGGACCCGGTCACGCAGGCGCGAGAGGGCACCGCTGCTCGGGTTCAGCCCGGCGGCCGTGGAGGACACCACGTCAGGACTCCTTCGCCTGGTGCGGGTAGCGGGGGCTGCGCGGCGGGACGAAGGTCTCCTTCATCGAGCGCGCGGAGGTCCAGCGCAGCAGGTTCTGCGCCGAGCCGGCCTTGTCGTTGGTGCCCGACGCGCGGCCGCCGCCGAAGGGCTGCTGACCGACGACGGCACCGGTCGGCTTGTCGTTGACGTAGAAGTTGCCGGCCGCGAAGCGCAGGCCCTCGCTCGCCTCGGCGACCGCGGTCCGGTCGGTGGCGACGACCGCGCCGGTGAGCGCGTACGGCGTGCCCGTGTCGATGACGCGCATGACGTCGGCGAAGGCGGTCGGGCCGTCCTCGTAGACGTGCACCGACAGGATCGGGCCGAAGTACTCGTCGCAGAAGGCGGCGTCGGTCGGGTCCTCGCCGAGCAGCACGGTCGGCTCGACGAAGAAGCCCTCGGAGTCGTCGGTCCCGCCGCCCGCCGCGACGGTGATGCCGGCGGTGGCGCGGGCCCGCTCGATGGCGGCCTTGTTCTTGTCGAACGAGCGCTGGTCGATGACCGCACCGCCGAAGTTCGACAGGTCGGTCACGTCGCCGTAGCGCAGGGCCTTGACCTGGTCGAGGAAGTCGTCGCCCATGCGCGACCACACCGAGCGCGGGACGAAGGCGCGCGAGGCGGCCGAGCACTTCTGGCCCTGGTAGTCGAAGGCGCCGCGGATCAGCGCGGTGGTGAGCACCTCGGGGTCGGCCGAGGCGTGCGCGAGGACGAAGTCCTTGCCGCCGGTCTCGCCCACCAGCCGCGGGTACGACGCGTAGCGGTCGATGTTCTGCCCGACCTCGCGCCACAGCCACTGGAAGGTCTTGGTGCTGCCGGTGAAGTGGATGCCGGCCAGCCGGCGGTCGGCCAGCGCGACCTCGGAGACGACCTTGCCGTCACCGAGGACGAGGTTGATGACACCGGCGGGCAGCCCGGCCTCCTCGAGCAGCTGCAGGGTGAGGTACGCCGAGAGCGCCTGGGTCGGCGACGGCTTCCACACCACGACGTTGCCCATCAGCGCCGGCGCGGTCGGCAGGTTGCCGGCGATGGCGGTGAAGTTGAAGGGCGTGATGGCGTAGACGAAGCCCTCGAGCGGGCGGTGGTCGACCCGGTTCCAGACGCCGGCGCCCGACACGGGCTGCTCGGCGAGGATCTGGCGGCCGAAGCCGACGTTGAAGCGCCAGAAGTCGATGAGCTCGCACGGGGTGTCGATCTCGGCCTGGTAGGCCGTCTTCGACTGACCGAGCATGGTGGCCGCCGCCAGCGTCTCCCGCCAGGGGCCCCACAGCAGGTCGGCGGCCCGGAGGAACACCGCCGCGCGGTCGTCGTAGGACAGCGCGCGCCAGCCGGGCGCCGCGGCCTGCGAGGCCTCGATCGCGGCGGCCACGTCGGCGTGGGTGCTGCTGGCGTAGCGCCCGAGCACGGCGCTGTGGCGGTGCGGCTGCACGACCTCGTACGCGTCGCCGGACGCCGGCTTGTGCTCGCCGCCGACGACCTGGCTGATCTCGGTGACCTCACCGCCGATCCGGCTCAGCGCCTCGGTCAGGCGGGCCCGCTCGGGGCTGCCCGGGGCGTAGTCGTGCACCGGCTCGTTGACCGGGGCCGGCACCTGGGTGATCGCGTCCACGTCGCTCCTCGACCTCTCGACGACGCCGGTCACGCTGGTCGGGCCGGCACTGACCATTCCATCGTCTCGCGCCCCCGAAGTCACCCGACAGGGGTCGCAGGGCCCGCGGACGGGTTTCGACTTCTGTCGAAGATCAGAGGTCGACGCCCAGGTAGACGCGGCGGGCGTTGTCCCGGCCGACCATCGAGGCGACCCGGACCGCGTCGTCGAGCGACCACTCCCCCGACGAGACCCAGCCGCCCGCGACCGTGGCGAAGGCGTTGCGCCACAGCCGGGCGCCGAGGAGGTGGAGCTCCGCCGGCCCCGCCGCGTCGGAGGAGTAGAGGACCTTGCCGAAGGGCGCGAGCTCGAGGGACCGGGCGACCGCGCCGACCCCGCGGGCTCCGAGGAAGTGCGTGGTCAGCCCGACGTCGAGGTGCACCTCGGCGAACGCCTGCGCGAGGTAGCCGGCCGCGCGCTCGTAGGGGTAGCAGTGCAGCAGCATCACCGGGACGCCCCGGACCTCCGGGCGGCGCAGCAGGGGCGTGAGGAGCAGCGGGTCGACCGCGGCGAGGTCGAGGTCACGGTCCCCGAAGCCGACGTGCAGCTGGAGCGGGCGTCGCGTGCGCAGCGCCGCGTACAGGCCGGACACGATGAGCGTGGGGTCGTCGAGCCGCGGCGCACGGCCGTCGCGCACGCCGTCGGCCCACCGGCGGGCCGCCTCCGCCACGGCGCGGGGCGCCGGTGGGTCCAGGTCGACCCCGAAGCCGCAGCGGTAGGCGATCACGGACTTGAAGCCGACGCTCGTCGCGGCCGTCTCCTCGACGTGCGCGGCGAACGTCTCGGCGAGGTCGCCGGGGTCGTCGAGGGTCGGCAGCAGCCGCTCGGCCAGGGTCTCGAGCCGGGCGACCTCGTACGCGGTCCCGCCGCCCAGCGCGGCCAGCCCGTCCGGGCTCGTCAGGCCGGTGCTCCAGCCGGTGTCGACGAACCACGCGTCCACGCCCGCCGCCCCCAGCAGCCGGCGGGCGACCTCGGGCTCGCCGAGCTCGGCGCGCCGGGCGGTGTACGCGGCCACGGACGCGTGCGGCTCGAGGTCGAGCAACGGTGCGCACCAGCGACGGACCGCGAACCCGAGCTGGGTGTCCCAGGCGGTGGCCGGGTCGGCCAGCGGTTCGGTGTCGGCCTCGTTGAGCGCGTTCGCCAGCGCCACGGGGTCGCCGTCCTCGGCCCACGTCCCGTGCACGTGGTGGTCGACGAGGGCGACCTGCTCGACGTGCTCGGTCAGCGCCCGGAGCGCCCGGTCGTCGGCGGTCATGCCGACCACGCCAGCCGCAGCCGCGCGGCCACGTCCTCGACCGCGAGGCCGGCGAACGTCCGCCGCTCGAGGCGGTGCACCGCGACCGTCGCGTCGACCACCGCGTCACCGAGGAGCCGGCGCACCAGCGCCGAGTCGTCGAGGGCGTCGAGGACGACGTCGAGGTCGGTCGGCAGGACCTCCAGGCCCGCGGCCGCACGCCCGGCCTCCGGCACCGTGCTCGGGTCGTCGACGACCTCGGCCGGCAGGTCCGCCCCGCGCTCCACGCCGTCCAGGGCGAGCGCGAGCAGCACCGCCGAGGCGAGGTAGACGCAGGCGGACGGGTCGATGATCTTGACCTCGACGTTCGCCCCGTGCGGGTTGCCCGCGCGGGCCTCGAGGTAGCGCACGGCGGCCTCGCGGTTCTCGGTCCCCCAGCAGCGGAACGCCCCGGACCAGCCGCCCGGCGCGAGCCGTGACCCCGACAGCACCGACCCGCCGAGGAGCCCCTGCGCCTCCGGCAGCCCGGCGACCAGCGCCCCGATCACCGACCCGCCCTCGGCGGTCAGCCCGTGCGGCCCGGTGCCGCCGGACAGCAGCGGGACCCCGTCGCGGGTCAGGGACAGGTGCTGGTGCGCGCCGCTGCCGACCGAGCCCGGGAACGGGGTCGGCGAGAAGGAGGCGCGGACCCCGTGGCGGCGGGTGACCTGCCCGATCACGACACGGGCGAGCACGACGGAGTCGGCCGCACGCACCGGGTCGGCCGGCGGCAGCGACAGCTCGAGCTGCTGGCGGCCGTACTCGGCGTGGACCTGCTCGGGCGGCACGCCGGCCCGCGTCAGGGCGCTCACCAGGTCGTCGACGAGCGCGGCGTGGTCGAGCAGCCCCGTCGCCCCGTACGGGACCCACGAGCCCGTCTCGAGCGCCGAGCCGTCGGGCTGGACGAGGACGAGCTCGAGCTCGTGACCCACCCGGGCCTCCAGCCCGGCGGCGGCCAGCCGGTCGGTGACCCTGCGCAGGGTGGTCCGCGGGCAGCTCGGCGCCGGCGACCCGTCCTGCGTGACCAGGTCGAGCGGTCCCCAGGCCAGCCCGCCGTCGAGCAGGGCCAGCGCCTCGGGGTCGACGCGGAGGCGGCGGTCGCCGACGGCGGTGATGGAGTCGGTGAAGGCGATGGCGCCGTCGGCGGTGTAGACGTCCCAGACGGGCGCCGCGCCCACGCCCGAGGTGGCGAAGGCGTCCAGGCGGCCCAGCGGCACGATCTTGGCCAGCACCAGGCCCCCGGCGTTCACCATGGTGCCGAGGACGGTGCGGACGCCCGCCGCCTCCAGGTCGCTGTCGATCATGGGCCGCAGCCTAGGGCTGCGGCGTGACGGGCTCGTGTCAGGCCGTGGCGGGCCCGAAGCCGCGCTCGCGGTACAGGTCGACGCTCTCGCGCAGGGCCTTGAGGATGTACGGCGGGAAGGGCATGCCCTGCCGGTGGGCCCACAGCAGCCGCTGCTCCACGCGGCCGATCTCGCGGGCGTACCCCTCGAGGTCGGCGTCGATGCCGAGGTCGTGCGCGACCCGGCCCATCGCGGCCTTGTGGTCGGGACGGCCGTTGGTGCCGACGAGCCCGTAGCTGCGCTCGCGCAGCACCCGGGCGAGGAACAGCTGCCACGGCTTGAGGACCCGGTCGCTGACCATCGCCGAGGCGGACATGTTGTAGAAGGCGAAGTGGCCCGGTTCCTGCTGCTTGATCGGGTTGATGATCGTCTCGGCGATGGCCGTCTCGCCCATCTCCTTCAGCCCGGCGCTGATCTGGTTGTACGCCAGCACGGCCTGCCGCTCGGTGCTCGCCCCGGTCAGGAAGTACATGAGCTTGGCGACCTCCTGGATGGGCTTGAGGTTCGCCAGCGCACCCAGGATCTTGATCTTGAACGACACGTCCATGTGCGGGGCGGCCGGCTCGCGGCCGAGGTCGGTCTGCAGCCGGTCCAGGATCAGGCCGTGCTGGATCTCCTGCGGCTGCCAGACGTCGGAGTAGAAGATCTTGTTGGTGTCGTCGACGTCGGGGAGCAGCACCAGCAGCTCGAGCACGTTGCGGTCGACCTCGAGCTCGACGCGCGCCAGGTAGTCGATGGTGTGGCCGAAGCGGGCCTTCACGGCCTCGGCGTCGTGGATGGTGCGGTCGACGGAGTCGAGCGGGATCGGCGGGTGCTTCTCGCCGAGCCGCTGCACGTGCTCCGCGATCTTCGCGTGCGAGTCCTGCCTGGCCACGGCCGAATCTTAGTGGGCGCGACCGTTCCCGCATCCCACGTCGGTCAAACAGTGACCCGTCGCACGGGAAGGTCCAGGGGTGTGCCCGGACCGGCGTCAGGGCCTCGTCCGGGTGAACCTGGCGTCGAAGCGGTTCAGACGAGGCCGAAGAGCACCAGGAACAGGATCGCCAGGACCACGACGACGCCGGTCACCCCGACGACGACGCCCAGCGACACCCCGCGGGCGTCACGCGCCGGCGACAGCTCGCCCGGTGCGCCACCGCCGCTGGGGACCAGGGCGGGGCTGTCGTAGGTCGCCGCCGGCGGCAGCCCGTCGACGACGGGGACGAGCTGACCGAGCGTGATCGCGCCGAACAGGGTGTCGAGGCGGGCCTGGTAGTCGTCGGCGTCCAAGCGCCCGTCGGTGTACGCCTGGTTGAGCCGCGCGTTCAGCTGCTCGCGCTCGGTGTCGGTCACCGGCGCGTCGGGCCGGCTCCGGTACGGCGACGAGATCGGCAGCTCGGACACGCCCTCAGGCTACTGCGAGCAGGATCCCCCACCGGTGGCGAGCAGGGCCTCCGCCCGCGCCCGGTGCTCCGCGGGGAGCTCCTCGGGCAGGCCGAACCGGGCGAAGAGGCCCGGGTCGAAGAACACCGACACGTGCGTCACGCCGTCGACCCCCACCGTGGGGACCTGCAGCTGGAAGGCCCGGTGCACCCCGTCGGACGGGTCGCGCATGTAGAGCGCGAACGCGGGTCCCCCGTTGGCCGAGGTCTCGACGAGGATCTGGTCGCCGGCCTGCTCGGCCGGGCAGTTGCTCCTGATGAGGTCGCCGATGGCCTCCGCGCCGGCGTACCAGCCGGTGAAGGGCGGCATCTCCCACACCGCGTCCGCGCTGAGCAGCGCCACGATGCGGGGGATGTCGTAGCGCTCGAAGGCGTCGACGTACTGCGCCAGCAGGCTGCGCTTGCGGGCGTCGTCGAGCGTGCGCGCGCTGGCCCGCTCCTCCTCGGGGTCGAGCTTCGCCAGGTGGGCCCGTGCGCGCTGGAGGCTGCTGTTCACGGCCGCGACCGAGGTGTCGAGGAGCTCGGCGACCTCGCTGGCCTGCATGCCGAGCACGTCGAAGAGCACGACCGCCGCCCGCTGCGGCGGCGTGAGGTGCTGCAGGGCCGCCACGAAGGCGAGCCGCACGCCCTCCCGGTCGAGCGTCGCGGCCTCGGGGTCGTCGGGGCGCCCGCCCCAGACCACGGAGTCCGGGAGCGGCTCCAGCCAGGTGACCTCGGGTCGCGACTCGAGCGCGCCCCGCGGGTCGGCGGCGGGCTGGCCGAGACCGGTCGGCATCGGCCGGCGGGCCCGCCCGTCGAGCGCGGTGAGGCAGACGTTCGTCGCGATCTTGTACATCCAGGTGCGCAGCGAGGACCGGCCCTCGAACTTGCCGTACGAGCGCCAGGCCCGGATGTAGGTCTCCTGGACCAGGTCCTCGGCGTCGTGGACCGAGCCGAGCATGCGGTAGCAGTGCGCGGTCAGCTCGCCGCGGAGCGGCTCGACCGCTGCGGTGAAGACGTCGTCGTCCGTCGCCAGCGTCATGGCCCGAAACTACCGGGACCCACCGACAGTTCGCAGCCCCTCGGCGGGGTCAGAGCGGGGCGTAGGGCGCGCCGAGCGCGCCCAGCGCCGCCTCGCCGCCGTCGGCGGCCGTCAGCACCCAGAGCCCACCGGGCGTGACCGCGACCGTGTGCTCGAAGTGGCAGGCCAGGCTGCCGTCGTCGGTGACCGCGGTCCAGCCGTCGTCGAGCTCGTGCGTCTCCGGCGCGCCGAGGGTGAGCATCGGCTCAACCGCCAGGACCGTCCCGGGCACGACCCGGCCGCCGCGGCCGCGGAGCCGGGCCAGCGGGCCGGACGGCAACCGGTTGGGAACGTCGGGGTCCTCGTGCATGGCCGTCCCGATGCCGTGCCCGACGTAGTCGTCGACGATCCCGTACGACCCGGCCGCCCGGACGGCCTGCTCCACGGCGACCGCGACGTCGCCGATCCGCCCGCCCGGCCGCAGCGCCGCGATCCCGTGCCACAGCGCGGTCCGGGTCGTCTCGACCAGTCCCACGACGTCGGCCGGCGGTTCGTCCGCCCCGACCACCACGCTCACGGCGGCGTCGCCGTGCCAGCCGTCGACGATCGCGCCGCAGTCGACGGACAGCAGGTCGCCGTCCCGCAGCTCGCGCTCGCCCGGGATGCCGTGCACGACCTCCTCGCCGACGGAGAGGCAGAGCACGCCGGGGAAGCCGGGCCGGTCCTCGTCGGCGCCGTAGCCGAGGAAGGACGGGGAGGCGCCGGCCCCGGCGATGACCGCGGCGGCGACGGCGTCGAGCTCCCGGGTGGTCACGCCCGGGTGCACCTGCGCGACGACGGCCTCGAGGGCCTGCGCGACGACCAGGCCGGCGCGGCGCATCAGCCGGACCTCGTCGGCGGACTTCGGGCCGGGTCGGCCGCTCATCGCAGGCGCTGGGCGCGCGGGATCAGGACGCGCTGGTGGCCGGCGTGCTGCCGGCGTGGCGGTCGAGCGCGGAGAACAACCGCCGCGTGACCTCGTCGACCTCGCCGAGACCGTCGACCTCGACGAGCAGCCCGCGTTGCCGGTAGACCTCGAGCAGCGGTGCGGTCTGGTCGACGTAGACCTGCTGCCGCGTCCGGATGGCCTCGGGGCTGTCGTCGGCCCGG
Organism: Microlunatus flavus; assembly: GCF_900110855.1. GTDB lineage: Bacteria > Actinomycetota > Actinomycetes > Propionibacteriales > Propionibacteriaceae > Microlunatus > Microlunatus flavus. The sequence continues at coordinate 38,682 of NZ_FOFA01000009.1, forward strand.
CCGTCGGTCGCGCTGCGCCGCGTCAGCCGGGCGACGAGCTCGTCGGGGTCGACCGCCAGGGACACGACGGCGTCGAGCTCGCAGTCGGCCTCCTTGAGGACGCCGTCGAGGAACGCCACCTGGTCCAGCGTCCGGGGGTAGCCGTCGAGCAGGAACCCGCCGGCGCAGTCGTCGGCGACGAGCCGGTCGGCCACGACCTGGTTGGTGACGTCGTCGGGCACGTACGCGCCGGACGCCATGATGTCCTGCACCTGCCGCGCGAGCGGGGTGTCGGAGTCGCGCATCGCCCGGAACATGTCGCCCGTGGAGATCGCCGGGATCTTGTAGTGCTCGCCGATGCGGCCGGCCTGCGTGCCCTTGCCGGCGCCGGGCGGCCCCATGATCAACAGGTGCATCAGCGGAGGAACCCTTCGTAGTTGCGTTGCTGCAGCTGCGACTCGATCTGCTTCACCGTGTCGAGGCCGACGCCGACGATGATGAGGATCGACGTACCGCCGAAGGGGAAGTTCTGGTTGGCGTTCAAGAAGATGAACGCGACCGACGGCAGCAGTGCGATCAGTCCGAGGTAGAGAGCACCCGGCAGGGTGAGACGCGACAGCACGAACGCGAGGTAGTTCTCGGTCGGCTTGCCGGCCCGGATGCCGGGGATGAAGCCGCCGTACTTCTTCATGTTGTCGGCGACCTCTTCGGGGTTGAAGGTGATCGCGACGTAGAAGTAGGCGAAGAACACGATCAGCACGAAGAACGTCACCATGTAGATCGGGTGGTCGCCCTTGACGAAGTGCCCCGAGATCCAGCTCGAGAAGCGGTCCTCCGGCCGGAACTGCGCGTAGAGCGCCGGCAGGTAGAGCAGCGAGCTGGCGAAGATGACCGGGATGACGCCGGCCTGGTTGACCTTGATGGGGATGTACGTCGTGGTGCCGCCGAACATCCGCCGCCCGACCATGCGCTTGGCGTACTGCACCGGGATCCGGCGCTGCGACTGCTCGACGAAGATGACGCCGACCATGACCAGCAGGCCGAGGGCGATGACGAGCAGGAAGACGACCCAGCCCTGCTGACCCGGGCGGGCCACCTTGAGGCTCCACAGGGCCGACGGGAAGGTGGCCGCGATCTGGGTGAAGATCAGGACCGACATGCCGTTGCCGACGCCGCGCTCGGTCACGAGCTCGCCGAGCCACATGATGACGCTGGTGCCGGCCGTCATCGTCAGGATCATGACGATGACCGGGAAGTAGCCCTTGTCGTAGACGATGCCGGTGCAGCCGGTGAAGAGCCGGTCGTTGACCGCCACCGTGACGAACGCCGTCGAGTTCAGCAGCGCGAGGACCAGGGTCAGGTACCGCGTGTACTGCGTGATCTTCGTCTGGCCGGACTGGCCCTCCTTCTTGAGGGCCTCCAGCCGCGGGATCACGACGGTGAGCAGCTGCAGGATGATGCTCGCCGTGATGTACGGCATGATCCCGAGCGCGAAGATGGCGAGCTGGAGCAGCGCCCCGCCCGAGAAGAGGTTGATCAGCGAGTAGAGACCCTGCTGGTCGCCGGACGTCGCCTGCCGCAGGCACAGGTTCACCTGGGCGGCGTTGACGTTGGGCGTCGGGATGATCGAGCCGAGCCGGAAGATGGCCAGGATCCCGAGCGTGAAGAGGATCTTCTTGCGCAGGTCCGGGGTCCGGAAGGCGTTGGCGAACGCGGAAAGCACTCCGGCCCTCCCTTTCAAGTCGCGAGCGTCCTGGCGAGGGTACGCGCGCCTCAGGACCGCCCGAGACTATCAAGCGATTGACCTGCTCCCCTCATCCTCGACGAGAGGACCTTTCGGACGCGCACGAGGCGCACCCATCAGCGGGGTGCGCCTCGTGGAGGGCTCGCCTCAGCGACGGCCCGCAGCCGGTCGGTGCGCCGGCGCCTGGACGACCGAGCGAGCAGGACACGTTCTTCTTCCTGCGAGCGAGGGAGGAAGGCGCCGGGTCAGAGCACCGACCGCGTCCGAGCGGAGCGAGGACAGAGGGAGCGTGCGCCGGGTCGGAGCACCGAACGCGTCCGGGCGGAGCGAGGACCGAGCTACGCCTTCACGCGGTTGATGCTGTACGCGAGCGTCGCCGGCTCACCGGTGGCGGTGAAGCGGGCGTTGGGGAGGTACAGGTACTTGCCCGCGCGGGCCACCGTGCTGGGCACGTCGAAGGCCGGGCTGGTGATGGTGCGCCGGAGCTCGCCCCGCGTGCCGGCCTGGTTCAGCACGACGACGGCGATCTTGTCGAGGCGGTTCTGGACCGCGTACAGCGTGCGGCCCTTGAGCAGCAGCCCGTCGCCGGCGGTGAGGGCGTACCCGCCGAGGTCGACGACCGTGGCGACGCCCGTCCTCGGGTCGACCCGGAACAGCTGCCCGGTGTCGGACTTGACGACCAGCAGCGCGGTGCCGTCGGGCGTGCGGACGATGCCGTTGGCGTTCGTCCCCGCGGTCTGCTTCCAGTCGCCGGTCAGGTCGACGGTCGTGACGCGCCGCGGGTGGCGGCGGTCGACCCGGTAGAGCTGCGGGCGCACGGAGTCGGTGAACCACACGTACCGGCCGGCGAGGACCTCGTCGTTGACGAACGACGGCTTCTCCGTGCTGACGTCCTGCGCGAGCGTGATGCTCGCGAGCACCTTCCCGGTACGGGTGTCGAGGACCCGGGCGTCCCCGGCTGCGCCGCCGGCCACCCAGAGGCGTCGGCCGTCGACCTTCAGCCCCAGCGACGGCGTGCCCGGGCCCTTGGACAGGACCCGGCCGTTCCCGGTGCGCAGGTCGGCGACGTAGATGTCGCCGGTGGCCCGCGAGCCGGAGTAGACCTTCGTGCCCTTGACGGCGATGCCCTCGGGCTGGAAGCCGATGGGCAGGGCGATGGAGGCCGGACCGGGAGCGCCGTGGTCGTGCTTCGGCTTCGCGGAGGCGGCGTCGGCCCCCACGAGCACCAGGCCGGCGCCCAGGCCGAGCGTGGTAAGCCCCACGACCGCGCGCCGGAGACCGGTGGCGAGGCGGGACGGGCGGCGTACGGAGGGGCGGGACGGCTCTGTCATGGCGTTCCTCGTGGTCGTGGGCCGGTGGTTGAGAAGTCAACGTCATCGGCCCCGCCAGGGGAAGACCTGGAGCGCTGAGAATCCGCTCAGGGCCCGCCCGTTCCGCGAGCACCCGTGGGCCCCCGGGGACACCGAAGGGCCGCCCGCAGGTACGCGGGCGGCCCTTCGGACCGGTTCCGGCCCCCGGGTCACGGGGTCCGGACGTTCGTCACAGCTGGGTGGTGCTCCCACCGGCAGCCGCGATCTTGTCCTTCGCGCTGCCGGAGAACGCGTGGGCGCTGACCTGCACGGGCACGCTGATCTCCCCGCTGCCGAGGACCTTGACGGGGTGCCCCGAGCGGACCGCCCCGGCGGCGACGAGCTCGTCGACGCCCACGGTGCCGCCCTGCGGGAACAGGCTGCCGAGCCGGTCCAGGTTCACGACCTGGTACTCGACGCGGAACGGGTTCTTGAACCCGCGCAGCTTGGGCAGCCGCATCTGGAGCGGCATCTGCCCGCCCTCGAAGTTGGCCGGGGTGCCCTTGCGAGCGCCCGTGCCCTTGGTGCCACGGCCGGCGGTCTTGCCGCCCTTGCCGCCCTCGCCTCGACCCACGCGGGTCTTGGCCGTCTTCGCGCCCGGGGCCGGGCGCAGGTGGTGGACCTTGAGAGCCATGTCAGCTCACCTCCTCGACGGTCACCAGGTGGGCGACCGTGCTGATCATGCCGCGGACCTCGGGCCGGTCCTCGCGGACCGAGGAGTCCCCGATCTTGCGCAGGCCGAGGGTCCGGAGCGTGTCGCGCTGGTTCTGCTTGCCGCCGACGCTGCTGCGGATCTGACGGACCAGGAGCTGCGTCACGACGTGGTCACCGCCTCGCGGGCCCGCAGGATCGCGGCGGGCGTGACCTGCTCGACGGACAGCCCACGACGACGGGCGACCTGCTCGGGCTGCTCGAGCCCCTGCAACGCCGCGACGGTCGCGTGGACCACGTTGATGGCGTTGGCCGAGCCGAGCGACTTGGCGAGCACGTCGTGCACGCCGGCGCACTCGAGCACCGCACGGGCCGAACCGCCCGCGATCACACCGGTACCGGGCGACGCCGGACGCAGCATGACCACACCGGCCGCCTTCTCACCCTGCACGGGGTGCGGGATGGTGCCCTGGATGCGCGGGACGGCGAAGAAGTGCTTCTTGGCCTCCTCGACACCCTTGGCGATCGCCGCGGGCACCTCCTTGGCCTTGCCGTAGCCGACACCCACGGTGCCGTCGCCGTCGCCCACCACGACCAGCGCGGTGAAGCTGAAGCGGCGACCACCCTTCACGACCTTCGCCACCCGGTTGATGGCGACGACGCGCTCGATGTAGTTGCTCTTCTCGGCAGGCCCACCGCGGCCGCCGTCACGGCCGCCGCCACGACGGTCGCCGCCCTGGCCGCCTCCGCGGCGCTGGGTTCCACTCATCTGACTTCCCTCTTCCTGATTCCTACGAAGCCGTGCCGGTCAGAAGCCGAGGCCGGCTTCGCGGGCGGCGTCGGCCAGGGCCGCGATCCGTCCGTGGTACTTGTTGCCGGCGCGGTCGAAGACGACCTGCTCGACACCAGCCGCCTTGGCGCGGGAGGCGACGAGTTCGCCGACCTGGCGCGCCTTGGCCGACTTGTCACCCTCGGTGCCCCGGAGGTCACCCTCCATCGTCGAGGCGTACGCCAGCGTGCGGCCGGCGACGTCGTCGATCACCTGGGCGGTGATGTGGCGGGCCGAACGGGTGACGACCAGCCGCGGGCGGTCGGGCGCACCGAAGATCTTCTTGCGACCCCGGACCTGACGACGCAGGCGTGAACGCGTCTTGGCCGCGGTGCCCTTGTGCTGCGACAGCGAGACAGCCATCACTTACCAGCCTTTCCGGCCTTCATGCGGACGTGCTCGCCCACGTAGCGCACGCCCTTGCCCTTGTAGGGCTCCGGCTTGCGCAGCTTGCGGATGTTCGCGGCGACCTCGCCCACCTGCTGCTTGTCGATGCCGATGACCGAGAAGCGGGTCGGCGCCTCGACGTTGAACGTGATGCCCTCGGGGGCGGTCACGTTCACGGGGTGGCTGTAGCCGAGCGCGAACTCGAGCTGCGTCGGACCCTTGGCCACGACGCGGTAGCCGACGCCGCGGATCTCGAGCTTCTTCTCGTAGCCGGCCGTCACGCCCTGGACCATGTTGGCCACCAGGGTGCGGGTCAGGCCGTGCAGCGAGCGGCTCACGCGCTCGTCGTCGGGGCGGCTCACCTCGAGCTCGCCGTTCTCGGCGCGCGCGATGGTGATGGGCTGGGCGACGACGTGGTTGAGGGTGCCCTTCGGGCCCTTCACCTCGACGTGCTGGCCGTCCAGGGTCACTTCGACGCCGGACGGGACGGGGACCGGCAGCCTGCCGATGCGGGACATCTCTTTACCTACTCTCCGTGGCTCGCCGGGTCACCAGACGTAGGCGACGACTTCGCCGCCGACGCCGCTGCGGTGGGCCTGACGGTCGGTCAGCAGCCCCTGGGAGGTCGAGATGATCGCGATCCCCAGGCCACCGAGAACCTTGGGCAGACCGGTGGACTTCGCGTACACGCGCAGGCCGGGCTTGGACACGCGCCGGACGCCGGCGATGGCCCGCTCCCGGTTGGTCCCGTACTTGAGCGTGATCGACAGCGTGCGGCCGACCTCGCCCTCGGCGGGCTCGTTGACCTCGTAGCCCGCGATGTAGCCCTCGGACGTGAGGATCTCGGCGATGCCGACCTTGATGGTGCTGCTGGGCATGGTCGCCGTGTCGTGGAACGCCTGCGAGGCGTTCCGGACGCGGGTCAGCATGTCCGCGATCGGGTCTGTCATGGTCATGGGTGCTGCTTCTTTCTCGCGCGGTTTCCCTCACCGAGGGACCTGCAGCGTGGGATCGGTGCCCGGGCCCGCTGAGGGGCCCTGGTCACCAGGAGGACTTGGTGATGCCGGGGAGCTCGCCCTTGTGCGACATGTCGCGGAAGCAGATCCGGCACAGGCCGAACTTGCGGTAGACCGCGCGCGGCCGGCCGCACTTCTGGCAACGGGTGTACGCGCGGACCGCGAACTTGGGCTTGCGGGCCTGCTTGACCTTGAGTGCTGTCTTCGCCATCTGTCTTGTTCCTCAGTTGGTCCGGAAGGGGAAGCCGAGGCCGCGCAGCAGGGCCCGGCCCTGCTCGTCGGTCGTGGCGGTCGTCACGAAGGTGATGTCCATGCCGCGCGTGCGGTCGATCCGGTCCGGGTCGATCTCGTGGAACATGACCTGCTCGTTGAGGCCGAAGGTGTAGTTCCCGTTGCCGTCGAACTGCTTCGGCGAGAGGCCGCGGAAGTCACGGATACGGGGCAGCGCGAGGCTGACCAGACGGTCCGCGAACTCCCACATGCGGTCGCCGCGCAGCGTGACGTGCGCACCGATCGGCATGCCCTCGCGCAGCTTGAACTGGGCGATGGACTTGCGGGCCCGGGTCACCTGCGGCTTCTGGCCGGTGATCGCGGCCAGGTCGCGGGTCGCCCCGTCGATCAGCTTCGAGTCACGGGCGGCGTCGCCGACACCCATGTTCACGACAACCTTGACCAGGCGCGGGATCTGCATGACGTTGGCGAAGCCGAACTCGGTGTTCAGCGCGGGCGCGATCTCGTCGCGGTAGCGCTGCTTGAGCCGGGGCACCGGACGAGCCGTGCGCTCCTGGGTCTCCTCGGCGGCGGTGGTGGTCATCAGATCTCCTCCCCGGTCACCCGGGCGATCCGCATGCTGCGGGTCGACTTGTACTCGCTGCCGTCGGGACGGCGCTTGGTCACCTCGACGCGCTCGTAGCCCACGCGGGTCACGACCTCGTCGCCGTCGCCGTTCTTGACGACCAGCTGCACGTTGGACGCGTGCACCGGCGCCTCGGAGGAGACGATGCCGCCCTTCGTGGTCTGGCGCGACTGCGGCTGGGCCGAGCTGTCCTTGAGGTGGCGCTTGACGATGTTCACGCCGGCGACGGTCACGGTGCCACGCTCGGGCTGGGTCGCGAGGACCTCACCGACCAGGCCCTTGTCCTTGCCGGCGATGACCTTGACGCGGTCACCCTTGCGCACGTGCAGCTTGACGCTCTTCGTCGGCTTGGTGGACGTCCGTGCCATGTCAGATCACCTCCGGGGCGAGCGAGATGATGCGCATGAAGCGCTTCTCGCGGAGCTCACGGCCGACCGGGCCGAAGATGCGGGTGCCGCGCGGCTCGGCGCCGTCGGCACGGAGGATCACGGCGGCGTTCTCGTCGAACTTGATGTACGACCCGTCGCCGCGACGGTTCTCCTTGACGGTGCGCACGACGACCGCCTTGACGACGTCGCCCTTCTTGACGTTGCCGCCGGGGATGGCGTCCTTGACGGTGGCGACGATGACGTCGCCGATGCCGGCGTAGCGACGACCGGACCCGCCGAGCACGCGGATGCACAAGATCTCCTTGGCACCCGTGTTGTCGGCGACCTTGAGCCGCGACTCCTGCTGGATCATCTGCTGTCTCCTGGTTGTCTCACCGGTTCCCTCGCGGGCCTGGTGGAACTCGTGCCCTCAGCCCGTACGAGCCGGGGGCCTTGCTGGTCCTGCTGTGAGAAGGCTGTCTGCCTTACTTCGCCTTCTCGAGGATCTCCACGAGCCGCCAGCGCTTGGTGGCGCTGAGGGGCCGGGTCTCCATGATCCGGACGCGGTCGCCCACGCCGGCGCTGTTCGCCTCGTCGTGGGCCTTCAGCCGCACGCTCTGACGGAGGACCTTGCCGTAGAGGCGGTGCTTGACCCGGTCCTCGACGGCGACCACGACGGTCTTGTCCATCTTGTCGCTGACCACGTAGCCCTCGCGGACCTTGCGCGCGCTGCGCTCGGTCGTCGAGGCCTCGACGGTCTCGTTCGTCGTCTCGCTCATGCGTTCACTTCCTCGGCAACCTCTGCGTCGGGATCGGTCGTGATCCCGAGCTCGCGCTCGGTGAGCACGGTGTAGATCCGGGCGATGTCCTTGCGCACGGCGCGCAGGCGGCCGTGGCTCTCCAGCTGCCCGGTGGCGTTGGAGAAGCGGAGCCCGAAGAGCTCCTCCTTCAGCTCGCCGACCTTGCGGTCCAGCTCGCTGCGCGACAGGCCGCGCAGCTCGGCGGCGGTCAGTCCCTTGGCCATCAGATGTCACCTGCTTCGCGCTTGATGAAGCGCGCCTTCATCGGCAGCTTGTGGATCGCCAGGCGCATCGCCTCACGAGCCACCTCTTCGTCGACGCCGGCCAGCTCGAAGAGCACGCGGCCCGGCTTGATGTTGGCGATCCACCACTCCGGCGAGCCCTTGCCGGAACCCATGCGGGTCTCGGCGGGCTTCTTGGTGAGCGGGCGGTCCGGGTAGACGTTGATCCAGACCTTGCCGCCACGCTTGATGTGGCGGGTCATGGCGATACGCGCGGACTCGATCTGGCGGTTGGTGAGGTACGAGGCCTCGACCGCCTGGATGCCGAACTCGCCGAACGCCAGCGAGGTGCCGCCCTTGGCCGCACCGGTCCGCTTCGGGTGGTGCTGCTTGCGGAACTTGACCTTGCGAGGGATCAGCATGCTCAGGCCTCCTGCGTGCTCGGAGCCGCACCCGCGTCGGCCGTGGCACCGGCGGACACGGCCTCGGCCGGGGCGTCGTCGCGACGGCGTGCGCCACCGCGCTCGGGACGGTCGCCGCGGGCCGGACGGTCACCGCGACCGGGACGGTCGCCGCGGCCGGGACGGCCACGACCGCCGGCGGCGTTGCGGGCCGCCTTCTGGGCCGCGCGCTCGGTGCGGGTGCCCGAGACGTCGCCCTTGTAGATCCAGACCTTCACGCCGATGCGGCCGAAGGTGGTCTTGGCCTCGAAGAAGCCGTAGTCGATGTCGGCGCGCAGCGTGTGCAGCGGCACCTGGCCCTCGCGGTAGAACTCCGAGCGGCTCATCTCGGCGCCGCCCAGACGGCCGGAGCACTGGATCCGGATGCCCTTGGCGGCACCGGAGCGCATGGCCGACTGCTGCGCCTTGCGCATCGCGCGGCGGAACTGCACGCGCGAGGCGAGCTGCTCGGCCACGCCCTGCGCGACGAGCTGTGCGTCGGTCTCGGGGTTCTTGACCTCGAGGATGTTCAGCTGGACCTGCTTGCCCGTGAGCTTCTCGAGCTCGCCGCGCACGCGCTCCGCCTCGGCGCCGTTGCGGCCGATGACGATGCCCGGACGCGCGGTGTAGATGTCCACGCGGACCCGGTCACGGGTGCGCTCGATCTCCACCGAGGAGATGCCGGCCCGCTCGAGGGTCTTGGTGAGCATCGCGCGGACCTTGATGTCCTCGCCGATGTACTCCTTGTACGCCTTGTCGGTGTACCAGCGGCTCTTGTGGTCGGTGCTGATGCCCAGACGGAAGCCGTACGGCTGGATCTTCTGCCCCATGCTCAGGCCTCCTTGGTCTTGGGCTCGACGACGACGGTGATGTGGCTGCTCCGCTTGAGGATGCGGCTCGCGCTCCCCTTCGCCCGCGGGCGGATGCGGCGCATGGTGACGCCCTCGTCCACGAACGCGGCCGAGATGAACAGGTCGTCGCGGCGCAGGTTGTGCGTCTGCTCCGCGTTGGCCGCCGCGCTCGCGACGACCTTGTAGACCGGCTCGCTCGCGGCCTGCGGCGCGAACTTGAGGGTGTCCAGGGCCGCGTTCACGTCCATGCCGCGCACCAGGTCGACGACCCGGCGGCTCTTGGTCGCGGAGATGCGGACCTGCTTCGCGATCGCGTACGACCCCGGACGGTCGCCGAGCAGCGCCTTGCGCCGGCTCGGGCGGGAGTCCTTGTCCTTGCTCATGAGTGCTCTTCTCCTCTGCGCCCGCCGCTCAGCGGCGGCGCGCCTTCCGGTCGTCCTTGACGTGGCCGCGGAAGGTACGGGTGGGCGCGAACTCGCCCAGCTTGTGACCGACCATCGCCTCGGTCACGAAGACCGGGACGTGCTTGCGGCCGTCGTGCACCGCGATCGTGTGGCCGAGCATGTCGGGCACGATCATCGAGCGACGCGACCAGGTGCGGATGACGTTCTTGGTCCCCCGCGTGTTCTGCACCTCGACCTTCTTGGCCAGGTGGTCGTCGACGAACGGGCCCTTCTTCAGGCTGCGTGGCATCTTCTACTTCGCTCCTGCTCAGCGCTTCTTGCCGGACTTGCGGCGGCGGACGATCTGGCGGTTGCTCGCCTTGTTGGGGTTGCGGGTACGGCCCTCGGGCTTGCCCCACGGCGACACCGGGTGGCGACCACCGGACGTCTTGCCCTCACCACCACCGTGCGGGTGGTCGATCGGGTTCATGGCAACACCGCGGACGGTCGGACGCTTCCCCTTCCAGCGGTTGCGCCCGGCCTTGCCCCAGTTGATGTTGGACTGCTCGGCGTTGCCGACCGCGCCGACCGTGGCGCGGCAGCGGACGTCGACCATCCGCATCTCGCCGGACGGCATGCGCAGCGTGGCGTTCTTGCCCTCGCGGGCCACCAGCTGGATGCTCGCGCCGGCCGAGCGGCCGAGCTTGGCGCCGCCGCCCGGTCGCAGCTCGACGGCGTGGATCGTCGTACCGACGGGGATGCGGGCCAGCGGCAGGTTGTTGCCCGGCTTGATGTCGGCGGCCTCGCCGGCCTCGACAGCAGCGCCCTGGCTCAGCCCGTTCGGCGCGATGATGTAGCGCTTCTCGCCGTCCGCGAAGTGCAGCAGCGCGATCCGCGCCGTGCGGTTCGGGTCGTACTCGATGTGCGCGACCTTGGCCGGCACGCCGTCCTTGTCGTAGCGCTTGAAGTCGACCAGGCGGTAGGCCTGCTTGTGACCGCCACCGATGTGCCGGGTGGTGATCCGGCCGGTGTTGTTGCGGCCGCCGGTCTTCGGGCTGGGGACGAGGAGCGACTTCTCCGGCGTCGACCGGGTCAGCTCGACGAAGTCGGCCACGGACGAGCCGCGACGGCCCGGGGTGGTCGGCTTGTACTTACGGATACCCATGACAGATCAGTCCTTCGCTCAGCTCGCCGGAGCCGAGAAGATGTCGATGCGCTGGCCGTCGGCCACCGAGACGATGGCGCGCTTGGTGTCGGGCCGCTTGCCGGTGCCGGAGCGGGTGCGCCGCTTCTTGCCGGAGCGGTTCAGGGTGTTGACCCCGGTGACCTTGACGTCGAACACCGACTCGACCGCGATCTTGATCTCGGTCTTGTTGGCGTCCGTCGCGACGAGGAACGTGTACTTGTTCTCGTCGAGCAGCGCGTACGACTTCTCGCTGACGACGGGCGCCAGCAGGATGTCGCGGTGGTTGCGGATCTTGATGGAGCTCACTGGGCGTCCCCTTCGGCCTCGGGCGTGGGCTGGACGGCGACGGGCTCGCCGGCGGCGGTGACGTCGTCGGTCGGCTCGAGCACCTCGGCCACGCTCGCGGCGGCCGCGGCCAGCTCGGCGTTGCTCGGCTCGGCCGAACCCTCGACCGAGGCGGCGTCGAGCTCGTCCTCAAAGACCTCGCTCCCGCGGGCCGAGGCCTTGGCGGAGCGGCCGGAGACCGGGCCGGCCACGAAGGCGTCGAGCGCGGCGGAGGTGAAGACCACCTCGTCGCACACGAGCACGTCGTAGGCGTTCAGCTGGTCGACCGAGATCACGTGGACCGTGGCGACGTTGCGCAGGCTGATCCAGGCGAGGTCGTCGTCGCGGTGCAGGACCACGAGGACCTTGTCGGTCTGCGCCACCCGCGAGAGGGAGGCGAGCGCCGCCTTCGTCGAGGGCGTGTCACCGGCGACGAGGTCGCTGACCACGTGCACGCGGCCGTCGCGGGCCCGGTCGGAGAGCGCCCCGCGCAGGGCGGCGGCGATCATCTTCTTGGGCGTGCGCTGCGCGTAGCCGTGCGGCACGGGACCGTGGGCCACGCCACCGCCGGCGAACTGCGGCGAGCGGGTCGAGCCCTGGCGGGCGCGGCCGGTGCCCTTCTGGCGGTACGGCTTCTTGCCACCACCGCGGACGTCGCCGCGGGTCTTGGTGGCGTGGGTGCCCTGCCGGGCCGCCGCGAGCTGCGCGGTGACGACCTGGTGGATCAGGGGGATGTTCGTGGTCACGTCGAAGAGCTCGGCGGGGAGCTCGGTCGTGCCCGAGGTGCTGCCGTCGGCAGCGAGGACGTCAACGGTGCTCACTTGGCGTCTCCCTTCTTGCTGGCGCTGCGCAGGACGACCAGGCCGTTCTTGTTGCCCGGGATGGCGCCCTTGATCAGGACGAGGCCGCGCTCGGCGTCGATCGCGTGCACCTGCAGGTTCTGCACGGTGACGCGCTCCACACCCATGCGGCCGGCCATCTTGAGGCCCTTGAACACGCGACCGGGGGTCGCGCAGCCGCCGATGGAACCGGGCGAGCGGTGCTTGCGGTGGACACCGTGGCTGGCACGCAGGCCGTGGAAGCCGTGGCGCTTCATGACGCCCGCGGTCCCCTTGCCCTTGCTGACGCCGGTCACGTCGATGACCTCGTCGGCGGCGAACAGCTCGGCCGTGACCTCCTGGCCGAGCGTGTACTCGCTGGCGTCGGCGGTCCGGATCTCGACGAGGTGCTTGCGCGGGGTGACCCCGGCGCGCTCGAAGTGGCCGGCGTCGGGCTTGGTGACCTGCTTGGCCTTGACGGCGCCGAAGCCGAGCTGGACGGCCGAGTAGCCGTCGGAGGAGGGCGTGCGGACCTGGGTCACGACGCACGGGCCGGCCTGGACGACGGTCACGGGCACGACGCGGTTGTTCGCGTCCCAGACCTGGGTCATGCCGAGCTTCTTGCCCAGCAGGCCCTTCACGGTGCGACCGGTCTGCGCGCCGGCCGAGATGGCAGTGGTGCTCATGCTGATTCGATCCTCAGAGCTTGATCTCGATGTCGACCCCGGCCGGCAGGTCGAGGCGCATCAGGGAGTCGACGGTCTTCGGGGTCGGGTCGATGATGTCGATGAGACGCTTGTGCGTACGCATCTCGAACTGCTCCCGGCTGTCCTTGTACTTGTGCGGGGAGCGGATGACGACGTAGACGTTCTTCTCCGTCGGCAGCGGCACCGGGCCGGCGACGCGTGCACCCGTGCGGGTCACCGTGTCGACGATCTTGCGCGCCGAGGAGTCGATGACCTCGTGGTCGTAGGCCTTGAGCCTGATGCGGATCTTCTGTCCCGCCACCGTGTCCTCTTCTCGCTGTTCTCGTGCTGTCTCGTGCTGCAGTCGTACGGGTCCTGCTTGCGGTCTTCTCCGACCCCCGCGGTCGGGCGTGTCGCCCGTCCTCCGGCACACCACGACACTGCCTGCCCTGCCATGGGGTGTGGCCCGGTCGATCGGACGTGGTCCGGTCGGTCGAGCGGAACGAGGTCTCCTGGTGCGGCCGCGCCGGTCAGCGTCCGGTCGAGCCCGTTCCCGGGCCCGGAGAGACACACCTACCTGCGCGCACCCCGGCGACCTCGTCGGAGCAACCGGACAATCTTGTCAGACGCGCACGGACGGATCAAATCCGGGCGGACATCCTTGGCCTGGGCTCAGGCTCGGGCGTGACGTCGTCACCGCCCGGGAGGCCTCTAGGCTGGGCCGGTGCGCCCGCCGATCCCCCGTCGCCACCTGCAGGCTCGTTCGTGAGCGTACCCGTCGGCGTGGCCGCCGGGCACGAGGCGACCGTGGACGCGGGGCGCGTCGTGCTGGAGGCGGGCGGCGGCGCCGTCGACGCGGCCGTGGCCATGATGCTGGTCAGCTGCGCGGCGGAGACCATCTTCACCGGGCTGGCGGGCGGTGGCTTCGCCACCGTCTACGAGGCCGCCACCCGCACGGTCACCTGCGTCGACTTCTTCGTCGCGGTCCCGGGCCTGGGCGACCGGACGGCCGGTCCCGGCACCGCCATCGAGATCACCTTCGTCGGCCAGCGCGTGCCGTACGAGATCGGGCCGGCGACCGTGGCCGTTCCCGGGGTGCCGGCGGGCGCGCTGCACCTGTGGTCGCGCTGGGGCCGGCTGCCCTGGGCCGACGTCGTCGCCCCCGGGCTGGCGGCCTCGTACGGCACCCCGTTCCCGGCGACCCACGCCGAGCTGCTGCCGCGCGTCACCCCGGCCATGTGCGTCAGCGACGGCGACCTCGTCTACCGGCGCGCCGACGGTTCGTTGCTGCAGGCCGGCGACCTGCTGCGCCACCCCGACCACCACCACGCCTACGAGCTGCTCGCCCACGACCCGCGGGGCTTCTACCGCGGCGACTACGCCGACGCCCTGCTGGACGTCCTCGAGGAGGGCTCGGCCCTCTCGCAGGCCGACCTCGACGCGTACGCGGTGGTCGAGAGCCCGCCGGCCACGGCGCGGTTCGACGCCTTCGACGTCCACGCGCGCGGGGACGACCTCGACGACGTCCTCGGCACGCTGCAGGCGGCGGGCACCGCCGTGGCCGCCGACCCCCACCACGACCTGGGCTCGGCGCTGGGGCTGGTCGAGGCGCTGCGCGCCCCCGACCGCCGGGCGGAGACGACGAACCTCGTCGCCGTCGACGAGCGCGGCGACGCCTGCGTCATCACCACGAGCCTCGGGCTGGGGTCCGGCGTGTGGGTGCCCGGCTTCGGGGTGCACCTCAACTCGATGCTCGGCGAGGGCGAGCTGATCCGCGCCGCGCTCGACCCGGGGGCGCGGATGGGGTCGATGATGTCGCCGCTCGTGGCGCTCGACGCCGAGGGTCGGCTGGCGGCCGCCGCCGGGGCCGCCGGAGGCAGCCGCATCCGCCCGGCCCTGGTGCAGACGCTGCTGCGGGTGCTGCGCGGGACCCCGCCGCAGGAGGCCGTCGACGCCCCCCGGCTGAACGCGCTGCCCGACCTCGTCCGGCTCGAGCCAGGCTTCGACGACGCGGTGCTGCACGGCCTCGAGGCCGCCGGGGTGCCGGTCGCGGTCGCCCACGGCCTCGACCCCTACTTCGGGGGCGTCTCCGCCCTCAGCCCGCTCGGCGCGGGTTCCGATCCCCGTCGTAGCGGGCACGTGTGGCTGCGGCCACATGGCCTCCGCTCCGCTCCGGCGCGCCCGGCGCTCTGATCCTCCGCGCCCTCCGCCTCCGCTTCGCTCCGGCGCGCCGGGCGCTCGAACCCTCCGCCTTCCTCCCTCCCGCTGACGACGAAAAGCGTGTCGTCAGCGTCCGGTCGTCCAGGCGGAGGCGCGCCCGGCGGTGACCGCCCGGTTCACCGACGTCTGGGCGCAGGAGGGTTGCTGCGCCGAGCCCTAGGGTTCGTCGCGTGACACCTACCGTGCCCAGCTCGACCTACCGGCTCCAGATCACCGGCTCCTTCACCCTGGGTGACGCCGCCGCGCTCACCGACTACCTGCGCGACCTCGGGGTGGGCGCCGTCTACTGCTCCCCGCTGCTGCAGGCCGCCAGCGGTTCCGACCACGGCTACGACACCGTCGACCCCACGCGGATCGACGCCGACCGTGGCGGCGAGGAGGGCCTGCGCACGCTGCTCGCGAAGGCCGGCGACGAGGGCCTCGGCGTCGTCGTCGACATCGTCCCGAACCACCTCGGCATCGCCGAGCCGTCGGAGAACCCGGCGTTCTTCGACGTCCTGCGGCTCGGCCAGGAGTCCGCGTACGCGCCCTGGTTCGACATCGACTGGGCCGCGAACGGCGGTCGGGTGCTGCTGCCCGTCCTCGGCGACGACGCGGTGCTGCGTGTCGAGGACGGCGAGCTGCGCTACTACGACCACCGCTTCCCGCTCGCGCCCGGGACCTGGAGCGAGGACGACGCCGACGAGCCGGCCGAGGCGGTCCACGCCCGCCAGCACTACGAGCTCGCCCACTGGACGCGGGCGAACGAGGAGCTGAACTACCGCCGCTTCTTCGCCGTCACCACGCTCGCCGGGGTGCGCCAGGAGGACCCGGACGTCTTCGAGGCGACCCACGCGCTGGTGGCCACGCTGCCCGGCCAGGGCGTCACCGGCCTGCGCGTCGACCACCCCGACGGCCTCGTGGACCCGGCGGGCTACCTCGAGCAGCTCCGCGCGATCGCCCCCGACGCGTGGATCACCGTCGAGAAGATCCTCGAGCCCGGCGAGGAGCTGCCGCCGTGGCCGGTCGAGGGCACGACGGGCTACGACGCCATGCGCGAGGTCAACGGCGTCTTCGTCGACCACGAGGCCGAGGCGCGCCTCACCGACCTCTACCGCAGCCTCACCGGCGACCGCCTGACCATCGCGGAGCACGTCGAGGCGGGCAAGCGCATGGTCGACGAGACCCTGCTGCCGGCCGAGCTGCACCGGATGGCCCGGCTCGTGCCGGAGGTTCCCGACGCCGAGCCGGCGCTCGCCGAGGTCGCGGTCGCCTTCGACGTCTACCGCTCCTACCTGCCCGCCGGCGTCGAGCACCTCGACGCCGCGCTGGCCCTCGCGGCGCAGCGCCGCCCCGAGCTGGTCGAGCGCCTCGAGGCGCTGCGGCCGCGCCTGCACGACGCCGACGACGAGCTGGCGCGGCGCATGCAGCAGCTGTCCGGGGCGACGATGGCCAAGGGCGTCGAGGACACCGCCTACTACCGCTATGCGCGCTTCGTCGCGCTGAACGAGGTCGGCGGCAACCCCGACGAGCTCGGGATCCCGCTCGCCCGCTTCCACGAGCTGCAGGCGGACCGGCAGGAGCACCAGCCGGACTCGATGACCGCGCTGTCGACCCACGACACCAAGCGCGGCGAGGACGTGCGCGCCCGGCTGGCCGTGCTCGCCGAGGTCGGTGACGACTGGGAGCGCTTCGCCCGGCGGGTGCTCGAGGTCAGCACCGTGCCCAACGAGGCCTTCGCCTACTTCATGGCGCAGACGCTGGCCGGCGCCGGGCGCGTCGAGCGGGAGCGGATGCACGCGTACGCCGAGAAGGCGATGCGGGAGGCCTCCGACGGGACCACCTGGACGGAGCCGGACGAGGCCTTCGAGGCGTCGGTGCACGCGCTGGTCGACGCCGCGTACGACGGTCCCCTGGGCGACGACTGGGACGCGCTGACGGCGGTCCTCACCGCGCCCGGCTGGTCGAACGCGCTCGGCCAGAAGCTGGTGCAGCTGACGATGCCCGGGGTGCCGGACGTCTACCAGGGCACCGAGGTCTGGGAGGACTCGCTCGTCGACCCCGACAACCGGCGCCCGGTCGACCACGTCGCGCTGCGCGCCCTGCTGGCCTCGGTCGTGGCGGAGCCGCCGGCCGTGGACGCATCGGGCGCGGCCAAGCTGTGGGTCGTGCGTCAGGCCCTGCGGGCCCGCGCGGAGCACCCCGAGCTGTTCCGGGCGTACGACCCGGTCGCGGCCGACGGTCCCGCCGCGGCGCACCTGGTGGGCTTCGACCGGGGCGGGGCGATCACGCTGGCCACCCGGCTGCCCGTCACGCTGGCGGCGGAGGGCGGCTGGCGGGGCACCGCGATCACGCTGCAGGAGCCGCACGTGGACCTGCTGACCGGTCGCCAGCACCAGGGGACCCTGGACGTCGGCGAGGTGCTCGACCGCTACCCGGTGGCGCTGCTGCTCCGGGCCTGACGCACGGGCGGGTGCTGGGCCTCAGATGGGGTTCAGCACCCGCTGCAGGAACGTGCGCGTCCGCGCCTCGCGCGGGTCCGTGAGGACGGCCGCGGGCTCCCCGCGCTCGACGACGACGCCGCCGTCCATGAACAGCACCTGGTCGGAGACCGACTGCGCGAAGCGCATCTCGTGGGTGACGACGACCATGGTGCGGCCCTGGACGGCCAGGTCCTTCATGACCGCCAGCACCTCCCCCACCAGCTCGGGGTCCAGGGCCGAGGTCGGCTCGTCGAACAGCAGCAGCTCGGGCTGCAGGGCGAGCGCCCGGGCGATCCCGACGCGCTGCTGCTGGCCGCCCGACAGCTGGTACGGGTGCTGGTCGGCCTTGCCGCCCAGCCCGACGCTCTCCAGCAGCGCCCGCGCCTGCGCCTCGGCCTCCTCGCGGGGCTTCCCCTGCACGACGACCGGGCCCTCGGTGACGTTGCGGAGCACGGTGAGGTGGGGGAAGAGGTTGTGCGCCTGGAAGACCATCGCGCTCTGCCCCCGCAGCCGGCCGAGGACCCGCTTGCCGGGATGCTGGGCGTAGTCGACCGAGACGTCGCCGATCCGCACGGTGCCGGCGTCGCCGGTCTCGAGGGCGTTGAGGCAGCGCAGGACGGTGGTCTTGCCCGACCCCGAGGGCCCGATGAGCACGGTCACCGAGCCCGTCGGGACCGTGAACTCGACGTCGCGGAGCACCTCCACGCCGCCGAACGCCTTGGCCAGGCCGACGACCTCGACCAGGGGCTGCCCGTCGACGTCCTCGGTGCGGGGCGGGTCCTGCTGCTCGCTCATCGCGCCACGTACCTCTCCAGCCGGTGCTCCAGTCGTCCCTGGACGAAGGAGAGCACCAGGCAGATCACCCAGTAGTACGCCGCGGCGACGCCGTACAGCGCGAAGAACTTGAAGGTCGGCGCAGCCGCGACCTGCGCGACCCGCAGCAGCTCGGTCACCAGCACGACCGAGGCCAGCGAGGTGTCCTTGACCAGCGAGATGAGCGTGTTGGACAGCGGGGGCACGGCGGTGCGCGCGGCCTGGGGCAGGACGATCCGGCGCAGCGTCGTGGCGTACCCCATCCCGATCGTCTGCGCCGCCTCCCACTGCCCCCGCGGCACCGACAGGATCGCCGCCCGGATGATCTCCGCCGCGTAGCCGCCGACGTTGAGGCTGAAGGCGATGACGGCGGCCGTGAACGGGTTGAACGTCAGCCCGATCGCCGGCAGCCCGTAGAAGATCAGGAAGAGCTGCACCAGCAGCGGAGTCCCTCGGATCACCGAGATGTAGAAGCGCGCGAGCTGCGAGACCACCCCCACCCGCGAGAGGCGCATCAGGGCCACGACGAGGGCGATGACGAGGCCGACGACGAAGCTGATCGCGGTCAGCGGGATCGTCGCCTTGAGCGCGGCCAGCGCCATCGGCCCGGCGGTCTCCTTGATCAGCTGCCACGTCGACTGCGGCGCGGCCTGCGCGGGCTGCTCCTGCTGCGGGCTGGCCTCGCCCTGGCTGACGTCCTGCCCGAAGTACTTCTCCGAGATCTGCGTCAGCTGCCCGTCCTGCTTCACCTGGGCCAGGGCCGTGTTCACGGCGTCGCGCAGCGAGACGTCGGCCTTGCGCATGGCGAAGACCTGCTCGCTGGTGTCGCCGGTCTTCGCCGCGATCTTGACGCTCGTGTCGCCGGTCGTCTTCGTGTACTCCGCGACCGCCAGGTTGTCGTTCACGGTGGCGTCGACGCGGCCCTGCTTGACGAGCGTCACCCCCTGCGTGAAGCCCTCGACCGCCTCGACCTTCGCCCCGGCGTCCTTGGCGACCTGCGCCCAGTTGCTCGTCGAGCTCTGCGCCGTCGTCTTGCCCTTGAGGTCGGCGAGCGAGGTGATGGAGCCGTCGTCGGCCCGCGTGACGATCACCCCGTCGGAGACCGTGTAGGTGTCCGACAGCGCGTACGTGGCGTCCCGCTGCGGGTTCTTGGTGACCTGGTTGGCGACGAGGTCGAAGCGTTCGGCCTGGAGGCTCGCGAAGATCGAGTCGAAGGGCGCCTCGACGAACTCCGTCCGGACGCCGAGCTTGGCCGCGACGGCCTCGATGGCCTCGACGTCGTAGCCGGTCAGCTGGTTGTTCGCGGGGTCGTGGTAGGTGAAGGGCGCGTACGTGCCCTCGGTCCCGACCCGCAGGACCCCGACGTCCTTGATCTTCTGCAGGGAGGGGTCGGCTCCGCCCGAGCTGGCGTCGCCGGCCGGCGCGCCGCCCGAGCAGGCGGTCACGAGAAGGCCCAGCACGAGGGCGAGCAGCAGACCCACGACGCGGCGGATGGCGGTCCTCCTCGATCGGTTCCCGGCACCGGCGGCCGGGAATGCCCTCGACCGTAGCCGAGGTCCGCGCCGCTGGAGTGGGTACGTGCGTGCCGTGGTCAGGCGGGCGCGAGGAGGACCGTCGTCTGGCGCCCGACGGGCTCGAAGCCGAGCCTGCGGCCGAGGGCGAGCGAGGCCAGGTTCGTCTCGCGGCAACGCCACTCGGCGACGAGCCCGGCGTCGAGGGCGTCGTTGAGCGCGAGCGCCCCGACGAGGGTCCCGTGGCCCTCGTGCCGCAGCGCAGGCGGGGTCAGGACGCCGAGGTGGGCGAGGATGCCCTGCCGCTCGGCGTACCCGGCACCGGCGACGGGCGCCTCCCGGTCGTCGAGGAGGACGAAGCGCTGCTCCATGCCGGCCAGGCCGACCTCGGTGACGTCGTCCGGCGGGCACTCCCGCTGCAGGTCGGCGAGCAGGCCCTCCTCGTCGGCGACGACGGCGGCGTCCAGACCCGGGTGGTCGGCGTACGCGTCGGTGAAGGCGAGCACCGCCTCGCCCAGGAGCCGGGCCGAGCCCGGTCCCTCCGGCCCCTCGCCGGCCAGCCGAAGGAGGCCGGGGCCCGAGCCGAGCGTGAGGTCGTCGACGTCCGCCGCGCGTTCCAGCAGCCAGCCGGGCCCGACCAGGACGCGGTGCTCCCACAGCGACACGAACATCGCCAGCTCCGTCCTCGTCCGGGTCAGCCGCTCCCCCGGCTCGGCGAACGTGAACGCGTCGTCGAGCAACCCCAGCTCCCGCGCCCACGCCAGCTCCACGATGGCCCGCGTCCCGTCCTCCACGGGTTCGAGCCTAGGGACCGGACCAGGGCGCGGACGGCGGGTCCCGGTGCGGAACGTCCCCGGGACGCAGAAGGGCCCCGGGCAGATGCCCGGGGCCCTTCTGGATGGAGCTAGGTCAGATCACTTGAGGATCTTGGTGACGCGACCGGCGCCGACCGTGCGACCACCCTCGCGGATGGCGAACTTCAGCTCCTCCTCCATGGCGATCGGCTGGATCAGCTGAACGCTCATGTCGGTGTTGTCGCCCGGCATGACCATGTCGGTGCCCTCGGGGAGGTTCACCACACCGGTCACGTCGGTGGTGCGGAAGTAGAACTGCGGGCGGTAGTTGTTGAAGAACGGGGTGTGACGACCACCCTCCTCCTTCGACAGGATGTAGACGCGCGCCTCGAAGTCCGTGTGCGGGGTCGTGGTGCCCGGCTTGATGACGACCATGCCGCGCTCGACGTCCTCGCGCTTGGTGCCACGGAGCAGGAGGCCGACGTTCTCGCCCGCCTGGCCCTCGTCGAGCAGCTTGCGGAACATCTCGACACCGGTGACCGTGGTGGTCTGCTTGGTGTTGCGGATGCCGATGATGTCGACGGTCTCGTTGACCTTGACGACGCCGCGCTCGATGCGACCGGTGATGACGGTGCCACGACCGGTGATCGTGAAGACGTCCTCGACGGGCATGAGGAAGGGCTTGTCGATCTCGCGGACCGGCTGCGGGATGTAGGTGTCGACCGCGTTCATGAGCTCCATGATCGACTCACCCCACTTCTCGTCGCCGTTCAGCGCCGGGAAGGCCGCGACCTTGACGACCGGGACGTCGTCGCCCGGGAACTCGTACTCGGAGAGCAGCTCGCGCACCTCGAGCTCGACGAGCTCCAGGATCTCCTCGTCGTCGACCATGTCGCACTTGTTGAGCGCCACGACCAGGGCCGGCACCCCGACCTGGCGGGCGAGCAGCACGTGCTCGCGGGTCTGCGGCATCGGGCCGTCGGTGGCGGCGACCACGAGGATCGCGCCGTCCATCTGGGCCGCACCGGTGATCATGTTCTTGATGTAGTCGGCGTGACCGGGGCAGTCGACGTGGGCGTAGTGACGCGCCTCGGTCTGGTACTCGACGTGCGCGATGGAGATCGTGATGCCGCGCTGACGCTCTTCGGGCGCCTTGTCGATCTGGTCGAACGCCGACGCCTGGTTCAGGGTCGGGTACTTGTCGTGCAGCACCTTGGTGATCGCCGCGGTCAGCGTGGTCTTGCCGTGGTCGATGTGCCCGATGGTGCCGATGTTGACGTGCGGCTTGGTCCGCTCGAACTTGGCCTTGGCCACTGCTGGGGCTCCTTCTGGGTGTCCGCCACGCACTCGCGCGGCGCTTTCTGGGTGACTGGCTGGTTGCCGGTTCTGACCCGGCTGTCAAGTTTTCCCGCCCGTACGGCTCAGGTCAAACCGAGCCGTACGGAGCGGGAGGCGTCCTTGTGCAGGACGCCCGGGGATCACTCCCCGCGTGCCTTCTGGATGATCTCGTCGGAGATCGACTTCGGCGTCTCGGCGTAGGAGTGGAACTCCATCGAGTACGACGCCTGGCCCGAGGTCTTGGACCGCAGGTCGCCGACGTAGCCGAACATCTCCGACAGCGGGACCAGGGCCGAGACGACCTTGTTGCCGTGCATGTCGTCCATGGACTGGATCTGTCCGCGACGCGCGTTCAGGTCGCCGATCACGGTGCCGAGGTAGTCCTCGGGCGTCGTGACCTCGACGGCCATCACGGGCTCGAGCAGGGCCGGGTCGGCCTTGCGGGCGGCCTCCTTGAAGACCATCGAGCCGGCGATCTTGAACGCGAGCTCGGAGGAGTCGACGTCGTGGTAGGCGCCGTCGACCAGCGTCACCTTGATGTCCTCGACCGGGTAGCCGGCGAGCACGCCGAACTGCATCGCGTCCTGGATGCCCTCGTCCACCGCCGGGATGTACTCGCGGGGGATGCGACCACCGGTGACCGCGTTGACGAACTCGTAGCCCGAGCCCGCCTCCTGCGGCTCCAGGTTGATGATCACGCGACCGTACTGGCCCGAGCCGCCCGACTGCTTCTTGTGGGTGTACTCGACCTTCTCGACCGGGCGGCGCAGCGTCTCGCGGTAGGCCACCTGCGGCTTGCCGATGTTGGCCTCGACGCGGAACTCGCGCTTCATGCGGTCGATCAGCACCTCGAGGTGCAGCTCGCCCATGCCGGCGATGATCGTCTGACCGGTCTCCTCGTCCGTGTGGACGCGGAAGGTCGGGTCCTCCTCGGCGAGCCGCTGGATGGCGGTGCCGAGCTTCTCCTGGTCGGACTTCGTCTTCGGCTCGATGGCCTGCTCGATGACCGGCGCCGGGAAGTCCATCGACTCCAGCTGCACGGGGCTCTGCTGGTCCGACAGCGTCTCGCCCGTGGTGGTGTCCTTCAGACCCATCACGGCGACGATCTGACCGGCACCGACCGACGCGATCTCCTCACGCTTGTTCGCGTGCATCTGGTAGATCTTGCCGATCCGCTCCTTGCGGCCCTTGGTCGAGTTCAGCACTGTGGACCCGGCCTCGAGCTTGCCCGAGTAGAGCCGGATGTAGGTGAGCCGGCCCAGGTGCGGGTCGGCCGCGATCTTGAACGCGAGCGCGGAGAAGGGGTCGCTGCTGTCCGGGTGACGCTCGATGACCGTCGACTCGTCGCCGGGCTTGAACCCGTTGATGGCCGGCACGTCGAGCGGCGAGGGCAGGTAGGCGATGACCGCGTCGAGCAGGGGCTGCACGCCCTTGTTCTTGAACGCGCTCCCGCACAGCACCGCGGTGAAGCTCGCCGACAGCACGCCACGACGGATGGCGGCCTGCAGCAGCTCGGGGGTGACGGCGTCCTCGAGGTAGGCCTCGGCCAGCACGTCGTCGTGGTCGGAGACCAGCTCGACGAGCGCGGCGTGCGCCTCCTCGGCGGCGTCGACCATGTCGGCCGGGATCTCCTCGACGGCGTAGTCCTCGCCGATCGTGGTCTCCCCGCGCCAGGTCAGCGCCCGCATCTGCACGAGGTCGACGACACCGAGGAAGCCGCCCTCGGAACCGATCGGCAGCTGCAGGACGGCCGGCGTCGCGTTCAGACGGTTCTTGATCGTCGAGACGCAGAAGTCGAAGCTCGCGCCCGTGCGGTCCAGCTTGTTCACGAAGCAGATGCGCGGCACGCCGTAGCGGTCGGCCTGGCGCCACACGGTCTGGCTCTGGGGCTCGACACCCGCGACACCGTCGAAGACCGCGACGGCACCGTCGAGCACGCGCAGGGAGCGCTCGACCTCGACGGTGAAGTCCACGTGCCCGGGCGTGTCGATGATGTTGATCTGGTGGTTCTTCCAGTGGCAGGTCGTCGCGGCGGACGTGATGGTGATGCCGCGCTCCTGCTCCTGCTCCATCCAGTCCATCGTGGCGGCGCCCTCGTGGACCTCACCGATCTTGTAGTTGATGCCGGTGTAGAACAGGATGCGCTCGGTCGTCGTGGTCTTGCCCGCGTCGATGTGCGCCATGATCCCGATGTTGCGGACCTTGGACAGGTCGGTCTTGATGTCGACAGCCATGAAGTTGGCTACTCAACCTCTCGTGTGTGCTCGTGTGCCGTGGTTACGCAGGTATCAGCAACGCGGAGGCGCTGCTGATTCCCACGACGGCGAAGGAAGAGGGGGCGGGACGACCGCCGCTGGTCACCAGCGGTAGTGCGCGAACGCCTTGTTGGCCTCGGCCATCTTGTGCGTGTCCTCGCGGCGCTTGACCGCGGCACCCAGACCGTTCGAGGCGTCCAGGATCTCGTTCATCAGGCGCTCGGCCATCGTCTTCTCGCGACGCGCGCGGGAGAAGCTGACCAGCCAGCGCATGGCGAGCGTCGTCGCACGGGCGGGCTTGACCTCGATCGGGACCTGGTAGGTCGCACCACCGACACGGCGGCTCTTGACCTCCAGCGACGGGCGGACGTTGTCCAGCGCACGCTTGAGCGTCTGCACCGGGTCGATGCCCGTCTTGGTGCGGGTGCCTTCCATGGCGGTGTAGACGATGCCCTGCGCGACGGTCTTCTTGCCGTCCTGCAGGATCTTGCTGACGAGCTGGCTCACCAGCGGCGAGCCGTAGACCGGGTCGGCCGGGAGCGGCCGCTTCGGGGCGGGACCCTTGCGGGGCATTACTTCTCCTTCTTGGCGCCGTAGCGGCTGCGGGCCTGCTTGCGGTTCTTGACGCCCTGGGTGTCGAGCGTGCCGCGGATGATCTTGTAACGGACACCCGGCAGGTCCTTCACGCGGCCGCCGCGCACGAGCACCATCGAGTGCTCCTGCAGGTTGTGGCCGACGCCGGGGATGTACGCGGTGACCTCGACACCCGAGCTCAGCCGGACACGAGCGACCTTGCGGAGCGCCGAGTTCGGCTTCTTCGGGGTGGTCGTGTACACCCGGGTGCAGACGCCCCGGCGCTGGGGCGAACCCTTGAGGGCCGGGGTCTTGGTCTTCGCGACCTTGTCCTGGCGGCCCTTGCGGACGAGCTGGTTAATGGTGGGCACCGCGTCGTTTCTCTTTCTGTCTTCCAGCCTGGTGGTCTGTGTTCCTCGCGTGCTCCAGGGTCGTCCCCGGGGCACGGGTGCGACCACCTGCGCTGGTCGAGCACCCGCCGAGGACCGCCGATCAGGGATCTGATCGGTCCTCGTGCAGGAGGTCGCAGCCATGGAGCTCGCGCGAGAGGTCGGGCGCGCCCGAACACACAAGGGATTAGGTTATCCCGCCGACCCAAAGGGGTCAAAAGGGTGCCATGCCGACCCGGGTCCGCGCACGTCCCGACGCGCGGCGCGTCGGGTGCCGGCGTCCGGGACGCGGCAGCCGCACCGAGCCCTCAGGCGTCGTCGAGGACGAGCTGGCCGTGGCGCTCGACGACCTCGAGCGTCTCCGCGTCGAGGTAGGCGCGGGCCGCCAGCAGGCGGGGAAGGAGCTCGCGCTGCGTGGTCGTCGCCCGGAACACCAGCCCCGAGGTGACGTCGTGGTCGGGGACGAACGTCCGCACGATCTCGTCGCCCGCGCGCACGGTCCCGGCCCGCACCACGGCGAGGTAGGTCCCGGTCCGGGCCTCCGCCGTGAACCGCCTGACCCAGCCCCGCTCGGCGAGCCAGCCGGCGAAGGTGCGGCACGGGACGCGCGGGTCGGTGACCTCGAGCTCCACCGAGCGCTCCGGGTCGTCGGGGTCGCCCACGACCCAGCGCTCCCCCACCAGGGCGTCGGCGAGGTCGATCCCGACGGTCGTGAGGTTCTCCCCGAACGAGCCGTCGGACAGGCTGCGCCCGAGCTCGGGCTCCCAGCGGTCGAGGTCCTCGCGCGCGAAGGCGTACACGGCCTGCCGGTCGCCGCCGTGGTGGCGCGCGTCCCCGATGTAGTCCCCCACCAGCCCGCTGCCGAGCCCGCCCTTCTTGGGCCCCGGGGGCCGCACCTCGACCGGACCCGTGACCGGGCGCTTGTCGATGCCGGTCCGGCCGGTCTTGGTGCTGAACGGCTGGTCGATGCCCTTGCCGACGTTGACCGAGCAGACCCTGGGCACGGGGAAAGGCTAGTGGGTCCGGGCAGGTGCCGATGACCTGTTTCCCACCCTGGCACGGGTCCGCCGATGAGTCGGCGGCCCCGGGCGGGTCTGAGCGGCGTGCAGAGGACCGAGCAGGCGGAAGTGTCAGGGCCCGCGGCTAGCGTTCGCGCCGTGGACCTGGGGATCGAGGCGTCCGGCCTCACGAAGCGGTACAAGGACGTGGTCGCGCTCGACGGGGTCGACCTCGCGGTCCCCCGCGGGACCGTGCTGGGCCTGCTCGGGCCCAACGGCGCGGGCAAGACGACGACCGTGCGCGTGCTGACCACGCTGCTCCAGCCCGACGGCGGCAGCGCGCGCGTGGCCGGCGTCGACGTCGTGGGCGACCCCGCCGGCGTGCGCAGCCGGATCGGGCTGTCCGGGCAGTACGCGGCCGTCGACGAGTACCTCACCGGCTACGAGAACCTCGAGATGGTCGGGCGGCTCTACCACCTCGGCCGGCGGCGGAGCCGGGACCGGGCACGTGAGCTGCTCGACCAGTTCGGCCTGGGCGACGCGGCCAACCGCCCGGCCAAGACGTACTCCGGCGGCATGCGCCGCCGCCTCGACCTCGCCGGCGCCCTCGTCGCCGACCCCGAGGTGATCTTCCTCGACGAGCCGACGACCGGCCTCGACCCGCGGGCCCGGCTGGACATGTGGGAGGTCATCGCGTCGCTCGTCGCGGGCGGCACGACCCTGCTGCTCACCACGCAGTACCTGGAGGAGGCCGACCGCCTGGCCGACGAGATCGTCGTCATCGACCACGGGCGGGTGATCGCCCAGGGCACCTCGAGCCAGCTCAAGTCGCAGATCGGCGGCGAGCGGGTCGAGCTCACGGTCCGCGACGGCGCCCAGGTCGAGCAGGCCGTCGCGGCCCTCGCCGACCTCGCCACCGGCGAGACCGGCTCCGACGTCGCCAGCCGCTCGGTGGTGGTTCCGGTGACGGGCGGCGCCCCCGCCCTCGCGGAGGCCCTGCGCCGCCTCGCGGAGGCCGGGGTCGACCTCGAGGACGTGGGCCTGCGGCGCCCGACGCTCGACGAGGTGTTCCTCACCCTGACCGGTCACGCCAGCACCGGCGACGACCGGCCCGACCGGGGCGGCCAGGGCCGCACCACTGCAGGAGGAGACCGATGAGCCTGGCCACCACGCTCACCGACGGCGCGATCGTCGCGAGGCGCAACCTCATCAAGATCAAGCGGGTGCCCGAGCTGCTCGTGTTCACGACGCTGTCGCCGATCATGTTCGTGCTGCTCTTCGCCTACGTCTTCGGCGGCGCGATCGCCGGGGGCGACCCGCAGCAGTACCGCGAGTTCCTGATGGCCGGGATCTTCGCCCAGACCGTCATCTTCGGGGCGACGACCACGGGGGCCGGGCTCGCCGACGACGTGCAGAAGGGGATCATCGACCGCTTCCGGTCCCTGCCGATGGCCCCGTCGGCCGTTCTCACCGGTCGCACCCTCTCCGACGTCATCAACAACGTCATCGTGCTCGTGGTGATGTCGCTGACCGGGCTGCTCGTGGGTTGGCGGATCCACACCTCCGTCGGCGAGGCGCTGGCCGGCTACCTGCTGCTGCTCCTCTTCGCGTACGCCATCTCGTGGGTGATGGCGTGGGTCGGCCTGCTGATCCCGAGCGTCGAGGTGCTCAACCAGGCGTCGTTCATCGTCATCTTCCCGCTGACGTTCCTGGCGAACACGTTCGTGCCGCTGCAGTCGCTCCCCGGGCCGCTCGAGGCCTTCGCGGAGTGGAACCCGGTCTCGGCCATCACCCAGGCCGCGCGGGAGCTGTTCGGCAACACCGCCCTCGTCGCGCCGAGCGACGCCTGGCCGCTGCAGCACCCGGCGCTCTACACGCTGATCTGGACCGTCATCATCCTGGCGGTCTTCGTGCCGCTGACCAACCTGCAGTACCGGCGCGCAGCCAGCCGCTGAGCCCTGGAGCGGCGGCCGCGAAGGGGGCCTAAGAGGCGGGAGCGTCGGAGCCCGAGCGGGCGCGCGCAGGAGGCTCAGTGGCCGCTGACGCGCTCGTAGCGGCCGCGGAGGAAGGGCGTCCGCGGCTGGTCCGCCAGCTCGAGGTCGATGGCGTACGCCAGCCGCCGGCCGTCGAGCCGGAAGTCGTGGTGGGCGCTGCCCCGCGGGCTGCGGCGGACGAGGGCGAGGTGCCGGCCGGCCCAGGTGCCGGGTGCGGGCTCAGGCGCCTGCGCCGCGGAGTCGAAGAGCCACCACAGGACCGCGTCCGGCGACGACGGACCGGCGAGGAAGACCCCGTGGGCCAGGAACTCGGCGCCGTCGTCACGCACCTGGCGGTAGTCCTGCAGCACGGCCGTGCCGGCGAGGTCCTGCTTGAACGTGAGCATCGCCCGCGTCGTGGCGGCCGGGGCGAACGGCGAGGCCGACTGCTCCTCGACCCCCTGCCAGTTGCCCAGGAGGTCCCACAGCAGCTCGGCGACGCTCACAGCGTCACGGTAGCCATGCCCGTCTGCCCAGGAGTACCGGGCTGACAGCGGCGGCACGAGGTCCGGAAGGCGCACGGGCACGCCGATCCCGCTCGAGGGCCCTTCGACGAGCTCGGGGGGCGATCCCGAGCGGCATGTCCGGGGACGCCGAAGGGCGGGTCTGGCCGGAGCCGGACCCGCCCTTCGGGGTCGTGCAGGTGGTGCGACTAGCGGTAGTCGCCCAGGTCGAACTCCTCCAGCGGCACCGCAGCGCCCGAGCCCTGGCCGAAGTCGTAGTCGAAGGTGTCGTACCCGACCATCGAGTACGCCTGCGCCTTCGCCTCCTCCGTCGGCTCGACCCGGATGTTGCGGTAGCGGTCCAGACCGGTGCCGGCCGGGATCAGCTTGCCGAGGATGACGTTCTCCTTCAGACCGACGAGGCTGTCGGACTTGCCGTTGATCGCTGCGTCGGTGAGGACCTTGGTCGTCTCCTGGAAGGAGGCGGCCGAGAGCCACGACTCGGTGGCCAGCGAGGCCTTGGTGATCCCCATCAGCACCGGGCGGCCGGAGGCGGGGGTGCCGCCCTCGGCGACGACCTGGCGGTTGGCGCCCTCGTAGGCACGCCGGTCGACCAGGTCACCGGTCAGCAGGTTGGAGTTCCCCGACTCGATGACCGTCACCCGGCGCAGCATCTGCCGGATGATGATCTCGATGTGCTTGTCGTGGATCGGCGCACCCTGGGTCCGGTAGACCGACTGCACCTCGTCGACCAGGTGCTCCTGGACCCGGCGCACACCGAGGATCCGCAGGACGTCCTGCGGGTCGGGCGTGCCGGCGGTGAGCTGCTGGCCCACCTCGACGTGGTCGCCGTCCTCGACGAGCAGCCGAGAACGACGGCTCACCACGAACTCGGTCGGCTCGGAACCGTCGTCAGGGGTGACGACGATCTTGCGCGAGCGGTCGGCGTCCTCGACGGCCACGCGACCCGCGGCCTCCGAGATCGGCGCCTTGCCCTTGGGCTGGCGGGCCTCGAAGAGCTCGACCACGCGCGGCAGACCCTGCGTGATGTCGTCACCCGCCACACCACCGGTGTGGAAGGTACGCATCGTCAGCTGGGTGCCGGGCTCACCGATCGACTGCGCCGCCACGATGCCCACGGCCTCGCCCACGTCGACGAGCTTGCCCGTCGCCAGGGAGCGGCCGTAGCACATGGCGCACGTGCCGGTCACGGCCTCGCACGTCAGGACGCTGCGCACCCGCACCTGGGTGACACCGTGCCCGATCAGGGTGGCGATGTTCACGTCACCCAGGTCGACCCCGGCCGGCAGCAGGACGTTGCCGTCGGCGTCGAGGACGTCGGTGGCGAGCGTACGGGCGTACACCGCGGTCTCGACGTGCTCGTCGGCGACCAGGCGGTCACCCTCCTGCGTGGCGATGACCTTGGTCAGGCCGCGCTCGGTGCCGCAGTCCTCCTCGCGGATGATCACGTCCTGGCTCACGTCCACCAGACGACGCGTCAGGTAGCCGGAGTCGGCCGTACGCAGGGCGGTGTCCGCCTGACCCTTTCGGCCACCGTGGGTGGAGATGAAGTACTCCAGGACCGAGAGGCCCTCACGGAAGTTCGACTTGATCGGGCGGGCGATGATCTCGCCCTTCGGGTTCACCACGAGGCCACGCATGGCGGCGATCTGGCGCATCTGCACCATGTTCCCGCGGGCACCGGAGTGGACCATCATGTAGATCGGGTTGGTCTTGGAGAAGTTGGCCTCCATCGCCGCACCGAGCCGCGAGGTCGCGTCGGTCCAGATCTCGATGAGCTCCTGGCGCCGCTCGTCCTCGGTGATCAGACCACGCTCGTACTGGCGGTCGATCTTGCTCGCCCGGTCCTCGTACCCGGCCAGGAGCTCCGCCTTGTTGGGCGGTGTCTCCACGTCACCGATGGACACGGTGACCCCCGAGCGCGTGGCCCAGTGGAAGCCGAGGTCCTTCAGCGCGTCGAGGCAGTTGGCCACCTGGACCTTGGGGTAGCGCTCCGCCAGGTCGTTGACGATCTGACCGAGCTGCTTCTTGCCCACCTCGTAGTCGACGAAGGCGTAGTCGGTCGGGAGCGCCTCGTTGAACAGGGCGCGACCCAGCGTCGTCTCGAGCGTGATCGAGCCGCGCTCGTTCAGCTCGAAGCCGGCCGGCGGCCGGATCCCGTCGAGGCGCAGCTTGATCTTGGCCTGGACGCTCAGCTCGCCGCGGTCGAAGGCCATGAGGGCCTCCGACGTCGAGCCGAACGCACGACCCTCCCCGGCGACGCCGTCGTTCTGCATCGTCAGGTAGTACATCCCGATGATCATGTCCTGGGTGGGCATGGTCACCGGCCGGCCGTCGGCCGGCTTGAGGATGTTGTTGGTCGACAGCATCAGGATGCGGGCCTCGGCCTGCGCCTCCGCGGACAGCGGCAGGTGCACGGCCATCTGGTCACCGTCGAAGTCCGCGTTGAACGCGGTGCAGACGAGCGGGTGGATCTGGATGGCCTTGCCCTCGATCAGCTGCGGCTCGAAGGCCTGGATGCCGAGGCGGTGCAGGGTCGGCGCCCGGTTCAGCAGGACCGGGTGCTCGGTGATGACCTCCTCGAGCACGTCCCAGACGACGGGACGCTGACGCTCGACCATGCGCTTGGCGGACTTGATGTTCTGCGCGTGGTTGAGGTCGTCGAGCCGCTTCATGACGAAGGGCTTGAACAGCTCCAGCGCCATCGCCTTCGGCAGGCCGCACTGGTGCAGCTTGAGCTGCGGGCCGACGACGATGACCGAACGGCCGGAGTAGTCGACGCGCTTGCCGAGCAGGTTCTGACGGAACCGGCCCTGCTTGCCCTTGAGCATGTCCGAGATCGACTTCAGCGGCCGGTTGCCAGGGCCGGTGACCGGACGACCACGACGGCCGTTGTCGAACAGCGAGTCGACGGCCTCCTGGAGCATCCGCTTCTCGTTGTTGACGATGATCTCGGGCGCGCCGAGGTCGAGCAGCCGCTTGAGGCGGTTGTTCCGGTTGATGACGCGGCGGTACAGGTCGTTCAGGTCGGAGGTCGCGAAGCGGCCACCGTCGAGCTGCACCATCGGGCGCAGGTCCGGCGGGATGACCGGGACGGCGTCCAGCACCATGCAGGTCGGGCTGTTCTTCGTGGAGAGGAACGCCGAGACGACCTTCAGCCGCTTGAGGGCGCGGGTCTTGCGCTGGCCCTTGCCGTTGACGATCGTGTCGCGCAGCTCCACGGCCTCGGCCTCGAGGTCGAAGGTGTCGAGGCGCTTCTGGATCGCGTCGGCGCCCATCGAGCCCTCGAAGTACCGGCCGAACCGGTTCTTCATCTCGCGGTAGAGGATCTCGTCGCCCTCGAGGTCCTGGACCTTGAGGTTCTTGAACCGGGTCCAGACCGCGTCGAGACGGTCGAGCTCGCGCTGCGAACGGTCGCGCAGCTGCTTGACCTCACGCTCGGCGCCCTCGCGGACCTTGCGCTTGGCGTCGGACTTGGCGCCCTCGGCCTCGAGCGCGGCGGTGTCCTCCTCGAGCTTCTTCATCCGGGTCTCGATGTCGGAGTCCCGGCGGCCCTCGAGCTGCTTGCGCTCGACGTCGATCTTGGCCTCGAGCGAGGACAGGTCGCGGTGACGCGACTCGTCGTCGACGGACGTGATCATGTACGCCGCGAAGTAGATGACCTTCTCGAGATCCTTCGGGGCGATGTCGAGCAGGTAGCCGAGGCGCGACGGGACGCCCTTGAAGTACCAGATGTGCGTGACGGGGGCCGCCAGCTCGATGTGGCCCATGCGCTCACGGCGCACCTTGCTCCGGGTCACCTCGACGCCGCAGCGCTCGCAGATGATGCCCTTGAAGCGGACGCGCTTGTACTTGCCGCAGTAGCACTCCCAGTCCCGGGTGGGACCGAAGATCTTCTCGCAGAACAGACCGTCACGCTCCGGCTTGAGCGTGCGGTAGTTGATGGTCTCGGGCTTCTTCACCTCGCCGTGGGACCACTGACGGATCTCGTCAGCGGTGGCGAGGCCGATGCGGATCTCGTCGAAGAAGTTCACATCGAGCACGTTGTTGGTTCTCTCTTCTCGTTACGCGCGTGGTTCACAGAACGTGTGACTGGTGCCGGTCCCCCGGCGGGCTCGCGAGCAGTGCCGCGAGCCCGCCGGAGGGAGGCCGACCTCAGACTTCTTCGACGGCCCCGAAGCCCTCACCGGGGCGGCGGGACAGGTCGATGCCGAAGTCCTCGCTGCTGCGGTAGTCGTCCTCGGAGTCGCGGAGCTCCACCTCGGTGCCGTCGGAGGAGAGCACCTCGACGTTCAGGCAGAGGGACTTCATCTCCTTCACCAGCACCTTGAAGGACTCCGGGATCCCGGGCTCGGGGATGTTCTCGCCCTTGACGATGGCCTCGTACACCTTCACGCGGCCGGGGACGTCGTCGGACTTGATGGTGAGCAGCTCCTGCAGGGCCCAGGCCGCGCCGTACGCCTCGAGGGCCCACACCTCCATCTCGCCGAACCGCTGGCCACCGAACTGCGCCTTACCACCCAGCGGCTGCTGCGTGATCATCGAGTACGGGCCGGTCGAGCGCGCGTGGATCTTGTCGTCGACCAGGTGGTGCAGCTTGAGCATGTAGATGTAGCCCACGCCGACGGGCTCGGGGAAGGGCTCCCCGGAGCGGCCGTCGAACAGGTGCGCCTTGCCGTCGCCGTTCACGAGACGGTCGCCGTCGCGCGTCGGGAGCGTCTGGCTGAGCAGCCCGGTGATCTCCTCCTCGGTCGCGCCGTCGAAGACCGGCGTGGCCAGGCGGGAGTTCGCCTCGACGTGACCGACACCGACGTCGCGCAGGCGGGCCGCCCACTCGCCCTCGACACCCTCGAGGTCCCAGCCGGTCTTGCCCAGCCAGCCGAGGTGCGTCTCCAGCACCTGGCCGACGTTCATCCGGCTCGGCACACCCAGCGGGTTGAGCACGATGTCGACGGGGGTCCCGTCCTCGAGGAACGGCATGTCCTCGACGGGCAGGATCTTCGAGATGACGCCCTTGTTGCCGTGCCGGCCGGCGAGCTTGTCGCCGTCCTGCACCTTGCGCTTCTGGGCCACGTAGACGCGGACCAGCTGGTTGACCCCGGGGGCCAGCTCGTCGTCGGACTCGCGGTCGAAGACCCGGACGCCGATGACGGTCCCGGACTCGCCGTGGGGCACCTTGAGGGAGGTGTCGCGGACCTCGCGCGCCTTCTCGCCGAAGATCGCGCGCAGCAGCCGCTCCTCCGGCGTCAGCTCGGTCTCGCCCTTGGGCGTGACCTTGCCGACGAGGATGTCACCGGTCGAGACCTCGGCGCCGATGCGGATGATGCCGCGCTCGTCGAGGTCGGCCAGCATCTCCTCGCTGACGTTGGGGATGTCGCGGGTGATCTCCTCCGCCCCCAGCTTGGTGTCGCGGGCGTCGACCTCGTGCTCCTCGATGTGGATCGAGGTGAGGATGTCGTCCTGGACGATCCGCTGGCTGAGGATGATCGCGTCCTCGTAGTTGTGGCCCTCCCACGGCATGAAGGCGACCAGCATGTTGCGGCCGAGCGCCATCTCGCCGTTGTCGGTGCAGGGACCGTCGGCGAGCGGCGACCCCTTCTCCACGCGCTGCCCCTCGCTCACCAGCGGGCGCTGGTTGATGCAGGTGCCCTGGTTGGAGCGCTTGAACTTCGACAGCCGGTAGGTCGTGTAGGTGCCCTCGTCCTCGGCGATCTCGACGAGGTCGGCGGACACGGCGGTGACCACACCGGGCTTCTTGGCGACGGTCACGTCACCGGCGTCGACGGCCCCGCGGTACTCCATGCCGGTGCCCACGTACGGGGCCTCGGAGCGGAGCAGCGGCACGGCCTGCCGCTGCATGTTCGCGCCCATCAGGGCACGCGACGCGTCGTCGTGCTCGAGGAACGGGATCATCGCGGTGGCGACCGAGACCATCTGGCGCGGCGAGACGTCCATGTACTGGATGTCGTTGGCCGGCACGGTGTCCGGGTCGGCCTTGCGGCGACGGGCGAGGACCCGCTCCTCCGCGAAGTGGCCGTCCTCGGTCAGGGCCGCGTTCGCCTGGGCGATCGTGTAGCGGTCCTCGACGTCGGCGGTCAGGTAGTCGATCTGGTCGGTGACCTGACCCTCGACGACCTTGCGGTACGGCGTCTCGACGAAGCCGAACGCGTTGACCCGCGCGAAGGACGCGAGCGAGCCGATGAGGCCGATGTTCGGGCCCTCGGGCGTCTCGATCGGGCACATGCGGCCGTAGTGCGACGGGTGGACGTCACGGACCTCCATGCCGGCGCGGTCGCGGGACAGACCACCCGGGCCGAGCGCGTTCAGACGCCGCTTGTGCGTCAGGCCGGCGACCGGGTTGGTCTGGTCCATGAACTGGCTGAGCTGCGAGGTGCCGAAGAACTCCTTCAGCGCCGCGACGACCGGGCGGATGTTGATCAGGGTCTGCGGCGTGATGGCCTCGACGTCCTGGGTCGTCATCCGGTCGCGGACCACGCGCTCCATGCGGCCGAGGCCGGTGCGCAGCTGGTTCTGGATCAGCTCGCCCACGGTGCGCAGGCGACGGTTGCCGAAGTGGTCGATGTCGTCCTCTTCGACCAGCAGCTCGCCGCGCGGGGACTCGAGGGTCTCCTTGCCCTCGTGCAGCGCCACGATGAAGCGGATGGCGGCGACGATGTCCTCGGTCCGCAGCACCTGCTGGTCGAACGGCGCGTCCAGGCCCAGCTTCTTGTTGATCTTGTACCGGCCGACCTTGGCGAGGTCGTAGCGCTTCGGGTTGAAGTAGTAGTTCTCCAGCAGCGCCTGAGCGGCCTCGCGCGTCGGCGGCTCGCCCGGGCGCAGCTTGCGGTAGATGTCGAGGAGCGCCTCGTCCTGGGTGGTGACGTGGTCCTTCTCGAGCGTGAGCCGCATGGACTCGTACTCGCCGAACTCCTCGAGGATCTGCGCGTCGGTCCAGCCGAGCGCCTTGAGCAGGACGGTGACGTTCTGCTTGCGCTTGCGGTCCAGGCGGACGCCGACCATGTCGCGCTTGTCGATCTCGAACTCGAGCCACGCACCGCGGCTCGGGATCATCTTGCAGGTGAAGATGTCCTTGTCCGAGGTCTTGTCGGTGGTCTGCTCGAAGTAGACGCCCGGCGAGCGGACGAGCTGGGAGACCACGACGCGCTCGGTGCCGTTGATGACGAAGGTGCCCTTGTCGGTCATGAGCGGGAAGTCGCCCATGAAGACCGTCTGGCTCTTGATCTCGCCGGTCTCGTTGTTCATGAACTCGGCCGTGACGAAGAGCGGGGCGGCGTACGTGACGTCGCGCTCCTTGCACTCGTCGACGGAGTTCTTGGGCGGCTCGAAGCGGTGGTCGCGGAAGGACAGCGACATCGTGCCGCTGAAGTCCTCGATCGGGGAGATCTCCTCGAAGATCTCCTCCAGGCCGGACTTGTTGTTCACGTCGGTCTTGCCCTCGGCGAGGGCGGAGTCCACCCGCTCGCGCCAGTCGGCGTTACCGACCAGCCAGTCGAACGCGTCGACCTGCAGGTCCAGCAGGTCGGGGACTTCCATGGGTTCGGCGATCTTCGCGAACGAGATCCGGCCGGTGGTCGAGATGACCGGGTTGATGTTCTTCGAGGCGGTGCGCGAGGCGGCCAACTGCTGTGTCCTTCCGAGGCACTCGGGTGCTGTTGAGCTGTTGTCTCAGCCCAGGTGTCGAGCTGGTGCTGAGCTGCTGCCCGCGCGCATGGCAAGCGACCCGAGACAAACCGGTCCGGGTCGAAGGAGATGGCGAGGGCAAACCCCAAGGTTAGCCGCTACAACCGCGCACGTCAAGGCACGGGAGCAGGCCAAACCGAACCACGCAAATCTGCGCGGCTCGGTGAAGAGCATACCGCCGGGAGGCGGTCTGACAAGGAGCGACGCGAAAGTCGAGGCGGGGGTGGCGGGCGCGCGTCGTCAGGCGGGACGCGCCGGCGTGACGCGGCCCCCGCGCGGCCGCCGGTCTCCTGGACGAGGGCCCGGCCGGTACGCCTTCCCGGTCCAGGTCGCGCCGGGATCGGGAACACCGGCCGCTCGGCCCCGCCGCGTACCGCTCGCGGTTGCCGCACCACCCCGGCGCCTGGGTCTGCGCGCGACCCGCGCCCCTTCCCCGGCCGACCAGTGGTCACCGGTCGGCGACCTCCACGGCGGGTCGCGCCACTGCTGACCACTGGTCGCGGCCGGTGGAGAGCCGGGCGCCTGGCGAGGCGGCGTCGGCAGACGGACGGGCCCGTGCAGGCCCTCGTCAAGGGCGCCGACCGCGACTTCGCCGTGCAGTTCATGCGGGGGCTCCGCCGCTGAAAGCGGGTCTCTGGATCGCGCAGGAGCCGGAGCTCCACGCTCAGCGCGACCGCCCAGCCGGATCGAGCGACCCGCTCTCAGTAGACGCGTACCTCGCCGAGGGGAGATCACGCGCCCGTGCCGACGGTCGTCTCGCGCCGCCTGCCGGGGCCGACCGGCTGCTCGGGTCCCCGGACGCGCCGAGGCCCGGCCCCCTGTACGGGGACCGGGCCTCGGTGGTGGTGCAGCGTGCTCTCCCCCGGCGGACCAGGGGATCAGCTCACTTGTAGGAGACGGTGGCGCCGGCGGCCTCGAGGGCAGCCTTGGCCTTGTCCGCGGTCTCCTTGTTGACGCGCTCCAGGACGGCCTTCGGCGCGGCCTCGACCAGGTCCTTGGCCTCCTTGAGACCGAGGCTGGTGAGGGTGCGCACCTCCTTGATGACCTGGATCTTCTTGTCGCCGGCCGCCTCGAGGATGACGTCGACCTCGTCAGAGGCCTCCTCCTCCTCGGCAGCGCCGCCGGCGCCGCCGGCCGCGGGGGCCGCGGCAACGGCGACCGGAGCGGCCGCGGTGACGCCGAACGTGGTCTCGAACTCCTTCACGAACTCGCTGAGCTCGATGAGGGTGAGCTCCTTGAACGCGTCGAGGAGCTCGGCGGTGCTGAGCTTCGCCATGATGGCAGTCCCTTCTTAGTTGTTGTCCGCAGCAGGAGCTGCCGTCTCGGCGGAGTCCTCCGCCTGGGGTGCAGCGGCTGCTGCGGTGCCGGCCTCGTCGTCGACGGGGCTGGCGGTGGTGTCGGGCTCCGGATCGGTGCTCGCGGCGGGCGTCCCGGCCCCGGCGATGACCGCCGGGTTCTCGGTGGCGGCCTGCTCCAGCGCCGCCAGCAGACGGGCGGCCTGGGAGAGCGGGGCGGAGACGAGGCCGATGGCCTGCTGCAGGACACCCTGCATGCCACCGGCGACCTTGGCCAGGAGGACCTCGCGGGACTCCAGGTCGGCCAGCCGGCGGAACTCGTCGGACGTCATGGACTTTCCGTCCAGGACGCCACCCTTGATGATCAGGAGCGGGTTGGCCCGTGCGAAGTCGCGCAGCCCCTTCGCGACGGCGACGGCGTCGCCCTCGATGAAGGCGATCGCCGTCGGCCCGCTGAGGTGCTCCTCGACGCCGGGGACTCCGGCGTTGCGGGCGGCGATCGTGGTGAGCGTGTTCTTCGACACGGCGTAGGTGGCGTCCTCACCGAGTGAACGGCGCAGGTCCTTCAGCGCCTTCACGGTGAGTCCGCGGTACTCGGTCAGCACGGCGCCCTGCGAACCCTGGAACTTCTCCGTGAGCTCGGCGACCGCGGCTGCCTTGTCCGGCCTCGCCATGGATCTCCCTCCACTTCGTCACGCTACGGTGCGTAGCGCTTCCGAAGGAGCTGGACCCGGCGCGGGATGGTCACGCGCAGCGAGGTCGTGCAGCCGTGTTCCGCGCATCGGGTGCGCGCTCCGGCTGGTCGGTCTCACCTGCGCGGGCCACCCGGCGTACGGGCTCTTCGGGCACCTCCGCGAGGAGGCGCCGACCAGCGGTCTTCGGCGTCCGCCATCGTACGCGGCCCGCACCCCTGGCCCCAAATCGTCGGACGGCGGCCGTCGGTGGGGGCAGATGTTCTGCCCGCCGGCCGATATCTCGGCCAGATCACGGTAACGGTGATCCATTTCACGACGACTTCACAGGTGTATCTCAAGTTGATAACGTCCGGCACTCCGCTCGACGAAGGAGTTTTGCGTGAAGGTTCAGACGTCCCGCCTCGTGACCGCGCTGGTCGCGCTGGCGGTGTCCCTCGGCCTCCTGGTGGGGAGCTCCGGTTCCGCGTCCGCGGACGAGCCGGTCCCGTCGAGCGGCGCCACGGCGGTGAGCAGCGCCCCGGTCCCGAGCACCACGACCCTCGCCAGCGCCACGGTCACGGCGCAGGACGTCGCCGTGAAGAGCACCGCCAAGGCCAGCACCACCAAGAAGAAGAAGAAGACCAAGGGCGAGAAGGCGCTCGCCTTCGCCAAGAAGCAGCTGGGCGAGAAGT
Organism: Microlunatus flavus; assembly: GCF_900110855.1. GTDB lineage: Bacteria > Actinomycetota > Actinomycetes > Propionibacteriales > Propionibacteriaceae > Microlunatus > Microlunatus flavus. Next base: position 77,782 of record NZ_FOFA01000009.1, read on the forward strand.
ACAAGTACGGCGCCGCCGGCCCGAACCGCTGGGACTGCTCCGGGCTGACGATGAAGGCCTGGGGCGCGGCGGGCAAGAAGCTGCCGCACAGCGCGAAGGCGCAGTACAAGAAGGGCAAGAAGATCAAGAAGTCGAAGCTCCGCAAGGGCGACCTCGTCTTCTTCTACTCCGGGCCCTCCCACGTGGGCATCTACGCCGGCGGCGGCAAGGTCATCCACGCGCCGAAGCCCGGCTCGAAGGTCAGCTACATCAAGATGAAGTACATGCCGTTCAAGGGCGCGCGCCGACCGGGCTGAGCCCTGGTGGCGGCCCGGTGAGGCTGGACGGGCACAGTACGGGCATGTCCGTCCAGCACTCCGCCGCCCCGTTCGAGCCCACCGCCACCGTCCGTGAGGGACGCCCCGACGACGTGGGCACGGTCGTGGACATGGTCCGCGAGCTCGCCGAGTACGAGCGGGCGGCCGACCAGGCGCGCATCACGCCCGAGCAGCTGCACCGCGCGGTGTTCGAGGGCGCGGCCCCGGGCGGGCACCCCGCCGCCTACCTGCTCGTCGCCGAGGAGCCCGGCGCCGACGGTCCCGTGGTCGTCGGCTTCGCGCTGTGGTTCCTGAACTACTCCACCTGGGAGGGCGTCCACGGGATCTACCTCGAGGACCTCTACGTCCGTCCCGCCTCCCGCGGCACCGGAGCCGGCCGGGCCCTGCTGACCGCCCTCGCCCGCACCGCCGTCGAGCGGGGCTACGCCCGGGTGGACTGGTCGGTCCTCACCTGGAACGAGCCGGCGATCGGCTTCTACCGCCGCATCGGCGCGATCCCGCTCGAGGAGTGGCGCACCTACCGCTTGACGGGCTCGGCGCTCGCGTCGCTGGCCCGCTGAACCCGCGCGCCGCGACCCAGCCCGAACCAGCTGACCCCGGCTCCGACGAGCAGGGCGGCGGCCCCGGCGAGCATCGCCGTGGGGAAGCCGTGCTGCAGCGCCGTGGGGTCCTCGGTGCTGGCCGTGGAGAGCCCGGCCAGCGCGGGGATCACCGCGACGGCCAGCAGCCCCGCCGTACGCGCGACCGCGTTGTTCACCCCGGACGCCGCGCCGGACAGCTGCTCGGGGGCGGCCGCGAGGACGGTGGCGGTCAGCGGCGCCACGGCGAGCGAGAGCCCGAGCCCCAGCAGGACGGCCGAGGGCGCCAGGTCGGTCAGCCAGTGCACGTCGGCGTCCAGCCGCGCGGCGAGCGCGAAGGACGCGGCCGCCAGCAGGCTCCCGGTCGCCATCAGGACCCGTGGCCCGGTGCGGACGGCCAGGGCCCCCATCCGCGACGACAGCAGCAGCATGAGCACCGTGGCCGGCAGCATCGCCGTGCCCGCGGCCAGCGGTGACCAGCGGGCTACCACCTGCAGCTGCAGGACCACCAGGAACCCGTAGACGCCCAGCCCGCCGTAGATGAAGAACGTGGCGGCGTTGGTGGCGGTGAAGACGCGGTCGCGGAAGATCCGCAGCGGCACGAGCGGGTGCGAGCTGCGGTCCTCCACGACGACGAACGCGACCCCGGCGGCCAGCCCGACCACGCCGGCGGCGACGACCGGGGCCGTCCAGCCCCGGCTGCCAGCCTCGGTCAGGGACCAGGTCAGCCCGGACAGGCTCACGACGACCGCGACCGTCCCGAGGAGGTCGAGCCGGCTCGTGGCGTCGAGGGTGTCGCGCGTCTCGGGGACGTGGCGGAGCGTGCCGAACAGCACCAGCGCGGCGAGCGGGAGGTTGATCAGGAACACCAGGCGCCAGTCGAGCGCGACCAGCCAGCCGCCGAGGAACGGGCCCACCGCCCCGGACAGCCCGCTGAGCCCGGCCCACAGCCCGACCGCCCGCGGCTGGTCGCGCGGGACGAAGGCCGAGGACAGGATGGCCAGGCTGCCCGGGGTCAGCAGGGCGGCCCCCACCCCCTGCAAGGCGCGGGCGCCGATGAGGACCTCCGACGACGGGCTGGCCGCACACAGCGCGGACGCGACCGCGAACCACACGACCCCGGCGAGGAAGACGCGGCGCCGGCCCAGACGGTCGCCGAGGACGCCGCCGAGCAGGATCAGCGCCGCCAGCGTCAGCGTGTAGGCGTTCGTGATCCACTGCAGCGCCACGAAGCCCGCGTCGAAGTCCTCGCCGATCCGGGCGAGCGCGACGTTCACCACGGTCGAGTCGAGGAAGGCCATCCCGGAGCCGGCGATCGTCGCCGCGAGCACCCAGCGACCCTGCGCCGTCCCCATGCGTACGGACCCGGCCACGTCCCAACCCCCTGGGGTTGCCGGTGCCGGCGCGGCGTGCCCCGCGCCTACTCGGCGAACCTCACCAGGGAGACCGTACCGGCGACGGCGAGGACGAAGCCCAGACCCGCGAGCGGGAGCTGCCCCGGGAGCACGCCGTCGCCGAAGAGGACGACCCCGAGCAGCGACGGCACGAGCAGCTCGAGCATGAAGGTCACCGCCGTCACGGTCGTGACGTCGCCGCGCTGCAGGGCGAGCGCGAAGAAGATCGTGCCCAGGACGCCCTGCACCACGACCGTCCACACGAGCGGGTGGGCGAGGGCGGACCAGCTCAGGTGCTCGGCGGAGAAGGCGCGGGAGGCCAGCGCCACGCCCGTCCAGGCGAGCCCCGCCGCGGCCGCGAGGACGACAGCGGCCGTCTTGCCCCGGAGCCGGAGCCCTACCAGGCCGACGGCGACCGGCACGACCGTGGCCGCGAGCAGCAGCCACTGCCCCGGCGGCAGGAGCGGCGCGGCCGGCGCGGGGTCGGCCGTCACGCAGAGCAGGACCAGGCCGGCGGCGAGACCGCCCAACGAGGCCCAGTCCCGCCAGTCCAGGCGCTGGCCCCGGAGCGCGGCGACGAGCGCGGTGACCCCGACGCTGCCCACGAGGATCGACTGCACGAGGAACAGCGGCAGCCGCTGGAGGGCGACGACGTTGCCGACGAAGCCGACCCCGTCGAGCCCCAGGCCCACGAGGTACGGCAGCTGCCGCAGGATGCGCCCCACCCCGCCGAGGCCGCTCACCTCACCGGTGGAGTTGGCCCCGACCGACTGCAGGACCGAGCCGAGGCCGTAGCCCACGCACGCGACGAAGGCCGCCACCCAGCTCAGAGCGAGCACGGGTGACGGCCTTCGGGGACGAGACGGGGAGCTTCTACTGCTCCACGTCCGCCTTGACGCGGTTCGGGTCGACCGGGATGCCCGGGCCCATCGTGGTGGAGAAGGTGATCTTCTTGAGGTAGCGGCCCTTGGACGCGCTCGGCTTGAGCCGGAGCACCTCGTCGAGCGCGGCGAAGTAGTTCTGCTGCAGCTGCTCGGTCGAGAAGGAGGCCTTCCCGATGATGAAGTGCAGGTTGGCGTGCCGGTCGACGCGGAACTCGATCTTGCCGCCCTTGATGTCGGTCACGGCCTTCGCCACGTCGACGGTCACGGTGCCGGTCTTCGGGTTGGGCATCAGGCCGCGCGGGCCGAGGACGCGGCCGAGGCGACCGACCTTGCCCATGAGGTCCGGCGTCGCGACGACGGCGTCGAAGTCGAGGTAGCCGCCGGCCACCTTGGCGATGAGGTCGTCCGAGCCGACCTCGTCGGCGCCGGCGTCCAGCGCCTGCTGCGCCCGGTCCCCGGTCGCGAAGACGAGCACGCGGGCGGTCTTGCCGGTGCCGTTCGGCAGGTTCACGGTGCCGCGGACCATCTGGTCGGCCTTGCGCGGGTCGACACCCAGCCGCATGGACACGTCGACGGTCTCGTCGAACTTCGCCTTGATGTTCGCCTTGGCGAAGTCCAGGGCCTCGCCCGGACCGTACAGCTTGTCGGCGTCGACCTGCTCGGCGACGGCGTTGTAGTTCTTGCTGCGCTTCATCTCTGGTCCTTTCACTGGCCAGTTCTGGTACGAGCTGCGCGCTCTCCCAGGTACTTCGTGGTGTGGGTGCTCAACCCCGGGTGTCGGTGGGCGCATTCCCACCGGTCACCGAGGACCGCCCGGCCTGTCTGGACGAGTCGCTGACGAACACGCCTTTCGTTCGTCAGCGGCGAGGAAGACAGGCCGTGGAGGGCGGTCCGAGCGCGATCCGCGAGCTTGCGAGCGGGCGCCGATCACTCAGCGACGGTGACGCCCATCGAGCGGGCCGTGCCCTCGACGATCTTCATCGCGGCGTCGACGTCGTTCGCGTTGAGGTCCGGCAGCTTGGTCGTCGCGATCTCGCGGACCTGGTCGCGCGTGAGCTTGCCGACCTTGGTGGTCTGCGGGACGCCCGAGCCCTTGGCGATGCCGGCGGCCTTCTTGATGAGCTCCGCAGCCGGCGGCGTCTTGGTGATGAACGTGAACGAGCGGTCCTCGTAGATCGTGATCTCGACCGGGATCACGGTGCCACGCTGGGCTTCCGTCGCGGCGTTGTACGCCTTGACGAACTCCATGATGTTGACGCCGTGCGGGCCGAGAGCCGTACCGACGGGCGGCGCGGGCGTCGCGGAACCGGCGTTCAGCGCGACCTTGACGAGCGCGGCGACCTTCTTCTTGGGAGGCATTGCGTGTGGGTCCTTCGTGGGTGGGTTGGTGCTGTGCCCGGCGACAGGCTCGCGGGACGGGTCAGATCTTCTGGATCTGCGGGAAGGTCAGGTCGACCGGGGTCTCACGACCGAGGATCTCGACGAGGGCCTTGAGCCGCTGGTTGTTGACGTTGATCTCGGTGATGGTGGCGTGCACGCCGGCGAACGGCCCGTCCACGACCATCACGGAGTCGCCCACCGCGAAGTCGGCGACCTCGATCTTCTTCTTGCGGCGCTGCGGGACGTCGGCACCGGCGGTCGCCGCGGCGACGACGGACGGGGCCAGCATCTTCTCGACCTCGTCCAGGCTCAGCGGCACGGGCGAGTTCGAGTGGCCGACGAAGCCGGTGACCGACGGCGTGTGCCGCACGGTCGACCAGGACTCGTCGGTCAGGTCCATGCGGACGAGCACGTAGCCCGGGAGCACCGTGCGACGGACCTGCTTGCGCTGGCCGTTGCGGATCTCGGTGACCTCTTCGGTGGGCACCACGATCTCGTAGATGTAGTCCTCCATGTTCAGCGAGGACACCCGGTTCTCCAGGTTCTGCAGCACACGGTTCTCCATCCCGGAGTACGTGTGGATGACGTACCAGTCGCCGAACTTCGCGCGGAGCTCCGTGCGGAACGTCTCGAGCGCTGCGGCACCGACGTCGGTCTGGTCGTCGTCACCCTCGTCCTCGTCCTCCTCCGGCTCGCTGGAGGCGCCGAAGTCGAGGTCGATGTCGTCGGTGTCGCTCTCCTCCGGGGCGCTCGGGCCGCCGAAGTCGAGGTCGATGTCCACGTCGCTGTCGGTGCTCGACGCGGTGGTGGGGCCGAGGTCGATGTCGAAGTCGGCGTCGTCCGTGGTGCTCGCGTCGGCGGTCGTGGGGGCAGAGCCTTCTGCCGACCCCGCCTCAGGGCGCGTGTCGTCGTCGAAGGTGTCGGGCACGTCAGTCGTCTCCAGTGTTCTCGGGTGCGGGCGGGTTCAGCTGAAGATCGCGAAGATCAGCTTGCCGATGCCCAGGTCGAGCAGGCTCACGAACGCGATGACGAACAGCACGAACACCAGCACGACGAGGAAGTAGTTGCCGAGCTGCTGCCCGGTCGGGTAGACGACCTTGCGCAGCTCGCCGACCGACTGCCGGACGAACGCCGCAGGCGTGGTGCGCCCGGGCGTCTCCGCCACGTCGCGCTTGGCCGTCGGGGTGCCCTTGGGCACCGGAGCGGTCTTGGAGCCGCGCGCCACCGCGCTGCTGCCGGCACCGGCTGCGACCCCGACGCCGGCGGTCTCGAGCTCAGCCGGCTCGAGGTCGTCGGACGCGACGCGCTCGGAGTCCGACGCGTCGGACTCGGTCAGCTCCGCCGGGAGGTCGGCGTCCGACGAAGGGTCCGAAGCCGCTGCCTCGTCCTTGTCTGCCACGTGTCCTCCCGGTCGTCTCGTTCGCGTTCGCAGGGCAAGAGGGACTTGAACCCCCAACCTTCGGTTTTGGAGACCGATGCTCTGCCAGTTGAGCTATTGCCCTCCGGCGCTCCGCCCTCGCGACGACGTACCCGGTCTCCGGGCACGGCGGGGCAGGGGTGCAGCGCCAAGAGTTCATAGTAGTCGAGGTCGGAGGACGGGTCGAACGCGCATGTTCTCTGTCCTCGCTCCGCTCAGACGCGGACCAGGCTCTGGTCCCCCGCCTTCCTCGTCGAGGCTGACGACGAGAAGCGTGTCGTCATCCTCTCCTCGTCCAGGCAGGGGCGCCTGGTCCGGCGGTGGTCCGGCTCAGAACCCGCCGACCTCTTCGAGGCCCTTCGACAAGCTCAGGGAGCGTTTCACCGCGCTCAGGGAGCGTTCCTCGCTGATTCCCCAGCGAGCTCAGGGAGCGTTCCGGGCGCTCAACCGTTCAGGCGCTGCTCGGTGGCGGCGAGGAGGACGCAGGTGGCGAGGCCCTCGATCGCGGCGGCCACGTCGGAGGGCGCGGGCATCGAGGGCGCGATGCGGATGTTGCGGTCGCGGGGGTCGCGGCCGTACGGGAACGCCGCGCCGGCGCCGGTCATGGCGATGCCGGCGTCCTTGGCCAAAGCGACGACGCGGGACGCCGTCCCGTCGGGGACGTCGAGGCTGATGAAGTAGCCGCCCTCGGGGTCGGTCCACGACGCCAGCTCGTGCTCTCCCAGCCGCTTGGCCAGGATCTCGGCGACCTGGTCGAACTTGGGCCGCAGGATCGCGCGGTGCTCGCGCATCAGGCGGCGCACCCCGTCCGCGTCGCGCAGGAAGAGCGCGTGGCTCAGGTGGTTGAGCTTGTCCGGGCCGATGGTGCGCTTGGCGAGGTGGCCGAGGTACCAGGCGACGTTCGCGGGGCTGCTGCCGAAGAACGAGACGCCGGCACCGGCGAACGTGATCTTCGAGCTCGAGGCGAACACCAGGACCCGGTCCGGGTGGCCCGCCGCGGCCGCGAGGCCGAGGACGTCGATCGCGGGCCGCTCCTCCTCGGTCAGGTGGTGGACGGCGTACGCGTTGTCCCAGAAGATCCGGAAGTCGGACGCCGCGGTCTCCATCTCGACGAGGGCGCGGGTGACCTCCTCGGTGTAGACGGCGCCGTCGGGGTTGGCGTAGGTCGGCACGACCCACATGCCCTTGACGCTCGGGTCGTCGGCGACGAGGGAGCGGACCTGCTCCAGGTCGGGGCCGTCGGGTCCGAGGTCGACCGAGACCATCTCGATGCCGTAGGTCTCGCAGAGCGCGAAGTGCCGGTCGTAGCCGGGGACCGGGCACAGGAACTTGACCGGCTGGTCCACCCAGCGGGGACCGTCGGTGGTGCCCTTCAGCAGGCTGAAGACGAGCGCGTCGTGCATGATCGACAGGCTCGCGTTGTCGCCGGCGACCAGCTGCGCGGGCGGGATGTTCAGCAGCGGCGCGAAGATCTCGCGGATCTCCGTCAGGCCCTGCGTCCCGCCGTAGTTGCGGCAGTCGACCCCGGCGGCGTCGGTGTAGCGGCCCGCCCCCGGCAGCTCGAGGAGCTCGTTGGAGAGGTCGAGCTGGGCCGCGGACGGCTTGCCCCGGGTGAGGTCGAGCTTGAGCCCCTGGGCGACCAGGGCCTCGTACGCCGCGGTCTGCTCCGCGTGCAGGGCGACCAGCTCGTCGTGGGACAGCTCGGACAGGCGCATGGGGCTCAGCCTATCGAGCGCGGCCGAGCGGCCCCTGCCATTCTTGGCCCGTGACAGCGACGTCGGGGACCGGTGGCCGGGACGGTTCGAGCGGCGGGCGGGTGAACCTCGCGCACTGGGTCCGCCAGCGGGCCCACGCCAGCCCGGACGCCGTCGCCGTGCGCCAGGGCGGGACGGACCTGACGTACGCCGCGCTCGACCGGGCGTCCGCCGCCTTCGCCGTGCGGCTGCGGGACCTCGGCGTCGCCCCCGGCGACCGGGTGGCCCTCGTGGCCCCCAACGTGCTCGCGTTCCCGGTCGCCTACTACGCCATCCTGCGCACCGGGGGCGTCGTCGTCCCGATGAACCCGCTGCTCAAGGCGGGCGAGGTGGCCTACACCTGGCAGGACTCCGGGGCGCGCGTCGCGGTCGTGCACGCGATGTTCGCCGGCGAGGCGCAGGCGGCGGCCGCGACCACGGGGACCACGGTCGTCGTCGTCGGTCCCGACGACCTGGCGGCGCCCGACGAGGTGGACGCCGACGCGCTGGAGGTCGCCGAGCGTGAGCCCGAGGACACCGCGGTGATCCTCTACACCTCCGGCACCACCGGGCGGCCCAAGGGCGCCGAGCTCACCTTCGCCAACCTGCGCTCCAACACCCTCGTCTGCGTCGAGACCCTGTTCCGCAACGGTCCCGACGACGTGCTCTTCGGCGGGCTGCCGCTGTTCCACTCCTTCGGCCAGACCTGCGCCCTCAACACCTCCGTCGCCGGCGGGTCCTGCCTGACGCTGCTGCCGAGGTTCGACCCGCGCGAGGCGCTCGAGGTGGTCGCGCGCGACCGCGTGACGATCTTCCTCGGCGTGCCCACGATGTACATGGCGCTGCTCGGCGTGGCCGACCGCGACGCGTACGACACCAGCTCGGTCCGCCTCGGCGTCTCCGGCGGCTCGTCGCTGCCCGTCGAGGTGCTGCACGGCGTCGAGGAGGCCTTCGGGATGCAGGTCCTCGAGGGCTACGGGCTGTCGGAGACCTCGCCGGTCGCCTCCTTCAACCATCCGGACCGTCCCAGCAGGGCGGGTTCGGTGGGGGTGCCGATCCGCGGCGTCGAGATGGCCCTGGCGCGACCGCCGCAGGAGGACGAGGACGACACCCACCACGACGAGGTCGAGCTGCTCGCCGACGACCCCGACGCCATCGGGGAGATCGTCGTGCGCGGGGAGAACGTGATGCGCGGCTACCGCGGCGACCCGGCGGCAACGGCCGAGGCGGTACGCGGGGGCTGGTTCCACACCGGCGACCTGGCCCGGCGCGACGCCGACGGCTACTTCTTCATCGTCGACCGGGTCAAGGACCTGATCATCCGCAACGGGTTCAACGTCTACCCCCGCGAGGTCGAGGAGGTGCTCTACGCGCACCCGGCCGTGGCCGAGGCGGCCGTCGTCGGCGTTCCCGACCCGGCCCACGGCGAGGAGGTCGGCGCCCTCGTGCAGCTCAAGGACGGCGCGCAGGCGAGCGAGGAGGAGCTGCGCGACTTCGTGGCCCAGCGCATCGCGGCCTTCAAGTACCCGCGGGTGGTGCGCTTCGGGCCGGTCCCCAAGGGCCCCACCGGCAAGATCCTCAAGCGCGAGATCCACCTCGAGCGCTGACGCCTCCCCCGCGCACGGGGCGAGGCGTCAGCCCTTGTGCGGGTGGTACAGCCACTCCAGCGCCTGCGGCACGAAGGCGGCGTAGTTGCGGTAGTTGTGCCCGCCCGTGGGGAACACGACCGAGGAGACCCCGGGGTCGGTGCCGACCAGGTTCAGGAACGCGCGGGACATCGCGTACGAGTCGCGGTCCTGCTCGCCCGTCACGACGAGGAGCCGCCGGCCCTTCATGCCGTCCTCGTGCTCGTACAGCCAGGTCGGCGAGTTCTCCTCGCGCAGCTTGGGCCGGTTGCCGAAGAGGTTGCCGGTGGTGTGGTCGGTCAGCGGCGTGTAGTAGCCGCCGAGCCCGACCGCGGCGCTGAACTGCTGGGGGTGGCTGAGCATCAGCTTCGCGGCGCAGAAGGCCCCGGTGCTCCAGCCGATCTCCGTCCACGGCCGGTGGTCCGTGCGCAGGTCGCGGTCGACGGCGGAGTACACGTCCTGGTCGAGCCAGTTCTCCGCCTGCGGGCCGCCGGGGACGTTCGTGCACTCGGTGTCGCGCGGCGGGTCCGTCATCAGCGGCGGGAAGACGGCGACGAACGGCGCGACCTTCCCGCTCTGGATCTCCTGCACCGCCGCGTCGGCGAAGCCGAAGTGGCTGAAGGTCGTCGACGGGTCGGAGGGCTGGCCGGGGAGGAACATCAGCACCGGGTAGCGCCTCTGCGCGTTCTGCGGGGCGTCGTAGCCCGGCGGCAGCCAGACGAGCACCTGGTGGCTGCCCTCGTTCGTCGGGCCGCCCGCGACGGCGAGGGTCTTGATCGTGCCCTGCCCGTTGCGCACCAGGCCCGCGGTCCGGATGCCCGGCGCGGGGGCGGAGCGGCCGAACAGGTCGGCCCACGAGCTGTAGAAGCTGTACTGGTCGTTGACGTAGAAGAACAGCGAGAAGACCGCGAGGACCTGGCAGAGGAGCACCGCGACCAGGCGGGTGGCGGTGCCCAGGACCCGTCCGTGCGGCCGGGACCGCCACAGCAGCGCCAGCCCGACCGGGGCCAGGCAGGCCAGCACGATCGAGAGCACGAGCAACGAGTGGCTGGTCAGGCCCATGGGTCCTCCTCCGTACGCCGGACCCGCACCGGTCCAGCACACCGACGGTGCCGCCGAGCACTGAGCCAGCGCTGTGCACGGCTCCTGCCTCCCGGACCCGCAGCCGCCGACCTCTTGAAAGCCCACCGGCAGGCTCAGGGAGCGTCCACCTCCACCACCGGCAGCACGACGCTGAAGCGGCACCAGCCCTCGGGCGTGGCCCCGGTGCTGATCGTCCCGCCGTGCAGACGGACCACCGCCGCGCTGATGGCGAGGCCGAGACCCGTGCCGCCGGCCTCGCGGGCCCGGCCCGGCTCGAGCCGGACGAAGCGCTCGAAGACGCGCTCGCGGTCCTCGGCGCGCACGGGCGGGCCGTCGTTGTCGACGTCGACGCGCACCTCCGACTCCCCCGGCCGGAGCGTGACCGCGACCTCGGCCACGGCGTGCCGTACGGCGTTGTCGAGCAGGTTCCGGAACACCTGCCCCAGCCGGCCCGCGTCGCCGCTGACCTGGGCGGGCGGCAGCTCGGCGCGGACGACGGGTCCGCCGAGGGCGCGCAGCCGGCGCACCTCGCCCTCCAGCACGTCGTCGAGGTCGACGTCGCGCAGCACCGGGAGCAGCGTGTGCGCGTCGGCCTTGGCCAGCGTCAGGAGGTCCTCGACGAGGCCCTGCAGCCGCTGCACCTCCGCACGGACGACCGGCGCCAGCTCCAGGCGGGCCGCGGCGCCGGGGTCGGCCGCGGTGAGGTCGAGCGCCGCGACGAGGGTCGCGAGCGGGCTGCGCAGCTCGTGCCCCGCGTCGGAGAGGAAGGCGCGCAGGGCCTCGTCGGAGTCCTCGAGACGGCCGAGCATCGCGTTCATCGTCTGGGCGAGCAGCGCGACCTCGTCGCCGGTCGGCGGCACCGGGACGCGGGCCGAGAGGTGCGCCGCGTCGACGGCCTCGACCTGCCGCCGGATGCGTTCCACCGACTGCAGCGAGCGCCCCACGAGGAACCGCACGGCCAGCCCGACGAGCACCAGCAGCAGCGGCAGGGCGAGGAGCAGGAAGAGCGCGACCGTACGGACGGTGTCGGCCTGCACCTGGACCGGTGAGGCGACCAGCACCCAGACGGGCCCGCGGTCGGCGACCACGCGCCGGACCGCGACGAGGTGGTCGTCGGGGTCGTCGAGCAGGGGCAGCTCGGGCAGCGTCGTGATGACCGTGGAGTCCGTCGTCGGCCGCAGCGACGACAGCGGGGTCCCGGCGAGGCGCGGGTCCGAGGTGGCGAGGACGTCGCCGGCGGCCCCGACCACCTGGGTCACCTCGCCGCGCCGGCCGCCACGCTGCACGGCGAGCTCGGCCGCCGCGAGCCCGTCGCTGCGCACCAGCGCCGTGATGTCGCTGGCCCGGTTGGACACCTCGGTCCGCTCGGTCGTGACCAGGGCGGCCTGGAGCAGGACCAGCAGCACGGCCGAGCCGGCGAGCAGGGCCACGCCGACGACGACCACGGCCGTCACCACCGAGCGGCGCCGCAGGCCCCAGCGCGCCGGCCCCCAGATCCGTACGGCGTCGCGCCCCCCGTCGTCGGCGGCGGCCTGCCCCGGCTCGCGGCGGGGTGGGGACGCCCGGGTCACCAGCGGGGTGCGGAGCCGCCGTCGCGGGCGTGCTCCTCCTCGTCCCCGCGACCGGTCGGCGGGGCCGAGGTCGGCAGGACCGGCCAGGCCGCGACCAGCGCGGCCGCGACGCCGGCGGCGGCGAGGCCGAGCAGCCACCCGCCGAGCACGTCGGTGGGCCAGGCGTGCGCCCGGTCGAGCTGGCCCCAGGCCACGCCGGCGCTCAGCAGGAGGCCGGCGACGAGGCAGGCGGCCCGGGCGCTCCCACGGTGCACCAGCAGGACGCCCGCCAGGGCGAGCACGCCCCACAGGGCCTCGGCGTCGGCGGTGCGGACGGACGGGAACGAGCCGTCGAAGAGCGGCACCCCGAGCATCACCGCCGGCGCGGGCCGGACGGTGCCCAGGGCGAGCGCGAGCAGCTGGACCAGCGCGGCGGTGGCCACGGCCACTCCCAGGACGGCGGCCCCCAGCAGCGGCCGGTGGGCCCAGCGCCACAGCAGCACGACCGCCACGACCGTGACCAGCACGAGCACCAGCGGCGTTGCCAGGCCGACCGCGACGCGGGCCACCTCCGAGCCCACCGGTCCCCCGCCGTGCCCGAGGTCGCGGCGCACCGCGGCGTCCCAGCGGTCCCGGCCGTCGCTGCGCAGCACCACGGCCGCGACGACGCCGAACAGCGCGAGCGCGGCCGCGGCGACCGTCGCGCCGCCGACCGCGACGACCCGGTGCGGCAGCACCTGGGGGGTCGGCGGCGGGGCGGGCGGGCCGGCACCCGCGCGGCGGCGCCGCCCGAGGAGGGGGACGGGAGCAGGCATGGGCCATGGTCCGCACGACGGGCTGTGGTCAGACTGAGCACGTCGAGCCACCTCCGCCCGCCTGCACAGCGTGCGCACAGCCCGGTGCCCGAGCCTCGTGCGAGGCGGGCCCGGACGAGGCGGCTGCGCCGTGCGAGGAACGGGAGAGGCGGACATGCGGGTGCTGCTGGTGGAGGACGAGCCGCTGCTGGCGCGCACCCTGGTGGCCGGGCTGGGGGCCGAGGGCTTCCGGGTCGACCACCAGGCCGACGGGGTCGACGGGCTGTGGGCAGCGACCGAGCACGCGTACGACGTGATCGTCCTCGACATCATGCTGCCGCGCCTCAACGGCTACGACGTGCTCAAGCAGCTGCGGGCGCGCGAGATCTGGACCCCCGTGCTGATGCTCACGGCCAAGGACGGCGAGTACGACCAGACCGACGCCTTCGAGCTCGGCGCCGACGACTACCTGACCAAGCCCTTCGCCTTCTCGCTGCTCGTCGCCCGGCTGCACGCGCTCGCGCGGCGCGGGCCGGGCACCCGGCCGGTGGTGCTCAAGGTGGGGTCGCTGGCGCTCGACCCGGTGCGGCGGACCGTGCACCGCGGGTCGACCGAGGTGCCGCTGACCGCCCGCGAGCTCGGCCTGCTGGAGTACCTGGTCCGCAACGCCGGCGCGACGGTGACCAAGGGCCAGATCCTCGACAACGTCTGGGACCCGGCCTTCGAGGGCGGCACCAATGTGGTCGAGATCTACGTCGGCTACCTGCGCCGCAAGATCGACGAACCGTTCGGCCTCACGACGCTCACCACCGTCCGGGGCGTCGGCTACCGCCTCGTCCCCGACTCGGGGGCCGAGCCCGTGCGGGTGCCGACCGGCCCCGTCCGCGCCCGCGGCCCGCGCCGCTGAGCGCGGACCGCCCGTGCGGTCGGACTGATCGGGCGCCGGGGCCCTAGCCGCCCGGCGTGTACGAGGTCGGCAGCGTCGGCAGCTCGACGCGGGCCACGAGGGCGCTGGTCGGGCCGAGGTGCACGGTCGCGTCGCCGAGCTCGACCTTGCCGACGCTCAGCAGCTCGCCCACCACCGGGTGCTCGAGCTCGACGTCGGCGGGCTGCTGGCCGAAGTTCACGACGACGACCGTGTCGTCGCGCGTCATCAGCAGCCAGCCCTCGTCGTCGTCGGACTGCGCGTGGCCGGCCTCGAAGCGCGGGTCGGTGAAGGCGGGCTCCGTCCGGCGGATCTCCAGCAGGCGGCGGTAGAGGTCGAGCAGCTCGGCGTGCCCGTCGGAGTCGACCTCGTCCCACGCCAGCTTGGAGCCGTAGAAGGTCTCGGGGTCCTGCGGGTCGGGGATGTTCGAGGTGTCCCAGTCCATCGCCTTGAACTCCTCGATCCGCCCCTCCTGGACGGCCGTGGCGAGCTCGGGCTCGGGGTGGGAGGTGAAGAACCGCCAGGGCGTGCTCGCGCCCCACTCCTCGCCCATGAAGATCATCGGCGTGAAGGGGCTGAGCAGCGTGACGACCGCGGCGATGGAGAGCTGGTCGGTGCTCAGCCGCGCCGAGAGCCGCTCGCCGGTGGCCCGGTTGCCGATCTGGTCGTGGTTGTCGCTGCAGACGACCAGGCGCCAGGTGCGGGTCCGCAGCGTGTCGATCGGGCTGCCGTGGCTGCGCCCGCGGAACGACGAGCGCGTACCGGTGTGGAAGAAGCCCGCCTCGGTGACCTTGCCGAGCGCGTCGAGGGAGTCGAAGTCGGCGTAGTAGCCGCTCGTGTCGCCGGTGAGGCTGACGTACAGGGCGTGGTGGAAGTCGTCGCTCCACTGCGCGTCGAGCCCGTAGCCGCCGCCCTCGCGCGAGGTGATGAGGCGGGGGTCGTTGAGGTCGGACTCGGCGATCAGGGTCAGCGGGCGACCGACGAAGGCGCTCAGCACCTCGGCCTCGATCGCCAGCTCCTCGAGGATGTGGATGGCGCGGGTGTCGTGCAGCGCGTGCACGGCGTCGAGGCGCAGGCCGTCGACGTGGTAGTCGCGCAGCCACTGGTGCACGTTGTCGACGATGTAGGCGCGGACCTCGTCGGAGTCCTCGCCGTCGAGGTTCGGCGACTCGCCCCAGGTGTTGGTGCCGCCGGCGTTGAGGTACGGGCCGAACTCGGGCAGGTAGTTGCCGCTCGGGCCCATGTGGTTGTAGACGACGTCCTGGATGACGCCCATGCCCCGGGCGTGGCAGGCGTCGACGAAGCGCTGGTAGGCGACCGGGCCGCCGTACGCCTCGTGGACGGCGAACCAGAGCACGCCGTCGTAGCCCCAGTTCCAGGTGCCGTTGTAGTCGTTGACCGGCATGATCTCGACGAAGTCGATACCGAGCTCGACGAGGTGGTCGAGCCGCCCGGCGGCCGCGTCGAGGGTCCCCTCGGGCGTGAACGTCCCGACGTGCATCTCGTAGATCACGCCGCCCGGCAGCTGCCGGCCGGTCCAGCGCTCGTCGGTCCAGCCGAAGGCGAAGGGGTCGTAGGTGCGCGACCAGCCGTGCACGCCCTCGGGCTGCCGGCGCGAGCGGGGGTCGGGGCGGACCTCGCCGGAACCGTCGAGCTCGTAGCCGTAGTCGAACTCCCCCACGCCGGGCTCGCCGGAGGGGCCGGACGGCAGCGCGCCGTCGACGGTCCACCAGCCCTCGTCGTCGCGCGTCATCGGCACGGTGGTCGCGGTGCCGCCGACGGGGCGGACGTGGAGGGTCACCGAGGAGGGGATCGGCGCCCACACGGCGAACGGGGGGATGCTCACGGCGTCGTCTCTCTGATCAGGCGCACGGTCTACGAAGGGCCGCGCGTCGCGGTGACGCTACCGGCCCGGGAGCCGGAGTGGCTGCGGGTCTTGCCCGGCACCCGCTGGGATCGACCCGCTCGATGCGCGGCCGGCCCCGGGTCCCCGCCCGGCCGCGGCCGCCGACGCCATCGAGTGGGGGGAGGACGGCGAGCCGTCGCTCAGAGCTCGCAGCCGACCAGGACCGGCTCGGGCTCGAGGGTGATGCCGTACGCGCGGCGGACCCCGTCGCGGACCTCGCGGGCCAGGGCCAGGACGTCGGAGGCGTGCGCCGACCCGCGGTTGGTCAGGGCGAGCGTGTGCTTGGTCGAGAGCCGGGCCGGCCCGTCGCCGAACCCACGGCCGAAGCCGGCACGCTCGATGAGCCAGGCGGCACTGGTCTTGACCTGCCCGTCGGGCTGCGGGTAGCGCGGCGCGCCCTCGGGTAGCCCCGCTGCGGCGGCCTCGTCGAGGACGGGGTTGGTGAAGAACGACCCGGCCGACCAGGTGTCGGGATCGACGTCGTCGAGCACCATGCCCTTGGACGAGCGCAGCCGGAGCACCGCCTCGCGCACCTCGGCGGCCGGCACCCGCGCGCCCGCCTCGACCCCCAGGACGCGCGCGAGCTCGGCGTAGCGCACCGGCGCGGACAGCGAGCCGAGCCGCAGCTGGAAGGTCACGTCGAGCACCACGTAGCGCCCGGGGTGGGCCTTGAACACCGAGCTGCGGTAGCCGAAGCCGCACTCCACCGCGAAGAGCGTGCGCACCTTCCCGGTGCTGCGGTCGAGCGTCCGCACGGTGGTGATGTGCTGGCCGACCTCGGCCCCGTACGCGCCGACGTTCTGGATCGGCGTCGCGCCGACGGAGCCGGGGATGCCGGACAGCGCCTCGAGCCCGCTGAAGCCGCGCTCGACGGTCAGCGCGACGAACGGGTCCCACGGCTCCCCGGCGGCCACGGTGAGGACCGCGCCGGAGCAGGCGGCCACGTCGTCGGCGACGCCGCGCGTCGCCACCTTGACCACGGTGCCGTCGAAGCCGGCGTCGCCGACGAGGAGGTTCGACCCGCCGCCGAGCACCAGGACGGGCTCGCCGGCCGCGTCGAGGGCGCGGACGACCGCGACGAGCTCGGTGGCGGAGGTGACCTCGACGTAGTCGCGGGCGGGGCCACCGACGCGGAGGGTGGTCTGCGTCGCGAGGGGCACGCCGTGGCGGGCGGGGAGCCCGCCCAGCACCGCCGCCGTCACGCGGGGTCCCGGGCGAGGACGACGCGGGCCGCGCCGAGCACCTTCTCGCCGCCGCAGGTGACCTCGAGGGTCACCGTGGTGGTCTCCTCGTCGGCGGCGGTGACCGTTCCGGAGACGAGCAGCTCGGCGCCGACCCCGTCGTCGGGCACGGGCACCGGACGCGTGAACCGCGCCCCGTACGACACGAGCCGCGCGTCCGGGCCGGCCCAGGCGGTCACCGCCCGCGCGGCGACGGCCATGGTGAGCATGCCGTGGGCGACGACGCCGGGCAGCCCCAGCGAGGTCGCCGCGTGGTCGGAGTAGTGGATGGGGTTGAAGTCGCCGGACGCGCCGGCGTAGCGCACGAGCGACTCACGCGTCAGGTGGGCGGTGAGGGGCGGCAGGACCGTCCCGGTCCCGACGGTCCCAGCGGTCTCCGTGGTCTCGGTGGTCACGCGGCCTCCTCGCGGGTGTGCACGAACGTGGACGCGGCGCTGAGCACCGGGGCGCCGAGGACGTCGGCGACGTCGACCGTCACCGAGACGATCTCGGTCGCCCCGCGCACCCGCACCTTGTCGATCCGCAGCGTGGCCGTGACCAGGTCGCCGGCGCGCAGCTCGCGGGTGTAGCGGAACTGCTGGTCGGCGTGCACGACGCGCTCCAGGCTGAGCCCGAGCTCGGGGTCGGTGAACAGCGAGCCCCAGGCCGCGTTGGTGACGACGGCGGCGAAGGTCGGCGGCGCCGCCGGGTGCGCCTCCTCGACCAGCGCGGGCTCGCCGACGGCCGCCGCGAACTCCGCCAGCTTGACGCGCGTGACCTCGTACGGCTCGGTGGGTGCGTACGCCTTGCCGGCGTGGTCGGGCGTGATCGGCACGGGGACGAGGCTAGCCGGGAGCGGGCCGGCCCCGCCTGCTGAGCGGGGACGGCACGCGCCGGGCCGGCACCTACCGGCCGAGCGCCGCTGCGTAGCGCGCGAGCACGAGCGGTGCGGCGAAGGCGCCGAGCGGCTCGACGACGGGCCAGCCGCGCTCCTCGAACCGGGCGCGGACCGGGTCGAGCAGCAGCCCGTCGGCCAGGAACAGCGGCCAGAGCGCGACCGGCTCGCCCAGGTCGCCCAGGACCTGGTCCACCCGCGGGTCGCAGGTGCCGAAGGCGGCGCGGACGCGGCCGCGGCGGCCGTCCGACAGCCGGGCGGCGAGGTCGGCGACCGCCTCGTTGGCCTCGGCGCGCGACGAGCCGACCGCGAGCAGCACGGCGTCGAGGTCGCCGTCGACGCCGGCCCCGTCCAGCGCGCCGCGGAGCACGTCGCCCACGTCGTCGCCGGTCCCGAGGACGTCGGCGACGACGAGGTCGAGCCCGCTGGACGCGGACGCGGCCGCGACCGCCTCGGGAACGTCGACCCGGGCGTGGAACGCCTGCGTGAACAGCAGCGGGACGACCACCGCACGTTCGTGGCCCTCCTCGGCCAGGAGGGCGGCGACGGCGCCGAGGTCCGGCTCGGCCAGGTCCAGGTACGCCGCGTGCGCCGGGACGCCGGCCGCGGCCCCGACGGCGATCATCAGCGCCTCGATGGCGTCGGACCCGCGGGGGTGGCGGCTGCCGTGGGCGAGCCCGACCACGGGGACCACGTCGGCGGCCGCGACGGAGGAGGAAGCAGACGAGCCGCCCGCGGTGGCGGGCGGCTCGTGGAAGAACGTCATGCGGGGATCATGCGGGCGCAGGCCCCGCGGACCTCAGCGGGTCTCGCGGTGGACCGTGTGACGCCGGTCCTTGGGGCAGAACTTCTTCAGCTCCAGGCGGTCGGGGTCGTTGCGCCGGTTCTTCTTGGTGATGTAGTTGCGCTCCTTGCACTCGGTGCAGGCGAGCGTGATCTTCGGTCGGACGTCCGAGGACTTGGCCATGGTGGTGCTTCTTCCTGGTGGGGTGCCCGGACCGACTGTGTGATGCCCGAGCCCTGTGTCTCTCACGAGACGTGCCCCTGACGGGGCGCGCCCCTCGCGGGGCGGTGCTGCTGCCGTGCTGGTCGTGCGCGTAGCGGGAGCGGGACTCGAACCCGCGACACAGCGATTATGAGCCGCTTGCTCTACCGCCTGAGCTATCCCGCCGTGGTCGGCTACCGGTGACCGGTCGGTCCAACGAGGCGCGAACCCCGGATGTTCCGCCGGTGCGCGGCGGCACCGGAGCGTCTGACCGAGCCCCCATGCGGAATCGAACCGCAGACCTTCTCCTTACCATGGAGACGCTCTGCCTACTGAGCTATAGGGGCACTTCCCTGCTGGTCGGCGCCTGACCCTGGGGCCCGGCACCGGCGCACAAATGTACACAGACCTGACCCCCGGAAGCGAACCGGAACGAGACGTGGTCCCCCGGCGCCCGCTCAGTCCGCCGCCCGCAGCGCCGACGGGTGCAGCAGGGGGACGTAGCCGGCGGCGAGCGCGGCGACGGTGGGGGCCGGCGTACGAACGGTGACGATGCCCGGCAGAGACTCGCGGACGAGGGGCTCGCCGTAGCCCTCGAACGACCAGCGCAGCACCCGCTTCCCCGCGACGAGCCAGGCTCCGTCGTCGTGCTCGACCAACGTCCCGTCGGGCAGGGTGGCCAGTGGCGCCTCGTACGTGCGGTGCACCCCGGGAGCGACGAGCCGGGCGGCGTGCAGGCGGCGGTCGACCAGGGCCGCGGTCGTGTCGGCCGGGAAGGTCTGCGTCCACGCCTCACGGAACCGCCGGTGGTCGGCGGACCGGCACTCGCCGCACGGCCGGTGACCGGCGGCCAGGGCCGTCGGCTCGTCGAGCACGTAGAGCTCCGTGAGCCGACCAGGGCGCCACTGATCCCGGTGCCGACCGTGGAACTCCAGCACGCAGCAGACCCAGCCCAGGCCGCGGGCGTGACGGGCGAGCCGCCCGCGCTCGTCGAGCAGCGCGCCGCGGTTGCCCCACAGGATGCCGCGGGCCGCGACGGCGTGCAGCGAACCGTCCGGTGCGACCCGGTTCGCACGACCGCTGGCGTTCGGCGTCACGTGCCCTAGGGTGCCGCGCGTGAAGACCCGGGAGCACCGCATCGTCATCCCTGCCGCCGACGTCGAGATCCAGGCCGTCGTCATCGAGCCGGTGGGCGCTCCGGCACGGACCGGGGTCCTCTACTTCACCGACATCTTCCAGGTCACGGAGTCGACGCTGCGGACCGCGCGCCGGCTCGCCGCCGAGGGCTTCCTGGTCTGCCTGCCCGAGATCTACCCGCGCGACTTCCCCGGCGTCGCGCTGGAGTTCGACGACGCCGGCAAGGCCGACGGGCTGGAGGGGGCCGCGCGGACGACCACCGCGCAGTTCGACGCGGACGCCGCCGTCGTCCTGGACCACCTCGCCGCGCGGGAGGACCTCGACGAAGTGGTGGCCGTCGGCTTCTGCCTCGGCGGCCACCTGGCGTTCCGGGCCGCCTTCGACCCGCGGGTCGCGGCGACCGTCTGCTTCTACCCCACCGGCCTGCACGACGGAAAGCTCGGCGCCGACGTGGCCGACTCGCTCGAGCGGGCCGCCGACGTGCAGGGCCGGCTGATGGTGATCTTCGGCAGCGCCGACCCGCACGTCCCGGCGCCCGCGCGGCTGCGGACGATCACCGCCCTGTACGAGGCCGGGCACGAGCACCTGGAGCTGCACGTGTTCGCCGGCGGGGAGCACGCCTTCATGCGCGACGTCGGCGCGCGGCACGACCCGGAGCTCACCGACCGGGCGCTGGTGGAGGCGGTGTCCTTCCTGCACGGCCGCTCCTGACCATCGCGCCACCGAGGGAAGTGGTCGTCCGCAGCGGGTCGCACGGTGTGTCGGAGCCCCGGACCGGCCACTGCCCGGGCGCACGCCGGACCGGACGCGTCGTACGCCGGCGGCCGGGGGACGACGAAGGCCGACGTTCCCGGTGGGAGCGTCGGCCTTCGTCGTGGTGTGGCAGGTGTTGGGTTCGAACCAACGTAGGTGTACACCGGCAGATTTACAGTCTGCTCCCTTTGGCCGCTCGGGCAACCTGCCATCGCCGGCGGACCGGCGCAGCGGAACACTACCAACGCCGGGCGGCTGCCGCGAAACCGTTCACGACCGCGGGACGGTCGGTTCGCCCGACGGTGGAAGGCTGGGGCGGTGCACGTGGTCACCGAACCGCCGCGTCCCGGCTGCCCGAAGCGGATGCACCACGGGCCGTGCGGGGGCGTCCGGGCCGACGGGTTGTGCGAGATGGCGGCGACGCCGTGCGTGTTCCTCGAACCGCCCGACTGGCCCTCCGCCCCGGAGCCCGCGACGACGCGGACCGCCGTCCGCGCCCCGCTGGTGCTCACCGACCTCAGCGCGCCACCCGCCGACGCGGCGACCCTCGCCCGCGTGGTCGAGGTGCTCGCCCCCACCTGCGACGCCGTCCTGGTGGGCGACCACCAGGACCGCCCGGACTTCCCGCCGAGCACGCTGGCCCGCCTCGTCGACGCCGCGGGCGGCGTGCCCTGGGTGACGATCGCCTGCCGCGACCGCAACCGCGTGACCCTCGAGCAGGAGCTGCGGGCCCTCGCCCTCGACGGCCTGGCGACGGTGCTCTGCGTCACCGGGGACGGGCGCGCGTACGACGTCCGCCCCGACGTCACGCAGGTGTTCGACCTCGACGGCACCCGCCTCGCCTCCCTGGCGGCGGCCCTGGGCCTGCCCGTGGCGGTGCCGGAGACGCCGACCGCGCCGCCGCGACGGTTCCGGCCGGCCCGCCTCGTCCACAAGCAGCGAGCCGGCGCCGGGGTCGCGGTGCTCAACCACGTGCCCCGTACGGCCGACGTCGCCACGTTCGTCGGCGAGGCCCGGCGCCTCGGGCTCTGGATGCCGGTCGTCGCCTCGGTGCCGGTCTTCACCGACGCCCGCTCGGCCGCGGTCCTGCGCGCCCTGCCCGGCCTCGAGATCGACCCCGACCAGGTCGAGGAGGTCCTCGGCGCCGACGACCCCGTGGCGGCGGGCATCGACCGCGCCGTCCGGGAGGCCGAGGCGCTGCTCGCCGTCCCGGGCGTCGCCGGCGTGAACCTGTCCGGCATGGCCTCGGCGCGCGGGGTCCTCGAGGCGGCGGAGATCCAGGCGGAGACGGGTCGGGCGGTCCGCGCGCGGGTAACGCAGGCGCGTGGAGCGAGCCCCGAGACCAGCCGCTGACGAGCGCACCGTGAAGCAGGAGGCGACCGACGTCGACGGCCAGGGCGAGTCGGCCGCGATGGACGCCGAGTTCGACACGGTCGCCGCCTGGACCGCCGACGTCGCGCTCGACCTCGGGCCCGAGCACCACGTCCCGGCGGGCTGCCGGGGCAGCGGCGGCCCGGCGGCGCTGCACTGGTTCCTCGACCGGCTCGCCCCGGAGCCGCGCGCAACGTTCCTCGACGTGGGCGCCGGGGTCGGCGGGCCGGCCGGCTTCGCGGCCCAGGAGGCCGGCGTACGCCCCGTCCTCACCGAGCCGCAGGCGGGCGCCTGCCGGGCGGCGCGTCGGCTGTTCGGGGTGCCGGTCGTGCAGGCGGGCAGCGCGCTGCCCGTGCGGGACGCGAGCGTCGACGTCGGGTGGTGCCTGGGCGTGCTGTGCACGGTCGCCGACCAGCCGGCCTTCGTCGCCGAGCTGCGCCGGGTGCTCGCGCCGGGCGCCCGCCTGGGGCTGCTCGTCTACGTGGCGGAGCGGGCGGACGTGGCCGACGCACCCGAGGGCAACCACTTCCCCACCGCTGACGGACTGGCGCGCCTGCTCGACGGAGCCGGGCTGGACGTGGAGGACAGCGCCCACCTCGCCGACTTCGCCGGCACCCCGGCCCTGTGGCAGGAGCGGGCCGACGCCGTGGACGCCGAGCTCGAGCGGCGCCACGGCGACGACCCGCGCTGGCGGACGGCCGAGGAGCAGTCGGGCCGGATCGGTCGCCTGATCGCGTCGGGCGAGGTGCGCGGGACGATGCTCGTCGTCCGCCCGCGCCCCGTACGGACCTCCCGGCCCGCCTGAGCCCGCGGACCGCGAACGGGGCAGGATGGGGCCGTGGCTGCGGAGAGCTCGTTCGACATCGTCAGCAAGGTCGACCGCCAGGAGGTCGACAACGCCCTCAACCAGGCGGCGAAGGAGATCCGGCAACGGTTCGACTTCAAGAACGCCGAGGCGTCCATCGCCTGGTCCGGCGAGGCCATCGAGATGGAGGCCGTCTCGGAGGAGCGCGTGAAGGCGGTGCTGGACGTCTTCGAGTCCAAGCTCGTCCGCCGCGGCGTGAGCCTCAAGTCGCTGGACGCCGGCGAGCCACGCTCCTCCGGCAAGGTCTACAAGATCACCGCGACGACGACCGAGGGCATCAGCACCGAGAACGCCAAGAAGGTCGCCAAGCTCATCCGCGACGAGGGCCCCAAAGGCGTCAAGACGCAGGTCCAGGGCGAGGAGCTGCGCGTGAGCAGCAAGAGCCGCGACGACCTGCAGGCCGTGCAGGCCCTCGTCAAGGGCGCCGACTACGACTTCGCCGTGCAGTTCACCAACTACCGCTGACCACCACCGCAGACTCAGGAGCGCAGCCATGGGGATCCTCGACGACCTGAAGCACAAGGCCGAAGCGCTGGGCGAGAAGGCCCGCGAGGGCCTCGACGTCGCCCGCGACAAGGCCGGCGACCTCGTCGACGACGTGAAGGAGCGCGTCGGCCAGCACGAGGGCGACCACGCCCCGACCGGCGAGAGCAGCGACATCGGCCCCGACTCCAGCAGCACCGACGCGGTCCAGCCCGGCTACGTGACCGGCGAGGACGACGTCGTGGGCGCCGGCACCGGCGAGGACGCCCTCGACGACGAGACCGACGCCGACGAGGCCGAGGCCGACCCGGACGCGCAGGACCCGGCAGCCGCTGCCGACGACGCCGTCGTCGAGGAGGAGGCCCTCGTCGCCGAGCCGGACAGCGCGACGACCACCGAGACCGACGCCGCTGACGCCGACGGCGCCGCCGGTTCCGCCGACGCGCTCGACACCGTCGACCCGGCGGGCGCCGAGGGCGTCGACCACGGTGCGGACGCCTCGAGCGACGACGCGGGCGACGACGCGACGTCGGGGACGGTCGGTGACGACGCGGCCGACGAGGCGCCGTTGGAGCCGCTCGCGACCGAGGTCGACCCGTACGACGAGCCGCTGTCGGAGTCGATCGGTGCGGAGCTGTCCGACGCGGACCGCGAGGCGCTGACCGAGGCGGTCGAGGGCGGGTCGTCCGGCCGCCCGGGGCAGGACTCCTGACCGCGGGGGTGCGCGGCCCGGAGGACGCCGCGCGCGCCGGGACGGCGGTCGACGACCCGGCCACGACGGGGGCCGAGCCGCTCGACGAGGCGCTGCCGGACGTCGACGGCCTCGAGGCCGAGGCGGCCGAGGTCCTCCCGGACCACGTCGTCGGCTACTTCCGCGGGCCGACGGGCGCGTACGGGATCGCGACCGACGCCGACCGGTGGTCGCAGGTGCGGTTCCGGCCGCACGTGCTGCGGGACACGAGCGGTCTCGGTCTGGCGACGACGGTGCTCGGCACGCCGGTCGCCAGCCCCGTGCTGGTGGCGCCGATGGCGCAGCAGCGGGCGGCGCACCCCGACGGTGAGGTGGCCACGGCCCGGGCCGTCGGGCGCCGCGGCACCCTGCTCGGGGTCTCGAGCAACACCGGGGTGCGCTTCGCCGACATCGACGCGGTGGGCGCTCCGTGGTGGTTCCAGGTGTACGTGATGGACGACCGCGAGGCGACCGCCGAGCTCGTCACCCGCGCGGCGCAGGCGGGGGCCCGCGCCCTGGTCCTCACCGTCGACACGCCGGGCGTCGACCCGCGCCGGCCCCGGTTCGAGCCGCGGTCGTGGCCGGAGCGCTACGGCATGCAGGTGAACATCCCCGGCGGCGAGGACGGACGGCGCGTGTTCCGCGGGACGCGGGACCTCTCCGTGCGCGACATCGGGTGGCTGCGCGAGCTCACCGGGCTGCCGGTGGTCGTCAAGGGCGTGCTGCGCGGGGACGACGCCCGCGCCTGCGTCGACGCGGGAGCGGTCGGTGTCGTCGTCTCCACCCACGGCGGCCGCTGCCTCAACCAGACGGTCCGCTCGGCGGACGCCCTGCCCGAGGTCGTGGCGGCGGTAGGCGACCAGGCCGAGGTCTACGTCGACAGCGGCCTGCGCACGCCGGAGCACGTGGCGGCGGCGCTGTGCCTGGGCGCCCGGGCGGTGTTCCTCGGCCGGCCGGTGCTCTGGGCGCTGGCGACCGGCGGCGACCGCCGCGTCGAGCAGCTGCTGGAGGGCTTCGAGACCCAGCTCGAGCGGGTGCTGCGCTCCCTGGGCGTCAATGCCCTGGCCGAGCTCGGACCCGATCTGGTGGTGTGAGGCCATGGCCCTGCGCATCAGCCACCTCAGCGTCGACTCGCACGACGCGCACGCCCAGTCCCACTGGTGGTCGGAGGTGCTCGGCTGGTCGGAGGACCCCGAGGACCCGAACCTGCCCGGCCACGAGGAGTGCATGATCTTCTCCCCGGACGGGCGCCGACGGCTGCTGTTCATCGAGGTGCCCGACGCCAAGGCCGTCAAGAACCGGCTGCACCTCGACCTCGTGCCCACCGACCGCAGCCGCGAGGAGGAGGTCGAGCGCCTGCTCGATCTTGGCGCGACGCAGCTGGCCGACCACCGCCGGCCCGACGGCACCGGCTGGATCACGCTCGCCGACCCGGAGGGCAACGAGCTCTGCGTCCTCACCTCGGAGCTCGACCGACCGGACCCGTACGCGCACCTGGTGCGCTGAGGCGGGTGCCGTCGGTGAGCCGGGGCCGGTCCCGGATCGCCTAGCCTTCGGCCCGTGGTGATGAGCGCGAAGGTCGACGGCACCGAGCTGGAGATCGCCCGCCTGTGGTCCCGGCGCCCGGTGATCACCGCCGGCGGGCGCGAGCTGCCCAAGGACGAGCTCGGGCACTACCAGCTGCGCGACCGGCGCGGGGTGCGCACCGTGACGACCACGTTCGACTGGCGCCAGTTCGGCCCGCGCCTGCGCGTCGGCGACACCGACGTCCTGCTCGGTCGCCCCATCCCGGGCTGGGTGCGGGTGGCGTACCTCGTGCTGCTCGTCGTCGGCGTCGGGCTCGGCGGCGCGCTCGGGGGCCTGGTCGCCGTGGCCAGCGCGATGGGCAGCGCCGCGCTCCTGCGCCGCGAGGACCGGCCGGCCTCGATCGTGGTCGCCGCCGCCCTCGTCCCGCTGGCAGGCGTGGTCGTCTACCTCGGCCTGGCCACCGCGCTCGCCCGCTGATCTCCCTCGCAGCGGAACGTGCGCCTCGGCTGAATCCCGTTGCGCCGCCCCACGCCGCGACGGAACGTGGGTCTCGTGCCCGCCGAACCCCACCTGCGCCGACCCAGCACCCGCTTCCGCGCCTCCTTCGTCGACGCGGTCGCCGAGTTCCGGGCCGAGGGACTGAGCGACCGCACCCGCAGCGACCAGGACCTGCACGGCGACTGGGCCTCGCCGACCGGCTTCGCCGCGTACGTCCGCGCGGTCACCACCGACGCCGTCGACGAGTCACGGGTCGCGCCGGGCCGGGTGCCGAGCACCCGGCTGTGGTGGACCCACGGCGAGCGCTACCTCGGGCGGATCGACGTGCGGCACCGGCTCACGCCGGCGCTGACGGAGGTGGGTGGGCACATCGGCTACGCCGTCCGGCCCAGCGCGCGGCGGCAGGGCCACGCCACGGCGATGCTGACCGAGGCGCTCGTCGTGGCGCGTGCGCTCGGCGTCGAACGCGCGCTCGTCACCTGCGACGCCGACAACGTCGGCTCGCGCCGGGTGATCGAGCACAACGGGGGCCGGCTGGAGGACCAGCGCGGGTCCAAGCTCCGCTTCTGGATCGAGACCTGACGCCGAGTGCGCGGAAAGCAGGCGACGCACCCGGCGCGTCGCCCGGTTTCCGGGCAGTCGAGGTACGACGGCCTCCCGCCGCAAGGAACGAGGTCAGGCGAGCTCGGCGATCCCGTGGTGCAGGTCCGCGGAACCGTCCGCCGCGGCCGGGTGGGCCGTGTCCCACTCGAGCGCGTCGAAGGGGCACTCCTCGACGCAGATGCCGCAGTACATGCAGGTGCCCCAGTCGATCTCGAAGCGGTCCAGGACGTTGACCATCCGGGGCCGCGCGCCGGTGGGGACGTCGGGGTCGGGCTCGGTGTGGGAGTCGAGCGAGATGCACCAGACCGGGCACTCGCGGACGCAGAGCATGCAGGAGGTGCAGGCGGGTTCGATGAGCCGGATCCGCCCGTGGACAGGCTGCTGAGCCTCGTCCGGCGCGCCGCTCATCGTGCCCTCCGGCGTACGCGCCCGCCGCTCGTCGCGGCCGCCACCTCGCCCGGGTCCGGGGGCGGCTCGGCCGGGTCGCGGTCGCCCCACACCTCCGGGGCGGGGACCCCCGGCGGAACCATCCGGCGCCGGCTCGGTGACCGCCCGCCCGCGCCGGCGTCGCTCTCCCCCGGCTCCTTCGCCCCCGGCCACGGCTGCGCCGTCCGGGACGCGAGCACCTCGTCCTTGCGCAGCGGCGCCCCGGTGAACGAGGGGTCGAGCAGCAGCCGGCGCCGGTCGCCGCCGACCACGTCGAGCCCGAACTCCTCCGCCGCCTCCCGCTCGTGCCAGGCCGCGCCGGCGAAGACGTCCCGGACGCTGTCGATGCGGG
This sequence comes from Microlunatus flavus, assembly GCF_900110855.1. Taxonomy (GTDB): domain Bacteria; phylum Actinomycetota; class Actinomycetes; order Propionibacteriales; family Propionibacteriaceae; genus Microlunatus; species Microlunatus flavus. Next base: position 105,213 of record NZ_FOFA01000009.1, read on the forward strand.
GTTCGGAGCGCGGCAGCCGGCACTGCAGCAGCAGCTCGGGCGCGCCCGGGTCGTCGAGGCGCCGCAGCGACAGCACCACCCGCAGCTCGTCGGCGACGCCGATCTCGTCGACGCAGCCCAGCCAGTCGAACCACCCATGACCGTCCTCGCGGGCCGCCACCACGGCCGCGTGCCAGTCCTGCGGCGGCACGTCCCTCACGCCACGCCCCCGCGGTCGGCGACCGTGTCGAGCACCTCGCGCAGCGCGGCGGGCGTGGGCGGGCAGCCGGGCACGTAGACGTCGACGGGCACGAGCGTGTCCACGCCCTTCGTCACCGCGTAGGAGTCCCAGTAGGGACCGCCGGTGCAGGCGCAGACCCCGTACGCGACCACGACCGGCGCCACCTCCTGCCGGGCGCGGAGCCCGTCCACCACCGCCGCGACGGCGGGCGCGAGCCGGTCGGTCACGGTGCCGGAGACGACGACCGCCGTCCGCGCGTCCGGGGACGGTTCAGCGACCAGCGCGGCCCCGCGCGCCGCCGCGTCGAACTCCAGCGAGCAGCAGGCGAGGGCGACGTCGAGGACGTGCAGGGACCCGTCGGAGTACCAGTCCACCCAGCGCACGGCCACACCGTACGCGGGCCGGGCGGCCGGACCAGGTGCCCGCCTCAGCCGACCGTCACGGTCAGCGTCGAGGTGAAGGGGGTGTGGACCACCCGGCCGTCGGTGCGGGTGACGGTGTCGCGGGCGGAGCAGGTGATCGGCGACGCCCGCCCGACCAACCCCGCCGCCGGGCGGAACGTGACCTTGCCCGTCGCCCGGTCGGCCACGTAGACCCCCTGGCCCGGCACCGTCAGCGTCCGTGCGTACGCGGACACGACCGCACCGGAGGGCTGCCCGTCGGTCGGGAACCGGACGTACGTCTGGTCGAGGGACCCCGCCGTGCCGTCGGCGTCCCGCCCGGAGACGTCGTTGGCGAGCACGGCCGCCGTGACCGCGACGCCCCGCGGCGTGGTGGCCGTGTCCGGGGTGCCCTTCGGGCCCGGCTGGACGACGACGACGAGCTCCTCGTAGCCGTCCTCGTGGCTGTCGTCGACGACCCGGAGGTTGACGGCGTCCCGGCCGACGAAGCCCCGGCGGGGCACGTAGAGGACCGAGCCGTCGGGGTTGATCGTCCAGGTGCCGCGGCCCGGGTAGCGGATCTTGCGCTTGTCCGACGAGAGGGACGCGTCGGGCGCGACCGCCCCGACGTCGAACGTGCTCCACCGGGGCACGATCGTGGCCCCTGCCCGATAGGGGTGGTCGTTCACGCCGCCGGGCAGGGTCACCGAGGCGTTGTAGGGCGTGCTCGCACGGTCGTCGGTGGTTCGGACGCGTTCGGGGTTCGAGTTCGGGTAGCCGCCCACGTTGACGGTGCTGTCGTACGCGTGGTGCTCGATCGAGCCGTCGGCGGCCCTCGTGGTGTCTCGCGCGGTGTAGGCGAGCCCGGCGCCGAGCCCGTACGGCGAGGACGAGGGGTTCGCCCGCCAGGTCAGCAGGCCCTGGCCGTCGAGGGTCGCGACCCCGACGGTCCCGACGGTGGCGGTGCGCCCGTCGTCGGTGATGGTGGCGGCGTACTGATCCGGCTGGAAGCGGACCGACGTCCGGTCGAGGGTGCCGAACGTCTGGTCGGCGTTCCGGCCGGGGGTGTCGTTCGCGAGCAGGTCGGTGACCGCCAGCTCGGTGCCGAACTCCGTCAAGGCGTCGTCTCCGGTCCCGCCCCCGGTGACGACGGCGGTGAGCAGCCCGTCGTCGGTCGCGCCGGCGGCGTCGGTGATCCGGTAGCGCACGGAGGCGGTGCCGGTCAGACGCGCCCAGGACGTGAAGCCCACCGTCCCGTCGCCGGCCAGCTGGAAGGTCCCGTGCTTGGGCACCTGGATCGTCCGGCCGGCGTCGCTGATCGTCGAACCGGCGGGCTGCCCCTCGGTCGGGAAGACCGTGAGCCCGGGCTGGATCGCCGCCGACCCCGGCCTGTCGTTCTTGGCACCCGCCAGCACCGCGAACCCGCCGCTCGGCAGGGTCGCGGTGTCGTCCACCGCGGTCGGTCCGGTCGCCGCGGAGGCGACCTGCGCCCCCAGCGTCAGCGGAGCCGCGACGAGGACCGCCGCGAGCAGGAGCACCGGCCCGCGTCGGGTCAGCACGGTCATCGGGAGACCACCGCCACGGTGAGGCTCGAGCGCGCGGTCGTGCCGTTCGCGTCGGCGACCTGGTAGCCGATGGTCGGTACCGGCCCGGTCGACGTGCCGAGCGGCACGAACGTGACCTGCCCGGTCCCCGACACCAGGAACACGCCCCGGCCGGCGACCTTGAGCGTCTTGGCGTCGCCGTAGAGGACGGAGCCCGCCGGCAGCGAGGAGGTCGTCCGGAGCCGGACGCTCGAGCCCACGAGCGGGACGGCGGCGGACCCGGCGCTGTCGTTGCCCAGGACCGGCACGGTGACCGGCTGCCCGACGGAGGTCGAGGCGCTGTCGCCCCGGGCGACCGGGGTGCTGGCCGTGACGGTGACGGTCAGCCTGGTCTCGAAGCCCAGCTCCTCCGACCCGATGTCCGGACGCTGGACCTGGATCCGGAGCCCGATGCTGGCGGTCGACGCGCCGACGAAGCCCGGCGCCGGGGCGAAGGTGACCGTCCCGCTCCCGGGGTCGACGGTGTAGACGCCCTGGCCCGGGACCGTGAGCTTCTCCTGGTAGGTCCCGGACAGGACCGATCCCGGGTTGCCGTGCGTCGTCAGCCGGGGCTCGGTGACCGGGGCCGACGTCCAGGTCCGGTCGCTCGGACCGAGGTCGTCGTTGGCCCGGACGTCGACGGTCACCGGGCGGCCCTGCGCGGTCCCCTTGAAGTCGGCACGCTCGGTGATGCCGGGCAGCACCGTCACCGACAGGGTCGCCCGTGCGGTGTTCCCCGCGGTGTCGGTCACGCGGTACTGCACCGGGGCGGCGTCCCCGACGAAACCGGCCTTGGGCGTGAACAGGACCTGCTGGGTGCCGAACTGGGTCTGGTAGACGCCCTGCCCGGGCACGGTCAGCGTGACGCCGTCGCGGTAGACGATCGTGCTGCCCGCCGGGAGCCTCGAGAGCTGGTCGCCCGGGAAGGTCAGCTTGGAGTTGACGAAGGGGTTGGCGCCCGGGATGTCGTTCAGCTGGGCGGGCAGGGCGGTGGCGATCTGCGTCGTGGTGACGACGTGGTCGTCCGTCGCGACCGGGAGCGCCGGGCGGACCAGGGTCGGTCCGCCGGGGACCGCCGTGACGGTGACGTCGAGGGTGCCCGAGACCCGTACGCCCGAGGTCGTCGTCGCGAGGTAGGACACCGACGCCTTCCCGACGAAGCCCGTGACCGGGGTGAAGACGACCTTGCCCGAGTCGACGACGAAGCGACCCACGAGGCCGAGGTCGACGCTCTTGCCGTCGAGGCCGTTGGTCGTGGGGTACGGCGGCGGGAAGCCCCCGGCGTTCACCTTGAGCGAGGTCGGCTCGAAGGAGCTGGGTGAGCCGTCGGCGTTGCGCCCGGGGTCGTCGGCGCCGAGCGGGTCGAGGGCGACGGCCCTGCCCTGCGGGGTCGTGTAGGCGTGCACCGTCGGGCTCGCGGGTCCCGGCTGCACCAGGACCGCCAGCGTGCCGAGCGCGCTCCGCCCCGCCGCGTCGAAGACGCGGTAGTCGATCGTCTGGTTCGTGAAGGCGGTCTGGTAGCCGGGGCTGAACCGGACCCGGCCGTCCGGCAGGACCGACCAGGTCCCGTTCCCGGCGTTGCTGTCGGCGCGGCGACCGTCGTAGGAGAGCGTGTACGCCGAGCCGACGAGGACCGTGCGCGCCGGGACGATCGGCGCGCCGCCCGACGGCCCGCGCCGGTCGTCGGACGCCCCGGCCAGGAGGACGCTCGGACCGCCGTCGACCGCGCCCGCGGTGTCGTCGGTCGCGACGGGCCGCGCCGTGGCGACGGAGACGGACACGGTGGCCGAGGCGTTGACGGCCGTCCTGCTGCCCACGGGCACGCCGGTCGCCCGCACCGTGGCGTCCACCTCGGCGCCGCCCAGGTCCTCGAGGCCCACCGTCCGTGATGCCCGGCAGGTCGTGGTGGCTCCGGCACCGAGCGTCCCGCCGAGCGGCACCGGTGCGCACACCGGCGCGGAGACGCCTCGCGTCGGGAGCGTGACGAGCAGGTCGCGCACGCCCTGGTCGCCGCGGTTGCGGACGACGACCGTGTAGTCGACGTGGTCTCCGGCCTGCGCGACCGAGGCCGGGCTGGCCGTGGCCGTCAGCGACAGACCCGTCGTGGCCGCCGACGCACCGGGCGGCGCCGTGAGCAGCGCCGCCAGCGCGAGGCCTGCGGCCAGGGCACCGGGCAGCAGCGCCCTCGCCCGACCCGTACGCCTCGCGGCCGCTCCGGTCGCCGCCGCAGGCGACCCCACCGTCGTCGTCATCTCGTCTCCTCGCTCCTGGCCGGGCATCAGCGAACCGTCACGTCGAACGTCGAGCGCGCCGTCGTGCCGTTCACGTCGGCGACCTGGTAGCCGACCGGCGGCACGGGACCGGTCGCCGTGCCGGACGGGACGAAGGTGATCTGGCCGCTCACGGAGACCAGGAAGGTCCCGTGACCGGCGACCGCGAGCGTCTTCGCGTCGCCCGCGAGGACGGATCCGGACGGCAGGCCGGGCGTGGTCCGCAGCCGCACGCTCGGGGCGACGAGCGGCACCGCGGGTGAGCCGGGCAGGTCGTTCGCCAGCACCGGGACGACGACCGGCTCGCCCGCCGCGGTCGTCGCCGTGTCCGGCTTCGCGACCGGGTCGGACCCCAGCACGGTGACGGTCAGGGTGGAGGTGAGGTCGAGGACGGCCGGGTTCGCGCCGAGCACGGGCACGCGGTCGCGCAGCGCGACGGTGACCGGGCCGGCCGTCCCGCGGAACCCGCGTTCCGGGGTGAAGCCGACCGTCTGGTTGCCGGGGCTCACCGCGTACGAGCCCTGGCCCGGCACGGTCAGGCGGGAGCCGCCCGCGCTCGTCGTCGACCCGGCGGGGAGGCCACGGGTGGTGAGCCGCGGGTCCAGCCAACGGGACGGCGTGCCGATCTGGGGGCTCCGGCCCGGGTAGTCGTTCAGGAGCACGTTGACGTCCACGCGCCGGCCCTGCCGCGTGGTCGCGGCGTCCGGCTCCGCGGAGGCGCCCGGCAGGATCGTGACGGTCAGGGTGGCGTAGTCGTGGTTGCCGTACGTGTCGGTGATCGAGTAGCCGACCGGGATCGTGTCCCCGACGTAGCCCGCCACCGGCGGCACGGTCCCCACGAAGTCGGGGCTCGGGGTGAAGACGATCGTCCCGGCCGCGCGACGGGTCTGGTAGACGCCCTGGCCGGGGACGACCAGGCGCTGCTCGCTGCCGACGTCCTCGATCCGGGTGCCGGCCGGGAGCAGCGGCACCTGGTCGCGCAGGAAGCCGAGCTTCGCGTTCACGAGCGGGTGGATCCCGGGGACGTCGTTCGACTGGGCCGCGAGGGTGACCGGGAGCTGGGTGGTGGTGACGCCGTGGTCGTCGGACGCCTCCGGCAGCGCGGCGGGCGTCGGCGGGACGGGCGTGCCGGGCACGGTGACGCTGAGGGTCCCCGTGAGCCGCGTGCCGCCGGTCGTCAGCGCCTCGTAGGTCAGGGTGGGCACCGTGCCGGCGAAGCCGGGGTACGGGCTCGCGTCGAAGGTGAGCGTCCAGTCCCGCGTCTGGACGAAGTCGCCGACGCCCTGGATCCGGATGCTCGAGCGGTCGGCGACGGTGCTGATCCGCCGCCCGGCCGTCGGGGACACCGACGCCAGCTCCAGCGTGGTCCGGTCGAACGTGGCGGGCGACCCGTCGGCGTTCAGCCCCGGGTCCGCCTCGGCCAGCACGTCCACCGTCACCGCCGTGCCCTGCGCGGTCGTCACCGCGATCGGCGCGGCCGTCGGCCCTCGTCGCAGGGGTACGGCCAGCCGGCCGACGGCGCTGCGCCCAGCGACGTCGTAGACGCGGTAGGAGAGCTGCGCGGTCGTCCCCGCGTGGCCGCCGGCGGCGGGCGTGAAGCGGACCGAGCCGTCGGGCAGGACGGCCCAGCGTCCGTCGGCGGTCGTCACCGCCCGGTCCCCGTACGCCGCGTCCGGCGTTCCGCCGACCAGGACCGTCCGGGTCGGGTCGAGCGCCGGTCCGCCGGCCGCGGAGGGGCGGTCGTTCGTCGCCCCCGGCAGCAGCACCGACGGTCCTCCGTCCACGGCCGGGACGGTGTCGTCGGTGGCGACCGGCGACGCCGCGGCGACGCGGACCGAGACGCTGACCACGGCGTTGACGGCGGCGGTGGCGCCGACCGGCACCGCCGAGGCCTTCACCCGGGCGGTGAGCGCAGACGTCGACAGGTGGGCGGGGACGACGGTCCTCGTCCCGCGGCAGGTCGTCGCCGCACCCGCACCGAGCGAGCCCCCGAGCGCGACGGGCGAGCAGGTGAGGGCCGGCAGCCCGGGTGCCGAGACGAGGAGGGCGCGCGCCGCCCGGTCGCCGCGGTTGCGGACGCTCACGCGGTAGCCCACCTGCTGTCCGGCCGTGGCGACCGACGTCGGGCTGGCCGTGGCCGTGACCGACAGGCCGTCCGCGGCGGCCGGCGCCGGCGTGACCTTCCAGCGCAGCGCGGAGCCGAGCAGGTGGTGCGTGACGTGCCCGTCCGCCGTCCGCGTCGTGTCCTGCACCTCGTAGGTGAGCGGGTCGCCCTCGTCACCGGTGTCGCCGGTGTACGTGGGGGCGGGCACGTAGGTGACCCGTCGGGTCGTCGCGTCGATGGTGAAGGTGCCGAGGCTCCCGGACGTCAGGACGAGACCGTCGGCGGACACGACGGCGTGGCTCTGCGCCCTCGACCAGCGCAGGGTCGAGCGGTCGAGCGTGCCGCGCGTGCCGTCGGCGTCGAAGCCGGGCCGGTCGTTCGCGAGGACGTCCACCGAGGCGGGCGCGCCCTGCACGGTGACCACCTGGTCGGCCCGGGCGCCCGACGTCGCCGAGACCGTCACGGTGGCGGTCCCCTCGTCGGTCCGCTCCCTGGCGTCGACGACCCGGTAGCGGACCGTCCTGGTTCCCGCCACGCCCCTGGAGCGGAAGGTGATCTCGCCGCTGGCGTCGTTGAGCGACCAGGTACCGAAACCCGCGTCGACGACCTGGTAGGACGCGACGGAGCTGCCCGGGGGCAGCGAGGAGAGCTGGTCGGTGGGGAACGAGGTCAGGCTGGGCTGGATCGCCTCCGACCCTGCGGTGTCGTTCCACGAGCCCGGCAGCACGATTGCGGGGCTCCCGAGGGCCAGGACGGCCGCGTCGTCCACGACCGTGGGTCCGACCCCGGCGGCCGACGCGGTCGACGGTGCCGCGGACAGCAGACCCAGGCCGGCGAGGAGCACGAGCGGCGCCCCCCAGGTGGAGCGGCGGACGAGCGGGGCGCTGGGACGTGCAGGCACGGCGGGCCCACCTTCGAGGAAGTCGCTGGCCCGGTCCCCGGTCCGGCCGGCTGGCCGGAGCACCGCGGGACAGCAGGCCTGACTCTAAGAAGCATTCTCAGGCTTTACAAGCCCCTTCACGGGAATCCGTCTCGACGTCGCCGACGAGACGAACGGGATCCGGTCCGGTCAGGGCTGGACGGTCACGGTCAGCGTGGAGCGGGTGGTGGCCCCGGCGGCGTCGGCGACCTGGTAGCCGACCCGGAGCTCGGGTGCCGGGAAGAACCCGAGCGGCACGAACGTGATCTCGCCGCGGCCCGAGACCAGGAACGCCCCGCCCCCGGCCGTGGGGGTCAGCGGGCTGTCGCCCGGCTCCGGGACCACCAGCGACTTCGCGTCACCCCAGAGCACCGTCCCGTCCGGCAGCTGCGGGTCCAGCCGGAGGCGCAGGCTCGACCCGACGAGCGGGGGGCTCGTCGGCCCGACGGCGTCGTTCGCCAGCACCGCGACGACGACCGGTTGCCCGACGTGGGTCGTCACGACGTCGGGCCGGGCGACCGGCGCCGGCCCGGAGCCCGGGGTCGTGGGCCCGGCCGGTGCCGTCACACCGAGGCCAACGGTGGCGGTCGCGTTGACCCGCTCCCGATAGGTCCGTGCGGTGGCCTTTCCGGTGTCGGTGAGGGTCCGGCTCCCGAGCTGCGCCGCTCCGAGGACCCGATCGGCGGTGCACGTCGTGGTCTGGCCCGGAGCGAGCTGCCCGCCCAGCGCGACCGGGGCGCAGACGAGCGCCGACAGCCCCGGGAAGGGCGCCCGGACCAGGAGGTCGCGCAGCGTCTCGTTGCCCTTGTTGCGCGCCACGAACCGGTACGCCACCACCTGGTCGGCCCGCGTCACCACGGTGGGGGTCGCGCTCGCGGTGAGCGCCAGGCCGGGGGTGGTCACGGGCTTCGAGGTCGCGGTGGCCGAGGCCGACGCCTTGTAGGTGACGGTCCCGACGGTCGCCTTGCCCGACGCCGTGACCAGGTCGGTCCGGTCGGCGCGCTCGTCGAGGAAGTCCTGCCAGACCGGCATCGTGCCGGTGCAGGTGGTCGACGCCCCGGCCGCCAGGGTGCCGCCGAGGGGGACCGGGGTGCAGGTGCGCGCCGAGACGTGGAAGGACGCGTCGGTGACGACGAGCCGGGCCAGGGCCACGTTGCCGGTGTTCCTGACCACGGAGGTCCAGGTCAGCACCTGCCCGGCCCGGTCGAACGTCGTCGGGCTGACGACCTGGGTGACGCGCAGCCGGGTCCGTACGGCCGGGTCCGGGTCGCCGTCGCGGGGGGCGGAGACGAGCTTGGTCTGCGTGGCCACCGTCGAGGTGTGGGTGCCGCCGGCGCTGTCGCGGACCCGGAAGGTGTAGCCGCCCACCCCGCCGAACCGGCTCGGGTTGGAGGAGGTGATCGTGCCGTCGTCGTTCACGACCTTGACGAAGCCGTCGAGCTCGAGCCGCTTCACGCACCCGCCCTGCCACGGGATGCAGACCGACGACCGGTCCCAGGTCGTCCCGGCCGGCGGGTCGTTGTTGTCGAGAGCCTCGACCGTGAGCACCTCGCTGGCCAGCTGGGTCGCCCGCGACTCGCGCATCACCGCGTCACCCGGCGCGGCCGACGCCGGCACGCACACCGACGCGACCGGGAGCGCGAGACCGAGCACCAGGCCGAGCCCCGCCATCTGCCGGCCGCGCGGCCTGCCTACCCGGACCCTCCGCAGCTCCCGCACGACGCCCCCTCGCGTCCCGCCGGACGTGGCGCCGTCGCTCGACGGGCCGCTCACCGCGGGCAGGGGCACGCTACGGCGGGCACGCGCGCAGGGGAAGGTCCCGCTTCGCGCACCTTCCCGGCGGGCGCTCGGCGTGCTGTCCGCCGACGTGAGGGTCGAGCGGGCGGTGGAGCCGTTGCCGTCGGCGACCTTGAGCCGACGGTCAGGACCGGGAGCCGGTCGGGACGACGGCGCAACGACCGAAGGCGGTGGGCACCACGGCGGCAGAATCGCCGGGGGTCTGCGGCACCGGTTGCAGAGGGTCGATGAGTCCCTTCTCACCGCGTGAACGACCCCGGTCCGTGGTTAGGGCCCCCTTATCATGGACGACGGTCCATCGCCAGGAACCCGGCTCGTGCAGCGAGCTGGACGACGGGCCCGAGGCGGCACCGCCGCCGGCGACCACCCCGGAGCCCATCCGGAGGCGCCCCGGGCCCCGAACCCTGGCCCGTACGACCGCTACGAGGAAGAGAGCTCCTGCTCCATGACTGAGGTCCGCACGCTCGACCGGGTGGTCATCCGCTTCGCGGGCGACTCCGGCGACGGCATGCAGCTCACCGGCGACCGCTTCACCGCCGACTCCGCGACGTTCGGCAACGACATCTCGACGCTGCCCAACTTCCCCGCCGAGATCCGCGCCCCTGCGGGCACGCTGCCCGGGGTGTCGAGCTTCCAGCTCCACTTCGCCAACTACGACATCATGACGCCGGGCGACCGGCCCGACGTGCTCGTCGCGATGAACCCGGCCGCGCTCAAGGCCAACGTCGCCGACCTGCCGCGCGGCGGGCTGATCATCGCCGACACCGCGGACTTCACCACCCGCAACCTCGCCAAGGTCGGCTACGCGGCCAACCCGCTCGAGGACGGCTCGCTGGCCGACTACCAGCTGCACGCCCTCGACCTGACCGGCATGACGGTGGCCGCGGTCAAGGACTTCGGGCTGTCGCGCAAGGACGCCTCGCGGGCCAAGAACATGTTCGCCCTCGGCCTGCTGTCCTGGCTCTACCACCGCCCCACCGAGGGCACGCTGAACTTCCTGTCGACCAAGTTCGCGAGCAAGCCGGCGATCCGCGACGCCAACATCACCGCGTTCAAGACCGGCTACGCCTTCGGCGAGACCACGGAGGTCTTCGCGGTCAGCTACGAGGTCGCGCCGGCCCCGATGCCCGCCGGTCGCTACCGGCAGATCTCGGGCAACCTCGCGATGTCGCTCGGTCTCGTCGCCGCCGCCCGCAAGGCCGGGCTGCCGATGTTCCTCGGCAGCTACCCGATCACCCCGGCCAGCGACATCCTCCACGAGCTGAGCAAGCACAAGCGCTTCGGCGTGACGACCTTCCAGGCCGAGGACGAGATCGCCGGCGTCGGCGCCGCGCTGGGCGCCAGCTTCGCCGGCCACATCGGCGTCACCACGACCTCGGGCCCGGGCATGGCGCTGAAGGCCGAGACCATCGGCCTGGGCGTGATGACCGAGCTGCCGCTCGTGGTCATCGACGTGCAGCGCGCCGGCCCCAGCACCGGCATGCCGACCAAGACCGAGCAGGCCGACCTGCTGCAGGTCCTGTACGGGCGCAACGGCGAGTCGCCGGTGCCGGTCATCGCCGCCTCGACCCCGTCGGACTGCTTCGCCACCGCGATCGAGGCCGTACGGATCGCGGTCAAGTACCGGACGCCGGTGATCGTGCTGTCCGACGGCTACATCGCCAACGGCGCCGAGCCGTGGCAGGTCCCCGACGTCGCCGCGATCCCGCCGATCGACCCGGGCTTCGCGACGCAGGCCAACGCCACCGACGCCAAGGGCAAGCCGCACTTCCTGCCCTACCGGCGCGACCCCGAGACGCTCGCGCGCCCGTGGGCGATCCCCGGCACGGAGGGGCTGCAGCACCGCATCGGCGGCATCGAGAAGGCGCGCGACACCGGCGCCGTCTCGTACGACCCGGCGAACCACGACGAGATGGTCCGCACCCGCCAGGCCAAGATCGACGGCATCGTGCGCGACATCCCCGACGTCGTCGTCGACGACCCGACCGCGCCGGACGGCAGCCACGCCCGCACGCTCGTGCTCGGTTGGGGCTCCACGTACGGCCCGATCGCCGCCGCGGTGCGCCGCGTCCGCAACTCCGGCCGCCAGGTCGCGCAGGCCCACCTGCGCCACCTGAACCCGTTCCCGGCCAACCTCGGCGAGGTGCTGCGGCGCTACGACCGCGTCATCGTCCCCGAGATGAACCTCGGTCAGCTCGCCCTGCTGCTGCGCGGCAAGTACCTGGTCGACGTCCACAGCTACTCCCGGGTGCGCGGGCTCCCGATCTCGCTCTCCGAGCTGGCCCGCGACCTCGAGCTCGAGATCGACGCCCTGCCGGCCGTCGAGGAGAGCCCCCTGAAGGAAGGCGCGTTCGCATGACGACCCTCGACCGACCCACGATCACCACCGGCGGCCTCGCCGGCGTGCCCCTGTCGCTGGAGCCGCTGACGCGCAAGGACTTCACCTCCGACCAGGAGGTGCGCTGGTGCCCAGGCTGCGGCGACTACGCCGTGCTGGCCGCGTTCCAGGGCTTCATGCCGGACCTCGGCATCAAGAAGGAGAACACCGTCATCGTCTCGGGCATCGGCTGCTCCAGCCGCTTCCCGTACTACGTGGACTCCTTCGGCATGCACTCGATCCACGGCCGCGCGACCGCGATCGCGACGGGCGTGGCGACGGCGCGGCCCGACACCGCGGTGTTCGTCATCACCGGTGACGGCGACGCGCTGTCGATCGGCGGCAACCACCTGATCCACGCGCTGCGCCGCAACGTCAACGTGACGATCCTGCTGTTCAACAACCGGATCTACGGCCTGACCAAGGGCCAGTACTCCCCCACCTCCGAGATCGGCAAGGTCACCAAGTCGACCCCGCTGGGCTCGCTGGACAACCCGTTCAACCCGGTGTCGCTGGCGCTGGGCGCGGAGGCGACGTTCGTCGCGCGGACCATCGACTCCGACCGCAAGCACCTCACCTCGGTGCTCAAGGCCGCGGCCGCGCACCGCGGGACGTCGTTCGTGGAGATCTACCAGAACTGCCCGATCTTCAACGACGACGCCTTCGCCGCCGTCAAGGACCGCGACACCTCGGCCGACGCGATCATCCCGCTGACCCACGGCGAGCCCGTGCGGTTCGGCGTGGACAACCGCCTCGGCGTGGTCCGCGACCCGCGGACCGGCGAGTTCTCGGTCGTCGACGTCGAGTCGGTCGGGGTCGAGGCCCTGGTCGTGCACGACGCGCACATCTCCGACCCGTCGTACGCCTTCGGCCTCTCGCGCCTGACCGACGCCGGTGTCCTGCACCGCGCGCCGATCGGGATCTTCCGCGACGTCGAGGCGCCCGCGTACGACGACCTCGCCCGCGAGCAGGTCGCCCTGGCCACGAGCGGCCGCAGCAACGACGACGCGGCCCTGCAGGACCTCGTCAACGGCGGCGACACCTGGGTCGTCGACTGAGCCTCGAGCTCCCCTGACCTCCCCGACCTCCGGCGAGCGGTAGGTTGCGGCGCCTTTCCCACGGAAAAGGCACGGCAACCTACCGCTCGTCGAGGTTCGAGGGGTTGTCCAGACGCGCGAGCCGGGCGTTGAGGTAGCGCTGCTCCGGGATGCTCGCGGTCATCCGCGCGGCCGTCGCGTACGCTTCGCGCGCCTCGTCGCGCCGACCGGCCCGTTCGAGCAGGTGCGCCTGCACCGCGAACGTCCGGTGGTGGCGCCGCATCGTCGGGTCCGCCAGCAGCGGGTCGAGCACGGCCAGTCCCGGCTCGGGGCCGAAGGCCTCGCCGACCGCGACGGCACGGTTCAGGGTGACGGCGGGGCTCGGCGCCCGTTCGGCGAGCATGGCGTAGAGCAGGCTGATCTGGCGCCAGTCGGTCTCCTCCGCGCTCGGCGCCTCCGCGTGGACCGCGGCGATCGCCGCCTGCAGCTGGAACCGCCCGACGTGGCCGTGCGGCAGCGCCTCCTCGAGCAGCGCGACCCCCTCGGCGACCATCGCACGGTCCCAGCGGCCGCGGTCCTGCGCGGCCAGCGGCACCAGGTCCCCCGCCGCGTCGACGCGCGTGCCCTCGCGGGCCGCCGTCAGCAGCATCAGCGCGAGCAGGCCGGTGGCCTCGTCGTGGTCGGGCAGGGACGCGTGCAGCCCGCGGGCCAGGCGGACGGCCTCGGCGGTCAGCGACACGTCGAGCAGCGCGGCGCCGGCGCTGGCCGCGTACCCCTCGTTGAAGAGCAGGTGCAGCACGTCGAGGCACGCCGCGACCCGGGCGGGCAGCTCGGCCGGCCCGACCTCCACGAACCGTGCCCCTGCCGTACGCAGGGTCGCCCGCGCGCGGCTCAGGCGCTGGCCCATCGTCGTCTCGGGCACGAGGAAGGCGGCCGCGACCTGCGTCGTGCTCAGCCCGGCCACCGCGCGCAACGTCAGCGCGACCTTCGACGACGCGGACAGCGCCGGGTGGCAGCAGAGCAGCAGCAGCTGGAGGCTGTCGTCGACCTCGGCCGGGTCGTCGGCGTCGGCCGACGGTGCGGTGGGGTCGGCGCCGTGCGGCTCGGCGACCGCGACGGCCACCTCCCGGGCGGTGCGCGAGCGTTCGGCGCGGACCTGGTCGACCAGGCGCCGCGAGGCCACCGTGACGAGCCAGCCGCGCGGGTGGTCCGGCACCCCGTCGCGCGGCCACTGCACAGCAGCGGCCGCGAGCGCCTCCTGGGCGGCGTCCTCGCAGTCGGCGAGGTCGCCGTGCCGGCGCAGCAGGGCGGCCAGGACGTGCGGCGACTCCCGCCGCCACACGTCCTCGACCAGCGCCTCCAGCGCCCGGCCCGTCACCACGCGCTCAGGCCTCCTCGGCCCTCACGGTCATCGTGGGCCGCAGCTCGACCGTCTCGCCCGGTCCGGAGAAGTGCCGCACGACCTCCTCGGCGCGCTCCTGGCTCTCGACGTCGATGAGGAAGAAGCCGGCGAGGTGCTCCTTGGCCTCGGCGTACGGGCCGTCGGTCACCACGGGCGACCCGCCCTCCCAGCGGTAGAGCCGCGCACTGCCCGGGTCGGCCAGCGCCTCGCCGCCGACGAGCTCGCCGCGCTCGGACAGCTCGGTGAGGACGGCCTCGAAGCCGGCGTTCATCGCCCGCCGCTGCTCGGTGGGCAGCGCCTGCTGCTCGGCGATGAAGTCGCCGGTCGGGTGGCCCCACGGCTGGGGGTTGGAGTGGATGAGGATGACGTACTTCACGGTGGTGCTCCCTCTCGTCGCGGCGGGCCCGGGTGGCCCTCCACCCGAGACGTCGGAACCGGACGTGCGATCTCGACACGGCAGCCCGATCCCACCATCTCGTCCTGGCTGGGAACCAGGGTGGTGAGCGCATAGAGCGGCTAGCCTCCTCAGCGACGAGAGGGAGGGCCTGTGTCCGACGAGGGGGCCGACCAGGGCAGCCGCGGGATCGGCTTCGGCCTGGCGGCGTACGGGCTGTGGGGCGCGGTCCCGCTGTTCTGGCCGCTGGTGGCGCAGGCGGGGTCGCTCGAGATCCTGGCGCACCGGATCGTGTGGTCCTTCGTCATCTCCGTGGTGCTCGTGCTCTTCGCCGTGCGCCGGGGGTTCTGGACGAGGATGGGCAACCGCCGCAGCCTGCTGCTGCTCGGTGCCGCCGCCGCGATCGTCTCGGTGAACTGGGGCACCTACATCTGGTCGGTCAACCACGGCCACGTCGTGGAGACCGCGCTCGGCTACTACATCAACCCGATCCTCTCGATCGTCCTCGGCGTCGTCGTGCTGCGCGAGAAGCTGAGCCGGGCCCAGTGGGCCAGCCTCGGGCTCGCCGTCGCGGCCGTCGTCGTGCTGACCGTCGACTACGGGACGCTGCCCTGGATCGCGCTCGTGCTGGCGGTGAGCTTCGCGACGTACGGCTTCATCAAGAACCGCCTCGGCGCCGGCGCCGTCGACAGCCTTGCCGTCGAGTCGGCGCTGCTGACGCCCGTCGCGCTGGTCTACCTCGGGTTCCTCGAGGTCACCGGGCGCGCGACGTTCGGCCACCTGGGCTGGGGCTTCAGCCTGCTGCTCGTCGCGACCGGCCTGGTGACGCTGGTCCCGCTGCTCTTCTTCGCCGGCGCCGCGACCCGGCTGCCGCTGAGCACGCTCGGCCTGCTGCAGTACCTCGCGCCGACGCTGCAGTTCGTCCTGGGCATCACGTACTTCGGCGAGTCCATGTCGACCGGTCGCTGGGTGGGCTTCGGGCTCGTCTGGCTCGCCCTCATCGTCATGACCGCCGACGGCCTCCTGCGGGCCCGCCGCAACCGCGCCACCAGCCGCCAGGCCCAGGCGGAGCCGGCCGCGGTCTGAGCTTGTCGAAGGGCCCGAAGGGGTTGGCGTCCCTCTTCCCCTCGAGAACTTCTGCTGCGTTGACCACCTCACAGGTGGTCAACGCAGCAGAAGTTGAGCCAGGCTCCCCGGCCGCTGCCTCTGCACCGTTCTAGACCCGCCCAGAACCGCGCCAGGAACGGCACGTATAACGGAACCTATGCAATTTCGTTACCTGGGCCGCTCCGGCCTCAAGATCTCCGAGATCACGTACGGCAACTGGCTGACCCACGGGTCCCAGGTCGAGAACGAGATCGCGACGCAGTGCGTGCGCGCCGCGCTCGACGCCGGGATCACCACGTTCGACACCGCCGACGCGTACGCCAACACCAAGGCGGAGGTCGTGCTCGGTGACGCCCTCAAGGGCGAGCGGCGCGAGTCGCTCGAGATCTTCACCAAGGTCTACTGGCCGACCGGGCCCGGCGGGCCCAACGACTCCGGGCTGTCGCGCAAGCACATCATGGAGTCGATCAACGGCTCGCTGAGCCGCCTGGGCACCGACTACGTCGACCTCTACCAGGCGCACCGCTTCGACTTCGAGACGCCGCTCGAGGAGACGATGCAGGCCTTCGCCGACGTCGTCCGCCAGGGCAAGGCGCTCTACATCGGCGTCAGCGAGTGGACCGCGGACCAGATCCGCCAGGGCCAGGAGCTGGCCCACGGCCTCGGCTTCTCGCTGATCTCGAACCAGCCGCAGTACTCGATGCTGTGGCGCGTCATCGAGAGCGAGGTCGTTCCGACCTCCGCCGAGCTCGGCCTCAGCCAGGTCGTCTTCTCCCCGATCGCCCAGGGCATCCTGACCGGCAAGTACGTGCCGGGCCAGCCGCTGCCGGAGGGTTCGCGGGCGACGGACGAGAAGGGCGGCGCCGACATGATCAGCCGCTTCATGAACGACGACCTCCTCGGCCGCGTGCAGGAGCTCAAGCCGGTCGCGAGCGACCTCGGCCTGTCCATGGCGCAGCTCGCCGTGGCCTGGGTGCTGCAGAACGAGAACGTCGCCACCGCGATCATCGGCGCCTCCAAGCCCGAGCAGGTGAACGACAACGCCGGCGCCAGCGGCGTCACGCTCGAGGCCGACGTGCTCAAGCGCATCGACGAGGTCCTCGGCGACATCCCCGAGACCGACGCGAGCAAGACCCGCTCGCCGGAGTCCCGCCCCAGCTGAGCGAGGCCCCGCTCGGCGCCGCTCGCCCACCCCGAGCAGCACCCCGAGCAGCACCCCCGCGAAACGCTGAAGGACGACAGCCCGATCACGCTCCGGGCTGTCGTCCTTCAGCGTTTCGTCGGGGTGGAGTGAGCTCGGCAAGGGCTCGTGGGCGACGCTCAGCGACGCGTCGAACGTCCCGCGTCCGGGCCCCAGGCGGCGAGCGCGGCGGCCTCGACGACGGCCGCCACGGCGTAGCCGACGATCGAGGTGACGACCGAGACGACGACGATGGCCCAGACGCCGGAGAAGTTGCCGCGGCCCTTGTAGGCGTTGAGGATCCCGCCGAGCCCGGTGAACCCGGACAGCCACTCCGCGAGCATCGCCCCGACGATGGCCCCGGGCACCGAGATCCGCACCGAGGCGAAGAACGCTGGCAGGGCCGACGGGACGCGGACGAGCAGCAGGCTCTTCAGCTCCCCGCCGCCGTTCACCTTCACCAGGTCGAGCGCGAGCGGCGAGGCCGAGCGCAGGCCGAGCACGATGTTCACCAGGGCCGGGAAGAGCACGACGATGGCGCCGATCGTGGCCACGCCGAGCTTGCCCTGCCCGAAGATCAGCAGCAGCACCGGCGCCATCGCCACGAGCGGGACCGAGCGCAGCAGCATGGCGATCGGCATGAACGCGAACTCGAACGGCCGCACCACCACGAACAGCGCCGCGACCACGATCGCCACGACGAGCCCGGTGACGAAGCCGATCGCCGCGTCCGCGAGGGTGACCAGCCAGGCGCCGAGCAGCTGCGAGCGCGCGGCGTCGGCCGTGATCGACGACGCCCGTACGGCCCGGGGCGGCGCGTCGGCGAAGAGGTAGGACCACACGTCGAACGGCGTCTTGCCGACGAAGGTCGACACGTCGAACAGCCGCAGCAGCGCCACCCAGAGCACCGCGAGCACGACCAGCGCGACGACGACCACGAGCAGCGAGGCCCCGAGGCGTCGCACCGCGGCAGCGGCGACCCCGCCGCCCGGCACCCGCGAGGTGCCGGCGGCCTCGCCGACCGACGGCACGGCGGCCGCGGTCACGGCTGCCTCCCGTCGGAACCCGACGACCACGGCGTGACGAGCCGGCCGACCAGGCCGATCAGCGCGTACGCGAGCCCCGCGACCCCGCCCGACACGAGCGCCAGGAACCAGAGCTGCGGCGCGTCGGAGTTGCTCTGCGCCGCGATCAGCGCGCGGCCGAGGCTCTTGTCGCCGCCGCTGCCGAGGTACTCGGCGAGGACCGCCCCGAGGAACGCGGCCGGAGCGGCGATCTTGAGCGCGGCGAAGAGGTTCGGCAGGGCCGCGACGAGCTGCACCATCCGCAGCTGCGTGAAGCGCGTGCCCCCGTACGCGGCCACGACGTCCAGCGTGGTGCGCGGCGCCGCGCGCAGCCCGAGCAGCGCCCCGACGACGGTGGTGAAGAAGACGCTCAGCGCGGCGAGCGCGACCGACGCCCCGGCGGGGGCGTCGCGCCCGGCGACGATGACCAGGATCGGGCCGACGGCCACGAGCGGCAGGCAGTAGGTGACGATCGCCATCTGCGTGACGACCTGCTCCAGCCGCGGCACCAGCAGCACGAGGGCGGCGAGCACGAGCGCGACGACGTTGCCGATGAGGTAGCCCTCGGCCGCCGCCAGCAGCGTGCCGGACAGGTTGCCGAGCGTGGCGGCCCAGGTCGGCCCGGACACGAGCTTGGCGACGACGGCGCCCGGCGGCGGGATCGCGCCGCTCGCGGTGAACAGCGTCCGCGACGCCACCCACCAGACGACGACGATGACGACCACGCCGACGACGCCGCCGACCCAGGAGGGGACGCCGCCCGTACGGCCCCGCGGGACGGGCACCGGGCCCGCGCCCACGGCAGCCGTCGCAGGAGCGCTCACCCGTCGGCCCCGCCCTTGCCGAACAGCACCTCCGAGAGCCGGTCGTGGTAGGCGTGGAACTCCGGGGTCCGCATCAGGTCCGGCGTGCGGGGCCGCGGCAGGTCGATGGTGACGACCTCGACGACCCGGCCAGGGCGCGGGCTCATCACGGCCACCACGTCGGACAGGAACACCGCCTCCGCGATCCCGTGCGTGACCATCAGCGTGGTCGCGGGCTTCTCGGTCCAGATGCGCAGCAGCTCGACGTTCAGCCGCTGGCGGGTCATGTCGTCCAGGGCGCCGAAGGGCTCGTCGAGCAGCATCACCGACGGCTTCACGACCAGGCACCGGGCGATGGCGACGCGCTGCCGCATGCCGCCGGACAGCTGGGCGGGCTTGGCCTTCTCGAAGCCCTGCAGTCCGACGAGCGCGATCAGGTCGTCGACCAGGCCGGGTTCGGGCTTGATGCCGGCCACCTCGAGCGGCACGCGGATGTTGCTCTCGACGGTGCGCCACGGCAGCAGCGCGGCGTCCTGGAAGGCGATGCCCAGGTGGTGCTCGCGCTGCACCTGGCCGGTCGACATCCCGTTGATCAGCGCCGTGCCCGAGGTCGGGGACTCGAGCCCCGCGAGGATCCGCAGGATCGTCGACTTGCCGCAGCCCGACGGGCCCAGCAGCGACAGGAACGTCCCCTGCGCCGTGCCCAGGTCCGTCGGGGCGAGCGCGTGGACCTGGTTGCGGCCCAGCGTGAACGTCTTGCTCAGTCCCTGCAGGTTCAGCCCGGTGGCCGCGCCCGGCACGCCTGCCGGGTCACGGGTGGCCAGGACGTCGTCGTGCGCCCGCGTGGTCGGCCCGGCGGTCACGCTCAGGCCTTCAGGCTCGGGTCGCCCGCGTAGACCTCGTCGAGCAGGCTCATGTCGAAGAGGTCGGCGGCGCTGATCTGGGTGCCCAACGCGCCGATGGCCGCGACGATCTTGTCCTGGAACTCCGGCGTCAGGGTGAACAGGCCGTTGGCCTTGGTGTCGTCGGACACCACCAGCTTCAGCTGCGCCTCGAGCTGCTCGGTCTGCCCGGCCACGTCGAGGCCGAGACCCTTGCCGTACGTCTCGGCCGCGAGCTTGGCGCCGGCGGCGGGGTCGGCGACGGCGTCGCTCCAGCCCTTGATCTCCGCGGCGAGGAACGCCTTGAGCTTGTCGCGGTCGTTCTCGATCGTGTCCTGCAGGACGCAGAAGGTCTCCGACGCCAGCGGCAGCCCGTTGTCGGCGAAGCTCAGCGTGACCGGGGTGAAGCCCTTGGCCTTGACGATGAAGGGCTCGTTGGTCAGGTAGGCCATGAAGCCGTCGATCTTCTTCTCGGTCAGCGGCGTCGGCTCGTACTGCACCACCGTCGTCTTGATCGTCGACGGGTCGATGTTGTTGGCCTTGAGCAGGCCCTCGAAGATCGACTGGTTGGTGCCCGCCTGGATGCCGATCGTCTTGCCGCCGAGGTCGGCGAGCGTCCGGATCGGCTTGCCCTCCTCCAGCGACAGGATGCAGAACGGGTTCTTCTGGAACGTCGCTCCGATGATCTTGAGCGGCGCCCCCTGCTCGGCGACCAGGCGGGCCGTGGCGTCGGGCGCGGAGAGGCCGACGTCGACGGTGCCGGCGACGACGAGCGCGTCGGCGCTGTCCACCGGACCCGTCACGAGGTCCACGCTGTCGAAGCCCGCGTCCTTGTAGTAGCCCTTCGAGTCGGCGAAGAACTCACCGGCGAACTCGATGTTCTTGATCCAGGACAGCTGCAGCGAGAGCTTGCCGTACGTCCCGGGGGCGACCGAGCTCGGCGCGGCGGCCGCGCTGCTGGCCCCGGCGCTGCCGGCGCTGCCCGCGCTCCCCCCACCGCCGCAGGCGGCGAGGGCACCCAGCCCGAGGGCACCGAGCCCCGCGGAGGTGAGGAAGCCACGACGGGTGGACGGGCGGTCGAACCAGGACACGGTGGCCTCCAGGGCGCTGCTCGAGCAGGGTGTGCGAGGTGGGGCACGAGGGCGGGCCCTCCCCTGAGAGGCCCGCGCACACCGTCTCAACCGGTGTTGGCGGTGCCGTTCCAACCGTGTGACGGCGAGGTTTCGGCGGAGTCGGTGAGTATCGCCGGAAGGTGCCGGAAACCGCCTCCCGCGCACCCGCGGAGCCCTAGAGTGGCGCGCGCCAGAGTGACCGGCACGAGAAGGCACGAGGGATGAGCCAACCACCGCAGGACCGCCCGCAGGGCCAGCAGCCGGGCCAGCAGCCGGGCCAGCAGCCGCCCGCTCAGCCCGGTCCGCCGCAGCAGGGCTACCCCCAGCACCCCTACCAGGGACCGCCGCAGCCGGGCTACCCGCAGCAGGGCCGCCCGCCCCAGGGCGGACCCGGCCACCCGCCGCAGCAGGGCTACCCGCCCCAGGGCTTCACGGGCGGCCCGTACGGCCCGGTCCCGCCGGGTGGCGGCTACGGCCCGGGCGGCCCGGTCGGCCCGCAGCCGTACGGCCAGCCGGGGCAGCCGCCGCAGAAGAAGAGCCGCAAGGGGTTGTTCGCGCTGATCGGCGCGGGCGCGCTCGCGCTGGTCCTCGTCATCGTCGCCATCGGGGTCAACCTCGGCGGCCGGTCCGACACCGCCGAGGGCGGCAGCACCTCGGGCGGCGGCTCGGGCGGCTCGACGGGCGGCTCGAACGCTCCGGCGGCGACCGCGTCGGACGCCGTCAGCGGCTTCCTCGGCGCCCTCGTGCAGCAGGACGTCGACGCCGCGCTGGGCTTCTCCGCCGACCCGAACGTGGACCGCACGCTCATGACCAAGGGCGTGCTCGCGGCCTCGGCCAAGCTCGCGCCGATCGGCAACGTCGTCGTCCAGCCGGTCACCGACCAGGACGCCACGAGCGTGCCTGCCACGTACACGCTCGGCTCCACGCCCGTCTCGGCCAGCTTCGACGTCGTCAAGGTCGGCGACGACTGGAAGCTGGCCCGGGTGGCCGCGCCGGTCGACGTGACCTTCGCGCAGGACGACTCGGTCCCGATGCTGGTCAACGGGGTCCGCGTCAAGCGCGGTGCGCTGACCCTGCTCCCCGGGGCCTACCGCTTCACCACCGGCCAGCCGAACTACGACTACGGCTCCCGTCCCGACGTGGTGGTGCAGTCCCCGGCGGACGACCCGGACACGAGCCGGTTGTCGCCGGGCATCAGCAAGAAGGGCAAGGCCAGCGCGCTGTCGGCCGTCCGCACGAGCTGGAAGTCCTGCCTGAAGTCCGACGACCCGGCGCCCAAGGACTGCCCCAACCGCTGGACCGGCAAGTACAAGTTCGCCAAGGGCAGCGTCACGTGGTCCCGGAAGGGCTCCGACCCGACGAAGAAGCCCAGGAGCTACCCCTCGTCGACCGCCATCACCTACTCGGTGAAGGTCGACCTCCAGCTCAAGGGCCGCTGCACCTACCAGGGGCGCTCCGGCACCTGCACGGGCTTCCTCACCGGGACCGCCATCGCCCGCGCCGACGTGTCGGGCAGCAAGGTCAAGGTCCGCTGGGGGAGCTAGCCGGTGCGGCCGGAGGGTCCTCGTCGCCAGGCGCGGGGCCTCCTGGCCTCGCGCGCGCCGCAGCCCCGTCAGGCCCCGTCGGTAGCATCGGCGCCGTGACGCAGACCGCTGACGAGACCGTGCCCACCACCGACGTCCCGGCGCTCGACGTGTCCGACCTCGACCCCTCCGTGCGCGTCCAGGACGACCTCTACCGCCACGTCAACGGCGCCTGGATCGCGCGCACCGAGATCCCCGAGGACAAGCCCATGACGGGCGCGTTCATCACGCTGCGCGACGCGTCCGAGCAGGCCGTGCGGGACATCATCACCACCATCGAGCCCGGCGAGCCGGGCAGCGAGTCGCAGAAGATCGCCGACCTGTACGCGAGCTTCATGGACGCCGACGCGGTCGAGGCCGCCGGCGCCGCGCCCCTCACCCAGCCGCTCGAGGCGATCGCAGGCGTCGGGACGGTCGAGGAGCTGCTGCGCCTCGTGGGCCTGCACACCCGTCGGGGCGTGCGCGGCCTGCTCGACATCGAGGCCGAGTCCGACCCGGGCGACCCGCAGCGCTACGTGATGTTCGTCGGGCAGGGCGGCCTGGGCCTGCCCGACGAGGAGTACTACCGCCTCGGGGAGTACGAGCAGATCCGTACCGCCTACCGCGACCACGTGGCGCGCTCGCTCGCCCTCGCCGGCTTCGCCGACGCCGAGGCGCAGGCCGACGCGGTGCTCGCGCTGGAGACCGACGTCGCCGCCTGCCACTGGGACAAGGTCCGCACCCGCGACCTGCGCCAGATGTACAACCTCATGGGTCGCGAGCAGTTCGAGGCGTCGGCGCCCGGGCTGCCCTTCGCCGCCTGGCTCGACGGCCTCGGCGTGCCCGGGGCGGCGGTCGCGGAGCTGGTCGTCACCCAGCCGTCGTTCTTCACCGAGGTCGCCGACCTGCTCACCGAGGACCGGCTGCCGGCCTGGCGCTCGTGGGCGGCCTGGAGCCTGGTGTCCTCGCGCTCGCCGTACCTGGCGTCGGCCTTCGTCGCCGAGCGGTTCGGCTTCTACGGGACGGTCCTCTCCGGCACGCCGGTGCTCAAGGAGCGTTGGAAGCGGGGCGTCGACCTCGTGGAGGGCGCGCTCGGCGAGGCCGTCGGCCGCATCTACGTCGAGCGGCACTTCTCGCCGGTGGCCAAGGAGCGGATGGACACGCTCGTCGCCAACCTCATCGAGGCGTACCGGCGCTCCATCACCGACCTGGCCTGGATGACCGACGAGACCAAGACGCGCGCGCTCGACAAGCTCGGCAAGTTCCGCAGCAAGATCGGCTACCCGACGCGCTGGCGCGACTACGGCGACCTCACGATCGTCGCCGACGACCTGATCGGCAACGTCGAGCGCGCCACCGAGTTCGAGCTGCAGCGCAACATCGCCAAGATCGGCGCGCCGATCGACCGCGAGGAGTGGCTGATGACGCCGCAGACGGTCAACGCCTACTACCACCCGCTGCGCAACGAGATCGTCTTCCCCGCGGCCATCCTCCAGCCGCCGTTCTTCGACGAGCACGCCGACGACGCCGTCAACTACGGCGGCATCGGCGCGGTCATCGGCCACGAGATCGGCCACGGCTTCGACGACCAGGGCTCCACCTGCGACGGCGACGGCCGCCTGCAGAACTGGTGGACCGACGCCGACCGCAGCGCCTTCGAGGACCGGACGAAGGTGCTCGTCGCGCAGTACGACGCGCTCAGCCCGGAGCAGGCGCCGGACATGCACGTCAACGGTTCGCTGACCATCGGCGAGAACATCGGCGACCTGGGCGGGCTGGCCATCGCGTTCCTCGCCCACCGCATCGCCACCGAGGGCACGCCGGCGCAGCAGATCGACGGCTACACGCCCGAGCAGCGGCTGTTCCTGTCGTGGGCCACGGTCTGGCAGACCAAGGCCCGCGACGCCCTGGTCCGCCAGCGCCTGGCGACCGACCCGCACTCGCCGCCGGAGTTCCGCTGCAACCAGATCGTGCGCAACCTCGACCCCTTCTACGACGCCTTCGGCGTGACGAAGGACGACGGGCTGTGGCTCGACCCGGAGCAGCGCGTCAGCATCTGGTGATCCCGGCCCTCTTCCCCGGAAAGTGGTCACTCCAGGACCCGACGCGCCGGTCGTGCGGCCGCGGAGTGACCACTTCCCGGCAAGGGGGACGTGGTCGCCGGGGCGGAGCCGAGGGTGGCGGCCGTCAGGCCAGGCGTACGGGGTTGCGCCGGGCCAGCTCGAGCCAGGTGTCGACGACGGTGTCGGGGTTGAGGGAGATGCTGTCGATCCCCTGCCGCAGCAGCCAGGCGGCCAGGTCGGGGTGGTCCGAGGGGCCCTGGCCGCAGATGCCGACGTAGCGCCCGCGCTTCTTGCAGGCCCGGATCGCCAGCGCCAGCATGTGCTTGACCGCCGGGTCGCGCTCGTCGAACGTCGCGGCCACCAGCCCGGAATCACGGTCGAGCCCCAGCGTCAGCTGGGTCATGTCGTTGGAGCCGATCGACATCCCGTCGAAGTGCTCGAGGAACTCCTCCGCCAGCACCGCGTTCGACGGCAGCTCGCACATCATGATCACCTGCAGGCCGTTCTCCCCGCGCCGCAGCCCGTGCCGCGCCAGCAGGTCGATCACGCCCGCCGCCTCGCCCAGCGTGCGGACGAACGGGATCATGATCTTGACGTTCGTCAGGCCCATCTCGTCGCGCACCAGGCGCAGCGCCTCGCACTCCATCGCGAAGCAGTCGGCGAAGTCCTCCGACAGGTAGCGCGCCGCGCCCCGGAACCCGATCATCGGGTTCTCCTCGTGCGGCTCGTAGAGGTCGCCGGCCAGCAGGTTGGCGTACTCGTTGGACTTGAAGTCGCTCATCCGCACGATCACGGGGTCGGGCGCGAACGCCGCCGCGATCGTCGCCACGCCCTCGGCCAC
Organism: Microlunatus flavus; assembly: GCF_900110855.1. GTDB lineage: Bacteria > Actinomycetota > Actinomycetes > Propionibacteriales > Propionibacteriaceae > Microlunatus > Microlunatus flavus. The sequence goes on from NZ_FOFA01000009.1 coordinate 130,309, forward strand.
GCGGGCCACGAAGAACTCGCGCGGGGAGGCGTACGCGGCGGTCAGCTCGCGCACCTGCGCCGCGAGGTCGGCCGGCAGCCGGTCGACCTCGAGCAGCGCCTTGGGGTGGATGCCGATCTGGCGGTTGATGATGAACTCGAGCCGCGCGAGCCCCACGCCCGCGTTCGGCAGCCGGGAGAAGGCGAACGCCTGCTCGGGCGTGCCGACGTTCATCATGACCTTCACCCCGACCGGCGGCATCGTGTCGAGGGCGGTCTCCTCGATGCTGAACGACAGCCGGCCGTCGTAGATCAGCCCGGTGTCGCCCTCGGCGCAGGAGACGGTGACCTCGCGGCCGTCGGCGAGGTCGCGGGTGGCCGACCCGGTGCCGACCACGGCCGGGATGCCGAGCTCGCGGGCGATGATCGCCGCGTGGCAGGTCCGCCCGCCCCGGTTGGTGACGATGGCGGACGCGCGCTTCATGATCGGCTCCCAGTCGGGGTCGGTCATGTCGGCGACGAGCACGTCGCCGGGGACGAACGACGCCATCTCGGCGACGCTGTCGAGCACCCGGACGGGACCGGCGCCGATGCGCTGCCCGATCGCGCGGCCCTCAAGCACGACCTCCCCGCGCTCGTCGAGCCGGTAGCGCGTGAGGCTCCCCACCGCCCGGCGGGACTGCACCGTCTCCGGCCGGGCCTGGAGGACGTAGAGCCGCCCGTCGATCCCGTCGAGGCCCCACTCGACGTCCATCGGCCGCCCGTAGTGCCGCTCGATCGTCACCGCGTGCTGCGCGAGCTCGGTGACCTGCGCGTCGGTCAGGGACAGCCGGCGCCGGTCGGCCTCGTCGACGTCGACGAAGGCCGTGGTCCGCCCGACGGCCCGGTCGTCGGTGTAGACCATCTTGATCGCCTTGGCGCCCACGCCGCGCTTGAGGATCGCCGGGCGGCCGGCGGCGAGGGCCGGCTTGTAGACGTAGAACTCGTCGGGGTTCACCGCACCCTGCACGACCGCCTCGCCCAGCCCGTACGAGGAGGTGACGAACACGGCCTCCGTGAACCCGGACTCGGTGTCCATCGTGAAGGCGACGCCGGAGGCGCCGAGGTCGGAGCGGACCATCCGCTGCACGCCCGCCGAGAGCGCGACGTCGGCGTGGGCGAAGTCGTGGTGCACGCGGTAGGCGATGGCCCGGTCGTTGTAGAGCGAGGCGAAGACCTCGCGGACGGCGGTGAGCACGGCCTCGATCCCGCGCACGTTGAGGAACGTCTCCTGCTGACCCGCGAACGACGCGTCCGGCAGGTCCTCGGCGGTCGCGGAGGACCGGACCGCGAAGGACACGTCATCCGCGTCGCCGGCGAGGCGCGCGTACGCGGCCCGTACGTCGCGCTCGAGGTCGGGCGGGAACGGCTGGGCGAGCACGAGCCCGCGGATCCGGTCGCCCACCTCGGCGAGCCGGGTGACGTCGTCGGTGTCGAGGCCGGTCAGCTCGGCGTCGATGCGCTCGGCCAGCCCGGTCTCCCCGAGGAAGCGGCGGTAGGCGTCGGCGGTGGTGGCGAAGCCGTCGGGGACGCGGACGCCGGCGCCCGCCAGGTGGGAGACCATCTCCCCGAGCGAGGCGTTCTTGCCCCCGACCTCGGCGAGGTCGGCCAGCCCGAGCTCGGAGAACCAGCGGACGTTGCTCCGGGGCGACGCCTCGGCGTCGGCGGGACGGGTGGGGGTGGCGGTGGTGCTCACGAGACCTCCTGGGTGCGGGCGGGCGGCTGGGACGGCGGGGAGGTGGACGGCGCTGTCCGGCCCGGGGTCGACGACGACCTCGAGGGGGCGGAGAGGAGCTGCAGGATCAGGGTCGACATCTCCTCGACCGACTTGGCGGAGGAGTTGATCACCGGGAGCCGGTGGGTGCGGTAGAGCGCCTCGGCGCGCCGGAGCTCGTACGTGCATTGCTCGAGCGAGGCGTACGTCGAGTGCGGTCGCCGCTCGGCGCGCACCTGCGTGAGCCGGGCCGGCGTGGTCGTCAGGCCCACGCAGCGCTCGCGCAGGGCCCGGACCGGCCGCGGCAGGTCCGTGCTCTCGAGGTCCTCGGGCACGAGGGGGTAGTTCGCGACGAAGACGCCGTGCTGCAGGGCGAGGTACATGGTCGTGGGCGTCTTGCCGCACCGCGACGGCGCCAGCAGGATGACGTCGGCCTTGTCGAGGGCCCGCAGGCTGCCGCCGTCGTCGTGCTCGAGGGCGTACTCCACGGCGGCCATCCGTGCGTTGTAGCGCTGGATGTCGCCGACCCCGTGCAGCCGGGCGGCCACCCGCCGGCCCTGCACCCCGAGCACGGCCTCGACCCGGCTGAGGTGCAGGTCGAAGAAGTCGATCAGCGGGCAGCGGCTGCGGTGCAGGACGTCGCGGATCTCGGTCACCGCGGTGGTGGAGAAGGCGAGCGGCGTGACGGGCCCGTCCATGGCGGCGTCGAGGACCGCGACCACCCGTTCGGCCTCCTCCACCGTCGTGATGAAGGGGAACAGCCGGCGCTCGAAGTGCTGGTCGGGGAACTGGATCAGCAGGGCGTTGCCCATCGTCTCGGCGCTGATGCCGGTCGAGTCGGACAGGAAGAACACGGGGACGGCGGGTCGGCTGACGTCGGTCACGGGGTCTCCTCTCGCCTGGGGTGGGCAGAAAGATAGACCGCCAGAGCCACTGGTATTAACGTCGCTGCCGACCGGACCACCAGTGGCAGTGGTCTTGTCCGCGGGCTCCCCGCGTGGTGGCACCGAGCAGCCGTGAGCGACATCACGGGCGCCGGAGCGCGCGACCAGACCAGTGACACCGTGGCCAGCCGCGCCGGACGGGGTGGCTAGGGTGCCGCCATGGACGCGCTGCGTGGGGTCCTCGGGCTGGTCCTGCTGCTGGCGGTCGCGGTGCTCGCGTCGCGCGACCGGCGCGGCATCCGGTGGCGCACGGTCGGGGTGGCCCTGGCCGTCCAGGTGGTCTTCGCGTTCCTCGTGCTGCGCACCCGGCCGGGCCAGGCGGTGCTGAACTTCCTCTCCCGCCAGGTCGAGACCCTCATCGGCTTCACCCAGACCGGGACCGACTTCGTCTTCGGCCCGCTCGCCAAGGTCGGTGCACCCGGTGGCGTGGCCTTCGCCCTGCAGGTCCTTCCGGTGATCATCTTCCTCGGCGCGCTGATCTACCTGCTGCTCTACCTGCGCGTGATCCAGTACGCGACCCACTACGTCGGCGGCGCGATCGGCCGGCTGCTGCGGGTCAGCAAGGTCGAGTCGATGTATGCGGCGGTGGTCGTGTTCCTGGGGATGTCCGAGGCGCCGCTGCTGATCAGCCCGTACCTCAGGCGGCTGACCGCGTCGCAGATGTTCACGGTCGTGACCGCCGGCCTCACCGCCGCCTCCGGCTCGACGCTGATCGGCTACGCGCTGCTCGGCGCCCCGCTGCCCTACCTGCTGGCCGCCACCGTCATGAACGCCCCCGCGGCGCTCGTGATGGCGAAGATCATGTGGCCGGACAGCGTGCGGGAGCCGGTGGAGGTGGCGGAGTCGGACGACCGCACCGCAGGGGCCGACGCCGCGCGCCAGGTGGACGACCGGTCGGACGACCGGGCGGCGACGAAGGTGCCGCCGGCGGACGACGACTTCGACGTCCGCGAGGTGCGCGACACCGAGTCGGCGAACGTCATCGACGCCCTCGCCCGCGGCGCCCTGGCGGGCGGGCGGGTGGCGGTCGCCGTCGGCTGCCTGCTCATCGCCTTCGTCGCCCTGATCGCCCTGCTCAACGGCATCATCGGCGGCGTCGCCGGGCTGTTCGGGGCGCAGGGCGTGACGTTCCAGCAGCTGCTGGGCTACGTCATGGCCCCCGTGGCCTGGCTCCTCGGGGTGCCCTGGTCGGAGTCCGTGCAGGCGGGCCAGTTCATCGGCATCAAGACCGTGCTGAACGAGTTCGTCGCGTACGGCGAGTTCGGCCCGCAGGTGGGTTCGCTGTCACCGGTGACCGTGGTCGTGGTCAGCTTCGCCCTGGCCGGCTTCGCCAACTTCGGCTCGATCGCCATCGCCATCGGCGCCCTCGGGAGCCTGCGGGCGCAGGTCCGCGGGTTCGTCGCCCGGGTCGGCGTCCGCGCCCTCCTCGCCGCCACCCTGGCCAACCTGGCCAACGCCGCGATCGCGGGCCTGGTGTTCGCCCGCTGACGTCCTGGGCGGTCACCCCACGACCTCCGCCCCCGCATCTCCCCCCCCCCCCGCTTCCTCGGGCTCGGGCTCACTCGGGCTCGGCTGCCGGTTTCCCATGAGGTCTTGGGAAACCTGCACTCCTCACGGCAAATCGGCCACGAGAAGTGCAGGGTTCCCGTGAGGTGTACTGCAGCACCGGGCGTGCCGCACCGCCTCACTTCTGTGGACGGGTGCGCCAACCCGGCCGCGGTCCTGTGGATAGGTCGAGCGTGCCCCCGTACGCGCTGCAGGCTGTCGCGATGGATCTTCCGGGTCACCTCCTGCGCGCCAACGGCGGCGTCTTCAGCCGGGCCGAGGTGCTCGCGCTGGGCGAGAACGACCGTTCGTTGGCGAGCGCCGTCCGCTCGGGCGAGCTGGTCCGCCTGCGGCAGGGTGCCTACGTCCGGGCCGTCGACGTCGGTACGCAGGACGAGCGCGGCCGCCACCTCCTTCTCGCCCGGGCCGTTCTGGCCCGGCAGAGGGGCAGGGTGGCGCTCGCGGGCCCGTCCGCCGCGCTGCTGCACGGCTTCTCCGTCTGGGGGCACGACCTGGCCAAGGTCCACGTCGTACGCCTCGATCGAGGCGCGGGACGGCGGGAGGCCGGGGTGGTCCATCACCTCGCGGCACCGGGAGACGTCGGGCTCGAGCTGTGCGAGGGCCTGCTGACCGTCAGCGCCCGTGACGCGGCCTGGCAGACCGCGCTCGCCTCGACGCTGGAGGCCGCGGTCGTCGCCCTGGACTCGGCCCTCCACCTGCGCCCGGAGCTGGTGGGCCCCCTCCATGAGCTGGCCGAGCGGCAGCAACGCCATCCGCACTCGCGCCGCGCGAGGCTCGCGCTCGGGCTCGCCGACGGCAGGGCCGAGTCGCCAGGCGAGTCCCTCACCCGCATGGCCTGCTACCGGCACGGTATCCCTCGGCCCGAGCTGCAGCACGAGGTGTTCGGCCCGGACGGTCGCCTGATCGGTCGGTCCGACTTCTCCTGGGAGGAGTTCGCGCACCTCGGCGAGTTCGACGGGCGCATCAAGTACGAGAGGCTCCTCAAGCCCGGCCAGTCGGCCAGCGCCGTCGTCGTCGGGGAGAAGGGTCGCGAGGACGACATGCGCGCGACAGGCAAGGGGATGTCGAGGTTCGTCTGGAGCGAGGTACAGCCGGGTGCGGCCGCGCCGCGGATGGCACGGCTCGCGCTCGAGCTCGAGCAGTCCCACAGGCTCTGGGTCCACGTCAGCCGTTCGCCGGACCGGCCCGGTTTCGTCAGCGCCCGGTCACGCGCGAACTGACTCCGACCCTACGGGATCAGCTGCCCGAGATCACGGATGGGAACCCACCACGGCACTCCTGCACTTCTCAAGGCGAATCTGCCGTGAGAAGTGCAGGGTTACCAAGATCTCTTGGGAAACCAGCACCACCACCAGGCGAGGAGGGCGGCTGAAGCCGGGAGGAGCGGAGCGGTGCTGTCGAGCGGCGGCTCAGACCGTACGGCTGACGACGGTGTCGCAGAGCTCCTCGAGGGAGTCCCGGGCGGGGCCGGCGGGCAGGCCGTCGAGGAGGAGGCGGGCCGACTCGGCCCGGCGCCGGACCTCCGCGCGGGCCTCGTCGATGCTGCGGTGGCTCCGCAGGAGGTCGAGGGCCTCGGCGAGGTCGTCGTCGGAGGAGAGGTCGGAGTCGAGCAGCGTCAGCAGGCGGGCGTCGGCCGGGTCGGTCGACGCCCGGGCGAGCAGGGTCGGCAGCGTGGGGATGCCCTCGCGCAGGTCGGTGCCCGGCGTCTTGCCCGTCTCGTCGCTGGTGATGTCGATGATGTCGTCGCTGAGCTGGAAGACCATGCCGATCTGCTCGCCGAACTCGGCCATCGTCCGCTGCTGCTCGGCCGTCGCGCCGGCCAGCTTGGCGCCGAACAGCGCGGACGTCGCGATCAGCGACCCGGTCTTGTCCGCCACCACCTGCAGGTAGTGGCCGAGGCGGTCCTGCCCGGGGGCGGGGCCGACGGTCTCGGCCAGCTGGCCCTGGACGAGCCGGGCGAACGTACGGGCCTGGAGGCGCACGAACTCGGGGCCGAGGTCGGCGACGAGGTCGGACGCGCGGGCGAAGAGCAGGTCCCCGACGAGGATGGCGACGGTGTTGCCCCAGCGCGAGTTCGCGCTCACGGACCCGCGGCGCAGGCCCGCCTCGTCCATGACGTCGTCGTGGTAGAGGCTCGCGACGTGGGTCAGCTCGACCACGACGGCGGCCCGCTCGACGTCGGCGTCGACCGCAGCCGGTCCGAGGTGCGAGCCGAGGATGACGAGCAGCGGCCGGAACCGCTTCCCGCCGGCGAGGATGACGTGCTGGGCCGCCTCGCGGACCATCGGGCTGTCGGCGTCCGCCGCCCGCACCAGCGCCGACTCGACGCGGTCGAGCTGGTCGCGGACCACGGTCTCGAAGACCGGGTCACGCGTCTGGCTGGCGAGCACGTCACTCCTTCGGACCCGGCGCCGTCCTGGCCGGCCACCTCCAGCCTATCGTTCGGACCAACGTCGCCTATCGGATGAATTCGCTCGCCTGCTGGGCGAGACCGAGCAGCGGACCGGGGTAGATCCCGAAGACCACGGTGGCCGCCACGCCCACGCCGACGGCGAGCAGCGTCGTCCAGCCCGGCCGCACGACCTCGGCCCCCGCCGTCCCGGCGCCCGTCGCCTCCACGGGCTGGTCGGTGAAGAACATCATCACGATCACGCGGATGTAGAAGAAGGCGGCGACGACGCTGACCACGACCGCGACGACGACGAGCCAGTGCAGGCCGCCGCTCCACGCGCTGGCGAACACCGACCACTTGCCGATGAAGCCGCTGGTCAGCGGGATGCCGGCGAAGCTGAGCAGGAACACCGAGAAGACCAGGGCCACCGCCGGCGACCGCTTGCCCAGCCCGACCCAGCTCGACAGCTGCGTGGCCTCGCCGGTGGAGTCGCGCACCATCGTCACGATCGCGAAGGCGCCGATCGTCGCCGCGCCGTACGCGACGAGGTAGAACATCACCGACGAGACGCTGGTCAGCTGACCCTCCCGGGCACCCGTCGCGGCCTGCGAGGCCCCGACGAACGCGGTCAGGATGAAGCCGGCGTGGGCGATCGAGCTGTACGCCAGCATCCGCTTGACGTCGGTCTGCGTGATCGCCAGGACCGAGCCGACGACCATGGTCGCGATGGCGACGACGGCCATCAGCGGCTGCCAGTCCCAGCGGTCCGAGCCGAGCGCGACGTAGAAGACACGCATCAGCGCACCGATCGCGGCGATCTTGGTGCAGGCCGCCATGAAGGCGGTGACCGGCGTCGGCGCCCCGGTGTAGACGTCCGGGGTCCAGGAGTGGAACGGCACCGCGCCGAACTTGAACAGCAGCCCGACCGCCATCAGCCCCATGCCGGCGAGCAGCAGGCCGGTCCCCTGGGGCCCGGTGCCGGCCACGCCGTTGCGGATCGCGTCGTCGATGCCCGACAGCAGGAAGGAGCCGGAGTAGCCGTAGAGCAGCGCGGCGCCGTAGAGGAAGAACGCCGACGACAGGGCGCCGAGCAGGAAGTACTTCATGGCCGCCTCCTGCGAGAGCAGCCGGCGGCGGCGGGCCAGCCCGCAGAGCAGGTAGAGCGGCAGCGACAGGATCTCCAGCGCCACGAACATGGTGATCAGGTCGTTCGCCGCCGGGAAGAGCATCATCCCGGACAGCGCGAACAGCGCCAGCGGCAGCACCTCGGTGTGCTCGCGACGGTCCTCGATCGCCTCGCGCTCGGCGACGGTGCCCGGAACGGCGGCCGCCATCGGCGCGAAGGCGCTGACGCCGGCGGTCACCTTGCGCTCGGCGAACATGCCGAACGACACCGCCCCGAACACCAGCAGGATCGTCCAGATGAACGACGTGGGCCCGTCGACGGCCACCGAGGCGACCCCGACGACGACGTCACCACCGGCCGACCAGTTGGAGATCGTGACGACCAGCGCCACCCCGACCGCGACGAACGCGAGCAGCAGCTGGGCCGCCCGGCGCAGGTCGCGCGGGACGATCGCCTCGACGAGGATGCCGACGCAGGCGGCGGCGAAGATCACGATGAACGGCAGCAGCAGTGCGTAGCCGATCGTCGGTGCGGCGATGGTGCCCACTATCGGGTTCCTCCCACGAGGGGGGCGGGATCGCTGACGCCCACCGAGGTCTGCAGCAGCGTGGTCGACTGCTCGATCATCGACAGCACCGGCTTGGGGTAGACGCCGAGCAGCAGGATCAGCACGACGAGCGGGGCGATCGCGACGCGCTCGCGCACGGTCACGTCGGTGACGCGGTCGGCCACGGCCGGCCGGACCGGTCCCGTCATGGTGCGCTGGTACATGAGCAGGATGTAGAGCGCGGCCAGGACGATCGCGAGGGTGGCGACGGCCCCGTACGCCGGGTGCTTGCCGAAGGTGCCCGCCAGCACCATGAACTCGCTGACGAAGCTCGACAGGCCCGGCAGCGACAGCGTGGACAGGCCCGCGAACAGCAGCAGCCCGGCGGCGACAGGAGCGACCTTCTGCACGCCGCCGAAGTCGTCGATGTTCGCCGAGCCGCGCCGCTTGACCAGGTAGCCCGCCACGAGGAACAGCGCCGCCGTCGACAGCCCGTGGTTGAGCATGTAGAACGTCGAGCCCGTCAGCGTCTGGCGGGTCAGCACGAAGATGCCGAGCACGATGAAGCCGAAGTGGCTGATCGAGGTGTAGGCGACGAACCGCATGAGGTTCTTGGACCCGATGGCGAGGATCGCGCCGTACAGGATCGAGATCACGGCCAGGACCATGACCACCGGCGTCGCCCACTGGCTCGCCTCGGGGAAGAGCCCCAGGCAGAACCTGATCATGCCGAACGTGCCGATCTTGTCCATGATCCCGACCATCATCGTCGCGCCGCCGGGGCTCGACTGCTCCGCGGCGTCGGGCAGCCACGAGTGCAGCGGCACCAGCGGCGCCTTGATGGCGAAGGCGAACATGAAGCCGAGGAACAGCCAGCGCTCCTGGCCGGTGCCCAGCGTCAGCCCGGACAGGTCGGAGAGCAGGTAGCTCGCCTTGCCGGCGTCGGCCGAGGCGACGTAGAGCCCGATCACCGACGCGAGCATGACGAACCCGCCGAGCAGGCCGAAGATCAGGAACTTCGCCGCCGCGTACGAGCGCCGCGCGCCGGGGCCGAAGCCGCCGATGAGGAAGTACATCGGGACGAGGACGACCTCGAAGAAGACGTAGAAGAGGAAGACGTCGGTGGCGAGGAAGAGGTACAGCGCGCAGGTCTGCACCGCCAGCACGAGGGCGTAGAAGATCTTGCTGTCGTAGCGCGCCGTCTCCCCCGCCGCCACCGTCGACAGGCCGCCGTCGGGGGTTCTGTCGTAGTCGCTCCACGTGGCCAGCACCACGACGGGCGTGACGATCGAGGCGAGCAGCACGAGCGTGGCGCCGATGCCGTCGAGGCCGAGCGCGTAGTGGGCGCCCAGCGGGCGGATCCACATCGCGTCCTCGACCAGCTGCATCCCGCCGCCGCCGCGCAGGCTCACGGTGAGGACGACGGCGAGGACGACGGTGACGAGCGACGTGGCCAGGGCCACGAACTTGGCCGCGGCGCTGCTGCCCAGCAGGACGACGATCGCGCCGACCGTGGGCAGCAGGGCCAGGACGGTGAGCCAGGGTGCGGTGGTCATCATCTTCGCTCCTCCCTCAGCCCAGCCGGCCGAGCAGGATGATGGCGCCGACGACGGCCGCGCCGGCGGTCATGGTGAGGGCGTACGAGCGCACGAAGCCGTTCTGCACCCGGCGCAGGCGGCTCGAGAACCCGCTGATGACCGTCCCGGTGCCGTTCGCGATGCCGTCGACCACGGCGCCGTCGAAGCGGACCAGGTCGTTCGTCATCCGGATCCCGGGGCGCATGAAGACGGCCTCGTTGAAGGCGTCGCCGTACAGGTCGCGCCGCCCCGCCCGGACGAAGGGCGAGCGGGTGGCGGGCTGCACGTCGGGGATCACCTTCTGCGGCCCGAAGAAGAGGAAGCTCACGGCGATGCCCGCGAGCACGACGAGCATGGTCACGCCACCGATCAGGGTGAAGTGGATCAGCCCCTCGGTCTCCGCCTCGCCCTGCACGGCCGGGTTGAGCCACTCGGTGATCCAGCCGTTGAGCAGCAGGCCGCCCACGACCGAGGCCGCCCCCAGGACGATCAGCGGCACCGTCATGACCAGCGGCGACTCGTGCGGGTGCACGCCCTCGCGCCAGCGCTTGCCGGGCGCGAAGGTCATCAGCATCAGCCGGGTCATGTAGAAGGCGGTGACGCCGGCGCCGATGAGCGCGCAGGTCCCCGCGACCCAGCTGGCGTGGAAGGCCGCCTCGATGATGTGGTCCTTGGAGTAGAAGCCGGCGAAGAACGGGAAGCCGATGATCGCCAGGTAGCCCGCGGCGAAGGTCACGAAGGTGATCGGCAGCGCCCGGGCCAGCGCACCGTAGTGGCGCATGTCCACGTCGTCGTCCATCGCGTGCATGACCGAGCCCGCGCCGAGGAACATGTTGGCCTTGAAGAAGCCGTGCGTGACGAGGTGGAAGATCGCGAAGGCGTAGCCGACGGGGCCGATGCCCGCGGCCAGCATCATGTAGCCGATCTGGCTCATCGTCGAGCCGGCGAGCACCTTCTTGATGTCGTCCTTCGAGCAGCCGATGTACGCCCCGAACAGCAGCGTCACCGTGCCCACTACGACGACGGCGATGCTGGCCGCGGGGCCGGCGGTGAAGATCGCGTGGCTGCGGACGATCAGGTAGACACCGGCGGTGACCATGGTCGCCGCGTGGATGAGCGCCGACACCGGGGTCGGGCCCTCCATCGCGTCCAGCAGCCACGACTGCAGCGGCACCTGCGCCGACTTGCCGCAGGCACCGAGGAGCAGCAGCAGGCCGAGGGTCGTCGCGAGCGGGGTGCTCAGCTGGCCGACGCCCGCGTTGACGTCGGTGAAGGACGACGACGAGAAGGCGGCGAGCATCAGCATGATCGCGATCGACATGCCGAGGTCGCCGACGCGGTTGACGACGAAGGCCTTCTTGGCCGCGGTCGCGGCGCTCGGGCGCTCCTGCCAGAAGCCGATGAGCAGGTACGACGCGAGGCCCACGCCCTCCCAGCCGACGAACAGCACGAGGTAGTTGTCGGCGAGGACGAGCAGCAGCATCGCGGCGACGAACAGGTTCAGGAAGCCGAAGAAGCGGCGCCGGCGCGGGTCGTGCGCCATGTAGCCGATCGAGTAGACGTGGATCAGGCTGCCCACGCCGGTGATCAGCAGCACGAAGACGATCGACAGCTGGTCGAGCTGGAGACCGACGCCGATGTTCCAGGTGCCGGAGCTGATCCAGTCGTAGAGCGGCACGTGCACCGCGCGCTCCGCCTCGTCACGGCCGAGCAGGTCGGCGAAGTAGACGACGCCGAGCACGAAGGACACGACCGGCGCGAGCGTCCCGAGGAAGTGCCCCCAGCGGTCGCCCGCGCGGCCGATCAGCAGCAGCACCGCCGCGCTCGCGGCCGGGACGGCGATCAGCAGCCAGGCCAGGCTGAAGAGGCCCGTCCCCAGGACGGGAGTCACGCTTTCCATGGGTCCCGAGCTCCTAGAACTTCAAGAGGTTGGCGTCGTCGATCGAGGCCGACCGCCGGGTCCGGAAGATGGTCACGATGATCGCCAGCCCCACCACGACCTCCGCGGCGGCCACCACCATGACGAAGAAGGCGGCGATCTGCCCGTCCAACGCGCCGTTCTTGTGCGAGAAGGCGACGAGCGCGAGGTTCGAGGCGTTGAGCATCAGCTCGACGCACATGAAGGCGACGATCGCGTTGCGCCGCGTCATGAAGCCGATCGTGCCGATGGCGAAGAGGATCGCCGACAGGACGATGTAGTGGTCGGTCACTCGGTGCCCCTCATTCCGTTCCGCCGTCGGGTTCGGCGCCGGGACCGGGCCGATCGCCGTGGTGCCGGTCCTCGGTGGGCACGAGGTCGGCCCGCCGGGTCAGGGCGGCACCGGGCTTGGTGACCTGCGGCAGCTCGCCGTCGCCCTGGAGCTCGGCGATCGTGCGCTGGATCGGGCGCACGAGGTCGCGCCGGTCGGGCTGGCCGCTGCGGTTGCGCAGCGTCGCGGACACCGACAGCTCGCTGAGCGTGCCGTCCGGCAGCAGCGCCGGCGTGTCCACTGCGTTGTGGCGCGCGTACACGCCGGGTGTCGGCAGCGGGCCGGGGTGCTGGCCGGTCTCGGCGTAGCGACGCATCCGCTCCCCCACCAGGTCGCCCTGCGTCTTGCGCTTGGTCAGCCGCTCGCGGTGCGCGAGCACCATCGCGCCGACCGCCGCGGTGATCAGCAGCGCCGACGTGGCCTCGAAGGCCACGACGTACTTGGTGAAGATCAGGTTCGCGAGGCCCTGCACGTTGCCGCCGTACGCCTGGTTGTCCGCGGCCAGGCCGATGTCGGGCCCGGTGACGGCGTTGCCGACGGCGAAGACCAGCAGCAGGCCGAAGCCGACGCCGGCGAGCACCGCGAGCGGGCGCTGGCCGCGGATCGTCTCCACCAGCGAGTCGGCCGCGTCGACGCCGACGAGCATCAGCACGAAGAGGAACAGCATGAGGATCGCGCCGGTGTAGACGATGATCTGCACCGCGAAGAGGAACGGCGCGTTGAGCGCGGCGTACTGCACGGCCAGAGAGATCATCACCGCGGCCAGGCAGAGCGCGGAGTGCACCGGCTTGCGCGACAGGATCATGCCGAGGGCCCCGAGCACCATGACGGGTGCGAGGAGCCAGAACGCGATCTGCGCGCCCATCAGTGACCCCCTCCGGACCTACGTCGGGGCCCGCCCGGCCCAGGCACGCACCTCGCGGCGTTCTCCTCGATCAAGGTGCGTCCAGCAGCTCTCACTCGTCGGCCTTGCGATGCACGTACCTGGACCACGCGGGCCGTCGACGTAGTTCCCTCGGCGGTCACCGGAGCCTCCCGTTGCTCTCGTTCGCCTGGACCGAGCTGACCTGGTCCTGCGGCTTCGGCTTGCCGCCGAGGTCCTTGTGCTTGCGCCGGTTCTCGTAGCCCTGGTTCACCGGCCGCGGCTCGAAGCCCGCGATCGACCCGGCCCGCTCGTCCGGCGTGCCCATGGCGGGCAGCCCGAGGAAGTAGACCTGCTCGTCGTCGCCCAGGCGGCGCGGGTGCGGCGGCTGCTCCATGCCGGGCAGCAGCGGCGCCAGCAGGTCGTCCTTGTCGTAGATCAGGTCCGTGCGGCTGTCGTCGGCCAGCTCGAACTCGTTCGTCATCGTGAGCGCCCGCGTCGGGCACGCCTCGATGCAGAGCCCGCACAGGATGCAGCGCAGGTAGTTGATCTGGTAGACGCGGCCGTAGCGCTCGCCCGGGGAGAAGCGCTCCTCCTCGGTGTTCTGCGCGCCCTCGACGTAGATCGCGTCGGCCGGGCAGGCCCACGCGCAGAGCTCGCAGCCCACGCACTTCTCGAGGCCGTCGGGCCAGCGGTTGAGCTGGTGCCGGCCGTGGAACCGCGGCGCGGTCACCTTCGGCTTGTTGGGGTACTCCTCCGTGAACGTCTTGCGGAACATCGTCCGGAACGTCACCCCGAAGCCCGCCACCGGGTCGAAGAGACCCATCAGGACCGCCCTTCCTCTGCGTCGTCGGGCAGCCGCTCACGCCGCGGCCCCGGTGGGCCGCTCTCCTGGCCACGGCCGTCGCCCTGCACCACCTGCGCCAGCTCGGGCAGGACCTGGTCGCCCTGCGGCGGCACGGGGTACCCGCCGGCGTACGCGTCGAACTCGGCCTCGGGCTCCGGCTCGGCCTTCTCCTCGCCCTTCGTGAAGAAGGTCGCCGCCAGCAGGATCACCACGACGACGCCGAGCGCACCGAGCAGGAAGCCGCGGTTCACGCGCAGGGCGGCGATGAGGACGATCCAGACCAGCGAGACCGGGATGAGCCACTTCCAGCCGAAGCGCATGAACTGGTCGTAGCGCAGCCTCGGCAGCGTGCCGCGCAGCCACACGAAGACGAAGAGCAGCACGAGCATCTTCACCAGGAACCAGACGATGCCGAGGTAGCCGGCGTCGGCGCCCGGGATCAGGTTGAACGGGAAGATCGCGTGCCAGCCGCCCAGGAACAGCGTGGTGGCCAGGGCGGACACGGTGATCATGTTCATGTACTCGGCCATGAAGAACATGGCGAAGCGCATCGAGGAGTACTCGGTGTGGAAGCCACCGACGAGCTCGCCCTCGGCCTCCGGCAGGTCGAAGGGGGCGCGGTTGGTCTCGCCGACCATCGAGATCAGGTAGATGACGAACGAGGGGAGCAGCTGCAGGCAGAACCAGATCGGCATCTGCTGGCCGAAGAGGTTCACCCGCGGCACGGCCTGCGCGGCCACGATCTCCGAGGTCGACAGCGAGCCGGCGTAGAGGAACACCCCGACCAGCGCGAGGCCCATCGCGACCTCGTAGCTGATCACCTGCGCGCTCGAGCGCAGCGAGCCGAGCAGCGCGTACGTCGAGCCAGAGGACCAGCCGGCGAGGACGATCCCGTACACGCCGATCGAGGCGAGCGCGACGATGAACAGCACCGAGACCGGGAGGTCGGTGACCTGCAGCGGCGTGGTGCGGTCGGTGAACGGCACCTTGACGATGCCGCCGACGGGGATCACGGCGATCGCGACGACCGCGGGGATGGCGGAGACGAACGGGGCGAGCGTGAAGACGACGCGCTCGGCGGCCTTCGGGGTGAAGTCCTCCTTGAACATCAGCTTCATGCCGTCGGCCAGCGACTGCAGCGAGCCGAAGGGACCGTTCATCGTCGGGCCCTTGCGGTGCTGCATGACGCCGACGACCTTGCGCTCGTAGACGATCGCGAAGAGCGTCAGCACCATCAGCAGGACGAAGGCCAGGACCGCCTTGATCAGCACGAGCCACCAGGGGTCGTTGAAGAACGGCGTGAGGTCCAACGGGCTCACGATGCGGCCTCTCTTCCGGTGTCGCCGTCGCGGCGGTGCGCGCGGCCCTCGCCCTGGTCGTCCACGGCGGGGTCGGTGATCGGGTCCGTCGGCATCGCGCGGCGCGGGGCGGCCTCGACGACGTGCGGCTCGACCGTCACCGCGACCAGGTCGCCGGGGAGCACCGCGAGGTGCTCGGCGACCGACCGGCCCGGCGCCTTGGCCGGCACCCAGACCGCGCCGTCGACCATGCCGGGCTCGACCACGAGCGGCAGGGTGAGCTCGCCACGGTCGTTCGTCAGGGTCACATCGGCCTCAACCAGGCCGTCGGCCCCCACCTCGACGCCGTGCGCGGCGGCGGTCGCGGGACTCAGCCGGGCTACGGCCGGCCGGGCCGTCGCGGCCAGGTACGGCTCGTTGGCCAGCGCGCGGCTGTCGTCGAGGCCCATCCGCCAGGTCGCCACGACGAGCTCGTCGCGCCCGGGACGGGCCGGCTCGCCGGGACCGAAGGCGGGCACGGCGGCGCGCGCGCCCTCCCAGGGACCGAGCTCGTCCAGCTCGGCGAGCGCGGCCTCCGGCTTGCGGAAGCCGAGCGGCCGGCCGAGCGCGTCGGCCAGGGCGGCGAGCACCCGCAGGTCGGACATCGCGTTGGGGGCGTCGAGGACCGCGGGGAACGGACGACGCCGGCCCTCCCAGTCGACGAACGTCCCGCTCCGCTCGGTCATCAGCGACACCGGCAGGACCACGTCGGCCCGCTCGGTGACCAGCGACGCGCGGGTCTCCAGGCTGACGACGAACCGGGCCCGCTCGAGGCCGTCCAGCGACGCGGCCGGGTCGGCGAGGTCGGTGGGGTCGACGCCGCCGACGACGAGGGCGGCGAGCTCGCCGTCCGCGGCCGAGACGAGCATCTCGTCGCCGTCGGAACCCTCGTGGCGCGGCATCGAGCCGATCCCCCAGGTGGAGGCGACGTCGACGCGGGCCGACGGGTCGGCGACGGGACGTCCGCCGGGCAGGAGGTTGGGCAGGCAGCCGGCCTCGACCGCACCGCGGTCGCCGGCCCGGCGGGGCACCCAGGCCACGCGGGCACCCGTCCGGTCGGCCAGCCGCAGGACCGCGCTGAGCGTCCCGGACAGGCCGGCCGCGCGCTCGCCGACGAGGAGCACCGAGCCGGCGTCGAGCGCCACGCCGGTGGCGGCGGACCAGGAGTCGAGCCAGGCCGCCTCCGCACCGGGCACCGTCGGCACCAGCGTCGTCCCCGCCTTCGCCGCGCCGCGGCTGCGGTAGGGGGCGAGGGTCCAGGAGGCCAGGCCCTGCTTGCGCCACGCCTTGCGCAGGCGCAGGAAGATGGCGCCGGCCTCCTCCTCGGGCTCGAGGCAGACGAGCAGCACCGACGACGCCGTCTCGAGGTCGCCGTACGTGACGCCGCGCCCGGTCCCCGCGACCGCGGCGGCCAGGAAGTCGGCCTCCTCCGCGCTGTGCGGGCGGGCGCGGAAGTCGATCGAGTTCGTGCCGAGGACCCCGCGCGCGAACTTGCTGTAGGCGTACGCGTCCTCGAGCGTGAGCCGGCCGCCCACCAGGACGCCGACCTTCTCGCCGCGGGTGCCCGCGACGGCCTTCTCCAGCCCCTCGGCGGCGACGTCGAGCGCCTCCGGCCAGGACGCCGGGCGCAGCACGCCGTCCTCACGGACGAGGGGCCTGGTCAGCCGGTCCTCGCCGCGGCCGTACGCGAAGGCGAAGCGGTCCTTGTCGGTGATCCACTCCTCGTTGACCTCGGGGTCGTCCCCGGCCTGGCGACGCATGACCTTGCCGCGCCGGTGGTCGACCCGGATCGCCGAGCCGCACGCGTCGTGCTCGGAGACCGACGGGGTGGAGACGAGGTCGAAGGGACGCGAGCGGAAGCGGTACTCCGCGCTCGTCAGCGCGCCGACCGGGCAGATCTGGATGGTGTTGCCCGAGAAGTAGGACTGGAACGGCTCGCGCTCGTAGATGCCGACCTGCTGCAGCGCGCCGCGCTCGATGAGGC
The DNA here is from genome assembly GCF_900110855.1 of Microlunatus flavus. Classification (GTDB taxonomy): domain Bacteria; phylum Actinomycetota; class Actinomycetes; order Propionibacteriales; family Propionibacteriaceae; genus Microlunatus; species Microlunatus flavus. Next base: position 147,471 of record NZ_FOFA01000009.1, read on the forward strand.
TAATGAAGGGGTCGCCCGCGACCTGCTCGGAGAAGCGGGTGCAACGCGCGCAGAGCACGCAGCGCTCGCGGTCGAGCAGGACGTTCGCCGAGATCGCCACCGGCTTGGGGTAGGTCCGTTTGACGTCGGTGAAGCGGCTCTCGCCGTAGCCGTTGCTCATCGCCTGGTTCTGCAGCGGGCACTCCCCGCCCTTGTCGCAGATCGGGCAGTCGAGCGGGTGGTTGATCAGCAGGAACTCCATGTTCCCGTGCTGCGCCTTGTCCGCCACCGGCGAGCTCACCTGGGTCTTGACGACCATGCCCTGCGCGACCTCGAGCGTGCAGGAGGCCTGCGGCTTGGGGATCCCGCGGCCGTTGCCGGCGTCGGGCACCTCGACCAGGCACTGCCGGCAGGCGCCGACCGGGTCGAGCAGCGGGTGGTCGCAGAAGCGCGGGATCGCGACGCCGATCAGCTCGGCGGCACGGATCACGAGGGTGCCCTTGGGCACGGACACCTCGACGTCGTCGATGGTGAGGGTGACGAGGTCCTCGCGCGCGGCGAGCCGGCCGGTGTCCGTCGAGCCCGTCGACGGCTTGGCGGTGACGGTCATGCCTGCGCTCCTGCCGGCTCGCGCACGAAGACGGTGCTGCGCTCGTACGGGAACAGCTCCCAGGCCGGGGTGTGCATCCCCTGCTCGAACTCGTCGCGGAAGTACTTGATCGCCGAGCTGATCGGGGACGTCGCGCCGTCGCCGAGAGCGCAGAACGAGCGGCCGAGGATGTTCTCGCACAGGTCGAGCAGCTTGTCGATGTCGCCCTCCTGGCCCTGGCCGGCCTCGAGCCGGTGCAGGATCTGGACGAGCCACCAGGTGCCCTCGCGGCACGGCGTGCACTTGCCGCACGACTCGTGCTTGTAGAACTCCGTCCAGCGCAGCACGACCCGGACGACCGAGGTCGTCTCGTCGAAGCACTGCAGCGCCTTGGTGCCGAGCATCGACTTCTGCGCGGCGACGCCCTCGTAGTCGAGCGGGACGTCGAGGTGCTCGGGCATGAGGATCGGCGTCGAAGAGCCGCCCGGCGTCCAGAACTTCAGCTCGTGGCCCTCGCGGATGCCGCCGGCCAGGCCGAGCAGCTCGCGCAGCGTGATCCCCAGCGGCGCCTCGAACTGGCCCGGGTTGGTGACGTGGCCCGAGAGCGAGTAGATGGTCATGCCCTTGGACTTCTCGGTCCCCATCGAGGAGAACCAGGCCGCGCCGTTGCGGATGATGCTGGGCACCGACGCGATCGACTCGACGTTGTTGATCACCGTCGGGCTCGCGTACAGGCCGGCGACGGCGGGGAACGGCGGGCGCAGCCGCGGCTGGCCCCGGCGACCCTCGAGCGAGTCGAGCAGCGCGGTCTCCTCGCCGCAGATGTACGCACCCGCGCCGGCGTGGACGATGATCTCGAGGTCGTAGCCGGTGCCGAGCACGTTCGGGCCGCAGTAGCCCGCCGAGTACGCCTCGCGCACCGCCTGCTGGAGGCGCCGCACCACGTGCAGGACCTCGCCGCGGACGTAGATGAAGGCGGTGTTCGCGCGGATCGCGTACGCGGAGATGATCACGCCCTCGACCAGGGTGTGCGGCGAGGCCATCATCAGCGGGATGTCCTTGCACGTGCCCGGCTCGGACTCGTCGGCGTTGACCACGAGGTACTTGGGCTTGGGGTTGTCCTGCGGGATGAAGGACCACTTCATGCCCGTCGGGAAGCCGGCGCCGCCGCGCCCGCGGAGCCCCGAGTCCTTGACCACCGAGACGACCTCGGACGGTTCCATCTGCAGGGCGGTGCGCAGGGCCGAGTAGCCGCCGCGGCGCTCGTAGTTGCCGATCTTCCAGGCGCGCTCGTCGCCCCAGTTCGCGGTGAGGACGGGGGTCAGCACCGCCTGCCCTGAGCTTGTCGAAGGGTCGGTCACTTCGCCTCCTCGGCGGAGTCGTCTCCGGTCGTGCGGAAGTCGTTTGGGTCCGGCGCGCTCCAGCCGCGCTCGGCGGCGACGCGCAGCCCGAGCTGCGAGGTGGGGCCGGAGGTGACGCCCTCGTCCGCGCGGCCGTCCGGGAAGCCGGCGAGCACCCGCTCGGCCTGCTGCCAGGTGACGACGCGGGCCCCGCGGGTGGCGGTGACCTCCTCGCCGGCGCGCAGCGCGTCGACGATCTCGCAGGCGCGCCGCGGCGTGGTCTGGTCGAAGAACTCCCAGTTGACCATCATCACCGGCGCCATGTCGCAGGCCGCGTTGCACTCGAGGTGCTCGAGCGTGACCGCCCCGTCCTCGGTGGTCTCGTCGTTGCCGATGCCGAGGTGGTCCTGCAGCCGGGCGTAGACCTCGTCGCCGCCCATCACCGCGCAGAGCGAGGTGGTGCAGACGCCGACGTGGTACTTCCCGACCGGACGCCGCTTGTACATCGTGTAGAAGGTCGCGACGCCCGAGACGTCGGCTGTCGTCAGGCCGAGGATCTCGGCGCACGCCTCGATGCCCGCCGGCGTCACCCGGCCCTCGACGCTCTGCACGAGGTGGAGCATCGGCAGCAGGGCCGAGCGCGGCTGCGGGTAGCGGGCCGCGATGCTCGCAAGCTCCTCGCGCACGCCGTCGTCGATCAGGGTGTCGGTCACCGCGTAGTCGAGGCTGGGCTCGTCGAAGTACGACTTCATCTCGCCGTGCCCCATGGGCTCCTCGGTGTTGCCACCGACGTGCCGGCCGGCGGCGCCGGGACGCGGTTCCAAGAGCTCGGGCACTAGCGGTCCACCCCTCCCATGACGGGGTCGAGGCTGGCCACGGCCACCACGACGTCGGAGACCATCGAGCCCTCGCAGAGGGCGGGCATGGCCTGCAGGTTGGAGAAGCTCGGGTCGCGGAAGTGCGCCCGGAACGGCCGCGTCCCGCCGTCGCTGACCACGTGCGCGCCGAGCTCGCCGCGCGGGGACTCGACCGGCACGTACGCCTGGCCCGGCGGCACCCGGAAGCCCTCGGTGACGAGCTTGAAGTGGTGGATCAGGGCCTCCATGGACTGGCCCATGATGTGGCGGATGTGCTCGTTGGAGTTGCCCATGCCGTCGCTGCCGACGGCCAGCTGCGCCGGCCAGGCGATCTTGTTGTCGGCGACCATGACGGGCTGGCCCTCGGTGCGCTCGAGCCGCTCGACGCACTGCTCGACGATCTTGAGGCTCTCCCACATCTCGTTGACGCGGATGCGGAACCGTCCGTACGCGTCCGGGGTGTCCCACGTCTGCACGTCGAAGTCGTAGGTCTCGTAGCCGCAGTAGGGCTGCTTCTTGCGCAGGTCCCAGTCGTAGCCGGTGGCGCGCAGCGGCGGGCCGGTGACGCCGAGCGCGAGGCAGCCGGCGAGGTCGAGCTCGCCGACGCCGACGAGGCGGCCCTTGAAGATCGGGTTCTCGTTGCAGAAGGCGGCGTACTCGGGCAGGTGCTTGCGCATCCACGCGACGAGGTCCTTGACCTTCGCCAGGCCGCCCTGGGGCAGGTCCTGCGCGACGCCGCCGGGGCGGATGTACGCGTGGTTCATGCGCAGGCCGGTGATCGCCTCGAAGACGTCGAGGACCATCTCCCGCTCGCGGAAGCCGATGGTCATCACGGTCAGCGCGCCGATCTCCATGCCGCCGGTGGCGAGGCACACGAGGTGGGAGGAGATGCGGTTGAGCTCGAGCATCATCACGCGGATGACGCTGGCCCGCTCGGGGATCTGGTCCTCGATGTCCAGCAGCCGCTCGACGCCGAGGCAGTAGCTCGTCTCCTGGCTGAAGGGCGAGAGGTAGTCCATCCGGGTGCAGAACGTGACGCCCTGCGTCCAGGAGCGGAACTCCATGTTCTTCTCGATGCCGGTGTGGAGGTAGCCGATGCCGCAGCGGGCCTCGGTGACCGACTCCCCCTCCATCTCGAGGATGAGGCGGAGCACGCCGTGGGTGGACGGGTGCTGCGGGCCCATGTTGACGACGATGCGCTCGTCGCCGCGCTCGGCCTGGTCGTCGGCGATCGTGTCCCAGTCCTGGCCGGTGACCGTGTAGACGTGGCCCTCGGCGGCGCCCGGGCCCTCGCCGGGACCGGCCTGGAACGGGTCCTCGACCGCCTCGGCGGGGTCGAACTGGGCCTTGCCCTCGGCGAAGGGCCCTGTGGTGGTCGCGCTCATGTGTAGCTACCCTCCTCGCCGGAGTGGCTGGAAGTCGCTCCGCTCCTCATGAATATGTCCTGCGCTGGTCCGGCGGCGGCACGGAGGCACCGTGGTACTCCACGTCGATGCCGCCGAGCGGGTAGTCCTTGCGCTGCGGGTGCCCGGGCCAGTCGTCGGGCATCAGGATGCGCGTCAGAGCGGGATGGCCGTCGAAGACGATCCCGAACATGTCGTACGTCTCGCGCTCGTGCCAGTCGGCGCCCGGGTAGGTGGGCACGACCGACGGGATGTGCGGGTCGGCGTCGGGGACGCTGACCTCGAGCCGGATGCGGCGGTTGTAGGTCATCGACTGCAGGTGGTAGACCGCGTGCAGCTCGCGCCCGGCGTCGCCCGGGTAGTGCACGCCGGACACGCTGCTGCAGAACTCGAAGCGCAGGTGCGGGTCGTCGCGCAGGTGCCGCGCCAGCGTCGCGAGCTGGGAGCGCACCACGTGGAAGGTGATCTCGCCGCGGTGCACGACGACCTTCTCGATGATGTCGCTCGAGTTGGGCGAGAGCGCCGTCATGCGCTCGTGGACCTCGTCCCACCAGCCCCCGTACGGCGGCTGGCCGGCGGCCGGGAAGTCGATGACCCGCGACAGGCCGCCGTAGCCGGAGGTGTCGCCGCTGCCCTTGACGCCGAACATGCCGTGCTGGACGCGGAGCACCTCGGTGTCGCGCTGGGTGGTCGCGACCGCGGTCTCGCCCTGCTCGACCTGCTCGGTCTCCGCCCGGTCCTCGGCGGCGTCGGTCGAGGCCGTGCTGACGGGCGTGGCCGAACCGGTCTTCGAGCCGGCCTCGGTGCCGCGGTCGGGCGCGGACTCCCCCTCCGGGACGGCGCCCTTGACGGGGGCGTTCGCGTCGGACTCGCCCGTCACCTTCTCCGCCTGGGCGGCGTCGGAGGTCGCCTTGGCGTTGTCGGCGTTGGTCGGTCCGCTCACCGCAGCAGGCCCGTCCGCTCGAGGTTCGCGGGCGCCTCGAGCGCACGCTGCTCGGCCTCCTCGGCGGCCTCGACCGCGTGGTGGCCGACCGGGGTGTGGCGGACCTTGTCGCGCAGCTTGAACATCGCGTCGATGAGCATCTCCGGGCGCGGCGGGCACCCGGGCAGGTACATGTCGACCGGCACGACGTGGTCGACGCCCTGGACGATCGCGTAGTTGTTGAACATCCCACCCGTGCTCGCGCACACGCCCATCGCCAGGACCCACTTCGGGTTGGGCATCTGGTCGTAGATCTGGCGCAGGACCGGCGCCATCTTCTGGCTCACCCGGCCCGCGACGATCATCAGGTCGGCCTGGCGCGGCGAGGCGCGGAAGACCTCCTGGCCCCAGCGCCCGGAGTCGTAGCGGGGCGCGCCGTACGTCATCATCTCGATCGCGCAGCAGGCCAGGCCGAACGTCGCCGGCCAGAAGGACGCGCTGCGCATGTAGCCGAAGATGTTCTCGACGCTGGTCAGCAGCACGCCGGTCGGCAGCTGTTCCTCGACACCCATGTCAGTTCTCCCCTAATCCCACTCGAGCCCGCCGCGGCGGAGCACGTAGAAGTACGCGACGAAGACGGTGACGATGAACAGCACCATCTCGACCAGCGCGAACGTCCCCATCAGGTCGAAGCTCACGGCCCACGGGTAGAGGAAGACGATCTCGATGTCGAAGACGATGAAGAGCATCGCGGTGATGTAGTACTTCACCGGGAACCGGCCGCCGCCGACCGGCTGCGGCGTGGGCTCGATGCCGCACTCGTAGGAGTCGTACTTGGCCCGGTTGTAGCGGCTCGGTCCGACCAGCAGGCTCGTGATGATCGTGACGGCCACGAAGCCCGTCGAGATGATCAGCAGGATGACGATGCCGAGGTAGCCGCTCACGGGCGCACCTCCGTCCACGGGCACGGCGTCGCCACGCCCTTCGGGGCGGTCAGAACGGCCACGTTCCCTCCTGCGCTGGAGTCCCGGACAGGTGCTCGTGAATTTCTTCACGAAGTCCGCAGACACCATACGACTCCTCGTGCGCGGCGCAAACAGCGCCACGACCAGGGGAAACGGTCTGAATTACGCAACGCGTACCGTGCGAAAAGCAACGGCGGCCGGGCCGTCGGGCTGGGGGCGGCTGGCACACTTCCTGCCGTGGTGGGAGTCCGGTGAGCGAGCGCTCGCTCAGGGCCGAGGTGCTGGTCGTCGGCGCCGGGCCGGCGGGTTCGTCGGCCGCGGCCTGGGCCGCCCGGCGGGGCCTGGACGTGCTCCTGGCCGACGCCGCCCACTTCCCGCGCGACAAGGCCTGCGGCGACGGCCTGACGCCGCGCGCCATGGCCGAGCTCGACCGCCTGGGGCTCGGCGCCTGGGCGCGGGAGCGCGTGACCAACCGCGGGCTGCGGGCGCACGGGTTCGGCCAGGTGCTCGAGCTGCCCTGGCCCGGCGGGCACCTGCCCGACCACGGGTCGGCCGTGCCGCGCACCGAGCTCGACGACCGCGTACGGCAGGTGGCCGAGTCCTCCGGCGCCCGGATGCTGCTCGGCGCCCGGGCCGTGGACGTCGTCCGGGAGGGCGACCGCGTCGGCGCCGTCGTCCTCGACACCGCGGACGGCCGCGTCGAGGTCCGCTGCCGCTGGCTCGTCGTCGCCGACGGCGTCCGTTCGCCGCTCGGGCGGCTGCTCGGACGGAGCTGGCACCGCGAGACCGCGTACGGGGTCGCCGCGCGCGGGTACGTCGACACGGGCCGTGACGACGAGTGGATCTCCTCGCACCTCGAGCTGCGCGGCGAGCAGGGCGAGCTGCTGTCGGGCTACGGCTGGCTGTTCCCGCTCGGGGCGGGACGGATGAACGTCGGCGTCGGCACCCTCGCCACCGCCCGCCGGCCGGCGAACGTCTCCCTCAAGCCGCTGATGCGCTACTACGCGGACTCGCGGCGCGAGGAGTTCGCGCTGGAGGGCGACGTACGCGAGCCGTCGTCGGCGCTGCTGCCCATGGGCGGCGCGGTGAGCGGGGTCGCGGGGCCGAACTGGCTGCTGGTAGGCGACGCCGCCGCCTGCGTGAACCCGCTCAACGGCGAGGGCATCGACTACGGGCTCGAGACGGGACGGTTCGCGGCCGACCTCATCGGTGCCGGCGGCGACCTCGAGCGGGCCTGGCCGGCGCTGCTGCGGCGGCACTACGGGACCTCGTTCGCCATCGCCCGTCGGCTGGCCGGCCTCATCACCGTGCCCGGCCTGCTCAGCACGCTGGGCCCGGTCGGGATGCGCTCGCGGGTCCTCATGACCGTGGCGCTGCGGGTGATGGGCAACCTGGTCACCGAGGAGGACCGCGACCTCGTGGCGCGGACCTGGCGCACGGCCGGGCGGGTCACGGTCGCGTTCGAGGACCGCCCGCCCTTCTCCTGAGGGCCCTGCAGACGTGACGAGAGTCAGCGACTGCCTGCTCGGGGGTTCAGGTAGCCGCTGACTCTCGACCCCTTCATCGCCGGCCGGGTCGCGGTCGTTACACCTCGCACTGGTTTTTCCCGCTCGACGGCCACGGAGGCCCCTGTGGGACTCCGTCGGGCCGTCGAGTGGGCGAGAAGCGGCGAGCTCCCGTCTTCGGTGCTCGGTTGCTCAGGACCGACTACTCGTGCGAGAGTACTTGCGTGTCCTCCATCCGGCTGTACATCCTCGACGCGCTCGCGCGCCGCGGGGACATGCACGGCCACCAGCTGCGGCTGCTGGCCGAGCAGGAGCACGTGCACCTGTGGACCGACTTCTCCGTCGGGGCGCTGTACGGCGCGCTGAAGCGGCTCGCGGCCGAGGGCCTGCTGGCCGAGGTCCGCACCGAGCGTGAGGGCGGCTACCCCGAACGGCAGGTGTACGGCATCACCGACGCCGGCCGGGCCGTGCTGGGCGAGCTGCACCGCCAGCACCTCGAGCAGGTGGCCTTCAAGCCCGACCCCTTCGACCTGGCGCTCAGCCGCCCGGACCCGACGCGGCTCGACGACCTGTCCGACGCGCTCGAGGTGCGCCTGAGCACCCTGCGCCGCCTGCTCGCGGACACCGAGCACCAGAACGCCCGCGCGAAGCCGTACCTCTCCCTCGGCGAGACCCACGCCCTCCTGCACCGCGAGCACCGGCTGCGCGCCGAGCTCGCCTGGCACGAGGAGCTGGCCGCCGCCCTGCCCGACGTCGTCGCCGACGAACGGGCCCGGGCACTGACGCCCGAACCCCTGCCCACCGCTCCACCCGCGAAGACGCTCAACCAGAAGGACCCGCATGACTGAGCACACCGCCGCCCGCGCGGCGACCACCGTCCCGGGCGGCCCGCCGCCCGTCACCGTCCCCCGCGAGGCCTGGCGCGCGCTGATCGTGCTGCTGGCGGGCATGTTCATCGCCCTGCTCGACACCACGATCGTCAACGTCGCGCTGCCGACCATCCGGACGAGCCTCGACGCCTCCGAGGCGACGCTGTCGTGGATCATCTCCGGCTACGCGCTGGCCTTCGGCCTGGCGCTGATCCCGGCCGGCCGGGTCGGGGACCGCATCGGCCACAAGTGGGTGTTCTTCACCGGCATCGCCCTCTTCACGATCGCCAGCGCGGCCTGCGGTCTGGCGCAGTCCGACACCCAGCTCGTCGTCTTCCGCGTCGTGCAGGGCCTGGCCGGCGGCATCTTCGTGCCCGCCGTGACCGCCTTCATCCAGCTGCTGTTCCCGGGCCGGGCGCGCGGCAAGGCCTTCGCCGTGATGGGCGCCGTCATCGGCGTCTCGTCCGCGCTCGGCCCGATCGTCGGCGGCCTGATCATCCAGGCCTTCGGCGAGACGAGCGGCTGGCGCCTGGTCTTCGGCGTCAACCTGCCGATCGGCGTCGCCACCCTCGTCGCCGCCGCGCTGCTGCTCCCGAAGCGCTCGAGCGACCAGCCGGTCGTCCGGGCGGGCATCGACTGGCTCGGCCTGGTGCTCCTCACCGTCGGCCTCGTCGCCGTGCTCGTCCCCCTCATCGAGGGCCAGGACAAGGGCTGGCCGACGTGGACGTACGTCACCCTCGCAGCCGGCGTCGTCGTGCTCGTGCTCTTCGCCCTGTGGGAGGTCGCGTACACCCGCCGTGGCGCGAGCCCGCTGGTGCCGCCGCACCTGTTCAGCCACGCCTCGTTCACCGGCGGCGTCGTGCTGGCGCTGGTCTACTTCGCCGCGTTCACGAGCATCTTCTTCACCCTGTCGATCCTGTGGCAGAGCGGGCTCGGCCACACCGCGCTCGAGTCGGGCGTCGTCTCGATCCCCTTCGCGATCGGCAGCATCATCGCGTCGTCCCAGAGCAACCAGCTGGCCCAGCGCCTCGGCCGTACGGTCCTCGTGGTCGGCACTGCCCTGGTCACCGTCGGCCTGGTCTGGGTGTGGCTGCTGCTGCGCTCGGCCGACCCGGCGACCCTCACCCACTGGGACCTGCTGCTGCCGCTGTTCATCGCGGGCCTCGGGAACGGGGCGTTCATCGCCCCGAACGCGCAGTTCATCATCGCGACGGTCGACCGTTCCGAGGCCGGCGCCGCGAGCGGCGTGGTCTCGACGGTGCAGCGGGTCGGCAGCGCCGTGGGCATCGCGATCATCGGCAGCGTGTTCTTCGGCTCCCTGGTCATCACAGGTCCCGACACGGTCGCCACGGGCTTCACCTCCGCGGCGGGCGACGCCATGGGCGTGAGCGCCGCGTTCAGCGTCGTGGCCCTGCTCCTGGTGTTCGTCCTGCCGAAGCGCACGGGCGGACCGGCCGCGCCGACGCCGCGCCGGGCGGCGCCCGAGACCGAGGTGGCCCAGACCACCGCGTGACACCGTCACCGGCACGCCGACCTCGTGGAACGCGTGCTGGGCGTCCGTCGGTACTTCCTGCCGGCGCGGCCTGAACAAGATTGGAGCGGATCCGGCCGCGACTACGCGGTCGGATCCGCTCCGATCTCCGCAAGGTCCGTCGGGACGTCGACGTCGCGCAGGGCCGCGGCACCCACGAGGACCCGGACGGGCGCCAGCGGTTGCAGCAGACGCCGCGGGGACAGCCCCGCACCGTCCCCCGCCGCCTCCAGGAACCGTGCCCCGCCGGTGCGCGTGAGCGCGAGCTGCAGCGGGAACACCTGACCGTCGGCGCCCACGGCCACCGCCAGGTCGGCCGGGTCGAGGGCGTCGAGCAGGAGCCGTACGCCGGCGCCGGCCGCCGGGGCGTCGCCCGGCAGGGTCACGACCCGCTCGGCGCCCGCGTCGAGGGCTGCGCGGATCCCGGCGACGAGCCCGGCCGCCGGCCCGCCGCCCGGAGGTTCCTCGCGCACGAGCGTGACCTCACGGCCGACGTCCCGGGGAGGCCCTACGACCACGACCGGCAGCTCCGGCGGCAGCGAGTCGAGCGTCGTGGCCAGCAGCGTCCGGCCGTCGAGGTCGGCGGCGAGCTTGTCGCGGCCGAACCGTCGCGACTCCCCGCCGGCGAGGACGACGGCGACGGTGCGCGACACCGTCAGCGCCGGGTGGTGAGCGCGCCGATCATCGGCGCGAGCTTGGCCTGCGCCTCGGCCCACTCGGCGTCCGGGTCGGAGCCGGCGACGATGCCGCAGCCCGCGAAGAGCCGGATCGTGCGCGGGTCGGTCTCGTCGAGGATGCCGCAGCGCAGGGCGATCGCCCACTCCCCCGCACCGCTCGCGTCGGTCCAGCCGACCGGGCCGGCGTAGCGCGCGCGGTCGAGGTGCTCGAGCTCGGCGATGAGGCCGCGCGCGACGTCGGTCGGGGTGCCGCAGACGGCCGCGCTCGGGTGCAGGGCCGCAGCGAGGCTGAGCGAGGTGACGCCCGGCGCGACGGCGGCGGTGACGTCGCTGGCCAGGTGGAGCACGTTCGGCAGCTCGAGCACGTACGGCGTCTCCGGGACGTTCAGCGCGGAGCAGAAGGGCTCGAGGGCCGCGGCGACCGAGGCGACGGCGTACTCGTGCTCCTCGAGGTCCTTGCTCGAGCGGGTCAGCGCGTCGGCCCGGGCGAGGTCCGTCCGACCGTCGCCGGTGCGCTGGATCGTGCCGGCCAGGACCCGCGAGGTGGCGAGGCCCGCCTCGAGGCGGACCAGCATCTCCGGGGTCGCGCCGACGATGCCGTCGACGAGGTAGGTCCAGCAGCGCGGGTAGGTCTCGCTGAGCCGGCCCACGAGCCACCGGGGGTCGAGGTCGGCGTCGGCCCGGGCGACGAGGTCGCGGGCGAGCACGACCTTGTCGAGCTGACCGGCGGTGATGGAGCCGACGGCCCGGGACACGGCGGCGCGCCACTGCTCCGACGTCAGCGAACCGCCCTCGAAGCGCACGCCCTCCGGCGCCGGCGGGACGGGCGTCGCGCACGGGACCGGTCGCTGCTCGTCGGCCTCGACGCCGATCTCGGTCAGCCAGGCGCGCCCGTTGCGGCGGCCCAGGACCGTGCGCGGCACCACGAGGCCCGAGCTCGCCGAGGTGTTGTCCGGGTCGAAGACGAAGCTGCCGAACGCCACCAGGCCGCTGCCCGGGACGGCGCCGTCCAGCTCGGTCTCCTCGTCGCAGGACGCCACGAGGGTGGTCCACCACTCCTCGGCGTCGGCCGGGGAGGCGGCCTTGTGCCGCACGACCTCGCCCCACGCGACCATGCCGTCGCCGCCGCGGATCCACGCCAGGGCGTCGGTCTCGGGCAGCAGCGCCACCAGCGGTCCGGGGTCAGGGACCACGACGGTGCGCACCCGCAGTCGCGGGGGCACCAGGGTCACCCCGGCGGGGCTGCTCACACGTCCAGGGTAGTGCTCGGCCTAGGGTGGTGAGTCGTGACGAACCCCACGGCACCAGGTGACGTCGAGCGCATCCAGCGGTGCTCCTCCGTCCGGAGCGGCCGGTGAGCCTCGTCAGCACCCGCGCCCTGCTCGACGACGCGTACGCGCGGGGGACGGGCGTCGCCGCCCTGAACGTGATCACGCTCGAGCAGGCCGAGGGCACGGTCCTCGGGGCCGAGCAGGCCGGGCTCCCGGTCATCCTCCAGGTCAGCCAGAACGCCGCGAAGTTCCACCTCGACGACCCGGCTCCCCTGGCCGCGGCCCTCGCCGCGCTGGCCCGGGCCAGCCTCGTCGACGTCTCGCTGCACCTCGACCACGTGACCCGCACCGACCTGCTGCACCGCACGGCGGAGTGCGGCTTCAGCTCGGTGATGTTCGACGCGGGCCCGCTGCCCTACGAGGAGAACGTCGCCACCACCCGCGAGGCCGCGGCCTGGGGCCACGAGCACGGCCTGCTCGTCGAGGCCGAGCTCGGCTACGTCGGCGGCAAGGCCAGCCAGGTCGAGTCCGCGCACGGCGACGGCGTCCGCACCGACCCCGACCAGGCGCGCGAGTACGTCGCGGAGACCGGCGTGGACGCCCTCGCCGTCGCCGTCGGCAGCAAGCACGCGATGACGAGCGCGGAGGCCGAGCTCGACCTCGACCTGGTCGCCCGGCTGCGCGCGGCCGTCGACGTGCCGCTCGTCCTGCACGGTTCGTCCGGCGTGCCGCAGCCGACGATCGCCGCCGCCATCCGCGCCGGGATCACCAAGGTCAACATCGGCACGATCACCACCATCGCCTTCACCCGGCCGATCCGGGCCAAGCTCGCCGACCTGCCCGCGCTCAACGACCCGCGGCAGTACCTGGAGCCGGCCCGCAAGGCCGTCAGCGGGGTCGTCGCCGAGATGGTCGCGACCGTCGGCCTCGCCGGCACCCGCTCGTCCTGACAGCCCCACCCGAACCCTCCCGAACCACCAGAAGAGAGCGAGCCACCCGTGCGCGGCGTCTACCTGCCCGGCCACTCCGACGTCGACATCCGCGAGGTGCCCGACCCCCAGCCCGGTCCCGGGCAGGTGCTGCTGGCCATGAAGGCGTCGACGATCTGCGGCTCCGACATCCGCGCCATCTACCGCGAGCACCTCCAGGGCGACCCGGCGGAGATGTACCAGGACGTGGTGGCGGGCCACGAACCCGCCGGCGAGGTCGTCGCGGTCGGCCCGGACCCCGTCCGGCTCAAGGTCGGCGACCGGGTCTGCGTCTACCACATCAGCGGCTGCGGCCAGTGCGACGACTGCGTCCGCGGCTACCAGATCAGCTGCTCCTCCCCGCGCCGGGCCGCGTACGGCTGGCAGCGCGACGGCGGGCACGCCGACCTGATCCTGGCCGAGGAGCGCGACTGCGTCGTGCTGCCCGACTTCGTGACGTTCATGGACGGCGCCTGCGTCGCCTGCGGCTTCGGGACCGCGTACGAGGGGCTGCTGCGGGCGGGCGTGAGCGGGCGCGACAGCCTGGCCGTCGTCGGGCTCGGACCGGTCGGCCTGGCCGCGGGGCTGCTCGGCGGCAAGCTCGGGGCCGTCCCGCGCGTGGGCGTCGACCCGAGCCCGGAACGGCGCGCCCTGGCCCTCGAGCTGGGCGCCGTCGACACCGCGTACGCGCCCGACGAGGCGAACGGGGCGCTCGAGCTCCTGGGGGCCGGCGCGCACGTCGCCATCGACTGCTCGGGCAGCGAGCCCGGTCGCGCCACGGCGATCAGCCTGCTGCGGGCGCGCGGCCGGATGGTGCTCGTCGGCGAGGGCAACGGGATGACCGTGCCCGAGGTCAGCCCGACGCTGATCCACCCCTCGATCCAGATCATCGGGTCGTGGGTGACGAGCCTGGAGCACATGCGCGAGCTGGTCGAGCGGCTCCCGGTGTGGGACCTGCACCCCGAGGTGGTCGTCACCGACCGCTTCGGCATCGACGACGCAGACGCCGCCTACCAGCTCGCGGCCGAGGGCCGGGCGGGCAAGGTCGCCCTGGTCCCGTGACGCGGGAGGCGCAGGCGCCGACGGTCCGCCGTCAGCGCTTGCGCTGGCGCGACAGCGTCGCCTGCGCCTCGCGCTCGCGCTTCTGCAGGTCGAGCTGGCGCTGCGCCTCCTTCTGGCGGGCCTGCATCGACTCGGCGTCGAAGGAGTTGAAGAGCACGATCGCGGTGATCGCGGAGATCGCCAGCGACCAGACCGGCGAGAAGCCGAGCAGCATCGGCGCGGTCGCGAGCAGGCAGACGTCGAAGCCCCGGAAGAGGTTTGTGACCAGGCCCGGCGGAAGCGCACCGGCCTGGGTCGACACCATCGGCTTGCTGAAGTCGACGCCCTTGGCCTGCGTCCAACGGATCGCGGCGAGCAGGCCGGCCGCGGCGGTCGCCACCGCCATCAGCGACGCGTCGCCGAACGGACGGCTCACCGAACCGCCCGCCACGCCGACGAACGCCGGCCCGACGAGCACGGCCCAGACGGCGGCGAGGATGGCGGGCGCCGTCACCACGGCGAGCTTGATCTGCGGCGTCGAGAAGGGCAGGCAGCGCGCGAGGCCGCCGGTACGGGTCAGGACGCGCAGCCCGTTGAGCATGGGCACCGTCGCGCCGAACAGCGCCAGCGCGCCGAACACCGGCGTCACCGCACTCATCCCCAGGGCCTCGGACGCGTAGGGGACGACGAGGGTCCCGGCCCAGGCGATCAGCGGCTGGGGGAAGCGGCGCAGCCGCTGCCACTCGCGCCACGTCAGGGCCTGCAGCCCCTCGCCGTGACCGCGCTTGGGCGTGACGTGCCCGATCTCCATGGTGCGGCGCTGCACGACGATGTCGCGCGCCAGGCCGACGTCGAGGGCGAAGAAGGCGCCGGAGATCCCCTTGACCAGGGAACCGCCGCTGACCAGGCGCGTACGCCGGATCGACGAGAGCCGCCGGGCGGCCAGCGCCGTGGCCACGAGGAGCAGGACGACGGCGATCCCCGCGACGACCGTGCCGATCTCGGTGCCGAGCGTGGTGGACAGCCGCAGGGTGAACCAGTTGGCGGCCACGCCGACCACGCCGAGCAGCGCGACGACGCCGAGCAGGCCGAAGACGAAGGACGCCGCGCGGCTGAGCCGGTGCCGCTCGTGGCCCTGCTGGGCGGCGGCGGCGGCCACCGCGGCGGACGCGGAGAGCCCGGTGGCGACGGCCCAGACGGCCGACTCGAGCCCGGTCGAGCCGGTGAGCAGCGAGATGAGGCCGCCGATCAGGGCGCCGCCCACGAGCGCGCCGGCGAGGGCCGCCACGAGCCGGGGCCGCAGCAGGCGGGACCGCGAGATCGGCGCGTCGAGCAGCCAGAAGCCCTCCGCGGCGGACGCGAGCACGGGACCGAACAGCCGCGCCACCGCCAGCGCCGTGGCGACGGCGGCGAGCACCGCCGCCCAGGGCAGCAGGGCGCGGGCCGACAGGCAGGAGGCGCTGTCGCACGCGGCCACGACCCGCTGGGCCTTGAGGATGACGTTGACCGTCATGGCCCCGATCATCAGCGCGGCGATGACCGCGACGTACGCGTCGCTCAGGGCCTGGCCGACGTTGCGCGTGGCGCGTCCGCGGCGCCAGTCCTTCATCAGCCCGCGCAGCTCGCGCGGGGACGCGGCGGGCAGCACCTGGACCGGTGTCGGGTCGACGGCGTCGGTCCCGTCCGGGCCGTGGGAGTCGTCGGAGGGCACCGAGGGCACGGAGGCGGTGCTCATGCCGCGCTCATCCGCGCGGCGCCCCGAGCGTGACGACGCGGGTCGCGACGCTCTCCACCAGGGTCGGCTCGTGGCTGGCGAAGACGATCGCCAGGCCCTGCTGGCGCTCGGCCTGGAGCCGGCGCGACAGCCAGCCCACGCCCTCGGTGTCGAGGCGCTGCTCGGGCTCGTCGAGGATCAGGAGCCGGCGCGGGCGGACGAACGCGGTGGCCAGCGCCAGGCGGCGGCGCTGACCGGAGGACAGCGTGCCGGGCAGCTGACCCGACTGCGGCACGAGCTGCACCTCCTCGAGCACCTCGTCGACCTGCGCGTCGGGGTCGGTGATGCCGTGGGCGCGGGCCAGCAGGTCGAGGTGCTCCACGACCGACAGGTCGGGGAAGAAGTCGAGGTCGTCGATCACCGTCGCGACGTCGCGGCGGACCTGCGGGTTGGTCTCCGACATCGGGTTGCCGCAGACCTCGATCGTGCCGTCGTCGGGCCGGTCGGCGCCGACCAGGCAGCGCAGCAGGGTCGACTTGCCCGCGCCGTTGCGCCCGGTCAGCGCGATCGCCTCGCCCGCGCGCACCTCGAGGTTGAACTTGTCGAAGATGGTGTTCGGGCCGAAGGCACGGCGCAGCCCGGACACCTTGAGCACGGTCGCGCGTTTGGCCACCGGAGAAGTGTGCCTCACCGCGGGCGTCGACCAATCCCTCTGCACAGCGCCTCCGAACCACCCTCGACGAGCCGGACGAGGTGCCCGGTCGTGCGCCCTGGAGCAGAGCCCGGAGAAAAGAGGTGGAGCGTGTCCGCACTGCTGGTCGCCCCGCCGCTCCGCCTCACCCGGGTGCGCAGCAGGTACGGTCACCGGATGGACCCCCAGGCCGTGCCCGCCGAGCCGGCGCGGTCCGGCCCGACGGTCGACGCGGCCGGGGACGCGGCGCAGGCCCAGCAGCGCGCCCAGCGCGCGCAGGAGGCCGCGCGGCTGGTCACCCTGCTGCACGAGGTCGCCGCCGGGGACGCCGACGCGTTCGCCCGCCTCTACGACGCGACCTCGACGCGAACGTTCGGCGTGGTGTGGCGGGTGCTCCGGTCGAGCGACCACGCCGCCGAGGTGACCCAGGAGGTCTACACCGAGGTGTGGCGCCAGGCCGCGCGCTTCGACGCGAGCAAGGGCTCGGTGAGCGCCTGGATCACGACGATGGCCCACCGCCGCGCGATCGACCGGGTGCGTGCCGTGACCAGCGAGGTCGCCCGGGACGAGCACTACGCCCTCACCGAGGTCGGCCGCGAGGTCGACCACGTCTGGGAGGACGTGTCCGAGCATCTCGACGCCGAACGCGTACGGGACGGGCTCGCCCGGCTGAGCGCCGTCCAGCGCGAGGCGCTGACGCTGGCCTACTTCGGCGGGCTGACCCAGAGCCAGGTCGCCGAGCGCCTGCGGCTGCCCCTCGGCACGGTCAAGACACGCATGCGCGACGGGCTCGCGAGCCTGCGCAAGGTCCTGGTGGTGGAGCCGTGAGCGACCACGACGACGCCGCCGCGTACGCCCTCGACGCCCTCGACGCGGCCGAGCGCGCACAGTTCGAGGAGCACCTGGCCGGGTGCGCGCAGTGCCGGGACGAGGTCGCCGAGCTGCACGAGGCCGCGGCCGCCCTGGTGCTCGCCGAGCCGGTCCCGCTCCCGCCGCCGTCGCTGCGGGCCTCGGTCCTCGACGCGATCACCGGCGTCGAGCAGCTGCCGCCGCTGGCCGCCCCCACCGCCACGGGCTCCGTCCCGAGCGCCTTCCCCGCCGCCCCCGCCGTGGCCGCCGCGACCTCCGCGGCTCCTCGCCGCGCGCTGGAGCCGGTCGCCGACCCGGTGGTCGACGAGCTGGCCCTGCGCCGCGCGAGCCGCCGCGCCCGCGCGCTGTCCGTGCTCGTCGCGGCCGTGACGGTCGTCGCGCTCGCGCTCGGCTTCACCGTGTGGGGGCTGGTGCGCCAGCAGGAGCCGCCGGTGGCCGGGCCGGCCCCGACCGTGACGGTCCCTCAGGTCGACCCGTCGCTGCTGGCCGCACCCGACGCCCGGATCTACGCCACCACGGTCAACGGGGCCGCCGCGTCCTTCGTGGTCTCCAAGAGCCTGAACCGCGCCGCCTTCGTGAGCAGCGACCTGCCCTCGGCCGGCGCCGGGAACGTGTTCCACCTGTGGACCCTCAAGGGCAAGACGGTGCGACCGGACGCGGTCTTCTCCACCAGCGGCCAGACCGCGGCGGAGTTCACCGGCCCGGTCGACGACTCCACCAACCTGGCGATCAACGTCGAGCCGGCCGGTACGTCGCCGCAGACCCCGACCACCCCGGTCCTGGGGATCGTCGAGATCTGACCCGGCGGGCCGCCGGCCGGCGCCACCGCGCCGCACGGAACTGTCGGTGGCCCGTGGAAGAGTTCCTCCCATGGCCGACGACGCGCACGCACCTGCAGGCCGGGCGGGGGCCCGGGCCACCCTGGCGAAGCGCCGCGCCGACGTCGCGACCATGTTCGACCACGTCGCTGAGCGCTACGACCTCGCCAACGACGTGCTCTCCCTCGGGCAGGACCGGGCCTGGCGTCGCGCCGTGCTCGAGGCCGTCGGCGCGCGCCCGGGCGAGCGGGTCCTCGACCTCGCCGCCGGGACGGGCACGTCCAGCGAACCCTTCGCCGCCGCCGGGGCGACGGTCGTCCCGACCGACCTCTCGCTCGGGATGCTCAGGGTGGGCAAGCAGCGACGCCCGGCCCTGTCCTTCGTGGCGGCCGACGCCCTGCAGCTGCCGTACGCGGACGCCTCCTTCGACGCCGTCACCATCTCCTTCGGCCTGCGCAACGTCGAGGACACCCAGGCCGCGCTGGCGGAGATGCGGCGGGTGACCCGGCCGGGCGGTCGGCTCGTCGTCTGCGAGTTCTCCGCGCCGGTCTGGGCGCCGTTCCGGGTGGTCTACACGGAATACCTGATGGCGGCGCTGCCCAGGATCGCCCGGGCGGTCTCGTCCAACCCGGCGGCCTACGTCTACCTCGCCGAGTCGATCCGGGCCTGGCCCGACCAGGTCCACCTCGCCGAGCGGATCGGCGCCGCAGGCTGGCGCGACGTCGCGTGGCGCAACCTGACCGGCGGCGTCGTGGCCCTGCACCGGGCCGTGCGGTGACGGCGTACGCGGGGTCCCCGCCCGCCGTCGAGCCGGTGGACGCTCCCGACGGGCCCGAGGTGCCCGAGCTGACCGAGGCCGCCCGCCCGGTGCTGCTCGGCGCCCGCGCCGCCCGCAGCTGCCCGGTCAAGACCCAGCACCGTTTCACCCCGGGCAGCGAGGTGCCGCCGTCACCTCCGGCCGCGTTCGACGACCCGGCCGCGCTGCGCGCCGAGGCCGTGCGCCGGCACCGCAGCGTGCTGCTCGAGCAGCTCATCGAGGAGTGCGAGGGCCGCGTCGTCGACCTGCGCCTGCTCGCCGCCGACGGGCCCGAGGTCCAGGCGGCGGCCACGCGCCAGGCGCTCGCCGACGGCGTGGACGTGGTCGTCGGCGGCCTGCTGCCGCCCGACCGCGCCGGGCACCGCACGGGCAGCCCCGATCTGCTCGTGCGCGGTGCGGACCGGGCCGACGGCCGGGCGACCTACCACCCCGCCCTCGTGGTGTGGCACCACGTCCTGGCCCCTGTCCCGCCGCGCGCCGACGGCGCTCCGGCGACGGGCCCCGGCCTGGCCTGGACGCCCTTCGCGCAGCCGGGTCCCGCCCGCGTGCGGCGCCGCGAGGACGTGGCCCTGCGGCTGCGGTCCGAGGAACGTGACCTGCGCGAGCTCGCCCACCACCACCGGCTCCTCGAGGCGGCCGGCTTCGCCGGCACGACGGCGTGGGGCGGCCTGGTCGGCACCGACCCGGCCAGCCGGGCGGAGCGCACGGTCATCTGGTGCGACCTCGCGGAGCCGATGCTGCGCACGTACGACCCGGAGGTCGAGGGCCGCTACCGGTTCGAGCCCGCCCTCCAGCGCTACGACGCCGCCTTCGCCCGTCGGGTGGCGGTCGCCGAGGCGGCGCGGCGCGGCGAGCCCCTGCTCGAGCCCGTCGTCGTGCGCGAGTGCGCCGGCTGCGCGTGGTGGCCGCGGTGCCGCCCCCGGCTGGACGACGACGACGTCAGCCTGCGGATCGACCGCGGCGCCCTCGACCGGCAGGAGGTCGAGGCCCTCCGCTCCCTCCGGGCCGGGACCGTGCACGCCCTCGCCACCGCCGACGTCGACGACCTGCTGTCCCGCTACCTCCCGCTGGTGCCGCACCGGAGCCACGCCGACGACCGGCTGCGCACGGCCGTGCGGCGGGCCCGGCTGCTCGAGAGCGGCGTCGGGTTCGTGCGGGAGACGTCGGGGCCCATCGAGGTCCCGTCGGCGAGCGTCGAGGTCGACCTCGACATCGAGAGCTCGGCCGACGGCCGCGTCTACCTGTGGGGCTTCTGGGTGGAACGCCCGGACCGGCCCGGCGAGGGGCACTACCGGGCCTTCGCCGCGTTCCGCGACCTCGACGAGCAGGCCGAGACCACGCTGGCGGTGGAGGCGTTCACCTGGTTGCGCGACCTCGTCGAGGCGGAGACCGCGGCCGGCGGCGGCGTGGCCGTCTACCACTACAGCAGCTACGAGCCGAGCCAGATCGACGCGCTGGCCAAGCGTTCCGGGGAGCCCGTCCTCGGGTGGGCGTCGGCGTACGCGCGCGAGGGGTTCGTCGACCTGCTGGACGTCGTCAAGGCGCACTGGTTCGGGGTGGGCGGCCTCGGCCTCAAGCTTGTGGCCGCGCACGCCGGCTTCTCCTGGCGCGACGACGACCCCGGCGGCCTGAACTCGCAGCGCTGGTTCGCCGACGCGGTCCACGGTCCCGACGAGGACGTCCGCGCGGCGGCGACGGCCCGCGTCCTCGCGTACAACGAGGACGACGTCCTCGCCACCCGCCACGTCCGGGCCTGGCTCCGCGCGGCCCGCTGAGGACCCCGCCGGTCCGGCGCGCCGCTCGCTGACGGAGAGGGGTCAGGGCTGCCAGGGCGGGGCGACGCCCCAGCCCCACCGGGGCACGGGCGCCTGCTCGACCACGACGGCGTCGGGCTGGGAGTTGGCCATGGCCAGCCGGGTGCCCCACTCCAGGTAGGCCAGCAGCGCGGACCGGAACTCGGGGTCGGCCGGCAGGTCGGCGTCGTCGGCCGCCACGCTCATCAGGGCGACGAAGCGGCGACGCTGCTCGACGCTGATCCCCAGCCCGCGGTGGTGGGCGAGCATGGTCGCGTAGCCGCCGTGCTGCTCCGTGTACGCGGCGCGCCCGCCGAAGACCTCGACCCACCAGTCGGTCACGTGCTCGCGATGCTCCCGGCTCACCCCGCCCGGGAACAGCGGGGCGATGTGCTCGTCGGACTCCACGCGGTCGTAGAAGGCCTCGATCATGGCGCGGATCGACGACGGGCCCCCGGCCCACTCGACCAGCGACGGCGTACCGGTCATACCCGGAAATTACACCGTTACACGCGTCTGCCGCCAGAGCTTTTAGGCGCCCAGGGCGCGCACCGCCTCGTCGAGCGCACGGCGCTGCGCACGGTCCACCGGAACCTCCACCAGCTCGATCCCCCGCGGCGGCCGGCTCAGGGCGTCGCGCAGGTCGACGGTCGTCGTCACCCGCCGGTACGCCGCCCCGGCCGCCTCCGCGAACCCTTCCAGACGGGCCCGCTGCGGCGTGCCGAACACCCGCTCGAACGCCTCCGCGTACGCGGCGCCGCCCTGCTCCAGCGTCGTGAAGATGCTGCCGCCGTCGTCGTTGACGACGACGAGCCGCAGGTCCGGGCGGCGCTCCAGCGGGCCGACCACGAGCGCGTTCGCGTCGTGCAGCAACGTCAGGTCGCCGAGCAGCGCGGTCACCGGCCGGTCGTGGCCGAGGGCGAGCCCGCCCGCGGTCGACACGAGCCCGTCGATGCCGGCGAGCCCCCGGTTGGCGTAGGTGGCGGGCGGCTGCTCGGGCACGGCGGCCAGGTCGAGGTCGCGCACCGGGTTGGAGGACCCGACCAGGAGGACGTCCTCGGGGCCGAGTCCGGCGAGCACGGCGGCGGCCACCTCGGCCCCGGTGAGACCCGGCCACCCGGCGAGCAGCGCGTCGAGCCTGGTCCGGACCCGGCGGTCGGACTCCCGCCAGGTCGCCGCCCACGCCGTCTCGGCCGGTCCGGGCGCCGGCAGCACCGCGTCGCCGGCGACGACCGTCGCCGCTCGACCCGGGTCGGGCCAGTCGGCGTACGGGCTGACGACGACGAGCTCGACGTCGCGACGGGCCAGCAGACGCTGGACCGGGCGCGACAGGGTCGGGTGCCCGACCACGACGACGCGCTCGACCTCCTCGGCGAGCCCGGCCGAGCCGGCCGAGCCGGCCAGCAGCAGCCGGTAGGTCGCGACCGCCGCGGGTCCCGAGCGGGCGTTGCTGGAGGGTTCCGCGAGCAGCGGCACCGACGCGGCGGCGGCCCGCAGTGCCCACGCACGCCCGAGCGCTGGGGGCGCGTCCCCGGCCACGACCACGGTCCGGGGACCGCGGGCCAGCTCGAGCGCCGCCCCGGCGCCCGTCGGCCGGACCGTCGGCAGCGTCACCGCGGGCAGCGCCCGGCCGAGCTCGCCGGGGTCGGGCACCAGCGGGTCGACCAGCTCGACGTCGAGGTGGACGGGGCCGGGGAGCCGGCTGCGCGAGCCGGTGGCCGCGACGAGCAGGCGGGCGACCTCGAACGGGGCGTCGCGCTCGTCGGTCAGCGTCGCCGCGGCCCGGACGTGGCTCGCGAAGAGGTCCTGCTGGTGGGTCGTCTGGTTGGCGCCGGTCCAGCGCAGCGCCGCGGGCCGGTCCGCGCTGACCACGACGAGGGGGACGTGGCTGTGCCAGGCCTCGAGGACGGCGGGGTGCAGGTTCGCGACGGCGGTGCCCGACGTGGTCACCACGGCGACCGGTCGCTCGGTCGCCTTCGCCAGGCCCAGCGCGACGAAGCCCGCGCCGCGCTCGTCGACCCGGACGTGCAGCCGCAGCGACCCCGCCCGCTCGGCCGCCCACAGCACGAAGGCCAGAGGCGCGCTGCGCGACCCCGGCGCCAGGACGACGTCGCGCACGCCGGCCTGCACGAGCGCGGCGACGACCGTGCGGGCGAGCGCGCCCGCGTCAGCCACGGGACGCCTCCGGGGCGCGTCCGGGCGAGGCCACGGCCAGGGCCCGGGTCTCCTCCAGCCGGTGCAGCCAGGACTCCTCGTCCGAGGGGTCCATGCGGTGCCGGGCGAGACGTTCCTCGTCCACCGCGACGGCGCGGACGGGCAGCGCCCCGTCGACGGGGACGAGCGGGTCGGTGACGACGTCCCCGTCGAGCAGCGACGTCGTCCCCAGGCCGCAGGCGTACGGCAGCTCGGGCAGCGCGGCGGCCAGGGCGACACCGGCCGCGAGGCCGACCGAGGTCTCGACCGCGCTGGACACGACCACCGGCAGCCCGATCCGGTCGGCCACCTCGAGGGCCGCGCGCACCCCGCCGAGCGGGGCGACCTTGAGCACCGCGACGTCGGCGGCCTCGAGCGCGGCGACCCGGTACGGGTCCTCGACCCGGCGGATCGACTCGTCGGCCGCCACCGGCACCGGGCGGCCGGTCCGGGCGAGCCGGACGCGCAGGGCGGCCAGGTCCTCGACGGACGGGCAGGGCTGCTCGACGTACTCGAGCTCGAAGCGGTCCAGCGCCCGGACGGCCGTCTCGGCGGCGTCGACGTCCCACCCGCCGTTCGCGTCGACCCGGAGCCGGCCCACCGGCCCGAGCGCGTCGCGGACGGCCTCGCACCGCGCCAGGTCGTCGGCCAGGGACTGGCCGCGCTCGGCCACCTTCACCTTCGCCGTCCCGCAGCCCCAGCCCGCGACCGCGCGAGCGACGATCGCGTGCGCCTGCGCGGGGCCGACGGCGGGGACGGTGCAGTTCACGGGCACCGCACCTCGGAGCGGGGCGGGCCAGCCCTGGTCGGCCGCCTCGTCCGCAGCCCGGAGCCAGGGCAGCAGCTCCGCGCCGGAGTAGTCGAGGAACGGGCTCCACTCGGCCCAGCCGGCCGGGCCGCGCCAGAGCAGGCCCTCGCGACGGGTCAGCCCCCGGAACCGCACCGGCATGGCCAGCTCGTACCCGCGCACCCTCTCGCCGCCCGTCACCACGTGAGTCTCCCCCATCTGGGCACCTAGGCTGACGAGGTGACCGCCGGCAGCACGACCCTGCTGCGCGCGGTCGAGGGAGACGCGCTGCCGGCGGCGCTGGCGGAGGCGCTCGACGGCGGCCGGCCGGTCGCCCCGCTGCCCCCCGAACCCGCGGAGCGCGCCCGCGCCGTCCGCGCCCTCCGCCTCGACGAGCCCGCCGACCCCGACGCCGCGGTGGTGGTGCTGAGCTCGGGCTCGACGGGCGAGCCCAAGGGCGTCGTCCTCTCGGCCGCGGCGCTCCGGGCCGGGGCCGAGGCGACGCACGTCCGCCTCGGGGGCGTCGGTCACTGGCTGCTGCCGCTGCCCCGCCACCACGTCGCCGGCCTGATGGTCCTCGCGCGGGCCCACCTGTCCGGGTCGGCGGTCGTGCCGCTGTCCGGCGACCTCGCCGAGCTGCCCGACCTCGCGCTCCCCTCCGGCCGGCGCTACCTGTCCCTGGTCCCCACGCAGCTCGTCCGCGCCCTCGCCCTGCCGCGGCTCGTCGAGGCCCTCGCGTCCCTCGACGCGGTGCTGGTCGGCGGGGCGGCGACCGATCCCGCGCTGCTCGCCCGCGCCCGCGTGGCGGGCGTCCCCTGCGTGACGACGTACGGCATGAGCGAGACCTGCGGCGGCTGCGTCTACGACGGCGTGCCCCTGGACGGGGTCGACGTGGCCGTCGGTCTCCCGGACCGCGTCGGCGGCGTCGACGGCGACCGGATCAGCGTCGGCGGGCCCGTCGTGTTCTCCGGCTACCGCGGCCGCCCCGACCTCACGGCGGACGCCCTGCGGTCCGGTCGGTTCCTCACCTCCGACCGCGGCGCCTGGGTCACCGGGACCGACGGCGTCGCACGCCTGGCGGTCCTCGGCCGGGTCGACGACGTGGTCGTCAGCGGCGGGCACAACGTCGACCTCTCCGCCGTCGAGGCCCGCGCGCACGCCTGGCCCGAGCGGGGCACCGCCGAGATCGCCGTGGTCGGCGTGCCCGACCCGGAGTGGGGCACCGAGGTGGTCGCCGTCACCGACGACCACGACCTGACGCTGGCCGGGCTGAGGAGCTGGGTGCGGGCGGAGCTGCCCGCGTACGCCGCCCCCCGCCGGCTGGTCGCGCTCGACCGGCTGCCCCGGACGGGCGGCGACAAGGTCGACCGCCGCCGGCTCCGCGCCGAGCTGGCACCGACGAAGGAGAACCGATGAGCACGCCCGCCGGCGCAGCAGCGACCACGGCGACACCCGCCCAGTGGCTCGAGGGCGCACGTCCGCGCACCCTTCCGGCCGCGGTCAGCCCGGTCGTCGCGGCCACGGGGGTCGTCGCGTTCACCGACCGCGTCAACCCGGTCGCGGCCCTGCTCGCCCTCGTGGTGAGCCTCGCGCTGCAGGTCGGCGTGAACTACGCCAACGACTACTCCGACGGCATCCGGGGCACGGACGCCGTCCGCGTCGGCCCCGTGCGCCTCGTCGGCTCCGGGCTCGCCCGCCCCCGGACGGTGCGCAACGCCGCCTTCGCCTGCTTCGCGGTCGCCGCGGTCGCCGGCCTGGCCCTCGTCGTGCTGACCGGCCACTGGTGGCTGCTGGCCGTCGGGGCCGCCTGCGTCCTCGCCGCCTGGTACTACACCGGCGGGCGGCGACCGTACGGCTACGCCGGCCTCGGCGAGGTGTTCGTCTTCGTCTTCTTCGGCCTCGTCGCCACCTGCGGGACCGGCTACGTGCAGACCGGCACGGTCGGCGCCGCCCTCCTGGTGACCGCGGTCTGGGTCGGGGCCCTCACGACGGCGGTGCTCGTGGCCAACAACCTGCGCGACCTGGCCGGCGACGCCGCGTCGGGCAAGCGCACGCTCGCCACGCGGCTCGGGGACCGCGGGACCCGCTTCCTCTACGCCGCGCTGGTCGCCGTCGGTGCGCTCGGCCTCGTCGGCGTCGCCCTGCTGACGACGCCGTGGGTGCTGCTCGCGCTGATCGCCCTCGTGGTGCTGGTAAAACCGGTCCGCGCGGTTGTCGAGGGTGCCCGCGGCCGCGACCTCATCGCCGTCCTCAAGGCGACCGGGCTCGCCGGGCTCGCCACGGCCCTGGTCAGTGCGCTCGCCCTGATCCTCGCCTGAGGTCCACGCACCGAGCGTTACTGAGAATCTGCCTGAGGGTGGCAGCCGGCCCCTGAGCGGGCCCCGCGAGGGCCTCCTCGACCTTCGTGGGCCGCGAGGACGGGCGTCCGACGCTCAGGTCAGCACCCTCCCGTTCGCCCCACGCCACGACCAGCGGCCGGCGGATCCCTTGCACCTCACGATTGACACCGGTGTCAGAGCCTTTGCTGACCGCTCCCTGCGGAACCTCAAGGAAGTCTCAGCAACCTCAGCGCGGTTGACTGTTCAACCGTTCGCGTTGAGGAAGACCTCGGAGAAGCCCGCAGCAGTCTGAGTGGAGCCTGAAGGTTGAAGCCGCAATCTTGTTGATGTCAGCGCAGGGCTGGCGGACACGAGGAGCAGACCCCCGATGAGCATCAACTTCGACCTCCCGCAGGGCACCGAGACCGACGAGACCGTCGAGTCCGTCGAGACCGACGCACCGGCCGTCGAGGAGGGCACCGTCGAGGGCGCCGCGCTCTCCCGCTACCTCCACCAGCACCTGGCCGACATCGAGGCGCTGCCGACCTTCCGCCCGAAGATCGGCGTGATCATCCCGGCCTACAACGAGGCCGAGTCGATCGAGGACGTGCTGCGGGGCCTGCTGGCCCAGACGCGGCTGCCCGACGAGATCCACGTGATCATCAACAACACGAAGGACAACTCCTTCGAGCTCGCAGCCAAGTTCGCCGGCCCGCACAAGGGCGCCAAGGTGCGCGGCCAGAAGCGCCAGCGCACCGAGGTGTTCGTCCACGACATCGGCGAGAACCCCGACAAGAAGGTCGGCGCGCTCAACTACGGCTTCAACCTGATCCAGGACGCGGAGTACCTCCTGGGTGTCGACGGCGACACGGTCCTCGCGCCGAACGCGGTCGAGAAGCTGGAGGAGGAGATCGTCTCCGACACCCGCATCGGCGGCATCTCGGCGATCTACTCCATCGACGACACCAAGATCAAGGGTCCGGTCGCCAAGCTGCTCATCGCCGGCCAGCGCACCCAGTTCGCCGCCTTCAACATGCAGAACATGCTCCGCGGCCGCAACATGGCCGTCCTCGGCGGGCAGTGCTCGATCTTCTCGATGAAGGCCCTCCGCGCGGTCATGGCCGAGAACCACCAGCAGACCCCGTGGGTCAACGACTCCGAGGTCGAGGACTCCCTGCTCAGCCTGCAGATCAAGTCGGCCGGCTACCTCACCAAGATCTCCGCGCAGGCCCGCGCCGACGTCGGCGGCATGACCACGGTCCGCTCGCTCGACGGCCAGCAGGTCAAGTGGAACTACGGCGCCATCGACCTGATGTGGCCGGGCCAGCGCGGCGACACGAAGGGCCAGCCCTTCCACCCGAACCTGCGCCTGCGCTGGGCCGAGAACTTCGGCATGGCGACCAACATCTTCACCCGCATCGCCTTCGTGCTCCTGCTGGCCGCCTCGCTCAGCATCCACGCCTTCGTCTTCTCGCCCATCTGGCTGGTCCCGCCGGTCGTCGCGGTCCTGCTGAACGTCCGCATCGCCTTCTCGATGAAGAACCGCAACGTCCGCGACGTGCTCTTCGCCGCCACCGGCATCCCGGCCGAGATCTACATGTGGCTCCGCGCCGGCCACTTCGTCCGCGCCTGGGCCAAGTTCCTCTCCCGCGTCAAGGTCGACAACTGGGCCGAGCAGGCCAAGGCCGAGCGCGGCTCGGGCAAGGCGTACCTCACCCCGCTGATCGTGCTCGCGGTCTCCTTCCTCGTCCTCGGCTACACCTGGTTCCAGCTGCCGCTGCTCATCCAGACCTCGATCCTCTGGCTCGGCTGGCCGGTCCTCTACGTCGTCACGATCGCTCAGACCGTGGTCATGGTCGGCAAGCTCTTCCGCCGCGAGCGCGGCTACAAGGTCTGAGCCCGGTCCCCTCCCGGCTCGGAAAGCCGCCCGCACCCTCGCCCGGAACCGGGCACGCGGGGTGCGGGCGGTGTTATCTTGCGGCTCTCGGACGATCCGACGGCCGTTCCCCCTCCCCCGACAGGAACCCCCCGATGATGTTCCGCCGTGCCCTCTCCGCCGCTGCCGCGGTCGCCGCCCTCCTCGTCGCCGCCGGGTGCAGCACCCCGCCCTGGGAGGCGGCCACCGCGACGGCCAGCCCCTCGCCGCGCGCCACCCCGGCCGCCACGCCCTCGCCGTCCCCGACGCCGAAGAAGGCCCGGATCAAGAACGACCTCAGCCGCGGCGTCGCCAAGCACACCCTGGACGCGGGCGCGATCGAGCTCAAGACCGTCTACTACTCCACGATGCCGATGGCCCAGTGGACGCCGGAGGCGAGCAAGCCGATCACCCTCTCGCTCACGGCCGGCTTCCCCGGGAAGTACAAGCAGGACATCTACCTGGCCGAGCTCGACGTGCGGATGGACGTGCTGGGCCCGGACGGGCCGCTCGCCGCGCCGTCGCCGATCGTCGATACGGCGACCGTGTCCCCGGGCTACCTGATCAAGAAGCCCAACTCGTACGGCAACGTCTTCACCGTGCCGGCGCTCCCCGACGACGCCCAGTCGGTGACGCTCACCTTCACCTACCAGCTGCTCGCCCCGGACAAGCCGAAGTCGAAGGTCTACACCAAGCAGGTCACGACCGACACCGTCACGGTCGCCATCTCCTGAGCGCGCGGGAGCCCGTGCATCTCACGACAACGTGAGATGCACGGGCTCCGCCACGTCTGCAGGGTGCGCAGAGCACGAGGAACCTCGGCTGAGTGGGACCTCGGGCACCCGAGAACCCGGCCCGGGGCGGGCTGACGTCAGGCGCCCTCGACCCACGCACCCGTCGCCATGAAGTGCTCGAGCGTCCGGGTCGGCGGGTCGAGGTCCCAGCCCCGTGACCCCACCCACGCGTCGTCGTAGTAGCTGTGCGCGTAGCGGTGGCCGTCGTCGCAGAGCAGGGTGACGACGCTGCCCGTACGGCCCGCCGCCACGAGCTCGGCGACGAGCTGGCAGGCGCCCCACAGGTTGGTGCCGGTGGAGCCGCCGACCATCCGGCCGAGGTGGCGGGTGCCCCACCGCATGGCGGCGACCGAGGCGGCGTCGGGAACGGGGATCATCCGGTCGACGACCTCCGGCACGAAGCTCGGCTCGACCCGAGGCCGTCCGATCCCCTCGATGCGCGAGCCGCGCGCGGTCACGTCGGTCCGCCCGGTGCGCCAGGAACGTTCGAACGCCGACCCCTCGGGGTCGACCACGCACAGCGACGCCGGCAGCTGGTTCAGCCGCAGGTAGCGCCCGATGGTGGCGCTGGTCCCGCCGGTGCCCGCCCCGACGACCACCCAGGCGGGCACGGGGTGCGGCTCGCGGCCGAGCTGCGCGAACATCGACTCGGCGATGTTGTTGTTGCCTCGCCAGTCGGTCGCGCGCTCGGCGTAGGTGAACTGGTCGAGGTAGTGCCCGCCGCTCTCCGCCGCCAGCCGCTCGGCCTCGGCGTAGATCGTCCCCGGGTCGTCGACCAGGTGGCAGCGCCCGCCGTAGAACTCGATGAGCTCGCACTTCTCGCGCACCGTCGTCGCCGGCATCACCGCGACGAAGGGCAGCCCGAGCAGCCGGGCGAAGTACGCCTCGCTGACCGCGGTCGACCCCGACGACGCCTCGACCAGCGTCGTGCCCTCCTCGATCCAGCCGTTGCACAGCCCGTAGAGCACGAGCGAGCGGGCCAGGCGGTGCTTGAGGCTGCCGGTCGGGTGCACCGACTCGTCCTTGACGTAGAGGGAGACCCCCCACTCCGGCGGCAGCGGGAAGACGTGCAGGTGCGTGTCCGCGCTGCGGTTGCTGTCGGCCTCGACCTGGGACAGGGCCCAGTCGAGCCAGCGGCGGTCGTGCGCCGCGCCCGGGTCACCGCGCACGGCCACCGCCCTCGAGCGTGCCCTGGTGGAACCGCTGCCGCCACCGCCCGCCGGAACGCACCCACACCGAGCTGCGCAGCGCGGCGCGCCCGCTCACCCGGCTGCGCCACACCAGCAGCACCACGTCGGGCGCGAGGGTCTCGACCGAGAGCACCTCGAGCTCGGCGTCGTCGAGCGGGGTGATCGTGGACAGCACCTCGTCGCGCGACCAGAGCCGCCCGGACGCGCCGACCTCGCTCCAGGCGGGGTCGAGCAGCGCGTCGACGGCGGAACGGTCGGAGCGCACGCGGTCGCTGAGCAGCGCGCGCTCGAGGTCGACGACGTCGTCGAGCTCGGTCCCGGCGGCGGGGAGGTCGTCCGCGCGCACGTCGCGGGTCGGGGCGGAGGGGACGGCCGGGGCCGTGCCGCCCGAGGACACCGAGAACAGGTCGTCGTCGGCGGGGACCGCCTCCACCTCGGGCTCGGGGACCGGGGTCGCGCCCGGGAAGCCGGGCCCTGCGTCGGGCTCGCGGTGCTCCCGGAACGCGGTGGACGCAGCCACCGCCAGCCGGTCGGCGGCCTCGTTGAGCGGGTGGCCGGCGTGGCCCTTGACCCACTCGAAGCGCACGTCCGTGTTCGCGCGGTCGACGAGGGCCTGGTCCAGGCCCTTGACGAGCTCGACGTTGAGGACCGGCTTGCCGTCCTTCTTGCGCCAGCCCTTGCGCTTCCAGCCCTTCATCCACTGCGTGACGGTGTTGATCACGTAGAGGCTGTCGCAGTAGACGAGCAGGTCGTCGTCGAGGTGCGCGGTCTGGTGGAGCAGGTCGAGCACGGCCTTGAGCTCGCCCATGTTGTTGGTGCCGCGGGGCCAGCCCCCGCTCGCCCAGTGGTCCTCGTCGACGTACCAGGCCCAGCCCGCCGGTCCCGGGTTGCCCAGGGCCGAACCGTCCGCCGCCGCCGTGATCGTCACCGCGCGATCGTGCCACGTCGGAGCGCGACGGCCCGCACCCATCCGGACCGGGCCGGTGCCGTACGGGTGGGCGGGCACGCGCCCGTCGCGCCCCGGTGCGCAGGTGGTCGGGAGCAGCGACGGCTCCCACCCGGAGGTGGGAGCCGCGCGCTCGTACCGTCCTCGGCGAGGTCCTCCCGGCGCGGTCCACGGCCGCGCCCGGCCCCTGCCTCACGACCCCCCACGGACCGTTCGGCGAGAGCCCGGGGAGGCCTGCCTCAGACGGTCGTCCTGGTCCGCGACCGGCCGGTCAGCGCCGAGGCGATGACGACCAGCACCGCGGCGACGAGGATCGCGATGATCCACCGCGTCCAGTCGATGCCCGGGCTGCCGTTGCCGCCGAAGGCGGTGTAGACGTACCAGCCGATGATCACACCGCCGATGCCGCACAGGATGGTCAGCCAGAGCGGGATGTTGTCCCGGTTCCCGGGGGCCACGAACTTGCCCAGCAGGCCGATGATGATGCCGGCCACGATGACGCCGATGATCTCCACGATGTCCTCCTCGAGATCTGCCGTTGCGAGCGGCTCGGCACCGGAGATCTTCCGGTCCCGCGTCTTCGATCAGACCATCGCGGGAACCTGGCTGGTACATCCTCAGGGGTGTACGGTCTGAGCATGACGACCACGCTGACGCGCCCCATCACGGTCGCGCTCGTCAACGACTACGACGTCGTCGTCCTCGGGGTGGCCAACATCCTGGGGCAGTTCCCCGAGCGCGTGGTCATCGCCGAGATCGACACGAACAAGCCCGTGCACGACCGGGTCGACGTCGTGCTCTACGACTCCTTCGGCCAGCCCGAGTCCGACCGCGACGAGGTGCGCGTGCTGGTCGAGAACCCGCGGGCCCGTCGCGTCGTCGTCTACACCTGGAACTTCCACCCCGACCTCGTCGAGCGCGCCCGCCGCCAGGGCGTGCACGGCTACCTGTCGAAGTCGCTGCCCGCCGCCGACCTCGTCTCGGCGCTCGAGGCGGTGCACGCCGGCGACGTCGTGTTCAGCGAACCGCCCCCGCGGGCCCGGCCCGCCAGCGGCTCGGACTGGCCGGGGCGCAGCAAGGGGCTGAGCGACCGCGAGGCCGAGGTCCTCGCGCTGATCACCCAGGGCCACACGAACGAGGAGGTCGCCGGCCTGACCTACCTCAGCATCAACACGGTGAAGTCCTACATCCGCTCCGCCTACCGCAAGATCGGCGTCGAGAGCCGTACGCAGGCGGTGCTGTGGGGCGTCGAGAACGGCTTCCGGCCCGACCACCGCCGCGTCGACCACTGGCGCGGTGGCCCGTAGCCGAGGACGCTCCCGAGCTCGCCGGGGGGCCGAGAACGCTCCGTCAGAGAACCGGCGGGTGCCCCGCGCGGGTCATGCGCCAGACCGTGCGCCACGACATCGGCCGCCGCTCGCCGCCGTCCTCGCGCAGACCGATGCGGTAGCCGCGCAGGGTCTCGCGCACCGCCTCCGACGACCGCAGCCGGCTGCCGCCGACCGCCGCCCAGGCCGCGACGTAGGCCACGCCGACCGGCAGCGGCAGGTTGCGGCGGGCGAGCCAGACGCGGTTGCGGGCCTGGTAGCGGTAGAACTCCGCGTGCCGCGTGGGCTGGATCGCCGGGTGGTGGACCTCGATGCTGCCGTCGTAGCGCACGTGGAACCCGGCGTCCCACACGCGCCAGGCGAGCTCGATGCCCTCGTGGGCGTACCAGAAGGGTTCCGGCCAGCCGCCGGCGTAGTCGAAGGCGCTGCGGCGCATGGCGACGGCGCCCTCCCAGACGTTCATCGCCGGGCTGCTGCGCGCGGGGTCGCCGACGCGGACGCGCGGGGTCCAGCGCCGCGGGGCCTCGCGCCCCTCGGGGTCGACGACACGCGGCTGGACAAGCCCGAGCGACGGGTCCGCGGCGAACTGCGCGGCCATCCGCGCGAGCACGTCGTCGCGCGGCAGCACCGCGTCGTCGTCGAGGAAGAACAGCAGGTCGCCCTCGACCTCCGGGACGCCCGCGTTGCGGCCGGCGGGGATGCCGCGGTTCGTCGGCAGGCCGAGCGTCCGCACCCCGTCGGGCAGCCCCACGGGCTGCCAGCCGTTGCCGACCACGACCACGTCGAGCTCGACGTCGCGCTGGCCGAGCAGCGACTCGACGCCGGCGCGCAGGTCGTCCGGCCGGTTGCCCATCGTGAGCACGACGACCGCGAATCGCGTCGGCGTCACCGGGCCGCCGGCCGCGGTGGAGCCGCTCACCGGAGCCTCGCCGACCCGAGCACGGCGGCCAGGTGGCCGACCACGGTGACGACGGCGGAGGCGAGCATGGCGAGCAGCAGCACGCGGGTGGCGTACCCGCCCACGAAGAGGTCGACCACCGCCGCGGCGAGGACCAGCAGCGACATCTCGATCGAGTGGAAGATGCGGTGGAACGGCACCAGCCGCGCCGCCCGCCTCGCGGTGCGCAGCAGGCCCCGCTGCGGCACCCGGACGCTCTCGACGTCGGCCATCTGCGTCAGCCCCGCGTAGTGCCGCGACACGTGGACGAGGTCGTTCTCGACCTTGTTGAGGCAGACCAGCAGCCCGAGGGCCAGGCCCGCGCTGATCCAGACGCTGCTGAGGGCGAGCCCGCCGTTGGCCCGCACCCCGAGCGCGACGGCGATGCCGCACTCGGCCGTGTAGTGGCCGACCCGGTCGAGGTAGACGCCGCGCGGCGACGAGGTCTGGCGCCAGCGGGCGACCTCGCCGTCGCAGCAGTCGAGCAGCTGCTGCAGCTGGGCGAGGACGACGACCCCGACCGCGCCGGCGAGGGTGGGCCAGCCGGTGGACACCGCGGACAGCACGGCGCAGAGGATCATGAGCCAGGTGACCGCGTCGGCCGAGAAGCCGGCCCGCAGCAGGACCCGGGTGAGGTACGGCGACAGGTCGCGCAGGTAGAGGTGGGCCACCCAGTGCTCGGCCCCGGCCCGCGTCCGCACGCTCGGCGGCTGGGTCACCTCGCGCAGCTGCGCGATGGTCGGCCGCGCCGGGCGCTCGGTGAGCATCGGACCAGCCTAGGACGGCGGGGCGGAGGCGCTGCCGAGCCGCGCGGGACCGGCCCCGCGACTCTTGTCCCGGGTTGGGGGCGCGTGCGTACTCTTGGCCCATGGGACGGTTCCTCCCGCTGGTGATCGTGGCGCTGCTCACGATCTACTGCGTGGTCGAGGTCGCCCAGGCCCCGCCGTACGCGGTGCGTCGCGCACCCCGCTGGCTGTGGGCCGTCGCCGTCATCTGCCTCCCGCTCGCCGGTGCGCTCGGCTGGCTGTTCTTCGGCCGCCCGACCGCCCAGTCGCGCGGCGAGGTGGGCCCGTCGAAGCGGCCCAAGGCCCCCGACGACGACGTGGACTTCCTCCGCGGCCTCTGAGCCGCCCCCGGGAGAGCTCTCCGCCTCCTGCGGACCGCGTCGCCGCGTGCGCCCCGAGATCACCGACGAGTGTCGACTCCGTGTCGCGAGTGATCCGCGCCGAGTGGCGCGCCGCCGCCTGGACGACCGGACGCTGACGCCACCAGCAGCCCGACCGGGCCGTCCACGCAGACGCGCGGCGTCAGCGGGAGGGAGGAAGGCGGCGGATCAGAGCGTCACGAGCGTCGGAGCAGAGCGGAGACAGAAGATACGGCCTGCTCGACCGCCGACTCGAACCGTCGCGTGCTGGCGCCGTCGGCGGTGTCGCCGAAGTAGTACGCGGCGAGGTCGGCCAGCAGGCCGTCCGCCCCTGCGTCGCCCCCGAGACCGCGGGCCCGCAGCACGTCCAGCACCGTGCCGGCTGCGGACGCCGGGAGCAGCGGCAGCTCGTCGAGGAGCCGTGACGCCGGCCGGTAGGCGGCGGTCGCGGTCGGCTCGGTGACGACGAGCGGCTTGCCGGTCGCCAGCCAGTCGTAGGCGACCGAGGAGAGGTCGGTGACGCACGCGTCGGCGAAGGCCCACTGCCAGCCGTACGGGCCGGTGTCGACCAGGTGACGGGTCCCGCGCGGGTCGCTGCGGGCGAGCACGTCGCGGACCGCCCGGTCGGCGGCGGCGTGGGCCGGCGAGGAGAACCCCGTGCGCGGGTGCGGGCGGTAGACGACGCGGACGTCGGGGTCCGCGACCAGCGCCTCGACGACCGCGACGCCGTGGCTGACCAGCGACCCGTACGCCACGCTCGGGCGGTCGCCCTCCCACGTGGGGGCGTACCAGACCCGCAGCCCGCTCTCGCGCGGCCAGTCCGGAGCGCCCGGGTAGGCGTGGTCGAGCTGCGGGCGGCCCACGCCGACCGTGCGCTGCTCGGCGTCGAAGCCCCGCAGCGCCGCCCCCAGCCGGTCGCGGCCCGCGCGGCCGCCGACGAACGTGAGGTCGTACGCCTTGTGCTGGTTGGAGACGCTGTAGGCCTTGTCGCTCTCGCCGTGCCCGAGCTGGACGTGCACCGGCTCCGCGAAGCGCAGCATGCGGAAGTTCCGCTCGACCTGGTTGACGTAGAGGACCACGCGCACGTCGTGCTCGACGACCAGCCGTTCGAGCGCCCCGCTGCCGGGCGCGAAGGCGACGGGGAGCGTGCTCCGGGCCAGCACCGCCTCGCCGGTGTCGGGACGGTCGACGACGACGAAGGTCGGCCGGGTGCGGGCGAGGTGCTCCAGCGGGAGGCGCCACTGCTCCAGCTGGAACAGGTTCTCCGGCCCGGTGCAGAAGAAGACGGCGACGCCGCCGTCCGGCACCGGACCGTTCGCCGCCGCCCGCCCGGCGAAGCCCCGCACGGCCACGGCGTTGCGGCCGCGGCGGACCGCCTCGGCGGCCAGGGCCCGCGCGCTGGCGGCGCGGCGGGCCCCGGGGAGGTCACGCATGCTCCGCGACCTCACGAGATCGGCTGGTCGACCTTCTTCTCGTCGGTGTGCGCGCTCTTGTCCTCGGTGAAGCCGCCGTCGACGGCGGTCTCGGAGCGGTCGCCGCCCCACTCGGTGTGGAACGTGCCGTCCGCGTCGACGCGGCGGTAGGTGTGTGCGCCGAAGAGGTCGCGGAGCCCCTGGATGAGGGCCGCCGGCAGGCGGTCGGCCCGCACGCCGTCGTAGTAGGCCAGCGAGGAGGAGAAGGCCGGCGTCGGGATGCCGTTCTGGGCGGCTCCCGCGACCACGCGGCGCCAGGGCTCGAGGCACTGGGTGATCACGTCGACGAAGAAGTCGTCGGCGATCAGCAGCGGGAGCTGCTCGTCGCGCTCGTAGGCCTCGGTGATCCGGTTGAGGAAGCGCGCCCTGATGATGCAGCCGCCACGCCAGATGCGGGCCATCGCCCCGCGGTCGATGCCCCAGCCGTACTCCTTGCTGGCCGCAGCGATCTGGTCGAAGCCCTGCGAGTAGGCGACGACCTTGGAGGCGTAGAGCGCGCGGCGGACGTCCTCGACGAAGGCGTCGGGGTCCTTGACCTGCCACTCGACCGTGCCGGCCGGCAGGACCGCGCGGGCGGCCTCGCGCTGGGCGACGCCTCCGGAGAGGGCGCGGGCGAAGGTCGCCTCGGCGATGCCGGTGATGGGGACGCCGAGGTCGAGCGCGTTCTGCACCGTCCAGCGGCCGGTGCCCTTCTGCTCGGCCTGGTCGAGGATGACGTCGACGAGCGCCTTGCCGGTCCGCGCGTCGTCCTGGGCGAGCACCTCGGCGGTGATCTCGATGAGGAAGGACTCGAGCTCACCGGAGTTCCACTCGCGGAAGATCGCGGCGATCTCGGACGGGGACTTGCCGGTGCCCCGGCGGATCAGGTCGTAGGCCTCGGCGATGAGCTGCATGTCGGCGTACTCGATGCCGTTGTGCACCATCTTGACGAAGTGGCCGGCGCCGTCGGGCCCGATGTAGGTGCAGCACGGGACGCCGTCGACCTTGGCCGAGATGTCCTCGAGCAGCGGGCCGAGGGACTCGTACGACTTCCGCGAGCCGCCCGGCATGATCGACGGCCCGTTGAGCGCGCCCTCCTCGCCTCCGGAGACGCCGCTGCCGACGAAGTGCAGGCCGTGCTCGGCCAGCTGCTTCTCGCGGCGGACGGTGTCGGGGAAGTGCGCGTTCCCCGCGTCGACGATGATGTCGCCCTCCTCGAGCAGCGGCACGAGCTCGTCGATGACGGCGTCCGTGCCGGGCCCGGCCTTGACCATGATGATCACCTTGCGCGGGCGCTCGAGCGAGGCGACGAAGTCGGCCATGGTCTCGGAGGCGACGAAGGTGCCCTCGTGGCCGGCCTCGTCGAGCAGCGCCTGCGTCTTGGCGAAGGTCCGGTTGTGGATGGCCACGCTGTGCCCGTGGCGGGCGAAGTTGCGGGCGAGGTTGCGCCCCATGACCGCGAGTCCCGTGACACCGATCTCGGCCTTCTGGGTCATGACCGCACTCCTGTCCGTTTTATGACATAGTCGAGGCGCAGGCTCCGCCACGCGCCGTCGTGAGCGTAGCCGTACGCGTCGGTCCGGAGATCCCTCCCCCAGACCCTGGTCGCCGACGCCGGAGGTCAGAACTGTGCTGGAGCCGCTGGGCATCCCGGCTGACGCGGAAGCGCTCTACGTCGTGCTCGCTTCCCTCGACAGCGCCTCGCTCGACGACCTCGCGCACCGGACGCAGACCGCGCCCGGCGCGGTGGGCACCCACCTGGACTCGCTCGCCGACCTCGGCCTGGCGGTCGCGCTCGGGCAGGGCCGCTGGAAGGCGCTGCCCCTCGCCGACGTCGTCAAGGGCCTGAAGGCGCGGCGGATGGCCGAGATCGAGGCCGCGGCCATCGCGGCCGACACCCTCCACAACCAGCTGCTCGCCGCGTCGCACAGCACCGAGGACGACGTCCAGGTGTTCGTGGGGCAGACGTCGTGGGCGGAGTACGCCCGGCTCTGCGAGGAGACGACCACCGAGATCTGCCTGTTCGACAAGCCGCCCTACGTCGGTGGGCCGGCAGCGCACTCCCCCGACGAGCTGCGCGAGGTCTCCCCGGAGTGGCGGGCGCTCGAGCGCGGGGTGTCGCAGCGCAGCGTCTACCACCCCGGCTTCGACCCGGAGCGGCTCAAGGAGATGGCGATGTTCGCCCAGGTCGGTGAGAAGTCCCGCACCGCCCCGGTCCCGATGAAGCTCATCCTCTTCGACGCCAAGATCGCCTGGATCCCCTCGATGCCGTCCTACATGCCCGGGCACGAGCGCCGGGCCAGCTTCGTGCGGCACCCGCTGATCGTGGAGTCGCTGGTGTGGCTCTTCAACGCCGTCTGGGACACCGCCATCCCCATCACCGCCGGCACCTACCTCAACGGCGACCCGCGCCGGCAGATGCTGATCTCGCTGATGATGAGCGGCTCGACCGACGACGCGATCGCCAACCAGCTGGGCATCAACGTGCGCTCGGTGCGGCGCTGGATCGCCGAGCTGATGGACGAGCTCGGGGTCACGACGCGCCTGCAGCTCGGGGCGGCGCTGGTCAGGGCCGACTCGATGCGTACGACGGCCTGAACCTCCCCGGCCACCCGCTCACCCCGCCACCCGGACCCACCGCACCGTGCCGCCGCGCGTCCTCGACCCGCCTGGTCGTCCAGACCGGCCGGCCCGCCGCACGAGCCCGAGCTACCCCCGCAGACGAACGAAGGGCACCTCCCCGAGGGGAGGTGCCCTTCAGCACCGTGCTGGAGCTGCTGGCTGCGTCGGACCCTGCCGGGCCGGCGCAGAGCCTGGGTGCGTCGGATCAGTAGCCGCGGCCCGCGAAGATGGCGCCGGTCACGGTCGCGGCGTCCGCCGAACCTCCGAGGAAGACGAGGGCGAGCGTCGCGCCGGCGACGGTCGAGGTGGCGGCGACGCGGACGGCCTTGCGGACGTTGAGGGAGGAGAACATGGTAAGTCCTTTCGATTTCGACCTCGAGAGCGAGACTTTTTTGCTTCCGAGACCGTCTTGGGGGGTCGATGTGAACGTTATGCGATTCAGGACCCCTCGTCACGCCGTAGCGGTGTCAGGATGAGGACATTTCCACATCCGGACATGGCAAAATCGCGTTAGGTGCGCTAGACCCAACGCGACGCAGCTCGCCGCTGCGCGTCCGTCGACCGCTTCGACCCTGGAGCGACTCCCTCTCCTGCTGCCCGCCCGGCCCGTCGGCCGCGGGCCACGGGGCGGTGGCCGGCTTCGACGAGCGTGCTGGGCGCAGCACGGTGGGTCACGCCCTGACGCGCGTCCCACGACTTCCTGTGACAGACTTCACCCGCTTCGACCCGAGGTCAAGGACCACCGGCCGTGCGCGCCTCTCCGGGAGCACCCGTCGCCGAGGGTCGCAGAGCGACCGGGACGGGTCCCGCCGGAGCCGATCAGGCCCGTACCGGCTCGAGCCAGGCTCCATCCGGGACTGTCAGCCGTGGCTGTCACATTAGTCCCATGACGCGCACCGCACCTGGTTCCTCGGAGTCCCCGCGAGCGGGACGTTGCACCTTCCTCCCGCCCTACCTGCTGCAGCGGGTGGCGGAGGCCTCGACCGAGCGCCGCCTGGTCGCCGGCGGCCGCAGCACCCTCGCCGTCGACGAGCGGCTGAGGGGCCGCCGCGAGGCGGCGACGGCGGCCACACCACCCCTCGCGCCGGCCGGCGGCGGCAACCGCGTGGTCTACGACGCGGGCGGCGCCGAGGACCTCCCCGGCCGCCGGGTCCGCGACGAGGACGACCCGGCCACCGGTGACGCGGCCGTGGACGAGGCGCACGACCACTCCGGCGTCGCGTGGGACCTCTTCGCCGAGGTGTTCGACCGCCGCTCGGTCGACGGGCGCGGGACCCCCCTCACGGTGACGGTGCACTACGGGCAGGACTACGACAACGCCTTCTGGGACGGCGACCAGCTGGTGTTCGGCGACGGCGACGGCGAGCTGTTCGACCGCTTCACCAAGCCCCTCGACGTCACGGTGCACGAGTTCACCCACGGCGTCACCCAGTTCAGCGCCGGGCTGACCTACCAGGGCCAGTCGGGCGCGCTGAACGAGAGCGTCAGCGACGTCTTCGCCTCGATGGCCAAGCAGCGGGCGCTGGGCCAGGACGCGCAGCAGGCCGACTGGCTGATCGGCCAGGGCCTGTTCCTGCCCGACGTCAAGGCGACGGCGCTCCGCTCGATGCTCGAGCCCGGCACGGCGTACGACGACCCCCGGCTGGGCCGCGACCCGCAGGTCGGGAGCATGGACGCCTACGTCGACACGACCGAGGACAACGGCGGCGTGCACATCAACTCCGGCATCCCCAACCGCGCCTTCGCGCTGGCCGCCCGCGGCGTCGGGGGCAACAGCTGGGAGCGGCCGGGCCAGGTCTGGTACGCCGCCCTCACCGACGGGTCGGTCACGGCCGGGACCGACTTCGCCGGGTTCGCCCAGGCGACCGTGGACGCCGCCGCCCGGCTCTTCGGCGACGACCCCTCGGTGGCCGACCAGGTGCGGCAGGCGTGGCAGCAGGTGGGGCTCCTGACCGGCTCCTCGCGTGACGCCACCACCGGCGACGGCGCACCGGCCGGCTCCCCGTCCTCCCCCGCCCCGGCTCCCACGGAGGGGTCTCCCGCCGCGACGCCCTCGGACGCCACGACGACGGGTCCCGCGGCGCCGGACGTCTCGGGGCTGGGCACCCGTGGAGGCGCGGAGGACTCCCCCGCCGCTCCCGGCACCGGAGCGGGCGCCGGGGGCGACCTCGTCCCGGACGAGGACGACGTCGTCGCCGTGCGGCGTTCGGGAGGGTTCGCTGGGGTCACGCGGTCGGGCCGGATGAGCCTGGGCGCCGACCCCTTCGGCAGCGAGCTGCGACGCCTGCTCGACCAGATCAGCGTGAGCGACCTGGGGAGGTCCGAGCCGCAGCCCGACCGGTTCACCTACACGGTCGCCTGCCGTTCCTTCGAGCTGACGGTCCCCGAGCAGGACCTGACGCCCGAGCTCACCCGGGTGGTGCAGATCGTGCTGGACCAGCAGGACCAGCAGGACCAGTAGGGGCGCGAGCGGGGCGGGCGGCAGGCTGGGGGACCGAGGTCCGTCGCAGGCGGGCCCGTCAGAGCCCGTCAGGCTGCCGGACCGCCCGGCCTGCCGCACGCCGCCGGACGCGTCGTGCGGGTGCTGCCTAGGTGAGCTGCAGGATCACGATCACGAGGATGATGATCACCAGGATGCCGATGATCGTTCCGATGAGGCCTCTGTTCACGACTGCTCCTTCGCTGGGCGGGACTTCCACAGGAAACGTAGACCACCGACGCTGCTGGTCTGCACCGGCCCCTCGGTGTGTCGAGGACCGAATTACTCCCTGACCTGCGCAAACACCCGGACGGACGCCGCAGCGCTCGACCCTGGGGCGCGCGGGGCCGCGCTCAGGCGATGAGCTCCGACAGCACCAGGTAGATCAGGAAGCCGACGAAGAAGCCGACGCTGCCGATGCTCGTCTCGCCGCGGGCGTGCGCCTCCACGAGCAGCTCCTCGGTGGCGAGGTACATGAAGGCGACGGCGCCGAAGGCGAGCACGCCGGCCAGCACCGCGGGGCCCGCCCCGGCCAGCAGCACGACGCCGAGCCCGGTGCCGACCACCGTGAGCAGCGCGAGCACGACGGGCGCGAGCGCCACGAACCGCCGCGACACCGATCCCGCCAGGGTCGCCGAGAGCGACAGCCCGACGAAGAGGTACTCGACGGCGAGCGCGACGGTGAGCAGGACGCCGACCCGCTGCTCGGCGGCGAACCCTGCGCCGAGGATCAGCCCGTCGATGAAGAAGTCGACGCCGATGGCGACGGCCAGCCCGATCGGCAGGCCGGTGTGCCCGGACGCCTCGCGGCGCTCCTCCAGCCGCGCGCCGACCGCACGGAAGCCGAACATCACGGCGATGCCCGCCGTGAACCCGACGACGGCCACGAGCGGCGAGCGCTCGAGCACGCCCGGCAGCAGCTCGATCGCCGCGGCGGCGAAGACGACGCCGGCCGCGAAGTGCTGCAGCCCGCTGGTCAGCCGCTCGCCCGGCGGCCGGAGCGCCGCCACCGCGCCGGACAGCGCGGCCGCCACCACCGGCACCAGCGCGAACAGCAGCACGGCGCCCACGCGACGACCCTAGGCCAGCGGCTCCGGCGTGACCGGGCGCAGCAGCGCGGCGGTCCGGTGCGCGTACGCCCAGGCGGCCCAGCCCAGCGGCGTGGCCCGGTGCTCGTCGTCGAGCACCCCGGGGTCGGCACCGAGCTCGAGCAGCACCTCGACCAGCTCGACGTCGTCGATCCAGGCGGCGTGGTGGAGCAGGGTCCGCCCGTGGTGCTTCACGTCGAGAGGAGCGCCCTCCGCCGCGACCCCTCGGACCCCGGCCGGCGTGGCCGCGGCGAAGACGGCGGGCAGGGCCACGCGCTCGTGCCACGGCGACGGGTGGTCGAGGGGCGTGCCCTCGCCGAAGCCGTACGCGGCCAGCAGCGTCAACCGGTCGGTGAACCCGTGGTCGCGCGCCCAGTCGACCTGGAGGGCGACCATGCGCCCGGGCGGGTCCTGCCGCTCCCCCAGCCGCCGGCGCCACGTCCCGCCGTCACCGCGACCCAGGCCGTGGGCCAGCAGCAGCCGCAGGTGGCTGTCGTCGCGGCCGAACATGCGGTTGTAGAGCGCCTGGCCGTCCGAGGGGTCCGCGCCCCGCTCGAGGAGCAGGGTGGCCAGGGCCTCGCCCTGGGGGTGCCGCGGCTGCCGGCCCGGCCCCTGCTCGCCCTCCCCGAAGCAGCCGGTCAGCGCGGTGAAGGGCGGCACGTCGCCGCCGAGCAGCACGCCGGCGTCGGGGTCGGCGCCCGCGTCGAGCAGCAGCCGGGCGGTGCCGTACGCGTCGCGCTGCGGCACCCGCGCGTACGTGAGGCACATCAGGGGGGTCCAGCCGTCGTCGCCCGCGGCCGAGGCGACGGCGGGGTCACGGTCGAGGTGCTCGCCGACGGCGTCCCGGTCACCGAGCGCCGCGGCGGCGAAGACGTCGCGCCGGGCCAGGTCGGGCTGCTCGGCGAGCAGCGCGAGGGCGTCGCTCCGGCGCTCCGGCGAGTCGTCGACGTAGGTCAGCCGGGCGAGCGTGAGGAAGGTGTCCGCCGGTGCCGCGCCGGC
Organism: Microlunatus flavus; assembly: GCF_900110855.1. Taxonomy (GTDB): domain Bacteria; phylum Actinomycetota; class Actinomycetes; order Propionibacteriales; family Propionibacteriaceae; genus Microlunatus; species Microlunatus flavus. Next base: position 190,282 of record NZ_FOFA01000009.1, read on the forward strand.
GGACGCGCTCACGCCTTGACCGCCAGCACCGCGTGGTGCGCGGTCAGCAGGATGCGGCTGGCTGCGCTGCCGAGGATCAGCTTGCCGACGGCGGAGCGCCGCCGCAGCCCGATGACGATCAGGTCGGCGTCGACCTCGTCGGCGACGGCGTCCAGGTCCTCCGCGACGTCGTCCCACGTCCGCGGCTGGCGGAGCTCCGCCTGGACGTCGAGGCCCTCGAGCTCGGCGCGCAGCGCGTCCAGGGCGTCACCCGCGAGGGAGCTGTCGTCGACGAGTGCGTCCCCCTGGCTGGTGTTGACCACCACGAGCCGGCAGCCCCGCAGCCGCGCCTCGGCGATCCCGGTGGCGAGGGCCGCCCGACCCTCGGCGCTGGGCACGTAGCCCACGACGACGCCGCTCACACCCGTGCCTCCTCGACGTCGTCGTCAGGACTTCCGTGCCCAGACTGGAAAGTCTGGATATGGATGAGGCCCGACCATACGCCCGGCGGTCGCCGTGGACGGGCGGGGGTCTCCCAGAACCCACTACCCTTGAGGTCTCGCCCGTTCCCGACGAAAGCGCCTCGAATGGACGTCACACCCCTGGCCTGGACCCTCACGATCGTCTTCGTGGTCGGCCTCCTGCTCTTCGACTTCATCTTCCACGTGCGCAAGGCGCACACCCCGTCGCTCGGCGAGGCAGCCCGCTGGTCGGCGGTCTACGTCGGGATCGCGATCCTGTTCGGCGTCGGCGTGCTCGTGCTGGGCGGGTCCGAGGCGGGCGGTGAGTACTTCGCGGGCTACATCACCGAGAAGGCGCTGTCGGTCGACAACCTGTTCGTCTTCCTGATCATCATGACGAGCTTCAAGGTGCCGCGCGCCGACCAGCAGAAGGTGCTGCTGTTCGGCATCGTCTTCTCGCTCATCGCGCGGACCGGCTTCATCTTCCTCGGCGCCGCGCTGATCAACAGCTTCGCCTGGATCTTCTACCTCTTCGGCCTGATCCTGCTGGTGACCGCCGGCAACCTGATCAAGTCCGAGGGCGAGGACAGCCACGAGGCCGACAACATCATGATCAGGGTCGCCCGCCGGCTGTTCCACACCTCCGACCGCTACGACGGCGACAAGCTGTTCACGGTCGAGGACGGCAAGCGGGTGATGACCCCGATGCTGCTCGTGATGGCGGCCATCGGCGGCACCGACATCCTCTTCGCCCTCGACTCGATCCCGGCGATCTTCGGCCTCACCCAGAACGTCTTCATCGTCTTCACGGCGACGGCGTTCTCGCTGCTCGGCCTGCGCCAGCTCTACTTCCTGATCGACGGCCTGCTCGACCGGCTGATCTACCTGTCCTACGGCCTCGCGGCGATCCTGGCCTTCATCGGGGTCAAGCTCATCCTCCACGCGCTGCACGAGAACAACGTGCCGTTCATCAACGACGGCGAGCATGTCAAGGTGCCGGAGATCAGCACGCCGCTGTCGCTGTCGGTGATCATCGGCGTCCTCGTGATCACCGTCGTCGCCTCCCTCGTCAGCCCGAAGGGACGCGCCCAGAACGCGGTGTCCGGGGCCCGTCGCCACGCGACGCAGTACCTCGACACGAACTTCGAGTCCGACCCCGGGCTGCGCCAGAAGATCTACGACAAGCTCCTCGACGAGGAGCAGACGATCCTCGGGCTGCCCGAGAAGTACCGCACCCGGATCCGCGAGGAGGAGAAGCTGACCCGGCTCCTCAAGCAGGCGCACGACGAGCACGACGCGTACCTCGACCAGCCCGGCACCTCGGGCGACGCACGCCTCGGCGAGCGCCTGGTCACCTAGGCCGGCCGCGACCGCTCCTGAGGCCTCGACCACCGCGAGGACGCTCCCTGAGCTCGTCGAAGGGCCTCGGAGAGGTCGGCGTCCGGGCCGAGGACGCTCCCTGAGCTCGTCGAAGGGCCTCGGAGAGGTCGGCGTCGAGCTCGGCCGGCGGGTTCAGGCGCGACGAGTCCTCGTTGCACCCGCGACCGGTGCAGCAAGCGCACGCCGACCACTGCGTGGCCCTTCGACAAGCTCAGGGAGCGTGCACACGCGTGTCCCGGTCAGTCGACGACCCGGACCTCCTTCCAGAAGGCGACGTAGTTCGTGAAGTCCTTGCCGACCCGTTCCGCGGCGCCGTCGCGCAGCGAGGGGTAGCTCCAGGCCCGGTCCTCGAGGCGCTGCCCGTCGACCACGACCGTGAAGTACTGGCAGGCGCCCTTCCACGGGCAGGTGTACGGCGTCGGGCTCGGCTCGAGCAGCTCGGCCTTCACGCTCGCGGGCGGGAAGTACCAGTTGCCCTCGATCTTCAGCAGGTCCTCCTGCGGGGCCTCCGCGACGACGGTCCCCTCGACCACGGCCTTCATGCGTGCTCCTCCTCGGTGGGTGCGGCCCCGGGGGCCGCGGTGCCCCCATCGTGCCCCGCCCCCTGGCGGCTCGGGGCCGGGAGCACGATGGGACCCATGGAGCGCCCCACGTCCGCCCGCCCGCTGCTCATCCTCGCGATGGACCAGCGCGACTCCTTCGCCAAGCTCTTCGGCACCGAGGAGCAGGAGGCGACGCCCGACCAGGTCGAGCAGATGCGCGCGGCCAAGACGCTGGTCTACCGCGGCGTCGCCGCCGTCGCCGACCAGGTCGGGGACGTGCAGATCGGGGTGCTGACCGACGAGGAGTACGGCCCGGAGGTGCTCCAGCGGGCCAAGGCCGACGGCCGGGTGCTCGCGTACCCGGTCGAGAAGAGCGGCCAGAAGCTCTTCGACCTCGAGTACGGCGACGACACCGCCGCCCACGTGGAGCGCTGGGACCCCGACTACGTCAAGGTGCTCGTCCGCATGAACCCCGACGACGACCAGGCGGGCACGCGCGGCCAGCTCGACCGGCTCAAGGCGCTGTCGGACCAGCTCCGTGCGTCCGACCGCCCGTTCCTCTTCGAGCTGCTCGTGCCGGCCTCGGACGCCCAGCTCGCGTCGGTCGGCGGCGACAGCACGGCGTACGACCGTGACCTGCGGCCCGGGCTCGGGGCGCAGGTCATCCACGCCGTGCAGGACGCCGGCGTCGAGCCGACGCTGTGGAAGATCGAGGGCCTGGAGACGGCCGACGCGGCGCGCGAGATCGTGGCGGCGGCCAAGCGCGACGGGCGCGACGCCGACTGCATCGTGCTCGGGCGCGACGCCCCGCAGGAGACGCTGGACCACTGGCTGCAGGTCGCGGCGCCGGTCGACGGCTTCGTCGGCTTCGCCATCGGACGCTCCATCTGGAAGGAGCCGCTCCAGCGCTACCTGGACGACGGCGACGAGGCGGCGTTCCTCGAGGTCGTCGGGCAGAACTACCTGCACTACGTGCGGACCTACCTGGCCGCCCGCTGACCCGCCCGCCGGGGCACCCGGTGCCCCGGCGGGACGGCTGGGCTCGCGGTCAGCGCTGCAGGGCGGCGTTCGCGCGGACCAGGCGCAGGATCGTGCCGAAGGCGCCGAGGGCCGCGAACAGCGCGAGCATCACGCCGGTGCTCACGTACTCGCGCAGCACGGGGCCGTAGAACAGGTTCTCGGCGACGAAGCTCCCGCGGCCGGCGTAGGTCTCGGAGATGCTCGGGTCGAGCTGCGGGAACACGCTGTAGAGGTCGACGGCCACGACGGCGAAGAAGCTGGCGACGATGCCGAGCAGGACCACGAGCGCGACGACCGGGATGCCCTTCTTGATCCGGCCGCCGGAGCCGCGCACGTAGAGCACCGCCGCGCCCGCGGCGAGCACGAGGCCCGAGATCGAGGCGACGAAGCCGAGCTTCCAGATGCCGGCGGCCAGCAGCACGCCGACGGGGATGGCGAGCAGCGACAGCAGCGCGCCCTTGCCCACGCGCTCCGGCGGCAGCACCGGAACCGTCTCGGTCACGAGGCCCTCGGGCGTCCAGCGGTGCTCCTGCTCGACGGCCTGCCCCTGGGGCGGCAGCTCGGGCTGGGCCTGGGGACCGGGCTGCCCGCCGTGCTCGACCGGACCAGCCGGCTGCGGCGGCGAGACGAAGCCGGGGCCGGTGCCGGTCTGCGGCTGGCGGTCGGTGGCGGAGGTGTCGCTCATGGGTCGTCCTCGGGGGTGCTCGTACGGTTGGGCGCGAGCAGTCGACCATGATCACGGGTCATCCCGGGGGCGAACCGGATGACGCCTGCCCCCCTGCGGGGAACTTTTGCCCTGCCCTCAGCGATCCTTGGGCCGACCAAGCAGCCGCCTCGGCACCCCGGGTCAGCCCGGCCAGGTCCAGCTCGAGACCTCCGGGTCGTCGAGGCCGTGCTCGCGGGTGTAGGTGCGGGCCCGCAGGCGGGCGTCGGCCATCTCCTGGCGCAGGCCCGCGCAGCTCGCGCCCAGCGCCGGCACCCGGTCGATCACGTCCATGACCAGATGGAAGCGGTCGAGGTCGTTGAGCATGACCATGTCGAACGGGGTGGTGGTCGTGCCGCGCTCCTTGTAGCCGCGCACGTGGATCCCGGAGTGGTTGGCGCGGCGGTAGGTGAGCCGGTGCACCAGCCACGGGTAGCCGTGGAAGGCGAAGATCACCGGCTGCGTCGCGGTGAAGAGCGTGTCGAAGTCGCGGTCCGACAGCCCGTGCGGGTGCTCGTCCTCCGGCAGCAGCCGCATCAGGTCGACGACGTTGACCACCCGGACGCGCAGGTCGGGCAGGCGCTCGCGCAGGATCGCGGCGGCGGCCAGCACCTCGAGCGTCGGGATCTCCCCGGCCGCGGCGAGGACGACGTCGGGCAACGTGCCGGTGTCGTCGCGGTTCGAGGCCCAGTCCCAGATCCCGGCGCCGCGGGCGCAGTGCAGCGCCGCGTCCTCGACCGACAGGTAGTCGAACTGCGGCTGCTTGCCCGCGACGACCACGTTCACGTAGTGGCGCGAGCGCAGGCAGTGGTCGAAGGTCGACAGCAGCGTGTTCGCGTCCGGCGGCAGGTAGATCCGCACGATCGACGGGTCCTTGTTGAGCACCACGTCGAGGAAGCCCGGGTCCTGGTGGGTGAACCCGTTGTGGTCTTGTCGCCACACGTGGGAGCTGAGCAGGTAGTTGAGGCTCGCGAGCGGTCGGCGCCACGCGACCTGCGCGCTGGCCTGCAGCCACTTCGCGTGCTGGTTGAACATCGAGTCGACGATGTGGATGAACGCCTCGTAGCAGGTGAACGCGCCGTGCCGCCCGCTCAGCAGGTAGCCCTCGAGCAGGCCCTCGCAGATGTGCTCGCTGAGCACCTCGACGACCCGGCCCTGCCGGTCGAGCCGCTCGTCGAAGCGCCCCTCCTCGACCTGCCACTTGCGCCCGGTCACGTCGAGGATGTCCTGCAGGCGGTTGCTGGCCAGCTCGTCGGGCGCCATGGTCAGGTAGGTCGACGGGTTGCGCCGGGTGACGTCGCGCAGCCAGGTGCCCAGGACCTTCGTCGCCTCGTGGCTCGTCGTGCCGGGGTTGGGGACGTCGACGCCGTACGCGCGCCAGTCGGGCAGGTCGAGGTCGCGCAGCAGCGAGCCGCCGTTGGCGACGGGGTTGTCGCTCATCCGCCGGGTGCCGGTGGGCGGCAGGTCGAGCAGCTCGGGGACCGGACGACCGGACTCGTCGAACAGCTCCTCGGGGCGGTAGCTGCGCATCCACTGCTCGAGCACGGCGCGGTGGGTGCCGTCGGTGCGGGCCGCGGGCAGCGGCACCTGGTGGGCGCGGAAGGTTCCCTCGACCTGCTGGCCGTCGACCTGCGGCGGGCAGGTCCAGCCCTTCGGGGTCCGCATGATGATCATGGGCCACCGGGGGTCCGGTGGCGTCCGGCCCGGGCTCGCCGTCCGCGGTGCGCGCCCGGCGCTGGATCTCGGCGATGGCGTCCAGGCAGGTCTCGAGCGTCTGCGCGTACGCCTGGTGGACGGTTCCCGGGTCGTCGCCGGCGACGACGTGCGGGTCGTAGCCGTAGCCGCGCAGCAGCTCGAGCAGCTCCGGCTCGGGGATGCGGGCGAGCAGCGTCGGGTTGGCGATCTTGTACTCGTTCAGCGCCAGGATCGGCAGCACGGCGCCGTCGCGGACCGGGTCGATGAACTTGGCCGCGTGCCAGCTGCCGGCCAGCGGGCCGGTCTCGGCCTCGCCGTCGCCCACCACGCAGAAGACGGTGAGGTCGGGGTTGTCGAGCGCCGCCCCGAAGGCGTGGAGCAGGGAGTAGCCGAGCTCGCCGCCCTCGTGGAAGGAGCCGGGGGTCTCGGGCGCGCAGTGGCTGGGCACGCCGCCGGGGAAGGAGAACTGGTGGAAGAACGCCTCCATCCCCCGCTCGTCCTGGGTGATGTGGCTGTAGAGCTCGGAGTAGGTGCCCTCCAGCCACGAGCAGGCGTTCGGGCCGGGTCCGCCGTGGCCGGGACCGGCCACGAACACGGCGTCGAGGTCGCGCGCCCGGATCGCCCGGTTGGCGTGCACGTAGGCGAGGTTGAGCCCGGGCACGGTGCCGAAGTGCCCGAGCAGGCGCGGCTTGACGTGCTCGGCCTGCAACGGTTCGCGCAGCAGCGGGTTGGCCATCAGGTAGATCTGGCCGACCGCGAGGTAGTTCGCGGCACGCCACCAGGCGTCGACGAGCCGCAGCTCCTCCTGCTCCAGCACACCCTCCGGCGTGCCGAGCTCGTACGGCATCGGCGCGACCGTCGGTCCCCCGGTGCCGCCCTCGTTGTCGGCGGCGGTGTCGCCACCCATGCTCGCCAGCTGCGTCATGGCCCCACGCTAGGGGTCCGCCTCCGGCGGTTCGGGGCGCAGGGGGTGAACGTCGGGCGTCGGGCCGGTGCCCGGCTCAGCCGAGGACGGCGGCGGCGACCCGGTCGACGGACAGGTCGGCGAGGCAGGCCGGGTCTCCCCCGGTCAGCGGGCAGCGGGCCGACCACCAGCACTCCTGCTCGGTGATCGCCAGGGGCCGGCGCACCTCGCAGCCGGGCAGGCCCTGCAGGGAGGTACCGAGCCGAGGGTCGAGCCCGTAGCGACCGGCCACCGTCGGCCCGAAGAGCGCCACCGCCCGCGCCCCCACCGCCGTCGCCAGCCGGACCGGTCCCGTGTCGCCCCCGACCACGACGCCGCCGAGCTCACCGACGACGGCGAGGTTGGCGGCGAGGTCGCGCAGGCCGCCCGGCGGGAGCAGGGCGGTGCCCTCCACCGGGCTGCTGCCGGCCGCGCCGGCGGTGAGCACCGGGTGGCCCGCCGCGGCCGCGCGGGTCGCCAGGTCGACCCACCGCTCGGCCGGCCACTCCTTCACCCGCATCCCGGAGCCGGGCACCAGGACCACCGGAGAACTTCTGCAGGGTTGACCACCTGTGAGGTGGTCAACCGTGCAGAAGTTCTGCAGACGCTCGCGGGCGGCGAGCAGCTCGGCGTCGGTGAGGGTCACGGCGAGCGGCTCGTCGGCGAACCGGGGGTCCACGACGCCGTCCTCGACGAGCAGCCGGACGAACCGGCGGTCGATCAGCTCGCCGACGGGCGGGCGGCGCCACAGGTTCGTCACCGCGCGCGGGGCCCGGGACGCGCAGAGCTCGCCGATGCCGTCGTACGTCGTCGTGGTCACGACCAGGTCGTACGGGCGAGCGTCCCGCTCGGCCTCGTCGAGGGCGGCCTCGACGACGGTGCGCGGCACCCCGTCGGTGTGGTCGCTCGTGGGCAGCACGCGCGTGACGAGCGGGTCGTGGGCCAGCAGCACGTCGCCCGGCGTGAAGGTCAGCACGTCGACCTCCGCCTGCGGATGGCTGCGGGCCAGCGCGTGCACGGCGGGCAGCACCAGCAGCACGTCGCCGAACCCGCCGAGGAGCTCGACGACGAGGATGCGTCGGAGGCCGTCGGGCCGGGCGGTCACCGGCCGAGCACCGACCGGTAGAGGGCGACGTGGGCGTCGGCGATCGCGTCCCACCCCCGCCCGGCGGCGAGCCGACGCCCGCCGGCCGCGACGCGGGCGGCCAGGTCCGGGTCGGCCAGCAGCCGCCGGACGGCCGCGGCGATCGCCGCCGGGTCGCGCCGCGCGGCGACGTCGAGCACCGTCGCCCCGTCGACGAGGTCGGCGTCCCGCTCGTCGGCGACGGTCGCCAGGACCGGCGCCCCGTGGTCCAGGGCGGCCAGCAGCGAGCCGCTCTTGGTCGTCACCCCGACCGTGAACGGCAGCACGACGGCGTCGGCGGCCGACAGCAGCTCCGACACCTCGGCCTCGTCGACCCAGCCGGTGAGCGTGACCCGGTCGCCGACGCCGCGGTCGGCGATCCGCTGCTCGACCTCGGCCCGGAACGAGCGCGCCTCGTCGCCCGGCAGCGCCAGCGACGCGAACCCGCCCGCGCCGACCACGTGCACGTCCACGCCCTCGTCGCGGAGCAGGGCCGCGGCGTCGACCAGCTCGCGGAAGCCCTTGACCGGGTGGACGAACCCGAAGAACACCAGCAGCGCCACCCCGTCGGCCAGGCCGAGCCGGGCCCGTACGCGAGCCCGCGCCCCGGCGGCGTCGGGACCCGGCGAGGCGACGTTCGGGCCGATGGGGATCGTCGTCGGCCACCGGCCCAGGCGTGCGCCGACGACCGCGGCGTGCCCGGCGTTGGTCGTCACGAGCCCCCGGCTCCGGGGGCCGAGCAGCCCGGTCTCGCGGTCGTACGCCCCGCCGCCCTCGACGAGCGGCCAGGCCCGCTGCGGGACCCAGGCGGGCCAGGCCCACCAGCCGTACTCGTGCAGCGTCGTGACCACCGGGGTGCGCAGCAGGGCGGGCAGCCAGCCCACCGCGCCCGACCAGCCGTACGCCGAGGGGGCCCACTGCACGTGGACCAGGTCGGCGCCCAGCGCGTCGAGCGCGCGCGCCGCCTGCGGCAGGTGGCGCGGCGACCAGCCGGGCGCGAGGGCGACGGCGCCCTCGGGGGCGCGCCCGTCCTCGGAACGTGCCGCGACCACGACGTCGACCGGGTCCGGACCTCCCCGGAGCTCCCCGGCGAGCCGGCGGACGTAGTCGGCGACGCCGTCGCGCTCGGGGGCGTACGTCCCGCAGACCACGGCCACCCGCACCTGCTCCCCCTGTCCGCGCGCACCGTTCACGCGCAGCATCCGACGTCCTCGGCGTGCCACGATCTGCGGCGTGCCGGCCCCGATCCTTACCCAGCCGTGAGCACCGCCGTCCCCCACCGCGGGGACCTGGACGTGCTGATCCCCACGCGGAACCGTCGCGAAGCACTCGCCGTGACGCTCGCCGGGCTGCTGGCGCAGGACCTCAGCGCCCGGCTGGTGCTCGCCGACCAGACGCCCGGCACGAGCGCGGCCGAGCAGCCCGAGATCGCGAGCCTGCTGGCGGTGATGCGCCTGCGCGGCTGGGAGGTCGAGGTCGAGCACCGTACCGGGCCGGCCCAGGGCGTGACCGAGCAGCGCCAGCACCTGCTGGACCGGGCCCGGCGCACCTACCTGCTGATGCTCGACGACGACGTGCTGCTGGAGCGCTGGGTGCTGCGCCAGCTCGTCGAGGCGATGGACGTGCTGGGCTGCGGGTTCGTCGGCATGGCGCACGCCGCCGCGTCCTACCTCGACGACGTCCGCCCGGTCGAGCTCGAGGCGTTCGAGCTCTGGGAGGGCGGCCGGGTGCGCCCGGAACGCGTCCGCAAGGGCGACCCGGGCTGGGAGCGCTGGCGCCTGCACAACGCGGCGAACGTCCAGCACCTCCTCGACCGCGTGCCCGCCGGGGCCCTCGCCGCGCACGGCTGGGTCCCGTACAAGGTCGCGTGGGTCGCCGGGTGCGTGCTGTTCCGGACCGAGTCGCTGCGGGCCGTCGGCGGCTACCGCTTCTGGGCGGACCTCCCGCCGAACCTGCGCGGCGAGGACGTGGTCACCCAGCTCCAGGTGGCCGAGCGCGACGGCGGCGCCGGCCTGCTGCCCTCCGGCGCCTGGCACCTCGAGCTGCCCACCTCCATCGAGGACCGCGCCGTCGACGCGTACGCCGCCGTCCTGGAGGAGTGAGCGCGGCCCCTGCGCCAGGGCCGTTGGACCCGGTTCCGTGGCGGGTTCCGGCAGGCGCGGGGCAGTTCGCAGTGCTTTGCCCCCTGCCCTGGCGGGCGAGGGCCCCGCGGCGGTAGACCGAGGAGACCGGTCACCGTCGAAGGAGACGTCCATGATCACTCGTCGCGCCGTCGGGGTGCTCGCCTCGACGCTGCTGGCCGCCACCGCGGTGACCGGCCTCGGCACCACCGCCGGGTTCGCCTCGCCGGCGCCCGCCGCACCCGCCCCCGCTGTCGCCCCCGCTGTCGCCGACCCGGGTGACGCCGCCCTGGCGCGCGAGAGCCGCACCCACCGCCGTACGCCGGAGGTCCTGGGCTACCGGCACCTGGTCGTGATCTACCAGGAGAACCACAGCTTGGACAACCTGTACGGCAGCTGGGGCCGAGTCGGCAAGAACAAGGTCCAGGGCCTGTCGAAGGCGGACGCCGCGCACACCACGCAGGTGCGGCAGGACGGGACGCCGTACGCCTGCCTGCCGCAGAACGACGTGAACCTGACCTCGCCGCCGCTGCCGGGCACCTGCACCGACCCGGGCCTGAGCAAGCCGAGCGCCTTCACGAACCGGCCGTTCTCGATCGACGCGCTCATCGAGCCGACCGACACGACGTGCCCCAAGCCGGGGGTCTCGTCCGGCACGGGGACGCTCAAGGGCACCGGCGACCCCGGCGGCTGCACGCGTGACCTGGTCCACCGCTTCTACCAGGAGAAGTACCAGATCGACGGCGGCCGGCAGGACCGCTACGTGACGGGCTCCGACGCGGTCGGGCTGACGATGGGCACCTACGACACGACGCAGCTGCCGATCTACACCTACCTGCACGGGCAGGAGGCGCCGCACTACGTCGTCGCCGACCGCTTCTTCCAGGGCGCGAACGGCGGGTCCTTCCTCAACCACCAGTGGCTGGTCGCGGGCCGCGCCCCGGTGGCGGACCCGACCGGCCCCATCCCCGACGGCCTGACCCGGCCCGCGGCCACCGTCCTCGACGACCAGGGCATGCCGACCAGCTACGACCAGTACGCCGCCACACGGCCGGACGTGAAGGACGGCCAGCTGACCGTCGCCTGCCCGGACCCGACGCACGTCGAGGACTACGCCCACGCCTGCGGGAACTTCGCCGTCAACACCGTGCAGCCGGCGAGCGCCCCGTACGGCAAGGGCGCCGCGATCCCGCTCGTCGACGACGCGAAGTACCCCAACATCGGCGACCGGATGAGCGCGAAGGGCGTCTCGTGGGCCTGGTACTCCGGCGGCTGGGACGACGCGGAGGCCGGCCACCCCGGCCCGCTGTTCCAGTACCACCACCAGCCCTTCAACTACTTCGCCGACTACGCCAAGGGGAAGCCGGGCCGGGCGCACCTGCAGGACGAGCGCGACTTCCTGGCCGCCGCGGCGGTCGGGAACCTGCCCACGGTCAGCTTCGTCAAGCCGTACGGCGCCGAGAACGAGCACCCCGGGTACGCCAGCGCCAGCACCGGCAGCGACCACCTCGTCGACCTGCTGAAGGCCGTCATGGCCGGCCCGGAGGCCGACGACACGCTCGTGGTCGTCACCTACGACGAGTTCGGCGGGCAGTGGGACCACGTGCCCCCGCCCGGGAAGGGCAGCCCGACGCGGGGCGCGTACGACGCCTTCGGCCCGGGGACGCGCATCCCCGCGCTCGTGCTCTCCGCGCGGATGCGCCGCTCGGGCGTCGACCACACCTCCTACGACACGACCTCGATCATCCGCACGCTGGAGCGCAGCCTGCACCTGGCGCCCGTCGGCATCCGCGACACGTTGGTCGCCGACCTGCACAAGGCGGTGCGCAAGGGCCGGGGCTGAGCCGCCCGCCGACCACCGGGCGTCGGCGGACCGGCGCGGCCGGGCAGACCGGACGCGAGCCGGACGTGTCCCGCCGCGCGAACGGGGTAGGCCCTGGGGAGGAGAGCCGCCTCGACGGCGCTCCTGCACCCCACCAGCAAGGAGATCAGCAGTGACTGACGTCGCCAGCCAGGGCCCGGCCCGCAGCGAGCAGGACCGCCCGGTCCTGACGAACCGGCAGGGCCACCCGGTCTACGACAACCAGAACCAGCGCACGGTCGGAGCCCGCGGGCCGGCGACGCTGGAGAACTACCAGTTCCTCGAGAAGATCAGCCACTTCGACCGCGAGCGCATCCCCGAGCGGGTCGTGCACGCGCGCGGCGCGACGGCCTTCGGCACGTTCGTGGCCGACGGCACGGTGGGCGACGAGCCGGTCTCGACCTACACCCGGGCCAGGCTCTTCCAGACGCCGGGCCAGGAGACCGAGGTCGCCGTCCGCTTCTCCACCGTCGCCGGCGGCCGGGACTCCTCCGAGGCCGCGCGCGACCCGCGCGGGTTCGCGGTGAAGTTCTACACCGAGGACGGCAACTGGGACCTCGTCGGCAACAACCTCGGCGTCTTCTTCCTGCGCGACGCGATCAAGTTCCCCGACTTCATCCACTCCCAGAAGCCCGACCCCGTGAGCTTCGACCGCCAGGTCGCCAACCGGGTGTTCGACTTCGCCAGCCAGACGCCCGAGTCGATCCACATGTTCTGCCTGGTGTTCAGCCCGCGCGGCCTGCCCGCGAGCTACCGGACCCAGCAGGGCTTCGGCGTGAACACGTACAAGTGGGTCAACGCCGCCGGCGAGACGCAGCTGGTCAAGTACCACTGGCTGCCGAAGCAGGGCGTGAAGTCCTGGACCGCGGCCGACGCCGCCGTCGCGCAGGGCCGCGAGCTCGGCGTGCACACGAAGGAGCTGTACGCGGCGATCGAGGCCGGCGACCACCCGTCGTGGGAGCTGCACGTGCAGCTGATGAGCGACGACGAGCACCCCGAGCTCGACTTCGACCCGCTGGACGACACCAAGGTGTGGCCGGAGAACGACTTCCCGCTGCGCAAGGTCGGCACGATGACGCTGAACCGCACCCCGCAGAACTTCTTCACCGAGAGCGAGCAGATCGCCTTCGGCACGGGTGTGCTCGTCGACGGGCTCGACTTCTCCGACGACAAGATGCTCGTCGGGCGCACGTTCAGCTATTCCGACACCCAGCGCTACCGCGTCGGCCCGAACTACCTGCAGCTGCCGGTGAACGCGCCGAAGACGCGCTTCGCCACCAACCAGCGCGACGGGCAGATGGCGTACGCGGTCGACCTCGGCGAGGGCCAGAACCCGCACGTCAACTACGAGCCCTCGATCCTGGGCGGGCTGCGCGAGGCGCAGGCCCCGACCCACGACGAGCAGGGCCCGGAGATCACCGGCCGGCTGACGCGCAAGCGGATCCCGCGGACCGACGACTACACCCAGGCCGGCCAGCGCTACCTGCTCAGCGAGGCGTGGGAGCAGGACGACCTGGTCGCCAACTTCGTCGACGCCCTGTCGCAGTGCGACCGGCCGATCCAGGAGCGCATGGTCTGGCACCTGTTCATGGCCGAGGACGAGCTGGGCCGGCGCGTCGGCGAGGGCCTGGGCATCAGCGCGGACGACGTCCGCGGGCTCGAGCCGCTGCAGACCCAGACGCTCACCGAGGCCGAGCTCGAGCGGGCGGCCAACCTGGGCAAGAACGGTTCGCGCGACGTCACCGGGCTCGTCATGACGCACTGCGTCCCGAACGAGCACGTCACGCTCGGCTGAGCGGGCTGACCCCACCGAGCGGCCATCGGTAGGCCGCCCCCTGAGAACCGCCGAGCGGTAGGTTGCCGCGCGAAGTCGAGCCAGATTCGCGCCGCAACCTACCGCTCGTGGCGTCCGGGGACACTGGGGCGGTGGCCCGCCCGTTCGACGCCCTCTCGCCCCAGCGCCGGCGGCTGGTCGTCGGGCTCCTGGTCGGGGTCGGCGCGCTCGTGCTCGCCCTGGTCGCGACGACCGTCGTCCGCGGCCTGACGCGGGGCGGGCCGGTCCCGCAGGACCAGCCCGGACCGGTGCTGCTGGTGCCCGGGTACGGCGGCCGTACGGCCTCGCTCGACCCGCTCGCGGCGGTGCTGCGCGCCGAGGGTCGTGACGTCACCGTGGTGAGCCTGCTCGGGGACGGCACCGGCGACCTCGACGCCCAGGCTGCTCACCTCGCCGACGTGGCCGACGACGTCCTGCGCACGAGCGGGGCGCCCTCGGTCGACGTGGTCGGCTACTCCGCCGGCGGCGTGGTCGTCCGGCTCTGGGTGCGCGACCACGGCGGCGGCGAGCAGGCCCGCCGCGTCCTCACGCTCGGGTCGCCGCAGCACGGCACGAGCGTCGCCGCCCTCGGCGCCCAGGTCGCCGGCGGGTGCCCGACCGCGTGCGAGCAGCTCCTGCCCGACAGCGCGCTGCTGCGCCGCCTGAACGCCGGTGACGAGACCCCGGCGGGACCGGAGTGGGCGACCGTACGTTCCGGCGCCGACCAGGTCGTCACACCGACCGGCTCCGCCGCGCTGGCCGGCGCGCTGAACGTCCTCGTCCAGGACGTCTGCCCCACGGCCACCACCTCGCACTACGCGCTGCCGGCCGACCCCGTCGTCGCCGCGACGGTTCGCTCGACGCTGGGCGCCGGCCCCCCGGCGGCTCCTGCGACCGGCTGCGGCTGATGCTCGATCCCCGACCCGGGACGACGGCACCCGCGTACGGCTGAACGTGCGCGGCGCCGGGTGGGCCGCCCTGGATCGCGGATGCCGCAGACCGCCTCGGCCGGCCGACCACGACAACTGCACAAGACTTCTTGTGCAACTGCTCTTGCTGATCTAGCGTCGACGACGTGACCCCGCGAGACGTGCAGACTCTGACCGAGGCCAAGGCCTTGAGCGCGATGGCGCACCCCCTCCGGACGCGCCTGCTCGACGTCCTCGCGGTCGACGGTCCGTCGACGGCGTCGGTGCTGGCCACGCGGACCGACCAGGCGGTCGGCAACGTCAGCCACCACCTCAAGGTCCTGGCCGCGGCGCGCCTCGTCGAGGAGGCGCCCGAGCTGGCCCGGGACCGGCGGGAGCGCTGGTGGCGGCTCGCCGCACCCTCCACGCGCTGGTCGAGCGCCGAGCTGGTCGACGACCCGGCGGCCGTCGACGCCGCGCTGGCGGCGGAACGGCTAGCCCTCACCCGCCAGCACGAGCGCGCGCGGGCCTGGCTCGACGAGGGGCGGCCCGACGACCCGTGGGCGGACGCGGCGTTCGCTCTCCAGCGCTGGCTGCGGCTGACCCCCGACGAGCTCCGGCAGGTCAGCGCCGAGCTGATCGCGGTCGTGGACCGCTGGGCGGCGCGCGGGTCCGACGAGGACCCGGCCCGGCAGCCGGTGCTGGTCTTCGCCCGCGGCTTCCCCACGCAGCCGTGAGCGCGCCGGCACCCGACCGGCAGCCGTGGGCCGGGCGCGGGTTCGGGCTGCTGTGGTTCGGGGAGGGCGTCAGCCTGCTCGGCGGGGCGACGGCCGGCGTGCTGCTGCCGCTCCTGGCCGTCGTGGCCTTCCACGCGGGCCCGGTCTGGATGGGCCTGCTGTCGGCGGCCGCCTGGCTGCCGTGGCTGGTGGTCGGCCTGCCCGCCGGTGCCTGGGTCGACCGGCTGCCGCCGCGCGCGGTGATGATCGTGGCCGACCTGGTCGCCGCGCTCGTCGTCGGCAGCGTGCCCGTGGCCTGGTGGTTCTCCGCGCTCACGCTGCCGCACCTGCTCGTCGTCGCCCTCCTGAACGGCACCTGCGCGGTCTTCTTCCGCACCGCGTACGTCGCGCTGCTCCCCCGGGTCGTGCCCGACCACGACCTCGAGCGGGCCAACGGCCGCCTGGCCGGGACCGAGTCGTGCGCCGGCATCGTCGGTCCGGGGCTGGCCGGGCTGCTCGCCCAGGTCGTCTCGGCCGCCTCAGGCCTGGTCGTCGACGCGCTGAGCTACCTCGTCTCGGCCCTCTGCCTGTGGCGGGTGCGCCCCGTGACCCCCTCCCGCCCCGCCAGGACGACCGAACCGCTCCGCAGCCAGGTCCGCACGGGCCTCCGGATCGTGCTGCGCGACCCGTACCTGCGCTGGCTCAGCGGGCTGGGTGGCCTGTCGAACCTCGGCCTCACCGGCTACCAGGCGCTGCTCGTGCTCTACCTGGTCCGCGAGCTGCAGGTGCCGGGGTCGGCCGTCGGCGTGGTGCTGACCCTCGGCGCCACCGGCGGTGTCCTCGGGGCGGTGCTCGGGGCGCCCGTCGCCCGGCGCTGGGGCTCCGGCCGGGCGTCGACCTGGCTCCTCGTGCTCAGCGGGCCGCCCGCGCTGCTGCTGCCGCTGGCCTCGCCCGGCCGGGGCGTCGTCCTGGTCGTCGTCGCGACCTTCCTCGCCGGCGCCCTCGTGGTCGCGGGCAACGTCGTCCGCGCCGCCTGGCGCCAGCGCTACGTGCGGCCCGAGGTGCTGGGCCGCGTGGTCACGACGATGCAGCTGGTCAACTACGGCACGATGCCGGTCGGCGGCGTGCTCGCCGGCGGGCTCGCCACCGCACTCGGCACCCGTACGGCCATCGGCCTGCTGGCCGGCGTCCACCTCGTGGCGTGCCTCGGCATGCTGCTGAGCCGGTTCCGCAGTCTCCGCGAGCTCCCGCGGCGATCGACGCCGACGGCCGTCGGGCACGGCTGATCGTGGCCGCTTGGCGCAGGTTCCACGTCCTCTGCCACCCCTGCAGACCTGGCAGAGCGGGGCCGTTTCACGACAACGTGAAATGCACGAGGGCCGGACCTTCTGAGCGGGCGTCAGCCGTCGACGTCGGAGGTGGAGAAGTTCGCCCAGGCGGCGAGGCCGAAGACGACGAGGTAGCCGAGCTGGACCAGCAGGCCCCGGACGACGTCGTCCCACAGGATCGGGTCGCGGAACAGGTCCACGAACGCCAGCCAGTAGCGCGTCGGCAGGTAGGGGTGCAGGGCCGAGGCGGCGTCGAGGCCGAGCAGCACCGTCGAGGCGATGAGCAGGCCGACGGTGCCGAGCGCGGCCCCGACCGAGGAGCTGGTGAGGGTCGACAGGAACAGCGCGACCGCGGCGACGCCGAGCATGCAGACGACCATGTACGCCAGCGCCAGGGCGGTGCGCCAGGCCAGCTGCTGCGGCGTGAGCGTCGAGCCGCTGAGGCTGACGGTCCCGGTCGCCGGCGCGGTGCCGAGCAGCAGGCGCCCCTCGACCGCGGCGACCGCGGCCACCACGAGCACGGCGAGGACGACGAACACCACGACGGTGACGAGCTTGGCCACCAGCAGCCGGAGCCGGCCGACGGGCCGGACGAGGAGGTAGCGCAGCGTCCCCGACTGGACCTCGCCGGCCACGGCGTCGCCGCCGAGCACGGCGACGGCGATCGGCAGGAACAGCGGCAGCACGACCCCGAGGGCCGCGAGCGGGAAGAGCGTCCCGTCGGTCAGCACCGCGGACAGGAAGGGCGGGCCCTCCCCCGGCCCGGGCGCGACGTCGGTGACCGCCAGCAGCACCGCGACCAGGGTCGGGAGCGCCACGAGCATGCCCAGGACCACCCAGGTCCGCGGCCGCAGCACCAGCTTGACCAGCTCCACGCCGATCACGAGGTCAGCACCTCCGCCCGGGTCTCGACCGGAGCCGGGGGCACGCTGCTCGCCTCCAGCACGACCTGCTCGAGGTCGCGCTCGTACGGACCGAGCCGGGCCACGCGGACGCCGGAGCCGACCAGGTGGTGGTTGAGCGAGGCGGCGTCGTCGGCCCGGACGAGCATCCGCTCGCCGGCCACCTCGACCACCGCGTCCCCCAGCAGCCGCGCGGCGGCGTGGGCGTCGGGGCTGTGGACCTCGACCAGGCCGCTGGGGCGCAGCAGCTGGTCGAGCCGGTCCTGCAGCACGAGGCGGCCCCGATCGAGCACGCCGACGTCGGTGCACATCTGCTCGATCTCGGCGAGGAGGTGGCTGGAGAGGAAGATCGTCGTGCCCTCCGCGTTCAGGGCGAGCAGCAGCGTGCGGATCTCGCGGATGCCCTGCGGGTCCAGCCCGTTCGTGGGCTCGTCCAGCACCAGCAGCCGGGGGCGGCGCAGCAGGGCGGCGGCGAGGCCGAGGCGCTGCCGCATGCCGAGGGAGTACGCCCGGACGGGCCGTCGGTCGGCCGGGTCGAGCCCGACCTGCTCCAGCACCTCGGCGCACCGGCGGCGGCGGTCGCGGCGCGGCAGCGGGTCCGGCCCGGCGGCGTCGAGGAGGGCGAGGTTCAGGCGCCCGGAGAGGTGGTCGTACGCGCCAGGCCCCTCGACCAGGGCGCCGACCTGCGGCAGCACCGTCGTGCGGGACGCGGGCATCGGCGCACCGAGCACCTCGGCCGACCCCTCGGTCGGCAGGACCAGGCCGAGGAGCATCCGCACGGTCGTCGTCTTGCCCGAGCCGTTGGCGCCGAGGAAGCCGTAGACCGCCCCCTCCGCGACCTCCAGGTCGATGCCGTCGACCGCGCGCAGCTCGCCGTAGCGCTTGGTGAGGCCGCGGGTGCGGATCACGGCCGTGCCGCTCATGCGCGCTCCTGCAGCTGGGCCGCCGCGGCGGTGAGCGTCTCCGGGGTCACGGTGCCGGCGAGGAGGAAGCCGCCGCCCCGGCCGGGCAGGCGCGTCAGCAGGACGCTGATCGGACCGACGGGGGCGAGGGTGCCGGCCGACGTCTGCGTGGTGCCGGCGTTGCGCTCGAGCTGCTCGCGCAGCGGCCGGGCGACCGAGCCACGGAGCGGGAAGACGATCATGGTCGTGGGACCTCTCCCGTAGACGCCGACCGCGCCGGGGTCACGGCCGTCGCGCGTGGGCAGCCCGGCGACGGAGGACGGCAGGTCGGCCAGCTCCAGTCCGTTGGCAGCCGCGGCCACGTCGGTCGACTCCTCGTAGGCGAGGGCGACGCTGGCCGGCGGGTCGAAGCGCACCGCGGACACCGCCGGCGGGCGCAGGTCGAGCTCGGTCAGGGTCGTGCTGAGCACCGGCGTCGTGCCGCCCCGGCCGTACAGGTCGACCCGCAGCGGCAGCCAGGTCGTCGGCTCGAACCACGCCTCGACGCGGCCGACGGTGCTTGCCGGGTCCGACGGCCGCAGGACGAAGCCGACCGCATCGACCCCGGCGATCCGACGCCCCTGGAGGAACGCCACCTCGTCGACCTGCGCCCCCTGGAACAGGTCGCGGCCCAGCGACGGCGGCAGCACGTCGACGGCGTCGGGG
This sequence comes from Microlunatus flavus, assembly GCF_900110855.1. Lineage (GTDB taxonomy): Bacteria > Actinomycetota > Actinomycetes > Propionibacteriales > Propionibacteriaceae > Microlunatus > Microlunatus flavus. The sequence goes on from NZ_FOFA01000009.1 coordinate 209,383, forward strand.
AGGCGGATGGTGGAGACCGGCGAGTAGGTCGCCCGCTCGGACTCGAAGACCCAGCGCACCTGGCCCCGCCCGTCGCGGAACGTGTCCGTCTCGCCGGTGCTGCGGACCCGGTCGACCCGCCAGCTGTCCTCGCCGCGCCACCAGGCCCGCAGCTCGACCTGCTCGCCGAGCAGCGTGCCCAGGGTCGCGAAGGAGTCGCTGCTCGGCAGCTGGAGCGTCCCGGTGCTCTGCGCCCGACCGGACCAGCCGACGTCGGCCGAGGCCTGGATGCGGGCGAGGACGTCGGCCGTGGGGCGCGTCGGGGGCCCTCCGCCGGGGCGGTGCTGGACGGCTGCGGGCAGGGCGACGAGGAGCACGGCGGCGCCGAGCACGACGAACCAGCGCCACCTCACGGGCGTCACCGTACGTGCGCGGGCCTAACTGGGGCGCTGCTCGCCGGATCCCGTGCCGGACCTCCGGGCGCACCCATCACCGCCGCGACCAGCTGCGCCAGCGGGGTCGCGCGCCCCTCCTCCCGCGCGGCCTCGAACGCCTCCGGCCCCAGCTGCTCGCGCACCCGGGCGATGTCGGCCGCGATGTCGTCGGCCGCGGTGCTCGGCGGGCGAGGCGTCCCGAGGGTCTCGCGCAGCACGTCGGCCCCGCCCCACAGCCGGGCCGCCCCGGCGAGGTCCTGCCGGGCCGCCGCCACCGTGCCCGCGCCCTCCAGCGCGTACGCGACGCACTCGCGGTCGTCGATGCCCTGGGCGAGCCGCATGCTCTCCGCGAAGCGGGCCTGCGCCTCGTCGAGCTCGCCCTCGGCTCGGTGCACGTCGCCGAGGTTGATCAGCGCCGTCGCGAGCCCCCAGGTGTCGCCGAGGCGGCGGTTCAGCGCGACGGACTCCTCGAGCAGGGTGCGGGCCCCGGCGAAGTCGTCGCCCGCGATGCGCACCAGGGACAGGTTGATCAGCGTCCGGCTGGTCTGGACGCGGTTGCCGATCCGGCGGTTGGTCGCGAGCGACTCCTCGAGCAGCTCCCCGGCCCGCCCGAGCTCCCCGAGCTCGAGCGCGATGACCCCGAGGTTGCCGAGGGCGGAGGCGATCTGGGCCTCGTCGCCGGTCGTCCGGGCGGCCGTCAGGGACGCCTCGTACGCCTCCCGCGCCGCCGGGTAGTCGCCCTGCAGCCAGGTGAGGGTGCCGACGCCGCCGAGCGCCACGCTGCGCAGCGGGTGGGTGTCATCGACCACCTCGGCCGCCCGGCACAGCCACTGGCGGCCCTCGCGGGCGTGGCCGCGGATCCACCAGAAGTAGAGCAGCGCGGAGGCGGTGGCGACCAGCGCGTCGCCGTCCCCGTGGTCGTCGAACCACCGCAGGGCCGCCCGCAGGTTGTCGTGCTCGGCCTCGAGCCGGTTCAGCCAGGTGCGCTGCTCGGCACCGGTCAGCTGGTCCTTGGCGCGTTCGGCGAGCGCGCGGTAGTGCGCGGCGTGCCGCTGGTGCACCGCGTCGTCCTGTCCCCCGGCCTCGAGGACCTCGCGGGCGTACGCGCGGATCGAGTCGAGCAGGGTGAAGCGGCTCTCGCCGAGCAGGTCGTAGGCCACGACCAGGTTGTCCTCGACGAGAACCGACATGACCTCGACGACGTCGACGGCCCCGGCGTCCGGCCGGTCGGGTTCGACCACCCCGCACACCGCCTCGGCGGCCTCCAGCGAGCAGCCGCGCTCGAAGACGGCGAGCGCGTCCAGTACCCGACGCTCGTCGGGACCGAGCTGGTCGACGCTCCAGGCGATGGTGGAGCGCAGCGTCTGCTGCCGGCTCGGGGTGTCGCGCGGTCCGCCGGCCAGCAGCTCGAAGCGGCGGTCGAGGCGGCGCAGCAGGTCGGCCGGGGACATCAGCCGGGTCCGGGCGGCGGCCAGCTCGAGGGCGAGCGGCAGCCCGTCGAGGCGGCGCACGAGCTCGGCGACCTCGTCGGCGTTGTCGGGCGTCAGCGCGAACCGCGGCCGTACCGTGCACGCCCGGTCGACGAACAGCCGGACGGCGTCGGAGCCGGCCACCTCGTCCACGCCGGCCCCGCGCCGCGGTGCCGCCAGGGCGGCGACCGGGTACTCCTGCTCCGCCTCGAGGCGCAGCGGGGTCCGGCTCGTCGCCAGCACGCTGAGCCCGGGGCACGCCTCGAGGACGTCGCCCAGCCCGGCGACGCCGTCGACGACGTGTTCGACGTTGTCCAGGACCACCAGCTCGGTCCGGTCCCGGAGCGCGTCGACCAGCGCGCGGACCACAGCACCCTCGCCCGGCTCCGCGGTCTCGGGCAGGCCGAGCGCCTCGCCGACGGCGGGCAGCACCCCCGCGGGCTCGGCGAGGGTAGCCAGCCCCACGTACGTGGCCCGTCCCTCCCGGGCGGCCTGCTCGCCGACCGCCAGGGCCAGCCGCGTCTTGCCGATGCCGCCCGGCCCGAGGAGGGTCACCAGCTGCCGGTCAGGCCGCGCGAGCAGCGCGGAGAGCTCGGCCAGCTCGCGGTCGCGGCCGACCAGCGCCGTGTAGACCCGGGGCCACGTCGGCCGGTGCTGACCGTCGGGGTCCTCGCTGCGCCCGTCCTCGCCGCCACCTCCCCCGTGGACGGGCTCGGGGGGCGGGTCCGGCGCCGGCACGGGGCCGGCAGCGGGCCCGGGGACGAGGGACGCCTCGAAGCGCTCGGTGAGCATCAGCGCGAGGTCGTCGGTGACGAGCCGCCGCAGCTCGTCGGGGGTGTCGAAGGACTTGTAGGAGGCCGTGTCGTCCGCGCGGATCCGGTCGAGGAGCGTCTCCAGCCGCTCCTGGCGCCCCTTGGCCGGCGTCTTGACGTAGATGAGCTTGGGCTTGGGGCCGCAGAGCCGGTATTCGTCCTCCAGCCCGGAGACCTCCTCCTCGGGCGCGACCCAGCCGTAGCTCTCCCAGTAGATGCCGACGAAGACGTGGCTCTGGTCGAGGTAGGCGCGGTAGAGCTCGCGGGGCGGGTGCGGGCGTGCGCCCAGCTCGAACATGACCGGCGACAGGTGCAGCGACTCGACCGCCGCCCGGACGGCGCGGCGCTCCGGCACGAGCTCGCGCAGCGTCGAGGAGACGAACACCCGCAGCCGGTGGTCCGGCGTGCGGATGACCCGGCTCGGCCCCTGCCCCGACGGCTGACCCCCGACCCCCTCAGGCACGACGGCACGATATCGCCGAGCGCCCCGCTGTGGGAGAGATCACGTCGGGGGTGGCTGCCACCCGTATTTGTCCGGTCCTCGGCCGACGGGCCCTATGCTCCGGACGTGCAGGTCCGTGCGGAGACCGTTGTCGAGGGCCAAGACCTGGAGGTCCTGCACCCGCTGTACCTCAACGCGATGGCTCCCCTGCTGACCCGGGCCGCGGCGCGCCACGTCCTCACCCGCGCCGAGTTCGACGAGGAGATGGCCGACCCCCGCATCACCAAGGTCGTGGTGCGCGACGACGACGGCCACCCCTGCGGGCTGACGACGCTGACGTACGACCTCACGGCCGTGCCGTGGATCAACCCGTCCTACTACTGGAGCCGCTTCCCGGACGCGGTCGCCCGTGGTGCGCTGTGCTACCTCGGCTACATCTTCGTGGACCCCGAGCGCCGCCGTTCCCAGGCGCTGCTCCTGATGGCCTCGGAGATCCGCCGGCGGCTCGAGGCGGGCCGGGTCGTCATCGGGTTCGACACCTGCGCCTACAACGACGAGCACGGCATCGGCCGCTGGGCCGGCTGGCTCTTCGGCCCGCGCAGCACCGTCTCCGGTCTCGACGTGCAGAGCTACAGCGTCGCCGACTACCGCCACGGGCGGCTCCCAGCCGACCCGCCCTACCCGCGCCAGGTGGCGGCGGACGACCTGCGGCTCGTGAGCCTGGCCGAGCGGCCCGACCTCGTCGACGAGATCGGGGCGCTGCTGTCCTCGCGCTGGCCGATGTTCATGCTCGCCGGGCACCCGGGCCACGACGAGCAGCTGGACGCCCTCGTCGCGGGCGCCCCCGAGCACCAGGTCGTGGCGGTCGACGCCGAGGACCGGGTGCGCGGCGTGGCCTTCTCCCTGCCGCTGGACTGGGACGGCACGCCCGAGGACCTGCCGGCCGGCTGGGACGACGCCGTCACGCGGGCCGCTGACCTCCAGCGCTCCGGCCGGCGGGCGACCGCGGCGACGGCCCTGTCGATCACGGTGGCCTCCGACGCGTCGCGGCGAGGGCTGGCCGTCCGCCTCGTCCGCGCGCTGCGGGAGCTCACCGCGGAGTCCGGCGTACCGGCCCTGATCGCCCCCGTCCGGCCGGTGCTCAAGCAGCACTACCCGCTGGTGGACATGGCGGACTACCTCACCTGGCTGGGGGACGACGGCGAGGCGTTCGACCCGTGGCTGCGCACCCACCTGCGCTTCGGCGCGCGGGTGCTCGGGGTCGCCGCCGCGTCGATGACGATCACCGGCACGACCGAGGACTGGCGCGGCTGGGTCGACGACCCGCTCCCGGGGTCCGGGCGCTACGTCGTGCCCGGCGGGCTCGCGCCGCTGGCCGTGCAGGACGGCCGCGGCACCTACGTGGAGCCCAACGTCTGGGTCGTCCACGACGTCGAGCCGCGAGCCGTCTGAGGACTGCCGCCCGGGCCGCGTCTCGCGACGTCCCGCTGGCTCAGGCGGCCCGGCGCCCGATCTCGTCGAGGGCGTGCAGGGCGAGCCGGAGCTCCAGGGCCAGGACGTCGACCAGGTCCGGCCGGTCGGCCAGCGCGGCCGGCCCGGCCTCCTCGAGGTCGGCGCACAGCGCGGCCACCCGGACCGCGCCGATCGTCGCCGCCGAGCCCTTGAGCTCGTGGGCGGCCATGACGAGCGCGTCGTCGTCGCCGCGCGCCACGCAGGTACGGATCGTGGCGAGCCGGTCGTCGGCCCGGCGCGCGAAGGAGGCGATGAAGGTCGCCAGCAGGCTCTCGCCCTGCGCGGTGCGCAGCTCGGCGAGGCCCTCGATCTGCTCCACGTCGATCCGGTCGACGTCCGTGCCGCGCTGGTCGACGAGGTGGGGTCCGGAGCGGACGTCCGGCTCGACGGCCTGGGGCGCCGCGGTCCGCGCGGCCGGCACCCACCGTTCGAGCACGTCGGCGAGCCGCCCCGGCTCGATCGGCTTGGCCAGGTAGTCGTCCATCCCCGCAGCGAGGCAGCGCTCGCGGTCGGCCACGGTCGCGCTGGCGGTCAGCGCGACGACCGGCATCCGCGTGCCCCCGCGCTCCGCCTCGCGGATGCGGGCCGTCGCCGCGAAGCCGTCCATCACCGGCATGTGGCAGTCCATGAGCACCAGGTCGTAGGTCTGGCGGCGCAGGGCGTCGAGGGCCTCGACGCCGTTTGCCGCCAGGTCGGCGCCGAAGCCGAGCCGTTCGACGAGCCCGCGCGCGACCACCTGGTTGAGCTCGTTGTCCTCGACGACGAGCACCCGTCCGCGCGAGGCGGGTGCCGGCAGGCGCACGGGCGCCGCCACCACGGGCTCGACGTCGTCCGGCCGGGTGCCGGTCACGGCTGCGGCGACCGCCGAGCGGAGCGCGTCCGCCCGCACGGGCTTGCTGAGCCAGGTCGAGACACCGGCGGAGGCGACCTCCTCGGGCGCCGGGCGCGGGGCGGAGCTGAGCATGATCATCGGCAGCCCGGTCAGCGCCGGGTCGGCGACGACGCGGCGTCCCAGCTCCAGGCCGTCGACGTCGGGCATCAGCAGGTCGAGGACGGCGAGGTCGTACGGGTCGGTGCCCGCCCGGGCGCGGAGCGCGGCGAGCGCCTCCTCGGCCCCCTCGGCGACGTCGACCTGCACGCCCCACGACGACAGCTGCGCGGTGACGATCGTGCGGTTCGTCGCGTTGTCGTCGACCACCAGCGCCCGCAGACCCTCGGGAAGCACGGCGGGCGCGGCGTAGGGGGCGTCCCCGCCGACGACCGGCCGCCCGACCGGCAGCGGCACGTGGAAGAAGAAGGTGCTGCCGGCGCCCATCTCGCTGGTGACGCCGATCGTGCCGCCCATGGCCTCGACCAGGCGCCGGCAGATCGCGAGGCCGAGACCGGTGCCGCCGTAGCGCCGCGTGGTCGACGCGTCGGCCTGCGCGAAGGACTCGAACAGCCGGTCCTGGTCCTCCGGCGCGACCCCGATCCCGGTGTCGACGACCTCGACGACCACGACCACCCGCTCGCCGTCCGCCCCGGCCTGCCCGTCGGCGGGGTCCTGGAGGGTCGACGGCCTCGACGAGACCCGGATCTGGACCTCGCCCTCGGCGGTGAACTTCACGGCGTTGGAGGCGAGGTTCAGCAGGACCTGGCGCAGGCGCACGTGGTCGCCCCGCACCACCGGGACCGTCGCGGGGTCGACGTCGACGATGAGCTCGAGCCCCTTGGCGTACGCGGCGGGCGCGAGGAGGTCGCCGACCTCCTCGGCCAGGCGGCGCAGCTCGACGTCGTCGGCGTCGAGCACGAGCTTGCCGGCCTCGAGCTTGGAGAAGTCGAGGATGTCGTTGATGACGTCCAGCAGGGCCTGCCCGGCGTGGTGCACACCCTGGACGTAGTCGCGCTGCTGCGCGTCCAGGTCGGTGTCGAGCAGCAGCGAGACGAGGCCGATCACGCCGTTCATGGGCGTGCGGATCTCGTGGCTCATGGTCGCCAGGAACTCCGACTTGGCCCGGGCCGACTGCAGCGCGTCCTCGCGCGCCTGTTCGAGGACCTGGGCCGCGCGGCGCCGCTCGGTGATGTCCTGCGCGGAGAAGGAGATGCCGGTGACGACGCCGCCCTCGTGCACCGGCGAGACCGTGAGGGCGACGGGGACCTCGCTGCCGTCGGGCCGCTGCCAGACGATCTCGTACGCCTCCAGCGGCTCGCCGCGCCGCGCCGCCTGCAACCGCGCGTCCACGCTGCGCCGGTTGGGCTCGGGCAGGAAGCCGCTGCCGCGCCCGATCGCCTCCGACGCGCAGAGGCCGAAGAGCGACTCGGCCGCCGGGTTCCAGGCGGTGACAGCGCCGTCGAGGCCGAAGCCGATGATCGCGTCGCGCGACGACGTCACGATCGAGCCGAGGGTGGCGAGCTCGGCCGTGCGCTCGGCGACCTTCTGCTCCAGCCCGCGGGTGAGCGTCAGGTTCTCGTAGACGATCATCACCTGGCGCACGGCGACGGCGACGAGCAGCAGCACCCCGACGAAGAGCAGGAACGGGTCGTCGCGGACGACCTGCAGGGCCAGGACGACGGCCGCGGCCAGCACCGGGACGTACGGCACGAGCTGGCCGGCCAGCTCCAGGTCGCGGCGGCGCAGCGTCCGTTCCGTCGGGACCAGCGTCGCGATCCCGATGAGCACCGGGGCCGCGATCCAGCCGACGACCAGCGGCCCGCCCGTGAGGCCGGTGGCGCCCTCGGCGAGGAGGCGGACGTAGATGCTGTCGGTGACCGCCCAGGTCACCAGGCCCGCGCCCATGCAGGCCCAGGTGAGGTGCCAGCGGGGCGGCTGACGCATGCCGAGGGTCAGGACGACGGCGCACAGGGCGATGTCGGCGACGGGGTAGGCCAGGGTCGCCCAGCCGGTGGCGCTGCTCATGTCGACCGAGCCGCGCAGGGCCCGCAGGACGGTGCGTTCGCTGACCAGCACGACGGCCGCGGTGATGACGAGGGCGTCGAGCACGCTGCGGAAGCGCGAGATCAGGCGTTGCGGCGGGCGCGGGAAGATCAGCAGGGCCACCAGCAGGGGCAGCACGGCGCCGAGGTAGGCCACCAGGTCGGTGACCGACGAGGGCGAGGGCAGCTCGCCGGTCAGCAGGGAGCTCGCGAACAGCAGCTGGCCGACCGTGGCCAGCCCCAGCGCCACCGAGGCCAGCACCCACGACCGGCGGGTCTCGTCGCTGCGCCAGGCCCGGAGCAGGCACCGGCTGCACCCGTAGAGCAGCGCCACCGCGAGCGCGAGGTTCCCGACGACGAGGCGCCAGCCGTCCGTCGCCGACGTGGTGAGCAGGTAGGCGGTCAGCGCGGCGGTGGCCACGACCCAGGCGGCGAGCTCGAGGCCCGGCCGGCGCCACGAGCCCCACGCCGAGCGTGCGCGGCCACGGCGGGCGGCAGCGGTCACGACGACCGTCCGTGGTGGGGGTGGCGCTCGGCAGGCATGCGGCTTCCTTCGTCGATCCCCCGAGGACGATGCGGAGCGAAATGTACTCCGGCTCAGCAGAATACGGGGTCGGCGCCGCGCAACCGGTCGCTCAGCGCGCGGCGATCCCGTCGAGGCGCAGGACGGCGGACTCGTCGCGGTGGCTGCCGGTCGTGCCCACGTGCTTCTCGGGCGCCACGGGCCCGTTCTTGAGCACGCCGTGGAAGGCCATGGCGTGCCCGCGGCCGACCCCGTACGTCTCCGCCAGCCAGGCCACCACCTCACCGGCCTTGGTCTGCGGGCCGAACCCGCGTTCCGCGGCCTCGTCAAGGAGCTGCTGGGGCGTACGCCCCGTCTTCGTCTCGAGCGCGTCGAGGTAGGCCTGGTACGACATCGGTCCTCCTGGTGCGTGGGCTGCTCCAGGAGACCCTGCCGCGCTCCCCCGCTCATCGGCGGGTCGGGTTCCCGCTCCTCGCGGCAGGTCGAGTCCCAGGTTCTTCACATTCACGTGAGAAACCGATGCTCCACCCAGCAGATCTGCTGCGGGAAGCACCAGTTCCGTGCGTGCACCGTGGACTTTCACGTGAACGTGAGAAACCGGTGACCAGACCCGCGCCGTGCGAAGCGGGGGCCGTGCGAGGCGGAGCCGGCGGGCGGGGTCAGCGCACCGTACGGACGCGCGACCACCACAGCGAGAGGGACAGCGCGGCGACGACGAGCAGGCCGCCGGCCCCGGCGAACCAGGACGCGACGTCGACGTTCTTGCGGGCGACGGTGACGTGGCTCGGGAGGTCGCCGAGCGCGTCGGCGAGCTGGTCGGCGTTCTCGGCGCGGTAGTACTGCCCGCCGGTCGTCTTGGCCACGCCCTTCAGCGCGTCCTCGTCGATGACCAGCGGGCTGCGCCCCCCGAACCGTCCGCCCCCGCCACCGACGCCGCCGTACCCGCCGCCGCCCGCCCAGCCCCCGGCCTGCTGCCCGGTGCACGCCATCCGGCTCGGGGTGGTCGTGCCGAAGCCGATCGTGAAGACCCGCAGGCCGCGGACCGCGGCGGTCTCCGCGGCGACGGACGGCTCGGGGCCCTGCGTGTTGGCGCCGTCGGTGAGCACCACGATCACGTCGGGGGCGAAGCCGTCGCGCTGCGCCGTCTCCGCGTCCACCCCGCTCGGCGCCACCGTCGGGTCGACGGTCGCGATGCCGTCGACCGACGTCAGGATCGCCGAGCCGATCGCGGTCCCGCGCGCGGTCGAGAGGCCGTTGATGGCGGTGACGAGCGCGTCGGTGTCGGTCGTCGGCGGCACCTGCACGCCGGCGACCCCGGCGAAGGCCACCAGGCCGATCCGGACGTCGCCGCCCTCCGCCTCGATGAACTTGATCGCCGCCTGCTGGGCGACGGTGATGCGGTTCGGGTCGACGTCGGTCGAGCACATCGACCCCGACACGTCCATCGCGAGCATGATCGTCGTCGAGTCCGAGGCGACCGGTACGCGCGCCTGCGGCCGGGCGGCGCCGACGCCGAGCAGCACGAGCCCGAGCAGGAGCAGCAGGCCGGGAAGCAGCCGCACCCGGCGCGTACGCGTGGGCAGGGCCTCGCGGACGAGCGCGATCGAGGTGACCCGGACGGCGGCCTGCCGGCGTCGGCGCCGGACGAGCCAGGCGAGCGCCAGCAGGAGCGGCACCGCCAGCAGCGTGAGGAGGGCCCAGGGCCAGGTGAGGGTCACACCAGCCTCCCGGTGCGCAGGGTGGTGAGGGCGGCGCCCGCGACCAGGAGGGCCAGCGCGGCGGCCACCACGCCGCCGGCCAGCGGGACGTCCTGGCGGGAGACGGTGAGGCGCAGGTCGATGCCGGAGGCGACGCCGTCGAGCTCGGCGGCGTCGGAGGCGGGGTGGTACGCGCCGCCGGTCGTCTGCGCGAGGGCGGTCAGCCGGTCCGCGTCGAGCGCGGTGTGCAGGGCGTAGCCGTCCACCTTCACGTCCGCGCCGGCCGCCGTGCCCACGCCGACGGTCTCGAGGTGCACGCCGGCGTCCTGCGCCAGCGCGGCGGCGGCGTCCGCGTCGTCGGCCCCGCCGGCCGCCTGCCCGCCGCCGCCGTCGGAGAAGAGCACGATCGTCGCCGAGGTCCAGCGGCCGATGTCGGGCCGGGAACCGTCGCGCCCGAGCGTCACCGTCTTGCCGGTGACGGCGCTGAGCGAGCCGAGGATCGCCGAGGCGAGCGACGTGCCGCCGGACAGGCGCAGGCTGGCGACGGCCGCCCGCGAGACGTCGCGGTCCGCGGTCGGCAGGGACGTCGTCAGCGCGCCCTGGTCGAAGCCGACCACGCCGATGTCGACGTTCTCGGGCTGCGCGTCGATGAACGCGGTCGCCGCGCGCTGGGCTGCCGCGAGCCGGGACGGCGCGACGTCGGTGGCCCCCATGCTTCCCGAGACGTCCATGGCCAGGATCACCGTGCCCGCGCTGCGGCCGACGGGCAGCGCCGCCGCCGGGCCCGCCCACGCGAGCGCCAGGAGGAGGACCCCGCCGAGCGTCAGCCAGCGCCCGAGCGGGAGCCCTCGTCCACCCGGTGCGGCGACCCCGGCCGCCGCCAGCGCCGCGGAACGGCTGCGGGTCAGCCGCAGCGCGCCGAGGACGAGCGCAGCCGTCACCAGGAGGCCGACCACGAGGAGCACCGGGTGCGCCAGGGTCAGCCCCGGACCGGCCGACGCGTTCACGAGGCGCCGCCCCGGACGGGCTGCCGGGTGCGTCCCACGACCTCGACGAGCGTGGTCACCAAGTCCGCGGCGGTGTCGACGCGGTGCAGCGGGACGCCCGCCTGCCGCATCCCGGTCCGCAGGTCGTCGTCGCGGCGGGCCACCCCGTCGTCGAACCGCGCCCGGAACCACGGGTCGCCCGAGTCGAGGAGCAGCTGCTCGCCGGTCTCCGCGTCCTCCACGACGACGAGTCCGACGTCGGGCAGCGCCTCGTCGGCGGCGTCGACGACCCGCAGCGCGACCACCTCGTTGCGGTGGGCCAGCCGGACCAGCGGCCGCTGCCAGTCGCCCGTGCCGATGAAGTCGGAGACCACGACCACGAGGTTGCGCCGGGCCAGACCGGCCACGGTGCCGAGCATCGCGGCGAGGTCGGTCGTGCTGCCGGCTGCCGGCGTACGCGCCCGCGAGCGCCGGGGGCGCCACCTCGACCCGCGGGCCGGCGGTGGGACCGGTGCCGCAGCGGAGACGTCGTCGCGCCCGAGCTCGCGGGCGATGCGCAGCGCCTGGTTGCGGCCGCTGCCCGGCGGCACCACGCGCGGGGCGCCCGACCCGTACAGGACCGCGCCGACCCGGTTGCCGCTGCGCCCGAGGAGCCGGGCGAGGACCAGGGCCAGCTCGGTGAGCACGTCGGCCTTGCCGCGCGCGGCACCCTCGCCCGAGCGGGCGCCGCCCACCCCCATCGAGGCGGAACGGTCCAGCACGAGCCACGCGGTGAGCTCGCGGTCCTCGCTGAACTCGCGCACCTGCGGCTCATCGAGCCGGGCGGTGACGTTCCAGTCGATGTGGCGGGCGTCGTCGCCCTCGGCGTACGCGCGCAGCCCGGCGAGGTCCATCCCGCTGCCGCGCCGCGGGCTGCGGTAGGCGCCCTGCAGGCGGCCGTCGAGCTGGCGCAGCACCGTCCACTCCAGCCGGTGCAGGAGCGCGTCCGGAGCCGTGGGCCGCGCGGGCGCGGTCCCGAGGGTCTCCGGGGTGACGGTCACGGTCTCCTCCGCTCAGCCCTGGAGGACCACGTCCGGGGCCGCGACCGCGCGCAGCACCCGGACCAGGACGGTGTCGGCGTCGAGGCCGTCGGCCAGCGCCTCGTACGACAGCACGACGCGGTGGCGCAGCACGTCGAGGCCGATCTCGTCGACGTCGTGCGGGAGCACGTAGTCGCGCCCACGCAGGAACGCGAGGGCCCGGGCACCGAGCACCAGGGCGATGCTGGCCCGCGGGCTGGCGCCGTACGTGACGTAGCGCTCCAGGTCGCCCTGCCCGACCGAAGCGGGCGAGCGGGTCGCGGCCACGAGGCGTACGGCGTAGTCGACGATCGCCGGGTCGACGTAGACGCGCTCGACCTGCTCGCGCATGGCGACCAGGTCGGCCGGCTGCAGCATCACCTGCGGCGCCGGCGCGGGCTGCAGGGCCCGTTCGACGATGGCGTGCTCCTCGGGCGAGGACGGGTAGCCGACGAGGACCTTCATCATGAAGCGGTCGACCTGCGCCTCGGGCAGCGGATACGTGCCGTCGGACTCGATCGGGTTCTGCGTCGCCATGACCAGGAACGGTTCCGGCACGCGGTGCGTCTCGCGCCCGATGGTCACCTGGCGCTCCTGCATGACCTCGAGCAGCGCGCTCTGCACCTTGGCCGGGGCGCGGTTGATCTCGTCGGCGAGCAGCAGGTTCGCGAAGACGGGGCCGAGCGTCGTCTCGAACTCGCCGGTCCGCTGGTGGTAGACGCGGGTCCCGACGAGGTCGGCGGGCACGAGGTCCGGGGTGAACTGGATGCGCTGGAAGGCCCCGCCGATCGCGCCGGCCAGCGACTTCACCGCCAGCGTCTTGGCGAGGCCCGGCACGCCCTCGACGAGCAGGTGGCCGCCGGCGAGCATCGCGACCGCCATCCGCTCCAGCAGCACGTCCTGCCCGACGATCGTGCGCTTGACCTCGAAGAGGACCTGCTCGAGCGGGTTCGCGCTGCCCGCGGCGGGTGGACGGGCCTCCTCCTGCTGCTGGCGCTGCTGCTCCACGCTCGCGCGCGACCACGCGTGCGGGTCGGGTGCCTGCGTCATATCTGCGGTCCTCCTCCTGGTCCGGGGCCGTCCCCACCACCGCCGAGCGCGCTGCCGATCGGCACTGCGAAGCCGATCCCGGCCCACGCCTCGTCCTTGCCCGGGTCGGCGATCGAGATGACCACCCCGACGAGCAGGCCCTGCCGGTCGAGCAGCGGACCGCCCGAGCTGCCCGGGTTGACCGCCGCGTCGAACTGGATCAGGCCCTTGACCGTCCCGGTCTCGGTCCGGCTCGTGCGGCCGAGGCCGGAGACGACGCCGGTGGTCGTGCTGTCCTGCAGGCCCAGCGGGTTGCCGATGGCGACGACGTCGGTCCCGACCGCGGTCCCGCCGCCGAGGGCGACGGGCACGACGACCTCGGGCAGCTTCTGCGGCGTCAGCGTCGCGGTGTCGTTCTTCGGGTTGGTGGACGCCACCTTGGCCGGGCTCCGCGTTCCGTCGGCGAACACGACCGTCACGGCCCCGCCGTCGGCGACGACGTGGTTCGCGGTGAGGACCAGGCCCTTGTCCGTGACGACCGTCCCGGTGCCGAGCGCGCCCTTGGCGGTGGTGATCAGCACGACGGACGGCACCACCTGGCGGTAGAGGTCGGTCGTCGGCAGCGGCGTCGCGCTCGGCCTCGGCGTGGGCGACGGCGAGGGGCTCTGCGCGTCGAGGGCGGCGGAGGTCGACCCGAGGCGGAAGGCGAGGGTCCCGATGACGGCCATGGCCACGACGAGCACGGCGCCCGCCGCGACGAGCCAGCGCCAGGACGCCGTACGTCCGCGGCCCGGACCCTCGCCCGTGCCCGTCGTGGGGCTCGGGTCCGGCTCGCCGGACGGGCGGGTGTCGATCGTGTCGGGACCCTCCGGGCCACCGGCCCCGGGCGCGCGGAACCCGCGCTGCCGGCCAGCCCCGGTGGGGTCCATGCGGACAGCCTATGGACGCTGCCTAGCCCCCAGCTGGGCGTCGAAGAAGCCGGCTCCCGCACGAAACCGGGGACTGGCGCACAGCCGCGAGGGAGTTGGTGGCTTCCGGCACCCTGTGCGGGACGTTCGACCGAACCCCGGAGGCTCCGCCGCATGGACCGCACGACCATCGTCATCACCGGCGCGAGCGACGGCATCGGGGCCGCCGCGGCCCGGCGCCTCCACGCGGAGGGGCACGAGGTGGTCCTCGTCGGCCGCTCAGAGGCCAAGACCGCAGCCGTCGCGGGCGAGCTGGGCGCGACCGCGTACACGAGCGACTTCTCCGACCTGGCCGACGTGCGCCGGCTGGCCGACGACCTGCGCGCGAACCACCCGCGCATCGACGTCCTGGCGAACAACGCCGGCGGGATCATGGGGCACCGCGCGCTCACCGTCGACGGCTTCGAGCGGACCTTCCAGGTCAACCACCTGGCGCCGTTCCTGCTGACGAACCTGCTCATGCCGACCCTGGTCAGCAGCGACGCGACGGTCGTGCAGACCGCGAGCATCGCCGCGCGGCTCTTCGGCCACGTCGACCTCGACGACCTGCAGCTCGAGCGCGGCTACAGCCCCGACCGCGCGTACGGGAACGGCAAGCTCGAGAACATCCTCTTCACCCGTGAGCTCGACCGCCGCCACCGCGCCGACGGCATCGCCGCCGCGGCGTTCCACCCCGGGATCGTCGGCACGAGCTTCGCCAGCGACACCACCCACCCGATGCGCTTCGTCTACCACACGCCGGTGATCAAGAACCTGTTCACGATCAGCCCGGAGCGCGGGGCGAAGGGGCTGGTCTGGCTCGCGACGCAGGAGCCCGGACGCGCCTGGCCGACGGGGCAGTACTTCGAGCGCAACAAGGTCGCCAAGAGCAACCCGCAGGCCCGCGACGCGGACCTGGCGCGCGGCCTGTGGGACCGCAGCGCGGAGCTGGTCGGCCTCTGAGGGCTGTGCGGGAGCCGCGTCGCTGCTAGCGTCCGGCGCCATGTCCTTCGGGCGCGCGTTCCGCCTCGTCGCGGTCGCGCTCGGAGGCCTCGCCGTGGTGCTGACGATCATCTGCGTCGTGAACGTGGTCCGCACCCGGGCGTTCCTCGCCGACAGCGTCGTCGCCACGGGCCAGGTCGTCGAGCTGGTCGCCCGCCAGAGCTGCGAGGACGACCAGGACGACGAGGACCGCCGGGTCTGCACCATCGCGTACGCCCCGCGGATCTTCTTCACCACGGCCGACGGGCGCGACGTCGACTTCGTCTCCGGCACGGCGAGCAGCCCGCCGTCGTACGCCGAGGGTGACGTGGTCGACGTCCGCTACCGGCCGGCCCGACCCGCCGACGCCCGGATCGACTCGGTCGCCGGCGTCTGGCTCGCGGTGATCATCACCGGCTCTCTCGCCGTGGTGTTCGCGGGGATGTGCGCGGTGTGGGTCGTGCTGGCGGTCAGGTTCCGGCGGGAGTGACGGTGCCGTCGCTCGCGACCAGCCGTCGCCCTCGCAGGGGGCTGGCCCCGACGGGGCCGCGGCGGGACGATGAGGGATCCCCACGAGGAGGAACCCCGATGACCGCCAAGCTGCTCGTGCTCTACCCCGCCCCGCCCGACGCCGCGGCGTTCGACGCCTACTACGTCGAGCACCACCTGCCCCTCGTCCGCGCCGTCGCGGGGCTGCAGGCGATCACGCGGAACCTGGGGCCGATCGGCGCGCCGGGCGGGCCGTCGACCTACCACCAGGCCAGCGCGTACACGTTCGCCTCGATGGCCGAGCTGCAGCAGGGCCTCGGGTCGCCCGAGGGCCAGGCGGCCGCGGCCGACCTCGCGAACTACGCGCCCAAGGGGACCGAGATGCTCGTGTTCGAGGAGGGCACCCTCTGAGGCGGGGGCTGACCGCGCCGGCTCAGTCGTCGAAGTCGGTGCTCCGGCTCAGCGTCTCCCACGCGTCCACCTCGTCGAGCAGGGTGTGCAGCGCCGTGCGGAACGAGTCCGACGCGTCGTTGCCGAGCAGCAGCATGTACGGCGGCGCGTCCGACTCGACCGCCTCGATCAGCGCGGCGGCGGCCTTGGCCGGGTCGCCCGGCTGCGTCCCGTGGACGGTGTCGTTCTCCTTGCGGCGCTTGCCCGCCGTGTCGGCGTAGTCGGCGATCGGCTCGGCCGACTGGGTCAGCGAGCGCCCGGCGAAGTCGGTGCGGAACCCGCCCGGCTCGACCACCATGGCGGTGATCCCGAGCGGGGCCACCTCCTTGCGCAGCGCCAGCGTGAGCGACTCCACCGCCGACTTCACGGCCGCGTAGTAGCCCGAACCCTCCGGCGCGACCCGCGCACCGATCGAGGAGAGGTTGACGATCGTGCCCGAGCGCCGCGCGCGCATCGCGGGCAGCACGGCCTTGGTCGTCCGGACGGTGCCGAACACGTGCGTCTCGAACAGCCGCCGGACGTCGGAGTCGACGCCCTCCTCCAGCGCGGCCCGGTAGCCGTAGCCGGCGTTGTTCACGAGCACGTCCACCCCGCTGAACCTCTCCTCCGCGGCCTGCACGGCCGCGGCCACCTGGGCGTCGTCGGTGACGTCGAGGGCCACCGCCAGCCCGGTGTCCGGGTGGGCGTCGGCGAGGTCCTGCACGGAGGCGACGTCGCGCGCCGTGACGACGACGTTCTGCCCGCGGTCGAGGACGGCCTGGGCGAACGCGCGCCCGAGGCCGGTGGAGCAGCCGGTGATCAGCCAGGTGGTCATGCGCCTACCCTGCCTGGCCCTCGCCCCGGCGGGGTGGGAGCCCCCCGCCCGCCAGTACGGGTTCGCGTGCTGCCCGGGGGTGCACGGACCGGTCTAGCGTCCCCTCACCGCCTGAATCCGACCCGTACGCCGACGCCGCTGACGCCCGTCCGCCGAGACCGAGGAGCAGGACCATGAGCAGGATCCTCCGCGTGCTGGTCGCCGCCGTCGCCCTCGCGACGCTGCTCGCACCGACCGCCACCGCCGACGACTCGGCACGCCGGTCGCACCACGCCCGGGTGGTCCCCGCGGACCACGTCGCGGGGAGCAGCGGTGGTCGCATCGTCGGCGACTGGTTCTTCGAGAGCCTGTCGCTGCCGGCGTCCCAGAGCCCGTTCGCCGGTGCGGCGAACCTCTGCCTGGACGTCGGCCGGCACGACCGGGTGCTGTCCCCCGTCGGCGGGGTGCAGGGCCCGGACGGGCTGATCGAGATGTCGTGCACGGTGCACGTCGGACGGCCGGTCGTCCTGGTGATGGCCAACGCGGACTGCAGCTCGGCGGAGGAGCCGCCCTTCTACGGCGGCACCGCGCAGGAGCAGCGTCGCTGCGTGGTGAGCGTGCTGAACGACCTCGCGGACGTCCGCTCGATCGACGTCAGCGTCGACGGCGGACCGGCCACCGACATCCACCGCCCGCGCTTCTTCGAGGTGTCGTCGCAGCGCCACGTGGTTCTTCCCGAGGACGCCGTGTTCGGGGCGAAGCCCGGGCCGGCCACGTACGTCGCGGCCGCCTGGATGGCCCAGGTCAAGGGCCTGAAGCGCGGGACGCACACCGTCGAGGCCGTCACGACGCTGAACGACGGAACCGTCTACCGCTTCGTCGTGCACCTCACGGTCGTGACCGGCAAGCCGTCGCGGCAGGGCTGACCCCGGGGAGAGCCGGCGGGGCTCCCGGCACACGACTGGGGCCGGCGCTCACCACGGCAACGCGCCCAGGCCGACCCGCAGCTCGTCGACGTAGGACTCCGGCACCTCGAGCATCGGGAAGTGCCCGCCGTGGCCGGCCACCCGGAACGACCGCAGGTCGGTGTAGCGGTGCTCGACCCAGGGACGCGGCAGCTTCTCCATGTCGGCGGGGAAGATCGTCACCGCGCTCGGCACGGGGATCTCGCCGGCCTCGTTCGGCGGGGTGTTCTCCCAGTAGAAACGGGCCGACGAGGCGGCCGTCGCCGAGAGCCAGTAGAGGCTCACGGTGTCGAGCATCCGCTGGACGTCGATGGCCTCGGCCGGGTCGCCCTCGTGGTCGGTCCACGCCCAGAGCTTGTCGAGCACCCAGGTCAGCTGCCCGACGGGCGAGTCGGTCAGCGCGTAGCCGACCGTCTGCGGACGCGTCGACTGCTCGATCGAGTAGCCCCGGCCGTGGTCCATGAAGTCCTGGCGGTCCCGCAGCCAGCCCCGCTCCTGATCGTTGAGCGGGCCGTACGCCTCCGGGTCGTCCGGCGCCTGCACGTACGGGGTGAAGCTGTGCACCCCAGCCACCCGTGCGGTGTGCCGGATCGCGAGGCCGGCGGTCACGCGGGCGCCCCAGTCGCCGCCTGCGGCGTAGAAGCGGTCGTAGCCCAGCCGCGTCATGAGCTCCGCCCAGGCGTCGGCCGTGCGCTCCGCGCTCCAGCCCGTCGACGAGGGCCGGCCGCCGAACCCGAAGCCCGGCAGCGACGGCGCCACGACGTGGAACGCGGGCTGCGCCGGGTCGCCCGGGTCCGCGAGCGCGTCCATGACCTCGAGCGGCTCGAGGACCGAGCTCGGCCAGCCGTGCGTGATGACCAGCGGCCGGGCGTCCGGCCGCGGCGAGCGGACGTGCAGGAAGTGGATCTCGGCGCCGTCGATCTGCGTCGTCGCCTGCCCGTGAGCGTTCAGCCGGGCCTCGACGCGGCGCCAGTCGTACGCCTCCCAGGCCTCGACCAGAGCTCGGACGTAGGCGAGCGGCGGCCCCTGCGACCAGTCGGCCCGGTCGTCGGTCGACACGGTCTCGCGCTCCGGCCAGCGGGTCCGGCGGAGGCGGTCGCGCAGGTCGGTCAGGGCCTCGTCGGGCACGTGCAGCGCGAGCGGGCGTACCGCAGGTGACGGCGATGACGGCGTTGAGTTCGACACCAGCACAACGTAAAGCCGGTGTCGACGTTCGTCAACACCGGCATCGCGCTATGGTGGTGTCGTGAGTGCGGGAGACGTCGGACTGGTGGTGGTCGAGCAGTTCGTGAACACGCTCGACGAGCGGACGTTCCTCCGGCTCGGCTCCCTGCACCGTGCCGACGACACGCTGACGTCGGCGGAAGCCCTCGCGTCCTGGTTCGGCGAGCACGACCTGCCCGCCACCGCCGGACCGGCTGACCTGGAGCAGGCACGCGCACTCCGCGCCGGGCTGCGCGCCGCGCTGCTGAGCGAAGGTGCGGCCGCGGATGCGCTCGCAGGCTTCCCCGTCCGGCTCGCGTCCGACCTTGAGCGCGGGCTGCGCCTGCAGGCGGCGACCGGCTCGTCCGGACTCGACGCGCTCGTGGAGACGGTGGCTGCCGCCGTCGCCGACGGACGGTGGAAGCGGCTGAAGCTCTGCGCCTCCGACGACTGCCACTGGGCCTTCTACGACACCTCGCGCAGCGGCGGCGGCCGCTGGTGCTCGATGGAGGTGTGCGGCAACCGCCACAAGACCCGCGCCTACCGGCAGCGCCAGGCGGGACGCCGTCCGCATACCAATTGGTTGACGGCGCCGCCTACGCTTGAGCCGTGACCACGCAGATCGCCGTACGGCTGGAGGACGCGGAGCTGGCGGCCCTCGACGCCGAGGTCGCCGCCGGGCGAGCGCAGAACCGGTCGGACGCGGTGCGGCGCACGATCGCCCGGCTCCAGCGCGAGCAGCGCTACGCCGCGGAGGAGTCCGTCATGCTCGAGCTCGCCCGACGGGGTGAGCCCCTGTACCCCGATCTCGAACCGCTGCTCAGGTCCGCCGCGCACCCCGAGCTGGACTGAACCCGGACCAGCGCGCCACCGTGCGCAGCATCGTGGTCGTCCAGCTCGACCAGCGGCGACCGGCGCTCGTCCTGACCAGGTCGTCGAAGCTGCACCTGCTCCGCTGGGTGACGGTGGCCCCGATCACCAGCACGATCCGTGGGATCGCCAGCGAGGTTCAGGTCGGTCCTCGCAACGGGCTCGACCACGACAGCGTCGTGAGCTGCGACAACATCACCACCATCCCTGCGGACGCGGTGGGCGAGACCATCGGCCTGCTCTTCGACGACCAGGAGGCCGAGCTCGCCATGGCCATCGGCGACGCGTTCGACCTCAGGATCGACTGACCAGCACCGCCCCTGCGTCGCCGCAGCTGCGCGTGACGCCACCGAGCCGCAGGTTCGGCACCCGCAGCAGCGCGGCCTCGAACGTCGCCATCGCCTCCGCCCCGAGCTCCTGCTCCAACCGGTCGCGCAGGGCGGTGAAGGCCGTTCCCCCGATCGCGCTCATCTCGTAGCCCCGGGGCGTCACCCGCAGGGGCCGACGCCGGGCGTCGGCCGGGTCGCTGACCCGCTCCACGTAGCCCAGCTGCTCGAGCGCGCCGATCGTCTTGGCGGCCGCCTGCTTGGACACCCCCAGGCGGCGCCCCAGCGCGGACGCGTCGCCCGCCCCCTCATCGATCGCCATCAGCGCGAAGTGGTGCGTCGTCGTCACCCCCGGGTGGCCCCTCCGCTCGAGCTCGGCGACCGCCTGCGCCGTCATCGCCTCGAACCCCTCCAGCAGCAGCAGCGCCAGGGCCGCGCCGGAGATCGTGTCCACGGAGGCGACCGTACGGGGTCTCGGACAGTCTTGACAACCACGTTGTCCTTCTTCAAGACTGACAACCATGTTGTCCATCGATCCGACGTCAGGAGCTCCCGTGCCTCGATCAGCGCCGACCCACCCCGCCACCATCCCCGGCGTCGAGCACGGGTCCACCGAGGTGCGCGGCCGTGCGCTCCACCACGTCAGCGCTGGCGGCTCGGGCTCGCCCGTGCTGCTCGTCCACGGGTTCCCGGAGACGTGGTGGGTCTTCCACCGCCTGATCCCGTGGCTCGCCCCGTCGCACCGGGTGGTCGCGGTCGACCTGCCCGGGTTCGGCGACTCGGGGCGCGGACCCGGCGACCTCACGAGCGCCGCCGTCGCCGAGGACCTGCACGCCCTGGTCGCCGCGCTGGGCCTCGGCCCGGTCCACCTGCTCGGGCAGGACATCGCCGGCGGCACCGTCTTCCGGCTCGCGGCCACCCACCCCGACGACGTCAGGAGCCTCGTCGCCGTCGAGACGACCCTTCCGGGCTTCGGCTTCGAGGCGCTGGCCGACGTCGGGCACGGCGGGGTGTGGCACATCGGTGTCCTTGCCAGCCGGGGTGCAGCGGACTTCGTCTTCGGCGGTCGCGAGCGCCGCTACCTCGAGGAGGTGTGGTTCCCGCGGATGACGGCGGTTCCCGGTGCCGTGACCCCGGAGGACCTCGACGAGCTCGTGCGCGCCTACTCGGCGCCGGACGCCTGGCACGGCACCTACGGGCTCTACTCCTCGGCGCTCACCGAGGGCGAGCAGATCCAGGCGCTGGTCACCGGCGGCACCTTCCGGGCGCCGGTGCTGGCCGTGGACGCGATGGGCGCGCCGCGTACGGCGACGACGATGCAGGCCGTGTCCGACCGGGTGACCACCGCCGTGCTCGACGGCGTCGGTCACCACGTCGCCCTCGAGGCTCCCGAGCGGCTGGCCGACCTGGTCCTGCCCTTCCTGGCCGAGGTGGACCGGCCGTCGGCCGACGCGCAGCGGTCCAGCGCGCGCAGAGCCACGGGAACGGGACCGGACGGGCGTATCAGGGCCGGTCTCCGACCCTCTCCCCCGACATGCACCGCACCAGCACCGCCGCTGTCCTGGCCCTCGCCACCGCCGCCGCGACCCTCGCCGCACCCGTCCTCCCGGCCAGCGCCGGCACGAGCACCCGCGGGGTGGTCGCCGCGCAGGGCGGGCTGATCGGCCACCTCCGCCCCAGCACCCACGCGCCCGCGAACTACACGTTCCCGAACTCCTCCGAGGTCTCGCTCGACTGCCAGGTGCCGGGCACGGTGGTCGGCGGGAACCCGCGCTGGTACCTCGTCTCCGGCGAGGGCGACGCGAACTGGGTGTCGGCCCGCTACGTCAGCGTCACGGGCGCGGCCGTCCAGCCGTGCGACCCGAGCGACGGCACCTACGCCGCGAAGGCGACCTCCGCCCTCAACCGGCGGGTCGGCCCGACGACCACGGACGCGAAGGCCGGCACGTACGCGAAGGGCGCGGGGTTCCGGGTGCAGTGCTTCACCGACTCGGGCCAGCAGTGGTACCTGACCAGCACCGGGAGCTGGGTCCGGGCCTCGTACGTGTCGACCTCGTCGAAGGTGCGCTACTGCTCCAACTCCTAGAACGACCGTCTCAGGCGGAGGAGCCGTACCGCGCGGGCAACGACGGCCAGCGGGCGGCGGCCCACCCCTGCCAGGTGCTCCCGGGCGGCGCGGGCGGAACCGGACCACCGCCGAGCTCGTCGGCGTCGGGCTCCTCGAACACGGCGTGCCAGCCCTCGAGCTCCTCGGCCGTCAGCAGGAACTGCGCGGGGTCGGCGGCGTACCGCGCGGCCACCCGGCGCTGCTGCTCCGCCAGGCCGACGGGCAGGTAGACGACCTCGGCCCGGGCGCCCACCGACTCAGCGAGCCGGCGCAGGGCCGAGCGTTCGTCGCGGCTCCACAGGCCGAAGTCGAGGACGACGTCGAGCCCCCGCTCCGCGGCCCGCAGCCCGACGTCGATCAGCAGGCCCTCGATCCGGTCGCGGTGGACCGCCCGTTCCGGCGAGCGCCATCCGGTCGGGCCGTCCTCGGGGAACAGGCCCAGCTGCCACTCGTCCGGCGTGAGCCGCAGCGCGCGCAGACGGGCCTCGAGCTCCTTGGCCCTGGTCGTCTTGCCGGCCCCGGGCAGGCCGACGACGAGGTGCACGACGGCCACGTCCACCTCCTGCCCACCTCCTGAGCGGCCTACGTCCCGGCGAGCTCGGCGACGGCCGGCGCCAGCGTCTCGGCCGCACCAGCCCCGACGACCACGTAGGAGAAGCCGAGCTCGTCGCGCCGCCGCCGGATCTCCTCCGCCGCGGCGGCCGGGTCGGCGGGGAGGTAGGCGAGCGAGTCTGCTGCACGCACGGCCGCGGTGTCGACGTCCGGCCCCGCCATGAAGGGGGCCACCGCGTCGCCGATCACCGGCACGTGCAGGGCGAGCTCGGCGCCGCGCGGGTTGCCGAAGCCGGTCACCCGCCGGGCCGTGTCAGCCCGGGTCTCGGTCTGCGGCATCACGAAGTTCACGATGTCGGCGTGCTCGGCCGCGAGCGCCCGGGCCTTCGGGCCGCCCACGGCCATGGCCACCGGGGTGTGCAGGTCCGGGCCGTCGAGGTCGCGCAGCGCGATGATCACCTCGCGCACCTGCTCGGCACGGCGGCTGACCGGGACGTCGGGCAGGTCGAGCTCGCGCAGCAGGTCCGCGATGCCGGGACGGCCGGTGCCGATCCCCATCTCGAAGCGACCTCCCGTCAGCACCGAGAGCGAGTGCGCCTCCCACGCGGTGATCCAGGCCGGCCGCACGGGCGCCGCGTACACCCAGGTGCCCACGCGCAGACCGGTCAGCGTCGCGGCGACGGCGAGGGTCGGACCCGGCGCGGGCTGCCAGCCCGGGACGTCCGGCATGAGCACCGTCGAGTAGCCGGTGTCGGCCAGCCGCCGCAGCTGGTCGTGCCACGACGCCAGGTCGTCGACGACCGGGGCGACCGCGCCGAACCGCAGCGGCCGCCGCCGCTCGGCCGACGGGCCCGCTCCCGTCGGCGTCGGACGTGCCGTGACCTCGCGCGCTGCCGGATCGACCATGCAGCCCTGACCTCGGGCCGACCCGGAACTCATCGCGGACGTCCACGCGCCCGTCCCGGCCGGCCGCCGGCTCAGACCGTCGGCACGGTCCCGCCGTCGATCACGTACTCCGCGCCCACGACGGCAGAGGCGCGGTCGGAGACGAGGAACCCGACCAGGTCCGCGATCTCCTCCGTGCTCGCGAACCGGCCGAGCGGGATCCCGCCGAGCGCGTCGACGATGCTCTGCCGGGCCTCCTCGCGCGTCCTCCCGCTGCCGTCGGTGAGGGTGTCGACGAAGGTCTCGAACGCCTCCGTCCGGATCCCGCCGGGGCTGATGGTGTTGACCCGCACCCCGCGGGGTGCGAGCTCGTTGGCCAGGCCCTTGCTGTACGTGCGCAGCGCGGCTTTCGCCGACGCGTACGGCAGCGTCGCGTCGTGCAGCGGCAACTCGCGCTGGATCGACCCGAAGTGCAGCACGACCCCCGATCTCGCCTCGAGCATGGCCGGGAGGAGCGCCCGGTCGAGCCGGACCGCCCCGAGGAAGTTCAGGTTCAGCTCGGCGAGCCACTGCTCCTCGGTGATCACCGCGAACCCGCCCGGCGGCGTCGACGACCCGCCGACCACGTGGACCAGGATGTCGAGCGGGCCTCCCTCCGCGATGCGAGCGGCAACGTCCTTCGCACCCTCGGCCGTCACCGTGTCCGCCGCGACGAAGCGGTCGGGCCGGTCGTACGCGTCGGGCATCGTGCGCGCGGTCGTCCAGACGTCGGCACCCATCGCCCGCAGCCGCGCGACCACGGCCCTGCCGGACCCCTTCGACCCTCCGGTGACCAGCGCCCTGCGCCCGTCGAGACGGTCCCGGTCTGCCTGTGCCATGTCTTCTCCTCGCTACCCAGTCGACCGTCAGCCGATGTCGAGGCGCGCGATGCGGTCGCCGTCCAGGGCGAAGCGGTAGCTCAGGTCAGCCGTCCCGCCCGGGAAGTTCCCCTCGAGGTGGTGGCCGACCACCCAGACCTCCCCGTCGCGGGCAGCGCCGGTGACGTCGTCGGTGTAGGTGAACTCGGTCCCGGCCTCGGCGATGAAGCGCCGCAGGACGTCCTCGCCGCTGTAGGTGTTCCCCTCGTCGGTGATCACCGCGGCGGGCGTCATCAGGGCGAGCGCGGCGTCGGCGTCGCGCGCCTCGTGGGCCGCGTTGAAGGCGCGGATCGTGGCGGGCAGCTGGTCGAATGTGATGGTCTCCATGCCCTCGAGGCTGGGTCCTCGCGGCGCGGGAGGGTCAAGCGCTGGAGTCTCCCCCCGGGGGAGAGTCCAGACTGCAGCCATGCTGGCGATCGGCGAGTTCTCGCGCCTGACGCACCTGAGCGTGCGGACGCTGCGGCGCTACCACGAGGCGGGCCTGCTCGAGCCGGAGCTGGTGGACGCCTCGAGCGGCTACCGCTACTACGCCGTCGACCAGATTCCGACCGCCCAGGTGATCCACCGGCTCCGCGAGCTGGACGTGCCGCTCCCCGACGTCCGGCGCATCCTGCGGTCGCCCGACCCGGGCCGGCGCGCCGCCCTGGTCGCCGAGCACCTCGGCCGCCTGGAGTCCGAGCTGGCCCGGACCCGCGCCGCGGTCGTCTCGCTGCGCCGCCTGCTCGCTCCGGAGCCGGCGCCGCTGCAGGTCGAGCTGCGCGCGGAGCCGGCGGTCACGGTGGCCGCGGTCGAGGACGAGGTGGACGAGGACGACGTCGTGGCCTGGTACGCCGGGGCGATGGCCGAGCTCGACGCGGCGCTCGGCGCGGCGGCCCACGCCGGACCGGCCGGCGGGCTGTTCGACAACGCGCTCTTCGAGCACGGCCGGGGACGGGTGCTGCTCTACCGGCCCTCCGCGGAGCCACCCACCCGCGGGCGCGTCCACCCCGTGACGCTGCCCGCCGCCGAGCTCGTCGTGACCACCCACGCCGGCGAGCACGACGGCATCGAGGTGACGTACGGCGAGCTCGGCTCCTGGGTCGTCCGGAACGCGCTGACCGTGGCCGGGCCGGTCCGGGAGCGCTACCTCGTGACCCCGCAGGACACCGACGACAGCGCCGCCTGGCGCACCGAGATCGGGTGGCCCGTGTTCCGCCTGGCCACGAGCCCCTGAGGCACGACCCGCGACCGGACACCGGTGGGCCTGTCTGGTTCCGCTTGAGGCTTGACGGTTGAGTACCGGTTGATCCTTGACACTCTGAATCAGACTCTAGGCCGCGGGCGGCTGCCGGCGGCGTGCTTCTTCCTCACCTCCCCGCTGCTGGTCCGGGTCACGGTCTTGAGCAGCTCGGAGCCGATCCAGAACTGCAGGACCTGGTCGGTGACGAGGACGTCGCATCGCGAGCCGGCGCGGTGCTTGCCGACGCTGACTTGCTGCCAGGCCACGCAGACGACGCCGTTCGGGCCGACCTTGCGACTGACCCAGCCGTCGCCGTCCCGGTCCGCGGCGCAGGCGGGCTCCACCGCCGCGCGAGCGAGCGCCGCAGGTTCCTCACC
>NZ_FOFA01000005.1 GCF_900110855.1 Microlunatus flavus
GCGGCACTGCCGGGTGCGGCACTGCCGGGTGCGGCACTGCCGGGTGCGGCACTGCCGGGTGCGGCACTGCCGGGTGCGGCACTGCCGGGTGCGGCGCTGCTGGGTGCGGCACTGCTGGGTGGGCACTGCGGGGGGAGGGGTGACTGCCGGGTGCGGGGTGACTGCCGGGTGCGGGGTGACTGCCGGGGTGCGGGGCGACCGCAAGGTGCGGCGGCGCGACCGGCCGCGGCCCAAGAGCGCGTGCTGGGCGCGACCGCGTGCTGGGCGCGGCCGCGTGCTCGGCGCGGCCGCGTGCGGCTCTGCAAGTCGTCGGAGCTCGGCCGAACCAGTGCGTCGGAGCGAGGAGCCGAGGTGCACGAGTGCGCCCGCCGACGCGCCGGCCAGCGCAGCCGTAGTGGCAACCAACCGTCCACGAGAACCCTTATCGAACGGACGTTCGATAAGGTGCAGCAGTGGCGTTCCACCCGCACGAGCCCGGCGCTCGGCACGTGTGGGTCCAGACCACCGGTGAGCACGGGCCTCCCGTCGCCGGCGTGGTCCTGCAGTGGCAGCTCGCGCCGATCCACAACGCCGGCGGCTCGCCCTGGCAGGCGCTGGTGGCCACGACGCCCTTCGCCGACGCGCTGGTGATCAGCTGGGTCGACGCCAACCGCCTCGTCCCCCTGCGCGACCCGTCGCCCGCTCCCCCAGCCGTCACGTGACCCCTGAACCGACACGGCGGCACGTGTGGGTCGACTGCAGCGGCGGCTACCGGTGCCCCGGGCTCGTGATGGCCTGGCGCCGGGCCGCCGACGGGTGGGAGGCCCAGGTCGCGGTGGTCCGCGGCAAGACCGTGGTCGTGCAGTGGGCACCGGCCGCGGCGCTGCACCTGGTCACCGACGACGGGCTGGACCGCTAGCCACGGGCCGACGGGCCTGGTGCGGCCCGCACGGGTCAGAACCCGGCGGCGTGCACGACGGCGGCCACGAGGGCGGCCAGCGCCGCCGCCGTGCGGACGCGGTCGGCGCGGGTGAGCGCGGTGAGCAGCGCAGCATCCGGCCCGTGGCGGCCCAGCCGACCGTGCAGCGGCGCGGCGCGCAGGGCGGTGACGAGGACGGCGACGGCGCTGGCCGCCGCGGCGACCCAGACGGCCACCGCACCGGGGGCCGTCACCAGCGCGCCCAGGCACGTGACCACGACCGTCCCGTACACGAGGGCGACGAGCGGGACGATCCGCCGCGAGTGCAGCGCGTGCGCCCGGGCGAAGCGGGTCTCCTCGACCTCGACCAGCGCCGGGTAGGTCAGCGCCGTCACGGTGAGCTGGAAGCCGGCGTGCAGCGCCGTGGCCGCGACCAGGAGGGCCGCCCAGAGCACGACCCCGACGCCCATGTCAGCGCCCACCCGGCGGCGGCCCGGTGCTGCCGCGCACGACGAGGCTGGGCGCGACGAGGTCCTCGCGGCCGACGAGGTCGGGCTCGTCGACCCGCTCGACGGCCCGCCGGACCGCGAGCCCGGCCAGGGCGTCGACGTCCTGGCGAACCGTCGTGAGCCGCGCCCAGCGCGCACGGGCGAGGCGGCTGTCGTCGTAGCCGACCACGCTCACGTCCGCCGGCCAGCGCCGACCGGCCTGCTGGAGCACGTCGAGCACCCCGGCGGCGGACTGGTCGTTGAACACCGCCAGCCCGGTGGGCAGCGCCGGGCGGGCCAGGAGCAGCTCGCCCGCGGCGGCGCCGTCCTCCTCGGTGAGCCCGCCGGGCACGACGTCGACCGACACCCCCGCAGCGACGACCGCCTCGCCGAACCCCCGCCGCCGCTCCTCGGCGCCGGCGGCCCTTGCGCCGTCGACGTGGACGAGCCGGGTGTGGCCGAGGTCGAGCAGGTGCCGGGCCGCGAGCGCCGCGCCCGCCGCGTCGTCGGTCCGCACGACGTCCACGCCGGCGGCGCCGGTCGCCCGCGCGACGACGACCGTCGGGACCGACGCGGCGAGGTCGACCAGGGCCGGCTCCGTCAGGGCGCTGCCGAGCAGCAGCAGTGCGTCGCAGCGCAGCGCGAGCAGGTCGCCGACGGCCTCGCCCTCGTCGCGTCCCGGGCTCGTACCGCTCAGCGCGAGCTCCTGGCCGTGCGCGGCGGCGGACCGGTAGAGCGCGGCGAGCAGCTCCGCGTGGAACTCGTGCCCGAGCGCGAACACCACCCCGAGCACCTGCGTCCGCCGCCGGCTGAGCAGCCGGGCGCGGCGGTCGGGCCGGTAGCCGAGGTCCTCCGCGGCCGCCCGGACCCGCTCCCGCGTCTCGACGCTTGCGCCGGGCACGTCACGGAACACGATCGAGACCAGCGCCCGGGAGACGCCCGCGCGCTCGGCGACGTCGCTCATCGTCGGCCGAACGGTCACGGCGCCACCCTAGGGCGGACGCCGGGGCGAAGCGCCCACCGAACTTCTGCCACCGCATCCACCCCTGAGGTGGACAGGGGCGCAGAAGTTCGTCCGGTTGACCGGAACCTGCCTCCGGCGGTAGAACTAGCGCGCTCTAGTTCCCCGTCTGAGGAGTTCGCGATGCCGCTGCCCCCGCCCCTCCGCCTCGGCCTCGTCGGCACCGGCCGCATCGGCACCGCCCACGCGCGCACCATCGCCGAGCGCGTGCCCGGCGCCGTCCTCGCCGCCGTCGCCGACGTCCGCGCCGGTGCCGCCGGACCGCTCGCCGACACCTACGGCGCCGTCGCCTTCGACGACCCGCAGGCGCTGATCGACTCCCCTGACGTCGACGCCGTCGTCATCACCGCGAGCTCGACGGCGCACTCCGACCTGATCGTGGCCGTCGCCGGGGCGGGCAAGCCGGCCTTCTGCGAGAAGCCCGCCTCGATGACCCTCGCCGAGATGGACCGGGCGCTGGCCGCGGTGGACGCGGCGGGCACGACGCTGCAGGTCGGGTTCAACCGCCGCTTCGACGCGGGGTTCGCCGCCGCGCACGCCGCCGTCGTCGCCGGCGAGGTCGGGCAGGTCCAGCTGATGCGCAGCCTGACGCGCGACCCCGGTCTCGCGAACCCGGCCGCCGTCCCGCCGTGGACCGTCTTCACCCAGACGCTCATCCACGACTTCGACACGCTGCTCTGGCTCAACCCGGGCGCCAGCCCGGTCGAGGTGTACGCGACCGCCGACGCGCTCGTCGCGCCCGACTTCGCCGACGCCGGTCTCCTCGACACCGCCGTGGTCGTCATCACCTTCGACAACGGGGCGCGAGCGGTGGCCGAGGCGAGCTTCTCCGCGGCGTACGGCTACGACGTCAGGGCGGAGGTCTTCGGCTCCGCCGGCATGGTCACCGTCGGCGACGGCGCCCTGACGACCGCCCGCGTCTCGACCAGCGCCGGCCGCCGCGCCGACACCGCCCGCGGCGACGTCGAGCTCATGGGCGACGCGTACGCCGGCGAGCTCCGCGAGCTCGTGGCTGCGGTCCGCGAGGACCGGCAGCCGAGCGTGACCGGCCACGACGCCCGGCGAGCCCTCGCGGTCGCACTGGCCTGCGTCGAGTCGGTCAAGGCCCACGCACCCGTCACGGTGACGCAGGCGCAGGCCCGGGCGGTCGCCGCATGAGCGGCCCGTTCACCCTGACCGTCTGCGCGGAGATGGTCTTCACCGACCTTCCGCTGCTCGAACGGGTCCGCCGCATCGACGCGCTCGGCTTCGGCGTCGAGATCTGGGACTGGACGGCCAAGGACGTGGACGCGCTGGCCGCCCTCGCCGACGCGGGCGTGTCCTTCTCGTCGATGACCGGCTACGTCCGCGGGACCCTCACCGACCCCGAGGGCGCCGACGAGCTGCTGCGCACCGCGGCCGCGTCGATCCCCGTGGCGCAGCGCCTCGGCATCGGTCGTCTGAACCTGCACGGCACCGGCCTCGGCGAGGGTGGTCTGCCGGTGCAGCCGATCGCGACCGTGACCGGGCCCATGTGGGTGGCCGCGGTCGACACGCTGCGCCGCGTGGCCGCGCTCGGCGAGGAGCACGGCGTCGTCTTCTGCCTGGAGAACCTCAACACCGCCGTCGACCACCCCGGCGTGCCCTTCGCGAGGGCCGAGGACACCCTCGCCCTCGTCGAGGCCGTCGGCAGCCCGCACCTGCGGATGATGCTCGACCTCTACCACGCCCAGATCGGCGAGGGGAACCTCGTCGAGCTCTGCCGGCGGGCGGGCGACGCGATCGGCGAGATCCAGGTGGCCGACGTCCCCGGGCGCTGCGAGCCGGGCACCGGCGAGATCAGCTACCCCGCCGTCGCCAGGGCCCTGGCGGCGATGGGCTACGACGGCGTGGTCGGCCTCGAGGCGTACGCGGCCGACGGCGACAGCGAGCGCGCCCTGCGGCGCTTCCGCGAGGCGTTCACGGTCTGATCCCCCGTGCGGCGGCACGCCGGCCGGGTCAGGGCAGGCCGAGCACCCGGTTGGGGTGCACGGTCGGCCACCCGTTCGGCCCGGACGGCCGCATGCGGTCGAGCAGCGCGACGGCCGCCCACGGAGCCTTCTCGAGCGCCTCGTCGAACAGCGCGGTGTAGCCGGGCTCGGCGATCGGCTCGGTCACGAGGTCGCGGAACGCCATCGTCCAGCTCGGGAACTGGCGCAGCAGCCGGTGCCGCTCGGCGAGCGTCGTCACCGCGTGGTGGCGCGGGTCCTCCGCGATCGTCGCGAAGAGGTCGAGCACCTCGGCCCGGGAACCCTCCAGCAGCTGGAAGAAGCGGCCCTCGGAGCAGAGCAGCATCCCGGTGACGCCCCGCTCGGTGTTGTTGCTCCGGGACTGGCGCAGCAGGGCCAGCAGCGCGTCCCGGTCGAGGGACCGGGAGGCCACGCTGCCGTACGCGAGCTGGAACACCACGTGCGCAGCGTAGGGCTCCGCGCGCCGTTCGGCAGGGGTTCGCCGATCATGGGCTGCGATCATGTCGCCATGACGCGAACCGACCTTCCCTCGAGCTGGGACGAGCGCGCGACGCTGCTGGCGATGCTGCAGTACACGCGCGACACGGCCGCCGAGAAGTGCCGCGGGCTGGACGACGCGGGCGCGCACGCCGCTCCCCTGCCGGGCTCTCCCCTGATGAGCATCGGCGGGGTGGTGAACCACCTGCGCTGGGTCGAGCACTCCTGGATCGAGAACCGCTTCGTCGACGGTCCGGACCTCGGCCCCTGGACCGACGAGTCGCCGGACCAGGAGTTCGTCGACGGCGGCCGGCTGCCCCTGACCGAGGTGCTCGAGGGGTGGGTCGAGCAGGCCCGCCGGACGGACGCGCTGGTGGCCGACCTCGACCTCGACGACCTGTCCGCGACGCCGCTCCGCTCCGGCGAGCGCCCCACGCTGCGCTGGGTGCTGCTGCACCTCGTGGAGGAGAACGCCCGCCACAACGGGCACCTCGACCTCTTGCGGGAGCTCCACGACGGCACCACCGGCGACTGAGGGTCCGCTGAGCAGGTGAGCAGTCGCACGCGCGCGGCTCCGGGACGGCGCCGCCGCGCTGGGTAAGTTCGGGGTGGAGCCCGAGCACCCGACGTCCGTCGGCGGTCCGGGCCGGCGACGGACAGGGGTGCACGACAACCGATGACGAAGGTCCTGCTGCTCAGCAGCCCGATCTTCGGGCACGTCTCGCCGGTCCTCACGCTCGGTCGCGGGCTGCGTCGTCGCGGCCACGAGGCCACCCTCCTGTCGGGCAGCAAGTACGCCGCCTCCGCCGCTGGCGCGGGCCTGGACTTCCTGCCCCTGCCGCCCGAGGTCGACTACGACGACGCCGACCTCGAGTCCTGGCTGCCGCGCCGCCGGCACCGCTCCCGGATCGCAGCCGGGCGCTACGACATCACCGGCATGTTCGTCCGCCCCCTCGCCGCCCAGCACCGCGCCCTCACCGAGGCCCTCGCGGCGACGGCGTACGACGTGGTGGTCGCCGACACCGCGTTCCTCGGCGTGCTGCCGCTGCTCACCAGAGGCGCCGACCGTCCGCCCGTGCTCGGCGTGTCGATCACCCCGCTGGCCCTGACGAGCCCGGACTGCGCGCCCTTCGGCTCGGGCATGGCCCCGGGGCGGAGCGCCGCCGCGCGGCTGCGCAACCGGCAGATCTACTGGCTGCTGCGCCACGGCCCGCTGCGCCCCCTGCAGGTCGCGCTCGACGCCCAGCTCGCGGAGCTCGGGCAGCCGCCGTGCCCCGTCGGCTACTTCGACGTGGCCGCGCTGTTCGACACGACGTTCCACCTGTCGGTGCCGGGGCTGGAGTACCCGCGCCGCGACCTGCCGTCGTCGATCGTCTTCGCCGGGCCGCTCGCCGCCGACCGGCCCGATGTCGATCCCGCGGCCTGGACGCCGCCGCCCGGCGACGCGCCGCTGGTGCACGTCACGCAGGGCACGTTCGCCAACGCCGACCTCACCGACCTGCTCGTGCCGACCCTGCGGGCACTGGCCGACGAGCCGGTCCGGGTCGTCGCGACCACCGGCGGCCGGCCGGTCGCCGAGGTGCGCGCGCTGCTGGGCGGCGTCCTGCCCGCCAACGCGCAGGTGGCCGAGCTGGTCCCCTACGCCGACCTGCTCCCGCGCACCGACGTGGTGGTCACCAACGGCGGCTGGGGCGGGGTGCAGCAGGCCCTGACCCAGGGCGTGCCCGTCGTCGTCGCGGGCGCCAGCGAGGAGAAGCCCGAGGTCGCGGCGCGGGCGGCCTGGTCCGGCGCCGGCCTCGACCTGCGGACCGGGCGTCCCTCCGAGCGCCGGATCCGCGGTGCGGTGCGCGACGCGCTGCGCCGGCCGCGCTACCGCGAGGCGGCGGGCCGCCTGCGCGCCGAGCTGGCGGCCATGCCCGACCCCGTCGACGTCGTGGCGGCCGCGGTCGCGGAGGGTGCCCGTGTCCCGGCCGTCCGGAACCGCTGAGCACGACGAGCACGTCGAGCACGGCGGGAGCGCCGACGACGCGCGGTCCCGCGGGCTCGCGCGGCTCGGCCTGAACCGTCGCGGCGCGGTGCTGCTGGTCGGCATGAGCGCGGCGCTGCTGGCCTCCGAGCTCGCCGAGACCGTCGTGGCGACCGCGCTGCCCACGATCGCCGCCGACCTCGGCGACCTGCGCCTGCTCGCCCTCGTCACCACCGGCTACCTGGTCGCGAGCACGGCGGTGCTGCCCGCGTACGGGTGGCTGAGCGACCGCTTCGGGCGGCGGCGGCTGTTCGTGGTCGCGGTGGCGCTGTTCCTGCTCGGCTCGGTGCTCGGCGCGCTGGCGCCGGGCGCGTGGACGCTCGTCGGGGCCCGGCTCGTCCAGGGCTGCGGCGCGGGCGGGCTGCTGGTGCTGGTCCAGGCCGAGGTGGCCGTGCTCGTGCCGCTGCGGCAACGGGCGGCGGTGATGAGCGGCGTCGGCGCGGTGTTCGCCTCGGCGGTGGTCCTGGGCCCGCCGCTCGGCGGCTGGCTCGCCGCCGGGCCCGGCTGGCGGTGGGCCTTCTGGCTGAACCTCCCCCTCGCCCTCGCCGCCGTCGTCGCCGCGGTGGCGCTGATGCCGGACGACCGGCCGGGTCCCCGCCAGGCCCGCCCGCACTCCCCGCTGACCGTCTTCCGGCGGCGGCAGGTGCGCCTCGCCACCACCGGCGGGCTGCTGCTCGGGGCGTCGTCCTTCGGGATGCTCGTCTACCTGCCGACCTACCTGCAGCTGGTGCTCGGCCTCGACCCGGCCATGGCCGGGGTGCTGATGCTGGCGCTGTTCGGCGGGCTCGGGATCCTCACCGTCGCCGCCGCCCAGGTCGTGCGGCGCGGCGGGCCGGTGCGCGCCCTGCTCGTCGTCGGCGCGCTCGCGGTCGCCACGGGACTGGTCCTGCTGGCCGCCCTCGAACCCACCCTGGTCAGCGTCGTCCCGGCACTCGTCCTGCTCGGCGCCGGCATCGGCTGCGTCTGGGAGGTCGTCGTCGTGGTCGTGCAGGCCGGCGTGGCCGAGGCCGAGGTCGGCACCGCGACCGGCGCGAACAACCTGCTGCGCGAGGTCGGCGTCGTCGTCGGGACCGGCGCGGTCGGCGCGTGGGTGACCCGGCGCCTCGCGCTCGGCGGCGACGTGGGAGGCGCGCCGCTGGCCTCCTGGGGACCCGAACGTCTCGCCCACGCCGCCGCGGCCGACCGGGCGGCGGTGGCGGCGGCGTACGCGGACGCCTTCGGTCCCGCCTTCTGGGCGCTGGTGCCGGTGGCCCTGCTCGCCGCCGTCACCTTCTCCCTCCTGCGCCGCTGGTCGAGCCCGTGAGCGCGCCGTGATCGCGACCGGGCCGGGGGCTCCGGCGACCAGGGACCTGCGCTTCAGCGTGGTGGTGCCGGCGCACGACGAGGCGGCCGACCTCGGCGCCGCGCTCGACGCGCTGCTCGCCCAGGACGTCGACGCCGCGTACGAGGTGCTCGTGGTCGACAACGCCAGCACCGACGCCACCGCGGAGGTGGCGCGCAGCCTCGGGGTCCGGGTCGTGGCCGAACCGCGGCTCGGCGTGTGCCAGGCCCGCCAGACCGGCGTCGAGGCGGCGCGCGGCGAGCTGATCGCCTCCACCGACGCCGACTCCGTGGTGCCGACGGACTGGCTGCGGCGCCTGGACGCGCGGTTCCGGGCCGATCCCGGTCTCGTCGCGGTCGCCGGGCCCTGCCGCTACGCCGACCCGCCGTGGTGGGCCGCGGTGTTCCCGCCCGCCTTCTTCGTCGTGGTCGGTCGCCTGCACGCGACGACGGGCCGCCTGATCTACCTCACGGCCACCAACGTGGCCTTCCGCCGCGAGGGCTTCCCCGGCTACGACGTGCGCCTGACGCAGGGCGGCGACGAGGTCGACCTGCGCCGGCGCCTGCAGGCCTGGGGGCGGGTGGCGTGGGACGGCGGAACCGTCGTCGACACCTCGTCGCGGCGCATGGACTTCGGCCTGGCCCACACCGTCGTCGTGTCGTTCGGCTACCACTACGGGCTCAACTACGCCCTCGGCCGGCTGCTGCGACGGCGCGTCCTGGGGCCCGCCCCGGCCGTCCGGGCGGACGAGGCCCGCGTCGCGCGCCGGTGGCGCCGCGGCTGGCGGGCCGTGCTGCTGACCGCCACGGCGGCGCTGGTCGTCCGGGCCGTCCGACGTCGCCGGGACCAGGACGAGGGCCGCCGCGGGTAAGGAGTCTCTGAGGAAGCCCGCTCCCCGCGTCCGGACGCCCCCCGACCGCAGACTCGAAGGGTGTGGACGCAGACGAAGGAGACCAGCGTGCAGGTGACGTGGCGGCACGACCCGGCAGCAGCCCGGCCCGGGGCGGTGCGGGCGTGACCGGCGCACCGTCGGGCAGCAAGCCGCTGGCCCTCGT
The DNA here is from genome assembly GCF_900110855.1 of Microlunatus flavus. Lineage (GTDB taxonomy): Bacteria > Actinomycetota > Actinomycetes > Propionibacteriales > Propionibacteriaceae > Microlunatus > Microlunatus flavus. The sequence goes on from NZ_FOFA01000005.1 coordinate 9,275, forward strand.
CGTCGGCGGCTCGCGCGGGCTGGGCTTCGCGGCCGCCCGTCAGCTGGCCGCCCGGGACCACCGGCTCGTGCTCGTCTCCCGCAACGCCGAGGACCTCGAGCGGGCCGCCGAGAAGCTGCGCCTCGAGGGCGCCGAGGTCGAGGTCGTGGCCTGCGACGTGCGCGACGCCGACGGCATCGCCGCGCTGGTCGAGGACGTCGAGACCCGGGTCGGGCCGGTGGAGGTGCTGCTGCACGTGGCCGGCGTCATCCAGGTCGGCCCGTTCGCCTCGCTCAGCCGCGACGACTTCCGCGAGGCGATCGACATCATGCTGTGGGGCCCGATCAACACCTCCCTCGTCGTCGCGCCGCGGATGGTCGAGCGCGGCCACGGCACGATCGGCATCATCACCTCGGTGGGCGGCATCATCGCCGCCCCGCACCTGCTCCCGTACAGCACGGCCAAGTTCGGGGCGACCGGCTTCGCCCGCGGCCTGCGCTCCGAGCTCGCGGGCACCGGCGTCACGGTGACCGCGGTCGAGCCGGGCCTGATGCGGACCGGCTCGCACCTCAACGCCCAGTTCGTCGGCGACCAGCCGCGCGAGTTCGCCTGGTTCTCGACGCTGGACAACATCCCGCTGATCTCGATGGACGCCGACAAGGCGGCGAGCCAGATCGTCGACGCCGTCCTCGACGGGCGGGCGGTCGTGCAGCCGACGCCGATGGCCAAGCTGGCCGGCCGCGTCGACGCGCTCGCCCCGCGCGCGACCGCGCTGATGCTGAGCACCATGACGCGGCTGCTGCCCGGCGCGCCGCCTGCCCGGGAGTACGAGCGTGTCCCCGGCCACGTCGCGCAGGCGCGGATGCGACCGCGCGCCCGGTCGCGCATGGACCGGATCACCACGCTCGGGCGGCGGGCCGCCGGCCGGCTCAACCAGAGCTTCCGCACCGACTGAGGGCGGCGCCCGTGGCCGGGTGCCGATGAGTTCGCCGCACCGGGCTGGTCCCACCGGCATGACGAACGCGAAGACGACGAGGGTGCTCAGCGTGTCGGTCCCGGTCACCGACCCGGACGCGGCGCTGCGGTTCTGGACCGAGGTGCTGGGCTGCGAGCTCGTGTTCGACGGTGAGCCCGTGCCCGGCGTCCGGATGATCGAGGTCCGCCCGCCCGGGTCGACCGTGGGCGTCGTGCTGCTGCCGCCCGACAGCCCGATCCCCGTCGCGGTCCGGATGGGGACGGGTGACGCCGACGAGGCGTACGCGCGCGTCCGCGACGCCGGGGTCGCGCTGGACAACGACGAGGTGCTGCGCTGGCCGGGCGTGCCGCCGATGTTCGCGTTCCACGACCCGGAGGGCAACGCGCTGGTCTACCTCGAGGACACGGCCGGCTAGCGCGGGTCGCCGGCGGCGACGAGCGCGTCGCCGACCGGCGTGCGGCGGTAGAGCACGGAACGTCCGGCCCGCGCCCGCGTGACCACACCGGCGGCGAGCAGCGCGGCCAGGTGGTCCCCGACGCCGCCGACGCTCAGGCGCAGGGCGGCCACGAGCTGGGTCGTGCTCGCCGGCTCGTCGAGGGCGGCGAGCACGGCGGCGCGCGTCGGCCCGACCAGGCGGGCCAGCCCGTCCGCGGAACCCGCCCGCTGCGGGCTCCACAGCGCGGCCACCCCGCGGGCCGGGTAGATGAGCGTGGGCGGCCAGGGCAGGTCGACCCCGTAGGCGACGTTCGGCCACACGAACACCGACGGCATCAGCATCAGCCCCCGCCCGGCCAGGTCGACGACGCCACCGGACGCGCGGCCGCGCAGCTCGACGAAGCCGTCGTCGTAGCGCAGGTCCGGGTGGACGTCGGCCAGCGCGGCCGCCCACCCCTCTCGCGCCAGGCGGTCGGCCCGGTGCACGACGTCGCGCTCGAGGATGGCGCGCAGCTGCGGCCAGTCCGGCGCGAGCAGCAGCCGCCAGGCCACGGCCAGCACGTCGGCCACGTACGCGGGCAGGTCGTCGCGCTCGAGGACCGCGCGGACCCGGGGCGAGACGACCTTGCCGTGCTCCTCGCCCTCGCGCAGCGCCCGGCCGACCTCGTGGCGGGCCTGGTCGAGCGGCGTCGAGCGCACCGCGTCGAGCAGGTCCTCGACCGTCGTGTGGACGCCGACCGGCGGCGGGACGACGAAGTCCGCGCCGTAGCCCGGCGGCTGCAGGGCCAGCACGACGTCGACGTCGGCCTGCCGGCGCAGCTCCGCGAACCGTCCCCGGGCGCGCTCGAGCCAGGGCTGCGCCGGGCTGCCCCGCCGCGGGCCGGCCAGGGCGATGACCGCGTGCACGACCTCCCACAGCGGCGAGACCGCGAACCGGCTCTGCGCGAGGTCGTCCGGACCGACCCGGAGCCTCATCACCATCGCGAGCACCGGAGCGCGGAGGTCGGCACCGGGTGGACGGGCCGCTCCCCCGTCCGCCGAACGACCTTTCGCGCCACGCCGAAAGAGTAGCGACGTCGCCGGACGGGCCGCAGGCTCGACGACGTGACCGACGCTCCCCCCGCACCCACCCGTACGAGCCCGCCAGCGCTCGGCCCCGCGGGCCGCGCGCCCGCGCGCGGGGCGACCTACCGCGAGGTGTTCGAGGACCGGGAGATGCGGGTCCTGCTCGGCACCTTCCTGCTCCGCGCCCTGTCGACGACCACGGAGATCCTCGGCCTCTCGGTGCTCGTGCTCGCGACCACGGGCTCGGTGTTCTGGTCGGCGGTCGCGTACGGGGTCGGGTTCGCGCCGTACCTGCTCGGCGGCTCGCTGCTCACCTCGCTCGCCGACCGCCTCCCCGCCCGCGCCCTCGTGGTGGTCTCCCTCCTCGTCCGGGCCGTCCCCGGGCTGCTGATCGGCCTGCTCCACCTGCCGGTGGCGGCGATGCTCGCGCTCGTCTTCTGCGTCGGCGCCTTCGACCCGGTCGGGACCGCCGCCACGGGTCGCCTGACGCGCACGCTGCTGACCGGCGACCGCTTCGTCGTCGGCCGGTCGGTGCTGAGCGCGGTGGGCTCGGTCGCGCAGGTCGCCGGCCTCGCGCTGGGCGGCGTGCTCCTGCTCGCGCTCAGCCCGCGCGGGCTCCTGCTCGTCTCCGGCCTGGCCCTCGTGCTCGGCGCCCTCGTCGCCCGCCTCGGGCTGCGCCACCACCCCGTCGCGCACGCGCCGGCCACGGGCGGCGCGGTGCGCCAGACCCTGCGGGGCAACCGGCGCCTGCTCGCCGACCCCCGCGTCCGCGGGCTGCTGCTCGCCCAGTGGGTGCCGGCCTGGCTGGTGACCGGGGTCGAGGCCCTCGTCGTCGGGTACGTCGCCCACCGCGGCTGGCCCGCGAGCGGCGCCAGCCTGGTGCTCGCCGCGGTCCCCGTCGGGATGCTGGTCGGCGACCTGCTGGTGGGACGGGCCCTGCGCCCGTGGCGCCGCGAACAGCTGGCCTTCCCGCTGGCCCTGCTCGTCGGGCTCCCCCTGGTGCCCTGGGCGCTCGGCCTGCCGTACGCGGCGGTCGTCGGGCTCGGAGTCGCGTGCGGGCTGGGCTTCGCCTACCAGGTCGGGCTGCAGCGGCGGTTCGCCGAGTCGCTGCCCGAGGCCGACCAGGGCCTGGGCTTCGGGCTGCTGTCGAGCGGGCTGATGGGCGGCCAGGGTCTCGGCCCGGTCGCCGCCGGGGCGCTGGCCGCGACCCTCGGGCCGGCCGTCGCGGTCACCACGATGGGCGCCGTGGCCGTCGTCGCGGTGCTCGCCCTGCGCTCCACGCTGCGCCCTGACCTGGCCGACCAGCACCCGCAGGGCGCACGATGAGGCGGTGATCGGCCGGCCCCACCACGTCGCGTACGACTGCCCCGACCCGCTCGCCCTCGCGCGCTTCTACGCCGAGCTGCTCGGCCTGCCGGTCACGTACGTCTCGTCCGACTGGGTCGTGGTCGCGCGGAGCGAGCACGACTCCGGCTTCGCCTTCCAGCGCTCGCCCGGGCACCGCCCGCCGACCTGGCCCGATCGCGGGAGCTCGCAGCAGGTGCACCTGGACGTGATGGTCGACGACCTCGACACCGCGGACGCCGCCGTCGTGGCGCTGGGCGCGACGCGGCTGGCCGGCGGCGACCACGTCTACGCCGACCCGGCCGGGCACCCGTTCTGCCTGGTCCCCCGACCGGCCTGGGCGCCTCCGGTCGGCTGAGCCGCGCCTGGTACGAAGCAGGTAGCCCGTCCGTCGACCCCGAGGAGCACCGTGGTCCGCGCCGCCACCCTCGTCGCCCCCCGCACCATCGAGGTCCGGGACTACCCGGTGCCCGAGCACCTCGAGCCGGGAGCCGTGCTGCTCCGCATGATCGCCTCGGGCATCTGCGGCACCGACAAGCACACCTACCGCGGTGAGACCGTCCAGTACGCCGGCACGGCGATGGAGCGCCGCACGCCCTTCCCGATCATCCAGGGCCACGAGAACGTGGGCCGCGTCGAGGCGATCGGCGACGCAGGCGGACCGGTGCACGCGTACGACGGGACGCCGCTACGGGTCGGCGACCGGGTGGTCCCGGCGCCGAACGTCGCCTGCGGCCGCTGCCGCAACTGCCAGCGCCGCTTCCCCTACTACCTGTGCCGCAACCTCGAGAACTACGGCAACTCCATGACCTCCGCCGAGGCGCCGCACCTGTTCGGAGGGTGGTCGGAGCTGCTCCACCTCAAGCCGGGCACCGCCACCTTCCGGGTGCCGGAGGAGCTGCCGTCCGACGTCGCGGTGCTCACCGAGATCTTCGCCGTCACCCACAGCCTGGAGCGGGTCGCCGGGCACCGGCGCCCGGGCGGCTTCCGGCCCGGGGACACGGTCGCCGTGGTCGGGGTGGGTTCGCTGGGCATGGCGCACCTGGTCAAGGCCGCTCTGATGGGCGCCGGCCGGGTCGTGGCCGTCGACCGCTCCCCGCTGCGGCTCGACCTGGCCCGGCGGCTCGTGGGCGCCGACACGGTCCTGGTCGCCGACGAGGACGCGGGGCCGGCGGACGCGGCCCCGGCGACGCAGGAGCTGCTGGAGCTCACCCGCGGCGACGGCGCAGACGTCGTCGTGAACGCCACCGGCTTCCCGGGCTCGTTCGCGTCCGCCGTGGCGATGGTCAGGGACGCCGGGACGATCGTGGAGGTGGGTGCCTTCGTCGACATGGGCCCCGAGTCCTTCAACCCGGCCGTCGTCTGCGGGCGGAGCCTGACCATCACCGGGGTCGGCGGCGAGGACCTCACGGCCTACCCCGGGACCCTGGCGGTCCTGGCCCGGCACGCGCACGAGGTGCCGTTCGGGGCGATGGTCTCGCACGCCTTCGGCGTCGAGGACGCCGCGCTCGCGGTCGAGACCTCCCTCGACGCGGCGCACGCGACCAAGGTGGTGGTCACGGGATCGGCTGGCGAAGTCGTCCGCGGCTGACGACGGACCGGTGGGGCCCTAGGCTTCGGCGCACCTGCCGGGCGCCGCACGGGCGCCGGCAGCAGGAGGCGCCAGCATGGCTGACCAGGCGGACCAGGCGGACCGGACGGACGGGGCGGACCGGACGGTCACGGTCGTCGCACGGATCGACGCGTACGGCGGGGCCGAGCTCCTCGTCGACGGTTCGCCGAGCCGCGCCCGTCTGGGCACCGTCGAGGACGCCCGCTCCTTCGTCGGCCAGCAGGCCGTCGACCTCGCCGTCCGGCTCAGCCGCGAGGTCCTGCTCGACACCTCCGACCCGGACGGCACCTGGCTCTTCGTGGCGAGGCCCGACGGCACGATGGTGGGCACGACGGCGTCGGGCGGCGCCGGCGCGGCTCCCACGCCGGCGGCGACCGCGTCGCCGTCGCCCGACCCGGGCGACCGGAACGGGTCCGAGGGCGACGCGACCAGCACCGACGCCCCCGACGCGTACGCCGCGGCGGCCGACCCCGAGACCGGTCCCGAGACGAGCCCCGAGGCCGGACCCGCGACGGACGCGGCGACCGACCCGGCCCCCCGCGAGGTGACGCCGAGCGCGGTTGCGCCGGTCGTCGCTCCGCCGGCGCCGCCGGCACCCGCGCCGGCGCCTCCGACGGCCGCGCAGCCCTGGTCGGCCCCCCAGGCCTGGGGCGGTCCGTCCGGACCCGCGCCCGTGCAGCCCGGCTCCCCGGCGGGTCCGGCGCAGCGGCCCTGGTCGGCCCCGCAGCCGTGGAACCCGCCCGGCCCGGCTGCCCCGGGCCCGCAGGTGCAGGGCGGTCCCTGGGCGCCGCCGGCAGCGGCCCCGGCGCCGCAGCCGGTCGGTCCTGGTGCACCCGCGCCCGCTCCAGACGCCGAGCCGCAGGCCCGGCGGGCGCTCCCGACGCTCGACGACCTGCTGGGCGGCCGGCCCGCGCCGGCGCCGGGTCCCGCGCAGACGGGCTGGCAGGCGTTCGTGCGCCGGGCGACCTTCGGCCTGGTGAACCCGGGCCCCGGCCCGCGCGAGCTGCAGCACCGGGAGGCGGTGGCGACGATCCAGCGCTCCCTGCCCGGACCCCGCACGGTCGTCGTGGTCAACCCGAAGGGTGGGGCGTCCAAGACGACGGCCGTGATGATGCTGGCCGCGACGTTCGCGACGCTGCGCGGCGGCTACACCCTCGCCTGGGACAACAACGAGACCCGCGGGACGCTCGGCTGGCGCGCCGTGCCCGCCCGCCACACGAACACGGCCGTCGACCTGCTCGCCGACCTCGAGCGGTTCCAGCAGGTGCGCGGCGCCCGGGTCGGCGACCTCGACAACTACGTCCGTACGCAGGGCGCCGCCCAGTTCGACGTGCTGGCCTCCGACGAGGACCCGGCCGCGTCGGCCTCGATCGACGCCGACGCGTTCTCCCGGCTGCACGGCACCCTCAGCCGCTTCTACCGGATCCTCGTCGTCGACACCGGCAACAACATGCGGGCCAGCAACTGGGAGGCCGCGGTCGCCGCGGCCGACCAGCTCGTGATCGTGTCGACGGTCCGCGAGGACACCGCCGCCAGCGCCGCCTGGCTCGTCGACGGGCTACGGGCCAAGGGCCACGGCGACAAGGTCGAGCAGGCCGTCACCGTGCTGTCCGCGCCGGGCTCGTCGGACGACCCCGCCCTGTCGCAGCGGCTGCACGACCACTTCGCCCAGCTCACGCGGGCCGTGGTGGACGTGCCGCACGAGCCCTCCCTGGTGGCGGGCGGACCGATCGACTTCGGGGCGCTGTCGAAGGCCTCGCGCGACGCCTGGACCCTCGCCACCGCGAAGGTGGCCGAGGGGCTCTAGCCGGCGTCGCCCCGGGACGGCACCAAACCCGCGGGGGGGGTGGCCGCGAACTCCCTGCATGACCACGACCGCCGCCCCCGCTCCGACGGGCGACCCGGCCCCGGCACCCGAGGTCCGTACGCCCGGTCGCCTGGCCCGGGCGGCGTCGGGGATCGCCGCCGCGGCCCTGGCGCTCGGCGCCGGCCACCTGGTGGCCGCCTTCCTCGACCCGGCGGCGTCGCCGCTGGTCGCGGTCGGGTCAGCTCTCGTCGACGCCGCGCCGACGCCCGCCAAGACGGTGGCCGTCCGCCTGCTCGGCACCTACGACAAGCCGGTGCTGATCGGCACGGTCGGCCTGGTGCTCCTGGTGCTGGCCGCCGTCCTCGGTCTCCTCGCCCGCGCGCACCGGCGCACGGCGCTCGTCGGCACGGCGCTGCTCGGCGTCGTCGGCGCGGCCACCGCCGTCTACCGCGGCGGCCCCACGGACGCCGTCCCCTCGGTCGTGGCCGGGGTCGCCGGCGTCGCCGCGCTGCTCTGGACCACCTCGCGCGACCCCTCGGCACCAGCGGCGCAGACGCCCGACTCGACCACCGCGCACAGCGGCCGCACGTCGCGGCGGAGCTTCCTCGTCGCCGTCGGCGTGGTCGCCGTAGGGGCTGCGGCCACCGCCGCCGCCGGAACCGTCGTCGGACGGGTGCGCGCCGCGGGAGCGGCCGCGCGCCGCAGCCTCGGGCTGCCCGCGCCTGCGTCGCCCGCCCCACCGCTCCCGGACGGGGTCCAGCTGCCCGGCATGACGCCGTTCACCACGCCCGTCGACGACTTCTACCGCGTCGACATCAGCCTCGTGACGCCGAGCGTCGACGCGAGCACGTGGACGCTGACCGTCGACGGCATGGTCGACCACCCGCTGACGCTGACCTACGACGAGCTGCTCGCGATGCCGATGGTCGAGCGCGACATCACCCTGACCTGCGTGTCGAACGAGGTCGGCGGCCCGTACGTCAGCAGCGGCCGGTGGCTCGGCGTCCCGCTCTCCGAGGTCCTCTCCCGCGTCGGCGTCCAGCCCGGCGTCGACCAGCTCTACTCGTACTCGCTCGACTCCGGCTACACGGCCTCCACGCCCTACCAGGCGGTCATCGACGGACGCGACGCGATGATCGCCGTCGGGCTCGACGGCAAGCCGCTCGCCGACGCACGCGGCTACCCCGCCCGGATGATCGTCCCCGGGCTGTTCGGCTTCGTCGCCAACACCAAGTGGCTCGAGCGCATCGAGCTGACGACCTACGCGAAGCGCACGGCCTACTGGACCGAGCGTGGCTGGGCGACCGACGGGCCGATCCTCACGCAGAGCCGCATCGACCTGCCGAAGTCCCTCGCCACGCTCCCGAAGGACAAGCCGGTGATCGCCGGCGTGGCCTGGGCGCAGCACCGCGGCATCGACAAGGTCGAGATCCAGATCGACGACGGCGCGTGGCAGGAGACGTCGCTCGCGACCGACGGCGGTGTCGACCTGTGGCGCCAGTGGTCGTTCCGCTTCGACGGTCCCCCCGGCCTCCACTCGGCCCGCGTGCGGGCGACCGACGCGACCGGGGCGACGCAGCCCGAGGCGCGGACCAAGGTGTTCCCCGACGGTGCGCGCGGCTGGCACCAGATCCAGTTCACCAGCGAGTAGCACCGCATCCACCGCACCTTCCCGACAGACCTGATCATGACCTTTCCGGGCCATGATCAGGTGTTCTGGCGTCCGCGTGGCGGATGGATTGGTCGGAAGCCTGTGGACTTCATAAGTCCTGGTCAGATGCACTTTGATCTTGTTCCGACGAGACCAGATCGTGACCAAACCGGTGAGCCCACCGCCGCGAACCCCTCATGTCCAGCGCGTGAGCCCGGGACCGGGCCACGCAGAACGAAACCCTCAGGAGAACCTGACATGATCACCTCTCGCCTCGGCAAGATCGCCGCCCTCGCCGCCGTCGTGGCCTTCCCGCTGAGCCTCGCGGCCTGCGGCGACACCGCCAGCAGCGGCTCCGCCCCCGCCTCGAGCGCCGCGGCCCCGTCCAGCGCCGCCTCCAGCCCGGCGATGACCCCGTCGATGTCGCCGTCCTCGTCGGCCGGCGACGCGAGCGCGCCCTTCGGCTCGGGCTGCTCCGCGGTCCCGACCTCGGGCAAGGGCTCCTTCGACGGCATGTCGCAGGACCCGGTCGCCACGGCGGCCAGCAACAACCCGGCGCTGTCCACCCTCGTCACCGCGGTCAAGGCCGCCGGCCTGGTCGACACGCTGAACAACGCCGACAACATCACCGTCTTCGCGCCGACGAACGACGCCTTCAAGAAGATCCCGGCCGCCGACCTCAAGAAGGTCCTGGCCGACAAGAAGACGCTCACCGCGATCCTCACCGGTCACGTGACGTCGCCGAAGCTGGCGCCGTCCGACCTCGCCGGGGACCACACCTCGCTGGCGAAGACCACCATCAAGGTCACCGGCAGCGGCGAGGACTACACGGTCGACGGCTCGGCCAAGGTCGTCTGCGGCAACGTGCAGACCGCCAACGCCACCGTCTACATCATCGACAGCGTCCTGCTGCCGAAGTCCTGACCGGACGCGACGCGACCCCCGACCAGGGCCGATGAACCTGCACGTGGTGACCGACGGGCCGGGCGACGAGCCCCGGCCCGTCGGCCGCGGGTCCGCACCCCGCACGGGTGCTGACGCCGCGGAGGCGGCCGCGGAGCTGGTCGAGCTCGTCACCGCCACGGCCGGGGGCGACCAGGACGCCTTCGCCCGGTTGTACGACCGCACGGTGCACCGCGTGCACGGCGTGGTCTGGCGGGTCCTGCGCTCGGCCGACCACGCCGCCGAGGTGACCCAGGAGGTCTACACCGAGGTGTGGCGCCAGGCCGCCCGCTACGAGGCCTCGCGCGGCTCGGTGAGCGCGTGGATGACGACGATGGCGCACCGCCGGGCGGTCGACCGGGTCCGGTCGGTGACCAGCGAGACGGCCCGCATCGAGCACTACGCGGTCCGCGAGGTCGGCCGCGACGTCGACCACGTCTGGGAGGGCGTCGAGCAGCGGCTCGACGCCGAGCGCGTACGGCGCGGGCTCAGCACGCTGACCCCGCTCCAGCGCGAGGCCCTGACCCTCGCCTACTTCGGCGGCTACACGCAGAACCAGATCGCCGCCCTGCTCCAGGTGCCGCTCGGCACCGTGAAGACGCGCGTCCGTGACGCGCTGATCCGGCTGCGGACCGCGCTGGAGACCGACGACCGCAGCACGAACGACGGGGGACGAGCATGAACGACCACGACGCCGCGGGCGCGTACGTCGTCGCGGCCCTGCAACCCGAGGACCTGGACGCCTTCGAGCGCCACCTCGCCCGCTGCGACCGCTGCCAGACCGAGGTCGCCCGGCTGCGGGAGACCGCCACCGAGCTCGGCTGGCTGGCCGCAGCACCACCCCCTCCCCCGGGCCTGCGCGCAGCCGTCCTGTCCGGCGTCGCGACCGTCGCCCAGCTCCCGCCCGAGACCCGGCCCTCGCGCGAGCGTGCCGACGAGGACGACGTCGTCGACCTCGGCGCAGCACGCCGGAACCGCGTCGCGCGCCGTACGCGGGTCCTCACCCTGCTCGTGGCGGCGGTCAGCGTGCTCGCGCTCGCGCTCGGCGGCGTCGTCGTCTCGCTCGTCGGCGACCGGCCGACGCCCACCGCCGCGGCCGGGGACGCCGGCCTGCTGTCCGCCCCCGACGCCCGGATCGTGCCCGCGAGCCTGCCCGGCGGGGCGCACGCGTCCTTCGTGGTGTCGCGGCAGCAGAACCGCGCGCTGTTCGTGGCGCACGGGCTGCCGGCGCTGGACGGCGGGCGGACCTACCAGCTCTGGACGGTGCGTGGCAGCGCCGCGTCCCCGGACAGCCTCCTCGGCGGTGGGGCCGACGTCAGCCAGTGGTTCCACGGGACCGTCGCCGACGCCGACGCCCTCGCGGTCACGGTCGAGCCCGCGGGTGGTTCCCCGGTCCCGACGAGCCCGGTGCTGGTCAGCGGCACCCTCTGAGGGCGAGCGGGCCGCGGCGGTCCGCCGACGGGCGCTCCCTGAGCTCTTCCGCGGACGCCGACCTCTTCGAGGCCCTTCGACAGGCTCAGGGAGCGTGTCGTCGGCGCCGGTGGACGGCTGGCTAGGGTGAACGGGTGACCGTGGTGTGCGTGCCCGATGCCGATGCCGTCCAGCTCCTGGGCGACCTGCCCGAGGGGGTGGAGGTCGTCGTCTGGAACGGCGAGCCCGACCGACCCGCCCGGCTCGGCGAGACCGAGTTCTGGGTGCCCCAGGTGGAGGACTCCAGCGACCTCGAGAACAAGCTCGCCGCGATGCCCGACCTCAAGGTCATGCAGCTGCTGAGCGCCGGCGTGGAGGACCTCGTCGGCAAGACGCCCGAGGGCGTCCAGCTCTGCGACGCCCGCGGCGTGCACGGCGGCCCGGTCGCCGACATGGTGCTCACGCTGATGCTGGCCTCCTACCGGCAGGTCCCCCACTTCGTCCGGGCCCAGGCGCGCGGCGAGTGGAGCGACGCCCAGGGCGAGGACCTCGAGGACAAGCGGGTGCTGATCGTCGGCGCCGGCGACCTCGGCGAGCAGACGGCGAAGCGGCTCAAGGGCTTCGGCGCGGTGCCCGTCCTCGTCGCGCACTCGGCCCGCGAGGGCGTGCACGCCACCGGCGAGCTGCCGGACCTGCTGCCGGCCGCGGACGCCGTCGTGCTCACCGTGCCGCTCACGCCCGACACCGAGGGCATGGTCGACGCGAAGTTCCTCGCCGCGATGCCCGACGGCGCCCTGCTCGTCAACGTCGCCCGCGGCAAGGTCGTCGACACCGACGCCCTGCTCGCCGAGCTCACCTCGGGCCGCCTGCGCGCCGGGCTCGACGTCGTCGAGCCCGAGCCGCTGCCCGAGGGCCACCCGCTCTGGTCCGCGCCGAACCTGCTCATCACCCCGCACGCCGCCGGCCACGTCAAGCGCTCCGGCGAGCGTGCGTACGCCCTCGTGCGCGCCCAGCTGGAACGGTTCGTCCAGGGCGAGGAGCTGCAGAACGTGGTCACCGGGCAGTACTGACTCGTCCTCCTCGTGCCCGGTCGGGGACCGGTCAGCGCTCCCTGAGCCTGTCGAAGGGCCTCGAAGAGGTCAGCGCCCTCCCGGTGGCGGACGCCGACCCGTTCCGGGCCCTTCGACAAGCTCAGGGAGCGTCTGGCGAGCTCAGCGAGCGTCCGGCTCGCCCAGCAGGCCGAGGACCCAGGCGCGGTCGGCGTACCAGTCGAGGCCGCTGCCGGTGTTGTGCGGGGGGAAGGCGCCCGGGCCGAGGCCGGCCAGCGTGCGCCACCGGTCGCCCCAGCGGGCGTCGAGGCCGGTGAGGATCTCAGCCCGGTTATCCTCGGCCTTCCGCCCGATCCGGGTCATGGTGACGCGGCGCAGGTGGTGGACGTAGGCGGCCTCGGTCACCACCACCCGCCAGCCCGCGGCGCGAGCCCGCAGGGCCCAGTCGACGTCAGCGCCGTAGCCGTGGTGCGGGAACGTCGCCGTGTCGAGCGGGCCGACCTCCGCGACCGCCTTGAGCGAGAAGGCGATCGCCGTGCCGTCGCAGAAGGGCACGTCGCGCACGACGGGACGGGGCTCGTACGCCTCGGCGTACGCCGGCACGTGCACGGCCCGCTGGTGCAGCCAGAAGTCGTCGTAGCAGGCGGCCGCCACGGCCACGCCCTCCCCCGCGAGGGCGCCCACGAGCGCGGGCACGAAGCCGCGCGACAGCCGCGTGTCGTTGTTCAGGAGCACGACGGCCTCGGCGCCGTCCTGCCGCGCCCGCTCGAAGGCCCAGTTCGCGGTGCCGATCCAGCGCAGGTTCTCCCCCGTGCGCACCAGCTCGACCCCGGCGGCCCAGCCCGGCAGCACGTAGTCGCCGGCGTTGTCGACGACCACCACGTGCAGGTCGTCGCGCGGCAGCGGCTCGTCGCGCGCGAGGTCGCGCAGGACGGCGTCGGTCAGCTCGGGCGACCCGTACGCGGGGATGGCCAGGAAGGTGCGGGGCACGGACGCATCGTAGATCGGTCGTGCCCACCTGATCGACCGTCCGAAGGTTCTCCGAGTCCAGCCACCGGTGGGCGCGAGTTCTGGCACAGTCGGTGTCGTGGCCGACCAGGGCGCGTCTGACCCGAGCACTCGCACGTGGCGGGTGACCGGGTGGCGACGCTGGCTCTACGTGCTCCTGCTGGTCTCCTTCCTCGCCCAGGCCGTGAACCGACTGGTCGACCTGCTGGTCGGGCCGCCGCCCCACTACGGCGACGGCATCTTCTTCGCCCTCGCGCTGCTGGCAGCCCTGGCGTACGGCTGGATGGTGGTCCTCTACCTGCGGACGCGCGTCACTCTGACGCCCGAGGGGGTCGAGGTGCGTTCCTTCCGGACCAAGGTCATCCCCTACACCGAGGTCGAGCGCGCCTACCGGAACCGGTTCAGCCGTGGCGTCGTCTCGCTCGACCTGCTCGACGCCACGCGGATCGCTCTTCCCGCGCCGGTGTCGGGCTTCAAGGACGCCGCGCCCGAGCTGGACGAGGCCGTCGCCCTGATCCAGGCGCGGGTGGACGGCGCCCGGGCCGCCGCCGGCGAGGACGTCGCCGGGTAGGTTCCGCCCCGTGGGGTTCACCAAGGCGGAGCTGGAGGCGTTCCGGGACGCGAGCGTGCCGGACTTCGTGGGCCCGGAGCCGCGGCTGGTCTTCGTCGGCATCAACCCCGGCCTGTGGACGGCGGCGGTCCAGACGCACTTCGCGCGCCCGGGCAACCGCTTCTACCCCGCCTTGCAGCTGGCCGAGATCATCGACCGCCGCATCGACCCGGCGACCGGGCTCACGCCGGACGACCGCGCGTACTTCCTCGCTCGCGGCCTCGGCAACACGAACCTCGTCAACCGCGCCACCGCCCGCGCCGACGAGCTGACGAACGACGAGCTGCGGGCGGGCCGTGCCCGGCTGGAGGCGTTCGTCGCCGAGCACCGCCCGCGCGTGGTGGCGGTGGCGGGCGTGACGGCGTACCGGACCGCCTTCGGCGAGCCGAAGGCCACGGCCGGGGAGCAGCCGCACGGCATCGGACCGGCCGGTCACGAGGCGCGGCTGTGGGTCGTGCCCAACCCGAGCGGGCTGAACGCGCACGACACGATCGCCAGCCTCGCGGCCGCGTACGCCGCACCCGCCCGGGCCGCCGGGCTGCTCCCCGAGGTGGGGTGACCGCGTCCCGGACAGCGGCTTGGCGGTGTGTGCTCGAATGTCACCCATGCCCTCCGGACCCGCGGCCTACCCGATCAGCCAGCACGTCCTCGACAACGGGCTCCGGGTGCTGGTCAGCCCCGACCACGGTGCGCCCGTCGTCGCCGTCAACCTCTGGTACGACGTCGGCTCCCGCGACGAGGAGGCGGGCCGCACCGGCTTCGCGCACCTCTTCGAGCACGTGATGTTCCAGGGCTCAGCGAACGTCGCCTCCGGCGCGCACATCGGGCTCCTGCAGGCGGCCGGCGCCTCGGTCAACGCGACGACCTGGTTCGACCGCACCAACTACTTCGAGACGCTGCCCGTCGGCGGCCTGGACCTCGCGCTGTGGCTCGAGGCCGACCGGATGGGCAGCCTGCTCGACGCCCTCACCGAGGACAACCTGAACACCCAGCGCGAGGTGGTCAAGGAGGAGAAGCGGCAGCGCTACGACAACGTCCCCTACGGCGACGTCATGCAGCGGCTGAACTCGCTCACCTTCCCCGCCGACCACCCGTACGGGCACACGACGATCGGCTCGATGGCCGACCTCGACGCGGCCAGCCTGGCCGACGCGCACGCCTTCTTCGCGCGGCACTACATGCCCAACAACGCGGTCCTGTCCGTCGTCGGCGACGTGGAGGTCGACGACGCGCTGGCGCGCGTGGAGCGCTACTTCGGCGGCCTGGCCCGCGGCGACGCCCCGCCGCACCCGCCGCGCGACGTCCTCGGGCCGCTGACCGGCACCGAGCGCGAGGAGACGTCAGCCGACGTCCCCGCCGAGGCGGTCTACCTCGCCTGGCGCCTGCCCGCCCGCGGGACCCGCGCGTTCGACGCCCTGGACCTGTTCTTCGGCGTGCTCGGCCACGGCCAGACGTCCCGGCTGCACAAGGCGCTCGTCCGCGACGCCGAGGTCGCCGAGAGCGCGGGCGCGGCGAGCACCGGCCTGATCGGCGGCAACTCCTTCGGCTACGCGTACGCCCGCGCCCGCGGCGGCGAGGACCTCGCCGCCGTCGAGGAGGCGCTGGTCGCCCAGATCGACCGGCTCGAGGCCGAGGGCCCGACCGACACCGAGCTCAAGCGGGCCAAGGCGCAGTACGAGCGGCACTGGCTCCACGAGCTGTCCCGCGTCGACAGCCGGGCCGACGCGCTCGGCGAGTACGCGACCCTCGAGGGCGACCCCGAGCTCGTCAACACCCGCATGGCCGAGGTCGACGCCGTGACCCCCGACGACGTGGCCTCGGCCGTCGAGGAGTGGTTCGGCAGCGACCGCCGCGCGACCCTGCTCTACCGGAAGGCAGCATGAGCACCCCGAGCACGAGCGGTCCCTCTGGCCGCAGCGGCTGGCACGCCGCCCCGCAGCCCGACGTCGCCGCGCCCGGCGCGTGGTCGTTCCCCGAGCCGGTCGTCAGCACCCTCGGCAACGGCATCGAGCTGGTCTGCTTCGACCTGCCCGGCCAGCAGGTCGTGTCCGCCCACCTCGTCCTCGACACCCCCCTGAACGGCGAGGAGCGCGAGCTCGAGGGCGTCGCCACGATCGCCTCCCGCACCCTCGACGAGGGCACCCGCAACCACCCCGGCGAGGAGTTCGCCGAGGTGCTCGAGACCGAGGGCGCCGGCTTCGGCATCGAGGTGTCGCTCTCGGGGGTCCAGGCCGTGCTCGACGTGCCGGTCTCGCACCTCGAGCAGGCGTTCGCGCTGTTCAGCGAGGCCGTCACCCAGCCCGAGATCGCCGACGCCGACGTGGCGCGGCACGTGCAGATCCGGCTCGCGCAGATCGAGCAGGCCTCCGCGAACTCGGCCCAGCTGGCCTCCACCGCGTTCCGCGAGTCGGTCTTCGACCCGGACAGCCGCGCCTCGCGGATGAGCGGCGGCGAGGCCGAGAGCGTCGCCCGGGTGGACGGCGCGTCGGCCCGGCGCTTCCACGCCGAGCGGTTTGGCCCGGCCGGGGCCAGCCTCGTGCTCGCCGGCGACTTCGGCGGCCTCGACCCCCAGGAGCTGGCGGAGCGGTGGTTCGGCGGCTGGGCCAACGACGCCCAGGTCCGTACGCCGCAGGAGGTCGCCGCCCCGGCGCCCAGGCGGCAGGTGGTGCTCCACCGGCCCGGCGCGGTCCAGGCCGACGTGCGCTACGGCGGGTTCGGGATCGACCGCCTCGACCCGCGCTGGCCGGCGGCGAGCGTCGCCACGTACGCGATGGGCGGGGCGTTCCTGTCCCGGCTCAACGCCGTGCTGCGCGAGGAGAAGGGCTACACCTACGGCGTGCGGATGTCGCTGACGCCGCTGCGCACGGCCGGCAGCTTCGCCATCGGCGGCTCGTTCCGGACCGACGTGCTCGCCGACTCGGTCCGCCTGGCCCGCGAGCTGGCCGACGTGCGCGAGCGGCCGTTCACCGCAGCCGAGGTCGCCGACGCGGTGACCTACTCGACCGGCATCTCGCCGCTGCGCTACGCGACCGCCGACGGCGTCGCCGACCAGGCCGCCGTCAACCGGCTCGTCGGCCTCGGCGACGACTACGTGACCCGCAACCTCGCCGAGCTCCGCGCGGTCACGCCCGAGGCGGCGACGGAGGCGTACACCTCGCTGATCGATGTCGACGCGCTCACCCTCGTCGTCGTCGGCGACGCCGACGTCATCGCCGACCCGCTGCGCGAGCTCGGGTTCGACGACCTGGAGGTCGTCCGCCCCGAGGGCTGATCCCGCCGTCCCGGAACGACGAAGCCCCCTGGACCTGTGAAGGTCCAGGGGGCTTCGTGCACGGCTACCGGCCCAGGGCCCGCTGGGCCTTGACCAGGTCTTCCTGCATCTGGTTGATCTTGGTCTGGTACTCACCGAGGTTGCCCGCGGTCAGCGCCTTCTGCGCGTCGGAGTAGGCCTTCGACGCGTCGTCGAGCGCCGCCACCGCAGCCGGGTTGTCCGCCTTGCCCGGCGTCCCGGTGCCCGGGTCGGACCCCTCGCCCTCCTCGGTGGTGGCGCCGGCGTTGCCGCTGAACACCTGGTCCAGGGCCGCCTGCAGCGAGGTGCCGAAGCCGACCGACTGCCCGAACCGCACCACCACGAAGCGGAGCACCGGGTACGAACCCGTCGCGCCGGGCCTCTGCGCGTAGACCGGCATGGCGTAGAGCAGACCGCCGCCCAGGGGCAGGGTCAGCAGGTTGCCGAACGACGCCTGCGCGCTGCCCTGCGCCGTGAAGTTCCGCAGCGCGGCGCTCACGGACTCGTTGGTCGTCATGGCGTTGAACGACTGCCCGGGCCCGTCGATCTGGGTCGTGTCCGACATCTGCAGGATGCGGATCCGGCCGTAGTCCGGGCTCGAGGCGTCGGCGTTCACGGCCATGTACGCGGCCAGGTTCGAGCGGCCGTTCGGGACGTACGCGGTCGTCAGCGAGAAGATCGCGTTCGGGTCGCCCGGCCACTTCACCGACAGGTAGAAGGGCTGCTCGACCGAGCCGGTCGAGGCCGCGTTGACCGGGTCGCGCGGGATCTCCCACAGGCTCGACTGCCGGTACCAGGTGCCGGGGTCGGTCTGGTGGTAGCGCGCGAGGATCTGGCGCTGCACCTTGAAGTAGTCCTGCGGGTAGCGCAGGTGCGCCAGCAGGTCGGCCGGGATCGCGCTCTTGGGCTGGATGACGCTGCCGAAGACCTTGCGCCACGTCTGCAGCACCGGGTCGGACTCGTCCCAGGCGTAGAGCTTGACCGTGCCGTCGTACGCGTCGACCACGGCCTTGACCGAGTTGCGCATGTAGTTGATCTCCTGGCCCGGCTGGGCCACGACCTGCGTCCCCGGCGTCGCCGTCTGGCTGTCCGCGGTCGTCTGCGCCAGGTTGATGCGCTCGCTGTTGGGATAGCTGTTCGACGTCGTGTAGCCGTCGACGATCCACACGATCCGGCCCTGCACGACCGCCGGGTAGGCGTCGCCGTCGACCTTGAGCCACGGCGCCGCCTGCTGCACCCGCTCGCGCGGCGTGCGGTCGTAGATGATCTTCGACGCCTCGTTGACGCGGTCCGACAGCAGGATGTTGATGTCGGCGAACTTCGCGGCGTAGAGCAGCTTGTGCCACAGGCTGCCGATCGAGACGCCGCCCTTGCCGGTGTAGGTGTAGTTGGGCCCGCCCGGGGTGTCGAGCTCGATGGGTGGCGCCCCCGCCGGCGCGCCGACGATCGAGTACTCGCTCGGGTTGAGGCCCTGGAGCTCGCCGAAGTAGACGCGCGGCTCGTGCTCGGCGATCTTGCCCGTCGGCGGGATGCCCTCGGTGATCCACTGCGGCTCGCCCGTGGCCTGCGCCCGGTTGCCGTACGCGGACACGAGCCCGAAGCCGTGGGTGTAGACGGTCTTGAGGTTGTTCCAGTTCTTGCCCTCGACGCCGTCGAGGTTCATCTCGCGCACGGCGACGACGGCGTCGGTCTCCTGGCCGTCGATCGTGTAGCGGTCGACGTCGAGGATCTTGGGGAACTGGTAGTAGCCGCGGACCTGCTGCAGCTGCTCGTAGGTCGGCGAGACCGCGCTCGGGTCGATCAGGCGGATGCCCGGCAGCGCCTCCGCGTCCGAGCGCAGCTGGCCGGCCGTCGCCGTCTGCGTCGCGGAGTAGTCGGTGACCTCGGAGTCGGCCACGTCGTACGCAGCGCGCGTCGCGTCGATGTTGCGCTGGATGTACGTCCGCTCGCGCAGCTCCTCGCTGGGACGGACGCTGAAGTACTGGACCGCACCCGGGTAGACGTAGCCGAGCACGATGGCCGACAGGATCAGCAGCACCAGGCCCGCGGTCGGGACCACCCAGCGCTGCAGCAGCGCGTTGCCGAGGAACAGCAGCGCGACGATGCCCGCGGCGATCGCGAGGATGAGCTTGGCGTTCGCCGTCGCGTTGTCGGCGGTGTAGGAGATGCCGGTGAACAGCGGCGTGGTCTTGGTGACCTCGAGGCCGTACTGGTCGAACCAGTAGCTGGCGCCGCGGACCAGCAGCGTGAGCCCGACGAGGATCGACAGGTGCGCCTGGGCGGCGGTCGAGCCCCCGCGGCGCGGGCCGCTGAAGCGCACGGCGCCCATCACGTAGTGCATGACGGCCGCGGCCAGCACGCTGATGGTCAGCGCGGCGAACGCGAACGACAGGACGAAGCGCCACCAGGGGTAGGAGAAGACGAAGAAGGAGACGTCGAGGCCGTACTGCGGGTCGCGGACCCCGAACCCGGTCCGCTCGCTCCAGGCGAGGAAGGTCAGCGACTGCCCGCTGGCCGCAGCGCCCGCGAACAGGCCGACGACCACGCCGATCGCGACCATGACCCAGATGAAGCGGGTCTCGACGATCTCGCGGTAGCGCTCCAGCAGCGGGCTCGTCGGGCCCTGCGGCCGGAAGCGGGGGCGCAGCCGGTACGCGATGGCCGCGTTCGCCGCGACCAGGCCGGCCATGACCAGGCCGAAGACGAGGAACAGGCCCGTACGGGTCAGCAGCATGGTGCTGAAGACCGAGCCGAAGTCGAACGAGCGGTACCACGGGCGCGAGGTCCACACGTTGGTGAAGAGGGCGAAGGCCACGACCAGGACGGCCACGACCACCAGGGTGGGCAGGATGGCGCCTCGTCGTCGTCCCGGCGCCCGCACGCTGCTCAAACCGATCGTCCCCTCGTCACTGCCTCGCCCCGGGCGACCCGCCGGGGTCAGCCAAGGGTATGCGCCAAGGCTGTGGCCAGCCCCGGCACGAGATCCGTGCCGCCCAGGAGCTCGTCGGGCTGGGACCGCAGCCGGGCCACGCCGTGCTGCGACCCGCTGCGGTCGACACCGACGACGACGCGGACCTCCTGGGCCGCCGGGTGCTCCGCCACCACCGCCGCGGCCTGCTCCGGGTCGTCGGGCAGGTCGACCTCGGCCGACGACGGCAGGAACGTGCGCACCGTCGCCAGGGCGGTCCCGAAGACCTCGTCGGGCCACTCGATGCCCTCGAGGTCGCCGAGCAGGTCGCCGGAACCGACGAAGGTGTCCTGCTCGATCGCGGTCAGCGAGCCGGGCGCCGCGCCGTCCGCGCTGGTGCGCAGCCCGAGCGAGCGGGCCAGGTCGGGCTCGGCCGCGGCGAGCGCGTCGGTCTCGACGAGCGCGAACAGCCGCGGCGGCGCGTCCCAGCCGCCGTCGGCGACGTGGTGCTCGAGCTCGACCAGGGCGGCGACGAGCGCCTCGCCGCGGTCCTCCGGGGAGACCGGGGCGGCGGGCATGGACGGGGGCATGGAGACCTCGGAGGGGGACGCGACGAGACGGGACGGGGTGGGGACGCTACGGGGTCGGGACGGCGGGGTCAGCAGGTGGGCAGCGCGTCGGCCGCGGCGGGCGAGTCGAGCGAGCGCACGGAGCGGATGGCGTCGTTCAGCGTCGCGACGCGCACGAGGCGCATCGTGGTCCGCACGCCGGCCAGGTCGCCGCAGTTCGGGGCGGGCACGAGGAACGTGGTCGCGCCGGCCGCCTGCGCACCGGCGATCTTCTCCTGGATCCCGCCGATCCCCCCGACCACGCCGGTCGGGTTGATCGTCCCGGTGCCGGCCACGTGCTGGCCGGCGAACAGCGCACCGGGGGTGAGCTTGTCGTAGATGGCCAGCGCGAAGACCAGGCCCGCGCTCGGGCCGCCGATCTTCTGGCCGAGGTCGTAGGAGATGCGCGGCGTGTACGCGTACCCGGTCCCGAGGGTGATGCCGACCTGGACGCCGGTCCCGGAGGTCTGCGGCGCCGGCATGAGCGGCACGCTGACGCGGACCTTGTCGCGCAGCACCACGAACGTGAGCTGCCGGCCCGCCTGGGCCTGCCGGACGGCCGCCTGCACGAGCGCGGGGGTGGGGGTCGCGGTCCCGTCGACCGAGACGACCAGGTCGCCCGGGCGCAGGTGGCCCTGGGCCGGGCTGCCGACCGTCACCGAGGCGATGGCGGGCAGCTGCTCGACCGGGCGCTGGCTCGCCCGCAGCGCGGCGACGACCGCGTCGTCCTGCGCGCTGACCATCATCTCGGCGTCGGCGTCCTCGACGTCCTCGGCCGACCGCCCCGCCGGGTAGACGGCCTCGCGCGGCAGCGCGTCGTGGTCGGGACGGAAGTAGGCGACCAGCGCCTGCGGCAGGCTCAGCCGGGAGTCGGCGGCGGTCGTCGAGACCACCGTCATGTCCAGCCGGCCCTCGGTCGGGTAGGTGGTGACGTCGGAGATCGCGATGATCGGCTGCGTCCCGGCGCCGCCGGTGGCGAGGACGTCGCGCGCGGTGCCCGGCGACCAGGTGACGTACGGGACCGGCAGCACGGCGACCAGCACGGCGAGGACGACGAACGCCGCCGCCGCCGCGAAGGCCGTGACCGTCTGGCGGGTCAGCGCGGAACGCCTCACGCGAGCCCCACCCACTCGGTGCGCCCGTCGGTGAGCTCCTGCTCCTTCCAGATCGGCACCTGCTCCTTGAGCGTGTCGATCAGGTGGCGGCAGGCCTCCAGCGCGGCCTCGCGGTGCGCGGCCCCGACGGCCACGACGACGGCGAGGTCGCCGACCTCGAGGTGGCCGGTGCGGTGCGAGACCGCGACGGAGAGCACGTCGTACGCGGCCGCCGTCCGCTCCGCGCAGGCGGCGAGGGCGGCGGCGGCGCTGGGGTGCGCGGTGTAGTCGAGGCTGGTGACCGAGGTGCCGTGGTCGTGGTCGCGGACCACGCCGACGAAGAGCCCGATCCCGCCGACCTGCGGGTCGCTCACCTGGGCCAGCAGCCGGTCGACGCTGAGCGGTGCGTCGCTCACGCTCGCCTCGCGGACCACGACACGCGGGGCTGCCATGTCCTCGAGGTTAACCGAGCAGGCCCGCCGGTACGCCGACAGCGATCGGTCGGTCGTGACCCGGGCGCGGCCGTGGCGCCCCGCGTACCGTGGAGGGACGCCTCAGCGGCCGGACCGACGGCCCTCGCGACCTCAGGAGACCTCATGCCCCAGGACCCCGACCAGCGTCCTGACGACGAGCAGGACCCGCCCTCCGCCGACGAGCCCGGCACGGGCGGCGAGGCCGGTGGCGCGAGCCCGAAGGGGTCCGACGGCACGGGGTCGGGATCAGGGTCGGGCTACCGGCTCGGCGGCTCGGGCTCGGTCGGCGGGGGCGGCGGCGCGCGTCCCGGCTTCGGCAGCGGTGGCTTCGGAGCGGGCTTCGGAGGGCTGGGCGGCGGGGCCGCACCCTCCGGCGGCGGCGACCCGGCGAACCCGCTCGAGGCCCTCTTCGCCTCGCTGGCCGGCGGCGACACCAACGCGCTCGCGGCCCAGCTGCAGAGCGCCTTCCAGATGCTCGGCGGCGGCGGGTTCGGCGGGCCGGGCTTCGGCGGCGGCGGCGACTCCAGCTCCGGCGTCAACTGGGAGGTCACCAAGGACATGGCCCGCAAGAGCGCGGCCGCCCTCGGTCCGGACCCCACCCCGAGCAGCGCCCAGGTGCGCGCGGTGACCGACGCGGTCGGGATCGCCGAGGTCTGGCTGGACGCGGCGACCGACTTCCCGCGCGTGGCCGGGACGGCGACGGCCTGGAGCCGGGCGGAGTGGATCGAGCGGACCATGCCGGTCTGGCGACGCCTCGTCGAGCCGGTGGCCAGCCACATCGCCGACGCGATGGCGGGCGCGCTGACCCTCGGCGGCGAGGACGCGCCGGAGGGCATGCCGCAGATCGCCGGCATGGCCGAGATGCTGCGCCCGATGCTGCGCAGCTCGGGCGCGAGCATGTTCGGCCTCCAGCTCGGCCAGGGCCTGGGCCAGCTGTCGGGCGAGGTCGTCAGCACCACCGACATCGGCCTCCCGCTCACCGACACCCCGCAGGTCGCGCTGCTGCCGACGAACGTGGCCGCCTTCGGCGAGGGCCTCGAGCAGTCCGGCAGCGACGTCACCCTCTACCTGACGCTGCGCGAGTGCGCGCGCCAGCGGCTCTTCGCCTCGGCGGGCTGGCTGCGGTCGCAGCTGCTGGTGCTGGTCGAGCAGTACGCGGCCGGCATCACCATCGACACCTCCGCGCTGGAGGAGGCCGTCTCCGGCATGGACCCGACGAACCTCGAGGAGCTCGGCGCCAAGCTCGAGGGCGGGCTCTTCGAGCCGCACAAGACCCCCGAGCAGCTGGCGACCCTGCAGCGGCTCGAGACGATGCTCGCCCTGGTCGAGGGCTGGGTCGACGACGTCGTGACCGAGGCGACCGCGCCGTGGATGCCGGCGGCCGTGCCGCTGGCCGAGACCGTCCGGCGCCGCCGCGCGACCGGCGGCCCCGCCGAGGCGACGTTCGCGACGCTGGTCGGGCTCGAGCTGCGGCCCCGTCGGCTGCGCGACGCGGCGAACCTCTGGGCGGCCGTCCGCGACGCCCGCGGCGCCGAGGGGCGCGACGCCGTGTGGAGCCACCCCGACCTGGTGCCCACGTCGGCCGACCTGGACGACCCGCTGGGCTTCGCCCGCGGCGAGGCCGCCGCGCAGTCGTCGGGCGACGACGACTTCGACGCCGCCCTCGCCGAGCTGCTCGACGAGGCCGAGCACCCGCAGGACGGCCCGGACCCGCAGCAGGACCCCGACCGCAAGGACGACCAGGACCGCAAGGACGACTAGGGCTACGCCCTGGCGGCCGGCGCGCCGGCCGCGTACGCCTCCCGCACCAGCGCGAGCACGTCCGCGACGCCGGCCGGCGGGTCCTCCCGCCACCAGGCGAGCAGGACAGGCACGGGCGGCGCGTCGTGCACGCGGCGGAACACGACGCCCGGGCGCCGGTGCTGGCGCGTCGTCGCCTCCGAGGTGATGCCGACGACCTGGCCCGCCGCGACCATCGTCAGGAAGTCCTCGACGTTGTGCACCTCGCGGTACGCGCCCGGGGACGACCCCGCCGGGCTGCCCGCCCACAGCTGCTCGTCGGTGGTGCCGGTGCGGCGGTCCAGCGCGACCGTGCGCCCCGCGAAGCCGGCCAGCCGCACGCTGCGGCCGCCGGCCAGCGGGTCTCCGGTGGGCAGGACCGCGTAGCGCGCCTCCAGGCCGACCTGCTCGACCGCCAGGCGGGGGTCGTCGACCGGGCGCCGGAGCACCGCCACGTCGGAGAGGCCCTCGGCCAGGCCGGCCGTCGGGGTCGCGACGAAGACGAAGGTCAGCGGGCGGCCGGGGTGCTGCTCCCCCCAGCGTCGCTGCACCGGAACCGTGTGCCGCCCGAGCGCGGACCAGGCGTAGCCGAGCCGGACGTCGGCGTCGGCGTGGGCCGCCACCTGCTCCAGCGCCTGCACGGCGGCGAGCGCCTGCCGGGCGTGGTCGAGCACCCGCGCACCCACCGCGTTGGGCGCGACCGAGCGCGTCGTGCGCCGCAGCACCCGGGCTCCGAGGTTCGCCTCCAGCGCCGCCACCGCCCGCGAGACCGAGGCCTGCGTGGTGCCGAGCGCGATCGCGGCGTCGGTGAACGAGCCCTCGTCGACGACGGCGACCAGGGCCCGCAGCTGGCGCAGCTCGACGCTCATGCGTAAAGCGTATAGATCGACGAGCCACCGCATTTCTGCCGGGCCGCGCGCCGCCGCAGACTCACCTGCGTGACCTCGCTGGACCCCGCCGTGGGCGGGCCCGCCTCCCTCTCCCCCGACCTCTCGACCTCTCTGCCGCCGACCGCTCTGCCCCCGGTCGCTCCGGGCGACGCCGCTCCGGCGGCCGCCGCGGGCACGCCGCGGCCCCGCCTGCTGCCCGGGATCCTGAGCATGAGCGCGAGCGCCGGCGGCAGCCAGCTGGGGGCCGCGATCGGGACGTTCGCCTACCCGGCCATCGGGGTGCCCGGGGTCGTCGCCGTGCGCCAGCTGGTCGCCGCCGCGGTGCTGCTGCCGCTGGCGCGACCGCCGTTCCGCCGCTTCACGTTCGCGCAGTGGTGGCCGGCGGTGCTGCTGGCCGTGGTCTTCGCGACCATGAACCTCTCGCTCTACACGGCGTTCAGCCGCATCGACCTCGGCCTCGCGGTCACCCTGGAGTTCCTCGGGCCGCTGTCCGTCGCGCTCGTCGGGTCGCGCAGCGTCGTGGACCTCGTGTGCGCCGTCGTCGCGGCCGGCGGCGTCTACGTGCTCGTGCTGCCCGGGCCCTCGACCGACTGGGTGGGCGTGGGGCTCGCGCTGCTGGCCGCCGCGTGCTGGGCGTCGTACATCCTGCTGAACCGGCTCGCCGGCCGCCGCCTGCCCGGCCTGCAGGCGACGGCGACCGCCACCACGCTGTCCGCGCTCGGCTACCTGCCCGTCGTCGTCGTGCTCGCCGTGCACGGCCGGCTCGTCGGGACGCCGCTGCTGTGCGCCGTGACCGTCGGCCTGCTGTGCTCGGCGCTGCCGTACGCGGCCGACCTGTTCTCGCTGCGGCGGGTGCCGGTGCAGCTGTTCGGCGTGTTCATGAGCGTCAACCCGGTCGTCGCCGCGCTGGTCGGGCTGGTGCTGCTCGGCCAGGTGCTCGCCCTGCACGCGTGGGTGGGGATCGGCCTGGTCGTCGCGGCGGACGTGGTCGCCCTCGTGGTGGCGGCCCGCCGGCGCCGGACACCGCTGGCCGGCTGACGGCGCCCGGCGCCGCTCAGCGCGCCGGACGCCCGGCGAGCAGGGCGCGGGTCTCCTCCCAGCCCTCGAGGTCGGGGTCGAGCCGGTGGACGGCGGCCGCGCCGCGCAGCCGGTGCCAGTCCGGCGTCACCTCGACCAGGCCGGGCGTCGGGGCCGTGGCGGCCAGCAGCGGCCGCGGGTCGACGTCGAGGTCGAGCCGGTCGAGGGGCACCCAGGCCGCCACGGGCAGCCGCAGGCCGAGCGCGACGCAGCCGGGCCCGCCGCGTTCCGGCGCGACCGCCACGTCGGCGCGGTGCAGCACCTTGAGCTGCTTGGCCAGCACCAGCCCGGGCAGGTCGGGGACGTCGGCGGGCACGAGCACGACCTCGTCGGCGACGTCGGCGCAGGCACGGAGCAACGCGGGCAGGTCCTGCTCGTCGAACCGCGCCGACCCCGGCCACAGCAGCTCGTCCAGCCCGTCGGGACCGACGAGGCCGGACGCGGCGTCGACGAGGTCGGCCGCAACCTCGTAGGTGTCGGCCAGGCAGGCCTGGGCGAAGGCGGCCGGGTCGACCCCGGGCGGGGCCGCGGACGCCGCGCCGTAGCGCGCGAGCACGAGCACCAGCCGCCGCCGGTCCGCGCCGCTCACCGGCCCGGCCCCCGCTCCTCGGGCCCGTCGTCGGGTTCGTCGTCGGGCCCGTCGTCGGGCCCGTCGTCGGGCTCGGGACCGATCTCGAGCCGCGCGGCGTCCGCGTACCCCTCGAGGTAGCCGCGGGCCCGGTCGGCGTCGGCGTACGCGGCGAGCAGGGCGTGGAAGCGCGGGGTGTGCCCGGGCTCGACCAGGTGGACGAGCTCGTGCAGCAGGACGTAGTCGCGCACCCAGGCCGGCATCGGCCGCAGCCGGTCGGACAGCCGGATCGTCCGGTCGGTCGGCGTGCACGACCCCCACCGCCGGCGCTGGTTGCCCACCCAGGTGACCCGCGTCGGCGGGAGGACGCGGCCGACCTGCGGCACGAGGTGCTGCCGCAGCAGCTCCTTCGCCCGGGTCATCAGCTCGTCGTCCCCGCCCCGCGCCCGGGCCCGCGCCTCCCGGGCCAGCAGCCGGGCCACCAGGGCGTCGACGTGGCGCTGCTCCTCGGCGCGCGACATGGACGCGGGCACGAGCACCACGACGGTCGCGCCGTCCCGGTAGGCCGTCACCGTGCGCCGCCGCCGACGGCTGCGGCGAACCTCCACCACCGGGGCCGCCGCACCGGCCGTTCCGGGGGCCGTCGGACCGGGCGCGTCGCTCACCCACCCATCTTCACCCGGCCCTCGCCTGGGGGCCGGTCTCGACCAGCGAGAAGCTCCACCGACGGCAGCAGGAGACCACCGCGTCGAGTGGTTTCCACAGGTCTGCGCACCGCTCCACGCTCCGAGCGGCGGTCGGCAGCCGGTCTCCCCGGCGTCGTCCACGCGCCGTCCACCGGCGGCGACACCTCGTCCACACCGTTGTCCACAGGCGGTGGACAGGAGCTCGGGGACGGCGTTTGACGGCCCACCGGCGCCCGGCTAGCGTTCCTCGCCACGAGGCCCCTGGGGCTCGGGACCACGCGCTGGGGAAGGCGCCGTGAGGCCCGGTCCCGGGGCCTCGTGCCGTCCCCGGCCCCCGTACGGCGTGGCGTCACGGGCGCCGGCGGAGCCTCGACCGCTACGCTGACCGGCGTCGCCCGGCCGCCCCCGGCGGGCCGGCAGGGCGAGACCCGACGGAGAGACCGTCCACGGAGCAAGGAGAAGACATGGCCGACGAGACCTACAGCGGCGAGTTCTACTGCGTGAAGTGCAAGGAGAAGCGCGAGGCCACGGGCAACGTCGTCGTCAACGACAAGGGCACGCGCATGGCCAAGGCCACCTGCCCGGTGTGCGGCACCAACCTGAACCGGATCCTCGGCAAGGCCTGACGCCCCCGGCGCCCGCCACCGAGCGCGGCGGGCGCCGCCCGCGCGGCCCACGACGACCTCGCCGGTCGACGCGGGGCCGCCGCAGGTCCGGACGGGCCTGTGGATCGTGGGCCCGCGCCCGGCCGGCGGCACCAGACTGGTCCGGTGGACGCCGCACCTGCCGCCCGCACCGCGGGCCCGGACCCCGGACGTGCGCTGCGGCTCGCGCCCCACGCCGTCGTCCTGCGCCGCAGCAGCACCGAGCTGCAGGTGGGCGTCGGACCGTCCGTCGTCGTCCCCGACACCCACGCCGCCCTGCTGGCCGGGCTCGCCCGCGGCACGCAGCCCGCGAGCCTGCTGCGCACCGCCGCCCAGCGTGGCCTGCGTCCGGGCGCCGTCACCGACCTGATCGGCGCCCTCGAGGCCGCCCACCTGCTCCAGCCCGCGCCGCCGCTCGCGTCGCGGGCCGTCCGCGTCGTCGGCACCGGCCCGCTCGCCGTCCGCACGGCGAGCGACCTCGCAGACGTCGGCTTCGGCACCGTCTACCTCGCGGCCCTGCCGCCGCACGCGCTACTGCCCGATGACGGCCCGCCCCCACGGAACCGTCGGCGACCGGTCGACGCGCCCGACCCCGGGGAGCTCGCGTCGGCGACGCTGAGCGCCGCGCACCCGGCGACCCGCGTACGCCGCACCCGCCACTTCGCCAAGCCCGAGGGCGACGCCGTCGCCCTGACGGTCGTGGTCGCCGACGGCCCGGAGCCGGACCGCCTCGTCCCCGACGTGCTGCGCGAGCACGGCGCGGTGCACCTGCTGGTGCGCAGCAGCGGCGACGAGGCGGTGGTCGGCCCGCTCGTGGTGCCGGGCGTGACGTCGTGCGTCCGCTGCACCGACCTCGCGCAGCGCGACGCGGACCCCCGCTGGCCCTGGCTGCTCGAACAGCTCGTCCGGCTGCGCGTCGAGCCGTCGGCCACGCTGGCGGCCTGGGCGGGCGTGACCGCGGCCGTGCAGGCGCTCGCCTACCTCACCCGCGGACGGGCGGAGACCCTCGGCCACACCCTCGAGCTGGGCAGCGCCGAGCCCACGCTCCGGCTGCGGGCGTGGCCCGCGCACCCCGAGTGCCCGTGCCGCTGGGACGACCCCGAGCACGACCCCGAGCACGACCCCGGGCACGACACCCGGGCCGACGGCGTGCGCGGACGGGCCTGAGGTTGTCCGGACCGACCAGAATGGGCGGCATGCCCGACGACGGTCCCGTGGTGCCCGAGCGCGCGCGCGGAGGACGGCCCACCCGTCCGGCCCGGTCCGCGCGGAAGGACGACGACCGCGCGTCCGACGACCGCATCGCCCGCGGCGGCCTGCGCCGCAGCGCGCGGCTCGCCTCGCTCCCCCTCGGCTTCGCAGGCCGCTCGGCCCTCGGGCTCGGCCGGCGCATCGGGGGGGCGCCTGCGGAGCAGGTCAGCGAGCAGCTCCAGCAGCGCGCCGCCGAGCAGCTGTTCAAGGTGCTCGGCGAGCTCAAGGGCGGAGCGATGAAGTTCGGCCAGGCGCTGAGCGTCTTCGAGTCCGTCCTGCCCGACGACGTCGCCGGCCCGTACCGCGAGCAGCTCGCGCGCCTGCAGGACTCCGCGCCGCCGATGCCGACCTCGCGCGTCCACGCCGTGCTGGCCCGCGAGCTCGGGCCGCGCTGGCGCGACGACTTCTCGTCCTTCTCCGCCCAGCCCGCGGCCGCCGCGTCGATCGGGCAGGTGCACCGGGCGGTGTGGAAGGACGGCCGCCCGGTGGCGGTCAAGGTCCAGTACCCGGGGGCGGCGGACGCGCTGCGCTCCGACCTGCGCCAGATCGGGCGGATGTCGAAGGTCATCTCGCCGCTGGCCGGCGGCATGGACGTCCAGCCGCTGGTCGACGAGCTGACCGAGCGGGTCACCGAGGAGCTCGACTACACCCTGGAGGCGGGCGCGCAGGCGCAGGCCGCCGCGGGCTTCCTGGGCGACCCGGAGTTCTGCGTGCCGGACGTGCTCGCCTCGACGCAGCGGGTGATGGTCTCGGAGTGGGTCGAGGGACGCGCGCTGAACACGGCCGCCGACCTGTCGCAGGAGGAGCGCAACCGGCTCGGCCTGCTCTACGTGCGCTTCCTCTTCGCGGCCCCGGCCCGCGTCGGCCTGCTCCACGCCGACCCGCACCCCGGCAACTTCAAGATCCTGCCCGACGGCCGGATGGGCGTCATCGACTTCGGACTGGTGGCGCGCTTCCCCGACGGGCTCCCCCCGGCGATGGGGCGCATCCTCCGCGTCGCGGAGAACGGCGACGCCCGCGAGACCGCCGACCAGCTGCGCACCGAGGGCTTCATCGTCAGCGACGTGGACGCGCAGGACGTGCTCGACTACCTGGCCCCGTTCGTCGAGCCGGCGGCGGTGCCGGAGTTCGAGTTCACCCGTGACTGGATGCGCGAGCAGTTCGTCCGGGTGCGCGACGTGCGCGCGAACAACGGGGTGGCGATGAAGATCAACCTGCCGCCGGAGTACCTGCTCATCCACCGCGTCTGGCTCGGCGGCCTCGCGGTGCTGGCCCAGCTGAACGCCCGTGCCCCGTTCAACGCGGTGCTGCGCGAGCTGCTGCCGGGCTACGCGGACGCCGACGGCCGCTGACCGTCGGACCCTCGCCGCCGCTCCACGCGGTCCGCGCGGCGGGCCGGCTCAGTCCTCGTCCGGTGAGAGCACCGAGCCGAGCCAGAGGCGTACGACGTGGAACAGCCGTACGCCGAGGCTCAGCCCGGTGCCCTCTCCCGGCACGCCGGTGCTCACGCCGCCACCTCACCCCTGCGGGGGCCCGGGACGGCGGGAGCGACCGGCTCCACCGGGTTCTTGCGGGGCCGGCCGCGGGGCCGCTTGCGCGGCACGACGACACCGGCGATGAACAGCTCGCCACCCCAGACGCCCCAGGGCTCCCGGCGCTCGAGCGCCCCGGCGAGGCACTCGGTCCGGATCGGGCAGTCGACGCAGAGCGCCTTCGCCGCCTCCACGTCGGCGGGCGACTCGGCGAAGAACAGCTCCGGGTCGGTAAGCCGGCAGGGCAGGTCGGCGACCGCCACGCCGCTGGGCGTGGTGACGAGTGCCGCGAGTCCTCCTGCGAAGCTCATGTCGGCCTTCCTTGGTTGCGGAGCGGGTGCTCCAGGGGCCGAGAAACACGAAGGCCGTGAATCCCGGTGTTCTGGGAGTCACGGCCTGGAGGCGGTCGGCGCGGTTTACGCCGGCGGTCTGGAGGTCGGTGGTCCCGAACGGGTCGAGAAGTGCTGCTTGGTCGAGAAGTGCTGCTTGGTGGTGACGTAGGCGCCGCCGTCGGCGGTGCGCCCGTCCTGGGTCGTGCGGTGGGCGGCGGCCTCGAAGCCCCGCATCTCGGAACCGGTGAGCTGACGCCACGCCGCGGCGGCGTCGGTCGTCTCGAGACGGTTCATGAGGCGGGGCTGCGCGTCGTCCGCGAGCAGGCGCGCACCAGCGACGGGGGCGCACGGGCGCGGCGACGCGACGAGCGCGGCCGGGATGTCGATGAGGATGGACATCAGGCGTTCCCCCTTCCTGAGGTGCGGTGCTGCGGACTGTCTTGCGGGCCTGAGCTCGACGGGCGCGCGGAGGCGTCCCTCGAGTTCGTGGATCACACTAAGGGCCCGCTGGTGGGGTCGCAACGGATTAAACGGGCGATTTCTCGGCGGATCCCGCCCGCACGCACTGGTCCGTTCTCGTACCTGCCGTCCCTCTGCAGGAGCCCGTAGCGTCGACGGTCCAGGATCCTGGCTGTCGGGGGGCGGCATGGGCGCTGATCGTCGGGCACCGACGGCCGCGGCCGTCGCCCTCCTGCTCGCGGGGCTGGGCGGGTGCACCGCCGCGACCCCCGCCCCTGCTCCCGTCCCGCCGCCCCAGGTCGTACGGCCAACCCAGGCCGTCCCGTCGCCCGCGCCGACGCCGGTGGGCCCGGTGACGCGGGTCTGGGCGACCGAGCGGGCCACGCTGGCCTGGCCGGCCGAGATGACCACCGACCCGGAGGGAAACGTCTGGGTCCGCGAGATGGGAGCGATGACGGTCTCGAAGTTCGCGCCGGACGGCCGCAAGCTGCTGACCACCGGCGGCCTGGGAAGGTCCAACGGCCAGTTCGACTTCCACGGCGAGGTGCACATGTTCGAGGGCGGGATCGCCGCGAGCCTCGCGGGCGAGGTCGTGGTCGCCGACGGCACCTCCCGGATCCAGCGCTTCGACCGCGAGGGCCGCTTCCTCGGCCGGTGGCAGCCGCCGCGGACGCAGCGCAAGGTCGCCGTCACGGGCCTGGACTTCGGCCCGTCCGGCGCGCTCTACATGGTCCGCGGGACGCGCGTCGAGGTCTACGGCCAGACCGGCGACCTGCTCCGGTCGTGGGGCGGTCTGCAGGACCCCGACGCGATCGCCGTCGACGCGGGCGAGCGCGTGTACGTCGCCGACGAGCGCACGGGCCGCATCACGAAGTTCGACAAGACCGGCAAGGTCCTCACCCGTTGGGGCCGGCACGGCACCGGGGACGGCGAGTTCGGTGGGGACGGGACGTTCCTCGACATGGCGGTGGACCAGCACGCCCTGTACGTCGTCGACAAGCACCACCAGCGCGTGCAGCGCTTCAGCCCGACGGGGAGGTTCCTCGGCCTGTGGAGCTCGGGCGGGCAGGACCTCGGGAGCTTCAACCCGGGCGGGGTCGCCGTGGACCCCGAGGGCGCCGTCTACGTCACCGAGAACGACCTGGGCCGGCTCATCAAGTTCCGGCTGACCTGACGCGCACGGCAGCCCGCGGACGGGGCTCAGGACACCGCGCGGGCCCGCTCCTCGCCGGCGGCCATGACCGCCAGCACCTGCTCGCCGTACTTGTCGACCTTGACCTTGCCGAGCCCCTGGACCTTGTACAGGTCGGTGCCGGTGCGCGGCCGGGCCTCGGCGATCGCGACGAGCGTCGCGTCGGTGAACACGCAGTACGCGGGCAGGCTCGCCGAGGCGGCCTCCTGGCGGCGCCACTCGCGCAGCAGCTCGAGGGTGGCCTCGTCGAACGTCGCCGGGCAGTCGGCGTGCCGGCCGAGCTTGCGCTCGGCGGCGTCGTTGAGCCCGCGGCCGCAGGAGCGGCAGTGGACCGACAGGACCGCGCCGCGGCCCTGGCCCCGGCGGGCGGTCGAGGCCGCACCACCGGAGGACGTCTTCATCGACGCCGGCAGCACCGGGTCGAGGAACCGCGACGGCTTGCGCGCGTTGCCGCCGCCGTTGCGGGTGCGCGACCAGGAGACGCGCAGCACGCGCTCGGCGCGGGTCATGCCGACGTAGAGCAGGCGGCGCTCCTCGGCCACCTCCTCCGGCGTCGTGGCCAGGACGAACGGCAGCGAGCCCTCGTGCACGCCGAGCAGCGCGACCGCCTCCCACTCCAGCCCCTTGGCCGAGTGCAGGGTCGACACCGTGACGCCCTGCGCGGCGGGCACGTGCTGGGCCTCCGCCCGGCGGTCGAGCTCGGCCGACACGTCGGCCAGCGTCAGGGAGGTGCCGGCGGCCTTGCGCTCGGCCTCGAGGTCCTCGGCCACGCTGAGCAGGGCGGCGAGGGACTCCCAGCGCTCGCGCACCGCGCCGGCGCCCTCCGGCGGGCGCTCGGTCCAGCCGAGGGCGCCCAGCAGCGCCTTGAACTGGTCGAGCGTGGAGGCGCCATCGACGTCGCCCTGCTCGGCCCGGGCCCGCTGCTGCGTCCGCAGGGTGACGAGCGTCTGGCGCACCTCGGGTCGCTCGTAGAAGCGCTCCCCGCTGCGGACCAGGTACGGGATCTTGCGGTCGGCCAGCGCCTGCTCCAGCGGCGGGGACTGGGCGTTGATCCGGAACAGCACGGCCATGTCGCGGTAGTCGACGCCGGCCCCGTGCTGGGCCTCCACCCAGTCCGCTACGCCCGCGGCCTCGGACGCCTCGTCGGACGCCTCGCTGAAGGCGACCTGCGGACCGTCGGGGCGCTGGGCGACCAGCTTGAGCGAGGACGCGCCGGCGACCGACATCACCGCGTTCGCGGCCCCGACCACCTGCGGCGTCGAGCGGTAGTCGCGCACCAGCCGGACCACGGTCGCGTCCGGGAACCGTCGCGCGAAGCCGGTGAGGAAGGTCGGCTGCGCGCCCGCGAAGGAGTGGATGGTCTGAGCCGGGTCGCCCACCACGCAGATCTCGGAGCTGTCGCCGCGCCACAGCGTGAGCAGCGCCTCCTGCAAGGGGCTGACGTCCTGGTACTCGTCCACGACGAGGTGGCGGTAGGTGCGCCGGACCTGGTCGGCGACCTCCGGGTGGTCGGAGATCATCGCCGCGGTGCACAGCAGGATGTCCTCGAAGTCGATGCGCCCGCGGTCGCGCTTGGCCTCCTCGTAGCCGAGGAAGATCCGCCCGACCGTCTCCGCGTCGATGGTCGAGACCTCGCGGTGGTGCTGGGCCGCCAGCTGCGGGTAGGTCTCGGGCGAGACGTTGCTGACCTTGGCCCAGCCGATCTCGGAGACCAGGTCGCGCAGCCGCGGGGTGTCGACGCGGACGCGCAGCCGGCCCGCCGCCTCGGCCACCAGCGACATCCGGTTGTCGAGGACCCGCGGCAGCTCCGTGCCCTGCACCCGCGGCCAGAAGTACTGCAGCTGCCGCAGCGCCGCCGAGTGGAACGTGCGGGCCTGCACCCCGTGGGCCCCGAGCTGCTGGAGCCGGCCGCGCAGCTCGCCGGCGGCCCGCGTCGTGAAGGTCACGGCCAGGACCGACGTGGGCCGGTAGACGCCGGTGGCCACGCCGTACGCGATGCGGTGGGTGATGGCCCGCGTCTTGCCCGTCCCGGCCCCGGCGATCACCGCGACGGGTCCGCGCAGGGCGGTCGCGACCTCACGCTGCTCGGGGTCGAGCCCGGCCAGCAGGTCCTCGGGCTGGGGTGGCACAGCGACACCGTAATAGCCCCCTCCGACAGAGCCGTCCCGCGAACCGTCCCGGCGCGGCCGGCCCCCGCCGGACGGTCGGCCGGCGGGGCGGGAGCACGGCGGCGCCCCGTGCGGTTCACTGTCCCCGTCGCGGCGGAGGACGGCGAGGAGGATCAGGTGGGCGAGGTCTCCACGGGCGCGTTCAGCGGCCGGACGGCCTGGGTCCGCTCGATCCCCGGCGCCGTCCTCGGCTTCCTCGGCACCGAGTCCGGCAGCGCCCGCATCCTCCTGGGCGCCACGGTCGTCGCGCTGCTGTGGGCCAACCTCGGCGCCGGCTCGTACGAGGCCTTCTGGGAGACGCCGCTGGGGTTCTCCCTCGGCTCCGCCGAGCTCTCGCTGACGCTGCACGAGTGGCTGAACAGCGGGCTGATGACCTTCTTCTTCTTCGTGGTGGGCCTGGAGGCGCGCCGGGAGTTCGACCTGGGCGAGCTGCGGGAGCGCGCCCGGGTCACGCTGCCGCTGCTGGCCGGGATCGGCGGCATGGCGGTCCCGGTCGCCGTCTACCTCCTGCTCAACGCCGGTCAGGAGTCTGTTGTCGGCTGGGGCACGGCGATGTCGACCGACACCGCCTTCGCGCTCGGCCTGCTGGCCATGGTCGCCCGGGGCCTGCCCGAGCGGGTCCGCGTCTTCCTGCTGACCGTCGCCGTCGTCGACGACTTCGTCGCCCTCGTCGTCATCACCCTCGCCTACAGCGGCGCCGTCCGGGTCGCGCCGCTGCTGGTCGCGGTCGGGGTGTTCGCCGTCGTGGTCGTGGTCCGCTTCCTGCGGATCCGGCGCGCCTGGGTCTACCTGCTGCTCGGCGTGGTGGCGTGGGTGCCGCTGCAGGCGTCCGGGGTGGAGCCCGTCGTGCTCGGGCTGGCGCTCGGTCTGCTGACGACCGCGTACGTCCCGGACCGCGACGACCTCGAGCGGGCGACGGACCTCGTGCGGCTGTTCCGCGAGCAGCCCACCTCGCAGCTCGCCCGCTCCGCCCAGGTCGGCGTGGCGCGCGCCCTGTCGCCGAACGAGCTGCTGCAGCAGCGCTTCGACCCGTGGGCCGGCTACGTCATCGTGCCGCTGTTCGCGCTGGCCAACGCAGGCGTGACACTGAGTCCCGGACTCCTGGCCGGCGCGGTCACGTCGCCCATCACGCTCGGGATCCTCCTGGGCTACGTGCTCGGCAAGCCGCTCGGGATGGTCGGCACCGCCTGGCTCGTCAGCCGGCTCAGCCGCGGCCGGCTCCCGCTGCCCGTCGGGTGGGCCGGGCTGCTGGGGACCGGTTCGATCGCCGGCATCGGCTTCACCGTCGCCCTGCTCGTCGCGGGCCTGGCCTTCACCGGGAGCGACCTCGCCGAGGCCAAGCTCGGGGTCCTGGCCGCCGCGGTCGTCTCGACGGCGCTGTCGGCGACCGTCTTCAAGGTCACCGGCCGCCTCTCCCCCGCGCGCCGGACGCGCGCGCTGCTCGGCTCGACCGAGACGCTCGTCGACCTGACCGTGCCGGTCGACCCGGGGGTCGACCACGTCCGCGGACCGGAGCGGGCCGTGGTGACGCTGGTCGAGTACGGCGACTTCGAGTGCCCCTACTGCGGCCAGGCCGAGCCGGTGGTGCGCGACCTGATCGCCAGCGTCGGCGACCTGCGCTACGTCTTCCGGCACCTCCCGCTGACCGACGTCCACCCGCACGCCCAGCTGAGCGCTGAGGCGGCGGAGGCGGCGGCTCGCCAGGACGCGTTCTGGGGCATGCACGACCTCCTGATGGACCACCAGGCCGCGCTGCGGCCGGCCGACCTGCACCGCTACGCGGCCGACCTCGGGCTGGACGTCGACCGCTTCGCCGACGACCTGCGGCAGCACGTGGGCGCCGACCGGGTCGCCCGCGACGTCGCCTCGGCCGCCGACAGCGGCGTGAGCGGCACGCCGACCTTCTTCGTCAACGGCCGGCGCCAGTACGGCGCGTACGACCTCGAGACGCTGACCACCG
Organism: Microlunatus flavus; assembly: GCF_900110855.1. GTDB lineage: Bacteria > Actinomycetota > Actinomycetes > Propionibacteriales > Propionibacteriaceae > Microlunatus > Microlunatus flavus. The sequence goes on from NZ_FOFA01000005.1 coordinate 46,073, forward strand.
CGGTCGTGCAGGCCGGGGCCGTCCGGCTGCCGGTCGCCTGAGGAGAGGAGCTCGACGTGCGGGTCGGGATCACGCTGCTGCCGGAGCTCGCGTGGGCCGTCGACCGCGGCCGGTGGCAGGCGGTGGAGGCGTTCGGCTACGACCACGCCTGGACGTTCGACCACCTGGCCTGGCGCTCGCTCGCGGACAAGCCGTGGTTCGCCACCGTGCCGACGCTGACCGCGGCGGCGCTGTCCACGACCACGCTGCGGCTCGGCACCTGGGTCGCGACGCCGAACTTCCGCCACCCCGTGCCGTTCGCCAAGGAGCTCCTGACGCTCGACCACCTCTCCGGCGGGCGGCTGGACGTCGGCCTCGGCGCCGGCACCGACGGGTTCGACGCGTCGATGCTCGGCCAGCCGGCGCTGAGCCCGGGCCGGCGCCACGCCCGGTTCGCCGAGTTCGTGGAGGTGCTCGGGCTCGTGCTCGGTGCGCCGGAGTCGAGCTGGTCCGGCGACTGGTACGCCGTCGACGCCGCCCGGACGGTCCCGGCCTGCGTGCAGCGCCCGCACCCGCCGTTCGTGGTGGCGGCCAACGGGCCGAAGGGGATGCGGCTCGCCCTCGAGCGGGGCGACGCCTGGGTGACGACGACGGGCGCCGGGCCGGACGACGACGCCGAGGTCTGGTGGGCCTCGGCGGCCGACAAGGCGGGGCGCTTCGCCGAGGTCCGGGCCGCGTACGAGGCGGAGGGGCACGCGGTGCCCGGCGGGTTCGCACGGTTCCTCAACCTCGAGGCCCGGACGTCGGACTTCTCCTGCGTCGAGCAGGTCGTGGACGCCCTGGGCCGGGCCGCCGGGCTCGGGTTCACCGACGCGGTCCTCGCCTGGCCGCGGCCGGACGGGCCGATGGCGGGCGACCCCGGCCTCGTCGAGGCCGTGGCCGCCCGCCTGCCCGAGGTGCAGGCCCTCTGAAGCCGGCCCGGCACCGCGTGGTTCAGCCGCAGGTGTAGGTGGTGCCGCCGACCTGGTGGGTGCCCGGGCCGAGCTCGGCGCACTTCGCGGCCACGCCGCCCAGCGCGGCGCCGCCCACCGCCAGGCCGACCACCCACAGGAGGGTGACGACGCCACCGACGACGACGCCGGCGAGCGCGAAGCCGTTGCGGTGGCCGGCCCTCCTCGACCGGCGCAGCGCGACGAGGCTGACCACGAGGCCGACGGCCGCGGCGACGAACGAGAGCACCAGCCCGACGATGCCGAGGGTGCGGCCCGGGTCGACGGCGGACGGGGCGGGGGCGTAGGGGGCAGGGGCGTAGGGGGCAGGCGCGTACGGGTCGGTGGCGTACGGGGCGGGCGGGTAGGACATGGCGTTCTCCTGGTTGGTGGGCTGACCCGGGCCGTACGGCGCGGGGGTGGTGGTGGGCTGGAAGGCCGGTTCGAGGTTCGTCATGGCCCTGACCCTGGTGGAGGTCGCTTGGGGTCGGCTTGGGGTCGAGCCGGGACCGGGGTGGGCCCCAGGTCTGACCGCGGCCGGCCGGCCGCGAGACCCCGGGGCGATGCCGGGCCGGTCGGTCTGCCAGAAGGCTGGGGCCGACGCGGCGCCACCACGGCGCCGGCCCCGAGGAGGACCCGTGCCCGTGCAGACCCTGCCGCTGACGACCGCGTCCGGCCCGGCGGCACCGGCGCGCCGCACGGCCGGCGCGAGCACCGGCTGGGCCTCGGTGATCGTGCCCGTCGCGGTCGGCGCGGCGCTCGGACCGCTCGACGTCGTGCTCAAGCACGTGCTTCCGGCGCCGTTCGGCCACCTGCTGAACTCCTCGCCCGTGTGGGCGCTGGCCGCCTTCGTCGTCGGCTGGGCCGTGCGGGCGCGGCCCGGGTGGTGGCCCGGGCTCGCCGGGACGCTCACCCTGCTCGTCGCGGTGGAGAGCTACTACCTCGCCTACGTCGTGCTGCGTGACCGCGACACCGCGACGCTGCTCGACACCCACGCGCAGTGGTGGCTCTTCGTCGGGGTCGGCGCGGGCGTCGTCTTCGGCACCGCCGGGGCCTGGGCCCGCGAGGGCCGGCGGTGGCGCGGTCCGGCGGGCACGGCCACCGTCGTCGGGCTGCTGCTGACGGGCGCGTGGGTCGAGCTGCTGCGGTTCGCGGGAGCGTCCGACACCGGCTACCGCCACGACACCGTGCAGGCCGCCCTCGTCCTCCTCGTCCTGGCCGCCGTGGCGGTGGTCCTCGCCGCCCGCTCGGCGCGGCAGCGGGTCGCCGGCCTGGCCCTCGCGCTCCCGGTGGGCCTCGGCGGCGTCGTGCTGGCCGGCGCCCTGGGGATGGCCTGAGCGACCGCGGCGAGCACGGGACACGCGCGCGGAATACGGGCGCGGGCGGCCTCGTTGACGCCGACGTGACCGATCTGCAGACGCCTGCCGCCGACCGCCCGACGATCTTCAGCACCACGTGGTGCGGCTACTGCAAGCGGCTGAAGTCGCAGCTCGACCGCGCCGGGGTCGCCTACGACGAGGTGAACATCGAGCTGGTCCCCGAGGCCGCCGCGCTGGTGGCGAAGGTCAACGGCGGCAACGAGACGGTCCCGACCGTCTGGTTCGCCGACGGTTCCACGCTCACCAACCCCTCCGCGCGCGAGGTCCAGGCCAAGCTGGCGTGAGCCGGCTGCCCCGCTGGTCCGACGTCTCGGCCGTCGTCCTCGACGTCGACGGCACGGTGCTCGACTCGGCGGACGGCATCGTGGCCGGCTTCCGGCACGCGCTCGTCGCGGTCGGGGTGAGCCCGCCGACCGACGAGGGCCTGCGGTCCGACGTCGGGCCCCAGCTGGTCACGCTGCTGCCCGCGCTCGGCGTGCCGCCCGAGCGGCTGGCCGCCGCGGTCGCGGCGTACCGCTCCTTCTACCTGCACGAAGGCCTCCACCAGGCGCGCCCGTACGAGGGCGTGAGCGCGGTCCTCGACCGCCTGGCCGCGGAGCTCCGGCTCGGCACCGCGACCGCGAAGCGCACCGACGTGGCCGTCGCCATCCTCGAGGCCCATGGGCTGGCCGGTCGCTTCGAGGTGGTCAACGGCCTCGCCGACGACCACCCCACCAAGGCGGCCACGCTGGCCCAGACCCTCGACCTGCTGGGCGGGATCGACCCGGCCCACGCGGTCATGGTCGGCGACCGTCACTCCGACGTCGTGGCCGGTCGTGAGGTCGGGACCCGCACGGTCGGCGTGCTGTGGGGGTACGGCAGCCGTTCCGAGCTCGAGGACGCGGGGGCCGACGTCCTGCTGGAGCACCCCTCCGAGCTGGTCGACCTGCTCCTGGGATGACGCTCGGCACGGGTCGTGATCGCCGACTCGTGCCGAACGGCCGGAACTGTCGGCGAGCCGCCCTAGGGTGGCGGAGCCATGAGCCTCCACCTGCACCGCGCCGAACGGGCCGACGTCCTCGTCGACGCCCTGGGCGAGGTGCTGGCCGCTCCCCTGGCCGACCCGTTCGCGACCGAGGTCGTGTGCGTGCCGACCCCGGGCGTGGAGCGGTGGATCGCCCAGCGGCTCGCCCACCACCTCGGCGCCACGTCCGGTGACGACGGCGTCTGCGCCGGCGTCGACTTCCCGTCGCCCGCCCGGTTCGTGGCGGACGTGCTCGGCCGCTCGGGCAGCGACGACCCCTGGGTCCCGTCCCGCGCGGTCTGGCCGCTCCTCGCCGTCCTCGAGACCGCCGTCGCCGAGCCGTGGGCCGCGGTCCTCGCCGACCACCTCGGACCGGCGGTGGAGGCCGACGCCGGTCCCGGGGACGCCGAGGACACCCGCCGTTCGCGCCGCTGGAGCACCGCCCGGCGGCTGGCCGGGTTGTTCGCCCGGTACGCCGCGGACCGGCCGTCGATGCTCGAGGCCTGGGCCGCCGGCCGCGACCTCGGGCCCGACCTCGAGCCCCTCGCCGCGGACCGGGCCTGGCAGCCGGAGCTGTGGCGCCGGCTGCGGGACCACATCGGCGGCGCCGACCCGGTGGCCCGCCTCCGCGCCGACGTCGACCGGCTGCGCTCGGGGGAGGCCACGGGATCGGGGCCGCTGCCCGAGCGGCTGTCGGTCTTCGGCGCCACGCGGCTCGACCCGCGCCACCTCGACATGCTGCTCGCGCTCGCCGCGACCCGCGACGTGCACCTGTGGCTGCCCCACCCCTCGCCCGCCGCCTGGGAGCGGGTGGCCCGCGAGCCGGTGCCGACCGGGCCTCTCCTCCCGCTCCGGGCGGACGTCGCGGCCGGCGAGGTCTCCACGAACCCGCTGCTGACCTACCTCGGCCGCGACCTCCGCGAGCTGCAGGTGCGGCTGGGCGCCGGCGCCGCGAGGGCGGGCGTGCCCACGACCGACGCGCGCCACCCGGCCCCGGCCCAGGCTCGTGCAGGAGACCGCGGCACCCTGCTGGGACGCCTGCAGGCCGACCTCGCCGCGGACCGGCCGCCGGCGGGCGACCACCTCCTCGACGCCGAGGACAGGAGCGTCCAGGTGCACGCCTGCGCCGGTCCCCACCGTCAGGTCGAGGTCCTGCGCGAGGTCCTGCTCGGCCTGCTCGCGGACGACGAGACGCTGCAGCCGCGCGACGTCGTGGTGATGTGCCCCGACGTCGAGGCGTACGCGCCCCTGGTCGCGGCCACCTTCGGCCTGGACGCCGACGAGGACGGGGCCGGCCGGGCCGAGCACCCCGGCCACCGGCTCCGGGTCCGGCTCGCCGACCGGTCGCTGCGCCAGCTCAACCCCGTGCTGGCCACCGTCGGCCGGCTGCTCGACCTCGCCGACGCCCGCGTGACGCTGTCGGCCCTGCTCGACCTCGCGGCCGCCGAACCGGTCGCCACCCGCTTCCGCCTCGGCGAGGACGACCTCGAGCGGCTGCACGAGCTGCTCCCGCAGACCGGCGTGCGCTGGGGCCTCGACGCCGCGCACCGCGCCCGCTTCGGCATGGCGGGCTTCGCCCAGAACACCTGGGCCGCCGGGCTCGACCGGCTGCTCCTCGGGGTGGCGATGGACGAGAGCGACGCGCGCTTCATCGGCACGGTCCTCCCGCTCGACGACGTCGCGTCCGACGACGTGGGCCTGGTGGGCCGGCTCGCCGAGCTGCTCGGCCGCGTCCGCGGGCTCAGCGACGGCTGCGCGACGCCGAAGACCCTGCCCGACTGGTTGAACCTGTGCCGCGAGGTCGTGGAGCAGCTGACCGACGTGCGACCGGCGGACCGCTGGCAGCACACCCACGCGTACGGCGAGCTCGCCCGCCTCGAGGAGCGCGCGGGCGACGCCGCCCTGCAGAGCACCCTGTCGCTCACCGAGGTGCGGGCCCTCCTCGCCGACGCCTTCCGCGGGCGGGCGGGCCGGGCGAACTTCCGCACGGGCACGCTGACCGTGGCCAGCCTGCTGCCGATGCGGGCGGTGCCGCACCGCGTCGTGTGCCTGCTGGGGATGGACGACGGCGCGTTCCCTCGCCGGGCCACCCCCGACGGGGACGACCTGACCGCGGCGGTCCGACGTGTCGGCGACCCCGACCCCCGCGGGGAGGACCGGCAGCTGTTCCTGGACGCGGTCTGCTCGGCTGAGGAGACGCTGGTGGTGCTGCACTCCGCGGTCGATCCGCGCAACGGCACCCCGCTGCGGCCGGCCGTCCCGGTCGAGGCGCTGCTGGAGACGCTCGACGCGACCGCGCGGACGCTCGACGGGCGACCGGTCCGCGCGCACCTCACGGTCCCCCACGCGCTGCAGCCGTTCGGACCGGCGAACTTCACCGTCGAGGCCGGCGCCACGAGGCCGGAGCCGTTCAGCTTCGACCGGGCCGCCCTGCGCGGCGCCCGCGCGGGGCGGGCCCAGAAGGTGCCCGCACCCCAGCCGTACGCCGACGTGCTGCTCGACCCGCTGCCCCCGGACCGGGCCGTCGAGCTGACGGAGCTGTACCGCTTCTTCCAGCACCCGGTGCGGGCGCTGCTGCGGGCCCGCGCAGGGCTCGCCGACGGCGGCCGCGACGAGGGGGAGGACGAGCAGATCCCCGTCGAGCTGGACGGGCTGCAGCGCTGGGCCATCGGCGAGCGGATGCTCCAGGCGCACCTGCGGGGCGCCGACCTCGACGTGCTCGCCGCCGCGGAGTGGCGCCGCGGGTCCGTGCCGCCGCGCGAGCTCGGCGCGCGCGTGGTCGGCGACCTGCGCGCCGAGGTCGGCACCGTGGCCGCGGCCGCCACCACGTGGACCAGCACGCCGGCCGAGCGGGTCGACCTGGTGGTCGACCTCGACCGGGTGCGGGTGGCGGGCAGCGTGGACGGCGTGCGCGGCGACGCCGTGGTCCGCGTCCTCTTCTCCCGCCCGTCGGCGCGGCACCGGCTGCAGGCCTGGGTCGAGCTGCTGGCGCTGAGCGCGAGCCGACCCGAGCGGGAGTGGCGCGGCGTCGTGATCGGGCGCAAGGAGCAGTTCGAGCTCGGGCCGGTGACCCCCGAGTTCGCCCGTCTCGTGCTCGCCGACCTCGTCGACCTGCAGGGCACGGGTCTGCGGACGCTGATCCCCTTCGCGCCGCTGGCCGCGTACGAGTACGCCCGGCAGGAGTCCCGCGACCCGCAGAAGGACGACCGCAAGCGGCTCGAGGAGGCGTGGGGCCGGGACCGCGACGCCCTGTGGGAGCGGGTGCTGGGGGTCGGAGCCGACCTCGACGCGCTGGAGGCCGAGCCGGCGCAGCCCGCCGAGGGCCGTCCCCACCGTCCCGGGGAGAGCCGCTTCGGCAGCCTGGCGCGGCGCGTGTTCGTCCCGCTGCTGAGGGTGCAGGGCCGATGACCGCCTCCACGACCTCCGAGGTGCGGGCCGCGGTCCCCGCGCACGCCGCACGCCGGCGGACCGCCTTCGACGTCTGCGGCCCGCTCCCGGAGGGCACCACGGTGCTCGAGGCGAGCGCCGGCACGGGCAAGACGTACGCCCTCGCGGCGCTGACCGCACGGTTCGTGGTCGAGGAGCGGGTCCCGCTGTCCCGGCTGCTCCTGGTCACCTTCGGCCGGATGGCGACCACCGAGCTCCGGACCCGCGTCCGGGACCGCCTCGTCGGGCTGGAGCGTGCCCTCGCGCCGGACGCGGCGACGGCGGCCGACCCGGTGGACGCGCTGCTGCAGGCGGTCGGCCCGGCCGAGCGCGCCGCCCGTCGCGCCCGCGTGGTCGCCGCGCTGCGGGACTTCGACGAGGCCACCATCGCCACCACCCACGAGTTCTGCCTGCAGGCGCTCGACGGCCTCGGCGTGCTCGGCGACGCCGAGCCCCACGCCACCGTCGTGGAGGACGTCGACGACCTCGTCGACGAGGTGGCCTCCGACGAGTACCTGCGGCGCTACGCCGACCGCGGCCGGGCGCCCTGGAAGAGGCTGTCGGACGCGCAGGCCGTCGCCCGCCAGGCGTGCCGCTCGGTGGGCGCCCCGCTCGTGCCCGACCCCGACGACGACGCGAGCCACGGCCGCAACGACGCGGTGGAGCGGGTGGCGTACGCGACGGCGGTCCGCGCCGAGGTGGAACGCCGCATGCGGGCGACGCAGACGTTCACCTACGACGACCTGCTCGTCCGGCTCCGCGCCAGCCTGACCGACACCCGCCACGGCGAGGCGGCGGCCGCCCGCCTGCGCGAGCGCTACGCGGTGGTGCTGGTCGACGAGTTCCAGGACACCGACCCCGTGCAGTGGGACATCCTGCGCACCGCCTTCGCCGGCCGGACGCGGATGGTGCTGATCGGCGACCCCAAGCAGGCGATCTACGGCTTCCGCGGGGCGGACGTGCACTGCTACCTCGACGCGCGCGACGAGGAGGGGGCGACGGTGCAGACGCTCCCGACCAACCACCGCAGCGACCCGTCGCTGGTCGCGGCATTCGACCACCTCCTCGGCGGGCTGGCCCTCGGCGAGCGCGACATCGTCGTGGACCCGGTCGGGGCCGCGCACCGCGAGGACCGGCTGAGCGGCGACCGCGCGTTGACCGCGCCGGTCCGGCTGCGCGTGGCCCCGTACGACGGGCAGGCCGACAAGCCCGCCCGGATCGAACCCGTCCGCGTCGTGCGCCGCCGCGTCACCCGCGACCTCGTCGCCGACGTCACCCGGCTGCTGGCCTCCGGCACCCGGATCGACCTGGGGACCGGTCCGCGTGCGGTCGACGCCGGCGACGTGGCCGTCCTGGTCCGCACCAACCGGGCCGCGGAGGACGTCCGCGCGGCGCTCGTCGCTGCGCACGTCCCGGCGGTCGTCCGGGCCGACCGCTCGGTGTTCGTGTCGGAGGCCGCCCAGGACTGGGCGACGCTCCTCCTCGCGCTCGACGCGCCGACGCAGGGCCACGTGCGGGCCGCCACGCTGACCTGCTTCTTCGGCTGGTCGGTCGTCGGGCTCGCCCAGGCCGACGACGACGCGATGATCGAGGTCACGCTGCAGGTCCGCGGCTGGCGTCGCGTCCTCCAGGCGCGGGGCGTGGCCGCGCTGATGGAGGCCGTGACGCGTGACCGCGACGTCGCCGCCCGGCTGCTCGGCCAGACGGGCGGGGCGCGCCGGCTCACCGACCTGCGGCACCTCGCCGAGCTGCTGCACGACGCGGCCACCCGCGACCGGCTCGGGCCGGGGGCGCTGCTGGAGTGGTTCGGCGACCGCGTCGCCGACGCGCACCGCGACTCGGGCGTGGAGGGTTCCCGCCGCCTCGACGCGGAGGGCCGCCAGGTCACGGTCGTCACGGTGCACCGCAGCAAGGGCCTGCAGTACCCGATCGTCTACCTCCCCGAGGCCGGCGACCGCTGGGTCTCCGACGACAAGGGCGAGACGCTGCTCCTGCACCCCGAGGCGCCCGGCGACGCCGACGGAGACGGCGCGAGCCGGGCCGGGCTGGTGCTGGACGTCGGGGGTGCCTGGGCGCCCGGACGCCCGGCGCGCTTCGCCCGCCGTCAGGCGGAGGAGGCGTCGGAGGACCTCCGCCTGTTCTACGTCGCCCTGACCCGCGCGCAGTGCCAGGTCGTGACGTGGTGGACGCCCACCCACAACGTCGCCGCGTCCGCGCTGCAGCGCGTGCTGCGCTCGGACGGCGGGGTCCCCGAGCTGCGCTACCCGGTGGAGCTGGGTGATCCGCGTTCCGGGCGCGACCTCGGCCCCCACGTGCAGGTCGAGCTGTTCGACGGCGAGCGCGACCCGGTCGAGGTGAGCGTCGACGGCGGGACGGACGGCCCGCTGCGCGTCCGGACGTTCGACCGCGCGCTCGACCTCGCCTGGCGGCGCACGTCGTACTCCTCGCTGACGGCCGCCGCGCACGGGCTGGACCTCTCCGGACCGGGCGTGGGCAGCGAGCCCGAGGCGGGTCGGGAGGACGACGAGACCTCGGGCGAGGCCGCCGCGGACACCGAGATCGACGCCGAGGCGGAGTGGGACGCCGACCGGCTCGTCGTTCCGGCCGACGCCGCGGCCCCGCCCGCCGGCGCCGGTCCCGACCCCTGGGACGCGGTCTCCCCGATGGCCGGGCTGCCCAGCGGTGCGGACTTCGGCACGGCGGTGCACGCGGTGCTCGAGGACCTCGACCCGGGTGCGGCCGACCTCCCCGCCAGCCTGCGGAGCGCCTGCGCGTCGGTGATCGCGCGGACCGGGAGCACCGGGACGAGCGCCGAGCAGCTCGCCGACGGTCTCGTCCCGGTCGTCGCCACCTCGCTGGGACCGCTCGCCGGCGGCCGGACCCTGGCCGACGTCCCCCGCACGGACCGGCTGACCGAGCTCGTCTTCGAGCTGCCGCTGGCCGGCGGCGACGACCCCGTCGCCGCGCAGGTGACGCTCGGCGACGTGGCTCCGGTCCTGCGCCGCCACGTCCCCGCGCACGACCCGCTCGCCCCGTACGCGGACCGGCTGACGGCGCCGGTCCTCGCCGAACAACCGCTGCGCGGCTACCTGACGGGCAGCATCGACGCGGTGCTGCGGGTGCGTGACACCCCCGACGGGCCACCGCGGCACCTCGTCGTCGACTACAAGACGAACTGGCTGGGCAGCTTCGACGGCCGGCCCCTCACGCTGCGGGCGTACGCGCCGGCGGCCCTGCCCGAGGCGATGATGGCCGCGCACTACCCGTTGCAGGCCCTCCTCTACAGCGTCGCGCTGCACCGGATGCTGCGCTGGCGCCAGCCCGGCTACGACCCGGACGTCCACCTCGGCGGGGTGCTCTACCTGTTCGTGCGCGGGATGGCCGGGCCGCAGACGCCCGAGGTCGGGGGCATTCCGGCCGGCGTGTTCAGCTGGCGGCCGCCGTCGTCGCTGGTCGTCGCGCTGTCCGGGCTGCTGGCCGGGCGGACGGAGGAGCAGGCGTGAGCGTCACGGCGACGGAGCGGAACGTCCTCACCGCGGTGCGGGTGCGCTCACCCCTGCTGGAACGGTTCCACGCCGCCGGGGTGCTCGGCCTCGCCGACGTGCACACGGCCGAGGCCCTGGGCCGGATCGGCAGCGAGCGCGACGAGCGGGTGCTGCTCGCCGTGGCGCTGACCGTACGGGCGCTGCAGAGCGGGTCGGTCTGCCTCGACCTGGACACCGCCACCGCGGTCGACCTGCCCGACGACGACGCGCTCGTGCCCGGGTCCGACGGCGACGCGGACGTTCCGCCGGAGCTGCCCTGGCCCGAGCCGACGGGCTGGGCGCTGGCCGTGCGCGACAGCCCCCTGGTCGCCGGTCCGGACGACGTCGGGGCGGCGCGGCCGCTGCGGCTGTCGGGCACCCTGCTCTACCTCGAGCGCTACTGGCAGCAGGAGGAGTCGGTCCGCACCGCCCTCGAGCACCGTTCCGCGGCGGCCCCGCCGGTCGTCGACGCCGCCGCGCTGACCCGCGACCTCGACCGGCTGTTCCCCCCGACGCAGGCACCGGGCACGGCCGACCACCAGCGCGAGGCCGCCGAGGCCAGCGCCCGGCGCTGGGTGACGGTGCTGGCCGGCGGTCCCGGGACCGGCAAGACGACGACGGTGGCGCGGCTGCTCGCCCTGCTGCGCGCCCAGCCCGGACCGCCGCTGCGGGTCGCGCTCGCCGCCCCGACCGGCAAGGCCGCGGCCCGGCTGCAGGAGGCCGTCACCACCGCGGCCGCCGGGCTCGGTGAGGAGGACCGGGCCCGCGTCGGGGCGCTCGAGGCGTCGACGCTGCACCGGCTGCTCGGCTGGCGGCCCGACTCCAAGAGCCGCTTCCGCCACGACGCCACCAACCCGCTCCCTCACGACGTCGTCGTGGTCGACGAGATGTCGATGGTGTCGCTGACGCTCATGGCCCGGCTGCTCGAGGCCGTCCGCTCCGACGCCCGGCTCGTGCTCGTCGGTGACCCCGACCAGCTGTCGTCGGTCGAGGCGGGCGCCGTCCTCGCCGACATCACCGGCCCGGCGCAACGTTCCGTGGTGCGGCTGACGCACAACTGGCGCTTCGAGGGCGGCATCGCTGAGCTCGCCGACGCGATCAGGACCGGCGACGCCGACCGGGCCGTCGGCCTCCTCACCTCCGGCCGGGCCGACGTCACGCTCGCCGACGTCGACGCGTCCGCCGGGCTGACCGCGGACGGCGACGGCCTCGGCGAGCTGGGGCGCACCCTGCGGGCCAGCGCCGCCGCCGCGCTGCGGGCCGCCACCGACGGGTCCATCGACGCGGCGCTCTCCGCGGTCGAGGAGCACCGGCTGCTCTGCGCGCACCGGCGCGGCCCGTACGGCGTCACGCGCTGGAACGCCGAGGCCGAGCACTGGCTCGCCGCCGCCGTGCCGGGCTACGGGGTCGACGGCGACCTGTCGCTCGGCCGGCCGCTGCTCGTCACGGCGAACGACCGCGACCTCGACCTGTGGAACGGCGACACCGGCGTGGTGGTCGGCACCCCGGCCGGCGTCCGGGCGGCCTTCGCGCGGGCGACCGGTCCGGCGCTGTTCCCGCCCGTCCGGCTCGACGCCGTCCAGACCGTCCACGCGATGACGGTGCACAAGGCCCAGGGCAGCCAGTTCGCGGCCGTCACCCTCGTGCTGCCGCCGCCCGAGTCGCCGCTGCTGACGCGCGAGCTGCTCTACACGGCCGTGACGCGGGCGACGACGCGCGTCCTGCTGCTCGGCAGCGCGGAGGCCGTCCGCGCCGCGGTCGAACGTCCCGCGAACCGCGCCAGCGGCCTGCGGCAACGGATGCGCTGACACCCTTCCGCGCACGTGGTCGGTCCAGGCCGCCCGTACGGCGTGCCGCGCCGCCGGAGCGACCACTTTCCGGATGGGACGACCAGCGGTCAGCCCGCGACGGCTACCAGACGGTCGGCTCGTCGCGCCAGGTGGCGATGAGGCGCGAGGCGATCGAGCTCGGGCCCGGCAGGCCGATCGTCCCGGCGTCGAGCTGCGCGGTGAGCTCCTCGCGGGTGAACCACCCGGCCCAGGCGATCTCGTCGGCGTCGACGCAGATCGCCGTCGAGGACGCGCGGGCGAAGAAGCCGGTCATCAGCGAGCGCGGGAACGACCACGGCTGGCTGCCGAAGTAGCGGATCCGGTCGAGGGTGACGTCGACCTCCTCCGCGATCTCGCGGTGGATGGCCTGCTCGAGCGACTCCCCCGCCTCGACGAAGCCGGCGAGCACGGAGACGCGGTGGCCCCACGACGCCTGCCGGCCGAGCAGGATCCGGTCGTCGGCGTCGACGACGGCGACGATGACCGCCGGGTCGGTGCGCGGGAAGTGCTGCTCGTCGCAGCGCTCGCAGTGACGGGCGTACCCGCCCTCCACCACGACCGTCGGCCCGCCGCAGCGCGGGCAGGTCGGCTCCATCTGGTGCCAGCGGACCAGCGCCGTCGCGGCCGCCGCGATGTCGCGCTCGGTGTCGGACAGCGAGGCGCCGACCTCGCGCAGGCTGCGCACCTCGCCGTCGACCACGGCCTCGACCGCGAAGACGGGCGCACCGTCGACCAGGCCGAGCAGGCGGTGGCGCTGGCTGTCGTGGTCGACGAAGGGCTTCACCAGCCGCAGCGACCCGTTGGACTGCGTGGTGAAGTTCGCGTCGGCGTCGAGCTTGAGCAGGCGGGCGTCGGGCGAGCGCCACAGCTGGGCCACCCAGTCGGCGGAGCGGCGGTGGTGCCCGACCCGGTCCAGCGAGCTGGAGGCCGACCAGGCCACCGCGCTCAGCTCGTCGGACCAGGCGGGAGGGACCTCGGAACTCACCGGGCCGAGGTTACTGCCCGCCCGGGGCCGTCTCACCCCCGCCGAGCAGCCGCTCCAGCTCGGCGCGCCCGGCGAGCGGCGGGGCGACCACGCGGTCGTCGCGGACGTGGACGAACACGGCCTCGACCTGGCCGACGTCGACCCCGCTCGCCTCGGCCCACGCCAGCCGGTAGACCGCCAGCTGGAGCGGGTCGGCGGTGTCGGGGCCGCCGGTCTTCCAGTCGACGACGAGGTAGCGGGTGCCCGGCGCCACCGCCACCGGGAAGCCGCCGCCGCCCAGGTCCTCGGCGGCGTACACCGCGTCGACGCGCCCGCGCACCAGCCGCCCGGCCAGGGCGAGCGAGAAGGGGGCCTCGACGGCGTACGGCAGCCGGGTGGCGAAGGGCGTCCGGGTGAAGGCGTCGCACACCGCCCGCAGGTCGGCCTCCTCCGGGCCGTCCGCGTCGGCCCGGTCGGAGAGGTCGTCGGGGTCGACGAGCGCGCCCTGCCCGACCCCGCCGCGCGCCAGCCGCTCGCCGAACCACTGCTCGACGAACGCGTGGAACCGGGTCCCCGACCGGGCCGCCCGCGACGGCGCGACCGGCATCGGCCGGGCGAGGGCCGCGGCGAAGGCGTCCGGGTCGGCGTTGAGCCGCAGCAGCGCCGTCGCCGGCAGGCTCGCGGGCAGCTCGACGGTCCGGTCGCCCGAGCGCGACTCGCGGGCCTCGCGCAGCAGCCGGTCGAGGTCGGCGTCCCACGCCGACACGCGCCCCTCGAGGTCGAGCAGCAGCGGGGGCGCGGCCGGGTCGCCGTACGACCCCGTCGCCGCGAACCGGGACCGGGCAGCCTCGACCTGCGCGGCCGCCTCCTCGCGGCGCGCGAGCGCGTCGGGGTCGAGCGGTTCCGGCCAGGTCACGGGTGCAGCCGCGCCGACGAGCGGGTTCTCCTGGCCCGGCGGGTCCGCCCGGGCGAGCACCTGGCCCTGGGTCTCCGCCTCGGCGAGGATCGCCCGCAGGTACGTCGACGCCACGCGCGGCCGGACGAGGTCGGGGCGCCACCAGTGCCCCGACCCGACGAGGGTGGAGCGCGCCCGGGTGACGGCGACGTAGGCGAGGCGGTCCTCGGCGAGCAGCTGCTGCGCCTTGAGCGCCGCCTTGTAGTCGACGATGGCCGCGTTGCTGGTGTCGGCGAGCTGCGGGATCGACCCGGCGTCACCGCGCAGGTCGGCGGGCAGCGCGCCCGGCGTGGTGACCCAGTTGTCGGTGACGCGGTCGCTGGGGAAGACGCCCTCGACCAGCCCGGGCAGGAAGACGAGCTCCCACTCCAGGCCCTTGGCCTTGTGGACGGTCAGCAGCTTGACCGCCTCGCGGTCGGACGGCACGGCCTGCTCGAGCCCGGTGCCGGAGTCGAGCTCGGCCTGCAGCCAGGCCAGCAGGCCCGACAGCGACGCGTCGCCGTCGACGTCGACGTAGTCGGCCACCGCGTCGAGGAACGCGCCGAGCTGGTCGCGACGATTCGTCCGCTCCAGCTCCGGCGTCGCCACCAGCTCCACGTCCAGGCCGAGCGTCGTCACCACCCGGCGGGCCAGGTCGAGCACGGGCTCGTCGGCGTGGGCGCGCAACGACGCCAGCTCGCTCGCCACCCGGGCGAAGCGGCGCCGGGCTGCGGTTGAGTACGGCGCGTCGCCCGGGTCCTCGAGGGCGTCGAGCAGGCTGACCACCTCGGTGGGGTCGAGGTCGGCGACCGCGTCGACGAGCGCGAGGCGGACCTGGGCCGGGTCGGGCACCTGCGAGCCGACGCGGCGCTCCTCGGTGCCGTCCACGTCGGCCCCGCCGCGCGCCACGCGGGCCAGCTCCCGGGCGCGCCGGCCGAGCAGCGCGAGGTCGCGCGGCCCCACGCGCCACCGCGGTCCGGTGAGCAGCCGCACCAGGTCGGGGTTGGCCGTGACGTCGTCGACGAGCCGCAGCGTCGCGGTGACGTCCATGACCTCGGGCAGCCCGAGCAGCCCGCCGAGGCCGACGATCTCGACGGGCACCTCGCGGGCGGTCAGCTCGGCGTAGAGCGGGCCGATGTCGGCGTTGCGGCGCATCAGCACGGCGATGTCGGCCCAGTGCGCGACGGTGCCCTGCCGCCTGGCCTCGACGATGCGGTCCGCGACCCAGGTGACCTCCTCCGGCCACGACGTGAACGTCGCCGCGCACACCCGCCCCGGGTCCGTGCCCGGCGGGGCCTGCAGCAGGGGTCCTCCTGAGCCTGTCGAAGGGCCCTGCCCCTCCTGCTCCTCGTCCGGGCCGGGAGAGGCCAGGCCCGCCGCCCGCAGCGGCCGGCTCAGGACGTTGGCCACGTCGAGGATGCTCGGCCCGCTGCGCCGGTTGACCGTCAGCGCGAACCGCGCCGCGGGACCCCCGTCGGCGCGCCGGAACGTGTCGGCGAACGTCGTGATGTTGCTGGCCGCCGCGCCGCGCCAGCCGTAGATCGCCTGGAACGGGTCACCCACCGCCGTGACGGCGTGTCCCATCCCCTCGTGGCCGACCGCCCGGGGGTCGGCCGGACCGGAGAACAGCCCGCGCAGCATGGCCGCCTGGGCGGCGGAGGTGTCCTGGTACTCGTCGAGCAGCACCACCCGGAACGCCGCGCGCAGGTCGGCGCCGACCTGCGGCACCTCCGTGGCGAGCCGGGCCGCGATCGCCATCTGGTCGGCGAACTCGACGACGCCGAGCCGCGTCTTGAGCGCCTGGTAGTCGCGCACGAGGCTGGCCAGCTCGAGGCGCTCCTGCACGGCGATGCGTGCCTTCTTGACGTCGACGTACGCGTTGCCGCGGTTGTTCAGCGGCGCGGAGTCCCAGCCGACGACCAGCTCGCGGGCGTGCGCGTCGAGGGCCCGCACGTCGACGAGGTGCGAGGTCAGGTCGGCGTCGAGCTTGAGCACCCGCTCGGTGACGGTCGCCGGCCGCAGCCGCGACAGGAACTCGAACGGACCGGCCGCGGCGGCGACCACGCGGGCCGCCAGCCGGAACCGGGTCGCCCCGCTGACCATCGTCGGGTCGGCCTCGAAGCCCAGCCGCAGCCCGTGCTCCGACACCAGCCGCGCGGCGAACGCGTCGTAGGTCATGACGACCTGCTCGCCCGACTCGTCGACCGTCTTGTCGTCGACCACGCCGGCGTCGACGAGCGCCTTGCGCACGCGCTGGGACAGCTCGGCGGCCGCCTTGCGCGTGAACGTGAGCCCGAGGACCTCCTCGGGGCGCACCCGGCCGGTGCCGACCAGCCACACCACCCGCGCGGCCATGACGGTCGTCTTGCCCGAACCGGCCCCGGCGATGATCACGCCGGGCTCGAGCGGGGCGGTGATCGCCGCCAGCTGCTGGTCGGAGAACGGCAGCCCGAGCGCGTCGACCAGGTCGGCGGGCGTCCGCAGCCGCGGCTGCGGCGGGGGCGGCGGCAGCACGTGCAGGCTCACGCGACGACCTGCCGGCCGGCGGGGTGGGCCGGGCAGCTGCCCCGGAACGGGCACCAGCGGCACGCCGGGCCCAGCCGCGCGTCGAACCGCTCGGACTCGACGATCTCGGCCGCGTCGCGCAGCCGCTGGTGCACCCAGGTCGGGCAGCCCTCGGCGCCGCGGTCGTCGGGGCCGGCCTCCACCGGGAACGGGACGTCGTCGAGCGACGCCTGGGTGAACACCTGCGGGAAGCCGGTCTGCTTCTCCGGCAGCCGGAGGTAGACGAGCTCGGCGCCGGACGGGCGCGCGCCCGGCCCGGCCACGTCGGCGAACGCGCCCTGCGCCACGGCGAGCTGGTAGACGCCGAGCTGGTCCTGCAGCGCGACGTCGGCGGCGGCCGGCGCCCGGCGCCCGGTCTTGAAGTCGACGATCCGGACGCGGCCGTCACGCTCCCGCTCGACCCGGTCGGCCGTCCCGGACAGCGTCACCCGGTGGCCGCCGGCGACGACCTCGCAGCGGAACGGCACCTCCGTGCCCAGCAGCTCGAGGTGCCCGCGCGCCTCCTGCCAGACGACGAAGCGGTCGAGCGCGTCCTCGGCCTCGGCCCGCTCGACCGCGGACAGCCAGTTGGCGTCGAACGAGATCTGGTCCCACACGCCCTCGAGGTACGCCGAGCGCTCCTCCGGCTCGAGCGGGACGCCCGCGCTGTGCTCGGCCAGGACGTGCACCACCGAGCCGAAGCTGGCGGCGCTGCTGCGGGTCGTGCCGGCGCTCGCCTGCCGGTCGAGGAACCACTGCCGCGGGCAGGTCAGCACCGCGCCGAGCGAGGTCCCCGACAGGGCGACGGGCTGACCCTTCGCGACCACCGGCGCCGGCGCGTCGCTCAGCGCCCGCATCCCCCACCAGGTGGTCGGCGACGCGCCGGCCACCAGCGGGCGGCCCTCGGCGTCGGTGGCGTCGGCGAGGCGGGCGAGCCGCAGCGCCGCCTGCTCGCGCAGCTCGGCCGGGGCGTCGGGGTCGACGCTCGTGCGCCGCAGCTCGCCCACCAGGGCGGGCAGGGTCAGCGGGCGGCGGGGACGTCCGGGCCGGGCCACGGGCGCGACGCCGAGCTCGTCGAGGAACCGCGACGGCTGGTCGCCCTCCCCCTCGGTCCCGGCGACCGCGGTCACCACCAGCCGCGAGCGCGCCCGGGTGCAGGCGACGTAGAACAGCCGCCGCTCCTCGGCCACGCGCACCGCCGTCGGCACCGGGTCCTCCAGGCCGTGGCGGCCGAGCCGGTCGGCGTCGAGCAGCGAACCGCGCCGGCGCACGTCCGGCCAGCGCCCCTCCTGCACGCCGGCCACGACGACGAGGTCCCACTCCAGGCCCTTGGAGCGGTGCGCGGTGAGGACGCGGACGCCGGTGCCGCGCAGGTCGGCCTCGCGCCAGGTGTCGGCCGGGATCTGCTGGCCCTCGACCTCGGCGAGGAAGCCGGCGACGCCGCGGAGCCCGGCCACCTCCTCGGAGCGGGCGGCCACGTCGAACAGCGCGCACACCGCGTCCAGGTCGCGGTCGGCCCGTCGCGACGCCTCGCCGCCGCCGGCCGCCATGCGCTGCAGGGCCTCCGGCCACGTCGTGCCCGACCACAGGCCCCACAGCGCCTCCTCGGCGGTGCCGCCCTGGCGGACGAGCCGCTCGCAGGTCCGCAGCAGCGCCGCCAGCCGCCCGGCGGCCGTCACGGCCGGCCCGGGCGGGCAGAGCTCGAGCAGCTCGGGGTCGTGCAGCGCCGCGGCCAGCAGCTCGGCCGAGGGCCGCGGCATGGCGACGCCGCCGAGCTCGGCCCGCTCGACCGCCCGCAGCGCACGGCCCAGCAGCCGGGTCGCCATCGCGTCGAGGCCGCCCAGCGGCGAGGTCAGCAGGAGCTGCGCCTCCTCGGGACCGGGGTGCCGCCCGTTCGTCGCCACGCGCAGCGCGAGCAGGAGCGGGCGCACGGCGGGGTCGGCTGCGAGCGGGATCTCGTCGCCGGCCACCTCGACGGGCACGCCGGCGGCCACCAGCGCGCGGGTCAGGGCGGGGATGCTCTGCCGCCCGGAGCGGACGAGCACCGCCATCCGGGTCCACGGCAGGTCGTCGCGCAGGTGCGCCGTGCGCAGCAGGTCGGCCACGTGCTCGGCCTCGGCCCCGGCGCTGGTGCAGGTGATCACCTCGACCCGGCCGCGCGGCGGGGCGGCACCCGAGGTGGGGTCGGGACGCGGGTCGCGGAACGCCTCGAACACCTCCCGCGGCAGGCCGGGCGGCACCGGCAGCCGGCGGGCGACGTTCCGGCTGGCCGCGAGGAGCGAGGGGCCGAACCGGCGCGCGGTGCCGAGGGCCAGGACCGGGGCCGGCTCACCGCCGGCGGTGCGGAACGACGTCGGGAAGTCGAGGATCCCGCGGGCCTCGGCGCCGCGGAAGGCGTAGATCGACTGGTCGGGGTCGCCCACGGCCACGACGTCGCGGCCGTCGCCGGCCAGCGCCTGGAGCAGGCTCACCTGGGCGGGGTCGGTGTCCTGGTACTCGTCGACGAAGACCGCGGAGATCTCGGCGCGCAGCGTCGCGACGACCTCCGGGTCGGCCAGCAGGATGCGGCTGCGGTGCACCAGCTCGCCGTAGTCGAGCACGCCCTCGGCGTCGAGCACGTCGAGGTACTCCTCGAAGAACTCCCCGACGCTCACCCAGTCCTCGCGGCCGGCCGCCTCGCCGGCCTCGACGACGTCGACGGGGTCCATGCCGAGCTGGCGGGCCTTGGCCAGGACCGCCCGCACCTGCTGCGCGAACGCCCGGGTCCCGAAGGCGCCGTCCAGCGAGTCGGGCCAGTCGGCCCGGCCGGTCTCCACGCTGCCCTCGAGGACCTCGCGCACCCGGAAGTCCTGCTCGGGCCCCGTGAGCAGCCGCACCGCCGCCCCGTACGCGTGCCCGGCGGCGTCCAGCCCGGTCGGGACCGGCCCGGCCAGGCCGAGCCGGTCGGCGAACCGGCGCACGAGAGCGTAGCAGAAGGCGTGGAAGGTCATCGCCGCCGGCGTGACGACCGTCCGGCCGAGGCGGCCGGCGATGCGGGTGCGCAGGTCGGCCGCCGCCCGCCGCGAGAAGGTCAGGACGAGCACCGAGTCCGGGCTCGCCCCGCGCCGCGCGATGCGGTCGACGACCGACTCCACGAGCGTCGTCGTCTTGCCCGTGCCCGGCCCGGCCAGCACCAGCAGCGGACCCCCGGGGTGCGCGACGACGGCCCGCTGGGCCTCGTCCAGGTCGGGCGGGTCGCTGAGGGTCTCGGGGGTCAGACGCAGTCGGTACATGGCGGGAGCCATTCGAGCACGCTCCACCGACAGTTCCCGCCCACGGGACCCGCCTGGCGACCGAGGTCAGGCGAAACGCTGGGCCAGCCGTGCGTAGAAGACGTCCGGGTCCTCGGCCGCACCGGCCTTGGCCTCCGCGCTCCAGGGGTCGACCAGCACCTCCGAACGGCCGGCCTCCAGCCCGTCCAGGGCGGCGCGCACCACCTCGGCCGGGTCGAGCAGCGGGCCGTCGTAGCCGGCCATCATGTCGGTGTCGGCGCCGCCGAGGTGCAGCCCGAGCACCTGCGTGCCCTGGCCCGCGAGCTCGACCCGGGTGCCCTGGGTGAGCATCCACTCCGCCGCCTTGCTGGCCGAGTAGGAGGTGGCGCCGGGGAAGGCGACGAAGGACAGCGCCGACAGCACGTTGACGATCCCGCCGCCGCCGTGCGCGCCGAGGGTGTCGGCGAAGGCCCGGGTCACGGCGAGGGTGCCGAAGAAGTTGGTGTCCATCTCGCGGCGGACCTCGGCCAGGTCGCCCCGGACGAGGTCGTGGCGCGTCGAGACCCCCGCGTTGTTCACCAGCAGGGTGACGTCGGGCGCGGCCACCGCGGCCGCCGCGACGCCGTCCGCGTCGAGCAGGTCGAGCGCGAGCGGCTGCACGCGCCCGTCCCCGCCTGCCTCGAGGGCGTCCCTGAGGCTCTCCGGGCGGCGCGCGGCGGCGTACACCTTCGTCGCGCCCCGCTCCAGCAGCTGGGCGACGAACCGCGTCCCGAGCCCCCGGTTGGCTCCCGTGACGAGGGCGACCGATCCTGCGACCTGCATGTTCCTGCTCCTTCGGCTGACCTGTGCGCCACCGGTGCGGCGCTACGCTCGAGACGCTAGGACCTGACACTGACGTCAGGGTCAAGTCGGCGGGGCAGGACGAGAGCGGAGTCACACGTGCGGATCGGCGACCTCGCGCAGCAGACCGGGGCGAGCGTCCGGTCGCTGCGCTACTACGAGGAGCAGGGCCTGCTGTCCTCGGTACGCACCTCGAACGGGCAGCGGACCTACGACGACCACGCGGTCGCCCGGGTGCGGCTGCTGCGGCAGCTGTACAACGCCGGGCTGACCAGCAGCACCATCGCCACCCTGATGCCCTGCGTCGACAGCCCTTCGAGCGCGACCACCGAGGCGACCATCGCGCTGATGCGCCGCGAGCACGACCGGCTCGGCGAGCAGGTCGACGACCTGGTCCGCACCCGGGAGCAGCTCGCGTACCTGATCGACGCCGCCGTGGCCTGCGCCCAGGAGCCGGCCGCAGGGTCCGCCGCGGCCTGAGCCCCCCTCGGCCTGAGCCCGCCTCGGCCTGCGAGCCGAGGGCCCCTACGACCCCGGTCTTCGAGCAGCCGTCCGGCTCGTCCCCCTCGGCCGATGTGCGGACGCGCTCGCGGCGGCAGGCTCGAGGCGTACCCGCAGCCGCTCGGAAGGGGGCCCTCGTGCCCGGGGTGTTCGGTGTGACGGTCTCGGCCGGTCCGGTCCTGGTCCCGCTGCTCGTCGGCGTGGTCGTCGTGTGGCTGCTCGCGCTCGGGCACCGGCGCGCGCTGACGCCGGCCCACGCGCTGACGGTGCTCGCCGCCGCCGGCTACGCGGCCGCGGTGCTGGCGGTGACCTTCTTCCCGATGACCCTCGTCCTGGGCCCCGGCGCGGCCCACCCGGACTGGCTGGCCGGCGTGAACGTGGTCCCCGGCGCGCGGCTCGACGCCCGCAACGTCGTGCTGAACGTCGTCATGACCCTGCCGCTCGGCGCCCTGCTCCCCCTCGTGCTCCGCGTCCGGAACGTCGCCGGCGTCGCGCTCGCCGGGCTGGCCGTGAGCGGGGGCATCGAGGCCGCGCAGTGGGCGGGCAGCGTGCTCGTCGGCATGGACCGCACCGCCGACGTCAACGACGTGCTGGCCAACGTGACCGGGACCCTCCTCGGGTACGCGTCCTTCCGCGTGGCGGCGGGCGTGGCCACCCCGGCGCTGGCGCGGCTCGCGCTGCCGGGCAGCGCCCTCGACCCGGGGACCGACGCTCAGACCGGGTCGGGCTGGCTGGTCGACGACCCGGACGACCCGGACGTGCTGGCGGGGGCGCCCGGGGCCTGGACCGACGGCGCCAGCACCGCGACCACCGCCGCGGCCAGCAGCGCGGTGCCGAAGATGAGGTCGCCGAACGCCGCGTACGGGTCGAGGTAGATCGTCGTGCTGCCGTCGCGGACCAGCGCCGCGAAGGCCAGCACGCTCATCGTGACGACAGAACCGGACAGCACGAGCAGCACCCGCGTCGGCCGGACGAAGCGCCGGCTCTCGCCGTTGGCCCACGCGGAGCCGGTGAACAGGTCCCACGTCAGGCCGAACAGCACGAGCGCGGCCCCCGAGAAGCCGAGCACCGCGCCGACCGGGTCGGAGATGAAGTCGCGCCCGGAGAACAGCGCGCAGAGCGTCAGCGCCCCGGCCAGCGCGAGCGCCCGCGACCGGGTGAGGCGGCGCCGCAGCAGGGCGGCGACCACGCCGACCACGACCACCGCCGTGGCGACCAGGTTGAGCACGTCCGGGTCGACGCCGGCCCGGGTCTGCGCGCCCTGCACGAGGGAGCGGGCCAGCATCACGAGCATCACGCCGACGGTTCCGAGGACCAGCGCGCGGGTCGCCCGTCCGCGACGCGCCGCGCGGAAGGCCAGCCCGACGACGACCACGCCGACGAGGGCCCGGATCGGGTCGACGAGCCGCCCGACGAGGGCGCCGACGTCGACGTCGGTCCCGGTGAGCGTGCCCGAGGTGTCGAGCGTGCTGAGCAGCGGGACGACCCCCGCGGCCAGCTGGACCGGGAGGTTCACCAGGATGAGGGCCGCCCCGACCGGCAGGGCGACGGCGGTCAGCTCGTCGCCGAGGCCGTCGACGTCGGGCCGGGCGCCGCGCCGGCGGGCCAGGGCGAGCAGCGCGGTCCCGACACCGGCGAGCAGGCCGACGAGGACGAGCGAGGCGACGACGACGTCCCAGCCCTGGACGACCGGGTCGAGCCCGGCGAGCTGCAGCCCGACCTGCACACCGCGCACGCCGAGCACGACGCCCAGCACCGCGTACGGCACCCAGTGGCGGGCCAGCCGCTGCGCCTGCTCGGTCGCGGCGACCGTGAGCCGCACGCAGACCTCGGCGACCGACGCGCCCGCGACCATCGCGGTCGGCAGGACGAGGAAGCCGAGGCTCGACGCCAGGTACTGCAGCAGCACGGGCGCCTGGTCGGTGCCGAAGCGGACGGAGTAGCGGTTCTCGACGAGCCCGACGACGACACCGGTCCCGACCAGCCCCCAGGCCACGGCCAGCTCCCACCACGCGAACGGCCGCCGCGCCCGGACCGCCGCCAGCACGACGACGCCCACGAGCAGCAGGAGCGCCAGCACGGTCCAGACCACGGAACCGCTCGTGCCCGGCGTGCGCAGGGCCCAGGCGCCGAGCGCGGCGAGCACGACCAGCACCGCCAGCAGCCGCAGCCACCAGGGCCCGTGCAGGCCGGCGACGAGCAGCAGGCTCAGCCCGAAGGAGAAGAGCGTCGCGAGCATCCACACGGCAGGTTCGGGCAGGCCGACGGGCAGGCTGCCGCCCGCGCCCAGGGTGGCGGCGCGCCGGACCGCGGTCGAGGACACGACGAGCAGCGCGGCCAGGGCGAAGGCCAGGTAGCCGAGCAGGACGACGGCACGCAGCCCGTACGGCCACCCGAGGTCGCGCAGGCGCCCCTCCTGCACGGGGGCCACCACGGTCTGGTCGACCACGCCACGGACGAAGGCGGCCGCCCGGGCGGTCCTCGACGGGGCGGGCCGACCTTGACCGGCGGCAGCTGCGGGGACCGGCCTGACGTCAACCACCGGTCGTCCAGGCGTCGAAGGTCCAGCCCTTGGTGGAGCCGAACAGGTAGACGCCCTCCGGCGTGGCCAGGCCCGGCCGGTCGCTGGAGACGAGCGAGGTGGACCGCGTGGGCCAGGTCGCCACCACCCGGGCGCCCGGGTCGACCACGTCGAGCCGGTCGGCGGTCCAGCCGGCGACGTGGCCCTGGGTGACGTCGACCGCCAGGTAGCCCGGCAGCCGTCCCGTGACCCGACCGGCCCCGTCGAGCAGCAGGGTCTCGGCCTTGCTCGCCAGCAGCGTCGAGCCGCCGAACGCCGTCAGCGCGGTCAGGGTGCCGTCGAAGTGGGTCACCCAGCGCGTGGTGCCGGCGGCGGCCTCGAGGCCCATGACGTTCTGGTCGCTCGCCACCACGACCTGCTCGCCGACGACCGCGACCGCGCGGGCCTCGACCGGGCGGTCCCAGCGCGGCGCTCCCGTGGCGGCGTCCAGCGCCGAGACGGTTCCGCCGCGGTCGGCCACGACGACCAGGCCGGCGCCCACCCCGGGGAGCCGGTTGACGTCCGAGCCCACCGACCGCGTCCAGCGCACGGCCCCGTCGGCGACGCCGAAGCGCAGCACCCGGCCGGAGAGGTCGACGAGCACCGCGTCGTCGCGCGAGACCGCGACGGGCGCGGTCGGCGCGACCTCCGGGAGGTCGGCCTCCCACAGCCGCGACCCCGCCTCGGAGTACGCGACGAGCCGCCGCTCGCTGGTGGTGACGAGCACGACGGCGCCGAACGAGGCCAGGGTGAGGACCGTGCCCCCGGGGTGGACCCGCCAGGCCGGCGTCCAGGCGTCCGCGGTCTTGGGCGTGGTCGCGACGAGGTCGTGCGGGGAGCTCATGGCCCGCACCACCAACCCGGACGCGGTGAGGACCGGGTCGATCGCGACGTCGGCGTTGCCGTTCATCGGCCCCGGCTCCTCGGTCGTGGGGTCGACGCTGACGGTGTCCCAGGTCTTCGGCCTCCAGGCGCGCGGGTCGGCCCAGGCAACCGGGGCGCCGGCCGTGGTGCGGGCCCCGGGTGCGGGCGCGGCGACCGGGTCCAGCGTCGTGCGCGTCGAGCCCCCGCTCTCCGACGCGGCGACCAGCCCGCGCCCGGGGCACCAGGTCCGCGTCAGCGTGCTCTGGCGCCCGCCCTGGGCGGTGCCCCGGGGCCGGAGGACCAGCCGGCCGCTGACGTCGAGGCAGCCGCCCGCGGCCGCCGTCGCGGTGAACGTGCTCTCGTAGTCCTCCTCGTCGCCGGCCGAGCCGGCGCTGCGCCAGGAGGAACCGGGGGCCACGTCGGCCGGCAGCTCCAGCAGCGCGGGCTCGTACGCCGTGATGTCCGCGCCGGCCTGCTGGCCGGCCAGCTCGACGGACCCGCGGACGCGGTAGTAGCGCACGGTCTGCGTCGGCACCCCGACCTCGTCGACGTCGGTGGTGGTCGTGCGCCACAGCCGCGCCCCGGCCGGGTCCTCGTAGTCCTGGTGCAGGACGCGGGTCACGAGCGCGGCGTCGCCGCTGAGCAGGCCGTCGACGCCGCTGAACCGGGCCGACTCCGTCACCACGGTCGTCGTCCGGGTGTCCAGCTCGCGCGTCGTCGCGAGCTGCTGCCACAGGGCCTGCCCGTCGGCCGGGACGAAGCCGAGGGCCTCGCTGCGCGGTTCTGCGGTGCGGCGCGCCAGCCAGGTGCCGGTGCCCACGACCAGGCCGAGGCACAGCAGGACGACGAGCGGGACCCACCACGGCCGCGGGGTCCGGGCCGGCACCCGCTGCTCCGGCGCGGGCGGCGCCCACCCGGGCTCGAGGGGCGGGTCGACCGGCATGGTCGACCAGTCCTGCACGGGGAACGGGGCCCAGCGCTCGTCGGCCGGCTCCCCCACGGCCGACATCCTGCCAGCCGAGGAGCTCTCAGAGGTCGATCAGGACCTTGCCGACCGCGCCCTGCTCGACCGCCGCGTGGGCCTGCGCCGCCTCGTCGAGCCCGAAGTGGTGCAGCGGCAGCCCGTGCCGTTCGCCGACGCCGAGCGCGCCCTCGGCGAGGGCGGCGCCGAGGTCGTCGAGCGCCCGGGCCTTGGCGGCGGCGGGCAGGGTGTAGACGAGGACGAACTGCCAGCGCAGGTTGGGCACCATCGACGCCCGGACGGGAACGGCGACGTCGGCGCCCCCGCCGTCGTCGGCGTACGTGGCGATCACCGCGTTCGGTGCGGCGAGGCGGGCGACAAGCGGGGCGTTCGCCTGCGGGTCGACCTCCACGACGACGTCGACCCCGCGCGGGGCGATCCGGCGGACCTCCTCGCCGACGTCGCGCTGCCGGTAGTCGATCACGTGGTCGGCGCCGGCGGCGGCCGCGAGCTGCGCCTTCTGCGGGCTGCTCACGGTGGTGATGATCGTCGCGTCCGACCAGCGCGCGAGCTGGATCGCGGCGTTGCCGACCGCGCCGGCGCCGCCGGAGACGAGGACCGTACGGCCCTGCAGCGTGCCGGGCCCGAGGCGCAGCGGGCCCTCCTCGGCGACGGTCAGGCAGCGGTGCGCGGTGACGAAGGGGATGCCGAGCGCGGCCCCGAGGTCGTACGGGGCGCCGGAGGAGGTCGTGCGGGGCAGCAGGGAGACGTTCGACTCGCGCACCAGGGTGTGCTCGCTCGTCGTGCCCCAGCGCCGCTTCCACGCCGCCTCGAGGACCCACACGTCGAGCCCGACCCACGACTCCTGGACGCCGGGGCCGACCGCCTCGACGACGCCGGCGCCGTCCTGGCCGGGGATCTGGGGCGGGTCGACGGGCTTCCCGGGACCGCGCCCGGCGCGCGATTTCCAGTCGGTCGGGTTGACCCCGGAGCGCCGTACGCGGACGCGCACCTCGCCCGGCCCGGGCTCGGGGACCGGCTCCTCGACCAGCCGCAGGACCTCCGGGCCACCGGTCTCGCTGTAGACGACGCTGCGCACGCCTCGCAGTCTGCTCCGGGCCGCGTCCGTGGCCGGCGGCGGGTTCAGGCCAGGTCGCGGCGACGGTTCGCGAGCACGGGCAGCACGGCCCGGACCCGGTCCACCGCCTCGAGGTCGAGGTCGACGACGAGCAGGTCGGGCGCGTCGCCCAGCTCGGCCAGGACGGTCCCGTCCGGGCCGACGGCGAGGCTGTGCCCGACTCCGGTCGGCGCGTCGGCGCGCCCGGTCAGGTCCACGCCCGCGGCCGACGGCTCGGCCTGGCCCGCGGCCACGAGGAAGCAGGTGCTGTCGAGGGCCCGGGCCCGGGCCAGGACCCGCCACTGGTCGACCTTGCCGGGCCCCGCGCCCCACGACGACGGCAGGCAGACGACCCGCGCCCCGCGGTCGGCGAGGGTGGTGAACAGGTCGGGGAACCGCAGGTCGTAGCAGGTGGCCAGGCCGATCCCGACGCCGTCGACCTCGACGACCACCGGCTGGTCGCCGGGCGCGACCGTTGCCGACTCGGCGAACCCGAACGCGTCGTAGAGGTGGATCTTGTCGTAGCCCGCCTCCACCCCGGGGCCGGTCACCAGGAGGGTGTTGACGACCCGGCCGTCCGGGCTCGGCGTGAACATCCCGGCGACCACCACGACGCCGTGCCGGGCGGCGACGGCGCGCACCCCGTCGGCCCACGGGCCGTCGAGCGGCTCGGCGACCGGCAGCAGGGGCAGCCCGAACGCCCGCATCGTCGCCTCGGGGAAGACCACGAGCCGCGCCCCGGCCTCCGCGGCGCGGGCGGTCTGCTCGGCGACCAGCCGCAGGTTGTCCTGGGGGTCGGCCCCGGTCGTGACCTGGGCCAGCGCGACCCGCAGCGTGCTCATGCGCGTACCTCCGTGGGTGTGGTGGCCCCGGCCGCCGGGTCTTCGGCGGCGGTGACGCGCTCGACGTCCGCGCCCCGGATGCCGAGCATGAACAGGATGGCGTCGAGGTAGGGCACCGAGAGCGTGGTGTCGGCCTGCGCGCGCACGACCGGCTTGGCGTTGAAGGCGATGCCGAGGCCGGCCGCGGCCAGCATGTCGAGGTCGTTGGCGCCGTCGCCGACCGCCACGGTCTGCGAGAGCGGAACGCCCTCGTCCGCGGCGATCTGCGTCAGCAGCGCGGCCTTGCGCGCACGGTCGACGACCGGCCCGAGGACCTCGCCGGTCAGGCGCCCGTCGCGGACCTCGAGCGTGTTCGCATACGCGTGGTCCAGCCCGAGCTCGGCGCGCAGGCTGTCGGTGAACGGCGTGAACCCGCCGCTGACCACCCCGACGACGAAGCCGAGCCGCTTCAGCGTCCGCACGAAGGTCCGCGCACCCGGGGTGAGGCGGATCCGCCGGCGGACCCGCTCGACCGCCGCCTCGTCCAGCCCGGCCAGCAGCCGGACGCGCTCGCGCAGCGAACCCTCGAAGTCGAGCTCCCCCGCCATCGCCCGCGCGGTGATCTCGGTGACCTCGGCCCCGCAGCCCGCCTCGTCGGCCAGCAGCTCGATCACCTCGTCGACGATGAGCGTCGAGTCGACGTCCATGACGACGAGGCGCTTGGCGCGCCGCTCGAGCCCGTTGACCTGCACGGCGACGTCGATCCGCTCGGCCTGCGCGACGGCGCCGAGCGCACGGCGCATGGCCTCGACGTCGCCGGCGATGACGACCAGGTCGTACGCCGTCACCGGCTCGGTGGCGAGGCGGACGATGCGGTCGATGTTCCCGCCGGTGGCGGCGACGGCCTCGGCGACCGCGGCGAGCGACGACGGCGTGAGGGGTCGGCCGAGGACGGTGACGGCGTGGCGCATCAGCCCGGCCCGGCTCGAGACGGCGGCGACGCGCTCGAAGTCGACCTGCATGTCGTGGGTGAAGCCCCAGTAGAGGACGTCGCGCACGAGCGCGTCGTCGGCCCCGTCGAGCCGGACGAGCACGTCGAGGGTCAGCCGCTCGCGCACGACGAGCTGCTCCATGTCCTCCAGCACCGCCCCCGCACGACCGAGCAGCTCCAGCACCTCGCGCGTCAGGTTGGGGCGGTCCCGTCCGGAGACCCGGATGAGCAGCGGGAGCACGGTCTGGTGCCCGGTCACGACGCGAACGTCCAGACGAGCACCTCGCACGCGCCGCGGCCGCGGAGCACGAGCGGGACCCGGCCGGTGACGCGGACGGCGTCGCCCTGGTCCAGCGACCCGACGCCGTCGAGCTCCGCCGAACCGCCGACGACCATGAGCAGGGCCCGACGGGCCACGGGCAGGGCGCGCACCTCGTCGTCGCCGGTCCGGGTCACCCACAACGTCGTGCCACGGCTGAGCAGGTCGACGACCGCCCCGGGCTCGCCCGAGGCGACGGCGACCCACCCCGCGGCGAGCGCCTGCGGGTCGACGGTGCCGAGTGCGTACGACGGGGCCGTCCCCGCCTCGTCGGGCCGCACCCACGCCTGCAGGAAGCGCACGTCGGCGCCGTCGGTCGCGCCCTCGGTGTGGGTCACGCCGGAGCCGGCGCTGAGCCGCTGGACGGTGCCGACGCCGGCCTGGCCGAGGTGGCCGCCGGAGTCGGCGTGGCGCAGCGTGCCGGCGACGACCCAGCTGACGATCTCGGTGTCGCGGTGCACGTGGTCGGGGTAGGCCTGCCCGGCCCGCACCGTCTCGTCGTTGAGGGCCACCAGCGGCCCGAAGCCCACGTCCTCGGGGTCGTAGTGCTCGCCGAAGGAGAAGCTGTGCCGGGTCTCGGCCCACCCCGCGTCGGCGTCCGGCCGGGCCGGGGCCACGGTGAGGAACCGGTCGGCCGAGCGCCGCACCTCGACCCCCTGCACGCACGCAGTTTCCCACGGCACCGGCCGTGGCCACGTCGTACGCTCGGCCCGTGGTGAGCCGTCCGACCCCCGATCCCGTCGCGCCCGGCCAGGAGTCGGTGTGGGACTACCCGCGACCGCCGGCGCTGCGCACGGTCGACGACCTCGTGACCGTCGTGCTGGGCGGGGTCGAGGTCTGCGAGACCCGGCAGAGCATCCAGGTCCTCGAGACCTCCCACCCGCCGACGTACTACCTGCCCCGCGACGCGTTCGTCGCCGGCGTGCTGCGGCAGGCCGGGGGCTCGTCCTTCTGCGAGTGGAAGGGCGAGGCGTCCTACCTCGACGTCCTCGGCGGCGACCGGGTCGCCAAGCGGGCGGCCTGGTACTACCCCAGCCCGAACGGCCGCTACGCCGCGCTGCGCGGCCACGTCGCGCTCTACCCCGGCGCCATGGACTACTGCCTCGTCGACGGCGAGCGGGTCGAGCCGCAGCCCGGCGGGTTCTACGGCGGCTGGATCACGAGCGCGGTCAGCGGACCGTTCAAGGGCATCCCGGGTTCGCAGGGCTGGTAGTGCCCCATGGACGAAACCGGATCGTGCGCCGGTGCCTGGACGACGAGAGAGCGAACACGCTTCTCCGTTCGCGAACGAGGAGGAAGGCACCGGGGTGGAGCACGATCCGCGTCTGAGCGGAGCGAGGACAGAAGACTTCGTCGAGCAGGTGCTCCGCCTCGTCGAGGCGGTGCCGGTGGGCTCGGTGACGACGTACGGCGACCTCGCGGCGATGGTCGGGCGCGGTGGTCCCCGCCAGGTCGGGACGGTGCTGGCCCGCCACGGCTCGGGGGTCCCCTGGTGGCGGGTCGTCCGGGCCGACGGCCGCCCCGCCGAGGGGCTGGCGCCCCGCGCCCTGCGGCACCTGCTCGAGGACGGCGTCGCCGTGGTCGACGGCCGGGTCCGGATGGCGTCCGCCCGCTGGCGTCCCGCTCCGGACGAGCTCGCGGAGCACCAGCTCCCAGGCCTCGACGGCTGACGCCGGCCGGACCCCCGTCGCTCGCAGCCGCCTCAACGAGGACGTCTCCGGAGTAGTTCCCAAGCTCCGGACCCGTGTGTCAGGCTGAGCGCGCTGTTCGTCAGCGGTCCTCGACGTGGTCGGTGCCACGTCTCGGGACCGTTCAACGGGCGTCGACCGTTCGGCGGCTGGACAGCGGTCGGGGCCGTGAGGTGCGGCTCCGAATGCCAGATCGCAAGGAGATGTTGCATGGCGCAGGGAACCGTCAAGTGGTTCAACGCTGAGAAGGGCTACGGCTTCATCGCCGTGGACGGCGGGGGCCCGGACGTATTCGTCCACTACAGCGCGATCCAGACCAACGGGTTCCGCTCGCTCGACGAGGGTCAGCGGGTGGAGTTCGAGACCACCCAGGGTCCGAAGGGCCCGCAGGCCGACCAGGTCGTCGCGATCTGATCCCGGTCCGCCCGGACTGAGCGGAAGCCCCCGGCACCTCGGTGCCGGGGGCTTCCGTCTGCCGGGGCCGGACGGCCCTCACGCGTCGAGCAGCCGCCGGCCGAGGGCGTGCACCCGCTCCCGCAGCTCGTCGGGGGCCTCCACCACGAGGTCCGCCCCGAGGTCCGCGGCCAGCCCGGCCAGCAGCGCGGGCACCCAGTCGAGGCTCTCGACCCGCACCTCCACCCGCGCCCAGCCCGGCGTCGCGTCGGGGTTGACCGCCCCCAGACCCGGCGGCAGCCGGGCCACCACGTCGGCCACGGGAGCCCGGACCCGCGCGGAGACCCGGTGGCGCCACGGCGTCGCCGCGAGGGAGGCGAGCACCGCCGCCCGCGCGTCGAACCCCGTCGGCACCGCGAACGTTCCCTCCCCCAGCCGTACCGGACCCAGGCGGTCGAGGCGGAAGGTGCGGACCTCGCCGCTGCGCGAGTCGGCGCCGCAGACGTACCAGCGGCCGTGGTGCGCCACCAGCCCGTACGGCCGCACCGTCCGGGCCCGCTCGTGCCCGTCCCGGGTGTGGACGACCTCGAGCGGCCGACGTGCGCGCGCCGCGGCGGCCACCAGCAGCAGGACGCGGGTCTCGTCGGGGACGGGCGCGTCGCCCGAGGACAGCTCGGCCACGTCGAGCAGCGCGTCGACCTGGCGCGCCAGCGGGCCGGGCAGCACCCGGCGCACCTTGCTCGCCGCGCTCCCGGCGGCGCGCCGGGCGTCCGACCGCGTCGGGTCCTCCGGGTCGCCCGCCCGCTCGAGCAGGCCGAGCAGCACGGCGACGGCCTCCTCGCCGCTGAACATCAGCGGCGGCACGCGGTGCCCCGGCGCGAGGCGGTAGCCCCCGTAGGTGCCGCGGACGGACTCGACCGGGACGTCGAGGTCGAGCAGGTGCTCCACGTAGCGCCGGACCGTGCGCGGGTCGACGCCGAGGGTGTCCGCGAGGTCCGCGGCGCTCCGGGTGCCGCCGGACTGGAGGATCTCGAGCAGCGCGAGAACCCGTGCGGTCGGCCTGGACACCCTGGGGAACCTACCCGGATACCGGGCGAGAACTGTCCGCTATCGGCTCTAGCGTCGCTGTCATGAACCTCGTGTCCGTCCGCCTGATCACCGACGACGTCGACCGCCTGGTCGACTTCTACGCCCGCCTGACCGGCACCG
Organism: Microlunatus flavus; assembly: GCF_900110855.1. GTDB lineage: Bacteria > Actinomycetota > Actinomycetes > Propionibacteriales > Propionibacteriaceae > Microlunatus > Microlunatus flavus. Next base: position 78,159 of record NZ_FOFA01000005.1, read on the forward strand.
ACGCCGACCGGCCGAGCCCCGACTTCGCCGAGCTGCGCACCCCGAACGGCACGCTCGCGATCGGGAGCACCCGTACGGTCGCGCTCTTCGGCGCTGGTTCCGCAGAGCCGGCGGCCAACCGTTCCGCGATCGTGGAGCTCCTCGTCGACGACGTCGACGCGGTGCACGAGGCGGTGCGCGGCTGGGCGGACGTCGTCCAGGCGCCGACGACCATGCCGTGGGGCAACCGGTCGCTGCTGCTCCGCGACCCCGACGGCACGCTCGTCAACGTCTTCGCCCCGGCGACCGCGGCGGCCCGGGAGAAGTTCGCCCGCTTCAGCCGCTGAGCGGCGCACGGCTACGGTGGGCGCCTCGAACCCGAGCCCGAGGAGTGCCCGTGGCCCCGAAGACGCGCTGGATCAGCGACATCGACACCGACGTCCCGCCGAGCGGCGACGGCTGCGTCGAGTGCGGCAGCAGCGGCGGGTGGTGGTTCCACCTGCGCCGCTGCGCGACGTGCGGCCACATCGGCTGCTGCGACAACTCGCTCGGCCGCCACGCGACGGCGCACGCGACCTCGACGCACCACCGCTACATCCAGTCCTTCGAGCCGGGCGAGGACTGGTTCTGGGACTACGAGGAGCAGGTCGCCGGCGAGGGCCCGCAGCTCGCCGCCCCCCGGTCGCACCCCGACGACCAGCCCACCCCCGGCCCCGCCGGCCGCGTGCCCGCCGACTGGCAGCGCCAGCTCGCAGCAGACGCGGATCGGGCCTGAGAGCACGACGGCCGACCCGCCCAGAGGCGGGTCGGCCGCATGCCGTCCGGCGCGAGCCGGACGCTCGCGCTCAGTACGCGGGCTGGCTCGGGTCGATCTCGTTGACCCAGGCGCTGACGCCGCCGCCGACGTGCACGGCGTCGGAGAGGCCGGCGCCGCGGACGATGGCCAGCACCTCCGACGAGCGGACGCCGGTCTTGCAGTAGAGGACGACCTGCTTGTCCTGCGGCAGGCCGCCGAGCGCCTCACCGGTCTGGAAGTCGCCCTTGGGGATCAGCACCGAGCCGGGAATGAGGTTGATGTCCCGCTCGACCGACTCGCGGACGTCGACGAGGAGGAAGTCCTTCTCGCCGCGCTCGCGCTCCTCGAGCCACTCCTCCAGCTGGCGCACGCCGATCGTGTGCCCGGCGACGGCCTGCGCGGCCTCGTCGGTGATCGCGCCGCAGAACGCCTCGTAGTCGATCAGCTCGGTGATCGGCGTCCCGTTCGGGTCCTTGCGCAGCTTGAGCGTCGTGTACTTCATCTCGAGCGCGTCGTAGACCATGAGCCGCCCGATCAGCGGGTCGCCGATGCCGGTGATCAGCTTGATCGCCTCGGTGACCATGATCGAACCGATCGACGCGCACAGCACGCCGAGCACGCCGCCCTCGGCGCACGAGGGAACCATGCCGGGCGGCGGGGCCTCGGGGTAGAGGTCGCGGTACTGGGGTCCGTGGTCGGCCCAGAACACGCTGGCCTGGCCCTCGAAGCGGAAGATCGAGCCCCACACGTACGGCTTGTGCGACAGCACGGCGGCGTCGTTGACGAGGTAGCGCGTCGCGAAGTTGTCGGTGCCGTCGAGGATCAGGTCGTACTGCGCGAAGATCTCCATGACGTTGTCGTTGTCGAGACGGACGTCGTGGGTGATGACCTTGACGAGCGGGTTGACCTCGGCGATCGACTCCTTGGCCGACTGGGCCTTGGACTTCCCGATGTCGGACTGGCCGTGGATGATCTGGCGCTGCAGGTTGGACTCGTCGACGGTGTCGAACTCGACGATGCCCAGCGTGCCCACGCCCGCAGCGGCGAGGTAGAGCAGCGCCGGGCTGCCCAGGCCGCCGGCGCCGATGACGAGGACGCGGGCGTTCTTCAGCCGCTTCTGGCCCACCATGCCCACGTCCGGGATGATGAGGTGCCGGCTGTAGCGACGGACCTCTTCGGTCGTCAGCTCCTCGGCGGGTTCGACCAGCGGTGGCAGCGCCACGGTTCCTCCTGCTCTCGTGCGGGCCCGGTTCGACGGTTCCTCGTCGGGCACCCGATCGTCAGGCCGAACAGCCCGCCGACCCCGCCTATTCCGTACGGCGGGACGGCGGGCGCCGGTCGGGGCCGCGCCTACCGCTCCTGGGCGTCCGCCGGGGGCGGCACCGCGGCGTCGACGACCGCGGAGGTGCCGGCCGGCCGGGCGGTGAAGTCCTCGGTCCGCTCCTGCAGACGGGTGATCGAGGCGGAGTCGCCCAGCGGGAGCACGACGTGCACGGCGTCGCTGCTGCTCACCACGCGCGTGTCCATGACCTGGTCGACGAGGTCGCCGCGCACCTCGGCGGGCGCGTCGGGGTGGTGGCGGTGCAGGGCGACCTGCGCGGTCCCGTGCGGCTCGGTCGATCCGCTCACGTCGGCGGAGGCGACGAGCCGGCCCTCGTGCCGCGCCTCCAGGAAGGCCTCCTCCTGCGCCCGCTCCTGCCCGTCCCGCTGCTGCCCGTCCTGGCCAGGGGTGTCCATGCTGCTCTCCTCGTGCTTCGTCGGTTGGGGTGCGGGCAGCTGGTCGGGGGTCCGGCGCCGGGTGCCCGCCCACCCTGGCACCCGAGCGGGCGCCTGTCCCCCATCCCTGCGGGTGGGGGCTCAGGCCGGGCACAGGTCGCCCACCCGTCAGCGCTGGACCGCCTTGACGACGGTCGTCGCCCAGGTCACGTCCTCCGGCGACACCTCTCCGGCGCCGAGGCACGCCGCCAGCTCCGCCACCGTCCGGACGACCACCCAGGCGCGGGCCCGGTCCTCGTCCAGGCCGGCCGCGTCCACCACCGCGTAGAAGCGCTCCAGCAGGTCCCCGCGCAGGTCGTCGCTCGCCGCGGCCCCCTCCCAGGGCCGCAGGACCGCCGCGACCTCGTACGCCGGGTCGCCGGTGACCGGCCGCGGGGCCAACGCGACCCAGGTCCCGTCCGGGCCACGCCGGACGGTGCCCGGTCGCAGGTCGCCGTGCAGCAGCACCGGCGCGGCCTCGTGCGGGTCGACGAGGCCGGGCGTCCACGCCCGCACCTGGTCGAGGAACCGTCGCGGCACCGCTGCCCCGACGGACGCCCGCTCGAGGGCCGCCAGCCACCCGGGCGCGAGGTCGGCGAGCGCCGGCGGCTGCGGGAGCGGCGCCCGGTGCAGCTGCGCGTGGAGCGTGCCGATCGCCGTGCCCGCGTCGTACGGGTCCGCGCCGGTCAGGTCCTCGTCGGGGTCGGTGCGCCCGGTCAGCAGCAGGTGGCGCCGGGGGTCCGCGCGCAGCAGCCGGACGGCTCCCGCGCCGTTCCAGGCGCGCAGCGCCAGGTGCTCGTGCGGGGAGCCGTCCGGTGCGTGCTCCAGCAGGGCGGCGTCACCGGCGTCGGTCAGGACCGGCACCGAGCGCCGGGCGCCCCCGCGGAACGGCCCGTCGAGGCGGAGGTCCCACTCGCGGGCGACCTCGCCCAGCAGCCGGTCCCCGCTCACCCCTCCACGCCGGCGTCGAGGTAGCGGTGCCAGGACTCGGTGCGGTGGTCGACGACCCAGCCCATGGAGAGGTAGAGGCCGTCGGCGTTGGTCGAGGAGTCGGCGTCGACCTCGAGCGCGACCCGCGGCCGCCCGCGGCGGGCGGCGTCGCCGATGACCGTGTTGAGCAGGGCCTTCGCGACCCCGCGACCGCGTGCCCGCCGGTGCACCCCGATGTAGTCGACGTAGCTCCCGTACGCCCCGGTCGCGTCGGGCGGCGACACCGAGCTGATGAGCGCGCCGCCCGGGCGCCACCCGCCGTCGAGCTCCACCTCGGCGACCCACCAGTGGTCCCAGCGGTGCCAGGGGTCCTCCTGGAGCCGGACGACGAACTCGGCGAACCCCTCCCGGTAGGAGTTGAAGTGGTCGGCGAAGGACTGCTCGAGCACCAGGTGCACGGTCTGCAGGTCCTCGGCCGTGGGCAGCCCGTTGGCGTGCTCGTGCACGCGGCGCACCCGGACCCCGTCCCGCGGGGCCGGCAGCGCACCGGGCTGACCCTCCCCGGGCGCCACGGGGCGGACCATCTGCAGCCAGGTGCGGACGCAGGTGTAGCCGGCGGCCGCGAGCCACGTCCGCTGCCGGTCGTCGTCGGCGTCGGCGCCCGAGTCGAGCTGCGTCTGCGGCACCCGCCGCAGCGCGGCGACCTCGGCGGCCTCGCGGTCGGCCCAGGCCAGGAGCCCGCGGGCGACGGCGTCCTGCACCGGTGCGCCGTCCAGGTCGGGCGCCACCAGGACCGTCACCTCGGTGCGGCCCGCCGCCCGGTCGTGGACCACGCCCCACCCGACGACGGCACCGCGCGGGTCCAGCACGACGCGCTGGCGCCGGGTCCAGCTGGCGGGCCCCACGACGAGCGCGGTGAGGGTGGCGACGTCGACCGGCGTGCTGCTGCCCGCGCGGCGGTTGGCGGCGAGCAGCGCGGTGAGGGCGCCGATGTCGGCGTCGCCCGGGACGCGGGCCGACCAGCCCTCGGGCAGCGTGGGCCGCTCACGTTCCTGCACGGGTGCCATCGCCCGATCCTCGCAGCCCCGGGGCGTCCCTCAGCGCCCGAGGGGCGCGACCCACGTCGCGTCCGGCAGGTCAGGGGTGCTCTCGGCCACCGACGGGCCCGCCGCCCGGGCCGGCACCGGCGTCGTCCGCCGGACGCAGGCCCGGCGGCCCTGCCAGAGGATCAGCGCGACGGCCAGCGCGTGCACCACGAGGCCCGGGAAGAAGTCCCCGGGCGAGCCCGTGGTGGAACCGTCGACGAACGAGTCGGTGTAGCCGCCGTAGGTGATGGTGACGACGCCGACACCGACGTTGTTGACGACGTGCATCGCGATGCCCGCCTCGAGACCGCCGGTGCGCCAGTTCGCGAGGCACGCCGTCACCGCGAGGGTGGCGATGCTCAGCAGGATCCAGGGGTCGGGGCTGCCGTGCGCCGCCGAGAACAGGCCGGCAGAGACCACCGTGCTGACCACGAGCCCGGCGATCGGACGCGCGAAGAAGCCGCCCACGTTCTGCACGAGCCAGCCGCGGAACAGGACCTCCTCCCCCGCCGCCTGGAACGGGGTGACGACGACGGCCATGACCAGCAGCTGCGCTCAGTGGTCGGGCCGCCCCGGCTCCACCGGGTCGACGAACGACCCGACGCCGAGGTAGAGCGCCCAGACCGGCAGGCAGACGAGCAGGCAGCGCCCGAGCCACGTCCAGCGGAGCCGGCCCGTGACCGAGGAGACCCAGCCCGGCCGGACACGGTGGGCGATCGCGACGGCCAGCGCGGCGACCGGGATGAGCGCCGCCAGGGACAGGTCGAGCTCGAGGTTGGTGACCGGGCTCCACTCCTCGTCCAACGTCCCCACCCAGCGGTCCGGCAGGGGGCCGTCGAGCGCCTCGAAGGTGCCGAAGACGACGACGAGCGCGACGAGCAGGAGCCCCACGAGCAGGAGCAGCGAGACCAGCGGGCGCCACCAGCGCCAGCGGGGCCCGCGCAGCAGCTGGTGGTACGCCACCGGCTGCGCGGGCAGGAGCGTCGGGTCCGCCCGCCGTCGTCGCCCGAGTGGGAGCACGGGCTCGGGGCTGGTCACGGCGCGAGCCTCCCACCACCCGGCGTGGCCCCGCCGCAGGCCAGCCGCTCGTCGGCCTGCCGGTTGCCCTCGCTCATCCGGTCGAGGAAGGCGAGGACGTGACGCAGCTCCTCGGGCCCGGCCGCGCGCAGGGCCGCCGAGGTCGGCAGCCCCACTACCTTTGCTGCGAAGTGTCTTCGGTCTGAAGATCTCGCAGCACGAGGAGCGGGTGCATGGCAGCACGACGGGTCGTCGTCTCGGGAGCGAGCATCGCGGGCCTCTCGGCCGCCTGGTGGCTCAGCCGCACGGGCTGGCGGGTGACGGTGCTCGAGCGGGCCGCCGGGTTCCGCGACGGCGGGCAGAACGTCGACGTCCGCGGCGTGGCGCACACGGTGCTCGACCGGATGGGCCTCACCGAGGCGGTCGCCGCGCAGAACACCACCGAGACCGGGACGGTCCTCGTCGGGCCCGACGGCCGCGAGGTCGCCGAGCTCCCCTCCGAAGGCCCGGACGGCGCCACCGCCGAGCTGGAGGTGCTGCGCGGCGACTTCGCCCGGGTGCTGCTCGACGCCCTCCCCGACGACGTCGAGGTCCGCTACGACCAGACGATCGACGCGGTCGACGAGCGGGCCGACGGGATCGCCCTGCGCCTGGCGTCGGGCGAGGAGCTCGAGGCCGACCTGCTCGTCGTCGCCGAGGGCGTGCGCTCCCGGACGCGCGACCGGCTCTTCGGGGCGCAGGTCGAGCGGCGGGGGCTCGGCGTCGCGATGGTCTTCGGCACCATCCCCCGCACCCCCGACGACGACGACCGCTGGCGCTGGCTCACCGCCGACCGCGGCCGCCGAGTGCACCTGCGCCCGGACAACCACGGCACCACCCGGGCGATGCTCTGCCTCGCCACCGCCGACGACCTGGCCGCGCTGGACCGCGGAGCGGCGCTCGAGCGCCTCCGGGCGGCGTTCGGCGACGCCGGCTGGCAGGCGCCCCGCGTGCTCGACGGGTTCGCCACGAGCGACGACGTGTACGTCGACCAGCTCACCCAGATCCGGATGCCGACCTGGCACCGCGGCCGGGTCTGCCTGGTCGGCGACGCGGCCTGGTGCGTCACCCCGATGGGCGGCGGCGGCTCCTCGCTGGCGCTGACCGGCGGGTACGTGCTCGCGGCCTCGCTCTCGGGAGGCGACGGCAGCGGCCCGGGGATCGAGGCCGGGCTCGCGGCGTACGAGGCGTGGATGCGCCCGCTCGTCGACGACGTCCAGGGCATCCCGCGCGGCGTCGTGCGGCTGGCCTTCCCGCGCAGCGCCCTCGCGCTGCGGGCGCGCAACCTCGTGCTCGCAGGGATCCTGCGCTCCCCGCTCTCGAGGGTGGTCGGCCGGCTGTTCTCGGTGGCCGACGACCCGCGCCCGCTGCCGGAGCTGCACGCAACGGTTGCGTGACGCGCCCGGAGGGGTCTCGCCAGATCGGCGGGTGACCGGGAGACTACGGGCACGTCGCCGTCCGGGGCAGCCCGCGGCCGAGACCTGCACGGAGGTTCCATGAGCACCTCGACCGTCCGAGGAGGGCTGCGCGGCGAGCTGTGGCGCCGCAAGCCCGTCGGGGAGAGCGCACATCCCCACGGGCCCCAGCTCACCCGCTCGATCGGCACCTTCCAGCTGACCATGTTCGGCGTCGGCGCCACCATCGGCACGGGCATCTTCTTCGTGCTCGGCTCGGCGGTGCCGCAGGCCGGGCCGGCGGTGGTGCTCTCCTTCGTCCTCGCCGGCATCGCGGCCGGGCTCGCCGCCATCTGCTACGCCGAGCTCGCGTCGTCGGTCCCGGTCTCCGGCAGCACCTACTCCTACGCGTACGCGACCCTCGGCGAGGTCGTCGCGATGGGCGTCGCCGCCTGCCTGCTCCTCGAGTACGGGGTGTCGACCGCCGCCGTGGCCGTCGGCTGGTCCGGCTACCTCAACGAGGCGGTCAGCAACATCTTCGGCGTCGAGCTGCCCCAAGCCCTGCTCTACGCACCCTTCAACGCCGATCCCGAAGGACCGACCGGCATCATCAACCTGCCGGCCGTCGTCCTGGTCGGGCTGTGCATGCTCCTGCTGATCCGCGGGGCCAGCGAGTCGGCCAGGCTGAACGCGATCATGGTCGTGATCAAGCTGACCGTGCTGGCGATGTTCGTCGTGATCTCCTTCACGGCCTTCAACGGTGCGAACTTCACCGACTTCGCCCCCCTCGGCAAGGCGGCGATCGGCGCCGCGGCCGGGACGATCTTCTTCTCCTTCATCGGCCTCGACGCGGTCTCCACCGCCGGCGACGAGGTGAAGGACCCGCAGCGCACGATGCCGCGCGCGCTGATCGCCGCGCTGGTCATCGTCATCGTCTTCTACGTCCTCGTGGCCGTCGCGGCGCTCGGGACGCAGCCGTGGACGGAGTTCTCCGGGCAGAAGGAGGCCGGGCTGTCCAAGATCCTCGAGATCGTCACCGGCACGAACATCTGGGGCACCGTCCTCGCCCTCGGCGCCGTGATCTCGATCTTCTCGGTCACCCTCGTCACGCTCTACGGCCAGACCCGGATCCTCTTCGCCATGGGCCGCGACGGCATGCTGCCGCCGGTCTTCGCCAAGGTCAGCCCGCGCAGCGGGACCCCCGTCAACAACACGATCATCGTGGCCATGATCGTCGCCCTCCTGGCGGCGTTCGTCCCGCTGGACTACCTGATCGACGTCGTCTCGATCGGCACGCTGACGGCGTTCGTGATCGTCTCGCTCGGCGTGATCATCCTGCGCCGGCGCGAGCCCGACCTGAAGCGCGGCTTCAAGGTCCCCGGCTACCCCGTGACGCCCGTCCTGTCGATCCTGGCGTGCGCGTACATCCTCTCGAGCCTGCGCGCGATCACCTGGCTCGTCTTCGCCGGCTGGGTGCTCGTCTTCCTCGCCTTCTACCTGCTCTACGGCCGCAAGCACTCGGTCGTCGGCAAGATCCAGCGCGGCGAGCTCACCCCGAACGACATCACCACCGGCGAGCACGACCGATGACCGTCGTCGTCGGCTACACCCCGAGCAAGGGCGGGCGGGGCTCGCTGGACCTGGGCCTGCAGCTCGCGCACGCGCTCGGTGAGGACCTGACCGTGGTCACCGTCGTGCCGCGCCAGTGGGCGACGCCGTCGATGGCCCGGGTCGACGCCGAATTCGGCGAGTACGCCCGCCAGGTCGGCGAGGAGTCCGAGCGCCAGGCGCGGGACTACCTGTCCGAGACGACGGTGAGTGTCGACGTGACGTACCGGGTCGTCCCCGGCCGGTCGATCGCGCACGCGCTCGTCGGCGCGGTCGAGGAGACGGACGCGAGCGTGCTCGTGCTCGGCTCGTCCGCCGACGGGCAGGTCGGCCGGGTCGTCGTCGGGTCGACGGCCGACAAGCTGCTGCACGCCTCCCCCGTGCCGCTGGCGATCAGCCCCCGGGAGTTCCGCTCCACGGCGGCCGACGGCGTCACCAAGGTGACGGCGGCGTTCTCCGACTCGGAGTCCTCCGTCCGCGTCGTGGGGCGCGTCGCGACGCTCGCCGGGCGCTTCGGGGTGCCGTTGCGCGTCGCGAGCTTCGGCGTGCGCGGGGCGACGATGTACCCGCCCGTCACCGGCATCACGGCCGAGGACTCGGTCCTGAGCTCCTGGTCCGAGCAGGCCCGCGCCGCCCAGGAACGCCTGGTCCGCGACGGGGTGGTCCCCGGCTCGGCCGAGCTCGTGATCGCGACCGGCGCCACCTGGGGCGACACCATGGCCTCGGTCCCCTGGGAGCCGGGCGAGGTCCTCGCCCTCGGCTCGTCGTCGATGGGGCCGGTGGCCCGGGTGTTCCTCGGCTCGCGGGCGACCAAGCTCATCCGCCACGCCCCGGTGCCGGTGATCGTCCTGCCCCACGAGGGCTGAGCGGGACCGCCCTCAGCGGACCCGCACCGACAGGCAGGTCACGCAGCCCTCGAGGGCCTCGAACTGGCTGATCGGCACGGTCACGACGTCGAGGCCCCGCGCGCGGTAGAGCTCGGCGGTCCGCGGGGCGTCGGCCGACATCACCACGGCGCCCCCGCCGAGGTCGACGACGGCGGTGCCGTGCTCCTCCGGCACGGCGAGGAACGGGACGAACGCACCCGGGTCGTCGACCAGCGGCTCGTACCCGACGACGGTGCCGTCCGGCAGCGCGGTGACGCCGGACTTGAGGTGCAGCACCTTCGACACGGGCACCGGCACGACCCGGCGCCCGTACGGCTCGACGTGCGCGGCCAGCTGGCGGATGCCCTCGTCGTCGGTCCGCGCGCTGCGGCCGACGTAGAGCACGTCGCCGACCTCGAGCACGTCGCCGCCGTCGAGGTGGCCCTCGGACGAGATGCGGGCGACCTCGAGGTCGACGCCGTCCGCCGCCAGGCGCCGCAGCGCGGCCTCGACGCCCGGCACCTCGCCACGCCGGCTCGGCGCGCCCGGCGAGGTCAGCACGGCGAGCCGGTCGACGACGACCAGGGCGTCCTCGACGAACACCCCGTCGGCGTGCTCGGGCGCCTCCTCCACCTCCACGACGTCCCACCCGTGGTCGGCGAAGGCGGCCACGTAGCCCTGCCACTGCTCGCGGGCCAGCCCCGGGTCCACGGGCACGCGGTCGAGGTGGGTGAGCTCGCCCTCGGCGAGGCGGGGCGACGGCGGGCGGACGAGGATCAGCGGCGTCGTGGGCACGGACCCACTCTGGCAGGACCCGGGTCAGTCGGCGACGAGCGCGACCTTGATCCGCGACGCCTGCGGGCGGGCGTAGAGCGCGTACGCCGTCTGCGCCTCACGCACGCCGACGCGGTGCGTCAGGTAGCCCGCGAAGTCGGCCCGGTGCTCGCGCAGGTAGTCCCGTCCGGCCTCCAGCACCCCCACCCAGTCCTCGACCGTGCGGCCCGTGCTCAGGGTGAGCCCGCGCTCGTACATCTCCCGGTACGGCAGGACGTACTCCTCGTCGTCGACCGCGCCGAAGCCCAGCACGAAGCCCCGGTCGGCGACCGCGCGGAGCGCGTCGCGCAGCGTGGCTTGCTGGTGACCCACGGCCTCGACCACGACCTCGGGGCGCCGGCTGCGGTCGAGCTCGGCGAGCCAGCGCCGGCTCGGGGCCTGCACCACGACGTCGGCCCCGTAGTGACGGGCGACCTCCTCGCGGGGCACGGGGTCCACCACGGTGATCGTCCCGGCGCCCCGCCGGCGCAGTAGGTGCACGAACGCCAGCCCGATCGGCCCGGCGCCGATGACCGCGACGGGCCGGCCGGCGACGTCGGGGAGGCCGTTCGCCGCGCGGAGGACCGTGGCGACCGACTGGATGGGGACGGCGTCGGCGTCGTCGAGCTCGTCGGGGACACCGATGAACGTGGTGTCGGACTCGACGAGGTACTCGCTCAGCCCCTGCCCGGCGCCGCCCGTCCCGACGACCCGCTGCCCGACGCGGAGCACCGGGCTGGCGCTCTCGACGACCAGCCCCACGATCTCGTGGATCGGTGCGCCGCCGTGCCAGCCCCGGTCGGAGGCCGTCGCGACCTGCAGCAGCGGCGGCATGTCGCTGCCGCAGAGGCCGCCGGCGAGGAAGCGCAGCCGGACCTGGCCCGGCCGCAGCCCGGGGTGCTGCTCGGCCCGCTCGACCCGCCTGACCACGGCGGGGCCGTCGAGCACGTACGCCCAGGTCATCCGACTCCTCCCGAGGACCGCGCGACACCCGGCGCGGCGTCCCCTGCCCCGATCATGCCGCGCGCCCGCTCTGGCAGGATCGCGGCGTGGCCTCCCTCCTCTCCCGGCTGACGCCGGCCGCGGAGGCGGCGGCCCGCGAGGCCGGGGTCGAGGTCCGCGACCTGCGCGGCGACGAGATGGCGGCGGCGTCGGCCCTGTACGCCGAGGTCTGGGGGCTCGGGCCGCAGGAGAGCCCGATGGAGCCCGGCCTGCTGGTCGCGCTCGGCTTCGCCGGCAGCTACGTCAGCGGCGCGTTCGACGCCGACGGGACCCTGGTGGGGTCGTGCGCCGGCTTCCTGGGCACGGCCGGTGCCGGGCACCCGCTCCTGCTGCACTCCCACATCGCCGCGGTCCGGCCGGGCAGCGGACGCGGCATCGGCACCGCGCTCAAGCTCCACCAGCGCGCCTGGTGCGCCGGGCACGGCGTCGCCACCATCGGCTGGACCTACGACCCGCTCATCGCGCGCAACGCCTGGTTCAACCTCGGCCGGCTCGGGGCGCACGTCGAGACCTACCTCGTCGACTTCTACGGGCGCATGGACGACGGCCTGAACGCGGGCGAGGAGAGCGACCGGCTGCTCGTCCACTGGCCGGTCGACCCCGACGAGGTGCACCCGGCCGCTCCGGACGAGGGCCGCGCGCACGCCGCGCTCGCGGTCGGCGGGGACGGCGGACCCGTCGCCCACCCCGCGGTGCCGGTCGACGCCGCCGTCGTCACGCTCGCGGTGCCGCACGACGTCGAGGCGCTGCGCAGGAGCGACCGCGCGGTCGCGTCGCGCTGGCGCAGCGCCTTCCGCGACGCGTACGCCGACCTGCACGAGCAGGGCTGGCGGGTGCGGCGCTTCGCCCGCGAGGGCCGCTACGTGCTCGGCCGGACGACCGGCTCGGGCTGAGGGAGGGAGACGCATGACCCTGCACCTGGAGGAGGTGGCGCTGCACCTCGTGCGGATGCCGCTGGTCTCGCCGTTCACGACGTCGTTCGGCACGGAGACGGAACGGCTGGCGCTGATCGTCGAGGTCCGCACGACCGCGGACGGCACGGAGGTCGTGGGCTGGGGCGAGTGCGTCGCCCAGGAGGAGCCGACCTACTCCGCCGAGTACGTCGCGGGGGCGCAGGCCGTCATCGTCGACCACCTGCTGCCGCGGCTGTTCGCCGCGCAGCGCGAGCGCCCGCTCAGCGCGGAGACCGTCGGCGAGGTCCTCGCGCCGGTCGTGGGTCATCCGATGGCCAAGGCCGCGCTGGAGATGGCGCTGCTCGACGCCCAGCTCCGCGCCGCCGGCACCTCCTTCGCCGACCACCTGGGCGTCACCGTGGACAAGGTCCCCTCCGGGGTGTCCGTCGGCATCCAGGACTCCGTGCCGCAGCTGCTCGACGTGGTCGAGGGCTACCTCGACCAGGGCTACCGCCGCATCAAGCTCAAGATCAAGCCCGGCCGGGACGTCGAGCCGACGCGGGCCGTGCGCGAGCGGTTCGGCGACATCCCGCTCCAGGTCGACGCCAACGCCGCGTACACGCTCGCCGACGCGGCCGTGCTGCGCCGCCTCGACGCCTTCGACCTGCTGCTGATCGAGCAGCCGCTGGCCGAGGACGACCTGCGCCAGCACGCGCTGCTGGCGCGCCAAATCACGACTCCGGTCTGCCTCGACGAGTCCGTCGTCTCCGCCGCGCGCGCCGCCGACGCGCTGGCCATGGGGGCGGCGAGCATCGTCAACATCAAGCCGGGACGCGTGGGCGGCTACCTCGAGGCCAGGCGCATCCATGACCTGTGCCGGGCGTCGGGCGCGGCCGTCTGGTGCGGCGGCATGCTCGAGACCGGCCTGGGCCGGACCGCCAACGCCGCGCTCGCCGGGCTGCCCGGCTTCACGCTGACCGGCGACATCTCGGGCTCCGACCGCTTCTACGCCGAGGACCTCACCGAGGAGGTCCGCATGGTCGAGGGCTGGGTCGCGGTGTCGCGCGAGCCCGGCGTCGGACCCGCCCCGGAACCCGCCCGGCTCGAGGCCTTCGGCGTCGGGCGCCAGGTCGTCGAGGCCCCCGCCCCCTGATGCCCGCCCCCGAGGTCCGCGTCCGGGTGGGCGCCCGGACCCTGACGCTCACCAACCTCGACAAGCCGCTCTACCCCGACGGCTTCACCAAGGGCGAGGTGATCGACTACTACGCGCGCATCGCCGAGGTGATGCTGCCGCACGTCCGCGACCGCGGGCTGACCCGGCTGCGCTACCCCGGCGGTGTCCCGGCCGACCACGTCGCCCCCGACACCGGCGGCACCACGCCGCTCGCCGCCGGCTCGTTCTACGAGAAGAACGCGCCGGTCGGCACGCCGGACTGGGTGCCGCGCCAGCCGGTGCGGACCAGCGAGGGCGTCATCGACTACGTCGTCGCCGACGAGCCGGCCACGCTGGTCTGGCTGGCCAACCTCGCCGCCCTCGAGCTGCACGTCCCGCAGTGGACGCTGAGCAGCGGCCGCGTCGGCGAGGACGGCGTGCTGGACCTGCCGGGTGAGGAACCGTTCGATGGCGAGCCGCTGGCCGACCGGCTCGTCGTCGACCTCGACCCCGGGGCCGGCATGGACGTGCTCGACTCGGCCCGGGCCGCGCTGCTCGTCGCGGGGGCGATGGCGGCCGACGGGCTCGTGCCCGTGCCGCAGACGTCGGGGAGCAAGGGCGTCCAGGTGTACGCGGCGCTCGCCCCCTGCCGCGCCCGCGACGCCTGGGCGTACGTGAAGGGCCTGAACGTGCGGATGGCCCGCGAGCGGCCCGACTTCTTCGTCTCGACCGTCTCGGTCCAGGCCCGCCGCGGGCGGATCTACGTCGACCACAACCAGGACCTCCCGGCCCGCAACACCATCGCGCCCTACTCGCTGCGGGGCCGCGCACTGCCTGCGGTGGCGACGCCGGTGACCTGGGAGGAGCTGGCCGCCGCGACGAGGCCCGAGGACCTCCGCTTCTCCCCCGCCGACGTGCTGCGCCGCGTCGAGGAGCACGGCGACCTCGCCGCCGACCTCCTGCTCGACGACCGGCCGCCGCTGCCCGCCCTGCCCACCGGCTGAGGGCTGGCACGCTTGCGTCTCGTGACGACCGCCACGACCGCCGCACCACCCGCCCAGGCCGACGCCTCGGGTTCGACCTCGCCGCTGCGCGACCTCTGGCAGCACCACCGCCGGTTCCGGCCGCGCGTGGTGGCGGCCGTCGCGGCCACGACGGTCAACACCGCCGCCGACGTCGCGCCCGAGCTGCTGCTCGGGGTGGCGGTGGACGTCGTGGTCCGGGGCTCGGACTCGTTCGCGGCCACGTTCTTCGGCGTCGAGGGGCGGTTCGGCCAGCTGCTGATCATCGCGCTGCTCAACGTGGTCGTCTGGGTCGTGGAGTCGGCGACCGACTACGCCGCCTCGATCCTGTGGCGCGGGCTGGCGCAGTCGGTCGAGCACGACCTGCGCGTGGAGACGTACGCCAACGTCCAGGACCTCGACGTGTCCTGGCACGAGGGTTCCGCGCCCGGGCGCGTGCTGTCGGTCGTGAGCGACGACGTCAACCAGCTCGAACGGTTCCTCGACACCGGGGCGCGGGTCATCCTCCACACGTTCTGGACCGTGGTCTTCGTCGGCGCGGTCTTCGCGGCGACCTCGTGGACGATGACGCTGCTCGCGTTCCTGCCGGTGCCGGTGATCGTCATCGGCTCCATCGCGTTCCAGCGGCGCCTCGAACCCCTCTACGCCGCCGTGCGCGCCCGCGCCGGTGACGTCAGCGCCACCATCGCGACCAACCTCGGCGGGCTCACCACGATCAAGGCGTTCACCGCCGAGAAGCGCGAGGTGGAGCGCGTCCGCGAGGTCTCCGACGGCTACCGCGACGCCAACCTGCGGGCCATCCGCTGGTCGTCGGCCTTCGTCCCGCTGATCCGCATGGCGATCCTCGCCGGCTTCACCTCCACGCTGCTGCTCGGCGGCTGGCTGACGATCAACGGCCGGCTCGAGGTCGGCCTCTACACCGTGCTGGTCTTCATGACCCAGCGCCTGCTCTGGCCGCTGACCGACGTCGGCCAGACCCTCGACCTCTACCAGCGGGCCATGGCCTCGACGCGGCGCATCTTCGCGCTGCTGCGCGAACGGGGCGAGCAGCAGCCGGGCACCGGCGTGCTCGCTCCCCCGGTCCGTGGCGGCGTCGAGCTGCGCGGCGTGCGCTTCGGCTACGCCGACGGGCCCGACGTGCTGCGCGGCCTCGACCTCGTGGTCCCGGCCGGGCAGACCCACGCCGTCGTCGGCACCACCGGCGCCGGCAAGTCGAGCCTGCTGCGGCTCGTGCTCCGCTTCTCCGACCCGCGCGAGGGACAGGTCCTGCTCGACGGGACCGACGTGCGCGAGCTCGGCTGGGACGCCCTGCGCGGCGCGATCGGCTACGTGAGCCAGGACGTCTTCCTCTTCCACGGCACCGTGCGCGACAACCTCGCGTACGGGCGGGTCGACGCGACCGACGAGCAGGTCCGCGAGGCGGCCCGGCTGGCCGAGGCCGACGGGTTCATCAGCGCGCTGCCGCAGGGCTACGACACCGTGGTCGGCGAGCGCGGGCAGACCCTGTCGGGCGGCCAGCGCCAGCGCATCGCGCTGGCCCGGGCGATCCTGCGCGACCCCGCGCTGCTCGTCCTCGACGAGGCGACCTCGGCCGTCGACACCGAGACCGAGGCGGCCATCCAGCGTTCGCTGGCCGCCGTGACCGCGAGCCGGACCGCCCTCGTCGTCGCCCACCGGCTCTCGACGGTGCGCGACGCGGACCGGATCTGGGTGCTGTCGGAGGGCCGGGTGGCCGAGGCGGGGTCGCACGACGAGCTCGTCGCGGCCGGCGGGATCTACGCCGGGCTGTGGGCCGTGCAGATCGGCGAGGCGGCCGGGGTGGTCGGCGCGGCTCGGTAGTGTGACCGGGTGTCGAGCGCTGCGCAGACCACCGGCAGCGGCGCCGACGAGGTGACGGTCCGCGGCGCCCGCCTGCCGCGGGACCAGCGTCGCGCGCAGCTCCTCGACGCCGCCAACGACGTCTTCACCACCCGCGGCTACCACGCCGCCGCGATGGACGACATCGCCGCGGCGGCGGGCATCAGCAAGCCGGTGCTCTACCAGCACTTCGACTCCAAGCTCGAGCTCTACCTCGCGCTGCTCGACCAGGCGTGCGACGCCCTCGTCGAGGTCGTGCGCGACGGGCTCGACTCCACCGACCACAACGCGGACCGCGTCGTCGCGGCGATGGGGGCGTTCTTCGACTTCGTCTCCTCGACCAGCGGGGAGTTCCGCTTCGTCTTCGAGTCCGACCTCACCGGCGACGGCCGGGTGCAGGAACGGCTCTGGCGGGTCAACAACGACGTCGCCGACCTCATCGCCGCGGTGATCGCCGAGGACACCCGGCTGCCGCCGGAGCACTCGAAGCTCCTGGCCATCTCGATGGTCGGCCTCGCCCAGGTCGGCGCGCGCTACTGGGTCTCCGACCGCAGCGCCGCCATCGGCCTGGAGCAGGCCAAGGCCCTCGTCAGCACCCTCGCCTGGCGCGGGATCAGCGGTTTCCCGCTCCACGAGCCCCGCGAACGCGGCTGACCCTCCTCCCGCTCGCCGAGAGGTAGGTTGCCGCGCTTCGTGGGGCCCGGAACGCGCGGCAACCTACCGCTCGGCGGGGCTGGAGACGCAGGACGGCCCGCGTACGCCGAGGCGTACGCGGGCCGTCCTGGTGCTGCTGAGGGCTGGAGCTCAGCCCCGCTGGAGCGTGGTCGCGCCGGTCATGATCGCGACGGCCTCGGTGGGCGTGTGCGACTTGGGCGTGATGACGCCGGCGCAGCCGCCCAGGCGGGCGATGTGGATCCGGTCGGCCACCTCGAACACGTTCGGCATGTTGTGGCTGATCAGGATGACCGGCAGGCCCTTGTCGCGGATCTGCTGGATCAGGTTGAGGACCTGTCCGGTCTCCTTGACACCGAGCGCCGCGGTGGGCTCGTCGAGGACGACGAACTTGGTGGCGAACGTCGCCGCGCGGGCGACCGCGACGGCCTGGCGCTGACCGCCGGAGAGGGTCTCCACGGCCTGTCCCATGTTCTGCACGGTCGCGATCCCGAGGTTGGCCATCGACTTGCCGGCGTCGGCCTTCATGCCGCTCTTGTCGAGCATCCGGAAGACCGACCCGAGCGGGCCGGACCGGCGCCGCTCGCGGCCGAGGAACATGTTGGCCGCGATGTCCAGGGCGGGCGCGACAGCGAGGGTCTGGTAGACGGTCTCGATGCCCGCCGCACGGGCGTCCTGCGGGGTCTTGAAGCTGACCTCGCGCCCGTCCAGGTAGAGCTGGCCGGAGTCCGGCGTGAGCGCGCCGGTCGCCGCCTTGATCAGGGTCGACTTGCCCGCCCCGTTGTCGCCGATGATCGCGAGGATCTCGCCCGGGTAGAGGTCGAGGTCGACCCCGTCCAGGCCGATGACCTTGCCGAACGTCTTGATCAGCTTGCGCGCCGACAGGACGGTCTGGCTCGGGTCGGCGACGCCTTCCTGGACGGCGTCGAGGTCGACGCCGTTGACGGTGCCGTAGCCCGCCTCGTTCTGGGTGGCGCTCATGCCTTGACCTTCCGGATCCACTGGTCGATGCCCACGGCCACGATGACGAGGATGCCGGTGGCGAACACGCGCCACTGGTCGTCGACGCCGGCGAGGCTCAGGCCGAGTCGGAACGCGTAGACGATGAGCGCGCCGATGATGGTGCCGATGATCGCGCCGCGGCCGCCGAAGAGGCTGGTGCCACCGATCACGACGGCGGTGATGCTCTCCAGGTTGGCCTCGGTGAGCGCGTTCGGGCTGGCGCTGCCGGCCCGGCCGATCTGCAGCCACGCCGTGATGCCGTAGAGCAGGCCGGCGACGGTGTAGACGCTGAGCAGGACCCGGTTGACCCGGATGCCGACCAGGCGGGCGGCCTCGATGTCGTTGCCGACCGCGTACACGTGGCGGCCCCACTTGGTCTGGCTCAGCGCGAAGCCGACGACGATCGCCATCAGCGCGACGATCACGACGCCGGTGGTGATGCGGAACCGGCCGAACTGGATGACCGTGCCGGCCCAGTTCACCGAGTCCGGCAGGGCCGTGGACTGGATGTTCGAGCCGCCGGAGTAGAGCAGGCCGGCCGCGAGGAAGATGCTCAGCGTCCCGAGCGTGACGATGAACGGCGGCAGGTTGATCCGGGTCACCAGGAACCCGTTGAGCAACCCGCCCAAGGTGCCGACCAGGATCCCGATGAGGATCGCGAGCGGACCGGGTACGCCGCCGCTGGAGGCCAGGCTGGCCATGATCAGCATCGAGAACACGGTGAGCGCGCCGACCGAGAGGTCGATGCCCGCGGTGAGGATGATCAGGGTCTGGCCGATGGCCAGGGCGGCGATGATCGCCACCTGCTGCAGCAGGATCGACAGCGCCTGCGGCTGCAGGAACCGCGGGTTGATGATCGCGAAGACGATGATCGCGATGATCAGCACCGCGAGAGGACTGAGCGCGGGCTGCGCGTGCAGCACGTGCTGGATGCGCTGGGCCGGCGACTGGCGCCGCAGCGCGAACTGCTCGGCAGCCGACGCCGGAGCGGAGGTGGTGGTCGTGGACACGGGCTTCCTTGCCTCGGAGTTCAGCGGTGGTGGAGAAGCAGGTGCGGCAGGTCTAGCAGAACCCGCCGACCCGGGGGAAGGGGTCGAGCGTGCTCAGCACGGTCGACCCCCTCCCAGGGAGCTCAGCCCCAGCAGATCTTCGAGGCGTCGGCGGAGGTGATGCTCTCCAGGCCGTCGACCGGGTTGTCGGTCACCAGGGCGACCCCGCTGTCGAGGAAGTCCAGGCCCGGCGTCACGGCCGGCTTCTGGCCGCCGTCGGCGATGGTCTTGATCGCCTGCACGCCGATCTGCGCCATCTTGACCGGGTACTGCTGCGACGTGGCGCCGATGATGCCGGCCTTGACGTCGGCGATGCCCGGCGAGCAGCCGCCGTCGACCGAGACGATGGTGGCCTTCACGCCGGCGGCCTTGAGGGCCTCCGAGGCACCGGCCGCGGCCGGCTCGTTGAGGGTGTAGACGAGGTTGATGTCCTTCGTCTTCGACAGGCAGGTCTCCATGGCCGACTTGCCCTGGTCCTGGGCACCCAGCGTGGGCTCGTTGCAGGCGATCGTGTAGTCGCCGCCCTTGCCGCCGGTGTACTTGCCGGACTTGTCCTCGTCACCGTTCTTCTTGGGGTCCTTGACGTCGATCCCCATGCCGGTCAGGAAGCCCTGGTCACGGTTGTAGTCGACCGAGACGACCTTGTCGTTGTAGAGGTCGAGCAGCGCGATGTTGGCCGGCTTGCCGTCCTGCTTGGCCGCCGCCCACTTGCCGATCTCCTCGCCCGCGGTGAAGTTGTTCGTCGCGATGGTGAGGTCGACGGTGTCGGCGGGGTCCGGCGGCGTGTCGAGGGCGATGACGTACAGACCCTGCTTGCGGGCCTGGCCGATGGCGGAGTTGACGCCGGGGCCGTTGGGCGTGATCAGGATGCCCTGGTCGCCACGCGCGACGGCGGCCTCGATCGCCTTGACCTGGCCGTCCTCGTCACCGTCCTCGGCGCCGGCGGCGTACGTGAGCTTGACGTTCTGCTTGGCCGCCTCGTCCTCGGCACCCTTCTTCATCGCGAGGAAGAAGGGGTTGGTCGAGGTCTTGGTGATCAGCGCGACGGAGATCGAGCCGCCGCCCCCGCCGTTGCCCGAGCTGGAGCCGGGAGCCGCGGAGTCGCCGCCGCCGCAGGCGCTCAGCGCGAGGGACGCGGCCGCCGCGAGGACCACGCCAGCAGCAACCCGGCGGCGTCCCAGGAACGGGTGGAGAGTTCTCTTCATCTTGGTCGTGACTCCTTCGTTGGAATGACGCACCGCAGGTCGCTTGACAACGGTGTCAGGCACATTTCTAAGATACCCTCAGCCCGCTGTCAACTCCGGTTCGGTAACGATCGGCGACAGCATCGAGACGAGCACGAGGAGGGTGTGGTGACCGACTCCCCGCACGCGCGCACCGCACGGAGCCGAGCCACCATCCGCGACGTGGCCGCGCTGGCCGGCGTCGGGATCAAGACGGTGTCCCGCGTGATCAACCACGAGGCGAACGTATCGGCTGCGACCCGCGAGAAGGTGGAGCAGGCGGTCGTGGCGCTCAACTTCACGCCCAACCAGGGCGCGGGCTCGCTGCGCCGCGGCGACCGCAAGACCCTGACGCTGGGCCTGCTGCTCGACGCCGTCGACAACCCCTTCTCCGCGGCGATCCACCGCGCGGTGGAGGCCGTCGCCTGGGAGCGCGGGACCGCCGTGTTCGGCGCGAGCTTCGGGGAGGACCCCGACCGCGAGCGCGCGCTGGTGGAGGCCTTCACCCGTCGGCGCGTGGACGGCCTCGTGCTGACCACGATCTCCGACGACCACACCTACCTGCAGACCGAGCTCGAGCAGGGCGTGCCGATGGTGTTCGTCGACCGGCCCCCGCGGGGCATCGAGGCCGACACGGTGATCACCGACAACCACGCCGCGTCGGTGACGGCGGTCCGTCACCTGCTCGAGCACGGGCACCGCGCGGTCGCGTTCCTGAGCGACGACCTCGGGGTGTCGACGGCCAGCGAGCGGCACCGGGGCTGGCGCGACGCGCTGAGCGAGGCCGGTGCCGAGCAGGGCCCCGTACGCCCGGGGCTGCGGTCGGTCGAGGCCGCGTACGAGGCGGTCCGCGAGCTGATGGCGGGGCCCGAGCGGCCGACGGCGCTGTTCACCAGCCAGAACCTCGTCAGCATCGGCGGCATCCGCGCGCTGCACGACCTCGGGCTGCAGCACGAGGTGGCGATGGTCGGCTTCGACGACGTGTTCCTCGCCGACATGCTCGAGCCCGCCCTGACGGTCGTGGCGCAGGACCCGGGCGAGATGGGGCGCACGGCGGCGGGACGCGTCTTCGCCCGCCTCGACGGGGACGAGTCCCCCGCCGCGACCTCGGTGGTCCCGGCGGAGCTGGTCGTGCGCGGTTCCGGGGAGATCCCGCCGCCGCGCTAGCCGTCAGGGCAGCTCGGGCGCGAGGGCCGCCTCGACGGCGGCCTCCACGTGCAGCCGGGTCGTGGCGAACGTCGGGACCGGGCTGTCGTCCGGCCCGACCAGCAGCTCGATCTCCGTGCAGCCCAGGACGACGCCCTGCGCGCCCTCGGCGACGAGCCGGGCGATGACCTCCCGGTAGGCCTGCCGCGACTCCTCGCGCACCACGCCCAGGCAGAGCTCGTCGTAGATCACGCGGTGCACGAGCGCGCGGTCCGTCGCCGACGGCACCAGGACCTCCGACCCGTGGGCGGCCAGCCGGTCGCGGTAGAAGTCCTGCTCCATCGTGAAGGCCGTCCCCAGCAGCCCGACGGTCGTGACGCCCGCCGAGGTGCACGCGGCCGCCGCGGCGTCGGCGATGTGCAGCAGCGGCACCCCCACCGCGGCCTGGACCTGGTCGGCGACCTTGTGCATGGTGTTGGTGCACAGCACGAGCAGCTCGGCGCCGGCCGCCTCCACCCCGGCCGCCGCGCGGGCCAGGAGCGCACCCGCCTCGTCCCAGCGACCTGCGCTCTGCATGGCCTCGACGTCGGCGAAGTCGACGGAGGCCAGCACGAGCGGGGCCGAGTGCAGGCCACCGAGGCGGTCGCGGACGAGCTCGTTGGCCAGCCGGTAGTACTCCGCGCTGGACTCCCAGCTCATCCCGCCCAGCATCCCGATGGTGCGCACGGCCCACTGACTACCAGGTCGACGGGGGTACCGCGTCCACGACCCCGTCGTCAGTCGAGGAGCCGGCGCAGCGAACCGCCGGTGAGCAGCCCGCCGTCCACGGGCAGCGCGTGGCCGGTGACCCAGGCCGCGTCGTCGCTCGCCAGGAAGGCCACCGCCCCCGCCACGTCGTCCGGCGTGCCCACCCGGTCGAGGAGGTAGAGGGCGCCCAGCTGCTCGGCCCCGCCCGGCTGGTCGTCCCACACGCGCGTACGGATCGTGGCGGGCAGCACGGCGTTGACCCGGACGCCCGGCGCCAGGTCGACGGCGAGGTTGGCCACGAGGGAGACCAGCCCGGCCTTGGCCGCGGAGTACGGCTCGCTGCCGAGCGCCACCACCGCGTTGACCGACCCGACGACCACGACGGCCGGACCGTGCCCGCTGACGAGCAGCAGCGGGGCCGCGGCGCGGCTGGTGCGCACGAACCCCATCAGGTTGAGGTCGACCAGGTCCGCCCAGACCTCGTCGTCGGCCTCGGTGAACGACGGGTGTGCCCGGTCGCCCCCGGCGACGTGGACCAGGACGTCGAGGTGGTCGAGCGACGCGACCAGGGCGTCGACCGAGGCCCGGTCCGTGACGTCCACCCGGGCGCTGCGGTGGCCCGTGCCGGCGAGCGACGCGAGGACGTCCTCGGGCTCGGCGTCGCGCGGACCCAGAGGTCGGCGACGACGACCTCCGCGCCCTCCTGCGCCAGCCGGCCCGCGACGGCGAGGCCGATGCCGGTCCCCCCGCCCACCACGAGGACCCGACGACCCTCGAAGCGGCGCGGTCCTGCTCGGTCGGGCGTCATGGACGGATCCTGGCACCCGGCCCGGCCGGGGTCACCGTCCCCGGCCCGGGTGACCGGGCGTACGGGTAGATTTCGACCTCATCTGTCCGGCACGCCCGGCAGGCCGAGCAGACAGCGAGAGGACGGGCCGCATGACCGAGCCGGGAGGGGCCGCAGCCGCCGCCGGAGCCGCCGCACCTGCCCCGCTGGCCCCGCCGGTCGGCGCCGCGGGGACCCTGACGCTCACCGCGCCGGAGCCGGTCGCGCCCGTGGTCGAGACCCAGGCCCCGGCCATGGCGCCCCAGGTCGACGCGCGCCAGCTCCCGGCCCTCGACCAGCGGGTCGAGGGCTACCTGACCGCGCTGCTCAAGAACCAGACGCGCTCGCCGGAGTTCGCGCGCCAGGCCGACAACGTCCGCACGATGGGCGACGCGGACATCCGCAAGGCGGCGGAGACGTCGAACCGGCTGCTGCAGACCCCGGTCAAGGCGCTGCAGGAGGGCGGGCTCTCGCAGGGCTCGAAGGTCGGCAAGACCCTGCTCGAGCTGCGCCGCACGGTCGAGGAGCTCGACCCGAGCCAGGCGACCGGGCCGCGCAAGTTCCTGGGCATGATCCCGTTCGGCGACAAGGTCGCCGACTACTTCCGCAAGTACCAGGGCGCCCAGTCCCACCTCGACGCGATCCTGCACAGCCTGCGCAACGGCCAGGACGAGCTGACCCGCGACAACGTCGCGCTCAACCTCGAGAAGCAGAACCTGTGGACCGTGATGGGCCGGCTGAACGCCTACATCTACGTGGCCGAGCAGCTCGACGGCCGGCTCGAGGAGAAGATCGCCGAGCTCGAGCTCGTCGACCCCGAGCGGGCCAAGGCGCTCAGCCAGGACGTGCTGTTCTACGTCCGCCAGAAGCACCAGGACCTGCTCACCCAGCTCGCCGTCTCGATCCAGAACTACCTGGCGATCGACGTGATCATCAAGAACAACATCGAGCTGATCAAGGGCGTCGACCGCGCGTCGACGACGACGGTCTCGGCGCTGCGGACCGCCGTGATCGTCGCGCAGGCCCTCAACAACCAGAAGCTCGTGCTCGACCAGATCACCGCGCTCAACACGACGACGTCGGACATCATCCAGCGCACGTCGGAGCTGCTGCGCGACAACTCGGCCTCCATCCAGAAGCAGGCCGCGTCGGCGACCGTCGGGCTGCCCCAGCTGCAGGCCGCGTTCGCGAACATCTACCAGACCATGGACTCCATCGACGCCTTCAAGGCCGAGGCGCTGACCTCCATGCGGGCCACGATCGGCGTGCTCGAGTCGGAGGTCACCAAGTCGCGCGGCTACCTGGAGCGGGTCTCGCGCAGCGACGCCAACCTCGCCTCGGGTGCGCTCGAGCTCGGCCCCGACGCCGGGTCGGCGGGCTGAGCGGCCGGGTACGCGGAGCCGCCCGATGGGCGTTCGAGAGTGGTGGGCCCGGCTGACCGGGGACGCACCGCCGCCGGCCGAGGCGGAGTCGGTCGAGCTCGACCGCGCCCCGACGGAGGCCGAGCTGCTCGCCGCGCTCGACGCCACCGACGCGTCGGTCGCCGACGGCCGCGTCCCCGCGCTGGTCGCGTCGCGGGTCCGGCGCATCACCCGCACGGTGCGCGACACGCTGCCGCGGGTGCGCAACCTCGGTCTGGGCAGCGCGGAGGCGTACGCGGTGACCGCGACGGCGACGACCTACCTGCCGGAGGCGCTGGCGGCGTACACCCGCCTCCCCCGGCAGTGGGCCGACTCGCGCCCGGTCGACGGCGGCAAGACGTCGCTGATGCTGCTCATCGACGCGCTCGACCTGCTGGCGAGCTCCATGGAGCAGATCTTCGACGCCGCCGTGCGCGTCGACGCCAACGCCCT
The DNA here is from genome assembly GCF_900110855.1 of Microlunatus flavus. GTDB lineage: Bacteria > Actinomycetota > Actinomycetes > Propionibacteriales > Propionibacteriaceae > Microlunatus > Microlunatus flavus. Next base: position 102,886 of record NZ_FOFA01000005.1, read on the forward strand.
CGTCGTGCAGGGCCGCTTCCTGCAGGAGAAGTTCGGGCACTCGTCGGTGGACCCGTCGACAGGCTCAGGACTGCGGCTCCCGTGAGCCCCGGTCCCGACGGGCTGCGCGAGGCCATGGAGGCCGCGCTCGCGCGCATCGCCGCGCTGCGCGAGGCGTCCGACGAGATCCGTACGCCCGCGGTCTCGGGCGCGAACCCGCTCGACGGGCTCTTCACCGCCGACCTCGGACCGGTCAAGTTCCCCGGGATCGGGGCCGGCACGGGCCCGCTGCCCACGGCTCCGAGCCCGGCACCCGCACCGGCGGCCGAGGCGCAGCCGGAACCGGAGCCGGAGGCAGCCACCGCCCCGGCCGCCGCCGACGAGAAGCCGGCGAAGACCGTCGAGGAGCTCCTCGGGGAGCTGGACGCGCTGACCGGCCTCGACGAGGTGAAGGGCGAGATCCACCGCCAGGTGGCGGTGCTGCGGGTCGAGAAGATGCGCCAGGAGGCCGGCCTGCGGTCGGCGACGATCACCCGCCACCTCGTGTTCGTCGGCAACCCGGGGACGGGCAAGACCACCGTCGCCCGCCTGGTGGGTGGCATCTACGCGGCGATGGGCCTGCTGAGCAAGGGCCAGCTCGTCGAGGTCGACCGGTCCGAGCTGGTCGCGGGCTACCTGGGCCAGACCGCGCTCAAGACCGCCGAGGTCGTCGCGTCCGCCGCGGGCGGGGTGCTCTTCATCGACGAGGCGTACAGCCTGGCCGGCGACCAGTACGGGCGCGAGGCCGTCGACACCCTGGTCAAGGAGATGGAGGACCGCCGCGACGACCTGGTCGTGATCGTCGCCGGCTACCCCGACCCGATGGCCGTGTTCGTGGCGCAGAACCCGGGCCTGTCCAGCCGCTTCCGCACGATCCTCGAGTTCGCCGACTACACCGACGCCGAGCTCCAGGCGATCCTCGCCTCCATGGCCGACGGCGCCGACTACGACCTGACCGACGGGTGCGTGGACCGCTTCGCCGCCCTGCTGGCGGCCGAGCCGCGGGGGCCGGTGTTCGGCAACGCCCGCTTCGCCCGCAACGTGCTGGAGGCGGCGATCGGGCGCCAGGCGTGGCGGCTGCGCGACGTGGCGACGCCGACGCTCGCGCAGCTGCGCGAGATCACGCCCGACGACCTCGGCGCCGACCCGGCCGGGATCGGCCCGGACGGCCCCGCGGTGGGTGATGCTGGTGCCCCGACCGAGCCGCCGAGCGACGAGGAGCCAGCCGGGTGAGCCAGCCCAGCACAGCGACGGCGGTGGCGCCCGCGCCGCAGCCTCCTGCGACACAGCCCGTCACGACACAGCCCCTCACGACACAGCCCCTCGTACCGCTGGGCGCGGTGCCGCCCGAGGTGGCCACGCCGACCAGTGACACCCCGGCACGGCTGCGCCGCCTCCGCGCGGTGGTGGTCGGTAGCGGCGTGGCGCTGGCCGTGCTGGGCACGCTGGCGATGGCGCTGCTCACGCTCACCCTGCGGCAGGGGGCCAGCGACGTCGAGCAGCTGCTGCGGGTGCAGACCATCGAGACCGACCTGCTCGTCGCCGACGCGAACGCGACCAACACCTTTCTCGTCGGCGGCCTCGAGTCGCCCGAGCGGCGGGCCGCGTACGACGCCGCCCTGGCCGACGTGGCCGACCTGGTGGCCCGTTCGGCGCAGGCCCAGCCGGCCGACGCCGCGGCGCTGTCCGCGCTCAACGCCCAGGTCCTCGACTACGCGAGCCTCGTCGAGGCCGCCCGCGCCAACAACCGCCAGGGCCTGCCGGTCGGGGCGCAGTACCTGCGCCAGGCGAGCAACGGGCTGCGGGCCGACGCCCTGCCGGTGGCCGACGCCCTCGTGCAGGCCAACGCGAAGCGGGCCAGCGCGTCGCTGACCACGGGGTGGGGCTGGGCCGTGCCCCTGCTGGGCCTGGCCGTCCTCGTGGTCCTGGTCGTCGTCCAGCTCCGCGTCGCCCGGCTGTTCCGCCGCCGGCTCAACCCCGGCCTCCTCACGGCCTCCCTGGTCGTGCTGGCGCTCGTGATCGCCTCCACGGCGCTCATGGCCCGGCTGTTCCTCGCGACGGACCTGGCGCGCGGCGAGGGCGACCTCGCCACGTCGGCCGGCGACGCGCGGGTGCAGGCCAACCTCGCCAAGTCCTCGGAGAGCCTCACCCTGATCGCCCGCGGCTCGGGCCAGGCCTACGAGCAGTCCTGGCAGTCCTCGGCCGCCGTGGTGCACGAGCGGCTGACCACCGACCGGATCCTGGCGCCCTTCGTGCACGACTTCGAGAGCTACGCGCAGGTGCACCGCAAGGTCCGCGCCCTCGACGACGGCGGCAGCTGGGACGCGGCGGTCGAGCTCGCCGTCGGGTCGGGGACGGGCTCGTCCAACGCGGCCTTCGCACCCTTCGACCAGAAGATGGCGGACATCGCCCGCTCCTCGGGAGCGTCCGCGGTGCAGGACCTCCGCAACCAGGGGGCCGGGCTCGTCGTCGGCTGCCTGCTGACGCTCCTCGCCGGGCTGGCGAGCGCCTGGGCCGGCAGCCGCGGGATCTCGACCCGGCTGCGGGAGTACCGGTGACCCGGGCCCGGGCCGGCCGGCGCGGGCTGGTGCTCGCCACGGTCCTCGGCGTCTGCGCCCTCCTCAGCTCGTGCGGCGTCTTCGGCACCGACGAGACCCCGGTGCCCGCCGCTCCCACGAGCGCCGCGCCCACCGCCGCGCCCGCCGCGCCCGCCACCTGCGACGACGCGACCACCTCCTACGAGCCGGGCGCGCTCGCGAGCCCCGACGACCTGCCGGTAGGCTCGACGATGGCCAGGATCAAGAAGCGGGGCCGGCTCGTCGCGGGCGTCTCGGCCGACAGCTACCTGCTCGGCGCGCGCAACCCGCTGGACGGCCAGGTCGAGGGCTTCGACATCGACTTCGTGCGTGCGGTGGCCAAGGCGATCTTCGGCGACGAGAAGCGCTACCAGCTGGTCGTGATCACCGCCGCCCAGCGCATCCCCGCGCTGCAGTCGGGCCAGGTCGACCTCGTCGCGCGGAACATGACCATGACCTGCGACCGGTGGAAGCAGATCGCGTTCTCCTCGGAGTACTACCGCGCCGGCCAGAAGATCCTGGTCCGCCAGGGGTCGAAGGCCAGAGCGCTGTCCGACCTCGCCGGCCAGCGCGTCTGCGCGCCGAACGGCACGTCGAGCATGGACAACCTCGTGCGCCTGGAGCCGAAGGCGGTCGCGGTCGGCTCCGACAGCCACACCGGCTGCCTGGTGCTCTTCCAGCAGGGCCAGGTCGACGCGATCACCGGCGACGACACCGTGCTGGCCGGCCTGGCGGCGCAGGACCCGTACGCGGTCGTGCCGAAGCAGCAGGCCTTCACCGCGGAGCCGTACGGCCTGGGGATGAACGCGCAGAACGTCGACCTCGTCCGGTTCGTCAACGCGCGCCTGGCCCAGATGCGCGCCGACGGCGAGTGGGAGCGGATCTACGACCGCTGGTTCGCCGGCCCCCTCGGACCCGCGCCGAGCCCGCCCAAGCCGGTGTACGGACGGTCCGCGTGACCCCGACGGGCGCCCCCGGCGCGGTGCCGGCGACCCTGCCCGCACCGGTCGCGCCAGGTCGGCTGGGCGAGGCGCTGGACCCGGCGGAGGCGCTGGCCTACCTCTCGGCGCTGGGCGACTGGCTCGGCCGGCGGCGCGCCGAGCTGGACGCCCTGGACCGCGAGGCGCTCGCGTCGGCCGAACCGGCCCGGTTCACCGGCGACGTCACGCTCGCGATGACCCTGTGGCAGGCCGTGGCCGACCGCGAGGCACAGCTGCGGGCGCTGTGGGACTCGGGGCGCACGAGCCGCGACGACCGGGAGCGGATGGCCGCGCTGGTCTGGGGCCGCCGGTCCACCGCCGCGGCGGGCGCGACCTCGAGCGCCCTCGAGCTCAGCGTGCCGGAGGCCGGCCGGCTGCTCGACGCGGTCGTCGGCGAGCTGCGCGAACGGCTCGGGCTCGAGGAGTCAGGCGCACAAACCACCGCCCGCGTCGCCGCGCTGCGGGCCCAGCTCGAGCGGCTGCGCGACCAGACGGCGCTCGAGCCGGCCGGTGCGGGGCGCCAGCGGGCGGGCGAGCACGTGGCCGGCCTCGCCTCCCGCCTCGCGGCCGCGGTCGCCAAGGCCGAGCGGGGTGGCGACGTCGGCGGCGTCCTCGGCCCGATCGAGGTCGAGGCGGCGACGCTGGAGCGCGACCTCATCGTGGGCGGCGCCCGGCGGCGCGAGGCCGGCGCCCTGGTCGCCCGCGTGCGCCAGGAGCGGGCCGAGCTCGCCCGGCGGACGGCGACGCTGGGGGCCCTGGCCGAACGCTGCGTGTCCACCGTGGCCGAGGCGCCCCGCTACGCCGTGCCCGACGTCGACGGCCTCGGACCGCTGCCGAACACGGCCCCCGCCCTCGTCGCGTACGAGAACCGGCTCGCCCTGGTCGGGCGTGCCGTGACCTTCGCCGAGGAGGCGTACGGCCGCGCCCTGCGCGGCCACGACGACCGCCTGGCCCGTCTGGAGGGGCTGCGGGTCAAGGCCGAGGCCCTCGGCCGGGCCACCGAGCCCGACCTCGCCCGGGCGTACGCGATGGCCCGCGAGGCCCTCGACGCCCGGCCCTCGCACGCGGCGCTCGCCGAGCAGCTCGTGACCCTCTACGCCACCTACCTGCAGGCATCCGCCCGCACCACCACGGAGGTCCGGTGAGCACCACGGCGCTCGGCCCCGCCTGCACCCAGCCGGGCTGCACCGGCACGATCGTCGACGGCTGGTGCGACGTGTGCGGGAGCCCGGCCGCCTCCCCGCCGCCGGCCCTCGTGGCCGCCGGCCGCTGCGCGCAGCCCGGCTGCACCGGGACCGTCGTCGACGGTTGGTGCGACGTGTGCGGCTCCCCCGCGGCCGCGGTGCCGGGCCAGGCGGCGGCCCAGGTCGCCGCCGAGCAGGACGTGGCGGCGGGCCAGGCGGCGGGCGCTGTCTCCACCCGGACGCGCGGCTCCAGCCGCCTGGGCTCGACCGCGCTCGGGTCGTCCCGGCTGGCCGGCGAGGGTTCGCGGACCACGCGGCGCGTCGGCAGCGGGTCGCAGCGGCTGCGGGCCGCCCGGCTCGGCGCCGGGCTGACCCGGGTGCCGCCCGCGCCGGTGGTCGACGCGGCCCACGCGGTCCTGACCGACGCGTCGGTGCCCGAGGCGAAGCGCTTCTGCGCGCGCTGCGGCAAGCCGGTCGGCCGGTCCCGCGACGACCGGCCGGGGCGTCCGGAGGGCTTCTGCTCCAGCTGCGGCGCGCCGTACTCGTTCACGCCCAAGCTGAGGTCGGGCGACCTGGTCGGCGGGCAGTACGAGGTGGCCGGGGCCCTCGCGCACGGCGGGCTGGGCTGGATCTACCTGGCCCGTGACAAGAACGTGTCGGACCGCTGGGTGGTGCTCAAGGGCCTGCTGAACTCGGGCGACCCCGACGCGCTGGCCGCCGCGATCGCGGAGCGGCAGTTCCTGGCGGCCGTCGAGCACCCGCTGATCGTGGAGATCTACAACTTCGTGTCCCACGAGGGCGCGGGCTACATCGTCATGGAGTACGTCGGCGGCGTCTCGCTCAAGGAGATCCTCAAGGAGCGGATGCGGGCGAACGGGGGCACCTTCGACCCGCTCCCGGTCGACCAGGCGCTCGCCTACGTCCTCGAGGTGCTGCCCGCGTTCACCTACCTGCACGACCTCGGGCTGCTCTACTGCGACTTCAAGCCCGACAACCTCATCCAGGTCGGCGACGCGGTCAAGCTCATCGACCTCGGCGGCGTGCGCCGGGTCGACGACCAGGAGTCGGCGATCTACGGGACGGTCGGCTACCAGGCCCCGGAGGTCGCGCGGCTGGGCCCGAGCGTCGCCTCCGACATCTACACGATCGGACGCACCCTCGCGGTGCTGATGACCGAGTTCCGGGGCTACCAGACCACGTACGTGGCCAGCCTGCCGCCGGCCGACGCCACCCCGGTCTTCGCGACGTACGACTCGCTGCACCGGCTGCTGCTCAAGGCCTGCGCGCCCGACCCGGCGGACCGCTTCAGCTCCGCAGACGAGCTGCGCGTCCAGCTGCTCGGCGTGCTCCGCGAGGTCGTGGCGTCGCGGACCACGGGGACGGCGCTGACCTCGGCGGCCTCGGTCCTGTTCGAGGCGCCGGCCATCACCGGCGGCGTCCTGGAGGCCGGCGACCTGCCCGCGCTGCGCGTGGACACCACCGACGCGCAGCACGCCTGGCTGAGCAACATCAGCGTGGACGACCCGGCCGAGCGGATCACGTTCCTGCAGACGGCGCCCGCGCTGAGCCCGGAGGTGCTGCTGGCCCAGGCCCGGGCCGCGCTCGAGCTCGGCCGCCCCGACCTGGTCGCCCAGGCCGTCGACACGATGCTGCGCGCGGACCCGTGGGAGTGGCGGGCGGTCTGGATGAGCGGGCTCTCGGCGCTCGCGCAGGGCGACACCGCGGCGGCGCAGGCGGCGTTCAACGCCGTCTACGGCCAGGTCCCGGGCGAGCTCGCACCGAAGCTCGCCCTGGCGCTGGCCTGCGAGCGCGGCGGCGAGCCGGCGGTCGCCGAGGCGCTCTACACGACCTGCGCCAGCACCGACGCCAACTACGTCGCTGCCGGGGCCTTCGGCCTGGCACGGGTGCGCGCGGCTCGGGGCGACGTCCCGGGCGCGGTCGCGGCCCTCGACCTGGTGCCGTCCACGAGCCGCGCGTTCTCCGACTCGCGCCGGCTGCGCGCGGTGACGCTCGCCGGGGCCGGCGCCGACCTCCCCCGGCTCTCGCAGGCCCTCGAGAGCCTCGACGGCGTGCGGCTCGACCCCCACGAGCGCAGCCTGCTGACGGCCGGCATCCTCGAGCGCGCGCTCTCCCGGACCCTGGCCGTCGCCGGGCCGTCCGGGACGCCGGGACCGGTCGCGGCCGCGGCGACCGTCGGCCGCTACGCTGCCACTCCCGACACGCTGCGTGACGGGCTGGAGGCGACCTACCGCGAGCTGGCCCGCAGCGAGGCCGACGAGGCCCGGAGCCACGCGTGGGTCGACCGGGCCAACGCCGTACGAAGGTGGACCCTGCGATGACCGACCGCCGATGACCGACCGCCGATGAGCACCGTGCCCGCCGGGCCCGTCGTGACCCGGACGTGCCCGGGCTGCGGGGCCGAGGTCGAGCCGAGCCAGGCCTTCTGCGAGTCGTGCGGCTCGCCCCTGCTGGACGTGGGCGGCGCGGCGGCGGCGACGTTGACCGCGGTCGCCCAGGAGGCCCCCGTCGAGCTGACGCAGCCCGTCGTCGCGGCGCCCGAGGCCGACCCGGACGCCCTCGTCCCCGCCGCGCGCTGCCTGTCCTGCGGTGGCGAGGTGGGCGACGACGGTTACTGCACGGTGTGCGGGACCAAGGCGCCGACCCCGCGCGACCACTACGTCGAGCAGCCGGCGGCCTGGGTGGCCGCCGTCTGCGACCGCGGCGTGCGGCACCACCGCAACGAGGACGCGACCGCGATCGCCGCCGAGCCCGACCCCGGGTCCCGCGCGGTCCTCGTCGTCTGCGACGGCGTCTCCACCGCCCCCGACTCCGACGTCGCCGCGCTCGCGGCCGCCCGCCGGGCCCGCGACGTGCTCGTGGCGGCACGCCCGGTCGGCCTGCCCAACCCGGCGAGCCGGGCCGGCCTGATCGCCGACGCCCTCGAGGACGCCGTCGCCCGGGCCGACCAGGCGGTGCTGGCCACCACGCCGGTGGAGGGGCCGAGCGCGGCCGCCTGCACCTTCGCCGCCGCGGTCGTCGAGGGCGACCTCGTCGTGTTCGGCAACGTCGGCGACAGCCGTGTCTACTGGCTGCCCGACCCGGGCGGTTCCGGGCCGGGCTCCGAGCCCGAGGAGCTGAGCCTCGACGACTCGATGGCCCAGGCCCGGATCGCCATGGGCGTCGACCGCGAGACCGCGGAGAACGGGCCCCAGGCGCACGCGATCACCAAGTGGCTGGGGCGCGACAGCCCCGACGTCGTGCCGCGCACGGGATCGGTGATCCTCGGCCACCCGGGCTGGGTGCTCGTCTGCTCCGACGGCCTGTGGAACTACTGCTCCGACGCCGTACGGCTCGGCGAGCTCGTCGGCTCGCTGTCGGCCGACGTCACCTCACCGCTCGAGCTGGCCGAGGCGCTGGTGCGCTGGGCCAACGAGCAGGGCGGGCGCGACAACGTCTCGGTGGCGCTGGCCCGGCACTAGGAGCACGCCGGCCGTACGCGGTCAGCCCGCCGTGCCGACCGGTCCCTCGGCGTCGACCCCGCCCGGCTCCCAGAGCTGCAGGACGTTGCCCTCGGGGTCCCTCAGCGAGGCGAACGTCCCGTTCGGGTACGTCTCGGGGTCGACCTCGACCTCGATGCCGGCCGCTCGGAGCTGCGCCACCATCGCCTCGAGATCGGGGACGCGGAAGTTCATCGACCACGTCCGGTCCGGGCCGCCGAGGTGCTCGGGGTCGTCCATGCCGAAGAACACGGTCGGACCCGCCTCCTGCCGCCAGGACGGGTCGCCGTAGGCCGCGGGCGGCCCGTCGACCCCGAGGTGCTCGGCGTACCAGGCCGCGAGCCGCTCGGGCTCGCGCGCCCGGAAGAAGAAGCCTCCGATGCCGCTCACACGCTCCACGCCGGCACCTCCCGCTCAGGCGCCGACGACGCCGAGGGTCAGCAGCACGTTGGAGAAGACGCGCTGCTCGCCGGTCGCGACGAGCAGGGCCAGGTCCTCGCCCCGGGCCTCGGCGTAGAACTCCTGCCGGGTCAGCGCGGTGAGCTCGAGGCCGGGCAGCAGCCGGCGGAACGACGCGAAGATCTCGGGCTCGGGGCCCTCGCCGGGCACCATCACGGCCGCCGACTCCACGACGACGGCGGTGAGCAGCGCCTCGAGCACGTCCTCCGCCCCGACGAGCCCGGGGCGGAGGTTCAGGTAGACGATCCGCGCGTTCGGTCCGACGACCGTGCGGAAGGGGTAGTTGGCGTCGGCGACCAGCACGCGCGAGCCGTGCCCGGCCGTCGCGAGCGCCTCGAGCATCTCGGGGTGGACGAGGGGGTGGCGGAGCATTCAGCGGCCTCCGGTCGGTCGGGTCGTGACGAGTGTGCCGGTCGGCGTTGCCGCGAGGGCCTCGGGGTGGGTGGTGGTCGCGTCGTCGACGCGGCCGACGAGCTCCTCGATCACGTCCTCGAGGAAGAGGATCCCGGTCGCGCGGCCCTCGCGGTCGACCGAGCGGGCGACGTGCACGCCCTGGCGGCGCATCGTCGCGAGCGCGTCCTCCAGGTCGGTGTCGCGGAGCACCGAGGCGAGCCGGCGGACCCGCTTGGCCGGGAACGGCTGGGACGCCTGCGCCCCGTCGGACAGGTCCATCACGTCCTTGAGGTGGACGAAGCCCACGGGTTCGCGGTCGTCGTCGACGAGGAGGTAGCGGGAGAACCCGTGCTCGACGAGCGCCTCCTGCACCTGGTCGGGCGTGGCGGTGGCGCGCGGCAGGGCGACGATGCGCTCCATCGGCACCTCGACGTCGTGGACCTTCTTGGCCGTGAAGTCGAAGGCGTTGCTCAGCGCCCCCGTCGTGTCTTCGAGCACGCCCTCGCGGGTCGACTGCTCGACGATGCCGGCGACCTCGTCGAGGGTGTACGTGCTCGTCGCCTCGTCCTTGGGCTCCACCCCGAAGAGCCGCAGCACGGCGTTCGCGAGCGCGTTCAGCGTCCAGATCACCGGGCGCAGGACGCGCGACACCAGCACCAGCGGCGGCGCCAGCATCAGCACCGCGCGGTCGGGGACGGAGAACGAGAGGTTCTTGGGGACCATCTCGCCGAAGACGACGTGCAGGAACGTCACGAGCACCAGCGCGACGACGAAGGCCAGGATGCCGATGACCTCGGCGTCGAGACCGGTCAGCCCGAGCGGGATCTCGATTAGGTGGTGGATCGCCGGCTCGGAGACGTTGAGGATGAGCAGCGAGGCCACGGTGATGCCGAGCTGGCTGGTCGCGAGCATCAGCGTCGCGTGCTCCATGGCGTAGAGCGCCGTCTGCGCCGACCGGCTGCCCGCCTCGGCGCGCGGCTCGATCTGCGAACGTCGGGCGGAGATGACGGCGAACTCGGCGCCGACGAAGAAGGCGTTGACGGCCAGCAGCACGACCAGTGCGACCAGGCCCGGGACGTACTCACCCATGGTCGGACTCCTCCCGCCCGCGGCGTCCGGCCGGTTCGAGGCGACGCAGGTCGTCCACCACCACGTCGTGCGCGCTCTCCCCCGGCTCGCTCAGCGTCGGCGTGAACCGCAGCCGCTCGACCCGGTGGCCGTCGACCCGCTCGACGCGCAGCACGCCCTGGTCGAGGTCGACCTCGTCGCCGACCTCGGGGATGCGGTCGAGGGCGTCGGTGACGAAGCCCGCCACCGTCTCGTACTCGTCGTCGGCCGGGACCTTGATCGCCGTACGCTCCAGGAGCTCGTCGGGGCGCAGCGTGGCGTCGAAGACGATCGCGCGGCCGTCGCGGACGAGCCCGGTGCCGGTGCGGTCGTGCTCGTCGCGCAGGTCGCCGACGAGCTCCTCCACGAGGTCCTCCAGCGTCACCAACCCGTCCGTGCCGCCGTACTCGTCGGTCACCACGGCGATCTGGTAGCCGCCGCGGCGCAGCAGCCCGAGCAGCGTGTCGACGCCCATCGAGCGGGGCACGAACAGCGGCTCCGCGGCCAGGTCGGCGGCGCGCACGTCGCCCCGCGACGGCGCCGGGACGGCGAAGGCCTGCTTGACGTGGACGACTCCGTGGACGTCGTCGGCGTCCTCGCCGATCACCGGGAAGCGGGAGAAGCCGGAGCGCTGGGCCAGCGCGACGACGTCGGCCGCGCTGTCGTCGAGGCGCACCTTGACCATCCGGACCCGCGGCGTCATGACGTCCTCCGCGGAGTGCTCGGAGAAGCGCAGGGTGCGGCTCAGCAGCGTGGCGTGGTCGGCGTCCAGCAGACCCTCCAGCGCGGAGCGGCGAACGAGCGAGCTCAGCTCCTCCGCGCTGCGCGCCCCCGACAGCTCCTCCTTCGGCTCGACGCCGAGGGCCCGGATGATCCGGTTCGCGGTGCCGTTGAACAGCGCGATCAGGGGCCGGAAGACCATCGTGAAGACGGTCTGGAAGCCGATGACGACGCGGGCCGTGCGCACCGGCAGCGCGAGGGCGAAGTTCTTGGGCACGAGCTCGCCCAGCACCATCGACAGCAGCGTGGCCACCCCGACGCCGACGATCGTGCCGACCAGGGGCACGCTCCCCGACGGCAGGCCGAGCGCACGGAGCGGCGCAGCCAGCAGGCGGCTGATCGCCGGCTCCATCGTGAAGCCGGTGAGCAGCGTGGTCAGGGTGATGCCCAGCTGCGCGCCGGAGAGGTGCGTCGAGGTGATCTTGAGGGCGTTGATCGTGAGACCGAGGCCCTTCTCACCGCGGGCCTGGCGCGCCTCGAGGTCGTTGCGGTCCAGGTTCACCAGGGCGAACTCCGAGGCCACGAAGAAGCCGGTGCCCACGGTCAGCACCAGGCCGACGAGCACCCAGACCAGGTCAAGCGCCATGACGCACACCGTTCGGGAGGCGGGCGGGCGTGGGCGGCGCGGGGTCGTCCATGGTGGGCCCACCCTACGCGGCCGCCCGCCCGGGACCCCGCTCATCGCATACTGAGGGTCCGCACCCGGCGACGAAGAGGGAGCACGATGGCGGAGTTCGCCGCGACCGTCTACCAGAACGAGTTCCTGCCCGAGGGCGGGACGGACGTGAACGCGATCGTCACGGTGACCTGCTCGCAGGCCGGCGCTGCCGGAGGTGCGGCGCCGACCGGCTCCGGGGACGCCGGCGAGATCATCATCGTCGACACCTCGGGCTCGATGGGGCGGACGCGGCTGGAGGCGGCCAAGCAGGCGGCCGACGCCGCGATCGACCAGATCGCCGACGGGACGTGGTTCGCGGTCGTGGCCGGCACGCACCAGGCCTACCTCGCCTACCCCGTCGTGCGTACCGGTACCGGGATGGTGGTGATGGACGCCGGCCACCGCTACCAGGCCCACCAGGCCGTCCAGCAGTTCCGGGCCGACGGCGGCACGGCGATGGGCACCTGGCTGACGCTCGCGGCCCGGCTCTTCGACTCCGTGCAGGCCGGCTTCGGCGGCGCGCTGGCCAAGCGGCACGCGATCCTGCTGACCGACGGCGAGAACCACAACGAGACCCCCGAGCAGCTCAGCGCGGCGATCGCCGGCGTCGCCGGACGGTTCCAGTGCGACTGCCGCGGAGTCGGCACCGACTGGCAGGTCGCCGAGGTGCGCCGGATCGCGCAGGCCCTGCTCGGGACGGTCGACATCGTCCCCGAGCCGAGCCAGCTGCAGGCCGAGTTCGCCTCGCTGATGCAGGCGTCCATGGCCCGCGGCGTCGCGGCCGCCGAGCTGCGGGTCTGGACGCCGCAGGGCGCGCAGCTGCTGTTCGTGCGGCAGGTCTCCCCCTCGGTCGAGGACCTCACGGCCCGCCGGACCGACGTCAACGCGCTGACCGGCTCCTACCCGACCGGGTCGTGGGGCGACGAGTCGCGCGACTACCACGTCGCCGTACGCCTGCCGGCCAAGTCGCTCGGGCAGGAGCAGCTCGCCGCGCGGGTGCAGCTCGCGCTCGGGCCCGACGTCGTCGCCCAGGGGCTGGTCAAGGCGCGCTGGTCCGACGACGAGGGCCTCACCACCCGCATCAACCCCGAGGTCGCCCACTACACCGGCCAGACCGAGCTCGCCGACGCCATCCAGCAGGGGCTCGCCGCCAAGGCGGCGGGCGACGACGCGACCGCGACGACCCGCCTGGGCCGTGCCGTGCAGCTCGCCGAGGCGACGGGCAACGCGGAGGCGACCACGCGGCTGCGCAAGGTCGTCGACATCGACGACCCGGGCACCGGCACCGTCCGGCTGCGCCGCGACATCGCCAAGGCCGACGAGATGGCGCTCGACACCGCCTCCACCAAGACGACGAGGATCCGGCCGTGAGCCCCGACCTGCACCGCTGCCCCAACGGCCACTTCACGAGCGCCGCCGACTACTGCGACGTCTGCGGTGCCCCCGTCGACGCGGGTGCACCGGCCACGGGAGGGTCCGCGCCCGAGGCAGCGGTCCCCGCGGCCGCCGCGCTCGAGCCCTGCCCCAGCTGCGGCACCCCGCACGGCCCGGACGCGCTCTTCTGCGAGGGCTGCGGCTACGACTTCACGACCGGGGCCATGCCGCGTCCGCTCGACCCGCCCGAGGGCGTGGCCGTGACCGCGGACGTCCCGCCGGAGGACCCGGACGCGTCCGGCCTGCCCGACGTCGCCGCCCCGGCCCCCGTGCCGCGCTGGGTGGTCGAGGTCTGGGTCGACCCGGACTGGTACGCCGAGTCGCAGGGCCCCGACCCGCTCCCGACCTCCGGACCGCCCCGCACCGTCGTGCTCACGGGCCGCTCGGCGCTGGTCGGGCGCCCCTCCGCGAGCCGGAACATCCACCCCGACGTCGACTGCGCCGACGACACCGGCGTCAGCCGCCGGCACGCCCAGGTGACGACCGACGGGACGCGCTTCTTCGTCGAGGACCTCGAGTCGGCCAACGGGACGTTCGTGGCGCCGTCCGGCGGCCCCCTGCCGCAGCAGCCGGTCGGTGTGGGCGCCAAGCACGAGCTCGGCGCCGACGACCGCGTCTACGTCGGCGCGTGGACCAGGCTCGTGGTGCGACCGGCGACCGAGGACGAGGGCACCGACCAGGCCGGCTGAGCCGCGAGCCCGCGGACGGGGCGGTCCGGCTCCGCCGGTCGCGAACACGTCCGTGGTCGTTCGGTGCGGTGTGGCAGCGTGGGGCTCCGGCGCCGGGGGTCCACCCCGTACGCCCCTGACGCAGGAGGACTCGTGGAGATCAAGGTCGGCATCCAGTACGTGAACCGCGAGGTCACCGTCGAGACCGACGACAGCGCCGCCGACGTGGAGAAGGCGTTCAACGACGCCGTCTCCGGCGGTTCCGTGCTGACGCTCACCGACACCCGTGGCCGCAAGGTCATGGTTCCCGGCGACAAGATCGCCTACATCGAGCTCGGCGAGGAGAACGCCCGCCGCGTCGGCTTCGGGATCTGACCGCCCGCCTCGACCTCCGGCGGGGTGGTCGGCTCAGGGCTGCAGGCCCAGCCTCCGCATCCGGGCGGCGTGGTTCTCGACCAGCCGTGAGAACGTGCGGTTGACCGCGACCACGTCGGCCCCCTCGCCGCCCATCAGCAGCGCGGTGAGGCCGGCGCGGTCGACGGCGACGCGCTGGGCCTGGCTGAGCGCCTCCCCCACCAGCCGGCGGCCCCACAGCGCGAGCCGGCCGGCGACGCGGGGGTCGGCCTCGATGCCGGCGCGGACGTGGGAGACCACGAAGTCGTCGTGGGCCGAGTCCGACAGCACGTCCTCGACGAGCGCGCGGGTCGCGCCGTCGACGTGCACGGCCACCTCGCCGTAGAAGTCGTCGGCGAAGCCGCTGCCGACGTAGACCCACATCAGGCCCTCGAGCCAGTCCTTGGGCCGGGTGTGCGCGTGGAAGTCGTCGAAGGCCCGGTGGAACGGCGTCATCGCCTCCGTCAGGTCGGTCCCGAGCGCGGCCAGGCGGTCGCGCACCCGCTCGAGGTGGTCGACCTGGCGCCCGGCGATGGTCGCGAGCGTCACCTTGTCGGCCAGGGTCGGGGCCCCGGCGCCGTCCTGCGCGAGCCGCTCGAAGGCCGTGAGCGCCCCATAGGCGATCGCCCCGAGCAGGTCGACGGTGCCGGCGTCGTGGAGTGGGTCTGCCATGCCCGCAGCCTAATGACGGGGGATGTGGTACCGGACGGCTAGACTGGGCGCCACAGGCGTCACAACCGACGCCGCTGGCCGCCGGCCCTGGCACCGCGACATCCTCGCGTCGTGCTGGCTGCGTGGCCACCCGCAGACTCTCAGGACAGGCGAGACGCTGAACACGCAGACCGACAGCACGAGCACGCAGGACGAGGTCCTCGACGACCTGGGCACCGCCCTCGACCTCCAGGACGACGAGAGCGGCACCGGCATCGCGCCGACCGACGAGTCGCTCGCCGCGGCCGAGGAGGCCGACGACGCCGACGCCGGGCTCGGGCCGGTGCCCGTGCAGCAGACCTTCGCCGACCTCGGCGTCGAGGGCCTGATCGTCGAGGCGCTCGAGCAGGTCGGCATCGTCCACCCGTTCCCGATCCAGTCGATGGCCATCCCGATCGCGTTGTCCGGCACCGACATGATCGGCCAGGCGCGCACCGGCACCGGCAAGACGCTGGCCTTCGGCATCACGATGCTGCAGCGCTCCGTCGCCCCCGGCGAGCCCGGCTACGACGAGCTCGCCAAGCCGGGCGCCCCGCAGGGCCTGGTCGTCTGCCCGACCCGTGAGCTCGCCAGCCAGGTGAGCAAGGACCTGTCGACGGCCGCCGCCCTGCGCGGCCTCCGCGTCCTGACCATCTACGGCGGCGTCGGCTACGACACCCAGATCGACACCCTCAAGGCCGGCGTGGACGTCGTCGTCGGCACGCCCGGGCGCCTCCTCGACCTCGCCGACCGCCGCGCGCTCGACCTGTCGCGCATCAAGACGCTCGTGCTCGACGAGGCCGACGAGATGCTCGACCTCGGCTTCCTGCCCGACGTCGAGCGGCTGCTGGCCAAGACCCCGGCCTCGCGCCAGACGATGCTCTTCTCCGCGACGATGCCCTCGGCGATCGTCACCCTCGCGCGTCGCCACCTCGAGCACCCGGTCAACATCCGCGCCGAGTCCGCCGACGACGAGACCACGGTCCCTGCGACGGCGCAGTTCGTCTACCAGGCGCACATGCTCGACAAGCCCGAGGTCGTCGCCCGCATCCTGCAGGCGCAGGACCGCGGCCGGGTCATGATCTTCAGCCGCACCAAGCGCTCCGCGCAGCGGCTCACCGACGACCTCGTCGAGCGCGGCTTCGACGCCACCTCCATCCACGGCGACCTCAACCAGGTCGCGCGGGAGAAGGCCCTGAAGCGCTTCCGCGAGGGCAAGGTCGACGTCCTCGTCGCCACCGACGTCGCCGCCCGCGGCATCGACGTCACCGGCGTCACGCACGTGATCAACTACGAGTGCCCCGACGACGAGAAGACCTACGTGCACCGCATCGGTCGCACGGGTCGCGCCGGCGCCTCGGGCATCGCGATCACCTTCGTCGACTGGGCCGACCAGACGCGCTGGAAGGTCATCAACAACGCGCTCGGGCTGCCCTTCGAGACGCCGGAGGAGACCTACTCCACCTCCGCGCACCTCTTCCACGACCTCGGCATCGACCCGTCGGTCAAGGGCCGGATCGTCGACCCGGCGCCCGTGCCCGAGGCGAAGCGCGAGCCCCGCGAGGGCGGGCGTGGTCCGCGCCGCCGCGGCGGGCAGGACGGCGCCGAGGCCTCGAGCGAGGGTTCGGGTCCGGGCAAGAGCCGCGGGCGCCGGCGGCTGCGCAACGGCGTGCCGGTCGACGGTGCCGCCGAGGCCGTGACCACGACGACGGCAGATGCGGCGGCGGAGGCTCCGGCCCCCGTCGAGTCGTCCAGCCCGACGGACGGCCCGGCGGTCGAGGGCGAGGGCGCTGCGCCCAAGCGCCGTCGTCGCCGCCGCGGTGGTCGCGGGCGCGGCCCGCAGGACGGTACCGGCGCCGGTGGCGACGCGGGCAGCGAGCCGAGCGCGAGCGTCGAGGCCTGACCACGTGAGGGGCTCCGCCGCCGGGCGGGGCCCCGTCCTCAGCGCGCGAGGCCCTTCGGGGTCGCGGTGACGACCACGTTGCTGTCGTAGCCGCCGGCCCCGCGCCGGTACTGCCCGCCGCAGGTGATGAGGACCAGGTGCGGGTCGCCGGTCTGGTCGAACGCGGCGCTGCCGGTCGCCAGCGCGTCCTTCTTGATCGTCTTCACCGACCGCACCGTGTACGCCAGGTGGTGCCCGTCGGGACCGCGCAGCGTGACGGTGTCCCCCTCGTGCACGGACAGCAGCCGCGCGAAGAAGCCGAGGCCCTCCGTGGCCGAGTCCACGTGACCGGCGACGACGGTGTTGCCGAAGGGGTCGCCCGCCCGGGCGCTGCCGTCCCACCAGCCGACGTGCTGCACCTCTTCGGGGACCTGCAGCTCGCCGTCCCTGGTCGCCGCCGGCTGCACCGGCGCGGAGGCCCCGCCCGGCAGGTCGACGCGGACGGGGACGAAGGTGACCCGGTTGCTCGCCGCCGGCGAGCCGACCGAGGCCGGCGGGGCGGGCGCGTCGGCGGGGCTGCTCGACGGACCCGCCGGGACCGCTGCCGGCACCGGGCTGCTGGCGGTGCTGCCCGCCTCGCAGCCGGCCAGGCCCAGCGTGACGACCAGCGCGACGCCCGCCGCCGGCGTACGGAGGCTCCCCCTCAACGAGTGAGCTTGGCCAGGAAGCGGACGACCCCGGCCGCCTCACCACCCGTGCCGGTGTCGACCTTCTTGGGCCGCTCGGATCCCGACGAGCCCGCGGCGAGGACGTGCACCGCGACGTTCATCGTGTTGTTCTCCGGGTCGCCGAGGGCGTAGACGCGGTTCACGGCCCCGCCCTTGACGGTGAGGCTGACCGGGCCGAGGTAGATCGGCGACTTCTTGCCCGTCGGCGTGATCGCGACCTTGTAGGTGGCGACCGGGACCGTCAGATTCAGCGACTGGCCGTTGGCGATGTCGGAGAAGAGAACCTTGCCGTTGACCCGGATGTCGGCGGCCGGAACGGTCGCGGTGTGCGCGACGACGAGCTCGGCCTTGCCGCGCGGGACCGCGGAGGTGTCGTTCCGGAAGACGGTGACGGTCGGGTCGGTCGAGCCGCCCGCGGGCAGGTGCACGACGACGTCCCAGCTGGAGCGGGCCTTGACGTCGAAGGAGCGGCTGAGCAGCTGGTCCCCGCCGTCGCTGAAGCTGATCTTGCGCGAGCCCGGCTTGACCTTGAAGGGCCCGACCACGGCGGCGGTCTTCACGCCCTTGGCGACCGTACGGCCGTCGACGGTCACGTCCACCGTGCGACCGGGCAGGCCCTGGACGACGTAGACGCTGGCCGTGCCGGCGGCGAAGCTCGGTCCGGCGGTCAGGCCCGCGAGCCCCACGGTGGCGCCGAGGAGCACCACGAGCGTGAGCAGGCGGCGCAGAGCGCGTGCAGTCATTGGACGTCCCCCCGAAGGTCCTTCGGCGCGAGCCCCCGCTGCACCGTGGGGCGAGGCTACAAGCCCGGTGATCATCCGCGCAGCCGCCCGGATATATCCGGTGGACGTTTCAAGCGCCCCTCAGGAAGCCTCCGCGCCGCGGGTAGCGTGGCGATCATGACCACGGACGCCTCCGCCCCCTCCTCCGGGCTCGCCGGCACGTACGACGTCGCCGGCTACCAGGTGCACCGCATCGGCTTCGGCGCGATGCAGCTCCCCGGCCCCGGCGTGATGGGTCCGCCGAAGGACCACGACACCGCGATCGCCGTGCTGCGCCGCGCCGTCGAGGCCGGCGTGAACCACATCGACACCGCCCAGTTCTACGGCCCCGACGTCTCCAACGAGCTCATCCGCGAGGCGCTGCACCCGTACGCCGACGACCTCGCCCTCGTCTCCAAGGTGGGTGCGCGTCGCGACGCCAAGGGGCAGTGGCTGCCGGCCCTCACCCCGAAGGACGTCCGCGAGGACGTCGAGACCAACCTGCGCACCCTCGGCACCGAGCGGCTCGCCGCCGTGAACCTGCGCCTGCAGGAGCGGCCCGTGCCCGGGCAGGCGCCGCTGGAGGACCTGCTCGCCGCCATGGTGCAGATGCGCGAGGACGGCCTCATCGCCGGCGTCGGCATCTCCACCGCGAACCGCGACCAGGTCGTGCAGGCGATCGAGCAGGCCGACGTCGTGACCGTGCAGAACCCGTACAGCCTCCTCGCGCGCGAGGACGAGGAGGTGCTCCGGCTCTGCTCGGACCACGGGATCTCCTACGTGCCGTACTTCCCGCTCGGCTCGGCCTTCCCCGGCATGCCGAAGGTGGTCGAGAACGAGGTCGTGCTGCAGGTCGCCGCCGAGGTCGGGGCCACGCCGGCCCAGGTCGGCCTGGCCTGGCTCCTGGCCCACGACGACAGCATCCTGCTCATCCCCGGCACCTCCTCGCTCGCGCACCTGGAGGAGAACCTGGCCGTCGCCGGCGTGCAGCTCTCGGACGACCAGGTCGCCCGGCTCGACGCGATCGCCCCGCCGAGGTAGCCGCGGCGGCGGGCTGGCCCGGGGTCCGGGGTCAGACCGCCACGCGGAGGCGCTTGCGCAGCTCGTCGTAGACCTCGGGGCGGGTCGTGTTGACCCCGAGGCCGTGGTCGGTCTTGCCGGTGCCGTGGTAGTCGCTCGACCCCGTGCCGAGCACGCCGAGCTCGTCGACCAGCCGCCACAGCCGGGCGCGCGCGTCGGCGTCGTGGTCCTGGTGGTCGACCTCGATGCCGTCGAGGCGGTGCTCGGCGACGAGCTCGGCCAGGTAGTCCGGCGGCAGCAGCCCCTCGCGCCCGCGGCCCCAGGGGTGGGCGATCACGGCGACGCCGCCGGCGGCGTGGACGAGGTCGATGCCGTGAGCGACGTCGATCGCGTAGCGCGCGACGTGCGCCGGTCCCCCGTCGTAGAGGAAGCGGTCGAAGGCCTCGGTCCGGTCGGCGACGTGCCCGGCCGCGACGAGCGCGTCGGCGATGTGCGGGCGCCCCACCGAGGGCGACGTCCCGACCTGCTCCATCACCTGCTCCTCGGTGACGGGCACGCCGAGCCCCTCGAGCAGGTCGAGCACCGGCCGCAGCCGGCCCGTGCGCCCCTCGCGGACCCGCACCATCTCCTGCGCGAGGGCGGCGGCCTCCGGGTCGGCGCCGTACGCGAGCAGGTGCACGCTCTGGTGGTTCCGCGAGCAGGAGAGCTCCAGGCCCCGGACGACCTCGACGCCGTGGTCGCGGCCGGCGGCGACCGCGCGGTCGAGCCCGTCGAACGTGTCGTGGTCGGTCAGCGCCACCACGTCCAGCCCGGCCTCCGCGGCGGCCACCACCAGCTCGGCCGGGGTGTCGGTGCCGTCGGAGACGTTGGAGTGCGTGTGCAGGTCGATCCGCATGGGTCCAGACCTACCACGCCCGCCGCCGCGCTCAGCCGCCGACGAGCCCCCGGACCACGCGCAGCGCGACGGAGGCCTTGGCCAGGTCGGTCTGCCCGGACAGCACCGAGCGCAGCGTGGCCCGCGCCTGGTCCGCCGCCGGCGTCGATCGTTCCCAGGCCTCGACGAGCGCGTCCGCCTCGGTGCCACCGGCCGGACGGTCGGCGACCACCTGCGCCGTGAGCCGGGCGTGCGCGGTGTGGAGGTCGTCGCGCAGCGCCGCCCTGGCCATCGTCGACCAGCGGTCCTCCCGGGGCAGGGCGGCCACGCGGTCGACGAGCCGGTCCAGGCCGAGCCGCTGCGCCAGCGCGAAGTGCACGCGCGTGACGAGCGCCGGGTCGACGTCGGCGGCCTGCGCGGTGGTGACCGCCGAGAGCGCGGCGAAGGCCGTGGGCAGCGCGGCGACGTCTGCGGCGAGGTCGTCGGGGACCCCGACCTTCCGCAGCCGTTCCGCGCGCTCGGCGACCCCGGCGGCCTCGCGCTGGCCCAGCGCCTCCGGCAGCCCAGCGACCACCGTGGCCACCCCCGGGCCGAGCGCGTCGACCGTCTCCGCGATGGGCAGCGGGCGCGGGCGCTCGTTCACCAGCCAGCGGGTGGCCCGCTCGACCAGGGTGCGCACGGCCAGCCGCATGCGCGTCTGGGTGTCGGCGGCGACGGCGTGGTCGAGGTCGGCGATGCGGGCCTCGAGCGCGGACGCCCCGAGCAGCGCGCGGGCGGCGACGTGCGCCCGGACGAGCTCCGGCGCGGTGGCGCCGGTCTCGGTCGAGAGCCGGTGGAAGCACGTGATCCCCGCGGTGTCGACGAAGGCGTTCACCACCCGGGTCGTGACGATCTCGCGGTGCAGGCGGTGCTGACGCATCGCCTCGGTGTAGGTCCCGCGCAGCGCCGGCGGGAAGTAGTCGACCAGCCGGTCGGCCAGGTCGGGGTCGTCGGGCAGGTCGCTGCGGCCGACCTCGTCGCTCAGCACGATCTTCGTGTACGCCAGCAGGACGGCCAGCTCCGGCGAGGTCAGGCCGCGGTTCTTGGCCCGGCGGGCGTCGAGGGCCTCCTCGTCGGGCAGGAACTCGATCTCGCGGTCGAGCAGCCCGTGCTCCTCCAGCCGGTCGACCCACTCGCCGTGCACGCGGGCCATCGAGGGGGCCTGCACCTCGGCGGTGGCGAGGGCGAGGTTCTGCGACACGTTGTGGGCGAGCACGAGGTGCGCCACGTCGTCGGTCATCGACGCCAGCAGCGTGTTGCGCCCCTCGAGGGTCAGGCTCCCCTCCTCGACCGCCGGCGCGAGGAGGATCTTGATGTTGACCTCGTGGTCGGAGGTGTCCACCCCGGCCGAGTTGTCGATGAAGTCGGTGTTGATCTTGCCGCCGCACGTCGCGTACTCGATGCGGCCGAGCTGGGTGAGCCCGAGGTTGCCGCCCTCCCCCACGCAGCGCGCCCGCACCTGGGCGCCGTTGACCCGGAGCCCGTCGTTCGCCTTGTCGCCGGCGGCGGAGTCGGGCTCGGAGGCGGCCTTGACGTAGGTGCCGATGCCGCCGTTCCACAGCAGGTCGACGGGCGCCTGGAGCGCCGCGTGGATCAGGGCGGTCGGGTCGAGCGCACGCACGTCGCGACCGAGCCCGAGGGCCCGGCGCATCGGCTCGGTCACGGTGATCGACTTCAGGCTGCGCGGGAAGACGCCGCCGCCCTCCGAGATCAGCGAGGGGTCGTAGTCGGCCCAGCTCGACCGGGCGAGGCCGAACAGCCGGCGCCGCTCGGCGAAGCTCGTCGCCGGGTCGGGGTCGGGGTCGACGAACACGTGGCGGTGGTCGAAGGCGCACACGAGCCGGAGGTGCTCCGAGAGCAGCATCCCGTTGCCGAACACGTCGCCGCTCATGTCGCCGATGCCGACGACGGTGAACTCGTCGGCGTCGGGGTCGATGCCGAGCTCGCGGAAGTGGCGCCGCACCGACTCCCACGCGCCGCGGGCCGTGATGCCCATCGCCTTGTGGTCGTAGCCCGCCGAGCCCCCGGAGGCGAAGGCGTCGCCCAGCCAGAAGCCCTCCTCCAGCGCGATCCCGTTCGCGATGTCGGAGAAGGTCGCGGTCCCCTTGTCGGCGGCCACGACGAGGTACGGGTCGTCGCCGTCGTGCCGCACCACGCCGGGCGGCGGGACGACCTGCTGCGCCCCGGCCGTGCCGACGAGGTTGTCGGTGACGTCGAGCAGGCTGGTGATGAAGATCCGGTAGCAGGCGACGCCCTCGGCGAGCCAGGCGTCGCGATCCGTGGCCGGGTCGGGCAGCTGGCGCGGCACGAACCCGCCCTTGGCGCCGGTCGGCACGATGACGGTGTTCTTGACGGTCTGCGCCTTGACCAGCCCGAGGATCTCGGTGCGGAAGTCCTCGGCCCGGTCCGACCACCGCAGCCCGCCGCGCGCCACCAGCCCGAAGCGCAGGTGGACGCCCTCGACGCGGGGCGAGTGGACGAAGATCTCGAACGCCGGGCGCGGCTCGGGCAGGTCCGGCACCTCGCGCGAGCGGAGCTTGAGCGCCAGCGCCGCGCGACCCGGACGGTAGAAGTTCGTGCGGACGAGCGCCCGCAGGACCGCCAGGAACGAGCGGATGATCTTGTCCTGGTCCAGGCTCGACACGTCGTCGAGCGCGGACTCGACCGCGGTCCCGAGCTCAGCCGCGCGGGCGGTGCGCTCCGCGGTGCTCAGGTCCAGGGCGGGGTCGAAGCGGACGGCGAAGAGGTCGACGAGCTGGCGGGCGACGCCGGTGTTCGCCGCGAGGGCCTGCGCCATGTAGGTCTGGCTGTAGGACACGCCGGCCTGGCGCAGGTAGTGCCCGACCGCGCGCAGCACGCTCACCTCGCGCCAGCCCAGCCCGGCGCTCATCACCAGGGCGCCGTAGGCGTCGGACTCCGCCTCGCCGCGGTAGGCGGCCCTGAAGGCGTCGGCGAACCGCTGCCGCGCCGGCTCGTCCCAGTCGCGCGCGACGGCCTCCGCGCCGCCCGGCACCGACAGGCCGAAGTCGTAGATCCAGGCGCGCTGCGCGTCGCCGGCGTCGAGCTCGTACGGCCGCTCGTCGATCACGTCGACGCCGAGCCGCGTCAGGTGCGGCAGCAGCTGCGACAGCGACAGCGACACGTCGCGGCGGAAGATCTTGAGCCGCAGGTCGGCCTCGTCGGCGGGGCGGCCGGGCAGCCGGTCGGGCGCGTACAGCGTGAGCGTCATGTCCGCGCCGGTCTCGAGGTCGGCCAGCGCACCGAGGTCCAGGCGTCCCTGACGCGGGGTGTAGTCCTCCTTGTAGCCCTCGGGCAGGGCGCGCAGGAGGCTGCCGAGCCGGTCGGCCGCCGGCGTGCCGGTGAGCAGGTCGGCGAACTCGTCGTCCCAGGTGCGGGTGGCCGCGGTGAGCTCGCGCTCCAGCGCCCTCAGGTCGACGACGTCGCCGAGGTCGTCCAGCGCCTGCCGCGACGGCATCCGCACGACCACGTGGAGCCGCGCCAGGACGGCGTCGGTGACCCGGGCGCTGTCGTCGATGCTGGCCCCGCCCAGCCGGTCGAGCAGGATCTGCTCCATCCGGCGGCGCACCGTTCCCGTGTACCGGTCACGCGGCAGGTAGACCAGGCACGACACGAAGCGCCCGTACGGGTCGGCACGGGCGAAGACGCGGACCTGGCGGCGCTCCTTGAGGTGGGCGATGCGCTCGACGGTCTCGGCGAGCTCGGGCAGCGGGGTCTGGAAGAGCTCGTCGCGCGGGTAGGTCTCGAGCGTGTCGACGATCGCCTTGCCGCCGTGGCTGGCGAGGTCGTAGCCGGAGCGCGCGATCACCCCCTCCGCCTTCTGGCGCAGCACGGGGACGCGCATCACGCTCTCGGAGTAGGCGGTCGTGGAGAAGAGGCCGAGGAAGCGGTGCTCCCCGACGACCTCGCCGCGGGCGTCGAAGCGGCGCACCCCGATGTAGTCGAGGTAGGCGGGCCGGTGCACGCGCGAGCGGGTGTCGCCCTTGGTCACCACGAGCAGCGCCGGCCGGCCGTCGACCCGCGGGAGCGCGGAGAAGGTGCCCGACCCGTCCTCGTGGCGCAGGATCCCCAACGCGGTGCCCGGGACGGGGACGTACGCCGCGTCGTCGCCGGTGCTGACCAGGTCGTAGTCCTGCGCGCCGAGGAACGTGAAGTGGCGCGCGGTCAGCCAGTCGAGCAGCTCGCGGGCCTGGTCGGCGTCGCCGCCGGAACCGCCGCGCCGGCCGCTCGCGACCTCGTCGCCGAGCTCGGCGGAGACCGCCACGGCGCGGCGGGCCATCGAGCTCCAGTCCGCGACGGCGACGCCGACGAGGTCGAGGACCTCGTGCACGCCCTGCTCGAGCTCGTCACCGGCGACCGCCTCCGAGCCGAGCCGGGCCGGCGGGAGCAGCTCGAGGTGCATCCACGACTCGTGCAGCGTCTCGGGCTCCTGCGCGGCCTGCGCCGAGCGCAGCAGCTGCCGCAGCCGGCCGGAACCGTCGCGCAGCACGAGGAACTGCGGGTGGAACACCTCGCGGATCGTCCAGCCCTGGCGCAGGACCTCCATGGTCACCGAGTCGACGAGGAACGGCAGGTCGTCGGTGACGACCTGCAGGACCGTCGCTCCGCCGACGCCACCCGCACCGCGGGGGCCGACGACCCGGACGACGTCCTGGCCGGGCTCGCGGACCATCGCCGCGCGGTAGTGGCTCTCGACGACCGACAGCAGGTCCTCGACCGTGCGGTCCTCGAGGTCGGCGGGGTCGACGTGGCGGAAGTAGTGCCACATGAAGGTCGCGACGGCCTCGGGGTCCTGCCCGAGCTCGCGCGCCACGTCGCGCCCGGCGGCGGCGACCGCCGCGATCTTGTCGGTCTTGTCCTGCTCGAGCCCGACCTCGTACGTCGTCACCACACCATCCGTTCTCACCGCGTCGCCGCACCTCGTCGTGCCGCCCGTCCACGTTAGCCCGACCTGGTTGGATGACGGCCATGGACATCTCGACCGACCTCGACTTCGCCGCCGACCCGGCCACCGTCTACGCGATGATGCTGGACCGCGGCTACCAGGAGCAGGTCTGCGTCGACAGCGAGTCGCGCCGCTGGGAGGTCGAGGTCACCCCGCCGCGCACCTGGACCTCGCGCACCCTGGCCGCGCCGGAGTCGGCCGCGCGGTTCACCGGGTCCGAGCTGACGATCCTCGAGGACACCACCTGGGGCGAGGCCGGACCGGACGGCTCGCGGGACGCGCGCCTCGCGCTCACGGTCGACAAGCAGCCGGTGTCGCTGAACGGCAACCTCCGCCTGGCGCCGGGCGGCCGGGGCACGACCGTCCGCCTCACCGGCGAGCTGAAGGTCAACGTCCCCCTGCTCGGCCGAAAGCTCGAGCAGGCGGCCGCGCCGGCCGTCCTGGCCGGGTTCCGCACGCAGCAGCGCGCGGGCGACAAGTGGCTCTCGGAGCACCCGCGGGGCTGAGGCTCACCCGGCCTTCGCGGCACCTTCCGCGCGGCGCTTCTTGGCCGCCTCGACGGACGCGCGCAGGGCGGCGACGAGGTCGACCACCTCGGCCTCCTGGGGAGCCTCGGTCTGCTCGGGCAGCGCGACGCCGGCGGCCTTGCTCTGCACGACCTCCTCCAGCGCCTCGCGGTAGGCGTCGGTGTACTCCTCGGGGTGGAAGTCGCCCGACAGCGCCTCGATGAACGACTGCGCCATCGTCACCTCGGCGTCGGACACCGACACCGACTCCGGCGGAGCCGCGAACTCGCCGGAACGCAGCTCGTCGGGCCAGAGCATCGTGTGCATGACGAGCAGCCCGTCGCGCGGTCGCACCAGGGCCAGCGCCTCGCGCGAGCGCAGCGCGACCTTGACCAGCGCGCACTGGCCGGTCTTGACCAGCGCGTCGCGCAGCAGGACGTAGGGCTTGGTGCCCGGACCGTCGGCCTGCATGAAGTAGGTCTTGTTGAAGTACGTCGGGTCGACCTCGTCCTCCGCGACGAACTGCACGACCTCGACGGCCTTGGTCGTCGCGAGCGGGAGGTTGTCGAAGTCGTCCTTCTCGAGGATGACCATGCGACCGTCGGGCAGCTCGTAGCCCTTGGCGATCTCCGCGTACGGGATCTCCTCGCCGTCGATCTCGCAGACGCGGCGGTACTTGATCCGGCCCCCGTCGGAGGAGTGGACCTGCCGGAAGGCGATGTCCTTCTCCTCCGTGGCCGAGTAGAGCTTCACCGGGATGGTGACGAGGCCGAAGGAGATCGCGCCCTTCCAGATCGAGCGTGGCATGCGACCAGTCTCCCCCAGCCCGTTCAGCCGGCGGCAGGCCCGTAGACGAGGTGCACGACGCCGTTCTCGTACGGGGTCGCGCTCAGCAGCGCGAGCGGGGTCTGCGGGGTGCCCTGCGGGATCAGGTACGGGCCCTCGCCCAGCCCCACCGGGTAGACGAAGAGGTGCAGCTCGTCGACCAGGCCGTCGGCCAGCAGGCCGCGTACGAGCGTGCCGCTGCCGCTGACGTACAGGTCGCCGTCGACCTCCTCCTTGAGCGCCGCGATCCGTGCCGGGTCGTAGGGCAGGACCGTCGCCGGGCCCCAGGAGGGTTGGGTGAGGGTCGCCGACACCACGTACTTGCGCGAGTCGTTGAAGAACGGCGCACCCGGGTCATCCTCCACGGTGCGCTGCGACCACGCCGGCCCGAACATCTCGTACGTCACCCGACCGAGCAGCAGCGCCCCGGCGCCGCGGGTCAGCGCCGCGGTGTCCTCGACCTGGGCGTCGGTCCAGGGATAGGCGGCCGTCCACATCGGCACCCCCACCGACCCGTCGACGGTCGTGAACTCGTGGACCTTGATCTTGCCCATCAGGGACTCCCTAGGTGAGGTTCGGTGGAGCAGAGCAGCGACGTCGGTCAGACCATGCCCGACGCCGGGACTCATCGCGCACGAGCCCTCTGATCGCCACGGCTGGTCCTGCCGTGCCGGAACTGTCAGTGGTCTCGGGCAGAATCGTTCGTATGTTCGATCCGGCGGTGGAGGTGGCGACGGCGGCGCAGCTGGCCGAGCGCATCGCCGACGCCCACGCTCGCCTGGTGGAGGCCGAGTGCGAGGAGCTCGTGCTCGCCGCCGCCTGGGCCGACGCGCACTACCTCGACCCGGACGGGACGCGGCAGCACGAGTTCGCGCCGGTCGTCGAGCGGTCCGTCGCCTGGGGCGGCGACGGCTGCCCGCCGGTGTCGGAGCACTGCGCGCTCGAGCTGGGCGCACTGCGCGGGACCGGCGCCACGACCGCTCGGATGCTGATCACCGACGCCCTCGACGTCCGCCACCGCCTGCCCCGGCTCTGGGCGCTCGTCCGTGCCGGTTCCGTGCGGCAGTGGCAGGCCCGGGCGGTCGCCCAGGCGACGCACGCGCTGAGCTGGGACCAGGCGGTCGCGGTCGACGCGCGCCTGTCCGGGTTCCTGCCGCTGCTGCCGTGGCCGCGATTCCGCCGGCTGCTCACCGCCGCCGTCCTCGACGCGGACCCGGAGGCCGCACGAGAGCGCGCGGAGGCGGCCGCCACCTCGGTCGGCGTCTGGGCGTTCGAGGGCGAGCACGGGCTCAAGACGCTCGTCGCGAAGGCCTCCTCGGGCGACGTGACCTGGTTCCTGGCCGTGGTCGACCGCATCGCCGGCATCCTCGCCCTCGAGGGCGACCGCGGAACCGCGGATGTCCGTCGGGCCAAGGCCGTCGGCGTCCTCGCCCAGCCCGCCCGCGCGCTCGCGCTGCTCGTGGCCCACGCCGGGGACGAGGACCGTCGCACGAGTGAGCCGAGGCCGGCCGACCCGGACGACGAGCCCGACCCGCGGCCCGACCCCTCCCTGGACCTGCGGGTTCCGGCCGTCCTGGGCGCGGGCCGCGACGGAGGAGCACTCGACGACGCCACCCTCGCCCGCCTCGCCCGGGCGGCCAGACCGCGGGTGGTCCTGCACCTGCACCTCTCCGACGCGACCCTCCGCTCGGGCGAGGGGCTCGTCCGGCCGGAGCACGGCGACGCGCTCACCCTGGCGCAGCTGCGCGAGTGGCTCGTCGACACCGGGTGCAGCGTGACCGTCCGTCCCGTGGTCGACCCGGTGGCAACTGCGGCGGTCGACGCGTACGAGGTCCCCGGCCGGCTGCGCGACGCCCTCGTGCTGCGCCACCCGGTCGACGTCTTCCCGTTCGGGCAGGCGACGAGCCGGACGCTCGACGCCGACCACACGGTGCCCTTCGTCCCGCTCGACCGGGGCGGGCCACCGGGGCAGACCGGGCTGCACAACCTGGGCCCGCTGACCCGCCGCCACCACCGCGCCGTGACCGCCGGGCGGTGGCGAAGACGGCAGCCCGTCGCGGGAACCTACCTCTTCCGGTCCCCGACCGGCTTCGTCTTCGCCGTGACCAACCAGGGCACGCTCCGCCTGGGGCGCAGCGCGTTCACCGACGCCCTGTGGGACCTGGCGGCGTCCGCGGGCACCTGGGAGGAGGCGCGCCTGTCGGTGGCCGCCTGATCCATACCGTCAGGCGAGGACGGAGTCGAGCTCCTCGGGGGCGTACCAGAGCAGGTCCCAGCGGTCGACGAGACCGACCACGTCCTCGTCGTCAGCGACCTCGGCGAGGGTCCGCCCGGCGACCAGCCGGCGCACCTCGGCGAGGTCGGCGGCCGCGTCGGGCTCGTCGCCGAACAGCGCCGTGACCTGGCCCCAGCGCAGCCCTCGGACCTCGGTCGTGCCGAAGTCGTCGCCGGACGCCCGCACCTGGCCGGCGTCGAGGTCGACGGCCAGGACGAGCCGGGGACCGGCGTCGTCGAGCAGCGCGGCGAGACCCGCGTAGCCGAGCGCGACGAAGCCGGCCTCCTCGTCGTCGGAGGCGCCGAGGCCGTGCGCCTCGCGCAGCGCGGGCCCGGCCGCGTACGCGGTGAGGAGGCCGGGCTCCTCGCCGTCACGCAGCCAGCGGGCCGCTTCGGGCGGCAGCGGGACGAAGGCGGGCACGGTGCTCATCCGAGGTCCCCGGGCTCGGTGGTCGGCGGCGCCGCCTCGGTCACGGGAACCTTCCTCGCCGCGGTCTTCCTCACGGTCTTCCTCGGTGTCGTCTTCCCTGCGGCCGTCTTCTTCGCGGCGCGGGTCGGCTGACGCCGGCCGGGCTGCCGGGTGGTGCTGACGAGCTCGTCGACGGCGTCCTCGAGGCACTGCACGAGGACGTCGAGGTCGGCGACCGCGGCACGGTCGGCGGTGAGCCCGACGTAGACGTCGCCGTCGTAGGAGGTGACGCCGATCGCCAGCAGGTGTCCCGGGCCGAGGGGCACGACCGGGTAGGTCGCCTCGAGCCGGGCCTCGCCGGCGAACAGCGGCACCTGCGGGCCGGGGACGTTGGTGATCAGGAGGTCGTGGGGCCGGCGGACCGTCTCGGCGGCCACCCGCACGCCGAGCGCGTGCAGGGTCGCCGGCGCGAAGCCCGCGATGTCGGTCAGGGTGCGGGCGTCGACGGCGCGCCCGCTGCTGCGGTGCGCCTTCGACCCGTACGCGACCTGGTGCAGCCGCATCAGCGCGTTGGCCTCCCCCACCGGCAGGTCCTGCAGGTGCGGCGCGACCTGGACGCCGAGCGAGGAGCTGCCGCCCTCGTCCTCGAGCACGCTCATCGGCACCAGCGCACGCAGCGTCGTCCGGGCGCGCAGCTGGCCTCGCGTCAGCAACCACGCCCGCAGCGCGCCGGCCAGGGCGGCGAGGACGACGTCGTTGACGGTGTGCCCGTGCGCGGCGTGCACGGCCTGGAGGTCGGCCAGCGGCAGCCGTGCGGTCGCGAAGCGGCGGTGTTGCGACACGGGTCCCGCCAGCGGCGAGCCCGCCGGCGGCCGTCCGCCGCGCAGCGCGTCCTCCGCCAGGGTGCCCAGGCTCGCGCCGATCGTCCCGCCCAGGACCTCGCCCACGGCCAGCGCGACGCCGAGGGTGCCGGTGACGAGCCCCCGCAGGTTGTCGACGGCGCGGACGGGGTCCTGGGCGCTCTCCCAGAGCGCGCCCACGACGAGGTCGGTCGGCGACGGCTCGAGGGCCGGGTGCCAGGTCGCGGGTTCGACGACGTCGGACGTCGGCTCCGAGTCGAGCAGGACCTGGGCGAGGTCGACGGTGTCGCCACCGTCGACGAGGGCGAGGTGGACCTTCTCGACCAGGGCCACCCGGCCACCCTCGAGCCCCTCGACGACGTAGAGCTCCCAGAGCGGCCGCGAGCGGTCGAGGCGCCGGGACAGCAGCGCGGCGACGTGCTCGCGCAGCTGCGCCGGCGTCCCGGGTCGCGGGAGCGCCGAGGGCCGCACGTGGAACGACAGGTCGAAGTCGTCGTCGTCCACCCACACGGGCGCGGCGAGCCGGCCGGGCACCGCGACGACGCGCTGGCGGTAGCGGGGGGTGTACGCGACACGGTTCGCCACGAGGGCGAGCACGCGGTCGAGGTCGAGCCCGCCGGCGTCCGCGGGGCCGGGCTGCAGGACGGCCACCGTGCCGACGTGCTCCGGGATGTGGGCGGTGTCGAGGGCCAGGAGCGAGACCTCGAGGGGGGTCAGTCGCTGGGCCACGCGACCACCGTACGGCGTGCCCCGGTGCCCCGGTCAGCCCCCGAGGGCTCGCGGCTCCGTCGGGTCGTAGATCACCAGCGCCCGGTTGCGCTTGAGCAGCTCCTCGCCGACCCGCCGGCCCGTCCGCCGGTCGATGACGTCGCGCCAGATCTCGTTGTGCCGGTACCAGCGCGACCCCACCTGGTCGAAGCCCTCGTCGCGGGCGTGCACCGAGTACGAGTGCGGCAGCGCCTCGCTCGCCCGGAGCTCGCCCTCGAGGTAGCGCTCGCCGACGGACACCCGGACCTGGAACGTGGTGTCCGTGTCGTTGCGGAAGCGGAGGTCGACGTAGTTGAAGTAGACGGCGCACCCGACCCCCCAGGGCAGCACACGGCCGCTGTCGGGGAACGGGTCGAAGGAGTGCTCGGAGCGCTCGGTCACCGTCATCGGGCTGTGCAGCACCATCCAGTGCAGGAGGTTGGCGAGCTGGCAGATGCCGCCGCCGGTCCCGGCCTGGGCGACGCCGTTGTCGAGGAGCATCCCCTCGATGTAACCCTTCCGGCGCGTGGTGCGGCCGACGAGGCGGCAGAAGGAGAACTCCTCGCCCGGCCGGACGAGGACGCCGTCGACCGCCGCGCAGGCGAGCCGCAGGTTGACCACCTTGTTGTGCTGGAGCCGCATGTCGACGTCGCCGAGGGTCCGCAGCAGCAGCGAGCGGTGGCGCAGGACGCGGACGGGCAGGTCGCCGCCCGAGCGACTCCGGGCCACCGGGGTCGCCCCACGCAGGTCCTGCCCGAGCCAGCGGGCGTGGCGTCGCAGCCGGTGCACCTCCACCGCGAGCGGGTAGAGCGCCGGGAACCGTTCCGACCACCGTCGGCGCTGCTCGTCGTCGACGCGCTCGCTGCTGGGCACGCTGGTCATGACCGTCCTCCTCACCACGACGCCGTGAGCCGGCGGGCGCCCCCGCGCCGGCTGTGACGCTAGCCACAGGAACTCTCCGGTGGAAGCACCGACGCGCGTGGAACGGCCCAGGTGGCGTCCGCCCGCCTCCGTATCCTGGAGCGTCAGGCCCGACACTGGTTCGGACGACCTGCAGCAGCCACAGGGGAAGTCGTGAAGGTGACCGTCGACCACCGCCCGGACGCGACCAGCGAGCTGGCCGCGCTCATGCGCGAGCGCGTGGTGGTCATGGACGGCGCGATGGGCACGCTGCTGCAGCAGCAGGGCCTGGGCGAGGCCGACTTCCGCGGGGAGCGCTTCGCCGACTGGGCAAGCGACCTGCAGGGCAACAACGACCTGCTGAACCTCACCCAGCCCGACCTCATCGAGCGCCTGCACACCGAGTACCTCGACGCGGGCGCCGAGCTCGTCGAGACGAACACCTTCAACGCGCAGCGGATCTCGCTCGCCGACTACGGCATGAGCGACCTCGCGTACGAGGTGAACGTCGCCGCCGCGCAGGTCGCCCGCCGCGCCTGCGACGCCGTGGAGGCTCGCACGGGCCGTCCCCGTTGGGTGCTCGGCGCGATCGGACCGACGAACAAGACGGGGTCGATCTCGCCCGACGTCAACGACCCGGGCGCTCGGAACACCACGTTCGACGAGCTGGTCGAGGCCTACCTGGAGCAGGCGCGCGGCCTGGTCGACGGCGGCGCGGACGTGCTGATCATCGAGACGATCTTCGACACGCTGAACGCCCGGGCGGCGATCTTCGCGGTGGAGACGCTGTTCGAGGAGCACGGGCGCCGCTGGCCGGTGATCATCTCGGGGACGATCACCGACGCGTCCGGTCGCACCCTGTCGGGGCAGGTGACCGAGGCCTTCTGGAACTCGGTGCGCCACGCCCGCCCGCTGGCCGTCGGCCTGAACTGCGCGCTCGGCGCGGGCGACCTGCGCCCGTACGTCGCCGAGCTCGCCCGCATCGCCGACACCTTCGTCTCCACCCACCCGAACGCGGGCCTGCCGAACGCGTTCGGCGAGTACGACGAGACGCCCGAGGACCTCGCCCGGGTGCTCGGTGAGTTCGCGCGCTCCGGGCTGGTGAACATCGTCGGCGGCTGCTGCGGCACGACGCCCGAGCACATCGCCGCCCTCGCGGCGGCCGTGACCCCGGACGCCGGCGCGGTGACGCGCGAGCCGGTCGAGGTCGCCCCGGCGCTACGGCTGTCCGGCCTGGAGCCGCTGACGGTGACCGAGGACTCGCTCTTCGTCAACATCGGCGAGCGGACCAACATCACCGGCTCGGCGCGGTTCCGGAACCTGATCAAGGCCGGCGACTACGCGACCGCCCTCGACGTCGCCCGTCAGCAGGTCGAGGCCGGCGCGCAGGTGATCGACATCAACATGGACGAGGGCATGATCGACGGCGTCGCCGCGATGGAGCGGTTCACGCGCCTCGTCGCCACCGAGCCCGACATCTGCCGGGTGCCGGTCATGGTCGACTCCTCCAAGTGGGAGGTCGTCGAGGCCGGCGTCAAGGCGCTGCAGGGCAAGCCGATCATCAACTCGATCTCGCTCAAGGAGGGCGTCGAGCCCTTCCTGAAGCACGCCCGGCTGGCGCGCAAGCACGGCGCGGCCGTCGTCGTCATGGCCTTCGACGAGCAGGGCCAGGCCGACACCCTCGAGCGCCGCCAGGACGTGTGCCAGCGGGCGTACGACCTGCTGGTCGAGGAGGTGGGCCTGCCGCCGACCGACATCATCTTCGACCCGAACGTCTTCGCCCTGGCCACGGGCATCGAGGAGCACGCCACGTACGGCGTCGACTTCATCGAGGCGGTGCGCTGGATCAAGAAGAGCCTGCCCGGCGCGCTCGTCTCGGGCGGCATCTCGAACGTCTCGTTCTCCTTCCGCGGCAACAACCCGGTGCGCGAGGCCATCCACGCGGTGTTCCTCTTCCACGCCATCGAGGCGGGCCTCGACATGGGCATCGTCAACGCCGGCGCGCTCGCCGTCTACGACGACATCGAGCCCGACCTGCGCGAGCGCATCACCGACGTCGTGCTCAACCGTCGTCCCGACGCGACGGAGCGGCTGCTCGAGGTCGCCTCGGCCCACAACCGCGCGAGCGACGACAGCGTCGACGAGCAGGAGTGGCGCTCGCTCCCCCTGCGCGAGCGCATCAGCCACGCGCTCGTGCACGGCCTCGACGCCTTCGTCGTCGAGGACACCGAGGAGCTGCGCCTCGAGCTCGCGGCCTCCGGCGGGCGGCCGCTGGACGTCATCGAGGGCCCGCTGATGGACGGCATGGGCGTCGTCGGCGACCTCTTCGGCGCCGGCAAGATGTTCCTGCCGCAGGTCGTGAAGTCGGCGCGCGTGATGAAGAAGGCCGTCGCCCACCTCGTGCCCTTCATCGACGCCGAGAAGCAGCCGGGCGACGCGAGCACCAAGGGCAAGGTGGTCATGGCCACGGTCAAGGGCGACGTGCACGACATCGGCAAGAACATCGTCGGCGTGGTCCTGCAGTGCAACAACTACGAGGTCGTCGACCTCGGCGTGATGGTGCCGGGCCAGAAGATCCTCCAGACCGCAAAGGCCGAGGGGGCCGACATCGTCGGCGTGTCCGGGCTGATCACGCCGTCGCTGGACGAGATGGTCAACCTCGCGGCCGAGATGGAGCGCCAGGGGTTCACGATCCCGCTGCTGCTCGGCGGGGCGACGACCTCCCGCGCGCACACCGCGGTCAAGGTCGCGCCGCGCTACTCGGGCCCGGTCGTCTGGGTCAAGGACGCCTCGCGCTCGGTCCCGACCGTCGCCTCGCTGCTGTCCGACGAGCGCCGCCCGGCTCTGCTCGAGTCCGTCGCCGCGGACTACGCCTCGCTGCGCGAGCGTCACGGCGCCAAGCGCACCGAACGTCCGCTGCGCCCGTACGCCGAGGCGAAGGTCCACGCCTCGCCGCTGGAGTGGGACACCGAGCACCGCCCCGTCCGCCCGCGGATGCTGCTCCAGCAGGCGCGCGACGTGCACACCTCGGAGGAGCCCACGGGCTCGCACGCGGTGGCCTCGTTCACGCGGACGTTCGCCGACTACGACCTCGACGAGCTGCGCGAGTACATCGACTGGAGCCCGTTCTTCGGCGCCTGGGAGATGCGGGGCCGCTTCCCCGACCTGCTGCACAACCCGGCGACGTCGACGGTCGCACGCCGGCTCTACGACGACGCGCAGCGCATGCTCGACCGGCTGACGCGGGAGAAGTGGCTGCGCGCGGCGGGGACGTTCGGACTGTTCCCGGCGAGCTCGCTCGGTCGGGGCAGCGACGACCTCGAGGTCTACACCGACGAGTCCCGCACCCAGGTGCGGACGGTGCTGCACCACCTGCGCCAGCAGGGCCGGCACCGCGAGGGCGTCCCGAACCGGTCGCTGGCCGACTTCGTGGCGCCGAAGGACAGCGGGCTCGCCGACTACGTCGGGGCGTTCGCGGTCACGGCGGGCCACGGGTCGGCCGAGCACGTGGCCCGGCTGAAGGCCGACCTCGACGACTACGGCGCCATCCTGCTGGAGTCGCTCGCCGACCGGCTGGCCGAGGCGTTCGCCGAGCGGCTGCACCAGCGCGTGCGCCGGGAGTTCTGGGGCTACGCCGCCGACGAGCACCTGGCCAACGACGACCTGATCGCCGAGCGCTACCGCGGCATCCGGCCGGCGCCGGGCTACCCCGCCTGCCCCGACCACACCGAGAAGCGGACGCTGTGGGAGCTGCTCGACGTGGAGCGGACGGTGGGCATCTCGCTGACCGAGTCGATGGCGATGTGGCCGGGCGCGGCGGTCAGCGGCTGGTACTTCGGGCACCCGCAGAGCCAGTACTTCGTCGTGGGCCGGCTGGGCCGCGACCAGGTCGCCGACTACGCGGCGCGCAAGGGCTGGACGCAGGCCGAGGCCGAGCGCTGGCTCGCGCCCAACCTCGACTACGAGCCTGAGGACTAGGGGCGCTCGTGGCTCGGGACGTGGGGGCGTCGATCTGCTACCGGGTACGCGGTCCGGTGGACGACGTCGCCCTCTCCGCCCTGCACGACGCGGCCTTCGGCGAGCCCGGCCCGGTGCTGCCCTGGAACCGTCGCCTCCACCACCACAGCCTCACCTGGGTCGAGGCGTACGCGGTCGGGGACGGGCCGAGGGCGGCGCTGGTCGGGTTCGTCAACGTCGCCTGGGACGGCGGGGTCCACGCGTTCCTCCTCGACACCTGCGTCGCGCCCGAGCGGCAGGGGCAGGGCGTCGGCGCCGAGCTGGTGCGACGCGCGGCCGCCGGCGCGGCCGAGGCGGGCTGCGCGTGGCTGCACGTCGACTTCGAGCCGCACCTCGCGGCCTTCTACGCGCGGTGCGGCTTCGGGCCCACGCAGGCCGGGCTGCTGAGCCTGCGCGCCCGCGGGTAGGAAGGGAGCATGAGCGAGAGCAGCCACCAGACGAGCACCGACCCGAGCGAGACCAGCCACGAGCCCACCAGCCGGCAGACGAGCCCGGAGTCGCAGACCGACGGGCCCGCGGACATGAAGGCCGGCGTGAAGCCGGGCGACAGCCTCTCCGAGCTGCGCCACCCCGAGCAGAACAACGGCATCACCGAGGAGGAGGAGGCCCGGCGCCAGGCGAACGTCGACGCCGCGGCCGAGCAGGCCGAGCGCCTGCGCAACGCCCCCGGCCACACGGGCCGCGACCACCTCTAGCGCCCTCCCCCTTGCCCGGCGAGCGGTAGGTTGCCGCGCGAAAAGACGCTCGAAAGGCGCGGCAAACTACCTCTCGGCGGGTCTCAGGAGGGCGCGCCCACCCGGACGTCCGGCGCGCCGACGCGGGCGGCGTCGGCGGTCAGGTCGTCGGGCTGGGTCTGCGACTCGCGCTCGGCGGCGACGCGGGCGACGTAGTGCTCGACCTCGCGCGCGACGTCGGCGTCGTCCCAGCCGAGCACCGGAGCGACCAGCCGGGCCACCTCCTCGGCGACCTTCGTCCCGCGGTCCCACGTCTCGATGGACACGCGGGTGCGGCGGGCGAGGACGTCGTCGAGGTGCAGGGCCCCCTCGTGGGAGGCGGCGTACACGGCCTCGACCCGCAGGTACTCCCGCGCGTCGGCCAGCGGCTCGGCGAGCGTCGGGTCGGCCTCGACGAGGTCGAGGAGCTCGGGCAGCAGCGAGCCGTAGCGGTTCAGCAGGTGCTCGACCCAGCTCTGCTCCAGCCCGGTCCGCTCGGCCAGGAGCCGGCGCGAGTTCCAGAGCGCGTGGTAACCGTCGGCGCCCACCAGCGGGACGTCCTCGGTGATCGACGGACCGGTGCCGGCGTCGAGATCCTTCACGGCCGCGTCCACGGCGTCCATGGCCATGATCCGGTAGGTCGTGTACTTGCCGCCGGCGACCGCGGTCAGGCCCGGCGCCGGGGAGGACACGGCGTGCTCGCGCGACAGCTTGGACGTCGACTCGTCCTCGCCCGCCAGCAGCGGCCGCAGGCCGGCGTAGACGCCGATGACGTCGTCGCGGGTCAGCGGGTCGAGGAGCAGCGCGTTGACGTGCTCGAGCACGTAGTCGATGTCGGCCGCGCTGGCGGCCGGGTGCGCGAGGTCGAGGGCCCAGTCGGTGTCGGTGGTCCCGATGAACCAGAAGTTCCCCCACGGGATGACGAAGAGCAGGCTCTTCTCGGTCCGCGTGATGATCCCGGTGCGTGAGCTGATCCGCTCGCGCGGCACGACCAGGTGGATGCCCTTCGAGGCGCGCACGCGGAACTGCCCGCGCCCGCCGATCATCTCCTGGATCTCGTCGACCCAGACGCCGGTCGCGTTGATCACGTGCTTGGCGCGGACCTCCACGGCGCCGCCGGTCTCGAGGTCGGTGACCGTCGCCCCGGTGATGCGGCCGGCGGTGCGCGTGAAGCCGCTGACGCGGGCGCTGCTCGCCACCAGCGCGCCGAAGTGCGCGGCCGTGCGGGCGATCATCATCGTGTGCCGGGCGTCGTCGACCTGGCCCTCGTAGAAGGTGATCGACCCGGTCAGCGCGCCGGGCTTCGCGGACGGGAAGTCCTCGTAGGTCTTGCGCCTGCCGTGGTGGCGCAGGTGCGACGGAACACCCCGGCCGGCACCCATCACGTCGTAGACGCCGATGCCCAGGCCGGCGTACGCACGGTCGATCCCGGTCTTCTGCAGCGGGTAGAGGAACTCGACCGGGTGGGCCAGGTGCGGGCAGAGCGTCTCGAGGGCGAGCTTGCGCTCCTTGAGCGCCTCGAAGACGAGCGCGAAGTTCAGCTGCTCGAGGTAGCGCAGGCCGCCGTGGAAGAGCTTGCTCGACCGGCTCGACGTGCCAGCGGCCCAGTCGCGGGCCTCGACGAGCCCGACCTTGAGCCCGCGGGTCACGGCGTCGAGCGCGGCCCCGGCCCCGACGACGCCCCCGCCGACAACGAGGACGTCGAGCTCCTCGGTGCCCATCCGGCGCAGCGCGTCGGCGCGGGCGGCGGGGCTCAGGGGGGTGCTCAGGGAGGTGCTCGCAGAAGCCATGGGACCGATTGTCCCCTCCCCGCCCACGGGGGTCCTACTCGACGTCGACCCAGCCGTACGTGCGCTCGACGGCCTTCTTCCAGCCGGCGTAGCCCTGCTCGCGCGCGGCCTCGTCCTGCTGGGGGCTCCAGCGAGCGTCCTCGTGCCAGTTCTCGCGCAGCTCGTCGGGGTCGGACCAGAAGCCCACCGCCAGCCCGGCCGCGTACGCCGCCCCGAGCGCCGTGGTCTCGGCCACCTGGGGCCGGCTCACCTCGACGCCGAGGACGTCGGACTGGATCTGCATGCACAGGTCGTTGGCCGTCACGCCGCCGTCGACCTTGAGGACGTCGAGGTGGACCCCCGAGTCGGCCTCCATGGCGTCGACCACGTCGCGGCTCTGGTAGCAGATCGCCTCCAGCGCGGCCCGCGCGACGTGGGCGTTGGTGTTGTAGCGCGACAGCCCGACGATCGCGCCGCGCGCGTCCGAGCGCCAGTAGGGCGCGAACAGCCCCGAGAAGGCCGGCACGAAGTACACGCCGCCGTTGTCGTCGACCGAGCGGGCAAGCGCCTCGCTCTCCGCAGCGTCGCCGATGATCTTGAGCTGGTCGCGCAGCCACTGGACCGCCGAGCCGGTGACGGCGATCGAGCCCTCGAGGGCGTACACGGGCTTGGCGTCGCCGAGCTGGTAGCAGACGGTCGACAGCAGGCCGTTCTCGGAGCGGACGAGCTCCTCGCCCGTGTTCATGAGCAGGAAGTTGCCCGTGCCGTAGGTGTTCTTGGCCTCGCCGGCGGACAGGCACACCTGCCCGACCATGGCCGCGTGCTGGTCGCCGAGGACCCCGGCGATCGGGATCTCGGCCTTCCAGAGACCGCCCTTGGCCTGCGTGTGGCCGAACAGGTGCGGGTCCGACGACGGGCGGATCTCGGGCAGCATCCGCTCCGGGACGCCGAAGACGTCGAGCAGCTCGGGGTCCCAGGCGAGGGTCTCGAGGTTCATGAGCATCGTGCGCGATGCGTTGGTGACGTCGGTGAGATGGACGCCGCCGTCGACCCCGCCGGTCATGTTCCACAGCAGCCAGGTGTCGATGGTGCCGAAGAGCAGGTCGCCCGCCTCGGCCCCCTCACGCACGCCGTCGACGTTCTCGAGGATCCACTTGAGCTTGCCGCCCGCGAAGTAGGTGGCCGGCGGGAGCCCGGAACGCTCCCGGATCAGGTCGGCGTGCCCGTCGCGCTCCAGCGCCGCGGCGATCGAGTCGGTCCGGGTGTCCTGCCAGACGATGGCGTTGTAGCAGGGCCGCCCGGTCCGCCGGTCCCACACGACGGTGGTCTCGCGCTGGTTGGTGATGCCGACGGCGGCGACGTCGGACAGGTCGGCCTTCGCCCGGCGCAGCGCCTTCTTGGCCACCGTGCGGGTCCGCTCCCAGATCTCGTCGGGGTCGTGCTCGACCCAGCCCGAGCGCGGCAGGATCTGCTCGTGCTCCAGCTGGTGGCGCGCCACCTCGCGCCCCTCGTGGTCGAAGAGCATGCAACGCGTGCTGGTGGTCCCCTGGTCGAGCGCGGCGACGAGCTCTGGCATGGCCACACCGTAGCGAGCGCCCCGCCCCGCCCCGTAACCTCTGGCCATGACCGTCTCCCACGGGTTCGGCGGACGGCGCCGCCCCCCGCGCAGCGACCTCCCGCCCGGGCAGTACGACGCGGGCCGCGAGTGGCCCGTCCTGACCGCCGAGGTGACCCCGCACCTCGACCCCCAGCGCTGGACGATGAGCGTCGACGGCCTCGTCGACACCCCGACCACGTGGTCGTGGGACGAGATGCACGCGCTGCCGCAGTCCGACTACGAGGGCCCGATCCACTGCGTCACGACGTGGTCGAAGTTCGGGATGACGTGGTCGGGCGTGAGCGTGGACGTGCTGCTCGACGCCGTCGGCGTGCAGGACGAGGCCGCGTACGTGCTCGCGACGTCGACCACCGGCTACACGACCAACCTGCCGCTGGAGCACCTGCGCGGCGGTCAGGCGTGGATCGCCTGGACGGCCGACGGCAAGCCGCTGACCCGCGAGCACGGCGGCCCGGTGCGCCTGCTGGTGCCGCACCTGTACTTCTGGAAGTCGGCCAAGTGGGTCACCCGGCTCACGCTGCTCGAGCACGACCAGCAGGGCTTCTGGGAGGTCAACGGCTACCACGACCTCGGCGACCCCTGGCGCGAGCAGCGCTACCAGGGTGACTGAGCTCTCCACGACGCCCGGCAGCGCGGCGTCGGCACCGGCCGGCGGCTGGCGCACCGCGACGGTGCGGAAGGTCACC
Source organism: Microlunatus flavus (assembly GCF_900110855.1). GTDB lineage: Bacteria > Actinomycetota > Actinomycetes > Propionibacteriales > Propionibacteriaceae > Microlunatus > Microlunatus flavus. Next base: position 143,314 of record NZ_FOFA01000005.1, read on the forward strand.
CACCCGCACCCGCGCGGGGTGATGCTGCGCCTCGAGGTGCCCGACCGGGTCGACCACCTTCCCGGGCAGCACTACGTCGTCCGGCTGACCGCGCCCGACGGCTACACCGCGCAGCGCTCGTACTCGCTCTCCTCCTCCCCCGACGACCCCTTGATCGAGCTCTACGTCGAGCGCCTCGACGACGGGGAGGTCTCGACCTACCTCGCCGACGAGGTCGGCGTCGGCGACGCGCTGGACGTGCGCGGCCCGATCGGCGGCTGGTTCGTGTGGCGCGGAGACACCCCGGGCCTCGGCATCGGCGGCGGGACCGGCGTCGTCCCGCTCGTCGCGATGCTGCGCCACGCTCGGCACACCGGGGCGACGGACCGGCTCCGGCTGGTGGCGGCTGCGCGGACCTGGGACGACCTCCCGTACGGCGACGAGCTGCGCGACGCCGGCGCCGTCCTGGCGCTCAGCCGCGAGGCCGGGCGCGACGGGCGGGCCGCCGGGCGGCTGCGCCCCGAGGAGGTCGCGCCGCTGGTCGAGGGCCGCGGGGACGGCTGGACGGCGTTCGTGTGCGGGTCGGCCGGGTTCGCCGAGTCCGCGAGCGCGCTGCTGCTGGGCCTCGAGGTGCCCGCCGCCGACGTCCGCGTGGAACGGTTCGGGCCGAGCTGACAGGTCGGTCACGCATGCTGGAGGCCCCGAGCCACGAGCAGAGCGGAGACGAACGGTGCGACGAGCGCACGGATGGGCCCTGGCAGCGGTGCTGGTCCTGGCGGCCGGCTGCGGCGGACCAGGGGCGTCCAGCGCCCCCAGCCCCTCGAGCAGCCTGGTCGCGTCCGCGGACGGCGGCGCCCAGGTGCTCACGATCCCCATCACCATCGCCGGCGGCCAGGTCACGCCGAACGGCGAGAAGATGACGGCCAAGGTCGGCGAGAAGGTCGTCCTGCAGGTGACGAGCGACCAGGCCGACGAGATCCACGCGCACACGGGCGGCGACGGCTACGAGCTCGAGGTGCCGGCGGGCACGCCCACGACGGGGAGCTTCACGCCGACCTCGCCGGGCAGCTTCGAGATCGAGTCGCACCACCTGGAGAAGGTCATCGTCGTCCTGAACGTCAGCTAGGCACCCGCGTTGCCCCCGTACGCCCTCGCACCCCTGCTCGCCCCGCTGCACGGCATCGCGTCGCGCCACGACCTGCCGCTGCCCTTCCCGTTCGTCGTCGTCGGCGCCGGCGTGGCCCTCGTCGTCTCCTTCGTCGTGCTCGGGCTGGCCTGGAAGCGTCCTCGCTACGCCACGGTCGGCGGCGTCGGGCTGCCCCGGCTGACCCGCTTCGTCGACGGACGCGGCACCCGGACGGTCGCCCGCGTCGTGGTGCTGGCGCTGTTCCTCGTGGTCGCGGCGGCCCTGTTCGCCGGGCGCGACCTGCTGACCAACCCGGTCTTCGGCTTCGTCTTCGTCTGGATGTGGGTCGGGCTCGTCCCGCTGTCGCTGCTGCTCGGCCCCTTCTGGCGCGTCGTCAGCCCGCTCCGCACGCTGCACCGCCTGCTGTGCGCCGTCGCCCGGACCGATCCCCGCGAGGGCCTGCTCGAGATCCCGCGCGGTTTCGGGCAGTGGCCGGGGGCGATCCACCTGGCCGCCTTCACCTGGCTCGAGCTCGTGCAGCCCGACCGCACGACGCTGCCCGTGCTGCGGGTCTGGGCCCTGGCCTGGCTCGTCGTCGTGGTGCTGGGGGCGATCGTGTTCGGCGAGCGGTGGTTCGCGGCGTCCGACCCCTTCGAGGTCTACTCCACGACCGTCGCCCGCCTCTCGCCCTGGCACCGCAGCGGGGACACCCTCCGCCTCGTCAACCCGCTCGCCGGGCTGACCGCCTGGCGTCCCGGCGTCGGGACGGTCGGTGTCGTGTCCGTGCTCCTCGGCAGCACCGCCTTCGACAGCTTCACGAACACCTCGTGGTGGCTGCGGACGGTGCAGTCCTCCGCGGTGCCCGCCGTGCTCTGGGCGACCGCCGGCCTGCTCGTGATGATCGCGATCGTGCTCGTCACCTTCAGCCTGGCCGCGGCCTGGATGGCCCGCTACGGCACCGCCGGCCCGCGCACGTACGCGCGGGCCATGGCCGGCTCGCTGGTGCCGATCGTCGTCGGGTACGCCGTCGCCCACTACTTCACGCTGCTCGTCATCGAGGGCCAGCGCGTCGCCGTGAACCTCTCCGACCCGCTCGGGCGGGGCTGGGACCTGCTCGGCACCGGCGGCTGGCGCGTGGACTCCTCCATCGCCGACCACCCGACCGCCGTGGCGCTGGTCCAGCTGATCGCGATCGTCGCCGGGCACGTCCTCGGCGCCGTGGCCGCGCACGAGAAGGCGGTCAGCCTGCTGCCGCCGGAGAAGGCGTTGCGCGGGCAGTGGCCGATGCTCGTGCTGATGGTCGGCTACACCAGCGCCGGGCTGGTGCTGCTCTTCTCCCCGTGAGGCTGCTAGCGTCCATGTCCTGACAAATGGCGCCTTGCGCCGACGCTCGAGAGGCATCACGACGATGACGTCCACGAACACGCTCCCCGCCGGGCCCGCCCCGCTCCGCGTCGGGGTGGTCGGGCTCGGCTGGATGGGCCAGGTGCACGCCCGCGCGTACACGCGCGTCGGCCAGCACTACCTCGACGCGCCGCTGCGGCCCGTGCTGGTCGCCGTCGCCGACAACGCGGCCGACGAGCGCCTCGCCCGGGCGGTGTCCGCGTACGGGTTCGCCGACGTCCACGCGGACTGGCACGAGCTCGTCGAGCGCGACGACATCGACGTCGTCAGCATCACCGGCCCGAACTTCATCCACCGCGACGTCGCCGTGGCGGCGGCGCGCGCCGGCAAGCACCTGTGGCTGGAGAAGCCCGCCGGACGGGACGCGGAGGAGACCGCCGAGATCGCCGAGGCGGTCGCGGCCGCCGGCGTGCAGAGCGCCGTCGGCTTCAACTACCGCAACGCGCCCGCCGTCGAGCTGGCCCGCAGCCTCGTCGCCGAGGGCCGCCTCGGCCGGGTCGAGCAGGTCCGCATCACCATGCTCGCCGACTACGCCGCGCACCCCGAGGGCGCGCTGACCTGGCGCTACCAGAACCGGTGGTCGGGCTCGGGCGTGCTCGGCGACCTGGTCAGCCACGGCATCGACCTGGGCCGCTACGTGGTCGGCGAGGTGGAGTCGCTGGTCTGCGACACCGCGACCTTCATCACCGAGCGCCCGGCCCTGACCGGCGCCGCCTTCGCCCACACGGCCCGCGGCACGGGTGCCCTCGCCCCGGTCGAGAACGAGGACTACGCCGGCGCCCTGCTGAGCTTCGCGGGAGGCGCGCGCGGCACGCTCGAGTCGAGCCGGGTCGCCGTCGGCGAGCAGTGCACGTACGGCATCGAGGTGCACGGCGACCGCGGCGCGCTGGCGTGGGACTTCCGCCGGATGGGCGAGCTGAAGGTGTGCCTGGACCAGGAGGTGACCGACGCCGCGTTCGCGACCCACCTCGTGAGCCCCGGCGACGGCGAGCTGTCCGCCTTCCAGCCCGGCTCCGGGATCGCCATGAGCTACGACGACCTCAAGGTCGTCGAGGCGCACCGGCTGCTGCGCTCGATCGCGAGCGGCACGCCGCAGGGGGCGACGATCACCGACGCGCTGCGCGCCGCCCGGCTCGTGGACGCCATGGCCGTCTCGGCCCGGGAGCGGCGTTGGGTCGACGTCCCCGCCTGACGGGAACCGTGCCAGGCGTCGGCGACGCGCCCGCGAGCGCAGGCCTCTTTGTGCTGACAAGCACTCCTGGCGGGCCTAGGGTGGCGCCATGACGCAGGGCGCCATCGCGCGCGAGCTCGACATCACGCTCGACCGCAGCTCCTCGGTGCCGCTCTACCACCAGCTCGCGCAGTCCATCGAGCACGCGATCACCTCCGGCGAGCTCGCCCCTGGTGACCGCCTCGAGAACGAGCTGTCCCTGACCACCCGGCTGGGCCTGTCACGGCCCACCGCGCGGCAGGCGATCCAGGAGCTCGTCAAGAAGGGGATGCTGGTCCGCAAGCGCGGCGTCGGCACCCAGGTCGTCCGCTCGCAGTTCCGCCGCGACGAGCGGCTCTCGAGCCTCAACGAGGACCTCGCCAAGGCGGGCCGGGTGCCGAGCAGCCGGCTGCTGCAGTTCAGCGTCGGGCCGCTCGACGACGACGTCCGCGACGCGCTGGAGGCCGACGAGGTGACCGAGGGCGACTTCGTCACCATCCGCCGGCTGCGGCTCGCCGACGAGGTGCCCCTGGCCATCCTCACGAACTACCTCCCGGCCCGCTTCGACATCACCCGCGCCGACGTCGAGGACGGGATGAGCCTCTACGGCCACCTGCGCGCCCTCGGCGTCAACCTCAAGATCGCCCACCAGCGCATCTCGGCCCGGCTGATGACCGAGGAGGAGGCCGAGCTGCTCGACTCCGAGGTGCCGTCGGCGTGCCTCACGGTCGAGCGCACGGCGTACGACGACGTCGGGCAGTTCGTGGAGCTCGGCCGGCACGTCTACCAGGCCGCGCACTACTCGATCCAGTCCTCGCTCGTCGTCTGAGCAGGGTGGCGGTCAGGCCGGCGCGAGCAGGTCGTGCGTGGAGCTGACCAGCGTGTAGCCGAGGCTGCGGTACAGCGACCGCGCGACCACGTTCCAGCCGAAGACGTGCAGACCGAGGACCTCGTCGCCGGCCTCGCGGGCGAGCCGTTCCGCTACGAGCATGGCCGAGCGCCCGTGCCCCCGGCCGCGGTGAACCTCGTCGACCTCCACGTCGTAGACGTAGGACATCCCGGGTGCTCGGTGGTGGCGGACCCAGAGGTGCCCGACCGGCACGCCGTCGGCCTCGAGGACCCCCAGCGACGTGTCCGCGGTGCCCAGCCCGTCGGGCAGCAGGCGGGCGAAGTCCTCCCGCGCGTCGGCGAGGGCGAGCTCCAGGTCCCCGCCGAAGCCGTCGAGGCCGTCCTGCGCGTATACCGCCACCGACCGTTCCTGCCAGGGTCCGAGCTCCTCCGGCGTCATCACGCGCCACGCGAACCCCGGCCGGATCTGCGGCTCAGCGGTCAGCGGCTTGGTCATGCGCTCCCCGAGCAGCCGGGTGCCGTCGGCGAGGGCGGTCCGCACCGGGTCGTCGACCGGCACCTCGAGCTCCAGCACGGTCGCCCCGGAGCCCGCGGCGTGGTCGCGGACCCACCCCGCGAGCGTTCCAAGGACGTCGAGCCGCCCCGGCCCCACCCAGAGGCGCTCGACGTGCAGGACCGGGAGGTCTCCGCCCAGCTCCGCCTCCGCGACCGGCTCGCCGTCCTCGCGGAGGACGAGCGAGCGGGCCTCAGGCGTCGAGGACACCGCTCCGGCCGGTGACCGGCGGTTCGGTGGACCACGGGAAGTTGATCCAGCGGTCCGTGCGGCGCCAGGCGTAGTCGCAGGAGATCACCGAGTGCGGCTTCTCGTACAGCACCGCCGTCCGCATCTCGCGCGCGTGCCCGGCGCAGAACTGCGCGACCAGCTCCAGCGTGCGGCCGGTGTCGGCCACGTCGTCGACGACGAGCACGGAGGACTCGTCGAGGTCGTGCGCGTCGAGGAACGGCGGCAGCATGACCGGCACGTCCAGGCGGCTGTCGACGCCGGTGTAGAACTCGACGCTGATCGTGAAGAGGTTCTTGCAGTCCAGCGCGTAGGCCAGGCTGCCGGCGGGGATGAGCCCGCCGCGGGCGATGCCCAGCACGACGTCGGGCACGTAGCCGCTGTCGGCGACGGCCTGCGCGAGCTCGCGGGACCCCTGCCCGTAGAGGTCCCAGGTGAGGACCTCGCGCTCGGGTGCGGCGTCCGTCATGGGACCACCACCAGACCAGTCGGCGCGGTGGTGTTGCGTCGTGGCGCAGAAGTGGTAGACAAGGACGCAGAGCGCGACCAGGGCCGCGAGCAGCGTCGCCCGCCCCTGGTCACGCCAGCGAGACTGGTGTCGGATGCGGTCACGAGACCCATCCTGCCGTCCCCTCCCCCACCCCGGACGGACCGGTCCGTCAGCGCCGGCCCTGTCATCGGCCCGCGTCGAGCGCCAGCAGCGCGAAGCTGCCCAACCAGTGCGTGCTCATGAAGCCCGTCTCGGCCAGCGCGGCGAACCCCGCCTCCCGGTGCCGCCCCGCCGAGCGCGTGAGCACCGGACGCCGCGCGTCGTCAGCCGGCAGTGCGTCGGCCAGGTGCGCGAGCGCGGCCGCGCGGGACAGGTTCAGCCCGTCGAGGTGACCGACCTGGCCGTCGGTGCGGTCGGGCACGGCGACGGGCTCCAGCAGGGTCTGCGGCTGCGCCGCGTCGAGGCCCGGCCAGAACGCGGACAGCCACGCGCCGAACCCTCCGGCGGGCAGCACCCGGCGCACCAGGTCGGCCTCCGCCAGCCCGGGCGAGAGGAAGTCGTGGCCCGACGGTTCCCAGCGCAGCGGCGCGTCGGCGTCGGGCACGAACCACTCCTCGACGTACGCGCGCACCGCCGCGGCCAGGTCGTCGCGCCCCAGCGGCCTGGCGGCGTCGAGCAGCAGCGCCAGCGCGAACGCCGTGCTCGCGTGCGTGCCGTCGCGCACCGGGCGCCCGGCCTGCGGCAGCCACGCGAGCACGAGGTCGGCGACGACGTCGGCCGCCGGCCGCACCGCGTCGGCCCAGGCCTGCGCCCCGGGCACGCCGTCCGCCGCGGCGGCGGTGCACGCGGCGCCCAGCATCGCCAGCCACGCCCAGCCGTACGGCCGCTCGAACGACGGCTCGCGGCGCAGGACCGCGGCCTCCGCGGCGAGGTTCGCGGGCGTGAGGTGGTCGTCGAGCACGGCGGCGACGGCCTCACCGTCCACGGTGCTCGCGGGGCCGGCGTGCTCGTGCAGCAGCCGGACCAGCAGCCAGTGCGTGTGCACCGCCGAGTGCCAGTCGTAGCAGCCGTGGAACGCGGGGTGCCGCTCGCGCGGCTGCTGGACGTCCTCGGGCCCGTTGACCACCGCGACCAGCGCGTACGGGTGCTCGCGCGTCGCGTTGCCGACCGCGGTCCGGGCGAGGGCCGCCAGGTCGACGCCGCTCAGAAGGCGACCACGTACATGATCACGATGTTCGCGACGAGCAGCGGGACCGCGGTGGGCAGCTGCTGGCGGATCACCGCGTAGTTGCTCTTGAGCTCCAGCAGCGCCACCGGGACGATGTTGAAGTTCGCGGCCATCGGCGTGCAGAGCGTCCCGCAGTAGCCCGACAGCATGCCGATCGCGAAGACCGCCGGCGGGTTGCCGCCCATGGCGGCGACCAGGACCGGGTAGCCGATGGCCGCGGTGAGCACCGGGAACGCGGCGAAGGCGTTGCCCATGATCACGGTGAACACGGCCATGCCCACGCAGTAGAGGATCACCGCGGGCAGCAGCGAACCCTTCGGCAGGACGGCCGACACCGTGCTGCCGATCGCGTTGCCGACCCCCGCCGTCGCGAAGACGAGGCCGAGCACCGAGAGCAGCTGCGGGAGCACGAGCGCCCACCCGAGGTCCTCGGTGAGCCGGCGGCCCTGGGTCAGCGCGAGCGCCGGCGTCCGCAGCTTGAACAGGACCATGGCGATGACGATCGCGATGATGCCCGCGGCCGAGAGGCCGATGACGGTCTCGCTGCCCTTCTGCAGCAGCGGCGTGCCGCCGATGACCACGTACGGGCCCGCGATCGCGCAGAGCGCGGTGATGACGGGGATGGCCAGCACCGGGATGAAGAGCTTGTTGCCGTAGCGCTCGGCGCTGGCCTCGCGCTGCGCGAGCACCGGAGCGGTGGCGACGCTCGCCCCGCCCGTCCTGCCCCGCGCCGGTGAGGGCCCGACGGGCCCGCGCCCGGAGGCGTCGCGGTCGAGGTCGGCGCCCTCGACGTCCCCGTCGTCGGTCGACGCCGTGGCGCTGCCGCTCTTGGCGAGCTGGCCGGTGCCGGCCAGCACCGCGATGACGACGATGGCGACGCCGAGGATCCACGGGGGCGCGGTCTTGGCCACGACGAAGGAGCTGTACGGGAAGCAGAGCCCGAGCAGGATCCAGAAGAGCCCGCTGGTGCCGCGCTTGGGGTTGCTGGCGTCGCGGGCGACGAGCACGCCGACGCCGACGAAGAACAGCCCCATCAGCCAGTAGAACCACTCGACCTGGATCACCGGGCCACCTCCGCGACGGTGCCGATGCGGCTCATCTCGCGATTGAGCGACCGGTCGACCAGCAGGCTCCGCGTGCCGTGGATCAGCAGCGCGACGACGGCGGTCGGGATGGCCCACAGGGCCACCTGGAGCGGCGCGAGCGTGTAGCCGTACGTGGTGTCGACGAACGACGTGATCAGCAGGACCGCGCCGACCGCCACGAAGATGTCCTCGCCGAAGAAGGCGCCGACGTTGTCCGTGCTGGCCGCGAAGGCCCGCAGCCGCTGGACCACGTGGTCGGGCAGCGCGCCGTACTTGCGCTGGGCCGCCGCCTCGGTCATCGGGGCGACCAGCGGGCGCACCGTCTGCGCGTGGCCGCCGATGCTCATCAGGCCGATGGCGGCCGTCACCTGGCGCACGAGCAGGTAGCCGGCGAGGATGCCGCCCGCGCTGAGCCGGGCCAGCCGGGAGACGAGCCGGCGGGCCTGCTGCTGCAGGCCGAAGTGCTCGACCAGGCCGATGACCGGGAGCACGAGCAGGAAGATGCTCACCGATCGGCTGCCGGCGAAGCCGGTGCCGAAGGCGTCGAGGACCTCCAGCAGGTTCATGCCGCCGAGGAAGCCGGTGACCAGACCGGCCACCGTGACCACGAGCATCGGGTTGAGCCGCAGCGCGAAGCCGACGACCACGACGAGGATTCCGAGCAGGACGAGCACGCCTGCCGCCTTTCGTACGAGGGACGAGAGGGGACGCCGGGTGGATGGCGTCGTTCGGTAACCTAGGGATCGTTCAACGATTCCGCAAGACTCCGATCCGCGACACTCCGACGAGACAGGGCGGCACGCGATGAGCCAGGCGACGACGGACACCACCCCCACCCGGCGCCGGCGCGCCCGGCCCCGCTCACCGTCGAGGAGCAGCGGCGCTTCGACACCCTCGTCCCGGGCGCGGTCCCGGCGGCCGACCAGCTCCTGCAGCGGTCGGGCTTCGACGCCCTCGTGGCCGAGCTCGGCGGGGACCTCGAGGCGGCGGGCTCGCTCGCCGAGCTGACCGCCGCCGTCCGGTCCGCCGGCGCCCGGCTCTGGACCGCCGCCGTGGACCGTGCGCAGGGCCGCAGCCGGACGGGCGACCTGGACGCGCACGACGACCGCCCGCTCTACTGGGCGCGCCTCTCGCTCAGCGCGCTGCTGCGGACCTCGGGGTCGCCGCTGCTGACCGGGCAGCACCAGCGCTACGCGCTGCTGCGGATCCTCGACCGGACCTCGCGGGGCATCGACCCCTCGACGGGCTCAGGGAACGCCTGGTGGCCCGACGCGCGGCCGGGCGACCTGCGGGTGATGGTCAGCGGCTTCGACGTCTTCGGGCTGGACGACAGCGTCCGGCACTCGAACCCCTCCGGCGCGGCCGCGCTGCAGCTGGACGGGGCCCGGCTCGCGACGCCGGCCGGGGACGCGGTGGTGCGGGCCGTGGTGCTGCCGGTCGTCTACGGCGAGTTCGACCAGGGCGTCGTCGAGGACGCGTTCGGACCGGTGCTGCTCCCCGGCGCGGACCGGGCCGACCTGATCATGACCATCTCGATGACGGCGCGCGGCCGGATGGACGTCGAGCGGTGGGCGGGGTGCACCCGCGGGGGCACGCCGGACAACCAGCGCGACCAGCACTTCGGACCGGTCGCCCGGGCGGCGCGCTGGCCCCAGCCCGAGCCGAACCCCGAGTGGATCGAGACCACGCTCCCCCACGCGGCGATGGTGGCCGCCGGCACCGGCCCGTGGCCGGTCGTGCTCAAGCGCGGGATCCAGGAGTGGCCGGCCGGCACCTACCCGGACCCGTCCTCGCTGACCTCCGCCCCCGACCCCAGCCCGGGCAGCACACCGGCGGCCGCGACCGGCGGGGACTACCTGAGCAACGAGAGCATGTACCGCTCGAACCGGCTGCGGATCGCCCTCGGCGCCGACGACGTCCCAGGCGGGCACCTGCACATCTCGGCCCTGGAGTACCCCGCCGACCCGGCGCTGCTCACCGACGCGGCGTTCGAGGCCGACCGGCGGGCGGTGGTCGACCAGACGGTCGCGCTGGTCACCGCGGCCGCCGCGGCGCGGGCGGCTCGGCTGGCCCGGTGAGCTCAGCGGCTCAGGCGAAGCCGCGGGAGCGGTAGGCCTCGAGCACCTGGGACTCGGCCTCGTCGAGGTAGGCGCGCAGCATCGCCGCGCCGGCCGGACCGCCCTGGTCGGCCGTGGCGTCGAGGATCGCGTGGTTGCGGGTCAGGTAGGAGCCGTGGAAGGCGTCGGGGCGCGCGACGACGTGGAAGGCGAGCCGCATCTCGTTCCAGACGCTCTGCATGAGGGCGACGATGCGCGTGCTGCCGAGCGCGGTGAGCTCGCGGTGGAAGTCGATGTCCGCCGTGCCGACACCGACCCAGTCCTCGGCGCGGGCCGCACGGTCGGCCTGCGTCAGCGTGGCCGCGACCCGCTCGAGCCCGGCCCGGCCGCCGGGGTGCGTGGCGACGGCGGCGCACTCGACGAGGCGGCGGACGTCGTACAGCTCGGAGACGTCGCGCACGGTGGGGACGCGGACGAAGACGCCGCGGTTGAGCTGGTGGACCACCAGCCGCTCCTCGGCGAGCATCCGGAACGCCTCGCGCAGGGTGTTGCGCGAGACGCCGAGGTCGTGGGAGATGCGGGGCTCGGAGAGCCGCGTACCGACCCGGTGCACGCCGGACAGGATGTCCTGGCGGACGTGGTCGGCGGCCCGCCGGGCCCGGCCCGCCTGGTCCGTCGCGGTCGACGGAGCCTCGGGGTCGACCGTGGCCGAGACCTGCGCGCTCACGCCTCGGACGTTACCAGCGTGTGACGCCGTCGGGATCGTGTGCGATCGTTCAACGATCGGGTGAGGACGAGGAGCGCGAGGTGGGCGTGGACGCGGGTGCACGGATGGACCTGAACTCCGACGTCGGCGAGGGCTTCGGCCGCTGGTCGCTGGGCGACGACGCCGCGGTGATCGCGGCGGTGACCAGCGCCAACGTGGCCTGCGGCTTCCACGCCGGGGACCCCGCGACCATGGCCGCGACGGTTCGCACGGCGCTCGAGCACGACGTGGCCGTGGGCGCCCACGTGTCCTACCGCGACCTCGCCGGCTTCGGGCGCCGCTACGTCGACGCGACCGAGACGGAGCTGGTCGGCGACGTCGTCTACCAGATCGGTGCGCTGGCCGGCCTCTGCCGCACCCTCGGTGCCCGGATCGGCTACGTGAAGCCGCACGGCGCGCTTTACAACACCATCGCCGACGCGGACGGCGCCGGCGCGAAGCACGCCCGCGCGGTGATCGAGGCGGTCGGGGCGTACGACGCCGACCTGCCGCTCGTCGGGCTCGCCGGCTCCCCCCTGCTGGACCGGGCCCGGGAGGCCGGGCTGGGCGTGGTCGCCGAGGCCTTCGCCGACCGCGCGTACACCCCGGAGGGCGCGCTGGTGAGCCGGCGCGAGCCGGGGTCGGTGCTGCACGACGCCGACGAGGTCGCGCAGCGGATGGTGACCCTGGCGCGGACCGGGTCCCTCCAGGCCGTCGACGGCAGCACCGTGCGGATCGAGGCCGGGTCCATCTGCGTGCACGGCGACTCCCCCGGCGCCGTCGCGATGGCGCAGGCGGTGCGCGCGGCGCTGACCGCGGCCGGGGTCGAGCTCCGGTCCTTCGCCGCCGCGCCCCGGGCCGCCTGAGCGACGGCGCGGCGGTGACGGAGCGCGTACGGGTCCTACGGGCCGGGTCGGACGGGCTGCTCGCCGAGGTCGCGGACCTGGACGAGGCCCTGGCCCTGTTCGGCGCCCTGAGCGCCGCCCCGCCGGCGGGCGTGCGCGAGCTGGTGCCCGCCGCCCGGACCGTCCTCGTGCGGTTCGACCCCGCCGTGGTCACCGCCGAGGCGCTGACCGCCGACCTGCGCGGTCGTCCGCTGACGGCGGCGGGCGTCGCCGACGGCCCCCTCGTCGAGGTGGCCGTCTGCTACGACGGCGCCGACCTGGAGGAGGTCGCCCGGCTCTGCGGGCTGGCGCCGGACGAGGTCGTGCGCCGGCACACGGCGACGCCGTGGACCGTGGCGTTCACGGGCTTCGCGCCCGGGTTCGCGTACCTGTCCGGGGGCGACCCGGCGCTCGACGTGCCCCGGCGCTCCGAGCCGCGGACCAGCATCCCGGCCGGGTCGGTCGGCCTCGCCGGACCGTTCAGCGGGGTGTACCCGCGGGTGAGCCCCGGCGGCTGGCAGCTCGTCGGCCGGACCGCCGCGACGATGTGGGACCTGGGCCGCGAGGAGCCGGCCCTGCTGGCGCCGGGCATGCGGGTGCGGTTCGTCGACGCCGGTCCCGACGCGCTCGAGCGGCCGACGCCGACGAGCGCTCCCCCGGCCGCGCCCGCCGCCGGCGAGCGTGCGCTGGAGGTGCTCGCCCCCGGAGCCCTCGGCGTGGTCGCCGACCTCGGCCGGCCGGACCGCGCCAGCCAGGGCGTCGCCCGCTCGGGCGCGGTGGACCGCGGGGCGCTGCGCCGCGCGAACCGGCTCGTGGGCAACCCGCCGGGCGCCGCAGCCCTCGAGGTCGCCGGCGGCGGACTGGTCGTCCGGGCGCGGGGCGACCTCGTCGTCGCGGTCACCGGCGCGCACGGTCCCGGGGTCGAGGGCGACCGGGCCGTCGGGCTGGACGACGGCGACGAGCTCGACCTCGGCACGCCGGAGCACGGGATGGTCGCCTACCTCGCCGTCCGCGGCGGCGTCGACGCCGAGCCGGTGCTCGGCAGCCGCTCGACCGACGTGCTGTCCGGCGTCGGGCCGCCGCCGCTGCGGGCCGGGACCGTGCTCGCCGTCGGGGACCTCCACGAGACGGCGGTCGCCGCGGTCCCGGAGCCCGGACCGGCCCTGCCCGCACCCGGCGAGGTGACCACGGTGGACGTCCTGCTCGGGCCGCGGGACGACTGGTTCGACACCGCCGCGCTGGCGACGTTCGTCGGCCAGGAGTGGACCGTCACGCCGCGCTCGAACCGGGTCGGCCTGCGCCTGGCCGGGGAGCACGCCCTGGAACGGTCGCGGGACGAGGAGCTGCCGAGCGAGGGCACGGTGCCCGGCTCGGTCCAGGTCCCCCCGAACGGCCAGCCGGTCCTCTTCACCGCCGACCACCCCGTCACCGGCGGCTACCCGGTCGTCGCCGTCGTCGCGCGGCACGACCTCGACCGCGTCGGACAGGTCCCCGTCGGCGGCCGGATCCGGTTCCGGGCGGTGCAGTGACCGTCGGTGATCCGACGCAGGTCCGGGAGGTCGCGGCCGCCCTGCGGGAACGGCTCGGGTCCCTGCCGCCGAGGGCGGCGCACCGGGCGACGTTCCTGGGGGTGTACGCCCGGGTGACCGACGCCGTGGCCGACGCCGTCGCCGCCGGCCACTTCGAGGACCCGGCGTGGGTGAGTGAGTGGGACGAGGTCTTCGCCGATCTGTTCCTGCGCGCCCACGACGCCGACCTCGCGGGCGGCGAGGTGCCCAGGCCGTGGCGGCTCGCCTTCGGCGCGGACCCCGCGATGCACCCGCTCGGCCACCTGCTGCTCGCGATGAACGCCCACATCAACTTCGACCTGCCCCAGTCCGTCGCCGCCGTCGTCAGCGACGACGACTTCGCCGACCCCGGCCTGCTCCAGGCTCGCGACCGCGACCACCAGCGCATCGACGAGGTCCTCTTCGCCCGGGTGCGGGCCGAGGACGCCGACCTCGGCTGGAAGACCCGGGGCGTCGACCGCGTGCTGGCCCCGGCGAACCGGTGGGCCTCCCGACGGTTCCTGCGCGAGTCGCGCGAGAAGGTCTGGCACAACACCGCCGCCCTGCAGCGGGCGCGCGCCGGGGGCGGGGCCGCGTACCCCGCCCGGGTCGCCGAGCTGGACGTGCTCACCGCGGCCAAGATCACCGAGTTCCTGCGCCCGGGCCCGGTGCTGCTGCGGCTGGCGCTGCTGGGCTTCGGGGTGACGCTCCCGCCCGACGACCCGGCGTGAGGCCGGCCTCCAGCGCGGTGCACACCCACCGCCCGTCCGCGCCCTCGAGCCGGAAGGCGAGCACCAGCAGCCGGGCGCCCGTGCGCAGCACCGCGCTGACCTCGGCCACCTGAGCCGCGGGGTGCTGCACCCGCCCGGACAGCAGCACCGTGCGGGGTGCGGGCGGGCCGGCCGGGCGCAGCCGCTGGCGCCGGGCCAGCCCAGCGAGCACCTGGGGGCTGACCCAGCCGGCGAGCTGCGTCGCGGGCCGCCGGCCGAGGGCGGCCTCGGCGAGCGCCAGCGCGCACCAGGCCGCCCAGCGCGTCGCATCCGGGAGGTGGGCGGCGGGGCCGACGCCCCAGCCCCGACCCGCGACCTCGACGCGCCCCGGCTCCGGCCTCGGCGTCTCCGGCGGCGGAGCCGTCGGCGGGGTGGCGCGCGCGGTCCCGACGAGCCAGGTCCTGGCTTCGGGCCGGGTCGCAGGCAGGACGCGGACGGCGGGCGACGTGGTCACCGCGCCACCCTGCGGGAGCGACCGGCCCGGCGGGAAGAGCTCCGCACCGACGGCCCACACCGGCGCGAGACGGACAACACCGGCGTCCGGCGCGCCTCTCGCGCCGGGGCTCAGGTGGTGGGGTTCAGCTTCAGCTGGAAGGCGCGGAAGACGTCGACCGCCTCCGGCCAGTCCACCCGCCGCTGGTCGGCGGTGCCGTCGTCACCGCCGCTGGAGACCATCCCCCGCAGCTGGCGCTCGCCGTGCGGCTCGACCGCGAACACGGTGCCCCCGCTGTCGCCACCGACGGAGCCCCAGCCGTGGACGTCGACGCCCTCGACCCCGCGGACGTCGTGCCCGCCCTCGCGGAACCACAGGTCGTCGTCGGTGACCTTGATCCCGCACGGCGTGGGGTGGCCCTTGGCGGCCGACTTGGCACCCGAGTGGCAGACGTAGTCGCCGCGGTAGGAGTAGGCGACGCTGGTCAGCGGCTTCCACCCCGACGTGTCGCTCTCGTCCGCGTTGTCGTCGGCGCCGACCAGGGTCTCCGCGTCCCAGGTGCGGTTCAGCGCGGTCACCGTGCCGACGTGGTGCCCGGTGCGCCCGTTGCCGTAGTCCCAGGTCGCGCCCGCGCCGGTGCGCACCCGCTGGCCCTGGGCGAAGCAGTGCGCCGCCGTGACCATGACCGCCCGCCCGTCGGACCTGCGGACCGCCGGCAGCCCCGCCGTGCAGTAGCGCTTCCCGTCGGGGGTGAGCACGTCGCCGCCGATGAAGGGCGCGGAGTCGTGCCACTTGACCGCGTCCCAGTCGTGCGGCTGGCGCGGCGTGCCGGCGACGACGGTCAGGGGGACGCCCTCGGGGCCGGCGACGCCCGACCAGCGGGCCGGGCGGGCGACCTCGAGCACGACGCCCGACGCGTCGTCGGCGGGGTGGGCGGCGTATGGGGCGTCCTCGCCACGGACGCGCAGCGCCATGGCGGCCCGGCTGGCCCGGTCGAGCGTGACGAGCGGGACGGCGGCGCGGTGGACGACGACCTGCCCGGTGACCAGGCCCGGGTCGCGCACGCGGGCGAGGTCGAGCAGGTCGGGGGCGCGGCTGGTGTCGGTCAGCCAGACGTCGACCCGGCGCGCGTCGGCGTCGATCGTGACGCCGCCGTAGACGGCGGCCAGGGCGCCGCGCCCGATCCCGTCGACCGCGCCGGCGGCGGCCCGCAGCGGGCCGAGCACGGCGGCCTGGGCCTCGGGGTCGAGCGACGCGACCGGCACCCGCGGCGAGGCGGACGGGGCCGGGGACGGGTTCCGAAGCGCGTCGGCCGCCGACGCCCCGAGGGGCGCGGCGGCCAGGATCAGCCCGACGCAGGCGAGAGCTGCACGGCGAGCCGTGCGCAGGAGGGTGTCACGGACGCTCACCCCCGCACGACAGCACGGCGACCTGTGCAGCGCGGTTCAGCTCCCGGAACGCCCGTGGCACATCTTGAACTTCTTGCCCGAGCCGCAGGGGCAGGGCGCGTTCCGGCCGACCCCGGCGTACGGGTCGTCCGAGGCGGCCGTGGCCCCCTCGCCCGTCTCGTCGGGCGCGGAGTAGGTCATGCGGCGACGGGCCTGCGGCTCGAGGCCCTTGGCCCGGATCTGCGGACGGGCGCCCGCGGTCTGGAGCTCGGGCTCGTCGAGCACGACCTCCTCGACCTCGGTGACCTCGACGCCCGGCCCGTCGGGGTCGGGACCGGTCTCGGTGAGGTGGCGGTGGCCGTTCCCGTTCGTGCTCGCGTCGTCGGAACCGTCGCGGCTGCCGATCTGCACGGCCCGTCCGTCGGCACCGGCCACGACCCCCACCTGGGCGGCGGGCTCGGCCGGCTCGACCTGGACGTCCAGGTGGAAGACGAAGCCGACGACCTCCTCCATGAACGCCTCCATCATGGCGTTGAACATGTCGCCGCCCTCGCGCTGGTACTCGACCAGCGGGTCGCGCTGCGCCATCGCGCGCAGGCCGATGCCCTCGCGGAGGTAGTCCATCTCGTAGAGGTGCTCGCGCCACTTGCGGTCGAGGACCGTCAGCAGCACGCGGCGCTCCACCTCGCGCATGACCTCGGCCCCGAGCTCGGCCTCGCGGGCGTCGTACGCGCGCTCGGCGTCGGCCTTGAAGTCGGCGATCAGCGTGGCCTGGTCGAGGTCGTCCTGCGCCTCGTACTCGGCGCGGTCGAGACCGACCGGGTAGAGCGTGCTCATGTTGGTCCAGAGCTGCTCGAGGTCCCAGTCCTCGGCGAAGCCGGCGGTCGCGCCGACGACGTACTGCTCGACGACCGTGTCGACGGTGTTCCGCAGCCGGTCGGAGACGTCGGCGCCCTCGAGCACCTTGCGCCGGTCGCTGTAGACCGCGTGACGCTGACGGTTCATCACGTCGTCGTACTTGAGGATGTTCTTGCGGGTCTCGAAGTTCTGCGCCTCGACCTGCGCCTGCGCGCTGGCGATCGACGAGCTGACCCGCTTGTTCTCGATCGGCTGGTCGTCGGGGATGTTCAGCGCCTGCAGCACCCACTCGACGATGTCGGACTTGAACAGCCGCATCAGGTCGTCGCCGAGGGAGAGGTAGAAGCGGCTCTCGCCCGGGTCGCCCTGGCGGCCGGAACGGCCGCGGAGCTGGTTGTCGATGCGGCGCGACTCGTGGCGCTCGGAACCGACGACGTAGAGGCCGCCGGCGTCGACGACCTCCTCGTGCTCGCCCTTGACCTGCTCCTCGAGCGACTCGAGGACCTTCGGGTAGCGCTCCTCGTACTCGTCGATGTGCTCGACCGGGTCGATGCCCTCGGCCCGCAGGGCGGCGTCGGCCAGGAACTCCGCGTTGCCGCCCAGGATGATGTCGGTGCCGCGGCCGGCCATGTTCGTGGCGACGGTGACGGCGCCCTTCTGCCCGGCCAGCGCGATGATCGAGGCCTCGCGCTCGTGCTGCTTGGCGTTCAGCACCTCGTGCTTGACGCCCTCCTTCTTGAGCAGCTGGGAGAGCACCTCGGACTTGGCGACGGAGGCGGTCCCGATCAGGACCGGCTGACCCTTCTCGTGGCGCTCCGCGACGTCCTTGACGATCGCCTCGAACTTGGCGACCTCGGTGCGGTAGATCAGGTCGCGCTGGTCGCCGCGGACCATCGGCTTGTTCGTCGGGATCGGCACGACGCCCAGGCCGTAGATCTTCTGGAACTCCGCCGCCTCGGTGAGGGCGGTGCCCGTCATGCCCGAGAGCTTCTCGTACATGCGGAAGAAGTTCTGCAGCGTGATGGTGGCGAGGGTCTGGTACTCCTCGCGGATCTGCACCTTCTCCTTGGCCTCGATCGCCTGGTGCAGGCCCTCGTTGTAGCGGCGGCCGACCAGCGTGCGCCCGGTGTGCTCGTCGACGATGAGGATCTCGCCGTCGAGGTTGACGTAGTCGCGGTCGAGCTTGAAGAGCTCCTTGGCCTTGATCGCGTTGTTCAGGTACGAGATCAGCGGCGTGTTCGCCGACTCGTAGAGGTTGTCGATGCCGAGGCGGTCCTCGACCTGGTCGATGCCGGCCTCGAGGATCGCGACGGTGCGCTTCTTCTCGTCGACCTCGTAGTGCACGTCCTTCTGCAGACGGTTCACGAGGGTGGCGAAGGTCGGGTACCAGCGCTGGCTGTCCTCGGCCGGGCCGGAGATGATCAGCGGCGTGCGGGCCTCGTCGATGAGGATCGAGTCGACCTCGTCGACGATCGCGAAGTGGTGCTCGCGCTGCACGCAGTCGGCCAGGCTCAGCGCCATGTTGTCGCGCAGGTAGTCGAAGCCGAACTCGTTGTTCGTCCCGTAGGTGATGTCGGCGGCGTACGCGGCGCGGCGCTCGGCCGGCGTCATCTGCGACAGGATCGCGCCCACGTCCATGCCGAGGAAGTGGTGGATGCGGCCCATCTGCTCCGACTGGAACTTGGCCAGGTAGTCGTTCACGGTCACGACGTGGACGCCGCGGCCGGTGATCGCGTTGAGGTAGCTGGGCAGCGTCGCGACCAGCGTCTTGCCCTCACCGGTCTTCATCTCGGCGATGTTGCCGAGGTGCAGCGCCGCGCCGCCCATGAGCTGGACGTCGAAGTGCCGCTTGCCGAGGACGCGCTTGCTGGCCTCGCGGACGGTGGCGAACGCCTCCGGCAGCAGCGACTCCAGCGTCTCGCCGTTCTCGTGGCGCTGACGGAAGTCGGCGGTCTGACCCTGGAGCTCGTCGTCGCTCATCGCGACGAAGTCCTCCTCGATGGAGTTGACCTGGTTGGCCATCCCCTTGAGCTGCTTGAGGATCTTGCCCTCGCCGATACGGAGCAGCCTGTCCATCAACGCCACGAGATCCGGGCTCCCTACTAGGTCGTGCAGGTCGAAGCGCCCGGGCGGTCCGCCCCGACGCGCGTCCATGGTAGGCCAGCCGCCCCACGACGCCCGCCGTCCGCGCGAACGGACGACCCGGGCACCATGAGCGCGTGCCCCTCCTCCGTACGCCCGACGGCCGCGACCTCGACGTCCTCGTCTCCGGACCGGAGGACGGCGTCCCCCTCCTCTTCCACCACGGGACGCCGGCCTCGTCGGTCCCGCTGCGCGCCTGGTCGCGGGCGGCGCAGGAACGTGGCCTGCGGCTGGTGACCTGGTCGCGGCCCGGCTACGGGTCCTCGACCCGGCGCCCCGGCCGGCGCGTCGTCGACGACGCCGACGACGTGGCCGTGCTGCTCGACCACCTCGGGGCGGGACGGTGCGTCACGGCCGGCTGGTCGGGCGGCGGGCCGCACGCGCTGGCCGCGGGTGCGCGGCTGCCGGACCGGGTGGCCGGCGTCCTCACGGTCGCGGGCGCCGCACCCTCGACGGCTCCGGACCTCGACTTCCTCGCCGGGATGGGCGAGCAGAACCACGAGGAGTTCGGGGCCGCGTACGCCGGGGAGGACGCGCTGCGCGCCTACCTGGAGCGCGACGCCGAGGGGCTGCGCGACGTCTCGGCCGACGGCATCGTCGCCGCGATGGCGTCGCTGCTGCCGCCCGCCGACCGCGCCGTGCTCACCGCCGAGTTCGGCGAGGACCTCGCCGCCGCGCTGCGGGAGTCGGTGCGCACCGGCGTCGACGGGTGGCTCGACGACGACCTGGCCCTCGTCCGCGACTGGGGCTTCGCACCCGACGACGTGACGGTCCCGACCTTCGTCTGGCAGGGGTCGGACGACCTCATGGTCCCGCCCGCCCACGGTCGCTGGCTGGCGTCCCGGCTGCCGCGGGCGACGGGTCACCTGCCCGACGGCGAGGGCCACCTGTCGGTCGCGCTCGGCGCGGTCGGGCCGATGCTCGACGAGCTCGTCAGCTGCCTCTGACCGCGAGCGCGAGGGCCGGAGCGAGGTCGCCACGAGGCAGTACCTCGACGCCCGACAGGCCCTGCCACGCGGCCATGGAGGCGAGCTCGGCGGCCAGCTCCTCGGCGACCTCGACCGTCTCGCGCCCGTGCACCGCGGGGTCCTCCGCCCACGCGGACACCACCCGCAGGACGCCGCGGGCCCGGTCGGCCTTGAGGTCGACGCGGGCGACGAAGCGGTCGCCGAGCAGGAACGGGTAGACGTAGTAGCCGTACGCCCGCTTGGGCTCGGGCACGTAGATCTCGATGCGGTAGGCGAAGTCGAACAGGGCCTCGAGTCGCGCCCGCTCGAAGACCAGCGAGTCGAACGGGCTGAGCACCGCCCGCGCGTGCACCCGGCGTGGCAGCCGCGCCTCGTGCCACAGGTACCACGGCCGGACCTGGTCGCCGACCTGGACCGGCCGCAGCTCGCCGGACTCGACCAGCTCGGCCACCGCCTGCTGGGTGGCCGCCGGCCGGGTGCGGAAGTAGTCGCGCAGGGCGGGCTCGGTGGCCACGCCCAGCGCGAGCGCCGCCCGCCGGACCAGGCCGCGCACCGACTCCTCCTCGCTCGGCGTCGGCCGGGCCCGGACCTCGGCGGGCAGGACCCGGTCGGGGAGGTCGTACACACGCTCGAACTGGCTGTTGCGGTAGGCCGAGCTCACCTCGCCCAGGTAGAAGAGCCACTCGAGCACGGTCTTGACCGCCGACCAGTTCCAGCCCCACCGGCTGCGGTCCCTGCCGGCCTCCTCGACCTCGAGCTGGCGCGCGCTGACCGGCCCGCGGTCGGCGACCTCGCGGCGGACGTGCTCGACCAGCGCCGGGTTGGCCCGGGCGACGCGGTCGACGCCGCCCCAGGAGTGGGCGCCCTCGTTCATCCGGAAGCGCAGCAGCGGCTCCAGCTCGACGTCGAGCAGGCTCGCCGCGTGGCCCCAGTACTCGAAGAGCCGCCGCGGCGCGGCGAACGCGGCCCGCTCCAGCAGCGCCGGGTCGTACGGCCCGAGCCGCGAGAACGTCGGCACGAAGTGGGCCCGCGTGACGACGTTGATCGAGTCGATCTGGAACTGCCCCAGCCGCCGCGCCAGCCCGGCGACGTCGCGCATCCCGACCGGCCGCTCCAGCGCCGGCCGCCCGAAGCCCTGCGCGGCGAGCACGACGCGCCGCGCCAGCGCAGGGCTCAGGCGCTCGGGTCTGGAGCTGTCCGTCGGCACCCGCCAGAGGCTAGTGGTCGCCTCCGACGAAGCGGCCGGACGGCCGGGTCAGCCCGCGTGCGCGACGGCGTCGGCCGTCTCGAGGCGGATGACCCCGTAGTCGTAGCCGTGGCGGCGGTAGACCACGCTCGGCAGGTCGTGGTCGGCGTCGACGAAGAGGAAGAAGTCGTGCCCGACCAGCTCCATGGCCAGCAGGGCCTGGTCGAGGGTCATGGGCTCCGCCGCGTGCTTCTTCTCGCGCACGACGAGCGGGCCGTCGCCCTGGACCTCGATGCCGGCCACCACGCGGGTGTCGCTCTCGGTGTCGTCCTCGGCGGCGGGGACGCTGCCCAGGTCGGGCGGAGTCGCCACGCGCAGCGACTGCGGCGCGTGCTGGCCGCGGTGGACCTTCTTGCGGTCGGCAGCCTTGCGGAGCTGGGCCATGACCCGGTCGACGGCCATGTCGAGGGCCGCGTTCTTGTCGATGCTGGAGGCCTCGGCCCGCACCACCGGGCCCTTGCTCCGGAGCGTGATCTCGACGCAGTGCGCCTGGTCGTGCTGTCGCTTGTTCGGTTCCTCGGTGACCTCGACCTCCACCCGGATGACCCGGGTGTCGAGCTTCTCGAGCCTGGCGAGCTTTTCCTCGGCCAGCGCGCGGAACTCGTCCGCCACCGTGCAGTGCCGGCTCTTCACGACAACATCCATCAGATCTCGCCTCTCCTCGGGAACCCGGACTGGCGACGGCTGGGCAGGTCTGGCGGTTCGGGCCAGGACCGGCCACGGCGCCGGACGCCACGAAGCCCCCGCACCCAGAAGCACGGACGAACCGGGTGGTCCGTTCCGGTGCCGTTCTGGAGCAGGGGCGCCATGCACAGACGTTAGACCCCCTGGCGCCCCGGCGGCAGGGCGGGGCCCGCCCCCGACGGCGGGGGGTGGCGGCGCACCGTGGCGGCCACGGTGGCCGCCCCGAGGACCGGCACCCCGCCCGCCCGCAGCGCCCGCACCGCCTCCGTGAGGCTCGCGCCGCTGGTCACCACGTCGTCCACGACGACCACCCGCGCACCCCGCGACCGGACCTCGTCGAAGGCCCACCGGCGCCCCGGACCGGCGCCCGGCCGGAACGCGCCGGCGAGGTTCGCCTCCCGCTCGGCCGCGCCCAGCCCGCTCTGGTCGGCGACCCGCCGGGCCGGGACCAGCAGGGGAGCCGCGCGCGCCGCCGGCAGCCGTCGGGCGGCCGCACGGGCCAGGGCGAGGCCCGCGTCGAACCCGCGCTCGCGCACCGCCCGCCGCGACGACGGGACCGGCACCAGCAGCACCCGCGCTCCCCCCTCGTCGAGCAGCCCGTGCCCGTCGAGCAGCCCGAGCACCGCGAGCGCGAGCGACGCGCCGAGCACGCGGGTCAGGCCGAGGGCGGAACGTTCCTTGTGCGCGCTCACCAGCGCTCGGGCGAGGGCGTCGTACGGTCCGGCCGTCCAGGTCGGCGGGAAACCGGCCGGGCAGGGCACCGGGCGCGCCGGCCGGGGCCGCACCGCGTCGAGGGCCGCACGGCACGCGGTGCACAACGTCCAGGCGGGCCGCCGGCAGCCGTGGCAGCGCGACCCCAGCAGCAGGTCACCGGCCGCCGCGCGCCAGCCCACGGCCACGGCCTCCTCGGGCGCGGCCCCCGCCCCGGCTCCTGACCACCTCACACCCGGATCGTGGTGCGCGGGCGCCGGACCGGCCGGTCCCCCGCCCTCGCCTGTGGACGACAACGCGCCGGCGAACCGTCCTGTGGACGTCCGGCACGCTGACCGGCTCAGCCCGGGTAGGCCACCGCCGAGACCTTGTTGACGAACGGGGTCCAGGTCGTGCCCTGGTCGCGCCAGGTCTGGCCGTTGCTGCTCAGCAGGATGGCGGACTGGGTGCGCAGCAGCACCGCGACGCTGACGGGGTCCCAGGCCAGGGCCTCGCCCTGGTTGGTGATGCTCGAGGCGTCCTGGCTGACCGCGTACGGACCCGCCGCCTCCTTGTCGGTCGCCGAGCCCAGCACCAGCAGGTGGGTCGCGTCGAGCCAGCCGACGTCGTTGAGCCGGCGCAGCTGCGGGGTGTCGGCCTGGGTGGTGCTCAGCACGCGCACCCCCTCGACCTCGACGTTGTCGCCCCGGGTCACGCGGGCCACGAGCAGCCGGGAACCGCTGCGGGTGCGCTCGACCAGCGCCAGCCGGACGCCGTCGGGCGAGAAGCTCATGGCCGTGATGTCGCGGCCCGCGAGCTCGGGGGCGAGCACCGGCCTGGCCTGACCGCCCGCGGCGCGCCAGAGCTGTTGCACGCCGTCCTTGCGCCCCAGCGCCCACAGCTCCCCGAACCGGGTGAACTGGGGTCTCAGGAGGCCGTCGACCCCCGACAGCACGGTCCGCGCCCGGGTGCCGGCGCCGGCCGTCGTCGCCTCGACCAGCCGCGTCCCGCCGTCGGTCACCGCGGCCAGGTCGGTGTCGGTGACCGACACGGCCAGCGAGCGCACCGGAGCCCGACCGAGGTCGCCCCCGAACGGTCGCAGCTCGGCGCTGTCGGCGTCGACCAGGACCACCTTGCCGTCACGGACGACGTAGAGCTGGTTGCCGGCGTTGGGGCTCACCGGGTCGAGCTGGGAGGAGATGGCCGTCGTCGGCACCACCAGCGTGGTCGGGTCGCTCTCGGGTACCCGGAACCCCTGCTGGTCGACGGTGATGAGCACGCCGCGGACGGCCAGCGCCTCCTTGAGCGTGTAGACGACCTGCGCGGCGAGCAGGGAGCGCTGCGCGTCGGGCAGGGCGAGGACGCTGTCGCTGAGGGCCACCGAGGCGACGCCGTCGGTGATCGTCACCGAGTCGACGCTGAGCGTCGTGCCCGGCGGGATGGCCGTGGTGACCGACCGGGCCAGCCACGACGTCGGCCCGACGAGGAGCGCCCGGACGAGGGCGGAGGCCACCCGGCCCGGGTTGCGGAACTTGGGCAGCCAGATGGGGTCGGGCACCAGCACCGGGCTCTGCACGGCTCCCGGGCCGTCGCCCGGGCGCCCGTCGGCCAGGAAGTAGAGGTCGTACGTCGAGTAGTTGCGCGTGAAGGCGTCGGCGGCGACGAGGAGCCCGGCCGGGGGCTTGTCGATGCGCCACTCCCCGTCCTGCCGCACGAGGGTGAAGGTCTGAGCGAAGGCGTCGCCGCGCACCGCGTACGACCGGTCCGCCGCCACCTGGCCGACGGTGCGACCGCGGAGGCTGACCCGGTCGTCCTTGACGGTGATCGCGTCGAGGTCGTAGACGGTGACGCCGTCCTCGGGCTTCCACTCCTGGGCGGACTCGCGGGTCAGGTACTGCTTGGCGACCGAGTAGCCGGACTGGTAGTTGGCGTTGGCCCGCAGGAAGCCCTCGACGACCTGGCGCGGGTCGTCGCCGGGCGAGGGCGGGTAGACCTCGACGTTCACGCAGTTCTGGCAGGTCTGCTGCTGGCCCTCCACGCGCTCGACCGGACCCTGGGTCGGGACGCCGACGCAGCCCGCGAGCAGGAGCGTGAGCAGCACGACGAGCACGGCGCCCGAGCGCCGGACGCCGGTCATGCGGGACCCCGTCCGGGCTGCCAGCCGGTGCCGGCGAGGGCGCCGACCGAGGGCGGTCCGTCGAGCGGCACCTGCTCCTCGACGCGCGTCTCGTCGTCGTCGGTGGGCACGGGCAGCAGCGGGAGGTCGCGCGGCGCCATCGGCAGCGGCGAGGTCTGGAGCACGTCGCCGGCCCGGCGCGGCACCGTCAACCGGAACTGCGCCCCGAGGCCGGGGCGCCCCCGCGCCGTCAGCCAGCCGCCGTGCAGGTTCGCGTCCTCCATGGAGATGGCCAGGCCGAGGCCGGTCCCCCCGACCGTACGGGCCCGGGCCGGGTCGGCGCGCCAGAAGCGCAGGAAGACCTGCTTGGCCTGGCTGGCCTCGAAGCCGACGCCGTGGTCGCGGACCGCGACGGCGACGGCTTCGTCGTCCCCGGCGAGCAGCACGTCGACGGGGCGGCCCTCGCTGTGCTCGATCGCGTTCGTCATCAGGTTGCGCACGATCCGCTCGATCCGGCGGGCGTCCACCTCGGCGGTGGTGTCGCCCTCGGCGTGGGCGGTCACGGGCACGCCGTAGGCGCGGGCCAGCGGCTCCTGCGCCTCGACCACCCGCTCGACGACCCCGCGCAGGTCGGTGCGCACGGGGGTCAGGACGACGGCGCCGGCGTCGAAGCGCGAGATCTCGAGCAGGTCGTTGAGCAGCACCTCGAAGCGGTCGAGCTCGGTCTGCAGCAGCTCGGCCGAGCGCGCCGCCACCGGGTCGAACTCCTCGCGGGCGTCGTGCAGGACCTCGGCCGCCATCCGCACGGTGGTCAGCGGCGTGCGCAGCTCGTGGCTGACGTCGGAGACGAAGCGCTGCTGGACCTGCGACAGCTCCGACAGGGTGGTGATCTGCTTCTCCATCTCCGCGGCCATGTCGTTCATCGACGTGGCCAGCCGCGCCAGGTCGTCCTGGCCGCGGACCCGCATGCGGTCGTGGAGGTTGCCCGAGGCGAGGTTCTCGGCCGCGCGCCGGGCGTCGCGCACGGGCACGACGACCTGTCGTGCGACGAGGGCAGCGATGAGGGTGAGCATCAGGACGAGGACCGCACCGGTGCTGACGACGGCCGTCTGCAGGACGGCGAGGGTCGAGACCTCCTGCGTGAGCGGGAAGATCAGGTAGATGCCGTAGCGCCCCGTGCCCGGCAGCGTGAGCGCCGACCCGGCGGCCAGCCCCGCGACCGGGGGCCGGTCGTCGTCGTAGACGACCTGGGTCGAGGTGATGAACAGGTCCGGGCTGTTCTCGACCTGGGCGCGCAGGCTGTTCGGGATGCTGTCGGCGGTCGCGTCGCCCGCGGTGATCGTCTGCCCCCGCGCCAGGATGATCACCTGGTACTGGCTGCCGCCCGAGCGGTTGGCGAAGCCGAAGGCCAGGTCGTAGAGGATCTTGTCGACGTTGACCTCGCCCGACAGGTCGGTGGCGTTGAGCTGGCCCTGCGCGAGGCTGACGGCCTGACGCGCCTCGTTGGAGGCGCTCTCGCGCTTGCCGCTCAGCACGCCGGCCGTCGCCTGCTGCATGAGCAGGAGCCCGCCGAGCACGAGGACGACCACCGACGCGAGGAAGACGGTCGACGTCACCCGCAGCGGCAGCGAGGACGACCACCACTCGAGGGGCGCGCGCCACCAGCGGGTGGTGACCGTGCGCCGGGCGAGCGCGGCCAGCCCCGCGGCGCGGCCCTCAGGCGCGGACGGGCTCGCCGGCCTTGTAACCGATGCCACGGACCGTCACCACGATCTCGGGGTGCTCCGGGTCGCGCTCGATCTTGGAGCGGAGCCGCTGGACGTGCACGTTCACGAGGCGGGTGTCGGCGGCGTGCCGGTAGCCCCAGACCTGCTCCAGGAGCACCTCGCGGCTGAAGACCTGCCAGGGGCGGCGGGCCAGGGCGAGCAGCAGGTCGAACTCGAGCGGGGTGAGCGCGATCGGCGCCCCGTCGCGCTTGACCGAGTGCCCGTCGACGCTGATCACGAGGTCGCCGATGGCGAGGGTGTCCGGCTCGCCCTCCTCCACCGCGCTCGGCAGGCGCCGGAGCCGGGTCCGGATGCGGGCCACCAGCTCCTTGGCCTTGAACGGCTTGGAGACGTAGTCGTCGGCACCGGCCTCCAGCCCCGCCACGACGTCGATCGTGTCCGTGCGGGCGGTCAGCATGACGATCGGGACGCCGGACTCCGCCCGGATGTCGCGGCAGACGTCGACCCCGTCCCGGCCGGGCAGCATCACGTCGAGCAGCACGAGGTCGGGGTGGTTCTCGCGGAACGACGCCAGCGCCTTGTCGCCGTACGCGCACCAGAACGGCTCGAAGCCCTCGTTGCGCAGCACGATCGAGAGCATCTCCGCGAGGGCCGCGTCGTCGTCGACGACCAGGACCCGAGCGCGCGGCGCGCCGGCCTCGGTCGGCTCGCCCGCTCCAGCCGAGCCCCCTGCCACGCCGTCGAACACCCGCAGCCCTTTCGTCAGGCAGCCGCGGGGACCGCGCTGGACGCTCCGTCGCGCCCACCCGGCTGCGCGCTCATCCTATGCGCGACGTCCTCACCGGACGCCGATCTTGCTGCGCGGTGCGTGTCAGTTCTGGGTCGGGTCGTCGACCCAGGTCGAGAACAGCGCCAGCGGGCCGCGCTGGCGGCGCAGCACCACCCGCCACAGCTCGAGCGGCTCGTGGCCGAAGACGTCGCCGGCCTCGGCGTCGACGACGTGCCACATGCCCTCCTCCAGCTCCGACTCCAGCTGCCCGGAGGCCCACCCCGCGTAGCCGGCGAAGATGCGCAGGTCGTCGTACGCGCCGCGCACGATCTCGACCGGCGTGTCGAGGTGCAGCAGGCCCACGTCGCCGAACAGCCGCCGCCAGCCCGGGGGCTCCTCGCCGCTGACCCGGACCCGGGCGAGGCAGATGGCGCCGTTCGGCGAGACGGGCCCGCCGTGGAAGAGCAGCCGCGGCTCGGACACGACCGGCACCCAGTCGGGCAGCACCGACTCCAGCGCCGTGGGCGACAGCTCGTTGAGCACCACCCCGAGCGCGCCGTCGCCGTCGGCGTCGAGGACCAGCACGACCGTGCCGTCGAAGACGCCGTCGGCCAGCGCGACGCTGGCGACGAGCAGGCTGCCGGGACGCGCCTCACCGCTCACGGCGGCCCCGCAGCGCGAGGTAGCCGAGCAGGCCGAGCGTGGTGCCGGCGAGGTCGGCGAGGGCGTCGAGCGGGTCGCCGGAGCGGGTCGTGTACGCCTCGCCCTGGACCACCTCGCTCACCACGGCGTGGACGGCGAACAGGACGGCCACACCGACGACGGTACGCATCCGCGGTCGCGCACCCCGGGCCGCCGCGTGCACGTGCAGGGCCAGCAGCACGAGCAGGCACGGGAGCCCGAAGCCCACGAGGTGCTCCAGCTTGTCGGCCTGCGGGAACCACCCGACCGAGGGCGGCCCGTGATCGCGGTAGAGACCCCACAGGTGCACGGCGACGCCGAGGACGGCGGCGAGGGTGACCAGGGTGCGGGTCGTGGGCCCGGGCCGGTCCAGCAGCCGGCGCGACCCCTGGCCCCCGAGCGCGGGTGCCGGGGTCACACCGCGACTTCGGACCCGGCCAGGTCGTCGGAGGGATCGGCCGGGAGCTCGGCGGGTCCGCCGGCAGCCCGGCGGACGGCGGCGGCGACGGCGGTGTGCACGTCGGCGTTGAACACGCTGGGCGTGATGTAGGCGGCGTTGAGCTCGCCGTCGGAGACGACCCCGGCGAGCGCCCGCGCGGCGGCGAGCAGCATCGTCTCGGTGATCTCGGAGGACTGCGCGTCGAGGAGCCCGCGGAACACGCCCGGGAAGGCGAGCACGTTGTTGATCTGGTTGGGGAAGTCCGAGCGGCCGGTCGCGACGACGGCCGCGTACCGGCTGGCCTCGACGGGGTCGACCTCCGGCTCGGGGTTGGCCAGCGCGAAGACGATCGCGTCCTCCGCCATCGTGGCGACGTCCTCCCCGCGCAGCACGTTCGGCGCCGACACCCCGACGAAGACGTCCGCCCCCGCCACCGCCTCGCGCAGCGAGCCGGTGAAGTCGAGGCGGTTGGTGTGCTCGGCCAGCCAGAGCAGCTCCCCGGCCAGGCCGCCCCGGCCGCGGTGCACGACGCCCTCGATGTCGGCCACCACGATGTCGCCGGCCCCGGCGGCGAGCAGCAGCTTGATGATCGCCGTGCCCGCCGCGCCGGCCCCGGACATGACGATGCGCACCTGCGCGATGTCCTTGCCCACCACGCGCAGCGCGTTGTAGAGCGCGGCCAGCACCACGATCGCGGTGCCGTGCTGGTCGTCGTGGAAGACGGGGATGTCGAGCAGCTCGCGCAGCCGGCGCTCCACCTCGAAGCAGCGCGGCGCGGAGATGTCCTCCAGGTTGATCCCGGCGAAGCCCGGCGCGACCGCCTTGGCGACCGCGACGATCTCGTCGACGTCCTGGGTGTCGAGGCACAGCGGCCAGGCGTCGATGCCCGCGAAGCGCTTGAACAGGGCCGCCTTGCCCTCCATCACCGGCAGCGCGGCCTCCGGGCCGATGTTGCCGAGCCCGAGGACGGCGGAACCGTCGGTGATGACGGCGATCGAGTTGCGCTTGACCGTGAGGCGGCGCGCGTCGTCCTTGTTCTTGGCGATCGCGAGGCACACGCGGGCGACGCCGGGGGTGTAGATCATCGACAGGTCGTCGCGGTTGCGGATCGGGTGCTTGGTCTGCATCTCGATCTTGCCGCCGAGGTGCATGAGGAACGTCCGGTCGCTGACCTTGCCGATCACCACGCCCGGGACAGCCGCCATGATCTCGACGATCTCGTCGGCGTGGTTGGTGTCGCGCGCGGCGACCGTGACGTCCATCCGCAGCCGCTCGTGGCCCGAGGCCGTGACGTCGAGGGCCGTGACCACGCCCCCGGCCTGCTCGACGGCGGTGGTCAGCTGGCTGACCGACGCGCCGCCGGCCGGGACCTCCAGCCGGACGGTGATGGAGTACGAGACAGAGGGGACGGCGCTCACGCCCTGCATGCTCTCACGGTCGCTCAGGGCAGGGTCAGCGTCCAGCGGCCGGGGCAGGCGACCTCCACGACGAGGCGGTCGGTCCCGCGCACGGCGGGTACGGCCGAGGTCCCGGTGGCGCCGGTGCGCCGCACCCCGCCGTCGACGTACTCCGCCGCCCGCGCCGGCCGGGCGAGCACGCGGAACGACCCCGCCGCCCCGCAGCGCAGCGCGAGGTCGCCCCGCGCCCGCACCGCCACCACGTCGTCGCCCAGGCCGTCGAAGGTCGCCTCGTGCAGCGGCACCACGTCGAAGGGGGTCAGCGTCACGGTCCACTCCGCGTGCGCCGGGGCCGCGACGACCAGGCGGGTCGCCCGTCCACGCACGCCGCGCTCGCCGACGGACGTGTCGAGCGTGGCGGTGACGGCGGTGGGGTCGGCGAGCGGGCCGCCGCCCACCGCCGTGCCGCGGGGCCACTCGACGAGCCAGGTGCGCGCGTCGCAGCCGGTGCAGATGAAGTGCAGGCGGGTCCCGTTGCCCGGGGCCCGGGTGTAGCGCAGCTGGGCGTCGCCGCGGCCGCTGACCAGCGCGCTGCGGTCGCCCAGCGTGCCGACGCGACGGACCGGGTACGCGGGTCCCGGCCGTGGCGGCGGGGCCGTGGTCGACGGGCGGGCCGACGTCGCCGGCGCGACGGGAGGTGGCGCCACGGGAGGTGACGCCACGGGCGCCCGCCCGGTGAGGGCGACGAGGCCGGCCCCGACGGCGAGGACCAGCCCCAGCACCGTGCCGGCGACGATAGTGCCCCGCCGCGACGGCGCCCGCTCCACGGCTGCGGCCCGTGGGTCCGGTGCCGGTCCCGGCTCAGGCGGCCGGGACCAGCTCCCCGCGCACGATGGTGTCGCCGGAGTGCTCGGTGCTGCCGATGCTCTGCTGGGAGATGTCGAGGATGCCGAACTCGTCGAGGTCGATCGCGTGCTCGACCGTCCACAGCCCGTGGCGGCCGTCGAGGATGCCGAGCGTCTGACGCCGGGACGGGTCCGTGCGGTGCAGCAGCCACGCCTGCCGGATGCCGGCCGCCGGCAGGTCCGCGTGCAGCGTCACCTGCAGCACCCGCCGCCCCTGGGCGTCGGTGCCGAGCTCCGCGTCACCGGTCGCGGCGGACCAGCCGGCCGCGACCGGGGTCAGCCGGGCGTGGACGGCGAGCTCGCGCACGTCGACGGCGCCCTCGGGGCTCTGGGTCGGCACGCCGCGGATCTCCGTGCGGATCGCCTCCCACACGCGGGGGTCGGGGTCGCTCATGGCGAGGTCGGCCGCGCCGCGGGCCAGCGTCACGACGTGCTGGAGCTCCGCCAGCTCGGCCGCGCAGACCGGGCACGAGCGCACGTGCTCGCGGTCCGCCTCGCTGCCAACCTCCTCGCCCAGGGCGAGCAGGGCGAGCAGTTCCGGGTCAGTGTGCATCCGTGGGGACCTCCCACCGTTGACGCAGCTGGATCAGGCTGCTGGCGACCTGGCTCTTGACGTCCTCCACGGACAGCCCAGTACGAGCGGCGACCTCGGCCGGGGTGAGGTCGTCGAGGATCATCCGTAGAACGCGCTGAGGGACGGGGTCCAGGTGCGACAGCCCGTCCGCCAGCACCAGGCGTTCGGCCAGGACCACCGGTCTGGACCGTCCCTCACCAGACCCTTCGGCCCGACCCGCCTCCGTGGAGGCGCCCGGGACGGCACCGGTCGCCGCCCGCGCGTCCTCGATGCGGGCGCAGGCCAGCTCGATCAGCCAGGCCGAGAACGACGCGTGGCCGGGCTCGACGCTGCCGCGGCCGGTCCAGAGCTCGGTGAACACCTGCTTGGTCACGTCCTCCGCCCGGGTCACGTCGCCCAGGGCGCGCAGCGCGAGGCTGTAGACCAGCGGGGACCAGCGGTCGTACACCGCGGACAGCCCGTCCGCCCCGCCGCCCCGGAGGGCGTCGACGACCGCGGACGAGTCCTCCACGCTCCGTGCACCCACCTCGGCTCCTCGCCCTCGTCGCAGAATTCGACCCGGAGAAGACTAGGCGGTCGCGAGGCGTCGGACCGGGACCGGACACGATCCGTCCCGCGTCCGGTCCGCCGCAGCGGGGCCGCACCGACGAAGGGAGCACCTCGTGCAGCACCGACGACTGGGCCGGACCGGCCTGGACGTGTCCGACATCGGCTTCGGCGCCTGGGGCATCGGCGGCGCCGGCGGCGGGTGGGTCGGCGCCCGCGACGACGAGTCGCTGGCCGCGCTGGAGCGGTTCATCGAGCTGGGCGGGACGTTCGTCGACACCGCCCGCGGCTACGGGCGCAGCGAGGAGCTGGTCGGGCAGGTCCTGCGCCGCCACCCGGGCGAGGGGCTCGTCGTCGCCACGAAGGTGCCGCCGCGCAACGGCGAGTGGCCGGCCCGCCACGACGTCGACGTCAGCGAGACCTTCCCGGGTGCGCACATCCGGGCCAGCCTCGAGGAGAGCCTGCGGGCCAGCGGGCTCGAGCGCTTCGACGTGCTCCAGCTCCACGTCTGGAGCGACTCCTGGGTCGGCCACGGCGACTGGCTGGAGACCGTGCAGTCGCTCAAGGACGAGGGGCTGGTCGGCGCGTTCGGGGTCTCGATCAACGACCACCAGCCCGAGCAGGGCGTCGCGCTGGTCCGCAGCGGCGTCGTCGACACCGTGCAGGTGATCTACAACGTCTTCGACCAGGCGCCCGAGGACGCCCTGCTGCCGGCGTGCCAGGAGCACGGTGTCGGCGTGATCGTGCGGGTCGCGCTCGACGAGGGCGGGCTCACCGGGCGGGTCGGGCCGGGGACGACGTTCGAGGCCGGGGACTTCCGTGCCCGCTACTTCGGCGGCGCCCGGCTCGCCGAGCTCGAGGAGCACGTCCGCGCGCTGACCGAGGACCTGGGGATCGGGCGCGACGAGCTGGCCGACGTGGCGCTGCGCTTCGTGCTGGCCCACCCGGCCGTGTCCACGGTCATTGCGGGCATGCGGACGGTGCGCAACGTCGAGCGGAACGCCGCGACCAGCGACCGCGCACCCCTGACGCCTGCGCAGCTGGAGACGCTGCGCCGGCACCGCTGGGAGCGGAACTGGTACACCGCCCCGTAGGCACGGCTCAGGTCGCGCGGGCGGCCTGCTGCGCCGCGGCCCAGGCCCCGACGTCGCCGCGACGCAGCGCGACGGCCAGCATGTCGGGGAAGGCGTCGGGGGTGCAGGCGAAGGCCGGCACCCCCAGCGCGTCCAGCGCCGCCGCGTGCTCGTGGTCGTACGCCGGCGTGCCCGAGTCGCTGAGGGCGAGCAGGACGACGACGGTGACGCCGCTGCGGACGAGCGAGGCCACGCGGCGCAGCAGCTGTTCGGCGTCGCCGCCCTCGAAGAGGTCGGTGACGAGCACGAGCAGGGTGTCCTCGGGCGCCCGGACGAGCTCCGCGGCGTACGCGAGCCCGCGGTTGATGTCCGTCCCGCCGCCCAGCTGGCAGCCGAACAGCACGTCCACGGCGTCGTCGAGGTGCGGGGTGAGGTCGACGACCTCGGTGTCGAAGACCACCAGCGACGTCCGCAGCGACCGGATCGAGGCGAGCACGGCGGCGAACACCGCCCCGAACACGACCGACTCCGCCATCGAGCCCGACTGGTCGAGGACCACGACGACGTCGCGCGTGACGGCCGGGGACGCGCGGGCGTAACCGACCAGGCGCTCGGGCACCACGGTGCGGTGCTCGGGCAGGTAGTGGCGCAGGTTGGCCGCGATGGTGGCGTTCCAGTCGATGTCGCGCGGTCGGGGCCGGGAGGTGCGGGCGGCCCGGTTGACGGCGCCGTGGACCGCGGAACGGGTGGGCTGCGCGATCCGGCGCTCGATCTCGGCCACCACCCGCGCCACGACGAGGCGGGCCGTGCGCCGGGTCGTCTCCGGCATGACCGTGTTGAGCCCCACCAGCGTCGCGGCCAGGTGCACGTCGGGCTGCACGGAGTCGAGCAGCTCGGGTTCCAGGAGCATCGAGGCGAGGTCGAGCCGCTCGATCGCGTCGCGCTGCAGGACCTGGACGACCGACGTCGGGAAGTAGGCGCGGATGTCGCCGAGCCACCGGGCGACCGACGGGGCCGACGCGCCCAGGCCCCCATGACGGCGCACCCGCCGCAGGTCGCCGGACCCGTCGGGGTCGTCGGCGTCGTAGAGCGCGGCCAGCGCCCGGTCCATCTGCTGCTCGTCGGCGGACAGGCCGGGCTCGAGCGCCTCCTGCGCCGGCTCGCCGAGCAGCAGCCGCCAGCGCCGGTCGCGCGCGGAGCCGCCGGAGGCTCCGGAGGCTGGGGAGGCGTCGCTCTCCTCGCGCTCAGCCACGGCCGGCCTCGAGGATGGTCTCGACCGTGGCCAGCACCGGGGCGACGAGCTCGTCGGGGCCGTCCGCGTCGGGCGCCGGACCCGCCGCGTCGCCGTGCGCCAGGCGCTGGGCGAGGGCCCGGCGCTGCACCGTCGAGAAGGTCCCGAACGTGCGCCGCACCAGGGGCAGCACGTCGGTGAACTCCTCGTCGCCCAGCCCGGCCACCCAGCCGTCGAGCAGGCCGCGCAGCGCCGGGTCGTGCACGAGCAGGACGGCGCCGTCGGTGAAGAAGCCCTCGACCCACGCCGCCTTGGCCGCCGCCGCGCTCCCGTAGGAGAGGGCCCGGTGCAGGCGGGCCGGGGCGTCAGGCACCAGCTCGGCGTCGACGAGCAGGCGGGTCAGGCGGCCCTGCAGCAGCGGGGCGAGGTCCGCCCGCCCGACCAGCGCCGCGAGCGTTCCCAGCCACTCGCGGCGCACGTCGGTCGCGCCCTCCTGGGCCAGCAGCCCGACCGCGGCGTGGACGGCGTCGACGAGGTCGCGGACCCGTACGGCGCTGTCGTCGTCGAGACCCGTCGTCGCCCGCGCGAGCCCGGCGCAGGTGCGCCGGACGAGGACCTCCGAGGTCTGGCGCAGCGCGGTGGTGTCGGTGCCGCGGACGTCGCCGTAGCGCGCGGCGCGCGCGAGGGCGGGGACCGCCTCCATCAGGTGCAGCACGTCGGCATCGCGTGCGGCCTGGTCCGCGCAGGCGGCGAGCAGCCGGTCGAGCGCGTCCGGGAGGGCGGCGAGGAGGCAGCGCTCGACGGTGCGGGCGAGCTCGACCAGGCTCTGCCCCTCGACCACGGCGTCGACCCGCGCGGTGGCGGCGGCCTCGACGGTGGTCCCCCACACGGCCGCCTCCACCACGGCGATGGCCAGCTCGGGATGCCACTGCAGCCGCCACGTCTCGCGGAACGTCCCGGTGGCCTGCACGTCGCTCGTCGCCGGCGCGGCCCAGGCCAGCTCGAGCAGCCGCAGGCGGTGGAACAGCTGCGAACGCTCCCGGTCGATCCCGCGGCGCAGGTCGAGGTCGAGGCTGCGGGCGGCCGGCTCGCGCTTGAGCCGCAGCCGCCGCGTCGTCGCCGCGAGGTCGGCCTCCAGCGGCACCGTGGGGACGGCGGCGGGCACCTCCCCGAGCCGCTCCCCCACGACCAGCCGGTCGGTGACGAAGCGCAGGGCCAGCTCGTCGCCGTCGCAGAGCACGGAGCGCGTCGCGTCGGTCACCTCGGTGAGCCCGGCCAGCGGGCGGCCCCGCAGCGTCGCGAGGGTCTCGGCCAGGCGGACCGCCTCGATCACGGACGCGCTGGAGACGGGCAGGTCGCGCCCGCGCAGCTCGCCGGCCACCGCGGTGAGCCAGCGGACCACCGGCGCGTCGCGGGCCTCGAAGAGGTGCGCGTACCAGCCGGGCGAGGTGATCCCGGCGCCGTAGCCGCTGGAGGCGGCGAGGCGCCGGTGGGTCCACGGCACCCAGGTGCACACGACCTTGCGCTTCGCGGCGCCGCGCAGGGTCCGCGCGTCGGGCGCCGCGGGCCCGAGCGGTGCGGTGAGCACGGGGGCGTGCCAGGCCCCGCAGACCACGGCGACCCGGGTGCGGCCGCGCTTGAGCGCGGCGCGGATGGTCTGGCGCATCATCGCCTCGCGCCGGGCCTCGCCCTCGGCGTACCGGCCGTGGCGCTGCCCGACGAGCCGGCGCAGCTCCCCCATCGCCTCGAGCACGAGCGGGAAGGGCGAGGAGGAGTCCAGCCGGCCCTCGACCACGTCCTCCCACCAGCGCTCGGCGTCGTCGTAGCCGCCCGCCTGGGCGAGCGCTCCGAGCGGGTCGCGGCCGGCCAGGCGGCGCAGCGCGGCCGCGTCCCCACCCCGTGGCGCCGGAGCGCCCAGCAGCTCCTCGACCGCCGACCGTTCCCCGGCCTCCTCGCCCCGCTCGGCGTCGTCGGACCCGTCGGGACCATCAAGACCGTCGGAGGCCTCGTCGAGCAGGGTGCGCCCCTGGGGCGCGAGCGTCATCGCGGCCGGGAGGTCGCAGAATCCGACCTCGACCTCGCGCCGGCGCGCCCAGAGGATCGCCTGCCACTCCGGCGAGAACTCCGCGAACGGCCAGAACGCCGCCTGGCGCGGTTCCTCCGGCGCGTACGCCAGCAGCGCCACGGGCGGCACGAGACCGGGGTCGCCCACGAAGCGCAGCAGCGGGTCCGCGTCCGGGGGTCCCTCGACGAGCACGCAGTCCGGGTCGTACGCGTCGAGCGCCGCCACGAGCGAGCGGGCCGAACCCGGCCCGTGGTGGCGCACGCCGAAGACCTCGACCGGGCCGCGCGGCGGTGCCGCGACGTCGGTCTCGAGCTCGGCGAGCGTCACGTCGAGTCCCGGCAGGCCTCGTAGAACGCGCCCCAGCCCGGGCGTTCGCGGACGACGACGTCGAGGTACTCCTGCCAGGCCTGGGCGTCGGCCACCGGGTCCTTGACCACGGCGCCGACGATCCCGGAGGCCACGTCGGCGGGGCGCAGCACGCCGTCGCCGAAGTGCGCGGCCAGTGCGATCCCGTTGGTGACGACCGAGATCGCCTCGGCCGCGGACAGCGTCGCCGTCGGGGACCGGACCGCGGTGCGGCCGTCGGCGGTGACGCCGGCACGGAGCTCGCGGAACACCGTCACCACCCGCTCGATCTCCTCCGCCGCGGTGCTCACCGGCGGCAGGGACAGCGACGCGGTCAGGTCCGCGACCCGGGTCGTGACGATGCGGACCTCGTCCTCGACGTCGGTCGGCAGCGGCAGGACCACCGTGTTGAACCGTCGCCGCAGCGCCGACGACAGGTCGTTGACGCCCTTGTCGCGGTCGTTCGCGGTGGCGATGACGTTGAAGCCGGGCCGCGCCGCGACCTCGCGGCCGAGCTCGGGCACCGGCAGGACCTTCTCGGACAGGACGGTGATCAGCGCGTCCTGGACGTCGGAGGGGATGCGGGTCAGCTCCTCGACCCGGGTGAGCGCGCCGCGCTCCATCCCCACCATGACCGGCGACGGGACGAGCGCCTCGGGCGTCGGGCCCTCGGCGAGCAGGCGCGCGTAGTTCCAGCCGTAGCGGATGGACTCCTCCGCCGTGCCCGAGGTGCCCTGCACCAGCAGCGTCGAGTCGCCCGACACCGCGGCCGCGAGGTGCTCCGACACCCAGGACTTCGCGGTCCCGGGCAGCCCGAGGAGCAGCAGGGCGCGGTCGGTGGTCAGCGTGGCCACGGCGACCTCCATGAGCCGTCGCGAGCCGATGTACTTCGCGCTGACCACCGTGCCGTCGGCCAGCGTGCCGCCGACGAGGTAGGTGACCACCGACCACGGCGACAGCCGCCAGCGCGGCGGGCGGGGGCGGCCCTCCTCGGCGTCGAACGCCTCCAGCGCCTCCAGCTCCGCGGCGAAGGCGACCTCGGCGTGCGGGCGCAGCACGGCGGGGACGCCGTCGGCGGGGGCGAGCTCGGTGCTGGCGGTCATGGGTGCCTCTCGGGGTGGTCGAAGGTGGCGGCGAGGTGCAGCCGCAGGCGCAGGACCTCCTCGGCGGCGGCGAGCCCGACCCGTGCGGGCTCGTCCAGGGGTTGCGACCGCAGCCGCGCCAGGGCGTCGTACGCGTCCACGGGCAGCCGGGTGCCGACCCGGCGGCCGAGGGCCCGCGCGCCGCCCACCTGCTGGGTGCCGGCGGCGAGCGCCTGCAGGGCCGCGGCCGCCTCCCCGCCGTTGAACGTCGGGTCGCGCTCGGCGGCCTCGTCCGCCGCCGCCTCGAGCGAGCGGACCACGGCGGCCCAGGCCGGGTTCTGCCGGGCGAACCACACCCCCCGCGCTCCGAGCGCCGCCCCGAGCCGGCGCCGGTCGAGGTCGTTCGCCCGGCGGGCCCGGTCGAGCAGGGCCGCCCAGTGCTCCGGCGCCAGGCCGAACCCCGCGTCGAGCGCGGCGCGGAGCCACAGGTTCACCGGCTCGCTGCCCGTGACGAGCAGGATCTCGTCAAGGACCTCGCGCGCGGGCGCCGGCGGCCGCGGACGGTCGGGTGCGGGTGCGGCGGCGGGTGGGAGCGGCACCCGGCGGGTCGCGCCGGTGACGAGGGTCGCCGCGCGCCGGCGTGCGGCCGCCTCCAGGAGCCAGACGGCCGGGTCGGTGCCCTCCGGGGCCGGGACCGGGCGGCGGTCCGTGCCGAGCAGCGCGGCGTTCACCAGGTCGGGCCCCGGGCTCGCGGGCGCCGGAGGTGTGGTCGCGGTGCTCACGCGGCCGCCACCAGCCGGGGCGTCCCGGCGGTCGCGTCGAGCAGGCGCAGGGGCGCGAACCCGGCCGGCCCCCACTCGCCGAACACGTCGACCGCGTCGCCGCCGGAGGCCGCGAGGAGCGGCCAGGGCTCGCCGGGCCCGGTCAGCAGGCGTACGCCGGTGCCGTCGGGGTCGGCGAGGTGCCAGGCCCCGCCGACGTGGTCCGGGCGCACCGGCACGGCGCGCAGCACCACCGGCATGCGCGTGGACCAGGGGTCGGCACGGAGCTGGCCCGCCCAGCGCCGCCGGGCGTCGGCGACCGTCTCGTGCGGCCAGTCCGGGACCGCCTCGGTCTCCTGCTGCTCGCCGAGCAGCACCCGGTGCTCCGCTCCCCCCGGGTAGCGGTGCACCGCCGCGTGCAGGACCTGGCCCACCTCGACGCTCGTGTCGAGGCCGGCGCCGGGCACGGCGAAGCTCAGCAGCAGCGCCCAGCTCTGCGTGGCCCGCCCCCACAGCCAGACGCGTCGCGACTCCAACCGGCCCTCCAGGCTGTCGACGGCCCCGAGCGCCGACCAGTCGTCGAGCACGCCCGGACCGGCCAGCACCGCGGCCTTGGCGACCGGGTAGCCGATCCGGGACCGCACGGTCGCGGCGAGGTCCGGCGGGAGCCGGTCGAGGCCGCGGTGGGCGACGACCAGCAGGTGGAGCCCCGCGAGCGCCTCGAGCAGCTGCGCCGGCCAGCCCGACTGGTCCGTCCGCGCGAGCAGCCCGGGCAGGCCGCGGAGGACGCCGGCGACCCCGGGGGCCTGCGCGTCGACCATCCGCGCGGCCACGCCCTCGACCCGCGCCCAGGGGCGGCGCTCCCACGCCGACAGTCCGCCGCGGACCTGGTCGGCCAGCCAGCGGTCGAGCTCGTCGAGGCCGGCGTCCACCTTGGCCCGCCGCTCGGCCGCCCGGGCGGCCGCGGCCTCGGGGTCCGGCACCCGCTCGGGGTCCGCGCCCCGGCCGGCGGGCGCAGCGGGCACCCCGGCCCACGGCGGCGGCGCGGCGGGCGGCAGCAGGGCGTCGGCCCAGCGCAGCAGCAGGGCGAGCGCGTGCTTGCAGGGCGACTTGCGGCTCGGGCAGGTGCAGGAGGCCGTCAGCGCGGGCGGCGGGCCGGGGGCGACGACCACCGCGTACGTGGCCGAGCCGTGGCAGCGGCCCCACAGCAGCTCGTCGGCGGGCTCGTCGCCTGGGCGGGGAGCACGACCCGACTCCGACCACACCCGGCTGGAGACGAGCGGCAGCGCGGCCCGGCGGGACGCGTCGTCCGGAGCCGTGGCCAGCACCTGGCTGCGGGTCCAGACCTCCACGCCCGCCACAGTAGTGAGGAGCACCGACAGGCGGCCGTGCTCGGCGTCAGTCGAGGTTGTGCCGCAGCCCCGTGGGCTCGCGCAGGCCGAGCACCGCCTCGAGCATCCGCGCCGCGGCGACGGACGCGGCCACGTCGTGCATGCGCAGGACGCGCGCGCCGCCCAGCACGCAGGCCGAGGCGGCGGCGAGCGAGGGTGCCAGCCGCTCCGGCTTCGGCAGCCCGGTGGCCTCGCCCACGAAGTCCTTGTTGGACACGGCCGCCAGCAGCGGGAGGCCGAGGTCGGCGATCTCGGGCAGCCGGCGGGTGAGCTCCAGGCTGTGGAGGGTGTTCTTGTTCAGGTCGTGCCCCGGGTCGACGACGATGCGGTCCTCGGGCACCCCCCGGTCGCACGCCGCCTGGACGCGGTCGGCCAGGTAGGCCTTCACCTCGTCCACCACGTCGTCGTAGCGCGGGCGGCGCAGGTGGGTGCGCGGCGCGGCCAGGCTGTGGGTGATGACGACGGCGGCCCCGGTCTCGGCGATCACGTCGGCGAGCTCCGGGTCGCGGAGCCCCGTCGTGTCGTTGACGACCAGGGCGCCCGCCGCCAGCGCCTGCCGCGCCACCTCGGGCCGGTAGGTGTCGACGGACAGCACCACGTCGGTGAGCGCCCGGGCGCCGGCCACGACCGGGACGACGCGGTCCACCTCCTCCTCGACCGACACGTCCGCGGCGTCCGGGGAGAACGGCACGCCCCCGACGTCGACCCAGTCGGCGCCGGCCTCGGCCGCCGCCCGGACGGCGTCGACGGCGCGGTCGAGGCCGTACGTACGTCCCTGGTCGTAGAAGGAGTCGGGCGTGCGGTTGACGATGCCCATGGTCAGGACGCGGCGCGAGAAGTCCGTGCTCCAGCCGCCCCAGGTCACGCGCGGGTGGCGCAGCGGCGGCAGGTAGACCACGGGGTCAGTGTGCCCGGGGCCCGCCGCCGTACGGCGAGGAGTGGGCCTCGAGGAGCCGGCTCAGTGGTGGTAGGCGTGCACGACCGCGTGCCCCTTGCCGCGCCGGATGAGGGCGCGGTTCACGGGGACCGTGACGGCGAAGGCGATCACCAGCGAGACGACGAGGCTGCCCCAGAACAGCAGGTCCGTCAGCCCGGCCTGCATGGCGCCGGGCACCGCCAGGACGACGAGGTTGTCGACGACCTCCATCGTCAGGATGGAGACCGTGTCCGCGGCCAGGGCGACGCCCACGGCCGCGCGCAGCGCGAGGCCGGAGCGCAGCACCGGCCAGATCGTCAGGCTGTAGCCGAAGAGGAAGGCGAGGGCCACCGCCAGCAGGATGCTGGGCAGGTTCGCCAGCCCCCACCAGGTCGCGAGCACGAGGCCGAGCACCTCGCCGATGGCGCAGCCCGTCAGGCAGTGCAGGGTGGCCGAGACCGCGAGACGGGTCAGGGCGCGACCGGTCGGGGCCTGGTCGTGGTGGGCCTGGTCGTGGTGGGTCTGCTCGTGGTGGGCCATGACGCTGCTCCCTCCTTCTGCCGACGAGGCGGCGCCGTCGGTCGGTGCGCCCAACGCGCGCGGCCGCGTCCGTCTTCCCCGCGCTCATCGACTTCCTTAGGCGCCCCCGGGCACCTAACCTCGCCCGGTGCGTCGCCCCGCCCTCGTCGCCGCCGCCCTGGTCCCGCTCCTCGCGACCGTCGCGGCCGGCTGCTCCGCCGGTCCGGTGCCCTCCGGCGGCGCCGGCAGCGCGCCGCCCGTGACCTCCGCGCCGGCCGCGCCCTCGACGAGCGCGGCCCAGACCCCCTCGCCGACGACTCCCAGCCCGTCCCCGACGCCGCGGACCACGCCGTCCGCGCCCGCCCGACCGACCTGCGCGTCGGTGGTGTCCCGCATGAGCCTGGCGGAGCAGGTCGGGCAGGTGGTCATGGTCGCGCAGAGCTCCACGCAGGCCAGCGCGGCCGGGCGACGGACCGTCGAGCGGCTGCACCTCGGCTCGGTGGTCCTGCTCGGGAACAGCACGGCCGGCCGCACGGCGACGGCGCGGCTGACGACGACCCTGAGCCGTGCGGTCGGGCGGGTCGACGGGGTCGGCCTGCTCGTCGCGGCCGACCAGGAGGGGGGCCTGGTGCAGCGCCTGCAGGGGCCGGGCTTCACCCGGATCCCGAGCGCCGTGGAGCAGGCCCGGTGGTCCGACCAGACCCTCCGGCGCCGCGCCACCACCTGGTCCGACGAGCTCGACCGCGCCGGCGTCGACCTCGACCTGGCTCCCGTCGCGGACGTCGTGCCCTCCTCGGTCGGCACCGGCAACGCCCCGATCGGGGCCCTGCGGCGCGGCTACGGGCCCCGGCCCGCGGTCGTCGCCGACAAGACCGTGGCGGTCGTCGAGGGCCTGCACGCCGGCGGCACCGCGAGCGCGGTCAAGCACTTCCCCGGCCTGGGGCGCGTCCGCGGCAACACCGACGTCGCGGCGGTGGTCGTCGACACCGCCACCACCCGCCACGACGCGCTCCTCGCGGGGTTCCGCGCGACCGTCACGCACGGCACGGACGCCGTCATGCTCTCCTCGGCGACGTACCGCAAGATCGACCCCGACCATCCGGCGACGTACTCGCGGACCGTCGCCACCTCGATGCTGCGCGGCGACCTCTCCTTCCGCGGGGTGGTCGTGTCCGACGACCTGCTCGGCCGTGCCCTGGGGGGCACGCCCGTCGGCTCGCGCGGCGTCCGGTTCCTGGAGGCCGGCGGCGACCTCGCGCTGGTCGGCGGGCTCGGTCCGGCCGAGCAGGTGCACCGTGGCCTGCTCGACCGCGCGCGCGAGGACCGCGCCTTCCGCACCCGGGTGGCGCAGAGCGCGACTCGCGTCGTCGAGCTGAAGAGCCGGCAGGGCCTCGCCTCCTGCACGCGCGCCTGAGCCTTCCGACGGTGCAGATGTACTGAGAGATGCATAGCGTCTCCTCAGTCGCCGCCCTACGTTCCTGCTGTTCGTGCCGTGTGAGTCCTTGACGCCGACGCCGGAACGGCTGTGATCTTCTCGGCGGGCTCTAGCCAGGCTCTCAGCCGCTCGGTACGTTCTGGACTGCAGGGGATCGAGTGATCCAGATCACGTTCGAAGGGGAACGCATGCTCGTACGTACACGCGTCGCGCTGGTCACGGCGACGGCACTGTCCTGCGCCGGTCTGCTCGGGGGGGCTCCCGCGACCGCCGTGGCACCGACGGCGACGGAGACACCGGCCAAGGTGACCGTGGTCGCATCGGGGCTCGAGGGCCCGCGCCAGCTGAGCGCGAAGGACGGCTACCTCTACGTCGCGGAGTCCGACGCCGCCCGGGCGACCCGGGTGCGCCTGTCCAACCGCGCCAAGCGGGTCGTCGTGCGCGACGTCCCCAACGCGCAGGGGGTGACCAAGATCGGGAGCCGCCTCTACCTGGCGGCCGGCGAGACGCCTCCCGACGTCCCCGTGCCGCCCGTGAAGGGCGAGACCAGGCTCTACGTCGCGAAGCCGTTCGCCAAGCCCCGGGTCTTCGCGAACCCGTACGCGTTCGAGCTGAAGTACAACCCGGACAACCAGACCCAGTTCGGTCCCGACGGCAAGCCGCTCGACGCGATCTCGAACCCGTACTTCCTGATCCCGCGTCGGGGACCCGGGTTCGCGCTCATGGCGGGCGCCGGGGGCAACGACGTGCTCGCGGTGAGCAAGAAGGGCAAGCTCACCCCCTTCTTCGTGCCGTCGGCGATCACCACCGGTGACTGCGCGAAGCAGAAGCAGAACAGCGACGCCGGGCCGAGCTGCGACCCGGTGCCCACCGGGCTGGCCTACGGGCCGAAGAGCCTGCTCTACGTGTCCGGCCTCAGCAGCGAGGTCCCCGGCGAGGGTCGGGTCTACGTGGTCGACAAGAACGGCAAGCTGGTCAAGACGCTGACCGGCTTCGACTCCCCGACCGGCGTCGCGGTGGCCCCGGACGGGACGATCTACGTCTCCGAGGCGCTCGCCGGGTTGGCGGGTCCGCCTCCGATCGACGACACGGTCGGGCGGATCGTCAAGGTCGCTCCGGACGGCAAGCGCACCGTCGCGCAGGTCAGCCAGCCCACCGGTCTGCTCTGGAGCGGAGGCAAGCTCTACGCGTCGACGCGGGCGCTGTACGGCGCGTTCAACCAGCAGCCGGGCAAGGGCCAGGTCGTCTCGGTCGACCTCGCCTCCTTCAAGTAGCCGACCGCTTCGGCGCCTTGCCCCGCCACGCGAGGGAACGGGCGTCGAGCTCACGCAGCAGGGGGTCGCCCTCGACGAGCAGCCGCTCGCCGAGGGCGACCGCCCCCGCCAGCCGGGCGTCGTCCAGCTGGCGGTAGGCCGCCCCGGCCCGCCGGTCGAGGTGGTCGTAC
Organism: Microlunatus flavus; assembly: GCF_900110855.1. Taxonomy (GTDB): domain Bacteria; phylum Actinomycetota; class Actinomycetes; order Propionibacteriales; family Propionibacteriaceae; genus Microlunatus; species Microlunatus flavus. The sequence continues at coordinate 187,294 of NZ_FOFA01000005.1, forward strand.
CAGCGCCCGCCGACCGCGTCGTCGAGCAGGACACGCCCGAAGCAGTGGTTGAGCCGCAACGTCCAGCGACCCTCGCGCGCGGCTGCCGGCAGCGCGTCGTCGACCAGCTCGCGGTAGCGCCGCAGCAGCGTGTCCCGCGGCCCGCGCTCCTCCTCGCCCATCCGTCCGCTCACCCGGGCGTCAGCTCCCAGTCGAACCACACCCGGTGGGTGCCGTCCTCGTCCACCGTCATCCCGCCGGTGCCGGCGATGTCCGCCAGGTCGCCGGTGCCGCTGCCCCGGGCGATGGTGAAGTGCTCGCCGTAGCGGTCCTGCCCGTGCGTCGAGGCCGCGTGCAGGAAGACGAACGTCCCCGTCCGGCCGCCGAGACTGCCCTCGAACGACTCGACCGCGACGTACGCGCCCGCGCCGCCCGGCCCCTGGCCGCCGCTGAACAGGGTCGCCGAGCGACCGTCCACCGCGCCGGCGTACCGCTTCTCCATCGTCGCCACGCCGACCGGCATGGCCGTCGTCACCGCGATCGGCGGCTCCAGCGCCAGCGGCGTGAACGACACCACCTCGAACGTCCCATCGGACCGCTCAGCCACGGGTCCTCCCCTCGTCAGCGACAGCGTGGCAGAGGGTTCCGACAGCTCCCGGCCGGCTCCGGGGCGCTGTGAGCCAGGTCACGAGCGGCGTATACCCTGCGGGCGTCGGGTGGCAGCACCGTCGCGCCGCTCAGCGAGGAGGCTCGATGACGAGTCCGGCAGCCACGGCGACCGGTCGTGCCGCTCCCCCGCGCGAACGGACCGCACCCGGGACGGCGTCGTCCGCGCCCCGCTCGAGACGCCGGGCGCGGCAGCGCATGAGCTCCGCCGAACGCCGCCGCCTCCGCACGGGGCTGCTCTTCGTGTCCCCGTGGATCGTCGGCGTGCTGGCCTTCGTGATCTACCCGCTCGTCTACTCCTTCGTCATCAGCCTGACGCGCTACTCGGGCATGCAGACGCCGACCTTCGTCGGGTTCCAGAACTACGTCGCGGCCTTCACCGACCCCCTCGTGCGCACGTCGACGGGCAACACGCTCTTCTACGCCGGGCTCGCCGTGCCGGTCGGCCTCGTCGTCGCCGTGGTGCTGGCCCTGTGCATGAACCGCAACGTGCGCGAGGTCGCCGTCTACCGCGCCGCGCTCTACGTCCCCTCGCTGGTGCCGGCGTTCGCCCTCGCGTTCATCTTCGCGGTCTTCGTGAACCCGCAGTTCGGCCTGGTCAGCCGCCTGCTCGCCCTGACCGGCCGGCAGAACGTGGACCTCCTGCAGGACCCGACGACGGCCAAGATCGTCATCGTCACGATGGCTCAGCTCGGCGCGGGCAACGCGGCGCTGATCTTCCTCGCCGGCCTGCGGAACATCCCCACCACGCTCTACGAGGCCGCCCGCGTGGACGGCGCCGGGCGCTGGAAGCAGCTCACGTCGATCACGCTGCCGCTGCTCAGCCCGGCCATCCTGTTCAACCTGATCACCGGCATCAGCGGCGCGCTGCAGGTCTTCACCGAGGCGTACGTGCTGACCAACGGCAAGGGCGACCCCGACAACGGGACGTTGTTCTACATGCTCTACCTCTACAAGAACGCCTTCTCCTACGCCTCGCTCGGCTACGCCTGCGCGCTCGCGGTGCTGCTCTTCGTCGCCGGGATGATCTTGTCCCTGCTGGTCTACGTGCTGTCTAGGCGGCTCGTGCACTACGACGTGGCCGCCGGATGACCGCCGTCCTGGACCCGCGCGCCACCGCAGGGCCCGAACCGGCGCCGTCCGGAAGGTCGCGGCTGCGCCCGAGCCGGTCGACGGGCCGCGCGCCGGACGGGAGCACGTACGGCGGCTGGTCGGCGGTGCTCGTGCGCGTGGTGATGATCGCGCTCTGCCTGCTGTTCCTGCTGCCGCTCTACTGGATGGTCGCGAGCTCGCTCAAGACCAACGAGGAGATGGCGACCTACCCGCCGTCGTGGTGGCCGGCGGTCCCCCAGCTCGGCAACTACACCGACGCGGTCAGCACGTTCCCGTTCTGGACGATGTTCGCGAACTCGGTGATCATCACCGTCGCCTCGGTGGTGTTCGCGGTCGTGTCGAACTTCCTCGTCGCGTACGGCTTCGCGTGCGTCGAGTGGCCGGGGCGGGACAAGCTCTTCTACGTCGTGCTCGCCACCCTGTTCCTGCCGTTCCCGGTGACGCTGATCCCGATGTTCGACCTGTTCGCCAACCTCGGCTGGGTCAACACCTACCTGCCGCTGATCGTGCCGCACCTGTTCGCGTCGGCGTTCTACACGTTCCTGCTGCGCCAGTTCCTGCTGCAGGTGCCGAAGGACATGCTCGACGCCGCCCGGGTCGACGGGGCCGGCGAGTGGCGGATCGCCTGGCGCCTCGTCTTCCCCTCCGCGCTGCCCGCGCTGACCGCGGTCGCGATCTTCTCCGCCGTCGCGGCCTGGAACGACTTCCTCGGGCCGCTGGTCTACCTGCAGGACACCAAGGTGCAGACGCTGTCGGTCGGGCTGCAGTACTTCCGCTCCACCCAGACCGAGGACCTGCAGTACAACCAGCTGATGGCGGCGTCGGTGCTCGTCGTCATCCCGCTGGTGGTCCTGTTCTTCGTCTTCCAGCGCTACTTCCTGCGCGGGATCTCGCTGGGAGGGTTCAAGTGAGCGGCGTGACCGTCAGCCGGCGCCGCTTCCTCGGTGGCGCCGCCGCGCTCGGGACCGCCGCGGGCCTCGGCGGGCTGGCCGGCTGCAGCCGGGGCGAAAGGCCCGCCGACGAGCTGCTGCTGTGGGGCGTCAGCGGCGACCAGGTGCCCAACCAGCAGAAGGTGCTCGACGGCTTCACCGCCGCGCACCCGGGCGTGAAGGTCGTCGCGCGGAGCGTCCCGAGCGCCGTCGACGGTGACGCGACCCCGGTGATCACCGCCGTCCGGGGCGGCGACGCGCCCGACGTCTGGTACATGGACCGCTTCACCGGCGCGCAGTACGCGGCGATCGGGCTGCTCGAGCCGATCGACGACCTGATCAAGGAGTTCGGCGACGAGGGCATCACCGACGACTACCTGCGCTTCGGGGTGAACGAGCTGACCTACCAGGGCCGGCTCTACGGGCTGCCGGTCGGGACCGACGTCCGCGCGCTGTACTACAACAAGACGCTGCTGCGTGACGCCGGCGTCGACCTCGACGAGCTCGACCCGAAGAACGGTCCGCTCACCGTCGAGCGCGTCTTCGAGCTCAGCGGCAAGGTCACCAAGAAGGACGCGCGCGGCAACTACACGCAGATGGGGCTGGTGCCCTGGCTCGACCAGGGCTGGGGCTACACCTGGTCGATCGGCACCGGCGCCGTCTACTTCGACGACCGTGCGTGCGGCCTGGACCTGACCGCCGCGCCGGTCGTGGCGGCGTTCCAGATGCTCGCCGACTGGGGCCGCGACGCCGGGCACAGCCAGGTCAACGCGTTCACGAACTCCTACCAGCCGCCGACGAACGCGGCCCCCTCCCAGAGCGCCTTCCTCGCGGGCAAGACGGCCTTCACGGTGCAGACCTCGACGACCGTGTTCGGCCTGAAGAAGTACGCGCCCGACCTGGAGTACGGCTTCACGTTCCTGCCCGTGCAGAAGGCCGGCGACCAGCCGTACACGTGGTCCGGCGGCTTCTCGGTCGTCGCCCCCAAGGGGTCGCGGATGACCCGCGAGGTGTGGGAGCTGATGAAGTTCTACGGCGGCAAGCCGGGCCAGCAGATCTTCTCCCCCGCGACGAAGTCGCTGCCGACGCTCAAGTCCCTCTTCGACGAGCGGTCGCTGGCCGACATGAAGCCGTTCATCGACCAGCTCGAGTACTCCACGTCGCGACCCCCGATCCCGGTCAGCTCGCTGTGGTGGGACGCGCTGGTCCAGGTCCACAGCGCGATGAAGATCGGTTCGCAGACCCCGGCCTCGGCGCTCGAGCGCGCGCAGGCACGGGTGGGCCCGCAGATGGAGGCGTACTGCCCCTTCACCATGCCCGAGGGCTACGGCCAGAAGGGCCTCTAGCCGACCTCGAGGCCGGGCGTCCCCGGGCCCTAGAGTGGCTCGCGAGAGGCCGAGACGCCGAGGCTGCAGGAGGAACCGTGTCCGTGACCGACGACCAGGCTGGTCAGCAGACGACGCTCGGCGGGCCCGGGCTCCCCCAGGAGCGTCGGCTCGTCACGAGCATCCCCGGACCGCGCTCGCTGGAGCTCGCCGACCGGCGCAAGGCCGCCGTCGCGAGCGGAGTCAGCTCCTCCATGCCCGTGTACGCCGTCGCCGCCGGCGGGGGCGTCCTGGTCGACGTGGACGGCAACTCGCTGATCGACCTCGGGTCCGGCATCGCCGTGACCACGGTCGGCAACGCCGACCCGGCCGTGGCCGCCGCCGTCGCGGCGCAGGCCGTCCAGCTGACGCACACGTGCTTCACGATCACGCCGTACGAGGGCTACGTCGAGGTGGCCGAACGGCTCAACCGCCTGACGCCGGGCGACCACGCCAAGCGGAGCGCGCTGTTCAGCTCCGGCGCCGAGGCCGTGGAGAACGCGATCAAGATCGCGCGCCACCACACGGGGCGCACGGCCGTCGTGGCCTTCGACCACGCCTACCACGGCCGGACCAACCTCACCATGGCGCTGACGGCCAAGTCGATGCCGTACAAGGCCGGGTTCGGGCCGTTCGCGAGCGAGGTCTACCGCGCGCCGATGTCGTACCCCTACCGCGACGGCCTGTCCGGCCCGGAAGCGGCGAAGCGGGCGATCACGGTGATCGAGAAGCAGGTCGGCGCCGCCGACCTCGCCGCGGTGATCATCGAGCCGGTCCAGGGCGAGGGCGGGTTCGTGGTCCCGGCCGAGGGCTTCCTGCCCGCGCTGCAGGCCTGGTGCAACGCCAACGGCGTGGTGTTCGTGGTCGACGAGATCCAGTCGGGCTTCGCCCGCACCGGCGACCTCTTCGCCAGCGAGCACGAGGGCGTCGTCCCCGACCTGATCACCACGGCCAAGGGCATCGCGGGTGGCATGCCGCTCTCCGCCGTCACCGGCCGCGCCGAGATCATGGACGCCCCGCACGCCGGCGGCCTCGGCGGCACGTACGCCGGCAACCCGGTCGCGTGCGCCGCGGCGCTGGCGGCGCTGGACCACTTCGAGCACGACGGCCTCGTCGAGCGGGCCCGCGAGATCGGCACCCTGCTGGTCGACCGGCTGCACGCCGCCCAGGCGGCCGACCCGCGGATCGGCGACGTCCGCGGCCGGGGCGCCATGGTCGCGATCGAGCTGGTCGACCCCGCCACGGGCGAGCCGGACGCCGCGCTCACGGCCGCGGTGGCCCGCCGGGCGGCGGACGAGGGCGTGATCGTGCTGACGTGCGGGACGTACGGCAACGTCATCCGCCTGCTCCCCCCGCTCGCCATCGGCGACGACCTGCTGTCCGAGGGCCTCGACGTGCTGCTCGGCGCGCTGTCCGCGTCCTGACGTCGAGAAGTGGGCGGCGGTTCCGTCTCCCCACCGAGCGGGCCGTCCGGCGCGCTCGGTGACGCTCGACCAGAGAAGGTGGCTCCCGTGCAGATGAAGCTCGAGCTCGTGCAGGTCCCGGCCAGCGACGTGGACCGGTCGTTGGCCTTCTACCGCGACGGGCTGGGGTTCGCCCTCGACGTCGACGTCACCCCGATGGAGGGCATGCGCGTCGTGCAGCTCACCCCGCCGGGGTCGGCGTGCTCGATCCTGCTCGGCACGGGGATGGGCGAGGCGTCGTCGATGCCGCCGGGCACCCAGAAGGCCCTGCACCTGGTCGTCGCCGACATCCAGGCGGCGCGCCAGGAGCTCGTCGACCGCGGCGTCGAGGTCGCCGAGGTCGTCGACGTCGGCGGCGGGGTGCTGTACGCGTGGTTCAGCGACCCCGACGGCAACTCCCTCGCCCTGCAGGAGATGCCCTGGCGCACGGGCGAGAGCTTCTAGCCAGAACGCTCCCTGAGCAGCAGGAACGCTCCCTGAGCCTGTCGAAGGGCCCGGAACGGGTTGGCGTCTGCCTTCGCAGAAGAACGCCAACCTTCTCGAGGCCCTTCGACAGGCTCAGGGAGCGTCCCGCGCGTCGACCTGTTCGAGGCCCCCTTCGACAGGCTCAGGGAGCGTTCCATCCGCTCGACGAGCTCAGGGCGCGTACCCCCTAGATCAGCGCCCAGGCGCGGGTGAGGACGTCGCGCAGGATCGACTCCATCTCGTCGAACTGCTCCTGGCCGCAGACCAGCGGCGGGGCGAGCTGGATGACGGGGTCGCCGCGGTCGTCGGCGCGGCAGTAGAGGCCGGCCTCGAACAGCGCGCCGGACAGGAACCCGCGCAGCATCCGCTCGCTCTCGTCGGCGTCGAACGTCTCCTTGGTCGTCTTGTCCTTCACGAGCTCGATGCCGTAGAAGAAGCCCTCGCCGCGGACGTCGCCGACGATCGGCAGGTCGAGCAGACGCTCGAGTGTCCGGCGGAAGGCCGGACCCTGCTCGTGCACGTGGTCGTTGAGGCGCTCGGACTCGAAGACGTCGAGGTTGGCCATCGCGACCGCCGCCGAGACCGGGTGCCCGCCGAACGTGTAGCCGTGGCTGAAGCTCGTCGTCCCGTGCGCGAACGGCTCGAAGAGCCGGTCGCTCGCGATCATGGCCCCGATGGGCGAGTAGCCCGAGGTCATGCCCTTGGCGCAGGTGATGATGTCGGGCACGTAGCCGAAGTCGTCGCAGGCGAACATCGACCCGATCCGCCCGAACGCGCAGATCACCTCGTCGGAGACCAGCAGCACGTCGTGCTCGTCGCAGATCTCGCGGACCCGCTCGAAGTAGCCGGGCGGCGGCGGGAAGCAGCCGCCGGAGTTCTGGACCGGCTCCAGGAACACGGCCGCGACGGTGTCGGCGCCCTCGAAGAGGATCGCCTCCTCGATCCGGTCGGCGGCCCAGCGCCCGAACGCCTTGCCGTCGCCCGCGTACAGGTCGGGCGCGCGGTAGGCGTTGGTGTTCGGCACCCGGAACGTGCCCGGCACGAGCGGCTCGTAGACGGCCTTCAGCGCCGGGATGCCGGTGATCGACAGCGCGCCCTGGGTGGTGCCGTGGTAGGCGACGGAGCGCGAGATGACCTTGGTCTTGCCGGGCTTGCCCGTCAGCTTGAAGTACTGCTTGGCGAGCTTCCAGGCGCTCTCGACCGCCTCGCCGCCGCCGGTGGTGAAGAAGACGCGGTTCAGGTCGCCGGGCGCCAGGTGGGCGAGCCGCTCGGCCAGGTCGATCGCGGCGGGGTGCGCGTAGGACCAGAGCGGGAAGAACGCGAGGTCGGCCGCCTGCTTGGCGGCCGCCTCGGCGAGCTCGTGGCGCCCGTGGCCGGCCTGGACGACGAACAGCCCGGCGAGGCCGTCGAGGTAGCGCCGTCCGCGGTCGTCCCAGACGTACGCCCCCTCGCCGCGCACGATGATCGGGACCTCGTGGCCCTCGCCGTACGCCGACTCGCGGGTGAAGTGCTTCCACAGGTGCTTGCGGGCGGCGAGCCCGCGGTCCGTGCCGCGGGGCGTCGTGCTCGCCGCGCCCTGGGTGGCTTCCTGCGGGGTGGTGGTCATGCCGTGCTCCTTGCCGTGGTGCTCAGAGGTTCTTCGGGTGGGTCCGTGGGCCGGGTCACGCGCCTCAGCGCGTCCCCCAGTCGTAGCGCTGCCGGTGCAGCTTGAGGTAGAGGAAGGCCTCCGTGCTCGTGACGCCGGGCAGGCGCCGGATGCGGGCGAGCAGGTCGAGCAGGTGCTCGTCGTCCTCGCACACGACCTCGACGAGCAGGTCGAAGCTGCCGGCGGTGCTGACGAGGTACTCGACCTCCGGCAGCGCCTCGAGCCCGACGAGCGGGGCGCCCGGGTCGCCGTCCACCCGGATGCCGATCAAGGCCTGGCGCAGGAACCCGACCTGGGTCGGGTCGGTGACCGCCACCACCTGGATGACGCCGGCGTCCACCAGCCGCTGGACGCGCTGGCGGACCGTCGTCTCCGACAGCCCGACCGCCGCGGCCAGCGACGCGTACGACTGCCTCCCGTCGCGCTGCAGCATCTCGACGAGCCGGCGCGCGACCTCGTCGAGGACCGGGCGGCCCGTCGCCCGGCTCGCCGCTCCACGAGCGTTCACTGCTCCGGCGGGTCCTGCTGCGGGCGCACCGCGGTCGCGCCGGGCGGGAGGTTCGAGCGGTCGGGGCTGATGATCGTCGCCATCTCCCCAGAATCAGGCAGGGCGACGCGCGGCTGCTGCGTGCCGCCGTGCGCCAGCACCAGCTCGTCGGCCGCGCGCTTGGGCAGGGTCTCGCCGCGGAAGTACGCGGGGTGCAGCCGCTGCCACACGATCATGAGGACCACACCGAGCACCAGCGAGCCGATGCCGAGCACGAACACCCCGCCGATCCCGCCGATCGAGGTGTAGCCGTAGTCGGGCTGCGCGTACTGGTAGGCCGCGATGACGAACGCCGCGAGCAGCGACACCCCGCCGAGGAACGGGAACAGCCCGCGCATCACGAAGTGGCGCACGCTCGCGGTCAGCGTGCGGCGGTAGAACCACACGCACGCGAAGCCGGTCAGGCCGTAGTAGAAGGCGATCAGCAGGCCGACGGCCGCGATGGAGTCGGCCAGGATGTTCTCGCTGACGAGCGTCAGGCCGACGTAGAAGATGATCGAGATGATCCCCATCCAGATCGTCGAGCTGCTGGGCGTCAGGTGCTTGGGGTGGATCTTGGCGAACCGCGACGGGATGGCCTGGTAGGCCGCCATCGACAGCGACGTGCGCGCCGTCGGCAGGATCGTGGTCTGCGTGGAGGCTGAGGCCGAGGTCAGCACGGTGATCACGAGCAGGATCTCCATGACGTGGCCGAACGCGCTGTCGCCGAACACCTGCGTGCCGAGCGCGGCGAAGATGTCGTCGGCGTTGTCCGGGTTGCCGAGCCCGACCCCGGAGTCGCCCACGCCGGCGAAGGCGACCATGGCGATCGAGACGATGGCGTACGTCGCGAGCAGCAGGAGCGTCGACAGGATGGCGGCGCGGCCCGGCGTCTTCTCCGGGTCCTTCGTCTCCTCGTTCACCGCGACCGCGCTGTCCCAGCCCCAGTAGATGAAGACGGCGATCAACGTGGCCGTGACCAGGGCGTTCAGGGTGAGGCCGGACGGCCAGAGCCAGCTCAGGCTCGGGGTGATCGAGCCCTCCGGCGGCGCCGAGCCGAGCACTCTCGCGAGCGCGTACACGGCGAAGATCACGAGCACGACCAGCTCGATGCCGAGCAGGCAGTACTGGATCCGTGCGCTCAGCTCGAGGCCCCGCCAGCAGATGTAGGTCATCACCGCGATCCACAGCACGCCGACGACGGTGCTGGCCACGGTCGAGTCGGCGAGGTCGGAGCCGAAGAGCTCGAAGGTGTACGAGCCGGCGATCTGCGCGAGGTTCGCCATGACGATGATGTCGGCGACGATGATCCCCCAGCCGCCCATCCAGCCGGCCTTGGGACCGAACGCCCGTGCGGCCCAGGTGAACGTGGTCCCGCAGTCGGGCTCGGCCCGGTTCATCTCGGCGTACGCGACGGCGATGAAGTACATCGGCAGGAACGCGAGCAGCATGATCGACGGCGCCTTGATGCCGACCAGGCCGTCGCCGTTGGCCACGAGCACGACGTAGCCGAGGCTCGCCGCCAGGCTGTACGCCGGCGCGGTCGACGCGACCCCGACGACGATGCTGGAGACCAGGCCGAGGGTGCCGCTCTTGAGGCCCTTCTCCCCCGCGCCCGCGCTCACGCCTGCCACGTCCTCGACCGTGCTTGCCACCGAGCCTCCCGGGTGCGACTGGCGCCCACTTCTTTCCGAACTCGTCGGATGTGGCGCGGAATCCGTGATTTCTGGGAGTCTAGGGCTCTGATTCCGATTTGTGGAGAGGTCCTCGATGCGAATCCTGCTCATTGGTGCCGGCGGCGTCGGCGATGCCGTCGCCCGCATCGCCGCTCGTCGCTCGTTCTTCGAGTCGCTGGTGGTGAGCGACTACGACCTCGCCCGTGCCGAGCGCACGGTCGCGGCCGTGCGGGAGCGGCACCCCGACGACGAGCGGTTCCGGGCCGACCGGGTGGACGCGTCGAGCGCCGAGGCCGTGGCCGAGGCGGTCCGGCGCCACGGCGCGACCCACGTGCTGAACGCCGTCGACCCGCGCTTCGTGATGCCGATCTTCGACGGCGCCCGGCAGGGCGGGGCCGACTACCTCGACATGGCGATGTCGCTGTCGCGGCCGCACCCGGAGCGCCCGTTCACCGAGACCGGGGTCAAGCTGGGTGACGAGCAGCTCGCGCAGCACGACGCGTACGTGGCGGAGGGCCGCCTCGCCCTGGTGGGCATCGGGGTCGAGCCGGGGCTGTCGGACGTCTTCGCCCGCTACGCCGTCGACCACCTGTTCAGCCACGTCACCGAGCTGGGCGTCCGCGACGGCGCGAACCTCGCCGTCGCCGGCTACGACTTCGCGCCGGGCTTCTCGATCTGGACCACCATCGAGGAGTGCCTCAACCCGCCGGTCGTCTACGAGCGCGACCGCGGCTGGTACACCCTCGAGCCCTTCAGCGAGCCGGAGGTCTTCGACTTCCCCGGCGGCATCGGGCCCGTCGAGTGCGTGCACGTCGAGCACGAGGAGGTCCTCCTCATGCCGCGCTGGCTCGACGCCGACAAGGTGACGTTCAAGTACGGGCTCGGCAACGAGTTCATCGAGGTGCTGAAGGCGCTGCACAAGGTCGGTCTCGACAAGACGGAGCCGGTGAGCGTCAAGGGGGTCAAGGTCTCGCCCCGCGACGTGGTCGCCGCGTGCCTGCCCGACCCCGCGACGCTCGGCGACGCCATGAGCGGCAAGACCTGTGCCGGCCTGCTCGTCACCGGCACCGGCAAGGACGGGCAGCCGCGCAGGGTCTACCTGTCCCACGTCGTCGACAACGCCGACTCGATGCGGATCGACGGGGCGCAGTGCGTGGTCTGGCAGACCGCGCTCAACCCGGTCGTCGCCCTGGAGCTCCTCGCGAGCGGAGTCTGGAAGGGCACCGGCGTCCTCGGCCCGGAGGCGTTCGACGCGGTGCCGTTCCTCGACCTGCTCGCCTCCCCCGACGGCTACCACTCCCCCTGGGAGCTCAACGAGCTGGAGCCCGAGCCCAGCGCTCCCTGAGCCCGTCGAAGGGCCAGGGACGCTCCCTGAGCCCGTCGGGAGGGAACGCTCCCTGAGCTTGTCGAAGGGCCTCGTCAGAGGTCGGCGTCCGGCAACCACCTCAGGCCGCGAACTCCTGCGCGTGGTCCCGTGCCCACTGCTCGAGGGTCAGGCCGGGGCGCCCGAGCAGCGGCTCGACCGAACGGACCGGGTCCGGCTCGGCGACGGTGCCGGCCCAGTGGGCGAGCATCATCGACACGATGCCGGGGTCCACGCCGTAGCCCTCCAGCTCCGTACGGAACTCCTCCGGGGGCTGCTCGGTGAAGGTCAGCCCACGGCCGACGGCGCGGCCGATCGCGTCCAGCTGCTCCACCCGGGTCAGCGCCTCGGGGCCGGTGATCGGCACCACCGCGCCCGCCAGGTCGGGCCGGGTCAGGGCGAGCGCGGCCACGGCGCCCACGTCGGCCTCGTGCACCGGGGCCTGCGCCGAGGTCGGGTACGGGCCCCGCACCCCGCCGGTGAACACGATCGACCGGCTCCAGGCCAGCAGGTTCACCGCGAAGGTCCCCGGCCGCAGGATCGTCCAGCCGGCACCGGACTCCCGGACGGCCTCCTCGACCGGTGCGTGGTGGACCGCGCTCGCCGTGCCGTGGTCGCGCTCGTGCTCGAGCGCCGCCGCCAGCGACGACAGCAGCACGAGGCGCTCGACGCCGGCCTGCGCCGCCGACCGGGCGAGGTCGGCGGCGCCGTCGGCCGGGAAGACGAAGGCGCCGGTGACGCCCTCGAACAGCCCGGGCGGGGGTTCAGCGAGGCTGCCCTCCCGTACGTCGACGGCGGCGGGAAGCGCGGCGGCGGCCGGCTCGCGGGTGAGGGCGCGGACGGCGTGGCCCTGGCGCAGCAGCTCGGCGACGACGTGGCGGCCGACGTTCCCGGTCGCGCCGGTCACGAGGAAGGTGGTGGTGTCCATGACCGGCAGCCTCTCGCCCGATGCGGCAGGATCCTTGCCGCAGCCGAACTAGGGTCGGCACCATGTCCCCGTCGGCGCGGCTGCTGAGGCTGCTCGGCCTCCTGCAGTCCCGCCCGCGCTGGAGCGGGCCCGAGCTGGCCGCCCGGCTGGACGTCGGGCGGCGAACGCTGCGCTACGACGTCGCCAAGCTGCGCGAGCTCGGCTACGAGGTCGAGGCCGGGCCGGGAGTGGCCGGCGGCTACTCCCTGGGTCCCGGCGGCTCGGTCCCCCCGTTGCAGCTCGACGACGACGACGCCGTGGCCATCGCCGTCGGCCTCCGCCTGGCGGCCGCGACACCGGGACTGGCCGACCAGGCGAGCCTCGCCCTCGCCAAGCTCGAGCGGGTGCTCCCCTGGCGGCTGCGCGGGCGGGTGGACGCGCTGCGGACCTTCACCGAGGCCGTGCCGGACGCCGACCGCGCCACCGACCCCGACGACCTGGTCCTCCTGACCGCGGCCTGCCGGGACGCGCGGACCGTCCGCTTCGCCTACACCGCGCGCGACGGGTCCGGGTCGCAGCGGCAGGTGGAGCCGTACCGGCTCGTCCACCTCGACGGGCGCTGGCAGCTCCTCGCCTTCGACCCGGCGAGGGACGACTGGCGCACCTTCCGGCTCGACCGGATGCGCCTGCGCCCGGGCGCCGGCGCCCGCTTCGCGAGGCGGACCCCGCCGAGCGCGGCCGACCTCGTCGTGAGGAGCGACGCCTTCCACCGGCGCCACCACGCCGTCGTGCTGGTGGAGGCGCCCGCGGAGGTCGTGGCCCGGCGCGTGCCGTCGAGCGTCCCCGTCGAGCACGTGGACGAGTCCCGTTGCCGGGTGCGGGCCAGCGGGGAGTCGGCGCGGGCGCTGGCCCTCAACCTGCTCCTGCTCGACCACGACTTCACCCTCGAGCAGGCGTCGCCCGACGTCCTGGCGGCCCTCGCCGACCTGCGCCGACGACTGGACCCTGCGCTCAGCGCACCCCCGCCATCCGCGCGCTGATCCAGCGCCGGCCCAGAAGCAGCAGGACGCCGACGGCGATCGAGGCGGCGCCGATGATCAGGAAGTACGGCCTCTCGCTCGCGGGGTCGTAGAAGCCGGCGAGCGTCCCCGCCGTCGCGGTGCCGACGGCGATGGAGAGGAAGTACAGCGCGATCATCTGCGTGTGGAAGGCGGCCGGCGCGAGCTTGGTCGACAGCGACTGCCCGACCGGGGAGAGGCACAGCTCGGCGAGGGTGAAGAAGAACAGGATGAGCACCAGCCACAGCAGCGGGGTGCTGTTCGGCGCCCCGTTCGCGAAGGGCAGGAACAGCAGGAACGCCACCCCCATGAAGAGCGTCCCCAGCGCGAACTTCACCGGCGTCGGCGGCTGACGGTCCCCCAGCCGCGTCCACAGCGCGGCGAACACCCCCGCGAAGACGATGATGAAGACCGGGTTGATCGACTGCACGAAGCTCGGCGGCATCGTCCAGCCGAAGACGTCGCGGTCGAGACGCTGGTCGGCGTAGACCGCGACCACCGTGCTCTGCTGCTGGAACAGCGACCAGAAGACGGCGCTCGCCACGAACATCGGGATGAACGAGACCACGCGGCTGCGCTCGTCGGCGTCGATCTTGTCCGACGTCAGGATCACGGCGAAGAGGGCCACGGTGGCGACCACGGTGATGCCGACGACGATCGCCGAGAGCCGGCCGGCGGTGATCACGCCGGCCACGGCGAGCACGACCACGAGCAGCACCACGACGAGCGCGGCCGCGCCGTAGCGGACCCGCCCCCGCCGGTCGAGCGGGTTGGCGACGGCGTGGCCGGCGTCGCCCAGGGTGCGGCGGCGCAGCAGCAGGTACTGGGTGAGCCCGAGCGCCATGCCGACCGCGGCCAGGCCGAAGCCCCAGTGGAAGCCCTTCATGCCCTGCAGCAGGCCGGTCAGCAGCGGCCCCACGAGCGCACCGATGTTGACGCCCATGTAGTAGATCGAGAAGCCGGCGTCGCGGCGCGTGTCCTCCGGCGCGTAGAGGTCGCCCAGCACCGAGCTCGTCGTGGTCTTGAGCGAGCCGGACCCCAGGGCGATGCAGACCAGCCCGATCCCGACGCCGGCCAGCCCCGGCACGACGGCCAGCGAGATGTGGCCGAGCATGATCACCACGGCGGCGACGAGCAGCGTCCGCTCCGCGCCCAGCAGCCGGTCCGCCACCCAGGCGCCGAGGATCGCGGACAGGTAGACCAGCCCGCCGTACGCGCCGACGATCGACGTGGCCGCGCTCTCGGGGAGCGCCAGCCCGCCCTGTGTGACGCTGTAGTACAGGTAGTAGACGAGGATGCCCTGCATCCCGTAGAAGCTGAATCGCTCCCACATCTCCACGCCCGCGAGGTTCGCGAGGCCGAGCGGGTGGCCGAAGAACGTACGGCCGGTGCCCGGGCGGTCCTTCTCGACCAGTCCAGTGCTCATGGTGGCAGCGTCGCACGTCCGCGCCGCGCGGCTACCGTCTGTGCTCGTGCTTCCCTCTCGGCCGGACCGGCCGCTCGACCGCACCCGCCTGCCCGAACCGGTGCTCGACCGCAGCCCGGAGCTGGTCTCTCTCTACTGGACCGCCTGGGAGACGGCGTGGGGGCACGTCGTGGAGCAGGCGGGCGTGCCGCAGTCGCCGTACATGGACGAGGGCTTCGACCCCGCGGTCATCTGGATCTGGGACACCTGCCTGATGACCCACTTCTGCAAGTACGCCCCCGACCTCTTCCCGGGCGTCGAGAGCCTGCAGAACTTCTACGCGCCCCTGCACGACGGCACCGCGTCGGCCCTGCTGATCCAGCACCCCGACAACCCTCCCCTGCTGGCCTGGGCGGAGGAGGAGTACGTGCGCCACACGGGCGACCTCGAGCGCGTCGCCCGCGTGCTGGACGCCGGCCACCTCCAGCAGCACTTCACCTGGTTCGACACGGTCACGCCCGGGACGCTCCTCCCCGGCGCGGTGATGCCGACGGCCGTCGAGCGGCGGCCGGAGGGCTACCGCTGGGGCGCGATCCAGAGCGGCATGGACAACACGCCGCGCGCCGGCGAGGCGACCTGGTACGGCAACTCCCGCGGCGGGATCCTCTGGCTCGACGCCATGGCCCAGCAGGCGCTCTCCGCGCTGAGCATCGCCCGCCTCGCCCGCCTGGTGGGCCGGACGTCGCTGGCGCAGGAGTACGAGGCGCACCACGCGGACCTCTGCGCCGCGCTCCAGCACCACTGGGACGACGAGGACGCGACCTTCTACGACCGCCTCGAAGACGCACCGTTCCCGTTCCGGCGCGTCGTCACGCCGGCGGCGTACTGGCCGCTGCTGGCCGGCGCCTGCAGCCCGGAGCAGGCCCGGGCGCTGGCCGACCTGCTCGAGGACCCGCGCCGGCTGGGCGGCCCCGTGCCCTGGCCCTCGGTCGCCCGGGACGACCCCGCCTTCCGCCCCGACGGGCAGTACTGGCGCGGCGGCGTCTGGGTGCCGCTCGCCTACATGAGCGCACGGGCGCTCGCCGACCACGGCCACGCGGCGCTGGCGCGGACCGCGTCGCGAGCCCTGCTCGAGCACATGGCCCGCACCTACGCCGACCACTCCCCCTCGTCGATCTGGGAGGCGTACGCGCCGGTGGCCGCGGCGCCCGCGACGGACAAGGACGGCCGGACGTCCGTCCGCCCCGGCTTCTGCGGCTGGTCGGCGCTCGGGCCGATCTCGATGCTGGTCGAGCACGTGCTCGGCTTCCGTGTCGACGCCACCACGCGGACCGTGCACTGGGACCCCGACGGGGACGGCCGGCAAGGGATCCGCCGCCTGCGGTGCGGGGACACGCTGGTCGACGCGGTCGCCGACGGCGACGAGGTCGTGGTCGAGGTCGACGGGCCGATCACCCTGGTCCTGGCCGGGCGACCGGTGGAGCTCGGCGCCGGCCGCCACGTGCTCGCGCGCTGAGCACGCCCGCCCGGCCGGCACCGACCGGGGTCAGGCGTCGACCGGGGGTCAGGCGTCGACCGGGGCGCACGGCCGCAGGTCGGTCGCCCGCTCCTGCCGGCGTGTCCGCGCGGCCCCGACGGCCAGGGCCACGAGCACCAGCGCGACGTCCAGCGCCCCGTACGCCACCACGGTCGGCTCGAGCCCGAACCGTCCGACGGCCAGCCCGGCCGCGAGCGCCGGCACGCTGAAGGCGAGGTAGCTGACGACGTACATGGACGCGAAGACCTGGCCGCGCGCGGCCGCCGGCGCCGCCTCGCCGAGCGCGTGGACGGCGAAGCGGAACGCCGCGCCGAAGCCGAGCCCCGCGACCACCGACCCGACGACGTAGAGCGGGGTCGAGCGCACGAGCAGCGCCGCGACGGTGGCCAGGACGCCCAGGGCCAGCGCGGCGTTCCCCGACCACTGCTGCGAGCGGGGCGGCAGCGCGGTGGACGCCGCCGTGCCGATCGCCCCCGACACGAAGAACACCCCGAGCACGCCCCCGACGACGAAGTGGCTGCGCACCCCGAGGACGCTGCCGATGATCGACGACCCGAGCGACAGGTAGAGCCCGGAGAGCGCCCACGTGGCGACGAGCGTCGGCACCAGCGCGAGGAACGCCGGGCGCACCGTCGCGGGCAGGCCCGCGCTCGGCAGCAGCGCGCGCCACAGCGGTTCCCGCTCGTCCGCCGCGGGACGGCTGGGCTCGCGGACGAACCACACCAGCGCGGCCAGCACGACGTAGGCGGCGGCGAGGACCCAGAAGACGAGCTGGCGCGGCAGCGGGGCGAACTCGACGAGGGCGCCCGCGAGGACCGCGCCGAGCGCGATCCCCAGCGCGGGGACGGCGCTGCTGACCACCGAGCCGGTCCGCGGGTGCGGCGCCGAGTCCATGATCATCGCCGTTCCCGTGCCCGCGGCGGCCCCGACCGCGATCCCCTGCACCACGCGCGCGACCACCAGGCCGCCCGGACCCCCGGCCAGCGCGAAGAGCACCATCCCCACCGCGAGGAGGACCAGGGCGGCGGACGCGACCGGGCGCCGTCCCACCCGGTCCGACAGCGACCCGACCGTCAGCAGCGAGGCGAGCAGGGCGACCACGTACACGGCGAAGACGACGGTCAGCGCGAAGGCCGACAGGCCCCACAGCCGCTGGTAGACGGGGTAGAGCGGCGACGGCGCCGACGCGGCCGTGAGGGTCGCCGCCCCGAAGGTTCCGGCGACGACGAACGAGACGGGGCGGCTGAGCACGAGACCTCCAACGCTTAAAGCCACGATCGTGGCTTTAGCGAAGGTAGCCCACGGGTCCCGCTAAAGCCAACATCTTTGCCATAATGGCCGCATGCCTCCCGCAGCAGCCACCGGTCGGCCCGGCGGACGCAGCAGCCGGGTGCTCGCCTCGATCTACGACTCCGTCGGCGCGCTGGTCGGCGAGGGCGCCGAGCGGATCACCTTCCCCGTCATCGCCGAGCGGGCCGGCGTCACGCCGAGCACGCTCTACCGGCGCTGGGACGACGTGGACGCGCTCCTCGAGGAGGTCGCGGTGGCCGCCCTGACGCGGGAGGGCGAGTCGGCGCCGGACACCGGGTCGCTCGAGGGCGACCTGACCGAGTGGGCCCTCACGATCGCCCACGACATCAGCCGTCCGGAGCGGGTGCGCTACCTGCGCGCGATGGTCTCGGCCCGCGGCGACCTCGTCTCGAGCTGCCCGGTCACCGACCGGCGCCACGACCAGGCGCGTGAGGTCGTGCGGCGCGCGTCCGAGCGCGGGGAGCCGGCCCCCACCGTGGACCAGGTCCTCGACCACGTCGTCGCCCCGCTCTACCACCACGTCCTCTTCGCCCTCGACGTCGACGACGCGTACGCCCGCCGGCTCGTCGCCGACGTGCTGGCGATGGTGCGCTGAGGGCGCGGCCCTACCCCTCGAAGCCGTGGAACTGCATGACGTGCTTGACGCGCGTGTAGTCCTCCAGGCTGTACATCGACAGGTCCTTGCCGTAGCCGGAGTGCTTGAACCCGCCGTGCGGCATCTCGGCGACGAGCGGGATGTGGGTGTTGACCCACACGCAGCCGAAGTCGAGCCGGGCGGGGACCCGGGCCGCCCGGCCGGCGTCGCGCGTCCAGACCGACGATGCCAGGCCGTACTCGGTGTCGTTGGCGAACCGCACGGCCTCGTCCTCGTCGCCGAACTTCTGGACCGTGATGACCGGGCCGAAGATCTCGGTGACGATCGCCTCGTCCTCCTGCTGCACGTCGGCGATCACCGTCGGCGCGTAGAAGAAGCCGCGCTCGCCGACCCGGCGACCACCCGCCACCACGCGGGCGTGGTCGGCGACCCGGTCGACCAGGCCGGAGACGTGGGCGAGCTGGTTCGGGTTGTTGATCGGGCCGAACAGGATGTCGTCGTCGGCCGGGTCGAAGCCGGTCCGGGTGGCCTCCGCGGCCTTGGCGAGGGCGGGCACGAAGTCGTCGTAGACCCCCGCCTGGCAGATCACCCGGGTGGCGGCGGTGCAGTCCTGGCCGGCGTTGAAGAAGCCGGCCAGGCTGATCCCCTCGACCGCCGCCTCGAGGTCGGCGTCGTCGAACACGACCACCGGGGCCTTGCCGCCGAGCTCGAGGTGCGCGACCTTGAGGTCCGGCGCGGCCGCGGTGGCCACGGCGATGCCGGCGCGGGTCGAGCCGGTGATCGACACCATCCGGGGCACGGGGTGCGAGGCGAGCCGGGCGCCGGTGTCGCGGTCGCCGCAGACGACGTTGACCACGCCGGGCGCGAAGGCCTCCTGCGCCTTGCGGCCGAGCCACACCGTCGAGGCGGGTGTGGTGTCGGAGGGCTTGAGCACGACGGTGTTGCCGGCGGCGAGCGCGGGCGCCATCTTCCAGACCGCCATCATCAGTGGGTAGTTCCACGGCGTCACCTGCGCGACGGGCCCGCGCGGCTCACGACGCACCGACGAGGTGTGGCCGCGCAGGTACTCCCCCGACGCGCGCCCCTCGAGGACGCGGGCGGCGCCGGCGAAGAAGCGGAGCTGGTCGACGGCGACGGCCACCTCCTCCGACAGGGTCAGCCCGAGGGGCTTGCCGGTGTTCTCGACCTCGATCTCGGCGATCTCCTGGGCCGACTCCTCGACGAGGTCGGCGAGCTTCAGCAGCGAGCGCTGCCGCTCCGACGGGGTCGTCCAGCGCTGCGACTCGAAGGCCCGCGCCGCCGCCGCGAAGGCCGCGTCGACGTCCGCCTCGCCGGAGTTCGGCGAGGTCGCGTACACCTCCCCCGTCGCCGGGTTGACGATGTCGAGCGTCGCGCGGTCGGCGCTCTCCCGCTCGTCGCCGTCGATGATGTTGACGAAGCTCTTCTTCTCCGCCTGCTCCACGTCTGGACCCCTCTGCCGTGACCGGTGCTGCTCCGACCGGTGCCTGCGTGACCGATGGTCTCAGGGCGCCGACCAGCGTCGGCGCCAGGTCGTCGGCGTCGTGCCCGTGCGCCGGCGGAACTGGCGGGAGAAGTAGTACGCGTCCCCGAAGCCGACCCGGCGGGCGACCTGGGCGACCGGCAGCGCGGTGGTCGTCAGGAGCAACTTGGCCGCCTCGACCCGGGCGTCGAGCACCCAGGCGAGCGGCGAGGTGCCGAGGTGGCGCCGGAACAGCCGCGTCACCGTCGGCGGGGACACGCCCGCGGCGGCGGCCACCTGCTCGAGGGTGACGGGCCGACCGGGCTCCGCGCCCACCCAGGCGATCGCCCGGCGCAGCGCGAGCGGCAGCGCGTGGTCGTCGGCGGAGCCCGGGGCCGCCGGAGCCCCGAGCGCGTCGACCAGCAGCGTGCCGAGCGCGCGGGCCGCCTCGAGCGTCGGGGTGCCGCGGTCCCAGACCTGCGTGGCGAGCCGGGCGACGGTGCGCAGGGCGGGGTGACGCTCCTCCGACGTCACCCACAGGGCGCTCCCGACGGGCAGCGGACGGTCGGCGCGGGCAGCCGTCCCCGTCAGCGGATGCTCCAGGTGGTGCGGCACGGCCAGGTCGATCGGCTCGGACGCGTCCTGCCACGGCACGAGGTGCGCCCCGTGCACGAGGTAGGGGTCGCGGGCGTCGGGCCGGTAGCGCACCGCGTGCCCCCACGGCATCAGGACGAGGTCGCCCGGACCCAGGGCGAGGACCGTCCCGTCGACGACGACCTCGCCGCGCCCGGACTCGACCGCGAGCAGCATCCGCGACTCCACGTGCGGGTACGCCGAGTGCTCGTCCGGCCCGAACTGCACCGTGGCGGCGAAGGCGACCAGCGGGAAGCCGTCGGTGACCGCCCAGCGGCCGGCGGGCTTCGGCGCCTCCGACCTCAGCAGATCTTGTTCTTCTGCCAGCGCAGCTCCTCGTGCCAGTCGACCAGGCGCAGGCCCCGGTCCGCCCAGTAGTGCTGGAGGCCCGGGTCCGTCCAGCCCTCGTACACCTCGTCCCAGATCAGGATGTCGCAGTGCGGGCTGATCGAGCCACGGGTGATCGGCTCGTCGGCGCGCTGGTAGCGCATGTCGACCGACAGCCGGACGCGCTCGCCGAGCTGGTTGGGCATCCCCTTGTGCACGGTCAGGCTGTTGAAGGTCAGCACGTCGCCGGCGGCGAAGTCCGCCACGCCCCAGGCGCGGCCCGAGTCGCAGATGGCCGCCTCGAGCTCCCCGGCGCCCCGGGAGGCGTGGTAGGTCAGCAGCCCGTCGGCGTGCGAGCCGACCAGGACGGTCAGCGCACCCAGCTCGACGGGGCAGTCCCCCAGCGGGAACCACGCGGTCCACACGTCCTTGCTGCCCTGGATGTGGATGAAGTCCTGGTGCGCGGGCGTCGGGGCGGCCTTGCTCCCGGGGACCATGACCCGCGCGATCGAGAGGGGCTGGCGGATGACGTTCCCGCCGAGCAGCCCGTCGTAGAGGTCGAGCAGCGCCCGGTCGTGCCCGAGCGCGTGGAAGTCCTGCAGGCGGTAGATCTCCTGGTACGCACCCAGCGGCACCCCGGTGCCGCAGAAGGCCGCCTCGACCGGGTCGACGCGGTCGAAGGCCTCGACGTCGGCGATCCCGTCCATCGGGTCGGTGCCGGGGACCAGCCAGCCGTGGTCGGCGACGACCTGCATGATCTGGCGCCGGACGTCGAGCACCCGCTCGCGCCGCAGCAGCCCGCGGAAGAAGAGGTAGCCGTCGTCGGCGGCGCGGGCCAGCAGTGCGGCCGGGTCCCCCAGCAGCGCGCTGGAGTCCACCAGCTCGACGGTCGGGTTGCTCGACGGTGCGGTTCGCGTGCGCGGGGCCGTGGCGGTCACGGACGCCTCCTGGTGGTGGGACTGCTCGGTCCTTCCCAGGGTCGACCTGCAGCCGGCGACGCGTCCATGCAGCAGACGCGTACCTCCTGGACGATCCGATCAGCGGGCCTGGGCCGATCCCGGGGGCGCCTCGGCGTGCGCCCGCGCCCGGAACGTGCGCGGGCAGACCCCGTTGACGGCGGTGAACTGGCGCGTGAAGTAGAACGGGTCGGGGTAGCCGACGGCCGCCGCGATGTCGGCCACCGGGTGGTCGCTGGTGATGAGCAGCTGGCGCGCCCGGGCCATCCGCAGCCGCTTCACGTACTCCAGGACGGGGAAGCCCGTGGCGGCGCGGAAGCGCGCCGAGAAGTGCGACGTGCTGAATCCGGCCAGCTCGGCCAGCACGGGCACGCTCACCGGGTCGCCCAGGTGCTCGCGCAGGTGCTCCTGCACGAGGCGTACGGGCTCGGGGTCGACCTCCGAGCGTCGCTCCCGCTCGGCGGCGAGCTGGGCGAGCAGGTGCCAGGCCGCCCCCGCGGCGGCGACCAGGCTCGCCCGGGTCTCGTCGCGGGCCAGCTGGTCGCAGATCTCCTCGACGTGCGCGAACGCGGCGTAGCGGTCGACGAGGGCACCGGTCGGCCGGGCCGCGCTGAGCCCGGTCGCGGCGATCAGGTCGGGCACGTCCTCACCGACCACGTGCAACCACCAGATCGACCAAGGGTCCACCGCGTCGGCGAAGTAGCGGTGCGGCCGGCCGGGCGGGACGACGACCACGTCGCCGGGCCCGACCTCGTGGCGGGCGCCGTCGAGCTCGCACCAGCCGGCCCCGTCGGCGCAGAGGATGACGATCGCCTGGTCGACGCCCGCCCGGCGTACGCGGCCGTGCCGGGCGGCGTGCGGGAAATGTCCAGCGTCGGTGACGAGCATGCGCGACGTCGGAGGCCGGCGCGAGGCCTCCGACACCAGCGGGGCGGGCAGGACGTGCAGCCGCTCGCCCGGGAAGCCGTCGGCCAGGTAGCGGTCCACGTCACGCAGTGAACCAGACGATCGTCCAGGTTGTTCGTCGGATCGTGCATTCCCCGCACCGGGTCGCGCTGTCTAGCGTGGCGCTCGTGCTCGATGACGCGCTCGACCTCCCGGCCCGCCCGGACCGGCTGGCCGACGCGCCCGTGGCCGTGTGGGACGCCCCCGTCACGCTGCCCACCTACCTGCCCACCGCGCCGAGCCGCTACCCCGCCTACCTCGACCGGCGCGTCTACCAGGGCTCCTCGGGCCGGGTCTACCCGCTGCCCTTCCACGACCGCATCGGCGAGACCCCCGAGCCGCACACCTGGCAGGGGCTGCACCTGGAGAACGAGCACCTGCGCGTGCTGGTGCTGCCCGAGCTCGGCGGGCGGATCCACCTGGCGCTCGACAAGCGGACCGGCTACCCGATGTTCTACGCCAACCCGGTGATCAAGCCGGCGCTCGTCGGGCTCACCGGCCCCTGGCTGGCGGGCGGCGTCGAGCTGAACTGGCCCCAGCACCACCGGCCGGCGACGTTCCTGCCCACCGCCTGGGCGCTGGAGACCGGCGGGGTCGACGGGGTCGACGGCCAGGACGAGGTCACCGCCTGGTGCTCCGACCACGACCCCTTCGCGCGGATGAAGGGCATGCACGGCGTCCGGCTGCGCGCGGGCTCGACCGTGCTGGAGCTGCGGGTGCGCCTGTTCAACCGCAGCGACGTCCCGCAGACGTTCCTGTGGTGGGCGAACGTCGCCGCGCAGGTGCACGCCGACTACCAGTCCTTCTTCCCCGACGACGTGCACGTCGTGGCCGACCACGCCAAGCGCGCGCTCAGCACCTTCCCCACCGCCACCGGTCGCTACTACGGCGTCGACTACCCCGCGCGGCACGACGACGACACACGGCCGGACAGCCCCCGCCAGGTGCCGGGCGACCGGCTCGACTGGTACCGGAACATCCCGGTGCCCACGTCGTACATGTGCCTGGACTCGACGGGCGACTTCTTCGGCGGCTACGACCACCGCGCGCAGGCGGGCTTCGTGCACTGGGCCGACCACCGCACCGCCGTCGGCAAGAAGCAGTGGAGCTGGGGCGACTCGGACTTCGGCCACGCCTGGAACCGCAACCTCGCCGACGACGGCTCGGCCTACATCGAGCTGATGGCCGGCGTCTTCACCGACAACCAGCCGGACTTCTCCCACCTCGCGCCGGGCGAGACCAAGACGTTCTCCCAGCACTGGTACCCGGTCTCCGGCACCGGCCCGGCCGTCGCCGCCAGCCTCGACGCCGCGCTCGGGCTCGAGGTGGCGCAGGGCCGCACCGCCCTGGCCCTCGACGTCACCCGCGCGCTCCCCGGCTCCCGGCTCGTCGTCCGCGGCGCGGACGGCGGCGTGCGCCACGACGCGACGCTCGACCTGTCCCCGGACGAGCCGCGCCGGGTGCTGGTCGAGGGCGAGGACGTCGCGCAGGTCGAGCTCACCCGGCACGGGCGGGTCCTGCTGCGCTGGGACGCGCCTGCGCAGCCGGCCGCGCCGACCGCCCGCGCCGCCGCCGAACCCGCCCCGCCCGAGCAGATCGCCTCGGTCGAGGAGCTCTACCTCACCGGGCAGCACCTCGTGCAGTACCGCCACGCCACCCGCTCGCCCGAGCCGTACTGGGCCGAGGCGCTGCGGCGCGACCCCGGGCACGCGCCGACCCGCACCGCGCTGGCCGCGCGCCGCCACGCCGACGGCCGCCTCGCGGAGGCCGAGACCCACCTGCGGGCCGCGGTCGAGCGCCTCACGCGGCTCAACCCCAACCCCGTCGACGGCCAGGCCCACCACCTGCTCGGCCTCGTCCTCGCCCGGCTCGGGCAGGACGAGGAGGCGTACGCGGTCCTGGCGCGGGCCGCCTGGCTGCGCGCCTGGCTCGCCCCGGCGAGCTACCAGCTGGCGCTGCTCGACGCCCGGCACGGGCGCGACGCCGCGGCCCTGGAGCGCGTCGGGACGGCGGTGCACGCGGACGCCGACCACCTCCAGGCCCGCAACCTGCGCACCGTGCTGCTGCGGCGGCTCGACCGCCACGACGAGGCCGACGCGCTGCTCGCGGCGACCCTGGCCCTCGACCCGCTGGACGTCTGGGCCCGGCAGCTGGCCGGCGGGCTGGAGGACGGCCACGGGCTGCTGGAGCCGCAGACGCTGCTCGACGTGGCCCTGGAGAACGTCCGGTGCGGCGAGCTCGCCGCAGCCCTCGAGCTGCTTGCGCTCGCCCGCACGGCCGACGAGCGCCGCCCGCTGGGCCAGACCGCCTGCGGACTGCTCGCCGACTACCACGCCGCCGTGGTCCACGACGCCCTCGGCGAGCCCGGGGCCGCGGCGGCCGCGCGGACCCGCGCCCGCCACGGCGACCGGACCTGGAGCTTCCCGGGCCGGCTCGACGACGTGGCCGCCCTCGAGGCCGCCCTCGCCCACGACCCGGACGACGCCACCGCCGCCGCGCTGCTCGGCCACTGGCTCTACGCCCACGACCGGGCCGACGAGGCGATCGCGCACTGGCGGCGCTCCCTCGCCGGCGACCCGACCGACCCCGTCGTCTGGCGCAACCTCGCGGTCGCGCTGGTGAACCGGCACGAGGAGGTCGACGGCGGGCTGCAGGCGTACGACCGGGCCCTCGCCTGCGCGCCCGGCGACGCCCAGCTCTGGTACGAGAGCGACCAGCTGCTCGGCCGCGCCGGCGCACCGGTGGCGCAGCGGCTGGCGCGGCTCGAGGCGGTGCCGGCGGCGGTCGGGAGCCGCGACGACCTCAGCGTCACCCTCGCCCACCTCCTCGTGGACGCCGGCCGGGCCGCCGACGCCCTGGCCGTGCTCGAGGGCCGGCGGTTCCAGCCGTGGGAGGGCGGCGAGGGCCAGGTGCTGCGGGCCTGGGAGCGGGCGCACCTGGCGCTGTCGGCCGCGTGCCTCGAGCACGGCGACGCCGAGGCGGCCCAGCGGCACGCGGAGGCCGCGATCGACACCCCGGAGCACCTCGGCGAGGCGCGCCACCCGCTGGCCAACCCCGCGGCCCTGCTGCTCGCGCTCGGCGCCGCGGCGGACGCGGCCGGCGACCACCCGCGGGCCCGCGCCGCCTGGACCGAGGCGGCCGCGGCGTCCGGGGACTTCGGGGGCATGGCCCCGCTGTCGTACTCGGAGAACACCTACGCCTCCGTCCTCGCCGCCCGGGCCGTCGGCGACCTCGACCGGGCCCGCGCCCTGAGCGACGGCCTCGCTGGACACGTCGAGGAGCTCGCGGCGACGACGCCGGTCGTCGACTACTTCGCGACCTCGCTGCCGAGCCTGCTGCTGTTCGACGAGGACCTCCAGCGGCGCCAGGACCTCACGGTCGCGCTGCTGCGCGCCCAGCTCGCGCTGCTCGCCGACGACCGGCCGGCGGCCCGCGCGCACCTCGACGCCGTGCTGCGCGAGGACCCGGCGCACGAGCAGGCCCTGGACCTGCTGAGCGACCTTCGAGGCCACCCCCGATCCGACCGCAGACCCGCCGGGAGCATGGCGTGACCCGCACCCCCGTCCCCCTGCCCGCGCACCTGCCGGAGCGGCTGACGATCACGCTCTGGGACTTCTCCTGGTACGTCCGCACCGGCCCGGGCGAGCCGTTCGAGGACCTCGACCGGGCCTTCGCCGAGGCCGTCGAGCGCGGGTACAACACGATCCGGATCTGCGCGATGCCGTACCTGCTCTTCGGCAGCGGGCTCGACACGTCGGCGCTGCGCCTGGGTCCGCTCGGCAACGGCTACGGCTCGCGCACCCGCTGGTACGACGTCGAGCAGCCGACGACGATCGACGCGCGGGCCCAGCTGCTCGCGCTCTTCGAGGCGGCGCGGCGCCACGACTGCTTCGTCATCCTCTCGTCCTGGGAGTACCAGCAGAGCAGCTCCTTCGCCGCGACGTCGGACTGGTGCGACGCGCTGATGGCGATCGACCCCGAGGACCGGGCGCAGGCGCAGGCGGTGGCGCTGGCCGACCTCGTCGACCACCTCGCCGAGCACGGCCTCGACGATCGCGTCGCCTTCACCGAGGTCCACAACGAGGTGCAGGTGGGGCACCTGGCCGACGACCTGGCCGGGGTCGACCGCGGCGACCACGACGCCACCGTCGTCGCCCTCCGGCCGCGGCTGGAGCGGGCCGTCGCCGCCTTCCACGCCCGCCACCCCGACCGGCCCGTCACCGTCAACTACGCCCGGGTCCCGGTCGGTGCGATGCGCGGGATCCCCGAGGAGATCGACGTCCTGGTCACGCACCCGTACGTGTACGGGGTGCTGAACGCCTTCATCGACACCTACGGCCTGCGCGGGTCGGTCGAGGCGTTCGACCAGGCCCGCGCTGAACGGGAGATCCTGCGGCGGGGCGCGCCCCCGCTGGCGTTCTGGGGGCCTGACGAGCCCTGGCGCTCGCGCGCGACGATCGTGGCGCCCGTCGAGATCTACGTGCACGACTGGTGCGACGCGGAGGCGGTCGACCGCTGGCTCTACCGCCACCACGGCGCCTGGGAGCAGGAGATGCTCTCGACCCTGCGGACCTGGCTCGACGTGGCGCACGACTGGGCGCAGGTGCACGGCGTCCCCCTCGTCTTCGGCGAGGGCTGGGTCGGCTACACCCCGCGCGACGGCCGCTACGAGGAGGGCCCGCTCGGCGCAGCCTTCTGCCGCACCGCCGTGCAGGAGTCCATCCGCGTCGGCGCCCGCGGCACCCTCGTCTGCTCCAACGCCGCACCGCAGCACGCCATGTGGGCCGACGTCGCGCTGCAGCAGCAGTGCAACCAGGCCTTCCAGCAAGGGGCCTTCCAGCAAGGGCCCTTCCCGCAGACCTGACGTACGACCCGCACCGCCCGCTCGGCCCGACACCCGTTCGAAGGAGAACAGACCATGGGTCCCACCCCGTTCACCACGCCCTCGCTCTCGCGCCGCAACCTGCTCCTCGGAGGGGCCGGGGCCGCGAGCGCGCTGTTCCTGTCCGGCTGCATCGGCGGCAGCCCGGCGCCGAGCACCGAGACGAGCAGCGCGGCCGGCGACATCAACGCCCCGCTCACGCTGCAGTCGGACCTGTCGGACGAGCTGCCCAAGAAGGCGATGGAGTCGCTCGTCGCGGGCTACAGCGCGCACAAGCTGACCATGAACACGGTCGCCACCGAGCAGTTCCGTGCGCAGCTGTCGAGCTACCTGACCTCGCAGAACCCGCCGGACGTGATCACCTGGCTCGCCGGCTCGGTGGCGCGCGACTACGCCGCCAAGGGCCTGCTGCTCGACGTCTCGGACATGTGGACCGGCGACGGCGCCTGCGCCAAGTTCTCGCCCGCGCTCAAGGCGCTGTCGAGCGGCGACGACGGCAAGCAGATCTTCGTGCCCACCAGCTACTACTGGTGGAGCATCTTCTACCGCAAGTCGGCCTTCGAGGAGTGGGGCGTCAAGGCCCCGACGACCTGGGACGACTTCATGGCCATGAACGACACGCTGAAGACCAAGGGGATCTCGCCGCTGACCTGCGGCACCGGGTCGACCGCGTGGATGGCGTCGGGCTGGTTCGACTACCTCGACCTGCGCATCAACGGCGCCCAGTTCCACCGCGAGCTGCTGGCCGGCAAGCACTCCTTCGACAGCGCCGAGGTGCGCAAGGTGATGGACACCTACGCCACCCTGATCCCGTACTTCGACCCCAAGGGCCGCTCGTACAGCTGGCAGGAGGCGGCGACGCCGCTGATCAACAAGAAGGCCGGGATGTACCTGATCGGCGCCTTCATGACCTCGGCCTTCCCGAAGGGCGACCTGGACGACGTCGACTTCTTCCCGGTGCCGACGATCGACCCGTCGATCCCCTCGGCGGAGGAGGCGCCCACCGACGGCTACTTCGCCAGCGCCAAGACCAAGAACCCGGCCGGCACCAAGGACCTGCTGGCCTACCTGGCGGCGCCTGCGCAGCAGCAGGCCTACATCGAAGGCGCAGGCTCCTCGAACCTGCCCACCTCGCCCGACGTCGACACGACCAAGTTCTCGCCGCTGGTGCAGAAGGGCATCAAGCTGCTGCAGGACACCAAGGAGATCACGCAGTTCTTCAACCGCGACTCCAGCGACGCCCTGCAGACCACGGCCGACACCGCGCTCACGCGCTTCCTCGACCACCCGGACGACGTCGCCACCATCCTCAAGACCTGGCAGGCCGCCGCCCAGAAGATCTGGAACTCCTGAGGTCCGTCATGGCGAACGTGACCTCGGACGCTCCCCCGCTGGCGGCGGACCGCCCTGACGACGGGCCCCCGCCGCGGCGGGGCCTGCTCGCGCGCCGCGGCGTCACCAGCCGCGTGCCCCCCGTGATCTGGGTGCTGCTGCTGGTGCCGCTGGCCGTCGAGCTGTTCTGGGTCTTCTGGCCCGCCTTCAACAGCTTCCAGCTGTCCTTCACCAAGTGGAACGGCGTCGGCGCGGCGCAGCCCGTCGGGCTGAAGAACTACCGGACGCTCTTCGCCGACCCGGTCTTCCACACCGCGATCAAGAACACGGTGATCTGGGCGATCGGGTTCGGCGGTCTGTCCGTGCTGATCGGGCTGGCGCTCGCCGTCGCGCTCAACCGTCCCCGCCGCGGCGTGGGGATCTACCGCAGCGCGATCTACCTGCCGATGGTCTTCTCGCTCGCCGTCACCGGCCTCTTCTGGCGCGTGCTCTACCAGCCCGACGGCCCGATCAACACCGTCCTGGCCGCGATCGGTGTCGACACCGGCGAGCACCAGTGGCTGGCCGACCCGCGCACCGCCCTCGCCGCGATCCTGGTCGCGGCCATCTGGCGCCAGGCGGGCTACATCATGGTGCTCTACCTGGCCGGGCTGAAGGGCTGCGACCCGAGCCTGGAGGAGGCCGCCGCCGTCGACGGCGCCACGGCCTGGCAGCGCTTCCGCTTCGTCGTGATGCCGCAGCTCAAGAACGTCAACACCGTCGTCTTCGCCGTCACGGTGATCGACTCGCTGCGCACCTTCGACATCGTCTGGGCCATGACGCGCGGCGGGCCGTACGACAGCACGCAGCTGCTCAGCACGTACATGTACCAGGTCGGCTTCAGCCTGGTGAACCTCGGCTACGGCTCCGCGATCGCCGTCGTGATCTTCGTCCTGGCCATCGCGTTCATCATCACCTACCTGGTCCGCGCGACCCGCGAGGAGGACTGACATGGCCGTCGCACCCGCGCTCCCCCGCGCCGTCGACGCCCCGGCACCGGCCCCGGCCCGGCGCCGCGCCAAGCACCGCTGGGTGTTCCACGCGGTGATGGGGCCGGTGGCGTTCCTGTGGGTCCTGCCGCTGCTCTTCGTCATCGTCGTGGCGCTGCGCAGCTTCGACGACATCGCGACCAACGGCCTGGGCTCGCTGCCGTCGTCGTTCACCCTCGAGGCGTTCGGCACCGCGTGGACGGGCGGCAGCATCGGCGGCGCGCTGCGGAACAGCCTCGTCGTCACCGCGGCGACGGTGGTGCTGGTGCTGTTCCTCGCCTCGCTGTCGGCCTTCGCCCTGAGCCGCTACAAGATCCCCTTCGGCCGGGCGATCCTGCTCGCGATGCTCGCGGGCAACCTGCTGCCGCCGCAGATCCTGCTGATCCCCGTCTCGAAGATCTGCGAGATGCTCGGCATCTACGACCGGCTCTTCGCCCTCGTCGCCGTGCAGGTCGGCTTCGGCCTCGGCTTCTTCACCTTCGTGCTCTACGGCTTCATGCGCTCGCTGCCGGCCGAGGTCTTCGAGGCCGCGAAGATCGACGGCGCGGGCGAGCTGCGCACGTACGCGGTGATGGTGCTGCCGCTGTGCCGCCCGGCGCTGGCCGCCCTGGCGGCGCTCGAGAGCACCTGGGTGTTCAACGACCTGCTCTGGGCGCTGACCGTGCTCCGCACCGACACGAAGTTCCCGATCACCGCGGCGCTGCTCAACCTGCAGGGCGGCTACACGACCTCGTGGAACGTCGTCGCCGCCGGCTCCCTCATCGCCGCCGTCCCCACGACGATCGTGTTCTTCGCCTTCCAGCGCCACTTCGTCTCCGGCCTGCTGGTCGGCGCGAGCAAGTGAGCGGCGGACCCGACGAAGGAGACCGCTGGCTGATGCGGACGGCGACGAGCACGTACGCGGTCGGCCTCGCGCCCGACGGGGCCGGCCCCGTGCTGCTCGACTGGACCGACGGCGAGCCGCGGACGTGGGCGCCGGTGACCGTCAACACCTTCGTGCTGCCCGTCGACCGCGAGCCGCTCGAGCTCGCCGTGCTCGGCACCCGGCAGGCCGGGTCGTTCGACCTGCTCGTCGACCACGGCGACGCCCTCGTCGGGGCGCGCGTGGAGTGGGACGCCGAGGACGTCGTCTGCGTGACGGACGGCCCGTCGACGACACTGACCGCCCGCGGCCGGGACACCACCGGTGATCTTGCCGTCGAGCTGGTGATCATGACGTCGACCGCGCACGACGTCGTGATCAAGCACGCGTCGTACACCAACACCGGTGATCAGCCGCTCACCCTGCCGCGCGCGTTCGGGCCGGGGTGGGAGCTGCCCGTCGGGCCCGGCGCCCACGTCGCGCACCTGTACGGCGACTGGTCGCGCGAGTTCACCGAGGGTTCCGTCGACCTGACCGCGGGCGAGCTCAGCCTCGGCAGCCGGCAGGGCATCACCTCCCACGCCCACGCGCCCGCGGTGCGGGTGTCGTCCCTCGCCGACCCGGGCGGGCCGGCGTACGGGGTGGCGCTCGCCTGGAGCGGGTCGTGGCGGCTGGCGATCGACGCCCCACCCTTCGCGACGCGGGTCCGCGTCCTCGGCGGCGTGGACGACCAGGCTGGCGTGGTCACCCTCGGACCGGGCGAACGCTTCGTGACGCCGCAGACGCTGGCCGTCTTCGCGCCCGACGGGGCCGACGGGGTCCGGCGGCGCTGGCACGACTTCGAGCGCCACGTCCTGTGCCGCGACATCTCCCCCGCGCACCGACCCGTGGTCTACAACTCCTGGTACGCCACCACGTTCGCCGTCGACGTGGACCACCAGCGCGCGCTCGCCGACGTCGCCGCGGGGCTCGGCGTCGAGGTCTTCGTCGTCGACGACGGGTGGTTATGGGGCCGGGACAGCGACCGGGCGGGGCTGGGCGACTGGACGCCCGACCCGGTGAAGTTCCCGGACGGGCTGGGCCCGCTGACCGACGCCGTGCTGGCCCACGGGATGCGCTTCGGGATCTGGGTCGAGCCGGAGGCCGTGAACCCCGACAGCGACCTCTACCGCGCCCACCCGGACTGGGTCTACCGGGCCGGCGACCGGCCGCTGGTGACGAAGCGCCACCAGCTGGTCCTCGACCTCGGCCGCCCCGAGGTGCTGACCTGGACGCTCGGCTGGCTGCGTGACCTGCTGTCGGCGCACCCGATCACCTACCTCAAGTGGGACATGAACCGTCCCGTCACCGACGGCGGCCGGCCCGGGGACCCGTACGGGCGGCAGTGGGCGGTGCAGCACACGCTGGCCTACCACGCGGTGCTGCGCATGCTGCGGGAGGAGTTCCCGCACGTGACCGTCGAGGCCTGCGCGGGCGGCGGCGGCCGGGTCGACCTCGCCGTCCTCGGGCTGACCGATGTCGTCTGGCCGAGCGACGAGACCGGCGCACGCGACCGGCTGGCGATCCAGCACGGCTTCCTGACCGCGTACGGGCCGCACGTCATGAGCTCGTGGGTCACCGACGAGCCGAGCCGGCTCGACCTCGAGCCCGCGAGCCTGGAGCTGCGGTTCGTGGTGGCCATGAGCGGCGTCCTCGGCATCGGGGCCGACCTGCTGGCCTGGGACGAGGCGCAGCGCGCCCGGGCCGCCGAGCTCGTCGCCCTCTACCGCGACCTGCGGGCGACGATCCACACCGGCTGCGTCGAGCTCCACGGGCACCCGCGCGACCCCCTGTCCGTGGTCGAGCACGGCACCCCCGACCAGACGGTGCTGCTCGTGGCCGGGCGTACGGGCCGCACGACGAGCACCCTGCGGCCGCGGACGCTCGCGCCCGACGCCTCCTACCGACGCCGAGGCACCGATGAGGTCCGCCGCGGTGCCGCGTGGGCGGCAGGTCTGGACGTGGGCTTCGACCTCGCCCCGGACGCCGACGTCGTCGTCCTCGACCGGGTCTGACGCGGTGGTGCGCTCGTGACCCGACCTCTGGTCCTGGACGTCGACCTCGCCCACGGCGGCCGCTGGACCTCGCTGCGGACACGGGAGCGGGAGTGGCTGTGGACCAACCCGGACCGCACCGTTCAGGGCGCTCGGCCTCACGTGCGGCCCGGCGACGCCTTCGTCGACGCGGGCGGCGTCGAGGAGTGCTTCCCCACCCTGCGCGGGACGCCCGACCACGGCGACGTCTGGTCGCGCCCCTGGTCGGGGAGCCCCGACGACGCGACCGTGACGGTCGCGGGCGCGCGGCTGCGGCGCACGGTCCGCGTCGGCAACGACACCGACGGCTCGGTCGTGCTCGGCTACACGGTCGAGGGCGAGCCCGGGGCCCCCTTCGTCCACGCCGTGCACGCGCTGCTGGACGTCGGTCCCGAGGCCCGCCTCGAGGTCCCCGGCGCGGGCACGATGGTCGTCCTCGACGTCGACGACCCCGTCCGGACCTGGCCCTCCGGGCTCGACCGGCTCGGCCCGGACGACGGGACGGCGGTCTGCGCGGTCCTGCCCGGGGTCGAGGAGGCCACGGTGACCGACGGCGCCGAGGCGCTGCGGTTCCGGTGGGAGGCGCCCGGCCGGGCCGGGCTGTGCTCGCTCGTGCTGTGGCGCAACCTCCGCGGTTGGCCCGCGACCGGGCCGTACCGCTCGATCGGGCTCGAACCCACGCTCGGGCGGACGGTCGACCAGACCGGTCCCGGCGCGGCCCGTCTCGACGCCCGCGGCAGGGCCGCCTGGACGATCACCGTCACCGCCCTCTGACCCGCCGCGTCAGCGGTCGGTCGGCGCCCGCATGACGCGGCCCACGGTCGTGGCCTTCTGGCGCACCGTGCCACCGAACTGCACGCCGCCGCACTCCGGGGGCCCGTCGGACGCGAACGGCACCGAGAAGTCGCCCGTCCGCGTGTAGGTGACCGCCGTGCCCTTGCTCGTCCAGCCCGGGTCGGTCCCCAGCCCGACGGTCTGCCCGATGACCGACGCCAGCTTGAGGTCGTACGGGCGGCCCTTCTGGGCGGCCGGCTTGGTGACGGTCTGGCCCAGGGCGTTGACCAGGAGGCTGCACGGCAGCGCACGGAGGTCGGAGAGCCGGTTGGCGGAGACGTCGAGGGAGCTCAGCGACGGCGGCGCCGTGAACCCGCGCAGGCTGCTGATCTGGTCGTTGCTCAGCTGCAGCGTCTGCAGCGCCGGGAAGGAGCCGAAGCCCGCGAGCGAGGTGACGCGGCTGTCCTGCACCGACAGGTACGACAGCCCGGGCAGGCGGCCGAGCGGGCTGAGGTCTGCGCCGTCGACACCGCTCAGCACGACGCTGCCCAGCTGCTGCAGCCCGCTCACGCCGGCCACGTCCTTGAGCCCCGCGGTGCTGACGACCAGCGAGCTGAGGTCCGTGGAGGAGGCGAGCGCGTCGAGCGACGAGAGGCGTACGCCGAACACGCTGAGCTCGGTGAGCGCGGGCTTGCCGGCGAGCACGGCGCCGTCGCCGCCGGCGACGTTCAGCGAGAGCGACTCCAGCTGCGCGAGGGGCGCGAGCGCGGAGACGTCGGTCGCGGCGGCCTGGACGTCGAGACGGGTCAGCCCGGTCAGGCCGCGCAGCGCGGACAGGTCGCGGACGTCCGGCGTGCCGAGGGTCAGCTGCTGCAGCTGCGTCAGCGCGGCCACGGCCGAGACGTCGACGGGCCCGTCCTGCCGCACGTCGAGCCGGCGCAGCGCGGTCAGCGGGCGCAGCGGCTCGAGGGAGGTCCAGGTGCCGCCGCCGACGCGGAGCGAGCGCAGGTTCGTCAGCGACGCGAGCGGCGCCAGGTCGGCGACCGGGTTGTCGGACACGTCCAGGTTCGTGAGGCCGGTCAGGCCCTCCAGCGGCGCCAGGTCGCCGATGTGGGCGCCCGGCACGGAGAGGTCGCGCAGGCCGGTCAGGCCCGCCACCGGCGCGAGGTCGTCGACACCGCTCGAGCCGGAGAGGTCCAGCGAGCTCAGGTTCGTCAGGGCCTGGGCACCGCCGAGCCCACCCACCGGGACGAAGTCGCACAGCAGCGAGGTGACGGTCTCCGCCTGCGCGCGCGTCACGGGGACGTCGGAACGCTGCCCGAGCGTGCCGGCCACGCAGCGGCGGAAGCCGGCGTCGGTGAACGACACGTCGTCGGCCGCAGTGGCCGTGGCGACGGAGAGGGCGGACAGCCCGCAGGCCAGGAGCAGGGCGGTCAGGCCACGACGAGCGTGTCGGACGAGGACGGTCTGCTGCTGGCGACGGGAAGCGGGGGATCTTCTCGGCACCCGTCAAATTTTACGGCGGCGAGCCTGGCGCGTCTGGCGTTACGCGAAACGCCCTAATTTTTCGCCGAGGGTCAAATAAGCGTCGCCCAGGACAGAAGGCCGCCGCGAGGAGCTCGCGACGGCCGACGTGCAGGGGTGGGGTGCTCGTACAAACAGGAAACCCTTGTCAGCGCACACATCCCGCGAAGCCGCACCAGTGCCCGCACCCATGGCCGCCGAAATCAGCACCCCATCCCCGGCTCTCGCCCCCCCCGCTCGTCGACCCCGGCGGTCTTCATCGCCTCGAGCACCTCGAGCACGGCAGCATCGTCCAGGGCCATCGGCATCGTGTCCTTCTGTGAGTTCCCTGGTCCGGTCTCACTGACCGGTGCACGATGGCCGCCCTCGTCGCCCCGGAAGGCGCGACAGTCAAGCCGGGGACCTACACCACCCCCAGGGACACGAACGATCGCCGGATCTCGACATCGCCCAGGGGCGTCGCTGTGGCGCACCGTGCCGTTGGTTCGGCGGCGTACGGGTGCCGTGCGACGGACGACGGACGACGGACGACCGCACCGCTCGCCTTCCTTCAACGGCGTGCTCGCGGAGAAAGAGGTGAGCGGCCCGTGGTCTGCGCCGCTCGCATCTCTCGACCCCAGATGGTCACGTCGCGAATGAAGAGCTCGGCGGTGCGCTGTCGTCCGTCTCCGAAGGGCGAGAAAGAGGAAGAACCAGCCACTCTCATGGTCGTGGTCGACGCCGGACGGCTGACCGGACTGCCCCGTCGCGCGCCGAGACGCAGACTGCGCCGCCCCCGGTGGGGGACCGCGCAGTCGGTCGACCGGCCGGGGGTCAGGCGCTGTAGTTCTTGCGGCTGCCGGACTTCGCCAGGCCACGGGCCACGAGCAGGGAGGAAGGGCGGCCCGAGGTCACCGATGCGCTGGCGGCCGCCTGGACGTCTGCGACCGGACCTCGGCGGCGCTATGGGCCCAGCGCCACGGCCTCCTCGAGGACCGCCGGCAGCCGGCCGCCGCCCGGGCTCGGCGTCGAGCCGGCTCAGCGCAGCTGGGCGACCATCGGGCAGCGGAACGCGTCCGGGGCAGCAAGGCCGACCTGGTTGAGATGGCGGGCCACGATGGCCCACGCGCTGAGCAGGTTCGTCTCGGTGTAGGCGACGTCGTTCGCCCGGCAGTGCTCGCGCACGAGGCGCCGGGCGGCGGCCAGATGGGGCCGCGGCATGCTCGGGAAGAGGTGGTGCTCGATCTGGTAGTTGAGCCCACCCATGAGGACGGTGGCCCACCACCCGCCGGAGACGTTGCGCGAGGTCGCGACCTGCTTGGACAGGAAGTCGAGCTTGACGTCGCGCGGGACGACGGCCATGCCGATGTGGTTCGGGGCGAACGAGGCACCCATGTAGAAGCCGAACACGGCCAGCTGCACCCCGAGGAACGCGAAGCCCAGGCCGAGCGGCAGGAGCCAGAACAGCAGGGTCAGGTAGACCGCGAACCGGGCGGCGAGCGCGACGAGCTCGAGCTTGCGGCCCGGCAGGTGGCGGTTGGTCCACAGGCTCTGCGTCGAGCGGACGTGCAGGTTGACACCCTCGCCGAGCAGCAGCGGGAAGAAGAACACGCCCTGGTGGCGGGTGAACCATGCCATCGGGCCGCGACGGGTCGCGGCGTCCTCCTCCACGAAGGAGAAGGTGTCGATCGCCAGGTCCGGGTCCTTGCCGAGCTTGTTCGGGTTGCCGTGGTGGCGGGTGTGCTTGTCCATCCACCACGAGTAGCTGATGCCGACGCCGACCACGGCCAGCCACCAGCCGGCGCGGTCGTTGGCTGGGCCGGAGGCGAGGACCTGGCGGTGCGAGGCCTCGTGGCCGAGGAAGGCGAGCTGGGTGAAGACCACCCCGAGCGCTCCGGCCACCAGCAGCTGGAGCCAGGAGTCGTCCAGCAGGACGAGACCCGTCGTCGCGCCGGCGAGCGCGAGCACGAGCGCGGCGAGGACCAGGGCGTAGAACCAGCGCGTCCGGTCCTGCAGCCCGAGTGTGCGGCTGGCCTGGGCGAGCGCGGTGTAGGTCTGGGTGGTGGCGGCGGCCGACCGTCTCGGCCGGGTCGGCGACGGGAGGGTGAGGCTCATGAGGATCCGTTCGTGGTCCGGGTGACCGACCCGGGAAGGTCCCCACGGCGAGCAGGGAGGGACGCGCAGCCTGCGCGGGGGGGGTGGGAGCCGAGCTCCTGCCCCGTGGCGCCCGTCAGGGGGCGCCACGGGGCGGGCGACGCTCAGGCGGAGTAGTTCTCGTGGCTGCCGGACTTGGCCAGCCCGCGGGAGACCAGGTAGGCGACGGTGAGGTAGACGACGTAGCGCATGGCGGTGGTGGCCCCGAACGGGTCGCCACCCGCGCTGCCGGCCTCGCCGTCGTAGAAGTTCGCCGTGACGATCACCGCGAGGACCATTGCGACGAAGACGAACAGCTCGGTGGTCTTGGTCGAGGCCTTCGTCTCGGTGGACAGGCGACGGCGGGGCTGACCGTCGGTGCGGTCGACGTCGTTGTAGCTGGCCGTGGTGGCGCTCATAGGAAGTCTCTCTGCTTGTGCGACCGGTGTCGCATGTGGCGGTGCCGGTTCCCGACATCTTCGCCCGGTCTCTACGTACGACTTCTACGTTGTAGACCTACGATTGAGAGACTACACGTAGCATGACCCATGTCCAACTCGGGCGCGCCTCGTCGACCCCTCGGACGCGCCCCCTCCCAGCAGAACGGCACCACTGATGAACAGCCCCACCTCGCCGCCCGGCGACGCGACCTCCGAGCGGGTCCCCCTCACCCGGCAGCGCGTGCTGGCCGCCGCCCTCCGACTGGTCGACGACGAGGGGCTGGACGCGCTCACGCGACGCCGCCTGGGCCAGGAGCTCGGCCGGGACGCCATGACCCTCTACCGGCACGCCCCCGACAAGGCCGCCCTCCTCGACGGCATCGTCGAGCTCGTCCTCGACGAGCTCGACATCCCCGACGGCGGGCAGGACTGGCAGACCCAGCTGGCCCGCACGGCCCACGACTTCCGCCGGCTCGCGCTGGCGCACCCCCACGTTCTCGGGCTGATCGTGACCCGCCCCCTGGCCACCCCGCTCGGGCTCCGCCCGCTGGGCACGCTCCGCCCGCTCGAACGCCTGCTCGCGGTGCTCACCGACGCCGGCTTCGCCCCCGCCCTGGCGCTGAAGGTGTACCGGCTCTACATCGGCTTCCTCCACGGCCACCTGCTCACCGAGCTGCAGGAGCTCGTCGCCGACCCCGAGGAGACCATCGACCTGCTGCGTCTCGGGCTGCACCGCCTGCCTCCCCGCGAGTTCCCGCTGCTGCGCAGCCTCGCCACCGAGCTCGCCACCTACGACGGGGCCGCCGAGCTCGACCAGGGGCTCGCCGTCCTGTTCGCAGGCCTTGAGTCCCAGCTCGTGGCCGTCACCGACCGCGGCTGACCACCGGCCACGACGGCCCATCGATGGCCCGCCGACGGCCCACCTCGGCTCCGCGTGGCTCTGCCGCACCCGCCGGCCCCGCGGCCGCGAGCCGGCACCCGAGGGCGCCGAGTGTCGCGCGACACCTCCCACGTCGTCCTCGACGTGCTTCGCCACCTCGGCCGCGGGTAGGACAGGGGCACGAGCAGCCGCGGGGTGCACCACCGTGCTGCTCCAGGTCCGCGCCGTTGAAACCACAGCGCGCAGGCTGCACGGTGACGGCCCCCTCCGCGGACGTAGCGCGGAGGGGGCCTTCCGTCATTATGGTCCGCGCGACCGATCGTCGGGGGTGCCGATCGCGAGGACGCTCACCGCACCGCTCCGCTGGCGTGCTGGCGCGACGTACGGGCTTGGTCACGACTGCTGCACGCGCGCTAGGGTCGGCGTCCACGACCGGTGAGGGGCGGGCAGGTGGCGTCAGAAGAGCAGCCGGACGAGGCCCTGCGCAGCGCGGAGCAGCGTGAGGCGGAGGACGACGACCTCGGGGCGAGCCTCCGGGGCCTGTCCGTGCTGTCGTCCGCACGGTTGCCGCTGACGGAGGTGCTGACCCGCGTCGCCCGCTACGCGGTGCAGGCCATCCCCGGCGCGGACGGTGCCGGCCTGACGCTGATCGAGCAGCACCGGTCCGACACCATCGTGCAGACCGCGGACTTCGTCGGCGAGGTCGACGCGATCCAGTACGGGCTGGGCGAGGGCCCGTGCATCACCGCCGCCCGGGACGGGCTCACGGTGGTCTCCGGCTCGCTCGGGGGCGACCCCCGCTGGCCCCGCTTCGGCGGCGGGGTCGCCCGGCTGGGCGTGCACAGCGCGCTCTCGCTGCCGCTGGTCACGCCCGACGAGGTGGTCGGAGCGATGAACGTCTACGCGTACGCGAAGCACGCGTTCGACGAGCGGGCCGCGGGGCTGGGTGAGATGTTCGCCGTGCCGGCCGCCGTGGCGGTGCAGAACGCCCGGGTGCTCGAGGACGCCCGACGACTGGCCGAGCGCCTGCAGCACGCCCTCGACGAGCGGATGGTGATCGAGCGGGCGGTGGGGATCGTGATGAGCCGTTCCGGAGTCGAGGAGGGCGAGGCCCGGTCGCGGCTCACCCGGCTGAGCCAGCACGAGCACGTGAAGCTCGTCCAGGTCGCCCGAAGCCTGGTCGACGAAGCCGCTCGCCGCGCCCGCAGCCGGCCCCACGACCGACCCCTCGGCTGACCCCCGGGGACCCGGACGTCTCGGCCGTCAGGTCGCGCGACGCTGCGCGACCAGCGGGCAGAGGAAGGGGTCCTTGCCCTTGAGACCCACCGTGTTGAGGTAGCCGACGACGCTGCGGTAGGACTCCCAGAGCGTGGTCTGGGTGTACGGCACCCCCTCGGCTGCGCAGTGCGCCCGTACCAGCGGAGCGATGGTGCGCAGGTGCGGACGCGCGACGGAGGGGAACAGGTGGTGCTCCACCTGGTAGTTGAGCCCGCCCATGAAGACGCTCATCAGCGGCCCTCCGCTGATGTTGCGGCTCATCAGCACCTGCCGACGCAGGAAGTCGAGCTTCAGGCGCGACGAGACCAGCGGCATGCCGATGTGGTTCGGCGCGAACGCCGAGCCCATGTAGAGCCCGAACACCCCGATCTGCACCACGACGAACACGAGGGCCTTCTCGGGCGGCAGCACGGCCAGGACGAGGGCGAGCAGCCCACCGAGGCGCAGGGTCAGCAGGGTCGTCTCGAGGGCACGTCGCTCGACCTTGCCGCGACCGGCGACGCGCTTGACCGCCTCGACGTGGAGCGACAGCCCCTCGAGCAGCAGGAGCGGGAAGAAGTACCAGCCCTGGTGCGCCACCAGCCACCGGAACACGGGGGTGTCGCGCCGGGTCGCCATGGCCGGCGTCATCGCGACGGCGGCGATCTCGATGTCGGGATCGACGCCCTCCTTGTTGGGACCGGAGTGGTGCCGGGTGTGCTTGCTCCGCCACCAGCCGTAGCTGATCCCGACGAAGAGGTTGGCGAGGACGAGGCTGGCCCCGTCGTTCCACCGGCCCGACCGGAAGATCTGCCGGTGCGCGGCGTCGTGGCCCAGGAACGCGATCTGGGTGAGCACGACGGCCAGCACGGCGGCGTTGGCCAGCTGCCACCACGAGTCGCCGAGCCGCACGAAGCCGGCGACCCAGGCGCCGAGCACGACGACGGCGCCGACGAGCTTGGCCCAGTAGTAGCCGTAGCGGCGACGCATGAGACCCAGCTCGGCCACCTGCCGGGTGAGGGCGGTGAACGAGCTGCCGGCCTCGCGCGGCGACCGCGCAGCCGTGGCCGGCGCCGGTGGCGCGGACGCGGGTCCGGGCAGCGTCCGGGAGACGGGAGAAGGGATGGTCCGGGTGACGAGGGAGGTCAAGAGGGAGGCCTGTTCGGCGGTCTTCCCAGGACGGGGCTCAGGTTGTCCGCGAGGCGCGGGCAGGACGCACGGCGACGGGTGTCACGGCGGTCCCGGTCCTGAGTGGCTGCTCGGGCAGCGCCACCAGCCTATCCGCGCGAGACAGGTCGCTCGGGGTGCTCAGGAGCGGTCCCGTCGCATTCGCGTCACGGTGGGGCCCGCGCAAGCGCTGGTCCGGCGCGAGGGGCGCATTGGTACCGGTCTCGCACGATCGCCGACGAACCACTAGCCTGGTCCTGCTGCACCAAGCAGCCGGTCTGGAACGTGCTCCGCCGCTCGACCCCGGGCCGCAGCGCACAGGACGCTCCCACCAGATCATCCGGGCAACGCCCACAGGGCAGGCCGCATGTCCCCCTCGCTCCTGTCCCTCGTCAGCGACGACGACAGCACCCCCTCCACCGACAGCGCACCGTCCACCGACAGCACCCGCCTTGCCGCGGCCCTCGCCGACCTGGCGGAGGTGATGCACACCGCGACCGGCACGCGCGCGCTGCTCGACGAGCTCGTCGCGGCGGCGCTGCGGCTGGTGCCGGGAGCGCAGGCCACGTCGATCATGCTCGTGGAGCGCCGCACGCTCGCCTCGCAGCACGCAAGCAGCCCGACGGTCGACCAGGTCGACGCCTACCAGCTGGAGCTGCGCGAAGGTCCGGGCCTCGACGCGGTCGCCCAGGCGCGGCCCGTACGCGTCCCCGACATGGGCCAGGAGCAGCGCTGGGCGACCTTCGCGCCGCAGGCACGCCTGCTCGGGGTCGTCAGCACGCTGTCCCTCCCGCTCCGGACCGGGACGACCGTCCTGGGCGTGCTGAACCTCGTCAGCCCGCGGCCCGCCGCCTTCGACGACGAGTCCGAGCGGATCGGCGTGCTGCTCGCCGGGCACGCCGCCATCGCGCTCGCCCACGCCCGCAGCGTCGACAACCTCCGGCGAGCGGTCGCCGGCCGCGACCTCATCGGGCAGGCCAAGGGCCGGCTCATGGACCGCTACGGGCTCGACGAGGAGCGAGCCTTCGCGGTCCTGCGTCGCGTCAGCCAGAGCACCCACCGCAAGCTCCATGACGTCGCCCGCGAGCTCGCCACCACCGGAGGGCTCGCCGCGCTCAGGGAGCTCGAGGACGAGCTGGCGCTCGACCGCGCCGCGGAAGCCGGCGACCCTGACGACACCGCTGCCGAGGCCGACGCCGCCGCCGACCCCGGCGACGCCGCACCCGGTCCAGACGCAGCCGGGGCCGTCGCCTCGGGCTCGCCCGACGCGGCAGGAGACGGGCCCGAGCCCGGTGAGGCTGCCACCGAACCCGCGCA
This sequence comes from Microlunatus flavus, assembly GCF_900110855.1. Classification (GTDB taxonomy): domain Bacteria; phylum Actinomycetota; class Actinomycetes; order Propionibacteriales; family Propionibacteriaceae; genus Microlunatus; species Microlunatus flavus. The sequence goes on from NZ_FOFA01000005.1 coordinate 229,284, forward strand.
CCGCCTCTGACCTGGCAGTCAGACGGGGAAACGGACGCCCGTGAGGTCCTCGGAGACCGCCCACAGCCGCTGCTGGATGGCCAGTTCGTAGGACAGCGGGCTGGACCTGACGACCCCGGGTTACCCCCGCGCCTCGCCCCTCCCGCCGGGACCGTCGCACTGCGCGCACCGACTCCAGCGACGTCAGGTCCAGCTCCTGCACGGTGACGTGCCCCCTGCTCGGGCCGCGGCGGCCTCACCCTCGTGACATCTCGGACGGCCAGCACGACGGACGCACCGTGCTGAGCGAGCACCCTGGCCGTCTCGAAGCCCAGTCCGGTGTTGGCACCCGTCACGACGTACGCGATTCGATCCCGCCCTCGCCGTCCTCCACCTGGACCTGGAGGACTCCCTCCGGCGGCGATCCGGTCGCTGGTCCTGGGGGCGCTCCCCGCCGCCGAGGTACGGGCTGCCGGGCGGACGACCCTGGAGCCGATCGGGCGCGCACCCTCGGCCGCTCTGAGCGGTCCGCGAACTCCCGGGGTCGCATCTCGCGCGGGTCCGTCGGCGCTCAGCCGCATCCACCCCGGCGACGTCGGTCGAAACATCGTCAGCCCCGACGAGGGGTGGCGTCGCGGGGCCCAGCACTCGTGTCGCGGTGGCTCGACGGGTTCAACAGCGCAGCACGGCGAGCCACCACGGGGGCAGGGGCGCCGGCAGCCGTCGCCGAGCACCGGGTGCGTCACTCCACGGGCTGCTCGAAGGCGTCGAACTTCCGCGTGGTGACGAGTTCCTCAGCCACGTCGTGGAGCTTGCGTCCGCTGTGCTGGCTCACCTGGACCAGCAGCCGGAAGGCCCCCTGGCTGTCGAGGTCGTAGCGCAGCATGAGCATCCCCTTGGCCTGGCCGATCAGGTCCCGGGTCCACACCGCCCGGTGCAGGTTGTCGACCTTCTGCGCACCGGAGAAGGCCACGGCCGCGTGCGAGGCGAACAGCAGCCCGACCTCCTCCGACTCGTCGTCGAACGCGTCGGCCTCACGGCTGTAGAGATTCAGCGCGCCGAGGTTGTCGCCCTCGACGTAGAGCTGGAGCGACAGCATGCTCCTCGCACCCGCCGCGTGAGCGCGACGGGCGAACCGCGGCCAACGCTGCTCCGTGCTCATGTCGTCCACCCGGACCGTCTGCTGGTCGAACACGGCGTCGAGGCACGGGCCCTGCCCGGTCTCGCTCTGGATCTCGTCGACCACCTCGGGCAGGACGCTCGACGCGTGCCGTGAGGTCACGCGGCTGCGGCCGGTGACCATGCTGATCGAGCCGTCCTGGGTGCCCGGCACGAGACGGACCGCGGCGGCCACGACCTCGTCGAGCATCGTGTCGGTGTCGTCCTTCGTCTCGAGCAGTCGAGCCAGGCTGCTCATCTCCTCGGCGACGCGCGCGCGGCTCCTGACGCGCGGTCTCTCCGCCGAGGACCCGCCGGCAGCGTCACGATCCGCCTGGTCTGTCATCCGGTCTCCGGCATCTCGTTGTGTCCCCCTGTGCTGCATCCGAGGTGATCGTCGCGGAAGATCGCCGGTGCCGGCAACAGCCCGCCACTCGTGCGGGAGCCCCGCGACCGTGCGCAGAACTCCAGACGGTCCTCCTCGAGTCCCTCACACCGACGTGCGCCGGTCCGGGCGCATCCTTCCGGCCAAGGGATGGCATGATGGGCGCCACGGGTCAAACAGCGGCTCGTCCGGTCGTTCGCGCACCAATGACGGCGGGACTGCAGCCTCACCTCCTGGACGGCACCGCCCCGCAGGTCGCGCGCAGCCCGGGAAGGCGGCACGACGATGACCGACGCCCACCACTCCAGCCCCCAGGGCGAGCCGTCTGCAGAGGACCACGGGACTGCGATCACCAACGTGCTCGCCGACCGCCTGGGCGGGCTCGCTCGGCAGCTCGAGGCCGAGGACGACCCGAGCAGGATGCTCGACGAGCTGGTCACCGCGGCTGTTGCGATCATCCCCGGTGTGGAGCACGCCTCGCTGAGCATGGTCTACGCACGGCGAGAGGTCCGGTCGGAGCACCCGTCGAGCGACCTCCCGGCCGAGGTCGACGCCATCCAGAACACGGTCGGAGAGGGACCCTGCCTGGACGCGATCTACCGGGAGCAGACCGTCCGGGTGCCCGACATGCTCCATGAGCCACGCTGGCCCCTGTTCGCGAAGCGGGCCCACGACGCGGGGGCGGGCAGCATGTTGTCGTTCCAGCTCTACGTCCAGGACGACAACCTCGGCTCGCTGAACCTGTACAACAGCCGCGCGAACGGTTTCGACGACGAGTCGGAGCAGGTCGGTCTGCTCTTCGCCAGCCACGCGGCGGTCGCGTACGCGGACGCCAAGAAGATCTCCGGCCTGACTCGCGCCCTGGCCAGCCGGGACCTGATCGGTCAGGCGAAGGGGATGCTGATGGAGCGCTACCGCCTCGACGCGGACCAGGCATTCGGCGTCCTGACCCGGGTCAGCCAGTCGACCCACCGGCCTCTCCGGGAGGTCGCCGACGAGCTCGTCAGCAGCGGCCGCCTCCCCGAGCTCGGGCTGGGGCAGCAGGCCGAGAGATGAGCGTGCGGGCGAGCACTCCTGGGTCGCCGGTGATCCGACATGGTGCCCGCCGCCTGGCGGTCCGCGCCCCGCGCGTGGCCGGCGCGTGATGTCGATCGAGGCCTCCCTCGTCCAGGCGCTGGACGGCGGACGCGGGGCGGATGCGGCTGATCGGCTGTGCGAGGCGTGCGTCGCCCTGCTGTCGGTCGACGCAGCCGCGATCTCCCTCGTCTTCGACGGCGTCAACTCGGCCACCCTGGGCGGTAGCAGCGACGAGGCGCGGTTGTTCGACGAGCTGCAGTTCACCTTCGGGGAGGGCCCCTGCCTCGAGTCGGTGGCGACCCGTGCGCCGGTGCTCGCGCTGGACCTCGGCGCCGAGGTGGTCGCCGGCCGGTGGCCCGCGTACGGGCCCGCGCTCCTCGACCAGGGCATCGCCGGCGTGTTCGCGATCCCGGTGCTCATCGCCGGGGAGTACGTCGGGGCGCTCGACCTCTTCCGCCGCCAGGTGGTGGCGCTGGACGGCCAGGACCTCTCGGGCGCGCTGGTGGCGGCCGAGCTGGCGGAGATGCCGCTGCTGGACCTGATCGCCGCGACCGAGCAGGACCCGCTCGAACCGGGGACGCCCGCGTGGACGGAGCTCGACAAGATCACCCGCGACGAGGTGAGCCAGGCCACCGGCATGCTCGTGGCCCAGCTCGACGTCGACCCCGCCCAGGCGCTCGTCCGGCTGCGGGCGCACGCGTACGCCACCAACCGCTCCGTGACCGCGGTCGCGCGGGACGTCCTCGACCGCCGGCTCCGGCTCGGTGCCGGATGACTGCACGCACCCCGCGTCTGGCCCCCGGCCGGCCCCACCTCCGCCCCGAAGGGACTTCCTGATGGCCGACGATGCTCGTGAAGCACGCGTGCTCGGCGCCGTGGTCACCCTGGTCGACAACCTGCTGCAGGACTTCGACGTCGTCGAGCTGCTCACCGACCTCACCGAGCAGTGCGCGAACCTGCTCGATGTGTCCTCGGCCGGGCTGCTGCTGGCCGACGCGCGTGGCGGGCTGCACCTGATGGCCGCCACCTCCGACCGCACCGAGGAGATCGAGCTGCTGCAGCTGCAGGCCGACGAGGGACCCTGCCTGGACTGCTACGCGACCGCGCAGCCCGTGTCGATCGCCGACCTCTCCGTCGTGGGCGGACGCTGGCCGCGGTTCGTCCCCGCCGCTCGCGAGGCCGGATTCGCGTCGGTGCACGCCGTGCCCATGACGGCGGCCGGCAGCGCGCTCGGAGCCCTGGGCCTCTTCGGCACCCGACCCGGGGCGCTCAACGAGTCCGACCTCCTGGTCGCCCGCAGCCTCGCGCACGTCGCCAGCGTCGCCATCGTGCAGGGACACCCACCCACCCCGGAGACCGTCCTGCCGCGACTGCGGGCCGCACTGGCCAGCCACGTGGTGGTCGAGCAGGCCAAGGGCTTCCTCCGCGAGCGCCTCGACGTGACCGTCACCGAGGCCTTCGCCCTGCTCCGTCGCTACGCCCGCGAGCACGACACGCACGCGTCCGAGGTGGCGCGCCGGCTCATGTCGGAGCCGGCGGCACGGCCCCTGATCGTCGAGGCCATCGTCAGGCTGACCGCCGCCGTGTGAGCGGTCGGGTCGGCTGCACGGCCCGTCGGTAATCAGCTGCTCGGGCGAGCGTCGTCCGCTGTCCCCTCGACCTCGTGGTCAGCCCCTCGACCTCGTGGTCAGGGCCTCGACGCTCCCGCGACGGTCGAGCCCGACCGTGTCGACCCGCTGTTCGTTCCGTCGCGCACCCGTCGTCACCCCCGCGGGGGTGACGTGATGTGTGCTGCCAGTCGGCCGAAGTGGGGATCGAGGCGCCGCCATCCGAGCCGCGTCCTGCCGATCGAGCGCTCACGACCAACCCAGCGCCCGTCGTGACGGAGCCCCTGTGCCCCACCTCTCTGACGTCCTACCCGTCGGTCCGTCCGCTCCCGGGATCCGGCCTGCCGTCCGGGACCACGAAGCGTCCGAAGCAGCCCGACGACTGCCGCGAGGCGGTCACCCTGACGTCGCGTGCTCGCCGCCGATGCAGATCACCAGGGAGCGCTGGTGGTTGTTCGAGCCGGAGCCCGCCGAGGACGACCTCATGCAGCGCGTCTTCGTCGCATCGGCGGCGCAGCGTTACCGGCTGGACCGCGATGCCGCGACCGCCTCGCCCACGGAGGTGCTCTGACGGGTGGGTCGCTGAGGCGAAGCGCATCGGCGGCGGGTGCGCGGTGCGCACCTCCTGCCTGGAGTGGGTCCTGCGCAGCGGAGCCGCCCACGGGGTCTTCGGCGGGCTCGACGCGGGAGAACGCACGTCGCTACGGCCGGCTCGCAGACGGCGCCGACCGGCACGGTGCACGTCAGCACGACGTCGGCGTAGGTGCGGGCGGTGCGGATGGTGGACCAGCGGCGTCCAGCACGAGGAACCCGTCGAGGGACACACCTCGATCTCGGTGCCGGGAGCGGCCGGACGAGGCTCCGGCAGGCAGGAACGAGCCCCCACGACCAACGGCCGTGAGGGCTCTCATCTCTGTCAGGTCGCCGTCGACAGCTCGCGACGACCTCAGGGGTGGGGAGGGTGGGGTGGGTGGAGGTGGCGGGAATCGAACCCGCGTCCTTGGACAGCGAACCAGGTCTTCTCCGGGCGCAGCTGGCTAGTCGTCTTCTCGGTCCCTGCGCTCGCGCCAGCACGTCGCAGACAGACCCAGTCTCAGAAAAGTCCCGGACGCACCCTGAGACACGGTGCGGCCAGCAAGTCCTCTAGATGAGGCCAGGTTCCGGGGCGAGGACAGCCTCGGTCTGACCCTTCGATCACTGTTTAGACAGCGAGAGCGAAGTCAGTGCGCTTAGAGTTGGCACTTGTTGGTTTCCAAGGGACATTAACGAGTTGACCTTGGATTCTCGGCCCGCTTCTCCTGGGACTACCGACCCAAGTCGAAACCGATCACCCCCTGTTGAGTTGTCCACCCCCTCGGCCGCGGACGGCTTCGGGAGCAAGGAGCCATCCTACCCGTGGGGCGGAGGATTCTGCCAAGGGTAACGCGGACCGGCCGAGAACATTCCCGGCCGGTCAGGCATCCACGGCCTGCGGCGTGCCCCTACTTCTCGGACAGCACCTGCAGCTTGAGCACCCGGGTCACCGGGTTGCGCCACTCCTCGCCCTGCAGGGCCTTGGCGCCGCCGACGATGGTCAGGATGAACCAGCCGAGCGCCATGAAGCCGAGGACGGGGTCGAACCCGTCGCCGGGGAAGATCGCGGAGGCGATCCCCCCGGCGATCACCAGGAAGAACGACAGCAGCTGGAAGTTGAACGCCTTCGCCGCCTCGCGCCGGGCGTACGAGCCGGGCTGCGAGAGGCCGAAGACCAGCAGCGGGCCGAGCAGCCAGAGGGCGAAGACCGAGAAGTGCGCGAAGCCCGCGGCACCGCGGCCGGCCTGCTGGCGCACCTCCGGGCGGACCAGCGGCTGGTAGGCCGGGTGCAGCCCGACGGCCTGCGAGGTCAGCGGCACCGACACGATCCCGTAGAAGGCCTGGTTGAGCTCCCTCCGGTTGTTCGCCTCGAGGACCTGGCCGAGGCGCCAGTCGAGCTCGCTCTCGCCGATGCGGTCCTCGGCGTACGCCTGCTGCAGCCAGGACACCGCCCGGTCACGCTGCTCGGGGGTCACGGACATCTGCAGGCTGGGGTGCGGGTACTCAAACGGCTGCGCGCTCATGCCGTTCAGGATGGCTCTCAGCAGGGCCTCGCCGCCATCAGGAGCGACCCCGGTCCGACCCCGACCTGCGGATGAGAGCGCGCCCTGAGCCCAACCAGGAGAGCGCTCCCTGAGCCCAACCAGGAGAGCGCTCCCTGAGCTTGTCGAAGGGCCCCGGAGGGGTTGGCGCTCGCGCTTCTCGAGGGCGTTCGTGCCGACCTCTTCGAGGCCCTTCGACAGGCTCGGGGAGCGTTCGCCGGGCAGGCTCAGGGCGGGTGCTCGGCGCCGGGATAGGTTGGAACCATGTCTGAGAAGCCCGAGGTCGACGCACCCGACGGTCCCCCGCCCACCGAGCTGCAGGTCACCGACCTCACCGTCGGTGACGGCACGGAGGCCGGCCCCGGCGACACCGTCAAGGTGCACTACGTGGGCGTGGCCTACAGCACGGGCGAGGAGTTCGACGCGTCCTACAACCGGGGCGCCCCGCTCGACTTCCCGCTCGGTGCCGGCCGCGTCATCCGCGGCTGGGACGAGGGCGTGGCCGGCATGAAGGTCGGCGGCCGCCGCCGGCTCGTCATCCCGCCGCACCTGGCGTACGGGGACCGCGGCGCGGGCGGCGTCATCGCCCCGGGCGAGACGCTGATCTTCGTCGTCGAGCTGGTCGACGTCCGCTGACCCCACCGCAGGACCGGGTGCCCCCGGACCGCATCGAGGTCCGGGGCGCCCGCGAGCACAACCTCCGCGATGTTGACGTCGACCTGCCGCGCGACGCGCTGGTCGCCTTCACGGGGATCTCGGGGTCCGGCAAGTCGTCGCTGGCCTTCGCCACGATCTTCGCGGAGTCGCAGCGCCGCTACCTGGAGTCGGTCGCCCCGTACGCGCGGCGCCTGATCCAGCAGGCCGGGGTGCCGCGCGTCGACTCCGTGAACGGGCTGCCGCCGGCCGTGGCCCTGCAGCAGCAGCGCGGTGTCGGCGGCTCCCGCTCCTCGGTCGGCACGCTGACCACGCTGTCGAACACGCTGCGCATGCTGTTCTCCCGCGTCGGCACCTACCCCGACGGCGCGGAGCGGCTCGACTCCGACTCCTTCTCCGCCAACACCCCGGCGGGTGCCTGCCCCCGCTGCCACGGCGTCGGGCAGGTGTACGCGGTCAGCGAGTCCTCCGTCGTCCCGGACCCGTCGCTGAGCATCCGCCAGGGTGCGGTCGCCGCCTGGCCCGGCGCCTGGCTCGGCAAGAACTTCCGCGACATCCTCGCCACGCTCGGTCACGACATCGACCGCCCGTGGCGCGACCTGCCGCAGGGCGACCGTGACTGGATCCTCTTCACCGACGAGCAGCCCGTCGTCACCGTGCACTCCGAGCGCGAGGCCGGACGCATCCAGCGTCCCTACCAGGGCCGGTGGACCGGCGTCCGCGCGTACGTCCTGGAGACGTTCGCCACGACGCGCTCGGCGCCCATCCGGCGCCGGCTGCGCGCCTACCTGGACGCCAGCCCCTGCCCGGTGTGCGGCGGGCGGCGGTTGCGGCCGGAGGCGCTCGCCGTCACCTTCGCCGGCCACGACATCGCCGACCTCACGGCGCTCCCCCTGGACCGGCTCGTCCCGCTGCTGCGCGACGCCGCGGCGGGGCACGACCCCGACAGCGCGGCGGGCCTGCTGCTGGGCGAGCTGCTGGGCCGCAGCGCCCTCGTGGTCGACCTGGGGCTGGGCTACCTGGCGCTCGACCGCGCCCTGCCGACGCTGTCCTCCGGCGAGGTGCAGCGGCTCCGGCTGGCCACGCAGCTGCGCTCGGGGCTGTTCGGCGTCGTCTACGTGCTCGACGAACCGTCCGCCGGCCTGCACCCGGCCGACACCGCCGCGCTGGCGGAGGTGCTGGTCGGGCTACGCGACGCCGGCAACACCGTGCTCCTCGTCGAGCACGACCTCGACCTGGTCCGGGGGGCCGACTGGCTCGTCGACGTCGGCCCGGGCGCCGGGAGCGCCGGGGGCCGGGTGCTGCACAGCGGCCCCGTGGCCGGACTCGCCGACGTCCCCGAGTCGAAGACGCGCCGCTACCTCGACCCGGCGCACCGTCCGTCCGTCCCGGACGCGCCGCGGACGCCCACCGCGCACCTGCGGCTGGGCGGGGTGGTCACCAACAACCTGGACGCGGTGGACGTCACGCTCCCCCTCGGCACCCTCACGGTGGTCACCGGGGTGTCCGGCGCCGGCAAGTCGAGCCTGCTCGGAGTGCTGGCGGACCTGGTGCGCGACCACCTCGGCGTGCCCGCCGACCTGCCGGACGAAGTCGTCGAGACCGGGGAGGACGCCGACCCGGACGACGAGGCGGGGCCGGGCACCGAGGACGCGCCCGCGCCGGACGAACAGTCCCGCGCCGGCGCCCGCGCGGTCGAGGGCCTCGAGGCGGTCACCCGCCTGGTCGTCGTCGACCAGCGGCCCATCGGCCGGACGCCGCGCTCGAACCTCGCCACGTACACCGGGCTGTTCGACGCGGTGCGCTCGGCCTACGCGCGCACGCCCGAAGCCCGGCGGCGGCGCTGGAGCGCGAGCCGCTTCTCCTTCAACGTGGCGGCCGGACGGTGCCCGACCTGCAAGGGCGAGGGCTTCGTGGCCGTGCGGATGCTCTTCCTGCCGGGGTCCTACTCGCCCTGCCCCACCTGCCACGGGTCGCGCTACGCGGCGGAGACCCTCGAGGTGACCCGCGACGGGCGCAGCATCGCCGACGTGCTCGACCTCGACGTCGAGGAGGCGGTCACCGCGCTGGCCGACATCCCGTCCGCGGTCCGCGGGCTCACGGCGCTGCGCGACGTCGGTCTCGGCTACCTCCGGCTCGGCCAGCCCGCGACGGAGCTGTCGGGTGGCGAGGCGCAGCGCATCAAGCTCGCGACCGAGCTGCAGCGCTCACGGCTCGCCGGGACGCTCTACCTCCTCGACGAGCCCACGACGGGGCTGCACCCCGCCGACGTCGAGCGGCTCCTGCGCCTGCTGCAGGGCCTGGTCGGCGGCGGGAGCACCGTCGTCGTCGTCGAGCACGACGCGGCGGTCGCGCTGGCCGCCGACTGGCTCGTGGACCTCGGGCCGGGCGGGGGCGACGCGGGCGGGCGCGTGGTCGACTCCGGCCGGCCGGCCGACGTCGCGGCCCGGGCGCTGGGGCCGACCGGTACGCACCTCGCGCGCCGGCTCACGCCGACGCGCTGAGCCTCACCAGCTGCTGCTGCCGCCTCCGCCGCCACCACCGCCGGAGAAGCCGCCACCGCCGCCGAAGGAGCTGCCGCCGCCGAAGCCGGTCCCGCTGCTGCCCGAGGTCGACGGCACCGGGGTCGCCGCCGTGCTGAGCGCGCCGGTGAGGAAGCCGGTGTTGAACGAGGCCAGGTTGAGGTTGCCGTAGTACCAGTACGGCGTGGTGTCGGGGATGCGGCCCATCGCCACGAGGTCGCCGCACACCTTGGCCCACCGGTCGGCCAGGCCGAACACGATCGCCCAGGGCAGGTAGCGCGAGAAGATGTCCTCGCCCTCCTCGAAGCGGAGCTGGTCGGCCTCGGCCGTCGCGAGGTACTTCTGGAAGCCCTCGACCTGGTCGGTCCAGGCCCGGCCCTCGGGCGTCCGCTGGCCGCGGCGCATCTTGTGGCGCACCACCGCGACGGTGATGATCACGGGCAGCAGGGCCGCCGCGAGCAGCAGCGCCCAGAGCCCGGCGTGGACGATGCCGAAGAAGACGAGGAACACCAGCCCGAACCCGAGCCCCTTGGTGGCCCGGCCGGTGGGGACCTTCGTGAACCACCCCCGGGCGGCGACCTGCTGGCGCACCGCGGAGTCCAGGTCCTGGTGGGCCTGGAGCATGCTGCCCTGGGAGCCGAGGTCGACGACGGTGCCGGGCGGGTCGCCGCGGAAGATCCCGTTCAGCAGGGCCATCTCGTGCGGTGCCGTCGCGACCCGCGGGTCGAGCAGGTCCACGCGGATGTCGCGCGGGTTCTCGCTGATGATCCGCACCCCGCCGCGCACGGCCAGGTCGACCAGCGTCGCCGCCGTCTCCTTGGTGTCGATCACGCCGTCGACGAGCAGACCGGCCTCGGCGACCGGGATCTTGGGCGGCACGAACGCGACCGGGATCTGCAGGTCGGGGTCGCTCAGGACCGTCTCGACCTGCTGCCCGCCGGCCGGGAACGACCCCGGCGGCAGACCCGCGAAGCGCTGGTCGCGCCCGTTGCGGCGGTAGTAGGCGACGCCGAGCAGCGGGGCAGCGATCGCCGCTCCTCCGACCGCCACGCCCGCACCGACGACCGCAGCCGTCTCGGCCGGGGTCCGGGCGTCCGCCCGCGGCTGCAGGTCCGGCGTCACGACGGCCACCGTCCCGGGCTTGATCTTGACGCCGATCGTCATGTTCTCGCCCGCCGGCAGCTCGTCGGTCTCGAAGACGCCCGCGTCTCCCTGCACGGTCGCGGGCTGGCTGCAGGTGTTCTGCGACGTCACGGAACCGGCGTAGCACCGCAGGTCGCCCTCGTAGGGCCCGTCGGGGACCGACGCCTTCACGCGCACCTGCGTGAAGGCCGGGTTGCCGGTCCCGGTGACGTCCCAGTAGAGCTCGTCGTAGGGCGGGCTGGCGGCCGGCGAGCTGCGCAGCGCGCCCTGGACGTCGTAGCTGATGACGTACGTCGCGGTCGGCGCCGTGACGGTCTCGCTGGCGCTGCCGATCTGCAGGGTCGTGGTGACCTCGCGGCCCTTCTGCGACGGCGTGTCCTCGCGCTGGACGTCGGTGTTCGCTCCGGTGGGGCTGGTGACCTTGATGTTGCTGACGGTGTAGACCGCGTCCTGGTCGGTGTCCTTGCCCTGCTCGGCCCACGGCTCACGGGTGACGAGGAAGCGCTTGATGCCGTGCCGGCCCGAGTCGCTGCCGAACTGCCAGACCCAGGTCTCCTTGACGGTGAGGGTCCCGCTGGGGTTGACCGTGTAGTCGACGTCGAGAGAACGGACCAGGTCCGGCGTGGCCGCGTACGCGGGGCGGGTGCCGACGACGAGGCCGGTGAGGACGGCGCCGCAGGCGAGGAGCAGCGCGAGCAGCAGCCGGCTCGCGCGACCGGGCGTCCTGGTCGGCGCCGCGACCGCCGCCCGCGTGGTCACCGGTTCCGCCGGTTCCGTGCGGCCAGGGCGCGCTCGGCCTCGCGCCGGCCCTCGCGCTCGGCGAGGGCGTGGCGCTTGTCGTACTCGCGCTTGCCGGTGCCCAGGGCCAGCTCGACCTTGGCGTAGCCGTCGTTGAAGTACAGCGACAGCGGGATGAGTGTCGCGGCGCCGGTGGAGCCGAGCTCACGGGCGATCTTGTCGATCTCGCGACGGTTCAGCAGGAGCTTGCGCGTACGCCGGGCCGTGTGGTTGGTCCAGGTGCCGTGGCTGTACTCGGGGATGTTCGCGCCGCGCAGCCACACCTCGCCGTCGTCGAGGGTCGCGTAGGCATCGGTCAGGTTGGCGTGGCCGGCGCGCAGGGACTTGACCTCGGTCCCGCTCAGGACGAGGCCCGCCTCCCACGTGTCGTGGATGGTGTAGTCGTGGCGCGCCTTCTTGTTCGACGCGACGACGCTGCGACCCTTCTCCTTCGGCATGGGACCCATTGTCCCTGCTCGCGGGGTCGCTCGCGGTCCCGCCCCGCCCCCGTCACCGGAGGCGGGGCGAGTGGGCTCAGCCCAGGGTCATGCGCCCAGCGTCGCGGTGTCGATGACGAAGCGGTAGCGGACGTCGCTGGCGACGACCCGGTCCCACGCCTCGTTGACCTTGTCGGCGCTGATGACCTCGATCTCGGCACCCAGGCCGTGCTCGGCGCAGAAGTCGAGCATCTCCTGGGTCTCGGGGATGCCACCGATGCTGGAGCCGGCCAGGCTGCGCCGGCCGGGGAGCAGCGAGAACGCCTTGACCGACATCGGGTGCTCCGGGGCCCCGACCTCGACCAGGGTGCCGTCGACGCGGAGCAGGCTCATGTAGGCATCGAGGTCGAGGTTCGCCGAGACGGTGTTGACGATGAGGTCGAACGAGCCGGCGAGCTGCTCGAAGGTGTCGGGGTCGCTCGTCGCGAAGTAGTGGTCGGCGCCGAGGCGCAGGCCGTCCTCCTGCTTCTTGAGCGACTGGCTGAGCACCGTGACCTCCGCGCCCATGGCGTGGGCGATCTTGACCCCCATGTGGCCGAGGCCGCCGAGCCCGATGATGGCCACCTTCTTGCCGGGGCCCGCCTGCCAGTGGTTCAGCGGCGAGTAGAGGGTGATGCCGGCGCACAGCAGCGGAGCCGCCTCGTCCAGCTCGATGCCCTCGGGGATGCGCAGCGCGAAGTCCTCCTCGACGACGATGTGCGTCGAGTAGCCGCCCGCGGTCGGCTTGCCGTCGCGGCCGACGCCGCCGTAGGTGCCGATGTTGCCGTTGAGGCAGTACTGCTCCAGGCCGCGCTGGCAGCTGTCGCACTCGCGGCAGGAGTCGACGAGGCAGCCGACGCCGACCCGGTCGCCGACCTTGTGCTTGCTGACGTCGGAGCCGACCTCGGCCACGACGCCGGCGATCTCGTGGCCGACGACGATCGGCCAGCCGGCGTCGCCCCACTCGCCGCGCGCGGTGTGGATGTCGGAGTGGCAGATGCCGGCGAACTTGATGTCGATCAGGATCTCGGTGGGGCCGACGTCGCGGCGCTCGATCGTGGTCGGCTGGAGCGGCTCGGTCGCGCTGGGGGCGGCGTAGGCGTGCACGGTCAACGGCATGGAGGTTCTCCTCGTGGCTGCGGGAGGCGACGGACGACGGTCGACGGTGGGTCGACACGTGCGTCGCGCGCTCGTGGCCGGACGACGGCGTCGGTGTCCGGGGCGGGTCGCCGCCTCGAGGCGGCGCCCGGTTCATCGTAGGTGGACGCCCCGGGTGCGCACGGTGCCCGAACGGCCGACCGGCGCCGAGAACCCCGACACGCCGGGGCCGGACCCGCTTCCCCTGCGGTCCGACCCCGGCGTGACGCACCGGGGGGTGATCTGGGGGCCGGGACCTGGGTCCCGGCCGTGTCCGTGGGTGAGCCGGCGGCTCCCGGCTCAGTACCAGCTCATCGGGTTCACCATGCCGCCGTTGAGCCACACCATCAGGTGCAGGTGGCAGCCCGTCGAGTAGCCGGTGGTGCCCACGTAGCCGATGACCTGGCCCTGCCGCACGTGCTGGCCGACGCTGACGACGTAGCGGATCGCGTGGTTGTAGCCGGTGGTGACGTACTTCCCGTCGACCCGACCGTGGTCGATCATCAGCCGGTTGCCGTAGCCCGCGTTGTAGTACTTCTCCGAGACCGTGCCGCTGTAGGCCGCGTGGATCGCCGTGCCGCACCCGGCGCCGAAGTCGGTCCCGTCGTGCAGCTTCCAGACGTGCAGCACGGGGTGGAAGCGCATGCCGTACGGCGACGTGATCGGCGCCGACACCGGGTAGATGAAGCCGTGGTGCGCGCCCGACGACGACGTGCTGGCGCTGCTGGAGGGCCGCGGCGGGGCGGAGACGCGCGGGGCGCTCGACCGGGTCGAGCGCGACGCGGACGAGGACCGCTTCGCCGACTTGGCGGCCTTCGCCTGGCGGGCCGCCTCCTTGGCCGCACGCTCCTGCTGGGCGGCGCGCCGTGCGGCCGCCGCCTTCTCGGCGGCGCGGGCCGCGGCCTTCTCCTTGGCGATCCGCACGGCGATGCGGTGCTCGACCGACGAGCGCTCCGCCGTCAGCTGCGCGTACTGCGCCTTGTCCTGAGCGACGTCCTTGGCGGCGACCTGCTGCGCGGCCTGGCGGGCGGCGACCTCGCCGGCGACGGAGGCCGACGCCGCACGGGCCCGGGCCTCGAGGTCGCGGGTGCGGGCCAGCGAGTCGGCGGCCTCCTTGCGGTCTGAGGCCACCTTGGCCTCGGCCTTGGCGAGATCGGCCTGCTTGGCCTTGAGCTGGGCCTCGAGGGCCAGGAGGTCGTCGATCTTGGACTGGGTCGTGTCGAACATCGTGGTCGCCCACTGCATGCGCGTGGCCAGGTCACCCGTGCTGGGACTGGTCAGGACCGCGATCGGCATGAGGTTCGTCTGCTGCTGGTAGGCGCTGCGCACGATGACGCCGACCATCTGCTTCTTGGCGTCGAGCTGCTCCTGGCAGTCGAGGACGGCCGCCTTCGCCTTGGCGAGGTCGGTCTGCGCCTGCTTGAGCTTCTTGGCCAGCCGCGCGTCCTCGGACCGGGCCGCCGCCAGCTGCGACTCCGCGGCCGCCAGCTGGTCCTGGGCGACGGCGAGACGGCTCTGCGCCTCGTCGAGCCGGACGCCGGCGTTGCTGAGCGCCGCGCTCGACTCGCCGAGGTCGGCCTTGGTCCGGCTGATCTGCTGCTTGAGCTCGCTGCGGCGGTCGGTGAGGTCGTCGGCTTGCGCGGAGGCGACCAGCAAGCCGGCGCTGAGCGCGACGGCGAGGGCTCCGGTCGTCAGGACGGCAGGCAGGCGCCGCGCCCCGAGGGCACGGCTCCGCCGATGGCGGTGGTGCTGACGCTGACCGTGGACGGACAGGTCGTCAGCGTCCGGAGCGTCGGTGACGACGCGGGGAAGGTCCGGCACAGCTGTCTCCCACTCGGGTCCGCCGGGAGCCTTGCTCCGACCGTTCGCGGCGGTCCGAGCAGTGACTCTCGACTTGAGATCGAGATTCTGGGGGGAATCCCGGTGTGTCGGTCGGGGTGACCGGCGGCCCGGATGTTAGGCAGACGTCAGACCCCGGTCGCAAGGCCTGACCCTCGAGTCACAGGCGTCCCAGGCGTGACTGCACATAAAGCCTTCATCGAGACTTCATCGGCGAGGTCGAGGCAGCACTGATCGGCGTTCGCGTCAAGCCCCCACGGTTCGAGAGGCCCGTCGCTGACCCTTCAGACGTGCCCGCGCCGGGTCCTCATGAGCAGCGTCGAGCAGCCCCGGGATCGACCAGTTCCCAGCCGTGCCGGCGTCGCGCCGGCCGGGTGGGACAGGCGCAGGACGACACCAGCCCCACCGCTCGGGAGCGGTGGGGCCGGAACGGGCGTACGTCGGCGGCGGGCCTCAGGGCCGCCGCGGGCGGGGACTCAGACGCGCAGGTACTTGCGGGTGGTGACCAGCGTCGGGATCACGGCCAGCACGAGGCCGACGAGGGCCACGCCGAGCATGGCCAGCCCGGTCTGGCTCCAGCCGATCCACGGGATCGACCGGATGGCGGGCTCGGCCTTCTGCATGACGACGAAGTAGACGCCGGCCCCCAGCGTCGCGCAGGCCAGCGCGGCGCCCACGAGGGCCGAGAACACGGCCTCGAAGAGGAACGGCAGGGTGATGTAGAGGTTGCTCGCCCCGACCAGCCGCATGATGCCGATCTCGCGTCGTCGCGCGAACGCGGCGAGCCGGATCGTGTTGCCGATCTGCAGCGCGGCGGCGATGAGCAGCAGCGCGGAGGCGACGATCGTCCCCCACTGCACGAAGTTGAGCGCCTTGAAGAACGGGTCCAGGTACTGGCGCAGGTCCTGGACCTTCTGCACGCCTCGCAACCCCTGGACCGAGGTGACGACGCCCTGGTACTCCTCGGGGTTCTTGAGCTTGACCCGGAAGGACTCCTGCATCTGGTCGACGGTCAGCGAGTCACGGATCGGGCTGCCGGCGTACGCGCGCTGGAACTCGTCGTACGCCATCTGCTTGGTCTCGAAGTATACGCCGTCGGCGGCCACCTCGGGGTTGGACAGCAGCGTCTGCTGGATGACCTGCTTCTGCGCGTCGGTCGCGTCGGTGCCCGGGTCGCAGTTGTCGCCCGAGACGTCGGCGGTGCACAGGAAGATCGAGATCTCGATCTTGTCGTACCAGCGGCCCTTCATGAGGTCGACCTGCTGGTTGGCCAGCAGCCCCGCGCCGAACAGCGACAGGGACACCCACATGGTCATGATGACCGCGAGGGTCATCGTCAGGTTCTGGCGGAGGCCGGCGCCGGTCTCGGAGAAGATGTGGCGGAAACGCATCAACGGTCCTTACTGGGGCTCACTGGTAGCCGTAGACGCCGCGGCTCTGGTCGCGCACGACCTCGCCGTCGTCGAGCTCGATCACGCGCTTGCGCATCTGGTCGACGATCGTCGAGTCGTGCGTCGCCATGAGGACGGTCGTGTTCGCACGGTTGATGCGGTCGAGCAGCTTCATGATGCCGATGCTCGTGGCCGGGTCGAGGTTTCCGGTCGGCTCGTCGGCGATGAGGATCATCGGCCGGTTGACGAACGCGCGGGCGATCGCGACGCGCTGCTGCTCGCCGCCGGACAGCTCCTCGGGCAGCCGGCCGCCCTTGCCGTCGAGACCGACGAGCTCGAGCACCTCGGGCACGACCCGCTTGATCGTGGACGGGGGCTTGCCGATCACCTGCAGGGCGAACGCGACGTTCTCGGTGACGGTCTTGTTGGGCAGCAGCCGGAAGTCCTGGAACACCGTGCCGATCTGGCGGCGCATGGCGGGGATCTTCCAGCTGTGCAGCTTGCCGAGGTCGCGGCCGGCCACGAAGACCTTGCCGCGGGTGGCGCGCTGCTCGCGAAGGATGAGGCGCAGGAAGGTCGACTTGCCCGACCCTGACGCCCCGACGAGGAAGACGAACTCGCCCTTGTCGATGTCGACGTTGACGCGGTCCAGCGCGGCGCGGCGCTGGCCGTCGTAGGTCTTGGAGACGCTCTCGAAACGGATCACTGGCTGGGTCCCGGCCGGGTAGGAGACTCCGTCCCAGCCTCACGCTGGGCCAGACGGCCGCGTCCACTGTAGGTGAGCGCGAGGCCCGCCCGGCTCAGGCGAGGACGAGGCGCGCCGCCCGGACGGTGTCCGGTCCGGGTGGCGCGGGCGCGGCCGGCCGCGCTCACGCGTCGGCGTGCTCGCGCATCCGCCAGCGGATCCCGGAGTCGATGAAGCCGTCGATGTCGCCGTCGAACACCGCGTCGGGCGAGGAGGTCTCGTAGTCGGTGCGCAGGTCCTTGACCATCTGGTAGGGGTGCAGCACGTACGAGCGCATCTGCGAGCCCCAGCTGTTGCCGCCGTCGCCCTTGAGCGCGTTCATCTCGGCCTCGCGGTCGTGGCGGGCCTTCTCGAGCAGCCGGGACTGCAGGACCCGCAGCGCGGCCGCCTTGTTCTGCAGCTGGGACTTCTCGTTCTGGCAGGAGACCACGATGCCCGTCGGCAGGTGGGTCAGCCGCACGGCCGAGTCGGTCGTGTTGACGCTCTGGCCGCCCGGGCCCGAGGAGCGGAACACGTCGACGCGGATGTCGGCCTCGGGGATGTCGATGTGGTCGGTCGACTCGGTGACCGGCAGCACCTCGACGCCCGCGAACGAGGTCTGGCGGCGCCCCTGGTTGTCGAACGGCGAGATCCGCACCAGCCGGTGCGTGCCCTGCTCGACCGACAGGGTGCCGTACGCGTACGGGGCGCGGACCTGGAAGGTCGTCGACTTGATCCCCGCCTCCTCGGCGTAGGAGGTGTCGAAGACCTCGGTGGCGTACTTGTGACGCTCGGCCCAGCGCAGGTACATCCGCTGCAGCATCTCGGCGAAGTCGGCCGCGTCGACCCCGCCGGCCTCGGAGCGGATGGTCACGAGGGCGTCGCGCTCGTCGTACTCCCCCGCCATCAGCGTGCGCACCTCGAGGGCGTCGATGGTCTTGCGCAGCGCGGCCAGCTCGCTCTCGGCCTCGACCATGCTCGCGTCGTCGCTCTCCTCCTGGCCGAGCTCGACGAGGACCGACAGGTCGTCGAGCCGCTGGCGCAGGTTCGTGACGCGGTCGACGTCGGCCTGCAGCGCGGACAGCCGCGAGGTGACCCGCTGGGCGTTGTCGACGTCGTCCCACAGGTCGGGTGCGGCGACCTGCTCCTCGAGCGCCGCGATCTCGACGCGCTTGCCGGCCGGGTCGAGCACGGCCTCGATGGAGGCGAGCGCGCGCTCGAGCTCGGGGATCGCCACGGAGAAGTCGGTACCAGCCACGACGTGCAAGTCTAGGGCGTCCCGCCCGGACCGTCCCCGGCCCGAGGACCAGCGAAGGAGTGCGTGCCCGTGCCCGAGGTCGTCCTGGCCGTCGACGTCGGCGGCACGAAGATGGCGCTGGCCCTGGTCGACGACGAGGGCACCGTGCTGGCCGAGGAGCTGCGGCCGACGCCCGTCGAGGCGGACCCGCTGCGCGTGGTCGCCCCGCTGCTCGAGGCGGTCGCCGTCCTCACGAGGCGGCTCCCCAGCGGGACCGAGCCCGTCCGCGTCGGCATCTCCTCCGCCGGACCGCTCGACGGCCCCCCCGGCACGGTGTCGCCGGTGAACATCGGCGCCTGGCGCGACTTCCCCCTCGTCGCGCAGGTCCGCGACGCCGTCGTCGAGGCCATCGGCCGCCCGGCCGTCGTCGGCCTCGCCAACGACGGCCACTGCTTCACCCTCGGCGAGCACTGGCTGGGCGCCGGCCGCGACGTCGACTCGATGGTCGGCCTGGTGCTGTCGACGGGCGTCGGCGCGGGCGCGGTGCTCGACGACCGCCTCTTCGGCGGCGCCACCGGCAACGCCGTCCACCTCGGGCACATCAGCGTGAACGCCTGGGGCGAGCGCTGCGTCTGCGGCGGGCACGGGTGCGTGGAGATGTACGCCCGCGGCCCGGCGATGGTCGCCGCCGCCCAGGCCCGGGGCTGGACCGGTGGGGACGACGCCAAGGCGCTGACCGCCGACGCCCGCGCGGGCGACCCGGTGGCCCTGGCCGTGGTGGACGAGGGCATGCGGGCGCTGGCCGCCGGCATCGCCACCACCGCGACCGAGCTCGACGTGACGACCTTCGTGCTGGGCGGCGGCGTGTCGAAGGCCGGCGACGTCGTCTTCGGGCCGCTGCGCCGCCACCTGCCCGAGTTCGCGGTGCTGCCCTACGTCACAAACCTCGAGGTGCGCCCGGCCGTGCTCGAGAACGCCGGCCTGCTCGGCGCGGCCGCGCTCGCGCTCCGGCTCGACCTGCCCTGACCCACGCCTCCCGCGCCGCGGGCAAGGTTCCCTGAGCCGCCAGCCACGTTCCCTGAGCCTGTCGAAGGGTCAGCGCAGCGGGCGGCCGTCCTCCCCGGGTTCGTCGGGCTCGTCGGGCTCCTCGGGCTCCGGCTCGCGGAGCTCCTCGATGCGGACGAAACGTTCCGCCGACGCATCCCTGCGCAGCGGCCGGTCTCCGACCCAGATCAGCACGAAGGCGGCGAACGACAGTCCCAGCGCGAGCACGGGCCCGAAGACGAGGACGAAGACCAGCGCGAGCGCGAGGACGTCCAGGCCGAGCACGACGAGCGCGCCGCGCGGGGTGATGCGGCTGCGCCGGGCCCGCCAGGTGACGTACGCGACCCACGGGACCATCGCCACGAGCGTGACCACGAGCGCGAAGCCCGACATCCCCGCCGAAAAGGCTCCGGCGACCAGCCGCAGCATGGCCACGAGCCCGATCGCCCCCGTCAGGACGCCGAGCGCGGTCCGGACGCCGAGCGTGGTGGTCATGGCGCGTCAGCGTACGGCGAGGGGCTCAGAGGTAGCCGAGCTGCTCCTGCAGCGCGCGCACGCGGGCCAGGTCGTCGGCGAAGCCGTCGGCGGAGACGAGGTCGTGCTCGTCGTCGTCGCTCTTGACCACGTACTCGACGGTCGCGACCACGGCGCGCTGCTGGCGGGCGGTGTACTCGTCCCAGTGCGCGAGGATCCGGGTGAGCCCGGCGTGGGCGGCGAAGGCGCGCTCGATGTCGAGCCGGTCGTTGCCGTGCATCGCGCCCAGGAGCATCGACCGGTGGGCCGACAGGGTCTCGCGCAGCACGACGGCCTCGTCCGTGGTCACGCGTCCAGGCTAGGGGCGCGGGCGCCCGCGCCGACCCTGGTTCGTCCCGGGTTCGCGGGACCGCCGCCGATCGGTGCGAGAATGACGCGCCCGTCGACGACCACCTGGTCCGCAGCGAGGGCGCGGGAGCATAGCTCAGCTGGTCAGAGCACCTGCCTTACAAGCAGGGGGTCGGGGGTTCGAGCCCCTCTGCTCCCACCCGTGGGCCACGACCCTGCCCGAGGACGCGCTGTTACAGGTGCGTACCGACCGCCGCGCCGGTGCAACGAAGCGGCCGCGCGGACCGATCCTGCTGGTGACCCGCACGCGTGCCGCACAGCAGGGAGCCGAGCCCATGGCCGTCGTCCACGTCTACCTGATCCCCGGCACCATGACGCGGGTTCCCAGTGGCTGGTGCGACCGGTGCCAGACCCCGTCGGTCTGGACCGGCCCGGTCTGGCGCCTCGCCCCGGCGGGCGTGGACCTGCACGGTCAGGTCACCGGCTGCCCCGACTGCGCGGCCTGGACCACCGTCCCTGCCCGCGCGGCGGTGGCGGCGACCGTCGAGGCCGAGCCGGGAGCCTGACGCCGCAGCGCGCGCCCGGCGGGAGCGGTCAGCGCCGCTCGGCGAGCAGCACGGGGATCTCACGGTCGGTCTTGGTCTGGTACTCCGCGTACGGCGGGTAGGCGGCCACGGCCCGGTCCCACCACTCCTGGCGCTCGGCGCCGGACAGCTCGCGCGCGTGGGCGTCCCAGCGATCCGCGCCGTCCTGAACCATCAGGGCGTCGGGGTCGGCGGTGAGGTTGTGGTACCAGACCGGGTGCTCCGGCGCGCCGCCCTTGGAGGCGACGAGCGCGTACTTCCCGTCGTGCTCCACCTTCATCAGCGCCATCTTGCGGAGCTTGCCCGACCGGCGGCCCCGCGTGGTGAAGATGACGACCGGCATCCCGGTGTCCCCCAGCGTGTTGGCCTCACGCCCGTCGGTCGCCTCGTAGGTCGCGACCTGGTCGCGCACCCACTGCTCGGGGCTTGGTTCGTACTCACCTTCCAGCGGCATGGAGCCAGCCTAAGCAGGTGTCGCGCCCCGGGTCAGCGGGGGCTGAGCGCCGTGCGGACGTGCTCGACGATGTCGCGGGGCTCGCCGATGCCGTGGAGCACCGACCAGGTCACGGTGCCCGAGCGGTCGACGAGGAACGACCCGCGCAGGGCGCAGCCGGCCTCGTCGTCGAACACGCCGTACTCGCGCGCGATCGCGCCGTGCGGCCAGTGGTCGCTCAGCAGGTCGAACGGCAGGTCCTCGGCCTCGGCGAAGGCACGCAGCGTGAACATCGCGTCGCACGACACGGCGACCACGCGTACGCCGGCCGCGGCCAGGTCGGCGTGACCGGCGCGCAGCGCCCCCAGCTCGGAGGTGCAGATGCCCGAGAAGGCCCACGGGTAGAAGACCAGCAGGACGCCGCCCTCAGCAGGACCGAGCAGGTCGTCGAGCGTGACCGTCTCGCCGTGGTGGTTCCGCGCGCGGAAGCCCGGCGCGCGCTCGCCGGTCGAGGGGGTCAGCGTCCGGCCCTCAGCGCCGGGTGCCGCGCGGGCGGACGAGCTTGGTCGCGGCCCAGTCGGTGGAGACCGAGACGCTGACCGTCTGAGCGAGGCCGGCGGTGATGGCCGCCTCGGAGAGGTCGCTCGCGTCGACGTAGCCGTCGCGGCCCACCTTGGGCGTCATCAGCCAGATGTAGCCGGTGTCGGTGAGGTCGGTCAGCGAGTCGACGAGGCCGTCGACCAGGTCGCCGTCCTCCGCGCGCCACCAGAGCAGCACCACGTCGACGGCCTCCACGGCCTCCTCGACGAGCTCGCCCTCGACCGTGTCCTCGATCGCGACCCTCAGGTCGTCGTCGACGTCGTCGTCCCACCCCAGCTCCTGGACGACCTGGCCAGCGGTGAGCCCCAGCTTGCTGGCCACCTGGCTGTCGCCGGAGGCACCTGCCGCCGTGCTCACGCCACTCTCCCCTCGTCGGCCCACCTGCCCGGCCCTCTGCGTCTGGTCGTGCCCCGGGCATCGCCCGGTCGCACCGTGGGGATCACCCTCCCACAGGCGTGCCCCACCAGGAAGGGGAACAGGCGCAGGAGTCGGCGCGTCGGGCCTGGTCAGGGCGCCGGAAGGGCCTCCGGTGCCCACGGCCGTGCGACCTGTCGGTGTCCGGTGACAGGATGGGGGGACGCAGAAGATGGGCGCGCGTGGCACCACCCCTCGCCGCGCGGCCCGGAGTGAGGAGCATCGATGGCGAGCCAGACCGGCCAGACCAGCACCAACGGCGCGATCAGCGGCGGTGGACCCCGGCCGACCCTGACGGCGGAGGGCCTGGTGCACCAGGTCCCCGACATCGACCCCGAGGAGACGCAGGACTGGTTGGAGTCGCTCGACGACCTGCTCGCCGAGAAGGGCAAGCACCGCGCCCGCTTCGTCATGCTGCAGCTGCTGGCGCGCGCCCGCGAGCGCCAGGTCGGCCTGCCGGCCCTGCGCAGCAGCGACTACGTCAACACGATCCCGCCGGAGGCGGAGCCGTGGTTCCCCGGCGACGAGCACATCGAGCGCCGGTTGCGGGCGTACCTGCGCTGGAACGCGGCGATCATGGTCAGCAAGGCCAACCGCAAGGGCCTCGAGGTCGGCGGCCACATCGCCACCTACCAAAGCGCGGCGAGCCTGTACGAGGTCGGCTTCAACCACTTCTTCCGCGGCAAGGACCACCCCGGCGGCGGCGACCACATCTTCATCCAGGGCCACGCCTCCCCCGGCATCTACGCGCGCGCCTTCCTGGAGGGCCGCCTCAGCGCCGACCAGCTCGACGGGTTCCGCCAGGAGGTCTCGCGCGGACCGGGCCGCGGCCTGTCGTCCTACCCGCACCCGCGCCTGATGCCGGAGTTCTGGGAGTTCCCGACGGTCTCCATGGGCCTGACGGGCATCAACTCGATCTACCAGGCCCGCTTCAACCGCTACCTGGCCAACCGAGGCATCAAGGACACCGCCGACCAGCACGTCTGGGCGTTCATGGGCGACGGCGAGATGGGTGAGCCCGAGTCGCTCGGCGCCATCCGCGTCGCCGCGCGCGAGGGCCTGGACAACCTGACCTACGTCATCAACTGCAACCTGCAGCAGCTCGACGGCCCGGTCACCGGCAACGGCAAGGTCGTCCAGGAGCTCGAGTCGTACTTCCTCGGCGCCGGCTGGCACGTCATCAAGGTGCTGTGGGGCCGCGACTGGGACCCGCTGCTGGCCGCGGACGCGTCCGGCGCGCTGGTCAACAAGATGAACACCACGCCGGACGGGCAGTACCAGACCTACCTGGTCGAGGACGGCGCCTACATCCGGCAGAACTTCTTCGGCGACCCGCGTCTGGCCAAGATGGTGGCGGGCTTCAGCGACGAGGAGATCAAGCGCCTCTCGCGCGGCGGGCACGACTACCGCAAGGTGTACGCGGCGTTCAAGGCGGCGTCGGAGCACGTCGGGCAGCCGACGGTGATCCTCGCGCAGACCGTCAAGGGCTGGACGATCGACGCCCTCGAGGGCAAGAACGCCACGCACCAGATGAAGAAGCTGACGACGAAGGACCTCAAGGCCTTCCGCGACCGGCTCTACCTCGACATCCCCGACAGCCAGCTCGAGGACCCGTACAACCCGCCCTACTACCACCCGGGGCAGGACAACGAGGAGATCCAGTACCTGCAGGAGCGTCGTCGCGCGCTCGGCGGCTACATCCCCGAGCGCCGGGTCAACCCGACGATCGTCAAGCTGCCCGGCGACGAGGTGTACGCGCCGCTGATGGAGCCGGCGGGCGGGGCGAAGGTCGCCACGACGCAGGCGTTCGTGCGGCTGCTGCGCGACCTGATGCGCGACAAGGAGATCGGCCAGCGCCTCGTGCCGATCGCGCCGGACGAGTTCCGGACCTTCGGCATGGACTCGATGTTCCCGACGGCGAAGATCTACAACCCGCACGGGCAGACGTACGAGTCGGTCGACCGCAAGCTGCTGCTCTCCTACAAAGAGGCCAAGAACGGGCAGCTGCTGCACGAGGGCATCAGCGAGGCCGGTGCCATGGGGTCGACGATCGCCGCAGGCGCGTCGTACTCGATGCACGGCGAGCCGATGATCCCCGTCTACATCTTCTACTCGATGTTCGGCTTCCAGCGGACCGGCGACTCGATCTGGGCCATGGCCGACCAGATGTCGCGCGGCTTCCTCATCGGCGCCACCGCGGGCCGCACCACGCTCACCGGCGAGGGCCTGCAGCACGCCGACGGGCACTCCCCGCTCCTGGCGAGCACCAACCCGGCCGTCGTGCACTACGACCCGGCGTTCGCCTTCGAGATCGGCCACATCGTCAAGGACGGGCTGCGCCGCATGTACGGCCGCGAGGACCCCGACCACCCGGACGGCGAGAACCTCATCTACTACCTCACCGTCTACAACGAGCCGGTCGACCAGCCGGGCGCTCCGGAGGGCCTGGACGTCGAGGCGCTGCTGCGTGGCCTCTACCGCTACAACACCGCGCCGATCGACGCCGACGGCAAGCCGCGCGCGCAGCTGCTCGCCTCCGGTGTCGCCATGGCCGCGGCGCTGCGGGCGCAGAAGATGCTGGCCGACGAGTGGGGCGTGGCCGCCGACATCTGGTCGGTGACCTCGTGGAACGAGCTGCGCCGCGACGCCGTCGAGACGGCCAAGTGGAACCTCGATCACCCGGGCGAGGACAAGCGCTACCCGCACGTGACGCAGATGCTGCACGGCGCGCAGGGCTCGGTCGTCGCGGTCAGCGACTACATGCGGGCGGTGCAGGACCAGATCGCGCCGTACGTCTACCAGCCGTGGACGTCGCTCGGGACGGACGGGTTCGGGTTCGCCGACACCCGCGCGGCCGCCCGACGGTTCTTCGAGGTCGACGCCGAGTCGATCGTGGTGGCCACGCTGGAGAGCCTGGGGCGTGAGGGTCAGTACGACCCGGCCGCGGCCAAGCGGGCGTACGACCAGTACCGCGTCGGCGACCCGACCGCCGTCGCCGGTGTGGCGCAGGAGGGTGCGGGCGCCTGAGCTCGTCGAACGCCCCCTGAGCCTCAGGTGGCTCAGGGGCGTCGTATCTCCGGCAGCGCCGACGCGGCAACGCCCCCTGAGCTCGTCGAAGGGCCACGAAGTGGTTGGCGTTGATGCCTGCCGAGTGCGTGGCCCTTCGTGCTGCTCGGGTCCTGGACGCCGACCTCTGACGAGGCCCTTCGACAAGCTCAGGGAGCGTCCTGCTTCAGCGAGCTCACGGAGCGTTGCGCGTCGACAAGCTCAGGGAGCGTCCTGCTTCAGCGAGCTCACGGAGCGTTCCGCGTCGACATGCTCAGGGAGCGTCCTGGAGCGGAGGACGTCGAGCAGGGAGTCGAGGGCGGCCTCGAGGGGCCAGCTGCTGCGTTCGGGCTGGCTGAGCATCAGCCCGCCCTGGACGGCCGCGAGGATGGCGGCGGCCATGCGGTCGGCGTCGACGCCGGCCTCGAGGTGTCCGGCCTCGCTCATCCGACGGATCCCGTCAGCGAGCTTGCCCCGCCACAGGCGCATGGCGTCCGCCACGAACCCGGCGAGCGCGGGATCGGTGGCCGCGGCCTCCCACGCCAGCGAACCGATCGGGCAGGCCCAGCGGCCCAGTCGCAGGTAGTAGTCGACGAGCGCGTCGCGCCAGGCGTGCCACGACTCCCAGGTCGACAGGTCGTCCAGCCACGGCAGCTGCGCGTCCAGCAGCTGCTGCCCCTCCCAGGCCGCGACCTCGCGCACCAGCTCGGTCTTGCCGCCGGGGAAGTAGTGGAACAGCTGGCTCTTGCTCGTCAGCGTCGCGGCGCGGACGCCGTCAAGCGTCGTGCCGCCGATCCCGCCGGCGAGGATCTGCTGCCCGGTCGCCTCGATGATGCGCTGCCGCGTCTCCCGGCCCCGCGTCGTGAGGGTTGCTGCCACGCGCTCACCTTACGTTGTGGACCACAGGGTCCAGTCTTGTGCTAGAACTGGACCATGCAGTCCAACGCAGAGGTCCTGTCCACCCTTCCCACCGACGACCGCCTCGCCGGGCGCACGGCCGTCGTCACCGGCTCCAGCGCCGGCATCGGCGAGGCCGTCGCGCGCGTCCTCGCCAGCTCCGGGGCGACCGTCGTCGTCACCGCCCGCGAGGCCGACCGCGCCTCCGGCGTCGTGCGGAGCATCGAGGCCGCGGGCGGCACGGCGCGCGCCCTGACCGTCGACCTCGGCGGTTCGTACGCCGACCTGCGCCGCTTCGCGGCCGAGGCGACCGACGTCCTGGGTGGCCGCGTCGACGTCCTCGTGAACAACGCGGGCATCTACCCCGTCGGCCCGACCGAGGCCCTGGCCGACGACGACCTGGACGCGCTGCTCGCGGTGAACGTCCGCGCCCCGCACGTGCTCGTCGGCGCGCTGGCCCCCGCCATGGCCGAGCGGGGCGACGGCGTCGTGGTCAACATCGGCTCCTGGATGGCCCGGGTGGGCGTGCCGGCGATGGCGATGTACCCGGCGACGAAGGCCGCGATCGAGCAGCTGACCCGCGGCTGGGCGGCCGAGTACGGGCCCCGCGGCGTGCGCGTCGTCGGCGTCGCCCCCGGCGCCACGAGCACCCGCGGCAACGCCGACTACCCCGAGGCGATGGACCAGCTCGCCCGCGCGACCGTCGCCGGCACGCCGGTGCGGCCGGTCGACGTCGCGTACGCGGTCCGGTTCCTGGTCTCCGACGAGGGCCGCTTCGTGCAGGGCAGCTCGGTCGACGTCGACGGCGGCCTCGTCGGCGCCCGCCTCGGCTGACGAAGCGAACCTGAAGATCGCGCCGGCTTGAGGTCTTCTTCAGGCTCGCCTCGCACCCTGGAGCCATGACGCACCTCGGACTCGTCGACCTCGTCGCCCTCGTGCTCGTGGGCTCCTCCGTCGTCGGGGCGCTCGTCGCCCGTCGGGGCCTGCTCCCCGCACTTCTCTCGGGGGCCGGGACGGCCGTCTTCTGCTGGCTGGTCTGCCTCGGGCTGGTCGCGTGGGCGCCCGGGACCCTCGCCCGGGCCGCCTCGTCGAGCGCGCTGCTCGAGCTCGTCCCGGTTCCCCGGCCCGCGCTCGAGCAGGCGCGGGCGCTGGGCGGCTGGCTGGCCGGCCAGCTCGGCACCTGGCACTGAGCCGGCGGACCCGGGCGCTCCCGGGCCGGAGAGGTCAGCCGAGCCGGCGGGCCACGACGGCGTACAGCGGGTCGCCGCGGTAGCCGCGGGCCGGGGTGCGCAGCGAGACCTCGGGCTCGCCGAACCCGCCGGCGAGCCGGACGTACGCCGCCGCGATCGCGCAGCGGGTCGGCTCGTCGGCGTAGAGCCAGCCGGCGACCGCCTTGCTCGGGAAGAGCCGGTTGGAGAAGGTCAGCACCACCGGCGCGCCCGGGCGCAGCACGCGCCCGGCGTCGCGGAGCACCTCGACCGGACGCACGAGGTAGTCGACCGACACGCAGCACAGCGCCGCGTCGAAGGAGGCGTCGGGGAACGGCAGGACCGGGTCGGTGTTGAGGTCCTGCACGACCCGCTCGGTCGCCATCGGGTTGGCGCGCAGCTCGGCGGCGTTCATCCCGAGCACGACGAGCTCCGACGGCGGGGTGCGCAGGTGCGAGACCCACGAGGACATGAGGTCGAGGACCCGGCGCGGCTCCCCCGTCGACCCGTCGACACCGAGCTCGGCGTAGAGGTCCGAGACCGCCGCGATCGCGCCGTCGTCGATGTGCGTGACGAGCCGGGGCGGGCCGTAGAACGT
Source organism: Microlunatus flavus (assembly GCF_900110855.1). Lineage (GTDB taxonomy): Bacteria > Actinomycetota > Actinomycetes > Propionibacteriales > Propionibacteriaceae > Microlunatus > Microlunatus flavus. The sequence goes on from NZ_FOFA01000005.1 coordinate 257,149, forward strand.
CGCGTCCGGCCGCTCGTCCTCGCGCGCGAAGAAGCCGGGCGGGAAGGGGTCGTCGCCCGTGGGCTCGGACGGGCTCACGCCGCGGCCGCAGCCGCCTCGGTCAGCGCCGCGCGGGTGTCGGCCACGGCCTGCCGGTTGCCGGCCACGAGCCAGCGCTGGGCGCCGATGACGACCTCCTCGGCCACCCCGCCGGCTCCGATCACGAGGGCCGCGCCCGGGAACCAGTCCCACGGGTGCAGGTTCGCCTGCAGGAACACGCCGATCCGTCCGGTCGCCACCCCGGCCAGGTCGACCGAGGCCGACCCGAACATGCGCGTCGTGGCGGCGGCGCCGGTGGCGGCGTTCCACGAGGCGGCCTTGACCTTGTCGCGCAGGTGCGACGCGTTGGAGTAGGTGGCGACGGAGACCTCGGCCAGCGGGCGGTCGGCCAGCGTCGGCAGCTCGCGGCCGTTCAGCGTCGTGGGCCGGCCGCGACCACCCACCCACAGCTCCTCGCGAGCCGGGTAGTAGACGGCGCCCAGCAGCGGGCCCTGGTCGTCGGTGAGGCCGACGGCCGAGCACCAGTACGGGATGCCGGACAGGAAGTTGTAGGTCCCGTCGACGGGGTCGATGTACCAGGTGCGTCCGCTCCCGCCACCGTCCTCCGTCGTGCGGGCGCCCTCCTCGCCGACCAGGCCGTCCTCGTGCCGCTCGGCGGCCAGGCGTCCCGCGACCAGCGCCTCTGCGGCGTGGTCGGCCGCGGAGACGACGTCGGAGATCGAGGTCTTGAAGTGGGTGTCCAGCCCCGAGTCGAGCATCTTGGCAGCCAGGCTGCCCGCCTCTCGTACGAGGTCGGCCGCCAGCGCGTCGTCGTCCACGGGTTCGACCCTATGCGGTGGCGGCCCGCGATCCGGGAGGCCGGGACCCGCTCAGCCCTTGTCGGCCCAGGCCAGCAGCCGGTCGATGGGCCAGGTGTTGACGATGCGGTCGGGGTCGAGGCCGAGCGCCTCGGCCCGCTCGCAGCCGTACGCGAGGAACTCCAGCTGACCGGGCGCGTGGGCGTCGGTGTCGATGGTGAAGAGGCAGCCGGCCTCGATCGCCTGCTGCAGCAGCCGCGTCGGCGGGTCGCGCCGCTCGGGCCGCGAGTTGATCTCGACCGCCACGTCGAAGGTCCGGCACGCCTCGAAGACGACCTCGGCGTCGAAGACCGACTCCGGCCGGGTGCCGCGCGAACCCTCGATCAGGCGACCGGTGCAGTGGCCGAGGACGTTCGTGCGCCGGTTGGCGATGGCGCCGACCATGCGGTGGGTCATGGTCTCGGAGTCCGAGCGCAGCTTGGAGTGCACGCTCGCGACGACGACGTCGAGGCGGGCCAGCAGCGCGTCGGTCTGGTCGAGGCCGCCGTCCTCGAGGATGTCGACCTCGATCCCCTGCAGCACCCGGAAGGGCGCCATCTCCTCGTTCAGGCGTGCGGTGAGCGCCATCTGCTCCTGCAGCCGCTCGGGGCTCAGGCCGCGCGCCACGGTGAGGCGCGGCGAGTGGTCGGTGATCACGCAGTACTCGTGCCCGAGCGCCTGGGCCGTGGCCATCATCTCCTCGACGGGGCTGCCGCCGTCGGACCAGGTGGAGTGGGTGTGCAGGTCCCCGCGCACCTTCGCCCGCAGCTCTGCGCCGCCGGCGACGAGGGGTTCGCGGTCGTCGCGCAGCTGCTGCAGGTAGTCGGGCACCCGCCCGGCCAGGGCCTGGGTGATCACGGTCGCGGTCTTGGGACCGACGCCGGTGGCCTTGGCCCACGAACCGTCGGCCTGCCGCCGCTCGCGCTCCGCCGCCGGCATCGCCGCCACGGCGTCGGCCGCACCCCGGTAGGCCCGTACGCGGTAGGTGTCGGCCCGCGAACGTTCGAGCAGGAACCCGATCTCGCGCAGCACCGCGACCGGGTCGAGCGGCTCCCCCGCCTGCGCCACCTGCGTCCTCCTCCCGGTCGAACGTGCGTGGTCGACCCCTACGCTCGACCTTATGGCGGCGAGCACCAGGGGCATCGCGAGGACCCTGCTCCCCCCACCCAAGTCACGCGCGGCGATGGCCAAGCGCCTCGCCGGCACGACCGCAGCCATGACGACGGCGACGGTGGCGGAGATGGAAGAGCGCCACCCGTGGTTCCGTGAGCTGGACGCCGAGCACCGCTCCTGGGTGGGCGTCGTGGCCCGGGCCGGCATCGACGGCTTCGTGACGTGGTTCGCCGACCCCGACCCGCAGGCGCCGACGACGACCGACATCTTCGGCGCGGCGCCCCGCGCGCTGACGCGCAAGATCTCCCTGTCGCAGACCGTCGAGCTCGTCCGCACCACGATCGACGTGGTCGAGGCGCAGATCGACGAGGTCGCGCCACGCGGCGACCGGCCCGTCCTGCACGCGGCGATCGTCGGCTACAGCCGCGAGGTGGCCTTCGCCGCCGCCGAGATCTACGCGAAGGCTGCCGAGCTCCGCGGCGCCTGGGACGCCCGGCTCGAGGCGCTCGTCGTCGACGCCGTGCTGCGCGGCGAGACCGACGAGACCGTGCTCTCGCGGGCGTCGACCCTCGGCTGGCGCTCCTCGGGCGGCGTCGTCGTCGTGGTGGGCGCGGCTCCGGAGAGCGAGGCCGGACCCGCCGTCGAGTCGGTGCGCCGGACGGCCTCCGCCGCCGGCCTCGACATGCTCGGCGCCGTGCAGGGTGACCGGCTGGTCGTGGTCCTGGGCGGGGCCGCGCTGGTCGAGCCCGGTGCCGCCACCCAGGTGGTGTCCCGCTTCGTCGAGTGCTTCGGGGACGGGCCCGTGGTCGTCGGGCCGCCGGTCGAGCACCTGATGGACGCTGCCGCGTCGACACGGGAGGCGTTCTCCGGGTTCCGGGCCGCGCCCGCGTGGCCCGAGGCGCCGCGACCGGTCGACGCGTCCGACCTGCTGCCCGAACGGGCGCTCTCCGGCGACGGCCACGCCCGTCGCGCGCTGGCCGGCGACCTGTACGACCCGCTCGTCGCCGCGGGCGGCGGCCTGCTCGACACCCTCGTGACGTTCCTCGACCAGGGCCTGCAGGTGGAGGCGGCCGCCCGCGCGCTGTTCGTGCACGCCAACACGGTGCGCTACCGCCTACGCCGCATCCACGAGGTGACGGGCTACTCCCCCACCGACCCGCGCGACGCGTACGCGCTGCGCCTGGCCCTGACCCTCGGCCGCCTGCGGCGCTGAGCGCGCCCTCCTGATCGAGACCCAAGCGTGACCTGAGGAGTCCTTGACGTATCGACGGTGCGACCCGTTGACTACGCAGTCAAGGCAGCCGACGACGACGTCGGCCGCACTGACGGACAGGGTGCGCATGACGGTGCGAGCGGAGGCGAAGACCCAGCGCGGTGCGGTCATGGTCGACGTCGCCCGGCTCGCCGGGGTCTCGCAGAAGACGGTGTCGCGCGTCGTGAACGGCGCCCCTCACGTGCGTCCCGACGTCGCCGAGCGCGTGCACCGCGCCATCGTCGAGCTCGGCTACCGCCCCAACGGCGCCGCCCAGGCGCTGGCCCGGGCCCGCACCCACACCATCGGCGTCCTCGCCCTCGGCACCCCGCTCTACGGACCGTCGCGACGGGTCCACGCCCTCGAGCACGAGGCCCGGCGGCTCGGGTGGACGCTCGCCCTGGCCACCGTGCCCGACCTCTCGGCGCGCGAGGTCTCGCGGGGGATCGAGAGCCTTCTGCAGCGCAACGTCGAGGGACTGGTCGTCGAGGTGCCCAACCACGTCGTCGACATCGACCCGCGCATGCTCCACGGCCTGCCCGTCGTGACGAGCGCGGGGCTCATCCCCGGGCTCCCCCGGCAGGCGCTCGTGGACACCGACCAGGCGGAGATCTCGGCGCAGCTGACCGCCTTCCTGCTCGACCTGGGGCACACGACGGTCTGGCACGTGGGTGGTCCGCGCGACTGGGACGCGGCCGTCAAGCGTCAGGACGGGTGGCGCTCCGCCCTGCTCGAGCGCGGGCGCCGCGTGCCGCCGCCTGCCCACGGGGACTGGACCGCGGCCTCGGGCTACCGCGCCGGGCTGCGGCTCGCCGCGCAGCCGGAGGTGACCGCGGTCTTCGCGGCCAACGACAGCATGGCCATGGGCCTGCTGCGCGCGTTCCACGAGGCCGGGCGGCGCGTCCCGGCCGACGTCTCCGTCGCCGGCTTCGACGACGTGCCCGACGCCGAGTACCAGGTGGTCCCGCTGACCACGGTGGCGATCCGCACCGAGGCCCCGGAGCGACGGATCCTCGCCGAGCTGCTCCACATGATCGAGGGCGCCCCGGCCCCGTCCGGAGCGATCACCGTCGCCCAGCACCGCATCGTCGTCCGCGCCTCGACCGGACCGGCACCCACGCCCTGACCTCCACCACCGCACCCCTCGCACGACCAACCGGAAGGACACCGATGTCTCCGTCTCCGTTCACCCGCCGCAAGTTCCTGCTCACCGGCGCGGCCGCCGCCTCCAGCGCCTGGTTCCTGTCGGCGTGCGGGGGCGGTGACGACTCCCCCGGTCAGGGCAGCAGCGGCTCCGCGGCACCCCAGGTGGCGCAGGCCGACATCGACAAGGCGATGGACACCGCCACCACGCTGACCTTCTGGACCTGGGTGCCGGACATCGGCAACGAGGTCAAGATGTTCATGGCGAAGTACCCCAAGATCAAGGTCGACGTGGTCAACGTCGGCCAGGGGGCCCCGCACTACCAGAAGCTCCGCACGGCCATCCAGTCCGGCCAGGGCGCGCCCGACGTGACCCAGATGGAGTACCAGTACATCCCGTCGTTCACCCTGGGTGACCAGGGCAGCCTGCTCGACCTCACGCCGTACGCGCCCGCCGACCTGCAGAGCCAGTACCCCGAGTGGGTGTGGGGCCAGGTCAAGATCAACAACGGCCTGTGGGGCATCCCGCAGGACACCGGGCCGATGGGCCTGCTCTACCGCGACGACCTGTTCACCGAGGCCGGGCTGAAGGCGCCGGCGACGTGGGACGAGTTCGGCGCGGCCGCCGAGAGCTACCACTCCAAGAACCCGAAGAGCTGGCTCTTCAACGTCGCGCAGAACCAGCCCGGCCAGCTCGTCGCCTACCTGTGGCAGGCGGGCGTGCGCCCCTTCAGCTTCGACGGGCAGCAGACGGTCAAGATCGACCTGGCCAGCGACCAGGCCAAGACGGTGGTCAAGTTCTTCGGCGACCTCGTCAACAGCGGGGCCGCGACCAACGACGCGGACTTCAACGACTCCTGGTACCAGGGTCTGGCCAACGGCAAGTGGGCCTCGCTGCCGATCGCGGCCTGGGGCCCGGTCTTCCTGCAGGGCACGGCCGGCAAGACCTCGGGCAAGTGGCGCGCCAGCACGCTGCCGCAGTGGAAGGCGGGCGACAACGTCTCCAGCAACTGGGGCGGCTCGACCGACGCGGTGCTCAAGCTCAGCAAGAACCAGATCGCCGCGTCGCAGCTGGCGCTGTGGATCAACACGAACAAGGACTCGATGCTCCGCTTCGCCAACGAGCAGTTCCTCTTCCCGCCGCTGAAGTCGGTGCTCAGCGACCCGCAGTTCACCGGCCAGGAGGCGAAGTTCTACGGCGGGCAGAAGGTCAACGAGAAGTTCGCGCAGATCTCCGACACCGTCAGCACCGAGTTCGGGTGGCTGCCCTTCATGGACTTCGTCTACTCGAACTTCAACGAGACGCTCGGCAAGGCCTTCGCCGACAAGTCCGACGCCGTCGCGGGCCTGCAGGCCTGGCAGGACGGCTGCGCCAAGTACGCCAAGGACCAGGGCTTCACGGTCTCCTGAACCCCCGGCGGACGGCCGGGTCCTCCCGGCCGTCCGCCCCTCACCGGAAAGGGAGAGCGATGACCACCACCGTGCCCACCCGGGCCGTCGCACCGCACGGGGCCTCGTCCGCTCCCCGTGCGCGGCGCGGCCTGTCCGCCTCGCGGCGCCGTCAGATCGGGGCGGCGTACGCGCTCGTCCTGCCGTTCCTCGTGCTCTTCGTGGCCATGGTCGTCGTGCCGCTGGTCTACGCGGGCTACCTCAGCTTCTACAAGAAGAAGCTGATCGGCGGCACGTCGTTCGTCGGCGCCGAGAACTACCTGCGCGCCCTGACCGACCCGAGCTTCCTCTCCGGCGTCGGACGGATGGGGCTGTTCCTCTGCGTGCAGGTCCCGCTGATGCTGGTGCTCTCGCTGTTCACGGCGCTGGCGCTGGACAGCGGGATGATGAAGCTGGCCAAGGTCGCGCGCCTCGGGATCTTCGTGCCCTACGCCGTGCCGAGCGTGATCGCGACGCTCATGTGGGGCTACATCTACGGCCCGGACTTCGGCCCGATCGCGCAGATGGCCCGGGGTCTCGGGCTCGGGGTCCCGCCCTTCTTCTCCGGCACCGGGATCTTCTTCTCGATCATCAACATCGTGAACTGGGAGTTCGTCGGCTACAACATGATCATCATGTACGCCGCGCTCCGGTCGATCCCGACGGAGCTCTACGAGGCGGCTCGGGTGGACGGGGCGTCGGAGACACGGATCGCCCTGTCGATCAAGATCCCGCTGATCCGTCCGGCGATCCTGCTGACGGTGATCTTCTCGGTGATCGGGACCTTCCAGCTGTTCAACGAGCCGAACCTGATGCGGACGCTCGCGCCGACCGTGATCGGCAGCGACTGGACCCCGAACCTCTACGCGTACAACATCGCGTTCGTCAACCAGGACGCCAACTACGCCGCCGCGCTCGCCTTCCTGCTCGGCATCGTCATCATGATCATCTCCTACGCCGTGCAGCTGGGCGCCCAGCGGAAGGAGCGGCGCGCATGACCGCCCTCGACGAACCGACCCCGCTCACGACCACGGGGACCCGGACGCCCTCGGTCCACGAGGACGCGGGCGACAAGCCGCGCCGCACGTCCTGGGTGCTGACGATCGTGGTGCTGCTGCTGACCTGCTACTTCCTGTTCCCGCTCTACTGGCTCGTCGTCGCCTCGACGAAGTCGAACGCCGACCTCTTCTCGAGCTTCGGGCTGTGGTTCGCCGACTTCAGCCTCGTCGACAACGTGCGCACGGTGCTGACGTTCCAGGACGGCGTCTACATCCGCTGGTTCCTCAACTCGATCCTCTACGCGGTGGTGAGCGGCGTGGGCGCGGCGTTCCTGGCCACGGCGGCCGGCTACGCCTTCGCCAAGTACGACTTCCCCGGCGGCAAGGCGCTCTTCTCGATCGTGCTCGGCGCGATCATGGTCCCGACGACTGCGCTGGCGATCCCGACGTACCTGCTCTTCGCGCGCGCCGAGCTCACCGACACCTACTGGGCGATCATCCTGCCCTCCCTGGTGAGCCCGTTCGGCGTCTTCCTGATGCGGGTCTACGCCGCCGACGCGGTCGACACGACGTTGATCGAGGCGGCCCGCGTCGACGGCGTCGGCGAGCTGCGGATCTTCTTCACCGTGGCGCTGCGGCTGCTGATGCCGGGCGCGGTGACCGTGCTGCTCTTCGCCCTGGTCTCCACCTGGAACAACTACTTCCTGCCGCTGCTCATGCTGAACTCCGCCCAGCTCTTCCCGCTGCCGGTCGGCCTCGCGCAGTGGCAGGCGACGGCCGCCGGCGGATCGGGCGCCCAGGCGCTCTTCTCGACGGTGATCACCGGTTCGCTGCTGTCGATCATCCCGCTGGTGGTCGCGTTCCTGTTCCTGCAGCGCTACTGGCAGTCCGGCCTCGCCACCGGCGGGGTCAAGGCCTGAGCCCGTCCGAGCGCCGCCCCGCGCGCTCCCCGACCTCCACGAAAGGCTTGCCCCATGGTTTCCCGCGAGCAGGTGCTCTTCGGCGCCGCGTACTACCACGAGTACCAACCCAGCCCGCGGCTGGAAGCCGACCTCGACCTCATGGTCGCGGCCGGCTTCACCGTGATCCGCGTCGGGGAGTCGGTGTGGTCGACCTGGGAGCCGGAGGACGGGCGCTTCGACCTCGAGTGGCTGGCCCCGGTGCTGGACGGCGCGCACGCCCGTGGCATCTCCGTCGTCCTCGGCACCCCCACGTACGCGGTGCCGCCGTGGCTCGCGCGGCGCTACCCCGAGATCGCCGGCGAGCCCGCCAGCGGGCGACGGATGCCGTGGGGCGGGCGGCAGGAGGCCGACTACACGCACCCGGCCTTCCGCTTCCACGCCGAGCGCGTGGTCCGGGCGATCCTGGGCCGCTACGCCGACCACCCGGCGGTGATCGGCTTCCAGGTCGACAACGAGCCCGGGATCATGCTCTTCCACAACCACGGCGTCTTCGAGCGGTTCGTCGACGAGCTGCGCCAGCAGTACGGCACGGTCGAGGCGCTCAACGAGGCGTGGGGACTCGTCTACTGGTCGCACAAGCTCAGCACCTGGGCCGACCTGTGGCGCCCGGACGGCAACTACCAGCCCCAGTACGACCTCGCCTGGCGGACCTTCCAGGCCCGGCTCACCACCGAGTTCATCGCCTGGCAGGCGCAGATCGCGCGCGAGTACGCCCGCGACGACCAGTTCGTGACGACCTGCATCGCCTACGAGCGCCCCGGCGTGGACGACGTGAACCTCACCCGGGCGCTCGACGTCACCGCGGGCAACCCCTACTACGCGATGCAGGACGCGCTCGCGGTGCCGAGCACCGACCAGCACCCCCAGGGCTGGACGACCGCCGGGGCCTGGACGCTCTTCCTCAGCGCCGACCGCATGTTCGCGAGCAAGCAGGCGCCCTACCTGGTCACCGAGACCAACGCTGGCGCGATCGGCGGGCCGGCGACGAACTTCCCCGCCTTCGACGGGCAGTGGCGTCAGGCGGCCTGGGCGTTCGTGGCCCGCGGGGCGGAGATGATCGAGTACTGGCACTGGCACACGAACCACTTCGGCACCGAGACCTACTGGATCGGGATCCTGCCGCACGACCAGCAGCCGGGGCGGGTCTACGACGAGCTCAGCCGGCTCGGCGCGGACTTCCGCGCGGCCGGGCAGCACGTGCTGGGCCTGCGGCCGGACGCGCAGGTCGGCCTGCTCTACTCCGCGCGCTCGAAGTGGGGGCTCGCGTTCCAGGCACCGTTCAGCCACGTCCCGGGGGTGGCGACGAGCCCCGCCGACCACGACGAGCGCTCGTACCACCGCATCTTCGACGCCTTCTACCGCGGCACCTTCGACGCCGGCACGCCCGCGCGGCTCCTGCACGACGTGCAGCTGGTCGACGCCGATGGGCGGACGCTGCAGGAGCCGGCGACGGTGGCGGCCGAGCTGCCCGTGCTGGTCGTGCCCGCCCTCTACGTGGCCGACGACGCGCTGCTCGACTGGCTGCGGGCGTACGCGGCGGCCGGCGGCCACCTCGTGCTCGGCCCGAGGACGGGCTACGGCGACGACGAGGGTCGCGCCCGCACGGACGTGAAGCCGGGTCGCCTGGCCGACGCCGCCGGGGTGCGCTACCAGGAGTTCTCCAACCTGCACGCGCCGCTGCCGGTCACCGCCGAGAGCGATGCGTTCGACCTCTCGCCCGGCGCCGCCGGCCGTGACTGGGTGGACGGCCTGATCGGTGAGGGTGCCAAGGTCGTGCTCGGCTACGAGCACCCGCACTTCGGGCGCTTCCCGGCCGTCGTCACCCACGACCACGCCCAGGGCCGCATCACGACGGTCGGCACGCTGCCGACCCCGGAGCTGGCCGCCGACCTGGTGCGCTGGCTCGTGCCGTCGCAGCAGCGGCCGTGGGCCGACCGGCCGGCGTCGACCACCGTGCACTCGGCGACCAACGCGATCGGCGAGCGGGTGCACGTCGTGCACAACTGGAGCTGGGAGCCGGCCACCGTCGCGCTGCCGACGCCGATGCTCGACCTGCTGGTCGAGGGCTCGACGGAGCGGCTGGAGTCGTTGCGGCTCGGCCCCTGGGACGTCCGCGTCCTGCGCGAGGCTCTGTCCTAGGTCCTCGCTCCGCTCGGACGCAGCCGGCGCTCTGGTCCGACGCCTTCCTCCCTCCCTCGGACGCCGGAGGTCCTGATGCCTGCCGCATCCACCGCGGCGGCGTCCTCCTCCGGTCGTCCAGGCGCCGGCGCGCCGGCAGGCGGTGGTCGGGAGGTCGCCCGACAACGCGCCGGGGCGAAACAGAGATGCGCACCACACGTTTGTCAGAACCGAACAATCGGATGTCCGAAGATTCGTGGTGTCCCTGCGCGACTTCGCGGGCAAGGTCACGAAAGAGTAAAGGGGTGCTGGCAGTCGTCGCGCCCGGTCAGGGCGCTCAGTCCCCGGGCTTCCTGGGTCCCTGGGTCAAAGAGTCCTCCTTCTCCGACCGGCTGACCTGGTTCAGCGCCGTCAGCGGCCTCGACCTCGAGCACTACGGCGTCCACGCCGACGCCGAGACGATCCGGGACACCGCGGTCGCGCAGCCGCTGCTCGTCGCCGCGGGGCTGCTGGCGGCCCTCGAGCTCTTCCCGCACCCCGCCGACGCCTACCCCCTGGTCGGCGTCGCCGCGGGCCACTCGGTCGGCGAGGTCACCGCTGCGGCAGGCGTGGGCGTCTTCTCCGCCGAGTCGGCGATGGTCTTCGTGCGCGAGCGCGGCCGGGCCATGGCCGCGGCGAGCGCCGCGCGGCCGACGTCGATGACCGCGGTCGTCGGTGGGCAGCCGGAGGAGGTCCTCGCCGCGCTCGAGGCCCAGGGCCTTACCGCCGCCAACCACAACGGGACCGGGCAGGTCGTCGCCGCCGGCACCGTCGAGCAGCTCGCGGCGTTCGCCGAGCACCCACCGGCGCGGGCGCGGCTCGTGCCGCTGAGCGTCGCCGGCGCCTTCCACACGGTGCACATGGAGCCCGCCGTGGAGCGCCTCGGGCAGCTCTCGCGGGCCATCTCCACGCACGACCCCCGCACCCGCCTCTTGTCGAACCTCGACGGACAGGTCGTCCACGACGGCCGCGACGTGCTGCGCCGGCTGGTCGGCCAGGTGGCCTCCCCGGTGCGCTGGGACCTGTGCATGGCGGCCATGGCCGACCTCGGCGTGACGGGCCTGCTCGAGCTGCCGCCGTCGGGCACCCTCACCGGGATCGCCAAGCGCAACCTCAAGGGTGTCGAGCTCTTCTCGCTGAACACCCCCGACCAGGTCGGCGACGCCATGGAGTTCATCACCAAGCACGGCGGGCAGCCCGCGTCGTCCACCCCGATCACCGCCAACCCGACGTGGCGCCTCGTCGTCTCGCCGGGCAAGGGCCTGTTCAGCCGTACGGAGGACGTCGAGGCCGGGACGCTGCTGCCCGCCGACAGCACCGTCGGCCTCGTCCGGAACCGCCGCGACGAGATCCCCGCGAGCGCCCCGTACGGCGGCATCGTCGTGGAGTGGCTCGTCGAGGACGGCGACCCGGTCTCCCCCGGCCAGCCCCTGCTCCGCCTGCACCCGACCGTCGAGTCGGCCGACGCCACCGAGGTGACCCGCTGATGGCTCTTCGCACCTCCTCCGGAGCGCAGTACGCCCGCCTGATGGGCGTCGGCGGCTACCGCCCGCGCCGCGTCGTCGACAACGCCGAGATCGTCACCTACATCGACTCCTCCGACGAGTGGATCCGTACGCGCTCGGGCATCACGGAGCGCCGCTGGGCCTCGCCCGACGAGACGATCCAGATGATGTCGGTGGCCGCCGCCCGCAAGGCGATCGAGCGGGCGGGGATCGAGCCGGGCCAGGTCGACACCGTCATCGTCTCGACGGTCACCCACCTGATCCAGACGCCGGCGATCGCCACGACGATCGCGACCGAGCTGGGCGCGCAGGGCGCCGCCGCCTTCGACATCAACGCCGCGTGCGCCGGCTTCTGCTACATGGTCGCCATGGCCGACGCTCTCGTGCGCGCGGGCTCGTCGAAGTACGTGGTCGTCATCGGCGTCGAGCGGCTGACCGACCTGACCGACATCCACGACCGGTCGACGGCGTTCATCTTCGCCGACGGCGCCGGCGCGGCCGTGATCGGCCCGAGCGACGTCCCGGCCATCGGCCCGGTCGTCTGGGGCTCCGACGGCGAGCAGGCCGACCTGATCACGCAGACCGAGCCGTGGGACACCGCGATCCCCCGCCACGAGCGCGGCGGCCCGGACCCGGTGGCGCAGGCGGCCGCGGTCGCCGACGACCCCGAGGGTTCTGCGGCCGCCACCTGGCCTGTCCTGCGGATGAACGGCAACCCCGTCTTCAAGTGGGCCTCGTACGCGATGGCCAAGACGGCCGCCGAGGCGATGGACGCCGCGGGGATCACGCCCGAGGAGCTCGAGGTCTTCGTGCCCCACCAGGCGAACAACCGGATCACCGACGCGATGTTCCGCGCGCTCAAGCTGCCCGAGGGCGTCGTCATCGCCCGCGACATCGTCCACCACGGCAACACCTCCGCCGCCTCGATCCCCCTGGCCATCGAGACCCTGCTCGAGTCCGGCGAGGCGAGGTCCGGCCAGACGGCGCTGACGATCGGCTTCGGCGCCGGCCTCGTCTACGCCGGTCAGGTCATCACGCTGCCCTGACCTCCCGGTCCGGCGCAGCACCCCCTGGTTCACCCGCACCACCCGACAAGAAGGAGCCCTCAGCCCGATGCCCACCACCGAAGAAGTCCGTTCCGACCTGGCCGAGATCGTCAACGAGGTCGCCGGCGTGCCGGTCGACGACGTGCAGCTCGACAAGTCCTTCACCGAGGACCTGGACGTGGACTCGCTGTCGATGGTCGAGATCATCTACGCCGCCGAGGAGAAGTTCGGCGTCTCGATCCCGGACGAGGAGTCCAAGAACCTCAAGACCGTGGGCGACGCCGTCGCCTACATCGAGCGCGCGGCTTCCTGACGCAGCGCCGGCCCGGGACCGCACGGTTCCGGGCCGGCAGCGCACCCCGAGCCGTACGCGCTCGACCGACCTCCCGCAGACCCGAGGAGCACCTGTCATGTCCCGCACCCGTGTCGTCGTCACCGGCATCGGCGCCACCACCCCGCTCGGCGGCACCGCGCCCGAGACGTGGGCCGCGCTGCTCGAGGGCCGCTCGGGCGTACGCCCCACCCCGGACTCCTTCCCCGACGACCTCGCGACCAAGATCGCGGCGCCCGTGGCCGTCGACCCGTCGGAGGTGCTCGAGCGCGTGGAGGCCCGGCGCCTCGACCGCTGCGCCCAGCTCGGGGTCGTCGCGGCGATGGAGGCCTGGGCGGACGCCGGCTTCGGCCTCAAGGACGACAACCCCGTCGAGCGCGAGCGGCTCGCGGTCGCCGTCGGCACCGGCATCGGCGGCCTGCACACGCTGCTCGGGCAGTGGGACATCCAGAAGGAGAAAGGCGCCCGGCGGGTCAGCCCGCTCGCGATCCCGATGCTGATGGCGAACGCCACCGCGGCCAACATCGGGCTCCGCCTCGGCGCCCAGGCACCGGTGAGCACGGCGGTCTCGGCCTGCGCGTCCAGCAACGAGTCGATCGCGCAGGGCCTGGACATCCTCCGGCTCGGGCGCGCCGACGTGGCGCTCGTCGGCGGCGCCGAGGCGTGCATCCACCCGATGCCGATGGCCTCGTTCTCGCAGATGCAGGCGATGAGCCGGCGCAACGACGAGCCGCAGCGGGCTTCACGCCCCTGGGACGTCGACCGCGACGGCTTCGTGCTCGGCGAGGGCGCGGCGATGCTGGTCATCGAGACCCTGGAGCACGCACAGGCCCGCGGGGCCCGCATCTACGGCGAGCTCGCCGGCGCCGGCATCACCGCCGACGCGCACGACATGGTCCAGCCGAACCCGGCCGGCGACACCCAGGCCCGCGCCATCACGTACGCGCTGCGCGAGGCCGGGCTGTCCGCCGCCGACGTCGCGCACGTCAACGCCCACGCCACGTCGACCCCGACCGGCGACATGACCGAGATCAGCTCGATCCACCAGGCGCTCGGCGCCGGCACCGAGGCCATCGTCACCGGCACCAAGTCCATGACCGGCCACCTGCTCGGCGGGGCGGGCGCGCTGGAGACCATGGCGACGCTGCTCGCGCTCCACCACCGCCAGGTCCCGCCGACCATCAACCTCGACAACCCCGAGCCCGAGCTCGACGTCGACGTCGCCACCAAGGTCCGCGACCTGCCCTCGGGCGACCTGGCCGCGATCAACAACTCCTTCGGGTTCGGTGGCCACAACGTGGCGGTCGCCCTCACCAACGCGTACGCCAACCGCCAGGAGGTCTGATGACCACCACCGCCCCGCCGCCCGCCGCTGCTCCCGCCGCGCCGAAGAAGGAGAAGCTCCCCCGCGAGCTCGACCCCCGCAACCCGAACCACCGGCTGGCCGCGCTGCTGGACGAGGGGTCGGTGGAGCTGATCACGCCCGACGACGACTCGGGCATGCTCGCCGCCGTCGGCACCGTCAACGGCTCGCGCGTGGTCGCCTTCTGCTCCGACGCCACCGTCATGGGCGGCGCCATGGGCATGCAGGGCTGCGACGTGGTCGTGCAGGCGTACGAGCGGGCGATGCGCGACCGCGTGCCGATCATGGGCATCTGGCACTCCGGCGGTGCGCGCCTGGCCGAGGGCGTGCTGTCGCTGCACGCGGTCGGGCGCATCTTCCACGCGATGACACAGGCCTCCGGCAAGATCCCGCAGATCTCGATCGTGCTCGGCTTCGCCGCCGGCGGTGCCGCGTACGGGCCCGCCCTCACCGACCTCGTGATCCTCGCCCCCGAGGGCCGCATCTTCGTGACCGGGCCGGACGTCGTGCGTTCGGTGACCGGCGAGGACGTCGACATGCTCCGCCTCGGCGGGCCGGACACGCACGGGCGCCGTTCCGGCGTCGTGCACCTGGTCGCCGAGGACGAGGCGGACGCGCTGGCCCAGGGCCGTGCGCTCACCACGCTGCTGGCCGACCAGGGCACCACCGCCGCGGAGGTCGTCGACACCGACCTCGCCGCGCTGCTGCCCGAGTCGCCCAAGCGCGCCTACGACGTCCACCCGCTCATCAACGGCGTGCTCGACGAGGGTTCGAGCGTCGAGCTGCACGCCCGCTGGGCCCCGAACGTCACCATCGCGCTCGGCCGCCTCGGCGGCCGCACCGTCGGCGTCGTCGCCAACAACCCGCTGCGCCTCGGCGGCTGCCTCGACTCGCTCAGCGCGGAGAAGGCGGCGCGGTTCGTGCGGATGTGCGACACCTTCGGGGTGCCGCTGGTCGTGCTCGTCGACGTCCCCGGCTACCTCCCCGGCGTCGGCCAGGAGTGGGACGGCGTCGTGCGCCGCGGCGCCAAGCTGCTGCACGCGTTCGCCGAGGCGACGGTTCCGCGCGTCACGCTCGTCACCCGCAAGGCGTACGGCGGCGCCTACATCGCCATGAACGCCCGCTCGCTCGGCGCCACCAAGGTGTTCGCCTGGCCGGGCGCCGAGGTCGCCGTCATGGGCCCGGTCGCCGCCGTGCGCATCCTGCACCGGCGCAAGCTCGCCGCCGTGGCCGACGACGTCCGCCCGCAGCTCGAGGCCGAGCTGGCCGCCGAGCACGAGCGCATCGCCGGCGGGGTCGAGAAGGCCGTGGAGATCGGCGTGGTCGACGAGATCGTCACGCCGCAGGTCACCCGCTCCGCGCTCGCCACCGCCATCCGCGACGCCGACACGGGTACGCGGGGGGACCACACGAACATCCCGCTCTAGCGCGGAACGGAACGCCCCCTGAGCCTCTCAGGGGGCGTTTCGCGCGTTCAGCCCTCGATCCGCTCCTGGGCGTGCGCCGGGAGGGCCGCCTGGTCCACCGGCTCGCAGGCCGGGAGGTCGGCGCCCGGCCAGCCCGGGGCCTGCTCGGCACCGACGGTGCGCAGCAGGTCGAACCGCGAGGCGTCGGCGCTGCCGGGGACGGCGGTGTACGCGACGATGCGCAGGTCGGTCCCGGCCGCGGTGAACACGTCGCAGTCGAGGGTGATCGGACCGACCACGGGGTGCACGAACGTCTTCGGCTCCGAGCGGTGCTCGACGATCCGCGCCTCCGCCCACAGCGAGGCGAAGACCGGGCTCACCCGGTGCAGCTCCTCGACCAGCCCGGTCACGCCCGGGTCGTCGGGGTAGCGGATCGCGGCGCGCCTCAGGTCGGACACCAGCGCGCACTCGAAACGCCGTTCGTCGGCCTCGCCGCGCAGCACCCGCACCCCGCTGCGCGTGAACTGCAGCAGGACGAGGTTGCGGCCCGGGTCGATGGGTCCGAGGAGCGCCGACCAGGCGTCGTTCGCGGTGAGCAGCGTCCACGTGGCCGTGTAGACGCCGATCGCGACGTCGGGCAGCCGCGCGAGGAGGCGCTGGACGCTGCCGGGGATGTGGGTCGGCACGAGCCCGGCCGACGGCGCGGCGAGCCCGGCCGCCGCGTACAGCTGGTCGCGCTCGGGGTCGGAGAGCTGCAGCACGCGGGCCAGCGAGGCGACGACCTGGGCCGACGGACGCTCCGCGCGGCCCTGCTCCAGGCGGACGAGGTAGTCGACCGACAGCCCGGCGAGCAGCGCCACCTCCTCGCGCCGGAGGCCGGGCGTACGCCGCTGGCCCACGGGGAAGCCGACCGCAGCCGGCGCGAGCCGGTCGCGCCACGCGCGGATCAGGCCGGCGAGGTCGCCGCGGTCGGGAGGCGTCGTCACCCCTCCAGTGTGCGGCGCGGGTGGCGGACCGGGTGGTACTGCCGTTCCCAGGGAAGACGCTCCTACCCGGACCCGTCGTTCCGCTGGCACCGTCGAGGACATGACCGAGAACGCCACCACCGACACCACCACCACGACCACCCTGATCACCGGCGGCAACAAGGGCCTGGGCTTCGAGGCGGCCCGTCGCCTGAAGGAGCACGGCCACCGGGTCGTCATCGGCGCCCGCGACGCGGAGCGGGGACGGCAGGCGGCCGAGACCCTCGGCGTCGACTGGGTCGAGCTCGACGTCTCCTCCGACGCCTCTGTCGCGGCAGCCGCCGCGGAGGTCGAGGAGCGCTTCGGCGGCCTCGACGTCCTCGTCAACAACGCGGGCATCTCCGGCCCGTTCGTCGGGGTCGAGGAGGTCGACGCCGCGATCATGACCTCGGTCCTCGACACGAACACCGTGGCCCCCGTACGGATGATCCACGCCTTCCTGCCGCTGCTGCGCCGCTCGGCCCACCCCGTGGTCGTGAACGTCAGCTCGGGCCTCGGCTCGTTCGCGGTCCGCAGCGACACCGACCGCATCGAGAGCACCCTGCCGACGCTCGCGTACTCCGCCAGCAAGGCCGCGCTCGACATGGTGACGACGGTCTACGCGCAGTTCCTGCCCGAGCTCCGCGTGAACGTCGTCGACCCCGGCTACACGGCCACCGAGTTCAACGGCCACTCCGGCCCGCAGACGGTCACCGAGGGCACGGACGCCGTCGTGGCCATGGCGACCATCGGCCCGGACGGCCCGACCGGGACGTTCAGCGACCGGCACGGCGTCGTCGGCTGGTGACGCTCGGCTGATCGCCCGCCTCCCCGCCTCCCCATCTTCCCGCCTCCCCACCTTCCCGCCTCCCCACCTTCCCGCCGAGCGGTAGGTTGCGGCGCCGATTGCGGCCCTGAAGGCGCGGCAACCTACCGCTCGACGGATGGGGAGGGCGGCTGGGCGAGGGGGCGGGGCGAGGGGGCGGGGCGAGGGCGGCTGGGCGAGGGGGCTGGGCGAGGGGGCTGGGCGGAGAGAGGGCTGAGCGAGGCGGCGCCTACGCGGGCGGGGTCATCCGGTAGATCGCCCCGGCGGCGTCGTCGCTGACGTAGACGTCGCCGTCCGGGCCCTGGACCGCGGCGACCGGGCGTCCCCAGCGGTCGCCGTCCGCGCTCTGGAACCCGGTGAGGATCGTCTGCTGGTCGCCCATCCGGCCGTTCGCGTAGGAGAAGAACGACACCTCCGGCGCCCGCGGCGGGGTCCGGTTCCAGGAACCGTGGACGCCGACGAGGGCGCCCGCGCCGTACGGGGCGGGCAGGCCGGCGCCGCTGGTGAAGCTGAGGCCGAGCGGCGCGGAGTGCGCCCCCATCCCCTGCTCGACGGGCGCGAGCGTCGAGCAGTCGAGCTTCGAGCCGTCGGCGTTGGTCTCCACGTCGCGGACGAACGGGCGGTCGGAGTAGTCGAGCGCCGTCCCCGGCACGCCGGGCTCGACGTCGGGGTCGGGGTTGCAGTAGGGCCAGCCGAGGTCGCGACCCTGGGTGAGGTGCGCGAACGGCTCGAGCGGGTGGTCGCCCACGTAGGCCGGGAGGAGGTCGCCCTGGTCCGACCGCCCGTCGCCGTCGAAGTCGCGGTCGTACGGGTACTCGATGTTGTCGCGGTTGTTGACCGCGGTCCAGACCTCGCCGTCGGGCGCGACGGCCAGGCCGGTGCCGTTGCGCACCCCGCGCGCGAAGACCTCGGCCTTCCCGCCGCCCGGCGGCACCCGCAGGATCGTCGCGCGCTGCGGGTCGGCGTCGCGGTCCTCGGCCGAGATGTTGCCGGTCGAGCCGACCGAGACGTAGACGGCGCCGTCCTCGCCCACGGCCACGCTCTTGAGGGCGTGCGCGTACGCCCCGCGCAGGTCGGGGCTCTTCGCGTCGGGCAGGCCCGTCACCACCGGCTGCGGGTCGCTCGCACGCCCGTCGGCGTACGTGTAGGCGTCGACCCGGTCGCTCTGCGCGACGTAGAGCCGGCCGTCGTGGAAGGCCAGCCCGTGCGGCTGGTCCAGCCCGCTCAACAGCGTCTCGGCGACGGGCGAGGCCTGCGGGTCGCTGGCGGCGGGCGAGATCACGTCGACCTCGCCCGCCTTGGGTCGGGACACCAGCAACCGTCCGTCCGGCGTCCAGGCCAGCAGCCGGGCGGCGTCGACGCGCGCGAACACGCTCACCGTCCAGCCCTTCGGGGCCTGCACGGTCCGCGGCTCGTCGAGAGGCGCGCCGGTCAGGTCGGCCGGGACGACCAGGTCGACCGTCGCCAGCGGGGACGACGCGGACGCGGCGCTCGTCGCCGCGGTCGACGGGGCGCTCGAGGGCCCAGCCGCCGGCGACGTGCTGCAGCCGGTCACCCCGACCAGCAGCAGGCTCGCGGCGGCCAGGGTGAGTCGGGCTCGACGGGTCGGCACGGCGACGTCCTCTCCTGCGGGCGGCTGGGCGTCCAGCCTGCCGACCACCCCCAAACGGCCTCAGGCGGGCGGCACGAGCCGGTAGATCGCGTCGGCGATGTCGTCGCTGACGTAGAGCGCGCCGTCCGGCCCCTGCACCGCGGCCACCGGCCGCCCCCACCGCGAACCGTCGCCCGCCTGGAACCCACCCATGAGCGTCTGCTGCCCGCCCATCCGGCCGTCCGCGTACGCGAAGAAGGCGACCTCGGGCGCCCGCGGCGGGGTGCGGTTCCAGGAACCGTGCACGCCGACGAGCGCACCGGCGCCGAGGCCCGGCAGGTCGTCGTGGGTGAAGCTCAGCCCGAGCGGCGCCGAGTGCGCCGGCAGCCCCTGCTCGACGGGCGGCAGGGTGGAGCAGTCCATCTTCGTCGAGGCCGGGTTGAGCTGGACGTCGCGCACGAAGCCGCGCTCCTCGTAGCGCAGCGCCGTGCGGGCGACGCCGCGCCGCTCGTCCGGGTCGGGGTTGCAGTAGGGCCAGCCGAGGTCGCGGTCGGGCGTCAGCTTCGCCAGCGGCTCCAGCGGGTGGTCGTTGACGTAGTCGGTGATGAGGTCGCCGAGGTCCTCGGTGCCGTCGCCGTCGTAGTCGCGGGCGTAGGCGTAGCGGACGTTGTCGCGGTTGTTCACGGCGGTCCACAGCGCGCCGTCGGGGGCGACGGCGAGGCCGGTGCCGTTGCGGATGCCGTGCGCGTAGGTCGTGTACTTCCCGGTCGCGGGGTCGACGCGCAGGACCGCCGCCCGCTCCGGGCTCTCGTCCCGGTCCTCCGCGGAGGTGTTGGTCGTCGAGCCGATGGACACGAAGAGCCGGTGGTCGGGGGCGAGCGCCACGTTCTTGAGCGCGTGCGCGTACGCCCCGTGCAGGTCGGGGCTTTCGGTGTCGGGCAGGCCGTCCAGGACCGTGGTGCGCGGGCCGACGGCGCCGTCAGCGTAGGCGTAGCGGTCGATCCGGTTGCTCTCGGCGACGTAGAGCGTCGAGCCGTCGAAGGCGAGGCCGTGGGGCTTGCGCAGGCCGGTGAGCAGCGGCGTCGACGTGGGACGGCTCCCCGCCTGCGGGGTCAGGAGCGTCACGACCCCGTCCGCCGGCCGCGACACCAGGAGCCGGCCGTCCGGGGTCCAGGCCTCGAGCCGTGCCTTGGTCGGGCGCGCCCAGACGCTCGCGGTCCAGCCGAGCGGCAGCGTGACGGAGCGCGGCTGGTCGAACGGCGCCCAGGACAGGTCCGTGGGCACGGCGAGCACCACGGCGCCGGCCCCGGTCTCGGGCGGCCGGACGGGGGCGGCCGACGCGGGAGCACCGGCGGCGGGCAGGAGCCCGGCGGCGAGCAGGGCGGCGGTCGCGGCGGCGAGCAGCGGGCGGGAGGGACGAGGCACGGGGGGCTCCTCGGGATCAGGCGTGCGGGGGGGACAGAGGGTTCAGCGCGGTGGCGCGACCCGGTACACGGCGCCGGCCACGTCGTCGCTCACGTAGACCGCGCCGTCCGGGCCCTCGACCGCGGCGACCGCACGGCCCCAGCGCTTGCCCGACGACGACTGCCAGCCGGTCACCAGCGTCTGCTGGTCGCCGAGCCCACCGTCGTCGTACGGGAAGAAGGCCACCTCGGGCGCCCGCGGCGGCTGACGGTTCCACGAGCCGTGCGCGCCGACGAGCGCCCCCGCGCCCAGGTCGGCGAGACCGGCGGTGAAGCTGAGGCCGAGCGGGGCGGAGTGGGCTCCCAGCCCCTGCTCGACCTTCGGCAGCCGCGAGCAGTCGAGCCGGGAACCGTCCGCGTTGGTCTGGACGTCACGCACGAAGCCACGGTCGGAGAAGTCGAAGGCGGTGCCCCGGACACCGCGCTGCACGTCGGGGTCCGGGTTGCAGTAGGGCCAGCCGAGGTCGCGGCCGGCGGTGAGCCTCGCCAGGGGCTCCATGGGGTGGTCGTTCACGTAGGCCCGCAGGACCTTCTTGTAGTCGTCGCTGCCGTCGGTGCCGTAGTCACGGTGGTACGGGTAGGCGACGTCGTCGCGGTTGTTGACCGCGGTCCACAGCGCCCCGTCCGGGGCGACGGCGAGCCCCGTGCCGTTGCGGACGCCGCGGGCGAACACCGTGTGCGCGCCCGTCCTCGGGTCGACCCGCAGCACGCTCGCACGCTGCAGCCGGGCGGTGCGGTCGTCCGGTGACACGTTGGCGCGCGAGCCGATCGAGACGTAGAGGGCGTGGTCGCGGCCCACCGCGACGCTCTTGAGGGCGTGCGCGTACGCGCCCCCGAGGTCCTTGCTCTTGGCGTCAGGCAGGCCGCCCAGCACCGTGCGGCGCCCGGTGGCCCTGCCGTCGGCGTAGCGGTAGGCGTCGATGCGGTTGCTCTCGGCGACGTAGAGGGTGCTGCCGTCGAAGGCCATCCCGTGCGGCTGCCGCAGGCCCTTGAGCAGCGTGCTGGAGGTGGGCCGGCCCCGCTTGTTCGGCGTGAGGCGCGTGATGGTGCCCGAGGCCGGGCGCGAGACGAGGATCCGGCCGTCGGGGGTGGGCGTGAGCAGGCGGGCCTTCTTCGGGCGGGCCCACACGCTGACCGTCCAGCCCTCGGGAACCTTCAGCGTGCGCTTCCGGTCGAGCGGCTTGGCGTCGATCGCGGACGGCACGGCGACGGTCACCGAGACCAGCCTCGGCTGCTTCGGAGCGGCGGCCGGGGCGAGCGCGGGGGCGAGGGTCGGAGGGCCGAGCGCGGTCGCGGTCGTGCTCGGGACCGCGCAGAGGGCCACCGCGGCCAGACCGGCCAGCCCGGTCAGCGCCACGACGGGCAGGGATCGACGTGGAGACATCGGCGGCTCCTCCGCTCGGGCCACCGCGGGGGGACGGGGCCTCTGCGGGGATCGTACGTCGCCGGCAGCGTCCCGGCGAGCACCCGCGCGCAGCTCGTCCGCGGCCGGCGCGCCCGGTTCGGCGCCGGAGAGCCGGCAGGCGGGAGC
The DNA here is from genome assembly GCF_900110855.1 of Microlunatus flavus. Taxonomy (GTDB): domain Bacteria; phylum Actinomycetota; class Actinomycetes; order Propionibacteriales; family Propionibacteriaceae; genus Microlunatus; species Microlunatus flavus. Next base: position 279,143 of record NZ_FOFA01000005.1, read on the forward strand.
GGGTCAGACGACCTCGTGGAGCCAGCGCACGGGGGCCCCGTCGCCGGCGTGGCGGAACGGTTCGAGCTCGTCGTCCCAGGCCCGGCCCAGCAGCTCGTCGAGGGAGTCGGCCAGGCCGCGGCCGCCGGCGGAGGCGCCGAGCATCGCGGCGCGGATCCGGTCCTCCGGGATCATGATGTCGCCGTGCAGCCCGGTGATGGCGTGGAAGACGCCGAGGCTGGGCGTGTAGGAGTAGCGCTCGGCCTCGGAGCCCGAGCGGGCCTCCTCGGTCACCTCGAAGCGCAGCCGCTGCCAGCCGCGCAGCGCGCTGGCCAGCCGGGCGGCCGTGCCCACCGCGCCGACCCACGAGTACTCGGCGCGGTACGCGGCACGCTCGGCCGGCTGCGGTGTCCAGTCGAGCCGTACGGGCATGCCGAAGAGACCGCCGACCGCCCACTCCACGTGCGGGCACAGCGCCGACGGCGACGAGTGGACGTACAGGACTCCACGGGTCGTGCTCATACTGATCCTCCACGGGTGGGACCTCGGCAGCGTGAGGGCTGCCTTCCCCGACATCCTTCGCACCGGGTCCCGCGTGGCGTCATGATCAGCGTCTTCGGTTGTGCCGTTTATTCTGCCTCATGAGTCCCAGACGCACCAGGCGTCCGCTCACCTCGAGCGGACCAGCGGGGCGTGGGCCCCGGCCGCCGGGCGCCCCTTCGTAGGGTGGGCGGATGCCATCGCAGACCTCTCCCACCGTCGCCCCGTACGGTTCCTGGCGCTCACCGGTCGGCGTCGACGACCTGACGGCCGGGACGGTGCGGCTCGACGCGGTGCGCGTCGACGGTCCCGACCTCTACTGGCTCGAGTCGCGACCCGACCAGGGCGGTCGGACGAGCCTGTGGACGCGGCCCCTCGCCGGCGGCGAGCCGGTCGAGCTGACCCCGTCGCCGGTGAACGTGCGCACGCGGGTCAACGAGTACGGCGGCGGCGAGTACGGCGTCCGCGACGGCGTCGTCGTCTACTCCGACCTGGCCGACAGCCGGCTCTGGCGCCGGGACCGCGACGGTTCGCTGACGGCGCTGACCGCGGCCGGCGACGTCTGGTTCGGCGACCCTGACGTGCACCCGGATCGCGGGGTCGTCGTCGCCGTGCGCGAGGACCGGCGTGAGGACGTCGTCGCCGCGGACGGACAGGCCCGCACCACGCTGGTCGCCGTCCCGCTCGACGGTTCCGCGGCGCACGACCTCGACGCCGTGACGGTGCTGGCCGAGGGCGCGGACTTCTACTCGACCCCGCAGCTGTCCGCCGAGGGCCGCCTCGCCTGGGTGCAGTGGGACCACCCGGCCATGCCCTGGGACGCGACCGCGCTCCGGGTCGCGCGCCTCGGTCCGGAGGGGCTGAGCGGGCACGGCACCGTGGCCGGCGGCCCCGAGGAGTCGGCCGTCCAGCCGCGCTGGCGCGGCGAGGACCTGCTGTTCGTCTCCGACCGCACCGGCTGGTGGAACCTCTACCTCTACGCCGCCGCCTCCCAGGCCCAGTCCGTGCGGGCCGTGCACGAGGAGGAGGCCGAGTTCGCCGAGCCGCAGTGGGTCCTGGGCATGACCCCGTACGCGCTGCTCGGCCCCACCGATCCCCGGAGCCGGCTGCTCTGCCAGCGGATCACCGAGGGCGAGGCGAGCCTCGTGGTCGTCGACGTCGAGACCGGCGAGGTGACCCCGGTGGCCGAGCCCGGCGTCGGGGCGAACGCCCTCGCCGCCGGCAGCGGCGGCGCCGCAGCGGTGCTGACCAGCCCGGACGCCCCGACCTCGCTGGCCGTGCTCGGCGCGGACGGTTCCTGGTCGACCGTGCGGACGGCCACCCAGCAGACGCTGGCCGGGGACCTCGTCTCGATCCCGCGCGACGTCACCTGGCCGGGCACAGAAGGCGTGGTGCACGGCTGGTACTACCCGCCCACGAACGCCGCGTTCGTCGCGCCGGAGGGCGAGGCGCCGCCGCTCATCACGCTGTCGCACGGCGGGCCGACCTCGCAGTCCCCCGCCGTGTTCACGCTGTCGATCCAGTACTGGACCACCCGCGGCTTCGCCGTCCTCGACGTCAACTACGGCGGCAGCACCGGCTACGGCCGGCCCTACCGCGAGCGCCTCAAGCCGCGCTGGGGCGTCGTCGACGTCGAGGACTGCGCGAACGGTGCGCTCGCCATGGTCGAGCAGGGCCTGGCCGACCGCCGCCGGCTCGCGGTCAAGGGCGGCAGCGCCGGCGGCTACACGACGCTGCGCGCGCTCACGGCGACCGAGGTCTTCACCGCGGGCATCAGCTCGTACGGCATCGGCGACCTCGAGGTCCTCGCCCGCGACACGCACAAGTTCGAGTCGCGCTACCTCGACGGGCTGGTCGGGCCCTACCCGGAGGCCCGCGACGTCTACGTCGAACGTTCGCCCATCCACCACGTCGACCGGCTGTCCTCGCCGATCCTGCTGCTGCAGGGCCTGGAGGACAAGGTCGTCCCGCCCAACCAGGCCGAGGCCATGGCCGACGCCGCCCGGGCCAAGGGGCTGCCGGTGGCGCTGATCCTCTTCGAGGGCGAGGGCCACGGGTTCCGGCGCTCCGAGACGATCGTGGCCTCGTACGAGGCGCAGACCAGCTTCCTCGCCCAGGTCTTCGGCTTCACCCCGGCCGACGACATCCCGGTCCTGGCGGTCGAGAACCTCTCCTGAGGCCTGAGGCCTGAGGCCTGAGCCCCCTCACCTCTTCCCGCGAGTGGTCGCTCCGGCCCGGTTCTGTGGCCCGCAACCGCCCCGGAGCGACCACTTTCCGGGGAGGGTGGGTCCCGCTCAGCGCGTCTCGCGCGCCCCGAAGACCGCCTGCCCGACACGGACGGTCGTGGCCCCGTGGGCGATCGCGAGGGCGAGGTCGCCGGACATGCCCATGGAGAGCTCGCGGCCGCACAGGTGCTCCGGGAGCGACTCGCGCAGCTCGACCATCCGCTCGAAGCAGGCGGCGACCTCGCGCTCGCCGGCGCCGTCGACCCCCTGCTGCACGGCCACGGTCATGAGCCCCCGGACGCGCAACGTGGGCAGCTCAGCCAGACCGGCCACGACGTCGGCGACTTCGCCCGGCGCCAGGCCGGACTTCTGAGCCTCGCCGGAGGAGTTCACCTGCACGAACACGTCGAGCGACCGGTCGAGGTCGTGCAGCCCCTTGTGCAGCGCGCGGGCGATCTTCAGCGAGTCCAGCGCGTGGAACTCGTCGGCGAAGGCGGCGACCTGGCGCGCCTTGTTCGTCTGCAGGTGGCCGATCATCGCCCAGCGCAGGTCGGGTCGGTCGGCGAAGTGGTCGGCCTTCTCGGCCGCCTCCTGGACCCGGTTCTCCCCCAGGAGCCGCACGCCCGCGTCGTACGCCGCCTGCAGCAGCTCGGGCGGGTGCGTCTTGCTCACGGGCAGCAGCCGCACCTCGCCCGGGTCCCGCCCGGCCGCCGCGCAGGCCTCGTCGACCTGCCGGCGGACGCGGGCGAGGTTCGCGGCGACGTCGATCACGCCACCAACCTAGGCGGCGCGCACGGGCGCGGGAGGCACGAGCCGCTCCGCGCGGTAGCGGTCGAAGAGGTCGGTGAACGCCCGCTCCGTACGCCGGTAGGACAGGAAGCCCGCCTCGCGGCTCTTGCTCATGTCGGTGACGACCTCCATGGGGCGGCCGAGGTCGGCGTCGGTGTGCCACCAGGAGGCCAGCCGGGTGATGTCGGCCTCGACGAGGCCGTGACGCTCGGCGATGTCGGCCCACGCCCCCTCGTAGCGCGTCAGCTGCTCCTCGAACGGCTGCGGCTCACCCTCGGGCCCCTGGACGCGCGCCGCGTCGACGCCCAGGTGGGCAGCGAGGCGCGGCCACATCCAGCGCCAGCGGAAGACGTCCCCGTTGACGATGTTGAACGGCTCGTCCGCGCCGGCGGGGTCGGTCGAAGCCCAGACCATCTGCTCGGCGAGCAGGCCGGCGTCGGTCATGTCGGTCAGGCCGTTCCACTGCGCCTCGCTGCCCGGGAACACGAAGGGCAGGTCGAGCTCGTTCGTGAGCGTGGCGGCGACGGCGATGGTCAGGCCCATGTTCATGGCGTTGCCGACCGCGTAGCCGATGACCGTGTGCGAGCGGTGCACCGACCACGTGAAGCCCTGCCGCTCGGCGGCGGCGAAGAGCTCGTCCTCCTGCGCGTAGTAGAAGTTCGGGGTCTCCAGGCGGGGCTCGTCCTCGTGGAACGGCGTGTCGGGGACCTTGCCCTGCGCGTACGCCTCGAACGGGCCGAGGTAGTGCTTGAGCCCGGTCACGAGGGCCACGTGCTGCAGCGGTGCGTGGGCCAGCGCGGCGAGCAGGTCGCGGACCATGCCGCCGTTGACCGTGATGTTCTCCGCCTCGGTGTCCTGGCGCTGCCAGGCGGTGAAGAAGACGTGCGTCGGGCGGTGCTCCGCGAGCGCCGTGCGCAGGCTCTCGACCTCGCGCAGGTTCGCCGCGACACCGGTGACGCCGGTCCGCGCGGAGCCACCCCGCGACAGCGCCAGGACCTCCCAGCCCTCGTCGAGCAGCTGGTCGACCAGGGCGGTGCCGGTGATGCCGCTAGCCCCGACGACCAAGGCGGTGCGGGGCTCGGCGGGGGCGGTCTGCTGGAGTTCGCTCACCCCTGCCCAACCGGCGCCCGGCACGCGGCATTCCACGCCGGCCGCGGTTAAGGTGCTCGCAACCCGGCGCGGAACCGTCCGTGCGGGCCCGACGACGCGCTCGACGAAGGAGCACCGCGGCCTTGTCCGACCTGCGCACGCTGCACGAGGAGCTCGTGGCCGTCGTCCTCGTGGGACGCGACCTCGACCAGGTCCTCGCCGAGATCGTCGGGGTCGCCCGGCGCGGGATGCCCGGCGCCGAAGCGGTGTCGATCACGCTGATCCGGGGCGACGAGCCGTACACCGCCGCCCACGACGGCCAGATGGCGCTCGACGCCGACGAGCTGCAGTACGAGCGCGGCTACGGCCCCTGCATGGACGCGGGCCGGTCGGGCCAGGTGTTCCTCGTCGAGGACATGGCCGCCGAAGACCGCTGGCCGGACTACAGCCGCCACGCCGCCGAGCACGGCGTCGGGAGCTCGCTGTCGGTCCCGCTGCCCTTCCAGGGCACCCGGATCGGCGGCCTCAACACCTACTCGTCGCGACCGCACGCCTTCGGCGAGGAGGACGTGGAGGTCGCCGAGGAGATCGCGCTGTGGACGGCGTACGCGATCGGCACGGCCGCGGCCGCTGCGGTGTCGGTCGACGACGCCGCTCAGATGCGCTCCGCGATGCTGCACCGCTCCGTCATCGAGCAGGCCAAAGGCATCCTCATGGAGCGGTACAAGATCACCGCCGACCCGGCCTTCACCCTGCTGTCGCGCTCGTCCCAGCGCACCGGGACCAAGCTCCGCGCGGTGGCCGACGCCCTCGTCCGCACCGGCACCCTGCCCGGGACCGAGGACCAGCCCCGCTAGGGCCAGCGGGCCCCGAGCGACACCATCCCGAGCGCCGCGAGGATCGCGAACGCGAGGCCCAGGCCGGCGTAGCGCGAGGTGACCTCCTTGTCGATCTTCTCCGTGCCGACCGAGCTGCCGATGTCGCGGTAGACGTCCTTGAGCTGGCCGGCGGACGTCGCCGTGTACGCGGTGCCGCCCGAGATCCGCGACACCCGGGCCAGCTCGGCCCGGTCGACCGGGACGGGCTCGCGCCGGCCGCCGATGTCGATGTAGCCGTCGGGGGTGCCGTACGCGATCGTGTAGATCGGCACGCTCTGGGCCTTGGCCTGCTGGGCGGCCTCGTCGGACGGGCGGCCGATCTGGGTCTTGCCGTCGCTCAGCAGCACGATGCGGGCCGGGGCGACCGAGTTGGGGTCTCCCGGGTCCGGCGGGACCTGGGCCAGCGCGGCCAGCGAGGTGTAGATGCCCTCGCCGATCGCGGTCGACGCCTTGGGCTGCAGGCTCTGGATCGCCGCGGTCGCCGCGCCCCGGTCCTGCGTCGGCGGCACGAGGGTGGTCGCGGTGCCCGCGAAGGACACGACCGACACGTTGAACTTCGGCGGCAGCGAGTTGACGAAGCCCTCCGCCGCCGACTTGGCCGCGTCGAGCCGGTTCGGCTGGACGTCGGTCGCCTCCATCGACAGCGAGACGTCGATCGTGACGACGATCGTCGCGCGCTCGCGCGGCACCGACACCTCGCCCTTCGGCTTCGCGTACGCGATCGTCAGCGTGAGCAGGCTCAGGATCGACAGGCCCACGGCGACGTGGCGCAGCCAGGTGCGGTCGCGCGGGATCACCAGGTCGAACATCGTGCGCGCGATCCGGGCGTTGCGCTTGCGCTTGCGGTTGACCAGGAACAGGTAGAGCCCCACCAGCGCCGGGATGAGCAGCAGCCACCAGAGCCGGACCGGCTCCAGGAAGGAGAGCAGGGGGGTCAGCAGCGGGGTCAGGGCGAGCGGTTGGAGGATCACGGCCACTTCGCCCCCAGCGAGATCGCGCCGAGCGCGGCGAGGACGGCGAAGGCGAGGCCGAAGCCGGCGAACTGCGCGGTCACCTCGCGGTCGGCCTTCTCGTAGCCGACCTCGGAGGAGATGTTCTCGTAGACGGTGCGCAGCTGGTCGGGCGTCGCCGCGGTGAAGTACTGCCCGCCGCTGATCTGCGCGATCTGCTGCATCTGCTCCTTGTCGACCGGCACCGGGTTGCGCTGGCCGTCGAGGTCGACGTAGCCGTTCTCCGTGCCGTACGCGATCGTGTAGACCGGCACGCCGGCCTTCTTGGCGTCGGCCGCGGCCTGCTGCGGGGCGCGCCCCTGCTGGTTGGTGCCGTCGCTGAGCAGCACGATCGCGCCGGGCGCGGGCTCGTCGGGGTGGTCGGGGTCCTTCGGCGCCTGCTGCAGGGCGGCCATCGCGGTGTCGATGCCCGCGCCGATGGCCGTCGAGTCCTGCAGCTTGATGCTGTTGATCGCGTTGGCGACCGTGCTGTGCTGCAGCGTCGGCGGCACGAGGATCGACGTCGCCCCGGCCATCGAGACGACCGAGACGTTGTACTTCTCGGGCAGCTCGTTCACGAAGCCCACCGCGGCCTGCTTGGCCGCGTCGAGCCGGTTCGGCGGCACGTCGGTCGCCTGCATCGACAGCGACGCGTCGATGACGAGCACGACGGTCGCGCGCTCGCGCGGCACGTTGACCTGGGTCGTCGGTTGCGCGAACGCGGTGGTCAGCGTGATGAGGCTGAGCAGCGACAGCGCAACCGCCAGGTGGCGGCGCCACTGCGACTGCCGCGGGATGACCACGTCCAGCATCGACGTGTTCGTGAAGCGCATGCCGCGACGGTTCTTGCGCCGGGTCGCCAGCACGTACGCCGCGACCAGCACCGGGATGGCCGCCAGCCAGGCCAGCCGCCGCGGCACCTCGAAGTCGATCTTGCTGAAGAAGGTCCAGACGTCGGTGAAGACGTTCAGGCCGACGAGCTCGAGCGGCGTCACTTCGTCACCCCCGTGGGCGGCGCGTGCAGCATGCTCGCCACGCGGCGGTAGGCCAGCACGAAGCGGGCGATGTCGGCGACCCAGTCGCGGTCGGTGCGCAGCTGGATGTGGCCCACGCCGGCACGGCGCAGGGAGATGCGGATGCGCTCCCGCTGCGCGGAGCTGGCGGCGTCCATGCGGGCGCGGGCGTCCGGGTCGGCGGTGTTCACGTAGCGCTCGAAGTCGGTCTCGGGGTCGCGGATGAGCATGTCGCCGACGTTGGGGAACTCGATCTCGCGGCGGTCGACGACCTCGATGGCCAGCACCTGGTTGCGCACGGCGAGGCGACGCATCGACCGCTCCCACTCCGGCGGCTCGTTCGGGTCGAGCTCGTGGTCGCCGGGGGTCAGGAAGTCGGAGACGACGACCCGGAGACCGCGCCGGCGCTGGGCGCGCGACATCTGCTCGACGGCGTTGGCCAGCGTCATCGGGCCGGTCGCGTGGTCGGGCACGAAGGGCTCGGTGAGCATCGTCCGCAGCAGCCCGTACAGGGCGGAGCGGCCCGAGCGCGCGGGCAGCCGGCGCAGCTTGTCGGGCTTCATGACGTAACCGCCGAAGCGGTCGCCCATCTTCTGCGACAGGAAGCCGATGGTGGCGATCGCGGCGATGCCGAGGTCGCGCTTGGTGACGCCCTCGGTGCCCCAGTTCATCGACGGGGTGACGTCGAGCAGCGCCCAGACCTCGAGCTCGCGGTCGGAGACGGTGTCGCGCACGTACGGCACGGTCGTGCGGGCCGTCACGGCCCAGTCGATCTTGCGGACGTCGTCCTCACCGGCGATGTAGAGGCGTGCGTCGTTGGCCTCCGAGCCGGGCCCGGGCAGCAGCCCGAGGTGGTCGCCGTGCAGGTAGCCCTCGAGCCGGCGCACGATCGTCAGCTCGAGACGGCGCAGCGCCGCCTCGGGGGCGAGCTTGTTGAGCGGGATGGTGGCGCGGGTGGGCGTGCCGAGCACCGAGGAGACCGCGCCGGCGTCGCGCGGGGGCACGCCGGACCGCACGGGCGGCGGGCCCGCGGGTGGTCCGAAGGAGGGAGCGGCCATGGGGAGGCTGCGGCTCAGCCGAAGTCCCGCGACGGCGGGTACGGCGCGACGGGACGACCGGACGGCGGCGGGAAGGCGCCGTTGGCCGGGCCGCCGTTCTGCGGCGCGCGGCCCTGCGGGACGCCCTGGCCGCTGCCGTTCGCCTGGGGCTGCGGCTGTCCCGGCTGACCCTGGGGAGCCTGCTGGCCCTGCCAGACCGGCGTGGGCGGCGGGACCATGGCGACGATCCGCTCGATCACCTGCGCGGGCGAGATGTTGTCGGCGATGGCGTCGAAGCCGAGCGTCAGGCGGTGCGCCATGACGTCCTTGGCCACGGCCTGCACGTCGGTGGGCAGCACGTAGTCGCGCCCGTGGATCAGGGCGAGCGCGCGGGCCGCGGCGACCAGGCCGAGCGTGGCGCGGGGGCTGCAGCCGATCTGGATGACCGACGTGAGGTCGGGCAGGTTGAACTCGGCCGGCGTCCGCGTCGCCAGCACGAGGCGCACGACGTACTCGGCGACGAGGTTGTGCACGAACACCTCGCTCGCCTGGCGCTGCAGCGTGCGGACCAGGTCGGGGTCGAGGACCGGGCGCGCCTCGGGCGGGTCGACGCTCATCCGGCGGAGGATCTCGAACTCCTCGTTGCCGCGCGGGTAGGGCACGTCGACCTTGAGCAGGAAGCGGTCGCGCTGCGCCTCGGGCAGCGGGTAGACGCCCTCGGACTCCACCGGGTTCTGCGTCGCCAGCACGATGAACGGCTGCGGCACCGGGTAGGTCGTGCCGCCGATGGAGACCTGCTTCTCGGCCATCAGCTCGAGCATCGCGGCCTGCACCTTGGCCGGCGCGCGGTTGATCTCGTCGGCCAGGACGAAGTTGACGAAGACCGGGCCGAGCTCGACGTCGAACGTCTCCTGGCTGGCCTTGTAGATCCGGGTGCCGACGATGTCGGAGGGCACGAGGTCCGGGGTGAACTGGATGCGGGAGAAGGAGCCGCCGACGACCGTGGCGAAGCTGCGCACCGCCAGCGTCTTCGCGACGCCGGGCACGCCCTCCAGGAGGATGTGGCCCTTGGCCAGCAGCCCGACCATCAGCTGCTCGACCATGTGCTCCTGGCCGACGATGACGCGCTGCACCTGGCTGATCGCCTCGCCGAGGAGCCGCGACGCCTCGGCGGGCTCCAGGCCGTGCCGGCTCGCCGTGGCCGTGCCGCCGGGGCCCGCGCTCGGGCTGGCGGCGGACGAGCCGTTCGGCGCGCCGTAGCTGGGGCTGCTCACTCACTCACTCCTCAGGACACGAGAGCCGGGGACTGGACGGGTTAGGGACGCGAGCCCCGGACGGACGAGCTCGACAGCACGCAGAGCACGTCGTCCCCCGCCGGCAGGCCCGCACAGTCTCGCAGACCAGTGGTTCCAGCGTAGGCGGCGCGATCCGGCAGACCAGGAGTTCACAGGTGCTCCATAGCCACGGCCGGGAGCGCGGCCAGACGTCCAGCGCACGCTCGAGCGGCAGGGGCCGGACCTGCGCGCCTCCTAGACTGTCTGCGCCTGCGGTTCCTCGCGGGCGGTGCGCCCCGAGGTCCACCCGTCCGTCGCTCGCCCCGCCGAGGAGGTGCCGTGTCGTCCCCCTACTACGGTCCCTGGGACGCGGGCGACCCCGGGCAGCGACCTCCGGGCCAGCCCGGCAGCGCGCCGGCGGCGCCGCCCAACGTCGAGGCGATGCGCGCGTACGAGTCCGTGGACCCGTCCACCCTCGACGACGTCGTCGGCGTCAGCCCGCTGCTGCCCGACGACCCGCCCAAGGTCGGCGGCTACTGGCTCGACGCCCGGCTGCACGCCAGCTCCGCCGGCACCGCCTTCACCGCGCACTCCTCCGAGGAGACCGGCAGCGTCCCGGCGATGGTGCTGCTGCTCTCCGAGGGCGCCGCGGCCGACGCCGCCGCCCGCGACCGGCTGGCCGGCGAGGTCAACGAGATGCACATCGACACCGTGCTCGCGCGCGGTGGCCAGGGGCAGGACACCGGCCGGCTCGGACGCCGCTTCGTCGCCCCCGACACGCCCGTCGCACCCGACGGCAAGCAGGACGCGCCCTGGGTGGCCCTGGCGTACGACGGTTCGCCGGCGGCCGCGGCCGAGGCCCAGCGGGTGCTCGACGCCGTCGAGCTCGCCGCGCTCGAGCCGCTCGGCCTGCCGAAGGGGCCCGACTACGAGCTGCCCTGGATCAACCGCGTCCGCCCCGGGCTGGCGCGGCTGTGGCCGCTGCCCTGGCCCGGCCGCTACGACCGCGCGGGCTGGCGGACGATCCTCGTGTCCTGGCTGCTGATGCTGCTGCTGGCCGCGCTGGCCGTCCTCATCGCCATCCTCATCTTCCGCAACCAGCCGCCGCAGAGCCCGCCGCCGCCGGCCGACGGCACCGGCAGCCCGCCGCCGGCGTCCGCGAGCCCGCAGTCGGGCTCGCCGCAGCCCTCCCAGAGCGGCTCGCCGTCGCCGTCGCAGTCCGGGTCCCAGTCCGGCTCGCCGTCGGGGTCGCCCTCGCCGTCGGGCTCGCAGTCCGGCTCGCCCAGCGGGGGCCCCAGCCCGGGTGAGAGCGGCGAACCCGGCAGCCCGACCCCGCCCTCGCGACTCTGAGACGGCCCTGACGACAGTGACCACGATGACGACGACGACGGTGACGACGAGGACCATGACGATCCACGAGCACGCCACCGCGGTCCCCGCCCTGGTCGCCTGCGACCTCGACGGCACGTTCCTCTCCCCCGACGGCACGGTGAGCGAGACCAACGCGCGCGCCGTCCGTGCGGCGCAGGAGGCCGGCATCCCGGTCGTCTTCGCCACCGGCCGTCCGGTCCGCTGGCTCGACGTCATCGCCGACCTGCCCGGGGCCCACCCCACCGTCATCGCGAGCAACGGAGCGGTCCTCTACGACCTCGGCTCGCGCCGGACGCTCGACCGCCTCTGCCTCGACCCGGACGTGGCGCTCGGCGCCGTCGCCTGCATCCGCGAGCACGTGCCGGACGCCGCCTTCGCCTTCGAGTCGGGCACGCACTTCGGCTACGAGCCGGCGTACCGCACCTGGGTGCCCGACACCGGGCAGGACCCGGACCTGCGCCACGGCAGCGTCGAGGAGCTCGCCCACGAGATCTCGGCGGTCAAGATGCTCGTCCAGAGCCAGGCGCTCGACGACGACGCGCTGCGCACGCAGGTCTCCGCGTGCGTCGGCGGGACCCTCACCGCCACGAGCTCCACGGGCCGGGGCTACGGCCTCGTCGAGGTGAGCGCCCATGGCGTCGACAAGGCGAGCATGCTCGCGCGCACCTGCGCGCGCCTCGGCGTACCGGCCCGTCGCGTTGCCGCCTTCGGCGACATGCCGAATGATGTGAGCATGCTCAGCTGGGTCGGCATGCCGCGCGTCGTCGCGAACGCCCACCCCGCGCTGCTCGCCCTCGGCTTCCCCGTCGTCGGGGCCAACCACGAGTCCGGCGTCGGCACCACGATCCTCGACTGGGTGGCGTCGTGCCCCTCGCTCGACACGTCGCTGGAGCACGCCGGAGCCGTCGCACCCGCATGACGCGGGCGGTCCGGGCCGCCGCGGTCTGCCTCCTGCCCGTCATCACCGGGCTCTGGGTGGCGGGGACCGAGTTCGGCGGACGGCTCGTGCCGTGGCGCCCGGCGATGGTCGACCTCGGCGTCTACCTCGAGGCCGCGCGCGTCCTGCTCGCCGGCGGCGACTTCTACGCCCTGGCCGGGCGGCTGCAGTTCCTCTACCCGCCGCTGGCCGCCGTCCTGTCGGTCCCGCTGACCCTGCTGCCCACCGCCGCCGTCGAGATCGGCTGGACGGTCGCCGGCGTCCTCGCGCTGCTCGCCGTCCTCCACCGGGTCGGGCTGCGGGGCTGGGTGCTCAGCCTGGCGACGACGGCGTCGCTGTTCGTCGAGCTGGTGCGCCAGACCCTCGGCTTCGGCCAGGTCGGCATCTTCCTCGTCGCGCTGGTCGTGCTCGACCTCGTACCCGGGCCCCGTGTCCTCGCCCGGCGGGTGCTGCCCGAGGGCTTCTGGACCGCGCTCGCGGCGTGCATCAAGCTCACCCCCGCCTTCTTCCTCGTCTACCTGCTGCTCGTGCGCCGTCGGCGCGCGTTCGTCACCGCCGTCGTCTCCGCGGTCGCCCTGACCCTGCTCGCGGCCGTGGTCGCGCCGCGGCAGTCGTACGGGTTCTGGACCCGGCTCGCCCACGGCGACACCGGCCTGGGCGGCAGCATCGTCTACTTCACCAACCAGTCGGTGCTGGCCGACGTCATCCGCGTCCTCGGTTTCAGCACCGGCGCAACCCTGCTGGGGCTCGCGCTCAGCGCGGCCGTCGCCGCCCTCGGCGTCTGGGCGGCCGTGCTCTGGCACCGGCGCGGCGAGGTCGCGCTCGCCGTGATGCTGGGCGGCGTGGCCACCCTGCTGGCCTCCCCCGTTTCCTGGCTGCACCACTTCGTGTGGGTCGTGCCGCTCGCCGTCGTGCTCGTCCTCGACCTGCTGCCGCTGCCCGGCCCGGCCCGGCTGCCGCAGTGGTTCAGCGTGCTCGGGCTGCTCTTCTGCGGCTGGGTCGCGGTCGAGCCGTTCAAGAACCTGCCGAACAGCGGCGACGTCGAGCTCACCTGGAACGCCGGGCAGAACCTGCTCGCCTCCGGCACCCTCCTGATCGGGGTCGTCTTCCTGGGCGCCGCCGTCGTCGTGGCCCGGCGCCGGACGCCGCTGGAGCTCCCCACGCCGCAGGCCGGCACGACCGTCGAGTCGAGCGCCCCACGCACGCCCGCCCCCACCCTCCGAGAGGCCCGCCCGTGACCGCGTACGACCAGACCCCCGGCGCCCTCCCGGAACGCGGGCGCCTGCGGCGGCTCAGCTGGATCGCCGTGCTCGTCCTCGGCGTCGCGGCGTACCTGCTCGTCCTGCGCACCCTCGTCGGCACCGAGAACCTCAACTTCGTGCCGTCGCTGCTCCTGCTGGGGTCGGTGGTCGTGCCCGCGACCGTCCTCACCTTCGCCGCGACCGGCGGGCGCCGGGTCGTCGTCGGCGCCGGCCTGCTCGCGCTCGTCGCGATCATCGGCGGCATCATCGGCACCGTCGCCGCCGGCACCCTCGAGTACGACACGCTGCGCCGCCTCGGCGCCCTGCCGATGTTCTTCGTCGGCCTCATCGAGGAGAGCGCCAAGCTCGTCGTCCCACTGATCGTCGTGCTCCTCGTGCGCCGCTACCGCAACCCGGCCGCCGGCGTCGTCGTCGGCGTCGCCAGCGGCATGGGCTTCGCCACGCTCGAGACGATGGGCTACGGCTTCAACGCGCTCATCCAGAGCCGCAGCCTCGCCGCCCTCGACTCCACGCTGCTGCTGCGCGCGCTGCTCTCCCCCGCGGGCCACGTCGCCTGGACCGGCGTCACTGCGGCGGCGCTGTTCGCTATCCCCGCCTCCGCCCACACGGGGAAGGCGGTCCTGCGGTTCGTGGGGACGTTCGTCGGCGCCGTCCTCCTGCACACGGCCTGGGACGGTTCCAACAACCTGATCGTCCACGTCCTCGTCGCCGTGGTCAGCGTCGGCGGCCTCCTGGTCGTCATCCACCGCACCCGCCGCACGCTCCCGACCGCCGAGCACCCCTACGGCCAGCCCGTCTCGGTAGCATCAGCGCCGCAGGGGCGATAGCTCAGCCGGTCAGAGCAAGGGACTCATAATCCTTCGGTCGTGGGTTCAAGCCCCACTCGCCCCACACACTCACCCTGCATCTCCCCTCGTCAGGAGCAAGTTTACGCATCAGACGGGACCAAACGATGCTGATCGGTGCTGTGCAAACCCTTGTGCGAAAGCAGGGTGGAAGGCCTGCGTGTGCGAACGGACGTGCGAGACGGCGGCTTGCTGCCCGTGCGTGCTGCGGGACGGCCGACTTCGCTACCAGGCACCGACTCCACTGGCGCCCGACGGCAAGGCACAACTACTTGCACCCCGGCACAGGGGCGGGCTCGTACTGTGCTGTGTGCAGTTGCGTCCATTTGGCAGGGACAGTTGCAGCCTGCCAACAGTTTCTTCCGTGCCAAGTGTTTCGTGATGACGCCAGTTGCAGCATGCCAAAGGTTGCGCGGGTGCCAAGGCCGTGGGGCCTCCCGGAACTGCCTCAGCCGCACCGGTGTCTGTCCCTGCTCTCCTCAGGGCCGGGGACCGCACGTCCACCTCTAGCTCGGCAGCAGCGACCACACCTTCCGAGCCGCACCTGGGCAAGGTGTGCTCGACTGCTTCTCATGGTTGGAGAGGTTGCCTGGGACGACGTGTGGCGAGCGACCGCCAAGCAGCTCGACCAGTACCGCGGCGCCGGGTTGGAGAACCTGCTCACCGAGGATGTCGTCAGATTTGCCACGATCCAGCAACTGGTGGCCGCGGGGGTCGCCCCCACGAGGCTGGAGGCCGAGTGGCGCCGACCCGGCGTACCGGACGCTGTCGACCTCGTCGTCTCTGGTCCTGACTTCGCGGCCGTCGAGTTCAAGTACCCGCGCGAGCCGCGCGAGACGAACGCGGCCTGGACACAGCACTTGGGCGAGGCGCTGAAGGACTTCTACCGCCTCGCCCACATGCCCAAGCAGTTCACGTCGCTGTGGTGCGTTCAGCTCCTCTCCGAGCGGATGCGGCGCTACCTCGACGGGGTGGCCGACCGCCACGGCGTCCGCTTTGGGCTGGCACCCGGTGAGGAGACGGTGCTCGATCCAGCCCGCGTACAAGCGCTACCAGCGACGGCCCACAGAGGCCTCGCCCGCTGGCAGGCGAGCCTGCCGACGGTCGAGGCCCGCTGCTCGGCAGCGCACCAGATCGGCAAGGACCTTCTGCTCGTCGTCCACTCAGTGACCCCCCATCCCTGAGCCGCAGCCTGGTCGAGCCGCGACGCGACCCAACCAGTAGCCGCAGGCACACGAGAGCCGGCGTCAGAGAATGTCCTCCCAGGGTTCGTCGGGCTCGGTCTCCGCGAGCGCGTCCTCCTCAGCCTTCGCTTCCTGCTCGGCAGCGATGCGAGCCTCCACGACGTCGGCGAGAGCCCAGAAGAAGCCTCGGGGCTGAGCCTCGTCCAGGCACTCCCTTGCGATACGCGCTACCTGGGTCCGGTCGGCGCCATCTCGAACGAGCGGACAGAGCTCGGCGTCGAATACGCCGTAGCGAAGCCTGCTCGGGGCGAGCCTGCTGTGGGCCGACTCGCGGAGCCCCAGGTCGCTGCCAAGCGCGGCGATGACCTCGAACGATCCGGTGAGCGACCACACGAGCAGGGTCTCGAGGTGCTGCGTCTTCACGGCTGCCCACGCCTCGGGGTAGGCCTGGTCGATGTCGGCCTCGCTCGTGCCGGCGACCCACGACGTCAGAGCAGCCTGAAGTGCGGCCGGCTCGACCTCCCGGAGGTCCTCCAGCTCCTGGAGGTTGGCCACGCACGCCGAGATGAGCCAGAACAGGAGGCGGTCGTGGTCGGCCGGGTCAGGCTGCTCGGCTTGAAGGACGGGAACGATGGCGTCCAGGTTGGCAGCGATGGCGTCGCGGAGCCGCAGGCAGCCCTCCAGCTTCAAGCCGGACCGGTACACGGCGGCGCGTAGCGCAGGGTCAGGCACTCTGTGAGCGACCTGCTGGACGTAGCCAGCTCCGTTGGTCAAGGTGGTCTGCTGTAGCTGCGGAGCGGAGGTCGCGGACCAGTAGCTCCGCTGCAGCGCCTCTTCCAGCGCCCGTCTGAGGTCTCCATCGACCGCTGCCGACTCGGCGAGCGCCTCGATCGTGAGGGCGTCGATGATGTCCTTCTCGGCGGGAAGCATCTGCTGTGGCGCTTGGTGCCTCAGAACCATCAGCGCTTCGGTGAGGGCGGTCCGCGTTGGCGGAAGGTCCTGCCGCATCGCTCGCCGCCACTTGCGGGCCTGGACGTGATCCGAGGTCATGACGACGAGACGGCCGCTGACGAAACGGCCTGCCCTACCCGCGCGCCCTTCGAGGTTGCGCAGCCGGGCGATGTCAGGTCGCTGTTCCGGGGTCCTTGGCGGGTACGCGGCGATGACGGTGCGGGCCGGGAAGTCCACGCCCTCCAGCAACGTGGAGGTGCAGACGATGCACCTGAGAAGGCCTCGCCGGGCAGCGGACTCGATTGCTCGACGGACGTCGCGGTGCACGTCGGCGTGGTGGAGGCCGAAGCCGTTTCGGAGCGCAGCGGCCTCTGCGGGGTGCAGCACCTCGATCGAGGCTGCGAGCTCCGTCAGCGTGGGGTGCGGAGTGCTCAGCGGGGCCGCGCTTGCTGAGATCGTGTTGAAGAGGCCCAGCGCGCGGGACTTGAGGTCGGTGAAGACGACTACTAGCCCCTCTGACGTCCACTTCTCGACGAGCCCAGCAGCCTCGTGCTTCCTGTCGCGGATCCAACCGTCGCCCTTCGACTTGTCGCTCGGCTTGAGCGTGAAGACCTCGACGGGGTCCGACCCTTCGGGCCAGAGGTATGCGGTAAGGGCGCGAGTCGGGCTGGTGCCCGGGAGGCCGCGGATGTAGACGTGACGCTCTAGCCAGGCGGGGTGCCAGTCGGACTCCAGAGCGTCGCCGTTGATCCAGTTCGCGATGGCCTCGACGTCGGAGAACTGGCTGGCCAGGAGGACCACGCGGATGTCGCGCCGCAAGGCCTTGGCGATGAGGAGCTCGAGGGTGGCGCCGCGGGGTCCGTTGTCCACGTGCTGCGCCTCGTCGACGACGAGCAGCTTGATGTTCTGAAGATCGATGCCGCCGTCGTCGGTCATCGCCCGTCGCCAGTCGAGGTCGAGTCGCTCGGGAGTCACGACGGCGACCCCCGGGCCGTCCAGGACGCCTCCAGCGGAGGGGAGGTCGGTGTCGTAGTCCAGGCCGCCTTGGGAGGACCGGACGCTGACGTCGTCGGGCAGTCCGTCTCGTAGGTCGCGGAACAGCTGGCCGACGAGGGCGCGTGTGGGGGCGACGACCGCGACGACCCCGTCAGGGTGGCGGTCGATGGTGTCTGCGGCGACGAGCTGCATGAGGGTGGTCTTGCCAGCGCTCGTGGGCATCTTGATGGCCAGAGACCTCTGCGTCGGGTCGAGGAGGCCGCCACGGAGGGCTTCGGCCTGGGATGGCCAGAAGGCATGGCGGCCGTATCGGCGCATGTAGCTGACCACGTGCTGTACGGCGACGCCGGTGGCGCCCTTCGCCTCGGTCATGGTCTGCGGATGCCGCTCCAGTCGGTGCAGGAGTGCGGCTGCAACGTGCCGAGCCGCCTCCATCAGGGCCCCGTCAGCGGTCGTTGTGTCGAGAACTTCGCGCAGCTTGCCGGGGGGCGCGCTGAGGTTCAGGACGTTGCGAGCGGCGTCGGCGAAGCCCGCGAGGGAGCGACCCTTCAGGGTTGTCCGGGCACCTGAGAGTGCGCCGGTCAGGAGCTGGGCGAGGCCACGGACGTCAGGATCCGGGTCTGTGGCAGCCGCCCCAGCGCGAGCGAGTGCGATGCCGTCTTCGTTGGCCAAGTACCACAGGCTCGACTCGAGGACGGTGTGCAGAGGCGTAGGTACGGCGGTGCTCGCCAGCTGAGCCGGCATATCGCGGCTGAGCAGGCCGGAGATGCCGGCCTTGGCGCCTGGCCGAACCAGAGTCGAGGCCCCGCCAGTCAAGTCTGCGTAGGTGAGGCGCGCCGCCGCGTCGAAGATGCGGTCGCGAGTGTCATCGAGATTTGGGACCAGGACGACGTGCAGCTCTGTGATGGGTGGGGTGCCGGTCCAGTGCTCGTCGATCTTGAACGCAGGTAGCCGGTCCTCTCCGACCACGGCGACCGCGTGACGTAGGTGCGGCGCCAGGGGTGCGTCGGGGTCGATGAGTCGGCCCAGGTGCTGAGCCGCCGACAGCGCGAAGTTCCGTGCGTGGTCAGGGTGGGCGCGCATGAGCCGCACACCGGCGGCCCAAGCCTGGGCCAGGTACTCGTCTGTGACGACCTGGGCACTGTCGTCGAGAGCGGTGAGCACATTCGAGGGCCAGCCGATGGAGCGGCACTTCGCCTCGACCACGACGGGCTTCGGCTTCTCGCCGTGGCTGAGGGTGAGGCCCATCGTGTCGGGGCCCTGAATGGTCGCGTTGGCGACAGGCTTTCCCTGCAGCTTGCTGTAGGGCACTGTGCGACCCATCCGGGTGCTGTAGATGCCTGCCGCGATCATCTCGCCGAAGTCACCCTTGCGAACGCTGTCGTAGGTCGGGACCGTGGGGCCCACGCTGGCGTTGGGGTAGGCAAGGCGCTCGTCGTCCGGGAGGTAGGCGCGTCCGACGGCGACAGCGAGGGTGGCGATGTCGCGCGGGGTCACGTCGAGCGTCCATCTGAAGACGGTCAGTTGCCCGTCGCACGTCAGCTCGGGCCGTGCGGTTGCGCGGAGCTTGGCGCCGAACGCCGTTGTCACGGGTGCCGGGGGGTCCGACGACGAGCCGTCGAACTTGGTGTCGCGGGCATAGCTCTCCTGGTCGGATGGTCTCCAAGACGGTGCTTCGGCAGGTCTGCTGCGCACAGGGCCCGGAGTCCCCGAAGGTACGGGACGCCACCACACCTCGAGCTGCCGTGAGGGAGTGTCGGGCGGACGGACCACCCACGCCCCACCATGACCTCTTCCGGTGCGGGCCGAGTTCAAGATCAGACCGTCGATAAGAAGGCTATTGGGGTCCTGCCGGCATCAAAACTGACCCGTGACCGTCGTGGCCTCCG
This sequence comes from Microlunatus flavus, assembly GCF_900110855.1. Classification (GTDB taxonomy): domain Bacteria; phylum Actinomycetota; class Actinomycetes; order Propionibacteriales; family Propionibacteriaceae; genus Microlunatus; species Microlunatus flavus. The sequence continues at coordinate 298,391 of NZ_FOFA01000005.1, forward strand.
GGTCCGTGCACGGCGCACCCGGAGCGCTTCCTCGTCCAGCGCGGTGGCTGACGGCAGGTGTCGGTGCCGGAGGCGACACTGACGTGGAGAAGGAGGCCCCGTGCCCGAACCGTCCAAACCGCCCATGCCCGTCTTCGACGTGCAGCTCACTGAGGCGGTCAGCAACATCCTCGCCGCAACCGACCGCCCTGGCCTGACCAAGGGCGAGTTGATCTCGGCGCTGCGTCCGGCACGGCTCGAGTGGGAGGACGGCGAGAACAAGCGCGCCGCGCTGCTGCGCCTGCTCCACAACGCGCAGGTGCGCCGCGGCCGCGGGGACACGCTCGTCGTGTTCGTCAACGCCGCGCTGAACCCCTCGCGTTACGTCAACGACCACGCCCGCTTCGACCGCCTCCGCGGACAGCTGAACGAGCTGCTCAGCCTCTACGGGTTCAAGATCACCGAGCAGGGCAAGTTCGCTCGAGGGCAGCAGGCGGCCACCCTGAGCGAAGCCGCCCGTCTCTCCGGCGAGCTGGTCAGCGAGCTCCGGCGCCGCGGGTGCCACCAGCTCCTGCTCACCTACTGCGGCGAAGAGCTCGTCCGCAAGTCGCTGTTCCACGCCATCAGCGAGGCGTCGAAGAGCATCCCCGACCGCATCCGGCGGCACACCGGTCTCGGTGAGGACGGCGAGGACCTGTACGGACGTGTCTTCGGCACCAAGACCGTCGCACCCCTCATCACCGTTACCGCCATGAGCAACGACTCCGAGACCAGCGAGCACCGCGGCTTCAAGAACCTGCTGACCGGTATCCATGGGCACTACCGCAACCCTCGGGCCCACGCCACGCGGCTCGGTTCGAGCGAGGAGCACAACGACTTCTTCGACGCGTTCGCTCTCTTCTCCTACGTCCACAGGCGGCTGGACCAAGCAGGCGTGCGGCCCTGAGCCCCACCTGGCCGGGACCTGCGACGCACGCCCTGTTGGCTCGCGCAAGCACTGAGCAAGCCGGCCCACTCTGCAGCCTGCTCGCGCACACCTGGCGCGCGAGCAGGTGGACCTGTCAGTGGGCCTCGGTACGGTCCGAAGGGACTCGGACGACGCGGCAGGAAGGAGCTAGACCATGCCCAGCAAGCGACGCAAGGCGATCCCACACCTAGAGCGCTTGAAGGTCTGGGTCCGCTCCGGAGGGCGGTGCGCCATCTGCGGGCGCTACCTGCTGGAGGGCGCGCTGGCTCATCTCGAGGTCACGCTCGGCGAGCTCGCCCACATCGTTGGCCAGCAGACGACCGAAGGGTCCCCCCGCGGGGAGCACGAGCTGCCCGAGGGGGAGCGTGACAAGGCCGAGAACCTCATGCTCCTGTGCGCCGGGGAGCACGACGAAGTCGACCGGGCCGGCTCGGTCGACGTCCTCACCGTCGAGCGGCTGCGGAAGATCAAGAACGAGCACGAGGCGTGGATCTTCCGGATGACCGGCCTGGAGCGGAACCGTGGCACGGCCGTCCTGCGCATGATCGGGATGGTCCGCGGGAACGCCGTCGAACTGTCGCGCCCGGCAGCCTCCGACGCAGTCCTCCGCTCCGACGACCGCTTCCCGGACTTCCCGCTCAGCTACGAGCAGTACGGCTTCGAGATCGACCTGCGTCACGTCGCGCAGGAAGGCACCGACGCGTACTGGTCCGGGGCGCGAGCCATCATCGACGAGACCATCGAGCACAAGCTCAAGGAGGCGGTCCGTCGAGACTCGATTCGCCACCTAAGCGTCTTCGGGTTCGCCCGGCTCCCGCTGCTGGTCTACCTGGGCAGCCGGCTCGACGACACCTACGAGGTCGCCGTCTACCAGCGCCACCGGTCGACAAACAGCTGGGCGTGGCCCGACGACGCAGACCCCGTCGAGCTCGACGTGGAGACCTACCCCGCCAGCGATTGCAGCTCCAGCGACGCCGTGCTCGTGCTCAACGTCGCGGGCACCATCCAGCCGGAGGAACTCCCCCACGAGGTGTCGACGTACCGACGTCTGGTGCTGTCACCCGTAGGGAAGACGCCCGCCGTTGACCTGATCTCCTCACCGACAGCCCTCGAGAGCTTCTCCAGGCGCGTCCGAGAGCTGCTCTCCGAGCTGGAGGTGACCGACAAGCAGATGCCGGCACTTCACGTCTTCGCGGCACTGCCGCTGTCCGCCGCTGTCGCCCTCGGCCGGGCCCGTGACCCGCACGTCCACCCCCCGTTCGTCGTGTACGACCGCGCCGACGGCTCCTACCGACCCGCGCTGGAGATCTCGTGAATCTGACCGGCTACTTCAAGGCGTTCCTCGACAACACCGTCGACCTGAACCAGACCCGGCTCGACCAGCTCGACAGTCGGGTGGCCTCGATCGTCAACGTGCTCGAGAACGACAGCGAGCTCGGCGAACACGTGCGCGAGCACATCCGCCAGGGCTCGTGGGCGCACCGGACCATCATCAAGCCGCTGAACAACCACGAGTTCGACGCCGACATCCTCCTGCGCCTCGACGAGGAGCAGGAGTGGGACGAGCAGCAGTACCTCGACGAGGTCTGGGCCGCCCTGCGTCGCTCGTCGATGTACCGCCATATGGTGAAGAAGAAGAACCGGTGCGTCCGCGTCGTGTACGCCGGCGACTGTCACGTCGACGTCGTGCCCCACGTCCACCTCGCCGACGGTCGCCAGGTCATCGTGAACTACGAGGAGGCGGTGTTCGAGGAGACCAACCCAGAGGGCTTCACGGCCTGGATGAAGGAGCGCGACACCCTCGCGCACCGCAACCTCCGCAAGGTCCTGCGCCTGCTGAAGTACCTGCGCGACTACAAGCAGACGTTCAGCGTGCCGTCGATCATCCTCACCCTGCTCGTCGCCGAGCGTGTCACCGCCTGGGACGCCGACGAGCGCTACAAGGACGTTCCCACGGCGCTGAAGAACCTGCTCGACGACCTCGACACGTGGCTCCAGATGTACCCGACGATGCCCACGCTCGAGGACCCCAGTTGCCCGGGCACGACCTTCAACCACCGCTGGGACCAGGCGCAATACGAGAACTTCCGCACCAAGATCGCGAGGTACTCCGGCTGGGTCACCGAGGCCTACGACGAGACCGACAAGCAGAAGAGCATCACCGCCTGGAAGCGCGTGTTCGGTGACGCCTTCAAGGCCCCCGCAGCTCTCAGCGCCGCGTTGAGCTCAGCACGTACGGACGAGGCGCCCGTCCTGCTTCCTCGTGCTCCCAAGGAGCAGTACATCGAAGAGCGCGGGTACGAGATGGTGCTCAGCCACAAGGCTCAGATCACGGCCATGGTGCTCAAGAAGGACGGGTTCCGGTCAGGGCCCCTGCGCCGGCTTGGATCAGTCGGCAAGCACCGGAGGGTGCGCTTCAGCGTCACGACAGATGTTCCCGGCCCCGTCGACGTGTTCTGGAAGGTCCGCAACGTCGGACCGGAGGCGGCCCACCAGCTTCGAGGCGAGATCAGCAAGGACGACGGCAGTCTGAGCCGCACCGAGCCGACCATGTACCGCGGACGCCACTACGTCGAGGTCTACATCGTCAAGAACGACCGGGTACTGGCGATGGACCGGCACGACGTCCCCATCTCCTAGTCCTTCGACGTCAGCGGCTCCGCATCCGAGCGAAGGTGGTGCCAAGCCTCCGGCGCCCTGGGCTCCTGTGCACAGGGCCGGGCGCCGCTCACACCTCGAGGCTCGTCTCCACGGGCAGCGACGCGTACGCACTGCTGCTGGTTCCCACTAGCGAGGCGAGTTGCGAGCCGACGTCATCTGCGGTCAGGTCGACGCCGTCCGTCCGCACGATGACGACCAGACAACTGCCCTGTCGGTCGTCGACCGCTGCCCACCAGCCGTCTGGCGCCCAGGGGGTCAGGTCGTCGAGGAGGGCCTGTCCGTCAACGACCAGGCGGAGCCGGTCCGAGCCGATGACGAGGTGGCCGTCTGACTTGGATGGCAGCGGCTCTCCGAACCGCACCCAGCCCCGCTGGAGGAGCTGGGGAACGAGGACATCGGCCTCGTCGGTGGTCGCCATCAGCGCCGGAATCGGGTGCTGCCCCGGGACCAGCGTCTTGGCGTACACGAGGTCACGATAGGGGCCCAGCTCGGAGGCCTTGAGAGGCTTCGGCAGCGCTCTCGATTCAGGGCACGACGGCCGTCGGCTCCTCGGCCAGCGTCTCCTCATTGTGGTTCGCGACCGGCGGCGTGGAGGCGGCTGATTAGTCCCACCAGAGGCTGATGACGGTCGCCTGGTCGACACCATTGCGCGCTTCGAGCCCGGTGCCCGTCCACTGCGGTTCGGTGGAGTCCCAGCCGGACCAGGCTTCTGCGACGGCCGCCTCGGCCTGGCCCGGCCACGCCTGCGACAGTTGCTCGACCACGGCGGCGGCAGCCGGGGCGGGTATGCAAATGGCATCAACGCGCAGCGCGCTGTAGGAGGCGTTGACGGACCCGCAGAGGCGGCCGCCGTACTTCTTTCCGATGTCGACCAGCCAAGCCGCAGGCGGCTGGTCGTTCGGGCGCTTCTCGGCAGCCGAGGGGACCTCCGAGAGCGCGGCGCGCAGCACCGCAGGCGGTGCGTCGGAGAACCGGAAGTACCGCGTGGCGCCTGTCGGTCCCTGCTGCGCTGGCACCGCGGCGTCGGCGTGAGGCAGGAGCAGCTCGGTCAGCCGCCGCCCCACCGACGCATCTGCTGTGCTGGTCGTCACCCCGAGAAGTCTCCGCGTGTGGACCAGGCCGGGCAACCAGGTTCGCCCGCTCGTTGACCGCGCACGGTCATCCCCGTGGCACCGGGAGCTCGGGCGGCTGGCAGATGGCCTCGACGGTCGCGACCGCTTCCTCGAGACGCAGCGGTTCGTGGCCGAAGCAGCAGAGCTCGACGACCAAGTAAGCGGCGGGCAGTCCCAGCCGCTCGGCACGGTCACACAGCTCGATCGACCACTCGGCGTACTCGCGGGTCCACCTGAAATGCTCGAACTGGTCGGCGCCAGACCGGATGCCCCCGAAGAAGGCGGCGACCAGGCGGGTGCGAAGGTCGCCTTCCGGCTCCTCGGCTGACGTCGTCACCGCGCCATCTTCAGCGGAGGGTCGGCCACCGCCGCGATCGCGGAGGAGGCGGACGTCGCCCGCTCGCCCGGCACGTCGACTGAGGCGATCGCCTCCGCGGCGATCAGAAGCTCGACGGGGTCTCCCGTCCAGGTGGGCACGAGCTTGAGCGCGATGTCGCGCACGGCGCGCGTGATCTGCCCGCTTCGCTCGGCAGCGCGTACCTCGTGACGCAGCGAGATGTCGATGAACCGTCGGCGGTACTCGGGCAGCTCGTCGTCGATGTAATCGGCGGCCTCGCGGCTCGTACCGGCACATTCCCGGTGGTAGCGAGCCGTCGCCAGTCTTTTCACGGCCGTGCTGAGCAGCCACTCGTCGCTGGACCTCCAGCCTGCTTCGCGCATGGCCGCCATCACCCGTTCAAGGTCGCTGTTCACCGGCTCGTGTCTCCCACGGCGAGGACGGCGCGAGCGGTCATCAGCAATTCGGCACTGCCGGTGCCGGCCCAAGTTGGGGAGCAGCGCGTCGAGCACCCGGGCCTCGTCGACGCCGTTCTCACCGCGGAGCGATGCGCCGTACAGCTCCCGCGCGATCGCGCTGCGAGTCCTCTGCCGCGCCGCGTTGACGTTGCCTCGCGTTGCCTGGAGCTGTGCCAGCTCGCGTCGATCGCGCGCCCGGCGCAGCACGTTGTCGGCCCACTCATCCCCGGTGAAACCGACCTTCTGCCACGCTCCCGCTCGTTCACGCAAGCTCTCCTGCTAGTCGGGCGGGCCAGGTGAGCTTGGCCCGATTCGGTCGGTTCACGCCGACGCCGGTCCTGCAGTCGTGAATTACCGATGCGACAGTGCGGGTCGTCCACGATGCCCGCGCCCTCCTGAGAAAGCCGCGCGACCTGCACATGCCGCCGATGATGTCGCGCAGAGCGGACAGCGATCACGGACGAAGTGGTCGACGGGTCCGGTTCAGCTCAGCCGAGGTGGACTGCTTGTCACCGCTCGTGGACAGCCGGTCTCGAGAGCTCGGTAGCGCCCGATGGTCCTGGCATCGCGACGGTGTCCACCGGACCGTCTGCGGCATGACGACTCCCCGCACGACTTTCCGCCAGCGGCTCGACCAATTGCGCGCCCTGTCGCGTCCTAACCTCGGACAGACGTTCGACAGGCCTGGTGAGCAGATGCTCCTGCCTCTTGGCTCCAGCGATCTGGCCGTGACCAGGTCCAACGATGACAACGCGGTAACCGGCGCAACTCCGACATCGGGTGCTCGGTCTCGGAGTTGAAACCAAGCTCATTGCCTTGATTGAAGTGGTCGGCACGGTGCGGGTTCCCAGCGACAAGGAGCCCACCATGAACGACCTCCTGGCCAGCTACCACCCCGACATCGTGCCCCTGGTGCACATGTGCCGACGCTTGCTTAAGGCATCGGTTTCCGCACCAGCGGCCTTCAGCAAGATCTGTCTTCCGCGCTGGACGATCGTCCTGGCCCGGGTGTCCGACGAGTCTCGCAAGAAGTTCCAGGACAACCTCGACGAAGACCTGGACTGGCTCTGTGGCAACCCGGCGGCCGCCTGGGTGAAGGCAAACGTCACCGACGTAGAGGCCTTCCGAGCGACTGCGGCCGGCGAGCGCGCACGCGCCAAGGTCGGCATGGAGCCCCTCTACGCCCCAGGCACCAAGAGGCTCATCGGTGGAGTTCTCGCCCGCGACGGTTGGCTGTTCGTCTTCCTCCTCTCGTCGGCGGCCAAGGCCGACCTGCCGCAGGGGCGCAACGCCGCCACGGAGGCGATCCTGGCCTGCCTCCTGGCGGCTGCGCACCACGACCCGCACGACCGCGACGGCCGTCCGTTGCTATACGCGCACTCCCTCGACCGGATCCTCCGGGCCGAGGAGTACGCCTGGGCCGTCCACTTTACACTCACCCGCACCTATGCCCTCGTCAACGCCGCAGGAACCGAGTTCGACGCCCTCGGCGCCAATGCCAAGGACGCGTGGACCCTGATCACCTTCGGCGCCTCCCGTGGACGCGACGACACAGCACGCCGCTTCCTCATCGCCAGGCTCAACAAGGCCCGCGCCGGCAACTGGCCCGGCAACGCGGTCGGCCTTCCCCGAGGATTCGGGCCGACGACCGACCTCGGCTCCGACGGTCAACCCCTCCCGAACCCGAGCGACGAGCAGCGCAGCGTGCGACGACCTGTCCCCGACCGTCGCCAGCAGTGGGAGGTCCAGACCATCGTCACAGCCGCACTGAACCCTGAGGTCACCACTTGGGCCGCGCTGGCCCGCGCCTGCGGCGCTGCCGGCGTCACCTCGCGAGGCGCTGACGAGACCGGCACTCCCCTGTCCGAGCTGCGGGACCTGACCTACGCCGGCCGGCTCTTGCTCACTCCCGACAAGATCCGCGCCTACTGCACCGGCCTGCTGCGCCACACCGAGACCGGAGTGACACCAGGGCAGTTCAACCCCGGCGACGGCCATCGCCTCGTACCACGGTTCCCCGGGGACGCCTTCGGCTCGGTCACCTACGACGTGCGGGTGGGCCGGCCTGAAGATCACGGATGGACCTGGGGCATCAGCCCAGAGCAGTGGCGCGATGTCCTGATCAAGTTCTGGCTTCCACGAGCTTTCAGCCCTCGGGACTGGAGCTGGAAGGACACGCCTGCTGAGTGGGGTTGGAACGAGATCCTCGAGGCCGCGCGTCAGGGTCAGCCACAAGACGTCGGCCGAGCCGCCTCCGACACCGAGATGCGACCGTTCTCAGGGCTCATCAAGTGGAATGACGCCACGCATCGCCACCTGCTGCGTTGCAGCAGCTCCGAACGCGGGAGAGAGGACCGCTACGAGTGGCGGCGGCAGGCTCACGCCGAGGCCCGCGGCTCCACCTCGGGGGCCAGCTACACCATGAGCAGCAACGACGGCGAGTCTGTCTCCAGCTGGCCCGTCAAGGAGTTCCATGCAGCCTGGGCGAACCTGGCCGAGGAGCTCGTCGTCGGACTCATCGCAGACGACCCACACGTCCTCCCCTCGGTCCTGCCCGCCTGTCCTGGGCCGGACGCAGCGGAGCTACGACCAAACCTCGACAGCCCTGCACGGGCAGCCCGGGCGCGCGAGGAAGCGGCTCTACGAGACGTTGTCCGGACCCATGCGAAGGACGTGGACGCTCTGTCGCTTTCCGCCGCCCAGAAGCGGGCGGTTGGGGCTGAACAGGCGGCCGCGCGGTACGAGCGCCTCGTCGACACCACCGCGAGCGCGCATGAGCAGGCTGAGCGGAAGCTGCAGGCCCTGCTTGCAAGCCCGTTGCCTACTCCTGCCGACGACCGTGCTCCGCTCGCCGACTTCGGACCGCCCGCGGCGATCCTTGCTGCCCTGACCGGCCCGTTCGCCACGGGACGCGCCCCCAAGACCCTTCGCGAAGCCCTCCGAGCCTTTGGTGGAGGTAACACCCGGCTTCACGAGGTGGACGCCACGACCGTGCGACTCGACGTCACCGTCGCCGTTCGCCGAACGGACGGAACCCTCAAGACCGCGTCCGGCTCCACCCTCCTCAGACGAAGCCGTCCCAATCTCGAGACCAGGGAAGCCCGAGCACGGCGCGAACAGGCCAAGGTCGAGCTCGCTCGCAAGTGGTTCTACGACGGCATCAGCCTCGACACCCTCGCTCGACTCGCCGGCACCACACCGACTCACGCACAGCGAATCGTGCGCGAACAGCTCGCGACAGGAGACGTCCGAAGCGCCGGTCAGGCTCTGCTCGATGAGCTCGCCGCATCGAGGATCCCGCAGCGTGGGCTCCGCGCCGCCATCGCAGCACATCCGATACCCGAAGCGCGGGCATGCGTCTGGAGCGACTTCCACCCGACCGACGCGGTGCCGCAGCACCTCCACCCCGACTTCCCGGCCGTGGTCCGCGCCACCTACCGCCAATCAACTCATGGCTGGGACCCGCGGACACCGCTGCTAGACGCACGCTCCGACCACCGCATCGACGCGATCACGGTCCTCCGCCACCTGCCCGATCCGAGCAGAACGGTTCGCTCTGACCACCTCGCCGCCCTTCTTGGTGTCCCCGTCCGCCACATCAACACGATCAGCGGTGGCAGCACGCGCACACAGACCCCCCTGCCTGCAAGCCTTCGGAGAGGCACAGGGTGGAACCGCACCACGGCGGGCGTCGGTCAGAACGCTCACCGATCGGTGGGCCTCATCCGCTGCCCGTGGACGGACTGCCCCTCCCCGACCGCCGACGTGGTGCTGCTGCTCCCCGAAGTCGTGATCGGAACGGACTCCAGCGTGATCTGCCGCAACTGCCGGCGGCCGCCGACCCGCAACGTCAGCTTTCCCCGGAGCTACATGACTGTCGCCGCGAGCGTCGAGACCCGCGCAGGCACCTGGATTCGCTGCTGGTCCCCCGAGTGCACCACCGACCTTGGAGCGGGTCCAGCAGTGATGTGGCGCTGGAACGACGCGCCTGCCAGCGCCGTCGACGCCCACCCGGCATGCGCGGACGCGGGCAGCCACGGGGCAACTAACAAGGCCATCCGGTTGTGGGCGAGCGGCCACGGTCACGCTGTCGCAGACCGAGGCAGGATTCCTGCCCAGGTCCGTGCCGCCTACGAGGCCCACCAAAAGGCCGAGCTCACCTCCTAGGGCAGCCCGCCTGTCGGCTGGGCAACGCGAACGACGAACGCGGGCTGAATCGACGGTCCTCCTGACTCGATTGACGTCCGGGCCGAGCCCCGGACGGTGCGGGCCGTGGACAGCGGACTCGGTTGGGACTCACTCGCGCGGGCGATGTCAGCGCGCCCCGATGTACTGCGTCTGGCGGGCGCTCAGCCAGGCGCAGAACACGACTACCGCTCCGCACCCTGGCCGGCCGAGGAACCCGATCGTCCCTTCGCGGTGTACCTGGCGGAAAACCTCCGCTACTTCACGCTGGCCCTCGACCTCGACGCGGACGGAGCATCGGGTCGCAAGCAGCGATCCGCTCTTCGACGATTCCTCACCAAGGCCGGCGTGTCGTTCGTGGAGGCGGTCTCGGGGCCTGCCGGACACTGCCACCTCATCTCGACCTGGCCGCACGGCATCTCCGCCGACGACGCAGCCGAGCTTGGACGAGTTCTACGTGCCACAGCTGCACCGGACCTGGACATCTCAGGCCTGTCGAACCCGAGGACCGGTTGCATCCGTCCGCCGGGCGCCCCGCACCGTGGGGGTGGCCGCAGCGAGATCGTCGGCGAAGCCGCCACCGCCCTGCAGGTGCTGCGCCAGGGCAACCCGAGCGCCGCCTTCCTCAGGCTTCGCCAGCTGACAGGCGCCGGTCCTCGAGCAGACCGCCGCACCCGGCTTGAGGACGAGGCGGTGCTGTTGGCGCTTCCCGTCGTGGGCGGGGAACGCCAGCTCCCCCGACCGCGGCGCGATCTGTCGCTCTCCCAGCAGCAGCGGCTCCGAGACGGCGACCCCAACGCGACTTCGAGGTCGGTCACCGCAGCATCTCTTGCAGCTTCCATGGCCTGCGCCGGGTGGTCCTTCGCTGAGTTCCTCCAGGCCGTACTCGACCACGACAACATGGGGCTCGAGCACCTGCGCAGCCGACGCGCCGTCGGCACGTTGCGAGCTCGACGCGACGTCAAACAAGCCGCCCAACGCATGTGGAGGGGCCGCCTCGCGTGGTTGTTGGCCAATCCGCGCGAGTGCGATACCCGCGCCCTGCCGCCCGTCGTGGACGACGTCGCCAACGCAGCAGGGGCAGACCCCGCACGCTGGGCAGGGCAAGGGGGCCCGTCAGAGCGTGCAGTGCTGGAATTCCTGCTCGCCCTGGCACGCAGGTGCGGGACAGCCGCCGTCGCATGTGACGTACGCACGCTTGGGTTGGAAACGGGGGTTAGTACGAGCGCGGCACACCGAGCGATCGATCGGCTTCGCCGGGCCGGCTGGCTCGAGCAACTCGCTCCCGGACGAGGACGCCTAGCAGCGACGTACGCGCTGCAGGTCCCCAGGGACTTCAAGGTCGATCTCGTAGGCCTGACCTCAGGTGGGACACTAGACCGGCGCCCCAGCCCCCGCGGGACACCCGCCAGTCTGCCGCGTCCCCGTCCGACCTTCGAGGTAGGCCTCGCCGCGCGCGCGCACGATGCGATGACGTCCTCAGGGCTCGGCCGCTACGCCGGAGTGCTCCTGGACCTGCTCCACCGCGACACATCCTCCGTCACCGATCTCGTCCTGCGCTCCGGCCTCAGGGCGCGCACGGTGCGTCATCACCTCGCACGCCTCCATTCGGCAGGACTGGCCACGCTCGACCACGACGCCCGTTGGCACGTCGACCTCGCATTCCTGCCCCAGGCCGCCCGTCACCTTGGCACCACCGGCGCTGTCGTAGCACGCCGCGAGCAGATCGCCCAAGACCGGACCACCTGGGCGTGGTGGCTCGCCGATCATGCGGCAGAGCACGGGTTCGCCACTCGGCGTGGCCTTCGCAGCCTCGGCTGGTCAACCACGCGAGCTGGCGTCCCCTGTCCTCGACGCCCCTTCCCCGTGAGCGAGGACGGAAGGCGTGTATGGACTGCCGGGGCCGGCCTTGTGGGTGCCGGGATGGGACCCATGCCCGAAGAACTCGGGCTCTTCACCAGCACTGACCCGGTCCTGAACCCTCTGCACCAGAGCAAGGGACCAGCGACGTGGGTTCTCCACCGACGAAACAGCAACGTGTCCCGTGAAGGCCGAGGGCGCACGGCTCTGTGTCCAAGAGCTGCCAATGACGAGACTTCGATGGCCTAGGCCGGTGCGGAAAGCAGCCTGATGCCGTCAGCAACGTGCGACCATCCCGACCCGCTTCGGGAGTGCATCCCCGGCCGACGCACGAGCCGGTGCCCGCACCACCAGAACCGCGGCCCTCCGGAGCTGCTTCGGTCGCCATCCGTTCAGACTGCTCGATCGCGCAGGCGTTCTGGGCCGAAACCACGGCGGAAAACACCGCAAGCGCAAATTCGATCACCGTGCTGTCCGACCAGTCTCGTTGCATTGCAACAAACCGGAAGGACACATCTTGGCCCAAACGCTCGCAGCCGCGCAGAACCACATCGAACAGCTGCCCCCAGTGCCAACCCTCACGCTAGGCCTGGCTCCAGGCATCGACCTCGAGTTCGTAAGCGACGTCCCCGACAGCGCCGCCGACCGCCGCCTCGCCGTGCGGAACTCAACCCTTTACGCCATCATCGGTCACCGGACTGATACCCAGCTCCCCTTCCTCGGCGGCTACGTGGGGATGTCCCAAGCGCTGCACTCGACAAGAGCGGGCATCTCCTGGACACACTGGGTCGTCGCTCAAAGGGCGATCCGCCCGACGGGCATGGCCCTGCTGCACTGCCGTGTCCCGCCAAGGAGTGACCAGCTCCTCGTTCTCGAGAGCCGCGTCATCCAGCGGCTGAGCACCGACCTCGGGACGCTCGCCCTTACCAACACGCACACGGCCGCAGAGACCGCCGCCGGGCGCCTCGCCAAGCGTCCGAGGGCGCTTCAGGCAACGCTGTACCTGGCCGACACGGTCGCCGAACACCTCCATCAGGCGGCACTCGGAGGCCGCCACAACCCCTGGCCCGCGCCGGCCCCGAATGCCCGCGAGGCCGCCGTGCGCATCGTCCTCCGAGCGAGCCAGCTGGAAGGAAGAGCACTCGACACCACCGAGGTCGTCGAGCGGCTCGCGGAGTCCGGCTACACGACCAACGGCAGCACTCGCTGGCGCTCGGTTCGCCGCGACCTAACCCGCAGAGAGCAAGACACGCACTCCCCTCGCATCCGTGCCGTCAATCACCGAGCACGGGTCGTGTACCACGCCCCCGCACTGGGCCTCACTGAGGCGCTCCGCGAATACGACCGTGTTCACCCCCGGCACGGGGGGTAGCAGCAACCCTCACCTGCAACGTGCAGCACGACGAGGGATCCCCGAACAGCTCACTCGCGCTTCCACTCGCGCCGTCACTACCGGGAGCAGAAGGGCAGCTTCCAGGTGACTTCAAGCATCCAACAGCCGCGCCCGCAATGGCCTCCGACCTGGGAGCAGCGAAACATGAGCTGCTTCGCCACCGCTCAGTTCGAGCGTTCTACCGCACCCGGCACACCGCACCTGACGGATGTTGATGGGCAGCCCGGTGGCTTCCTCGGCCATTCCGCGGCCACCGAACTCGACGAAGTCCATGTCGAGGCATCGCCGAAGCGCGAGCTCAAGAGCCTGCTGGTTGTCGCGCCACATCCGGACCGCGTCATCCCACATGTCTTCGGACCGACTGACAACCCATCATCACCTCGCGTGCTGCCGGACTTCAATCTTCGTGAGGGCATGTAGAAGACAGTGGCCAGGCCCAACTTCCCGCCTCGGTCTCTTCCCCGCCACGATGCTCCAGACCGCCTCGTCCAGCTCGCGGGCGCAGAGCCGTCCGCTTCTCGTGGTTCTATCTCATCGCGTCAAAGAGGTGGCAGATGCCTGGGCAAAGGTCATAGAAGGCGGCGGGTGGCATTCATGAACCGGCCGCGTCTTGTCGGTGTCGTCGTTTACCGTGACGGCAACCCCGAGGAGGTCGAAGCTTGTCCGACGGACATGCAGAATCGACGCTGAAGCCGGCTGCGCGCAAGCTCGTCGCGCTCGTCGCGCAGAGCGGCGCCGGCCTGTCGGCTGCGGCGCTGCTCGAAGCCGCCCGGCGGACCACCCCGCGGCTGGCCGACCAGGTGTTCGCCGTGCTCGTCGGGGAGGCCCTCGCCGCCGGTGCCTTAGTCGAGGACGCAGGTGTGCTGAGCGTCCCCGGAGATGCATCGGCCCCTGATGCGGACCCGTCTCCGGCAGCGGAGCGTCGCGGCCGGGTCGTCTACGTCGACCTCGAGTCCGTCGTGCGCACGACCGACGTGGAACCGTTCACCGACAAGCGCATTTTCCAGCTCGGCGCTGTCCGCTCAGGCGCGGACGAGCAGTGGAGCGCCGAGTGGCCCGAGCTCGAACGGTTCCTCCAGCTGCCGGACGAGACCTGGGAGATCCGCTCCACTGCAGTGCGCGAACGCCACGCCGCGGAAGCGGTCGCCCCGGTCGACGCCCTCACGGCGCTGCACGCGTTCTGCGCCGGTGCGGACCTGCTCGTCACCTACAACGGCACCGTCGCCGACCTGCCGATGCTGACCGACGCATTCGCCCGGGAAGAGCTCCCCGGGCTCGACGTCGCCCACGTCGACGCCTACTACCTCGCCCTCGCGCTGTGGCCGGGCGCGGCCAGCCACCGGCTCGCGCAGCTGTGCGACGACCTCGGCGTCGACCGGACCGGGCTCGGCTGGCACGACGCCGTCGACGACGCCAAGCTCCTCGAGCTCCTCATCGGCAGCGCCCGGGAGGTCGTCGCCGCCTGGCCCGCCGACCTGCGCGAGCTCGTCGCCGCCGTCTGCCCCGACTCCGGAGCGTGGTCGCTGGTCCTGCCTGCCGACACCGAGGCCCCGGCCCTGCGTCAGCCGGACGTTGCCGCGGTGCTCGAGACGCAGCTCGCCGCGCACACGCCGCGGCGCCAGGCCGGGCCGGCCGGACGCCAGCCGCTACAAGTCGGGAGCGAGCTGCGCGACGCGACCGGACGCGTCAACCCGGGCCAGCTGGCGTCGATCGCCCGCGGATCCGCGGCACGGCCCCGGCCCGCGCAGGAGCAGATGACCGCGGCGATGCACGAGTGGGCCGACCGCGGGGTCCCCGCCATGGTCGAGGCACCCACTGGGACCGGGAAGAGCTACGCGGTCCTCGCCGCCGCCCTTGACTGGCTCGCCGGCGGCAGCGACCGGACCGCGATCATCACTACGTTTACCAAGCAGCTCCAGGCACAGCTGGCCGACGACGTGGTCGTCCTCGACGCGAACCTGCCCGGGCTCGGGCTGCTCGACTCCTGCGACGTCGTCAAGGGCCAGACGAGCCGGCTGTCGGTCCGCGCGCTCGTCGCCGCCCTCGCCGATGCCAGCAGCCTCGGCGGAAACAGGCCTCGGGAGCGGAACCGGTTCCTGACCCAGGCCGGCTTCCGTGAGCTGCTCGTCTTCATCACCTTGCGGTTCCTTGCCGCCAGCGGCGTCGAGTCCGGCTGGACCGCCCGGTCCGTCGACCCGGTCGACCTGCCGCCGTTCTTCTCCGGCTACCTGCCGAAGGCGGTGCCGGTGTGGCTGGAGTCGTTGTCGCAGGCGTCGAACGGCGAGTACGCGGCCACCGTCAACACCCCGATGGCCCAGCACACCGACGTCGTCCGTGAGGCGCTGTCGTCGCACCGGCTGCTGCTCGCCAACCACGCGCTGATGCTGGCCCACCTCGACGACCTCGCCGGGGTCGGCACCGAGACGCTCCTCATCGTCGACGAGGCCCACCAGCTGGAGGACGCGGCCACGTCGGCGCTGTCGACGGTGCTCGACTACCGCGCGGTCACCAACCTGCACGCCGACCTGGCCGCGTGGGTCCGTAACGCCCGAGCGGGAGCCAGCCGGGAGGCGGTCCAGGCTGCCGTGACCAACCTCGGCATGCTGCTCGAGGACGAGCAGCTGCCGCGAGCGGCCGCTCAGACGTTCGACGCGCGCAGCGGCTCACTGTCCCAAGTCGGCTCGCGAACCGTGACCCTCGCCTCCGACTACGCCGGCGTCGCCGGGCTCACGCAGGTACGGACGCTGCGGTCGCTGATGCTGCGCCTCGGCGGGCAGTGCCGGGCGTTGAACGGAGCCGTCGGCTCCTACGTGGCCGAGCACCGCGGCGTCCTGGACTTCTTCGAGGTCGAACGGGTCGCCGCACTCCAAGCCGGGTCCGGGCTGGTCACCGCGTCGGCGGAGAGCATCGTCGCCGACATCGACGACGTCGTCGGCCGCGCCACCGCCGCACCCTCCGACGACCCAACGGCGGGAGCAGCTCGGACTTCCCAGAGCGGTCCAGGTGCTCCGGGCGCTACGGGCGACCCGGGCGACGGCTCCGAGGACGACCCGGTCACCATCGCAGCGACGCGGGCCGACGACGCCTCGTTGCCGTCGGTCACCAACGACGAGGAGGGCGGGGTCGACGAGGAGGCCGACGACCTCGCCGCCACGAAGGCCGGCGACGTGCTCGACGGCGACCACGTGGTCCTCGGTGACCTGCCGCCCGGGGCGTCCAACCGGGTCGTGTACGCCAGCGAGCTCGAGCAGCTGCGCGGCGACCTGCGCTACTACAAGTTCTCCGTGACGTCGGCGCCCATCGAGCTCGGCGCCGACGTCGTCTGGCAGCAGTTCCTGGCCACGTTCGCGCGCACCTACTACGTGTCGGCGACCCTGCGAGTCGCGGGTCGCTGGGACTTCATCCGCACCCGGCTAGGGCTGGGCGGCGGCATCGCCACCCTCGCGCTCGACACCCCGTTCGACATGGGCCAGCAGGCCCGGCTGGTCTGCTTCTCCGACTTCCCGTCGTGGGCCGAGCAGTCCGAAGGGGCGATGCGGACCGTCGCGCACCAGCTCGCTGGCTACGCCGACGCGGTCGTCACCGAGGTCGACCAGGACGATCCCGACGTCCTCCAGGACCCGGACGATCTCCAGGACCCGCAGGCGGTCGGTGAGAGCCGCGGGGGGTTCGACGGGGGTGCGCTCGTGCTGACCACCGCTCGCTCGACCGCCGGCGGCATCGCGGAGTACTTGGCCACCGACCTGCGCCGCCGCCAGAACAGGACGCCGGTGCGGTCCGCGCTCGTGCTCGGCAACCGTCGTGGTGTCGACGAGTTCAAGGACCGCGAGTACGGCGGCGGGTTCCTCGTCGGTACCCGTGGGCTGTGGCAGGGCGTCGACATCGACGACGAGGCCCGTCTGCGGGTCCTGTGGATCAACAAGCTGCCGTTCGCGCCGTTCGCCGACCCCGTCATCGAGGCCCGCCGGGCCGTCGTCACCGAACGGGCCCTCGCCGGCCACGCGGAGGACCCGGACGCGGCTGCCACGTCGTTGTACTACCTGCCGCTGGCCGCGCTGCAGCTGCGCCAGGCCGCAGGGCGGCTGATCCGGTCCGAACGTCACCGCGGCGTCATCATCATCAGCGACCGCAAGCTCGCCGGTGCGACCGCGCTGCGCCGGGCCTACCGGCGCACGTTCCTCGGCTCGCTGGACCCGGAGCTGCTGCTCCCTGACCTCGACACCGGCGAAAGGGGCGGCGGGAACGTCGTCACGATGGCCGACGGCTGGGCGCGCATCTGGTCCTTCTTCGCCGAGCAGGGACTGCTCTCCGCGGCCCGCGCCGCCGAGCTGTCCACCCCGGACGCGCTCGAGGAGCACACCCTGCTGCCGTACACCCGCCAGATCCGCCGGCTGGCGATGACGCCCGTCGACGTCGATCAGCACCGGGCTGCCGGGACGCTGGAGGCGGAGGTGCTGACCCGGGCGGCGAAGATCGGCGGGCTGCTCGCGCTGCGCGACGAGCCGGCGGACCTGAAGACGTCGCAGCAGACGGTGATCTCCGCCGTGGCGGCCGGACGTAACGTCCTCGGGCTGCTTCCGACCGGGTTCGGGAAGTCGTACTGCTTCCAGCTACCCGCCCTGGTCCTGCCCGGGGTCACCATCGTCGTCTCGCCGCTGGTCGCGCTGATGACCGACCAGGCGCTGTCGCTGAACCGGTCCGTCGGCGGCGCCGTCCGGGCTCTCGTGGCGCCGCTGCGGGAGTCGAGCTCACGAGCGGGCAAGACCGAGGTGGCCGACCAGCTGCTCGGGCGCCGCGACCACGGCATCCGGATGGTGTACGTCTCCCCGGAGCGGCTGACGCAGCGCCGGTTCCGCGAGCTCGTCCGGTCCGCGGTCGCGTCTGGAGTCATCACCCGTATCGCGCTGGACGAGGCGCACACGTTCGTCCAGTGGGACGACTTCCGCCCGTCGATGGGCCGCGTCGAGATGTTCCTCGCCCAACTGCGCGCCGAGCATGGGCTCGCGGTGACCGCCTTGACCGCGACCGCGAACCGGACGGTGCAGGCCGGGCTGCGCGAAGGCGTGTTCGGGCTGACCCCCGACGTCGACGCTGACACGGAGGCCGCCGAAGGAGCCTCCGCCGATGGGCTCCTGACCGTGCGGGAGAACCCGATCCGGCCCGAACTGGCCATCTTCCGCCGCTCCATCGCCGCAGCCGGCCCGGCGATCAGCGGCGGCCTCGCCGAGGAGGTCGCGTCCGCGGTCACCGAGCACGCCATCTTCTACTGCCTGACGGTGAAGGAGGTCGTCGCCCTGTCGGCGCACCTGCGCGACTTCCTCGGCGACGGTGCTGCCCGGGTGCGCCGCTTCCACGGCCGGCTCACGGAAGCGGAGAAGTCGTCGGTCCTCACCGAGTTCCGCGAGGCGCCCAAGGCCGGGGAGGAAGGGTTCGCCCCGCTCATCGTGGTGGCCACGTCCGCGTTCGGGCTCGGCATCGACCGGCCCGACGTGCGCACCGTCTACTGCGCGTCCGCGCCCACCGACCTCGCGTCGCTCTACCAGCAGGTCGGTCGCAGCGGTCGAGACGCCGCCGGGAAACCGGCCCCGGCCGACGGAGACGACGCCCCGGCCAACGTCGGCCTCGCACTGCTCACCGGTCGCGGTCTGCGGACGGCACGCTTCATGACCTCCACCGACCTGAAGCCCGCCCTGCTGCACCGGATGGGCCAGGCGGTGCTGGCGTCCGGACCGGTCCTGAACGCGGCCAGGGTCGCGGACACCCTCATCGGCGAGGACGTCACCGCCGGGCGCCTCGACGCCGACGAAGCCGCGAAGTCACGCACCGCCGACGAGTACGCCGCCGGGCTCGTCCGGGCGTTCGCCGCGCTGGCGGCGCTGCACGCCGTCGACGACCTCGGCGACTTCCCGCCCCACGTCGCGGTCAAGGCCGGAGAGCTGCTGGCCGTCGCACCGCACCCGAGCGAGGCCGACCATGGCAGCGGCACCGCGGCGGACCCGCAGCTGGAGGCGGAGCTCGCTGCGCTGGCGGGCGTGGAAGCGACCGTCGTCGCTGCCGTCCTTGCGCTGCCGGTCCGCACGAGCGACCGGACGCTGCACCGGGCCCGGCTGTCGGTAGCCCGGCTCGACACTCACCTGACCCAGACCGTGCCCGGCTACCGCCTCGTGGCCGAGGACGCCGCCAGCACATGGCAGCTGCTCGCCGACCTGCACGACCGCGGCGTCCTCGACGTGTCCGCCGCCCCGTCGCGGCGCCTCGTGTCCGGACTCCGGGTGCACACGACGACGATGCCGCCCGGCTTCGGAGCGGCCGTGTCAGGCAAGGCAGCTCGCGCGGCGGTCGAGATCGGGTACCTGCAGGACTTCTTCTCCGACTCGACGGTGTGCGCGAACCGGAAGCTGGCCGACTACTTCGGCGTCGCCGACCTGCCACCGGGCTGCTGCTCTCACGCGGGCAACCGCTGCTCGGCGTGCTGGGCGCGAGGGGACTGGCCCGCCGGGCAGGTCAAACCGAAGGTGGCCGACGCGCTGGAGACGCCGAAGCCGCGACCGGCCGGCACCCGCACCGACGCGGCCTTCGCCGCAAGGCGCCTCGACGACAAGGTGTACCGGCTCGTGTGGGACGTCTACCAGGGGGTGCACGTGCTCGACCTGCAGCGGGCCCTGCGCGGCGACGACTCCCACTACAACCCGCGGACCAAGAAGCGCCGCCGGCTGCGGACCGCCCTGGTCAATTCGCGCCACTTCGGGTCCAGCCCGTCAGTGCGCCTCGGCGACATCGAGGACTCCCTGGCCCGTCTCCAGGACGACGACAAGGTCGTCCAGTTCGGGTCGGTGTGGCGCTACACCGGCCATGTGGCCCGGGAGGCCGCGAAGGCAGCCCAGGCGGCAGCCGCAGCAGCCGCAGCGGGGAGTGCGGCATGACCGACGTCATCGACCGGGTCCACGTCTGGCGTCCGTACGTCGACCCGCCCGTCCTGACCGCCGCCATGGCAGCCGGGCCCGCCCAGGTCCCCGCCGACGAGCTGGCCGTGCTGAGCGGGTACTTGGAAGCCCTCGTTGGAGCCCGGCCGGCGCCGGTGCACGTGAACGTGGCGTTTAACGCCGCCTACTTCGGCTACGACCTCGACTCCGGCGGCTACGTCGGCGGGCCGCTGGACCTCGACGCGTTCGTCCGTGTCGAGCACCGCACGTGCACGGCCGCGCTGCCGGTCGGCGCGATGGTCGCCGTCGCCACCGGAGCCGGGCCGCTCTACGGCGAGGTCGTCTACCGCGAGGGCAACCACCCGGCGGTCGGGGCGGACGCGGCCGTGCCCGCCTGGCTGTCCGGCGCTCCCGCAGGCGCAACGGACCCCACCACCGGCAGCAGCCCCAGCGACTGTACGCACGCGGCACCTGAGGGCGCAGCGGCGGTGGCCAGCGCCGAGAGGCTGGTCCTCGACTTCGACGCGTTCATATCCGGCTTTTCCGCCACCGAGGTCCAGCTGTCGAGGCTCCGGCGCAACGCCCGCTGGCTCGACCCGCGCGGCCACCTGCTGCTCGACGCCACCTACCCCGACGGGTCCACTACCGGGTCACCGGCTGGGTCGGAGTCGGCGCAGTACCAGCGGTTCCTGCTGACGAGCGCCTATGAGCAGGTGATGTCGGCAGCCGCGCCGTTGCCGCTGTCGACGGTGCTCGCCCCCGGCGCCGGCCCCGATGACATGGCTGACGCCCTCGCCGGGATGTTCGCGACCGTGGCCTACGTGCTGTCCCGGCTGGCGTCGGTGCGGCTGTGGGGCGCCTACGCCTTCAGCCGGGACGCGTTCGCCCGGCGGCTGGGTTCGACCGGTGCCCTGGGAGGTGAGGATCTCGCGCTGCTGGCCGGGCGCCTCGAGAGCGCGGCCGCCGCACCCCGGACGAGGAGACGTTCCGCAGCATCGGACACCACGGCGACGGCGTACACCGCGGTGGGTCCGCTGCTCGAGCTGTTCTCCGGCGCGGACGAACGTCTGCGCGGAGTCGAGTACGCCGCCGCCGTCGTCCACGCGAACACCGTTGTGGCCGACTTCGGCCGGCGCGAGTCCGACCCGGACACCGGCCTGCTCGCCGGGGACGTGTCGTTGCGCGTCGACGACGCCTGGCAGCACGGCGGAGTGTGGCGGACGCACCGTCCCGGCGTTGCCGAGCCCGGTCTTGACGTGGCCGAGCCGCTCGGCCTCGGCTGGCGGGAGGCAACAGGCCAGGTCGAGCCCGAGGTTCCCCAAACTGAGCCGCCGACGAACCCGGAACCCGAGCCCGCACCGGAACCGGAACCGCAGCCCGAGCCTGCTCTCCAGCCAGAGCCCGCCCCCGAGCCCGCACCAGAACCTGCCCCGGAGCCGGAGCCGGACGAGCTGAACGACGAGGGCCACGTCCTCAACGTCACCGACTCGCAGGTGATGTGGACGCAGACCCTGCGCCTGGTCCACCTGACGGGGTCGTACCTGCCCGTGCCGGCCAAGGTCACCGAGCTGTGGCACAGCTCCGTCTCCGACGGCACCGAGCTGCGTCTCGCGCTGCACCACGCCGGCGCCGAACTGGAGCCGGAGGAAGCGTCGCAGGCCGTCACTGCCCGCGACGGAGCCACGACGTGGACCGTCGCCGGCGTGACATGGCCGCTCGACTTCTACCCCGCCCTACGGCTCATGTGCACCTGGCAGCGCGGCGGGCGCGGCATCACCGCCTCCACGACCCTGCTCGACTTCCCCGTCACCGTCGACGGGCTCCTCATCGAGCACCGCTACGACGCAGCCGTCCTCACCCGCGACAACGCCGACCTCGGCCGGGGCCCCGGCAGCTGGAAGGCCACGCATTCCGGCAGCCAGGCCGAAGACGTCGCACCGACCTGGCCGGCACGGGTGCTGCGCGTCGTGCGCCAGGCCGGACGACTCGACCCCGACGGCCGCGCCACGCTCCCCCAGGCGAGGGCGATCGAGATCACCTGTGGACCGGAGGCCAGCGGCGCCGACCGCGCGGCGTGCGTGCTGGCCGTAGACGACCTGGTCTCCCAGGCGAAGCTGAGGCGTCTGCCGGCCGGGCTCGACGGCCGCCTGCGCTGGGTGAGCCCTCCCCTACCGGAAACGGTGCCGGTGACCGTGCTCGTCTACACCCCGACCGTGGTCGTCGGACCTGCCCGGAAGCCGAACGTCCCCGGCGTCCTCACGGGTCTCATTGCCGCCCGCACGCTCGACCCGCGGCTGCTCGTCGACGTCGAGGTCTCCCAGCACCTGCGAAAGCTGCAGCCAGGCCAGCAGGCCAGCCAGGCGCAGCGCGACGCCTATCGCGAGCAGCGCGAGACCTTCCACCTGAGCGGATCGTCTGACCTGCCGCCCGGATACACCTTCGTCCGCTCGTTCCGCCGCGGCAGTTGAGCGGACAGCACGGCTGCAAGCACGGCCGAGGAACTTCTCGGCCGCATCCACGCAAACCGGCACCAGGAGGTAAGGTCCGGCCCAAGCGTCACACTGGCACCCCCTTCGAGCAACATGCCGATTTGGACGAGGGCCTCACCAAGTGCCCCAGACTTGTGGAGGTTTCTTGTCGTCTCGGGCCCATCGTGAGCACGACTGCTTGTACGGCCCCAGCGGACAGGGATACCCGCCGCGCACCGAGGAGCTGGACGGGTTCGACGACGAGGAGCAGCGCGACCTGCTGTTCAAGGAGCTCAGCGGCGCCCTCGAAGCGGTCGACCACCCGCTGGAGGCAGCAGTCGATGACCTCACGGTCGACGACATCATCGGCGCATTGCAAGCGCTGCCGATGCGCCGACGTGCAGATGTCCTTCGATCGCTCGGGCTGAGCCTGAACCCGCCGAAGGTTGGCAGGTCGCTGGCGCAGGACGTCCTCGCCCGGATCCGCCGCGCCGGTGGCCACGACCGCCGACACGCCTGCGCCACCCTGACCTCCCCGCTGGGCGGACCCGTGCTGGGGGCTGCGTACATGGTGGGCACATCCGAAGGCGACGCGCTCGAGAAGCGGCTGACCGCCTGGTCGCCGGCACTCCTGCGGCTCTCCGTGTGGGCGAATGGGGCGTGCAGCCCCAGCGGTGCTCGCGTGTGGGCGTGGGCCACTGCGCAGCCGTGGTTCGCGTCGCCGCGGCTCGACCCCGCGTCGATCGAACGCGTGGCAGCTGCCGCTTCAGCCTTGATTGCCGCAACACCCGAGCTCGAGTTCGGGTCCGGGACGAGCGACGCGGAGCAGGATGCCGCCGGCTCCGAGACCGAGGCCGGTGAGGTCGGTGAGAACCCCGACCAGAAGAGCCTGACGGACGACGCAGCCATTCGGAGGGCCGGGACAGAGGGGCCCAGGGACGCCGCCAACGCCCCGGCCGCGCCTGAGGTGTCCTCTACCAAGCCGCTGGCCGACACCCCTGATGCCTCCGGGGCGAATGGGGCCGAGGCGGCCCCAGGCGCCCGCGACCTGGGCCGCGACCTGGACGAGCTGGTCGAACTCGTCAGCGCCGCAGAGCGCGCAGCGCACGACGCCGCACACAACCTGGCCGGCGGCCGGGGCCCTTCGCCCGAGCACCTCGGCGCGCTGTTCAACTGCGCAGCTGGCTTCGAAGCTCTCGAATCAGCCTTCTCCGCAGCGGGTGTAGAAGTCGGCGACGCCAGCGTCGACGGCTTCCGGGCCGCCCTCGAGGACCACCGGCGCCAGTCCAACGACCTGCCGCTGCGGGAGTCTCTCGCCCGCTACGCCCAGCTCTCCGCCCCGGCCGAGCAGGACGAGCTGCGTTCCCAGCTGGGCCGTGCCGCCGCCCACGCCAAGGCCCTGCTCGACCTTCACACGTGGTCGGCGGCCGAGCGCGCCACTGCGCAGGCGCTCGCGCTGATCGTCGATCTCACCGCTGCCGATCTGCCGGTGCTCGAGATGCTCGACATCCAGAAGCGAGCCGTCGCGGCCGACACCTCACTCGCGCTCCTTGTCATCCAGGCCTCCTCTCTGCGGGCCACTGCGCCCACGCCGGACGCGCCAGACGCTGAGGTCGGCGCCGAGGATGCCGACCAGACGGCAGCGCCGACAACCGTTGAAGCAGTGGAGGAAACCGCACTCGCTGCCCGCGCGGGACGCGGTGACACGACCGCCGCGCCGGTTCCGCCCAAGGACATTGTCGCCGAGGTGACGGCGACGCACGTCGGGCACTTCTCTACCGAGCAGCCCACCGCTCCGTCCGACGCCGTCACCCCGCCTGCTGTGCCCAACGGGACGTTTGAGGACCAGGCTGCGCAGTCGCAGCCCGTTGGTTCCGCTGCCCCGCAGGAGCAGGAGCAGGAGGAGGAGCATTCGGACGGCCTGCGTCGGGGAAGTTTCGCCGAACACCCAGCGTTGGCGCAAATACCGGTCACACAGGCCGCGGCGGACGCTGCCGACCTGGACGAGGACTACCTGGACGAGAGCGGGTTCGACCCTGCCGACGAGGCGCTTGCCGACCTCATCTTCGACGGGCGGTACGCCCTGGCCGCAGAGCTCGCCGGCAGCGTCGGGACCGCCGAGCCGGCCCCCGCCGTGCTCACCACGAGCGCGCTGGCCGCAGCGGTCCGGACGCCTAACGGCCGCGTCGCAATGGCCATCAAGGACCAGCTGGCGGACTTGGAGACTGCCACCCTTACCGACACCGCCTCCCTGCTGCTGATCGTGCCCGCGCTGCTTCGGGTGGCCCTGGTGACCGGCGACTACACCGCTGGCGCTCGCCTGCTCGACGCGGAACCGCATCTCGAGCAGCACCTCGCCACCCTCGCGAGAGAAGTCGGCAAGCGGGCCGTCGAGGGTGCGCTCGTCCAGTCTCCTCCGCTCACGTGGGTGGCCGACCCGACTAGCAGCGGGCGGGCGATCAACGAAGCTGCCGCCGAGGCGTCCGACCAGGTCCGGGTGCGGAAGCTGCGCTACAAGCGCGCTAGCGACATTGCCAACGACTGGCTAAGCGCGGACGGCTTCATCGGCCGCGCCCTGCGGGTCGTGTCGTCTGACTCCCGTGCCAAGCTCGACATCGTCGCCGAGGCGCTGACCGTGCTCGGCGACGCGTCTGCGGTCACCCGTCAGATCGAGGCCGACGACCGCCGACTCAGGTCCGGCAGCAGCAAGGCGATGGACGGTCCGGCCGTCGGCAACCTGATGAGCGTCGCCGCCGAGGCGATCGGGCCGCTGAGCCGATGGGCGGCCGCCGTCGAAGCGGGCCAGCGCGGGGACCGTCGTACGTCCTGGTCGACCGCTGAGGTCGCCGCCATGCGGGCGGCGGTCCAGGCTGCTGCGCCGCAGGCCATCGAGGCCCTGGGACACGTCGTTCCGGGGACCAGCCCGGTCGTCGCCGCAGCCGCTGCGGCCGCAGCCGCCTCGCTCGGCGAGACCCTGTCCCTGCTGGACGGCGGCGCAGGCCGCGACGCCTTCGAGCTAAGCGTGAGCAATGTCCTCGGGCTCGACCTGCTGCACGTCGTCGGGGTCGTCGTCGACGAGAGCACCGGAGCGATCAGCGTGCCCGCAGACGTCGAGCCCGGCGACCTCGCCGCCGCTGCTACGCGCTCCTGGGAGGACGCCGTCCGGCTGCACATCGACGGGGAGAACTTCGCTGCTGCGCGCCGCCTTGTCCAGGCGTCCCAGTCGCAGCTCCTGAGCGGACCGGGCGGCGCTCCCGCGCTCAGCGACGAAGTCGTCGACCTGGTCAGCGTGAGCGCTCACTCCGCCGCAGCGGACGTGGAGCAGACGCTCAACGACCTCGCGGCCGCCCTGCGCGAAGCCCGGCTGAACAACCAGATCTCCGAGGAGCAGGACGCGGAGCTGACCGCTCGCCTGGACGACGCCAGACGCGACTTGAAGAACCCGGGCGCGGTGCGCGCAATCCTCGACAGCATCAAGCAACGGCTGCCGCACTACCGGCAGGAGGCAGCAACGCGGCTCAGGGAGAGGCTGGCAGCCACCCGGATGCAGCCTAAGGTGACAGATGCCGACGTCCAACGGGTCGCCGGCTACATCAACCGCGGAGACCTCGGTACCGCCGAGGAGCTCATCTACCTGCTGCAGACCGACGAGACGCTGCCGTCGCTGCAACCCCACGACGAGTTGCAGCGCTTCTTCCCGGCCGTGCCGGAGGCTCTACCCGCCGGCATCACCACCGCCCTCGTCGACGCCGCCCGGCGCCGCCAGGTCTTAGCGTCGTGCCCGGCGCTGGACTTCAGCAAGTTGAACGCCAACCTCGCCGAGCTCAACTCCGGGGCACTGAAGGGCTGGATGAAGCTGGGCGCGACGCCGCCGAACCAGCGCGGTCGGATCAGCGAGCACGAGCTGCTGCTGCCGGCGCTGCGCGTCATCGGGATCGAGCTGAAGAAGTTCGACCGGCTCGACTCGGCTCTCGTCCACCGCGACCGCAGATTCGTGGACGGCCGCGACGTGACCCTAAACGGCGACGCCGTGGTGCCCGCGTTCGGGTCCAACGCAGGCGATCGCCGCCGCATCCTGCTCGTCTGGGGCCAGCCGTCTGCGGAGACGCTGATGTCGTACGTGGACCAGGACCCGGCCGAAGGCCCGCTCATCGTCGCCTACTTCGGCACGATGAGCGTCCAGGTCCGCAAGGACCTCGCTGTCCGTTCGCTGCGCTCGGCGGCTCCGGTCGTCGTCCTCGACGACGCCGCCCTGGCCTACCTAGCCGCTCAGGGCGGGCGGCTCTTCCAGTCGACGATGCGGATCCTGCTCCCGTTTGCGAACGTCAACCCCTACGTCCGCCAGAAGCGCGGCCTCGTCGCAGCGGAGATGTTCTACGGCCGCGGCGACGAACGGCGTCAGGTCCTCGACAAGGACGGCACGCAGATCATCTACGGCGGCCGCGGGCTGGGCAAGTCCGCGCTGCTGCATGATGCCGCCGCCGTGTTCGAGCGGTCCGGGCCGCCGGGTGAGCGGGTCGCGATCTACATGTCGCTGGACGCGCTCGGCATCGGTACCGGCACCAGCAGCGCGTTTGGGGCGGCCGTGCTGTGGGACTCGCTGCTCCAGCACCTGGTCAACCGCGAGGTCGTGGGCGAGAAGAAGTCGGCGCGCGGCGCGCGCGCGAACCCCTACGACAAGGTTCAGGCAGCGGTGGCGGCGTGGCTGGGCGAGCACTCTTCGCGTCGGCTGCTGATCCTGCTGGATGAGTCCGACCGCTTCTTCGAGGCCGACGCCCCGACGTTCCTCGAGACGAAACGGATCCGTGAGCTCGGGTCCAGAACACAGGACCGCGCCAAGGTCGTCTTCGCCGGTCTGCACTCGGTCCAGCGGTTCACCAAGGTGGCCGGCAACAGCCCGTTCTCCCACCTGGCGCAGCGGCCCACCGTCATCGGGCCGCTCAAGCCGCAGAACGCCCTGGACCTGCTCACCGCGCCGCTCTCGGCGCTGGGCTACACGTTCGAGGAGCCCGACCTGGTCAACCGGGTCCTGGCCAACTGCTCCTACCAACCGTTCCTGCTGCAGATGTTCGGCCACCGCCTCGTTGAACGCATGCACCAGCAGCGCAGGGTAGCTCCGCCCGGGCAATCGGGGGTGCCGTACGTGATCACGCGCGGCGACATCGAGGCCGTCGACGCGAACGACGAGCTGCGCGAGGACATCTCGCACGCGTTCCGCGAGACGCTGTACCTCGACCCCCGGTACAACGTCATCGCCAACGTGATGGCCCGGCACGCGCACACCTTTGGCTTGGACGCCCGGCTGAGCGACGCCGCGATGCGAGAGGAGTGCCTCGCGTGGTGGCGGCGCGGCTTCGCGAAACTGGACGTGGAAGGGTTCCGGGCCTACCTGTCGGAGATGGTGGGCCTCGGCGTGCTGGCCCGCAACTCCGACGGGGGCGGCTGGCGGCTGCGCGGTCCTGCGGTGCTGAAGATGGTGGGTCCCGAGACCGAGGTGGAGACCCAGCTCATCGGCGCCGACAACTCTCCGCTCGACGAGTACGTGGCCCTGGAGATGCACACCCTGATGGGCGACAACGTCACCCGTTCGCCGTTGACGGCCTCCCAAATGGACGACCTCATCGGCGACCACGCCAACCAGGTGCGTGTCGTGCTCGGGTCCACCGCCACGGCGGTGGGTGACGCTGTCGCGGCGATAGCCGCAGCGGCCGACATCGGAAAACGG
The DNA here is from genome assembly GCF_900110855.1 of Microlunatus flavus. Lineage (GTDB taxonomy): Bacteria > Actinomycetota > Actinomycetes > Propionibacteriales > Propionibacteriaceae > Microlunatus > Microlunatus flavus. Next base: position 326,459 of record NZ_FOFA01000005.1, read on the forward strand.
TTCACGGTGGTCCAGGTGGCGACCCGCGGCGCGTTCGACTCGGCGCTGGTCGGCGGCAGCCCCGGCGAGCGGCGGGTCGTTGTGTCCTCCCTGGCCGGGCGTGACGAGGAGGTTTGCCGGGCCGCCCTGCAGTCGGCGCTGACCCGGATCCCGGACAGGTCCGGGGTGACCCGCTCAAGCGTCCTGGTGGCCGACACCGGCCAGCTGAAGTTCTGGCGCGAGGTCCTCGCGCAGGAGGCAGAGGTCCCGACCTTGTCGACGGTGTCGCTGCGCCGCTACGACCTCGAGTCGTTGCGCGTCTGGGCGCTCATGGCGACGAAGTTCCGTGGCAGCGGACGGGTGGAACGGCTGCTGGACGTCACGGGCGGCTGGCCGTTCCTGGTCGAGCGGGCCGCCACGCAGGCTGTCAGCTCGGTCGGGGAGGCGAAGGTCATGGACCGCCTCGAGGCGTCGCTGGCCACCCCCGAAGGTGCTGCGGAGCTGGTCGCTGCGGTCGGGGTTGGAACGGACCCGGCGGTGTCACGCGTCTACGACGACCTCGTCGAGGCGCTCGCCGACGACCCGGACGGGGCCGACCTCGTGGACCTGGAGGCCCTCGCCTCGGAGTCCGACCCCGACCCGAAGTCTGCCGTCGCCTGCCTGCTGTCACTGGGGGTGCTGAACGCGTCGGGGTCGTCGGCACGCTACCGCCTTGAGCCGGTCCTCGCGGCTGCCTGGCAACGCCGCTGACCCCAACAGCCGCCGCGCTCAGCGAGCGTGGTGGGTGTCAGGCTGCGGGCGCGCGAGGGCGTCACCAGGTCTTCGTGCTGGACGAGTTCGGCCGGTCGCTGCCCCAGTGCGGTCGCACGCAACCAAACATCAGAACCTCAAGCTGCCGCCCGAGCTCCGCCCGCGCTGAGACCTCTGCGCTGCTTCTCGGCAGCAGTGGCATGCACGACATTGCTGGCGCCGTAGTAGCGGTTCCTCACGAAAGCATCGTCCATCCAGCCGCCGTTCGCCAACAGTTCCCCTGGGGTCCAGTTCCATTCGTCGATCGCGGTTGACGCGTACCTGTGCCGAAGAGAGTGGAAGGTGTGCTTCCAATCTCGTCGTACGACCATCACAACCTTGCCGTCGCCGTCGAGCTCCGCCTTCCTGGCGCCACTTACTCGTCGTTCCATCTTCGGTGTCGACCATTCGAGCGCCGTCCACCCGGCGATCTCGGCGGCGACATCGAACCGACGATCCAAGAAGTTGGAGGCGTTCCAATAGCCGCCACGAGGTGCTGGGAACATCAAAGCGTTTGGATTGGTCCCGTCGCGCTGCTCCTGCAGTGCCTCGTCGGCACGATTGATGAGCGCGTCGTATAGCGGGTACCCCGAAGGCGTAAGTCTGGTGACCACGGCGAGCCGTTGCTTCCCGCCCTTCGGCCGCTCAAGCTTCCCGTCCTGCATCTGCCAACGGACGCGAACCGTCGGCAGCCCTCCTGCAGCGGCCAACACGTCAGGGGCAGCGAGAGCGAAGAGCTCAGACTCGCGAAGCCCTGCATAGGCGGCGAGATTTGCGAGCAACTCCCAGAGGGCCGCGATGTCGGGACGCAGACGCCGCAACCGCCTCGCCGGCAGTGCGTACAGCGCGCGAGCCAGCCGATGGACTGCCTCATTGGTTGGCACCTCGTCTGGCGTGATCAGCTCAGCCGACTCGCCGTGCTGTGCGACTGGGTTGCTCCGCTGCGGGCGTGCGGACGCGATGAGCGGAACCGTGACGTCGTAGATGCCCTTTTGCTCAGCACGCAGGAAGTCGTCGCGGACGCCCGTGGTGATCATGGACGAGAGGAGCCGTCGTGTCTTGATCACTTCGTTGTTGGTAGGACACTTCGCGTAGCAGCGCTTAGCCAGGTCCTTGCTCCAGTCCGACAGCGAGGCCGACAAGAGCGGCCCCAGGTAACAGGCAGCAATCCGCTCGTAGCCCTTGATCGTGTTCCGCGCCCAAGGCTTGTGGCGTCCGCCCCTCGTGGGGTGGGGCCGCGCCGGATCAAGGAAGTGTTGCAGCAGTTCGTGCCCGGTGCTGGCGTTCTTGCCGGCCTCGGTACTGGCCGTTTGACGTCGATCCAACTCCCTCGCCTTGCTCATGGCCGACGCTCGCGTGCGCCCTCCGGTGGTCTGCGCGATGCGCTTGCCGTTCTCGTCCAGCACTTCGAGTCGCCAGTACAGGGAACCGCTAACCGGAGGGTTCGCACGAACTCGCCCCGACCTCGTCACGAAGGCTCGGCTCTCGTCGGCCCGGTTGGTCTCAGTGCTCACGTCTGTGCCTCTTCCTGACATCGCGGTCGATCACTTCCAGCAACTCGTCTTCGTTCTTAGTGGCTTCGTCAACAACCTCGCGGACGACCACCTCGCGGGCGGCGCGCCGCTCCTCCTTGGTCCTGCGACGTGTGACCAACCAGTCGAAGACCTCCTCCCGCGCCCACAGCAAGTGGCCGCCGCCCAGGTCGAATGGGACGGGAAACCCGTCGCGCTCGATGAGGTCGTGAGGTTTCTCCCGATGGAGGAAGACCTGCAGGTGTTCGGTCGTCCAGAAGCGGTCATCCCACGCACCGTCCTTGTCGACACGTGGGCGCGTCGTCTCGTTCATGCGGAGGGACAGTCCGGCGCCATGCGGGGAGCGCAGTAGGCGCCGCGAGCACGGCCACCTTGTGCGAGGGCTCTGTGCGAAACGCGCTGTAATATGCCTCGACTGCCGTCTGACTAGGCGTGATGTTCAGGCGACTAAGGGACTCATAATCCTTCGGTCGTGGGTTCAAGCCCCACTCGCCCCACCCGCTCATGTGTGTATGGATCCGCTTGATGGTTGACATCGCGGTTCCGGTTGATGCTTGTCGCGGTTCCGGTTGATGGTCGACACCGGTTCCGGTTGATCCTTGACACTCCCTCATGAGGGAGTTGAGCGTGGCTGAGCAGCGCTATCAAGCAGTGCTGGCAGTGATCAAGGACGGGCGCACGGTGACCGAGGTCGCCGCTGCAGTCGGGGTGTCGAGACAGACGTTGCACGCCTGGCTCGGCAAGTACGAGGCCGGTGGCCTCGAGGGTCTGGCCGACGGCTCGCACCGTCCGGCCGGGCATCCGCGGCAGATGAGCGCGTCGGTGGAGGTCGCGGTTCTGGAGGCGCGTCGTGCGC
>NZ_FOFA01000004.1:0-302400 GCF_900110855.1 Microlunatus flavus
GAGCACGGGTTCGATAGTGCTATTTGGCATTGACTTTTAAGCACGCTGTTGAGTTCTCAAACTTCGCTCGCACACCGCACACGGGACTCACATCCCGGCTTGGGGCAACTCGTAAAACATTACCCGGTCATCCCCGACGAAGCAAATCCGCCAGACCCGACCCCCACCAGACGTCCGCCAGCACCGGCATCGATGGGCTCGACAAGAGCGCACACCTATCCGGACAACCTTGGCCCAGTGGATCCCACCCGGTTCCGGCCGAGTCCACCAGCAGACCCGAAGGCCACTGTCTTGCTCGTCCGCTGCCCCGGGGGGCGAGAAAGAACATTACGCCCAGATGACGGCCAGCACAACTCCACAGCGGTGGGCGTTCTCACAGGACCCGATCTCGTCCCGACCCTTCGGATCCGAAGTGCCGCCTGGTAGAAGGCGACGCTCCCAACTCCGCGGCGGTTGCCGACCCCGAGATCCTCCCCCGAGGATGCTCGGGTGCACGTGGTCCTGCTCTCCGACACCCACGCCCCGCGCTTCTGGAAGGGGCTCCCGCCGGCGGTCGCCGAGCACCTCACCGCCGCGGACCTCATCCTCCACGCCGGTGACGTCTGCACCCCGGGGGTCCTGGACGAGCTGGCGGCCTTCGCCCCCGTACGGGTCGTGCGCGGCAACAACGACGGGGCGGACGTGGCCGCCTGGGGAGCGCCGGACACCCTCGAGCTCGACCTGGCCGGGCTGCGGGTGGCGATGGTCCACGACGCCGGGGCCAAGCAGGGCCGCCTCGCACGCATGCACCGACGCTTCCCGGACGCGGACCTCGTCGTGTTCGGCCACTCCCACATCCCCCTCGACGAGTCGAGCACCTTCGCCGACGGCCGGAGCCTCCGCATCGTCAACCCGGGCTCGCCCACGGACAAGCGACGACAGCCGTACCGCACCCTCGCGCTCCTCGACGTCGACGACGGCGGGCCGCACGTCTCGTTCGTCCCGCTCCCCTGACCTCTGCCCCCGAGCGCCCGGCCCCGGCCCCCGGCCCCCGGCCGAAACCTTGGCAAGCCCAAACTTTGGGGTTACCCTTCCTTCGTGCCACGAGAGACAGGGCTGCGCAACCGCAAGAAGGCCCAGACGCGCGAACGGCTCGCCGACGTCGCGGCAGGGCTCTTCGCCGAGCGGGGCTACGACGGCGTGTCCGTCCTCGACGTCGCGCGCGCCGCCGACGTCTCGGACCAGACCGTCTACAACTACTTCCCCGCCAAGCACGACCTCGTGCTGGACCGCGCCGAGGAGATCCGCCGTCGCTACGACCGCACCGTGCGCGAACGGCCGGAGGGAACCACCCCCGCCGGAGCGATCCGTCCCCTCGTCCACGAGGACGTCGAGCGCCTGCGCACCCCGGACGGCCTCGTCCGCGGTCAGTTCGCCGTGCTGTGCCTGCGGAGCCCGGTGCTGCGCCGCTACGCGCTCGAGTTCCGGGAGCGTCAGGCCGACACGGTGGCCGAGGCAGTGCTGGCGACCACCCCTGGCCTCGAACCGCTCGTGGTCCGTGCCCACGCGGCGGCCCTGGTCGCCGTCGTGCAGTGGGTCTCCGACCAGACCGGCACCGCCGTCGTCGACGACCTGCCCGTCGCGCGCGCCGCGGATGCCCTGCGGCGGGCGGCCGACACCGCCCTCGACGACCTCGACCGTCACTTCCGTGCCCTGAGCGGCGCGAGCGCCCCCTGAACCGCCGCCCCAGCACCTCCCGACCCCGCACCGCAGCGCCGCTCACCCGGTCTGCGCCCACCTCTCCCCAGGAGCACCCCGTGCAGAACACCCGCGTCCTCGTGTCCGGCGCCAGCATCGCCGGCCCGACCCTCGCCCACTGGCTCGCCCGGTACGGCTTCGACGTCACGGTCGTCGAGAAGGCGCCGGGTGTCCGACCCGGCGGCCAGGCCGTCGACTTCAAGGGCGCGGTCCACCGGGCCGTGCTCGGGCGGACCGGCATCCTGGACGCGGTCCGTGCGGCCGCCGTCCCCAGCCCGGACGGCGTGGTCGTCGACGCGCGTGGCCGCACCGTGGCGACCGTGCCCGGCGCCTTCGGGGGCGGCGAGATCAACGTGCCCCGCGGGGAGGTCGCCCGCGTCCTCCACGAGCTCACGGCCGGTCGCTGCACGTACGTCTTCGGCGACTCCATCGCCGGCCTCGACCAGGCGACGGACGGCGTCCACGTCACGTTCGAGCACCGGGCGCCCGCGACGTACGACGTCGTCGTCGGGGCCGACGGCATCCACTCGAACGTGCGCCGGCTGGCCTTCGGCCCCGAGGAGCAGTTCGTCACCCACCTCGGCTACGCGTACGCCCTGGCCGACCTCCCGGTCGACGGCGCCGACGAGGTCGCCTACAGCGAGCCCGGCCGCACCGTGCTCCTGGGCAGCGGCAAGGCGCCCGCCTTCTTCGTCTACGCGACCGCCGACCGTCCGGCGCCGCGTGACGACGTCGACGCGCAGAAGGCGGAGCTCTCCGCCGCCTTCGCCGGAGCCGGCTGGCGGGTCCCCGAGCTGCTGGCGCAGCTCCCCGCGGCGGAGGACTTCTACCTCGACTCGATCGCCCGGGTCACCACGGACCGCTGGTCCGAGGGCCGGGTCGTCCTCCTCGGCGACGCGGCCTACGGCAACACGCTCGGTGGCTACGGCACCGGGCTCGCGCTCGTCGGGGCGTACGTGCTGGCCGGCGAGCTCGCCCTGACCGGCGGGGACCACCGGGTGGCGTTCGCCCGCTACCGTGAGCGGTTCGCGGCCTACGCGTCGGTGTCGGAGAAGGTGAACGCCGGACGCATCCTCGCTCCGCGGACGCGGCTCGGCCTCCGGGTGCGCAACCTCGGATTCTCGACGGCGGCGCTGGCCGCACCGCTGCTCGCCCTGCTCGAGCGTCCGGCCGCCAACCTCGACCTGCCGGACTACGAGGCCCTGCTCGCCACCCCGACGAGCGTCTAGACCCGCGCGCGGACCGGCGGCGCGGTGACCGAAGCGTCGACGTCCGCGCTGCCGGCGGCGAGCTGGCCGCAGGCGCCGTCGATCTCGCGGCCGCGGGTGTCGCGCACGGTCACGGGCACGCCACGCGCCTGCAGCCGGCGGACGAACTCGTCCTCGTCACGCCGGCGCGACGCGGTCCAGCGCGACCCGGGCGTCGGGTTCAGCGGGATCAGGTTGACGTGCACCCAGCCCCAGCTGCCCCGCCGCTTGAGCACCTTGGCGAGCTGCTCGGCCCGCTGCGGCTGGTCGTTCACGTCCCGGATGAGGATGTACTCGATCGAGACCCGGCGCTTGGTCGTGCGGGCGTACTCCCAGGCGGCGTCCACCACCTCGTCGACGTTCCAGCGGGTGTTGACCGGGACGAGCTCGTCGCGCAGCTCGTCGTCGGGCGCGTGCAGGGAGAGCGCCAGCGTGACCGGCAGACCCTCCTCGGCCAGCTGGTTGATGCGGGGCACGAGCCCGACGGTCGAGACGGTGATGCCGCGCGCGCTCATGCCCAGCCCGTCGGGCTTGGGCGTGGTCAGCTGGCGCAGCGCACCGACCACCGACTTGTAGTTGGCGAGCGGCTCGCCCATGCCCATGAACACGACGTTGCTGACCCGCGGCGCCTCGCCCTGCGCGTCGCCGAGCCGGCCGTGGGCGAGCTTGCGGGCGCCGTCGACCACCTGCTCGACGATCTCGGCGGTGCTCATGTTGCGCTGCAGCCCGCCCTGCCCGGTCGCGCAGAACGGGCAGGCCATGCCGCAGCCGGCCTGGCTGGACACGCACATCGTCACGCGGTCCGGGTAGCGCATCAGGACGCTCTCCACGAGCGCGCCGTCGTGCAGCCGCCACAGCGTCTTGACCGTGTCGCCGTCGTCGCAGGTCAGCTCGCGCACCGAGGTCAGCAGCGGCGGCAGGAACGCCGACGCGAGCTCGCTCCGTACCCCGGCGGGCAGGTCGGTCCACGTCTCGGGGTCGCTGCGCAGCCCCTCGAAGTAGTGGGCGGACAGCTGCCGAGCACGGTAGGCCCGGTGGCCGGCCTGCTCGACGGCCGTGCGGCGCGAGGCGGGGTCGAGGTCGGCCCAGTGCGTCGGCGGCTTGCCGCGACGCGGGGCGGTGAAGACCAGCGGCAGCGAGGAACGGTCCGGCGGCTGGACGTACTCCGGGATCTCGGTCGTCGCGGTCGCGCCGGGCAGGTCGGGGGATCCGGCGACAGTCACGTCAGCCTCCAGGGACGAGCACGTACATGATGAGCCAGGCTACCGGGGCCGCCAGGAGCAGGCTGTCGAGACGATCCATGACCCCGCCGTGCCCGGGCAGGAACGAGCTCATGTCCTTGATCCCGAGGTCGCGCTTGATCATGGACTCGACGAGGTCGCCGCACGTCCCCACCCCGACGAGCGCGACCCCGATGAGGACGCCGACCCAGACCGCGACGTGCAGCCCGAGCACGGCCATGAGGACGCCCGACACGACGCCGAAGACCATCGACCCCGCGAAGCCCTCCCAGGACTTCTTCGGGCTGATCTTCGGCGCCATCGGGTGCTTGCCCATGAGGACGCCGAAGACGTAGCCCCCGACGTCGCTCATGACGACCACGAGCAGGAACGTGAGCAGCCGCGCCGCGCCGCGCTCCCCCGCCAGCATGAGCGCCGTGAAGGACCCGAGCAGGGGGACGTAGGAGATGATGAACAGGCTCGCCGCGGCGTCCTTGACGTAGCCGTGCGCGCCTCCGGGCATGCGCCAGACGAGCGAGGCCAGCACCGTCAGCGCGAGCGCCCCCAGCAGCACGCTGGTCGTCGAGAAGACGACCGGCCGCTGGATGCCGGCGAGGTAGGAGCCGATGGCGATGCCGACCGTCCCGACCGAGATGGGGACGATCGCGGCGTCCATGCCCTGCCGCTTGAGCGCGGCGTGCAGCTCGCGGGAGCCGAGCACGAGGGCCACGGCGACGAGCAGGACGAACGCGGGCTTGAAGAAGACCAGCGACAGGACGACGTACGCCCCGAGCCCGACCCCGATGCCGATCGCCTTCGGCAGGTCGCGTCCCGCCCGCCCGGTCCGCGGCGGGGCCGGAGCGGGTTCGACGGGCGGAGCGGCGTCGGCGGTCACGGGCGTGGGGAGGTCCGGGCCGCTCAGACCTCGAGCAGCTCGGACTCCTTGTGCTTGAGGACGTCGTCGACCTGGTCGACGTACTTCTTGGTGGCGGCGTCGAGCTGCTTCTCGGCGCGGGTGACCTCGTCCTCGCCCGCCTCCTTGTCCTTCACCAGCTTGTCGAGCGCGTCCTTGGCCGTGCGCCGGGCGCCGCGGATGGAGATGCGGGCGTCCTCGGCCTTGGTCCGGGCGAGCTTTATGTACTCCTTGCGCCGCTGCTCGGTCAGCTCGGGCAGGACCAGGCGGATCGTGTTGCCGTCGTTGCTCGGGCTCACGCCGAGGTCGGAGTCGCGGATCGCCTTCTCGATCGCCGGCAGGGAGCCGCGGTCGTAGGGCGTGATGAGGACCATGCGGGCCTCGGGCACCTGGAAGCTCGCGAGCTGCTGGAGCGGCGTGTACGCGCCGTAGTACTCGGCGTTGATCTTGGCGAACATCGCCGGGTGCGCCCGCCCGGTGCGGATGGCGGCGAACTCCTCCTTGGCGTACTCCACCGCCAGGCCCATGTGGTCGTCGGCGTCGGAGAGGATGTCGGCGGCGGTCACGGAAGAGCTCCTTCGTACGGGTCGTGCGGGTGGTGCCGGTCGGCGCCGGCGCGACGGTGGTCGCGACCGGTCGGGTCAGCCCTCAGGCGTGGACCGTGGTCCCGATCTTCTCACCCGACACCACGGCGACGATGCTGCCCGGGTTGTCCAGGCCGAAGAACACCATCGGCAGCTTGTAGTCGCGGGCCATGCTGATCGCGGTGGCGTCGGCGACCTTGAGGTCCTTGGCCAGGTACTCGTCGTAGGTCAGCTCGTGGAACTTGACCGCCGACGGGTCACGGTGCGGGTCGGCGGAGTAGACGCCGTCGACGCCCTGCTTGCCCATCAGGAGCACGTCCGCCCCCACCTCGAGGGCCCGCTGCGCGGCGACGGTGTCGGTGGAGAAGTACGGCATCCCGGAGCCGGCGCCGAAGATGACGACGCGGCCCTTCTCCATGTGCCGCTCCGCACGACGCGGGATGTACGGCTCGGCGATCTGGCCCATCGTGATCGCCGTCTGCACGCGGGTGGCGACGCCCTCCTTCTCCAGGAAGTCCTGGAGCGCGAGGCAGTTCATGACCGTCCCGAGCATGCCCATGTAGTCGGCGCGGTCGCGGTCCATGCCGTGCTGCTGGAGCTCGGCCCCGCGGAAGAAGTTGCCCCCGCCGACGACGACCGCGACCTGCGTGCCCGCGCGGCACACCTCGGCGATCTGCTTCGCCAGCCCCGCGACGACGTCGGGGTCGACCCCGATGCCGCCCCCGCCGAACACCTCGCCGGAGAGCTTGAGCATCACGCGTGCGTACGGTCCGGTCATCGGGGGCCTCCTCGGGGGACGGTGCGGAACGGTTCCGGTCGTGCTGCTCCGGTCGTGCGACGTGCCCCGAGCCGGTGGCTCGGGGCACGTCCAGGTCGTGGGCTCAGGAGCCCGTGGCCTCGAAGCGGACGAACCGCTTGACGGTGACGCCGGCGGCCTCGAGCTGCTTGCCGACCGAGGTCTTGCCGTCGGTGACCGACGGCTGGTCGAGCAGCGCGACGTCCTTGAAGTAGGAGTTCACACGCCCCTCGACGATCATCGGCAGGGCACGCTCGGGCTTGCCCTCCTCCTTGGCCTGGGCCTCGGCGATGCGCCGCTCGTTCTCCACGAGGTCGGCGGGCACCTCGTCGCGGCTCAGGTAGCTCGGCCGCATGGCGGCGATCTGCATGGCCACGGCGCGGGCCGCGCTCTCGTCGGCGCCGTCGTACTCGACGAGCACGCCCACCTGGGGCGGCAGGTCGGAGGCGCGACGGTGCAGGTAGACGACGGTCTTGCCGTCGAAGTACGCCGCGTTGCTCACCTCGAGCTTCTCGCCGATCTTGACGGCGAGGGCCTCGACCGCGTCGCCGACCGTCTGGCCGGTGGGCAGCGAGGCGGCGTTCGCGGCCTCGACGGAGGTGGCGTGGCTGGCCGCGACGGCCTTGACCGCCTCGGTCGCCAGGTCCTGGAACTCCTGGTTCTTGGCGACGAAGTCGGTCTCGGCGCCGAGCTGGATCAGCGCACCGTCCTCGTAGGCCACGAGGCCGTTGTTCGCGGAACGCTCGGCGCCCCGCTTGGCGGCCTTGGCCTGGCCGTTGACCCGCAGGATCTCGACGGCGCCCTCGTAGTCGCCGTCGGCCTCGGTCAGGGCCTTCTTGCAGTCCATCATCCCGGCGCCGGTGGCGTCGCGGAGCTTCTTCACGTCAGCAGCAGAAATCGTCGCCATGCGGCGTCCGTCCTCGTCTTCCTCGATCGGGTGGTGCAGGGGTGCGGGCGCGGGGCCCGCGGGTGGCGCGGCGTCAGCCGGCCGGCGTCAGCTGTTGGCGGGCGCCGACTGGTCGGCCGCGTCGGGCTGCCACTGGCGCTCCTCGGTGACCTCGGCGTCGGCGGCCTGCTCGGCCTCGACGGTCGCGGGGCCGGGCTGCTCGTCGCCGGGCACCGGGGCGGCGTCGGCGGCGGGCTGGGCGTCAGGGGTGGCCTCGGCCGGCTCCTGCGAGGCGCCGAGGAGCTCGCGCTCCCAGTCGGGCATGGGCTCGACCTCGGCCTCCTCACCGGTGGTGGAACCGCCGGAGCGCGACACCAGGCCCTCGGCGACGGCGTCGGCGAGCACGCGGGTCAGCAGCGTGACCGAGCGGATCGCGTCGTCGTTGCCCGGGATGGCGAAGTCGACCTCGTCGGGGTCGCAGTTGGTGTCGAGGATGCCGATGACCGGGATCCGCAGCTTGCGCGCCTCGTCGACGGCGAGGTGCTCCTTCTTCGTGTCGATGATCCAGACCGCCTGCGGGGTCTTGGCCATGTCACGGATGCCGCCGAGGGTCTTCTCCAGCTTGTCCTTCTCGCGGCGCAGGCCGAGGAGCTCCTTCTTCGTCAGGCCGGAGGCCGCGACGTCGTCGAAGTCCATGACCTCGAGCTCCTTGAGGCGCTGGATGCGCTTGGCGATGGTGCCGAAGTTGGTGAGCATGCCGCCCAGCCAGCGGTGGTTCACGTAGGGCATGCCGACGCGGGTCGCCTGCTCGGCGACGGCCTCCTGGGCCTGCTTCTTGGTGCCGATGAAGAGCACCTGGCCGCCGCGGCCGACGGTGTCCTTGACGAACGCGTAGGCGCGGTCGATGTAGGTCAGCGACTGCTGGAGGTCGATGATGTAGATGCCGTTGCGCTCGGTGAAGATGAAGCGCTTCATCTTCGGGTTCCAGCGACGGGTCTGGTGCCCGAAGTGAACGCCGCTCTCGAGCAGCTGGCGGGTGGTGACGACGGCCATGGCCGTTCCTCTCTCTTGCCGGCGCGCGCGGGCGCCGACGTACGGTTCGACGAGCACCGAGCGGTTCGGTGCTCCCTGGTGCCCACGCCGGCCCCTGCCCGGACGAGGTCCGGGACCGTGGGGCCCGCCCGGTCACGAGGTGACGCGGAGAGTGGGCACGCGAAGTCAGGCCCTGGTGGACCTGCTGGTGCTCAGCGTACCCGCCCGCGCGGGTATTCCCGACCGCGCGCCGGCGCTCTGGCGGCCCGACGGGCGCCCGGCCGGGGAGGCGGCACGGCACGGGCCCGGGGAGCCGCACGGGCCGTGCCGGATGTCCACAGGAGCAGTCGGCAGACCGCTCGTCGTCCACAGGCAGCCGCGTGCGGGCGGCACGAAACCCTCGTCCGCATGATGCTCCCCGTGTGACCGACACCCGCTCCCGACGTCGCCGACGGTTCCTGGCACTGGTCGTCCCGGTGCTGCTCGCGCTGCTCCTGGTCGGGCCGGCGCGCCCGGCCGCGGCGGCCCCGGACGGCGCGGACGACCCGGGAAGCGGCGTCGACCCGACCACGGGCGGCTGGCCGCTGGACGGGACGCCGACCGTGCTGGAGGGCTTCGACCCGCCGGACGAGGCCTGGGGCCCCGGTCACCGGGGCGTCGACCTCGAGGCCCGGCCCGGCCAGCAGGTCCTGGCGCCCGCCGACGGCACGGTCGTCTTCGTGGGCCGCGTGGGCGGCAAGCCCGTCGTCGTCGTGGACCACGGTGGTGTGCGCTCCACCCTGGAGCCCGTCGGGGCGTCGGTGCGGGTGGGCCAGCGGGTCCGTCGCGGCGACGTCGTCGGCCGGGTGGGGCGTGAGGAGCACTGCGAGGACCGCTGCCTGCACTGGGGCCTCAAGCGCGGCGCGACGTACCTGGACCCGCTCCTGCCCGCGGGTCGTGACGGTTCGGCGGGGACGGCGGGGACGCTGCGGCTGGTCCCGTCGTCGCGCCGGGCCCTGGTCGTCGCCGAGGCGCTGGCCCGCGAGGCGGCGCGACGGGCGGCGGAGACCGCGGCCGTGGGCTTCGTCGGCGGCTCGCCCGCCGCGGCGAGACCGCTCGGGCCGCCGGGCAGCCACGGGTTCGTGCACCCGGTCCCTGGCGCGGTGACCTCGCCCTTCGGCCGGCGCTTCCACCCGGTGCTGCACGTGTGGAAGCTGCACGACGGGACCGACTTCGGCGCCGCCTGCGGCACCCCGATCCGGGCCGCGTACGACGGACGGGTGACCCGCCGGGTCGCGAGCACCGGCTACGGCAACCGGTTGTTCGTCGACCACGGCCGCGTCGACGGGCACGCGGTGGTCACGGCGTACAACCACGCGACCCGCTACGTCGTGTCCCCCGGCGACCGGGTCCGCCGCGGGCAGGTCGTCGGCTACGTGGGCCGGACCGGCTTCGCCACCGGATGCCACCTGCACCTCATGGTCTGGCTCGACGGCCGCATGGTCGACCCGGGGACGTGGCTGTGACCGCGCGTCGGCGACGCCTCCCGGACCCGGGGAGGGGCACGTCGGAGGGCTCAGGCCCGCGGGTGGGCCTGGAGGTAGGCGGCACGGAGCCGCTCGTCGGTGACGTGGGTGTAGATCTGCGTGGTCGCGAGCGAGGCGTGCCCGAGCATCTCCTGCACGCTGCGCAGGTCGGCGCCGCCCTCGAGCAGGTGGGTGGCCATCGCGTGGCGCAGGCCGTGCGGCCCGAGGTCGGGCGCGCCGTCGACCATGCGGAGCGCGCGGTGGACGATCCGCCGGACGACGCGCTGGTCGAGCCGGCCACCCCGCTCGCCCACGAACACCGCCTCCCCCGAGGCAGGACCGGCGAGGGCCGGGCGGCCCTGGGCCAGCCAGGTGTCGAGGGCCTCGAGGGCGGGGACCCCGAGGGGGACGGAACGTTCCTTGGCGCCCTTGCCGAAGACGCGCAGCACCCGGCGGTGCCGGTCCACGTCGCCGACGTCGAGCCCGCACAGCTCCGCGACGCGCACCCCGGTGGCGTAGAGCACCTCCAGCAGCGCCACGTCGCGCAGGCCGACCGGGCCGCCCTCCTCGCCGGCGACGGCGATCGCGTCCTCGAGCAGCTGGCGCGCCTCGCCCTGGCTGATCGTCTCGGGCAGCCGCCGGTGCGGGCGTGGCGAGCGGAGCGCGGCCGACGGGTCGGTTGGGAGCCGCTCGGTCCGTTCGGCCCAGCGGAAGAAGCCGTGCACGGCGGCGGAGCGCCGCTGCAGCGTCGTCCGCGCGCGGCCCGCGGCCTGCTCCGCGGCGAGCCAGCCGCGCAGGTCCCGCAGGTCGACGGCGGACAGGTCGTCGACGCCGTGCCCGGCGAGGTGGGCGAGCAGGCCCAGCAGGTCGGTCCGGTAGGCGCGCAGCGTGTGCTCCGAGAGCCCGCGCTGGAGCCGGAGGTCGCGCAGGTAGTCCTCCAACGGCGCGAGCAGCGCCGGGGGCAGGGAGTCCGGGACGTCCCCCTCGGCGTCGGCGACATCGGCGGTACGCGCGCCACCGTCACGGCCCGGGTCCTGCTTCCCGCGGACGCCCGCAGCCCGCCGGGGGGTTGGCAGCGCGCGGTGGTCCACGGCGCCACTCTGCGGTGCCGGGCGGGGTGGGGCAAGGCGCCACCCCGGTGCTGGCGAGCAGGTCGGGCCGGCGCGTGGTAGCCGTGGGGTCATGACCGATCGAGCCGCCTCGGCGTCCGTGCCGTCCCCGCGAGCGGCGCTGCCGGCGCGGGTGGTCGTCGGGACCTACAGCGTGGGACCGGAGGGTGACGCCGCCGACAGCGGCACCGGGCTGGTGGTGCTGGACCTCGACGCACACGCGACGGATGGTCCGGCGTACGCGCGGGCGGGCCACGAGGCGCTCGTCTCCCCCACCTGGGTCGTCCCGCACCCTCACCGGCCCTGGCTCGTCAGCGTCGGCGAGAGCGATCCGTCGGAGGTGGTCTGCTCGGGGCTGGACGAGGACGGACGGCTGACCGTGCTCGGCCGCCGCACCACCGGCGGTGACGGGGCCTGCCACCTCGCCGTCGACGACGGCGGGCGCTGGGTGGTGGTGGCGCACTACGGCAGCGGGACGGTGGAGACGTTCCGGCTCGACGAGGACGGCGGGCTGACGGGTCCGGTCGCGCGCCGGGCCCTCGACGGTCCGACGGGTCCGGACGAGGAGCGCCAGGACCGGTCGCACGCTCACCAGGTCGTGCTCGACCCGCGCCGGCTCGGCGAGGTCCTCGTGTGCGACCTGGGGACCGACCGGGTGCACCGCCTCCGGCTGGACGACGAGGGCGGGCTGAGCGAGGCCGCGGCGCCGGTCGTGCTGCCGCCCGGCTCCGGTCCCCGGCACCTGGTCGTCGACGGCGACCTCCTGGTCGTCGCGTGCGAGCTGGCGTGCGAGCTGCGGGTGCTGCGGCGTACGGAGGACGGCTGGGCGCCGAGCGCGGCGGCCCGGACGACGAGCAGCGCCGCTGCCGCCGGCGGCAGCGGCCGCGAGGGCGGCGCCGAGCGGGGAACGGCACCGTCCGGTCCGGTGCTGGTCTCGGGGCTGCAGGTGGCGGACGACCTCGTCCTCGTGGCCACGCGCGGGGCCGACGTGGTGACGGCCTTCCGGCTCGACCGGGACGCCGGCACCCTGACGCGCCTGGCCGAGGTCTCGACCCAGGGCCACCACCCGCGCGACCTCGTCCTTGCCGACGGCTTGGTCTGGGTGGCGAACCAGTGGTCCGACGAGGTCGTCGCGCTGGGTCTCGACGCCGTCCTCGAGGGACGGGAGGCGCCGAGCGCCGTACGGGTGGCGGTCCCGCGACCGGCGCGCGTCCTGCTGCTGGACGGGCGGTCGTCGCAGCATGGCGTTGCGGGCCGGGAGCGCTAATCTGCCCGCCGTGAACGACGACGACCTGACGGTCGGGGGACGCGTGCTCCCGATCACCCGCTGGGGCGACCCGGTGATGCACGCCAAGACCCGGCCGGTGGAGAGCTTCGACGACGAGCTGCGGACCCTGGTGCGCGACATGTTCGCGACCATGGAGGCCGCCTCCGGAGTCGGCCTCGCCGCGACCCAGGTGGGGCTGGACCTCGCGCTCTTCGTCTACGACTGCCCCGACGAGGCCGAGGTCCGCCACGTCGGCGTGGTCTGCAACCCGGTCGTCGAGCTGCCGGAGGGCAAGGACCGCAACCTGGACGCGATCGACGAGGGCTGCCTGTCCTACCCGGGGGCGTACCAGGAGCTCGCGCGACCCGACCACGCGGTCTGCCGCGGCCAGGACGTCGACGGCAACCCCGTCGAGGTGCGCGGCGACGGGCTGCTGGCCCGCTGCCTCCAGCACGAGACCGACCACCTCAACGGGATCGTCTTCGGCGACCGGCTCTCGGGTCGTGCTCGCAAGAAGCTGCGCCAGCAGCACGAGGACCTCTCCGGCCGCTACCCCGACGACTGGCCCGTCTCCCCGCGCCGCGGTCCGGCCCCCGAGGCCGAGGAGGACGACCCCGAGCTCTGACGCCTCGGCACGAGGTGGATGCTGCGCGCGGCTCGGCACCGCCCCGCCCGAGCGGCACCGGGCGGGTCAGGGCCGCGACCCTCGTCAGGGGCGCGGCGCGAGGGCGTAGCAGGCGATGGCCGCGGCGGCGGCGACGTTGAGCGAGTCGACGCCGGCGCGCATCGGGATGCGGGCGCGCACGGTGGCGCCCGACGACCAGCGTTCCGAGAGGCCGGCGCCCTCGGTGCCGAGGAGGACGGCCAGCCGCTCCGACCCGTCGAGCTCCGCGGCGAGGTCGGCGAGGTCGACGGCGTCGTCCGCGAGCGTGAGGGCCACCGTGGTCAGACCGGAGTCGGCGAGCAGGCCGGGCGCCTCGCGCCAGCTGGGCAGGCGGGTCCACGGCAGCGCGAACACCGCGCCCATGCTGACCTTCACCGCGCGCCGGTAGAGCGGGTCGGCGCAGCGCGGCGACAGCAGCGCGCCGTCCCAGCCCAGGCCGGCGGCGCTGCGCAGGACGGCGCCGACGTTGGCGTGGTCGACGACGTCCTCGAGCACGACGAGGCGTGACGCGCCCAGCAGGTCACCGACCGGCGGCAGGTCGGCGCGGTGGAACGACGCCAGGGCGCCACGGTGCACGTGGAACCCGGTGACCTGCTCGGCGACCGCCTCGTCGACCACGTAGACGGGCACGTCGGGCCAGCGGCGCAGCACGTCGTCGAGGCCCGCGAGCCAGCGGGGCGCCAGCAGGAACGACCGCGGCGCGTGACCGGCCTCCGCGGCGCGCCGGATGACCTTCTCGCCCTCGGCGATGAAGAGCCCGCGCTCGGACTCCAGGCTCTTGCGCAGCGACGACTCCCGCAGCCGGACGTAGTCACCCAGGCGCGGGTCGTCCGCGTCGTCCACCACCACCTGCACGGGTCCATCCTGCCGTGGTGGCCGGCGCTCGGGCGCCGCCGGGACGCGCCCTAGTCTGGCCGCCGTGCCCGCCCCCACCGTCGGAACCCTGCCGTGGCGACCCGCCCTCGAGCTGCTGCCGCTCCTCGCCCGACCGACCGCCGTGGCCGTCCGGCTCGGTGGCGCGGACTGGGCGGCAGACGTGTACGCGGCGCCGATCGACGACGACCTGGCCGACACGGCCGCCTTCTGCGAGGCGTACGACGTGCCGCTCGAGGCCTCCGCGAACTGCGTGGTCGTGGCCGGCCGGCGGGGCGAGACCACCACGCTCGCCGCCTGCCTGGTGCTGGCCACGGACCGGGCCGACGTCAACAAGGCGGTGCGCCACCAGCTGGGCGTCCGCAAGATCTCGTTCGCGCCGATGGACGAGGCCGTCGAACGCTCGGGCATGGCGTACGGCGGGATCACACCCGTCGGGCTGCCCGCGGAGTGGCCGGTCCTGGTCGACGACGCCGTGGTGGACCAGCCCTGGGTGGTCGTCGGCAGCGGCACCCGCGGCAGCAAGCTGCTGCTGCCCGGCGCCCGGCTCGCCGAGCTCTCCAACGCGCACGTGATGCTGCTGCGCCAGGTCGGCTGAGCGCGCCTACCGCAGCAGGTTGACGATCGCGGCGACGCCGACCGCGACGATGATGATGCGGTAGAGCGTCGGGGGCAGCCTGCGGCCGACTTTGGCGCCGAGCTGCGAGCCCAGGACCGCGCCCACCCCGATCGCGACGGCCACCGGCCAGTTCACGTCGCTGACGACGACGAAGACGATCCCGGCGACGCCGTTGACGAGCATCGCCAGCACGTTCTTGAGGGCGTTGATGCGGGGCAGCGGCTCGTCCAGGCCGATGCCGAGGATGCCGATCAGCAGCACGCCCTGGGCGGCCCCGAAGTAGCCGCCGTACACGCCGGTGCCCAGCACCCCGGCCCCGAGGGCGACGGCCCCGCCGCGGCGCGGCTCGCCGTCCGGTGCGCCGGCCCGCTCACGGCGCGCGGCCACCCGTCGGGACAGCGTGGGCTGCAGCAGCACGAGCACGCAGCCGATCGCGATGAGCACCGGGACGATCGCCGCGAACGCGGAGGCCGGCAGCAGCAGGAGCAGCACCGCCCCGACGATCCCGCCGGCGAGCGAGAGCGGACCGAGCCGGAGGATGCGGGAACGCTGGCCCCGCAGCTCCGGCCGCATCGCCCACGCCCCGGCGAACGAGCCCGGTGCGAGACCGATCGTGTTCGACACGTTGGCCACGACCGGTGGCACCCCGAGGGCGAGCAGGACCGGGAAGGTGATCAGGGTGCCGGAGCCCACGACGGTGTTGATGAACCCCGCCCAGACCCCGGCCCCGCCGACCAGGAGGAGGTCGGCCCAGGTCACCGCTGCACGTTAGCGGGCTTCCTCCACCGGCTGCGGCTCCGTGGATCCCGCGGACGACCCGTCGGAGCCGGTCGCGCCGGCGCGCTGGTCGCTGCCGTCCGTGACGGCCTGCATGCGCTCGCCGGCCGAGACCGGCTGCGACAGCCGGACGTTGGGCCGCTCGAGCTGCTGGGCCGCCGCGATGGCCTCCTCGACGGTGCGTCGCGAGGCCTCCTCGTCGTCGCGCGACTGCTGGTCGATCTCGGCCTGGACGTCGATCTTCGGCGGTGCGGTGAACGACCCGTTCACGGCCGCCGGGATGCCGTTGGTCGCCGGCGCGGCGGACTGGCCGCCGACGGCCTGGCCGACGATGCCGCCGAGGCCCTTGAGGGCGTCGTTGAGCTCGCTCGGGACGATCCACATCTTGTTCGCGTCGCCCTTGGCCAGCGCCGGCAGCATCTGCAGGTACTGGTACGCGAGCAGCGCCTGGTCCGGCTGGCCCGCGTGGATGGCGTTGAACACCGTCCCGATGGCCTGCGCCTCACCCTCGGCGCGCAGCATCTGCGCCTGCCGGTCGGCCTGGGCGCGGAGCACGGCGGCCTCGCGGTCACCCTGCGCCCGCAGGATCGCCGACTCCTTCTCACCACCGGCGGAGAGGATGCTCGACTGGCGCTGGCCCTCGGCGATGAGGATCGCGGCGCGCTTGTCACGCTCGGCGCGGGCGCCCTTCTCCATCGCGTCGCGGATCGTGGGCGGCGGGTCGATGGCGCGCAGCTCGACGCGGTTGACCTTGATCCCCCACTTGCCGGTCGCCTCGTCGAGGACGACGCGCAGCTTCTGGTTGATCTCCTCGCGGCTGGTGAGGGTCTGCTCCAGGTCGAGCCCGCCGATGATGTTGCGCAGCGTGGTCTGGGTGAGCTGCTCGATCGCCTTCACGTAGTCCTGCGCCTCGTACGCGGCGCGGACCGGGTCGATGATCTGGAAGTAGATGACCGAGTCGATCCCGACCATCAGGTTGTCCTCGGTGATCACGCCCTGCGGCGGGAACGGGACGACCTGCTCGCGCATGTCCAGGTTGAGCCGGACCTTGTCGAGCACCGGGATCAGCAGGTGCGGGCCGGGCTCGAGCGTGCGGTTGAAGCGTCCGAGACGCTCGACCATGCCGACCCGCTGCTGGCGGATCACGCGCACGGAGCTGGCGAGGATGAAGATCACGGCGGCGGCGATGACGATCGCGATGATCAGTGAGGCGGGGTCCATCTGTCCCTCCAAGGGGATCGGTCCGGCACTCCCAGTGTGCCTCGCCGCGAGGCCGCCACGGCTGACGGGCCGGTCACAGGAGTCCCAGCAGCCTCAGGGCAGCTCGCCGTACTTGGGGTAGACGACCGCGATGGCGCCGTCGATCTCGTAGACCTCGATCTCGGTGCCCTGCTCGATGACGACGTCGGAGGCGTACGTCCGCGCCGACCACGTCTGGCCGTCGACCTTGATCTCGCCGCTGCCGCGGTCGATCTGCGACGTCGCCAGCCCGCTGCTGCCGACCATCTTGTCGGTCGAGGAGCGGTAGCCGGGCATGGCGCGGACCTTGGCGAGCACGCTGGGGCGCAGGAAGATCAGCATGCCGGCGCTGACGCCTGCCCCGACGAGGACCTGGAGCCACCACAGGTCGGGAGCGGCGGCCGCCGTCCCGGCCGCGGCCAGGGCGCCGACGGCGAGCATGATCAGCACGAGGTCGAGCGAGACGACCTCCGCCACGGCGAGGATCAGCGCGAGGCTCAGCCACAGCGCCCAGGCGTGGTCACCGAGCCAGTCGGTCAGGTTCACCGTGCTTTCCTCCTCGCGCTCGGTCGTCCGCCATCGCCGGGGTCTTCCGGCCTCTCTCGCAGCGGTGACCTCGTCTCCGCTGCCGCCATCTGCGCGACGCCGCTCGCTCGGTCGTCCAGACTCCGGCGGGCTCCCTCCCTTGCCGACGCTCGGAGGACACCCTGCACCCCATGGTGCCAGGCACCTGGCCGCGGTGGGGCGCTCAGCGCGCCTGCGCCGACCAGCGGCCGGCCCGCGAGGTCAGCTCGACCTCGAGGTCGAAGGTCTCGCCCAGCCGGGCGGCGGTGAGGGTCTCCGCGATGGGCCCGGCGGCGACGACGCGCCCGTGC
Source organism: Microlunatus flavus (assembly GCF_900110855.1). Lineage (GTDB taxonomy): Bacteria > Actinomycetota > Actinomycetes > Propionibacteriales > Propionibacteriaceae > Microlunatus > Microlunatus flavus. Next base: position 17,344 of record NZ_FOFA01000004.1, read on the forward strand.
TTGAGCAGCAGCACGTGGGTCACGCCCACCGGGATCTCCTCGACGTGGTGCGTCACCAGGACCGAGGCGGGCGCGTACGGGTCGGTGGCCAGCGCGGACAGCGTGCGCAGCAGCGTCTCCCGGCCGGTCAGGTCGAGCCCGGCGGACGGCTCGTCCAGCAGCAGCAGCTCGGGGTCGGTCATCAGCGCACGGGCGATCTGGACGCGCTTGCGCTCGCCCTCGCTGAGCGTGCCGAAGGTGCGGTCGGCGAGGCCGGCGATGCCGAGCGAGGAGAGCAGCTCGTCGGCCCGCTCGTGGTCGAGGTCGTCGTAGGACTCCCGCCAGCGCCCGACCACCGCGTACGAGGCGGAGACGACGACGTCGTGGACCCGCTCCGAGCGCGGGATGCGCTCGGCGAGGGCGGCGGACGTCAGCCCGATCCGGGGCCGCAGCTCGAAGACGTCGACGGTGCCCAGCACCTCGTCGAGCAGCCCGACGACGCCCGTCGACGGGTGGATCTGCGCCGCCAGCAGCTGCAGCAGGGTGGTCTTGCCCGCGCCGTTCGGGCCGAGGACGACCCACCGGTCGCTCTCGTCGACGGTCCACGTCACGTCGTCGAGCAGGGTCGCGGTCCCCCGGACGACGCCCACCCCGGCGAGATCGACGACTGCAGCCACGCGCCGACCCTACCGGTCCGTCCCGGGCCGCCGGGGAGCCGCGCGCCGGGTGGGCGCGGCTGCGTCGGGCCCGCTCCGGGAACGTTCCGGAACGGGCTCCGGCGCCGCACGCCGCGCGTACGGTGGCTGCCGTGGAAGCCCCCCTGCCGTCGCGCTCGCGGCTCTCGCTGCGGCTCGTGGTGAACCTCAACGCCGCCCTCCACGGCCAGCTCGCGGCCGAGCGCGCGTCCGCCGAGGTGGTCGGCGACGACGTCGCGCACCACCTGGTCGACCCCGAGGGCCTGCTCGGGCTGGACCCGCTCCGGGCGACCGACCTCGACGACGGCTTCGGGCGGCTGCTGGCCGCCGAGCCCGACCGCTGGCTGCTCGCCCTGCCGGTGCCCGGCGCGCTGGCCCCGCTGCGCGGGCCGGTCGAGCTGAACGGCGCCGCCCTGGCCGCCGGGGAGGCCGCGGTCGCCGCGGGCGGAACCGTCGCCCTGGTGCCGCAGCGCGTCGGCCAGGCGGTGCAGTGGCGGGTGCACGCGGCCGCCCGGCCCTTCGCGCCGCCCACGCTCTACGAGGCCGAGCGCGAGCTGAGCGAGGCGGTGCTGCGCGCCGCGACGACGCTGACCCACCTCGACGTCGCCGCCGGCGCCCGGCCGCGCGTCGACCACGGACCCGTCCTGGCCCCCGGCTACCCGCCGCGCGCCCGCCTGGCCGCCGACCGGGCGGCGCGCCTGCTCGCCGCCTGCGACGAGGCCCTCTCGAGCGACGGCGCCGCGATCACGCTCCACGAGGCCGAGGTCCGCTCCCGCGAGCTGCGCGTCGTCCGGACCGCCGCGGGCCAGGCGCTGTGCGCCGCCGCCGGCTGGCCCGAGGTCTGACCTGGCCCGCGCTGACCTTCGCGGAAGCGGTCAGCCCGGCTTGACCGCCTGCAGCGTGTAGGTCAGCGCCAGCCGCTCGGGGTGCTCGCGCAGACGGTGCTCACCGTCCCCGTCGGGGACGGGCTCCATCAGCCCCGGCAGGGCCAGCCAGGGCACGCTGCGGTGCTCCTCGAGCCCGGTCAGCACCAGCCCCTGCGCCAGCAGCGCGCCGACCACCTCGCCGAGGCCGTGGTTCCACTCCTGCGTCCGCGTCGCGGTGAGCGTCGCCGTCGAGTCGACGTAGCTCGTGTCCTCGTCGAACTCCATCGGCTCGACCGTCTCGAAGTACGGGTGGCCGATCACCAGCGCGTCGTCACGGGTGTCGTCGACGCTCCACAGCACCGGGTGGCCCTCGCGCAGGAACAGCCGCCCGCCGGGGGCCAGCAGCCCGGCCACGACGCCGGCCCAGCGGTGGATGTCGGGCAGCCAGCACAGCGCGCCGATGCCGGTGTAGACGAGGTCGTACGCACCCGCGCCCGCCGCCTCGACCGCGTGGTCGACGTCGGACTCGACGAACGTCGCCTCCACGCCCGCGCGGCCGGCGAGGGACCGCGCCGCCTCGATCGCCGGCGCCGAGAAGTCGACCCCGGTCATCCGCGCTCCCAGCCGGGCGAGCGAGACGGTGTCCGCGCCCACGTGGCACTGCAGGTGCAGCCCGCGCAGCCTTGCGACGTCACCGAGCCGCGGCCGGTCGAAGCGGACCACGCCGGTGAGGAACGCCGGGTCGTCGAACCGGGCCGGGTCGTAGTCGGGCGAGGCGAGGTGGATCGGGACGCGGTCGTCCCAGTTGGCGCGGTTCAGGCTCAGGTCGGCGCGGATTCCGTCCACGCCCGCATCTTCTCGTGGAGCGCTCGCCGGGCCATGATGCAGGGGGCAGGAGTGGGGCCTGCCCGGTCCGTGGAGGAGACGGCGGTGGGAAAGAGCGACCTCCGGCGCGAGATCACCACCTACACGGCCCCGCGCGGCCGTTTCCAGCTCGTGGTCGTGAGCCCGGCCCGCTACCTCGCCCTCGACGGCCGGGGCGACCCGAACTCGGCGCCGGCCTACCGCGACGCGCTGGCCACGCTCTACCCCGTCGCCTACCGGCTCAAGTTCACGAGCAAGACCGTCCTCGACCGGGACTACACGGTGATGCCGCTGGAGGCGCTGTGGTGGTCCGACGACATGGACACCTTCACCACCGCCCGGGACAAGTCGCGCTGGCACTGGCGCCTGCTCAACCTGGTGCCGTCCTGGCTCGGCGCCGAGGACGTGGCCGCGGCGCGCCGGACGGTCGCGAGGAGCGGGCACGCCCCGCTGGTCGACGCGCTGCGCTACGAGCCGCTCGACGAGGGCCTGGTCGTGCAGACGCTGCACGTCGGGCCGTACGACGACGAGGGCCCGGTCCTCGCCGCCATGCACGAGCACGTGGCCGCCGAGGGCTACGCGCTGTCGGGGCGGCACCACGAGGTCTACCTCAGCGACCCGCGCCGGACGGCGCCCGCGCGGCTGCGGACGATCCTGCGGCAGCCCGTCGCCCGGGACTGACCGGCCGGCCGGCTACGAGCCGGTCGAGTGCAGCCCGCCGTCGACGTGGACCATCTCGCCGGTCGTCGCCGGGAAGAAGTCGCTGAGCAGGGCGACCACGGCCTTGGCGGTCGGCTCGGGGTCGCGCGGGTCCCAGCCGAGCGGCGCCCGGCTGCCCCAGACCGTGTTGAACTCGTCGGCCCCGCCGATCGCCTTCTTCGCCAGCGTCTCCAGCGGTCCGGCGGCGACGAGGTTCACCCGGACGCCCTCCGGCCCCAGGTAGCGGGCGAGGTAGCGGCTGGTGCTCTCCAGCGCGGACTTCGAGACGCCCATCCAGTCGTAGACCGGCCACGACACGGTCGCGTCGAAGGTCAGGCCGACGACGGAGGCCGGGTTGGCGAGGACCGGCTTGCAGGCCATGGTCAGCGAGGTCAGCGAGTAGGCCGACACCTGGAGCGCCCTGGACACGTCGTCCCAGGGCGTGGTGAGGAACTTGCCGCCGAGCGCCGTCTCCGGGTTGGCGTACGCGAGGGAGTGCACGAGCCCGTCGAGGGAGTCGGTGTGCTCCCGCAGGCTGTCGGCCAGGCCGGCCAGGTGCTCCTCGTCCGTCACGTCGACCTCGAGCAGCACCGGCTCGGTGGGGAGCTTCTTGATCACGCGCCGCGTCAGGCTCATCGCGCGCCCGAAGTTGGACACGACCACCGTCGCGCCCTGCTCCTGGGCGATCTTGGCCACCGAGAACGCGATGGAGGTGTCGAGGGTGACCCCAGCCACCAGGACCGTCTTGCCGTCGAGGATGCCCATGGGGGTCGATCCTGCCCTACCGGCGTGCGCCGTGGCCGGACCGTCCGGACCGGTGGTCCCTGCCGCCCGCGCCGCGCCGCGGTCTCCTCAGTCGAGGAAGCCGTAGCTCGGCAGCAGGTAGGTCCTCCCGGAGGAGGCCCCGTTGAGGTCGGTCGCGTGGTTGCCGACGTTCGCGACGACCGTGAAGCCCTGCGCGGTCCAGGCCGCCCGGCAGGCGATCTTCGACGCCTCGATCGACGCGGCGGCGGGGTCGCGGAAGCACAGGCCGTCGACCCGGTAGCCCGCCCGGGTCAGCTGGCTCAGCGTCCCGCCCGTGTCGGCCGAGCGCCCGGTCGCGAAGAGCACGGCGTAGCCGTCCTGCTCGGCCCGCTTCGCGACGTCGAACGTCGCCGGGGTGGCCGCGAACGGCTGGTAGTAGCTCTGCAGCGCCGTGTTGTCGATGTCGAGCACGAGCGCCGGGCGCGAGACCCCCTGCTGGCTGTCCACGTACGCGGTCGCGCCGTCGAGGGCCGCGCTCACGTCGGCCAGCCACTGCGCCTGGGTGGGCCGCGTGCCGGCGCTGACGGCGAGCGAGGTCGTCGTCGCCGCGCTCAGCCCCGCCTGGTCGCGGACCGTGAGCGTGACCGGGTACGTGCCGGGGGTCGCGTACGAGTGCGACGTCCGCGAGCCCGTGCCGGTCGTGCCGTCGCCGAAGGACCAGGCCCAGGACGCGACCGGGCCCTCGGGGTCGGCGGACGACGAGCCGTCGAAGGCGACCGTCTGGCCGTTCGCGCTGGTGGTGAACGCGGCGACCGGCGGACGGTTCGCCGAGGCGGCGAGGTCGGTGACGACCAGGTCGTCGGCGGTGCTGGTCAGGGGCGCGGCCGTGGCCGTTGCGCTGAGGTGGCTCCGCAGCCCGACCGCGCCCGGGCCCTGCAGGGCGGCGGTGGTGTCGCTCGTGGTCACGGCCCAGGTGGTCGGCTCGGTGGCGTCGGCGCGCCAGGCACGGGCCCGCAGCACGGTCGGGTTCGTGCCCGTGGCCTGCACGCGGACGCGGACGGCCGTCCCGGGCGAGGCGGTCCACGCGGGCGTGGCGCTGCGCAGGTGCGTCCCGTCGCGGAACACCCCGATGCTGACCGCGCCGGACGCGTTCAGCACCAGCCGCGCGCCGTAGTCGGCGCCGGAGCGCCGCCGCACCACGACCGTCTCGTAGACCCCGCCGCCGCTCGGCGCAGCCGTGGTGGCGAACGTGGCGGCGGCGTCGACGTCGGTGAGCGCGAGCGAGCCCAGGTACGCGGAGCGCGTGACGCCGGCACCGGCGCTCAGCCGGGCCGCCCCGCCCGCGACCGCGAAGTCCGACGCGGTGCCCGACAGCGTCCACGCGCCGCCCGCGTCCGCGGCGCCCAGGCCCCCGGTGACGCTGCGGGTGAAGCCGTCGCGCGCGACCGTCGTCGCCGCCTGGGCCGGAGCCGCCGCGACGAGCAGGCCGGCGCCGCCGAGCAGCGCGGCGACCAGGGCGGGCAGCGCGCGCACCGCTAGTGCCCCATGCCCAGGCCGCCGTCGACCGGGATCAGCGCCCCGGTGACGTACGCCCCGCCGGGCCCGGCCAGGAAGGCGACGGCCGCCGCGACGTCCTCGCTCGAGCCCATCCGGCCGAGCGGGATCTGCGCCTGGTAGCCGGCGACGGTCTTCTCGTCGAGGTCGGCGGTCATGTCGGTCTCGATGAAGCCGGGGGCGACGACGTTGGCGGTGATGCCGCGGCCGCCGAGCTCACGGGCCAGGGAGCGTGCCATGCCGACCAGCCCGGCCTTGGAGGTGGCGTAGTTGACCTGGCCCGCGCTGCCCAGCTGGCCGACGACCGAGCTGATCAGCACGATGCGCCCCGACCGGGCCCGGACCATGCCCCGGGCCGCGCGCTTGACGACGTGGAAGGTGCCGGTGAGGTTCGTCTCGAGGACGGTGTCCCAGTCCTCCTCGCTCATCCGCATGATCAGCGTGTCGCGGGTGACGCCGGCGTTGGCGACGAGCACCTCGACCGGTCCCAGCTCGGCCTCCACGGCCTTGTACGCGGCGTCCACCTGCTCGACGTCGGTGACGTCGGCCCGGACCCCGAGCACGCCGGGCGGCACGTCGCCGCTGCGGTGCGTGCCCGCGACCCGGAACCCGTCCGCTGCGAGCCGCTGCGCGATCACCCGGCCGATCCCCCGGTTGGCGCCGGTCACCAGGGCGACGGGCCCCTGACCGGGACCCGCCGGCGTCGCGGCGGCGGCGTCCGGGCTCGTCGGGGCGTCGGAGAGGTCGGGCGTGGTGTCAGCGCTGTCGGTCACGGCTGAACGTTAGCGAGGCATGCTCACGAACCTCTCAACCCCGGGGCGAAACCACGGGGGCCGCTCGGACGTAATGTCTGGGCATGGCGATCCCCTCGGGCGCGACGAACATCACCGACGCACGCGCCGGGACCAGCGTCGACATGTCGCAGCGGATCCGCCGCTACACGATCACGATGGCGTTCCGCACGGTCTGCTTCCTCGTGGCGGTGATCTTCGCCCACGGCTGGCTGCAGTGGACGCTGTTCGCCGGTGCCGTGTTCCTGCCCTACATGGCGGTGCTGCTGGCCAACCAGAGCAACACCAAGGGCCTCAAGCGCGAGGTGCGCCGCGGCGCGCCGGGCGACGCGAAGCAGCTGACGGCGATGCCCTCGGGGGAGTACGTCGAGGGCGAGGTCGTCGTCGACGACGAGGGCGGCGTCCACGAGCCGTCCGAGGAGCGCCGCCGCTACTGGGCGGCCTGAACCGTGACCCTGCTCCCCCAGGACTCCGAGCTCGGCGAGCTCGTCTGCTCCGCCCGCGGCTGCACCGCGGCGGCGACGACCGACCTGCGCTGGAACAACGTCAAGATCCACACGCCCGAGCGGCGCAAGCACTGGCTCGCCTGCGACGCGCACGCGAGCTCGCTGAGCGCGTACCTCTCCGCCCGCGGCCTGCTCCGCGAGGTCGTCCCGCTGGCCGACGAGGCGACCACCACCGCCTGACGCGCCCTCCTCAGCCGCCGATCGCCGACATCGGCCGGTCGGGCTGCAGGAACGACGGGTCGTCGATGCCGTGACCGGGCTGCTTGCCCGCCATGGCGACGACCCAGGCGTCCGCGATCGTCGCGTCGTCGGCCCCGCCGCGCAGCAGGGCGCGGAGGTCGGACTCCTCGCGGGCGAAGAGGCAGGTCCGCACCTGGCCGTCGGCGGTGAGCCGGACGCGGTCGCACGCGCCGCAGAAGGGCTGCGTCACCGAGGCGATGACCCCCACGGTCTGGTCGGTGCCGACCACCCGGAAGAGCTCCGCCGGGGCGCTCCCCCGGGCCGCCGCGTGGGCGGGGTCGACGACCAGCGCGAACTCGGCCCGCAGCCGCTCGAGGATCTCCGCCGCGGTGACCATCGCGGTCCGGCTCCAGCCGTGCTGGGCGTCGAGCGGCATCTGCTCGATGAAGCGCAGCTGCACGCCGTGCTCGAGCGCCCAGCGCAGCAGCGCGGGCGCCTCGTGGTCGTTGATCCCCCGCATCAGGACGGCGTTCATCTTGACGGGGGCCAGGCCGGCGGCGTGCGCGGCGCGGATGCCCGCCAGCACGTCGGCGTGGCGGCGCCGGCGGGTCATCCGGGCGAAGGTCGCGGCGTCCATGGTGTCGAGCGAGACGTTGACGCGGTCGAGGCCGGCGTCGGCGAGGCCCTGCGCCCGGGACGCGAGCCCGATGCCGTTGGTGGTCAGCGCGAGCGACGGGCGGGGCTCGAGCGCGGCGAGCCGGCTGACGAGGCCCTCGAGGCCGCGCCTCAGCAGCGGCTCGCCCCCGGTCAGCCGGACCGTGGTGATGCCGAGCCGCTCGACGCCGATCCGCACCAGGCGGACGATCTCGTCGTCGTCGAGCAGCTCGTCGTGGCCGAGCCAGTCCAGGCCCTCGGCCGGCATGCAGTAGGTGCAGCGCAGGTTGCAGCGGTCGGTCAGGGACAGCCGCAGGTCGCTCGCCACCCGCCCGTACGCGTCCGCCAGCGGCCGCTGCGCGTCGGCGCCCGGCCGGCGGGTGCGGAGGCCGGGCAGGCCGAGGAGGACGGTCACGGGCGTGAGTCTAGGTCCGGTGCCCGGGGGTGTCCCGGGCCCGGACCACCGGCTCAGGCCTCCGGGTCCTCGTCGACCGTCACCGGCTGCGGCTCGGGCCGGTTCGCCAGCTCCTGGCGCCGCGCGACGATGATCGCCGTGGCCGCGCTCGCGGCGCCCGCGTACGCGACGAGCCGCATCCACGGCTTGTCGAGGACATGGGCCGTGACGTGGTCGAGGGAGTAGCGACCGCCGCCGGCGAGCGTCAGCGCCGAGCCGACCACGGCGTACATGAGGGGCACCTCGGGCCCGCCGTCGCTGGCGAAGAACTTCTCGAAGCCGTGCAGCGACGACGCGACGACCATGTTGCCGGTCAGCGCAGCGCCGGCCGGGCCGGTCGCGAGGCCGAGCGCGACGGCCGCACCGCCCGCACCCTCGGCGAGCCCGGCGAGGGTCGCGTTGCGCTTGCCCGGGGTGAAGCCGACGGACTCGAAGAAGCCGCCGGTGCCCTCGAGGCCGTGGCCTCCGAACCAGCCGAACAGCTTCTGCGCGCCGTGCGCCGCCGCAGCGGCGCCGAAGCCCAGCCGCAGGGCCAGCAGGCCCAGGTCGGTGCCCTTGCTCATGGTGTGCTCCAAATCTCGCGCCGGGGCGCGACGGTCGGGGTGGCTCGACCCGCACGCCGGTGGGCGGGTGGTTGAGCGTTCCACCGAACGCTACGAGTGCCGTGCGGCGTCCGTCACCGGGGACCGTCAGGCGAGCGGGACGCCGGGCCTCATGCTGGCCCGAGCGCGAGGTCGGGCACGGGGAGCACCGGGTGGGCGCTGCGGGTCTCGTGGCACCTCTCGCCCTCCGGGCTGCGCCACAGGATCGAGTACGTGAGCGTGGAGGACAGCCGGTCGCGCACCGCGGCGCTCTCCCGGCCCGCGTCTACCCAGGCGTGCGCCGCGACGTCGGCCAGCCACCGCTCCAGCTCCGCGAACCGCGCCTGGAAGCTGGCGCCCGTCCCGACGAACTTCTCGGCGTGCTCCACCGACGCGCTCTCCCCCGAGCTGGCCGTGAGGGTCGCGGTGAGCTCGACCTCGCGGGCCGCGGACCCGCGGCTGGCGTTGGAGACGAGCAGCACGCCCGGCTCGGCCCACTGCAGCGCCCAGCCGGACGCCTCGACGCGACGGGCGGCGGTCACCGCGGAGTCGACCCGGCGGCGCTGACGGCGGTCGCGGCGCGCGACGAGGCCGAGGATCACGGTGGTCTTGACCGCCACGACGCCGCCCACGACCACCAGCAGCGTGGTGGCGTCCATGCCCGGGATGCTAGGTCGGATCCTGACGAGCGGGGAGGAATTCGCTGAAAGACGCTCGGACGCCCCTGCGCCGAGACGCTCCGGGCGAGCGCCCTCAGCCGACCGGGACGGCTCCCACGGCGGCGAGGTCGAGGCGCTCGGGGTGCGTGTAGACGTTCATCGAGTCGCCGCGCACGAAGGCCACGAGCGTGAGCCCGGCCTCGTCCGCGAGCTCGACGGCGAGCGAGCTGGGCGCGGAGACCGCGATCAACAGCTCGGCCCCGGCGAGCACCGCCTTCTGGGTCAGCTCGTACGACGCCCGGCTCGAGACGACCAGCGCGCAGCCGGTCAACGGCAGCCGGCCCTCGCGCATCGCCCAGCCCACGACCTTGTCGAGGGCGTTGTGGCGCCCGACGTCCTCCCGGACGCAGACGAGCGCTCCGTCGGCGTCGAGGAGCCCGGCCGCGTGCAGCCCACCGGTCTTGTCGAAGGCCCGCTGCTGCTCGCGCAGCAGGTCCGGTGCGCGCAGCACCCGCTCGACGGGGAGCGGCTCGCGCCAGGTCGTCGGGTGCCGTCGCGCGGTGACCACCTGGTCGATGGACGTGGTCCCGCACAGCCCGCAGGCGCTGTTCACCACGACCTGGCGCAGCGGCCCCTCGGCCGCGACGCCGGGCGCGAGGCTCACGTCGAGGACGTTGTAGGTGTTGTGGCCCTCGGCGTCGGTCCCGGCGCAGTAGCGGGCCAGCAGCACGTCGGAGGCGTCGCGCACGATGCCCTCGGAGTGCAGCAGCCCGTGCACCAGGTCGATGTCGTCACCCGGCGTGCGCATCGTCACCAGGTACGCCTCGCCCCCGAGGCGCACCTCGAGCGGCTCCTCCACGGCGAGCGTGTCGCTGCGGCGCGAGACCCGCCCGTCGGGCCCGGTGCGGACCTTGACGACCGGCCGCGTGCGCGTGAGGCGTCCCATGGCGTCATCCTGGCACCGGGCGCCAACGCCCGCCTGCGGACGAGGTCGGTCCGCGGGCGAACGACGAGAGACGGGACCCCCGATGGACCTCACCCAGTGGCTGACGCGCCTCGCCGAGGAGCTCGGTGTCGCCGACGCCGTCCCCGACGAGGGCTCGACCCGCGACCTCCTCGACCTCACCCGCGAGGCGGCGCACGGCGTCGAACGCGTCGCCGGCCCGCTGACGACCTTCCTCGTCGGCGTCGCGGTGGGCCGCGGGGCCGACCCGACGGCCGCGACCCAGGCCGCCGCCGCGCTCCTCGACGAGCCCGCGCCCAGCGACAACTAACCTGGACGACGTGCGCCGCCTGTGGGTCCGATGGGCCCTGCTCATCGCCTTCGTCGCGGCGCTGGGCACCGCCTTCGTCAACCTCGGCGAGTGGCAGCTCGACCGCCTGCACCAGCGCCGGGAGCGCAACACCTCCACGGTCAGCAACGAGGAGCGCCCCGTCCGTCCGTGGGACGAGGTGTTCACCCGCCAGATCACCGACGCCGACCAGTGGCAGCGGGTGAGCGCGACCGGAACCTTCGACGCCGCGCACCAGTTCGTGGTGCGCTACCGCAGCAGCGGCGACACCGACGGCTACGAGGTGGTCACGCCGCTGCGCACCTCGGCCGGCACCGTCCTGGTCGACCGCGGCATCGTCTCCGTCAGCACCGGCTCCCAGATCCCCTCCACCGCGCCCGCGCCGCCGGCGGGCCAGGTCACGGTGGTCGGCCACGTCCGTCGCGACGAGGAGGGCAAGGCCTCGGCCCGCACCCCGGTGAACGGCTCGATGCGGCTCATCGACTCCTCCACCCTGGCGGCGTCGCTGCCCTACCCCGTCGCCGACGGCTACATCGGCCTGCTCACCGTCGACCCGCCGCAGACCGGCGGCTTCCAGCCCGTGGCGCTGCCCGAGATCTCCGACGGACCGCACTTCTGGTACGCCGTGCAGTGGTTCATGTTCACCGGCATCGGCCTGCTGGGCGTGTTCGTGTTCATCCGCGGCGACCTGCGCGAGCGGCGCACGGGCAGCCGCAAGTCCACGCCGGAAGGCGGGCCCAAGCGCCCCGAGCTCACCTCGAGCGGGGTCTGAGGCGTGGACCTCGGGCTCGGCGGCCGGGCGAGCGCCTACCGCACCCGGTGACCCGGTGCGCCTGGGCGTTCGGCCGGTGAGCCTCGCCGACGTCGTCGACCTGCTCGCCTGCCCGGCCTGCGCGGCGCAGGACCTACCCGACTCGGGCCTGACGCTGGACGACCGCACGCTGCGCTGCGACCGGGGCCACGCGTACGACGTCGCCCGCCAGGGCCACGTGAACCTCCTCGGCCGCGCCGCGCCCCGCAACGCCGACACCGCGGAGATGGTCGCCGCGCGCGAGCGGTTCCTCGGCGGGGGCGCGTACGACGTCGTGGCCGACGCGCTGGCCGACGCCGTGCTGCGGAACGGTCCACCCGCGCCCGCCGTGCTCGACGTGGGCGCCGGTCCGGGCTTCTACCTGGGGCGCGTCCTGGAGGCGCTCGCGGCGACGGGCCGCACGGGACGGGGCCTGGCCGTCGACGTGTCGGCCTTCGCCGCGCGACGTGCGGCCAAGGTACCCGGGGTGGGTGCGGTCGTCGCCGACGCGTGGGCCCGCTGGCCGCTGCGCACGGCCTCGGTGGACGTCGGGCTGAGCGTCTTCGCGCCCCGCCGGCCCGACGAGCTGGCGCGGGTGCTCACGCCGGGCGGGACCGCCGTGGTGGTGAGCCCGCTGCCCGATCACCTGGCCGGCCTGCGGGCCGCGCGTGACCTGCTGGACGTGGAGCCCGGCAAGCAGGAGCGGCTGGCGGCGACGTTCGGCGAGCACCTCGAGCCCGTCGCGGAGACCGACGTCCGTCACACCGTCCTCGTCGACCCCGCGTCCGCGGACGACCTGGTGGCCATGGGTCCGAACGCGTTCCACAGCGGGGTGACGCAGGACGGGTCCGCGCGTCGGGCGACAACGGTGGACGTCGCGGTGCGCGTCGGCGTCTGGCGTCACCCCTGAGGGACCGTCCGGGCACGCCGCGCGGGCGTCAGCCCTTCTTGCCCTTCTTGGCGGTCTTCTTCGCGTCCGCCTTCTTCTTGGGCTTGTCGTCCTTGGCGGCCTTGGCCTTCACGCCCTTGTCGCCGTTCTTGTCGGCGGCCTTCTCGGTGGCCTTCTCGGCGGCCTTCTTGGTGGCCTTCGCCTTGGTCCGCTCGGGCGACGCGCCCTCGGTCACCGCGCCCAAGGCCGGCCCCGGCTGCTCGACGACGTCGCGCCGCGGCCCGCGGGTCGCGCCCCCGCGACCGCGGAGGCTGGCCCCGGACTCCTTGAGCACGCCGTGCACGAAGCCGTACGACCGGCCCGTGTCCTGGGCGATCGAGCGGATGCTCTCGCCCCCGGCGTACCGCTCCCCGAACGACGCGGCCAACGACGAACGTTGGTCGCCGGTGATCCGGGCCCCCTTCGTCAGGGCTCCCGCAGTCCCGTCCGACGCCTCGGCCATGAGCACCCCCCTGCTCCGGGACGCCCGGAAGCGCCTGCCGGCCGGCAGGGCCCCGACGTCACGCTCGTGATCGTTGTCGATCAAGCATCATCCAAGCACCCGGGCGTGACGCAGCGCACGCGGGGCCACCCCGCGCGGGCTCGGCGGCGGGCGCGCTCAGGCCAGCGAGACCAGCTCGGCGTACTCCGGGCTCCAGAGGTCCTCCGTGCCGTCGGGCAGCAGCAGGACGCGGTCGGGGTCGAGCGCGTGCACCGCGCCCTCGTCGTGGGTGACGAGCACGACGGCACCGGCGTAGGTCTTGATCGCGTTGAGGACCTCTTCGCGGGAGGCCGGGTCCAGGTTGTTCGTCGGCTCGTCGAGGAGCAGCACGTTGGCGCTGGAGACGACGAGCGAGGCCAGGGCCAGCCGCGTCTTCTCCCCGCCGGACAGCACCCGCACCGGCTTGTCGACGTCGTCGCCGCTGAAGAGGAACGACCCGAGGACCTTGCGGACATCGGTCTCACCCAGCTGCGGAGCCGCGGTCTTCATGTTCTCGAGCACGGTGCGCGCGGTGTCGAGCGTCTCGTGCTCCTGCGCGTAGTAGCCGAGCCGCAGGCCGTGGCCGGGCTTCACGCCGCCGGTGTCGGACTCCTCGAGCCCGGCGAGGATGCGCAGCAGCGTGGTCTTGCCGGCACCGTTCAGGCCGAGGATGACGACCTGCGAGCCCTTGTCGATCGCCAGGTCGACGCCGGTGAAGATCTCGAGCGACCCGTACGTCTTGGACAGGCCCTCCGCCGTGAGCGGCGTCTTGCCGCACGCCGCGGGCTCGGGGAACCTGATCCGCGCGACCTTGTCCTGGACGCGCTCGCCCTCGATCCCGGCGCGGAGCTTGTCGGCCCGCTTGGCCATGTTCTGCGCCGCCGTCGCCTTCGTCGCCTTGGCCCGCATCTTGTCGGCCTGCGCCATCAGGGTGTCGGCCTTGCGCTCGGCGTTCTGCCGCTCGCGGCGCCGGCGCTTCTCGTCGGTCTCGCGCTGCTGGAGGTAGCGCTTCCAGCCCATCGCGTACACGTCGAGCTCGGCGCGGTTGGCGTCGAGGTGGAAGACCTTGTTGACGGTGGCGTCGAGCAGGCCGACGTCGTGGCTGATGACGAGCAGGCCGCCGGAGTGACCGGCCAGGAACGTCCGCAGCCAGGAGATCGAGTCCGCGTCGAGGTGGTTCGTCGGCTCGTCGAGCAGCATCGTCGACGCCCCGGAGAAGAGGATGCGGGCCAGCTCGACACGGCGGCGCTGACCGCCGGAGAGCGTGCGCAGCGGCTGGTCGAGGACGCGCTGCGGGAGCCCGAGGTTCGCCGCGATCCGGGCGGCCTCGGCCTCGGCGGCGTAGCCACCGCCGGCGGCCAGCTCGGCCTCGGCGCGGGCGTACGTGGCCATGGCGCGCTCGGCCTCGGCCGGGTCGTCGCTCGCCATCGCGACGCCGGCCTTCTCGAGGCGCGCGATGGCCACGTCCAGGCCGCGGGCGGAGAGGATCCGGTTGCGGGCGAGGACCTCGGGGTCGCCGGTGCGCGGGTCCTGCGCGAGGTAGCCGACGTCCCCGGTCCGGGTGACCGAACCGGCCGCCGGTGCCGTCTCGCCGGACAGGATCCGGGTCAGCGTGGTCTTGCCGGCGCCGTTGCGCCCGACGAGACCGACCTTGTCGCCGTCGGCGATCTGGAAGGACGCGCCACCGACCAGCAGGCGCGCACCCGCACGCACCTCGAGGTCCTTCGCGACCAGCATCTTCGTTCCTCAGTCCTTGTCGGGGCGTGCCTCACCCGCGCGAGGTGCGCGGGGGCCAGGAGCGTGCAGCGCCGACGGCGCTCCCGTTGTTCCCGGCCTCGGGGGGACGCACCCGGGGGCGCAGGTCCTCCGGTCGACGCCCGGGGCTCCCCCGCCTGGGCGGCGCGGGAGCACGACCACCTAGGCTACCGGGCCCGGGCGGGGTGCGGCACCGCTCGCAGCACGTCCCCGGACCCTCGCGAGCGCGCGGACGTTCCGTCAGGATGTGTCCGCCGACGGCTCACCGCGCCGCGGCGGAGGAGGCGACGTGACCGAGGTGACCGTCGACCTGCGGCGTCAGCTGCGCCAGGAGCTGCGCCACCGGATCCGCCCCATGACGGGGCGCGACCCCGACCAGCGCGACCGCCGGACGACGCCGCTCGAGCTGCTCTACGACCTCGTCTACGTGATCGCCTTCGGGGCCGCCGCCGAGCAGCTGGCCGAGCAGCTCGGCGAGGGGCACGTGGCCGGGGGGGTGGGGGCGTACGTCTTCGCCGTCTTCTCGATCACCTGGGCCTGGACGAGCTTCACCTGGTTCTCCTCGGCGTACGGCAACGACGACGCGCTGTTCCGGGTGGCCACCCTCGTGCAGATGGCCGGGGTCGTGGTGCTGACCTTCGGGCTGCCGGCCAGCTTCGAGGCCGCGGCCGAGGGCGAGAACCCCAACGCGCTGCTGATGGTGATCGGCTACGTCGTCATGCGCGTCCCCCAGCTCGCGCTGTGGCTCAGGGCGGCTGCCCAGGACCCGCGCCACCGCCGCACCGCCCGCTGCTACGCCCTCGTCGTCGGCGTCGTCCAGGTCTGCTGGGTGCTGACCGCGGTCGTGCACGCCCCGCTCGCGGTGACCGTGGCCGCGCTGGTGGTGCTGGCGCTGGCCGAGATCCTGGCCCCGGTGCTGATCGAGCGCCGCCTCGGCCGGCTGCCCTGGAACGCCGGGCACGTCGCCGAGCGGTTCAGCCTGCTCACGCTGATCACCCTCGGCGAGGTCGTCGCGGCGACCACCAGCGCGGTGGGTGCGCTCGTCGGCGAGCGCGGCTGGTCCGTCCCGGCGGTGGTCATCGTGTCGTCCGGGCTGCTGCTGACGGGCGCCCTGTGGTGGGCCTACTTCCTCGTGCCCTCGCAGCTGGTGCTGCAGCGCTGGCCGAGGCGCACGTTCGCCTGGCGCACCGTGCACCTGCCGCTGTTCGGGGCGCTCGCCGCCGTCGGCGCGGGCCTGCGGGTCGCGACGGTGGCGGTGGAGCGCGGCGAGCTGTCGCTGCTCGACGTCGCCCTGGCCCTCGCGGTGCCGGTCGCGGCGGTGGTGGTCGTGGTCTACCTGCTCTGGAGCGTGCTCACGCACACGTGGGACGCGAGCCACGTCCCGCTGTTCGTCCTCTGCCTGCTGCCGCTGGCGGCGGCCGTGGTCGTCGGGGTGACCGCGGACGGCGACGCACGCTTCGACCTCGAGCAGCCCGGCGACCTCACGGCCCTGGTGGCCGTGACGGCGCTGGTCGCCCTGTCCGGGGTCGTCGAGGTCGTCGGGCACGAGCGGGTCGGCTACCGCCACACGCTGCAGGCCGTCGACCGCAGCAGCTGAGCCGCACCAGCCGGCTCGCTGCCGCGGGGGCCGCTCGCCCTCAGGCCGTCGTGCGGGGCGGTGCGGTGGAGGCCCGGACCACGAGCTCGGTGGCGAGCTCGACGTGGTGGGACTCGAGCTGCTCGCGCGCGGCGAGCCGCATCGCGGTCACGAGCGCCATGCGCCCCATCTCGCGCAGCGGCTGGCGGACCGTGGTCAGCGGCGGGGACAGCACGCCCGCGACCGCGGTGTCGTCGAAGCCGACGACGCTGAGGTCCTCGGGCACGCGGATGCCGCGGCGCCGCGCGGCCTCGAGCACACCCGCGGCGATCTCGTCGGTCGCGGCGAAGACGCCGGTCGGCGGGACCTCGAGGTCGAGCAGCACGCCGCCCGCCGCGACGCCGGCGGCGTACTCGTACGTGCCGAGCCGCACGTACGCCTCGGGCACCTCGATCCCGGCGGCCTCGCACGCCGCCCGGAACCCGTGGGTGCGGGCCTGGCTGAAGGCCGCGCTCGGGTCGCAGCCGATGTAGCCGACGCGGCGGTGGCCGAGCTCGATCAGGTGCTGGGTGGCGGCGAGCCCGCCGGAGAAGTTCGTGGTGCCGACGCTCGCCACCTCCTTGCGGGGCGGGCTGAGCGGGTCGATGACGACGAGCGGCACGCCGGCGCGGACCAGCGCGCCGAGGTCGCCGTGCTGGCCGTCGTCGACCACGTCGATCACGGCGCGGC
This sequence comes from Microlunatus flavus, assembly GCF_900110855.1. Classification (GTDB taxonomy): domain Bacteria; phylum Actinomycetota; class Actinomycetes; order Propionibacteriales; family Propionibacteriaceae; genus Microlunatus; species Microlunatus flavus. The sequence goes on from NZ_FOFA01000004.1 coordinate 34,121, forward strand.
GGCCGCGGTCGGCCAGCTCGCGGGCCCAGGCGGCCGGTCGCAGCGCGCCGGGGCTCGGCTGGCGCCGGGGCCGCACGCTGACGCTCACGGCGATGCCGCGCTCGCCGCCGGACTCGACGACGCCCTCGAGGATCGCCGTCGTGTACGCGGTCAGCGGGCCGTGGAAGACGAGCTCGACGGTGTGCTGGGTGGTCTCGGCCTCGGGGCTCTCGGCGCGGCGCGCGACGTAGTCGTGCGCGGCCAGCAGGCTCTCGACCCGGGCGCGGGTCTCGGGTCCGACGTCGGAGCGCCCGTTGAGCACCTTGGACACCGTCGCGACCGAGACGCCGGCGGAGGCCGCGACCCGGGCCAGGGTCGTCGTCCGGCCTTCCTGCACGACGCCACCCTCCCGGAGTCCGGCGTCAGCCCTGGCGATGGCCGTCCCCCTCCGTGCGGTGCTGCTCGACGGTGCTGGCCAGCTGCCGGTCGTGCCCCACGAGGCGAACCGACCCGGTCAACCGTACCGGCAGGCGGTGCGGCAGATCTCCTGCTGACGTGCCGATCTGGACCTCCACGTCGCCCGGCTCGACCCGTCGGCGCAGGTCGACGCCGGTGAAGGAGGTGAGGTCGGCGTGCAGGCCGAAGACGACCTCGGCCGACTCCCCCGGCTCCAGGTCGACGCGGGCGAAGCCGGCCAGCTGGCGCACCGGGCGGGTCACGCTGCCGACCCGGTCGTGAAGGTAGAGCTGGACGACCTCGGTGCCGCGGCGCGCGCCGGTGTTGCGCACCCGCACCGACGCGCTGAACGCGCCGTCGGTCGGCACCTCGGCGCTGCTGAGGCGGGCGTCCTCGAGCGCGAACGTGGTGTACGACCGCCCGTGGCCGAAGGGGAAGAGCGGGGTCGGGTCGAGGTTGCTGGCCCCGACGTCCGCGACCCCCAGCACGGGCTGCAGGTAGGTGCCCGGCTGGCCGCCGGGGTCGCGCGGGACCTGGACCGGCAGCCGCCCGCTCGGGACGACCCGGCCGGACAGGACGCCCGCGACGGCGGCCCCGCCCTCCTCGCCGGGCATGAACGCCTGGACCAGCGCGGCGGCCCGGTCCGCGTACGCGCCGAGCGCGTACGGCCGGCCCGAGACGACGACGACCACGACGGGCGTGCCGGTCGCCAGCAGGGCCTCGAGCAGCTCGCCCTGCAGACCGGGCAGCCGCAGGTCCGGGGCGTCGCAGCCCTCGCCGGAGGTCCCGCGCCCGAAGAGCCCGGCGAGGTCGCCGACGAGGGCGACGCAGACGTCGGCCTCCCGGGCCGCCGCCACGGCCGCCTCGAAGCCGGAGCGGTCGTCGCCCAGCACCTCGCAACCGAGGGCGTGGGTGACCTCGACGTCGCCCAGCTCCGCGCGCAGCGCCTCGAGGGCGGTGGGGACGGCGACGCCGGTGCCCAGGTCGAGCCCGGGGTACTGCGGCAGGACGTGGTTGGGGAAGGAGTAGCAGCCCATCAGGGTCCGGGCGTCGTCGGCGCAGGGACCCACCACGGCCAGCCGCCGCAGGGCGGGGCGCCCGTCGCCGAGCAGCGGCAGGGCCGTCCCGGCGTCGAGCAGCACGACCGACTCCTCGGCCAGCCGGCGGGCGATGGCGCGGTTCGCCGCGCTGTCGAGGTCGTAGCCGGCCGCCCGCTCCACCGCACCCTCCGGCGTCCAGCCCTCGTCGAGCAGGCCCATCGCGACCTTCTGCGCCAGCACGCGGCGCACCGCGGTGTCCACGAGGGCCTCGTCGAGCTCGCCGCGCCGGACACGGTCGACGAGGTGCTGACCGAAGCCGGCGGTGTCGGGCAGCTCGACGTCGATGCCGGCCTCGAGCGCGAGCACGCCGGCCTCCTCGGCGTCGACCGCCACCCGGTGGGCGGTGGCGAGGAAGGGGACGGCCCAGTAGTCGGAGACGACCGTGCCGTCGAAGCCCCACTCGCCCCGCAGCAGGTCGGTGAGCAGCCAGCGGTCCATCGCGGCCGGGACGCCGTCGACGTCGCTGTAGGAGTTCATGACCGACGCGGCCCCCGCGCGCAGGGCCGCCTCGAAGGGCGGCAGCACGACGTCGGCCAGCTCGCGGCGCCCCATCGGCACCGGCCCGTGGTTGCGGGCGCCCCGCGAGGCGGAGTAGCCCGCGAAGTGCTTCAGCGTGGCGACCACCCCCGCGCCCTGCAGACCCCGCACGTACGCGCTGCCGAGGAGGGCGACCAGGTACGGGTCCTCCCCCAGCGTCTCCTCGACCCGGCCCCACCGGTAGTCGCGCACGACGTCGAGCACCGGCGACAGCCCGTGGTGCACGCCGAGCGCCGCCATGTCGGTGCCGATGGCGTCGGCCATCTCCTGCACCAGGTCGGGGTCGAAGGTGGCGCCCCAGGCGAGCGCCGAGGGGTAGACGGTGGCCCCGAGGGCGGTGAAGCCGGTCAGGCACTCCTCGTGCACCACCGCGGGGATGCCGAGGCGGGACCGCTCCAGGACGACGCGCTGCTGCTGCACGAGGTCGCGGGCGCCCTCCTCCGGCGTGACCGGTGCGCTGCCGTAGATCCGGGTGAGGTGCCCCAGTCCGTGCCGCGCGGCGTCGGCGAGCGAGGGACCCGTGGAGAAGGTGTCCTGCATCGGCGCGACGTTCTGCGAGGGGTCGCCCGGGGACGCGTCGCCGACGGCCTCGGGCTCGAGGCCGAGCTCGCCGTCCGGCTCCTCCTGCGCCTCGCGGCCGAGCCAGCGGCTGCCCAGCTGGCCGACCTTCTCCTCCAGCGTGAGGGCCGCGAGCAGCGCCTCGACCCGCTCCGCCGCGGCGAGGCCCGGGTCGCGCCAGCGCGCGCCCTCCGCCAGCGGGGCCGTGATCGTGCTGGACTGCGTCATCGCTTCTCCTCGGGTCACGGTCAGGTCCTCGAAACTTTCGGACCTTTGCGCGGGTTCGTCCTGACAATAGCCTGAGACCCAGGACGCGGTCACGCCCTGTTCCCGGCGCGTCTTGTCGCTCCCACCAGGCAGATCGAGGCGCAACTGTGACCCGCGTCAACCTTGACAGCGCTTAGACTCCGACCTACGTTGCCTTTCGCAGGCTACGAAAAGCCTGCGAAAGAACAACGACGCCAGCAACCGACTCACGTCCACGCAGCGGCGCAGCCGCTCGTAGCAGGGAGATCAACGTGGATCCCAGAACGACTCGTCGCGGCTTTCTCGGCCTCGGCCTCAGCGCCGCGGCGGCCGGAACCCTCGCCGCCTGCGGCGGCAGCGCCCCCACCCAGACCGGCGCCGGCGGCAGCGGTGCCGGCGGCGGCACCGGTGGTGGCGGCGACGGCAAGAACGCCACCCACTGGTTCCTCACCGGCCAGCCCGGCCAGGGGATCCGTGAGAACACGGTCAAGCGCTTCAACGACGCCAACCCGAACACCAAGATCGACTACACCGAGTTCCAGAACGACGCGTACAAGACCAAGATCGCGACCGCGATCGGCGCGGGCCAGGGCCCGACGATCATCTGGGGCTGGGGCGGCGGCACGCTGCGTGGCTACGCGGAGAACAACGAGGTCGAGGACCTGACCTCGTGGTTCGGCGAGAACGCCGCGGTCAAGGACCGGCTCTTCCCGTCCGCGTTCGCCGCCGGCTCGGTCGGCGACAAGATCTACGCGATGCCGGCCGAGACCGTCGCGCCGATCGTCATGTACTACAACAAGACGCTCTTCGACAAGGTCGGGGCGCAGCCGCCGGCCACCTGGACCGACGTGATGAACCTCGTCGACAAGTTCAACGGCGCGGGCATCGCCCCGTTCTCGCTGGGCGGCCAGTCGCGCTGGACCAACATGATGTGGCTCGAGTTCCTGCTCGACCGCATCGGCGGTCCCGAGGTCTTCGAGAACGCCTTCAACGGCAAGCAGGACGCCTGGTCCGACCCGGCCGTCACCGACATGCTGACCAAGGTCCAGGACCTGGTGAAGGCGCAGGGCTTCATCAAGGGCTTCTCCTCGATCACCGCCGACTCCAACGCCGACCTCGCGCTGCTCTACACCGGCAAGACCGCGATGATGCTCCACGGCGCGTGGACCTACGGGACGATGAAGAAGGACGGCGGCGACTTCGTCTCCGGCGGCCACCTCGGCTTCATGAACTTCCCGACCGTCGAGGGCGGCAAGGGCGACCCGAGCGACACCGTCGGCAACCCGGGCCAGTACCTGTCCATCTCCTCCAAGGCCACCGACGAGCAGAAGGAGACCGCGAAGAAGTTCTTCGCGACCGCCGTCCTCGCCGACGCCGAGGTGCAGGAGTGGGTCGACAACGGCAACGTGCCGATCGTCAAGGGTGCGGACTCGAAGTTCACCGGGGGCGACTCGGAGTTCCTCAAGTTCATCTACAACACCGCGAGCAACGCCAAGGTGTTCGCCCAGTCGTGGGACCAGGCGCTGTCGCCGTCGGCCGCCGAGACCCTGCTGGACAACATCGCCAAGCTCTTCCAGCTCTCGATCACCCCTGAGCAGTGGGTGGAGAGCATGAACAAGGCAACTAACAAGTGACGGCCCTCGCCGCACCGGCCGTGACGGCAGCAGCGCCGTCACGGTCGGGCGGCGGGAGCAGCGGCATCAAGGGTGCGAACCTCACCTGGATGGCGCTGCCCGCGTTCGCGTTCTTCCTGCTCTTCGGCATCGTCCCGCTGCTGGGCGTGCTGGCGCTGTCCTTCACGACCTGGGACGGCATCGGGCCGATCACCTTCAGCGGCGCCACGAGCTGGCGGACGATCCTGACCGACCCGAACCTGCCGCACACCGTCTGGGTGACCTTCCTCGTGATGGCGCTCAGCTGGATCGTGCAGACGCCGATGAGCATCCTGCTGGGCACGTTCCTGGCGGGCTCGCAGCGCTACCGGGCCGTGCTGGCGGTGCTCTACTTCGTGCCGCTGCTGCTCAGCTCGGCCGCCATCGCCATCACCTTCAAGGCGCTCGTCGACCCGAACTTCGGGATGGGCGCCGGGCTGCACATCGACGCGCTGTCGCAGGACTGGCTCGGGCGCCCGGTGCTGGCCATGGCCACGCTGATCTTCGTCGTGTCCTGGCAGTACATCCCGTTCCACTCGCTCATCTACCAAGGCGGCGTGCGCCAGATCCCGGCGTCGCTGTACGAGGCGGCGCTGATCGACGGGGCGGGCCGGGTGAAGCAGTTCTTCAACATCACCCTGCCGCAGCTGAAGTACACGATCATCACGTCCTCGACGCTGATGGTCGTCGGGTCGCTGACCTTCTTCGACCTGATCTTCGTGCTGACCGCCGGCGGTCCCGGCGACACCACCCAGGTGCTAGCGCTGAGCATGTACAAGACCGGCTTCCAGGCCCACCTGATGGGGCCGGCCTCCGCGATCGCCGTGATCCTCGTGGTCGTCGGGCTCGTGCTCGCCCTGCTGCTGCGCCGCCTCGGCGGTCGTGGCGACGAGAGCCAGCTGGAAGGAGCCTGAGATGGCGACGATCACCTCCGACAAGGTCCAGACCCGCACGAGGAAGAGCGGCGGGCGCAGCGCGCCCGAGCGGGGCGCCACCCTGCGCGGCACGAGCCGGCCCAACTGGCTCGGCGGGCTGCTCAGCTTCGTGTGGCTCGCGATCGTGATCATCCCGATCTACTGGATCGTGGTCACGAGCTTCAAGAGCCAGAGCGTGTACTTCCTGGCCAACCCGCTCGCCCCGCCCACGGCCCCGACGCTGGAGAACTACCAGCTGGTCATCGAGAACGACTTCATCCGCTACTTCTTCAACAGCGTCATCGTCGCGGTGGGTTCGGTCGTCCCGGCGGTCCTGCTGAGCTTCCTCGCCTCGTACGCGATCATCCGCAACGCGCACCGGCGAGGGCTGCGGTTCATGAACTCGATGTTCCTGCTGGGGCTGGCGATCCCGCTGCAGGCGACGATCATCCCCGTCTACCTGCTGATCATCAAGCTCGGGCTCTACAACACGCTGGCGGCGATCATCCTGCCGTCGATCGCGTTCGCGATCCCGCTGTCGGTGCTCGTGCTGAGCAACTTCATCCGCGACGTCCCGAAGGAGCTCTTCGAGTCGATGCGGACCGACGGCGCGAGCGAGTGGGGCACGCTGTGGCACCTGGCTTTCCCGCTCACCCGGCCGGCGCTGGTCACCGTGACCATCTACAACGCGCTGGCGGTGTGGAACGGCTTCCTGCTGCCGCTGATCCTGACCCAGGACCCCGACAAGCGCCTGCTCCCGCTGGCGCTGTGGACCTTCCAGGGCCAGTACGGCGTCAACGTCCCGGCGATCCTCGCGTCGGTGATGCTGACGACCCTGCCGATCCTCGTGCTCTACGTGGTCGGCCGGCGCCAGCTCCTCAGCGGCCTCACCGCCGGGTTCAGCAAGTAGGCCCGGCCCTGAGCTGAGCCGAGCCGGACCTCCGTGCCCCTGAGCCGTCGGGGGGCACGACCACCCACCTCCCTCGGACCCACCCCACGTGTCCCGAGCCGGACGCGGCGGCGACCCCGCCCCGCGACCGGCTCGGGGCCCGTGGTGGGCTGAGGGACGAGCCGCGCCGGGACCCTGCCCGACCCGCGCGCCCCGGGGCAGCACCACCCCGGGACCACCCACAGAAGGAGAACCATGACCGCACCAGCAGCGACCGAGCTGGACCGCACCCCGAAGCCCGAGGACAAGTTCAGCTTCGGCCTGTGGACCGTGGGCTGGCAGGCCCGCGACCTCTTCGGCGAGGCGACGCGGCCGGTGCTCGCCGGTCCCGAGGCGGTCCACGAGCTGGCGAAGATCGGCGCGTACGGCATCACGTTCCACGACGACGACCTCGTCCCGCCGGGCAGCAGCGCCGCCGAGCGCGACAAGATCATCGCCGACTTCAAGCAGGCTCTGTCCGACACCGGCCTCGTCGTGCCGATGGTCACCACGAACCTCTTCAGCGACCCGGTCTTCAAGGACGGCGGCTTCACCAGCAACGACCGCTCCGTGCGCCGCTACGCGCTGCGCAAGGTCATGCGGAACATGGACCTGGCCGCCGAGCTCGGCGCCCAGACCTACGTCTTCTGGGGCGGCCGCGAGGGTTCCGAGGTCGACTTCGCCAAGGACATCCAGGCCGCCCTCGACCGCTACCGCGAGGGCATCGACATGCTCGCGCAGTACTCGATCGACAAGGGCTACGGCCTGCGCTTCGCCATCGAGCCCAAGCCGAACGAGCCCCGCGGCGACATCCTGCTCCCCTCGATCGGGCACGCGCTGGCCTTCATCAGCCAGCTCGAGCACCACGAGATGGTCGGCATCAACCCCGAGACCGGCCACGAGCAGATGGCCTCGCTCAACTACACGCACGGCATCGCGCAGGCGCTGTGGCAGGGCAAGCTCTTCCACATCGACCTCAACGGCCAGAAGGGCCCGCGCTACGACCAGGACCTGGTCTTCGGCTACGGCGACCTGCTGCAGGCCTTCTCCACCGTCGACCTGCTCGAGTGCGGCGCACCGGGCGGCGGGCCCACGTACGACGGGCCCCGTCACTTCGACTACAAGCCGCTGCGCACCGAGAGCATGGAGGGCGTCTGGGAGTCGGCGCGCGCCAACATGGAGCTCTACATCCGGCTGCGTGAGAAGGCCCGTGGCTTCCGTGCCGACCCGGAGGTCCAGGAGGCCCTCGAGGCGGCCCGTGTGGCCGAGCTCTCCCAGCCGACGCTGAACGAGGGCGAGTCCTACGACGACCTGCTCGACGACGCGTCGTCGTACGAGTCGTTCGACATCGACCGCGCGCGTGAGCAGGGCTACGGCTACGCCCGCCTGCAGCGCCTCGCGATCGAGCACCTGCTGGGCACCCGGGGCGCCTGACCGCTCCCGCACGTCCGTCGCCGCGGTCGACCCTGTCCGGAGGGTCGCCCGCGGCGACGGTCACGTCAGCCCCAGCTGCCTGAGCTGGACGAACGCTCCCCGAGAGGCGAACGCTCCCTGAGCCTGCCGAACACTCCGCTGAGCCAGGCAAACGCTCCCTGAGCCTGTCGAAGGGCCTCGAAGAGGTCGGCGTGGACCTGGGGCGAGCAGGAGCCAACCCCTCCGGGGCCCTTCGACAAGCTCAGGGGGCGTTCCCCCCTCCGGGGCCCTTCGACAAGCTCAGGGGGCGTTCCCCCCTTCCGGAGCCCTTCGACCAGCTCAGGGGGCGTTCCCCTCCCCCACCTCCACGCATCCCCCACCCGTCCCCACAGATCGAGGCACCTGAACCATGACGGTCTTCCACGTCGCCACCACCGGCACCGACGCCGCCGACGGCTCGGCGGAGCAGCCCTTCCGCACGATCAACCGCGCGGCCGCCGCGGCGCACCCCGGCGACACCGTCCGCGTGCACGCCGGCGAGTACCGCGAGTGGGTCGTCCCCCGTCGCGGCGGGCTGGGCGAGAACCGCCGCATCACCTACGAGGCCGCCGAGGGCGAGCACGTGGTGGTCAAGGGCTCGGAGCGCGTCACCGGCTGGGAGCAGGTCGGCGGTCCGGTGTGGCGGGCGCGCGTGGACAACGCGCTCTTCGGCGACTTCAACCCCTACGTCGAGGAGATCGACGGCGACTGGATCGTGCGCCCCGAGCGCGACTCGCCGCGCCAGCACCTCGGCGAGGTCTACCTCGACGGCGTCGCCTTCTCCGAGGTGGCCACCGTGGGCGAGGTCGGCCAGCCGGAGCGCCGGACCGAGGTGACGGACCACTGGACGGGCATCCCGCAGCCGGTCGCCGACCCCGACCAGACGCAGCGCGTGTGGCACGCGGCGGTCGACGACGACGTCACGACGATCACCGCCAACTTCGGCGACGCCGACCCCAACGCGCGCCTGGTCGAGATCAACGTGCGCCGCTCGGTCTTCTACCCCACCCAGCACCACCTCGACTGGATCACCGTCCGCGGCTTCGAGCTCGCGCAGGCCGCGTGCCCGTGGACGCCGCCGACGGCGGACCAGCCCGGCCTGATCGGCCCCAACTGGGCCAAGGGCTGGGTCATCGAGGACAACGACATCCACGACGCCAAGTGCTCGGCCGTCTCCCTGGGCAAGGAGGCGTCGACCGGCCACAACTTCTCGACGACGCGCCTGGACAAGCCCGGCTACCAGTACCAGCTGGAGTCGGTCTTCTCCGCCGAGCAGATCGGCTGGGACGCCGAGCACATCGGTTCGCACGTCGTGCGCCGCAACCACATCCACGACTGCGGGCAGAACGGCGTCGTCGGCCACCTGGGCTGCGTGTTCTCGACCATCGAGGACAACCACATCCACCACATCGCCACGCGCCGGCAGTACTACGGCTACGAGATCGGCGGCATCAAGCTGCACGCCGCGATCGACGTCGACATCCGGCACAACTACATCCACGACTGCTCGCTCGGCACCTGGCTGGACTGGGAGACGCAGGGCACGCGCGTCTCGCGCAACGTCTTCGCCCACAACAGCCGCGACCTCTTCGTCGAGGTGAGCCACGGCCCGTACGTCGTCGACCACAACGTCTTCGCCTCCCCCGTCTCGGTCGAGTCGTTCAGCCAGGGCGGCGCCTACGTCGGCAACGTCCTGTGCGGCTCGCTGCGCCTGGAGAAGGTCATGGACCGCGCCACGCCGTACCACCGCGCGCACAGCACGCAGGTCGCCGGCTACGCCGTCATCTACGGCGCCGACGACCGCTGGATCGGCAACCTGTTCCTCGACGGGCAGGGCGAGGAGGCGTACGGCCACGGCGCGGAGTTCAACCCGCGCTACGGCTACGGCACCGCCCTCTACGACGGCCACCCGACGAGCTTCGCCGACTACCTCGGCCTGATCGACGCGCAGCCGCCGGGCGACCACGACCGCTACCCGGGCGTCCCGCAGCCGGCCTACGTCCGCTCGAACGTCTACGCCGGGCAGGCCAAGGCCTTCGAGGGCGAGCCGGACGCGCTGGTGCTCGACGGCACGGTCTCGGTGCGCGTCGTCGTCGAGACGGGCGCCGAGGGCGACCAGGTGTTCCTCGAGACCGACCTGCCGGAGGGGTTCCTCGGCACGCAGGTCGGGGTCGTCACGGGCGCCGACCTCGAGCACGTGCGCTTCGCCGGGCTCGAGTTCGAGGAGCGCGACGGCAGCCCGGTCGTGATCGACGTCGACCTCCTCGGCGAGCGGAAGGAGCCGGGGCGGACCTACCCCGCGTTCCCGGTCTCGGGGGTCGGCACCGGCACCGCGCGCACGCGCGTCTGGTGACCCGGCCGGGGCCCCGTCCCACGCTGCTGGACGGGGCCCCGGTCGTCGGTGCCGCTCCTAGACTTGCCCGGTTGGTCGGGCGAGCAGGGAGAGACGGATGAGCGAGAGCACGAACGGCGCCGCACAGGTCGGCACGGACCGCGTCAAGCGGGGCATGGCCGACATGCTCAAGGGCGGCGTGATCATGGACGTGGTCGACGCCGAGCAGGCCAAGATCGCCGAGGACGCCGGCGCGGTCGCGGTGATGGCGCTCGAGCGGGTCCCCGCCGACATCCGCGCCCAGGGCGGCGTCGCCCGGATGAGCGACCCGGACATGATCGACGGGATCATCGACGCCGTCTCGATCCCCGTCATGGCCAAGGCGCGCATCGGCCACTTCGTCGAGGCTGCTGTCCTGCAGTCCCTCGGCGTGGACTACGTCGACGAGTCCGAGGTCCTCACCCCGGCCGACTATGCGCACCACATCGACAAGTGGGCCTTCACGGTCCCCTTCGTCTGCGGCGCGACCAACCTCGGCGAGGCCCTGCGCCGCATCTCCGAGGGCGCGGCGATGATCCGCTCCAAGGGCGAGGCCGGCACCGGCGACGTCTCCAACGCCACCACGCACATGCGCACGATCCGCGCCGAGATGCGCCGCCTGCAGAACCTGTCCAAGGACGAGCTCTACGTCGCGGCCAAGGAGCTCCAGGCCCCGTACGCGCTCGTCGCCGAGGTCGCCGAGACCGGCAAGCTGCCCGTCGTCCTCTTCACCGCGGGCGGCATCGCGACCCCGGCCGACGCGGCGATGATGATGCAGCTCGGCGCCGAGGGCGTCTTCGTCGGCTCGGGCATCTTCAAGTCCGGCAACCCCGCGCAGCGCGCCGCCGCCATCGTCGCGGCCACGACGTTCCACGACGACCCCGGGATGATCGCCAAGGTGTCGCGCGGTCTCGGCGAGGCCATGGTCGGCATCAACGTCGACGACGTCCCCGAGCCGCACCGCCTCGCCCAGCGCGGCTGGTGACGCTGCTCGAGGCCAGCCCCGGGCAGTCCCTCGTGGGACCGGCGCACGGCCCGCTCGTGGGCGTCCTCGCGCTGCAGGGCGACGTGGTCGACCACCAGCGGGTGCTCACCTCGGTCGGCGCCCGGACGCGCAGGGTCCGCCGTCCTGAGGAGCTCGTCGGCCTCGACGGCCTCGTGGTCCCCGGCGGCGAGTCCAGCGTCATCGACCGGCTCTCGCGCCGCTTCGCCCTGCGGGAACCCCTGGTCGCCGCCCTGCGCGCCGGGCTGCCCGCGTACGGCTCCTGCGCCGGGATGATCATGCTCGCCGACGCGCTCGTCGACGGCCTGCCCGACCAGCAGACCTTCGGCGGGCTGGACGTCACCGTGCGGCGCAACGCGTTCGGGCGTCAGGTCGACTCGTTCGAGACCGACATCGACCTCACCGGCGTCGACGGCCTCGTGCACGCGGTGTTCATCCGCGCGCCCTGGGTCGAGCGCACCGGCGACGGGGTCGAGGTGCTGGCGACCGCGGCCGGCCACCCGGTCGCCGTCCGCCAGGGCCCGCTGCTCGCCACGTCGTTCCACCCCGAGGCGACCGGCGACACCCGCGTGCACGGTCTCTTCGTCGCAAGCCTGTAGCGCCGCCGCACGGCCGGAGAACCTGCACCTGGTGGTCGCCGACCCGGGTCCTCGGCGGTGACCCACCGCTCTGCTCAGGATCCGTGGACCTCGAGCTGCGCGACGCGCGCCGGTTCGACCGCTGCGACCACGTCCGGCTCGTCCACGTCCCGCGTCGCCGACGCTCCCCGGTCCTCGGTCGGAGGGTCAGACCGCGTACGAGCGGATCAGCTCGATCGTCGAGTCCAGGGCGACCTCGAGCGGCACGGTGGTCCGGCGCGTCTGGGTGAGCAGCAGCCCGCCCTGGAGGGCGGCGAGCAGGGCCAGCGCGAGGCGGTCGGTGTCGGTCCCCTCCTGCAGCAGACCGCGCTCGCGCATCGTGGCCAGGCCCGAGCGGATCGGCGCCTCCCACTGCTCGAAGCCGGCGACCAGGTCCTCGCGCGCCTCGGGGTCCTCGTCGGCCAGCTCGGAGGCGATCGACCCGATCGGGCAGCCGCCGGCGCAGTGGCGCGAGCGCTGCAGCGTCACCAGCCGGTCCCGCCAGCGGCCCAGCGCCTCGAAGCTGTCGAGGGCGTCGAGCTCGGGTCGCTGAGTCGCGAGCACCGCCTCGGTCTGGTGGGCGATGACGGCCCGCATCAGCGCCTGCTTGTCGCCGAAGTAGTGGTAGAGCTGCGAGGCGCTCACCCCCGCCTCGCGCTGGATGTCCTCGACGCCGGTCCGGGTGACGCCGTGGGCGAAGACGAGCGTCGAGGCGGCCTCGACGATGCGGGCCCGCGTCGCCTCCCCCTTCGGGGTCAGCCGGTGCGAGGAGGGCCGCGGGACGGCGGACGTGCTCATGGAGCGAGGGTAGCCGACTTTGGAGTGGTGTCTCCAGAAACTTCCGACCATTCTGGAGCGATCACTCCACCGAAGGGAACCTCATGACCACCGACCTCCTCGGGCGCACCGCGCTCGTCACCGGCGCGACCAGCGGCATCGGCCGCGCGGTCGCGCTCACCCTCGCCGCCCGCGGCGCCCATGTCGTCGTCTCGGGACGGGACGCCGAGCGCGGCGACGCCACCGTGGCCGCCGTCCGCGCCGCGCGGGGCACGGCGGACTTCGTCGCCGCCGACCTCACCGACGCGGCCAGCGCTCGGGAGCTGGCCCGGCGCGCGACCGAGCTGGGCGACGGTCACGTCGACGTGCTCGTCAACAGCGCGGGGATCTTCCCCTTCGGGCCGACCGCGGAGACGACCCCGGAGGACGTCGACCGGGTGCTGGCCGTGAACGTGACCGCGCCGTACTTCCTCGTCGCCGCGCTCGCCCCCGCGATGGCCGCGCGCGGGAACGGTGCGGTCGTCAACGTGACGACGATGGTGGCGGAGTTCGGCGCCGCCGGCATGGGCCTCTACGGCGCGAGCAAGGCCGCGCTCGTCCTGCTCACCAAGTCCTGGGCCGCGGAGTTCGGCCCGTCCGGCGTACGGGTCAACGCCGTGAGCCCGGGCCCGACGCGCACCGAGGGCACCGCCGCCATGGGTGAGGCGCTCGACCAGCTGGCCGCCGCCGGGCCCGCGGGGCGGCCTGGGCAGCCGGAGGAGATCGCCGAGGCGGTCGCGTTCCTCGTCGGCGACGCGGCGAGCTTCGTCCACGGCGCCGTGCTGCCCGTCGACGGCGGGCGCACAGCGGTCTGACCGGCACCAGCCGGGCGTGCCCGCCGGACCGGCGGACACGCCTCGGGGTCAGCGGGTCGCGGCCAGGCCCGCGATCTGCTCGTGCACCCACGGGTAGAGCTCCTCCGCCGGCGTCGAGAGGCGCGTCTTGAGGTCGCGCGTGGTCCCGTCGGCCAGCACCTCCAGCGTGCCGTCGCCGACCGCGTCGTACGCCTGCGCGACGACGCTCGCGGCGGTGACCTTGGGGACGTCCCAGCCCGCCGTCATCGGGGTGTCGATCATGCCGACGAGCAGCCCGACGACCTGGGTGCCCTGGCCCTCCAGCTGCAGGCGCAACGCGTTCGTGGCCGACCACATCGCCGCCTTCGACGCGGCGTAGCCGGTGGGCATGCTGATCCAGGCAGCCGCGGACAGGATGTTCAGGAGGGTGCCGCCGCCGTTCGCCCCGAGCACCGGGGCGAAGGCGTTGCTGAGACGCAGGGTGCCGAAGAAGTTGGTCTCGAAGATGCGCCGCAGCTCCTCCTCGGGGCCGGTGATCGTGTCGTCCGACGGGGCGATCGCCGCGTTGTTGATCAGCACGTCGACGTCCGGCGCGGCGGCGACCGCGCGCGCCGGCGCCTCGGGGTCGGTGAGGTCGAGGTCGAGGGCCACGACCCGCGGGTCGTCCCAGCTCCGCGTCGAGCGGGCGGCGGCGTACACCTTGGCCGCACCGCGTTCCAGACCCTGCGCGACGAACTGCTCGCCGAGCCCTCCGTTGGCACCGGTCACCAGGACGTGACGACCGCTGAGTGATGTCGAGCGGGGTGACTGCATCTAGACTCCTTGACTAAGTGGGGAACTCCCCCAGAAGCAGTATGTGGGGACACTCCCCGTTTGTTCAAGGAGGGTGGGCCCATGGCGTCCGTCACAGGGACCGCGCGTCCGCTGCGCGCCGACGCCCGCCGCAACCGGGACGCGATCATCACGGCGGCGCGCGAGGCCTTCGAGGCGGACGGCGTGCTGACGCCGCTCGACGCCGTCGCCACCCGGGCCGGGGTCGGCAACGCCACGCTCTACCGGAACTTCCCCACCCGCGACGACCTGCTCGCCGAGGTCATGCAGGCCGAGCTGGTCGACGCGTTCGCGGAGGCGGACGAGCTGGCGCGCACGCTGCCGCCGCGCGAGGCCCTGACGCAGTGGCTCGTCCGCCTGGCCTGGCAGCTGCGGATCTGGCACGACCTGCCCTACTGCCTGGCCAACGCCCACGCCGGCGCGGACTCCCCCGTCAGCTCGACCTGCAACCCGGTCCACCTGCGCCTCGACGCGTTCCTCGACGCCGCCCGCGCCTCCGGCGACCTGCACGCCGACGTCGACGGCGCGACGCTGTACGAGCTCGTGCTCGCCGTCTCGTGGGCCACCGACCGTTTCCACGACGACCAGGACGCCGCCCGGCGCCGTGTCCTGCTCACCAGCGCCGGACTGTTCGCTTAGATAGCGCAAGAAAGTCGCCCGGAACCGGGAAGGAATCCCGGCGGCCGGAGGTTGCCCGTTGCGGCGACGCACGAAACCAGAGCACGACCACCCGCTCGTACGCCGCACCACCGCTCTCCGCACGGCCCGCCATCGTCCGCCGGGCACACGTCCCGACGTCTCGACCAGGCCTGCACGCGCCGCCCCCCGGGCGGCGCGCCCCCAAGGAGCTGAACCCCATGACGAGCACCGCACCGGTCTCCGTCGCCCCCGCACCCGCACCCGCACCGGCGAACGCCACCGGGAGGACCCGCTCGGGCTGGGCCGGCGTCATCGCGCTCATGGTCGCGGTCTTCACCCTCGTCACCAGCGAGTTCCTCCCCGCCAGCCTGCTGCCCCTGATGGCCGCCGACCTCGGCGTCTCCGAGGGCGTCGCCGGGCAGGTCGTCACCGCGACCGCGCTCGTGGGCATGGTCGCGGGCCCGTCGATGGCGCTGGTGTTCCCGCGCCTCGACCGCCGCCGCCTCATCATCGGGCTGCTGGTCCTCGCGGTGGTCTCCAACCTGCTGAGCGCGATCGCCCCGACGTACGCGGTCGTCGTCGTGTCGCGCCTGCTCCTCGGCGTCGCGCTCGCCGGCACCTGGTCGATGGCCCTCGCCGTCGCCTCCCAGCTCGTCCCGGCCGAGAAGCTCGGGCGCGCCATGTCGGTGGTCAACCTCGGCGTCTCCGCCGCCACCGTCGCCGCCGTCCCGCTCGGCGCGCTGATCAGCTCGTACTTCGGCTGGCGGGCCGTCTTCTGGGCCGTCGCGATCGCCACCGCCGCCGCCGTCGTCCTCTTCGTCGTCGCGATGCCGTCGATCCCGGCCGCGGCCAGCGACGGCATCCGCACGCTGCTGGCCGTGCTCCGGCGCCGCATCATCGTCCTGGGCCTGCTCGGCCTCGCGGTGATGATCGCCGGCCACTTCGGCAGCTACACGTTCATCCGCACCGCCGCCGAGGGCATGCCGACGCTCACCCCCGCCCTGATCGCGGTCCTCCTCGCCGTCTACGGCGTCGGCGGCCTCGTCGGCAACGTCGTGGCCGGCCTCTTCGCCGACCGGCACCTCGGTGTCGTGATGGTGACGGTCCCGCTGCTGATGGCCCTGGCGATCGTCGGCTTCTCGCTCGCCGACGGTTCCGTGGTGCTCACCTTCGCCGCCGTCGCGGTCTGGGGCCTCGGCTTCGGCGGCATCCCGACCACGTCGCAGACCTGGGCGTCCCGCGCGGAGCCGGACCGCAAGGAGGCCGCCGGCGGGCTCTTCGTGGCGAACTTCCAGCTCGCGATCGCGCTCGGCGCAGCCCTCGGCGGCGCCCTGCTCGACGGGTACGGCGTCCACACCGTCTTCGTCACCGGCGCCGTCGCCGTGGCCCTCGGCGGTGCGCTGTTCGCCTCGACACGCAGGCTCCTGCCGCACTGACCGAGGGTGCCGGGTCGTCGCTCAGTCCAGGAGCACGGCCCGGCGCCAGCCCCGCACGCTGTTGAGGAACCACAGCTCCGCGCCGGCGCCCAGCGCCGCGGTCACCTCGGCGACGGTCAGCACGCGCTCCCGGAGCCGGCCGTCGGCCAGCGCGAGGCCGCGCTCGACCCCGGGGAGCAGCCCGCACGACACCGGCGGGGTCCACCAGCCGCCGGCGTCGTGCAGGACCACGCTGCCGATCGTCGTCTCGGTGACCTGGCCGTCGCGGTTCCACAGCAGCGCGTCGTCCGCACCCCGCGCCGCGGCGTGGGCGCGGTGCGGCGCGTACGCCTCGCGCCACGTCGTCTTGTGCGCGAGGAAGACGTCCTGCGCGTCCACCGGCGCCTCCGCGAGGACGAGGCTGAGCGGGACGTCGGGGTTCGCCGGGAGGGCCACGACCGTCGTCGCCGCCCGACCCGGCTCGTCCACGGTCAGCCGGACCCGCCAGCGCCCCGTGGGGTGCGTACGCACGACCTCCGCGAGCGCCGCGCGGGCGGCCGGCGCCGGGTCGGGCCGCCCGAACCAGGCCGCCGAGGCGGCGAGCCGGTCCAGGTGCTCCTCGAGGGCCCACCAGGCGCCCTCCTCGAGCCGCAGCGTCTCGAGCAGGTCGAACGCCGGCCGCGGCGGGGCCGTCAGCACGGCCGCCTTGGCCAGCAGCTCGTCGTGCTCCCCCGCCGCCGTCGAGTCGACGGTCACGCCGCTGCCTACCCCGTAGACGGCCGTCCGGGTGAGCGTGTCGGCCACCACCGTCCGGATCCCCACGCTGAACGTCGCGTCTCCGCCGGGCGCCACCACGCCGACCGCCCCGCAGTAGAGGCCGCGCGGGTGCGGCTCGAGCCGCTCGATCAGGCGCATCGTCGAGACCTTCGGCGCCCCCGTCACGGAACCGCAGGGGAACAGCGCCGCGAAGACCTCGCCCAGCCCCGTCCGCGGCGGCACCTCGGCCGTCACGGTGGAGGTCAGCTGCCAGACCGTCGGGTAGCGCTCGGGCACGCAGAGCGCCGGCACGTCGACCGTCCCCGGGACGGCCACGCGCCCGAGGTCGTTGCGCAGCAGGTCGGTGATCATCACGTTCTCGGCGCGCTCCTTCTCGCTGCCGAGCAGAGCCGCCAGCCGTCCGGCGTCCTCCGCGCTCGAGCGCCCGCGCCGGGCGGTCCCCTTCATGGGGCGCGTCGTGACCGTGCTCCCGCGCCGGGCGAAGAACAGCTCCGGCGACACCGACAGCACGTGGTGCCGACCGAGGTCCAGGTACGCCCCGAAGCAGGGCCCCTGGGCGGTGAGCAGCTGTGCGTACCGGCCCGGGTCGGCGGCGCCGTCGTCCCACGACGCCGTCAGCGGCAGGGTGAGGTTCGTCTGGTAGGTGTCCCCGCGCCGGACGGCCGCCTGCACCTGGTCGAACGCCGCCGCGTACGCGTCGCGCTCCACCGCGGCCCGCCAGCCGCCGGGCACCGCCGACGCCGCGCCGTCCGCGGGCAGGTCGAGCGGCGCCCGGTGCAGCCCGAACCAGACCAGCGGCAGCGCGGCGGCGCCCTCCGCGCGCCGGCCCGGGACGGCGAACGCCGGGTCGAACGCCGGCGCCGCGTCGTAGGTCACGAACCCGACGGCCCACCACCCCGCCGCGCTCGCCTCGTCGACCTCCCGCAGCGCCGGCACGACCGCCTCCAGGGAGGTCGCGACGACCGTGCGCGCCGGCTCCCCGAAGCGCAGCGTCCCGGTCCCCGCCCGCGCCTCGCCCGGGAGGAAGTCGACGCGCACCACCCCGTGATGGTCTCAGGGTCCGGCCCGGAGGGACGCCGCCGCGGCCACGCGGCCGGTCAGAGCCCCGCGGGCTGCCCGAAGGTCGGACCGGCCGCGACGACCGGCGCCGGGTCGGGCGGCAGCTGCCACTCGCCGCCGCGGTCGGTGCTCGAGCGCCGAGCGACGAGGTCGGGGACGTGCAGAGCCAGCGCCGCCGCCGTGGCCGTGCGCACGGCCGCGACGCCCCACCGGCTCTGCGGCATACCCAGCGCGAGCAGCCGCGGCTTGACCGTCGCCTGCACGACGTCGACGAACGGCCGCAGCTGCGCGTCGTACGCGGCCAGGGCGGCCCCCAGGTCGCCCGGGTGCTCGTTGACCTGACCCGCCAGGACGTGAGCGCCGACCAGGCCGGCCGAGATGCCCATCCCGCTGAAGGGTGACGCGCAGTGGGCGGCGTCGCCGACCAGCACGACCCGGCCCCGCGACCAGGTCGAGGTGCGCACCTGCAGCGCCTCCTGCGAGTAGAAGCCCGGGCTCTCCCGCATGCCCGCGACGAAGCGGTCGGCCTGCCACCCGGCGTCGGCGAACCGCCCGGCCCAGAACGCCTGCTGCGCCTCCACCGGCTCGCGGTGCACGGCGCGGGCCTCCGCCGAGTCCTCGCGGAGGACGAAGTACGCCTGCGTCCAGTCCGGGTGGTGGCTCCTGCGCATGATCATCCGGCCTCCGGGAGCCACGAACGTGTCCCGGACGGCGTCGTCGGACGCGGTGCGCGGCACGAACCAGTAGGCCATGTGGATCCCGAGCCGCCGGTAGGGGTCCTCCCCCGCGGGCAGGAGGGCCTGGCGGATCCGGGAACCCTGCCCGTCCGCGGCGACCAGGAGGTCGAAGTCGTCGGTCGAGGAGTCCGCGAACCGGGCGACCACGCGGTCCCCGTCCTGCTCGAAGCCCGTCACGCTCGCGTCGAAGACGTGCTCGACGTCGTCCTTGGTCGCCTCGTGGAGGATCCTCACGAGGTCGCCGCGCATGATCTCGTACTCCGAGGTGAAGGTCTGGCGCCCCTGGCCGGACGTGTTGGCCATGACGGTGCCCAGCCGCCGGCCGCGGCCGTCGACGAAGGCGACCCCGGGCTCGTCCACCCGCGCCGCCCGCACCTGGTCGAGCAGGCCCATCCGCTCGACCGCCTCGATGCCCTGCCCCCGCAGGTCGACCTGCGCGCCGCTCGCCCGCAGCGCCGGGAACCGCTCGACCACGACCACCTCGTGCCCGCCGCGGGCGAGCCAGTACGCGGCCGCCTGCCCGGCGACGCCGCCGCCCGCCACCAGCACCCGCAGCCGTGCACCCGTCGTCCGCGCCATGTCCCGCTCCGTTCTCTATCACCGATAGGTTCGAGACCGAGCATGCTCTATCACTGATAGATTGGCAACGTGACGCGAGCGACACGACTGACGCGGGACGTGGTGACCGACGCCGCGCTCGACCTCCTCGACGAGGTCGGCCTCGACGCCGTGAGCACCCGCCGGCTCGCCCAGCGGCTCGGCGTCGAGCAGCCCTCGCTCTACTGGCACTTCCGCAACAAGGAGCAGCTCCTCGCGGCCATGGCCGAGGCGGCGATGACCCCGCACGCGCAGGCGCCGCTGCCCGCACCCGAGGACGACCCGCTCGAGTGGTTCCGGGACAACGCGCGGAGCCTGCGCCGCACGCTGCTGCAGCGGCGCGACGGTGCCCGCCTGCACGCGGGGTCACGTCCGGCGGGGGACGACCTCGGCCGCATCGAGCACAAGCTGGCGTTCCTGACCTCGAGCGGTGTTCCCGAGACCGTCGCGAGGATGGCGTTGCTGGCCGCGGGCCGCTTCACCGTCGGCAGCGTGCTGGAGGAGCAGGCCGACCTCGGCCGCGAGCGCGAGGAGGGGATCGCCCCCGCCGTCGACCACGAGGCCGCGTTCGAGGCGGGGCTCGGGCTCCTCGCCGACGGCCTCGCCCGGCACGCCAACGCGCACGCGCACGCAGGTCCTGGTCCGCGCCACTGAGGTCGGGGTCGTGCCGTCAGCGGATCGCCGGCTCCGCGAGCTCGGCGGCGGCCCGGGACAGCTCCGCGAGCACCGTGGCGACACCGCTGCGCAGGGTGCGCTCGGGTCGTACGAGCGCGTCGACCCGTCGGGCCAGGGCCAGGTCCTGCAGCGGGCGGAGCACGACCCCGGGCGGCGCCGGGGCCGTGTGCCGCGGCATCAGCGCGACCCCGGCGCCCGCCGCGACCAGGGCGGCGACGACCGAGAGCTCGTTGACCCGGTGGGCGACGGTGAGCGGCCGTCCGCCCGCGGCGCCGATCGCCCGAAGCGGGGCGAGGAGCGGGAAGCCCTCGTGGACCGCGACCCAGGGTTCCCCGGCGACCTCGGTCGCCGTGACCGCCGACCGGTCCGCCAGGCGGTGCCCGACCGGCAGGGCGACGTCGAGGGGTTCGTGGAGCAGGGGCGTCACGGTGACCGTGCGCGGCCAGGGCGGGCTGTGGTCGAGCCGGTGGGCCAGGACGACGTCGTGCTCGGCGCACAGCGCCGGGAACGCCGACTGCGCCACGTCGTGCTCGGCGCACTCCACCGGCGGGCCGCCGGCGGCCGCGGCGCGGACCAGCACCGGGAAGAAGACGGTGCCCGCGCTCGAGAACGCGGCGACCCGGACGGGCGCGCGCGGGTCGGTCAGGAAGGCGTCGACGGCGACCTCGGCACGGGCGAGCGCGGTCGCCACGTCGGTCGCCGCCGCCGCCAGCGCCTCGCCGGCGTCGGTGAGGGCGAGGACGCGCCCCCGGCGCCGGGTGAGCGGGACCGGGACGTTCCGCTGCAGCGCGGCCAGCTGCTGTGACACCGCCGAGGGCGTGATCAGCAGCGCCCCGGCCACCGCCGTGACGCTGCCGCGGTCCCCGAGCTCGCGGAGGATCGCCAGCTGCCGTACGTCCATGAAGCGACGCTACAACGTGGCTTCACCAAGTCGACCTTGTTCTTCACCGTCTGCGGCCGGACCGTGGTCACGTGCAGATCACCCGATCCCGGCCCGGCCTCGCCACCGACCTCGTGCTCATGGGCGTCGCCCTCGTCTGGGGCAGCAGCTACCTGGTGGCCAAGGACCTGACCCTCGCGGCGCCGGTCCTCGTGGTCCTCGCCCTGCGCTACGCGATCTCGGCGGTGGCGCTGGGCGTCGTCTGCCGGCGGGCGCACGTACGGGTCACCAGCGTGCGGGAGCTCGCGGTCGGGGTCCTGCTCGGGTGCACGCAGGCGGCGGTGCTGACGCTGGAGACGTTCGGGGTGTCGCGGACGACGGCGACCAACGCGGGTCTGATCATCAGCCTGACCGTGGTCCTCACGCCGCTGCTCGACGGCCTGTGGCGGCGCCGTCCGATGCCGGCGCCGTTCTTCGCCGCCACCGCCGTCGCCGTCGTCGGGGTGGCCCTACTCGTGTCGGGCGACGGGTTCCGGGCACCCGGCTGGGGCGACGGCCTGATGCTGGCCGCCGCCGCCGTCCGCGCGGTCCACGTCAGCCTCATCGGGCGGCTGACGACGGGCCGCGCGTACGGTTCCCTGACCCTCACGACGACCCAGGCCGTCGTGGGCGCCGTGCTCCTGTCCGCCGCGGCCGCGCCCGAGCTGGGCAGGACGGTGACCCACCTGCCGCCGGCCGCCTGGGCCCAGCTCGGCTACCTCGCCCTGGCCTGCACCGTCTTCGCGTTCCTGGCCCAGACCTGGGCGATCCGGCGCACCTCCCCGAGCCGCGCGAGCCTGCTGATGGGGACCGAACCCGTCTGGGCCGTCGCCGTCGGCGTCACCCTCGGCGGCGAGTCGCTGTCCGTCGTCACCGCCGGAGGGGCCGTCCTGATCGTCGCGGCGACGTACTACGGCCAGCACGTCGAGCGGAACCACCGCCTCGGAGCGCTCGCCCTCGCCCCGGCGCCCGAGCCCGCCGAGCGCCTGACGTCGGCCTGACGGTCGAGCCGGCGCCCGGCCGGTCAGCGCTCGCGGCGGCCGACCTCCGCGGCGTAGTCGTCGAGCAGGTCGAGCACCGACGGCGCCCGGTAGAGCGACTTGTGGCTCTTGAAGTGCTGGCTCGGGACGAGGATCCCGGCCTCGACGAGGGGTGCGACGGAGCGGCGCACGTTGTTCGGGTGGATACCGACCTCCCTGGCGATCGTCTCGGCGTCGACCACGGGGTGTGCCGGCAGCAGGTCGAGGATCCTCCAGGCGGCGGAGTCGGAGCGGGCCCGGACCGTCGCGCGCCAGGTGTCCCGCAGCTCGATGGTGCGCGCCGCCAGCTGGCGTCCCTGGTCGACCGCCCGGAGCGAGGCTCGGACGAACTGGCGGACGATCGGGCCGGCGTCGCCCTCGCGGAAGGCCTCGAGCGCGTCGAAGTAGCGGCTCTTCTCCGTCAGCAGACCACCGGAGACGGGCACGGTCGCCGTCCGGGTCAGGCCCTTGCTCCTCAGCAGGATCTGCACGAGCGCGCGGCCGGTCCGGCCGTTCCCGTCGGCGAACGGGTGGATGGTCTCGAACTGCGCGTGGGCGATCGCGATCTGCGGCAGCAGCAGCAGGTCGTCGCGCGCCGCGAAGGCGACCAGGTCGTCGACGGCACCGACGATGCGCCGGTGGTCCGGCGCCACGTAGTCGGCGGAGACCGGGGTCGAGCCCCCGCCGCCGATCCACACCGCCTCCTCGCGCCAACCGACCAGGCCCGGCGAGTGCCGCTCGAGCAGCACCCGCTGCACCCCGGCGATCACCTCCGCCGTCAGCGCGTCGGCCGACGAGACCGCGTCCGTCATGGCCCGGGTGTTGTCGGCCACGACGACGGCGTTGGGCTTGCCCGAGCCCGTCAGCTCGGCCTCGGCGATCGCCCGCGCGGAGGCGCTGATCTGCTCGATCTGGGAGGAGGACGCCGACTCCGAGCGCAGCAGCACGGCGGTGATCGCGCCCAGCCCGTGCTCGGTCGAGGCGTCGAAGCGGGCGATCTCCGCGGCCGCGTCCTCGGCGTCGGCGGCGAGCGCCGGCGGGACCTGCAGACGGAGGTCGGCGATCCGGGCTGGCACAGCCGAGGTGTACGCCCGTCCCCGGGCGGCCCGCTCGCGACGCGTCTGCCCGAAGCCGGTGGGTGGGTCCCAGACCTGCGGCTCCCAGTCGGTCGGAGGCACCCGCACCTCAGCTCCGGCCTTCGTCATGGGAGCCATCCTACTGGCTCGCTAATCACCTACGGCCGTAAGCGCTTAGCGAAGGCCCTCTGTTGCGCTCACGTCCACCCGGCCGCACCCGTCGCCGGTGCACCGGTCATGGCTGGCGATCCGGTCGGCGGGCCTCGACGAGGAAGCGGCTGGAGTGCGCGACGAAGGGTCCGTCGCTCACCATCCGGTCGTGGAGCCGGCGCAAGGTCGGCCGGTACCGCTCGACGCTGAAGTCCGGCACCCACCAGACGCACGTGCGCAGGACGTAGACGATCGCCCCGACGTCGGCGAACTCGGCCCGCAGCCTCACCGACCGCAGGTCCACGACCTCGAGCCCGCACCGTTCCGCGGCCGCGCGGGCGTCCTCGGGCCGCCGCCACCGGTGCGCGTCGGGCAGGGGCCCGAGGAACGCCTCGCTCAGCTCGACCATGCTCGCCGGGCCCACCTGCTGGGAGAGGTAGGTCCCTCCCGGCGCCAGGACCCGGGCGATCTCGGGCCAGTCGGTGCTCACCGGGTGCCGGCTCGTCACCAGGTCGAAGACGCCGTCGACGAACGGCAGCGGTGTCGCACCGTCGTGGCCGAGCACGGTGACGCCTCGCGGGCGGAGACGGTCGGCGGCCACCGCCAGGTTGGGCAGCCACCCCTCCGTCGCCACCGCGAGCGGCGGGTAGGTCCCCGCCTCGGCCAGCACCTCCCCGCCGCCCGTCTGCAGGTCGAGCGACGCGGTCGCGCCTTCGAGCCGCCGGGCGACGGTGCGGGCGTACGCCCACGGCGGGCGCTCCTCGCTGGCGCGGCCGTCCAGCCAGGAGAAGTCCCAGCCCTCGACGGCCACCGCCGACGCCTCGGCCACGAGGTCGTCGAAGCTGGGCACGGCGACAGTCTGTCGGCGTCGCGGGCGTCGGGCGAGGGATTTCCTCGCGAAGGCGCCTTCAGCCTTCCGCCTTCCGTCGTCAGCGGTCGGCCGCCTCGCCCCCGACCGGCGGTCAGGGGCGCGGGCCGGCCGCCACGACCGCGCGGACCTCGTCGAGGTCCATCCGGTACGGCCCGACCTGCGTCAGGACCCAGCTCGCGCCGGCGTCGCCCCACGCCTCGGGGTCGGTGTCCCCGGCGACCTGCACGACGAGCTCGACCGGCTCGTCAGGACGCCCGGCCGCCGCTCGCGCCGCGTCGATCGCCGTCCGGGCCTCGGCGACGTCCTCGGGTCCGCCGAGGCCGATGACGAAGTAGCCGTCGAACCGTGCGGCCCGGCGCTGCGGCGGCTTGTTGGGCCACCGGCCGCCGATCCAGAGCGGGATGCCTCCGGGACGGGTGGCCGGCGGGAGGAACGTGACTCCGGCGGCCCGGTGGTGCGGGCCGTCGTGGTCGACGCGCTCGCCGGACAGCAGGGCGGTGAGGACCTCGAGGCCCTCGTCGAGCAGCGCCGCGCGGGTCTTGGGGTCGACGACCTCGCCGAACGCCGACAGCTCTCCCCCACCACCGTCCCGGGCGCCGCCGTCGTCGCCGAGGCCGAAGCCGAGGACGAGGCGGCCGCCCGACAGCCGGTCCAGCGTCGCGGCCTGCTTGGCCACCACGTGCGGGCGGCGGCGGGACAGCGGGGTCACCATGATCCCGAGCTCGATGGTCGAGGTGACCATGGCCGCCGCTGCGAGGCAGATCCAGGGGTCGGCGATCTCGGTGACGGGGTCGGCGTAGAGCAGGTGGTCCCAGACGAACACGCCGTCCCAGCCCGCCTCCTCGGCCTGCCGGACCACGTCGGCGAACACCCGCGGGTCGGCCAGCGGGTCGAACGCCGGCAGGAAGAGCCCACGCCTCGTCATCGCGCTCCCCCCGCCGCGACGGAGGGGTCCGACGGGAGTCCGGCCGCCTCGCGCGCCAGGCGGAGCGCCTGCGCGACCGGCAGCGCCGACGTCGCCGCCAGGTGCTCCGGGATCGCGCCCTCGCGCAGGACGGCGGCGACGTGCCGCAGCGCCGCGGTGAAGGAGTGCGCGTCGACGGTCGGGCTCTCGACCACGGGCTCCGACGAGGAGGACGAGCGGATCTCCACCTGCGCCCCCGGCGTCGGGTGCCAGGGGTTGTCGACGCGGATGGTGCCCTCGGTGCCGAGCAGCAGCGTCGTGGTCTCCGGCTGGCGACGGAACCCGCACGTGAGCAGCAGCCGGCGCCCGTCCGCGTACGTGAGGACGCCGGCCGCCTCGACCTCGACCTCGACGCCGAGCTCGGCGGCGACCTGGGCCTCCGCGAGCGGCTGGCCGAACAGCTCGTGCGCGAGCCGCATCGGGTAGCAGCCGACGTCGGCGAGCGCGCCGCCGAACATGGGCGCGGAGAGCCGGATGTTCTCGGGCCTCGTGACGGGGAAGTGGAACGACGCGACGATCTCGCGCAGCTCCCCGATGGCGCCGGAGCCGATCAGCTCGACCACGCGCCGGTGCTGCGCCTGGAACGGGAAGACGAACGACTCCCACAGCAGGCCGCCGCTGGTCCGGGCCACGTCGAGCAGCGCGCGGGTGGCGACCGGGTTGGTGGTCAGCGGCTTCTCGCACAGCACGGCCTTGCCGGCCTCGAGCGCGGCCGCGGCCCACTCCGCGTGCAGCGGGTTGGGCAGCGGCACGTAGACGGCCTCGACCTCGGGGTCCTCCAGGACGGCCTGGTAGCCGTCGACGGCCCGCGTGACGCCGTGCTCGCGGGCCCACGCCTGCGTACGGTCGCGGTCACGCCCGCCGACCACCACGGCCACGTCGCCGGACTCGGCGAGGGCGGGCAGCAGCTGGGCGCGGGCGATGTTCGCGGTGCCGAGGACGCCCCAGCGCACCGGTTCGCGGGCGCTCACGCCTGCCCCACGTCCGGAACGGCCGCGGCGAGGAGGTGCCCGGGGACGGTGTTGCGGTCGGTGACGTAGTGGGCGTAGATGGCCTTCTCGATCTGTCGGGAGGTGCCGGTGCGCAGGGCGTCGCGGACCGGTTCGTGCCGGGCGCGCGCCGCGGTGAGGGCGAGGTGCTGGCGGTCGATCGAGGCGCGCATGAGGGCACCGATCTGGCCGTTGACGGTGGACCAGAGCTCGACGGCCCGCCGCCGTCCGGAGGCGTTGACGATGAGCCCGTGGAAGTGCACGTCGGCCTCCACGACGCCCTGCATGTCGCCCTGCCGCGCGGCCTCGTCCATCCGGTCGAGCGCGGCGGCCAGCGCCTCGTCGAGCCCGACCTTCTCCTCGCGGGTCAGCGCCTTGGCGATGCCGGCCTCGAGCACGTAGCGGGCGAAGCAGACGTCGTCGGCGTCCTCCTCGCTCATCCGGGTGACGACGCTGTGCCGCCGCGGCGAGATCTCAATCAGGCCCTCGGAGGAGAGGCCCCGCATCGCCTCGCGCACCGTCGCGCGGCTGACCCCGAGGTCGGAGGCGATCGTCGCCTCGACCAGCCGGGCGCCCGCGGGCAGCTCGTTGTTGAGGATCTGGCGGCGCAACGCGTTGCGCACCGCCTCCGGCAGCGACTCGTGCTCGAGCACCGCGCGCACCCCCTGCCTGCCGGCCGCCTGGACCAGCGTGTCGGACGTCATCCTGCCCTGCCCGAGGTGCTGCCGAGTGCTCCCACAAGGGCGTTCACCGTGAGTCCCTCGTGCGTCTGAGCGTCCGGGACGGCCCGCAGCAGGGCGGCCGGCCCGCAGAGCAGCGGGACCAGGCCGGGACCGTGGCCCGGCATCGGGCTGTCGCCGTGCACCACGAGGCCGACCGTGACGTGCCCGCGGCGGTAGCCCATGTTGTGCCGCACGTCGAGGTCGGCGACGGCGAGCAGGTCGCCCAGCCGCAGCACGGCGAGCAGCGGGTCGCCGGCCGGGAAGGCGAGGTCGACGTCCCACTGCTGGGCCGGCCGGCCGATGCCGTTGCCGGCGAGGCGGCTGGGGACGACCCCGCGCACGCCGACCTCGACGCCGTCGGCACCGAGTCGGATGCCGAGCGCCGGCGCGAGCCACGGGTCGAGGTTCAGCAGGGCGACCCCGTCGGGCAGGCCGTCGAGCGTGGCGCCCTGGCCGTGCGCGCGGACGCTGAACCCGTCGCCGGGCCGGAGCCGCTCGAGCGCCTCGTCGGGGAGCCAGACCAGCAGCCGGCCGTCCTCGCCCCGCTTGCCGAACACCCGTCCCTCGGCCCCCGCCGCCGCACCGGAACGGACGACGACCGGGTTGCCGACGCACCCGTACGCGGTCAGGGCGTGCCGGGCCGGCTGGTCGGGGTGGCCGACGCTGACGCCGGGGGCGACGTGGTCGCCGACGGCAGAGGTGACGAGGTCGCCGAGCGCGACGCCGAGGACGATGCCGCCGTCACCGACCGGCACGTACGGGTGGCCGTCGACGTCGATCCGGTACGGCGTGCTGCCCATCGCGGGCGCCTCGGCGACCCCGGCGAGCTTGACCGCGACGCTCCTCACGCCGCCACCCCCTTCGCAGCGGGCGCGGCGTCGGCGACGTACGCACCCAGGTTGGCGTCGCGGTCGAGCACGACGTGGAAGGCCTCGGCCGGACCACTGAAGAGCGAGGTCGGACCGGGCCCGTGGCCGAATAGCGCGCACTGCCCGGTCGAGATCGTGCCGACGGTGATCCACCCCGGGCGGAACCCGCGCCCCCAGCTGTGGTCGGTGTCGCGCAGGACGACGAGGTCGCCGATGCGCAGCCCCTCCAGGCCGAGCGAGAGGGAGGCGTCGAGGCCGGCGTACGCACCCATGAGGTCGGTGTTCGCGTACTCCGACGACATCCCGCCGCCGGCACCGGCGGCGTCGGCGGGGACGTCGACGGCCACGTGCACCTCGAGGCGTCCGTCGGCCGTGGTGCCGCCGGGCAGGGCCGCGAGGACGGCGGGGTCGAGGTTCTTGACCCGGACCTGCGGGTGGTCGGTGAGCACGAGGCCCTGGCCGCGGGCGCGGACCGTGACCTGGTCGCCCACCGTCGCGCCCTCGAGCACGGCGTCGGCGGCGTCGACGAGGACGTACGCGTGCTGGCCGATCGCGACGCCGCGCCCGCCCGCCGACGCACCGGAGACGAGGGTGACCTCGTTGCCGACGCAGGTGAGGTACTGCAGGGCGAAGTTCGCGGCCGGGTCCGCGTGCCGCACCGACAGGCCCGGCTCGAGGTGGTCGCTGGCCCAGCCCGTCGCCGGCTCGCCGAGGTGGCCGGCGAGGGTCACGCCGCCCATGCCGGGCAGCAGGAACGGCGAGCCGTCCGCGTCGACCCGGTAGGCGTGCCGGTCGGCGGTCGCCGGCCACACCTCGCCGGCCAGCAGCTGGGTCACCAGCCGGTCGGCGTTGCTCTCGACCTTCACGCGGTCTCCTCCTCGGGGGACTGGGATGTCGCAGCGGCGCTGCCCGCCGAGCCGAAGCGGAAGCCCCGGACCCGGAGGGCGGGAGCGGAGACCGCACCGTTCCACACGTTGGCCAGCGGCTGGGCCAGCACGTCGGCGCCGAGCGCGTCGACGCGCGACAGCACGCCGAACACGGACTCGGTGAAGCGCGCCGGCCGCACCGGGGTGGTCAGGCGCCCGTCCTCGATGAGGAAGCAGGCGTCGCGGCTGCCGCCGGTCAGGGTCGTGGCGGCCGGGTCGACCACCCGGAGGTACCACAGTCGCTGGACGTAGACGCCGCGCTCGACGCCGCCGACGAGCTCGTCGACGGACGCGCTGCCGGGCGCCATCGTCAGGCTGGCGGGCGCGGGGTGCGGCGTCTCCTCGCGGGCGATGTGCGCGTGCCCGGTCGCCGGCAGCCCGGCGCGCGCCGCGCTGGCCCGGTCGGTGACGGCGTCGGCGACGACGCCGTGGTCGAGCAGCGGGACGCGCACGGAGTCGGTGCCCTCGGGGTCGAAGGGGAACGGGAGCCCCCGCACGGCCCGCGGGTCGTCGGCCACGTCGACCGTCTCGGGCGCGACGCGCTCGCCGCGGCGCCGCGCGACCGCACCCACCCCGTCGGCGACCGCGTCGCCGGTGAACCCGTACGCGTGGAACCCCTCGAGCAGCTCGCCGGTGGCGAGCGGGCCCAGGACGACGTCGTACGTCCCGTCGGCCAGGTCGACCCGGCCGCGAGCACGACCGGCCTCCTCCACGGTGCGGGCGACCACGGCATCGAGGTCGAGGACGGCGAGGCGCCGGTCGAGGTCGACCCAGTGCGAGGTGCCGTCGTCGATGCGGACCGTGAAGGTTCCGAAGGCCTCGGTCGCGGCGGCGTAGCGCTCGACGCCGTCGTGGTCGACGACGGCGAGCTCGGTGACCGCGCGACCGAGCATGCCGAAGGCCTCGCCTCCCGCGGCTCCGGCGGCGCGCATGAGCCCGCGCACCGCGTCGACGCGCTCCGGGGTGCCCCAGGCCGCGGTGGCCGGGTCCCACAGCGTGCCGGGAGCGAGGACGCCGACGTCGTGCCCGGACGCCGGCGCCGGCAGCACGGGCAGCGGTCCCGCGGCCCGGGCGAGCGCCGCGGCTCGTCCGGTCGCCCGGCGACCGGCGTCGGCCGCTCCGGCCAGGTCGGTGGTCGCCACCCGGGCCGAGCGGCCATCGACGACGGCGCGGACCATCAGCTGGCGCTCGTGCACGTCCTGCGGCTGATGCACGCGGTCGACGGCGAAGCGGGTGTAGCCGCCGGCCCGTCCGGAGAGGAAGGCCTCGGCCTCGTCGGCGCCGGCCGCCCGGGCCGCACGGACCGCCTCGGCGCACGCGGCCACGGCGCGGTCGGCGCCGACGGCGGGTTCGGCGAGGTCGAGGAACGTGCTGGTCGTCATCGGGCCACTCCCGTCGAGAGGCCGCGGAACAGCGACGGCGAGGCGCCGTGCCCCAGGAACCCCCACTGCTTGGGCTCGCCCTTGCCGCAGGGCATGCCGTACGCCTTGAACTCCTCCGGCCCGGCGACCGCCTCCAGCGAGCCCCAGAACTGCGGGGTCAGGCCGCCGTACGAGAAGCCGCGCAGCAGCCGGCCGCGCTTGCCTCCCTTGACCTCCCAGGCCGCCTCGGTGCCGAACTGGAACGCCATCCGCCGGTCGTCGATCGACCAGGTCCGGTTGTCGTCGGCGTAGTAGCCGTCGCCCATCCGGTCGAGGAGCTCGTCGAGCGAGCCCTCGCCCGGCTCGAGGTAGACGTTCGTGGCGAAGCAGACCGGGAGCCAGGCCCAGCCGTCGGACCGGGCCGCGCCGGGCCACGACCCGGCAGCCTCGCCGCCGTGTCGTGCCACAGCGTCGCGGCTGGACAGCACGTCGCGCAGGATGCCGTCCTGGATGAGCAGGTGGCGCGAGGCCGGCGTGCCCTCGTCGTCGAAGGCGAAGCTGCCGCGGGTGCCGGGCACGGTCGGGTCGGCCGCGATGGTCATCGCGGGCGAGCCGTAGCGCAGCGTCCCGATGTCCTCGGGCTGCACCCACGAACGCCCGGCGTAGTTGGTCTCGTCGCCGAGGATCCGGTCGAGCTCGAGCGCGTGCCCGACGGACTCGTGGATCTGCAGGGCGAGCTGGGCTGGGCCGATGACGACGTCGGCCGTGCCGCCGGGGGCCTGCGGCGCGCCGAGCAGCGCGACCGCCTCCTCCCCCACGCGGGTGGCCTCGTCCTCGAGCCCGAGGCCGAGGACGTACTCCCAGCCCGCGGCGGCGGTGTTGCCGTGGAACGAGTTCGGGAAGCTGCGCCGCTGGGCGCCGCGCTCGTCGGCCGCGACGGCCAGCAGCATGGCGCCGCTCTCCACCAGGTGCTGCGACTGCCGTGAACCCTCCGAGTCGGCGTAGTGCTTGTGCTGCCGCTTGGCGTTGAGCCCGGCGGTGACCGAGCGCACCAGGTCGGGCGCCGAGGCGGCCTTCACGACGCGCTGCAGCAGGTCGTGCCGCTCGCCCGCGGAGACCGCGAAGGGGTCGACGTCGACCGGCACGGCCCAGGTGCCGCTGGTCGGCTCGCGCGGGGCGAGCACGACCGGGGCGGTCCCGGCGGACGCGCCCGCGACGGCGACCGCACGCCGGGCGACCGCGCCTGCGCCGCCGGGACCGTCGAGCGGCGCCGAGGCGAAGCCCCAGACCCCGTCGCGCAGCACCCGGACGCCGAGGCCGGCGTTGTGCTCGCGGCGCTCGTCGAGCTTGCCGCGCAGGTCGGTGTAGAGCCGCTCCTCCTCGGCCTCGACGAGGCGGACGTCGGCGAAGGTCACGCCCTCGCCGGTCGCCGCCGCGAGCGCCTCCTCCAGCAGGGCACGGGCCGAGCCGTCGTCGAGGGAGCCCCAGGTGTGGGCGCTCACGCGGCCGGGGTCTGCGACTGCGTCCCGGCCAGCGGGAAGTCGACCCACGCACGCTGCCGGTGCGAGGCCTCGAAGGCGTTGATCGTGTGCTGCACGAGCGCGCCCTGGCGGAAGTCGCCCTGGTTCTCCGGGCCGCCGGACAGGATCTCGGTGGCGAAGTCGGAGACCAGGTTGGAGTAGAAGAGGAACGGCCACGCCTCGAGCGAGGTGCCGCCGACCGGGAAGAAGCGCTCCGGGATCTCCCGCTCGACGAACTCGACCTCGTCCTTGGTCGCGGTCTTGATCGTCTGGCAGATGCCGTTCTCCTCCACGAGGCGGACGATGATCGCGCCCTCGGAGCCGTAGATGCGCACCTCGATGCCGGGGAAGTTGCCGACGGTGACGAAGGAGGACTGCACCGACGCCAGGCCGCCGCCCTCGAACTCGGCGATGAACATGTCGCCGTCGTCGATGTTCATGCGCTCCATGCGGCCCGTGTCGCGGACCATCCGGCGCGGCACGAAGTTGCGCATGGTGCCGACGACGGAGGTCAGGGGCGCCCCCATCCACCAGTGCATGATGTCGATCACCGGGGCGCCGTAGCCCTCGATCGAGGCGACCTGGATGCGGTCGGGGTCGCTCGGGTCGTTCTGCTGGCGCAGCGGGTTCATCGGGTCGAGCCACTGGCTGTTCTGCTCGTAGGCGTTGATCATGTAGACGTCGCCGACGAACCCCTGCTTGATCAGCTCGGCGGCGTACATGGTGGCGGGCGCGTAGCGGAACGTGAAGCCGAGCTTGGTCTTGAGGCCCTTGCTCGCGGCGAGGTCCGCGGCGCGGACGACCTCGTGGTAGTCGTGGTTGACCGGCTTCTCGCAGAGCACGTGCTTGCCCGCCTCGAGGGCGGCCATGGTCACCTCGAAGTGCATCGCGTCGCCCGTCACGACGTCGATGACGTCGATGTCGGGGTCCTCCACCAGCTCGCGGTAGTCGTCGGTCACGCGGTCGACGCCGAACTGGTCGCCCGCGGCCTTGACGAGGTCGCGGTCGACGTCGGCGAGCCCGACGACGCGGCAGCGGGGGTCGCGCTGCCAGCCGGGGATGTGCGAGCGGGTCGCCCAGCGGCCGGTGCCGACGACGCCGACGTTGAGGGTCCTGCCGGACGTGGTCTGGTCGGAAGCAAGAGTCATCGTTGTTCTCCTTGGTCCTTCGGGGTGGTCGGGGGTGCTGCGTCGGCGGTCGCGAGGTCGGGGGCGCGACGGCAGCGGCTCTGGTGGGAGACGAGGCGGAGGGCTGGCCGGAACGGGGACGGGGAACCGGCTGGCGCGCCGACGGGGAGCAGCTCGGTGGGCCACTCGTCGCAGGCCGCCTCGTGCAGCTCGCAGCGGGCGGCGAAGCGGCAGGTCGGGCCGAGACCGACGAGCGGCGGCGGCGCGCCCGGGATGACGCGCAGCGGCTCGTCGCGGGCGACGGCCCCGGGCAGCGCGCCGATGAGGGCCCGCGTGTACGGGTGGCGCGGGCTGCTCAGGAGGGTGGCGGTGTCGGCGAGCTCGACGACCTGGCCCGCGTACATGACGGCGACCCGGTCGCACACCTGGGACACCACGGACAGGTCGTGGCTGACCAGCACCAGGCTGGTCCCCAGGTCGCGCTGCAGCGACAGCAGCAGCCCGAGGATCTGGTCCTGGATCAGCACGTCCAGCGCCGTCGTCGGCTCGTCGGCGACGAGCATCGCCGGGTTCTGCGCGATGGCGATGGCGATGAGCGTGCGCTGCAGCATCCCGCCGCTGAACTGGTGCGGGAAGGCGTCGAGGCGACGTTCCGGGGCGGGCAGACCGACCTGGCGCAGCAGCTCGATCACCCGCTCCCGGCGGGCGGCCGCGCCGTGCACGGTGTCGCCCAGCGCCTCGGCGACCTGGTCCCCGATCCGGCGGACCGGGTCGAGGGAGGTCATCGGGTTCTGCGGGATCATCGCCACGTGCCGGCCCCAGAGCCGGCGCAGCCGCCGCGGCGGCAGGCCGGTGATGTCGTCGACCCCGAGGCCCGGGTACGCGACGGTTCCGCTGACCTCGGTCCGCGGCGTCGGGCGCAGGCCCAGCAGCGCGCGGCAGGTGACGCTCTTGCCCGAGCCGGTCTCCCCGACCACGCCGAGCACCTCGCCCTGGCGCAGCGTCAGCGTGACGCCGTCCGCGGCGTGCACCGGGCCGGCCGCCGTCGGGATGCTGACCCGCAGGTCGCGGACCTCGAGCAGCACGTCGCCGGGCTCGCGGCGGTCGGCCGGGGCGGGCACGACCTCCTCCGCGGCCGGCGTTCCGACCTGCTCGGTGCTGTCGGGCCGGCTGCCGGGCTGGCCGAGCGCCGGCGTCGCGGCGCTCACTGCTCGGCCCTCAGGACGTCGGCCAGCCCGTCGCCGAGGAGGCTGAACGCCACCCCGAGGACGACCAGGGCGATGCCCGGCACGAGCGACAGCTGCCAGTTGGACAGGATGTAGGCCTGCCCCTCGGAGATCATCGAGCCCCACTCCGGGGTCGGCTGGCGCACACCGATGCCGAGGAAGCCGAGCGAGGCGCCCAGCAGCACGTTGCCGACGGCGTCGACCATCGCGAAGACGATCACCAGCGGCGCGACCGAGGGCAGCACGTGGCGCAGCAGCACCCGCGGCGTGGAGTAGCCGAGCACGTTCGCGGCGACGACGTAGCCGTAGCGCCGCGCGGCCAGGGTCTGGCCGTGCGCGATCCGGGCGTAGCCGACCCAGCTCGCCACCCACAGCGCGATGAACATGTTGCGCAGGCTCGGGCCGAGCGAGGCGACGATCGCGATCACCAGCACGATGAAGGGGAACGCGAAGAACAGGTCGACGACGCGCATGACGACCGACTCGACCCAGCCGCCGAGGTACGCGGCGAGCATGCCGAGCGCGGTCCCCACGACGAGCGTCACGATCGTGGCGCCGAAGGCGATGGCCAGGTCGTAGCGGCCGCCGTACAGGACGCGGGCCCAGAGGTCGCGACCGAACGCGTCGGTCCCCAGCGGGTGCTCGGGCGACGGCGGGGCGAGCGGGTTCAGCGGGTCGATGTCGAGCGGCGACGCCGAGGTGAACAGCGGGGCGCCGATGCACAGCACCGCGATGGCCAGCAGCAGCACGATGCCGGCGACGAGCGAGAAGCGACCGCGCAGCACCTTCGGCAGCGGCAGCCGCAGCCAGCGCGCGCGGCTGAGGCCGCGGACGTCGCCCAGCTGGGCGGGGTCGACGAGGGTCGTCACCGGGTCACCGCCACGGCGAGCCGGGGGTCGAGGAGCCGGTGGACGACGTCGGTGAGGACGTTGACGGCCAGCACGAAGACCGCGAGGACGAGGGAGACGGCCTGCACGACCGGGTAGTCGCGCGTGGCGACCGCCCCGACGAGCAGGCTGCCCATCCCGGGGATGGAGAAGACGTTCTCGATCACGACGGTCCCTCCGACGAGGAAGGCGAGGTTGACGCCGAAGACGACGGCGACAGGGGCGATGGCGTTGCGGAGCACGTGCCGCGCCAGGACCGACCACGCCGAGATGCCCTTGAGGCGCGCGATGGTGACGAAGTCCGACTCGAGCACCGTGATCGTGCTGGCCCGCAGCGACCGGACGAGCACCGTCGAGAACGGGATCGCCAGGGTCACCGCCGGCAGCACGAGGTGGTAGAGGTGCCCGCCGAGTCCGGTGCCGTACCCGCCGATCGGGAACCAGCCCAGCTTGAGCCCGAAGACCAGGATCAGCACGATGCCGATCAGGAAGGCCGGCAGCGCGTAGCCGAGGGTGAAGAACACCCGCGTGCCCTGGTCGAGCGCCCCGCCGCGCCGCACCGCCGCCAGCACCCCGAGCGGGAGGCTGATGAGGGTGCAGAGCACGGCGGTCACCGCGACCAGGAGCAGCGAGGGCCCCACCCGGTCGAGGAGGATCTCCCCGACCGGGCGGTGGTACTGGTACGACTCCCCGAACGAGCCCGAGAACACCGAGCGCAGGAAGATCCCGTACTGGGTGAGGATCGAGTCGTTCAGGCCCAGCGAGCTCCTGATCTGCTCGGCCGCCTCCGGCGTGTAGCGGTTGCCGAGGATCTGGGTGGCCGGGTCGCCCGGCACCAGGCGGATGAGCACGAAGCTCACCAGCGTGATGCCGAACAGCACCGGGACCAGGTTCGCCAACCGGGTCCAGCTCAGGCCGAGGTTCCTCATCAATGCCCCCCGTCCGGGATGCGGCACCTGCCTCCGCCCCTCAGGCGGCGCCTCGCTGCGTTCTCCTCAGTCGCGGTACGTCCAGTAGCGCTCCCTCGTCGGCCTTGCGATGCATCCACCTGAGCGACGGATCCAGGCACCGCACCCCGGACGGCGGGCATTCAGTGCGTCCCGACGGTGAGGCTGAGCAGCGAGTCGTTGTAGTTGCCGAGCGGGGAGACCTGGAAGCCGTTCACCCACGCGCCGGAGGCGTAGCGGAAGGGCGGGTAGGCCAGCGGGATGAAGGGCGCCTGGTCGGCGACCGTCTGCTGCACCTGGGTGTAGAGCTCGGCGCGCTTGTTCTCGTCGGTCTCCGAGCGGGCCTCGTTGATCGCCTTGGTCGTCGCGTCGTCGCCCCAGTAGGAGCTGAACGAGTTCGCCCCGCCCTTGATGTCCGCGCCGAAGGTCGCGACCTCGTCGGGGTCGATGATGTCGTTGGTCCAGTAGCGCAGACCGAGGCCGTTGGTGCCCGAGCGCTCGTTCGTGTACGCCGTCGACTGCTCGTAGGACTGGATCGTCACCTCGATCCCGACCTTGGCCAGGTCGT
Source organism: Microlunatus flavus (assembly GCF_900110855.1). GTDB lineage: Bacteria > Actinomycetota > Actinomycetes > Propionibacteriales > Propionibacteriaceae > Microlunatus > Microlunatus flavus. The sequence continues at coordinate 70,415 of NZ_FOFA01000004.1, forward strand.
CCTTGATCACGACGGCCTGCGCCTGGCCCGCGGCGTCGCCGCTGACCGTGATGAGGTCGGTCTTGAACCCGTTGGGGTAGCCGGCCTCGGAGAGCAGCTGCTTGGCCTTGTCGAGGTCGGGCTTCGGGGCCTGGATCGACTCGGCCCAGTAGAGCATCTTGTAGGGGAAGAAGGTGTTGGCCGGCGTCGCGTTGCCCTGGTAGGCCAGCGTGTTCATCGCGTCCAGGTCGAGGGCGGCCTTGACCGCCTGGCGCACCCGGACGTCCTCGAAGGGCTTCGTCTTCAGCGGCACCTGCATGAAGTCCACGCGGGTCGACGGGAAGAGGTCGACCTTGAGCTTGGGGTTGGCCGAGAGCTGCTTGAGCAGGTTGCCCGGCGGGTTCTCGATCACGTCGACCTGGCCGCCCTGCAGCTGCAGCACGCGGGTGTTGTCGTTGGTGACGACACTGACCTCGACGGTGCTGATCTTGGGCTTCGGGCCCCAGTAGCTGTCGTTGCGGGTCAGGACCAGCTGGCTGTCGGGGTCGAGCTTGGTGACCTTGAAGGGGCCCGCGCCGTACGGGGTCTTGTTGAAGAAGTCCTTGTCGGCCTCGACGGCCTTCTGCGGCAGGATCCCGAAGGCGTACATGGCGAGGTCGGCGAGCAGCGGCGCGTGCTTGGTCTTGAGCTTGATCACGACCGTCTGCGGGTCGCTCGCGGTCACCGAGGTGACCGGGGTGATCAGGAAGCCCCAGCCGCCCTCGAGCGCGCGGGCGCGGTTGATCGACCAGGCCGCGTCGGAGGCGGTCACCGCGGTGCCGTCCGCGAACTTCGCGTCGGGGTTGAGGTGGAAGGTCCAGGTGAGGCCGTCGGTGCTGGTGTCCCAGCTCGAGGCCAGGTCGGGGACGACCTTGGTGCCGGCCGGGTCGGTCTGCACCAGCCGGGCGTAGATGTTCTGGTCGAGCCAGATGCTCTCGTTGGCGGCGTTCTCGGCGGGGTCGAGGGTGTCGATGGCCACGCCGTTGGCGATCTTGAGCGTGTCGACCTCGCTGGAGGCGGCGGGTGCGGAGGCCTCGGGCGCCGTCGTCGACGAGCCCCCTCCGCCGCAGGCGGCGAGCACGAGCGCCGCGGCGGCCAGGCCGGTGAGACCGGTGAGGCGGAGCCGGCGCAGCCGGGATCCGCGGGCGTGGGTGAGGGGCACGGACGTCATCGGGTTCCTCCAGGGGACGGGGCGGGGTGCGAGACGGCGGCGGCGCCGCTGGCGGGGGTGCTGGGGGGTCGGACCGGGGGTTCGGTGCCCGGGGTGGAGCCCGGGTAGAGGTGGCAGGCGACGCGCTGGCCCGTGGCCGTGGTCGTCGTGAGCGGCACGACCTCGCGGCAGACCGCCATGGCGGCCGGGCAGCGCGGGTGGAACGTGCAGCCCGACGGCGGCGTGATCGGGTTCGGCAGCTCGCCGGCGACGGCGCTGGTGGTCGAGCGGCGCCGGCCGAGCTTGGGGGCGGCGGCGAGCAGGGCCTGCGTGTACGGGTGGGCCGGGCTCGCGAAGAGCGCCTCGGCCGGACCCTGCTCGACCACCTTGCCGAGGTAGAGCACGGCCACGTCGTCGGCGATCCGCTCCAGCACGGCGAGGTCGTGGGTGATGAAGAGGTAGGCCAGGCCGAGCTCGGACTGCAGGCGCTGGAAGAGGTTGAGGACCTGGGCCTGCACCGAGACGTCGAGGGCGGACACCGGCTCGTCGGCCACGAGCAGCCGCGGACCCACGGCCAGCGCCCGGGCGATGCTCACGCGCTGGCGCCCGCCGCCGGAGAGCTGGCCGGGCTTGCGGCCCGCCCAGCCGGAGGGGAAGCCGACCTGGTCGAGCAGCTCGGCCACGCGCGCCGGGCGCCCGGCGGCCGGGACCGACCCGGTGACCTTGAGGACCTCGGCGAGGGCGCCGCCGACGGTCTCGTGCGGGTTGAGGGACGTGTACGGGTCCTGCAGCACGACCTGCACGTCGCGCCGCAGCCGGTGGCTCATGGCGCCGCCGCCGGAGGCGACGTCCTGCCCGTCGAGCAGGACCTGGCCCGCGCTGGGACGCTCCAGGCGCAGCACCAGCCGGCCGAGCGTGCTCTTGCCCGAGCCCGTCTCGCCGACGACGCCGAGCGTGCGCCCGGGCAGCACCGCGAGGCTCACGTCGTCCACCGCGCGCAGCACCTCGCCCGGCTCCCGCCGGAGCCACGCCCGCGTGCTGCGCTGCAGCGCGTAGTGCTTGCTCAGCCCGCGCGTCTCGAGCAGCGGCGTCCGCATGGTCGCCGCCAGCTCCGTGGCGAGGGCGGTCATGCGCCGGCCCCGACCGGGTCCCCCGCGCTGTGGGGCAGCGCGGAGGACCCGGTGGTGGGGGGCGCGGAGGGACCGCTGGTCGTGAGCTCGCCCGGCATCCGGAACCGTCCGGCGCCCGAACCGCCGTCGACGGCGAGGACGGCCGCGTTCACGTGGTCGCTCTCGGGCAGGCAGAGGAAGCGCACGGCGTTGGCGATGTCGGCCGGCAGGCCCGCGCGCCCGGTGGGGATGGACGCGGTGAGCGAGGCGCGCAGCTCGTCGCTGGCGCGGTCGGGGTTGGCCTCGCTGGCGCCGCGGACGTCGATGTAGCCGGGGGCCACGACGTTGCTGGTGATGCCGAGGGGGCCGAGCTCCATCGCGAGCGTCGCGGAGATCGTCTCCACGGCCGCCTTCGACGACGCGTACGCCGCTCCGCGCGGCCGGGGGCTCCGCGCGGAGCCGGTGGAGATGCTGACGATGCGCCCCGACGTCAGGCCGGCGTCGACGTAGCGCTGGACGAAGGCCCGGCAGGCCAGGAACAGGCCGGTGACGTTCACGTCGAACACGTGGCGCCAGGCGGCCGGCTCCATCTCCAGCAGGCCGGCGGTCGGGTAGTCCGCCGCGTCGTTGACGAGGATCGAGGCCGGGCCCCAGCGCTCCTCGAGCGCGGCGAGCGCACCGTCCACGGCGCCGTCGGCGGCCACGTCCCCGACGACCGAGAGCACGTCGGGCCGGTCGAGCGGGCACGGCGCGAGGTCGAGCACGCCGACCTTGGCGCCGCTGTCGGCGAGGGCGGCGACGATCGCGCGGCCGAGCCCGTTGGCCCCGCCGGTGACCAGGGCCACCGACCCCTCGAGCGCTCCTGCGGCCACTGCTCCCCCTCGGTCGATGCGGCACCGTCGCGGTGCGACGTCGTCGTTCGCCGACGTCGTTCTCGTCGTCGGTTGTCGACAATCGACGATGTTGTACGTCGAGGGTCGTTGTCAAGAAGTTCTGAGGAACAGCCGTGTAACGGTCAGGAGTCGGTGCGCAGCCACGGCTTCCGCACCGTGCGCCGCTCTGGACGGGAGCGCGCCGGAGGGTCTACGTTCGGTCGACAATCGACGATCTGCGGCCGCGCTGCGCGTCGCCGCCGTCGATCACCATCAAATCTCCGTCGCGCCCCGGGCTCTTCCGTCGGCGTGCGCCACCCCCCGACCGAGGACGCCCGCCGCGTCCGGGAGGAGCATCCCGACCGTGCCCGGAACCACCACGGTGCTGATCGCGTCACCGCTCGAGCCCGAGCTCGTCGAGCGCGTGGCCGCGGCCGTGCCCGACGTCGACGTGCTCTTCGAGCCCGCCCTGCTGCCGGTCCCCCGCTACCCCTGCGAGCACGGCGGCACCAAGCCCGACCTCGACGCGTCGCAGTCGCGGCGCTGGTCGGAGCTCCTCGCGTCCGCGGAGGTCACCTTCGACTTCGACTGGCGCGACCCCGCCGCGACGGCGACGAACGCCCCCCGGCTGCGCTGGGTGCAGGCCACGAGCGCCGGCATCGGCGGGTTCGTCGCGCGTACGGGGCTCGACCGCACCGGCATCACGTTCACGACCGCGGCCGGGGTCCACGCCGTCCCGCTCGCCGAGTTCGCGCTGACCGGCGTGCTCGACCTGGCCAAGGGCGTGCCGCACCTGCGGGCCCAGCAGGCCGCGCACCGCTGGGAGCGCTACGCCACCTCCTCGGTCCGCGGCCGGCGCGCGGTGGTCGTCGGGCTCGGCTCGATCGGGCGCGAGACGGTCCGCCTGCTCGACGCGGTGGGCCTCGACGTCACCGGCGTCGGGCGACCGGGGCGGACGTACGACGTGCCCGGGGCGGCCCGCCTGGTGAGCACCGACGACCTGGACGCGGTCCTGCCGGGCGCCGAGGTGCTCGTGCTGGCGACGCCGCTCACCGAGGAGACGCAGGGCCTGGTCAGCGGCGCGCGCATCGCGTCGCTGCCGCAGGGCGCGATCGTGGTGAACGTGGCGCGGGGCCAGGTGGTCGACGAGGCGGCGCTCACCGAGGCGCTCACCTCGGGGCATCTGGGCGGCGCGGCCCTCGACGTCTTCGAGGTCGAGCCGCTGCCCGAGGCGTCCCCGCTGTGGGACCTGCCGAACGTGATCGTCTCGCCGCACTCCGCCTCGACCCTGGTGAGCGAGAACGCGGCGATCGTCGACCTGTTCGTCGACAACCTGCGCCGCTTCCTCGACGGGCGGCCGCTGCGCAACACCTACGACGCGACGAGGGGCTACTGAGGGCATGGGGAGCATGGACGAAGCGGCACGGGACCGGGGCCGGCGGACGCTGGCCGGCGGCACCTGGTGGATCGCGCCGACGCCGTTCACGCCGGACGGCTCGGTGGACGGCGACGCGCTCGAGCACGCCGTCCGCACGGCGGTGGGCTGGGGCGTCGACGGCGTGACCGTGCTCGGCGTGATGGGCGAGGTCACCTCGCTCTCCGACGCCGAGCGCGACGTGGTCCTCGCGGCGGTCGCCCGCGGGGCCGGTGACGTGCCGTTCGCCGCCGGGTGCTCCGCCGCGTCGGCGTCGCTGGTCGCCGAGCGGGCCGCGCGGGCGCAGGAGCACGGAGCGGTGGCGGCCATGGTCGCCGCCCCTCCCCTGGTCCGCGACGCCGACACCGTGGTCGGGTTCTTCCACGCGGTCGGCGGGCGGTCGCCCCTGCCGGTGCTGCTGCAGGACGAGCCCGTGGCCACCGGCGTGCAGCTGGCGGTGTCCACGCTCGTCGAGGCGCTGGAGCGCAGCGGCGCCGTGGCGGTCAAGCTCGAGGACGCTCCCACCCCGCCCAAGATCACGAAGCTGCTGGCGAAGGTCCCGGACCTCACCGTCTACGGCGGGCTGGGCGGCGTCTCGGCGTTCGCGGAGCTCTCGCGAGGGGCCGCCGGCACCATGACCGGCTTCGCCTACCCCGAGGTGCTGCGCGCGGTCCGCCTCGCGCTCGCCGGCGGCGACCGCGCCACGGCGGCGAGCGTGTTCGACGCGTTCCTCCCGCTGATCGCCTTCGAGGGACAGCCGGGCTACGGGCTGGCCATCCGCAAGGAGGTGCTGCGCCGCCGCGGCGCGCTGACCTCCGGCGCGCTGCGCGGCCCGGTCCCGTCGGCGGGCATCGACGCCGTCACCGCGGCCGAGCTGGACGAGGTCCTGCAGCGGGTCGGCCTCGAGCCGTCGCCCGACCGCCTCGACGTCGACGCCCACCTGGCTGCGAGGGTGGCGGCATGAGCACCACCTCCGAGACCACCACCACCGGCGGCCGCCGCGTCGCCGTCGTCGGCGGCGCCACCTCCGGCCTGGGCGCCGCCTCGGCCCGCGCCCTGGCCGACGGCGGGCACGACCTGCTCCTGTGGTCGCGCGACGCCGAGCGCCTCGACGCCGCCGCGCAGGAGCTCGTCGCCCCCGGACGCACCGTGCGGACCGTGGCCGCCGACGCCGCGGACCCGGGCGCGGCCGCCGTGGTCGCCGAGGCCGCGCTCGAGGCGTACGGGCGCGTGGACGTCCTCGTCCTCAACGCCGGCGGGCCGCCAATCGCCCGGGCCGACGAGGTGACCGCCGAGGGCCTGCGCACCGCGTTCCAGCTGCTGGCCGTCACGCCGGTCGACCTCGCCAACCGGCTGCTGCCGCAGATGCGCGAGCGCAGGTCGGGGCGCGTGATCGCGATCATGTCCTCCGGCGTGCGCGAGCCGATCGACACCCTGGCCTACTCCAACGCCGGACGGGCGGCGCTCGCCGCCTGGCTGAAGACGCTGTCGCGCACGGTCGCCGGCGACGGCGTGACCGTCAACGGCGTGCTGCCCGGCCGGATCGCCACCCCGCGCGTCGCCTCGCTCGACGAGGCGGCGGCGAGGCGGACCGGCCGCGACGTCGAGGAGGTCAGCCGCGACAGCGCCGCGTCGATCCCGGCCGGGCGCTACGGGCGGCCCGAGGAGCTGGCGGCGGTCGTCGGGTTCCTCGCCTCCGACGCCGCGTCGTACGTCACCGGGACCACGATCGCCTGCGACGGCGGTTCGCTGAGGTCCCTGCCGTGACCGCCGGAGCCTTCACGGTCGGCTCCTCCGCCGCCGCGGCCATCGCGCCGTCGGGCATCCGCGCCGTCGCCGACCTCGCCTGGCGCACCCCCGGCACCCTGCAGCTGCAGATGGGCGAGCCGTCGCACCCCACCCCGCCGCACGTCGTCGACGCGCTGGCGCAGGCCGCGCGCGAGGGGAACACCCGCTACGGCCCGACGCCCGGCGTCCCCGCGTTCCGCGAGGCGGTCGCCGCGAAGGTCGTCCGCGTGAACGGCCTCGACGTGTCCCCCGACGACGTCACCGTCTGCGCCGGCGGCGTCGAGGGCCTGGGCGCGACGTACCGGGCGCTGCTCGACGCGGGCGACGAGATCCTCGTGCCCGACCCGGGCTGGCCCAACCTCGGCACCCTCGCCGTCGTCTGCGGTGCGGTTCCGGTGGGCTACCCGCTGCTCGCCGGGGACCACCCCGGACCCGACCTCGACGCCCTCGATCGCCTCGTGACCCCGCGGACGCAGGCCCTGGTGGTGAACACGCCGTCCAACCCCACGGGCGGCGGGTTCAGCGAGGAGACCCTTGCGGCCGTGCTCGGCTGGGCCGCGCGCCACGGGCTCTGGGTCGTGGCCGACGAGTGCTACGACGAGATGTGGCTCGACGAGCCGCAGCCGTGCGCGGCCCTGGTCGCGCAGCGGCTGCGCGAGGCCGAGCAGCCGGCGCCCGAGGTCGTCAGCGTCTTCTCGCTGTCGAAGACGCACGCGATGACGGGCTTCCGCCTCGGCTACGTCGTCACCCCGCCCGCCCTGACCCCGGTCGTGCGCCGCGTGCAGGAGACGACGCTGTCCTGCGTCAGCACCCCGACGCAGTGGGCCGGGGCCGCCGCGCTCGGCGGGCCGCAGGACCACGTCGAGGAGATGCGCGCAGCGTACCGTTCCCGGCGCGACCGCTGCGTCGAGCAGCTGCGCGACCAGTCGGTGCTGACCCTCGCCACCCGGCCGGCAGGCGCGTTCTACCTCTGGCTCTCCTACGCCGGGCCCGAGCCGAGCACCGACCTCGCGCGCCACCTCGTCACCGAGCACCAGGTCGCGCTGGCCCCCGGGCGCGCGTTCGGGCCCGCCGGCGAGGGGCACCTGCGCATCTCGCTCGCCTCCGCCGACGACGTCCTCACCGAGGGGCTGCGCCGCGTGGTCGCCGCGCTCGGCGACCGGGCGCGCGTCGGCGAGAGCTGAGACGGGCGGGCACGGCCTCGGTACTCTGCCGGGCGTGGACCTCTTCCGCCGGTTCCGGGCTCGACGGGCAGCACCCGAGGAACCGCTGCGGTGCGCCTGCGGCGCTCCGCTCGACCCCGAGAACCTGGACTACGGCTTCGAGCTCCCCGACGAGGTCTTCGCGCTCGCGCCGGAGGAGCAGGACGCGCGCATCCGTGGCCGGCGCCGGGCGTTCGTGCTCGACGGCGAGCGGGGGTTCGTCCGCACGCTGCTCCCGGTCCGGCTCGACCGGGGCAGCGTGACCTTCGGCGTCTGGCTGGAGACCGTCGCCCGGGACGCGGCCGTCGCGATCGAGGTGTGGGAGCTCCCCGCTTACCTGGACCTGGCCGTCGACGGCGTGGTCGCGAACGACCTCGAGCCGTTCGGCTTCGCGCTGACGGGCGCCCGCGCCCAGGCGCGACCGCGCTCCCAGGACGAGCTGCCCCGGGTCGTCGACGGCGAGGCGGGCTGCGCGACCTGCTCGCCCGCACCTGGTCGCGCGACGCGCTCTCGGCGAGCATCCCCGCGCTCGCGCACGCCCACTGACGCCGGCCGGTCCGAGCAGCGGACCGCGGATCAGGCCGACGGGCGTGGTGGCCGCGCCAGGTACGCGCCCAGGGCCTCGACCAGCCCGCGGGTGCCCGCCTCCCGGCCCGGCCCGTCGGCGTGGAAGCGGTCGAAGAACACCCCGTGCTCGGTGTGGGTGAACCGCGTGCCCCCGTCGACCGGCTCGAGCTCGATGGACGCGAGCGAGGTCGACATGTGCACGCCGTCGATCCACATGTCGTACGTCGTGACGATCCGGACGTGCTCGACGATGTCGGTGTAGACCGCCTCGTAGCGCGTCACCGGGCCCTCGTGGAACGTGCCCTCGGCGACGTCGCGCCCGCCGACCCGGAAGTCGAACGCCCACTCCCCCGGCGCTATCGCCTCCGGGTTCCCCCACCACCGGAGCTTCTCCTCCTCGACGGCGAACGCGTCCCACACCCGCTCGACTCCGACGGGGTAGTCGCGGGTGAGCGTGAACCCTGCCCGGGCCAGCCGGCGCCCCTGCGTCACGCGGTCGCCTCCTTACGGGTGAACGTCACGTGGAGGGTGCCGCTCTCGGCCACCTCGCTGCGCACGTCGTGGGTGCGGTCGAGGGCGGGCAGGTCGTCCCACAGCCGGGGCCCACGACCGAGGACGACCGGGGCGACCATCAGGTGCAGCTGGTCGACGAGCCCCTCGCGCAGGAAGGCACGGGCGACCCCGACCCCGCCGCCCACCCGGACGTCGCGACCCGCCGCGGCCTCGGTGGCCTCGGCGAGCACGTCACGCAGCGCGCCGCTCCGGAAGTGGAACGTCGTGCCGCCGTCCATCGGGATGGACGGGCGGGGTGCGGTCCCGGTGAGCACGTAGACCGGGGTCCCGAACGGCGGCCGGTCGCCCCACCACCCCTTCCAGGAGGGGTCGTCGGGGTACGCGTGCAGCCCGAACATCGCGGCACCCATGATCTCGGCGCCCACGCCCTCGGGGAAGGCGGCCGCGTACGCCTCGTCGAGGCCGGTCGTCCCCGCCCCGCTGGTGTCGCCGAAGACCCGCTCGCGGAACGTGCGCGTCGCCGCGTACGCGGCCGTCAGGCGTCCCCAGTCGTCACCCATCGGGTTGTCCGGGGTGGTGCCGGGCTCGGCGGTCCGCCCGTCGAGGGAGAGGAAGAGGTCGAGGCGTACACGGGTCATGGCGGGTCTCCTGGGGTCGAGGGGCGGGTGAGATGGAGGCCGAGGCGGTCGGCCTGGTGCTCGGCCGGCGTCCGCTGCTCGGCGAGCCAGACGTGGAGGACGTCGAGGGCGCCCGGACGCAGGCTCACGGTCCGGACGCGGCCGTGCTTCTCCGACGTCACCACCCCGGCGTCCTCCAGGACGCGCAGGTGCTGCATCAGCGACGGCAGCGCCATCGAGAACGGGGCGGCGAGCTCCGACACGACGGCCGGCGAGCGGACCAGCCGTTCCACCACGGCGCGCCGCGTCGGGTCCGCGAGCGCGCGGAGCACGGCGTCGAGCTCGCCGTAATAGTGAGGCACAAACCTAAGTATTGGGGTCAGGGCCCTCGGGGTCAACAGGTCTGGCGAGGAGACGGACCCTGTCCGCTCAGGCCGGGCGGTAGATCGTGAGGACCTGGTCGGGCTGGTCGCTGACCTGGAACGACGCGTACGTCAGGCGCCGCTCCTCGCCCGACGGCGTGCGGACGCGCTTCACGCCCGACTGGCTCGTCGCGATGTCGTAGCGCGGCCACCAGGCGTCGGCCTCGGGGCTCGCCGCCCGCAGCTCGCGCTCGAGCTCGGCGAACCGCGCCGACCCCGGGTGCCGGCCGGCGTTCGCGCGCAGCCGCGCGAGCACGCCCTGGGCGACGAGAGGCCACTCGGGCAGCACCTCCCGCGCGGAGGGATCGGTGAAGACCCACCGCGCGAGGTTGGGCGCCGGACCGTCCCAGGCACCGCGGAACCAGCGCACCGCGGCGTCGTTCCAGGCGAGCAGGTCGAACGTGCGGCCCGTCACGTACGCCGGGTTGGGCTCGACCATGGCGGGCACGCCGGCCACCTCGGGCGACACGGTCTCCGACTCCACGGCCGGCACGTCCTCGTCCGCGCCGAGCGCGCGGAGGTGGGCCCGCTCCGCGTCCCCGAGCCGCAGGCCGTGCGCGATGGCGTCGAGGACCTGACGGGAGGCCCGGACGTCGCGGCCCTGCTCGAGGAACGTGTACCAGGTGGTGCTGATGCCGGCCAGCGCGGCGAGCTCCTCGCGGCGCAGCCCCGGCGTCCGCCGCCGGCCGCCGGGCGGCAGCCCGACGTCGCCGGGCGAGGTCCGTTCCCGGCGGGCGCGCAGGAAGGCCGCGAGCTCGTGCCGGCTCTTCGTGCTCGTCACCTGCTCGGTCCCTCCGCGTAGCACCTGCAGTACCAGTATGAAGCGGCTCTGGATACCAGTCTCGCACCGACCGAGACTGGCGGACATGAAGGCCTGGACGCTCACCTCGCTCGACGCCGGACTCACCCTGGAGGAGGTTCCTGACCCGCAACCCCGCAGCGGCGGCGCTGTCCTCCGCATGCTCGCCGTGCAGGTGCCCGCCTACACGCGGGTGCTCGTCGCCGGTGGTCGCGGCGGCATCGCCACGCCGACGGTCCTGGGGGTCGGCGGCATCGGCGTCGTCGAGGCGGTGGGCGACGACGTCCACGCGGTGCGGCCCGGCGACGTCGTGATGTCGAGCGGCTTCCTGAGCTCCGGGCGGGTCGCCGAGCCGGAGGAGGTGCTGCTCGGCTGGACGGGCATCGGCGGCCGGGGCACCGCCACCGGGACCACCGACGCGATGCGCCGGACGTGGCGCACCGGCACCTTCGCCGAGCGCGCGCTGATGCCGGCCTCGACGTTGATCGCGCTGCCGGGCGCCGAGGACCACCCCGACCTCGCCCGGCTCGCCTTCCTGCCCTGGCTCACCATCGCCGCCGGTGCGGTCGAGCGCGGCGACCTCGCGGCCGGCGACAGCGTCGTCGTCGCCGGGGCCACGGGGCAGCTCGGAGGTGCGACGGTGCTCCTCGCGCTCGCCGCGGGCGCCGGCCGCGTCGTCGCCTTCGGGCGCAACCGGGCGAGCCTGGAACGGCTGGCCGCGCTCGACGACCGGGTGGTCCCCGTGGCCGCCCTTGCGGACCGCGCCGCGGACGCGGCCGCCCTGGCCCGGGCGTTGGGCGGCGACGCCGACGTGGTCGTCGACGCGCTCGGCCCGGCGCCGACGAGCGACCTCACCATGGCGGCGTACGACGTGCTGCGCACCGACGGAACGATGGTGCTCGTCGGCGGCGTGCGGCAGTCGCTGCCCATCCCCTACTCCGACCTCATGCACCGCCGCCTGACGCTGCGCGGGTCGTGGATGGCCTCGAACGAGACCGCGTACGCCACGTGGCGCCAGGTCCGCGCCGGCCTGGTCGACCTCGACGCGCTGCAGGTGACGACGGTCGGCCTGAACGACCCGGACCAGGCGCTGGCGCAGGCCGAGGCGGTGCGCGGGCTCGAGATCGTCACGCTGCGCCCGTGAGACGGAGCACCGCGACCGGCGCAGATCGCCGGGTCAGGGCAGGAGCACGACCAGCAGCAGGGCGGCGACCGCGAAGGCGAGCCCACCGACGAGCAGGCCGCGCGCGCCGGCGCTGCGCTGCGGCGACGGCCCGATCCGGCCGTCGAGGAAGGTGAGCGACGGCGGGCTGTAGTGCAGCACGACCTGGCCGTCCGGCGGCACGTCGACCGTCGTCGTCGCGCGCCCGTAGTCGCTCAGGTAGTCGATCCAGACGCTCACCGTGGTCGACCCGGGCGGCACGAGGTAGCGGTTGCGGCCCCACTCCGACGCCACCAGCTCGCCGTCGACCCGCACCGCGGTCGCACTGAGCGAGGCCCCGCCACCCCACGGCGGGCGGATGCGGAGATCGAGGAGCCCACGGCCGGAGCGTGCGTCAGGGTCGACCACGTCCACGTCGAGCAGCCGCTGGACCCCCTCGGCGGGCACGGGCGGCAACGCGGTCTCCCGGAGCCGCTCCCGGTGAGCCCTGCGCCGAGCTGTTCTCCGAGCACCCAGGGCCACGATGCCGGCGAGCGACCCTCCTAGCGCCCACCACCAGGGTGAGGTCAGGGCACCCGCCACCACGCAGACCAGAGCCAGCGCGAGGAACACGACCTGGCCGACGCGACCGCTGCCGGGCCGGGCGTCGGCCCACTGCTCGGCCAGGCGGCGGGCCTCGGCGCGGACCACGGGGTCGGCCGGCAGCGGTCCCCCGCGGGCGGTGGCGACAACCTGTTCACGTTGCGTCGCGGTCAGGTTCCCCGGCAGCCGCTCGGCCGCGCGTCTGCGTGACCGCGCGGCCGCGATCGCGCTCATGACGCTGACGCCGACCCCGGCGAAGACTCCGCCGAAACCACCCGGCAGGTCGCCGAACCCCGACCCGGCCAGCGCAAGGACGAGGAACACCGCGAGGGCGGTCGTCACCAGCGTGGTCGAGACCACCGGGAGGACCACCGACCGCAGCGTCGCTCCCCGGGTCACGCGGCCATCGTGGACCCCCGGAGGTGCTCGCCGGGCAAGAACCGCTGATACGGGCTGCGGATCGACGGCCCCGGAACGCTCAGCCCTCGGCGATCAGCGTGAGCACCTCGGTGATACGTCCGTCCACGACCGTCAGCACGTCCAGGCCGCGGGCGACCGGCTCGCCGCCCTCCGGCCCGAACGTCCAGGCGAGCGCCGCCCGCTCCCCGGCCGCGTACGCCGGTCCCGCCTCGGCGAACACGAAGCCGGGCGCGTCCTGGAGGAGGCGGGCCGCCTTGGCGAGGAGCGCGTCGACGCCCACCACCGTCTCCTCCGGGTCGGTGAACCGCACGTCCTCGGCGTACGCGGCCTTCGCGGCGGCGCGGCGTCGGTCCGGGTCGCGCTCCCCGAAGACGTGGTGCAGGTTGGCGGCCAGGAGCTGGTGGGCCGTCGCGGTCATGGGGTCCCCTCACGTCGGTGGTGTCGCGCCCGATGATGCCCGCGGCCGAGGCGGGTGGGAAGCGCACCGGAGGCGCGTCCCCGAGGGCGGACGGCTCCTGCCGCGGGGCACCGGTCGCCGGGATGGTTCGCTGGAGCACCCCATCGCAGGAGGACGCGTGCACGTTCTGATCACCGGCGCCGCCGGCATGCTCGGCCGCAAGCTGACCGAGCGCCTCGTCGCGGACGGCTCGCTGGCCGGCCGACCCCTCGACCGGCTGACGCTGACCGACGTCGTCGAACCCTTCCGACCCGCCGAGGTCACGGCGGACGTGGTCGCGACCGACCTCGCCGCACCCGGGGCGGCCGATCGGCTCCTCGCCGGGCGACCCGACGTCGTCTTCCACCTCGCTGCCGTGGTCTCGGGCGAGGCCGAGACGGACCTGGACCTCGGCTACCGGGTCAACCTCGACGCGACCCGCGCGCTGCTGGAGGCCGTCCGGGTCCTGCACGAGCAGGACGGCTACCACCCGCGGGTGGTCTTCACCTCCTCGATCGCGGTGTACGGCGCCCCGCTGCCGGACCCGATCCCCGAGGACTTCCACCACACGCCGCTCACCAGCTACGGCACGCAGAAGGCGATCGCGGAGCTGCTGCTGGCGGACTGGTCGCGGCGCGGCTTCTGCGACGGCGTCGGCGTCCGGCTCCCGACCGTCTGCATCCGCCCGGGCCGGCCCAACAAGGCGGCCAGCGGCTTCTTCTCCAGCATCCTGCGCGAGCCGCTGGTCGGGCAGGAGGCCGTGCTCCCGGTGCCGGAGACGGTGCGGCACTGGCACGCGTCGCCCCGCTCCGCGGTCGGCTTCCTGGTCCGGGCCGCCGGGCTCGACACCGCCCTGGTCGGGCCGCGGCGGACGCTCTCGATGCCAGGGCTGAGCGCCACCGTCGGCGAGCAGCTCGAGGCCCTGCGCCGTGTCGCCGGCGAGCGCGCCGTACGCCTGGTCCGCCACGAGCCCGACGAGGCGGTCATGCGGATCGTCGGGACGTGGGCGGCCGCGCTGGACGCGACGCGGGCCGAGCGGCTGGGGTTCGTCGCGGAGACCTCGTTCGACGAGATCATCCGCGTGCACGTCGAGGACGAGCTCGGCGGCGTGCTGCCCTCCTGACCTCGTCACATTGTCGCGAATCGGACCCGCCGGACCTCGCCGCCAATTACGGTGACCGCGGCCAGAAAGACCAGACCGCGGCGAGACGTCGCGGACCACGAGGAGAACACGTGCGCATCACCCACGCCATCGCCGCTGCAGCCCTGACCGCAGGACTCGTCGCCGGAGCACCTGCCGCCGCCCAGGCTGCTCCGGTCGCGCCGCCCACCGCGCACGCCTGGCACGCCCAGGAGAGCGCCGCACCGGCCAAGAAGGCCGCGAAGGCCAAGACGAAGATCAGCGCCGACGCCCCGAGCGAGGTCAAGGCCGGCGACGACATCGAGGTCACCGCCAAGCTCACCCGCAAGAGCGGCAAGAAGTACAAGGCGTACGCGGGCAAGAAGCTCGAGCTCGTGCTCCTGGACGCACCCGGCGCGGACACCGGCGTGATCATCGACAAGCGGAAGACCAGCAAGAAGGGCAAGGTCACCTTCCTCCTGGACACGACCGACCCCGAGGTCGCGGGTCAGAGCTACGACTTCCTGGTCGCCTACGAGGGCGGCTCCAAGGCGAAGGCGTCGGAGTCCGACGTCTTCACCGTCACCGTCTCCTCGTAGTCGTGCCGCGGCGCGCCCTCCGGGGGCGGAGGGCGCGCCGCGCGTACGGGAGCACCCCGCCCCCGCGGCGGCCGCGCAGGACGGGTTGGATGGGGGCATGACCACCGCGGACCACGCAGAACCCGCTGTCCCCCTCGGCCGGCACCGGATGCCGCTGCTCGGCTTCGGCACCTGGCAGATCGACGACGCCGACGCGCCCGAGGCCACCACGACGGCCCTCGAGCTCGGCTACCGCCACATCGACACCGCCACCGGCTACCGCAACGAGGCCGGCATCGGCAAGGCGCTCGCCGCCTCCGGCCTCGATCGCGACTCGATCTTCATCACGACCAAGCTGCCCCCGGACCACGGCGGCCGCGAGCGTCAGACCATCGAGGAGAGCCTCACCAAGCTCGGCACCGACCACGTCGACCTGTGGCTGGTGCACTGGCCGCCGGACGGGCAGGCCTCGCCCGAGGTCTGGGCCGAGGTCGTCAGGGCCCAGCAGGACGGGCTCGCGACCAGCATCGGGGTCAGCAACTACTCCCTCGAGCAGATCGACGAGCTCACCGCCGCCACCGGGGTCACCCCGGCGGTCAACCAGATCCGCTGGAGCCCGGGCATCTACGACGCGGCCGTCGCGTCCGGCCTGGCCGAGCGCGGGGTGGTCCTCGAGGGCTACAGCCCGTTCAAGGCGAGCAACCTCGACGACCCGACCCTCGTACGCATCGCCGAGGCGCACGACGCGACCACGGCCCAGGTCATCGTCGCCTGGCACGTCGCCCACCAGTTCGTGGTGATCCCCAAGTCGGTGCGCCGGGAGCGCATCGAGGCGAACGCCGCCGGCGCGGACATCGCGCTGAGCAGCGACGAGGTCGCGGCGATCGACGCTCTGGGGGCCTGAGCCCGCAGCGGTCCCGAGCGGGCGGCGGTCAGACCCTTCCGGTCGCCGCCGCCCGCTCGGCCTGCTCCCGGGGAACGTCCGCGGTGCGCCCGCACACCGTGCACACGTCGAGGTAGCGGGTCCCGACCGGGATCAGCGGGACGAAGAACAGGCTGATGCGG
The DNA here is from genome assembly GCF_900110855.1 of Microlunatus flavus. Taxonomy (GTDB): domain Bacteria; phylum Actinomycetota; class Actinomycetes; order Propionibacteriales; family Propionibacteriaceae; genus Microlunatus; species Microlunatus flavus. Next base: position 86,249 of record NZ_FOFA01000004.1, read on the forward strand.
CGTACGCGTCGCAGGAGCTGGTGGGCGCCCTGCTGGTGGCAGCGCTCGCACAGGAACACCAGCGTCGCCATGAGGAAGTCCCGCGAGGACAGCCCGAAGATCAGCACCGGGCCACGGTACGGGCCCGGACGCGCAGGTTCCTGGGCCGGATCGCGAGGTCGGCGCCCTCGCCGCGTCGGACGGCGCTGACAGCGGTTGGCCCCACAATGGCTGCGTGCCGGCCCCGAGCAGCGACGCACCGCCCCACGAGGCGGTCGACCTGACGCCGCTCGAGGGGCTGACCAGCGACGAGGCGGAGGAGCGGCTGCGGCGGGGCGAGGGCAACGTCGCGGTCAGCGCCTCGTCGCGCACCTACGTCCGCATCCTGCGCACCAACGTCTTCAACCTCTACAACTCGATCCTCTTCGTCATCGGCCTCGCCCTCCTCGCGCTCGGGCGCTACAACGACGCCGTCATCAGCGTCGGCATCGGCCTGCTGAACGCCGTCATCAGCGCCGCCCAGGAGATCCACGCCAAGCGGCAGCTCGACGCCCTGCAGGAGAGCGAGCGCGGCACGGTCGTCGTCGTCCGCGACGGCCAAGACGTGGAGCTCGACCCCGCCGAGGTCGTCCGGGGCGACCTCGTCCGGGCGCGTCCCGGGGACCCGGTCGTCGTCGACGGGCCCGTCCGTGAGGGCCGGGTGTCGGTGGACGAGTCCCAGGTGACCGGAGCCGCCGGGGCGCAGCGCCGCGACGTCGGTGACGACCTGCTGGCCGGCAGCCGGGTCGTCGACGGCCACGGCCTGCAGGAGGCCCGCGACGTGGGCGCGACGAGCCGTGCCGGACGGCTCACCGCCGAGGCGCGGGGCTCGCGGACCGGCAGCACCCCGCTGCAGCACCAGATCGGGTTCTGCGTGCGGCTCGTCATGGTCGTCGTCGTGCTGATGAGCGGCGCGATCATGCTGCAGGCCGCGCTCGACGACCTCCGCGTCACCCGCGTCGTGCAGACCGCGGCGGTCCTGTCGGGCCTCGTGCCGTACGGGCTGTTCTTCCTCATCGTGCTCGCCTACACGGGTGGGGCCGTCGTCGCCTCGCGCCGTGGGGCGCTGGTGCAGCAGGTGAACGCCGTCGAGTCGCTCAGCAACGTCGACGTCCTCTGCACCGACACCGGAGCGCTGACGACCGGTCGGCTCGACGTGGTCGAGGCGCTGCCGCTCGCCGGGCGCAGCCGTGGCGACCTGGAGGGCGCCCTGGCCGCGCTCACGCGGGCCGTCGGACCGGCGAGCCCCGTCGGTGCGGCGCTCGTGGACGCGCTGCCCGGCGGCACGGGCGCGCGCGTCGTCGAGGAGGTCCCCTTCACCACCGCCCTGGGCTGGGGCGCCGTCCGCACCGACCGGGGGACATGGGTCCTCGGCGAGGCCGGCACGCTCGCCCCGGCCCTCACGGGAACCGGCCTCGAGGACGAGGTCGCGACCCGCTCGACCCAGGGCGTCCGGCTGCTCGTCGTCGCCGAGACGGCCGAACCCGGCGCCGAGCTGCACGACGCCGGCCGGCCGGCCCTGCCCGCCCTCGAGCCGCTCGGGCTGGTGAGCATCGCCGACGAGCTGCGTCCCGGGTCGCGGGAGACGGTGGACCGGCTCCTCACCGCCGGCATCCGGGTCGTGCTCCTCTCCGGCGACGACCCTGCCGCCGTGGCCGGGACCGCGAGACGGGTGGGCCTCGAGGTGGACACCCCCGTCGACGCCACCACCCTGGACGGGCTCGACGACGCCGAGCTGGACGCGACCGTCACGCAGGCCGAGGTCGTCGGTCGGGTCACCCCCGAGCAGAAGGTGCGGATCGTCACCTCGTTGCGCCGCGACGGCCACTACGTCGCGATGGTCGGCGACGGCGTGAACGACGCCCCGGCGATGCAGGCCTCCCAGGTCGGCGTGGCCATGCGCGGCGGCAGCGCGGTGGCGCGCGACGTCGCCGACATCGTCCTGCTCGAGGACTCGCTCGACGCGCTGCTCCCCGCGCGTCGGGAGGGGCGACGCATCATCGGCGGGATCGCCGTGTCCACGCAGGTATTCCTGACCCGGGTGGCGACGCAGGCGCTGGTCATCGTGATCGTCACCATGCTGGGGCTCGGCTTCCCGTACTCCCCCGCGCAGACCGGCCTGACGCTGTTCACGGTGGGCCTGCCGACCCTCTTCCTGACGGCGTGGGCGCGGCCGGGCGGGACGCACCGCAGGCTGCTGCTCGAGCTGGTCCGGTTCGTGGCGCCCGCGGCGGTGCTCACGGCCGCCTTCGCCGTCGGCACGTACACCTACCTCTACACGACCATCAGCGACGGCTTCGCCGACCCGCGGCTGCGCGACCGGCTCGTCACCGAGTTCTCGCGCTACACCGACCTGACGTACGGCGTCGACCCGGGCTTCGTGCCCGCCGCGGCCACCGTGGGCGCGCAGACCGGCCTGTCGACGTTCGTGTCGATCGCGTCGATCCTGCTGATCCTCTTCCTCGAGCCCCCCACCCGGCTCTTCGCCTCGTGGACCCGGCCCAGCCCGGACAAGCGGCCCACGGTGCTCGTGGTGGTCCTGCTCGTCGGGCTGCTGGCCGCGCTGATCATCCCCACCCCGCGGGACTACTTCGGACTGACCCGGCCGGCGCCGATCGTGTACGAGATCGCCGTCCCGCTGCTCGTGCTGTGGTTCCTCGTGCTCTCGGTCACCTACCGTCTGCGGCTGCTGGACCGGGTGCTCGGCCTGCCCGACCTCGTCCCCGACGAGCCCGGGACCACGGAGGTCACGGGACGGGCCGCGTCGACGGCGCCGACGCGTCCGGAGGAGCCTCGGCGTCGCTCCTGAGGAGCGCGTGCAGCCGTTCGTCCTCCCGCACGAGGCGCCACACGCCGACGCCCATCATCGTGATGCCGACCAGCTCGACCAGGGAGCGGCCGGGCGTCGTGAACAGGCGGTCGCCGAAGACGACCGCGCCGAAGGTCACGGCGACGAGGACGTCGACGATGTTCAGCACCGGCGCGCTGACCGACAGCCGCGTCGCCTGGTAGGCCCGCTGGCTGATCAGGAAGGCGCTGAGGCCCGCCACCGGGACCAGCCAGACCGGCCAGTGCCCGAGCAGCTGCACCAGACCCGGACCAGGGCCAGGACCAGGGCCAGGGCCAGGTCCCGACCCGTGGCCGGGTCCCGGGCCGGGGCCGAGCGGGGACGTCGCCAGCTTGACCAGGCCCGCGGTCAGCCCGTAGAGCACGCCGGCGCCGAGCCCGAGCAGGAAGCCGCGGCGGGCCGGCACCGGGGTGGAGCGCGCGAAGCAGCACGCGGCTACGGCGAGCAGCGCCCCGACGGCCAGCACCAGCAGGGCTTCCCGCTCCGCGGGCGGGTGGTGCGGTGCGCGGAGGCCGGCCGACACGACGAAGAGGGTCAGCCCGGCGACGGTGCAGAGGGCCCAGACGACCTCGGCGAGGTCGGGGCGCGTCCGTTCGAGGCCCGACCGGATGAAGACGGCGAACACCGTCGTCGTGACCACGATGGGCTGCACCAGGCTCAGCGGGCCCTCGTGGAGCGCGGCGACGTGCAGGACGAAGGCCACACCGCTCAGCACGATGCCGAGCAGCCAGATCGGTCGCTGCAGCAGCCGCGCCAGCAGGCGACCCTCGGCGACCTCGGCCCGGGTGACGCCGCTCGCCGCCCGGTGCTGCAGCGCCGTCGCCGTCCCGAAGACGGCGGCGGCCGCGAGGGCGAGCAGCACGGCGAGCATCGCCGCCGACTCTATGACGGGCGTGGGGCGCGAGGCGTCCGACCTGGGTCGCACGCCTCGCCCGGTCAGGGCGCTCGGTGCGGCGCCACGTCCTGGACCTCGAGCTCAGGCGGATGGATCGAGGGCCCCGCCGAGGTCGACAGGGTCAGCGGTCGCTACGCAGGATCGCGTAGAGGACGCCGTCGCGGTACGCGCCGTCGCGCCACTGCGCGCCCCGGGTGACGCCCTCGCGGGTGAACCCGGCCCGCTCGAGGGCGCGCTGCTCGGCGACGTTCTCGACGTCGGTGTGCGCCTCGACGCGGTTGACGTTGGTGTGGGCGAAGAACAGCTCCACCACGCGTCGCTGGGCGGCCGCGCCGAGCCCGCGACCGCGGTGCTCCGGGCGCACCCAGATGCCGATCATGGCGCACCGCGAGCCGGCGTTCGGGCCCCAGCCGCGCCAGTGCCAGCTGATCTCGCCGGCGACCTGGTCACGCTCGTCGACGACGGTCAGCGCGCCGGCGTCGTCCAGGCGCGACGGGGCCGGGTGCGGGCTGGGCGCGAGCGGACCGAAGTCGTCGAACTTGGTGTCCCCGCCGACGAGCAGCGGCAGGTCCGACGGCCGCTGCGGACGCAGCGTGACGGCGGGCGCGCTCTCGGCGGCGGGGGTCACGGGACGGGTCGCAGGATCAGACGTTGAAGCCGAGCGCGCGCAGCTGCTCGCGGCCGTCGTCGGTGATCTTCTCCATGCCCCACGGCGGCATCCAGACCCAGTTGATCGCGAAGCGGTCGACCAGGCCCTCGAGCGCCGTGTCGGTCTGGTCCTCGATGACGTCGGTCAGCGGGCAGGCCGCCGAGGTGAGCGTCATGTCGATGGTCAGCGAACCGTCGTCGTCCAGGTTGAGGCCGTAGATCAGGCCGAGGTCGACGACGTTGATCCCGAGCTCGGGGTCGACGACGTCCTTCAGCGCCTCCTCGATGTCGCCGAGGGTGGCGCGCGCGGCCGGCGCGTAGTCGCCGTTCGACGTGCCCGCGCTCGTCACGTCGGGCAGGTCGTCCTGCACCAGCTCCGACGGCCTCATGGTCTGGCTCTCCCGCTCGCTCGTCTCGCTCGTCACTTCGACACCTCTTCCGTCGTCCCTGCGCTCACCCGTACGGCCGCGTCCTTGAACGCCGACCAGCCCAGCAGCGCGCACTTCACGCGCGCCGGGAACTTCGCCACGCCCGCGAAGGCGATCCCGTCCTCGAGGCGTTCCTCGTCGGGCTCCACCTGGCCCCGCCCCTGCATGAGGGTCAGGAACTCCTGGTGCAGGTCGAGCCCCTCGGCCACGCTCTTGCCGATGACCAGGTCGCTCATCACCGAGGTCGACGCCTGCGAGATCGAGCAGCCCACACCCTCGTAGGAGACGTCGGCGACGGTGCCGTCGGCCACGTGCAGCCGCAGGGTCACCTCGTCGCCGCAGCTCGGGTTGACGTGGTGCACCTCGGCCTCGTACGCGTCGCGCAGGCCGCTGTGGTGCTTGGCCCGGTAGTGGTCCAGGATGATCTCCTGGTACAGGTCCTCGACGTTCATGATCACTCTCTCCTGATCAGCGGCCGCGCGGGGGCCGGCTGAAGAAGCCGACCACGTACGTCAACGCGTCGACCAGCGCATCGATTTCCGACGTCTTCGTGTAGAGGTAGCTCGAGGCGCGCGTCGAGGACTGCACCCCGAACCGCTCGTGCAGCGGACGGGCGCAGTGGTGCCCGCCCCGCACGGCCACCCCGCGGCTGTCGAGCAGCTGGCTGACGTCGTGCGGGTGGATCTGCTCGCCGTCGCGGTTGACCAGCGTGAACGAGAGGGCCCCGCCCCGGTCGACCGCCGTCGCCGGCCCGAGGACCGTCAGGCCCGGAACCGTCGCCAGCCCGTCGAGCGCGTAGGCGGTGATCAGGTGCTCGTGCGCCGCGACCTGGTCCATGCCCAGCGCGCTCAGGTAGCGCGCCGCGGCGGCCAGCCCGACCGCCTGCGCGATCGGCGGGGTGCCGGCCTCGAAGCGGTGCGGCGGCGGGGCGAAGGTCGACCCCGTCATCCGGACCGTCTCGATCATCTCGCCGCCACCGAGGAACGGCGGCAGCGCGGCGAGCAGGTCGTAGCGGCCCCACAGGACGCCGATGCCGGTCGGGCCGACCATCTTGTGGCCGGTGAAGGCGACGAGGTCGGCGCCCAGCGTCTGCACGTCGACCGGCATCTGCGGCACGGCCTGCGAGGCGTCGACGACGACCGTCGCCCCGTACGCGTGCGCCGCCGCGGCGACCTGCGCGACGGGGTTGACCGTGCCCAGCACGTTCGACACGTAGGTGATCGAGACGACCTTGGTGCGCTCGTTGATCAGCCCGGCGGCCAGGCCGCCCTCGACGTCGAGCCGGCCCTCGTCGGTCACGTCGAACCAGCGCAGCGTGGCGCCCGTGCGCTCGGCGAGCAGCTGCCACGGGACGATGTTGGAGTGGTGCTCCATCACCGAGACCACGATCTCGTCGCCGGGACGCAGGGCGGCGCCGACGGTGTGGGCGCAGAGGTTCAGCGCCTCGGAGGCGTTCTTGGTGAAGACGATCTCCTCGCTGGAGGCGGCGCCCACGAACTCGGCGATCACCGCCCGCGAGGACTCGAACGCCTCGGTCGCCTCCGCGCCGAGCAGGTGCATGGCCCGGGCGACGTTGGCGTTGTGGCTGAGGTAGTGGTCCTCGATCGCCTCGACGACGCAGCGGGGCTTCTGCGAGGTGTTCGCGCTGTCGAGGTAGACCAGCGGCCGGCCGTCGGGCGTCGTGCGCTCGAGGATCGGGAAGTCCGCGCGGATCGCCTCGACGTCGAACGGGATCGCCTCCTCGGCCGGGAGCGCCTGCGCGCCCTCCAGCTCCTCCGGCTCGACGAGCGCCGGGTACTCCGCGTGCGTGGTCACGAGGACCTCCTCAGGCTGTGGTGCAGCGTGCTCAGACGGTCGCCGCGGCGTTGGCCGCGCGGACGTACTTGTCGTAGCCCTCGGCCTCGAGGCGCTCGGCGAGCTCCTGGCCGCCCTGCTCGGCGACGCGGCCGTTGACGAAGACGTGGACGAAGTCGGGCTTGATGTAGCGCAGGATCCGCGTGTAGTGCGTGATCAGCAGCACGCCGCGGTCGCCCTGGGCGGAGAAGCGGTTGACGCCCTCCGAGACGATGCGCAGCGCGTCGATGTCGAGGCCGGAGTCGGTCTCGTCGAGGATCGCGAACCGCGGGTTGAGCAGCTCCAGCTGGACGACCTCGTGGCGCTTCTTCTCACCGCCGGAGAAGCCCTCGTTGACGCTGCGGTTGGCGAACTCGCGGTCCATCTGGACCCGGTCCATGGCGCCGTTGACGTCCTTGACCCACGTGCGCAGCTTGGGGGCCTCGCCGTCGATCGCGGTCTTGGCGGTGCGCAGGAAGTTCGCGACGCTGACGCCGGGGACCTCGACCGGGTACTGCATGGCCAGGAACAGGCCGGCGCGGGCGCGCTCGTCGACCGACATGGCGAGCAGGTCCTCGCCGTCCATCGTCACGGTGCCCGAGGTGACCTGGTACTTCGGGTGGCCGGCGATGGAGTAGGCCAGCGTGGACTTGCCGGACCCGTTCGGACCCATGATCGCGTGGACCTCGCCGCTGCGGATGGTGAGGTCGACCCCCTTGAGGATCTCCTTGGGGCCGGACTCGGTGTTCACCGAGACGTGCAGGTCGCGGATCTCGAGCGTGGACATCGTCATATCTCCTAGAGCGTGCGGGAAGTCAGTTCTGGGGGGCGTCAGGCTGGGCCTCGAGGTCGACGAACACGTCGTCCCCGACCACCTCGACGCGGTAGACCGCGACCGGTTCGGTCGCCGGCAGCCCGAGCGGCTGCCCGGTGGTCAGGTCGAAGCGCGACCCGTGGAGGTAGCACTCGATCTCGCCGTCGCCGACGTCGCCCTCCGACAGCGGGATGGCGGCGTGGCTGCACTCGTCGGCGATGGCGTAGACGCGCTCGCCGCTGCGGACGATCGCGACGTCGTCACGACCGATCTCGACCGCGAGGGCCGACTCGCGGGCGAGGTCGCGCAGGGCGCAGGCCCGGACGAGGGCCATCAGGCGTCCGTCCCGGCGGGCTGGGTCGGCAGGCCGACGTTCACCTCGAGCTCGGCCTCGACGGCGGCGAGCAGCCGCTCCTCGACCCCGGCGACGCCGATGCGGCGGATGATGTCGGCGAAGAAGCCGTGCACGACCAGGCGGCGGGCCTCGGCCTCGTCGATGCCGCGGCTGCGCAGGTAGAACAGCTGCTCGTCGTCGAAGCGGCCGGTGGTCGAGGCGTGCCCGGCGCCGGCGATGTCGCCGGTCTCGATCTCGAGGTTCGGCACGGAGTCGGCGCGGCAGCCGTCGGTGAGGACGAGGTTCTTGTTCGACTCGTAGGTCTCGATGCCCTCGGCGACCTTACGGATCAGCACGTCGCCGATCCACACCGAGTGCGCGCCCTGGCCCTGCAGCGCCCCGCGGTAGTCGACGTTGCTGCGGGTGTGCGGCGCGTTGTGGTCGACGAACAGGCGGTGCTCGATGTGCTGGCCGGCGTCGACGAAGTAGAGGCCGAGCTGCTCGACCGAACCGCCGGGGCCCGCGTACTCCGCGGTCTCGACGAGCCGGACCAGGTCGCCGCCGAGCGAGGCGGCGATCGTGCGCACCTCCGCGTCGCGGCCGACGACGATCGAGGTCTGGCCGCCGTGCACGGCGTCGTCGTCCCACAGCTGGAGGCCCGCGAACTCGACCTGGGCGCCGTCGCCGACGAGCAGCGTGGTGTTGCCGGCGTAGACCGCGCTCCCCCGGTGCTCGAGCACGACGATGCCCTTGGCGAAGGCGCCGACGCGCACGAGCAGGTTGCCGTACGCCCGCTGCGCGCCGCGACCGGTGACGGTCACGACGACCGGCGCGTCCAGCTGCGTCTCGGCCGCCACGTCGACGAGCGCCACGTGCGCGGCGTGCGCAGCCGCGAGGGCGGCCACCCGGTCGACGGGGGCCGGACCGCCGAGCGCCCGCGCCTCGTCGGCGGTGATCTCGGAGACCGTGACGCCGGCGGGCGCCTCCACGCTCACCTCGACGTCGCCCTGCGCGTCCCCGCCCTGCAGCAGCCCACGGAACCGCTTCAGCGGGGTGAACCGCCACACCTCCTCGCGCCCGGTGGGGAGCGGGTGGTCGGCGAGGTCGTACGAGGGGTTCGGGTGCAGGTGGGACGCGACGGTCTCCACCGCCGCCGAGACGGCCGCGACCGAGCCGTCGGGCGCGGCGTCCGGCACGACCTCGATGGGCGCGTCGATCTGGACGGACAAGTCAGGCATTCCTTCGGGTTGCGCCCCCGGGCCCCTCCACGGGGCCCAGGGGGACGTGCTCGGTCTGGCGGCGGGTGGTGCGGCCGGCGTCAGCCGACCGCGCCCTCCATCTGCAGCTCGATGAGGCGGTTGAGCTCGAGGGCGTACTCCATCGGCAGCTCGCGGGCGATCGGCTCGACGAAGCCGCGCACGATCATCGCCATCGCCTCGTCCTCGGCCATGCCCCGGCTCATCAGGTAGAAGAGCTGGTCGTCGCTCACCTTGGACACCGTCGCCTCGTGCGCCATGGACACGTCGTCCTCGCGCACGTCGACGTAGGGGTAGGTGTCGGACCGGCTGATCTGGTCGACGAGCAGGGCGTCGCACTTGACGATCGAGGCCGAGTGGCTCGCGCCCTCCTGCACCTGGACCAGGCCGCGGTACGAGGTCCGGCCACCGCCGCGGGCGACGGACTTGGAGATGATCGAGCTCGACGTGTGCGGCGCGCAGTGGACCATCTTGGAGCCGGCGTCCTGGTGCTGGCCCTCGCCGGCGAAGGCGATCGACAGCGTCTCGCCCCGGGCGTGCTCGCCCATGAGGTAGACGGCCGGGTACTTCATGGTGACCTTGGAGCCGATGTTGCCGTCGATCCACTCCATCGTCGCGCCCTCCTCGCAGGTGGCGCGCTTGGTGACGAGGTTGTAGACGTTGTTCGACCAGTTCTGGATGGTCGTGTAGCGGCAGCGGGCGCCCTTCTTCACCACGATCTCCACGACCGCGCTGTGCAGCGAGTCGGAGGAGTAGATCGGGGCGGTGCAACCCTCGACGTAGTGCACGTACGCGCCCTCGTCGACGATGATCAGCGTCCGCTCGAACTGGCCCATGTTCTCGGTGTTGATCCGGAAGTAGGCCTGCAGCGGGATCTCGACGTGCACGCCCTTGGGGACGTAGATGAACGAGCCGCCCGACCAGACCGCGGAGTTCAGCGCGGAGAACTTGTTGTCGCCGACCGGGATGACCGTCGCGAAGTACTCGGCGAAGAGCTCCGGGTGCTCCTTGAGCGCCGTGTCGGTGTCGAGGAAGATGACGCCCTGCTTCTCGAGCTCCTCGTTGATCTTGTGGTAGACCACCTCGGACTCGTACTGGGCGGCGACGCCGGACACCAGGCGGGCCTTCTCGGCCTCCGGGATGCCGAGCTTGTCGTACGTGCTCTTGATGTCGGCGGGCAGGTCGTCCCAGGTCGCCGCCTGCTTCTCCGTCGAGCGCACGAAGTACTTGATGTTGTCGAAGTCGATGCCGTCGAGCTCGGCGCCCCAGGCGGGCATCGGCTTGCGGTCGAAGAGCTTGAGGCCCTTGAGGCGCAGGTCGAGCATCCACTGCGGCTCGCTCTTGAGCGCCGAGATGTTCTCGACGACGGCGGTGCTCAGACCGCGCTGTGCGATCGAGCCGGCCTCGTCGGAGTCGGACCACCCGAAGCGGTAGCGACCGAGGGCGTCGAGGTGCTCGTCCTGGCTCTGCCCGGTGCCCGGGGCGGCCGCGACGGGCGCGGTGCTGGTGGCGGTCTCGTCAAGGATGTCGGTCATGTGTGCTCCTCGTGGTCGGGGGCGTACGTGAAGTTCAAGCCGGGCTCGGGACCGGATGTTCCGGTCGGCCCGTGTGATCTCGGTGGGATTCGGGGGACGTGGGTCGTGCAGACGCCGTCGCCGTGCGCGATGGTGGCCAGGCGCTGGACGTGGACGCCGAGCTGGCGGCTGAACGCCTCCGTCTCGGCCTCGCAGAGCTGCGGGAAGCGCTCGGCGACGTGGGCCACCGGGCAGTGGTGCTGGCACAGCTGCTCCCCCGCCGCCGCCGGGCGGACCGACGCCGCGTAGCCCTCGGCCGACAGCGTCCTGGCCAGGACCTGCGTCGGGCTCTCGGCGTCGTCGGCCCCGTCGAGCGCGCGCCGGAAGTGCTCCTCCAGCGCCGCGAACCGGGCCTCGGCGAAGGCGTCGACCGCCTGCGGCCCCGCGGTGCGCGCCAGGAACTCCAGGGCCTGCACCGCGAGGTCGTCGTAGCCGGCGCCGAAGCTGTCGCGACCGGCGTCGGTCAGGGCGAAGACCCGGGCGGGGCGACCCCGGCCCCGGGCGCCGTACACGCGCTGCTCGCGCGAGGTGAGCAGGCCCTGCTCCGCGAGGCCGTCGAGGTGGCGCCGCACGCCGGCGGCCGTGAGACCGAGACGCTCGGACAGCTCGGCGGCCGTCGACGGGCCGTGCTCGAGGATCGAGCGCGCCACCCGCTGCCGCGTCGGGGCGTGGTCGGGAGCCGGCTGCTCGCCGGCCACCTGCCCCGACGTCTCCTCGGCGGTTTTCACAAGGCCAGTGTGCTCTTATTCACCGCCCGATCAAGCGAGGCGACCCTTACCCCTGGGGCTCGGCCGGCGCCTGCTCCTCCAGGGGTCGGGCCGCCCGGCCCCGCCGGGGCCGCGCGTCGTCCAGCAGGGCCAGGACCGCTTCCCGGTCGGCCGGGTCGAGGCGCCGGAAGAACACCGACGCGTCGTACGCCGCCTGCGTGCGCCGCGCGCGCCGGGCCCCGAGCAGCGCGAACCCGGCGAGCAGCGGCAGGGTCACCACGAACCCGGCGACCAGGTACGCGTTCGTGACGGAGGTGAGGCTGTCGGTCCTCGGCCGGACCATGACCGTGGCGAGGTTGGCGAGCCGGACCAGCCCGTAGACGGCCATGCCGAGCAGGAGCCAGCGGCGCCGGTGCTCGCGCAGGCGCCGCCCGGCCGCCAGGGCGAGCAGGTAGACGGTGGTCAGCACCACCGGCAGCGTGAGGAGCGAGCCGAGCACGGCGTACACGGCCGCGAACCGACCCTGGTCGGCGCGCGCGGCCCGCAGCACCCAGCCCGAGAGGTGGTAGACGAACCATCCCCAGGCCGACTCGACGACGAGCACGCCGAAGGCGAAGGCGGAGGCGAGCAGGACCTTGCGCGACAGGTCGCTGGGCGGGCGCCGCGCGACGGGCCCCTCCCCGCGGCGGCCGCGCCGCTGCCGGAGCCCGTCGACGAGCAGCGGGGCAGCACCGCTCGAGGCGCCCGCGGTCTGCGACGCCAGCTCACCGCCCCAGCCGAGGGCGGCGAACAACCCGCTGACCGCCACCGAGAGCACGACGCCGAGGGCCAGCGCGCCGACCGACGACACCCAGGAGCCACCCGACGGCGGCGTACCTGTGGTGCTCACGCCCTCATTCTGGCCAGAATCGGCTCCGGAGGTGTCCGACCCGGCGCAGCCCGTTCGTCCAGAGGGCAGACCGGGCGCCGGGCCCGGCCGGAAGGAGGAGGACGAATGACCCAGTACGCGCTGCTCATCCACAGCCGGGACGTCGACTGGTCCCTGCCCGAGCACGCCGCGGAGACGGCGGAGTACGACCGGTTCGGCCGGGACCACGGGGCGGACATCCGCGGCGGCGCCGCCCTGCACCCGACCAGCACGGCCACGACGGTCCGCGTCACCGGCGCCCGCGGGGGCGACGTCGTCACGACCGACGGCCCGTACGCCGAGACCAAGGAGGCGCTGATGGGCTTCTACCTGGTCGAGGCGGCCGACCTCGACACGGCGCTGAAGATCGCCCAGGACTGCCCGGGGGCGTGGGACGGCGCGATCGAGGTCCGCCCGGTCCTCCACATGGGCGACTGAGGACCACCCTGAGCAGCTCGGCAGCGGGCACCGGCGACCGGCTCGCCGAGGTGGTGCGGCTGGAGGGCGGGCGGGTGCTCGCCTCCCTGGTGCGCCAGCTCGGCGACTGGTCGCTGGCCCAGGACGCGGTGCAGGAGGCGTCGCTCGCGGCGCTGGAGACCTGGCCGGCTCGGGGGATGCCCGACGAGCCGCGGGCCTGGCTGATCGCCACGGCGCGGCGCAAGGCCGTCGACATGCTGCGCCGGGAGCGGGCTCGCGGGGACAAGGAGCGCGACGGGGTGGCGCTGGTCGACCAGCGGCGGCGCGACGAGCCGGCGGAGGGAGACCCCTCCGGTCTCCCCGCCGGCCTCGAGGACGACCTGCTGCGGCTGCTGTTCACCTGCTGCCACCCCAGCCTGGCCCCCGAGGCGCGGCTGGCGCTCGCGCTGCGGACGCTGTGCCAGCTGTCCGTCGCGCAGGTGGCGGCCGTGCTGCTGACCACGGAGACCGCGATGGCGCGCCGGCTCGGGCGCACGCGGCAGAAGATCACCGCCGCGCGGATCCCCTACCGGGTGCCGGCCGCCGAGGAGCTGCCGGAGCGGCTGGGTGCGGTGTGCGGCGTGGTGCACGCGACGTACACCGCCGGCCACGCCCCGCTCGTCGGGGACGCCCTCGTCGACGTCGACCTGTGCGCCGAGGCCGTGCGGCTCGCGCGGCTGCTGGTCGCGACGTTCCCCGACGAGCCCGCGCCCACGTCGGTGCTGGCGCTGCTGCTCCTGACCGAGGCCCGGCGCCCGGCGCGTGCGGACGCCGACGGCGAGGTCGTCCTGCTGCCCGACCAGGACAGAGGGCGCTGGGACAGCGCGCTGGTCGTGGAGGGGGCCGCGCTGCTGGCGACGAGCCTGCGTCGCAGCGGCGGTGTCGCCGACCCGTACCAGCTGCAGGCGGCGGTCGCGCTCGAGCACGACCGGGCGCCGTCGTACGCGGCGACGGACTGGGCCGAGATCGTGCGCCTCTACGACCTGCTGGTCTCGGTCGCGCCGAGCCCGGCGGCGTCGCTCGCGCGCGCCGTCGCCCTGGCCGAGCGGGACGGGCCCGAGGCCGGCCTGGCGGCGCTGGACGGGCTCGGCGGGTCCCACGACGCCCGGGTCCGCGGCGTGCGCGGCGAGCTGCTCGCCCGGACGGGCCGGCGGGCGGAGGCGGCGCAGGCCGTCGAGCCGCGCGCGGACGACGAGCTCACCGCCCCGGAGCGACGGTTCCGGGAACGGCGGGTCCGCGCCTGGCGAGCCCTGGCCGGGGAGGGCGCCGGCGGTCAGGAGCAGCCGGGTCAGCCGCCCAGGATGTCGGCGAGGTCGTAGGTGACGACCTCCTCGAGCTGCGCGTACGTGCACGAGCGCGGGTCGCGGTCGGGGCGCCAGCGGTTGAACTGCGCCGTGTGGCGGAACCGGGGCCCCTCCATGTGCTCGTAGCGGACCTCGACGACGAGGTCGGGGCGCAGCGGGGTGAAGGAGAGGTCCTTGCCGTTGTTCCAGCGGCTGTACTCGCTGTTGCGCGGCGTGCGGGTGCCCTCTTCCTGCTTGGCCCAGGCCCACGGGTGGTCGTCGAAGGTCGTGACGAGCGGCTGGAGCTCGGTGAAGAGCTCCTTGCGGCGGGCCGCGGGGAAGGCGCCGATGACGCCGACGTTCGCGAGCTGGCCCTCGTCGTCGTAGAGGCCGAGCAGCAGCGAGCCGATGCTGTCGGGGCCGCTCTTGTGCACGCGGTAGCCGGCGACGACGCAGTCGGCCGTCCGCTCGTGCTTGATCTTGAACATCACGCGCTTGTCGGGGCTGTAGCGCAGCCCGTTCGGCTTGGCGACGACGCCGTCGAGCCCGGCGCCCTCGAACTGGGTGAACCACTCCTGCGCGACCGCGGGGTCGGTGGTCACCGGCGTCAGGTGCACCGGGGGCTGCGCGCCGGCGAGGGCGCGCTCGAGCACGGCGCGCCGTTCGGCGTACGGGCGGGCCGAGAAGTCCTCGTCGCCCCAGGCGAGCAGGTCGAAGGCGACGAAGCTCGCCGGCGTCTCCTTCGACAGCTTCGTGACGCGGCTGACCGCGGGGTGGATGCGCTGCTGCAGCACCTCGAACTCCAGCCGCTCCCCGCTCGCTGGGTCGACCACGACGATCTCGCCGTCGATCACCGCCCGCTCGGGAAAGCTCGCCAGGACGGCCTCGACGACCTCGGGGAAGTAGCGCGTCATCGGCTTGCCGTTGCGGCTGCCGATCTCCACCTCGTCGCCGTCGCGGAAGATGATCGACCGGAACCCGTCCCACTTGGGCTCGTAGGTGAGGTCCCCGGTGGGGATCTCCTTGACCGACTTCGCCAGCATCGGCGCGACCGGCGGCATCACGGGCAGGTCCATCCGCTCATCCTGCCCGGACCCGCTGCGCGCCGCCCGGGTGGCTGTGACCCCTCGCTCACCAGGCCGGTTCGCGGGCACCGCCGCCCTAGACTCCAGACGTGGCCAGCCCGACCGCGTTCGCGCTCCAGGTGCGCGACCTGACCGTGCGCCTCGGCGGCACGGCGGTGCTCGACGCGCTGAGCCTCACTGCGGCCGACGGCGCCCTGACGGCCGTCCTCGGGCCCAACGGCGCCGGCAAGACCACCCTCGTGCGCTGCTGCACCGGGCTCGTGCGTCCCGACGCCGGCGAGGTCGCGGTGCTCGGTCGCGCCCCCGGCTCGCCCGACGTCACCGCCGCGATCGGGGTCATGCCGCAGAGCACGGGCGCCTGGTCGGGCATCCGCGCCGTCGAGCTGCTCCGCTACCTCGCCTCGCTCTACGCCCACCCGCTCGACGTGGACGCCCTCGTCGCGCGCCTCGGCATCGGCGCGTACGCCCGCACGCCCTACCGGCGCCTCTCCGGCGGGCAGCAGCAGGCCGTGAACCTCGCGGGCGCCCTCGTCGGGCGCCCCTCGCTGGTGTTCCTCGACGAGCCGACGGCGGGCATGGACCCGCACGCGCGGCGCGCCACCTGGGAGCTGCTGCGCGAGCTGCGCGCGGCCGGGGCGTCGGTCGTGCTCACCACCCACGCGATGGACGAGGCCGAGGCCCTGGCCGACCAGGTCTGGATGATCGACCGCGGCCGCGTGGCTGCGTCCGGCACCGTCGCCGAGCTCACCACGGGCGGCCAGACCCTCGAGGACGTGTTCCTCACGCGGACCCACGGGGTCGTCGGATGAGCGCCGCCGGCACCGTGAGCGGGCCCGGCCCCCTCGACCTCAGCCCCGCCCCGGGCGCCGCCCCCGCGGGCACCCGGGTGCTGAGGCACGCGCTGACCGAGTTCCGGCTGCTGGTCCGCAACGGCGAGCAGCTCCTGCTGGCCCTGGTCATCCCGCTGGCGATCCTCGTGCTCGCCGCGCTGACCCGCGGGCGGTTCGTGCCGCTCGCGGACGCCGCGCCGTCGGTGCTCGCGCTCGCCGTGTGGTCCTCGGCCTTCACCTCGACCGCGATCGCCACGGGCTTCGAGCGGCGCTACGGCGTGCTCGAGCGGCTGGCAGCGACCCCGCTGGGCCGGGGCGGGTTGCTGCTGGGCAAGGCGCTGGCCGTCGCGCTGGTGCTGCTGGCCCAGCTCGTCGTGCTGGCCGTCGTGGCCCTCGCGCTCGGGTGGCGCCCGGCGTACACCGGCGCCTCCGTGCTGGCGAGCCTCGCGCTGCTGGTTCTGGCCGCGGTCGCCTTCGTCGCGCTGGCGCTGCTGCTGGCCGGACGCCTGCGCGCGGAGATCACGCTCGCCGTCGCGAACCTCGTCTACGTCGTGCTGCTCGTCGCCGGCGGCCTCGTGCTGCCGGTCGCGCGCTACCCGCGCGTGCTGCAGCCGGTCGTCGAGGCGCTGCCCACCGCCGCCCTCGGTGAGGGCCTGCGCGCGGGGGCCGCGGGTACGGTCCTGGGCTGGCCCTTCGCCGTTCTCGCCGTCTGGCTCGTGGTGGCCGTGCTCGTCGCGCGGCGAGGGTTCCGGTGGACGTCATGACGACCGCGCCAGCACCAGCAGCACCGACCGAGCCGAGGGGACAGCGATGACCGCGACCGAGGTCCGCCCGGCGTCGCCGGAGCGGCGCAGCACCCCGCCCTGGGCGCCGCTCCTGCGCCTGGTCACGGGCGCGGACGCGATGCGTCGCTGGGCGGTCGCCGCGCTGGCCATCAACGTCCTGATCGTCGTCACCGGCGGGCTCGTCCGGCTCACCGCGTCGGGCATGGGCTGCCCGACCTGGCCGGAGTGCAGCGACGGCTCCTTCGTCGCCCACCCCGAGCTCGGCGTGCACGGCGCGATCGAGTTCGGCAACCGGCTGCTGACGTTCGTGCTGATCGTCGTCGTCGCCCTGACGTGGATCACCGCCCTGCGGTTCCGCGACGCGCGCCGACCCGAGGTCCGCGGCGGCCGGCGTCGCGACCTGCGCTGGCTCGCCGGCGGGCTGCTGCTCGGCATCCCCGCGCAGATCGTCATCGGCGGGATCAGCGTCCTGACGCACCTCAACCCGTGGGTCGTGGGCCTGCACTTCGTCGTCTCGATGGTCCTGGTGGGCCTGGCGACGGCCCTCGTGCGGCAGGCCTGGGCGTCGCGCCGGGCCGACGTCCGCCACGGCCTCGGGCGCCTCGCGGGCCGGGTGGCGTTCGCCGGCATGGTCCTCGCCGTGTGGCTCGGCACGGTCGTCACCGGCAGCGGTCCCCACGCCGGTGACCTCGGTGCGGTGCGCAACGGCCTCGACGGCGGGCAGCTGGCGCACCTGCACGCGGCGGCGGTCTGGGTGACCATCGCCGCGACCGTGGTCTGCCTCGCCCTCACGCGCAGCCGCGCGGTCGTCCTGCTGCTGGTCGTCGAGGTGCTGCAGGCCGCGATCGGGCTGGCGCAGTACCACCTGGGCGTCCCGGTCGGCCTCGTCGCCCTGCACCTGCTGGGCGCCTCGCTCTCGGTCGCCGCCGCGACGAACGTCCTGCTCGCCGTCCGCCGCCGCCCCGCGCCCGCGGCCCTCGTCTGACGGCCTCCGGGAACGCTGCCGTCAGGTGCGCGGGTTGCGCGCCCAGACGAGGCAGAAGACGCCGAACGCGGCGAACCCGAGGGCGAGCGCGGTGAGCAGCACCGCACCGGCCGGCTGGGAACCGACCGTGTGCAGCGCCTCGTCGAGCCCGCCGGCCTTCTTGGGGTCGTAGCTCAGCGCGGCCCAGCCGAACAGCGCGCCGACCACGGCGAGGGCGACCCCCTTGGCCACGTAGCCGATCGTGCCGAGCACGCGGACGGCGCGGGTGCGGTCACCGCTCAAGTCCTCGGTGAACTTCTGCCGCACGCCGCGGACGACCTGCGCCACGGCGACGGCCAGGATCACGGCGGCGACGAGGACGACGAGCGCGCGGCCGAGGGGCACCCCCATCAGCCGACCGGTCAGGCCCTCCTCCTGCTGGTCGGACGAGCCGCCCCCGCCGAGGACCAGCCGCAGCGCGCTCACGCCCAGCGCGAGGTACACCAGCGCCCGACCCGCCGAGGAGAGCCGCTTGAGCGTGCGGCGCCGCTCGTCGTGCTGCTCCGCGACCCGGCCCTGGCCGAGTGCCGCCTCGAACCCCTGCCACACCGTGAGCGCGAACATCCCGACCGCCACCACGCCGAGCAGGACCGGACCGGCCCCGGTCTTGGCCAGCGTCTTGAGCGCACCCTGCTGCGACGCGTCCCCGCCGCCGCCCCACGCCACGCGCAGCGCGAGGTAGGCGATCAGCAGGTGCACCGCCGCCCAGCAGACCAGCCCGGCGCGGACGAGCGCGCCGTACCCGCGGGAGCGCCGCAGCCGCTGGCTCTGCTGCTCGACCTCCGCCTCCGCGCGCTCGGCGGTGACCCCCTCGTCGGCCATGGCCGCAGCGTACGGCGCACGGCGCGGCGGCGGGGGCCGGTTCAGGCTCCTTCCGGCCGGTGCGGGTCAGCGGCGGATCAGGGGCGCTGACGCTCGAGCCACGGGCGCAGCCGGGCGGTGACGAGGGGCAGCACCAGGTAGGTCATCACCGGCGTCAGCACCACGGTGGTGATGAGCACGCGCAGCGCCAGCGGGACCCCGCCCCACGCCGGCAGCAGGGAGACCAGGAGGGTGAAGACGAGGTTCGTGGGGAAGAAGCCGAGCCAGATGCTCACCGCCTGCTTCCACCGGGGCGGGACCGCCCGGCCGCTGCCCTCCTCCTCCAGGACCCGCGAGGCCGGCACGTCGAACCAGCCCTCGATCCCGGTACGCCGCTCGACGCGGGCGTCCTGGACGAACTCCTCGCCCGACCGCAGCCACCAGTGCCGCTCGGCCGACGACTCCCACGCGGCAAGCGAGCCGGCGTCGGCGAAGCGGTAGAGCGTGTACCAGAGCGACGACGAGGCGTCGGCGCGCACCCAGCCCGAGCCGAGGTAGCCGGGCATCCGGCTCGCGAGGCTGGTCCCCGTCTGCACCCAGGCCAGCGCCTCGGCCTGGTGGTCGGCGTCCACGCGCCGCTCGACCGCGACGGTGATGGGCTGCTCGGGGGTCGTCTGGACGTGCTCCACCCCCTCAGTGAAACGCCTCCGGATGACGGTCGTGAAACCGACGACGACGGTTCAGGTGACAGCACCCGACGCCCCTCGAGCCCGTGCGAACGCCCGAGGACGCTCCCTGAGCCTTGTCGAACGCTCCCTGAGCCTGTCGAAGGGCCCAGGACGCTCCCTGAGCCTGTCGAAGGGCCTCGAGAGGTCGGCGTCCGCGCCACGGTTCGACGCCGACCCGTTCCGGGCCCTTCGACGAGCTCAGGGGGCGTTCCGACGGTCGCCCTCACGGCGCGCTCCCGGGGTGGTTGCCGCGTCAACCGCTCGACGACCCGCTATAGTGGTGATCAACAGCTTGCTTTCGCTCCTGCCGCAAGCAGTCCGCACGTCGTAGCCCTCGCGCTCCGTGCGTGGCGCCTCCGAGAGACCTCGGGCCAGGTGTCGGCGGGACATCACGGACGGAACTCCTTGACCCAGCACGACTTCAGCACGCTCGGCGTGCCCTCGTCCCTCGTCGGCGTCCTCGCCGAGCGGGACATCACCATCCCCACCCCGATCCAGGCGGCCACGCTGCCCGACTCGCTCGCCGGGCGCGACGTGCTCGGCCGCGGCCGCACGGGCTCGGGCAAGACGTACGCCTTCCTGCTGCCGCTCGTCGCCCGGCTGACCGCCTCGACGACCCGCCGCCGCTCCGGCGCCCCGCGCGCCCTGATCCTGGCCCCGACGCGCGAGCTCGTCGGCCAGATCGAGGCATCCCTCGCGCCGCTGGCCAAGAGCGCCGGCCTCACCTCGCGCACCGTCTTCGGCGGCGTCGGTCAGGGCCCGCAGGTCGCGGCGCTGCAGCGTGGCGTCGACGTGGTCATCGCCTGCCCGGGCCGCCTCGAGGACCTGGTCCAGCAGGGCCACGCCTCGCTCGGCTCGATCGAGGTCACCGTCATCGACGAGGCCGACCACATGGCCGACCTCGGCTTCCTGCCGGTCGTGCGCCGGCTGCTCGACAAGACGCCGAGCAACGGGCAGCGCCTGCTGTTCTCGGCGACGCTCGACGCCCAGGTCGACGTGCTCGTCAAGCGCTTCCTGCACGACGCGGTCGTGCACGAGGCCGACTCGGCGCAGTCCCCCGTCTCGACGATGACGCACCACGTCCTGCACGTGGACCGCGAGCAGCGCGTGCCGGTGCTCGTCGACCTGACCAGCGCCCCGGGCCGGACCGTGGTCTTCACGCGGACCAAGCACGGCGCCAAGGCCCTCGCCCGCCAGCTGAACTCGCGCGGCGTCCCCACGGTCGACCTGCACGGCAACCTGAGCCAGGGCGCCCGGACGCGCAACATGGACGCCTTCCACAGCGGCAAGGCCACGACCCTCGTCGCCACCGACATCGCCGCCCGCGGCATCCACGTCGACGACGTGGCGCTCGTCGTGCACGCCGACCCGCCGGTCGAGCACAAGGCGTACCTGCACCGTTCCGGCCGCACCGCGCGCGCCGGCAGCGACGGCACCGTCGTCACGCTCGCCACGGGCGACCAGCTGCGCGAGGTCCGTTCGCTGACGCGCGCCGCCGGCATCAACCCGACCACGAGCCGCGTGCAGGGCACGTCCGACCCGGTGCTGGCGCAGGTCGCCCCGGGCGAGCGCACCCTGCCCGGCGGCCTCGCCGTCCCGACGTCGGAGGAGCCCGGCGCGGGTGCGGGTCGCCCCCGTACCGGCGGTGGCGGTCGTCGCCGCAGCGGTGGCGCCGGGGGCGGTCAGCCCAAGGCGGCGTCGCAGCAGCAGCCCGCCCGCGGTGGCAGCCGCCCCGCGCGCGGCTCGGCTCCGGCCGCGGCGAAGACCCCGGCCGGCAAGGGCCGCGGCTCCGCCCGTCCCGCCGGTCGGCGCACCTCCGGCGGCGGTGGCGGGAGCGCGCTCGCGTACTCCACGAGCACCTCCGGCGGCGGCAGCACGCACTCGGCCGCCGGCTTCAGCAGCAAGGGCCGCCGCTAGCCCAGGCCTCGGCCTTGACTTCTCGCCCTCTGACCACCTCAGCGGTGGCCAGAGGGCGAGACGTTTCTCAGCCCAGGTCCCAGGCGACCTTCGCGTCGCCGTCCCAGCGCCGGCAGGTGCGCACCCGCGCGTCGAGGTCGGGCACCCCGTCCAGGGCGGCGACGACGTCGCCGAGCTGCTCGAGCCGTACGCGCCGCGCGAGGGTCACGTGCGGGCTCCAGCGCCCCGGCGCGAAGTGGCTGTCGGGCTCCGTGCCGCACGCGGCGGCGACCGCGGCCTGGAGGGCGAGCAGCGCGGCGCCCGCCACCACCTGCCGGACCAGCACGACCTGACCCCGCCGCGGGCCGAACACCAGCAGCGAGCCGAGCAGCAGCGGCAGGTCCAGGTCCGCGACCAGCGCCGGCAGAGCGTCGTCGACCTCGGCCGGAACCGTCGGTCCGGCCCACAGCGTCACGTGCGGCCGGTGCGTCGGGCTCGGCTCCACCCGCTGCTCGGTCGGCAGCCCGGCCTCCGCCAGCCGGGCCCACTCCCCCAGCACGGACGCCTCCGTCGCGTCGTCCATCAGCAGCTCGACCGACTGCGTCATGCAGCACCGGGACGCGCGCCGGCTCCGCTCGTCCACGACCCCACGCCGGGAGCGTACGGGGCGCCGGTCCTCGCGCTCTGCCACGATGACCGCATGCGCATGGAGGACCTCCGAGCCCCGGACACGCCCGCGACGCGGGGCGCCCTCGAGCTGGCCGCCGCCCTCCACTCGCCGGCCCTGCTGAACCACGTGCTCCGCTCCTGGCTGTGGGCCGAGGCGTTCGCCCTGCTCGAGGACCGCCGCGGTGTCGACCACGAGCTGCTGCGCACCGCCGCCGTGCTGCACGACATCGGCCTCGTGCCGGCGTACGACAACGTCGCGCTCTCCTACGAGGAGGCCGGAGGTCAGGTCGCCGTGGCGCTGACGGCGGGCGCCGGGTGGCCGGCGGAGCGCCGGCAGCGGGCGCTGGAGGTGGTCGTCCGCCACAACTGGCCGGCGGTCGACCCGGGACTCGACGTCGAGGGCTACCTGCTCGAGGTCGCGACCGGCCTCGACATCAGCGGCGCGCGGCCGGACGCCCTGCCCGCCGACTTCGTCCGGGAGGTGCTGGACCGCCACCCCCGCCTCGGCCTCGGCGCGGAGTTCACGGCCCGGGTCACCGAGCAGGCGGCCCGCAAGCCGACGACGGCCGCGCACCGGCTGGTGCAGGGCGGGCTGGCGGACAAGCTGGCCCACCACCCGCACGAGCGCCTGACGGCGGGCTGACGGAGCGACCCTCGCGACCAGTACCCGTCGCGTCGGGCCCCGCGGCGGGCGTTCGCTCGATCTTGTGGCGTTCGCGCGTGTTCAAACGCGCGCGAACGCGACAAGAGCGAGCAGACGGGACAAGAGGGCGACGGAGCCGAGGCCCGGACGTCAGCGCAGCAGCGGGTCGACGGCCGCGGCGACGAACACCAGGGCCAGGTAGGAGTTCGACCAGTGGAACAGCCGCATCGGCCGCAGCGCGGCGTCGGTGAGGCCGGCGCGCGCCCGGTTGTGGAGCTGCACGGCCTCGACCAGGAACACGAGGCCCGCGACCCCGGCGACTGAGGGGTAGAGCCAGCCCGTCTGCGCCACGGGCCACAGCGCGAGCGACACCAGCACGGTGACGACGCTGTAGACCAGGATCTGGCGCGCGACGACCGGCGCGGAGCGCACGACCGGCAGCATCGGCACGTCGGCCGCCGCGTAGTCGGCGCGGTACCGGAACGCCAGCGCCCAGGTGTGCGGCGGGGTCCAGAAGAAGACGATCGCGAACAGCACGAACGGCGCCAGCGCGATGTGGCCGGTCACCGCGGTCCAGCCGATGAGCGGCGGGAAGCAGCCGGCGATGCCGCCCCACACGATGTTCTGCGGGGTGCGCCGCTTCAGCAGCATCGTGTAGACGAACACGTAGAAGGCGTTCGCCCCGAGCGCGAGGCCGGCCGAGAGCCAGTTGACGCCGTAGCCGAGCACGAGGGTCGCGGCGACGCCGAGGACGGCGCCGAAGACCGTCGCCGCACGGGGGCCGACCATGTGGCGCGGCAGCGCACGCCGCCGGGTGCGCCGCATCCGCTCGTCGATGTCGCGGTCGAGCACGCAGTTGAAGACGTTGGCGCTGGCCGCGGCGAAGCACCCGCCGAGCATGGTCAGCAGCACCAGGGTCAGGGGCGGCACGCCGCGGGCCGCGAGGAACATCGCCGGCACGGTCGTGACGAGCAGCAGCTCGATGATCCGCGGCTTGGTGAGGTTGACGTACGCCGAGACGACGTCGCGCGCGGTCACCCGCTCGCCGCTGCTCCCGCGGGTCTCGTCCCGGGTCGCCGGCCCGCGGTCCGCCGCAGCGGCGTCGCCGGTCAGGTCCAGGGCGGTCACACGGATCAGCCTCTCACGTCGGGCACCTCGGACCCAGCGGACCGCGTGCGTGTGCGGGGCCCAGGGTAGGACGCCCGGGCGACCGGACCCATGCCTCAGGGGTGTGGGCTACGTCCCTCCCCCAGGCGCACCTGCGGTGGCGGGCAGGTGAATGGTCGGTGCCCACCCCGGGTAGGCCCTGTCCGGCGGCGCGGCCCGGTCGATAAGGTCGAAGGCGTCGGAGTCGCCGGCCCACGAGTCGTCGGCGCACCCGCCTGATGCTCGCACCCCGGAAGGATCGCCAGTGACCGACACCCAGACCACCTCCCCGACCGAGGACGACGTCTTCCCGGAGGGCTGGACCGACCTCGACACCAGGGCGGTCGACACGGTCCGCGTGCTGGCCGCCGACGCGGTGCAGAAGGTCGGCAACGGACACCCGGGCACGGCCATGAGCCTGGCGCCCGTGGCGTACCTGCTGTTCCAGAAGATCATGCGCCACAACCCGGCCGACACGCACTGGCCCGGGCGCGACCGCTTCGTCCTCTCCTGCGGCCACTCGAGCCTGACGCTCTACCTGCAGCTCTACCTCGGCGGCTTCGGCCTGGAGCTCGAGGACATCGAGTCGCTGCGCACCTGGGGCTCCAAGACCCCGGGCCACCCGGAGTACGGCCACACCGACGGCGTCGAGATCACCACCGGCCCGCTGGGCCAGGGCATCGCGAACGCCGTGGGCATGGCGATGGCCGCCCGCCGCGAGCGCGGCCTGCTCGACCCGGACGCCCCCAAGGGCCAGTCGATCTTCGACCACCACATCTACTGCCTCGCCTCCGACGGCGACATCGAGGAGGGCATCACCTCCGAGGCCAGCTCGCTCGCCGGCACCCAGCGCCTGGGCAACCTGACGCTCATCTACGACCAGAACCGCATCTCGATCGAGGACGACACCAACATCGCCCTCTCCGAGGACACGGCGCTGCGCTACGAGGCGTACGGCTGGCACGTCCAGACGGTGGACTGGACCAACGGCGAGACCCACTACGTGGAGAACGTCAAGGCGCTCAACGAGGCCATCGAGACCGCCCGCGGCATCACCGACCGCCCGAGCTTCATCGCGCTGCGCACGATCATCGCCTGGCCCGCCCCGGACGCCCAGGGCACGGGCAAGGCGCACGGCTCCGCGCTGGGCAAGGACGAGGTCGCCGCCACGAAGAAGGTCCTCGGCTTCGACCCGGACAAGTCGTTCGACGTCGCCCCCGAGGTCATCGCGCACACCCGTGAGCTGCAGCAGCGCGGCCAGGCCGCGCAGGACGCGTGGCAGCAGTCGTACGACCAGTGGGCCGCCGCCAACCCCGAGGGCCACGCGCTCTACCAGCGCTTCGTCAACGACGAGCTGACGCCGGGCTGGGAGGAGGGCCTGCCGAGCTGGGAGGCCGACCCCAAGGGCATCGCCACCCGCGCCGCGTCGGGCAAGGTGCTCAACGGCATCGTCCCGCGCATGCCGGAGATGTGGGGCGGCTCGGCCGACCTGGCCGAGTCCAACAACACCACCGTCGAGGGGGAGCCGAGCTTCCTGCCGACCGACCGCCAGACCAAGGCCTGGAGCGGCAACCCGTACGGGCGCACGCTGCACTTCGGCATCCGTGAGCACGCCATGGGCGCGATCATGAACGGCATCAAGGTCCACGGCGGCACCCGTCCCTACGGCGCCACGTTCCTCACGTTCAGCGACTACATGCGCGGCGCGGTCCGGCTGTCGGCGCTGATGCGCGTCCCGGTCACCTACGTCTGGACGCACGACTCGATCGGCCTCGGCGAGGACGGCCCGACCCACCAGCCGATCGAGCACGTGGCCGCGCTGCGCGCGATCCCGGGCCTGGACGTGGTGCGCCCGGCCGACGCCAACGAGACCGCGGCGGCGTGGAAGCAGATCCTGCTGAACAAGACCCGCCCCGCCGGCCTCATCCTCACCCGTCAGGCCCTGCCGATCGTGCCGCGCGGCAGCGACGGCTTCGCCACCACCGACGACGTGTCCCGCGGTGCGTACGTGCTGAAGGACTCCGAGGGCGCGCCCGACGTGATCCTGGTCGGGACCGGCTCGGAGGTGCAGTACTGCGTCGCCGCGCAGGAGCAGCTCGCGGCCCAGGGCATCCACGCCCGCGTGGTCTCGATGCCGTGCCGCGAGTGGTTCGACGAGCAGGACGAGGACTACCGCAGCTCGGTCTTCCCGCCCGAGGTGACGGCGCGCGTCAGCATCGAGGCCGGCGTCCCGATGGGCTGGCGCGACATCGTCGGCGACGCCGGGCGCATCATCAGCATCGACCACTACGGCGCGAGCGCCCCCGGGGCGTTCCTGTTCGAGCAGTTCGGCTTCAGCGCGGACACCGTCGTCGCCGCCGCCCAGGAGAGCCTGACGGCAGCCACCAAGCCGGGTGCGGCCACCGCGCCCGCGCACCGCGGGCCCAGCGGCCCGCAGACGACCGACGACCAGTCGGACGACCCCGGCGTCTCGATCTCCTGACCGGGCACCAGCAGCAGCAGCAGGGAAGGACACACACATGAGCGACCGACTCAAGGGGCTCGCCGACGAGGGCGTCTCCATCTGGCTCGACGACCTCTCGCGCGAGCGCCTCACCACGGGCAACCTCGCGAGCCTGATCAAGGACTCGTCGGTCACCGGCGTGACCACGAACCCGACGATCTTCGCCTCGGCGCTGTCGAACGGGGCGGCCTACAACGACCAGGTGCGCGAGCTCGCCGCCCGCGACACCGCGGTCGACGACGCCATCAAGGCGCTGACCTCCGACGACGTGCGCCACGCCTGCGACGTCTTCAAGGACGTCTACGAGGCCACCGGCGGCGTGGACGGGCGCGTCTCGATCGAGGTCGAGCCGGGCCTGGCCATGGACACCGACGGGACCACGGCCCAGGCCGCCGACCTGTGGAAGATCGTCGACCGGCCGAACGTGCTGATCAAGATCCCGGCGACCAAGCCGGGCCTGCCGGCGATCACGAACGCGATCGGTGAGGGCATCAGCGTCAACGTGACGCTGATCTTCTCCCTCGAGCGCTACCGCGCCGTGATGGACGCCTACCTGAGCGGGCTGGAGACGGCCGCGGCCAACGGCCACGACCTCAGCCGGATCCAGTCGGTCGCGTCGTTCTTCGTGTCCCGCGTGGACACCGAGGTCGACAAGCGGCTCGACGCGATCGGCAGCGACGAGGCCAAGGCGCTCAAGGGCAAGGCGGCCATCGCCAACGCCCGGCTGGCCTATGCGGCGTACGAGGAGGTGTTCGCGGGCGAGCGCTTCGCGGCGCTGGAGGCCAAGGGCGCGAACCGCCAGCGGCCGCTGTGGGCCTCGACCGGTGTCAAGGACCCCAACCTGCCCGACACGCTCTACGTGACCGAGCTCGCCGTCGCCGGCACCGTCAACACGATGCCGGAGAAGACCATGAAGGCCTTCGCCGACCACGGCGAGCTGAACGGCGACCGCGTGAGCGGCACCGAGGAGGAGTCGACGCAGGTCCTCGACTCCCTCGAGGCCGTCGGCGTCGACCTCGACGACGTCTGGGAAGTGATCGAGAAGGAGGGCGTCGACAAGTTCGACAAGTCGTGGGCGGAGCTCGTGGACACCGTCCAGACCGCGCTCGACGACGCCAAGAAGGGCAAGTCGCCGGGCGAGTCGACCGACGTCGACGACCCGAACAAGTAGCAGCGAGACGGCCGGGGCCGGGTGGAGCAGCGCTCCGCCCGGCCCCGGTCACGTCCCGACCCCTTCCACCGAGGAGACGCCGACCGTGCCCACCCCGAGCGAGATCTACGTGTACGACGGCGCGGACGCCGTCGCGGAGGCCCTGGCCTCGCGGCTGACGGCCGTGCTGGCCGACGTGCAGGCCCGCGGCGGCACCCCCCAGGTCTGCCTGACCGGGGGCCGGATCGCCACCAAGGCGTACGAGCGCCTGGCCGCCGACGGTCCCGGTGACGTGGACTGGACCCACGTGGACCTGTGGTGGGGCGACGAGCGGTTCGTGCCCGCCGGCGACGGCGACCGCAACGCCGACGCCACCCTCGACACGCTGCGGGCTCCGCTGCGCCTCGACGAGGCCCACGTGCACGTCATGGCGCCCTCCGACGCCGGGATGGACCTGGACGCCGCGGCCGCCGCGTACGCCGACGAGCTCGGGGACACGATCTTCGACGTGTGCCTGCTCGGGGTGGGCCCGGACGGGCACGTGGCGTCGCTGTTCCCCGGCCACCCGTCGCTGGAGACCCCGGGCTCGGCGATCGCCGTCCGGAACTCCCCCAAGCCGCCGCCGGACCGGATCAGCCTGACCCTGCCGGTCATCGACCGCTCGCGCCAGGTGTGGTTCGTGGTGTCGGGCTCGGACAAGGCCGACGCGGTGCTCCAGGGCGTCCTCGGCACCGGCCCGGACCCCGTACCCGCCGCGCTGGCCTCGGGCGTCGACGCGACGGTCTGGCTCGTCGACCGCGACGCCGCTGCGCAGCTGCCCGACGACGTGGCCCGGATGGAGCTCTAGCGGGACCCTCCGCGGCCGCGCGGGGCCGGGCGCAGCCGCCCGTCGAGCCACCGGAACAGCAGCAGGAGCAGCACGCCCAGCACCAGGACCCCGCCGACGGCGAGCAGCGCCGTCGCGTAGCCGACCTCGGTCACGTCCAGGAACGGGTAGGGGTACCAGCCGATGACGGCGCCACGGACGAACGTGTAGACGACCCACGCCACGGGCCATGCGAACGCCCAGGCGACGGTCGACCACGTGATGCGGGGGCGCGGCCCCACGAGGAACCACACGACCACCGTGCCCACCGGCGAGACGAGGTGGAAGCCCAGGCCGGCCACCAGCCCCCAGCCCGACAGGTCCACCAGGGGCGCGAGCAGCGCCCAGTAGACGAGGCCGGTGATGGAGATCCCGAGCAGCGCGTCGAGCCGGAGCACCCGCCAGACCGGCCCGTCGCGCTCGGGGTCCAGCGCGAGCGTGAGCGAGATGGCGAGGACGAAGAGGTTGCTCTGGATGGTGAAGTAGCTGACGAAGTCGCCCAGCCGCCTGCTCAGCGGCACACCGGCGAGGCTGTCGCCGGTGTTGGTGTCCGTCCCGCCGAAGAGGAGCAGCGCCAGCTGCACCACGAGGGAGACGAGGACGACCAGGGCGACCGCGGCGTGCAGCACGCGCGGGACGAGGTTGCCGCGGAGACGGGTCGAGCCGTTCAGCGCAGCTCCACGTCGTCGAGCAGGTCGCGCATGGTGCGGTGCGGGTCGGGCGACCCGAGCACGTTCTCCCCGCGCTTGAGCAGGCAGCAGAGGACGCGCGCGTGGTCCGACCCGACCGTGCGCCAGGACGCGACGCGCGCCTGCTCCCACAGGCAGGTCGTCTCGAGGACGTACGGCTGCAGGAGCTGCCAGGTGTTCAGGTCGGCCGTGCCCAGCAGGCCGGTGTTGAGCGGCACGCCGGCCAGCCACGCCACGATCTCGTCGACCCGACCGCCCTCGCGGACCGGGCTGCCCACGGTCGCCCCGGCGAACACGTGCAGGAACGTCGTCGTGGCGACCTCGACGGCGTCCGCGCGGTACAGGCCCTCGAGGCCTGCGTAGCGCGGCGCCCTCGGCGGGACGCTCAGTAGATGACCTCGCCGCGGGCCCGACGGTCGCGCAGCGACTGCAGGGCCTCGCTCAGGATGGTCGCCGCCTCGAGGTCGCTGCGGCGCTCCTTCACGTAGGCGAGGTGCGTCTTGTACGGCTCGGTCTTGGGCGGCGGCGGCGGGTTCTTGGCGTCGTTGTTCGCCGGCAGCCCGCAGCGCGGGCAGTCCCAGACCGCCGGGACCGCCGCGTCGGCCGCGAAGGCCGGCCGCGTCTCGTGCCCCGACGAGCAGAAGTAGGAGACGTACAGCCGCGGGGCGGTGTCGCCCCGCTCGGCCTCGCCCATGGGTCCTGCACCGACCCGGCTCCCCCGGATCGCGCTCCCGCTGCCAGCCACCGTCAGATCCCCCGATCCTTGTTGTCAGGAGTGCACATCGTGCACGTTGTCACGCGAAGCACATCCTCGGTCGCCGGTTGTGAGACGGCTGAACGACGCGCCGCCACACGACCAGCGCCTTCTCAGGAACCGAGCTTGTAGAGCAGGCCCAGCGCCACGATGCAGGCGAGCCAGATGACGGCGATGATGATCGTCAGGCGGTCGAGGTTCCGCTCGGCGACCGAGGAGCCGCCGAGCGAGGAGGAGATGCCGCCGCCGAAGAGGTCGGACAGGCCGCCACCGCGGCCCTTGTGGAGCAGCACGAACAGGGCCAGCGCCACGCTCGTCACGACGAGCACGATCGAGAAGATCAGGATCGGGGTGGTCATCAGGGGCTCGAGCACGGGCTGAAGTTTAACCCAGCATCAAGCCTGGACCGACCTCCTCGCGCGTGCCCCGCCTCCCCCGCGCGTACGCCGTCGGAGTCCCGACGGCCGCGTGCCGACGGCCTGCAGAGCAGACGTCGGCTGCGGGCCTCACCCGAGTCACCGGTTTCTCACGTGAACGTGAAACACCGGTGCTTCCCATGGCAGATCTGCTGGGTGAAGCACCGGAGCTTCACGTGAACGTGAAAAAACCTGAGGCCTTGTACGGGCCCC
Organism: Microlunatus flavus; assembly: GCF_900110855.1. Lineage (GTDB taxonomy): Bacteria > Actinomycetota > Actinomycetes > Propionibacteriales > Propionibacteriaceae > Microlunatus > Microlunatus flavus. The sequence goes on from NZ_FOFA01000004.1 coordinate 116,447, forward strand.
AGGCGGGGCGTCAGAGGGCGGGCAGGTCGTAGAAGCGCGCGATCGCCGCGAACTCGTCGACCTTGAGGCTCGCCCCGCCGACGAGGGCGCCGTCGACGTCGGGCTGGGCCATGATCGCGGCGACGTTGTCGGCCTTGACCGAGCCGCCGTAGAGGACGCGCACCGCGTCCGCCGTGTCCTGCGCGAACAGCTCGGCGACCACGCCGCGGACGGCCTGGCAGACCTCCTGCGCGTTCTCCGGGGTCGCGACCTCGCCGGTGCCGATGGCCCAGACCGGCTCGTACGCGATCACCAGCGTCGCGGCCTGCTCGGCCGAGAAGCCGGCGAGCGCCGCCTGGACCTGCGCGACGACGTACGCGACGTGCTCGCCGGTCTGGCGGACGTCCTTGCCCTCGCCGACGCAGATGATCGGGGTGACCCCGGCGGCGAGCGCCTTGTGGGACTTGAGGTTGACCAGCGCGTCGTCCTCGTGGTGGTAGAAGCGGCGCTCCGAGTGGCCGACGGTCACGTAGCGGCAGCCGAGCTTGGCCAGCATCGCCGCCGAGATCTCGCCGGTGAACGCACCGGGCTCGTTGGCCGAGACGTCCTGGGCGCCGTAGCCGACCTTGAGCCGGTCGCCGTCCACCAGGGTCTGCACCGAACGCAGGTCGGTGAACGGCGGCAGCACGACGACCTCCGACCTCGCGGCGTCGTGCTTCTTGTCCTCGAGCGTCCAGGCGAGCTTCTGCACGAAGCCCACCGCCTCGACGTGGTTGAGGTTCATCTTCCAGTTGCCGGCCATCAGCGGCGTGCGGGGCACAGTCAGTCCTTCGTCGGTGGAGCGGGGTACGGGTCCGGCGTGGGTGCCGGGCGTCAGCCGAGCACGGACAGGCCGGGCAGCGACTTGCCCTCGAGGTACTCGAGGCTGGCGCCGCCGCCGGTCGAGATGTGGCCGAAGTCGTCGTCGGCGAAGCCGAGGTCGCGCACGGCCGCGGCCGAGTCGCCACCGCCGACGACCGACAGGCCGTCGACCTCGGTCAGCGCCTCAGCCACGGCGCGGGTGCCCTCGGCGAACGGGGCCCACTCGGCGACGCCCATCGGGCCGTTCCAGAAGACCGTCCTCGAGGAGCGGATCACCTCGGCGAAGGCGGCGCCCGACTCCGGGCCGATGTCCAGGCCCAGCTGGTCGGCCGGCATCGCGTCGGCCGCGACCACGGTCGGCGGGGCGTCGGCCTTGAACTCCGGGGCCACGACGATGTCGGTCGGCAGCACGATGCGCTTGCCGTCGGCCTGCGCGCGCTCCAGGTAGCCCTTGACGACGTCGATCTGGTCGCGCTCCAGCAGGCTGGTGCCGACCTCGTGGCCCTGCGCGGCGAGGAACGTGAAGACCATGCCGCCCCCGACCAGGAGCGTGTCGGCGGTGCTCAGCAGGTTGTCGATGACGGCGAGCTTGTCCGACACCTTGGCGCCGCCGAGGACGACCGCGTACGGGCGCTCGGGCGACTCGGTGAGGCGGCGCAGCACCTCGACCTCGGCGAGCACGAGGCCGCCGGCGGCGTTCGGGAGGAGCTGGGCGACGTCGTAGACGCTGGCCTGCTTGCGGTGCACGACGCCGAAGCCGTCGGAGACGAACACGTCGCCGAAGGAGGCGTACTTCTGGGCCAGCTCGGCGCGCTCGGCGTCGACCTTGGACTCCTCGGCCGGCTCGTAGCGCACGTTCTCGAGCATGGCGACGTCGCCGTCGCCCAGCCCGGCCACGATCTCGGCGGCCGACGGGCCGACCACGTCCTCCGCGAGGCGCACGTCGGTGCCGAGCAGCTCGCCGAGCCGCGCGGCGGCCGGGGCGAGGGAGTACTTCGGGTTCACCTGGCCCTTGGGCCGGCCGAGGTGGGCCATCACGACGACCCGGGCACCGGCGTCGCGCAGCCGGGTGAGCGTGGGCACCGAGGCGCGGATGCGGCCGTCGTCGGTGATGGTCCCGCCGTCGAGCGGGACGTTGAGGTCGCAGCGGACGAGGACGCGCTTGCCGCGCAGGTCCCCCAGGTCGTCGACGGACTTCATCGGGCGTGCTCCTTCGCGTGCCGGACGGCACTCAGGGACGGGCGGAGACGTGACCTGAGCCCGCCGAAGCGGGCTTCGACGGGCTCAGGACGGGACGTGCTGCGGTGTCGCGTGGGTCAGAGCGACTTGCCGACCAGGCTCACGAGGTCGACGAGGCGGTTGGAGTAGCCCCACTCGTTGTCGTACCAACCGACGACCTTGACCTGGTTGCCGATGACCTTGGTCAGCCCCGAGTCGAAGATGCAGGAGCTCGGGTCGGTGACGATGTCGGACGACACGATCGGGTCGGCGGTGTAGGTGAGGTAGCCCTTGAGGCTGCTCTCGGCGGCCGCCTTGAACGCGGCGTTGACCTCGTCGACGGTGGTCTCGCGGCCGACCTCGACGGTCAGGTCGGTGGCGGAGCCCGTCGGCACCGGCACGCGCAGCGCGTAGCCGTCGAGCTTGCCCTTGAGCTGCGGGAGCACGAGGCCGATGGCCTTCGCCGCGCCCGTGGAGGTCGGGACGATGTTGAGCGCGGCCGCCCGGGCGCGACGCAGGTCGCTGTGCGGGCCGTCCTGCAGGTTCTGGTCCTGCGTGTACGCGTGGATCGTCGTCATCAGGCCCTTGACGATGCCGAACTCGTCGTCGAGCACCTTGCCCAGCGGCGCGAGGCAGTTCGTGGTGCAGGAGGCGTTGCTGATGATGTTGTGGCTGGCCGGGTCGTAGTCGCCGTCGTTGACGCCCATGACGACGGTGACGTCGTCGTTCTTGGCCGGGGCCGAGATGATGACCTTCTTGGCGCCGCCGTCGAGGTGCGCCTTGGCCTTGAGGCCGTCGGTGAAGAAGCCGGTGGACTCGATGACGACGTCGGCGCCGACCTCGCCCCAGGGCAGCTTGGCCGGGTCGCGCTCGGCGAAGGACTTGATCACGGTGTCGCCGACCTTGATGCCACCGTCGACGACCGCGACGTCCTGGCCGAGCCGGCCGAGGATGGAGTCGTACTTGAGCAGGTGGGCCTGGGTGGCGTCGTCACCGAGGTCGTTGAAGGCCACGACCTCGATGTCCGCGCCGGAGGCCTGCACGGCGCGGAAGAAGTTGCGCCCGATCCGGCCGAAGCCGTTGATGCCGACACGCACGGTCATGAAGCGATCTCCTCACAGGTGGTCCAGCAGCCCTCGGAGGGCTCTACCGCCACGATAACGAAGTCGTCGCGAACGCGTTACGACCGATCGCACACTGGTCTGATACCACTGGGCCCAGTGGTCAGGCACTGGTACGGGTGAGGCTCCGGCGACCTCCGTCAGCGGTCGCGCGGCGGCCGCATCGCGCGTGCGCGGGCGTAGCCCTGGTCGAGCCCGGTCCGCTCGGCGCCCGGCTCGAGGGTCAGCGTACGGACGGTGCCGGAGGGCCGGCCGGCCGCCGGGGGCGAGGTCACCGCGACCGTCCGGTAACCGGGCACCCCGGGGAAGGTCGCCGCGTAGTCGCCCGCGGCGAGACCGCCGAAGGCGTACGACCCGTCGGCGCGGGTGGTCGCCACGAGGTGCGACGGGTAGGCGCGCGGGCTGCGCGCGTCCAGCTGCACCCGCACTCCCCCGAGACCCGCCTCGCCGCGGTCGCGGACGCCGTCGGAGTCCCGGTCGTCCCACACCGTCCCGCGCACGCCGGCCGCACGGAACGCGCTGGTGGAGGTGACGACGGCCATCGGGTGGTCCTCGTCGGTCTGCACCGACCAGTGCGGCTGGCGGAAGGTCTGCGGGCTGAAGGTCGTCGGGCCGGCGACCGCGTACAGGTCGGCCGGCCCGTAGCGCGGGTCGATCTCGCTCACGGTGCACTCCCAGCCGGAGGTGTTGTCGAGCTGCTTGACCCACACGCCCGTGGTCCCGGTCGAGGCGCCCCTGGCGACGTCGACGGAGAAGAAGTCCGGCTCGAGCCAGTCGATGCAGCTGATCTGGCCGGTGAAGGTGAGGGTGTCCCCCGCCCCGTGCGGGCCGAGGCCCGTGACGGTCTTGTCGAGCCGGACGAACTGGGAGAACCAGGTCCAGCAGCCGTCGTCGCTGCAGCGGGCGGGGCTCGCCACCGGCTCGGCGGCGGCCGGCTGCTGGCCCAGGACCCCGCCCAGCAGCAGCGCCAGGACGGCGCCGCCCGCGAGGCGGGCACGGCGGGGACGACGAGCGCGAGCCACGGCTCCTCCTGGGAGACGCTCAGGAGGAGCGTCTGGAGCGCACGCTAGCGGAGGGCGCGAGCGCGCGCCAGGAGTTCGTGCGGCCTACGGACGATCCGAGCTCAGTCGTCGAGCATGTCCGAGGTCAGCGAGGCCTCGGTGCTGGGGATGCCGAGCTCGGCGGCCTTCTTGTCGGCCGTCGCGAGCAGCCGCCGGATGCGCCCGGCCACCGCGTCCTTGGTCAGCTGCGGGGTGTGCAGCTGCCCGAGCTCCTCGAGGCTCGCCTGCTGGTGCTGCACGCGCAGGTCGCCCGCGACGCGCAGGTGCTCGGGGACGTCGTCGCCCAGGATCTCCAGCGCCCGCTCGACCCGGGCCCCGGCCGCCACGGCCGCGCGGGCCGAGCGGCGCAGGTTGGCGTCGTCGAAGTTCGCGAGGCGGTTGGCCGAGGCGCGGACCTCGCGGCGCATCCGCCGCTCCTCCCAGGCCATCAGCGACTCGTGCGCGCCGAGGTGGGTGAGCAGCGCGGCGATCGCGTCGCCGTCGCGGACGACCACCCGGTCGACGCCGCGCACCTCGCGGGCCTTGGCGGGGATGCCGAGCCGGCGGGCGGCGCCGACGAGCGCCAGCGCGGCCTCGTTGCCCGGACAGGTGACCTCGAGCGCCATCGAGCGGCCGGGCTCGGTCAGCGAGCCGTGGGCCAGGAACGCCCCGCGCCAGGCGGCGATGCAGTCGCACGTCGCGCCGCTGACGACCTGGGCGGGCAGGCCCCGGGCCGGGCGGCCCTTGGAGTCGACCAGCCCGGTCTGCCGGGCGAGCGCGTCGCCGTCCTTGACCACGCGGACGACGTAGCGCGTGCCGCGGCGCAGCCCGTTGCCGTTGACGACGATGAGGTCGCTGCTGTGGCCGAAGACGTCGGCGATGTCGGTGCGCAGGCGGCGGGCGGCCGCCCCCGTGTCGAGCTCGGCCTCGATGACGATCTTGCCGCTGACCACGTGCAGGCCGTTGGCGAAGCGCAGGGTGGCGGCCACCTCGGACTTGCGGCAGCAGGGCTTGGTGACCTTGACGGTCGCGAGCTCAGCCTTCACCTGCGCTGTCATCGCCATGCGGGGAACTATGCCACGCGTGTCACGCACCCCCACCCCGCGCGGGACGGCGTACGGGCCGCCCCGGAGAGCGTGCTAGGAGGCCTCAGACGCCCATGATCTCGGCGTACGCGGAAGCCAGCCGGAGCGGGTCGTGGCGCGGCGACCCGTCGCGCACGGCGAGGTCCGCGAGCGCCAGGTCGGCGCCCAGCGAGTCGGCCCAGGCGGCCAGGTGCGGGTCCTCCGAGGCGAAGGCGCTGTCGGCCAGGACGACGTCGAGGCGCAGCTTGGGCGCGTGGTCGGCGAGCAGCTCGATGTGCTTGGCCGCGGAGAAGCCGGCGGTCTCCTCGGCCGGCTCGAGGTTGAGCACCAGCACCCGCTTGGCCGACGTCGTCTCGATGGCCTCGGCCAGCTGGGGCACCAGCAGGTGCGGGATCACCGAGGTGAACCACGACCCCGGCCCGAGCACGACCCAGTCGGCGGCCAGGACGGCCTCGACCGACTCCGGGCAGGCGGGCGGGTCCTCCGGCAGCAGGTGCACCGAGCACACCTCCCCGGTCGTCTTCGCGACGCGGGCCTGGCCGCGGACCGACGAGATCTCGTCGGGTCGCGCCGGCGTCAGGCCGATGACGTCGGCCTCGATCTCCAGCGGCACCGAGGCCATCGGCAGCACGCGGCCGGTGCAGCCGAGCAGGCGGGCCACCATGTCGAGACCGGCGACCGGGTCGCCGAGACGCTCCCACAGCCCCGCGATCAGCAGGTTGCCGATGGCGTGGTCGCCGAGGGGCCCGGGCGAGACGAAGCGGTACTGCAGGACATCGGCCCAAGTACGCCCCGACTCGTCGTCGCCGCACAGCGCGGCCAGGGCCATCCGCAGGTCGCCGGGCGGCAGGCAGCCGAGCTCGCGGCGCAGCCGGCCGGACGAGCCACCGTCGTCCGCGACCGTGACGATGGCGGTCAGCCGGTCCGTGACGCGGCGCAGGGCGGACAGCGACGCCGACAGCCCGTGCCCGCCGCCGAAGGCGACCACCGAGGGCCGCTGCTCCACGAGCGGCCGGCCGTGCAGGCGCACCGGTTCGCGCGCCTCGCCCCTGGGCCTCATCGCCGCCTCATCCCTGCCTCGTCCTCCTCCGCAGCGCCGGGCCTACTCGCGCCCGAGGTCGCGGTGCAGGACCGTGGTCGGCAGGCCGTCGGCCCGCAGCCGGCGGGCCAGCTCCTCCGAGATCGCCGTGCTGCGGTGCTTGCCGCCGGTGCACCCGATGCCGATGGTCGCGAAGCGCTTGCCCTCGTGCAGGTAGCCGGACGCCACCGTGGTGAGCACGGACTCGAGCGAGGTCAGGAACGGCTCGGCCCCCGGCTGGCTGAGCACGTACGCGCTGACCGGCGCGCTCAGGCCCGTCTGCGGGCGCAGCTCGGGCACCCAGTGCGGGTTGGGCAGGAAGCGGACGTCGAAGATCATGTCGGCGTCGAGCGGGATCCCGTTCTTGAAGCCGAAGGACAGCACCGTCACCCGCAGCGCGTGGTCGGGCCCGCCGTACGCGTGCGTGATCCGCGAGCCCAGCTGGTGCACGTTCAGCGAGGAGGTGTCGATGACCAGGTCGGCGGCGGCGCGCAGCGTGGCGAGCAGCTCCCGCTCGCGGTGGATGCCGTCGAGCAGCCGGCCGTCGCCCTGCAGCGGGTGGGGCCGGCGGACCGACTCCTGGCGCCGGACGATGACGTCGTCGGAGGCTTCGACGTAGACGATCTCGGGGACCGTCCCGGACTCCTTCAGCTCGGCGAACATCGCCGGCAGCTGCTCGAAGAAGGAGCGCGTCCGCACGTCGAGCACCACGGCCAGCTGCCGGATGCCCGTACGCCGGGCCTCGTCGCAGACGTCGGGCAGCACGCTGGGCGGGAGGTTGTCGACGACGTACCAGCCGAGGTCCTCGAGGTTGTCCGCGGTCGTGGACCGGCCCGCGCCCGACATCCCGCTCACCACGACGAGCCGCAGCGGCCGCTCCTCGGCGCTCGGGGCCGCGCTGGCCGGGCGGACCGGCTCGGGGACGCTGGTCGCCGCCTCGGCGGCGATGGGCGGCGTGGGGGGTGTCGCCGTCTCGGTGCTCACGCCAGCCATTATCCGCGCCCGCCCCGCTCCACGCAGGACTCCCGCACCGGGGAACGCGAGGTTCCGCGGCGCCCACGGCTGCCGAGTGAAGGCGGCGCCGGGAGGTGGAGCGGGTCGAGTGGCAGGCGAAGCGCGCGCGGGAACGTGACCACGACGGTGCCGCGGGGGCTCATCCGAGCCCGCGCTCGTCGTCCGCCCGGCCGGCGACGCGGTCGGCACCCACCGGGAGTGCGGTCGAGCGGACCTGGGCAGGCAGCCGGTGACCGTGAACGTGGACCTCCGGACGAGGTCGCTGGACGTGGATGGGCCTGACGGGAGCACGGGCGCGGCCGCTCACGAGCCCGAGCGTCGATCACGCGCCCGTGCGGATGGTTGTCCGGCGCCCTCGTCCGGAGGTCCGCCGGCAGCTGGTTCGAGGGGACAGACCTCGACTAGCGGTCGACCAGCACCTCACCCGTGGCCATGTCGATCGCGTCGCCGGCCGGGCGGGCCTCGAGCGCGGCGAGGACCGCTTGCGCGGTCTTGAGGCCGAACCCCGGCACCGCAGCGATCTCCTCGACGCTGGCGGCGCGGAGCTTCTTCAGCGACCCGAAGTGGTGCAGCAGCGCCTTGCGGCGCACCTCCCCCAGCCCGGGCACCTGGTCGAGCACGGACTCGACCATGCTCTTGCTGCGCCGCCCGCGGTGGTGGGTGATGGCGAAGCGGTGCGCCTCGTCGCGGACGCGCTGGAGCAGGTAGAGGCCCTCGCTGGTCCGCGGCAGGATCACGGGGTCCTCGACGTCGGGGAGCCAGACCTCCTCGAGACGCTTGGCCAGGCCGCACAGCGCCACGTCGTCGATGCCCAGCTCGTCCATGGCGGCGGCCGCCGCGGCGACCTGCGGCGGCCCGCCGTCGACGACGACGAGCTGCGGGACGTACGCGAACCGGCGCGGGGCCCCGGTCTCGGGGTCGACGAGCAGCGGCCCCTCGCCGTTCGAGCCGTCGGAGGCGCCCAGCGCGGCCTTGCGGTCGTCGATCATCCGGCGGAACCGTCGGGTGATGACCTCGTGCATGGACGCGACGTCGTTCTGGCCGTCGACGCCGCGGATGACGAAGCGGCGGTACTCGCTCTTGCGCGGCAGGCCGTCCTCGAAGACGACCATCGAGGCCACGACCTCGGTGCCCTGCAGGTTGGAGATGTCGAAGCACTCGATGCGCAGCGGCGCGCCGGGCAGCTCGAGCGCCTCCTGGATCTCCTCGAGCGCGCGGTTGCGGGTCGACAGGTCGCTGGCGCGGGTCGTCTTGTGCCGGACGAGGGCCTCGTTGGCGTTCTTGGCCACCGTCTCCATCAGCGTCCGCTTGTCGCCGCGCTGCGGGACGCGGATGTCGACGTGCGAGCCGCGGCGCTCGGTGAGCAGCTGGGTGAGCGACTCCAGCGACGTCGGCAGCGCCGGGACGAGGATCTCGCGCGGCACGGCGTCGCGGGGGTCGGGCTCGTCGTCGCTCTCCGCGTAGAGCTGCAGGAGGAACTGCTCGACGAGCTCGGGCGTGCCCTCCTCGTCGAACCGGTCGGCCACCCAGCCGCGCTCGCCGCGGATGCGGCCGCCCCGGACGTGGAAGATCTGCACGGCGACCTCGAGCGGGTCCTCGGCCACGGCGATGACGTCGGCGTCGGTCCCGTCGGCGAACACGACCGCGTTGCGCTCGAGCGCGCGCTGCATGGCCTGCAGGTCGTCGCGCAGCCGGGCCGCCCGCTCGAAGTCGAGCTCGGCGCTGGCGGCCTTCATCTGCCGCTCGATCTGGCGGATCATCGGCGTCGCCTGGCCCGCCATGAACTGGCAGAAGTCGTCGACGATGTCGCGGTGCTCCTCCGGGGTCACCTTGCCGACGCAGGGCGCGGAGCACTTGTCGATGTAGCCGAGCAGGCAGGGCCGGCCGAGCAGCTGGTGGTTGCGGAACACGCCGGGCCGGCACGAGCGCATCGGGAACACCCGCAGGAGCAGGTCGACGGTCTCGCGGATCGCCCAGGCGTGGCTGTACGGGCCGAAGTAGCGGTTGCCCTTGCGCTTGGCCCCGCGCCCGACCATCACCCGCGGGAACTCCTCGGACAGCGTCACCGCCATCCACGGGTACGACTTGTCGTCGCGGTACTTCACGTTGAAGCGCGGGTCGTACTCCTTGATCCAGGAGTACTCCAGCTGCAGCGACTCGACCTCGGTCTGGACGACCGTCCACTCGACCTTGGCGGCCGTCGTCACCATCTGCCGGGTGCGCTCGTGCAGGTTGCGCGGGTCGGCGAAGTAGGAGTTCAGCCGCTGGCGCAGGCTCTTGGCCTTGCCGACGTAGATGACGCGGCCGTTCTCGTCGGAGAAGCGGTAGACGCCGGGCTGCTCGGGGATCGATCCAGGTGCCGGTCGGTAGGACAGCGGCGCGCGCCGCGTACGGGTTCCAGGCACGCGCCCCAGGTTAGGTCGCGGCCCCGACAGTTCCGGCCACGTGCGTCAGGCGGACGGGGGGCCGGCGTCGCGGCGGTCGTCTTCGCCCTCCCCCGGCCCGGCCGACCGCTGGAGCTCGGCCGCGCGGTCGTTGAAGCGACGCACCTGCCGCCGCCAGGCCAGGAAGCACAGCACCGCGAGGGCGGACCACAGGACCGCCAGCACCCAGCGGAACGTCGACGGGCCCTGCTGGGCGATCCCGGCGAAGTTCACGACCGCGCTCACCACCGCGAGGGCGGCCAGGACGCCGAGCAGGACCGGAGGACGGCGGGGCCAGGGCTGCGGGACGGACATGGCGTCGACGCTAGCCCGGGCGCGGCGGGCCCTCGACCACCGCACGCTCAGCCGGTGACGAAGACCTTCGAGCCGACGACGGTGGTCGCCGACTCGGCCAGCGGCTTGCGAGCGGGCGGCTGCTTGACCGAGCCGTCCTCGATCGAGAACTCGCTGCCGTGGCAGGGGCACTTGATGACCCCGCCCTCGACCGACCCGACCGGGCAGCCCTGGTGGGTGCAGATCTTGCTGAACGCCTTGTAGGTGCCCTTGCTGGGCTGGGTGACGACGAAGTCCGCGTCCTTCAGGATCACCCCGCCGCCGACCGGGACGTCCGCGGTCGCCACGCTCGGGCCGCTGGGCGCGGCCTGGCTCGACGGCGCCGCGGACGACGCCGAGGCGCTCGGGCTGCTCGCCGCGCTCGACGAGGCGGCGCTGCTCGGGGCGGCCGAGGTCGGGACGGGCGCGCCCGCCTGACCCTCGGCCCCGCACGCGGCGAGCGTGAGGACCGCACCGCCCGACACGGCGACGATGCCGGCCGTCCGCAGGACGTCGCGGCGCGACGGCGCGAACGCGGGCCGTGCGGCAGGACGGGCGGCAGGACGGGCGGCAAGACGGGTGTCGCTGAGCAGGTCGGACCGGTCCATCGGAACCTCCGGGGGCAGGCAGGGCTGCGGTCAGCCACTGGTTGACCAGGCAACGACCCGGTTGCGCCCCGAGGTTCCCGCCGCTCCGCTGCGGTCGAGGCCTGAGACGCTGCGGTGGTGCGTCCGACCCCGCTGCCCTGGCCGGCCGTGCCGCCGGCCTCGGGCACGGTGGTCCTGCGTCGCTTCACCTCGGCCGACGTCGGCATGCTGCGCGACCTGGCCACGGACCCGTACGTCCCTCTGATCGGGAGCCTCCCCCACCGGGCCGACGAGGTGCAGGCGCTGGCGTACGTCGAGCGTCAGCTCAGCCGTCCGGAGCAGGGCGTCGGCTGGTCGTTCTGCGTCGCGGACGGCGTCAGCGACGAGGCTCTGGGCGGTGCCGGCCTCTGGCTGGTGCCGGACGACCCTCGGGTGCTGACGGCGGGCTACTCCGTCGCGCCGCGGGCGCGGGGTCGGGGGGTGGCGACGCAGGCCCTGCGGGCGCTGGTCGGGTTCGCGTGGACGCGGCCGCACGTCGAGCGGGTCGAGCTGCGCGTCGAGCCCGACAACGCCGCGTCGCTGCGCGTCGCCGCGGCCGCGGGCTTCGAGCGGGACGGGCTGGAGCGCGGCCGGGAGTTCCGGGGCCGCGCGGTCGACCTGGTGCGGTTCGTCCTCCGGCGGCCGGCGGGCTGACCCGTGCGGTCCGACGAGCGCTCGGGCTGGCCGGCGCTCGAGCCGGTCAGCGCTCGGCGCGGGCTCCGCGGACCCGGGCGAGGACGTCGTCCAGGGCCGTCGCGACCACCGCGTGGGTGCCGGCGGCGCGGACGTCCTCGCGGACCTGCTGGTTGAGCCCGCCCGGGGTGGCGTGGTCGTCGGCCAGGGCCGCGAGCTCGCGGTCCGGCTCCTCGGCCAGCGCGTCGCTGAGCCCGCGCAGCAGCACCCCGACGTACGCCCGCGCCTCAGGAGCGGGGACGCCCTGGCCCGCGAGCCAGGCCTCCACCGTGGCGAGCAGGTCGAGCTGGGTCGCCGCGAAGGCGGACGCCGCGCTGAAGGCGTCGAAGGCCGTCTCGTCGTCGAGGGCGGCCACGTCACCCAGCCGCCCGAACAGCTCGAGGGCGTCGGGCTCGGGCGGCACGACGGGGACGAGGCCCTGCCGGGCCGCGACCGAGGGCAGCGGGATGGCGCGGGCGACGCGGGTGGCCGGCGCGACCGCCGACCGCAGGTGCGCGAGCGGGAGGGCGGCGACCACGCTCACCACCACGTGCTCGGGCGTGAACCGCAGACCCTCCACGACGGCCGGGGCGTCCACCGGGCGCGGCGCGAGGACCACGCACCGGACCGCGTCGACGACGGCCTGGTTGTCGGCGGCGACGCGCACGTTCGCGAACCGTCGGGCGAGGGCCGCGCTCACGGCGGCCCCGCGCGGCGAGACGACGATCGCGGGCGGGTCGTCGACCGTGCTCAGGCCCTCGACCATGGCGCGCGTGATCGACCCGGTGCCGACGAACCCGTATGCCGCGGTCCCGACCGGGGAGTCGACCCCGTCCGTGGAGCTCACGGGACGTCGACCTCTCCGAGGCCCCCTTCGACAGGCTCAGGACGCCGCTTCGACGAGCTCAGGGAACGTCCCCCGCGCTTCGACGCGCTCAGGGAGCGCTCCTCCGCTGCCGACGCGCTCACCGGCGCTTCAGCTGGCCTTGCGGGCCGCGGCAGGCGTGGCCTTCTTCGCCGCTGCCTTCTTGGCCGGGGCCTTGGCCGCGGCCTTGACGGGGCGCCCGTTGGTCGGGATCTCGCCCGGCTTGCGCTTGGTCGCCTCGCGCTTCTGCGCGTCGGCCGCGCGCTTCATCGCGGCCTTGGTCAGCGGCGCGGCGACCCGGGCGGCGAACGCCTCCTGAACCAGGCCGACCTCGACCTCGCGGCCCTCGAGGAGCGGCCGCAGGAACTCACCCGTGTACGACTCGGGCGTCGCCGCGATCTGCTCCGGCGTGCCCTCGGCGACGAGCGTGCCGCCGCGCGACCCACCCTCGGGACCCATGTCGATGAGCCAGTCGGCGGTCTTGATCACGTCGAGGTTGTGCTCGATGACGACGACCGTGTTGCCGGCGTCGACGAGGCGACCGAGGACCCCGAGCAGCTTGCGGATGTCCTCGAAGTGCAGACCCGTGGTCGGCTCGTCGAGCACGTAGAGCGTGCGGCCGGTCGAGCGCTTCTGCAGCTCGCTGGCGAGCTTGACGCGCTGCGCCTCGCCGCCCGACAGCGTCGGGGCGGACTGGCCCAGCCGGACGTACCCGAGCCCGACCTCCTTGAGCGTGGTCAGGTGCCGCGCGATCGCCGGGATCGCCGCGAAGAAGTCCGCGGCCTCCTCGATCGGCATGTTGAGCACGTCGGCGATCGTCTTGCCCTTGTAGTGCACCTCGAGCGTCTCGCGGTTGTAGCGCGCGCCGTGGCAGACCTCGCAGGGGACGTAGACGTCCGGGAGGAAGTTCATCTCGATCTTGATCGTGCCGTCGCCCGCGCAGTTCTCGCAGCGGCCGCCCTTGACGTTGAACGAGAACCGGCCCGGCTGGTAGCCGCGGACCTTGGCCTCGGGCGTCTCCGAGAACAGCCGGCGTACGTGGTCGTAGACGCCGGTGTACGTCGCGGGGTTGGAGCGCGGCGTCCGGCCGATGGGCGACTGGTCGACGTGGATGATCTTGTCGATCTCGTCCGCGCCGGTGATCGAGCGGTGCCGGCCGGGGACGTCGCGGGCGTTGTAGATCTTCTTGGCCAGCGCCGAGTAGAGGATCGAGTTGACCAGCGTCGACTTGCCCGAGCCGGACACGCCGGTGACGGCGATCAGCTGGCCGAGCGGGAAGCCGACGGTCACGTTCTGCAGGTTGTGCTCGGTCGCCTGGTGCACGACGATCTCGCGGCCCTTGACGCGCGGCCGGCGCAGCGCCGGCAGCGGGATGGACCGGCGACCCGACAGGTAGGCGCCGGTGATCGACTCCTCGCTGTCGAGCAGCTCCTGGACCGGGCCGGAGACGACGACGTGGCCACCGTGCTCCCCCGCGCCCGGACCGATGTCGACCGCCCAGTCGGCGACGCGGATGGTGTCCTCGTCGTGCTCGACGACGATCAGGGTGTTGCCGAGGTCGCGGAGCCGGATCAGCGTCTCGATGAGGCGGCGGTTGTCGCGCTGGTGCAGCCCGATGCTCGGCTCGTCGAGGACGTACAGGACGCCGACGAGGCCGGAGCCGATCTGGGTGGCGAGCCGGATGCGCTGGGCCTCGCCGCCGGAGAGGCTGGCGGTGGGCCGGCTCAGCGAGAGGTAGTCGAGGCCCACGTCGAGCAGGAACCTCAGGCGCTCGTTGATCTCCTTGAGCACGCGCTCGGCGATCTGCAGCTCGCGGTCGGTGAGCTCGAGCTCGCGCAAGAACGCGGCGGCGGAGTCGATCGACATCGACGAGATCTCGGCGATGTTCTTGCCGCCCAGGGTGACGGCCAGCGAGGTCGGCTTGAGGCGGGCGCCCTTGCAGCTCTTGCAGGGGACCTCGCGCATGTAGCCGGCGAACCGCTCGCGGGACGTGTCGGTCTCGGCCTCGGAGTGGCGGCGCTCGATGTAGGCGACGACGCCCTCGTACTTGGCGTTGTAGCTGCGCTCGCGGCCGTAGCGGTTGCGGTAGCGCACGTGCACCTGGCCGGGGACGCCGTAGAGGAGCAGCTTCTGGATCGTCGCGGGCAGGCGGTGCCACGGCGTCGAGGTCTTGAAGCCGTGCTCGGCCGCCAACGACTCGATGAGGCGCTGGAAGTAGTCGGCCACGTGCGCCGACGCCCACGGGGCGATCGCTCCGCCGTCGAGGCTCAGCTCGTCGTCGGGGACGACCAGCTCCGGGTCGACCTCCATGCGCGTGCCGAGCCCGGAGCAGACCGGGCAGGCGCCCCACGGCCCGTTGAAGGAGAACTGGCGCGGCTCGAGCTCGTCGATGGCGATGTCGTGGCCGTTGGGGCACGCCATCTTCTCCGAGTAGGTGCGCTCGCGCTCCGGGTCGTCGGTCTCGCGGTCGACGTAGTCCACGGTCACGATGCCCTGCGCCAGACCCAGCGCGGTCTCGACCGAGTCGGTGAGCCGCTGCTTGATCGTCGGCTTGACCGCGATCCGGTCGACGATGACGTCGATGGAGTGCTTGTACTTCTTGTCGAGCACCGGCGGGTCGGTCAGCTGGACGATCTCGCCGTCCACCCGGGCCCGGCTGAAGCCCTGCGTCGCGAGGTTGCGGAACAGGTCGGCGTACTCGCCCTTGCGGTCGCGGATCATCGGCGCGAGCACCTGGAAGCGGGTGCCGTCGTCCAGCCCCATCAGCCGGTCGACGATCTGCTGCGGCGACTGCTTGCTGATCCCCTCGCCGCACACGGGGCAGTGCGGGCGCCCGGCGCGCGCGTAGAGCAGGCGGAGGTAGTCGTAGACCTCGGTGATGGTGCCGACGGTCGAGCGCGGGTTGCGGCTCGTCGACTTCTGGTCGATCGAGACGGCCGGGGACAGGCCCTCGATGAAGTCGACGTCGGGCTTGTCCATCTGGCCCAGGAACTGGCGTGCGTACGCCGACAGCGACTCGACGTAGCGGCGCTGGCCCTCGGCGAAGATCGTGTCGAAGGCCAGGCTCGACTTGCCCGAGCCGGACAGGCCGGTGAAGACGATCAGCGCGTCGCGGGGCAGGTCGAGCGAGACGTTGCGCAGGTTGTGCTCGCGGGCACCGCGGACGACAAGACGGTCCTGCTGAGCAGCTGCTGGGGGCACGGACGACAGAGTAGATGTGGACACCGACAGTTCCGAACCGCGCGGAGCGGGCCGCTATTCCGCCCGGCGACGCGTCCGCCCGCGGCTCCCGGGCGAACGCGCGGACCCGTGAGGCGACCGTCCGGCGACCGTCCGGCGTCGCCCGGGACAGGCGTGGCGCGAGGGGCAGGAGACGATCCCGAGCACTAGCGTGAGGGCCGTGGACCAGCCCTCAGCGCCCGCCGCCGACGAGCAGCTCGCCGACGTCCGCCGGCTCGTGACCGGCGCCACGCAGCGGCTCCTCGGCGCGACCATCGCGGTGACCGACGAGCAGTGGGCGGCGCCGAGCCGGCTCCCCCGCTGGAGCCGGGCCCACGTGGCCACCCACCTCGCCCGCCAGGCCGACGGCCTCACCCGCCTCGTCGAGGGCGCGGCGGTCGGCGAGCACCGCACCATGTACTCCTCCCGCGAGGCGCGCGACGCCGAGATCGAGGCGGGCGCGCGGCGTACGGGCCTCGAGCTGCAGTCCGACCTCGACACCACCGCCGGTCGCCTGACCGAGGCCTTCGAGCGCCTCGACCACGTCGGGCCGAGCGCCACCACGGGGTGGACGGCGTCGGTCGAGATGCGGAACCTGGTCGCCCCCGCGCGGCTGCTGCCGCTGGCCCGGCTCTTCGAGGTCGAGCTGCACCTCGTCGACCTCGACGTCGGCCACGAGGTGAGCGACGTCGACGCGGCGTCCGCGGAGTGGCTGCTCGAGTGGTTCGCGTTCCGCGCGACGGCCCGCGACGAGTTCCCGCGGGTGGAGCTGCGCGCCTCCTCCGGCTTCACCACCACCGTCGGCTCGGTCGGCGGTCCCGTGGTGGTGCGCGGCAGCGCACCCGCCCTGCTCGGCTGGCTCACCGGCCGGACGGACCCGGACGCCGTCGAGGGTGCCGGCGGGCTGCGCATGCCCAGCCTCTGAGCGAGGCCTCCTGCTCCCGCCTCCTCCCGGCAAGTGGTCACTCCCCGCCCGCGACACGCCGTGAACAGCACCCGGGGTCGACCACTTTCCGCCAAAGGAGACCCACGAGAAAGCGCGGGAGAGACGGGCCCGAGACTGGGCGCATGGCCGGACTGAACCACGTGACCCGCGGCGGCGACCCGCTGACGTTCCCCCTCTCCCCCACCGTCACCCTCACCAAGGTCTCGGTGGGACCGATGGACAACAACGCGTACGTGCTCGAGGGCGCGGGCGGCGTGGTCCTCGTCGACGCGGCGGACGACGCGACGACGCTCGTCGGGGTCCTCGGCGACCGCAGCCTCGACACCGTCGTCACGACGCACCGGCACCGCGACCACTGGCAGGCGCTCGGCGTGCTCGACCGCACCGGCGCCCGCCTGGTCGCCGGGACGCCGGACGCGGACGCGATCGCCACCGAGGCCGGCGTGCACCACCCCGACGGCGTGTGGGACGGCGACACCGTGCCCCTGGGCTCCGAGCACCTCGACGTGATCGGGCTCGTCGGCCACACGCCCGGCTCGGTCGTCCTCGCCTACCGCGGGACCGAGGGGCCGACGCACCTCTTCACCGGCGACAGCCTCTTCCCCGGCGGCCCGGGCAAGACCGGGAGCCCGGAGGACTTCACGTCCCTGATGGACGACCTGGAGGCCAAGGTCTTCGCGGTCTTCGACGACGACACCGTCGTGCACCCCGGCCACGGCGACGACACGACCCTCGGCGCGGAGCGGCCACACCTGGCGGAGTGGCGCGAGCGCGGCTGGTGAGCCGCGGCGTCAGGCGGTGACGGGGCCGCCGGACGCGCCCTCGACGGCTTGGCGCAGCGCAGCGGCCAGGTCTTCGGCCGATCCCGGGTCGAGGTCGCCGACGGTGACGCGCACAGCCGGCCCGGCCTGCTGCCGGAAGCGCTGACCCGGAGCGACGGCCCAGCCGGCGGCGAGCAGCCCGGCCACGGCACGGGCCTCGTCGGGGACGGGTACCCAGACGTTCAGGCCGGTCGCGCCCGAGCCCGGCAGGCCGGCGGCCTCCAGCGCGTGGAGCAGCGCCGTGCGGCGCTCGTCGTACGTGTCCGCAGCGGTGGCGACGACCCGCGCGACGTCCGGGTCCGACCACAGCGCGACGGCGACGTGCTGCAGCAGCGTGCTGACCCAGCCCGAGCCGACCCGGAGCTGCCCCTCGACCCGGGCCACGGTCGCCTCGTCGCCCGCTACCAGCGCGAGGCGCAGGTCGGGCCCGTACGGCTTGGACAGCGAGCGCACGGACGCCCAGGCCGCGGTGACGCCGGCCAGGCTCGCGAGCGGCACCCGGGCCAGCTCGGCCGCGTGGTCGTCCTCGACGAGCAGCACGTCCGGGTGCGCGGCGAGGACCGTCCGGAGCCGGGCGGCGCGCTCCGGCGTCACGCGGGCGCCGGTCGGGTTCTGGGCGCGTGCCGTCACGACCACCGCCCGCGCCCCTTCGGCCAGGGCGCCGGCCAGGGCGCGCGGGTCCGGACCGGCGTCGTCGACCCGGACGGGCAGCGCGCGCAGCCCGGAGGCGGCGAGGAGGTCGAGCAGGTTCGGCCAGCCGGGGTCCTCCACCGCGACCGCGTCCCCGGGCGCCAGCCGCGCGAGCAGCACCCGGCGGATCGCGTCCAGGCCGCCGCCCGCGACCGTGAGGTGCGTGGCGTCGACGCCGTCGGCCACCAGCCGGGCGCGACCGAGCTCGGCGAGGGCGGGCAGCACCAGGTCGCCGGGCGCCGCCGCGGGCCCGCCCGGCACCGCCACCGCCTCGAGCCGGGGCAGCAGCGCGGCCGACGGCTGGCCCGAGGCGAGGTCGACGACGCCCTCCGGCACCGCCGGGCCGGTGCTGCGCGTCGCGAGGGCCGGGCGGGCGCGCACCCGGGTTCCCAGGCGCCCCCGGGTCTCCAGCAGACCCCGGGCCACGGCCGTCTTGTACGCGCTGGCCACCGTGCCGGGCGCCACGCCCAGCTCCGTGGCCAGCGCCCGGACGGTCGGCACCAGGTCACCGGCGACGAGCCCGCCGTCGCGGACCGCGGCCTCCAGGGACGCGAGGATCTCGGTTGCCGAGCGCCCAGCCAGGCGATAACGTTCTGTCACAATCACCAGATTGTACTAGAACATAAGGACGAGGGCCACCTGCGATGACCGCCGAGACGACCGGCACCTACACGCCGACCGACCGCACCACGCCCACCCGGTTGCGGGAGCGGGTCTCGTACGACCGCGAGGCGGTCCACGCGGTGCTGGACGAGGCGGTGCTGTGCCACGTCGCCTTCGTCGCCGACGGCCTGCCGGTGGTGCTCCCCCAGCTGCACGTGCGGGTGGGCGAGTCGCTCTACCTCCACGGTTCCACGGGGGCGCGGGCCATGCGCGGGTCGCGGGACGACGGCCTGGACGTCTGTGTGACGGTCACCCTCCTCGACGGGCTGGTGCTCGCCCGCTCGGCGTTCCACCACTCCGCGAACTACCGCTGCGTGGTCGCGCACGGGCGGGCGCACCTCGTCACCGACCCGGCGGAGAAGGACGAGGCGCTGCGGCACCTCGTCGACGCGATCGTGCCCGGCCGTTCCGACCACGTCCGCGGGCCGGACCGGCGCGAGCTCGCCGCGACCGCCCTGCTGCGGCTCGACCTCGAGGAGGTGTCGTACAAGCACCGCGCCGGCCCGCCGGGCGACGACGCAGAGGACCTCGACCTGCCGTGGTGGGCGGGCGTGCTGCCAGTGCGCGGTGCGGTCCCCGACGCGCCGGTGCCCGCGCCCGACCTGGCGCCAGGGATCGCCGTCCCCGACCACGTGCGCGGCTGGCGTCGCGGCTGAGCCGACCTGGCTACCGTGTCCGCGTGCACGCCCTCGTGGAGTGGTCCGGCTTCGTCGGCGCCTGGCTGCTGGTGGCCGGCCCGCTCTTCCAGGCCGCGGTCGAGCTCGACGAGCAGGGCGACCACCGTCGCGGCCTCACCCGGGCCTCGGACGCGGTCGGCCCGCCGCCGCGGCTGTCCCCGTGGTGGTGGCTGCTGCCGCCGGTCGCGTACGTCAAGCAGCGCCGGCGGCAGGCCGCCTACCGCGAGCGGATCATGGACGCGCTGACGACCGGCGAGCTCGAGGCCTTCATCGACCTCAGCAGCACCGCCACGGGCTGGGCGCTGGTCGCGTCGGGCGCCTTCTTCATCGCGGTCAAGGAGACCTGGGAGCTGCTCGAGACGTACGAGGCGCCGGCGTGGCTGCTGCCCGTGGTCCTCGTCCTCCTGCTGGCCCTCTGCGCCGCGTACACCGTCGTCCGGGTCCGGTGGGCCCACGGCGTGGTCGACGCGAAGCGGCGGGCCGCCGCGGGGGCCGCATGACGGACCCTGTCGCACCAGAGCCCGCTCCCGGCGCCGGTGATGAGGCCGACGCCGACGCCGTCGGCGCCGACGACCTCGCCCGGCTCGTCGACCGGGTGCCGCCGGGCTGGACCGAGGTCGCGTACGGCGGGCGCACCTGGGGGCTGAGCCGGACCGACCGGGCCGAGGGCCGCACGACGACGCTGTGGGCCGAGGAGCTCGGCGGGTTGGGGTTCGTCAGCGCGAACGTCTGGCGCACGAGCGGGGGCGAGGTGCTGCGCCCCTGCGAGATGCCGGCCGAGACCGTGCTCGACCTCCTGCGCGGCTGGACGCCGCACGAGGACGGGCAGGGCGACCACTAGCGTGCGCTGACGTGCCGCGCCCCCCGCAGGTCGTCGACGCCACGGGGTCCTCCTGGCGCCGGGTGGCACCGGCGATGTTCATGGTCGCGTGGGGCGGCAACCACTTCTCGCCGCTGCTGCTGCTCTACCGCGAGGTCGAGCGCTACTCGGCGGTGCAGGTCGACCTCTTCTTCGCCTTCTACGTCCTCGGGCTCGTGCCGGGCTTCCTGCTCACCGGGCCCGTCTCCGACCGGCTCGGGCGGCGCCCGCTCGTGGTCGCCGCCCTGGTCCTCGGCGTCGTCGGCAGCGTGGTCCTCGCGCTCGGCAGCGCGAGCCCGGTCGCCCTGTGCGCGGGCCGCTTCGTCAGCGGCGTGAGCGTGGCCACGGCGATGGTCGCCGGCACCACCTGGGTCAAGGAGCTCTCCGCTGCGGCCCCGCCCGGCCTCCGCGCCCGGCGGGCCGCGCTCACCCTCACCGTCGGCTTCGGCCTCGGCGCGGCGGTCGGTGCGGCCCTGGCCCAGTGGGGCCCCGCGCCGACGCTGCTCCCGTACGCCGTGCAGGTCGCGCTCTCCCTCGTCGCGGCGGTCCCGCTGCTCGGCAGCAGCGAGACGCGGCCGCGCGGTGCGCTGCCCGCCCGACCGCTGCGCGAGGAGCTGCACCTGCCCGCCGCCAGCCGGACACGGTTCCTGCGCGTCGTGGTCCCGATGGCGCCGTGGGTGTTCGGCGCACCCGCCCTGGCCTTCGTGGTCGGGCCCGCGCTGGTCGCCGGCCGCACCGCCGGGCAGACGGTCGCCTTCGCGGGCCTGGCCGCGGTCGTCACGCTGACCGCCGGGGCGGTGGTGCAGCCCCTCGTGCCGCGGCTCGCCCGCCTGGTCGCGGGGCGGCAGGCGGTCGTCGGCCTCGTCCTCGTCGCGGTGGCGACCGCCCTGCTCGCCGTCGACGTGAGCCTGCGCTCGGTCGCGCTCGCGCTCGTCGCCGCGGCGCTGCTCGGCGCCGCGTACGGGATCTGCATCCTCACCGGGCTGGTGGAGACGCAGGCGCTCGCCGACCCCGAACGGGTCGCCGGGCTGACCGGTGTCTACTACTCCCTCATCTACGTCGGCTTCGTGCTGCCCGTGGTGCTCTCCGAGCTCGTGGCCGTGGCCCCGGAACCCTTCCTGCTCGTCGCCGTCGCCGTCGTCTGCCTCGGCTGCGCAGCGGCCGTCGAGCGCGGGCTGCGGAGCACGCGCACACCCGCCTGAGGTCGCGCGCCCACGCCGGCCCTCAGGGGATCAGCAGCTGGCGCAGCGCGGTGCCGGCGGCGAGCTCGTCCAGGCTCGCGGCCGCCTCCTCCAGCGGGCGGCGCCGGCTGACGAGCTCGTCGAGCAGCAGGTCGCCGGCCAGGTAGGCGTCGACCAGCTGCGGGATGTCCCGGGCGGGGTCGATGCCGCCGTAGTTCGAGCCGAGGATGCGCTGCTCCTTCGCCACCAGCGTGCCCGCGTCGAAGGACGGCCGGACGCCGGCGGGCGGGATGCCGACCACGACGGCCGTGCCGCCCATGCCCAGCACGGCGACGCACTGCTCGGTCAGCACGCGGCCGCCGATCGCGTCGAAGGCGTAGTCGACGCCGTCCGGGAAGAGCTCGCGCACGACCTCCACCGTGTCGCTGGCGGAGGCGTCGACGACGTCGGTCGCGCCCAGCGTCCGGGCGAGCGCCGTCTTCTCGGCGCGCAGGTCGACGGCCACGATCCGCTCCGCCCCGGCCAGCCGGGCGCCCTGCACCACCGACAGCCCGACGCCGCCGCAGCCCAGGACGACCACGGTCGAGCCGGCCTCGACCTTGGCGGTGTTGCGGACCGCCCCGACGCCCGTCGCCACGCCGCAGCCGACGAGGGACACGACCTCGAGCGGCGCCGCCGGGTCGATCCTGATCGCGCCGGACGCCGGCACCACGGCCTCCTCCGCGAAGGCCGAGACGCCCATGTAGTGGTGGACGGTCCGCCCGCCCGCCGACAGGCGGCTGGTGCCGTCCTCGAGCACGCCGCCCCGCGAGACGACGCCGGAGGCGACCAGGCACTGGGCGGGGTGCCCGCGGCGGCAGGGCACGCACCGGCGGCACGGGGCGACCCAGGAGAGCACGACGTGGTCGCCGACCGACAGGGCGTCGACGCCCGGCCCCGTCTCGACCACCGTGCCGCTGCCCTCGTGGCCGAGGACGAGGGGCAGCGGCAGGGCCCAGTCGCCGTCGCGCACGTGCAGGTCGGAGTGGCAGACGCCGGCGGCGGCCAGGCGGACGCGCACCTCGCCCGCCCGCGGCGCCGCGAGGTCGACCTCCTCGACCGTGACCGGGGTGCCAGGAGCATGGAGGACTGCTGCGCGCACGGGAACCTCTCGAAGTGTCGGCGACGGACTGCTAACGTCCGCGCCGGAGCCTAGAGCATACGTATGCCGTAAGGAGCAGCCCGATGCGCGAGTACCTGCAGTTCTACGTGGACGGCCGATGGGTCGAGCCGTCGTCGACGGCCGTCCGCGACGTCGAGGACCCGGCGACCGAGGAGGTCGTCGGCCGCGTGGCCCTCGGCGACGCCCAGGACGTGGACGCCGCCGCGCGTGCCGCCCGTTCCGCGGCGCCCGGCTGGGCGGCCAGCACCCGCGAGGAGCGGCTGGAGGCGCTCGAGAGGGTCCAGGTCGAGTACGGCCGCCGCGCCGGCGACCTGGCCGCCGCGATCACCGCCGAGATGGGCGCGCCGGCGACGCTCGCCCGCGACGTCCACGTGCCGTCGGGCACCCAGCACCTGGCCATCGCCCTCGACGTGCTGCGGACCTACCCGTTCTCCGAGCAGCGCGGCGAGACCCTGCTCGTCCGCGAGCCCATCGGCGTGACCGGCCTCATCACACCCTGGAACTGGCCGCTGAACCAGATCATGTGCAAGGTCGCCCCCGCCCTGGCGACCGGCTGCACGGTGGTGCTCAAGCCGTCCGAGGCCGCGCCGTTCTCGGCCCACCTCTTCGCCGAGGCGCTCGACGCCGCCGGGCTGCCGCCCGGGGTGTTCAACCTCGTGCACGGCGACGGGCCGGGTGCCGGCAGCGCGCTCAGCCGTCACCCGGAGGTCGACATGGTGTCGTTCACCGGGTCGACGCGGGCCGGCGTCGAGGTGGCCCGGAACGCGGCGGACACGGTCAAGCGCGTCCACCAGGAGCTGGGCGGCAAGAGCCCGCTCGTCGTGCTCGACGACGACCTGCTGGCCGAGGGCGTGGCCCGTGGGGTGCGCGCCACGATGGTCAACTCGGGCCAGACCTGCAGCGCGCCCACCCGTCTGCTGGTGCCGCGCCACCGCCTCGACGAGGCCCTGGCGGTCGCCGCGGAGGTGGCCGACGGCCTGGTGGTCGGCGACCCGAACGGTCCCGTCGACCTCGGGCCCGTGGTCTCCGGAGCGCAGTGGCACAAGGTGCAGGGGCTGGTCGAGAGCGGTCTCGCGGAGGGCGCCCGGCTCGTGGCCGGCGGGCCTGGCCGCCCCGACGGGCTGACCCGCGGCCACTTCGTCCGCCCGACGGTCCTGGCTGGCGTCACCCCCACCATGAGGGTCGCCCGGGAGGAGGTCTTCGGCCCGGTGCTCGTCGTCCTCGCCTACGACGACCTCGACGAGGCGGTCCGCCTCGCCAACGACACCGACTACGGGCTCGCGGCGTACGTCTCCGGCGGCGACCTGGACCTCGCGCGACGGCTCGCCGGCCGGCTCGTGGCTGGCCAGGTCTCCATCAACGGCGCCTACGACCTCGCCGCGCCCTTCGGGGGCTACCGCCGCAGCGGCAACGGCCGCGAGTGCGGGGAGCTCGCCTTCGCGGAGTTCCTCGAGACCAAGGCCGTCATGGGCTACGGGTCCGCGGCCGCCTGACGACCGCGTGGCCCGGTGGCGCGCGGTTCCTGCGCTGCCAGGCATGACACCGGTGCCGCCGATCGGTCGCCCACGACCCTTGAGATTGAGATCACAAGCAGCAGAATCTTCGACGACTTGGACCATCGGCGCCCGCCTCCGGTACTGTACGGAGCGGCTGGGGGGGTCAAAACAGGCGACTCAGCCTTTCGGGGGCTGAGAGACCAGGTCCGGCACCGCACCCGCGGTGCCCCGACGGAAGGCTCTATGAGCGCGTTGTCCGTGCCTCTGCGCCACGCCGAGGGCACATACGTCCCCCAGGCCCCCGGTGAGTCCGGGAGCCAGGTGGCTCCCGCGTGCATGCTCGACGAGATCCCCCGCGGCGCCAAGGTGCTGTGGGTGACCTCGACCGGCGGCCACCTCGCCGAGCTGAACCTGATCGCCGAGCGCGTGCAGCCCTCGGCCGGTTCGCGGTGGGTCACCTTCGAGACCGCTCAGAGCGTCGACGCGCTCCGGGACCGTCCGCACCTCTTCGTCGACTACGTGTCGCCCCGCGACGTGCGTGCCGCCGTCCGCGCCGCCCGCAAGGTCCTGCCGCTGCTGCGCCGCGAGCGCTTCGACGCGTGCGTGAGCACCGGCGCCGGCGTGGCCGCGACGATCCTGCCGCTGGCGGCCTGGAGCGGCATCCCCACCTACTACGTCGAGAGCCTGGCCCGTCCGCACGGCCCGTCGACCACCGGGCGGATCCTCGCTCACGTCCCGCGCGTCCGGACCGCCACCCAGTACACCTCCTGGACCGGGCACCGCTGGTCGTACGCCGGCAGCATCCTCCAGGACTGGACCGTGGAGCAGGGCCCCGTCGAGGACGGTCCGCTCAAGATCCTCGTCACGCTCGGCACCATCGCGCCGTACCGCTTCGACCGCGCGGTCGACGCCGTGCTGTCGATGCTCCGCCCGGGTGACGAGGTCGTCTGGCAGCTGGGCTCGACCACCCGGACCGACCTGCCGGGCGAGGTCCACGAGCAGGTCAGCGTCGAGCACCTCAACGCGCTCTCGAGCGCGGCCGACGTGGTCGTCGCGCACAGCGGCGTCGGCTCGGTGCTGCAGCAGTTCAGCCTGGGCAAGAGCCCGGTGCTGGCCGTGCGCCAGGCCGGTCACGACGAGCACGTCGACGACCACCAGGCCGGGCTCGCGGAGGCGCTGTCGGAGCGCGGGCTGGCCGGCGTCCTCGATCTCGCCCACCCGTCGCGCCAGACGCTGGTGCAGGCCGCCGCACGTCGCGTCGTCCCGCCGCAGACCTTCTAGCGCACCTGCTCGACCCCGGGCGGCACCGCCACCCACGCACCGCTCTCCGAGAGCCCGTCACCCAGAGGTGGCGGGCTCTCGCCGTTCCGAGCCGCCGGACGGCCGGGTCAGGGTCGTCAGGGTCAGCGGGCGGGGACGAGCACCGCGGCGAGCCGGTCGACCGCGTCCGCGACCTCGCCGAACGCCCGCTCGTACGCCTGCTGGTCGCGCCCGTACGGGTCGGCGATGTCGTCCTGGCGCGGGTCGCGCACGAACGCGCGACGGGCGGTGGCGACGGGCAGCGCGGCCTCGAGCCGCTCCCCCACCCCGGCCTCGGGCAGCGCGTCCGCTCCGGCGCCGTCCAGCAGCCGCGCGAGCTCCCGGAGCGTGAAGACCCGCCGGACCACGGCGGGGACCAGCGCGGCGACCTTCGAGCGCTGGCGCGCCGTCATCGTCAGCACCACGTCGGCGTCGCGCACGTGGGCGGGCACCAGCTGACGTGCCCGGAAGTCACCGCTGCTCAGCCCGCGGGCGGCGAGCAGGGCCTCCATCGGCTCCGCGACCGGCGCCCCCACGACCGCGCGGGTGCCGGCGGAACCGACGTCCACGCCGGGGCCGAGCGCCCGCGCGAGCAGCACCTCGGCCGTGGGCGAGCGGCAGATGTTGCCCTCGCAGACGCAGAGCACGCGAAAGGGGCGGCCACCGGCCGCCCCTCCCGTCGTGCTCATGCCCTGCTCAAGCCCTGCTCGTCCGCGCCACGTCCAGCATCACCCGCGGGCGTGCTCGACCTCCTTGTCGGCGTCGCTCGCCGCCCGGGCCTCGGCGCGACGGGCGGGGACGGACGCCCCGGTCTGCGCCCCGCGCTGGGAGTAGGTGTAGCCGTACTCGTACGGGCCGAAGTTGTGGGCCGCGACCTTGTTGAGCACGATCCCGGAAACGTGCACGCCGGCGGTCGAGAGCGACTCGAGGGCCGCACGCAGCTGCGTGCGGTGCAGGCGGTCGGCGCCGGCCACGAGGAGCGTGGTCCCGGCGAGCCGGCCGAGGATCGCCCCGTCGGTCACCGGCAGCAGCGGCGGGCTGTCGAGGACGACCATGTCGAACTGCGCCGTCAGGCGCTCCAGGAGCTCGGCCATCGCGCCCGAGCCGAGCAGCTCGCTCGGGTTCGGCGGAACCTGCCCGGCCGGCAGCACGCGCAGCGAGGTGTCGCCGTACGGCTGCAGCACGTCGTCGAGGTTGGCCTCGCCGATGAGCACGGTGGTGAGGCCCACCGAACCCTCGATGCCGGCGAAGCGGGCCAGGCTCGGACGACGCAGGTCGGCGTCGACGAGCGCGACGGACAGGCCGGCGTCGGCGAGCGACAGGGCGAGGTTCAGCGCCGCGGTCGTCTTGCCCTCGCCCGGGATGGAGGAGGTGACGACGACGGAGCGGGAGTGCTCGGCGGCCTCGACGAACTGCAGGTTGGTCCGCACCCGGCGCAGGGCCTCGGACCGCACGCTCAGCGGGTCGTCGCGGATGACGACCGGGTGGGCGTCGGCGTCGGAGTCGAAGGGCACGACACCGAGGACCGGCACGTCGGTGACCTGCTCGAGGTCGGTCTCGTTGCGGACGCCGGTGTCGAGCAGGCGCCGGACGATGGCGACCGCGATGCCGAGCAGGAGGCCGAGGATGAGGCCGGCCGCGATGTTGCGCAGGATGTTCGGCGAGGACTGGCCGGTCGGCAGCTGGGCCGGCGACAGGATCGTCGCCTTCACGGCCTGCGAGCCGTCCTGGCGGCGCGGCGACAGGTCGCTCGCGACCGAGGCGAGCTGCTCGCCGACCGCGTTGGCGATGTCGGCGGCGCGCTGCGGGTTCGTGTCGTTCACCGTCACCTGGATGATGACCGTGTCGGTCGGCGCGTACGCGGACACCTGCTGCGCGAGACCGTCCGGCGTCGTCTGCAGGCCCAGCTTGCTGATCACCGGCTGCAGCACGAGCGGCGAGGTCGCCACCTGCGCGTACGAGGTCAGCTGGTTCTCGGCGAAGGTCGAGCCCTGCGCGAGGTCGCTACCGGTCGTGGCGCCCTGCACGCCGAAGAACAGCCGCGTCGACGCCGTGTACTGCGGCGTCAGTGCGAAGGTGACCCCGGCCGCGACCGCGACGGTCGCCAGGGTGATGACGAGGATGCTGATCCAGCGTCGCTGCAGGACTTTGAGGTAGCCGCGCAGGTCCATGTGGTGTGAGCCTTTCGAGTGCACCAGGGTGGTGTCCGGGGGAGAGTCTGTCACAGCTCGAGGACCTCGCCGTCCTGCTCGGCGCTGTTCGTGCCGTCTGCGTATACACCCAAGCACCTCGAGGGCGGGAGGTGGGCCCCCTCCGACGGCCCGCGTGACCGATGTCTCAGTTTTACCGCGATCCGCACGACGTGGTTGAATCTTGGCCGACGGCACGGCCGCGGGTGCGCCCGCAGGTTGGGTGCCGGCCTCGTCGAGGAGGCGCCACCGACGTCCCGCTCCCGGGACGACCACCGAGGGCCTCCGCGCCCGCGGCGCCCACTCGGCCGAGTGCCAACGAAAGGACCGTGCGTGCCCGACCCCCAGGCACCCCCCGCCCGCGTCGACCGCCTGATCGTCCACCAGTTCGACCCCGCGCGCTCGTCGCCCGGCGGCATCGACACCTGCCTGCGCGGCATGACCCGCTACCTCCCCGAGGACGCCGAGGTCGCCGTCGTCGGCGTCGACACGGGCGTCGGGCACCCCGGTCGTGAGCTGGGCCGCTGGGAGCGTCACGACCTCGGCGAGGGCCGCTCCTTCTGGTTCCTGCCGGTCGCCGCGCTCGACCCCGCCGAGGGCGCCCGCCGCGTCCCGCACGCCGCCCGCCTGATGGCCGGCCTGGCCCGCTACCGCAGCCGCGTGCCCCAGGCCCGCGTCGTCCAGGTGCACAGCCTCAACTCCGCCCTCGGGACGCGCGTCCTGCTCCGGCGGCCGCAGGCGTACTTCATCCACACCCAGGACCACGGCCTCACCGGCGCCACGTCCGACTCGTTCTGGCGCTTCGCCGCCGACGCCTACTCCGCCCTCGAGCGGCGCACGGTCGGCGCCGCCCGCGACGTGGTCGTCTTCAACGAGGACTACGCCGGCACGGTGCGCGGCTGGAACCCGCGGGCGCGCTTCTCCCCCACGTGGTTCGACCCGGCCCTCATCACGAACCTGCCGGACGCCGAGCGCGACCCGCACCACGTCGTGTGGGTCGGGCGCATGGAGGTCCCGAAGGACCCGGCGCTGGCCGTCTCCGCCTTCGCCGCGCTCGTCGAGGCCGACCCGGGATCGCCCTGGCGCCTCGACCTCCTCGGCCAGGGCTCGCTGCTCGAGCCGGTGCGCCAGCAGGTGGCCGCGCTGCCCGCCGCGACGGCGGAGCGCATCACCGTGGCCGGGCGCGTCGCGCCGCCGGAGGTCGCCCGCCGGATGGGCACGGCCGGCGTCTTCCTGATGACCTCGCACCCCGGCTACGAGGGTTACCCCCGCGTGCTGGTCGAGGCCATGGCCTCGGGCCTGCCCGCGGTCGTGACGGACGGCTCCGACACCGGCGGCCTCGTGGTCGACGGCAAGACCGGCTACGTCACCGACCGCGACCCGGCGACGATCGCCGCCCGCGTGCGGGAGGCGGCGGGCCTCGAGCGCTCGGTCGTCCGCGACGCGGTGGCCGACCTCAGCGCACCGGTGCTCATCGAGCGCATCTACTCGATCCCCGCCGCCTGAGCCGGTCGCGCCGTCTCCCACCCCTTCACGACCCCTCTGATTCCCGACCCTCTGACGTGACCCAGACGTGACGTCACCCACCGAAGCGAGGAACCCCCGATGAGAGCACTCGTGACCGGCGTCGCCGGTTTCGTGGGCAGCAACCTGGCCAGTCAGCTGCTGAAGCAGGGTCACGAGGTCGTCGGCATCGACGTGCTGACCGACTACTACGAGGTCTCGATCAAGCGCGACAACCTCGCCTCGATCCCCCAGGACGGCTTCACCTTCCACGAGGCCGACCTGAACACCGCCGACCTCAGTGCCCTCCTGGCCGACGTCGACTGGGTCTTCCACGAGGCCGGCCAGCCCGGCGTGCGGATGTCGTGGGGCAAGGACTTCGCGGTCTACGTCCGCCAGAACATCGAGGCGACGCAGCGGCTGCTCGAGGCGGCGAAGGACGCGCCGAACCTCAAGCGCCTCGTGTACGCGTCGTCGTCGTCGGTCTACGGCAACGCGGAGCGCTACCCCACCTCCGAGGACGACCGGCCGCAGCCGGTCAGCCCGTACGGGGTGAGCAAGCTGGCCGCCGAGCACCTCTGCTCGCTCTACGCCGCCAACTTCGGCGTCCCGACCGTCTCGCTGCGCTACTTCACGGTCTACGGCCCCGGGCAGCGCACGGACATGGCGTTCACGCGCTTCGTGCGCGCGGCCGTGCTCGACGAGACCATCACGATCTACGGCACCGGCGAGCAGATCCGCGACTTCACCTTCGTCGACGACGTGGTGGCGGCGAACATCGCGGCCGCCAGCCGCGACGACGTGGCGCCGGGCACCGTGCTCAACGTGGCCGGCGGCTCGAACGTCTCCGTCAACGAGACGCTCGCCATCATCGAGAACCTCAACGGGCGGCCGCTGAAGGTCGAGCACGCCGAGGTGGTCAAGGGCGACGTGTTCCGCACCGGTGGCGACACGACCAAGATCAGCCAGGTCCTCGGCTGGAAGCCCGAGGTCACCATCGAGCAGGGCCTCGCCCGCCACCTCGCCTGGGCCCAGCAGACGTTCGGCGCGCAGGCGTGACCGACGCGGTCGCCCCCGCGCCGGCCGGCACCGCGTCCGGGCTGAAGGTCGGGCTGCTGCTGCCGAGCCTGTCCGGCGGCGGCGCGGAGTTCGTCGCGGTCCAGTGGGCCGAGCACCTGGCCCGCCAGGGGCACCGGCCGACCCTGCTCACCACGCACCAGCCGGACGCCACCCACCCGGACGTCCCGGTCGTCGCGCTGCGTGCGTCGTCGTTCCCGGCGCGCGTGCGGGCCCTGCGGAGCCACGTCGCCGAGGCGCGCTACGACGTCCTCATGGGGCTCATGCCCCACTGGAACCTGCTCGTCCTGCTCGCGACCCGGGGGCTCTCCGGCGCCCCGGCCACCGTGATCAGCGGCCGGAACGTCGAGGCGCCGCTGCGCCGCATCCACGGCCTGTCGTACAAGGTCGAGCTCGGGCTCGCGCACCGGCTCTACCGCTCCGCCGACGCCTACGTGGCCATCTCGCACCCCGTCGCCGCCGAGGCCGCGGGCGTGTACTCGCTCGACCCGGACCGCGTCTGGGTCGTGCCCAACCCGGCGACCGGCAAGGATCCGGCCCGTGCCGCCGCGGCCCGGGCCGAGGCGCGTGCGCAGGTGGGCACCGGTGACGGCCGCAGCGTGACGCTGACGATCCCCGCCCGGCTCGTCCCGCAGAAGCGCCCCGTGCTCGCCGTCGAGACGGCCGCGCTGCTGCGCGAGCGCGACGGGCTCGACGCCAGGGTCGACTTCTTCGGCAAGGGCCCGCTCGAGGCCGAGGTGCGGGCCGCGGCCGAGCGCCTGGGCGTGCCGGTCACGTTCCGCGGATGGGTCACCAGCTGGTTCGACGAGGCCGAGCCCGACGCCGTCGTCCTGCTCACGTCGGCCGCGGAGGGCTTCGCGAACGTCCTCGTGGAGGCCGCCGCCGCCGGGATCCCGAGCGTCGCGTCCTCGCGCGCGCTCGGCAGCGCCGACGCGATCGTCCCGCACGTGACCGGTGAGTTCGCGATCGGCGCGGAGCCGGCGGACTACGCCGACGCCGTGCTCGCCGCGCGCGGCCTCGCCCCGGTGTCCCAGCCTGCGTGGCTCGAGCGCTTCTCCCCCGCCGAGAGCGGCCGCGCGCTGGAGCACGTGTTCCGCAGCATCACCGCCGCACGCGCCTAGCACCCGTACGCCGCACAGCCCCCCGCCGCACGACCCGTCGCACACGCCCGTCGCACACGCCCGTCGCACAGCCCCGCCGGTCGCCGACCGGCGGGGCTGCGTCGTCCCGGGTGCGCTCGGCGCGTCAGGCGCGCTCGAGGAGACCCCGCGCGATGCCGTACAGGCGCTCGCCGTAGGCGGCCGCGGAGAACCGCTCGGCCACGTCGGCCTGGGCGGCCTCGCCGAGGCGGCGACGCAGGTCGGCGTCGGTCACCGCGGCGTTGACCGCCTCGGCGAGCGCGCCGGCGTCGTCGGCGGGCGGGACCAGGCCGGTCACGTCCGGCCGGACGTGGTCCAGGACGCCGGGAGCCTCGGGCACGACGACGGTCTGGCCGAGGCCCATGGCGCCGAGGTACGTCTTCTGCCCGCCGCTGCGCTGGGCGTCGGCGACGAGCGGCACCACGGCGACCTGGGCCTGGACGGCCAGCCGGAGGAACTCGTCCTGCCCCACGGGACCGGCGACGACGTTCGACGGCAGGCTCGAGGGCACCGGCAGCCGGGTGGCGATCCGGACGGTGCCCTGCACGGCCTCGGCCGCCTCGAGCAGGGGCCGGTAGTCGCGCAGCGAGTCCCCACCGGCGAAGACGGCCGGGGGTTCGGCGCCGGCCGGCGCCGGTGCGGCGTCGCGGGCGTCGCGCAGGGCCCCGAGGTTGCTCGCCCAGTAGGGCGTGACGTGCACGTTCGCCTCCTCGATGCCCCAGAAGGGCGGGAACCGTCGCCCCTCCTCGCTGGACAGGACGCAGCAGTGGATGTTCGGGGCCCGCAGCCGGCCGATCGCGAGCCGGGTCACCCGCCGGCCGTGGCGGGCGGGACGGTCCACGCCCACCGGGCGCTCGGTCCGGAAGACCCGGTCGAGGGCGCGGCTGCCGGGCTCCCAGGTGCAGTCGGCGAGCACGACGGGGCGGCGGGGGTAGCGGGAGGCGAAGACCCGTGCCGCGACGAGCTGGTCGTAGCGGGTACCGAGCGAGACCGACCCGCTCAGGACGACGGCGTCGGCGTCGGCGGCCTTCTCGAGCCACGCGGAGAGCCGGCTGCGCAGCGAGCGGCCACCGGAGGCCATCCGGTGGTGGACGACGTCCTCGCCCGGGACGATCGAGGTGCTGAGGATCTGCATGGGGGTCCGTCCGTCGGGGGAGGCCGGCCCCGGGCGGCAGCCCGGACCCGCGCCGGCCCTGGCGCGCCAGAACCCTACCGGGCCGCCGTCCTCGGGGCCATTCGGCGAGGCGCTCGGAACCGCCCTCCCCTGGCCGTCGGCCGCCTGAAAATCCTGCCGTCGTTCTGAAACCTGCTGGGACCCGCCGATGGTCCGGACCCTGAGAACAAGGCGCAGCAGGGCCTGAGAAAGGCCCGGAGAAGAACGGGTTCCAGGGATCGTTACAGGGGCGGGATCACAAGATGCCAAGCGACGTTGAGCCTCGTCTCAGACATGAAAAGCCCTTTGAACCTGAGGCCCCGCCTCATCTCTGAATCTTCAACCAATCGCCGAAACCGGCCGATCCGGCTTGCCTACGATCTGCCTGCTGGCAAGGAGAAAGCCCGGTCCACGGACCCTCTCCGAGCCCTCGGGGGATTGTCATCAGGTCGAGAGCCGGTCGTCCGGCTCGGTCGTTCGAAAGGCCCCACCCATGCGCTCAGCTTCTGTTGGCATGCCCGGAATCCCTGCTCCGGCACGGATCGCTGCCACCAGCGCGCTCGTCGTCCTCGCCCTCGCGGGCAGCCTGCTGGTGCCGGTCGAGGCCCACGCGGCCGACGCGGGGGTGCTGCCCGGCCGCTACGAGAACACGGCCGCGGCGATCACGTACACGGGGGCCTGGACCACGGCGACCTCGTCCACGGACTCCGGCGGCTCGTACGCGACCCTGAACGCGGACGGCAACGCGCAGGTCACCTTCACCGGCACCGGCGTCACCTGGGGCACCCGCGTCAACAACTACTCCGGGACCGCGGACGTCTACCTCGACGGCGTGAAGAAGACCACCGTCGACCTGTACTCCGCGACCAGCAAGACCAAGCAGTCCGTCTGGTCGGCCTCGGGCCTGGCCGACGGCAACCACACGCTCAAGATCGTCCGCACCGGTGCCAAGAACGACAGCTCCATCGGGCGCAACGTCACCGTCGACTACATCGACGTCGTCGACGCCAGCGCGCCCTCCACCCCGACCGGCCTCAGCGCGTCGGCGTCGGGCACCTCGGCCACCCTCGGCTGGACGGCGAGCCCCGAGGCCGACGTCGCCGGCTACAACGTCTACCGCGCCACCGGCACGGGCACCGCCAGCAAGATCACCTCCGACCCGGTGACCGCCACGACGCTCGTCGACGACGGCCTGGCCGCCGGCTCGACCTACGGCTACCAGGTCAGCGCCGTCGACCGCGCGGGCAACGAGTCGCCGCGCACCTCCGCCGCGACCGTGACCGTCGCCGCCCCCACGCCGACCCCGACCCCGACCCCCACCCCGACGCCGACCCCCACGCCCATGCCCACGCCCACACCGACGCAGGCACCGGCGCCCACCGGCCCGGTGGTCGGCCAGGGGACGTACGAGAACGACGACCCGGCGATCACGTTCAACGGCACCTGGACCAAGGTCGCCTCCAACCAGGACTCGGGCGGCTCGAGCGGCAGCCTCGGCACGGCGGGCTACGCGGAGCTCTCCTTCAACACCTCCGGCATCCGCTGGATCGCCCGCAAGAACACCTACTCCGGCATCGCGGACGTCTACCTCGACGGGACCAAGGTCACCTCGGTCGACCTCTACTCCGCCACGACCAAGGTCCAGCAGGTCGTCTACGAGGTCACCGGCCTGCCGGAGACGACCCACACGATCCGCATCGTCCGGACCGGCACCAAGAACGCGTCCTCGACGAGCCCGAACATCATGCTCGACGCCTTCGTGGCCCCTGACGTCCACGAGCCGGGCGCCCCGACCGGCGTCACCACCTCGTTCGCGGGCACCGCGGCCACCGTCAGCTGGCCGGCCAACCCCGAGCCCGACGTCGCCGGCTACAACGTGTTCCGCCAGACCGGGAGCGGCTCGTTCACCAAGGTCAACGCCAGCCTGCTCAAGACCACCAGCCTCGTCGACGACGGCCTCGCCCCCGGCACGCCGTACGCCTACCAGGTCAGCGCCGTCGACACGAGCAACCTCGAGTCCGCCCGCAGCGCCTCGGCCTTCCTCACCACGCCCATCAACGCGGTCGGCCAGGGCACCTACGAGAACGACGACCCGGCCGTCACCCTCAACGGGACCTGGACCAGGACCGCGTCGGCCTCCGACTCCGGCGGCTCGACCAGCACCCTCAGCGGCGCCGGCTACGCCGAGATCTCGTTCAAGTCCTCCGGCATCCGCTTCATCACCCGCACCAACACCTACTCCGGCATCGCCGACGTCTACGTCGACGGCGTCAAGCAGACCTCCGTCGACCTCTACTCCTCGACCACGAAGACGCAGCAGGTCGTCTACGAGGTCAGCGGCCTGCCGCTGATGAACCACACCCTCCGCGTCGTGCGGACCGGTACCAAGAACGCCAGCTCCACGAGCACGGGCATCATGATCGACGCCTTCGCCGTCACCGACACCGAGGCGCCGACCGCCCCCACCGGCGTCACGACCTCCTTCGCCGGCACCGCCGCGACGGTCACCTGGCCCGCCAACCCCGAGGGCGACGTCGCCGGCTACAACGTCTTCCGCGCCACGGGCGACGGGGCCTTCGGCAAGGTCTCGACCGGCCTGGTCAAGGCGACGAGCTTCGTCGACGACGGCCTCGCCCCCGGCACGGCGTACGCCTACCAGGTCAGCGCCGTCGACACGACCGGCAACGAGTCCGACCGCAGCGCGGCCGCGACGCTCACCACCCCGATCAACGCGGTCGGCCAGGGCACCTACGAGAACGACAACCCGGCCGTCACGCTGAACGGCGCGTGGAGCATCGTCTCGTCCAGCCTGGACTCCGGCGGCTCGACCAGCAGCCTGACCGGCGCCGGCTACGCCGAGATCTCCTTCACGACCTCCGGCATCCGCTGGGTCAGCCGTACCAACACCTACTCCGGCATCGCCGACGTCTACCTCGACGGCGTCAAGCAGACCTCCGTCGACCTGTACTCCTCGGCCACCAAGGTCCAGCAGGTCGTCTACGAGGCCACCGGCCTGCCCGAGACGAACCACACCCTCCGCGTCGTGCGGACCGGCACCAAGAACGCCAGCTCCACCGGTTCCGCGATCATGCTCGACTCCTTCGTCGCCCCCGACATCCACGAGCCGACGGCCCCGACCGGGGTGAGCGCGTCCTTCGCGGGCACCGCCGCCACCGTCACCTGGCCGGCCAACCCCGAGCCCGACGTCGCCGGCTACAACCTGTTCCGCCAGACCGGTGCCGGCGACTTCACCAAGATCTCGAGCGGCCTGCTCAAGACGACGAGCTTCGTCGACGACGGCCTCGCCCCCGGCACGGCGTACGCCTACAAGGTCAGCGCCGTCGACACGAGCGCCAACGAGTCCGACCGCAGCGCGGCCGCGACGCTCACCACCCCGATCAACGCGGTCGGCCAGGGCACCTACGAGAACGACAACCCGGCCGTCACGCTGAACGGCAGCTGGAGCGTCGTGCCCTCCAACCAGGACTCCGGCGGCTCGACCAGCACCCTGACCGGCGCCGGCTACGCCGAGATCTCCTTCACCACCTCCGGCATCCGCTGGATCACCCGGTTCAACAGCTACTCCGGCATCGCCGACGTCTACCTCGACGGCGTCAAGCAGACCTCGGTCGACCTCTACTCCTCCACCACCAAGGTCCAGCAGGTGGCGTACGAGGCCACCGGGCTGAGCGAGACGCCGCACACCCTCCGCATCGTGCGGACCGGCACCAAGAACGCCAGCTCCAGCAGCACCGGGATCATGACCGACGCCTTCGTCGCCCCGGACATCCACGCGCCGGGCGCCCCGAGCGGGCTCCAGGCGAACCTCAACGGCATCGACGCGGTCCTGACGTGGGCGGCCAACCCCGAGCCGGACGTCGCGGGCTACCGGATCTTCAAGACCGGCGGCACCACGACGGACCGCACCCAGATCGGCACCACCACCGCCGACGTGCTCACCTTCACCGACCCGGCCCGCCGTCCCGGGGTCGTCTACACCTACGACGTCGTCGCGGTCGACACCTCGTCCAACGCCTCCGACCCCTCCGACACCGCGTCGGTGATGGTGCCGATGGCCGCCCAGCCCGCCGGCGTCTACGAGAACGACGACCCGGCCCTGGTCCTCAACGGTTCCTGGTCGGTCGTCACCTCGACGATGGACTCGGGCGGCTCGTACGCGGCGCTCAACACCGCCGGCTTCGCCCAGATCTCCTTCAGCACCTCCGGGATCCGCTGGGTCTCGCGGACCAACAGCTACTCCGGCATCGCCGACGTCTACCTCGACGGCGTGAAGCAGGCCCCGGTCGACCTCTACTCCCCCACGACGAAGTACCAGCAGGTCGTGTACGAGGCCACCGGGCTGAGCGAGACGCCGCACACCCTGCGGATCGTGCGGACCGGCACCAAGAACGCCGCTTCCAGCAGCCCGGCGATCATGCTCGACTCCTTCGTGGCGCCGGACATCTACCCGCCGTCGGCCCCGACCGACGTGGTCGCGGCCCCCGGCCGGGGCAGCGCCTCCCTCGGCTGGACCGCGAGCCCGGAGAGCGACGTCGTCGGCTACCGCGTCTACCGCGGGGCGACCGACGGCAGCGACCTCACCGCGGTGAGCACCGCCCCGGTCACCCAGACGAGCTTCGTCGACGACGGGCTGCAGCCGGGCGCGACCTACCGCTACGCGGTGACCGCGCTGGACACGATGGGCAACGAGTCGCCCCGCTCGGCGACCACCGACGTGACCGTCACCTTCTCGCCGATGCCCGCGGGCGTCTACGAGGACGACGACACCGCCGACATCCTGCTCAAGGGCGGCTGGACCAGGACGGCCTCGACCGGGGCCGGCACGGACAGCGGCAGCTCGTTCTCCACGCTGAACGCCGACGGCTACGCCGAGATGTCCTTCTCCACCAGCGGCATCCGCTGGCTCGCCCGGACGAACAGCTCCTCGGGCCTCGCCGACGTCTACATCGACGGCGTGAAGAAGGCGACGGTTGACCTGTACTCCTCGACCACCCGCTACGCCCAGAACGTCTGGGAGATCACCGGCCTCCCCGAGACCGGCCACACGATCCGCATCGTCCGCACGGGCAACAAGAACGCCGACTCGGTCGGTCGCAACATCACCCTGGACGCGCTCGTGGCGCCCGACATCTACGCCCCCGCGGCGCCGACGTCGGTCAGGGCGAGCGGCATCCGGGCCGGAGCGAAGATCAGCTGGACGGCGAGCCCGGACACCGACGTGGCCTCCTACCGGGTCTTCCGCCGGGCGGCCGGGACGAGCACGGACGTCCTCGTCGGCACCACCACCGCCGACACCACGGCCTTCGCCAACGTGGGCCTGGCCGACGGCGGCAGCTACAGCTGGAGCGTCGTGGCCCGCGACTCGTGGGGCAACGACTCGGCGGCCTCGCTGCCCGCGTCGTTCACCAACGGCGGCGACCCGTACGCCTCCTTCCCGCAGCGCTACAGCACCTGCCCGACCGCGACGGTCACCGTCTCGACGCGCAGCCAGCTGCTCAACGCCATCGCCTCGGCCACGTCGGGCACCGTGATCCGGCTGAACCCGGGCACCTACGGCGCCAACTTCGACGTCTCGACCACGGCCACCCCGGACAAGCCGGTGTGGATCTGCGGGCCGCGCACGGCGATCGTCGACAACGGCGACATCACCAAGGGCTACGGCTTCCGGGTCAACGGCGCCTCCAACCTCGTCATCGCCGGCATGACCGTCCGCAACGTCCAGAAGGGGGTCGCGGTCCTCTACAGCAAGGGGGTCACGGTCGCCGACCTGCGGGTGGAGAAGATCGGTGACGAGGCCATCCACCTCAAGAACCAGACGACCGACAGCACGGTGATCGGGAACTCCGTGAACACCACCGGGCTGAACTCGCCGAACTACGGCGAGGGCGTCTACATCGGCACGGCGCAGGGCAACTGGTGCCTCTACAACAGCTGCAACCCCGACACCTCCGACCGCAACCTGGTGGCCTTCAACGACATCAGCGGCACGACCGCCGAGCCGATCGAGGCCAAGGCGGGCACCAGCGACGGCACGATGTGGAAGAACACCCTCGACGGCGCCGGCGTCACGTCCTCCGACAGCGACTCGCTGATCCAGGTCATGGGCAACCGCTGGGTCGTCGCCGGCAACATCGGCGGCCACAGCCCGAACAACGCCATCCAGGTCTGGAACACCAGCGACGACTACGGCTTCGGCAACATCGTCTACGGCAACAACATCGCCGACGCCATCCCCGGCTACGCGGTGCGGATGCCCTACAACGACGCCGCGGGCAACGTCGTCGGCTGCAGCAACAACGGTCCGGGCGCCGCGCTCGGCATGACGAACAAGACCTGCCAGAACTGACGGGCGGCTCCTGTCGGGGGAGATCGCCCCGTCCGTACGGGGGCTCCAGGCGACGGCACCGGGCGGCGACGCTGCCCGGTGCCGTCGTCGTCCCCGCCGGCCTGCGCCGCACCCGGCCCGGGCGGCGGGTCCGGTCGGCACGACCACCCGAGGTCTCCGTGACGGCGGACGGGACGGCCCGGCGGCACTACAGTGGCGCGCACGCCGCCGTCGCCGCCCGGGTCCTGCCCGGTCCCCGCCCTGTCCTGCCCCGTCCCCCCGAGGAGCACCTGTGCCGAGTCTCGTCCGACGGTTGCCGCGCTGGTGGCGGTGGCGGGCCCTGAGCGTCGTCAAGGGCAACGAGCAGGCCGCCCGTGAGCTCGGGGTGACCGTCGGCGAGGGCTGCCGCATCTACTCCCTGCAGATCAGCTCGGAGTGGGAGCTGCTGACCATCGGCGACCGGGTGACGGTCTCGAGCGACGTCCTCTTCATCACCCACGACGGCACGGGCTGGTTGTTCCGCGACGAGCAGGGCCGGCGCCACTACTCCCTCGCCCGCATCGAGATCGGCGACGACGTGTTCGTCGGGGCCCGGGCCACGATCATGCCCGGCGTCCGGATCGGCAACCGCTGCGTCGTCGCGGCCGGTTCCGTGGTCACCCGCTCGGTGCCCGACGGCCACGTCGTCGGGGGCAACCCGGCCAGGATCATCGGCACGTACGAGGCGCTCGGGGCGAAGGTCGCGCAGTGGCCGACGACCCGCGAGGTGGCCCCCGGCTTCAAGCCGGAGCTCGAACCCCGCCGGTGACATTGCCCACAGCCGCTCCGCGCCCGGCCGCCCTCACCCGGCCGGTCGTGCGGACCAGGTTGACACGTCCGGACCGGCCAGCGACGCTTGTCGCGCAGCGCGGAGCCGCCGACGTCCCCGACCGGGCTCGCGGCACCTCGTCGGCCGCGGGGGCGGCCGTCTCGAGAGCGCACCTCATCACGACCGAAGGCTGACCCATGTCGAACGTCCGCCCGGCGGCCACGAGCCCCGGAGCCGTCCTGGTGCCGGCCGCCCTCGTCGTCGTCGCCGTCCTCGCCCTGGGGGCGATCGCGGCGGCCTCGCCGACCACCACGCTGGTCGTCGTCGGCCTCGCGGTCCTCGTCGTCGCCGCCTCGCTGCCCACCTGGGTGCTGCCGAGCGTCAGCCTCTGGCTCTTCGCGCTCATCCCCGTGGGCTACCTGATCGGCGTGCCCAACGTCGTCGGCCGCTTCTACAGCCCCGCCGTCGTCGTCCTGATGATCTTCCTCGTCCGCGTCGTCGCGCGTCGGGGACGCCAGGCCTTCGTGCACTCGCTGCGCTGGCTCGTCCCCGTGTACGCCGTCCTGCTGGTGCTGTCGTACACCGGGCTCAGCCCGTCGCGCAGCGTCAACTGGCTCCTCGTCGTCGCCATCTGCATCGCGCTGCCCGCCGCGCTCGTCCCCTCGCTGGACGACAAGACCTCCGGCACGCTGCTGCGCTCGTGGTTCGTGCTCGGCATCGGCCTGGCGATCCTCGCGGTCATCGAGTCGCTGCTGCAGACCAACCCGCTCTCGGACTACTACAGCTTCGACCAGCACTGGGCGCTCTACCGGGTCAGCACCACCCTCGGCCACCCGCTGATGGCCGGCACCTTCTTCGCGGTGACCGCCGCCCTCGCGGCCTTCTCCATGACCCGCCAGGGCGCGCCCCGCCAGCTCGCCTTCGGCTGCTTCGTCCTGTGCGCCCTCGCCGCCGGCCTCACCGGCTCGCGCAGCGGCGTCTACGCCCTGGTCAGCGGCCTGGGCGTCGGGCTGGCGGTCACGCTGGTCTCCGGCCGCACGAGCCTGGCGAACAAGTTCCTCGGCGTCCTGCTCGGCACCGTGGCCCTGGTCGTGCTCCCGGCGCTGCCGACGATCGCCGGCCGGGCCAACAGCGCCGAGGGCACCGCCTCGAGCCTCTACCGCGACTACGTCGTCCGCCTGGCCGGGCGGCTGTTCCTCGAGCGCCCGGTCGTCGGCTACGGCCCCGGCAACTCCGCCACCGCGGCCATCCAGTCGGGCGCCAAGCTGCCGCTGGAGAACTCCGTGCTCGGCACGCTGGTCAGCGGCGGCGTCATCGGCACCGCGGCCCTGCTCGTGCTCGTCGTCGTGGTCCTCGTCCGCGTCGGCCGCAGCGGCCGGGCCGACGGGGTCGCGGCCATCGCCGCGTACGTCGTCGCCGGCGCCGCGTTCCCGCTGTGGGAGAGCAACCCGGCGGGCCTGGCGCTCGTCGGCCTCGTCGTCATCGCCACCCGTACGGCCGACGCCGCGCCCGGCACCGACCCGGTGGCCGAGGCCGACGCCGCGAAGGCGGTCGGCGGCCGTCGGACGACCCCGCAGCGGCCCGTGCTGGTCCGCAGCCGGCCCCAGCCGGTGGGCGTGCGTCGGTGATCAAGACCCGCGCCGACTACGAGCGCTACCTGCGCGACGACCTCACCGCGAACGGCCTGGCCCGCTGGAGCTTCCAGCAACGGTTCCGCAAGCCCGAGGTGCACTTCCTGCGCACACTGCGCCTCGTCGAGCACCTGCTCGCCCAGCCCGGCGCCGTCGCCCGGGCCCGGCGGTCCGTGGCCCGCTTCCGCCTGATGCGGCTCTCCGCCCGCCTGGGTCTGAGCATCCCCCCGAACGTCTTCGGCCCGGGCCTGGGCATCGCCCACTACGGCAGCATCGTCGTCAACTCCAAGGCCCGCGTCGGGGCCTGGTGCCGCATCAACTCCGCCACCAACATCGGCCTCGGCCCGAGCGGCGTCCCCACCATCGGCGACTACTGCTACATCGCGCCGGGCGCGGTCGTCTACGGCGGCATCACGGTGGGTGACCGGGTCGTCGTGGGCGCCAACGCGGTCGTCGGCCGCGACGTCCCCGACGGCGTCACCGTCGCCGGCGTGCCCGGCCGCGTGGTCTCGCAGTCCGACTCGTCGTCGATCATGCCGGACTTCGTGCCCGTCCCGCGGCCCACCGAGTCGTGAGCGCGACCGCGCCCGCACCGCGCGTCCGCTCCCGTTCCGACGTCCTCACCACCGGAGTCGCGGCGCTCGTCCTCTTCCCCGGCTTCGCCTTCTCCTTCGTCCTGTCCTGGCTCGTCGGCACCGCCCGCAGCGACGAGCTGCTGCTGGCCGCCTCGGTGTCGCTGACCCTGACGAACGTCGTCGGCAACGCGATCGAGGCCAACAGCGTCGCCGAGATGGGCCGCCTCATCGGCCGCGGAACGCCCCCGGGCCGCACCGTCCTGCGCTCGTACGCGCGCCGGATCCTGCTCTTCGCCCTCGCCTGCTGCGTGGCCGTGGGCGCGCCCCTGACCGTCGTGTACGCCTTCCGCCGGACCGACCCGCTGACGTTCGCGGCGCTGGCCGGGGTCATGCTCCTGATGGCGCTCGTCGGCGGCGTCTCGAGCGCGTTCTCCGGGCTCAACATCGCCCACGGCAAGGTCGCGCTGCCGATCAGCCTGCAGTCGCTGCGCACCCTGGTCCCGATCGTGCTGGTGCTGGCCTGGCCGACCGCTCCCCTGTTCGTGTACGCCGCGGGCTTCGTGCTCGGCGAGCTGGCGCGCCTGGCGATCCTCTACCGTTCCGCGCGGCGCCTGCCGACGAGCACCGAGGCCGACCCGCTGCCCACGCGCGGGCTGGTCTGGCAGTCCGCGTCCGCGCTGACGGCCCAGTCCGGACCGGTCACCGACCGCATCTTCCTGGCCCGTAGCCCCGTCGGGTCGCTGTCGGCGTACGAGATGGCCGACAAGCTGTTCTTCGCCGCGTCGCAGGTCGTCAACCTCGGCCTGGTCGTGCGCCGCCTCTCGCGCTGGGCACGCCTCCCGAGCTACGAGCCGGCCGCCGGGCGCGCGATGATCCGCAAGGACTTCGCGATCCTCTTCGCCGTCAACGTCGCCGTCGGGCTCGTCGGCTCCGGCGTCTGCCTGCTGGCCAGCACGTTCGACTTCCTGCCGCGCCCCTGGCTCCAGGGCCTGCGGTGGGGCGCGATCCTGTTCCTGTCGCTGCCGCTCAGCCTCTGCATCTCCTGCGGCGGGCGGATGCTCATCATCGCCCGGCGCCAGCGCCTGCTGGTCTGGTTCGCGGCGACGTTCGCCGTGCTCAACGCCCTGGCCGACTGGCTGTTCTTCGTGATGCTCGGCCCCATCGGCATCCCGGTGGCGACCGCGCTCGTCCGCCTGGTGTCCGCCGTCCTCTACCTGGTCGTCGTCACCCGCCTGCTGCCCTCGGTCATCGGCTCCGACCTGCCGCCGCCCGACCCCGACGAGTCCGCCGCCGCCGAGGCGTACGTCGAGGCCGAGTCCACCAGCGGCGACCGGGCCTGACCGAAGGTTCCGCGGGGTCGCAGGGCCGCGCTCTCCCGCACCGCACCGAGGCTCCGAGCGGTACCTCCGTACGCCGAGCGGTACCTGTTCCCGCTCAGGACGCCTCCAAGACCGGGAAGGCCTACCGCTCGAGCGGTCGCTCCTCCTCACGAGCGGTACCTGGTCCCGCCTCGGACGGCCGCTCGACCGGGAAGACCTACCGCTCGGCGTACGCGGCCGGCCCACCCTCACTCCTGACGCCTCCGCAGGAACGTCGACGGCCCCGCACGACGCGAGGTCGTGGGGGGCCGTCGGGCACCGCGTACGGGGGTGAGGGTCAGTAGGCGCCGCTGGAGCCGAGGACGGCGCGGACGGTCTTCCAGATGATGACGATGTCCTGGAAGAGCGACCAGTTCTCGACGTAGTAGAGGTCGAGGCGGACCGACTCCTCCCACGACAGGTCGGAACGTCCGCTGACCTGCCACAGGCCGGTGATGCCAGGCTTGACCAGCAGCCGGCGGTGGACCATGTCGGTGTAGGTCATGACCTCGTCGCGCAGCGGCGGCCGCGGGCCGACGATGCTCATCTGGCCCGAGAGCACGTTGAACAGCTGGGGCAGCTCGTCGAGGCTGAACCGGCGCAGGAACCGCCCGACCGTCGTCACGCGCGGGTCGTTGCGCATCTTGAACAGCGGCCCGGCGCCCTCGTTCATCTGCAGCAGGTCGGTACGGACCTTGTCCGCGTCCTGGCGCATCGAGCGGAACTTGAGCATGCCGAACGGCTCGCCGTTCAGGCCGATGCGCTCGGAGCGGTAGAAGACCGAGCCGGGGCTCGTGAGCTTGACCAGCAGCGCGATGACCAGCATGACCGGCGACAGCACGAGGACCGCGAAGCCGGCGCCGAAGAGGTCGAGGGCGTGCTTGCCGAGCTTGCCGGCGCCCTCGTACTGCGGCTTGTCCACGTGCAGGAGCGGCAGCCCGGCGACGGGGCGGACCTGCAGGCGGGGGCCGGCGACGTCGACCACGCCGGGGGCGACGACCAGGTCGGTCCCGGTGGCCTCGAGCTGCCAGGCCAGGGCCCGCATGCCCTCGTTGCCGAAGAACTCGGTGTTGCTCACCGCGACCATGTCGGCCTGCGTCGCCTCGACCGAGTCGATGACCGTGGACTCGTCACCCAGCACCGGGACGGAGTGGCCCTCGATGTCGAGGACCTCGCCGGTGTGGCCGCGGCCGGGCTCGCAGACGCCGACGACGCGGTAGCCCGCGGCGGGGTCACGCTCGAACACGGTGGCCATGGCCATGGCCGCGCGGTGCGATCCGACGACGAGCACGTCGGAGAGGTAGCGGCCCTCGCTGCGCTGGCGCCGCAGCCAGACCCGCCAGAGCTGACGCTGCACGAGCAGCAGCACCAGCCCGACGGGCAGCGCGACGGCCAGGTAACCGCGGGCGAGGTCGAGCTTGAGCAGGTAGGCCAGGATCGCGATCGTCCCGAACAGCGCGAACGAGGCGCGCAC
This sequence comes from Microlunatus flavus, assembly GCF_900110855.1. GTDB lineage: Bacteria > Actinomycetota > Actinomycetes > Propionibacteriales > Propionibacteriaceae > Microlunatus > Microlunatus flavus. The sequence goes on from NZ_FOFA01000004.1 coordinate 161,028, forward strand.
GACCCGGCGGAACTCCTCCGGCCCGGAACCGACGACGCGGCCCTCGCGGCTGTGGAACCCCGACAGGGCGAGCGCCCACAGCACGACCAGGACGGCGGAGATCAGCGAGTAGCTGATGGAGGCCCGCAGCAGCACGTCGTCCGACGAGACGCCGAACCGCACCAGCTGGGCGATGACCACGGCGACCACGACGACGATGAGGTCGCTGACGGCCAGCCGGGCCCGGTAGGCCTCGAGCCAGCGCGAGACCGGCGGTGAGGTGCTGAAGCCCGTACGGGCCAGGATGTGGTGAGGCGCCAGAGGCCTCTGGTCGATCTGCGTCACGGTCTCAGCACTTCTCCCCGAGGTGGTGCCCACGAGTCTCCCCAGACTCGTGCTGACTCCTCGGACGCACGCGCGCGGTGACTTTCGGGCTCCGGGGTCGGCCCGCGTCGGCGGCGGTCACCCGTCTCCGACAACGAGATCACCTTAACGGGGACGAAGAGCGACCGCCAACCGTTGAGCGGTGACGGCCGTCATACCCGGAACACCGGCTCCTCACACCGACGACGGCTAGCCTTCCGCCCGGTACGAAACGCCCGACCCGACCCCCGAGGACGACCCCGATGATCCCCGACGCGCCCGCGCCGCAGCGCCGCGCAGCCCGACCGGCGTGAGGCACCTAGCCCGCGCCCTGGTCGTCGTGCTCGGGGCCGTGTCCACCCTCGGCTTGGCCGCCGGCTGCAGCCCCGAAGCGAAGCCGCCCGCCGAGCCCACCTGCGCGATGCCCGACCCGGCCCCCACACTGGCGCCGGGCAGCCTGACGCTGCCGGCGAAGCCGTCGGTGCTGATCCTCGGCGACTCCTACACGGAGGGCTACGGCGCCGAGCCGGAGACGAAGGGCTGGGCCTACCTCGTCGGCAAGCCGCTCGGCTGGCGGGTCACGGTCAACGGCGTCGGCGGCACCGGCTACGTCAACCCGGGCCCGCGCAGCGAGGGCACCTACCTCCAGCGGCTCCCCTCGCTCCAGGGCCGCTCCTTCGACCTGGTCGTGGTGCAGGGCGGGTCGAACGACCGGGACACGCCCTACCCCGCCCTGCAGGACGCGGTCACTCGCACGATCGACGCCGTGCGGAGCGACTTCCCGACGGCCAAGGTCGTGATCATGGGACCGGCCACCCCGTACGGGAAGCCCGACCCGACCCGCGTGCTCTCGCAGTGCGTGCTCGCCGGCTTCGCGCAGAGCCAGCAGCTGCCGTTCGTCGACCCGCTGGGTGAGCGGTGGTTCGTCGACGGGGACGGCGACCGCTACGCGAACCCGCAGAACGGCCACCCGAGCAACGCCGGCTACTCCCACATCGCGGAACGCTTCGAGGCCGACGTCCGGGTCCTGCTCGGCACCGGCGCCTGAGCGGTCCCGCCGAGCGCACGACGCCGCCCCCGCGCGCTACCCCGGACGGCCGTCCAGCCCGACGTGCAGCAGCCACTCGTCGCTGTTGCCGGAGACCGAGTCCTTGTCGCCCTTCGTCGAGGTCGTGACCCACAGGCCGTGGCCCGACCGGTCCGGCTCCACCGTCCGCAGGCGCCCGTAGGTGCCGGCGAGGTACGCCGTCGGCGTGCCCAGCGACGAGCCCTCGACCGGGATCCGGTAGAGGCGCTGCCCGCGCAGGCAGCCCACGTAGAGCACCTCGCGGACGGCGGCGATGCCCGAGCACGACCCGAGATGGGTGGCGTAGGTCTTCTTCGGCGCGACGAGCCACGACTCCGAGCAGCGCCCGACGGTCCCCTCGCAGCGCGGCCAGCCGTAGTTGCCGCCCTTGACGACCAGGTTCGTCTCGTCCATCGCGCTGTTGCCGAACTCCTGCTCCCACAGCCGCCCCTGGGCGTCGAAGGCCAGGCCCTGCGGGTTGCGGTGCCCGAAGCTCCACACGTAGTTGCCGAACGGGTTGTCGGAGGGCACCGTGCCGTCGGGCTCCATCCGCAGGATCTTGCCGCCGAGGACCGACAGGTCCTGCGCCGACGACTGGTCCTGCCCGTCGCCGACCGCGACGTACAGGCGACCGTCGGGCCCGAAGCGCAGCCGGCCGCCGTCGTGGAACTTGTTGCGCGGCAGCCCGGCGAGCAGGACCTGCTCGCTCGCCGCGTCCAGCGTGCTGCCGACCAGGCGCACGCGGACGACGCGGTTGTCGGTGGCGGTGCTGTGCATGGCGTAGACCCAGTGGTCGGTGGCGAAGGTCGGCGCCACCGCGAGGCCCATCAGCCCGCCCTCGCCGTCGGTGCCCTGGACCCCGGGCAGGGTGCCGACCACGCTCTGCCGCCCGGTGGCGGGATCGGTGCGCACCAGCTGGGCCGCGTCGCGCCGGGCGTGCAGCACGGTGCCGTCCGGCAGCGCCACGAGGCCCCAGGGCAGGTCGTCGTCGTGGGCCACCTTGCGCACGGAGCAGACGAGGCAGCCCGTGCCCACGGTCACCGTGACGGCCGCGCTCGCCGGGGAGGTGTTCAGCTGCGGATCGCGCGCCAGCACCCGGTAGGTGTGCGTGGACCCGGCCGCGACGCCCGAGTCGAGGAACGTGGTCTCGGTCGGGCCGTCCTCCACGCCGGTCAGCCGCCCGACGGTGACGCCGTCGCGCTGCACCAGGTAGTAGCGCACGCCGCTCGCGTCGAAGGAGGGCTGCCAGCGCAGCCGGACCGCGGTGCCGCCGACCACGGCGGCGGTCAGGCTCGTCGGCGCGTTCGGCGGCGTCGTGTCTGGGGCGCACGCGGGCGGGGTGATCGCTAGCGTGGCGCTGGCCTGCGAGACGAGCCCGGCCTCGTCCCGGTCGTTGACGTAGAGCCCCCACGGCACGCCCGGCCGGACGTCGAACCGCAGCGACTGCCGCTCCGGGCTGCCCGCGACGGAGGTGATGAGCTGGCCGTCGTGGTAGACGTCGGCCCAGCGCGCCGTCCGCCCGTCGCTCTGCAAGCCGTCGCGCCAGTGGAGGGTCACGCGGCGGCAGGTGAGCTCGCTGACGGTGAGGTCGTCCGGCGCTCCGGGCGGTTCGGTGACCTGCGGGAAGGCCGACGAGCGCCAGAGCCGGTCGAGGGTCCCGGTGCAGGGCTGCAGCTCGACCGGCGTGCCGGCCGCCGGAGCGCTGCCCCGCAGCGTCGCGCACCGGGAGGTGCCGCCGACGGCGAGGGCACCGGTCACGGGCTGGACCCGTACGGCCTGCGACGCGGCGCCCGTGCAGGGCTCGACGACCAGGCGCAGCCCCGCCTGCAGGGTCCGACCGTCCAGGCAGCGCGTCCCGCCGAAGCCGGTCAGGACGCCGACCCCGTCGCCGTCGGGGTCCGCGTACGCCCACCGCTGCCCGGCCCGGCCGTCGCAGTTCTCGACGACCAGCGGCGTCGTCGGCGCGTCGGAGCCCTGGGCGGGCGTCAGGCACCGCCCGGAGCCGCGGCTCACGACCGGGGCCCCGACCTCGGCGGCCGCAGCGGGCCCCGGGGCGGCGAGGGTGGTCAGCAGGACCAGTGCGGCCAGCAACCACGCGGCGGTCGGGGCCGGGGAGCGACGGGGCAGGTGCACGGGCGTGCCTCTCGACGGCGCGGCGCCGGGCCCCCGCCACGGCTGCCCGGTCGGCCCGGGCGGCGCCACGCTAGACCCGCGGAGGACCCGGGCGCCAGGGCCGAAGGAGCGGTCGCGTCAGCCGCGGCGCAGGACCCGGCGGCGTACCGGCTGCCCGATCAGCTCGGCGACCAGCACGGCCGCGGCGATCGCGAGGCCCCGCGCGACCGCGTCGACGAGGCTGACGATGCCGTCGACGGCCTGGCCGGTCGAGAGCTCGAGCATCCCGCGGTACAGCGTGAGCCCGGGCAGCAGCGACAGGATGCCCGGCACGAAGACCATGAGCGGCAGGGCCCGTTGGGCGTTGGCCAGCGCGTAGCCGCTGAGGCCCACCACGAACGCCGCGCAGGCGTAGGCCGCCACCCCGGTCAGGCCGAGCGACTGGACCACGGACAGGACGAGCATGCCCAGCGCCCCCGACAGCGCCGCGGCGGGCAGCAGGCGGTAGGGCGTGTAGTAGGTGATGGCCGCCGCGGTCGCCGCGACCCCCGCGGAGGCGACCCGGACGGGCAGCGCGTCGAGCCCGAGGACGTCGGGGTCGACCGACATGTCGACGCCGAGGGCCCGGGTCAGCCCGAGCCCGAGGGCGACGCCGCCGACCAGGCCCCCGACGACCAGCAGGACCTCCGAGACGCGCGCCGTCCCGGTGACGAGGTAGCCCGCGAGGGCGTCGCGCACGCCGTTGACGAGCGTGCCCCCGGGCAGCAGCGCGACGATGCTGCCCGCGACGACCAGGGCCGGCGTTCCCTGCGCCCCGAGCGCGGTCGTGGTGGCGGCGGCGAGGGTCGCGACGACCCCGCCGACGACGTTCAGGTAGAAGGTCGGGACCCGGTGGCGGGCCAGCCCCCGGCCGAGCACGTCGATGAGCGCCGCGGTGGTGAGCACGACCAGGGCCGCCGCCCAGGAGCCGCCGAGCTGCGCCACGATCGCGGCGGCGAGCACGCCGCGGGCGGCGGTGACGAGGTTGTCGCCGTACGGGTGCGGCCGCTGCTCGATCTCGGCCAGCCGCTCGAACGCGGCGTCCCGGTCGAGGTGGCCGTTGGCGAGCGCGATCAGCAGCTGGTGGGTGTCGGCGAGGCGGGAGTGGTCGTCGCCGCGCTGCCGGACCACGCTGACCGAGGTCAGCGGCGGCCGCTCGGGGTCGGGGCGGACGGAGACGAAGATCGAGGTGAAGGTGACGTCGACCTCCGGGTGCGGCAGGCCCATCGCGAGCGCGGCCGCCCGGATCGAGGCCTCGACGTCGTCGATCGACGCGCCCCGGGCGAGCATGACCGCCCCGACCCGGTGCGCGAAGTCGAAGGACCGCTGCTGCTCCGCGTCGACCGGCGCGGGCAGCGGCCGCTGGACGTCCCACAGATCGAGCGGCGGGACGGCGTTGATGAGCGTCGGCGGGTCGTCGTCGGCCCAGACCCGGTTGACCTGGCGGCGCAGCCGGCGCCAGCGCTCCTGCCCCGGCTGGTCCTCCCAGGACATGGCCACCCTCCGCTCGACGGGCCCCGTGCGCCGTCGACCCGGGCGGGACACCCGATGCTCAGCCGCGCCCGTCGGCCTTGTCAACTGCGCCCGGAGCACTGGAAGCCGACCCCGGCGCGCACGCACGCGACGACCCCCAGGCAGGCGTTCGGTCACAGATCGGGAACGGTTCCTGTGACCTTGCTTGACCCTCCCTGTGAGCCGCCTTAGTTTGTCGAGTCAACAGACAAAGGAGCCTGTGGTGTCGTACGGGGGACGGCTCACGGCTGACGCGGGAGCGTCGGCCGGGCTGGTCGAGGTGCGCCGCCACAACCTCGCGCTCGTCCTCGCGCACCTGCGCTCCAGCGGCGCCCGCTCCCGCGCCACCATCGCCGCCGAGACCGGGCTCACCCGGTCCACGGTCTCCAGCCTGGTCGCCGAGCTCGCCGAACGCGGGCTGGTCGCCGAGGGCGCCACGGCGCGTGGCGGCGTCGGGCGGCCGTCGCAGCCGGTCGACCTCGACGGCGCGCACTTCTTCACCGTCGGCGCCGAGGTCGACCTCGACCACCTCGCCGTGACCGCCCTCGACGTCCGGGCCGAGGTCGTGGCCGAGCGGTGGGTGCCGCTCGACGCGGGCGCGCTGCGGGCCACGGCCGTCCTCGGCCGCCTCGCCGGCCTCGTCGGAGAGGTCACCGCGCAGCTGCGGCGCTCGGGCCGGGAGCTCGTCGGCATCACGCTCGCCGTCCCCGGGCTGGTCGAGCAGCCCACCGGCCGGGTGCTCAGCGCCCCCAACCTGGGGTGGGCCGACATCGACGTCGTCGACGTCGTACGCGGGCTGCTCGACGAGCCCGCCTGCCCGCTGCTGATCGACAACGAGGCGAACCTGGCCGCGCGGGCGGAGGTCTCCACCGGCGACCGGGTCGGCGTGCGCGACCTCGTCCTGCTGACCGGCGGGATCGGCGTGGGCGCCGGGGTCGTCGCCGGCGGGCACCTGCTGCGCGGCGTCCACGGCTTCGCCGGCGAGGTCGGCCACATGCAGCTCGACCCGGGCGGCCAGCCCTGCGGCTGCGGCCGGCGCGGGTGCTGGGAGACGCAGGTCGGGTTGAACGCGCTGCTCGCCGCGGCCGCCGACGAGGGCGACGCCGTGCGCGACCCCGCGCTCGACGTACGGCGCCGCCTGGAGACGCTGGCGGCACGCGCGGAGGACGGGGACGCCCGCACCCTCGAGGCGCTGGAGCGGACGGCCGGGTGGCTGGGTGCAGGCGCCGGCGTCCTGGTCAACCTCTTCAACCCCGAGCTGCTCGTCCTCGGCGGCTACTTCGCCGTGCTCGGCCGCTGGCTCGCCGACCCCGTCGCCGCGGCGCTGCCGGCCCGCGTCTTCGCCCCCCGCTCCGGCGGCTGCCGCGTGGAACCGTCGACGCTCGGCTACTCCGCCGCCGCCCGGGGCGGCGCGCTGGAGGCCCTGTCGCGCATCTTCGCCGACCCGACCGCCGTGGCCGTGCGGTCGTCCCCGCCCACCCGTCCGGCACCCGTCCCCTCAGGAGCACCCGCATGAGCGACCCCGCCGCCCCCGGAGCCGAGCCCGCCGCCGGTCGGAGCGTCGAGCCCGGGTCCGGCCGCACCGACACCCTGCCGCTGCTGCAGATGAGCGGCATCGTCAAGCGCTTCCCCGGCGTCGTCGCCCTCGGCGGCGTGGACCTCGTCGTCCGCGCGGCCGAGGTGCACTGCCTGCTCGGCCAGAACGGGGCCGGCAAGTCGACGCTGATCAAGGTGCTGTCGGGGTCCTACCAGCCCGACGAGGGCGAGATCAGCTGGGAGGGCCGACCGGTGTCGTTCCCGACGCCGATCGCCGCGATCAAGGTCGGCATCTCCACGATCTACCAGGAGCTCGACCTCGTGCCGGACCTCACGGTCACCGAGAACATCTTCCTGGGCCACGAGCTGTCGACGGCCGGCTTCACCCAGCGGGGCAAGGCCGCCGCCCGGGCGCGCGAGCTGCTGGCGCGGATGGGCCACACCGGCATCTCCGTGAACGCTGCCGTCGGCAGCCTCTCCCCCGCCGCGCAGCAGATCGTCAGCATGGCCCGCGCCCTGTCGCACGACACCCGCCTGCTGATCCTCGACGAACCGTCCGCCGTGCTCGACGCGGGCGAGGTCGAGAACCTGTTCCGCGTCGTGCGCCAGCTGGTCGCCCAGGGCGTCGCCGTCGTCTACATCTCCCACCGCCTCGAGGAGATCCGCCGGATCGGCGACCGCATCACCGTCCTCAAGGACGGCACGAGCGTCGCCACCGACCTCCCGGTCAGCGAGACGCCCACCCGCGAGCTGATCCGCCTGATGACGGGACGCTCGATCGAGTACGTCTTCCCGCCGCGCACCGAGGCCCCGGCCCTCACCGCCGAGCCGGTGCTCGAGGTCACCGACCTCGAGGTGCGCGGGCTCTTCTCCCCCGTCAGCCTCGCCGTGCGGCCCGGGGAGATCGTCGGCCTCGCCGGGCTCGTCGGCGCCGGTCGCTCCGAGGTCGTCGAGACCCTGTACGGGGCCCGGCGCGCGACCGGCGGAACCGTGCGGGTCGGCGGCCGGACGATGCCGAACGGGTCGGTCTCCGCCCGCGTCGCCGCCGGCGTCGGGCTGTGCCCCGAGGAGCGCAAGAGCCAGGGGCTGCTGCTCGACCAGTCGGTCTTCAGCAACATCACCATCTCGACGCTGCGGCGCTTCTCGCGCGCGGGGTTCCTCGACGACCACGCCGAGCGGGTGGCCGCCCGCCGCCTGACCGAGTCCCTCGACGTCCGGCCCACCGGCGTCGACCGGGCCGTCCGCACCCTGTCGGGCGGCAACCAGCAGAAGGTCCTGCTCGCGCGCTGGCTGCTGCGCGACTGCAAGGTCCTGCTGCTCGACGAACCCACCCGGGGCGTCGACATCGGCGCCCGCACCGAGATCTACACCCTCGTCCGCCGCCTCGCCGACTCCGGCGTCGCGGTGGTGGTCGTCTCCAGCGAGGTCGAGGAGGTGCTGGGCCTGGCCGACCGCGTCCTCGTGATGCGCGAGGGGTCGGTCGTCCACGAGGCACCCGCCGCCGACCTCGACGAAGCCAAGGTCCTGGACCTGGTCATGGAAGGAGCTCCCGCATGAGCGAACCGGAACTCACCACCGTCGTCGGCCGCGCGACGGCCTCGCCGGGCGCGCGCGAGGACACCGGTCCCTCGCCGAGCCGGTCGGACGGGCCGCGGCGCGAGGGCGGCGTCGCGCACGTGCTGCGCACGGGGGCCGGCCGGAACCTCGGCCTGGTCATCGCGCTGCTGGTGCTGTGCATCGCCGGCGTGGCGACCGCGGGCGACCGCTTCGCCGACGTCAACAACGTCCTCACCATCCTGCGGCTGGCCGCGGTCATCGGCGTCGTCAGCGTCGGGCTCACCTTCGTCATCACGGGCGGCGGCATCGACCTCTCCGTCGGCGCGATCGTCGCGCTCAGCTCGGTCTGGTGCACGACGCTCGCGACCCAGTCGATGGCCAACTCGAGCACCTGGCTGGTGATGGCCTTCGCCGCGCTGGTGGTCGGGGCCGGCTGCGGCCTGGTGAACGGGGTGCTGGTCGCGTACGGCAAGGTCGTGCCCTTCATCGCCACGCTGGCCATGCTCGCGGCGGCGCGTGGCCTGGCCGAGATCATCTCCAACCGCCGCACGCAGATCGTCAACGTGCCGGCCTTCGTCGACGTCCTCGACGCCGACGTGCTCGGCATCCCGGTGCTGGTCATCCTCTTCGCCGTCGTGGCCGCGCTCGGCTGGGTCGTGCTCAACCGCACGACCTTCGGCCGGCGCACCATCGCCGTGGGCGGCAACCCGGAGGCCGCCCGGCTCGCGGGCATCCGCGTGCAGCGCCACACCATGTACCTCTACGTGCTGCTCGGCCTGTGCTGCGGCGTCGCGGCGCTCATGCTGGTCGCCCGGACGACGACCGGCAGCTCGACCCACGGCACCCTCTACGAGCTCGACGCGATCGCCGCGGTCGTCATCGGCGGCACCCTGCTCAGCGGCGGGCGCGGCACCATCGTCGGCACCGTCATCGGGGTGCTGATCTTCACGACGCTGTCGAACGTCTTCACGCTCAACAACCTCTCGGTCTCGGCCCAGTCCGTCGTCAAGGGCCTGATCATCGTCGCCGCCGTGCTGCTCCAGCAGCGCCTGGCGACCCGCACCCGGACCTGAACCCCCAGCACGCGCACACCTGCCCAGCACGCCCGCTTCACCGTCGAAAGGGAGTCCTCCAGATGCCTGCCCACCACCACCCACGACCCGTACGCCGCCACCTCGTCGGTGCCGTCGTCCTCGGCTCCGCCGCGCTGCTCGCCGTGAGCGGCTGCACGAACAACACCCCGGCGCCCGCCCCCGCACCGGCACAGAGCTCCGGCGCCGGTGCCGGGTCCGGCTCGAGCAACGACGCCGCCGGCCAGAAGGTCACCATCGGCTTCTCGGCGCCGGCGGCCGACCACGGCTGGATCGCCTCGATCACCGACCAGGCCAAGGCGACCGCGACGGCCAACAGCGACATCGACCTCAAGGTCGCGGCCGGCACCAACGACGTCAACCAGCAGATCAGCCAGGTCGAAACCTTCATCAACGACAAGGTCGACGCCATCGTGATCCTGCCCTTCGACGGGGCGGCGCTGACGACGGTGGCCAAGAAGGCCATGGACGCGGGCATCCCCGTGGTGAATGTCGACCGCGAGTTCAGCGACCCGAACGCCGCCCGCGTCACCGTGCTCGGCGACAACTACGGCATGGGCGTCTCGGCCGGGCAGTACATCTGCGACCAGCTGCAGGGCAAGTCCGACGCCGTGGTCGCCGAGATCGCCGGCATCGACTCGCTGCCGCTGACCCAGGACCGCAGCAAAGGCTTCAAGGACGCGCTCGCCAAGTGCGGCCAGGACGTCGACAACCGGGTCGCCGCCGACTTCACCGTCGAGGGCGGGGAGAAGGCGACCTCGAACCTGCTCCAGGCCGCGCCCAAGATCGACGCGATCTGGAACCACGACGACGACCAGGGCGTCGGCGTCCTCGCCGCGATCAAGAACGCCAACCGCAGCGAGTTCTTCATGGTCGGCGGCGCCGGTTCGGCGAACGCCATGCGCGAGATCCAGAGCGGCAACGGCGTCCTGAAGGCGACCGTGATCTACCCGTCGACGCAGGGCGCCGACGGCGTCAAGCTCGCCCGCCTGCTCGTGCAGAAGAAGGGCCTGTCCGACATCCAGGAGGTCGAGGTGCCGCGCAAGGTCCAGCTGTACGCGCCCGTCGTCACCAAGGACAACGTCGACCAGTACCTGGGGACGGCCTTCGAGTCCTGACCGACCCCGCGCCCGGCCGCCGAGCGGCCGGGCGCGAGGCTGGACCCCGTGCACGCACGCGGCACACCCGCACGCCCTCTCGTGAACCGCCCCCACACCCGCCCGCCGACCCCAGGAGGTCGCCGCATGACCCGTCCGATCACCCTCTTCACCGGCCAGTGGGCCGACCTGCCCTTCGAGGAGGTCTGCCGCCTCGCCTCCGGCTGGGGCTACGACGGCCTCGAGATCGCCTGCTGGGGCGACCACTTCGACCCCTGGGCCGCGGTCGAGGACGACGCGTACGTCCCCGCCAAGCTCGAGACGCTGAAGCGCCACGGGCTGCAGGTGTTCGCGATCAGCAACCACCTCAAGGGCCAGGCCGTCTGCGACGACCCGATCGACGCCCGGCACCGCGACATCCTCCCCGACCGCATCTGGGGTGACGGCGACGCCGAGGGCGTCCGGCAGCGCGCCGCCGAGGAGATGAAGATGACCGCCCGCGCCGCCCGCAAGCTGGGCGTGGACGTCGTCGTGGGCTTCACCGGCTCGTCGATCTGGAAGTACGTGGCGATGTTCCCGCCGGCCTCGCAGTCGCTGGTCGACGCGGGCTACGAGGACTTCGCCAACCGCTGGAACCCGATCCTCGACGTCTTCGACGCCGAGGGCGTCAAGTTCGGCCACGAGGTGCACCCGAGCGAGATCGCGTACGACTACTGGACGACGACGCGCGCGCTCGAGGCCGTGGGCCACCGCGAGGCCTTCGGCCTGAACTGGGACCCGAGCCACTTCGTGTGGCAGGACCTCGACCCGGTCGGGTTCCTGTGGGACTTCAAGGACCGGATCGTCCACGTCGACTGCAAGGACGCCAAGCTCCAGGTCGGCAACGGCCGCAACGGCCGCATGGGCTCGCACCTGGCGTGGGCCGACCCGCGGCGCGGCTGGGACTTCGTCTCCACCGGCCACGGCGACGTGCCGTGGGAGCGCTGCTTCCGGATGCTCAACACGATCGGCTACGAGGGCCCGATCTCGGTGGAGTGGGAGGACGCGGGCATGGACCGCCTCGTCGGCGCGCCCGAGGCGCTCGAGTTCGTCCGCAAGCTCGCCTTCGACGCCCCCGAGGCCGCCTTCGACGCGGCCTTCAGCACCCAGGGCTGACCCGTCCCCGAGCCGACCACCTCCGCCGACGACCCGGTCCCCGCCCACGGGGACCGGGTCGTCGCCGTCCCGCCCGAGCGCCTGGCCGGGTGGTGGGAGCGGTTCGAGGCGCGCCACGGGCCGACCACGGCTACAGCGACGTCGACGGAGGTCACGTTGACCGCGCCGGACGGTGCCGTCGCCGTCCTCGAGGTCCCCTTTCCGCCGCTGCCGCCAGGCGCCGGACCCGGAGCCGTCGTCGACCACGCGCTGCGCGACCGGACGATCGGCGCGGTTCTCGTCCGGCGCGGCGGGTACGCGGTCGGCCGCTTCGACGGCCGGCGCCTGGTCGCCTCGAAGGTCGGCAGCGCCTACGTCCAGGGCCGCACCAAGGCGGGTGGCTGGTCGCAGCAGCGCTACGCGCGCCGACGCGCCAACCAGGCCACGCAGGCGTACGGCGAGGCCGCCGACGTGGTCGTCACCCTCCTGCTGCCGCACGTGCGCGACCTCGAGGCCGTGGTCGGGGGTGGCGACGACGCGGGCGTGCAGGCGGTCCTCGCCGACCAGCGGCTGGCTCCACTGCGTCCCCTCCTGGCGCCGCGGGTGCTGCCCACGGCCGACCCGCGGCTGCGCGTGCTCGAGGCCTTCGGCGACCAGCTGCGCGAGGTCCGCGTCAGGCTGAACGCCCTCGCCTGACCCGCCTCAGGCGCTGCCGCGCTGCCCCTGCGCTCCCCCTCCTCCACGGACGTCTGCAGTGGTGGCGCCGCGGCGCCCGAGCGCGTCGACGGCGCCGGAACCGCCGCGGCTCAGGGCGACGGGACCAGAAGGGATGCGACCGCCTCCCGGCTCGTGACGCCCGGGAGCTGGAGGGTGAACTCGGCGCCGCCCTCGGCCGAGCGGCCGGCGTGGACGCTGCCGCCGATCTCGTCCATCGTCTTGGCGACGATCGCCAGGCCGAGCCCGGTGCCCTTGGTCTTGCGACCCGACTCGCCGCGGAAGAAACGGTCGAACACGTAGGGCAGGTCGGCGTCGGGGATCCCGGGGCCGGCGTCGGACACCCGCAGCCGGTTGCCCTCGAGGCGCACCCGGACGGTCGACCCGGGCGGGCTCCACTTCACCGCGTTGTCGAGGAGGTTGGTCACCGCCCGGCGCAGCGAGTCGGCGTTGGCGACGACGAAGAACGGCTGGAGCTCGACGTCGAAACTGACCCCCTGGGCCCGTCGTTGGACCCGTTCCAGCGCGCTGGTCACCACGTCGCGGACGTCGAGCGGGGCGAGGGCCAGGGCCGAGTCGTCGCGGGCGACGTGCACGAGGTCGCTGATCATCTCGCTGAGCTCACCGAGCTGGCCCTGCACGTCGCCCAGCACCGCCTCCTTCTGCTCGACGCCGAGCCGGTCCCGCCGGAGGTCGGTGGCGAGCAGGTCGACGTTGGTCCGCAGGCTGGTGAGCGGGGTCCGCAGCTCGTGCCCGGCGTCGGCGACCAGCCGGGACTGCCGCTCGCGGGCCTTGGTCAGCGAGGCGAGCATCAGGTTGAACGACGCGGCCATCGTCACCAGGTCGCCCTTCGCGTAGCGGACCGAGACGGGCTGGAAGTCCTGCGTCGCCGTCACGTGCTGCATGGCCTCGGTGAGCTGCCGCATCGGGCGCAGGCCGGAGGCTCCGACGATCACGCCGGCGACCGCCGCGGCGAGGATGCCCGCCAGGCAGATCCCACCGAGGACGAGGCGTTGCACCTCGAGGACCTGGAGCACGGGTTCGAGGGAGCGCCCGACCAGCAGCGCGTACCCGGTGCCCGCGAGCGGGACGGCCACCACGACGTACCGGTGGCCGTCGGAGATCCGGCCCGACCGGCGGAGCGTCGAGGCGTCGGGATTCGTGGCCGCGAGGTCCCTCGTCTCGACGACGAGCTGACGCGCCTCGCCGGGGATGCCCAGCACCCGGCCCTGCCCGTCGACCGCCTCGACCACCACCATCCCGGCCTGGCGCAGGTCGGCGGACAGCGTGCCGGTGGTCGCGATGCTGCGGGCGGCCGGTCCGGAGAGGTCCTGCGCGATCGAGGCGGCCACCTCCTGCGAGGCGTTGACGAGCGAGGCCCGCAGGGCGAAGTACCCCACGCCGCTGCAGAGGACGACGGTCAGCGCCACGGCCACGGTGGTCAGCAGCGACACCCGCCGTTGCAGGGGGTGGTCCCACAAGAAGCGCAGCGTCTTCATCCGTCGACCTCCCGTAGGAACCCCGAGCGGGGCACCAGGGCGTCGCTCGAGCCAATAACTTCCGGCTCACCATAAGCGCCGGGGAAGCGCTCCGGTAGAGATCCTCAGGTTCCCACGCTCGACCGCGACAAGAGCGGCCGGGCTCCCCTCGCGGACCAGCGCCGCCGTCCTCGGGGGCCCACGCTCCTGGCCGAAGCCTTCCGGGCGGCGTTCGCCTGCAGAGGACGTCGGGAATGGATCGGGCCCGACCAACCTTGAGTCGATGTCGCTCAAGCAGACCGGGCGACCCGAACGGAGGCTTGACCCGATGACGACCACCGAACTCCCCATCCTGTTCCTGAACGACCTCGTCGTCCTCCCCGGCATGGTCGTGCCGGTCGAGCTCGACCACGCCGCGCGTGCCGCGATCGACGCCGCCCGCGCGCACAGCGACGACACCCTGCTCGTCGCCCCCCGCCTGAACGACCGCTACGCCTCGTACGGCGTGGTCGCCTCGATCGTCCAGCTCGGCCGCCTGCAGAACGGCGACCCGGCCGCGGTCCTCAAGGCCGACCGCCGCGTGCGCATCGGCTCCGGCGTGTCCGGGCCCGGCACCGCGCTGTGGATCGAGGCGGAGGAGCTCGACCCGACCTTCGAGACCGACGAGATCCGTGAGCTCGCCGAGGAGTACCGCCACCTGCTGGTGGCGACCCTGCAGCGCCGCGACGCCTGGCAGGTCATCGACACCGTCAACAAGGTGACCGACCCGAGCGGCCTCGCCGACCTCGCCGGCTACGCCTCGTGGCTGTCCGACGAGCAGAAGCGTGAGCTCCTCGAGACCCCGTACGTCGCCGACCGGCTCCGCGTCCTCGTCGAGTGGGTGAAGAACCACCTCGCCGAGACCGAGGTGAACGACAAGATCGCCGACGACGTCCGCGAGGGCATGGAGAAGAGCCAGCGCGAGTTCCTGCTGCGCCAGCAGCTCAACGCCATCCGCAAGGAGCTCGGCGAGGACGAGCCCGAGGGGGCCGAGGACTACCGCGGTCGCGTCGAGGCCGCCGACCTGCCCGACGAGGTCCGCAAGGCCGCGCTGCGCGAGGTGGGCAAGCTCGAGCGCGCCAGCGACCAGAGCCCCGAGTCCGGCTGGATCCGCACCTGGCTCGACACGGTGCTCGACCTGCCGTGGTCGACCAAGACCGACGACTCGACCGACATCGCCGGGGCCCGCGCGGTGCTGGACGCCGACCACCACGGCCTCGAGGACGTCAAGGACCGCATCGTCGAGTACCTCGCGGTGCGCGCCCGTCGCTCGCAGCGCGGGCTGGAGCTCGTGGGCGGACGCGGCTCGGGTGCCGTCATGGTGCTCGCCGGTCCTCCCGGGGTCGGCAAGACGTCCCTCGGCGAGTCCGTGGCGCGCGCGCTCGGACGCAAGTTCGTCCGCGTCGCCCTCGGCGGCGTGCGGGACGAGGCCGAGATCCGGGGCCACCGCCGCACGTACGTGGGCGCCCTGCCGGGCCGCATCGTCCGCGCGATCAGCGAGGCGGGCTCGATGAACCCTGTCGTGCTGCTCGACGAGATCGACAAGGTCGGCTCCGACTACCGGGGCGACCCCTCCTCGGCGCTGCTCGAGGTGCTCGACCCGGCGCAGAACCACACGTTCCGCGACCACTACCTCGAGGTCGACCTCGACCTGTCCGACGTGCTCTTCCTCGCGACGGCCAACGTCGTGGAGAACATCCCCCAGCCGCTGCTGGACCGGATGGAGCTCGTCACCCTCGACGGCTACACCGAGACCGACAAGGTCGCCATCGCCCGCGAGTACCTGCTGCCCCGGCAGCTCGAGCGGGCGGCGCTGACGGCCGACGAGGTCCAGGTCGACGACGAGGCCCTGCGCGAGATCGCGGCCGACTACACGCACGAGCCCGGCGTCCGCCAGCTCGAGCGGCTGCTGGCCAAGGCGCTGCGCAAGGCGACCACCCGGCTCGCCCAGCAGGGTGAGCAGGAGGGCGACCAGGAGGGCGACGGGGGCAGCGCCCGTACGCCGCTGGTGATCACCAAGGCCAACCTGCGCGAGTTCCTCGGACGGCCGCGGTTCACCCCGGAGGCGCACGAGCGGACCTCGGTGCCGGGCGTGGCCACCGGCCTCGCCGTCACCGGGATGGGCGGCGACACGCTGTTCATCGAGGCGAGCGTCCTGCCGGCGACCGAGGGGCACGGCGGCGGGCTGACCCTGACCGGTCAGCTGGGTGACGTGATGAAGGAGTCGGCGCACATCGCCCTCTCCTACGTCCGGGCCCACGCCGCGCAGCTCGGGATCACCGACCCGAGCGTGCTCGACCGGCCGATCCACGTGCACGTCCCGGCCGGCGCCGTCCCCAAAGACGGACCGTCGGCGGGCGTCACCATGGTGACCGCGCTGACCTCGATGGCCACCGGGCGACCGGTGCGCGGCGAGGTGGGCATGACCGGCGAGGTCACCCTCAACGGTCGGGTCCTGCCGATCGGCGGGCTCAAGCAGAAGCTGCTCGCCGCCCAGCGGGCCGGCCTCACGACCGTGTTCGTCCCGCAGCGCAACGCCCCGGACCTCGACGAGGTCCCGAGCGAGGTCACCGACGCCGTCGAGGTCGTCCTGACGACCGACGTGGCCACGCTGGTGACGGCGGCCCTCGAGCCGGTCGCCGCAGCCACGCAGGTCGCTGACGCGGCCTGAGCCAGAGCGTCACGGACCCGGTGCCCCTCCTCGGAGCACCGGGTCCGTGTGCTTGAGCACCGAACAGTTGATGATTTGTTTGTCGAGTGACTCGCCCGTTAAACGACCACGGTGCTAACGTCTTCCTCATCAGCAGGTAGTACGTCGGAGGAACTACCGCGCTTTCGATCGTGGACGAGGTCCTGCGAGCTCCCGTTGGGGGAGAGCTCCAGGGCCCGTTCAGGTCAAGGCCGTCGTCCGACGGACGCCCCCACCGCGTCCCTGCCCTCTCGAGGAGATCCCCATCGCCGACGACGTCGCCATGGACGTGGCCGTGCGCAACCTCCGGTCGCTGATCCTCGCCGGGGAGCACTACCGCCAGGCGGTGTCGGTCGCCATCGGGCTGGGCACGACCGAGAGCCAGGCGCTCTCCTACCTCGCGGTCCACGGCGAGAGCGGCCAGTCGGTCCTCGCCCGCGACCTCGGCCTCACGAGCAGCGCGTCCACCGCCCTGGTGGACCGGCTGGAGCGCCAGGGCGTGTGCGAGCGGGTGCGCCACCCGAGGGACCGCCGGCGGCTCATCGTCCGTCTGACCCCCCGGGGCCAGGCGGTCGTCGACGAGAGCCACCACTGGCTGGCGGCGACCCTGCAGCAGATCGACCCGAGCGAGCTCGAGCAGGTGTCGCACTGGATCGCGTTCCTGGCCGACGACCTGCGCACCCGGACCTCGGCCCGCGAGGCCGAGGGCTGGAGGGGCGCGACCCACGCGCTGCCCGCCTGAGCCTCCTGCGCGGCGCCCGTCGGACGCCGAGCCCCGAGAACGCTCGATCGGACGATGATTCGGTCGCCGGGACGTCTTCCGGTCGAGCGGCTTCGTGCTAGCGTCACTCGTGAAAGCAGGTAGTACGTCGGAGGAACTGCCGCGCTTCGACCGAGCACCGGTGGACCGGCTGCCCTCGCGGGGAGCAGGTGGGAGCCGTCTCGGCCGCCTCGCCCGACAGACGTCCCGACCCGACGTCCCTGCGTCCAGGAGCACGAGATCGATTCCACCCCTGTCATGACGGACGCGGTGCGCAACCTCCGTCAGATGATCCTCGCGGGCGAGCACTACCGGCAGGTGATGGCCAACGCCATCGGGCTCGGCACGACCGAGAGCCAGGCGCTGTCCTACCTCGCCGTCCACGGGGAGAGCGGGCAGACCACCCTGGCCCGCGACCTCGACCTGACCAGCAGCGCCTCGACCGCGTTGGTCGACCGCCTCGAGCGGCAAGGGGTGGCCGCGCGTGTCCGGCACCCCAAGGACCGCCGTCGCACGATCGTCCGCCTGACCGAGCGGGGCCTGGTCATGATCGGCGAAAGCCACCGGTGGCTGCAGGCGACCCTCGAGCAGCTCGACCCGGACACGCTCGAGGTGGTGTCGAGAGCCCTGGCCACCATCGCCGGCGACCTGCGCACGCGCACGTCCGCCGAGCACGCCGACGACTGGCACGACGTCACCCGCGCGCTACCGGCCTGAGCCCGCTGTCAGGAACCGGCCACGTCAGGATCAGGACACCGGATTCTGAGGATCACCCTCAGGACGTGCCGTAAAGTAATTCATGGCGGACGGGGGTGATGAACCCCCGAGCATCATCCTCGTCCGCCGCACCGAGAAGCCCGTCGCCACCTGAACCCCCGAGCAGGTGGGACGGGCTTCTTGTGCGTCCGGAGCCGGGTCGGCCCCGGACCGCGGATTCCGCGGCCGCGGGGTCCTCCCCCGGCGAGTCACGAACCCGGGCGGCCGCTCAGGCGGCCGAGCTCGTCCCGGTGGGTTCGGCGTGGTCCTCGTCCCACCGCGACTTCACCAGGCTCGCGACGGCCGTGACGGTGAGCGTCACGATGATGACGGCGAGCGACAGCCAGATCGGGATCTCGAGACTGAACGGGATGCCCAGACGCTCGTCGAGGTGGTACTCGTGCAGCGCGTGGAAGACCAGCTTGACGCCGATGAACGCGAGCACGACCGAGAGCCCCAGCGACAGGTACACCAGCTTGCGGAGCAGACCGCCGAGCAGGAAGTACAGCTGGCGCAGGCCCATCAGCGCGAAGACGTTGGCGGTGAAGACCAGGTACGGCTCCTGCGTGAGGCCGTAGATCGCCGGGATCGAGTCGAGCGCGAACAGCAGGTCCGTGCTGCCGAGGGCCACGATGACGATGAACATCGGCGTGATGAGCCGCTTGCCGTCCCGCCTGACCGTGAGGTGCGGGCCCTCGAAGTCGTCCGTCGAGGGCAGCCGACGCCGCACGAGGCGCAGCAGAGGGTTGTCCGGCGCGTCCTCCTCGTCGTCGTGCTTGCGGTACTCGACCACCAGGCGCACGGCGGTGTAGAGCAGGAACGCGCCGAAGATGAAGAAGACCCAGCTGAAGCGGTCGATGGCGGCGGCGCCGACCGCGATGAACACGCCGCGGAAGATCAGCGCCAGCACGATGCCGACGAGCAGCGCGAACTGCTGCAGCTCCCTCGGCACCTTCAGCTTGGCCATGATGATGAGGAAGATGAAGAGGTTGTCGATCGAGAGGCTGTACTCGGTCAGCCAGCCGGCGAAGAACTCGCCCGCGTAGCGGGGGCCGGCGACGCCCCAGACCCCCAGCCCGAAGACCACCGCGAGACCGACGAAGACGCCGATCGCGATGCCGGCCTCCTTCATCGACGGTTCGTGGGGCCGCCGTCCGATGACGAAGATGTCGAAGCCGAGGATCGCCACCATGATCGCGATGGTGGCGGCCCAGGCGTAGCCGTGGACGTCCAACTCAGGAGCCTCCGAGACGTGGGTGTGGGCATGCAGGACCGTCTCGGAGGTCTCTTCCGCCGGCTCTCGCCGACCGGGGGCGCCGGGCAGCAGGACCGTGGTCCTGCCCGCCGTGCTGACGACGCCGCTGCGGGGGAATACTCCCCTCCAACAGGGAAGTATGGCAGCCCGGACGCGTGCCGGACAAAACGTCGACGACCCTCGGAGGGCGAGCCCGCTCTGAGCCTGTCGAACGACCAGCACGGGTTGGCGTCCTGGGGCCCTCGAGGGGCGGAGCTCACCCTATGGACGCGGACGCTCCTTGAGCCTGCCGAAGGGCCCCGAAGGGGTTGGCGTCCTCAGGTCCGCGCCCGCGCGCACGCTCCCTGAGCCTGTCGAAGGGCCCCGAAGGGGTTGGCGTTCTCAGGTCCGCGCCCGGCCAGACGCTCCCTGAGCCTGTCGAAGGGCCCGAAGGGGTTGGCGTCCTCAACCCTCGCCCGGGCAGACGCTCCCTGAGCCTGCCGAAGGGCCCCGAAGGGATTGGCGTCCTCAGGTCCGCGCCCGGCCAGACGCTCCCTGAGCCTGTCGAAGGGCCCGAAGGGGTTGGCGTCCTCAACCCTCGCCCGGGCAGACGCTCCCTGAGCCTGCCGAAGGGCCCCGAAGGGATTGGCGTCCTCAGGTCCGCGCCCGGCCAGACGCTCCCTGAACCTGTCGAAGGGCCCCGAAGGGGCTGGCGTCCTCAGGTCCGCGCCCGGCCAGACGCTCCCTGAACCTGTCGAAGGGCCCTGAAGGGGTTGGTGTCTCAACCCTCGCCCGGGCAGACGCTCCTTGAGCCTGTCGAAGGGCCCCGCAGGGGTTGGCGTCCTCAACCCTCGCCCGGGCAGACGCTCCCTGAGCCTGTCGAAGGGCCCCGAAGGGGTTGGCGTCCTCAACCTCGCCCGGGCGCATGCTCCCTGAGCCTGTCGACGGGCCCGAAGGGGTTGGCGTCCTCAACCCTCGCCCGGGCAGACGCTCCCTGAGCCTGTCGAAGGGCCCCGAAGGGGTTGGCGTCCTCAACCTCGCCCGGGCGCATGCTCCCTGAGCCTGTCGACGGGCCCGAAGGGGTTGGCGTCCTCAACCCTCGCCCGGGCAGACGCTCCCTGAGCCTGTCGAAGGGCCCCGAAGGGGTTGGCGTCCTCGCCCGTCGATCACGAGCAGGTGGTGCGTCGCAGCACAGGCGCGTCAGGCAGCACGCGCCCGAGCCCGCCCACCCCTCCGTGCCCTTCGCCGACCTCAGGGAGTGTGGCCCTGCGCCCCGTCGTCGGACCCCGCACACCGAGCCGGCGGGGTCGGCGTCAGCGGTTGGCCTCGACCATCTGCCGCAGCTCCTTCTTGAGCTCCGACACCTCGTCGCGGATCCGGGCCGCGACCTCGAACTGCAGGTCGGCGGCCGCCGTGTGCATCTGCTCGGTGAGCTGCTGGACGAGGTCGGCGAGCTCGCCGGCCGGCATGCCGGCGGTCTTGCGGATCTGGTCGGCGTCGCGCCCCAGCGCCGGCACGGGCGACTTTCCCTTGCCGCGCTGACGGCCGGCACTGCCCGCCAGCAGCGAGTCGGTGTCGGCGTCCTCGCGCGCGAGCATCTCGGTGATGTCGGCGATCTTCTTCTGCAGCGGCTGGGGGTCGATCCCGTGCTCGAGGTTGTACGCGACCTGGACCTCACGACGCCGGTTGGTCTCGTCGATCGCCGCCGCCATCGAGTCGGTGATCGAGTCGGCGTACATGTGCACCTCGCCGGAGACGTTGCGCGCCGCGCGCCCGATCGTCTGGATCAGGCTCTTCGCGCTGCGGAGGAAGCCCTCCTTGTCGGCGTCGAGGATGGACACCAGCGACACCTCGGGCAGGTCGAGGCCCTCCCGGAGCAGGTTGATGCCGACGAGGACGTCGTACTCCCCCATCCGCAGCTCCCGCAGCAGGGCGATGCGCTGCAGCGTGTCGACCTCGGAGTGGAGGTAGCGCGTGCGCACCTTGTTCTCGAGGAGGTAGTCGGTGAGGTCCTCCGCCATCTTCTTGGTCAGCGTGGTGACCAGCACGCGCTCGCCCCGCTCGGCGCGCAGCCGGATCTCCCCGATCAGGTCGTCGATCTGGCCCGACGTCGGCTTGACGACCACCTGGGGGTCGACGAGGCCGGTCGGCCGGATCAGCTGCTCGACGTAGCCGTCGCCCTTGGCCAGCTCGTAGTCGCCGGGCGTCGCCGACAGGTAGACCGTCTGCCCGATGCGCTCGACGAACTCCTCGAAGCGCAGGGGCCGGTTGTCCATCGCGCTCGGCAGCCGGAAGCCGTGGTCGACCAGCGTCCGCTTGCGCGACATGTCGCCCTCGTACATGCCGCCGATCTGCGGGATCGTCACGTGCGACTCGTCGACGACGAGCAGGAAGTCCTCGGGGAAGTAGTCGAGCAGCGTGTTCGGCGGCGAGCCCGGCCCGCGGCCGTCCATGTGCCGCGAGTAGTTCTCGATGCCGGAGCAGGTGCCGATCTGGCGCATCATCTCGATGTCGTAGCTGGTGCGCATCCGCAGCCGCTGCGCCTCGAGCAGCTTGTGCTGCGACTCGAGCTGCTGCAGCCGCTCCCCCAGCTCGAGCTCGATGTCGTGGATGGCACGCTCCATGCGCTCCGGGCCCGCGATGTAGTGGCTGGCGGGGAAGACGTAGACCTCGGAGTCCTCGGTCACCACCTCCCCGGTCACGGGGTGGAGCGTCGACAGCTTCTCGATCTCGTCACCGAAGAACTCGACGCGGACGGCGAGCTCCTCGTACATGGGGAACACCTCGAGGGTGTCCCCGCGCACGCGGAACGTCCCACGGGTGCCGGCCAGGTCGTTGCGCGCGTACTGGATGCTGACCAGCCGGCGCAGCAGCGCGTCGCGGTCGACCTCCTCGCCGACCTTCAGGCGCACCATGCGGTCGACGTACTCCTGCGGCGTGCCCAGGCCGTAGATCGCCGACACCGTGGCCACGACGATGACGTCGCGCCGGGTCAGCAGGGAGTTGGTCGCGGAGTGCCGCAGGCGCTCGACCTCCTCGTTGAGCGAGGAGTCCTTCTCGATGTAGGTGTCCGTCTGCGGGACGTACGCCTCCGGCTGGTAGTAGTCGTAGTACGAGACGAAGTACTCGACGGCGTTGTGCGGGAAGAACTGCCTCAGCTCGTTCGCGAACTGCGCCGCCAGCGTCTTGTTGGGCTGCATGACGAGCACCGGTCGCTGGACCCGCTCGGTGAGCCAGCCGATGGTCGCGGTCTTGCCCGTGCCGGTCGCGCCGAGCAGCACGACGTCCTGCTCACCGGCCCGGACCCGTCGCTCCAGGTCGGCGATGGCCGTCGGCTGGTCGCCGGACGGCTGGAAGTCGGCCTCCATCGTGAAGGGCGCGACCGTGCGCTGCAGGTCGGTGATCGGACGCATGCGTCGAGCCTACTGACGGCCTCTGACAGTTCTTGTCCTCCTCGCGCCCCGGGCGAGCGCCTGCGCGAGCGAGCTCCCTCCGAGCGTCGGCCAGGGCGGAGCCGGCTCCGGCCTGGACGACCGAGCGAGCACGGCCCCTGCCCGCTGACGGGGCTCCCCGCACGGACCAGGGCCGTGCGAGAGAGGGAGGAAGGCCGGAGCTGGAGGCGGAGCCCGGGCGCGAGGAGGGCTACCCGGCCTGGGTCTGCAGCATGCTGCTGGTCATCGAGCCGAAGTCCTTCGTCAGCGCCTTCTGGTCCGACGACGAGGTGAACGCCACGGTGGCGACGACGGTCACGCCGTCGGACTCCCGCACCGACACGAGGGTCACGAGGAGCAGCTCGCTCGAGCCCTGGCCACCGCTGACGGTCACCTGCGCTGTGCAGCTCGCCGCCTTGAGCTTGTCGCTGCCGACGTCGGCGGCCTTCGGCGTCGAGAACTTGCCGCCGCCCTCGCCCTCGGCGAGCTGGCGGTGCCAGGCCGTGCAGACCTGGCCCGGGTTGCTCCCGGCGTCGAG
The DNA here is from genome assembly GCF_900110855.1 of Microlunatus flavus. GTDB lineage: Bacteria > Actinomycetota > Actinomycetes > Propionibacteriales > Propionibacteriaceae > Microlunatus > Microlunatus flavus. Next base: position 184,153 of record NZ_FOFA01000004.1, read on the forward strand.
CTCGGCGGTCTGGCCGATGTAGACGTTGCGGCCGTCGCTCAGCTGGGCGAGGTTCGTCGTCTGCTTCTTGACGTCCCACCCGTCGGCGGGCACGAGCGTGACGTCGTGCCCCAGGTCGAGGCCCGCACCGCTCTGGCCACCGCCGTTGCCCGGCGACGCGGAGCTGCTGGGCTCGCTCGAGGGCGACGAGCTCGGGTCGGAGGACGGCTCGTCGGGCGGCGGCGTCTGCGGGCCCGGCGTGATCGTCGTCTCCGGCACGTCCCTGTCGTCGCCGGACGTGAGGCCGATGAAGATCGCGCCGACGGCGACGAGCGCGACCACGGCGGCGACGACGATGCCGATGAGGACGAGCGGAGACTTCTTCTTCACCGCACCGCCGGTCGGGCCGTCCGGCCGGTAGCCCTGGGGCGGGTAACCCTGGCCCGGTCCCTGCTGGCCGTAGCCCTGCTGGGGGTAGCCGCCCTGCTGGGGGTAGCCGCCCTGCTGCGGGTAGCCGCCCTGCTGCGGGTAGCCACCCTGCTGCGGGTAGCCCTGTTGCGGGTAGCCCTGCTGCCCGGCGGGTCCGTACGACGGCTGGCCGTAGCCCGGCTGGCCCCCCTGCTGCGGGTAGCCGCCCTGCTGGCCGCCCTGCCCGTACGGTGTCTGGCCACCCTGCTGAGCGGGACCTGGTCCGCCGGGCTGCCGACCTTCCGAGGCGGGCGGCTGGCCCTGACCGGGTCGGCCCTGCGACTCGCTCATGCCTGCTCCTCCCCGTCGTGGCCGGTTCGCCCGGTCTCCCGGATCGTGGTGGTGTCGTCGGTGGCCGAGGTCGGACCGTTCTCGCCGGCGACGGACGACCCGCGCCGCACGGTCACGGTCTCCTCGGCGGGGGCGGAGGTGCCGCCGCCGACCTTCGCCGGCTGCTTGGGCCGCACCCGGACGCCGTTGGCCGTGGCGTTGACCGCCGTGCCGCAGGCGGCGCAGAACGCGGCACCCGGTTGCAGCGGCATCTCGCACTGGGAGCAGAACTCCAGCTCGCCGTCCGGACCGGCGCCGGCCGTGCGCGCGGCGTGCTCGAGCGCGGCCTCCATCAGGCCGGTGTGGAGCACCACGCGCAGCCGCAGGATGAGGATGGCGAGGATCAGCAGGCCCCACACGATGCTCAGCAGGACCCCGACCGTGGCGTTGCCGAGGAAGGAGAAGAGGTAGACGCCGGCGGAGTAGGCGACGTTCGCGACCACGGCCAGGATCACGGCGCGCAGGTAGCGCGGGGTGAAGCCGTCGAAGCCACGCCCCAGGCCGGAGAACTCCGCGCAGGCCAGCCCGGTGGCCGTGCCCATCAGCAGCGGCTTGACGAACCCCTCGAGGAAGACCAGCGACACCCACAGACCGGGGTCGGACTGCTGCACGCCGCCGGTGAGCAGCGCCCAGTGCCGCACGAGGGTGTCGAAGGTCGAGTAGGCGACGCCGCTGATGACGCCGAAGGTCAGCCCGTCCATCAGGTCGTCGAACTGCGGCCGGCTGGCCAGCAGGACCGGTCCGACCTGGCGGATGACCTCACCCACCACGGGGGCGAGCAGGGCCACGAGGAGGAACGTCCCCAGGGAGGGCGCACCGCTGCCGGACCCCTCGAAGCTCGGCGTCGCGAAGGAGACCGGACCGCGCAGCCACGTCCAGAGGACGGTCCACAGGATCGCGAGGACCCCCGTGAGGCCGAAGGCGAGGCCGGTCACGGGGAGCGGCTCGTCCTCCCAGAGGTTCACGTCGTACATGTAGACGACGTAGACGATCGGCACGGCGAAGGCCGCGACGAGGACGGCGATCGGCATCGCGCCGAAGATGGCCGCGACGAGGGCGACGACGAGGGCGATGGTCAGGGCCACGCGGTAGGTCTGGGGCCGCTGGCCCGACCCCCTCGGCATGATCGACGAGACCAGGGCGAACGAGGCGACCGGCTCGTCGGGGCGCGCGGCGAACGAGCGTCGTCGTCCGGCGTCGTGACCGCGGCGGTCGTCACCGCACACCGGGCAGAAGTGGGCGGTCTCGGGGATCTGCGCGTGGCAGCGCGGACACTCCATCGGTCCTCCTCGGCCTGGCCGGCCCGGGGTCGTCACGGTGGCACCGGCCACACCTGACCGGCTCGGCACGGAGTATGGCAGCCCGCGGGATCAGCGGGGGCGGATTCGCTCCCAGAGGTCGTCGACGTGTCGCGCGAGGTCGTCGGCGGTGCCGTTGTTGTCGACCACGACGTCGGCGACGGCCAGCCGGTCCGCGCGCGAGGCCTGGGCGGCGATCCGGGCGTCGGCCTGCTCGGGGTCGAGCCCGCCGCGGGCGAGCAGCCGGGTGCGCTGCACCGCCGGGTCCACGTCGACGACGACCACGAGGTCGAAGGACCCCGACCGGCCGGTCTCGACGAGCAGCGGGATGACGTGGACCACGACCTGGTCGAGCCCGGCCGAGGCCTCCAGCTCCGCCGCCCGCGCCCGTACGGCGGGGTGCACCACGGCTTCCAGGTCGCGTCGCGCGGACCGTGCCGCCTCGTCGGCCCCGAACACCAGCCGGCCGAGCGCGGGCCGGTCGAGGTGCCCGTCGGCGGTGAGGACGCCGGGGCCGAACCGCTCGACCAGGGCGGCGAGCCCCGGCGTGCCGGGCTCGACCACCTCGCGGGCCAGGACGTCGGAGTCGATCAGCAGCGCGCCGCGCTCGGCCAGGAGGTCGGCCACCGTGGTCTTGCCCGACGCGATGCCGCCGGTCAGGCCGACGCGTCGTACGCCCGGGGTCGCCACGGCCGGAGCCTAGCGCCGCCGGCTGCCGACACCCTCGGGCGCAGACGCGCACGGGCCCTCCCGCCAGGTCGGCGGGAGGGCCCGTGCACCCGGGGGGCGGGTGTCAGGCGGCGACGCGCGACTTGGCCGCGGCGACCTGGAGGACGGTCCCGGCCGCGAGGCCCGGCTGGTCGGAGCCGAGCCGGAGCTCCAGCCCGATCACGTCGAGTCCGGTGGCCTGCTTGACCGTCTTGCGCACGGTGAGCGTGCCCACGCCGGCGACGTCGACGGTCGCGTTGTCCTTCGTGGACAGGGTGACGCTCTTGCCCAGCACCTTGAGGCCGGTCACGACCGTGCCGTCGTCGGTGCTCGACAGGCCCGCCGCCGAGCGGGTGGTGGACGCCTTGACCGTGATCGCGTCAGCGGTGACCGCGCCGTTCAGGAGGTTCACTCCGGCGACGCTGCTGCTGAACGTCGCGGTCGTGCTCCCCGCGCCCTCGACGCTCTGGCCGGTGCTGGCGACGGTGCCGACCGTCGCGACGCCGGGCAGCGTGAGCCCGACGACCTTGTTCCTGCTCACGGCGCCGGCCGTGCCGCCGCACGGCATGCCCACGTACGCCGTCGGGCCGGAGGTGACCAGGCTGCCGACGTTCAGGGTGGTGCCGTACGCCTGCCCGCCCGCGGCGAAGGCCGTGGGCGCGGACGCCCCGGTCGTCGACGAGCCGAGGACGATGGAGCCGGTCGGGAGCCCCAGCTTGTTGTCCTTGAGCAGGTCGACCCGGAGGGCGTCGACGGTGAGCTGCTTCGAGGCGAAGGTCGTGCTCCGGGTCTGGGCGTTGAAGGTGAGCGTGGCGACGCCCGGGACGACGATCGTGCTGCCGCTGCCGGCGGGGACCGTCCGAGGCAGGCCGGCGATGGTCAGCCCGGTGATCACCGTCGAGCCGGACGAGCTGACCTGGGAACCGGCGAGGGACGACGTCGAGGTCGAGGCGATCGCCTTGGCCTTGACGAGGCCGCCGAGCAGGCTGGTCTCCCCCGTCGTGCTGGTGGCGACCACGGAGCTGCCGCTGCGGGTCCCCGTGGTGACGACGGCGCCGACCTTGCCGAGCAGGCCGCCGAGGTCGGTGGCCGCGACCTGGGTGCCGTACGGGGTGCCGGCACCGGTCGAGCACGCGGAGAAGTAGGCGGTCTTGCCCGAGGAGACGGCCCCGACCTTCGCGGTCGAGCCGTACGCCGAGGCGGCGAGGGACAGCGTCGACGGCGCGGTGGTGGCCGCGCCGGCGGGTGCGGCCGCGGCGAGCAGCAGTGCGGCGGCGCCGAGCGTGAGGCCGGTGCCGAGGGCGAGGGGACGGGTGGTGCGACGGTGCATCGAAGGTCCTCCGGAGGAGAGGCTGCAGGCAGCAGCCAGGGCTGATGAGACGCGATCTCCCCCGAGGTACGCCGTGCGGCGCCGCGATCAGCCGGTGTTCGACGTCCTCCGCCCACCGGATTGCTACCGGCTGCGCTGTTATCCAACCGTGATGCAGAGGGCCCGTTTACGGCCGAGCCGCGCGCGACCTCTGCGGCGGCCGGCATCCTGTGCCGCCCGGGCCCGGACGCGGGAAGGCCCCGCTCCGACGTACGGAGCGGGGCCTTCCTGTGCTGCGTGCGGACGAACCGCGGGGGGCTCAGGCGTTGCCGGTGAGCTTCTCCCGCAGGGCCTGCAGGGCCTCGTCCGAGGCCAGCGAACCCTCCGGCGCGGCCGGGGCCGCGCTGTCTCCACCGGTCGAGCTGGTGCTCGGCGCGGCGGACGAGGAGGAGTAGGTCGACGGAGCCGCGGCGGCGCTGGCGCCCTCCTCGGCCTCGAGGACCTGCTTCTTGTGGGCCTCGAACCGGGCCTGGGCCTCGGCGTACTGGGCCTCCCAGGCGGCGCGCTGCTCGTCGTAGCCCTCGAGCCACTCGCCCGTCTCGGAGTCGAAGCCCTCCGGGTACAGGTAGTTGCCCTGCTCGTCGTAGCTCGCCGTCATGCCGTAGAGCGTCGGGTCGAACTCCTCGGAGTTGACGTCGACACCCTCGTTGGCCTGCTTGAGCGACAGCGAGATGCGGCGACGCTCGAGGTCGATGTCGATGATCTTGACGAGCACCGAGTCGTTGACCTGCACGACCTGCTCGGGGATCTCGACGTGACGCTCGGCGAGCTCGGAGACGTGCACCAGACCCTCGATGCCCTCCTCCACGCGGACGAACGCACCGAACGGCACCAGCTTGGTGACCTTGCCGGGCACGATCTGCCCGATCTGGTGCGTGCGGGCGAAGGCCTGCCACGGGTCTTCCTTGGTCGCCTTGAGCGACAGGGAGACACGCTCGCGGTCCATGTCGACGTCGAGGACCTCGACGGTGACCTCCTGGCCGACCTCGACCACCTCGGACGGGTGGTCGATGTGCTTCCAGGACAGCTCCGACACGTGCACGAGGCCGTCCACGCCACCCAGGTCCACGAAGGCACCGAAGTTGACGATGGAGGACACGACACCCTTGCGGATCTGGCCCTTCTGCAGCTGCGTGAGGAAGTTCTGGCGAACCTCGGACTGCGTCTGCTCGAGCCACGCGCGGCGGGACAGGACCACGTTGTTGCGGTTCTTGTCCAGCTCGATGATCTTGGCCTCGAGCTCCATGCCGACGTACGGCTGGAGGTCGCGGACACGACGCATCTCGACCAGCGACGCGGGCAGGAAGCCGCGGAGGCCGATGTCGATGATCAGACCACCCTTGACGACCTCGATCACCGAACCGGTGACGACACCGTCCTCTTCCTTGATCTTCTCGATCGTGCCCCAGGCGCGCTCGTACTGAGCACGCTTCTTGGACAGGATCAGTCGACCCTCCTTGTCCTCCTTCTGCTGGACGAGGGCCTCGACCTCGTCGCCGACGGAGACCACGTCGAACGGGTCCACGTCGTGCTTGATGGAGAGCTCTTTGGAGGGGATGACCCCTTCGGTCTTGTAACCGATGTCGAGCAGGACCTCGTCCCGGTCGACCTTGACGACGGTGCCGCTGACGATGTCGCCGTCGTTGAAGTACTTGATGGTCGCGTCGATGGCGGCGAGGAAGGCCTCGTCCGACTCGAAGTCGTTGATCGCAACCTGGGGAGGAGCCTCGAGAGAGGACGTCATGTAGTAGGTGCTCCGGATGGTGGATGGTGGTGGAGTTGTCCGCTGCGACCCTGTCCGTACTGCACGACGAGGCTCAAGCGGCGCTTGGTGAGAACAACGCCGGACGACCACCATCTGATTCCGTACGAGCGCGACCTGCTCCCTTGGAGGTAACGCAGGCCACAGCGACCCCCGACACTACCCGCGCCCCGCGAAGAGGGTCAATTCGCTCAAGCGTGCGGGGCCATGACGGCGGCCCGGAGCTGTGACGGCGCGCGCCCGTGCCGACCTGAGCGCGCCGGCCGTGAAGCACGCAGGACCCGACCAGAGCGGCCGCCGCGCTTCACGGGTGGCGTGCTCAGGTCGGGACGGTGAGGCGTCCGCCGTCAGAGCGACCAGACCATTCAGTGCGCGGCGTCGTGCCAGCTGCGACCCACGCCGACGGAGACGTCCAGCGGGACGCTCATCTCCACCGCCTGGCCCATCTTGGTGCGGACCAGCTCCTCGAGGGCCTCGCGCTCCCCTGCGCCGACCTCGAACACGAGCTCGTCGTGCACCTGCAGCAGCATCCGGCTGCGCATCCCCGAGTCGTCGAGCGCCTGCTCGACGTCGAGCATCGCGACCTTGATGATGTCGGCCGCGGAACCCTGGATGGGCGCGTTCAGCGCCATCCGCTCGGCCATCTCGCGCCGCTGGCGGTTGTCGCTCATCAGGTCGGGCAGGTAGCGGCGCCGGCCGAGGATCGTCTCGGTGTACTCGGTGCGGCGGGCGTCCGCGACGAGGCCGTGCAGGTAGGTCCGCACGTCGCCGAACCGTTCGAAGTACTCGTCCATCAGCGCCTTGGCCTCGGACGTCTCGATGTGCAGCTGCTGGCTCAGCCCGAACGCGGACAGCCCGTAAGCGAGCCCGTAGTTCATCGCCTTGATCTTGGCCCGCTCGGCGCCGGTGACCGCGTCGGGATCGACGCCGAACACCCGCGAGGCGGTGACGGTGTGGAAGTCCATGCCGGACTTGAAGGCCTCGATCAGCGCCTCGTCGTCGCTGGCGTGGGCCATGATCCGCATCTCGATCTGGCTGTAGTCGGCCGACATCAGCGACGCGTAGCCCGGCCCCACCACGAAGGCCTGCCGGATCCGGCGTCCCTCCTCGGTGCGGATGGGGATGTTCTGCAGGTTGGGGTCGGTGCTCGAGAGCCGGCCGGTCGCCGCGATCGTCTGCACGTACGTCGTGTGGATCCGCCCGTCGTCGGCGACCGACTTGAGCAGGCCCTCGACGGTCTGCCGCAGCCGGATCGCGTCGCGGTGGGTGAGCAGGTGCTGCAGGAACGGGTGCTCGGTCTTGGCGTAGAGCGACTGCAGCGCCTCGGCGTCGGTGGTGTAGCCGGACTTGGTGCGCCGGGTCTTGGGCATGCCGAGCTCGTCGAACAGCACGACCTGCAGCTGCTTGGGCGAGCCGAGGTTGATCTGCTTGCCGAGGACCTCGTACGCCTCGGCCGCCGCCCGGCTGACCGTCGAGTCGAACTCCGCCTCGAGCGCGCGGAGGTGGTCGACGTCGACGGCTACGCCCGTGCGCTCCATCCGCGCCAGCGTGCGGAGCAGCGGGAGCTCGACGCCGTAGAGCAGGCTCGTGCCGCCGCGCTCCTCGATCTGGGTGTCGAGGGCGTCGGCCAGGTCGATCACGGCCCGGGCGCGCACCATCGACGCGTCGGCCGCGGTTTTCGCGCCGGAGTCGTCGTCGCCGAAGTCGAGGGCGTCCTGGTCGGGGTCGGTGACCTCCTCCTCGCCCTCGACCTTCAGCTCGCGCTTGAGGTAGCGCACCGTCAGGTCCGCGAGGTCGAAGGTGCGCTGGTCGGGCCGGACGAGGTAGGCCGCGAGCTGGGTGTCGGAGGTGAGGCCGGCGAGGTCCCACCCGCGCGCCCACGCGGCGAGCAGCGGGCCCTTGGCGTCGTGCATCGCCTTCGGCCGCGCCTCGTCGGCCAGCCACGCCGCCAGCACCTGCTCGTCGTCGGGCAGCAGCTCGGTGACGTCGACGTAGGCGGCCGCGCCGTCGGCCGCGGCGAGCGAGAGCGCCCGCACGTCGCCGGACCCCGACCCCCAGTGCCCGACCACGTCCAGGCCCGTGCGCCCGTCGCCGGTGTGCTCCGCGAGCCAGCCCGCGAGCTGCCCCGCGGCCAGCTGCTCGCCGACCATGTCGAAGCCGCCCTCGGCGACCATCTCGTCGGAGTTCGGCAGGGCCTCCAGCAGCCGGTCGCGCAGCACGCGGAACTCGAGCCCGTCGAAGAGCGTGTGGACGGCCTCGCGGTTCCACGGCTTGCGCTCGAGGTCGTCGATGCCGACGGACAGCTCGAGGTCGCGGACCAGCGCGTTGACCTGCCGGTTGCGCAGCACGGACTCGGTGCGCTCCTGGAACGCCTGCGCCGCCTTGCCCTTGAGCTCGCCGGCGTGGGCGACGAGCGTCTCGAGGTCGCCGTACTGGTCGAGCCACTTCGCCGCGGTCTTCGGCCCGACGCCGGGGATGCCGGGGAGGTTGTCGCTCGTCTCCCCCACCAGCGCCGCGAGGTCGGGGTAGCGCTCCGGTGCCATGAGGTAGCGCTCCTGCACCGCCTCCGGCGTCATCCGGGCCAGGTCGGAGACGCCCTTGCGCGGGTAGAGGACGGTCACCTCCTCGCTGACCAGCTGGAACGCGTCGCGGTCACCCGTGCAGATCAGCACGTCCCAGCCGGCGTCGCGCGCCCGGGTGGTCAGGGTGCCGATGACGTCGTCGGCCTCGAACCCCGGCTTCTCGACGAAGGGGATGTTGAGGGCGATCAGCACCTCCTTGACCAGGTCGACCTGGCCGCGGAACTCGCTCGGGCTCTCCGACCGCGTCGCCTTGTACTCGCTGTAGATCTCGTTGCGGAAGGTCTGGCGGCTGACGTCGAAGGCCACGCCGACGTGGGTCGGGGCCTCGTCGCGCAGGACGTTGATGAGCATCGACGTGAAGCCGAAGACGCCGTTGGTGTGCTGGCCGGTCTGGGTCGAGAAGTTCTCGACCGGCAGCGCGAAGAACGCCCGGTAGGCGAGCGAGTGCCCGTCCAGGAGCAGCAGCTTGGGACGGGTCGGCTGGGCGGCCGCGCCCCCCTTGGCTCCCGCAGCCCCCGGCTTCGTCTTGGTCGCTGTCGGCACCTGCCCGACTCTATCCGCGCCCACCGACAGGCCGGGCGCCACGAAGACCCCGTGCGTGGCAGGGTGCCCAGGTGAGCCAGACTCCCGCGCTGCCCGACTGGTGGGCCACGACCGCCAGCGCGCTCGACACGAAGATGGGCCTCGAGGTCACCGAGCTGACGCCCGACCGCGTCGCCGGCTCCATGCCCGTCGAGGGGAACACGCAGCCGTACGGCCTGTGGCACGGCGGCGCCTCGTGCGTGCTGGCCGAGACCCTCGCCTCGATCGGCTCCTTCGCCCATGCGCACGCCCTCGCCCCGGGTTCGGTGGCCGTGGGGGTCGACCTCAACGCCACCCACCACCGCTCGGTCCGCAGCGGCCGGGTCAGCGGCGTCGCGACCGCGCTGCGGCTGGGCCGGCGCGTCACGTCGTACGAGGTCGTCCTCAGCGACGACCAGGGCCGCCGGGTGTGCACGGCCCGCGTGACCTGCCAGGTGCTGCCGCCCGAGCCCGCGGCGGACGGTCCGGGCCCGGCACCCGGCCGGGACTGAGCGTGCCGCAGGTCGTGGCGGGGGCCTGGGTGCCGGCGCCTCCCGACGTCGCGTTCGCGGTCAGCCAGACGACCGGGGCCGTGCGGCTGCGCTGGGACCCCTTCATCCGCGAGCAGCACCTCCTCGACGCCGACGCCCCGGGCAAGGACGTGCGCACGCTGACCCGCTCGAGCGTCGGGCCCGGCCGCGGCCTGCGGATGGTCAGCCGCTACGTCTCCTACCGGCCCCCGACGTCGGTGGGGATGACGATGGAGGAAGGACCGTGGTTCTTCGCCTCGTTCGGGGGCGGGTGGCGCTTCGAGGCCCAGACCCGCGCCGGCGTCGCAGGGACGCTGGCGACCTGGAAGTACACCTACGCCGTCCGGCCGCGGCTGCTGCGCGGTGTCGCCGAGCCCCTGGGGCAGCGGCTGCTCGGCCGCGAGATCCGGGCCCGCATCGAGGCCTTCCGCACCGCGTGCGGCGACCCGGTCGTGCTCGCCGCCGCCACCTGAAGGCGTCCTCAGGAATCTGGCCGGACCCCTGGACAGACGAGCCCCGAGGCGCAAAGATGTTGCGCCGCTGAGGCGACCTCACGCAGGAACTATTGTCTGACAGCCGACAAATGCATCTTCACGCGTTCCAACGTCATAACAAACGGTAACAACGTGGTCATTTTCGGTAACAAGTCGGATATAACCCTCCGTAAGGCTGCGGCAGCGCACCATGTCCGTCGACCCCCGGGTCGGCGGGCCCGGTCACTGCCGGGACGCCGTCCGGAACCCCCTGGCCGGCTCCTCGGAAAGGAGCCGGCCGCACCGCCGGGCGGGTGGCCGTACGACAAGCAATGCCCCGGTCGGCGCACGGTGTGCCGGCCGAGATGCACGAGGAGGAAATCCCTTGCCAGCACGAACCCTGACGCGCGTCGCGGCGCTGGGCGCGATCGCCGCCCTGTCCCTGACGGCGTGCGCCAACGGCACGAACGGTGGCGGTGACACCGGCAGCGGCGGGGGCACCCCGACCGACCTGATCATCTCGACCGACCTTCCGCTCCAGGGCGCGAGCGCGTCCACCAGCGAGTCGACCAACAACCTGATCCAGCTCTACCTCGACCAGGTGGGCAACAAGGCCGGCAACTACAACATCAAGCTGCAGACCTACGACGACTCCACCGCCGCCAAGGGCGCGTGGGACGACGCGGCCTGCGCCAAGAACGCGACCGACCACGTGGCCAACACCAACGAGGTCGCGGTCATGGGCACGTACAACTCCGGCTGCGCCAAGATCGAGCTGCCGACCCTCAACCAGGACAACATGTTGATGGTCAGCCACGCCAACACCAACCCGGGCCTCACGAAGGCCTGGGACCCGGGCGAGCCCGACAAGTACTACCCGAGCGGCACGCGCAACTTCGCCCGCACGATCACCACCGACGACTACCAGGGTGTCGGCGCGGCGGCGTTCGCGGCCAACGACCTCAAGGTCAAGAAGGCCTTCGTCCTCAACGACAACCAGACCTACGGCCTGGGTGTCGCGCGCGCCTTCGAGGAGAACGCGCAGAAGAACGGCATCGAGATCGTCGGCAAGCAGAGCTGGGACGCGAAGCAGCCGAACTACACCGCGCTCTTCCAGGCGGTCAAGGCCTCCGGCGCCGACATCGTCTACCTCGGCGGCATCTACGACAACAACGGCGGCCAGCTCGTCAAGGACAAGGTCTCGGTCCTCGGCCCGAACGACGGCGCGGTCAAGCTCCTCGCGCCGGACGGCTTCACCGGCTACCCCGACCTGCTCAAGCTGGACCAGTCGAAGGGCATGTACCTCACCTTCGCCGGTCTGACACAGGACCAGCTGGCCAAGGCCGGCGGCGCGGGCGCCAAGCTCCTCGACGCCTACAAGGCGAAGTACAACAAGGCTCCGGACGGCTCGTACCCGCTGTACGGCGTCGCGGCGGTCCAGGTCATCCTCGACGCGATCGCCAAGTCCGACGGCACGCGCAAGAGCGTGACCGACCAGGTGCTGGGCGGCTCCGGGATCACCATCCCGGCCGACCAGTCGGTGCTCGGCAAGGAGATCAAGATCGACCCGACGACGGGTGACACGTCCGCGAAGGACCTCACCATCGAGGTCATCAAGGACAACGCGGAGACGTTCTTCAAGTCGCAGTCCATCTCCTGACGACGAACCCGCCGGGTCCGGCCTCGTGCCGGCCCGGCGGGTTTTCTCGTCCCTGCCGCGGACGCGCCCCGGGCGCGCCGCACCGCCTGCCGCACCACCGCCGGGTCGCCCGACCCGGCACAGCCTCGGCGTCACCGGCGCCGTCGAAGAAAGGTTGACCCGTGGCCACAGCGTCGCTCGTCGTCGGGGGTACCCAGAGGAAGGCCAAGGTCCGGCTCGGACCCGTGGTCGAACGCATCCTGGGCTACGCCGTCCTCGCCCTGGTCCTGGTCTGGCTCGTCGCGAACATCGTCGCCGACCCCGACCGCTTCCTCGGCTCCCTGCTCGTGGGCCTGCAGAACGGCCTGCTCTACGCCCTCGTCGCCCTTGGCTACACGATGGTCTACGGCATCGTCGAGCTCATCAACTTCGCCCACGGCGACCTGTTCATGCTCACCACGATCATCGCGGCGGGCCTCATGGTCACCCTGCTCGGCGTCACGCAGCTCACCGCGGTCAGCATCCTGGCGCTGCTGCTGGCCCTGGTGGTCTGCATGGCTGCGGGCGGCTTCATCAACATGTCGGCCGAGTTCCTCGCGTACCGCCGGCTGCGCTCGGCGCCCAAGCTGGCGCCGCTGATGACCGCGGTCGGGCTCTCCTTCATCTTCCGCGGCATCGCTCAGCAGGAGTACGTGAACGGCTCGGCGCAGAAGAACTGGCCGATCACCTGGGGCGGCCCGGTCATCGAGGGCGTCTACGTCTACAAGCTGGTCATGGTCCTCGCGGTCACCGTGCCGCTGCTGCTGCTCATGACCTGGATCGTGTCCCGCACCAAGATGGGCAAGGCCATGCGCGCGGTCGCGCAGGACCAGGACGGCGCCCGGCTCATGGGCATCAACGTCAACGGCACGATCTCGTTCGTGTTCGGCCTGGGCGGTGCCCTGGCCGGCGCGGCGGGCGTCCTCTACTTCCTCTGCCAGACGCAGACCTACTACGACACCGGCACCCAGCTCGGCCTGATCGCCTTCACCTCCGCGGTGCTGGGCGGCATCGGCAACCTGAGCGGCGCGGTCGTCGGCGGGCTGTCGATCGGCATCATCCAGGCCCTCAACGAGGGCGGTGCCTACGGCCTCGGCTCCACCTGGTCGCAGAGCGTCGTCTTCATCATCTTGATCATCCTGATGGTCTTCAAGCCCGAGGGCATCTTCGGGCGTCCGACGACGGAGAAGGTGTAGCGCCATGGCTGCTGCTTCGCACGCCGCGCCGAGCTCCTCGGGGGGCCAGCGCTCGCTGGGGAGGCTCGCGTGGCCGATCGGCTACGTCGTCGTCATCCTCTTCCTGTTCTTCCTCTACTTCTCGATCCTGCCGAGCCTGGTCAAGCCGGTCTCGGCGCCGGTCCTCGCCTGGCTCCCGGTCGCGACGATCAACGAGTGCCTGATGTGGGCGATCATGGCCCTGGGCCTGAACGTCGTCGTCGGCTACGCCGGTCTGCTCGACCTCGGCTACGTGGCCTTCTGGGCCCTCGGCGGCTACACCGCCGGCTGGCTGATGGCGTTCCCGTTCAACTGGACGTGGGACTTCCACCTGTTCTCCCCGGTCAAGTCGACGCTGCCCGGCACGCACATCAACTTCTGGCTGGTGTGCATCGTCGCCGGCATCCTGTGCGCGATCCTCGGCCTGATCATCGGCGCCCCGACGCTGCGTCTGCGCGGTGACTACCTGGCCCTGGTGACCCTGGGCTTCGGCGAGGTCATCACGCAGTTCTTCCGCAACTCCGGCGACATCGCGGGCTTCAACCTGGCCAACGGCGACCCGGGCATCTCCCCCATCGACCCGATCGGCACCGGTCCCCTGGGCGCTGCCGGCATCGCCCCGCCGCTGCTGACCAACTCGGCCGCCGGCAACGTGTGGAAGATCCTCGTGCTCGGCCTGCTGGTCGGCATCTGCATCTTCGTCTCGCTGCGCATCCGCGAGGGCCGGCTCGGCCGGGCCTGGCTCGCGCTGCGCGAGGACGAGCTGGCCGCCTCCATGATGGGCGTCCCGCTGGTCCGGGTGAAGCTGCTCGCGTACGCGGTCGGCGCCTTCTTCGGCGGCATCGGCGGCGTGGCGAACGCGTCCGCGATCACCACCGCGGTGTCCCCGTCCGGCTTCGACTTCGGCAAGTCGGTGCTGGTGCTGCTGATGGTCGTGCTCGGCGGCATGGGCAACGTCTGGGGCGTCACCATCGGTGCGTTCCTGCTGTCGTGGCTCAACAGCAACGGCCTCAAGCAGATCGGCGTGCAGATCGACGCGATCGCCGGCACCAACCTCGAGGCCAGCCTGCCCCGCTACAACTACGTCATCCTCGGCCTGCTGCTCGTGCTGATGATGCTGTTCCGCCGCGAGGGCCTGATCCCCGAGAGCCGCACCAAGGCCCTCATGCAGATGCCGTCGCGCACCGAGGCCGAGTCGCTCGGGGCCGACAGCCTCGAGGCCGAGGCCGAGACCGACGCGGTCGAGCACTCCGACGCCGGGGCCGACGCCAAGATCGCCGCGTCCGCGGCGGCCATGGCCGGTTCCGGGGCGGCGGCGGGAGCCGGCACCAGTAGCGGTGCCCGACGAGAGGACGAGTCGTGAGCGAGCCCAGCCACGGTGCCGGCGAGAAGGTCCGCGAGGGCCTGAAGGAGACGCTGGCCGACACCACCCAGCTCGGCGGCACGCCGAACACCCCCGGCGACCCCAGCGGTGCCGCGGGGTACGGCCGGCCCGACAGCACCGAGAGCGGCGTCGACGGTCCCGTCCGCCAGCCGGTCGTCCCGGGGACGCCGGCCGGGGTCGACCCCGTCGAGGCGAACGTCCTCTACGCCGACCGCATCACCATCCGCTTCGGCGGCCTGACCGCGGTCGACAACGTGTCGTTCGCGATCCCGCCGAAGTCGGTCGTCAGCCTGATCGGGCCCAACGGTGCGGGGAAGACGACGTTCTTCAACGTGCTCACCGGCCTGTACGAGGCGACCGAGGGCGCGGTGTACCTGAACGGGAAGGACATCACCCCGGTCAAGCCGCACAAGCGGGCGGCGATGGGCCTGGCCCGGACGTTCCAGAACATCCGCCTCTTCGGTCTCATGACCGCCGAGGAGAACGTCATGGTCGCCATGCACTCCCACCTCAAGGCGGGGGTCATGTCGACGATCATCCGGACGCCCGGCCAGCGGCGCGAGGAGCGCGAGGCGCGGGAGACCGCCCGCGAGCTCCTCGACTACGTCGGCATCGGCAAGACCGTCGGCGAGCTCGCCCGCAACCTCTCGTACGGCGACCAGCGCCGCCTGGAGATCGCCCGGGCCATGGCGCTCAAGCCCAAGGTGCTGCTGCTCGACGAGCCCACGGCCGGCATGAACCCGCAGGAGTCGGCGAACTTCAACGACTTCGTCTACCGGGTCCGGGACGAGAAGGACATCTCGGTGCTGCTGATCGAGCACGACATGAGCGTGATCATGAAGATCAGCGAGCGCATCACGGTGCTCGACCGCGGCGCGATGATCGCCGAGGGCACGCCGGACGACATCCGCAACAACCAGCAGGTGATCGAGGCCTACCTCGGCAAGACCGGGACCCGGGAGGGCAAGCGCCTCCCGAAGCCCGGGGACGCCCAGGCCGGCGGCGTGGCCGTCGCGGCACCGACCACCACCACGGACGGGGAGCAGGCATGAGCGCGCAGGCGCAGGACAGCGCGCAGGACTCCGTCGCGGCCCAGGGGGCCCGCTCGCGGGAGGCGGGCAAGGAGGTCATCCTCGAGCTCAAGGACCTCTCGGTCAGCTACGGCAACATCGCCGCGGTGCAGAACCTGTCGATGACCGTGCACCAGGGCGAGATCGTCACCCTGATCGGCTCCAACGGTGCCGGCAAGTCGACGACGCTGCGCACCATCTCGGGCCTGCTGCGGCCCAAGAGCGGGGACGTCGTCTTCGAGGGCAGCAAGATCAACGGCATCCCCGGCCACGAGGTGGTCAAGCTCGGGATCTGCCAGTCCCCCGAGGGCCGCAAGATCTTCCAGCGGATGACCGTGTCGGAGAACCTCGACCTCGGCGCCTTCACCCGCAAGGACACGGCGAAGATCGCGGAGGACCGCGAGAACGTCCTCGAGCTGTTCCCCCGGCTCCGCGAGCGGATCAACCAGAAGGCCGGGACCATGTCCGGCGGCGAGCAGCAGATGCTCGCCGTCGCCCGCGCCCTCCTGGGCAACCCGCGCCTGCTGCTCCTGGACGAGCCCTCCATGGGTCTCGCCCCGGTGCTGGTCGACGTGATCTTCGAGACCATCGAGAAGATCCGCACGCAGGGCGTCACCGTCCTGCTCGTCGAGCAGAACGCCCTCGCGGCGCTCGAGATCGCCGACTACGCGTACGTCCTCGAGTCGGGCCGCCTCAACACCCAGGGCGAGGCGAGCAAGCTCCTCGACGACCCCTCGGTCACCGCGGCGTACCTGGGCGGGCACTAGCCCGGGAGCGCTTCCTCCCCTCACGCACGGACGGCGCACGGACCGCAGAGCCTCACGGCTGGGCGGGACGTGCGCCGTTCGCGTTCCTGCGTCCACGCCCGTGGCCCGTGCCCCCGTGGCCCGTTCCCCAACACCCGCCGAGCGGTAGGTTGCCGCGTCTGAAACGCCCCGTGGAGCGCGGCAACCTACCCCTCGACGGGAACACGGCGTGCTCCCCCGGAGTCGGTGGAGCACGGCTCAGCCGGCGACGGCCTCGTCGTAGCGGCCCGCCTCCGGCACCGCTTCGTGCGGCGGGTGCGGCGGGGCCGGGTCGAGCCGGGCCTGCAGCCCAACTCCGAGCCGCTGCACGAGCGCGCGGGTCGCCTCCATCTGCGCCTCCCAGGCCGGACGCAGCATGTCGATGCGCCGCTCGAAGGGCTGCTCGGCCTCGAGCGCCCCGGCGAGCGAGGAGTCGAGGCCCTGCTCCCAGAGCTCGGCCATCGCCAGCGCGAGCTCCGACTGGACGGGGTAGAGCGCGATCTGCGGGCCACGGGGCGCCGCCATCCCGATCAGGTAGAGCCGGTCCAGCCCGGCGGGCACGACGCCGCCGCCGGTGCGCAGCGGCACGCCGTCGTCGGTCTGCACGAGGGCGTCGTACAGGAACGGCAGGGACGGGTGGAAGCCGGTGGCCCACAGGACCGTGTCGTACTCGCGGCTGGTGCCGTCGCTGAAGTGGACCGTACGGCCCTCGAACCGCTCGATGCCGGGCACCACGGTGATGCGTCCGTGCTGGATCCAGTAGAGGAGCAGGTCGTTGACGACGGGCGCGCCCTCGGCGAGCGTGCGGAAGGGCGGTTCCGGCAGGCCCGGGTAGTTCTCCCAGGTGCCCTTGCTGACCCGGATGAGCAGCCGGGTGAGCAGGTCCTGCTCCTCGAAGGTGAAGCCCTTGAGGAAGGACAGCTCCGAGCGCGGCACGCCGAAGAACGTCTTGGGCTGGAAGATGTGGCCCGAGCGGACGCAGATCGACACCTCGAGGCGGTGCTGCGCCGCGTCGGCGGCCAGGTCGCAGCCGGAGTTTCCGGAACCGACGACGAGGACGCGCGTGCCCTCGACGTCGGCGGTGCTGGTGTACGAGCCGGAGTGGACCTGGGTGCCGGTGAACTCACCGGGCACGGCGGGGACGCGCTGGTCGTGCAGGTGCCCGTTCGCGACGAACACCCCGTCGTACGTCCGCTCGCGCCCGTCGGACGTGGTCACCACCCAGCCCGCCGACCCCGTCGAGCCCGAGGTGGGCACCGGGACGACCGAGTCGACGCGCACGCCGAAGGTGATCCGGTCGCGCAGGCCGTGGGCGTCGGCGTACGCGCCGAGGTAGGCGTTCACCTGGTCGCGGGAGGGGAAGAGCGGGTAGTCCGCCGGCATCGGGAAGCCCGCGTAGCCGGTCACGTCGCGCGAGGTGATGAGGTGCAGGGCCTCGTAGTCGGTGTTCCAGTGCCCGCCGACGCGGTCGGTCGCCTCGAAGCAGTCGACCCGTCGACCGGCGGCGAGGAGCGTCTGCAGCGCGGCGAGGCCGGCGGCCCCGGCGCCGATGACGCAGTAGACGGGCGAGCCCTCGGGCATGGTGGGTGTTCCTTTCCGGTGCGGACGGGCCGACGGGCACAGCGGGGCCTCAGCGGATGAGGCTGCCGCCGCTGATCACGAGGGTCTCGCCGGTGACGTAGCTGCCGCCGCCGGCCAGCTGGACGACCCAGTGGGCGACCTCGGCGGGCTGCGCGACCCGGCGCAGCGGGATGGTCTGCGCCGCGCCCTCCATGCGGCCCGTCGCGGCGTTGCCGGGCGTGTCGACCCAGCCGGGCGCCACGGCGTTGACCGTGACGTCGTACGGCGCGAGCTCGACGGCGAGCGAGCGGGTCAGGGCGGAGACGGCGGCCTTGGACGCGCTGTAGACCAGCTGGCCCGGGGAGACGGCGAGCGCGTCGACGGAGGAGAAGTTGACGACGCCGCCCCCGCCGGCGGCCCGCAGCAGCGGGAGCGTCGCCCGGCAGACGTGGAGGATGCCGAGGACGTTGACGTCGAAGACCCGGCGGAACAGCGGGTCGGTGTAGTCGTCGAGCGTGCTGGGCGGGTAGATGCCGGCGGCGTTGACGACGACCCGGAGCGCGAGCCCGTCGGCGGCCGCGGTGACGGCGTCGGTCAGCGCCGCCTCGTCGGTGACGTCGGCGACGACCGGGACGAACCGCTCCCCCACCTCGGCCGCCGCCCGCTCCAGCGCGTCCGCGCTCGCGTCGAGGGCGAGGACCGTCCAGCCGTCCTCGGCGTAGCGGCGCGCGGTCGCCAGCCCCATGCCGCTGCCGGCGCCG
This sequence comes from Microlunatus flavus, assembly GCF_900110855.1. Taxonomy (GTDB): domain Bacteria; phylum Actinomycetota; class Actinomycetes; order Propionibacteriales; family Propionibacteriaceae; genus Microlunatus; species Microlunatus flavus. The sequence continues at coordinate 202,665 of NZ_FOFA01000004.1, forward strand.
GTCACCAGCGCCGCGTCCGTCGTCGACCCCTCGCTCACGGGTCCAGCCTGGTCGACGCCGCGCTGGAGGTGAAGGGGAATTCGGCGACCCCAGCCCAAGGACCGTCCTTGGGCGGCGTCAGCGCGTCCCGGCGAGCTCCGGCTCGCGGTGCTCCTCGAGCGTCGACGGCTCCTCCGGACGACGGCGGAACGGTGCGGCGAGCGCCGGCAGGACACCGCGGCGGTTGACGACGAGCGCCGCCGCCGCGAGCACGGCGTACACGGCGGTGAGGACCAGGCGCCCGTGGGTGCCGGGCACGACGAACTGCACCGCGAACAGCGCCAGCAGCGTCCAGGCCGTCCAGCGCGGGAAGCGCAGGGTCATCAGCACCGCGATCCCCATCAGCGTCTGGGCGATGGTCAGGCTGAACTCCTCGACCTGCCGCGCGTCGAGGTGCAGCGACGTCGAGCCGCCGCCGGCCAGGTACGCGACCGGCAGGCTGCCGACGAGCAGGGTCCACTGGTTGACCTTGGCCGAGATCAGCAGGCCCAGGGCCGCGCCGCCCTTGCCGCGCAGCGCGAAGATCACGGCCACGATCAGCTCCGGCGCCTCCGACGCCAGCGGCGCCAGCCACTGCACGAGCAGGAACTGGTCGATCCCGAGCGCCTGGCCGCTGGCGACGAGGGCCTCGGCGAAGGGTTCGGCGCTCAGGAGGATCACGCCGGCCGCCACGACGAACATCGAGATGACGACGACGCGACGGCTCCGGGTGGGCAGGACCCCGATGCGGGCGGCCGGCCCGACCAGATCGGGCTCCTCGTCGTCGCCGCCGGCGGCGACGCGGACGAGGTAGAAGACGAAGACGCCCAGCAGCACGAGCCCGAGCACCAGCGGGATCTGCCCGGAGGCGGGCACGACGAGGGCGAGCAGCGAGGCGAGCGCCAGGAAGCCGATCTCCACCCGGTACGCGGGGTCGAGCACGAGCGCGCGGACGCTGCGGCCCGTGCGCCGCCGGGCCACGGCGAGGGCGATGATCACCACGACCGACCACCCCACGCCGAGCAGCAGCCGGTTGGAGCCGGTCATGTTGGCCGCCGCGAACTGCACGTACTCGGGCCGCGAGCCCGCCGTGTAGGCGAAGTACAGGTCGACGGCGTACTCGGGCAGCACGGCGATGACCGCGAGCACGGCGATCGCGAGACCGCCGGAGATGTCGACCTCGGCCGCCTCGGCCGCCCAGGCGAGCACGAAGGAGGCCGCGACGACGCCGGCGCCGAAGAGCAGCAGCGCGAGCCCGGGGGCGAGCTCGACGTGCGTCAGCCGGACGACGACCGCCGGGGCGGCCACCGCCAGGCAGAGCAGGACGGGTCGGAGGGTGCGCAGCACGACGCCAGCCTGCCAACGTTTCGTCAGTCGCGCAAATGACGAAACGGAGGCTGGCCACCGACCTGCAGCGCCGTCGTGGCGCAGACGGGCCCGCGGACGGCGCAGGACGGGCAGAATGCTCGCGTGACCGCCGAGCCGACGGAGCAGCAGCTGGACGTCGCGGCCCGGACCTTCGCGCTGCTGGCCGCCCCCGTGCGCCTGCACCTGGTGACGCTGGCCGCCGCCGGCGAGCACGACGTGGGCACCCTGTCGGAGAAGGCCGGGGTGAGCATCGCGACCGCGAGCCAGCACCTGACCAAGCTCCGGCTGGCCGGCCTCGTCAGCGCTCGGCGCGACGGACGGCGGCAGATCTACACGGTCGACGACCCGCACGTGCTGACCCTGATCCACCAGATCTTCGACCACGTGGCGCCGGACGGCACTCTCGCGCCCGACCCGCCGTTCCCCCTGGGAGACCCCCGGGCGCGGGGCGACGCCTGACCTGCGCCCGGAGCTCCCGCCGCAAGCCCTGCCCGGAAGGGCTACGACCATCGTCCACTGCCGCGCCGAGCCCGCCGGGCTTAGCGTCGGCCCTGAGGAACGGCGTACGCCGAGGTGCGTCCTCCACGGCCGGCCGGCCGAACAGCATGAGGCGGGTCGCCTGCCGGCCTGCCGCCCCCGAAGAGAAGAGAGAGCCTGATGACCACCACCTCGCCCACCCCGACCCGCAGCGCCACCCGACCCGCGGGCGGGCTCGTCACGGCGCTCCGCGTCTTCGCCGCGCTGGCCGCGGTCGTCGTGCTCTGGCAGTTCGTGACGGCAGGGCAGCTCCTGCCCCGTGGCTCGGAGGGGGCGGAGACCGGCCACGCGGCCGGCGCCATCGTCCTGCACGTGGTCAGCGGGCTGGCCGCGATCGCCGCCGTCGTGCTGTGGCGCCAGGGCGTCGTGAGCCTCGGGCTGGCCGCGCTGGCTGCCGTCGTGTTCGCCTTCGGCTTCCTGCAGGCCGCGCTCGGCGGCTACGACTCGCTCTACGTCCACATCCCCGGCGCGATGCTGCTGACCACCGGCGTGGTCTGGCTGCTCGTCGCCGTGGTGCGCCTGCGGCGCGTCTGACGCGAACGGTCCGGGGCGCCCTCCACGGGCGCCCTGGACCGGGCTACTTCTTCTTCGCCCCGCCCGCGCCGTGCTCGATGACGCCCTCGGCCACCTCGCGCATCGACTTGCGCAGGTCCATCGCCGTCTTCTGGATCCAGCGGAACGCCTCGGGCTCGGTCAGCCCGAGGCCCGTCTGCAGCATCCCCTTGGCCCGGTCGACCGCCTTGCGCGACTCGAGCCGCTCGGTCAGGTCGCTGACCTCCGCCTCGACCGCGCTGATCTCCGCGAACCGCGCCTTGGCGATCTCGATCGCCGGGATCAGGTCGGCCTTGCCGAACGGCTTCACCACGTACGCCATCGCCCCGGCCGCCCGCGCGCGGTCGACCAGCTCGCGCTGGCTGAAGGCCGTGAGCATCACGACGGGCGCGATGCGGTCGGTCGCGATCTTCTCCGCCGCGCTGATGCCGTCGAGCTTGGGCATCTTGACGTCCATCACCACCAGGTCCGGCCGGAGCTCGGTGGTCAGCTCCACGGCGGCCTCGCCGTCGCCCGCCTGACCGACGACCTCGTAGCCCTCCTCCGTCAGCATCTCGACCAGGTCGAGGCGGATGAGCGCCTCGTCCTCGGCCACGACGACACGGGTGGGGGCGGTCTCCGACGCTGGAGTGTCTGCGCTTGTCACGGCGACACTCTAACGAGTCGTTTGTTACGGGCCCGAGGCTCGACCACCGCAGCCCTCCCGCGAGCAGGGCCCGCGCGGCCGGCCGTGTGGGACACTGGCCGACGCTCCCGCCCGTACGTGGTGGGTGGGGGCCGGGGTGGCGGAAAGGCATACGCGGACGGCTCAAACCCGTCTGTCCGAAAGGACTTGGGGGTTCGAATCCCCTCCCCGGCACCCGGTTCGTGCGTGGGTCGCCCTGCGTGCCGGGCTCGTACGGTCGCTCCCGCCCCCGCCCTCGCGATTCCCTGGCGCTGACGCACCTCCGCGGCGAGGCTCCGGCCTCAGGTGGACCGCGCCCCGTCCCGCCCTCGCCGCTGTGCTCCGCACGCTCCGCACGGCGGCAAACGCCCGACCCACCCGGACGGGGCGCCGTCCACCTGAGACCGGCACTTCGCTGCTCCCTCACCGGCACGCGGCACCGGCTTGTCCGGTCGCCCACCTTGGGTCCCTTCAGCCCCGCGCCGCACGGCCCGTCGGCCGCTTGCGTCGGCGCGTCGCACCCCTCGTCCCCCAGACTCCGATCGGGTTCGCGCTCGGTCTCGCGCAGAGCACCGGTGCGCCCGGGCCCCGCTCTCGGACCCCGCTCGCGTTCAGGCGGGGACGCGCAGGGAGGGGCGGGTCGGGTCGAAGAGGGTGATGTCGTGGGGCGTGCGGCCGTCGATCGTGAGGTCGGCGAGGATCTCGCCCATCACCGGCACGAACTTGAAGCCGTGGCCGGAGCAGACCGACGCCACGACGACCTGCGGGTGCTCGGGGAGCGGGCCGACGACGAAGTCGCGGTCGGGCGAGGTGGTGTAGAGGCAGGTCATCGCCTTGACCAGCGGGCCGGTGAGGTGCGGGAACAGCTGCCGCGCCCGTGCGCGGGTGGCTTCGGTCTCGACCTCGGTCGTGGTGCGGTCGACGGCGTCCGGGTCGGCCTGGGCGAAGGTGTTGAAGAAGGCGAGCTTGAGCCCGCCGGCGGGCCCGTCGACCATCGGGAAGCCGTAGATGTCGCGGTTGTGGTCGGTCTCCTCGATGTAGACCGGCAGGTCGCGCCAGTGCTCGTACGAAACCGTCGAGAAGTCCGGCGTGAACCAGCAGACGACCTGCCGCTCGACGCGCAGGGCCAGGCCGAGGTCGGTGAGCAGCCGCGGGGCCCAGGCGCCCGCGGCGACGACGAGCCGGTCGGCGCCGTACGTGCCCTGGTCGGTGGTGACCTCCACGCCGCCGCCGGGCGTCGCGCGCCAGGAACGGACGGGCTCGTCGTAGCGCAGCTCGGCGCCGTGCCGCGCGGCCAGGTCGAGGTTCGCGAGGATCGTCTCCTCCGGCCGGACGAAGCCGGCGTTCTCCTCGAACAGCCCGAGCGCGTGCTCGGCCGGGTCCATCGCCGGGAACCGTGCCCGAATCGCGTCGGCGTCGAGCACCTCGTGGGCCAGCCCGTACGCCTCGGCGGACCGCTTCGCCCCCGCGAAGATCTTCGAGTCCGGGTCGCCGACGTAGAGGCCGCCGCAGAGCGTGAGCAGGTCGCGCCCGCTGTCCTCCTGCAGCTGGTGCCAGCCCTCGTACGCGCGCCGCAGCAGCGGCACGTAGGCGGGCCCCTCGAAGTAGGACTGCCGCACGATCCGGGTCTCACCGTGCCCGGACCCCTGGTCGTGCGCGGGCCAGAAGCGCTCGAGGCCGAGGACGGAGAGGCCACGGGCGGCGAGCTGGTGGGCCGCGGCCGAGCCCATCGAGCCCAGCCCGGCGACGATGACGTCGGCGTGCCGGTCGGTCGTGGTCACGAGCGGCCTCCCTGCGCGGCCGCGACCAGCCGGGCCGCGAGCGGCGACGGCGGGGCCGCGCCCCAGGTGTCGGCGAGGGCGTAGCCCTGCGGGAACGGGTCGGTCGGGTCGACCCCGACCTGGCAGAGCTGGGTGATCCACGCCTGCCCGGCGACGCTGGGGACGACCGCGGGGACGCCGCCGACGGTGGTGAGCGACTCGATCCGGCTGTCGAACCGCGAGCCGATGATCGAGGTGTGGACGAAGTCCTCGCCGACCTCGACGAGGCCGCGGGCGTGCATGACGGCGAGCCGCGCGGAGGTGCCGGTGCCGCAGGGCGAGCGGTCGAGGCGCCCGGGGCTGACGACGACGGCGTTCGCGGCCGTCAGCACGCCGTCCGGCGTCCGCGAGAGCGGGCCGGTCCACTCGAAGTTCGTGATGCCCGGGAACTCGGGATGCTCGGGGTGCACGGCGCTCAGCTGCTCGGCCGCGGCGAGCTTGATCACCTCACCGACCACGCAGAGGTCGCGCCCCTCGTCCGGCGTGATGCCGAAGCCGAGCGTCGCCGCGTCGACGAGCACGTACGCCATCCCGCCCCAGGCCACGTCGACGGCGACGGTGCCGAGCCCGGCGACCTCGACGGGCGCGTCGAGGTGGTAGGTCAGCGCCGGCTGGTTGGTGAACCGGACGGAGGTGACCTTGCCGTCGGCGCAGGTGCACTCCACCCGGATGAGCCCGGCCGCCGACTCCAGGGTGAGGTGGGTGACCGGCTCGACCATGGGGAGCATCCCGGTCTCGAGCAGCGCGGTGGTCACGCAGATCGTGTTGCTGCCCGACATCACCGGGTACTCCGTCGACTCCGCGATCACGTAGCCGAGCTGCGCCTCGGGGTGGCGCGACGGCAGGACGAAGTCGGCGCTGTTGATCACGTTCCCGCGCGGCTCCTGCAGCAGCCGGAGCCGCAGCTCGTCGCGGTGCTCGGTGAGGTACGCCCGCTTGTCGAAGATCGTCTCGCCGGGGACGTCGCCGATCCCGCCGGTGACCACGCGGGCGTTCTCGCCCCCGCAGTGCACGTCGACCACGTTCAGCACCTGGCTCCAGCGCATCGCGACCTCTCCGCCGACCTCACGGCCGTGCCGTGTCCGTCCCGGGTCCGTCTCGCCCCCCGAGGCTCCGGACGCTACCGCGACGGTTCGGCCAGACTGCACCGGTGACCACGGCCGCTCCCCCCACCGCCCGCGGCCTGTCGACCCTCGTGCTGGGCCTCAGCCTGCTCGTCGTCGCGGCGAACCTGCGTCCCACCCTCACCGCGCTCGGCCCGGTGCTCGGACTCGTCGCGCAGGACACCGGCCTCAGCCCGTCGACGCTCGGCCTGCTGGGCTCGGTGCCTCTGCTGGCCTTCGCCGGGGTGTCGCCGTTCGTGCAGCTGCTCAGCCGCCGGTGGGGGCCCGACCACACGGTCTTCGCCGCGACGACGGTGATGCTGCTCGCGACGGTGGTGCGCTCGCTGCCGGGCCAGACGGTGACGCTGTGGGCGGGCACCATCGCGCTCGGTGCCGGCATCGCCGTGTGCAACGTGCTCGTCCCGGCCCTGGTCAAGCGCGACTTCCCGCGCGAGGTCCCCCTGATGACCGGCGCGTACACCGCGACGCTGAGCCTGTCCGCCGCCCTGGCGTCGGGCCTGGCCCTGCCCATCGGCGAGCGCGGCGGCTGGCGCGTCGGCATCGCGGTCTGGGGCGTGGTCGGGGTGCTGGCGCTGCTCGCCTGGCTGCCCCGGCTCCGGCGCCACGAGCGCGACGTGCCCGTCCCCGTCGCCGTGGTCCTGCCGAGGCCGGGCGAGGGCCGGACGGGCCGGGGCCGCTCGATGTGGCGCTCCCCGCTGGCCTGGCAGGTGACCGCCTTCATGGGGACGCAGGCGATCTTCTTCTACCTGCTCGTCACCTGGCTCCCGAGCATCGAGGTGGCCCGCGGCGTCGGCCCGGTGGCGGCGGGCTGGCACCTGTTCCTGTTCCAGGCGACGGGCATCGCCGGCGGCCTGCTCGTCTCGCTGGCCATGCGCGGGCGCCGCGACCACCGCCTCGCCGGCGTGGGCGTCAGCCTCGGGATGGCGATCTCGATGACCGGCCTGCTGCTGCTACCGGCGCTCGACCTGGGGTGGCTGGTCGTCGGCGGCCTGAGCAGCGGGGCGTCGCTCGTGGTGGCGCTCTCGCTGGTCGCCGAGCGCAGCCGCACCACGGCCGACGCCGCCCGGCTCTCCGGCATGGTGCAGAGCATCGGCTACCTGCTCGGGATCATCGGCCCGATCGGCGCCGGCGCGCTGTTCCAGGCGACCGGGACGTGGAGCGCGGTGCTGGTCGGCGTGGTGGTCGTCAACCTCGTCCAGCTCCTGGTGTCGCTGCTCGCGGGCCGCGACGCGTACGTGGAAGTCTGAGCCGCGTGACCCTTCCCCACCTCGACGAGGCGGCCGTCCTGGCGCTCGGCCCGGCGGCCGCGGCGGACGCCCTGGAGCAGGCGCTGCGCGACGGGCTCGACCCGGCGAAGGGCGTGCCGCGCTCGTTCGTCGACGTGCCCGCGGGCGAGCTGATCATCATGCCGGCGGCCGGTGCGCGCCACGTCGGCACCAAGCTCGTCGGCGTCGCGCCCCGCAACGCCGAGCGCGGGCTGCCGCGCATCGGCGCGGTCTACGTCCTCTTCGACGCGACGACGATGCAGCCGGTCGCGACCCTCGACGGCACCGCGCTGACCACGCTGCGCACGCCGGCCACGAGCGTCGTGGCGCTGCGGCCGTGGCTGCGCGCCCAGGACTCCCCCCGTGACGTCGTCGTCTTCGGCGCGGGACCGCAGGGCGTCGGGCACGTCGACGCGCTGGCCGCGGAGGTGCCGCTCGGCACGGTGACGTTCGTGGTCCGGCGCCCGGACGCGGTGACGCTCCCGACGACCGGCCCCGCGGCCGCAGCCGGGCTGCTCGCCTCCGACGACCCGCGCGTCGCCGAGGCGCTCGGCACGGCCGACGTCGTGGTGTGCGCGACGACGGCCCGGACGCCGGTGTTCGACCCCGGCCTCCTCGGCGCCGATCGCCCGGTGCTCGTCGCCGCGGTCGGGTCGCACGAGCCCGAGGCCGCCGAGGTCGACATCGCGTACACCCGCTCGGCGACGGTCGTCGTCGAGGACGTGGCGACGGCGCTGCGCGAGTGCGGCGACGTCGTCCAGGCCGTCGACGTCGGCGCGGTCTTCGAGCGCGACCTGGTGCCGCTCGCCGCGGTCGCGCGAGGCGAGGCGCCCGTCGGCAGCGGCCGGGTGCTGTTCAAGGGCAGCGGCATGGCCTGGCAGGACCTCGTCGTGGCCGAGGCGGTCCTGGACGCGTACCGCTGACGCGTTGCCCGCCTGCTGATTGTCTGACAACCTTGGTCCGAGCCCGCACGCATCCGCGTCGGTCCCGAGGTCGAGAATGGACGACATGAGCCTGACGAGCACCGCGAACGAGACCCTGGTCGAGCACGCCGACGCGGCGGCCACCGACGCGCAGCAGCCCGACGGCCAGCAGCCGACCGGCCCGCAGGACGCCGGGCCCGCCACCGGCGCGCAGGCCGACGGCCGCTCCAACGCCGAGGTCGGCGCCGACGACGCCTCGGTCGTCTTCCACTCGTGGTCCAAGCAGGGCGGGCTCAAGCCCCTCCCCCTGGCCGGCGGCCAGGGCACGACCGTCTGGGACCACGACGGCAACCGCTACCTCGACTTCTCCACCCAGCTCGTGTTCACGAACATGGGCCACCAGCACCCCAAGATCATCGCCGGGATCACCGAGCAGCTGGGCACGCTCGCGACCGTCGCCCCCGCGCACGGGAACGCCACCCGGGCCGAGGCCGCCCGGCTGATCCTGCAGCGCGCGCCCGAGGGCTTCGAGAAGGTCTTCTTCACCAACGGCGGCGCCGACGCCAACGAGAACGCCATCCGCATGGCGCGCCTCGTGACCGGCCGCACCAAGGTGCTGTCGCGCTACCGCTCGTACCACGGCAACACCGGCGCGGCGATCGTTGCGACGGGCGACTGGCGCCGCATCCCCAACGAGCACGCCACCGGCCACGTGCACTTCTTCGGCCCCTACCTCTACCGCAGCGAGTTCTGGGCCTCCACGCCCGAGGAGGAGTGCGCCCGCGCGCTGCACCACCTCGAGCGCACCGTGCAGGCGGAGGGGCCGGAGAGCATCGCGGCGATCCTGCTCGAGTCCGTGCCCGGCACCGCCGGGATCATGGTGCCCCCGCCCGGCTACCTGTCGGGCGTCCGCGCGATCTGCGACCGCTACGACATCAAGCTGATCCTCGACGAGGTGATGGCGGGCTTCGGGCGTACGGGTGAGTGGTTCGCGTTCGACGCTCACGACGTCCGCCCCGACCTGATCACCTTCGCCAAGGGCGTCAACTCCGGCTACGTCCCGGTCGGCGGCGTGATCATCTCCTCCGACATCGCCCACGCCTTCGACGACCGGGTCTTCCCGGGCGGCCTCACCTACTCCGGCCACCCGCTCGCCGCGGCGAGCATCGTCGCGACCCAGCGGGCGATGGCCGAGGAGGGCGCGGTCGAGAACGCGAGGCGCATCGGCGCCGACGTGCTCGGCCCGGCCCTGGTCGAGCTCGGCGCCAAGCACGACGTCATCGGCGAGGTCCGCGGCACCGGCGTGTTCTGGGCGCTGGAGCTCGTCGCCGACCCGGAGACCCGCGAGCCGCTCCCGACGCCGACGGTCGCCGCCCTCAAGTCCGACCTCATCAGCCGCGGCCTGCTGCCCTTCGCCACGGACAACCGCATCCACGTCGTCCCGCCGATCAACGTCACCGACGACGAGGTCGCCCGCGCCCTCGCGATCTACGACGAGGCCTTCACGGCCTTCCGCCCCTGACGCACCTGTCCCACCCGGCGCTCACCTCGGACCTCAGGAGTTTCACGTTCACGTGAAGCTCCGGTACTTCACCCAGCAGATCTGCTGGGTGAAGTCGAGGTCTTTCACGTGAACGTGAAAAACCGGTGACTCGAGCTGGTCGGCGTTAGCCGGCGCCGACGACGGCGGGCGGTTCGGCGGAGACCTCGGGCTTGGGCCAGCCGGCCCCGGCGCGGGCGCCCTCGGCGGCCGCGTCGAGGAGGTGCCGCGGGGCGAGGGCGTCGCCGACGAGCACGATCTTCAGGCCCGGCCGCTCGCGGCGGAGCAGGTCGCTGAGCCGGTCGGCGGAGCGGCGTACGCCAGCCAGCACGACCAGGTCGACCCGGCCGGCGGGGCGAGCGAGGTCGGACTCGAGGTCGAGCAGCGACCACGACGTGCCGTCGTGGGTCGGCACGACGGTGTCGATGAGCTCGATCCCCTTCTGCTTGAGCCGGCGGCGCACCCACCAGACCTGGGTGTCGTCGACCTCGGCGGCGACGGAGGCCAGGCTCGTGGCGATGCGGACGGTCCAGCCCGCCTCCTCCAGCGCCTCGGCCGCGGTCGGCGCGACGAACCCGCCCTCGTCGTCGACGACGAGGGCCACCTGGCCCGGCCCGTCGGGCAGCGGTGTCTTGGCGACGACCGTGTCAGCGTCGACGACCGCCGTCGGCGCCCCGTCGACCCAGTCGGGCCAGCGCGGCACCGAACCCGTGGCCACGACGACGGCGTCGGGGTCGAGCGCGAGGACGTCCGCGGCGCTCGGGTCGACGCCGAGCCGGACGTCGACGCCGGTCTCGGCGAGCCGGCGCTCGAGCCAGCGCAGGTAGAGGTCCCAGCGCTCACGACCCTTGCGGGTCCCGGCCAGCGCGGCGCGGCCGCCGATGCGGTCGCCGCGCTCGATCAGGGTGACCCGGCGGCCCCGCTCGGCGGCCCGGTACGCGGCCTCGGCGCCGGCGACGCCGCCGCCCAGCACCACCAGCCGCGGCTCCGGCAGGTCGTCCGCGGGCCGGGCGGGCACGTCGTCCACCTCCGGCTCCCGGATGCCCGGGTTGACCGAGCACCACATGGGCCGGCCCTGGTAGAGCCGTCCGATGCAGCCCTCGTTGAGGCTGATGCACGGCCGCGGGTCGCCCCCGGTCGCGGAGGTCACCGGCAGGCGCGGGTCGGCGATCAGCGCGCGGGTCATGGCCACGAGGTCGACGCCGTTCTCGACCAGGGCACGCTCGGCGGTGTCGGCGTCGAGGATCCGCCCGGCCACCACGACCGGCACGCCGGTCTCGCGGCGCATCCGTCCGGCGTGCGCGCCGTTGACGTTCTCGTGCACGGCGTCGCCGGGCACGAACACCGCGCTGCTCCGCATCGAGTAGCCGGTTCCCCCGGAGATGCTGAGCAGGTCGACCGCGCCACCGGCGGTGAGCGCCTGGGCGACCTCGACCAGGTCGTCGTCGGTCATGCCGGTGCCCTCGGGCAGCCCGTGGTACGCCGACATCCGGAACCCGACCACGAACTCCTCCGACGTCCAGGCGCGCACGGACGCCAGCACCTCGCGGCCGAAGCGCAGCCGGTTCTCGACGCTGCCGCCGTAGCGGTCGGTGCGGTCGTTGACGTTCGGGTCGTAGAACTGCTCGATCAGGTGGCCGCCGTGCGACGTCACCTCCGCCCCGTCCCAGCCGAGCTCCTGCAGCCGACGGGCCGCGTGCCCGAAGCGGTCGACGAGCACGCCGATCTCGGCCTCGGTGAGCACGGCCGGGACCTCCCGGTGCACGCCCTCGGGCAGGTCGGACGCCGCCTTCAGCGCCACGCCGGAGTAGAACGAGTTGCCCCGGCGGCCCATGTGCGTCATCTGCGACATGATCAGCGCGCCGTGCTCGTGGACGCGGTCGGCGAGCTGGCGCAGCAGGTCGTCGTTGCGCGGGTCCCACAGCGAGATCGAGCCGTACGAGGCCGCGCTCTCCGGGTCGACCGAGGCGGACCCGAAGGTCATCACGAGCCCGACGCCGCCCGCTGCCTTGCGCACGTGGTAGTCGACCTCGGCCTGGGTCAGCAGGCCGTCGTGGCCCCAGCCGGTCGAGTGCGGGGTCGAGGTGATCCGGTTGCGGACCGTGCGCCGGCCGAGCCGGACCGGGGAGAAGAGGGTCGGCCAGCGCGTCGCGCCGGGCGAGGTGGCGATCAGGTCGTGCACGGTCATGTCGGACCTTCCGGACGCGGCGGGCGCGCGGTCGATCGGCGCGGCACGCCGAACTCTAGATGTGATCACATATCAGAAGCAAGCCTCTCGGAGTACGCTCTCTCCCATGACCGCCCTGGCGCCGCTCGGCGAGCCCTCGCTGCTCACGGACCGCGTCTACGGAGCGATCCGCGAGGCGATCCGCAGCGGCGAGATCGGCGCCGGCGAGCGGCTGCGCCTGCGTGACCTGGCCACCAAGCTGGGCACCAGCCCGATGCCGGTGCGCGAGGCCATCGGCCGCCTGGAGCAGAACGGCCTCGTGGTCCGCGTCCCCCACCGCGGTGCCGTGGTCGCGGACCTCACCCCGGCGGAGCTGAGCCACGTCTACACGACCCGGCTGCTGCTCGAGGTCGAGGCGACCCGCCTGGGCTGCGCGGGTGTGACCGCCACCGACGTGCGGAGGATGCGGGCGGCGTACGACGGCATGCGCGCGGCGGTCGGTGCCGGTCGCGTCGGCGAGGCCCTGGACCGCGACGAGGAGCTGCTCACCGTCCTCTACGCGGCCGGCGGCAACCCCGTCCTGCTCGGCCTGGTGCAGGACCTGTGGCAGCGCTGCCGCGCGTTCAAGCTGCTCGGCGCGGACGGGGCCGGCTCGGCCGGGCCCGACGAGGGCGCGTGGGCGACGCAGCGGCGGCTGCTGGAGGCTGTCGAGTCCAGCGACGCGGAGGCCGCCGTGGCGGTCACCCGCGAGTCGCTCGAGTCGGCGCAGCAGCGGATCCGAGCCCTGCTCGACGAGGGCGCCCCCTCCGCCGGCTGACCGCCCGCCGAACCTCCCGCGCACCGACGTCAGCTCACGACGCGCGCGGGCCTGTCGTGCGCGACCAAAGTCGGCGTGCTGCTCTGGACTGCTTCGATCGCCGCAGGTTACGGTCGCTCGTAACGCAGGTCACACCCGCCGCCCCGGTCGCCAGCACACCGGGTCGGGCGTGCGCCCCCCGGTGCTGGACGGCTCAGCGCTCAGCAGAGCGCGGACATCGACATGGAGGTCGAGTTGTACGAGCACAGCGGCGAGAAGTACTTCGTGGTGGACGCGCACATCGCGCTCTGGGACGCCCGTCCGGAGAACCAGCGGAACATCCACGGCAAGCAGTTCATCGACTGCTTCTACGACTACCACCGCAACCTCAGCCCGGCGTCGGAGCTGTGGAGCTACGAGCAGTACCTCTACTACGCCGACCGGCTGATGAAGGACCTGTTCACCGACGGCTACGTCGACCACGCGATCTTCCAGCCGGCCTACCTCGGCGAGTTCTACCATCGCGGCTTCGGGCAGACCGAGGAGGCGTGGGCCCTGACCCAGCAGCACCCGGACCAGCTCACGTACAACCACTGCTACGACCCGCGCAACGGCGAGGCCGGCCTCGACCAGCTCCGGCTGGACGCGGAGCGCTTCGGCCTCAAGGGCATCAAGCTCTACACCGCGGAGTGGCACGGCGAGTCGCGCGGCTACAAGCTGACCGACCCCTGGTCGCGCCGCTATCTCGAGCTCTGCCAGGAGCTCGGCATCAAGAATATCCACGTCCACAAGGGCCCGACCATCCGCCCGCTCGACCGCGACGCCTTCGACGTCGCCGACATCGACGGGGTCGCCAGCGACTACACAGACCTCAACTTCGTCGTCGAGCACGTCGGCCTGCCGCGGCTCGAGGACTTCTGCTGGATCGCGACGCAGGAGCCCAACGTGTACGGCGGCCTGGCCGTCGCGATCCCCTTCATGCACACCCGCCCGCGCTACTTCGCGCAGATCATGGGTGAGCTCCTCTACTGGATCGGCGAGGACCGCATCCTCTTCTCCAGCGACTACGCGCTGTGGACGCCGAAATGGCTCGTCGAGCAGTTCGTGGAGTTCCAGATCCCCGAGGACATGCAGCCCGAGTACTCCCCGATCACCACCGCCCAGCGCAAGAAGATCCTCGGCCTCAACGCCGCTGCCCTGTACGACATCCCGGTGCCCGAGGAGCTGCAGATCAGGGCCGCCCCGGACGAGGTGCCTGTCGCCTCCGAGGCGCCGGACCTGCGCGTGCCGGTCGCGTGACCGCGGTCGACTCCCCGCTCACCCCGTCGTCCCACCCGCGTGCGGGCCGTGCCCCCGGCCCGCACGACGGGGTGGTCGCCGACGCCGTGCGGGCGGCGCTCGGGACCGTCATGGACCCCGAGCTCGACGAGCCGATCACCGACCTGGGCTTCGTGTCCGAACAGCGGATCGACGAGGTCGGCGACGGCCGGGTGGACGTCGAGGTGCACCTGCGGCTCCCGACGTCCTTCTGCGCGCCGAACTTCGCCTACCTGATGGCGGCCGACGCGCAGGACGCGCTCGGCCGGATCGACGCGGTCCGCGAGATCGCGATCTTCCTCGACGACCACCACGACTCGACGAAGATCAACTCCGGGCTCGCAGCAGGCGGCGGCTACCGGGGCACGTTCGCGCACGAGGCCGACGACAGCCTCGACGAGCTCCGGATGATCTTCCGCCGCAAGGCGCACACGGCCGCGATGGAGCGGTCGTGCTCGGCCTTGATCAGGGCGGGCGCGCGTACGGTCGAGGACCTGCACAGCCTGAGGGTCGGCGACCTGCCGAAGGACGCGTCGACCGACGCGCTGCTGCGACGGCGCCTCGACCTGGGCTTCTCGAACGCACCCGAGGCCCTGGTCATGGTCGACGACCGCGGGGCGCCGATCCCCGAGGACCAGGTGCCGCTGCGGCTGCGCTTCGCGCGCACCACGCGCATCTCGATCGACGGCAACGCGCACTTCTGCCGCGGCCTCCTGCGCACCCGCTACCCGGGTTCGGGGGACGACCAGACCGCCCGGGCCGACGACCCCGACCTGACCCTCCGCGACTCCCACCCCACGACCCCCGAGAGCGAGCGATGATGCGCGCCGTCCAGGTGACCGGCTACCACGACAAGCTGCAGATGAGCGAGGTCCCCGACCCGACGCCGAGCGGTCCGCTCGACGTCGTCGTCAAGATCGGCGGCGCCGGCGTCTGCCGCACCGACCTGCACATCCTCGAGGGCCAGTGGGCCGAGAAGTCGCAGGTGCAGCTGCCGTACACGATCGGCCACGAGAACGCCGGCTGGGTGCACGCGGTCGGCGATGCCGTCACCAACGTGGCGGTCGGCGACCCGGTGATCCTGCACCCGCTGGTGACCTGCGGGCTGTGCCGCGCGTGCCGGTTCGGCGACGACGTGCACTGCGAGAACAGCCGGTTCCCGGGCATCGACACGGACGGCGGGTACGCCGACTACCTCCTCACGAACGCCCGCAGCGTGGTCAAACTCGACCCGAGCCTGGAGCCGGCCGCCGTCGCGGCGCTGGCCGACGCCGGGCTGACGGCGTACCACGCTGCGGCCAAGGCGGCTCGGGCGCTGCACCCCGGCGACTTCTGCGTCATGATCGGCGCCGGCGGCCTCGGCCACATCGGCGTGCAGGTCATGAGGGCGATCTCGGCCGCGACGCTCGTCGTCGTCGACCGCAACCCGGACGCCCTCGCGCTGGCGGCCGAGATCGGCGCCGACCAGACCGTCCTCGCCGACGGTGACCACGTGGAGAAGGTTCTCGAGATCACTGGCGGCAAGGGTGCCGAAGCGGTGATCGACTTCGTCGGCGAAGGCGGCGCGACGGCGGAGGGCGTGGCGATGCTGCGGCGCGCCGGGAACTACTACGTGGTCGGCTACGGCGAGAACATCAGCGTTCCCACGATCGACATCGTGTCGACGGAGATCAACATCATCGGCAACCTGGTCGGCTCCTACAACGACCTCGTCGAGCTGATGGCGCTCGCCGCCCGGGGGAAGGTGAAGCTCCACACGAGCACGTACGCGCTGGACGACTTCCAGACCGCCATCGACGACCTCGACCACGGACGCGTCCGCGGGCGGGCGATCTTGATTCCCTGACCGCGCCCGTTCCTGGACGACCCGCACCGGCCCCCACCGACCCCCACCGACCCCCACCGAGCCCCACCGACCGCCGAGCGGTAGGTTGCCGCGCCTTTTCGCACCCGAAGTTCGCGGCAACCTACCGCTCGGCGCGGTGGAGGGGCGCTCGGAGGGGATGGGCGGAGGGGGGACGGAGCGAGGGGGCACGTCAGCGGACGTAGTCGGCGCCGGTCACGTCGATGGTCGCGCCGCTGGTGTGCGGGGCGCGGCCGGAGGCCAGGAAGGCGATCACCTCGGCCACGTCCTCCGGCGGGGTGATCTCCCCCATCGGCATGGTCGCGGCGAGGGCGTCGGCGTCGGGTCCCATCATGTCGGTGAGCACCCAGCCGGGAGCGATGTCGTACGCCAGGATCCGGTCCCGCGCGAACGCCCGGGCGATGCCCTTGGTCAGCGACTGCAGCCCGCCCTTCGCCGCCCCGTACGCGAGGTGGTCGGCGTCGTCGCCCCGGTGCGCGGCGCGGCTGGTGACGTTGACGACGATGCCGCCCCCGGCACGACCCGGCTCGCGCCAGTGCGCGACCGCGAGGCGGCAGAGCTCGGCGGGCGCGAGCAGGTTGACCGTGAGGTTGTCCGCCCAGCCCGAGGTCCACGCGGCGTCGTCGTCGAGGGGCGAGGCCAGGTAGATCCCGGCGTTGTTGACCAGCACGTCGACGTGGCCGCGCCAGGCCACGGCCTCGCGCCACAGCCGCTCGGGCTCGCCGGGCTGCGCCAGGTCGGCCCGGAGCACGTGGACCCGACTCTGTCCCGTACCGGCGCCGAGCTCGTCGGCCAGGGCCTGCGCCGCCTCCGCGGAGGCGCGGTGGTGCAGGACGACGTGGGCGCCCTCACGGTGCAGCGCGCGGACGGCGGCGCGGCCGATACCGCGCGACCCTCCGGTGACCAGGACGACGCGGTCGGGCTCCGGCGTGCTCATGGGTTGCTCCTCGGGCTGGTCGGGGGCGCTCGGGCGACGGCTCAGGCCACTGCTTGCGCGCCGGTGATCTCGACGGCGGCACCGCAGAGGTAGGGCGCCTCGTCCGAGGCGAGGAACGCGACGAGCGCGGCGACCTCCTCGGGGTACCCGACGCGACCGTACGGGACCAGCGCGTCGAGGTCGGCCTTGGTCCGGCCGGTGCGGGCGAGGTTCGCCGCGACCATCGGGGTGAAGATCTCGCCGGGGCAGACCGCGTTGACCCGGACCCCGGCGGGCGCGTAGTCCCGCGCGAGGCTCTGCGTCAGCGACACGACCGCCGCCTTGGAGGCGTTGTAGGCGACGTGGCCCGGCGCCGGGTGCAGGCCCCACTGCGACGCCGTGTTGACGACCGCCCCCTGCCCCGCGGCGACCATGACCGGCAGCGCGGCCCGGCAAAGGTGCGCAACGGCGTCGACGTTCACCGCGAAGGTCAGGTCCCAGTCCTCGGGGGCGAGGTCGAGCAGGGCGCCGCGCCGGTTGACCCCGGCGTTGTTCACCAGCACGTCGAGGCGGTCGTGGTCGTTCACGACGTCGTCCACGGCGGACGCGCAGGCGCCGGGGTCGGTGACGTCGAAGACGCGCGGGACAGCGCGGCCGCCGGCGAGCACGACGTCCTCGACCACACGACCGACGGCGACCGGGTCGAGGTCGGCGACCTGGACGACCGCCCCCTCCGCGGCCAGCCGGTGGGCGATCGCCGACCCGATGCCGCCCGAGGCACCGGTGACCAGGCAGACCCGGTCGACGAAGCGTCGCGCCGAGGACGGCTGCGGGTCCTTGATCACGACGCCTGGCCCTCCGGCAGGGTGAAGATCGTCCGGTGCCACGGCTTGGCCGCGACCCCGGTGAGGTCGAACATCACGTGCTTGACCACCGTGTAGTCCTCGAAGGAGTAGGTCGACATGTCCTTGCCGAAGCCCGACTCCTTCATCCCGCCGTGCGGCATCTCGCTGATGATCGGGATGTGGTCGTTGACCCACACGCAGCCCGCGCGGATCTCCCGGGTGGCGCGCAGCGCGCGGTAGAGGTCGCGGGTCCAGGCCGAGGCGGCGAGCCCGTACGGGGTGTCGTTGGCCAGCGTGATCGCCTCGTCGTCGGTGTCGAAGGGCAGCACGACGAGCACGGGCCCGAAGATCTCGTCGCGCACGACCTCGGTGGTCTTGCCGGCGTCGGTGATCAGGGTCGGCGCGTAGTACGAGCCCCGCGCCAGCGCGCCGCCCGGGGCCTGGCCTCCGGTGACGACCTTCGCGTACGCGCGAGAGCGGTCGACCAGCGCCCCGATCCGGTCGCGGTGGGCGGTGCTGATCACCGGGCCGAGGTCGGTGGCGGGGTCGTCGGTCGGGCCCAGCCGCACGGCCGCGAACAGGTCGGCGACGCCGGAGACGAAGGCGTCGTGGAGCGAGCGGTGGACGATAGCCCGGGTCGCGGCGGTGCAGTCCTGGCCGGAGTTGATCAGGCTCGCGGCGACGACGCCCTGGATCGCGGCGTCGAGGTCGGCGTCGTCGAACACGACGAACGGGGCCTTGCCCCCGAGCTCGAGGTGGACGCGCTTGGCGTTGGTCGCGGCGGCCTCGAGCACGGTGCGGCCGACCTTGGTCGAGCCGGTGAAGGAGACCATGTCGACGTCGCGGTGGCGCAGCAGCGGGGCGCCGGCGTCGACGCCGGTCCCGGTGAGGACGTTGAAGACCCCGTCGGGGAGGCCGGCCTGCGTGGCCAGCTCGGCGAACCGCAGCGTGGTCAGCGGCGTCAGCTCCGACGGCTTCAGCACGATGGTGTTGCCGGCGGCGACCGCCGGCAGGACCTTCCAGGCGGCCATCTGCAGCGGGTAGTTCCAGGGCGCGATCGAGCCGACGACGCCCACGGGTTCGCGGCGGATCGAGCTCGTGTGGTCGGCCGAGTACTCGGCGGTCGCCTGCCCCTCGAGGGTGCGGGCGGCACCGGCGAAGAACGCGGTGTTGTCGATCGTCCCGGGGACGTCGAACTCGCGCGCCAGCCGGATCGGCTTGCCCGCCTGCCGGCTCTCGGTCCGGGCGAGGTCCTCGGCCTCGGCCTCGAGCAGCCCGGCGAGCGTGTGCAGCACCGCCGACCGCTCCCCCGGCGTCGCGCCGGACCAGGCCGGGAAGGCCGCCCGGGCCGCGGCGACCGCGGCGTCGACGTCGTCGGCGCCCGCGAGGCTGATCTCGGCCACCATCTCGCCGGTCGAGGGGTCGCGGACCACGTCGCTGGTTCCGGTCAGCGCCTCCCGGCGCTTCCCACCGATGTACTGGCTCACTTGTCCTCCACGTCTCCGGTCGTCACGCCAACCCCTTCGGGGCCCTTCGACAAGCTCAGGGAGCGTTCCTCTGCGGCCTCTTCGACGAGCTCGGGGAGCGCTTCCTGCTCACGCCACTGGCGCTCGCCCGGAGACGCTCCCTGAGCTTGTCGAAGGGCCCGGAACGGGTGAGCGGTCTTCACAACCCCGGCGCCCAGATGTCGCCGACGCTGAAGCCGGCGGGAAAGGGGTCGGTGTCGTCGAGGACCCACGTCGAGCGGCCGGTGATCCAGCCGCTGCCGGTGATCGTCGGGAGGACCGCGTCGTACGCGCCGAGGGTCGTCGTCCCCGTCAGCTCGCCGACGAACTCGGTGCCGATGACGCTGCGGTGGCTGAACTTCTCGCCGACCGCCAGCTCGCCGCGGGCGTGCAGGGCCGCCATCCGCCCGCAGGTGCCGGTGCCGCAGGGCGAGCGGTCGAGCGCGCCGGTCCACGTGCTGGGGTCGTCCGCGCGCAGCGGACCCTGGGTGAGGACGACCGCGTTGCGGTCCTGCACGCCGGGCTGCCGGTCGCCGGAGTGCAGCATGATGTTGCCGACCGCGTTGATGTCGGGGTTCAGCGGGTGCCGGACGTCGAGCTGCTCGAGGGCGGCGAGCTTGAGCAGGGCACCCGCCCGCGTGAGCTCGCGGCCGCGGTCCGGGTGGATCTCGAGGCCGAGCGCCGCGGCGGGTGCCTGGACGAAGAAGCCGCCGCCGAACACGACGTCGACCGCGACCGTCCCGAAGGTGGGCACCTCGAGCGGGACGTCGAGCCCGACGACGAACGCCGGCACGTTGGCGACGGTGACGCTGCGCACCTTGCCGCCGGAGACACCCGCCTCGGCCTCGATGGGGCCCACGGCGGTGTCGATGCGGACCCGGGTGACCGGCTCGACCATCGGCACGAGGCCGCTCTCCAGGACCGCGGTGACGGTGCAGATGGTGTTGCTGCCCGACATCGCCGTGAACCCGCCCTGCTCGAGCACGATGATCCCGAGGTCGGAGCCCGGCTCGACGGGCGGCAGCACGAAGACCGCGCAGAGGCCCGGGAACCCTCGCGGCTCCCGCAGCAGGAAGCGCCGTACGTGGTCGAGGTGGTCACGGCAGTAGGCGAACCGCTCGGCCATGGTCTCGCCGTGCACGAGGCCGGCTGCGTTGATCACGACCCGTCCGGCCTCGCCCTCGGCGTGGGCCTCGATCGTCTGGAGCTCGAGCCGGGGCATCTCAGGCCTGCGCCGCGACGAAGGGCTCGAGGACGGCGGCCAGCCCGGCGCGCTGCTCGGCCGAGAGCGGCTGCACCGGGGCCCGCGTGGGACCGGCCGGGTGGCCGAGGACCTCGAGGGCAGCCTTGACGCCCGCGACGTAGTTCACCGACTCCAGGTAGGAGCTCAGCGCCCACAGGTCGCGCCACTGCTCGCGCGCCGCGCCCAGGTCGCCCTTCACGGCCAAGGTGTCCCACAGCGCCACGGCCTGCTCGGGCACGAGCCCCGCGACGCCCCACACCGACGCCTCGGCGCCGAGCGCGAGGCCCGCGAACGTGAGGGTGTCCCAGCCGTTGAACGCCTTGATCCGCGACCCGCGGCTGACGATCAGGTCGGTCAGGGCGACGGCGTCACCCGAGGTGTCCTTGAGGTAGTCGACGCCCTCGATGTCGCCCAGCTCGGCCACCTGGGCGGCGTCGAGCCGGATCCCGGTGGCGCCCGGGACGTTGTAGTACATGATCGGCAGGCTCGTCGCCGCGGCGACGTCGGCCAGGAACACCTTGAGGGTCGCGAGGTCGAGCGGGTCGTAGAAGGGCGGGACGAGCATGACCGCGTCCGCGCCCACCTGCTCGGCGTGCTGCACGAGGCTGATGGCTCCCGCGGTCGTCAGCGAACCGACGCCCGCCACGACGGGCACCCGCCCCGCCGCGGCGGAGACGTACAGCTCGACGACGCGGCGGTGCTCCTCGGGGCTGAGGCTCGTGAACTCGCCGGTCGTGCCGCACGGGACGAGGCCGTGGACGCCGGCGCCGACGAGACGGTCGACGAGCGCGACGAGCGCGTCCTCGTCGACGGCCGAGCCGTCGGCGCTGAACGGGGTGGGGACGGCGGCGAGGATGCCGGTCAGGTGGACCTGCTTGCGGGGCACTACGGCTCTCCTGGGTTCGACGGGTCGGGTCGGGCTCGGGGGTCGAGCGGGGCGGGCGGTCAGGCGGAGACGAGGCTCCGCGTCGGCGTCCTGCGGACGAGCGCTCGGGTGAAGCGCTGGGGCGCGAAGGGCACGAGCACGTCGGGCGTCTCGCCGGTCAGCACGAGCCGGCTGAGCGCGAGGGCCGAGCCCGGGCCGAGGGTGACGCCCTGCATGCCGTGCCCGCTCGAGACGTACGTGTTGGCGAGGTCGCCGAGGCGGCCGATCACGGGGATGCCGTCCGGGGTCATGGGGCGGATGCCCGCCCTCGGCGTCACCGGCCCGGCGGGCGGGGTCCAGTCCCGGAAGTACGCGGACGGGGCGCGCAGGATGGCGCCGATGCGCACCTGGTTGAGCTCCTCGTCCAGCCCGGCGAACTCCATCGTCCCGGCGAGGCGCAGGTTGCGGGTCAGGGGCGTGACCGCGACCTTCGCGTCGGAGAGGTTGACCGAGCTGCGCAGGTCGAACGGCTCGACGTCGATGCTGTAGCCCTTGCCGGGGCGCACGGGCAGCGGGACGCCGAGGAGCCGCGAGATGGGCCCGGTCCAGGCGCCGGCCGCGAGCACGAAGGCGTCGGCGCCGACGCGCTCCTGCCCCGCCACGATGGTGCGCAGCCCCTCGCCGCCGGGCACAGCCCCGTGCTCCGCCCCGTTGATCGGCGCGCCCTCGAGGATCGTCACGCCGAGCTCCACCAGGCGGCGGTGGAGCGCACGCATCAGGGCGGGCGGGTCGAGGTGGTCCTCGCGCGGCAGGTAGATGGCGCCGTGCACGCGGTCGGAGAGCTGCGGCTCCTGCGCGCGGGCGTCGTCGCCGAGGAGGACCTGCGGTTCACGGTCGTAGCGCCGGGCGAGGTCGAGCAGGCCGCGGTGGTGCTCGAGGTTCTCCTCCTCGAGGAAGGCCATCAGCAGGCCGTCGTGGCGCAGCTCGAAGTCCAGTCCGTCCGAGCGGTAGCGGTCGTACGCCTCCCCGCTGCTCTGGGCCAGCCGCAGGTGGGCCTCGAAGCCGGCCTGCTGCGCGGGCCCGTTGCAGGCGCGCCACATGCCGAGCATGAACTTGACGAACTGCGGGTCCAGCGAGGGGCGGATGTAGAGCGGGCTGTCTCGGCGCAGCATCCACCTCCGGGAGGTGCTGATCATCCCGGGCCCGGGCACCGGCGCGGACTCGGCCGGGCAGACCCACCCGGCGTTGACCTCGGCGGCGCCGCGGCCGGTCTGGCGGGCGTCGACGAGCGTCACCCGGGCCCCGTCGACGGCGAGCTGGTAGGCGGTGGTGAGCCCGATGACCCCGCCGCCGATCACGACGACGTGCGTCCCGGTGCCCGCCACGTCAGCGCCCGTCCAGCGCGTGGACCTGGCCGGTCTGCACCCCGTGGACGGCCTTGACGAACGCCTGGCCGACCTCGGCCGCGCTCACCTGGGCGAAGCCGGGGAAGAACGGGTGGTAGCCGGTGGCCTCCACGAGGACGGTCGGGCTCACGGCGTTGATGCGCAGCCCGCGCGGCAGCTCGGCCGCGGCGCTGACGACGAACGACTCGACCGCGCCGTTGGCGAGGGCGGCGGCGGCGCCGGTCCGGATGGGTTCGCGGGCGAGGACGCCGGTGGTGAGCGTGATCGACCCGGCGTCGACGAGGTGGGGCGTCGCGAGCCGGGTGACGTCGACCTGGCTGGCGACCTTGCCGCGGTAGGCCGCGAGGTAGTCCTCCGCGCCCAGGTCGGCGAGCGGCTTGAACGGCACGGAGCCGACCGCGCAGACCACCGCGTCGAGCGGGCCGTCGGTGGTGACCCGGTCGAGCAGCGCGGCGACCGAGGAGGCGTCGAGCACGTCGACCGCCAAGGCGGAGCTCTGCGAGGCCCTCAGCACCTCGTCGCCGTACGCCTCCAGCGCGTCGGCCGCGGCGCCGCCGACCAGGCCGGTGGCGCCGATCACGAGCGTTCTCATGCGATGGTCCTCTCGTCGTGCCCCGAGCCTGAGGCCCCGTCCGCGTCGTCCGGCGGGCGGCGCAGGGCGATCAGCTCGTCGGCGCTGGTGATGCTGTGCTCGCGGAACGTCTGCTCGACGCGGGCCTCGTCGCCGCTCTCCAGGGCGTCGACGAGCGCACGGTGCAGCCGGTGCGCACGGTCGGGGTCGTGACGCACCGCCTGGTCCTGCGCGAGCGCGATGGTGAGGTGCGCGGAGATGACGGGCCAGAGCTGGTCGAGCACGACGTTCTCGGCGGCGGACCACACGGCGCGGTGGAACGCGAGGTGCCCCTCGTGGCGGGCGACGGGGTCGGCGTCGAAGGCCGAGGTCTCGAAGTCGCTCCAGGCCCTGCGGACCGCGGCGAGCCGGGCACCGCTGGTGTCGGCGAGGATGTCGCGCGCCGCGAGCACGTCGAGGGCCGCGCGGGTCCGGGCGAGGTCGCGCAGCGCGGCCCCGTCGAGGTCGGCGACCCGCAGGCCCCGGTAGGGCTCGGAGACGACCAGGCCCTCGCGGGCGAGCTGACCCAGCGCCTCCCGCACGGTGGCGCGGCTGACCTGCAGGTCGGCGGCGAGCGCCAGCTCGGTGAGCTTGTCCCCCGGCCGCAGCGCGCCGGCGACGATGCCGCGGCGGATCTGCGCGAGCACGGCCTCGCGCCGGGAGACCGACGCGACGGGTGCGAGCGGGCGTCGCTCTCCGCCGGCGGCGCCCAACGTGATCATGGCCCGCACGCTAGCAGTCGATTGTCTGACAATCAACGGACTGCTCGTCGACGTGCCCTGTCGGTGCGGTCGAGGCCTCACCGCTCGCCCGAGTCCTCGGTTGGCGCCCGTCGTAGCGTGGGCGGACGGAGCGGATGGCGGACGGGCCTTCCGACCGGAGAGGCTCGGATGCGGGACGGCGACACGGACCTCGCCGGCACGTCGCGGTCGAGCGGACCGACGGCGCCTGCGGGCTCCGCGACGACCGACGAGCTGGACCCCCGACGCTGGCGGGCCCTGTTCGTCATGCTCATGGGCCAGTTCTGCGCCCTGCTCGACGTGAGCGTGACCAACGTCGCCCTGCCGTCGATCGGACGCTCGACCGGCGCCGGGCCGACGGAGCTGCAGTGGGTGGTGAGCGGCTACATCCTCGCCTTCGGGCTGATGCCCGTGATCGGCGGCCGGCTGGGCGACGCGACCGGGCGGAGGCGGATGTTCGTCGTCGGGGTGTCCGGCTTCGTCGTCGCCAGCGCGGCGGCCGGGCTGGCGCCCTCACCGGGGGCGCTGATCGCGGTGCGGGTCGTGCAGGGCCTGTTCGGCGGAGTGATCGGCCCGCAGGTGTCCGGCTTCATCCAGAACACGTTCCCGCGGGCCGAACGCGGGCGGGCGTTCGGGCGGCTGGGCCTCACCGTCGGCGTGGGCACCGCCCTGGGACCGGTCGTCGGCGGGCTGCTCATCGCCGCGGGCGGGCCCGAGTACGGGTGGCGGCTGGTGTTCTTCATCAACGTGCCGATCGGTCTGGTCGCCGTGCTGCTGGCCCGCGCGTGGGTGCCGGTCGTCCGCCCCCGCGCCGCCTCGAGCAGCCGGCTCGACCTCCTCGGGGCGCTGCTCCTGGGCACGGGTCTGCTCTGCGTGCTCTTCCCGATCGTCGAGATCAACCAGCTGCACGACGTCCGGCTGTTCCTGCTGCTCGTCCCGGCCGCGGGCCTCCTGCTGATGTTCGTGCGGCGCGAGGCGCACCTCACCCGCGCGGACGCCGGGCCGCTGCTGGACCTGCGGCTGTTCCGGGTCCCGACCTTCGTCACCGGCGTGGTCTTCGCGGTGGTGTTCTTCTGCAGCAACACCGGGATCCCGCTGGTGCTGTCCCTCTACTACCAGGACGGGCTCGGGTTCACCGCTCTGCACTCCGGGCTCGGGGTGACCGCCCTCGCCCTCGGGTCCGTCCTCGGCGCCCCGCTCGCCGGCCGGCTGGTGCAGCGGGTCGGTCGTCCGCTCGTCGTCGGGGCCGTCCTCGTCTTCTTCCTCGCCACCACGGTGATCGGCGTCGTCCTCCTGCTGGACCCGGTGGTGACCCCGCTCCAGGTCGGCCTGCGGCTCGCGCTGCCGCTCTTCGCGCTCGGCATCGCCGGCGGGTCGATCGTCACGCCCAACCAGACCCTCACCCTCGCCGAGGTCGACCCCGTCCGCGGAGGAGCCGCCGGCGGGGTCCTGCAGACCGCTCAGCGGGTCGGTTCGGCCACCGGGCAGACCGTGCTCGGCACCGTCTTCGTCGCGGCGCTCGGCGCCGGTGCCGCAGCGGGGACCGCCGGTCGGCCCGGGCCGTACACGGGGGCCGTCACCTCGGCCCTCGCGGTGTCCCTGGTGTTCTCCGGCGCGGCGCTCGTGCTGAGCGTGGTCGAGCTCCGTCGCGCGAGACGGCGGGCCGCGGTCAGGGCGCACGAGGACGGGCGTCAGGTCCCGGACCCCTCGGCGCCCTAGGTTGTCGCGCATGAGCGCGACGCAGGAGCTGGCCGAGGCCGTCCGGGCCCGGGCGCAGGGGACGCCGTACGTGGTGGAGCCGACGCCGTCCGGGTTCGACGTCCGGCTCGCGCTGGAGGACCCGCAGTGGTTCGGGACGTTCCGGGAGTGGCGGCTGGTCCAGGCGTCGGTGCACCACGTGCGCACCGAAGAGGCGCGGCGCACGGTGGGCGTGGAGGACGAGCTCCGGACGCTGACCTGGCAGGCCGGTGTCGACGGCCGGGAGCGCCCGACGCTGGGTGCTGCGGTCGGGGTGCAGCGCGGCAGGGTCGTGAGCAAGAGCGTCCAGCGGACCTACTCCCTCGGAGGCGGGGGCCTTCGGAAGGAGTCGGAGCGCAGCTTCGACTCCGGCGTCGGGCGACGGCTCGTCGAGGACAGCGCCAAGGCGCTGGGCTGGAAGCAGGAGCGCAGCCTCAACGAGAAGATCGGCCTCTACGTCGGGCTGGGCACCATCGCGCTGCTCGTGCTCGCCGGCATCGTCGTCGGGATCGTGGCCCTGGCCGGCGGGTTCGGCTGAGGGGACCAGCCCCTGGGCATGACGAGAGGCAGCGAATGCCTGCTCGGGGGTTCAGGTAGTCGCTGCCTCTCGACCCCTTCATCGCTCGCGGCGGGGGAAGCGTTACAGCGGGCCCTTCGACAAGATCGGGGAACGTGGTCGCGTGGCGCGAGGAGCGTCACCGCAGGCGCTTCGACACGCTCAGGGGACATGGTCGCGCAGCGGCTGGAGACATGACGAGAGGCAGCGAATGCCTGCTCGGGGGTTCAGGTACTCGCTGCCTCTCGACCCCTTCATCGCCCATCCCATCTCCCGCGTTACAGCCCCGGCGAACCTTTCTCGCGGCCGAACGCCTCGACCAGCGCCGAGCGCACCCGGACCACGCCCGCCCGCTGCAGCGCGGAGGTCCGGACGAGCGCGACGACGTCGCGGGTCGAGGGTCCGGGCAGGGGCACGGTGGGGGCCGTCGTCGCGCGCATCGCCAGCATGAGCGGGGTGACCAGGGTGATGCCCAGGCCTGCCTCGGCCAGCGCGATCGACACGGCGGTGTCGGTGACGAGGTGCCGTTCGCGCGGCGCGATCCCGGCCCGGGCGCAGGCCGCGCGGACCGCCCGGCCGAACGTCGACGTCGCCGGGGGCAGGATCCAGTCCGTCGCGTCGGCGTACGCGCGCACCTCCTCGGCCGACGTGAGGTCGGCGCCGCCACCGGGTGGGAGCACCAGCAGGAACCGTTCGCGGTGCAGCCGCGCGACGTCGAGGCCGCGACGCGGCGGGAGCGGGGCGTCGGAGTAGTCGAGGCCCAGCGCGAGGTCGATCTCGTCGCGCAGGACCGCGTCCGGCATCGCCTCCACGTCGACCTCGACGGCCTGGAGCGCGACCGTCGGGTCGTCGGCCAGCAACACCTGGGCGGCGGGCAGGCCGACCACGGCGGCCGAGCCGAACACTCCCAGCCGTACGGCGGCCGCCGGCGACGGCCCGCGCACCACGGCCGACGCGCGCCTCTCGGCCTCGAGCACGAGCCGCGCCTGCTCGAGGAGCACGCGCCCGTCGTCGGACAGCACGAGCCGGACCCCGTCGCGCACGAACAGGGTCCTGCCCACCGCGCGTCCGAGCGCCGCCATCTGCTGCGACACCGCCCCGGTCGTGTAGCCGAGGGACGCCGCCGCGCCGCTCATCGTGCCCTCGTCGGCGACCGCGACGAGCGTCCGGAGCTGGTCGAGCGTCCACCTCATGCTCGCAGTCTCGTACAGGAACGCTCAACGGTGCGTCGAGCAGGTGTCGATTGTGCTGAACGAAGGACCACGAGACGATGGAAGCGAGATGACCGAGCCCTCCCGACCTGCCCGCGACGACCGCGACCCCCTACCCCGGCACGCCGAGGTGGTCGTCGTCGGCGGCGGGGTGATGGGCACGAGCATCGCCTTCCACCTCGCCGAGGCCGGCGTCCGCGACGTCGTGGTGCTGGAGCAGGGCACGCTGGGCTGCGGCTCGTCGGCCAAGCCCTTCGGCGGGGTGCGCGCCACCTTCTCCGACCCCGGCAACGTGCAGCTCGGCCAGCGGAGCCTGGAGACCTTCGAGCGGTTCGCCGCTGACTTCTCGACCGACATCGGCCTGCGCCAGGTCGGCTACCTCTTCCTGTGCCGCAGCGACGCCGAGGTCGCCTCCGTCGAGGCCAGCACCGCGCTGCAGCGGAGCCTGGGCGGCAGCGGCCGGATGATCACGCCGGCGCAGGCGGTCGAGCTGAATCCGCTGGTCGACGGCAGCGTCCTCACCGGCGCCTCCTTCTCCGCGCGCGACGGCTACGCCGAACCCGCCCGGGTCGTCGCCGCGTACGCCACCGCCCTCACCGCGCTCGGGGGCCACGTCGCCGAGGGCACGACGGTGACGGGGATCGAGACCACCGGCGGCGCCGTCAGCGCGGTCGAGACCGACCGCGGCACGATCCGTACGGGGGCGGTCGTCGTCGCCGCCGGCGCCTGGTCGGCCCGGCTGGGCGCGATGGCCGGGGTGGACCTGCCGGTGGTCCCCGTCCGGCGTCAGATCGGGTTCACGCCGCAGGACGCGAACCCGGGTGGACGCCCCTTCCCCACCGTGCCCTTCACCCTCGACCTGTCGACGACGCTCTACTTCCACAACTACCCGGCGGGGATGCTGCTCGGCATCTCCAACGCCGACGAGCCGGAGGGCTTCGACCGGGTGTTCGACGACGCGTGGGTGCCGGCGTTCGACGCCGCGGCCCGGGTCGTGGCCCCGTCCCTGGTCGGGCGTCCGCTGGCCGGCGGTTGGGCCGGTCTCTACGAGAACACCCCGGATCACAACGCAATCATTGGCGCGTCGCGACGTCTCGACGGCTTTTTCTACGCCACGGGGTTCTCGGGGCACGGATTCTTGCAGGCGCCCGCGGTTGGAGAAGTCGTCCGCGACCTCTACCGTGGTGTCGAGCCGTTCCTCGACGTGACGCCCTTCGACGTGGCACGGTTCGACCCCGACCCGGCCGGGCACGCGCTGCTGGCCGAGGTCCACATCATCTGACGGTCCCCATCATCTGACGAAGGAGCTCCGACCATGAGTGCGCCCTCGGTCCTCCGGCAGGCTCCGGACCCCGCCCCGGCGCTCGTCCCGCAGTGGGAGCTGCGGGCCCGCTTCGCGGTGTCGCTCGCGACGCTCTACGGCCGCGAGGTCCCGGCGTACACGACGCTGGTCGACGTCTCGCGCGCCGTGAACGAGGACTTCGTCGCCGAGCACGGCGCCGACGCGGAGCGGCTCGGGTCGATCAGCCGCGTCACCGCCGAGCGGCACGGGGCGATCCGCGTCGGGTCCCCGGCCGAGATGGCCCAGGTCGCCCGGCTGTTCGCGGGCTTCGGGATGCACCCGGTCGGCTTCTACGACCTGCGCGACGCGTCCGCCAGCTCGGTCCCGGTCGTGTCCACCGCCTTCCGCCCGACCGACGTCGACGAGCTGGCGCGCAACCCCTTCCGCGTCTTCACCTCGATGCTCGTGACCGACGACCGGCGCTTCTTCGACGCCGAGACCCAGGAGCGCCTCGAGTCGTTCGTCGCCGCCCGCGAGCTCTTCGCCCCCGACGCGCTTGCCCTCGCCGACCTCGCCGTGGCCCAGGGCGGGCTGGCCGGCGCCGACGCCGAGCGGTTCCTCGAGCTCGCGACCGCCTCGTTCGCGCTCTCCACCGAACCCATCGACCGCGCCTGGTACGCCCACCTCGAGGCGATCTCGGCCGTCGCGGCCGACATCGGCGGCGTCCCGGCCACCCACATCAACCACCTCACGCCGCGGGTCCTCGACATCGACGACCTCTACGCCCGCATGAGCGCGCTGGGCATCACGATGATCCCGGAGATCCAGGGCCCGCCCGGATGGGAGGGCCCCGACGTCCTGCTGCGGCAGACGTCGTTCAAGGCGCTCGCCGAGCCGCGGGCGTTCCGCGAGGCCGACGGGACCATCAGCAGCGGCGAGCTGCGGGTGCGCTTCGGGGAGGTCGAGCAGCGCGGGATCGCGCTGACCACGGCCGGGCGCGACCTCTACGACACGCTGACCGCCGAGGTCGACCGGCGGCTGGCCGCCGCACCGGAGGGCACCACCCGCGTCGAGGTCGCCGCCGACGTCTGGCGCGAGCACCTGCCGGCGACCGAGACCGGCCTCGCGCTCGCGGGCCTCGGGTTCTTCCGGTTCCGTGTCGCTGACGGGGGCGCGCGCCCTTCGACAGGCTCAGGGAGCGTGGCGACAGGCTCAGGGAGCGCGGCGACAGGCACAGGGAGCGTGGCGCTGGGCGACCTGCTCGCGTCCGGCGCGCTCGTCGCCGAACCGATCGTCTACGAGGACTTCCTCCCCCGCTCGGCGGCCGGGATCTTCCAGTCCAACCTCACCGACGAGGGCTCGCGCGACGACGAGCAGCTCGGGACGCCGTACGACCTCGAGCGCCTGAGCGCCGTCGTGGGCATCCCGATCGCCGACCCGAACGACCTCTACGCCGCTCAGCAGGCCGCCTCGCTCGCCGAGGCCGAGGCCGCGCTGGGCCTCACCATCCGGTTCACGACCGCCACGACGCCCGCACCGCTCAGCCAGACCCAGGAGAACGCACCCGCATGACCGAGACCCTCACCCGTACGAGCTCCGCCTCCCCGCTGGCCGACGACGTCCGCGCTGCGCTCGAGGCCTGCGGCGTCGACCTCACCGCCGTCGGCGGCGACAGCACCGTGGCCAGCCCGATCACCGGCGAGCCGCTCGTCGGCACCCGGCTCGACTCCACGGACGCCATCGACGCCGCCGTCGGGCGCGCGGCCGCGGCGTTCCCGGCGTGGCGCGACACCCCGGCGCCGCTGCGCGGCCAGGTGGTCAAGCGCTGGGGCGAGCTGCTCACCGAGCACAAGCAGCACCTCGCCACCCTCGTCACCGCCGAGGTCGGCAAGACGCCGTCCGAGGCGCTCGGCGAGGTGCAGGAGATGATCGACATCGCCGACCTGGCCGTGGGCCAGTCGCGCCAGCTCTTCGGCAAGACGATGCCCTCCGAGCGTCCCGGGCACCGCCTGCAGGAGGTGTGGCACCCCCTCGGCGTCGTCGGCGTCATCTCCGCGTTCAACTTCCCCGTCGCGGTCTACGCCTGGAACACCGCGCTCGCGCTCGTCTGCGGCGACACCGTCGTGTGGAAGCCGGCCGACGTCACCCGCCTCTCGGCCATCGCCGTCGACGCGCTGCTGGCCCGGGCCGTCGCCGAGTCGGGTGCGCCGGAGGGCATCCACCAGCTGCTCCTCACCGACGCCGACGGCAGCAAGCGCATGGTCGCCGACCGCCGCGTCGCGCTCGTCTCGGCCACCGGCTCGGTCCGGATGGGCCGCGAGGTCGGCCCGGTCGTCGCCGAGCGCTTCGGCCGGACGCTGCTCGAGCTCGGCGGCAACAACGGCGCGATCATCGCCCCGTCGGCCGACCTCGACCTGGCCCTGCGCGGCGTCGTCTTCGCCGCCGCCGGCACCGCCGGCCAGCGCTGCACCACCCTGCGCCGCCTCTTCGTGCACTCCTCGGTCGCCGACCAGCTGACCAAGCGGGTCGTGGCCGCGTACGAGACGCTCGCCGTCGGCGACCCCCGCACCGAGGGCGTCCTCGTCGGACCGCTCGTCAACCGACGCTCGTTCGAGGCGCAGCAGGCCGCGCTGGCCGCCGCGCAGGAGCAGGGCGGCACCGTCCTCGTCGGCGGCGACCGCGAGCTCGCCGACGAGCACCCCGACGCGTACTACGTCCGCCCGGCCGTGGTCTCGATGCCGTCGCAGACGCCGATCGTGCACGAGGAGACGTTCGCGCCGATCCTCTACGTGATGACCTACGACGACCTCGACGTGGTGGTCGCGGAGCACAACGCCGTCCCGCAGGGCCTGTCGTCGGCGATCTTCACCTCCGACCAGGCCGAGGCGGAGCGGTTCCTGTCGGCGGCCGGCTCGGACTGCGGCATCGCCAACGTCAACATCGGCACCTCGGGCGCCGAGATCGGCGGCGCCTTCGGCGGCGAGAAGGAGACCGGCGGCGGTCGCGAGTCGGGCTCCGACGCCTGGAAGGCGTACATGCGCCCCTCGACGCAGACGATCAACTACTCGGGGCAGCTGCCGCTGGCGCAGGGCGTCACCTTCATCTGATTCCTTCACCTCTCGGCTGAAGTTCTCACGCTGTGGGAGGGTGGTTCCTCTCAGGAACCGAGGAGGCCGAGATGGCACGTCGGGCACTGGTGACCCTGTTCGCTGCGATGGTGACCGGCGTGGTCGCCGGACCGCTCGGACCCCTGACGACGTCGGGTCCGACGGCCTCGGCGGCCACGCAGCTCGCCGAGCCGTACGACTTCGACGGCGACGGCCGTCAGGACCTGGTCGCCGGCGCGCCGGGCCTGAAGGTCGGCAGCATGGGCTGGGAGGCGGGCGGCGTCGTCGTCCTGCCGACCTCCGAGGACGGGCTCGTGCCGGAGGCCCGCCTCCTGACCCAGGCGCTGCCCGAGCTCGGCGACTACGTGATCGAAGGAGGTCGCTTCGGCTCGGGGCTGACCAGCGCCGACTTCGACCGCGACGGGTACGCCGACCTGGTCGCCTGGACGCCGGTCGCCCTCGGAGCCGCCACGAGCACCAGCGTGCTCAGCATCGTGCCCGGGTCACCGAGCGGGCTCGACCTCAGCCGACTGAGCTCGCGCGGCAACCCTGACCCCGACGACGACCTGCTCGGCCTCCGGAGCACGGTGGCGACAGGCGACTTCACCGGCGACGGCTACCCCGACCTGGCGGTCGGTACCCAGAATGACTACGTGCCCGTGGCCGGGGATCGCGGCGCGAGCGGGACCGTGCTGGTCTTCTCGGGCGGCAGCGGCGGGCTGAGCAGGAACCCGGTGCGGACGCTGCACCGCCAAGGGCTGGGCGGCGGTCACCAGGACTGGGACAGCGGCTTCGGCGCCACCCTGGGCGCGGGCGACCTGAACGGCGACGGCGTCACCGACCTCGTGGTCGGTTCCTCCGGGGCGAACGACCAGCACGCCGTCTACCCCGGCTCGGTCAGCGTCTGCCCGGGCGCCGTCGGCGGACCCGCCGGGTGCACGCGGCTCGCCCACTCCCTCGACTACGTGGACGCGGCCGCGCTCGCGGTCGGGCACGTGACCGGCTCGTCCCGGCCCGAGGTCGTCGTCGCCCTGCCCCGACCGGCGGCCGGCGCGCCAGGGTCGGTGCGCATCCTCGGGCTGAAGCCGACGGGACCTCTCGCCCTGGACCGGACGCTCGTGCTCACCCAGGCCAGCCGGGGCGTCCCGGGCGTCGACGAGCCGGACGACGCCTTCGGCAGCGCCCTCGCGCTGGCCGACCTGGACCGCGACGGACGCACCGACCTCGTCGTCGGGGCGCCCGGGGAGAACGACGGCAAGGGCCGCGTGACGATCGTCCACGGTGCCGGCGCCGGCTGGCGCACCAGGGGGAACCTGACCCTCGACCAGCACACGAGGGGCGTCCCGGGCACGGCGCAGCGCGGCGACGCCTTCGGCAGCGCCCTCGCGCTGCTCGACCACGACGGCGACGGGCGGCTGGACCTCGACGTCGGCGTCCCGGGCGAGGACGGCACCGGGCTGGTCGTGGCCCTGCGCGGAAAGGGCAAGGGCTTCACCACGAAGAAGGCGAAGACCTTCACGCTGGGCGCCCTCGGCGTCCCCGAGCCCGAGCGAGCCGGGTTCGGCGCGGTGCTCGGCGGCTGACGGGCGGTCCTGCGGAACATCCCGGCGCGGAAAGGACTTGTGCGCTGGCGGAGGCCGAGGCGTCCGCCCGGTCCACGCGCACAAGGAGCACCCCGTGAAGGCAGCCGTCGTCCACGACACCGAGCAGGCCCCCCGCTACGACGACTTCGCCGACCCGGTCGTGGGCGAGGGCCGCGTCGAGGCCGAGGTCCTGGCCTCCGCGGTCCACGTGATCGTGCGCACCATCGCCGCCGGGCGCCACTACAGCGCGAGCACGAAGCCGCCCTTCGTGCCCGGCCTGGACGGGGTCGTCCGGCTGCCCGACGGCCGTCGGGTGTACGCGGCCGGCGTCCAGGCCCCGTACGGCATGCTCGCCGAGCGGGTCTCGCTGCCCCAGGGCGCCGGGGTCGAGGTCCCCGAGGGGCTGTCCTCCGCAACCGCCGCCGCGCTGGTGAACCCGGCCGGCTCGTCCTGGATCCCCCTGAGCCGCATCGGCGCCGAGGGCAAGACCGTGCTCGTGGTCGGCGCGACCGGCACCTCCGGCCTGCTGGCCGTGCAGGCGGCCAAGGCCCAGGGCGCGGCCCGCGTCGTCGCCCTCGGCCGCAACGCCGAGGGGCTGGCCCGCGCGGCCGAGCTCGGCGCCGACGCCACCGTGACGCTCGCCGACGACCTCGCCGCGCCGCTGGCCGAGGCGGCCGGCCCGGACGGCGCGTACGACATCGTCCTGGACTACCTCTGGGGTCAGCCGGCGCGCGCGGTCCTCGACGCGCTGGTGGCCAACAAGGTCGACCCGCACCGACCCGTACGGTTCGTCAACATCGGGAACCTGGCCGGCGCCGAGCTCGCCCTCCCGGCTCCGGTCATCCGCAGCAGCGCCATCGAGATCTCGGGCAACGGCATCGGCAGCTTCCCCCTCGAGCTGGCCCCGGCGGCCACGAAGGCCATGTTCGCCGCGGCGCTCGAGGGCCACCTGACCGTCGACTTCGAGGAGCACCCCCTCAGCGAGGTCGAGTCCGCCTGGGACCTCCCCGTCCGCCTCGTCCTGGTCCCGTAGCCTCGCACGGGCGTCCGGCTCACACTCAGGCCTGGCCAGCCGCCCAGCTGGCTCAGGTTGCACGGGCTCTGCTCGTCCTGCAGATGTGGCAGAGCCCGTGCATTTCACGTTGTCGTGAAATGCACGGGCTCGGGAGCCGGAAGGCAGGAGCGTCCGGCGTAGCCCGGGCGCGAGGAGGACTACAGCGGCGCCCCGATCCGGCGGACCCGGATCATGTTCGTGTGGCCGGTGACGCCGGGCGGGGAGCCGGCGACGATGATCACGAGCTCGCCCTCGGTGATCAGGCCCGACTGCGTCAGGGCCAGGTCGACCTGGCGGATCATGTCGTCGGTGTGGCCGACCATCGGGACGAGGAAGGTCTCGACGCCCCAGGTCAGGGTGAGCTCCGCCTGCGTCTGCTCGATCGGGGTGAAGGCGAGGATCGGGATCTCGGAGCGCAGCCGCGAGAGGCGGCGGGCCGAGTCGCCCGAGTGGGTGAAGGCGACCATGAACTTGGCGCCCAGGCGGTGCGCCACCTGCTCGGCGGAGAGGGTGATGACGCCGCTGGTGGTGTGCGGGTCCCAGTCGACGTCGCTGATCTGGGTCAGCCCGTGCTTCTCGGTGTTCTCGACGATGCGGGCCATCGTCTGCACGGTGACCACGGGGTAGTCGCCCACGCTGGTCTCGCCGGAGAGCATGACCGCGTCGGCGCCGTCGAGGATCGCGTTGGCGACGTCCGAGGCCTCGGCCCGGGTCGGGCGCGGCGCGCTGATCATGGACTCGAGCATCTGGGTAGCGACGATGACGGGCTTGGCCCAGCGGCGGGCCGCGGTCACGATCTGCTTCTGGACCAGCGGCACCTCCTCCAGCGGCAGCTCGACGCCGAGGTCGCCGCGCGCGACCATGATCGCGTCGAAGGCGTCGACGATCCCGTCGAGGTTCTCGACGGCCTGCGGCTTCTCGATCTTGGCGATGACGGGGACCCGACGGCCCTCCTCGTCCATGATCTGGTGCACGAGCTTGATGTCGTCGGCGCTGCGGACGAAGGACAGCGCCACCATGTCGACGCCGTTGCGCAGCGCCCAGCGCAGGTCGTCGGAGTCCTTCTCGCTCATGGCCGGGACGCTCATGGCCACGCCGGGCAGGTTGAGGCCCTTGTTGTTGCTGACGGGCCCGCCGACGACGACCTCGGTCACGACGTCGGTGTCGGTCACCTCGACGGCCTTGAGCGTGAGCTTGCCGTCGTCGACCAGGATCAGGTCGCCGGGCGAGACGTCGCCGGGCAGGCCCTTGTACGTCGTCCCGCACCGCTGCACGTCGCCCTGCACGTCGTCGGTCGTGATCGTGAAGCGGGCCCCGACCTCGAGCTGCTCCGGGCCGTCCGCGAACCGTCCGAGCCGGATCTTCGGCCCCTGCAGGTCGGCGAGCACGCCCACCGGCCGGCCCACGGCCTTGGCCGCGGCGCGGGTGTTCTCCAGCCGCATGAGGTGGTCGGCGTAGCCGCCGTGGCTCATGTTGAGCCGGGCCACGTCCATGCCCGCCTCGACGAGCTCGATCAAGCGCTCCGGAGCCTCCGCGGCCGGCCCGAGCGTGCACACGATGTTGGCTCTTCGCACGCGGTCGACCCTAGCCGACCTGAGCAGGCCCGTCGGTCGCCGTCCGGCGGCCCCGGGAACGGTTGCACAGGGCGTGCTCAGGCGGGTCGCCCTCGCTCGTCCGCCCGCCCGGCCCGCTTGCGGTACGCCCGCATCGACTTCTCGCGGGCGCCGCAGATCGTGCTGTGGCACCAGCGGGAGCTGTTGTTGCGCGAGTGGTCGTAGAAGGCCCAGCGGCACGAGCTGCGGCTGCAGATCTTGAGCCGCTTCCAGTCGTCGACGCGCACGGCCTCGCGGACGCCCTCGACCACGTCGGCGACGAGCCGGCCGAACGGGGTCGCCGACGTCGTCCGCAGCCGGCCGTCGACCACCTCCACCCGGAGGGCGGCGTGGGCGACGGCGGCCTCGACGGGACCGGGAACCCGCTCGGCGTGGTCGCCCACCCAGGCGCGCAGGTCCTCGCGGAGCCGCTGGAGGCGTACGCGGTCGTCCTCCCCGGCGTCGGTGACGCCGCGCGCCCCGGCCCAGGCCGCGAACCGGGCCGCCGCGAGCTCGTCGGCCTCGGACTCGAGGTCGACGGTGTTCAGCAGGTCCTGCAGCGGCTGCAGGTGCGCCGGCGCGGGCTGGCGGCCCCCGGGCTGCTGCATCATGCCCCATGCTTACCACCGACAACGTTTTGGTGGTTAGATGCCGAGCACGACGGGTCGACGGGGACCGGCAAGGAGGTCGAGGTGGGCGAGCTGGCGCTGGCCTGGGCGGGGCTGCGGCACCGGCCCGGCTCGTGGCTCCTGCTGGCCCTGGGCGCCGCGCTCGCCGCGGTGATGCCGCTCGCCGCCGTCGGGCTCCAGGAGCGCGCCGCCGTCGGCGCGGTGGAGCAGGCGGTCGCCGCCGTGCCCGACGCGTCGCGCGGGGTCCTCGCGGTGACCTCCCGGGACCTGCGCGGCCCCGAGCTGACCGGGGTCTCGGGCCGGGTGCAGGCCGGGTTCGCCGACGCCGGGCTGCTCGCCCCGACACGGGCCCTCGCGTTCCGGGCCCTCTCGCTGCAGGGCACCGACACCACCGTCGCCGCGCTCGACCCGCTCGCCGACGAGGTCGCCCTCGCCTCCGGGCGACTGCCGGCGTCCTGCGCCCCGACCGCGTGCGAGGTGCTCGCGGTGAGCAGCGGCGGCGTCGCCGACGCGGACCTCGCCGCGCTGACCGGGCCGGCGCGCGGCCTGGGCCTGGTCGTCACCGGGACCGCCACCCTCCGCGAACCCCTGCTCGTCGGCCTGGGCCTCGTCGCCCCGGGCCAGCCGCTGCTCCTCGGCGCCGACCCCGGCGCGATGGCCGACCTCGAGGGGTTGACGCTCTACGGACGCAACCTCGCCTGGTTCGCCCCCCTCGACCCCGCCGTCGTGGCGACCCGCGGCGCCGACCGGCTCGCCGGCTCGCTCGACCGGCTCTCCGCCGAGGTCGGCCTGGTCTCCGGTCCCCTGAACCTCGTCTGGCCCGACGCCGCCGTCCTCGACGCGGCCGCGCGCGGCCAGGACTCCGCCGGCAGGTTCGCCGTGCTGGGCGTCGGGGCGGGCGCCCTCCAGCTCGGCTTCTGCCTCGTGCTCGCCGCGGGCCGCCGACCCTCGGCCCGCCAGCACGGGACCCTCCTCGGCCGCCGCGGCGCCCGGCCCGCGCAGGTGCTCGCCGTCGCCGCGCTCCAGGCCGGGATCGCGGTGCTGGCCGGCGTCGTCGTGGGCGTGCTCGGCGGCCTCGGTGTCGTGCTCGCGCTCGGCGGCGCCTCGAGCGTGGCCGGCGCGTCCGCGGCGCTGGGGCGCGCGTGGCCGGTCGTGCTCGGTCTGGGCGTGGCGGCGGTCCTCGGCAGCCTGGCGGTCGCCGTGGGCCCGACGGTGCGGCCGCGCACCGTGCGCCTCGGGCTCGTCGCGATGGTCGTCGTCGCCGGCGGGCTCGCCCTGCTCGCCCTCGTCCGCCCGACCTCCGACCCGCGCGCGCCGCTGCCGGTCGCCGCCCTCGTCGCGCTCACGCTCGCCGTCGGGCTCGTCGCCGCGCTCCTGTGGACCCCGGTCGTCGCGCTCCTGGGACGGACGGGCGGTGCCGTGCGCCACCCGGGGCGCCGGCCGCTCCACCGCATCACGCTCCTCGCCGCCCGCCGGCCCCTCCTGCCCAGCCTGACGGCGGGCTTCCTCGCGGCCACGCTGGCCACCGCCCTGCTGGCCGGCTCCTGGTCGGAGTCGACGCGCCGCTCGGCCGAGGACCGGGCCGCGGCGGCCGTACCGCTGGACGTCCGTGTCTCGCCCGGCACCCAGGTCCCGCTGCCCGCGACGGTCGTGGACGCGCAGCGGCTGACGTCGGTCTCCCCCGAGGTCGTCGTCTCGGGGGTCACGAGCACCACCGTGGGCGCCTTCGCCGGCAGCAGCGGCGCGGTGTCCCTCCCGCTCGCCGGCGTCGACCCCGCCGTGCTGCCGCTGGTGCACCGCTGGCCGACGGTCACGGGCAGCGACGTCGGCGCCGCCGAGCTGGCCGCGCGGCTGCGGACGTCCGCGCCACCACCCGACGGCCCGACGGTGCCGGCCGGCACGCGACGGCTGGTCCTCGACGTCCGCGGCCTCGACCCCGACGTCACGCTGGGCGTCTGGCTCGCGGGGCCGGACGGCCAGGAGCGCCAGGCGCGCCTGCTGCAGCAAGGTCCGGACGAGGCGTACGCCGACCTCCCGGGAGGACCCGCCCAGACCGTGCGGGCCCTGGAGATCGGCGAGTCGGCCGACCACATCACCCACCGCCAGCACGGCATCGGCGAGGGCAGCACCGACCGGCAGCTGCCGGCCGGGACGTTGCGGTTCGGCGGCGTGCGGGCCGACCGGCACGCCCTGCCGTGGTCCTGGGCGGGCTGGGGCGCGGACTCCGTCGACGTACGGGCGGACGGGCAGGGGGCGCTCTCCGCGCGCTACCAGATCCGCGACGCCCGCGCGGTGCTCCAGCCCGGATGGCTGCCCCGCGAGCGGCGCCCGGTGCTGCCGGTCGCCGTCGACCCCGTCACCGCCGCGCGTGCCGGCAGCCGGGGCACCCTCGGCGTGACGGTCAACCAGACGACCGTGCCCGTCCGCGTCGTCGCCGTGCTGCCCCGGATGCCCACCCTGGGCGAACGCTTCGTGCTGGCCGACCGGGCGGCCGTGTCCGCGCTCGTCGACGCGCAGGCGCCGGGCACGGCGCCCGTGCTGCAGGTCTGGGTCTCCGCCCCGGGCGAGAGCCGCGCCGGGGTCCGCGACGCGCTCGCCGCGACGGCGTCGGGAGCGACGGTGTCGGACCGCGTCGACCTCGCCCGGACCTTCGCGGCCGACCCGGTGACCCGCGGCTTCGTCGCGCTGCTGGGCACGGCGGGCGCGGTGGCGTTCCTGCTCGCGCTGGTCGCCGTGGTCGGCGGACTGCGTGGCGAGCGCGAGACGGCGGCGGCGGACCTGTTCGCGCTCGAGGTCGACGGGGTCGTCCCGGCCTCGCTGCGCCGGGTGCTGCTCGCCCGGGCCGGACTGGTGCTCGCGGTCGGCCTGCCGGTGGGCGTGCTGGGCGGGGTCGGGCTGGCGCTCGCCACCGCCCGCCTGCTCGCCACCGGGCCGGACGGCCGGCCCCTGTCGCCGCCGCTGCACATCGTCCTCCTCTCGGGCCCCACCGGCCTGGTGCTGCTGCTGGCGGTCGCCGGGCCCGTGCTCGCCGCCCTGGTCACCGCCGGCCTCACCCTCCGCGAGCCCCGCCTCGCCCCTCCCGAGCTGGACCTGCGGTGAGCGCGCAGCCCGAGCGCGGCCGCGCGGTCGTCACGGTCACCGACGTCTTCGTCGCCTACCGCAGCGGCGCGGAACCCGTCATGGCCCTGCGCGGCGCGGACCTCACGCTGGCGCCCGGGGAACGGCTCCTGGTCGCCGGGCCGAACGGGTCGGGCAAGTCGACGCTGCTGCGCGTGGTCACGGGCGACCAGCCGGTCCTCGCCGGGCGGGTCGAGGTCGGCGGGACCGCCGTGCACGCGATGGACGAGGCCGCCCGCCGGCGCTGGCGCAGCACGGCGCTCGGCTTCGTCGACCAGCACGCGCGCCGCAACCTGCTGCCCGAGCTCGACGTGCGCGACAACGTCGCCCTGCAGCTGCGGCTCACCGGTACGCGTGCCGCGGCGGCGCGGGCGCGGGCGGAAGCGACGCTCGAGCGGCTGGGCCTCGCCCGTCTGGCCTCGTCCGACGTGCGCCGGCTCTCCGGCGGCGAGGCGCAGCGGGTCGCGCTGTGCGCCGCCGTGGCGCACGGTCCGGCGCTGGTGCTCGCCGACGAACCCACCGGGGAGCTGGACGACGACGCCGCCCGGGAGGTCTTCGGGCTGCTGGAGGCCGTGGCCGCCGACGGGACGGGGGTGGTCCTCGTGAGCCACGACCCGCGCTCCCACGGCTTCGTCGACCGGGCCGTCCGGCTGCGCGACGGGCGCCTCGCCGAGGAGTGGGTGCCCCGGCACGGCGAGACGGTCGCCCCCGACCTCGTCGCCGACAGCCGCGGCTGGGTGCGCCTGCCCGCCGAGCTCGTCGGCGGCGCACCGCGGCGGGCGAGCTGGCGGGCGCGCGGCGACGGCGGGTCGCTCGTGCTCCAGCCCCGCACGCCACCGGCACCGGTCGTCCCCGCAACCCCGGGCCCCAGACCGCTGACGGCGCCGGCCGCTGCCACGGACGAGTGCCCGCTGGTCGCGCTCGCGGACGTACGGGCGGGGTACGGCGAGCGGTGGCTGCTCGACGGACTGGACCTCCAGCTCGCCCCCGGATCGTGGACCACGGTGCGCGGCCCCTCGGGCAGCGGCAAGACCACCCTGCTGACGCTGGTCACCGGCCTGGCCGACCCCGTAGCGGGCCGGGTGGAGGTCGGCGGAACGTCCTGGGCCGGGCTCGACCGTCCGGCGCGGGCCGCGCACCGGCGCACCTGGCTGGCGTACGCGCTGCAGCGCGCGAACCTCGTCGAGACGATGACCGTGGCCGAGAACGTCGCCCTCGCGGCCGCCCTGCGCGGGCGGGACGTCGAGGCGGACGAGGTCACCGACCTCCTCGACCGGCTCGGCCTGCGCGCCCAGCTCCGGACCCCGGCGGGCGTGCTCTCCGGCGGCGAGCGCCAGCGCGCCTCGCTCGCCCGGGTCCTGGTCTCGGCGGCACCGGTGCTCGTGCTCGACGAGCCGACGTCGCAGCAGGACGAGGCGTCGGCCTCCCGCGTCGTGGCCGCGCTCGCCGACGCGACGGCCCGCGGTGCGGCGGTCCTGGTCGCCTCGCACGACCCGGTGGTGCTCGACCGCGCCACGGCGACGGTCCGGCTCGGAGCAGGCCCGGCTCAGGCCTCGGAGACGATCGCCAGCGCGCGGGCGAGGTCGGCCGGGTAGTCCGACTCAAATTCGACGGGCTCCCCCGTCCCGGGGTGGACGAACCCGAGCCGCTTGGCGTGCAGCCACTGCCGCTCGAGGCCGAGGCGGGCCGCGAGGACCGGGTCCGACCCGTACGTCGGGTCGCCCACGCAGGGGTGGTGGATGGCGGCCATGTGCACGCGGATCTGGTGGGTCCGGCCGGTCTCGAGGCCGATCTGCAGCAGCGTCGTGCCCACGAAGGCGTCGAGGGTGTCGTAGTGCGTGACGCTCGGCCGGCCGCCCGCCACCACCGCCATGCGCCACTCCGAGCCCGGGTGCCGGGCGATGGGCGCGTCGACCGTCCCCGTGAACGGGTCGGGGTGGCCCTGCACGAGCGCGTGGTAGGTCTTGGTCACCGAGCGCGACTTGAAGGCCCGCTTGAGCACCGAGTAGGCGTGCTCGCTCTTGGCCACCACCATCAGGCCCGAGGTGCCGACGTCGAGGCGCTGCACGATGCCGCGCCGTTCTGCCGCGCCGGACGTCGCGATGGAGACGCCGGCGGCCGCCAGGGCGCCGAGCACGTCGGGTCCGTCCCAGCCGAGGCTCGGGTGCGCGGCCACGCCGGCCGGCTTGTCCACGACCACGAGGTCGGCGTCCTCGTGGAGGATCGACAGGCCCGGCACCGCCCGCGCGACCACCACGGGCCCCGCCGGCTCCTCGTCGAGCTCGACCTCGAGCATCGCGCCGCCGCGGGCCCGCTCGGACTTGGCGACCTCCGCCCCGTCGAGCCGTACGCGGCCGGCGGCGATCAGGTCGGCGCTGCGCCCGCGCGACAGCCCGAGCACGCGCGCGAGGACGGCGTCGACGCGCTCGCCCTCCAGCCCGTCGGGGACGAGCAGGACCTTCGCCTCAGCCACGGCCCGTCCTCATTCCGGCGCCGCGTCGGACGACGCCCCGCGACGAGCGGTCTGCGGGGCCGGGTCGTCCTCCCCGGGTCGGCGCCCGTCGATGCCGACGTTCTTGAGGACGGAGAGCACCACGACCATGACCGCCGCGGCGCAGATGCACATGTCGGCGACGTTGAAGATCGGCCAGTGCGGCAGCTGCAGGAAGTCGACCACGTGCCCGCGGAACGGTCCCGGAGCACGGACGAGCCGGTCGAGCAGGTTGCCGCTGACACCGGCGACGAGCAGGCCGAGCGCGACGGCCCAGCCGACGTGGCCGAGCCGCGGCACGAGCCGGACGAGGACGAACCCGACGACGAGGATCGCGGCGACGGCGAACACCCAGGTGAAGCCCTCGCCCTGGCTGAAGGCGGCGCCCGGGTTGCGGATCAGCCGGAAGCTCAGGAGGGGTCCGAGCACCCGTACTGGCACGTTCGGCTCGAGGCGCTCGACGGCCTCCCACTTGGTGGCGACGTCGAGCCCGAGGCCGACGAGCGCCACCATGCCGAACAGAGGCCACAACCGCGGGCGTGGCTGGACCGCCTCCGCAGCGGCGTCCGTCCCTGCGTCCGCCGGGTCGGCTCGCACGTCGTCCCCGGGTGCCCTCTCCGCTGCGGCCTGCTCCTCGGCGGCCCCCGTCTCCCCCGGCTCGGAGCCGGGTGCGACGGGGGTCGACGGGCTCAGCGTCGCTCTTCGCGCTGCTTGCAGCTCACGCAGAGCGTGGCGCGCGGGAAGGCCTGGAGACGGCCCTTGCCGATCGGCTGGCCGCAGTTGTCGCAGCGGCCGTAGACGCCCAGCTCGATGTGGCGCAGCGCGAGCTGCGACTGGTCGAGCATCTCGCGGGCGTTGTTGGCCAGGCTCATCTCGGCGTCGCGCTCGAAGTTCGCGGAACCGACGTCGGCCGGGTCACGACCCGCGCCCTCGGTGCCGTCGCGGAGCAGGTTGTGCAGCTCCGCGTTCGAGGTGGCGACCTGCTCGGAGAAGCGCTCGACGTCCTCGGTCAGCGTGGTGCGGACCTCGTCGAGCTCCTCCTCCGTCCACGGGTCCTCGCCCGGGCGGACCGGGAGGCTGGCCGGGTCGACCTGCACACCCGGACGGTCGGCGTGCTGGACCGGGAGCGCGTGGACGCTCGGGGCGACCCGCTGACCCGTCGCCGACGGGTTGGCCACGGAGGTGCCCGTGGTCTTGGTGGTGCTCATGAAGGGTCCCCTCGCTCGATGTCGCAGAGACAGTAGGCGGTCGTCTGCGTTTCTTCAACGACGAAGAACCCCGGGTCGTCCCCGAGGAGGGTCCTGCGTCAGGCCCGGCACGTCCGGGTGCGTCCCGGCTCCGGCCGGCGTGCCTGCCGCGGCGCCCGTCAGGACGCCGCGGCGAGGTGTCTCGGTCGGGTCAGCGCTGCTCGCCGAGCAGCGCGTCCAGGCGCGGGGTCGCGCTGCTCTGGCCGTTGTCGGACGACGAGCCGTCGTCCTGCTTCGCGTGGGCGTCGGGCTCCGCGGGCCGGACGCTGGTCTCGTCCTGGCCCTGGGGAGCGGCGTCGCCGCCCTCACGCGGAGCGGTGCGCTCGGGGCCGCCCTCCGGCTCGAGGCCGAGGTGGTCGAGGGACTCCAGCTGGCCGCGCAGGTGGTCGCCGAGGTTGGAGCGGTAGCGCTGCTCGAAGTCGCGCAGGCGGGCCACGGTGTCAGTCAGGCTGGCGCGCTCGCGGTCGAGGTCGCCGAAGAGCTGCGTACGCCGCTCCGACAGCTCGCGCTCGAGGGACTCGGAGCGGTTCTGCGCCTCGGTCTGGACGCGCTCGGCGTTCACGCGGGCCTCGGACTCGACGCGGTCGGCCCGCGTACGGGCGTCCTCGGTGACCTGCTGCGCGTTGCGGTTGGCGTCGTCGCGGATCCGCGACGCCTCCTCGTTGGCCTCGCGGACCAGGTGCTCGGCCTGCTCGGTCGACAGCTGGACCAGGCGCACGACCGCGCTGCTGGCCTCGGCGCTCGTGGTGACGACGATGTGCTCGGCGTCGCGGGTCGGCGCGCTCGGCGCCTGCTGCGCCGTCGGCTGCGTGGACTGCTGCGTGGACTGCTGGGCGGCGACGGGCTGGTCCGCCTCGACGGCGGCGGGCGCCTCG
Organism: Microlunatus flavus; assembly: GCF_900110855.1. Taxonomy (GTDB): domain Bacteria; phylum Actinomycetota; class Actinomycetes; order Propionibacteriales; family Propionibacteriaceae; genus Microlunatus; species Microlunatus flavus. Next base: position 247,231 of record NZ_FOFA01000004.1, read on the forward strand.
GTGGGCGTGCTCGTCTCCGCGGCCTGCGTCGGGGCCTGGTCGCCGGAGGACGACTTCAGCGCGTCGACCTGCTTCTTGAGGTTGGCGTTCTCCTCGAACAGCTGCGCGAAGCTCTCCTCCACCTCGTCGACGAACTCGTCCACCTCGAGGACCTCGTAGCCGCCCTTGCGGGCCATGCGGAACCTCTTGTTGCGAACATCGTCGAGCGACAGCGTCATCGGACACACCTCAGAACTTCGTGGAGACAGAGCGGTACCGGGCCCTTCGACCCGCCGACCACCGTATCCGACGTCACCCGTGTCCGGGATCGACCGCCCTCCGCCTTTGCTGTGGAGCGACGTACGCTCGACTGAGCGACTCTCAGCCTTGACGGTCGTTCTCGAGCGAGGCAGGCCCCAGCATGAGCCGCAGCACCCACTGGTCGACCATCGCGTCGATGGGTCCCGACCTCGACGCGGACCGGTTGGCCGAGGAGCTGGCGTCGCTGCGCGACAGCGAGCTCGACGCCTTCTGCATCTGGCTGGACGAGGTGCTGGCCTCGCTCAACACCGCCGACCACCGTGCGGAGGCCGCGTACGCCTTCGAGACGGCCCGCGACGGCGACCACGCCCGTTCCTGGGCGGCGCCGGAGCTGGCGTGCCCTGTCGACTTCACCGAGCTGCGCGCCACGGTGGTCGCCCACGGCGAGGACGCCTGGCGCGTCGTCCTGGCCGAGCCCGCTCTGCTTCCCGGCGGCTGGCCGACCGGCCTGGGACGCCAGCTGCTGGAGACGGTCGGCGCCGTGCTGCGCGACTCGCTCGCCCACCGCGTCCTCGGCTGAGCCGGCGTGACCGCCGTGCGCCGGCCAGAGCTCTGACGTCGCGCCGCCGAGGCATCGGGAACGACCAGCGCCAGGCTCAGGGGCGAGGTCAGCGGGGACCGGACCCTCAGGGCGAGGGTCGGAGGCCGATCGACCTCAGTAGCTGTAGAACACCGCGCGGTTGACCTGCATGAGGATACTCACGAGCAGGAACAGCGCGATGAAGGCCAGGTCGAGGCTCATGTTGCCGACCCGGACCGGCTTGAGGACCTTGCGCAGCGCACGCAGCGGCGGGTCGGTGATCGAGTAGACGACCTCCGCCAGCACCAGCAGCGGGCCGCGCGGCTGCCAGTCGCGCACGAGCACGGGCACCCAGGACAGGATCATGCGGGCGAACAGGACGAGCATGAAGATCCACAGGACCCAGCCGATGATGACGCCGACCAGCACCACGCGCTCCTCACCTCTTCCGGTCCTCGGGCTCCACGCTCCTCGGACGTCTCCAGTCTAGGTCGACCCGGAGGACGTGGCGCCGGCTCCGGCGACCCGCTCCGCCACCACGCTGCCGCCGGGGGCTGGCGGTGCGCGGCCGGCCGTGGTCGGGCCGGGGTCAGCTCTGGTTGAAGAACCCGCCCGCGATGCGTTCCTTGTCCTCGGCCGTGACGGTGACGTTCTGCGGGGAGAGCAGGAACACCTTGCTGGTCACGCGCTCGATGGTGCCGTGCAGCCCGAAGATCAGGCCGGCGGCGAAGTCGACGAGCCGCTTGGCGTCGACGTCCTCCATCTGCGAGAGGTTCATGATCACGGGGACGCCGTCGCGGAAGTGCTCGCCGATCGTGCGGGCCTCGTTGTACGTGCGCGGGTGGACCGTCGTGATGCGGGACAGGTCGGCGGTGCGGGCCCGCGGGGCGGCGGCCGGCAGCTGCGTGGGGACCGGCGCGGCGGCCTGGGCGGCGACCGGCGCGACGTGGGCCGGGGCGATCGTCGTGGTGGAGGGGCGCTTGCTCTGCAGCGTGGTCACGCTGCCGCCACCGGCCGTACCGGTGGCCCGCTCGCGCTCCTGGGCCCCGATGAGCTCCTCGCGGCTGATGCCCTCGGTGCGCTCGGCGTCGTCGACCTCGTACTCGGCATAGCGGTCGTCTTCGGTCCACAGGCCCAGCCATGCGCCGGCCCGCTTGAGTCTGTCCGCCATCGTCGCCCCTCGGTCTTGTCGGCGCTGTCTCGTCACTGGTCGTCACGACGCCGCCCCTCCCTCGCGGGAGCAGCGGCGTCGTCGACACTACCGGCCGGCCGGCGGCCCTCCGGGCACGCCGACCGTCGACACGCGGCCTACTTCAAGAAGTCGGGGACGTCCAGGTCGTCGTCGGCCGGCGGGCTCGGCGGGCGCAGCGGAGCGGGCCGCTGGGCCTGGGCCGGAGCGGCGGCAGCACCGCTCGGCGTCGCCGCCGGGACGGGGCGCGGGGACTCGAACGAGGGTGCCTGGGCGGGCGCCGAGGAGTACGGGCGCTGGCCCGCGCCATGCTGGCCGCCGCCCTGCTGACCCTGCTGGCCGCCCTGCTGGCCGCTGCTGCGCAGGTCCGCCGCCCGGCTGACGCCCGGCTGGCGACGCGGGGGCTGGCCGCCCTCGAAGCCCGCGGCGATGACGGTCACGCGGACCTCGTCGCCGAGGGCGTCGTCGATCACGGTGCCGAAGATGATGTTCGCGTCCTCGTGCGCGGCCGCCTGGATGAGGTCGGCGGCGTTCGACACCTCGAACAGACCGAGGTCGGAACCACCGGCGATCGACAGCAGCACGCCGTGCGCGCCCTCGATGCTGGCCTCCAGCAGGGGCGAGCTCACGGCCATCTCGGCCGCGGCGCGGGCCCGGTCCTCGCCCCGCGCGGAGCCGATGCCCATCAGGGCGGAGCCGGCGTTCGACATGACCGCCTTGACGTCGGCGAAGTCGAGGTTGATCAGGCCCGGGGTGGTGATGAGGTCGGTGATGCCCGAGACACCCTGCATGAGCACCTGGTCGGCCTGCTTGAACGCGTCGAGGATCGCGATCTGGTGGTCGACCATCTGGAGCAGCTTGTCGTTCGGGATGACGATCAGCGTGTCGACCTCCTCGCGGAGGCTTCCGATGCCCGACTCGGCCTGCGTCGCGCGGCGCTTGCCCTCGAAGGAGAACGGCCGGGTCACGACGCCGATGGTCAGCGCGCCCAGCGCGCGGGCGATGCGAGCCACGACGGGCGCGCCGCCGGTGCCGGTGCCGCCGCCCTCGCCCGCGGTCACGAAGACCATGTCCGCGCCCTTGAGCGCGTCCTCGATGTCCTGCGCATGGTCCTCGGCGGCCTGGCGGCCCTTGTCCGGGTCGGCGCCGGCACCGAGGCCGCGGGTGAGCTCGCGGCCGATGTCGAGCTTGACGTCGGCGTCGCTCATCAGCAGCGCCTGGGCGTCGGTGTTGACGGCGATGAACTCCACGCCGCGCAGGCCGGCCTCGATCATCCGGTTGACGGCGTTGACACCACCGCCACCGACGCCGACGACCTTGATGATGGCCAGGTAGTTCTGTGACGCAGAGACCACGGGGGCTTCCTTCTCGTTCTCGCTTGCGCGCTCGACCGGCTCGTCCGACGTTCCTCCGACCCGGACCTCCGGACCTCGACCTGGGGTCGAGACCGGCGGGCCGACCCGGGGAAGGCAGGTCGACGAGGGGAGACGCGAACGGGGACGAATCTATCGAGGGCCGTCCGCCGAAGTCCACGTGGCGCCAGCCCGACACGCGTCCGGCACGCCCGAACCCCCGGATCTCTGGAGATCCACTTGAGGGTGAGACGAACCCGGGGTTGCCGAGCGGTGAGCGGTACGGCAGCCCGGACGTTCCTGGAGCTCGTCGGCGCGAGCGTCCTGAGGCGCCGAACCGAGCCGGGCCCCTCGACCACGGGCGCCGCCCCGCGGCCGCCCTCCGCTCAGGCTTCGTCCCCCTCGCTGCTGAAAGCGGGTCGCTCGATCGCGCAGGAGCCGGAGTTCCACGCTCAGCGCGGCCGACGAGCCGCATCGAGCGACCCGGATTCAGCAGGACCACCGACCAGGCTGAGGGGCGTGGTGTTGCGCTCAGCGCGCCCGGAGCTCCGGGACGTACCCGCGCGGTCAGCGGGTCGCAGGCGCGTGCGGGGCGGAGACGTCGATGGACGTCTTGGCACCGGAGGCGAGCAGCGCGGTGGCGACCTGCGCCTTGAGGGGGGACTCCGACGCGTCGCCCCAGACGATCACCAGACCAGAGGCGGTGCGGAGCCGGATCGAGTCGGGCGTGGCCGCCTCGATGCTCGTCACCTGGGCGCGGACGTCGGCGGGCAGCGCGAGCACCACCGAGCCGAGCTCGACCAGCAGCGGCCGGTTGGCCGGGTCGGCGCTCACCTGCACGACGCCGGCCGGCAGCACGGTCTTCGCGGCGAACACGACGCCCGCCTTGTCGGCGACGAGGAACCCGCCGGGCTGGGCCACGCCGAGCAGCGGCTGGCGCTCGGTGACCGTGATGCGGACCTTCCCGGGCCACTCCCGCGTCACGGTGGCGGCGGCCACCTGGGGCAGGGACGTCGCCCGCCGGGCGATGGCGTCGAGGGGCTGGCGGGCGAGCGGCCGGCCCAGCGGGACGGCGGCGGCGGCGGTGACCTGGTCGCGGCTGAGCTCGCGCACCCCCACCACGTCCACGCTGCGCGCGGCGAAGACGGAGGAGAAGTAGACCAGCCAGACCGCGGTGCCGACGACCGCCGCGAGCACCAAGGCGAGGACGGCCCGCAGGACGCGGCGACGCCGGCGCGTGCGGCGGTCGCGCTGCTCGGCCAGCGAGGGCCGCGTCGGCGTCAGCGGGGCGCGGGGCGGCGCGGCGGTGCTCGTCACGCGCTCCCCTCCCCCGCCTCGTGGCGCCCGAGCGCGTCGGCGGCGGCCGCCTCGTCGTCGCCGGGTCCCGGTGCGTCGGCCTGGGGGGCCGCCGACCCGTGCGTGCGGACCGAACGGTCGGCCCGGTGCGCGAGGGCGTCGACGATCAGCGGCGCGACCTTGGTGACGTCGCCGCAGCCGAGGGTCACGACGAGGTCGCCGGGCCGGGCGAGGCCGGCCACGACGGGCGCGGCGGAGTCCCAGTCGGGCTCGTAGGTCACGTGCGCGGTCCCCGCGGGCACCGCGTCGGCCACGAGCGCGCCGGTGATGCCCGGGATCGGGTCCTCGCGGTCGCCGCACACGTCCATCACGACGGTCTCGTCGGCGATCGACGCGGCGTCCGCCAGCTCGCGGAACAGGTCGCGGGTCCGCGTGTAGAGGTGCGGCTGGAGCACCGCGACCACCCGACCGCCGTCCGGCTGCCCGTCGACGGCCGTGCGGGCGGCCCGCAGGGTGTGGGCCACCTCGGTCGGGTGGTGGGCGTAGTCGTCGAACACGCGCACGCCGTCGACCGTGCCGACGAGCTGGAAGCGGCGGTTGGTGCCCGCGTACGTCGACAGCTGCTCGCGCGCGGTCTGGTCGTCGACGCCCAGCGAGGTGAGGACGGCGTACGCGGCGGCGGCGTTCGCGACGTTGTAGGTGCCGGGCACGTCGAGGGTCAGCGGCCCGCCGACGCCGCCCCGACCCAGGCGGAAGCTCGAGCCCGTGCCCGCGAACGTCGCGCCGGTGATCCGCACGTCCGCGTCGACGGCCTGCCCGAAGGTGACGACCTCGGGCCCGCTGCCGGACTCCTCGACGTGGCGCCGCACCGTCGCGGTCAGCTCGACCGCGCCGGGGTCGTCGGCGCTCACGACCAGCACGCGCACGGCGGACGCCGTCGCGAACCGGACGAAGCCGTCGGCGTACGCCTGCGCGGTGCCCCAGTTGCTCAGGTGGTCGGGGTCGACGTTGGTCACCACGGCGACCTCGGCCGGGTACTGCAGGAAGGACCCGTCGCTCTCGTCGGCCTCGACGACCATGACGTCGCCGCGGCCGAGGTGCCCGCCGCTCTTGCTGCCCGTGAAGGAGCCGCCGATCACGTACGAGGGGTCGAGGCCGGCGCCCACCAGCGCCCCCGCGACCATCGCAGTCGTCGTGGTCTTGCCGTGCGTCCCGGCGACGGCGACGCCCCGCCGGCCGAGCATCAGCGAGCCCAGCGCGGCGCTGCGGTGCAGGACCCGCAGGCCCCGGCGGCGCGCCTCGGCGAGCTCGGGGTTGTCCTCGCGGATCGCGGACGAGGCGACCACGGTCTGCGCGTCGCCCAGCTGCTCGGCGCGGTGCCCGACGTGGACGCCGGCGCCGCGGGCTGCGAGGCCGCGCAGGTAGGCCGAGTCGGAGCGGTCGCTGCCGCTGACCGGGACGCCGAGGTCGAGGAACATCGAGGCGATGCCGTTCATGCCGGACCCGCCGACGGCGATGAAGTGGACCCCGCCGAGCTGGGCGGGCGGGACGAGCTCGACCGGTTCGAGCAGCGGCATCAGCGTTCCTCCTCACCCGTGCTGGCGGCGACGGCCAGTGTGCGCTCGGCCAGGACCGTGGCCGCGTCCCGTCTCGCGGTGCCGGCCAGCGCCCGCGCCATCGCGGCGAGCCGGTCCGGGTCGCCGAGCAGGGTCGGCACCTCGGCCGCCACCCAGCCCGGGGTGCAGTCCGCGTCGTCCAGCAGCAGGCCGCCGCCGGCCTCGACGACGGGCGCCGCGTTGCGGGCCTGCTCGCCGTTGCCGTGGGGGTAGGGCACGAAGACGCAGGGCAGCCCGACCGTCGCGGTCTCCATGACGGTCCCGGCCCCGCAGCGTCCGAGCATCAGGTCGGCCGCGGCGTACGCCTGCTCCATGTGCTCGACGTAGGCCAGGGGGACGTACGTCGCCCCGGTCTCGGCGTCCACGCGTCGCTCGTCGTCGTCGCGGAAGTTCTTGGGGCCGAGGACGTGCAGCACGTCGACGCCGGCGCGCAGCAGGTCGTCGGCCGCCCCGCGCGCGGCCGCGTTGACGCTGGCGGCGCCCTGCGAGCCGCCGCTGACCAGGAGGGTGGGTCGACGCCCCCCGCCCTCGGGCTCGAGGCCCAGCGCCTCCCGGGCCGCCGGGCGGGCCGCGGCGCGGTCGAGGTCGGCGATCCCCCGGCGCAGCGGCAGGCCGATCAGCGTGGCGTGGGCCAGCGGCGTGCCGGGGAAGGAGATGTAGACCTCGCGGGTCACCCGGGCCGCGAGCCGGTTGGCCAGGCCGGGCAGGGCGTTCTGCTCGTGGACCACGACGGGGACGCCGAGGCGCCGCGCCGCGAGGTAGACCGGCGTGGAGACGTAGCCGCCGAAGCCGAGGGCGACGTCGGCCTCCGTGCGCCGCAGGACCGCACCCGCGGCGCGCACCGCCGCGGCGAGCCGGCCCGGCACCCGCAGCAGGTCCGGCCCCGGTCGCCGCGGCATGGGGACCGGCGGGATCAGCTCGAGCGGCAGGCCGGCGGCCGGGACGACGGTGCTCTCCAGCCCGCGGGCGGTCCCGACGGCGGTGACCCGGGTGCCCGGCGCGAGGCGGAGCAGCTCCTGGGCGGTGGCGATCAGCGGCGACGTGTGGCCGGCGGTGCCGCCGCCGGCGAGCACGACCGACACCGGTGCGCTCACGCGCGGCTCCGGGTGCGCCGCGAGCCGGTCGTCCCGGTGGTCACGGTCACGCGCGGGCGGTCACCGGAACGGCGGGCGCTGATCAGGGCACGCGCCGCCGGCTCGCGGCGCGCGCAGCCGAGCAGCACGCCGACGGCGAGCAGGTTGCCGATGAGGGCCGAGCCCCCGTACGAGACCAGGGGAAGGGGCACGCCGGCGATCGGCAGCAGCCGGAGCACGACCGCCAGGTTGAACAGCGCCTGGGCGACGAACCAGGTGGTGACGCCGCCGGCGGCGTAGCGGGAGAAGGGGTCGTCGGAGCGCGACGCGATGCGGAACCCGGCGTAGCCGAGCAGGCCGATGAGCGCCAGGACCACGAGCGAGCCGAACAGCCCGAACTCCTCGCCGAGCACGGCGAAGATGAAGTCGGTGTGGGCCTCGGGCAGGCTCCCCCACTTCTGCCGGCTGGCCCCGAGCCCCATGCCCCACCAGCCGCCGGAGGCGATGGCGAACATGCCGGCCTGGGCCTGGTCGTTGATGCCGTTCACGTTGACCGAGGGGTCGAGGTACGCCGCCAGCCGGCGCATGCGGACCGGCGAGGTGACGAAGAGGCCGACCACGCCGAGGAACCCGAGCCCGCCGAGCCCGAGCAGCACGCGGACCGGCGCACCGACGATCCACAGCATCCCGGCCACGATCCCGCCGAGCACGACCGCGGTGCCGGCGTCGCCCTGGAAGACGACGAGCGCGATGACGACCAGCGCCCCCGGCAGGAACGGCACGAGCAGGTGGAACGGGCGGTCCAGCAGCTTCTGCTTGCGGGCCATGACGTCGGCGCCCCAGACGACCATGGCCAGCTTGGCGAACTCGGCCGGCTGGATCCCGAAGCCGGCGACGCCGGTCGAGAGCCAGTTGCGGTTGCCGTTGATGGTCATGCCCAGCGGCGTGTAGGTCAGCACGAGCAGCAGGACCGCCAGGCCCATGCCGACCCAGCTCACCCAGCGAAGGGTCGCGACGGGCATCCGCATGATGACGACCGCCCCGACGACGCCGATGCCGAGGAAGATCAGCTGCCGCTTGACGTAGTAGTACGAGTCGCCGGTGGTGAGGTAGGCGTTCACGCTCGAGGCCGAGAGCACCATCATCAGGCCGACCACGAGCAGCAGCGCGACCGAGCCGAGCACCAGGTGGTAGCTGGTCAGCGGCCGGTCGAGGACCGACCGCAGCCAGAGGGCGACAGCGCGGCTCGAGGTCGGCGCGATGTCGGTCGTGCGGTCCTTGCGCGATCCGGCGCGGGCGGAGCCCCTGCCGCGGCCTCCGGGTCGAGGACCGGGGTCCTTGACGTCCGAGGGGGTCAGGGTCGCCACAGGTGGCTCCTCCTTCTCGTGCGGCTGCTCGTGCGGTCGTGCGTCCCTCCCGGCGGACCGGTCAGGGAGCGAGCGCGCGCACCGCCTCGGCGAAGGCGTCGCCGCGCGCGGCGTAGTCGGTGAACATGTCCAGGCTGGCGCAGCCCGGCGCGAGCAGGACCACGTCTCCCGGCCGGGCCAGGGACGCGGCCGTCGCGACGGCCCGTGCCATGACGTCGGCACTGGCGCCCGGCGTCACCCGACCATCTTCAGCGGTCGTCACGACCTCGACCGGCACATCGGGTGCGTGTCGAGCCAGCGCTTCGGCGACCACCGGCGCGTCGACGCCGAGCAGCACCGCCGCCCGGAACCGTCCGGCGTGCGCCGCCACGAGGTCCTCGAAGCGCGTGCCCTTGGCCTGGCCGCCCGCGACCCAGACCACCTTCGGCCCGGCCGGGTCGGAGGGGTCGCCGAACGCGCGCAGCGCCGCGTCGGCCGCGTGCGGGTTCGTGGCCTTGGAGTCGTCGACGTAGCGCACCCCGTCGCGCTCTCCCACGGTCTGGATCTTGTGCGCCCCGACCCGGACGCCCCGCAGGCCGTCGCGGACGGCGCTCGCGCGGACGCCGTACGAGCGGGCGAGCGCGGCCGCGGCCAGCGCGTTCGCGACGACGTGCGGCGGGGGTGGGTCCCCCTCCGGCACGCCCGCGGCGAGCGCGACGTCGGCGAGCGAGGCCAGCTCGAGCGCGGAGTCGCGGCGCTGCTCGATGAAAGCCCGGTCGACGAGCAGGTCGTCGACGACACCCAGCATCGAAGGCCCCGGCGTGCCGAGCGTGAAGCCGATCGCGCGCGCCCCCTCGACGACGTCGGCCTCCTCCACCATCGCCTCGGTCGCCCGGTCGGCGACGTTGTAGACGCAGGAGTGCGAGACGCCCTCGTAGATCTTGGCCTTGGCCGCGCCGTACGCCTCGTAGCCGCCGTGCCACGACAGGTGGTCGGGCTGCAGGTTCAGCACCGCCGCCGAGTGCAGGCCGAGCGAGCTCGACCAGTGCAGCTGGTGGCTGGAGAGCTCGACGGCCAGGACGTCGTACGGCTCGGTGTCGAGCACGATCTCCATGACCGGGCGGCCGATGTTGCCGACGGCGGCGGTGCGCAGGCCGGCGGCGGCGAGCATCGACTCCAGCATCTGCGTCGTCGTGGTCTTGCCGTTGGTGCCGGTGATCCCCAGCCAGGGGATCACCTTGGCCGGCCGGCTGAGCCGCCAGGCCAGCTCGACCTCGCTCCACACCGGCACGTCCTGCGCCACCGCCTGCACGAGGATCGGCGCGGTCGGCGGGAAGCCGGTGGTCACGACGAGGTCGGCGGCCTCGGGAAGGTTCGCGGTGGAGCCCGGCCCCAGCCGCACGGTCGCACCGAGCACCTCGAGCAGGGCGCCCTTGTCGGTGTTCGCCTCGCTCGCCGCGTCGTCGAGCACGGTCACCCGTGCCCCGAGCTGCAGCAGCCCGTCCGCCGCCGCGAAGCCGGACACCCCGACCCCGGCGATCACCACGTGCGCGTCCGGCCAGGGCGACGCCCCGTCGGCGGTCCTCATCCAGGAGATCGTCATGGCTGACCCGTCCTTCCTTGACCCACGCCGGTCCGGCGCGCCCCCGGAGTGAGGAGCGATGAGTGAGGTGCGGCCCCGCGAGCGCAGCGAGCCTCAGGGGTCGCGCCTCGCGAGGAGCGACGAAGCCGGGGGCGTGGAGCGCCGGGCCGCGTCGGAGCGAAGCGGAGACAAAGGTTAGGCGTTGCCGGCGACCCACTCGGCGTAGAAGATGCCCAGGCCGGCGGCGACGAAGAGGCCGCAGATGATCCAGAAGCGCATGACGATCGTGACCTGCGCCCAGTTCAGCAGCTCGAAGTGGTGGTGGATCGGCGACATCTTGAAGATGCGCTTGCCGTGGGTGAGCTTGAAGTAGCTGACCTGCATGACCACCGACATGACCTCGATGACGAGCAGCCCGCCGAGGATGATGAGCAGCAGCTCGGTGCGGGTGAAGATCGCCATGCCGGCCAGCGCCCCGCCCAGGGACAGCGACCCGGTGTCGCCCATGAAGATCTTCGCGGGCTCGGCGTTCCACCACAGGAACCCGAAGCACGCGCCGGCGAGCGCGACGGCGACCACGGCGAGGTCGTACGGGTCGCGCACCTCGTAGCACTTGGGCCCGGCCGAGGCGACGTAGGCGCAGGACTGGTTGTACTGCCAGATGTTGATGAGGGTGTACGCGCCGAAGATCATCACGCAGGCGCCGGACGCGAGCCCGTCGAGCCCGTCGGTGAGGTTCACCCCGTTGCTGGCCGCCGCGATCAGCAGGATCACCCACAGGACGACCAGCACCACGGGCAGCGCGAGCCAGGGGATGTCACGCAGGAACGAGATCGCCTGGGACGCGGGCCGGACGTTCCGCTCGTCGGGGAACTGCAGGGAGAGCAGCGCGAAGACGATGGCCACCAGCGACTGCCCGGCGATCTTGGCCTTGCTGCGCAGGCCCAGCGAGCGCTGCCGGCTGATCTTGATGAAGTCGTCGAGGAAGCCGACGACGCCGAGGCCCGTGAAGAGGAACAGCACCAGCAGCCCGGAGGCCGACGGCAGGGTCCAGGTGATGAGGTGGCTGACCGTGTAGGCGATCAGCACCGAGGCGATGATGACGAGCCCGCCCATGGTCGGGGTGCCCCGCTTGACGTGGTGCGAGGTCGGCCCGTCGTCGCGGATGAGCTGGCCGTAGCCCTTCTTGACCAGGACCTTGATGGCCAGCCGGGTGCCCAGCAGGGTGCCCAGGAGCGACAGGATCCCGGCGAGGAAGACGACCTTCACGCGCCGCCACCGGCCTCGGGAGACGTCGCACGCTCGCGGTCGGGTGCGCGCAGGATCTCGTCGGCCACGACGTCCAAGGCTAGGCCACGCGACGCCTTGACCAGGACGACGTCGCCGGGCAGGACGTCGGCGCGCACCCACGCCGCCGCCTCCGCGGCGGATCGGGCGACCCGCGCGCGACCGGGCTGGCCCTCGACGAGCAGCGGCGCGAACTCGCCCAGGGCGACGACCTCGTCGACCTCCGCGGCGGCCAGCTGAGCGGCGAGCGCGGCGTGCAGCGCGGGCGCCTCGGCGCCCAGCTCGAGCATGTCGCCGACGACCGCCCACGTACGCCCGCGCCCGCGGCCGAGCTCGGCGAGCGTGTCGACGGCGGCGGCCATCGAGGCCGGGTTGGCGTTGTAGCTGTCGTTGACGACGGTGACGCCGTCAGCTCGGTCGTCGACCTCCATCCGCCAGCGCGAGGCGGGTTCGGCGGCGCTGAGCGCGGTGGTGACGGTGGCGAGGTCGACACCCAGCGCGGTCGCCGCGGCCGCCGCGGCGGTGGCGTTGGCGACCTGGTGGCGGCCCGTGACGCGCAGCGCCACCGCACCCTGCTCGTCCTCACCGGCCGTGCGCACGTGCAGGGTGAACCGGTACCGGCCCCGGTCGTCGGCCCCCAGCCCGTCGGCCCACACGAGGTCGGGCTCGTCCGGCGCCGCAGGACGGCCCGCCTGGGGGTCGACGACCGCGAAGGGCAGCACGCGCGCCCGCGTGCGGGACCGCATGCCCCAGACCCGCGGGTCGTCGCGGTTGAGCACGGCGACCCCGTCCGCGCCGAGCGCCTCGACGAGCTCGCCCTTGGCCCGGGCGATCGCGTCCTGCCCACCGAACTCGCCCACGTGCGCGTGGCCGACGTTGAGCACGACCGCGACGTCGGGCGGGGCGATGCGGCAGAGGTACGCGACGTGGCCGATCCCCCGCGCGCCCATCTCGGCCACGAGGAAGCGCGTGGTGCGGTCGACCCGGGTGACGGTGAGGGGGACGCCGAGCTCGTTGTTCAGGTTGCCCGCCGGGGCCACGGTCGGCCCGGCGGCGGCCAGCACGGCCCCGAGCAGGTCCTTGGTCGACGTCTTGCCCTGCGACCCGGTCAGCCCGACCACCCGCAGGCCCTCGGGCCGGGACGGGGTCGCCCGGGTCCGGTCGACCACGTGCCGGGCGACGCGTCCGAAGGCCTCGAGCGGGTCCGCCACCACGAGCTGCGGCCCCGGTGCGTCCGGCACGACGTGCGCGACCAGCGCGGCGACGGCGCCCGCGGCGAAGGCCTGGCCGACGTACGCGTGCCCATCGACCCGCTCGCCGGGCAGCGCGACGAACAGCGAGCTGAGCGCGACGGCGCGGGAGTCGGCGGTGACGTGCGACGCCGCGCGGTCCAGGTCGACGGGGGCGCTGGAGGTCGGTTCGACGAGCGCGCCCAGGACCGCGGCCACCTCGCCCACGCGCAGCGGGATCACGGCGCCACCTCTCCGGTCGTCTGCTGGCGGGCCGCCCAGGCCTCGCGCACCACGTCGGCGTCGACGAAGGGGTGCACCACGCCGGCCACCTCCTGGCCGCGCTCGTGGCCCTTGCCCAGCACGAGGACGGCGTCGTCAGGCCCGGCCAGCGCCAGGGCGGTGGCGATCGCGCTCCGGCGGTCGCCGCCGTCGACGACCTCGACGGCGCGGCCGAGCGCTGACCGCGCCCCGGTGAGGACCTCCGCGCGGATCGCGGCCGGGTCCTCCCCGCGGGGGTTGTCGTCGGTGACGACGACGACGTCCGCCGACCAGGCGGCGGCGTGGCCCATCGGGCGGCGCTTGCCCGGGTCCCGGTCGCCGCCGGCCCCGAGCACCACGACGACGCGGTGGGTGTCGGACAGGGCGGCGACGGCCGCGGCCACCGCCTGCGGCGTGTGCGCGAAGTCGACGAAGACCGCGGGGGCCCCGTCGCCGAGGTCCACGCGCTGCATCCGGCCCGGCACCGAGGCGGTCTCGAGCCCGCGGCCGGCCGCGCCGAGGTCGCCGCCGCTCGCGGCCACCATCGCCAGGGCGGTGAGGGCGTTGCGCACGTTGTGCTCGCCGGGCAGCGGCAGCCAGGTCTCGAGCTCGCGGTCGCCGACCCGCACCCGCAGGCCGGACCGGCCCCGGTCGACGGGCCCCATCCGGACCGGGTGGACGTCGACGTCCCGGCCGAACCCCGTCGTCGTCACGGGCAGCCCGGCGGCGCGGGCCCGGCGCACGATCTCCGGGCCCCGCTCGTCGTCGAGGTTGACGACGGCGTGCCGGGCGCGCTCGGGCGTGAAGAGGGAGGCCTTCGCCTCGAAGTAGGACTCGACGTCGCCGTGGAAGTCGAGGTGGTCCTCGCCGAAGCCGGTGAACGCGGCGACGTCGAAGACGACCGCGTCGACCCGGCCCAGCACCAGCGCGTGCGAGGACACCTCCATGACCAGCGCCTGCGCGCCCCGCTCGACGAGGTGGCCGAGCAGGCCCTGGAGCTCCGGCGACTCCGGTGTCGTCACGGTCGTCCGGGAGCCGCCGAGGTCGTGGCCGTCGAGGCTGAAGCCGACGGTGCCGACCAGCCCCGTCGAGGTGCCCGCGGCCCGCAGCGCGGCGTCGAGCAGGTAGGCGGTCGTCGTCTTGCCCTGCGTACCCGTGATGCCGTACGTGGTGAGCGCGCAGGCCGGTTCGCCGTACACGCGCGCGGCCACCGGCGCCATCGCGCGACGCGCGTCGTCGACGACCGCGAGGGGTAGCACGCCGCCGGCCAGGTCCGCCCCGGCGGCGTCGGTGAGCAGCGCCACGGCCCCCGCGGCCGCTGCCTGCGCCGCGAAGGAGGCGCCGTGGTGGTGCCGGCCGGGCAGACCGACGAACAGGTCGCCCGGCTCGACCAGGCGCGCGTCCAGCGTGACCCCGGAGACCGCGACCGCGGCCGCGCCCGGGACGAGCGTGTCGAGCGCGACCGGGGTCACGCGTCGCGGCCGGAGCCCGGCCCCCGCTCTCCCTGACACCTCGACGACGTTAGTCGTCACGCCGCGGGCCCCGCGGATCGCCGACGTCGCTCGCTGCTCACCAGGTCGTGGGCTTCGGCTTGATCGGCTGCGCGTCCGGCGCGACCGAGAAGTGCGGCAGCGCGTACTTCATGACGTCGCGCCACACCGGGTTCGCCGTGCTCGTGCCGGTGTCGAAGCTGCCCTTGGGGTTGTTCATCACCACGTAGGTCAAGATCTCGGGGTCGTTCAGCGGGGCGAAGCCGACGAACGAGGTGACGTAGCCCTTGTAGCGGTGCAGCTCGGGGTCGGCGCGCTGGGCCGTACCGGTCTTGCCGCCGCTGGTCCAGTCGTCGAGGCGGAGGTTCTTCTGGCCGTTGTCGCTGTCCATGACCGCCTGCATGACGTCGCGGACCTGGGCCGACGCCTTGGCCGAGATGATCCGGCGCGGCTCGCGCTTGTCCAGGTCGACGGTGTTGCCGTCGGCGTCGGTCACCTGCGAGACCACCGTCGGCGGGTGGTAGATGCCGCCGTTCACGACACCGGAGATCGCCGCGGCCATCTGCACCGCGGTCACCGAGATGGCCTGGCCGAAGGCGACCTGGTCGCGCTGGATGTTGCTCATGTCCGGCGGCGGGATGATGCCGGCCGACTCGCCGGGGAGCTGGACGCCGGTCGTCGACCCGAGGCCGAACTTCACGTAGTAGTCGTGCAGCTGCTCACGGTTCATCTGGCGCGTCGCCAGCGCCATGCCGATGTTCGAGGACTGGGCGACCGCGCCGCGCACGCGGAGCCGGAGCGGGTCGCTGGTGTGCTGGAACGCGTCCTTGATCGACAGCGGCCCGGACTGCAGCCGGTACGGGATCGACAGGCGCGTCTCGGGGGTCGCGGCGCCGGAGTCGAAGAGCGCGGCGGAGGTGAGGACCTTCTCGACGCTGCCCGGCTCGTACGGCGAGGAGATCGCGTTGTTGCCGCGCGACTCGGTCGCCGCGGCCGAGGGGTCGGAGGAGTCGAAGGTCGGGGCGTTCGCCATGGCGAGCACCTCCCCGGTCTTGACGTTCATGACGATGGCCATGCCGTAGTCGGACTGCGTGCGCTGCACCTGGGTGGCCAGGCGCTGCTGGACCATCCACTGCAGCTCGGAGTCGATGCTGGAGCGGAAGTTCAGCCCGTTCTGGGCCGGGGTGACCGTGCTGTTGCCCAGCGGGATCTTGCTGCCGTTCGGCGCGCTCTCGTAGGTCTCGGTGCCCTCGACGCCCGAGAGCTCCTTGTTCATCGAGAGCTCGAGGCCGCCGAGCCCCTTGCCGTCGGCGCCGACGAAGCCGACCACCGACGAGCCGACCGCCCCGTCGGGGTAGGTGCGGATGGGGTCGGACTCGCGGAACACCCCGTAGATCCCGGCCTTGGCCAGGTCCGCGGCCAGGTTGGTGTACGTGAGCGCCGGCACCTTCTTCTTGAGGTAGACGAAGTGCGTGTCCGGCTTGGTGAGGAGCGGGACGAGCTGCTCGGGCGTCATCTGCAGGTACGGCGCGAGGATCCCCGCGACCTGCTGCGCCTTGGGCCCGACGAGCGTGGGGTCGGCGGTGACGGCGACGGCCGGCTGGGTGGACGCGAGCACCTGGCCGTTGCGGTCGGTGATCTCGCCGCGGGCGGGCAGCAGCGGGAGGGTCCGGGTGAGGGCGTCGATCGAGTCGGCGGTGTAGCGGGCGGAGTCGAAGCCCTGCAGCTGCAGGAGCCGACCGGCGCACAGCGACAGGCCCATGGCCATGATCACGAGGACCACGTGGACGCGGTGGGTCGAAGAGCCGAGCGGCACCCGGATCGCGGTGAGGGGCGTGCGCGGCACCGGGCGGCGCTGCGGGGCGGTGCGCGCCTTCGCCGGGGCGCGGCCGCCGGCCCCGCTGCGGGTCGCGGCGGGGCGCGGCGCGGACTGGGTGCGCGGACGCTCGCGGCTGCCGTCGCGCAGGATCCGCTCGCCGCGCCGGTGGGCCTCGCCCGACGACCCGGACGACCCCGCCGGGCGGCGGCGCGCCGGGTCGGTGCGCTGCCCGGAGGCGTCGGTCCGAGACGTGCGGCCGGCGGCGGGGTGCGGGCGGCGTTGCGGCATGCGGCGGCCTCTCAGCGGGTGGCGGGGGCGGTCTGCGGGGCGGTCTGCGCGGCGGGGTCGGCGCCGGCGAGGACCCCGGCGACCGCCAGGGCGGCGCCGTCGGCCGCCTGCTGCGACGCCTCCGACGTCTGCCGCGCGCCGGCCTTCTTCGCGGCCTCCTCGGCCGCGCGGTCGGCGGTCAGCCGCTCGGCGTTGCCCGGCGCGAGGTAGCGCATCTCGGTCCCCTTGGTCTTCTGCGGCTTGCCCTCGACGGTGCCGTCCGGCAGCACCAGGAACGCCGCGTGGACGTTGGGCCGCATCCCCTGGGCGTACGCCTTCTGCGCCAGCGAGGCGGGCGAGGAGACGGTCTGCAGCTGCGACTCGAGGTCATCCTGCACATACGTCAGCTGGCTGGCCTGGCTGCTGAGGCGGCGCGCCTCGAACTCCTGGTTCTGCAGGGTGGTGTTGAGCAGCAGCAGCCCGGCCATGCCGAGCCCGAAGGCCGCGATGAGCACGATCAGGAAGGGCAGCCGGGCCATCCGCCGCCCCGGGGTGGCCAGCGGCCGGAGCGCCGGTCGGGCGGTCTCCGGCTGCGGGCGGGCGTGCTTCTTGGCGGGTGCGGTCGTGAGTGCGCTCACGCGCTCACCTCCTGGTCTCGGGGGGTCGAGGATCGGTTTCGGGAGCGCCAGCGAGCGGAACTGCCGCGGGGGGTGCGGGGGGTCGTCCCCCCGAGGGATCGGTTTCGGGAGCGCCAGCGAGCGGAACCGCCGCGGGGGGTGCGGGGGGTCGTCCCCCCGAAGGGCGCGCTCGAGGATCGAAGACGCGGACGGCGCCGCGCAGGCGTGCGGACGCGGCACGGGGGTTGGCGGCGACCTCGGCCTCGCCGGGCCGGTCGGCGCCGCGGGTCAGCAGGCGCAGCTCGGGCTTGAGCTCGTCGGGGACGACGGGCAGGCCGCGCGGCGCCCGGTCGGCGGCACCGGCGGCGAGGACCTGCTTGACCAGCCGGTCCTCGAGCGAGTGGTAGGCCAGCACGGCGATCCGGCCGTCGAGCGCGAGCGCGGAGACGGCGCTCGGCAGCACCGACTCGAGCGCGGCGAGCTCGCCGTTGACCTCGATGCGCAGCGCCTGGAACGTCCGCTTGGCGGGGTGGCCGCCGGACTTCTGCGAGGCCATCGGCACCGCGGCGCGCAGGAGCTCCACGAGCCGGCCCGAGCGCTCGAACGGCTCGACCTCGCGGGCCTCGACGACCCGGCGGGCGATGCGGTCGGCGAAGCGCTCCTCGCCGTAGCGGCGCAGCACCCGAGCGAGCTCGCGCGCGCCGTAGGTGTTGAGCACCTCGGCGGCGGTCGGACCCGTACGGCCCATGCGCATGTCGAGCGGGGCGTCGGCGGCGTAGGCGAAGCCCCGCTCCGCGGAGTCGATCTGCAGCGACGACAGCCCCAGGTCGAGCAGCACGGCCTGCACCCGCGGGTGCCCGACCCGCTCCAGCACCTCGGGGAGCTCGTCGTAGACGGCCTCGACGAGGGTGACGCGGTCGCCGTACGGCGCGAGCCGCTCCCCCGCCAGGGCCAGGGCCTGCGGGTCTCGGTCGAGACCGACGAGCCGGGCCTGCGGGCAGGCCTCGAGCAGCGCGGCCGAGTGGCCGCCGAGGCCGAGGGTGCCGTCGACGACGACGGGGGCGGGGTGCTCCGGCGTGGGCTGCAGGGCCGGGACGAGCAGCGCCAGGACCTCGTCGAGCATCACCGGCACGTGCCGAGGGGTCGCCGGGGCGGGCGCGTGGGGGGAGGTGGCTTCCCCGCCCTCGTGCTCCGTCATGTCCGACCCTGACCTCGACCCTGCCCTGCCGTGCGCGCTGTCCTGCTCCGTGCCCTGCGCGGGACGTGCCGGGTGGTTCCAACCCGAGGCCTGGCGGCGACCTGGCACCGGGGAAGGGGTGCCAGGGCGCCGGCCTGCGGGTTGAAGCCGCTCGGCACGTCCTGCTCCTGCTGGTCCTGCTGGTCCTGCTCGCTGCCTGCCGCGGTGGATGAGGGGGGAAGTCCTCAGACGCCGGGGAAGACCACGTCGTCCAGGTCGGCGAACGCCGACTCCTTGCTCGCCTCGTACGCCGTCCAGGCCGCGGCGTCCCACACCTCCACGCGGTTGATCGCCCCGACGACGACGCAGTCGCGCTCGAGACCGGCGTACGCCCGCAGGTGCTGCGGGATCGTGACGCGGCCCTGCTTGTCCGGCGTCTCGTCCGACGCCCCCGACGCGAGCATGCGTTGGTAGTCGCGGACCTGCTGGCTGGACGAGGCGCCTCGTACGCCCTGCACCAGCTCGGCGAAGGTCGCGACGGGCCAGATGGCCAGGCAGCGCTCCTGGAAGCGAGTGATCACCAGGCCCTCCGCCAGCTCGTCGCGGTACTTCGCCGGGAGGATCAGCCGGCCCTTCTCGTCGAGCTTCGGAGTGTGGGTCCCGAGGAACACGGGCCCGCCTCCTTCACTCCCCGACCAGGGCCGAAGTCACCGCTGACCTCCACTGCGTGCCACTTTACTCCACTTTCCCCCACAGCGCCCCTCCTGATGGGCGCGGCGCTCCCCGGACCGCCTGCCGCCAGCGGCACCGGGCACACGCCGAGGCGCCGCGTGCACAGCGGCACCCCTGCGGGCGGTGCCGGCTGCGCAGCGGGTGCCCGGCGGCCAGGACCCGCGCGGTGGGGCGTGGTGGAGGCACGCGGGAGCGACGGGCGCCGCGAACCGGTCGGAGATCGTCCCGGTCGTGGACTTTCCGTCGCGCCGACCAGGTTTCGGGCGCGCGCATACGATGAGCGGGCACGGCACGAGGGGGCGCCTGAGCGTCCGCGGGCCTGCGCGCGAGCACGGCAGGAGACCCGTCGGGACCCGTCCCGCTGCCGTCGGACGGGGACGAAGGGGAGGCCCGTGAGCCTGAGCGTCGACACCGGCACGCGTCCGGACGAGGGTGCCGAGCCCGAGCTGTCGGTCGCGCACGTCGTCGAGGTCATGGGCCGCGTCCGTGCGGCCATCGAGCAGGTCATCGAGGGCAAGCGCGAGGCCGTCGACCTCGCCCTGGTCGTGCTGCTGGCCGAGGGCCACCTGCTCGTCGAGGACGTGCCCGGCGTCGGCAAGACGATGCTGGCCAAGGCCATCGGGCGTTCGATCGACTGCTCGGTCCGCCGGGTGCAGTTCACGCCCGACCTGCTCCCCAGCGACATCACCGGCGTCTCGATCTGGAACTCCGAGACGCGCGACTTCGAGTTCAAGCCGGGCGGCATCTTCGCCAACGTCGTCGTCGGCGACGAGATCAACCGGGCCTCGCCCAAGACCCAGTCGGCGCTGCTGGAGTCCATGGAGGAGCGGCAGGTGAGCGTCGACGGCACGACCTACCTGCTCGACGCCCCGTTCATGGTCGTCGCCACGCAGAACCCGATCGAGATGGAGGGCACCTACCCCCTCCCCGAGGCGCAGCGCGACCGCTTCCTGGCCCGCCTGCGGATGGGCTACCCGACGCCGGACGCCGAGCTGGACATGCTCGACTCGCACGGGTCCTCCGACCCGCTGTCGCGGCTGGGCCCCGTCACCGACGCCGCGACCGTCCGCGGCCTGATCCGCGCGGTCGCCGAGGTGTTCGTGGCGCCGGCCGTCAAGCACTACCTGGTCTCCGTCGTCGGCGCGACGCGCACCTCGCGCGACCTGCGACTCGGCGCCTCGCCGCGCGCCAGCCTGCAGCTGCTGCGGGCGGTGCGGGCGTACGCCGCCCTCCAGGGCCGCGACTACGTGACCCCCGACGACGTCCAGGCGCTGGCCGTCCCCGTCCTCGCCCATCGCGTGCTGCTCTCCACCCACGCGCAGCTGGCCCGCCGCAGCGCGGAGGAGGTCATCCACCGCGCCGTCGCCGAGGTGCGCGTGCCCGACCGCGCCCCGGCCCGCTGAGCCGGAGGCGTTCGAGCCCATGCGCCGCGTCTGGGGCGTGCTGACCGCACGCGGCCGCTGGCTGGTCGCGACCGGCCTGGTGGTGCTGGTGGCGGCGATGGTCACGGGGCAGCGCGACGTGATGCGGGTGGGGCTGCTGCTGCTCGCCCTCCCGCTCGTCGGCCTCGTGCTCGTGCTGCGGGCTCGGCTGAAGATGTCGGCCGAACGTTCCGTGGAGCCCGCCCAGGTCGCGCTCGGCACGCCGATGCACGGCCGCATCACCCTCGGGCACGACTCGCTGCTGCCGGCCGCGCTGCTGGAGCTCGAGGACCAGGTGCCGGCCGAGCTCGGCCAGCCGCCGCGCTTCCTCGTCGACGAGGCCAGCTCGCGGTGGGAGCGGACGGTGGAGTACCCCCTCCTCGGGCGGGCTCGCGGGCACTACCGCACGGGTCCCCTGATGGTGCGCACGACCGACCCCTTCGGCCTGGTCCGGCTCGACCGCCGGTTCACCGCGACCAGCGAGGTGGTCGTCACCCCGCAGGTCCACGACCTCGGGCGCGCGACCGGCGGCGGCACCGGCGGCAGCGCCGGGGAGGCGCAGCCGCGGCGGCTCGGCGTCAGCGGGGCGGACGACGTGCTCGTGCGCGAGTACCGCCAGGGCGACGACGTGCGCCGCATCCACTGGCGCTCCACCGCCCGGTCCGGCGAGCTGATGGTGCGCCGCGAGGAGCAGGCGGTCGACCCCACCACCACCGTGCTGCTCGACGTCCGGGCGACGGCCCACGCCGGCCGCGGGGTGCACCACTCCCTGGAGTGGGCCGTCTCGGCCGTGGCGTCGGTGGGCCTGCGCCTGCTCGAGGACGGCTACTCCGTCGACGTGAGCACTACCGACGGCCCGCTCCAGACGGCCTCCGGCGCCGCCGGCCCGGTCGCCGCCGACGTCCTCCTGCAGCAGCTCACCGACCTGCAGCCCAGCCGCGACCGCGGGCTCGGGCACCTGCTCGGCGCCCTCGAGGGCGAGCGGGGCGAGCAGCTCGTCGTGGCGGTCGTCGGCCGGCTCACGCCGGAGGAGGCGTACGCGGTCGCCGGGCTGAAGCGGCAGCGGGCGACGGGGCTGGCGATGGTGCTCGACGTGGGCTCCTGGACCGACGGCGCGCGGGCGCAGCCCGCCGACGGCGCGGTCGTCGAGGGCCCTGCCGCGAAGGCCGCGGAGATCCTGGCCGACCAGCAGTGGCGGGTCGTCGTGGTCGACGCGACGACGAGCGTCCCGCAGGCCTGGTCCGCCCTCGAACGAGCGGCGGTGCCGGCATGAGCACGCGACCCAGGAGCACCCCGTGATGCGCCCCGACGCCCGGCTCACCCTGGCGACGGTCGTCGCCATGGTGCTGGCCACCTTCACCGTGCTGCCGCTGACCAGCGACCGCACGTTCCTGCCGGTGACCTGGCTCGGCACCGCCCTCGTGTGCGTGCTCGGCCTGGTGCTCCGGCGCTTCAAGGCCGGCGCCGCCCTCGCCTTCGCGGCCCAGCTCCTGGGCGTGGTCCTCGGGTCGCTGGTGCTGGCCTACCTGCTGAGCGGTGACGCCGAGCTGCTGGTGCGCTACCCCCGGCTCTGGGCGCGGGGCGTGCTGCACATGCAGACGCAGAGCTCGCCCATGGCCCCCGACCCGGGGGTCCTGCTGATCTTCGCCACGACGATCTGCCTCGTCGCGGCGCTCGCCGACCTGGTGGTCTCCGGGCTCGACCGCCCGGCCTGGGCGGTGGCCCCGCTCGCCACCCTGTTCGCCGTGCCGGCGCTCGGGCTCGGCTTCGACACCGGGATCGTCAGCTTCGCCTGCCTGGCCCTGGGCTACCTCGCGGTGCTCGTGGCCGACGGCCTCAACCAGGCCTCCGCCTGGAACCGGGGGCTGAGCGCCGACTCCTCCCAGCGCTCCTCGTTCCGCACGGGGGCGACCGGCACCCGCCGCCGTTCCACGGCGGGTCCGGCCGTGTGGCGGGCCGCCGGGCTGCTCGCGGCCCCGGCCCTCGTCCTGGCGCTGGTCCTGGGCGTGCTGCTCCCGACGATCAGCCTGCCCGGCATCGGGATCGGGCGCGGGTTCGGCGGCAACGGGCCCCTCCAGCTCACCAACCCGAGCCTGGACCTCAAGCGCAACCTGAACCAGCCGACCAACCGCGTGGTGCTGCGCTACACCACGGACAAGCCCGGCGGGGTCTACCTCCGGATGGCCGCGCTCCCCCAGTTCTCCGCGGCGGGCTTCGACAACGCGGCGATCCGGCTCAACAAGGGCACCAACCTCTCGGAGCCGCCCGGCTACACCGGCCCCGCCCCCCAGGTGCGGACCACCCGCATCACCTCTCTCGACTTCTCCTCGCAGTACCTGCCCGCCCCCTACGCCGCCCGCGACTTCACCGCGGCCGGGGACTGGAGCTTCAACGCCGAGTCGCTGACCGTCGTCAACAGCGACAACAAGGCCGACGTCCTGACCGACCTGAGCTACGAGGTCCGCAGCTGGGACATCGCACCGGACGCGGCCGACCTCGCGCGCGCCGCCGCGGGCTCCCCGTCCGACGGCGACGTCACCTCCGAGGTCCCCGCGGACCTGCCGCCGGAGCTGGTTGACCTGAGCCGGCGGGTCACCCGGGGCGCCGACACCCCGTACGCGAAGGCGGCGGCGATCCAGGCCTACCTGCGCGACCCGGACAACTTCACCTACGACACCCAGCAGCGGCCCGGCAACGGCTACCAGGCGCTGGTCAACTTCCTCACCGTGGACCGCCGCGGCTACTGCGAGCAGTTCGCCAGCGCGATGGCGATGATGGCCCGCGTCAACGGCATCCCCGCGCGGGTGGCCGTCGGGTTCCTGCCGGGCACCCAGACCGCGTCCGGCTACGACGTCTACGTCCGTGACATGCACGCCTGGCCCGAGCTCTACTTCGCCGGCTACGGCTGGGTGCGCTTCGAGCCGACGCCGGGCGTCCAGACCGGGTCGCCGCCGCCGTGGACGGTGCCGTCGTCGGACGCCAGCTCGACGCCCGAGAGCACGGAGGCGTCCAGCGCACCGAGCACGCAGGCCCCGAGCACCGAGGCGTCGCCGCAGACGCTTCCCGACCAGGCACCGGTCGAGCCCACCGCCACGACCACCTCGATCTCGTGGCGAGGTGTGGGCGTGGCCGCCGGCGCGGTCGTGCTGCTGCTCCTGCTGGCCGCGCCCGCGGCCATCCGCGTACGCCGACGCCGAGCCCGCCTGGCCGGCGAGGGACCGACCGACGACCAGGTCGAGGCGGCCTGGGCCGAGCTGCGCGACACGGTGCTCGACTTCGGCGGCACCTGGCCCGAGGGGACGCCGCGAGCGGTGGGCCGCGAGCTGGGTCAGCGTCTCGAGGCGGCCGACCGCGAGGACCTGGGCCGGGTGGCCACGCTCGTCGAGCGCGCCCGCTACGCCCCGAGCCTCGGCGACCCCGCGTCGGCGCGCGACCTGCCGGAGACCACGGCGTCGCTGCGCCAGGCGATCAGCGCACCGGCGGGCCCGTGGCAGCGGGCGCGGGCGTTCCTCGTGCCCAGCTCGCTCTTCCGCCGCCGACACTGAGGTCCCGCGGCCGCACCGACGGGCGGCGTCAGCCGGGCTGCCAGGCGAGCTGGACCACCCGACCGACCGCGCTCGGGACGACCTGGTCGGCGACCACGTCGTAGAGGACGAGCCCGTCGGCGCCGCTGAGGGCGAGCCAGCGGTCGGACAGCCAGGCCGCCCCGCTCGCCCGGCCCGGGAACGTCCGCAGCGGCTGCTCGGCGTCGAGCGCCCGGACCTCGACCACCGGTTCGTCGTCCTTCGGACGTGACAGCAGCACGAAGCGGTTGCCGGGCGACAGCGCCGCGTCGTGCGCGGCCGAGCTCGGGAGCGGCGGGGACACCACCTGGCGCGTCCGCTCGGGCCCGGCACGGAGCACCGTCGTGCAGGTCCCCCCGACGCCGCGCTGGACGAGGTAGCCGTCCGGCCCGCTCGCCACGACGACGCCGGGGTCCGCGCGGGTCTCGGCGCCGGCGACCGTACGCGGGAAGGCCGGGCGCGCCGTCCCATCGGCCTCCACCAGGAGGCCGCCCGCCCCGTCGCCGCGCAGCTGCCCGGCGACGACGACGGTGGCGCGCTCGGCTCCCTGGGCGTCGCCCAGGCGCCAGCGGGTCGGACCCGTTCCCGAGCCCACGCGGGCGGCCCAGGTCCCCGTGCGTCCGGCGGGGAGGAAGCGGTTGGCGCCGGCGAAGACGCCACCCGGGGTCGTGCCCACGTCGAGCCCGAAGCGCAGGAGGCGCGTCCGCCGACCGTCGGGGTGCCACACGAGCAGCCCGTCGGGCGTCTCCGTGAGCCGCACGTCGTGACCCGTCGCGCGCAGCCCGGTGCTGGTCACCAGCCCGGAGGCGGCGTCCACCGCCAGGACCGTGCCTCCGACGGCGACGTAGAGCGTGCCCCGCCCGGCGTGGAGGTCGGCGGGCCAGGCGCGGTCGCCCACGCCGGCGCCGGGCTCGCTGGCCGGAGGCGACGGGGTCGTCGTCGCGGACGAGGTCGGGTCGGGGCGTGAGCCCGACCCACCGCCGTCCGGCGGGCCGAGCACCCGCAGGGCCAGGAGCGCGACCAGGCCCGCGACGAGCGCCAGCAGCGGACGCAGCGGCCCACGTCGGTGAGGGCGGCCGACCTCGAGGCGCTCGGGTCCGTCCACCGCCTCAGCATCGGCCGCGGACCGCGCCACGAGCGTCGGGCTGCGGCTCCGGGCTCAGGTGGGCGACCAGACCAGCTGCTGCACCGTCGAACCGAGGTCCAGGTGGGGGCGGACGACCTCGTCCCCCGTGGCGTCGTAGAGGACCACCGTGCCGCTGGAGGACACGAGGGCGACCCAGTGGTCGGAGGTCCAGGCGGCGCTGCCGCCGGCCGGGCCGTCCTCCATGAACGACTCGAGCACGCGGGGCGAGTCGATCGCGCGCACCTGGACCGCGCCGGCCGGTTCGCCGAGGACCGTGAGGGTGACGAACCGGTTGGCCGGCGAGAGGGTGCCCGGGTTGGAGTCCATCGGCGGGGCGAGCCCGACCTCGACGGGGTCGGCACCCGCCCGGTGCAGCAGCGCCGTGCACTGCCCGTCGTCGGTGCAGGTCCGCGACAGGTAGCCGTCGCGCCCCGTGGCGAGCAGCTCGCCGGCCACGAGGGTGTCGTCATGGCGGGGCTGCACCGGCCGGAACCCGTCCTCGAGGACGCCGAGCAGCCCGCCGGCCCCGTCCGCGGTGGCCCGGCCCGGCACCTGGGTCCTCGCCGCGACCCGGCCCTGCGTGTCCACCAGCCTCCAGGTGGTCACGCCGGAGCCGCTCGCCCTGGTCGCCGAGGCCCAGACGGACCCGTCCGGGCCCGGAAGGAAGGCGGCCCCCCGGCGCAGCGCGCCCCGGACCATGCGTACGTCGTCCGCGCCGGGTCCCAGGAGCCGCTTGTCGGCACCGTTCCTGAGCCAGACGAGCACGCCGCCGCGGACCGGGGTCAGGACGGTGTCGATGGCGTCGAGGCGGACGCCCGTGCTGGCGACCGCGCCGCTGGCCACGTCGATGCGGTGCACCTCGCCGTTCGCCAGCGCGTACAGGGTGCCGCTGCCGGCCTCACCCCCGCCGGGCCACGTGGTCCGCTCCGGCCGGGACGGGGCGGCGACCGGAGAACCGGCCCCGGCCTGCGGTGTCGGCGCTCCGTCGGCCAGGCGCACGACGCCGGCCACGACCAGGAGGACGACGAGGCCGACCGCGACCCAGACGTTCCGGCGCAACGGCGGATGTTCCTCGACGTCGAGGTCCTCCATCGCCGAAGCGTCTCGCCGAACCGTGCCCGGGCACAGGTACGCGTTCGATCACCCCGAAGACGCAAGAACGGCGGACGCGCTGAGCGCGTCCGCCGTCCGGAAGGTCTGGGTGAGAGTTACAGGCCCTCGTCGCGCCGCTTGCGCCAGCGCTCCTCCATCTTGTCCATGAAGCCCTGGCCGCTCGGGGCGCGGCTGCCCTGGCTGGTCTTGGCCCGGTCGAGCCGGTCGCCCGCCTCGACGGCGGAGCCGACGTGCTGCCAGGACAGGATCGCCACGACGGCGGCGGCAACCATGATCACGAAGCCGAGCACGCTCAGCGCGATGTAGCCCCGGGTGCCGGTCGCGAGGTAGAGGCCCACGACGAGAAGGACGAGCCCGCCGAAGAACGCGACCCCCGCGAGGGCGGCGCGACGGCGGTGGACGCGGCGTGTGCCGGTCCCGCGCATGGCGTTGACGAGCTTGGGGTCCTCGGCCGCCAGGGCGGCCTCCATCTGCTCGAGAAGCCGCTGCTCCTCGTTCGAGAGGGCCATCGGCCACCTCCACCCGTCACGTGATCAACACTGCGGCCATCCTACGTGCCCGACGAGGAGTGGAGAGGGGTGCGTTCGTATCGATACGAACCCGCCGCGACGCCGTCGTCCTGCACTTCAGAGCCCGCGCTCACCGCTGCGGGCCTCGCCAGTGTAGGCGGGCGTCAGGTCGCACGGAACAGCCCCAGCGAATTGGCCTCCGCGACGCTCGTCGCACTGCGCCGACCCCCGAGGACGGCGCGTCGGACGGCCCCCGGGCCGAAGCGCGCGACCGTGGCGTCGACGGCGTGCTCGGCCTCGCGCCAGCCGAACTCGGGGTCGGTCAGCTGGGGCTGCCGGTGGGCCCGGGACGCGTCGACCAGCCCCTCCATCCGCACGCCCACGCGGCGGATCCGGGCCCGGTCGAGGCCGAGCCGGTCGTAGGTGCCCATGACGGCGGCGTGGATCTCCTCACCCACGTCGGTGGGGCTGTCGATCGTCACCGCCCGGTTGATCTCGCGGAAGTCGGCGAAGCGCAGGCAGAGCACCACGGTGCGGCCGAGCACGCCCTGCTTGCGCATCCGGCGCGCGGTCTTGTCGGCCATCCGGAGCAGCTCGCGCGACACGACGTCGCGCCGGTCGGTGTCGAGCGACAACGTCTCCTGGGACCCGACGCTGCGCTCCCGCGTCCAGGGCACGACCGTCCGGGCGTCACGCCCCCAGGCCAGCGAGCGCAGGCCGGCGCCCGCGTTCGGTCCGAAGACGGGGCGCAGCGCGCGGACGTCGGCGTGCGCGAGGTCGCCGACCGTCTCGATGCCCAGGCGGTGCAGCTTGGCCGCCGTCGCGGCCCCGACGCCCCACATCGCCTCGACGGGCAGCGGGTGCAGGAACTCGGTGACCCCGTCCGCGGGCACCTCGACGAGCCCGTCGGGCTTGGCCGCGCGCGAGGCGACCTTGGCCACGAACTTGCTCGGCCCGATCCCCACCGAGCAGGTGATGTGCTGCTCGTCGGCGACCGTGGCCCGCAGCCGCTCCCCCATCGCCACGGCCGAGCCGTGCATGCGCAGCGCCCCGGTGACGTCGATGAACGCCTCGTCGACCGACGCAGACTCCACCACGGCGCTCACCGAGCTGAAGATCTCGACGATCGCCTTGGACACGGCGACGTAGCTGTCGAAGTCGGGGGGCAGGAACGTCGCGTTCGGCGCCAGCCGCCGGGCCTCGCCCGACGACATGCCCGAGCGCACGCCGCGGGCCCGCGCCTCGTAGGTGCACGACAGGACGACGCCGCGCCCCTCGCCGCCGACGACGACCGGCGTGCCCCGCAGCTCCGGGCGGCTGCGCAGCGCGACCGACGCGTAGAACGCGTCCATGTCGACGTGCATGATCGTGCGCGTCACGCGGGTGCGCCACCGGCGTCGTATTCGAACACGTGTTCCAGGCTAGCCCGCCCCACCGACAGGCGCCAGCACGGAGCAGGGACGCGCCGCACCGGAACCGGGGTGCTCAGGTGCCGCTGAGGACGTCCTCCGGCGACAGCCGGGCGAAGAGGTGCACGTACGGCGCGACCGCCCGCAGCGCCGGGTCGCGGCTCACCGCGGTCTCGAGCGCGAGGAGGTCGTCCCACGCCGCGGGGCTCTCGGTCGCCGGCTCGGGGACGAGGTCGGCGACCGCGCCGATGCCGTCGGCCTCGAGCACGGCGAAGCCCGCGTCCTCGACCAGCCGCGTCAGGCCGGCGTAGCCGAGGCGTCGCCCGTCCTCCCACGCCGCGCGGGCGGCCGCGACGTGACCGGCGACGGCGTGGCCGAGCACGGCCGCGTGCTTCTGCGCCGCGAGCAGGCTGAGGGCTCCCCCGGGCCGGAGGACGGAGACGGTGGCGGCGAGGACCGCGGCCGGGTCGTCCACGACCTCCAGGACCCGGTGGCAGAGCACGACGTCGACGGAGGCGGGGCCGAGGAGGGCGAGGAGGTCGGAGGCGTCGCCCTGGCGGCCCACGACGGCGCCGGCCAGCTGCTCGTCGGCCAGCCGACGCTCGAGCGAGGCGAGCGCGTCGGGGCTGGGGTCGACCACCGTGACGGTGTGCCCGCGACGGGCGACGTCCAGGGCCAGGCCACCGGTGCCGCCGCCGAGGTCGACGACGTCGAGGGCGCGCCGCTCACCGGGGACCAGCTCGGCCAGCTGCGCGTCGAGCACCGCGGCCAGCCGCGTCGCGGCGACCGAACGTCGCCGCCTGGGCACCGCCATGGCCTCTCCCGTCACTCGCCGCCGAGCAGGCAGCGTATCGGGGGCCTGTGCCGAACCGGTGGACGCGCGAGCCGGCGCGACGGGCCAGGAAAAGGTCGACGGCCCCGGCGCGCACGGGGGTCGAGGTCCGCGCGCGCCGGGGCCGAGCCGTCGGCGTCGCGCCGCGAACGCGATCGCCGTGCGTCCGACCGGTGCCGTCGGGCCCCTTCCCCAAGCAGCCTCTCGAACACCTGTTCGAACATGGATCACAGTAGACGAGCCCGCCGACGATTTCGGCGGAACCATGAAGATGCGCGTGTCGCACCGTCCGAGGAACGCCCCCTGAGCCTGTCGAAGGGCCCCGGAGGGGTTGACGCTCGGGGAGGACGAGGAACGCTCCCTGAGCCTGTCGAAGGGCCCCAGAGGGGTTGGCGCTCCGGGAGGACGAGGAACGCTCCCTGAGCCTGTCGAAGGGCCCCGGAGAGGTTGGCGTTGCTCGCTCCGGGTAAGAGGCGCCGACCTCTTCGAGGCCCTTCGACAAGCTCAGGGAGCGCTTCCAGCGGTGCCCTTCGACAAGCTCAGGCAGCGCTTCCAGCGGTGCCCTTCGACAAGCTCAGGCAGCGCTTCCGGCGGTGCCCTTCGACAAGCTCAGGCAGCGCTTCCGGCGGTGCCCTTCGACAAGCTCAGGCAGCGCTTCCGGCGGTGCCCTTCGACGAGCTCAGGCAGCGTCGCCTGCTCACGGGACCTGCGCGGCCTCGCGGTAGGCCGTGGGTCGCTGGTGCGGGACGAAGCTCGCCGCCGTCTCGAGGTCCTCGGGCGTGCCGTGCTCGCCGACCGCGCCGATGTTCTGGACCCGGCTGACCGCGGGCGACACGGACACGAGGCCGTGCGCGGGGAAGACGCGGGTGTTGAGGTTCCAGTCGAACCCGGTCTCGAAGCCCGGCGACACGTTCCACGTCGAGTAGTCGCGGTCCCAGGTCGGACCGAGCAGCCCGTCCCAGCGGTCGCGCCAGGTGCCGAAGACCCACGGGCAGAACTCGGGGGCCCGCACCAAGGCGTCGGCCGCCCCGCCGACCGGGGCGCGGCTGAAGGCGTGGGCCGTCGCCACCCGCGGGTCGGCGGCGTACGCCTCCGCGACGTGGTCGAACAGCTCGAGCACGTCGTCGGCCACGAGCAGGTCGTCCTCGGCCCGGACGACGAAGTCCTGCCCGTCGGCGAAGAGCGCGTCGAGGTGGACGTACGGGTTCTCGAGGACGCCGAGCCGCGTCGGGTTGAGCACCACCTCGGTGCTGGGGTGGCCGGTCCGGCGCACGAACGCCTCGACGAGGTCCACCACCTCGTCCTGCGCGCCGCTCGGCTCGACCGCCACCCGCAGGTGCCAGCCGTCGAGGCCGCGCACGTCGGCCCAGGCGTCGAGGACGGCCCCGAGGTAGTGCGGGCGGTCGAACGCGGTCAGCAGGACCGCGCGGCGCTCAGCCATCGCTCGCCCCGTGCGCGCGGTCGGTGTGGCCGAGGCTCCTCCCCGGCGCGACCCGGTCGCGGACCAGGCGCTTGAGGGGCGCGAGGTCGGGGAAGCCGCCGTCGCGGCGGCGGTCCCAGACCAGCTCGTCGTCGACCTCGACCGTGAAGACGCCGCCGACGCCGGGGCGCAGGGCCACCTCCCCGAGCGTGGTCTCGAACGACGTCAGCAGCTCCCCGGCCAGCCACGTCGCCCGCAGCAGCCAGCGGCACTGCGTGCAGTAGGTGATGCGCAGCCGCGGGCGTGCACCGGCCGGCACCCCACCTTCGTCGGCCGCCTCGTCCGCCGCCTCGCTCGCGACCCCCTGCGCGACCGGACCGGCGGGCCCGCTCCCGGCCGGTTCCGGCGGTACGGACGGCTCGCTCATGCGCGCCACCCTCTCACCGCCTTCTACCCTCGCCTGGTGCCGACCGATCCCGGACCGCTGGTCGCCGTCGTCGGCGGCGGGCTGGCCGGCATGGCCGCCGCCGCCCGGCTGGCCAAGATGGGCCACGCGGTGCGCCTCCACGAGGCGACCGGCCGCCTCGGAGGTCGTTGGGCGCCGTACGCCCTGGACGTGCCCGGCGCCCCGGGCTCGACGGTCCTCGTCGACGACGCACCGGGCGTCCTCACCTTCCCCGCGCCGTGGCGCGACCTGTTCCGCAAGAGCGGCCGGCCGCTCGAGGCCGAGCTCGCGCGCACCGGCCACGCCCTGGTCCCGGCCCCGCCGACGACGTACGCCTTCGCCGACGGCAGCACGCTCGTGCTGCCCAGCGACCGGGGGGCCCAGCACACGGCGCTGCTCGCGGCGTACGGACCCGGCGCGGCCGCCCGCTGGCAGCACCTGCTCGACGGTCTCGTCGACGTGTGGCAGGCGCTGCGCCCGCTCGGGCTCGAGGAGGCGTACGACCGCGGGGCACTCACCCGCGACGTCGTCCGCCGGCTGCGGCCCCGCCGCCGGCTCGCCGACCTCGCCGACGCCCTCGACGAGCCGCACCTGCGCGCGGTCGTCCGCAGCACCGCGTACCGCGAGGGCACCACGCCCGAACGGGCGCCGGCGCTGGCGGCCGTGGGGCTGCTCGTCGAGCGGACGTTCGGCCGCTGGCAGGTCGCGCCCGACCCCGCCGCCCGCACGGCCCGCACCACGGACGTGGGGCGGTCGTCGGTGCTGGTCGAGGCCCTCGCCGCCCGGCTCGCGCTGCGCGGCGTGGACGTCCGGCTCGGCTCGCGGGTGGAGGCGGTGGAGACGGGACCGGACGGCGCGCGCGGCGTGCGCACCGCCGACGCCGGCGTCGAGCCCGCCGCCGCGGTCGTGCTCGCCGTCGACCCCTGGACCGCCGCCGCGCTGGCCCCGGCGACCGCGGGCCGCCCTCTCCGCAGGGCGCTGCGCCAGGCCGGGCCCGCCCTGCTGCCCGTGGCCGCCCACGCCGTGACGGCCGCGGCGCCGACCGGCGAGGAGGCCACGGCCGACCTGGTGCGGGAGCACCTGGACCTCGACGCCGAGGGGCGCCCGCTCGTGACGACGACCCGGCTGCTCGGCGGGCGCGTCGTGCGGACCACGTGGGACCACCGCTCGCCCGCCGCCCGCCCGGGCTCCGGCGTGGCGACCGACGGGTTCCGCGGGTGGCGTCGCCGTCCGGGCACCACGACGGCGGTGCCGGGCCTCGTCCTGGCCGGGGCGGCGTCGCCCGCCGGACCCAGCCCGTCGGCGGTGCTGCAGACCGGTGCGCTGGCCACCTACGCCGCCGCGGGCCGGCGCGACTGACCACACCTCCTGACCACACCCGCTGACCCCTCCGCCCGACCCCTCCGCGCACCCGTGAAGACGGAGCCCCGGCGCCTGGAGCGCGCCGTATAGTGGGCCGTCCGTTTTGCCCCCGCCGTTCCCCCCGACCAGATGGATGGGCCCCGTTGGTGACTGAGGCGCGCAGCGATCCGCTGACGAGCGAGATCGCTGTCGAGCAGGAGCACGTGGACCTCGTCTACGCCCGGCTCGGCGAGGCCACCCGTTCGGCGCAGGAGGTGGCCCAGGCCGGCCGCTCGCTGCACCGCTCCGACCGCGAGTCCTACGTCCGCGAGGAGGACGGGACCCGGCTGTACGAGCGCGACGTCTTCGCCTTCCAGGCCGCCAAGCGGCTGGCCGTCCTCGACGCCGAGCACGAGGGCCTCGTCTTCGGCCGTCTCGACCGCACCGACGGCGAGGTCCGCTACGTCGGGCGCATCGGCGTCCGCGACGAGGACTACGAGCCGCTCGTCATCGACTGGCGCGCCCCGGCCGCCGAACCCTTCTACCGCGCGACGCCCACCCAGCCGATGCAGGTCGTCCGGCGCCGCGTGCTGCGCTGCCAGGGCCCCAAGGTCGTCGGGATCGAGGACGACCTGCTCGACTCCGAGCACGCCGACGGCGAGCTGGTGGTCATCGGCGAGGGCGCCCTGATGGCGGCGCTGTCGCGCGCCCGCGGCCACCAGATGCGCGACATCGTCGCGACCATCCAGTCGGAGCAGGACGAGGCGATCCGCGCGCCGTACCAGGGCTTCACGCTCATCTCGGGCGGCCCGGGCACCGGCAAGACCGTGGTCGGGCTGCACCGCACCGCGTACCTCCTCTACTCCAACCGGCGTCGCTTCGAGTCCGGCGGCGTGCTCGTCGTCGGCCCGAGCCGGGTGTTCCTCAACTACATCGAGCGCGTGCTGCCCAGCCTCGGCGAGGAGTCGGTCACGCTGCGCTCGATGGGGTCGGTGCCCTCCGACGTCGTCGCGACGACCGGCGAGCGCGCCGACGACGCGGCGACGGCCGCGGTCAAGGGCAGCCTGCGGATGCTGCCGGTGCTCAAGCGCCTCGTCACCGAGCCGTTCGCCGACCAGCCCGTCGAGCTCCGCGTCGTCGTCCAGGGCCAGGTGCTGGTGGTCCGCTCGGGCCAGCTGGCCGCGATCCGGCGCGACGTGCTCGCGCACCACAAGCTCAACGCCGGCCGCGAGGCGGCGGAGAAGGCGCTGCTCACGGCCCTGTGGCGCTCGCGCCCCTCCGAGGTCGACATGGAGCGCGACGAGTTCGACGAGCTGGTCACCGGGCTGGCGTCGTTCACGATGTTCACCTACGCCTGGTGGCCGAGCGTCAGCGCCCCGACCGCGCTGCGGCGCCTGGCCGACCCGGCCCTCGCGCGGCGCCTCGCGCAGGGTCCGCTGAGCGCCGCCGAGGCCGACCTGCTGAGCGCCGGCCTCGCCGACCTCGACACGCTCGGCCCGACCGTCGCCGACGGCGCGCTGCTCGACGAGCTGGTGAACCTGCTCGGACCGGTCCCGCCGCCGCCCCAGGAGACCGAGACCTCGCTGTTCCTCGACGGCGACAGCGACGTGTCCGAGGTGGTGACCACCGCGGACCGGATGTCGACGCCACGCGAGGTGGACCCCTTCGACCTGCCGCACCGCACGTACGCGCACGTGCTCGTCGACGAGGCGCAGGACACCACCCCCATGCAGTGGCGGATGCTGCGCCGCCGCGGCGCGAGCGCCAGCTGGACGATCGTCGGCGACACCGCGCAGAGCTCCTGGCCCGACGCCGAGGAGGCCGAGCGCGCGCTGCGCGAGATCATCGGCACCGCCCCCGTGCGACGCTTCCGGATGAGCACCAACTACCGCAGCCCCGCCGAGGTCTTCGACCTGGCGTCGCGCGTGGTGGTCGAGGCCTACCCGGAGGCCGACCTGCCGACGGCCGTCCGCTCGACCGGCGTGGAGCCGCTCCTCGCGGTCGCCGCGGACGTGCGCACCGGCGTCGTGGAGCAGGTCCGAGCGCTCCTCGGCGAGGTCGAGGGCACCGTCGGCGTGGTCTGCCCGCCGTCGCGCCGCGACCAGGCGGAGGCCGATCTCGCGGCCGCGTCGCTCGAGGGCGCCGAGCGGATCGCCGTGGTGACGTCGCTGGAGTCCAAGGGCCTGGAGTACGACGGCGTCCTGGTCGTCACGCCCGACGACGTGGTCGCCGAGTCGCCCGGCGGCGTCCGCTCGCTCTACGTCTCGCTCACCCGCCCGACGCAGCGGCTGGTCACGCTCGACGAGGGCCGTCCCGGCCGCTGGCGCCCCGCCGGCGCCTGACCCGGTCGGGTCAGGCGACCGCGGTCGCGGCCTCGAAGGCGTGCTGCCGGGCGCGGACGAGCCCGTCGGCGAGCGCGCCCTGCAGGGGCGCGTCCACCCCGAGGCGGGAGACGCGGATCTCCGGCGGCGGCAGCGGTAGCCGTTCCCGGAGCACCGCGCGGATGGGGTCGAGGAGGAGGTCGCCGTTGCGGCCGACGCCGCCGCCCAGGATGACCAGCGGCGGGTCGAGCACGGCCACGACGGCGGTGAGGGCGAGGGCCACGCGCTCGGCCTCGCGGGCGACGACCACGCGGGCCCTCGACGAGCCGCGGCGGGCGGCGTCGAACACGTCCACCGCGCTGATCGCCTCCAGCCCCGCCTCCCGCGCGGCCGAGACGACCGAGGCCGAGCCCGTCAGCTCCTCCAGCCGGGTCGGTGACGACGGCGTCGACGGGTCCGCCGGGAGGTAGGAGATCTCGCCGGCCGCGCCGCGTGCCCCGCGCAGCAGCCGCCCGTGGCTGATGACGCCCATCCCGAGGCCGGTGCCCACCGACACGAAGACGAAGTCGTCGGTGTCCTCGCCGTCCACCCGGAGCCCGTCGAGCTCGGCGAGCGCGGCCAGGTTGATGTCGTTCTCGACCACGAGCGTCCCGGGGAGCCGGCGCCGCAGCCGGGCGAGGACCGAGCGCTCCTCCCAGCCGGGGAGGTTCGGCGCGAGCCGGATGACGTCGGCCGCCGCGTCGTACACGCCCGGGCTGCCCAGGACGGTGTGGCTCACGGCGTGACCGCCCGCCGGCGTACCACCGTCGGCCCCCGGCTCGTCCGCGACGAGCTCGTCGGCGAGCCCGAGGACCTCCTCGACGAGGGCCGAGGCCGGGCGGCCGTCCGCCTCCCGCTGCGCGCGCCGGACCACCTGCCCGGCCAGGTCGACCCGCGCGCCCCGGACCCACTGCCGCCCGACGTCGATGGCCAGCGCACCGCCCGCGCTGGGGCTGAGCCGGTAGACGCGGGGCGCCCGCCCGGTGCTGCCCGTACGCCGCCCGACCTGCTCGACCAGGCCCAGCTCCTCGAGCTCGCCCAGAGCGATGCCCACCGTGGGCTTCGACAGCCCGGTGGCCCCCACCAGCTCGGGGGCCGAGAGGTGGCCGCCGCGGCAGAGGACCTCGAAGAGGGCCCGCTCGTTCGCCACCCGCACGGTGCTCGTCGAGCTCACCGGCGCCACCGGCCGGGGGGTCACCGACACCGCGTCATCTTCTCACCAGGCCCAGGGTCTTGCGCTTCGGAAGACAGTCTTACTAACGTGATCGCCGCCAAGCCACTCCAGCTCAGGAGGCACGACGACGATGGCCACCAGCACGACGGCCCCGAGCGGCAGCGCGACGGGCCAGTTCCGTCGGACCGTGGGCACGGTCGCCGCCACGGCGATCAACATGACCCAGATGTGCGGCATCGGACCGTTCGTCACCATCCCGCTGATGGTCGCCACCATGGGCGGCCCGCAGGCGATCCTCGGCTGGGTGGTGGGCGCGCTCCTCGCGCTGACCGACGGCCTGGTGTGGGCCGAGCTCGGCGCGGCGATGCCCGGCGCCGGCGGCACCTACCTCTACCTGCGTGAGGCGTTCCAGTACCGCACCGGCAAGCTGATGCCGTTCCTGTTCGTCTGGACCGCGGTGATCAGCATCCCGCTGATCATGTCGACCGGCGTGATCGGCCTGGTCCAGTACCTCGGCTTCTTCTTCCCCGACATGAGCTGGCTGACGGTGCACGCCATCGGCGTGGGGGTCGTCGCGCTCGTCATGCTCGCGCTCTTCCGGCGCATCGAGTCGATCCGGGTGCTCACGACCACGCTCTGGGTGATCATGCTCGTGACCGTCGTGCTGACCATCGCGGCCTGCTACTCCCACTTCAGCGCCGACCTGGCCTTCGACTTCCCGCCCGGCGCCTTCCACCTGGACGGCGGCTTCTTCACGGGGCTGGGCGCCGGGCTGCTGATCGCGGTCTACGACTACCTCGGCTACAACACCACGGCCTACATGGGCGACGAGCTGAAGAACCCGGCGCGGTCGATGCCGCGCTCGATCGTCTTCTCCATCCTGGCGATGATGGTCATCTACCTCACGCTCAACGTCGGCGTCATGGGCGCCGTGCCCTGGCGGCAGGTCGCGGAGTCCGACTCGGTCGCGAGCCTGGCCGTCACCACGAACTGGGGCCACACCGCCGCGGCGGTGGTCACGATCCTGATCATCATCACGGCCTTCGGGTCCGTCTTCGCGGGCCTGCTCGGCGGCTCCCGCGTGCCCTACAACGCGGCGCGCGACCGGGTCTTCTTCCCGGTGTTCGCCCGGCTGTCGCCCAAGGGCGGCTTCCCGTCCGTCGCGCTCGCCTTCATGGGGGTGGTCACCGCCCTCGGGTCGCTGCTCGACCTGTCGACCGTGATCAACATGCTGACGACGGTCGCGGTGCTGGTGCAGTCGGTCGCGCAGATCGTGGCCCTCACCGTGCTGCGGCGCCGCCAGCCCGGCCTGCGCCGCCCGTACCGGCAGTGGCTCTACCCCGTCCCCAGCATCATCGCCCTGGTCGGCTGGGTCTACGTCTACTTCTCCGCGACCACGCTGTCGATCGTCCTGTCGCTGGTGTGGATCGTCGTCGGCGTCGCCGCCTTCCTGGTGTGGGCCAGGGTGCGCCGCTCGTGGCCGTTCGCGCCCGTCGAGGTCCACGAGGCCTACCTCGAGGCGCAGGAGCGCGGCGACGCCGAGGCCGGCCCGGCGCAGCCCTCCGCCGTGACCGCGTGAGCCCCGCTCCCGACTCGACCGGGGACGTCCTGCTCGGCGTCGACGTCGGCGGGACCAAGGTCGACCTCGCCCTGGCCAGGCTCGACGGGACCGTCCTCGAGCGCCGCCGGCTGCGGACCAACGCCGCCGACGGCGCCGAGCAGGTCGTCGCCCGGGCCTGCGCGCTCGCCTCCGGCCTCGTCGGTGCGTACGGCCGCCGGGTCGCGGCGGTCGGCGCGGTCAGCCCCGGCGTCCCCCAGCGCGACCGGGTGCTGCTCGCGCCGAACATCGACGGCTGGGGCGACCTGCACGTCGAGGCCGCCCTCCGCTCCGGGCTGGCCGGTGCGGTCGACGCCGGCACGCCGCTCGTCGTGGGCAACGACGTCAAGGCCGGCGCGCTGGCCGAGGCCCGCTCCGGCGCGCTGCGCGGCAGCAGCACCGGCCTCTACCTGAACCTGGGCACCGGCGTCGCCATGGCCGTGGTCGTCGGTGGAACCGTCCTCGCGGGCGCCCACGGCGCGGCGGGCGAGGTCGCGTACGTAAAGACCGCGCCCGGCCAGGCGGGCGCCGTCGACGACCGGGCGCCCCTCGAGGAGCAGGTCGGCGGCCGGGCCCTCGACACGCTCGCGAGCCGCGTCGCCGGACGTCCGACCACGGCCGTCGAGGCCCTGCAGAGCGACGACGAACGGGTGCGTACGGCCCTCGCACCGGCCCTGGACGCCCTCGACGTCGCCCTGGTGAACGCCTGCTGCCTGCTCGACCCCGACGTGGTCGTCGTCGCCGGCGGGCTGATGGGCGCCGCCGACGTGCTGCTGCCCCGCCTGCGCCGCGTGGTCGAGCGTGGGGCCCCGCTCCCGCCGCGCGTGCTCGCCGCCCACCACACGTTCGACGCCCCGCTCGTCGGGGCGCTCCTGCTCGCCGCCGACGCCGCCCAGCCCCGGGGCTCCGGCAGCACGCCCCTCCTCCCGACCAAGGAGCTCGCATGACCATTCCCCGGTGGTTCGCCGCAGTCAGCACCGCCGCCGTGGTCGCGCTGGCCGCGACCTCGGCCGGAGGCACGGCGGTGGCCGCCGGCCCGCCCGCACCCACGCCCGCACCGGTGGCCGCCGCCACCCCCGCCCCGTCCGCCGCGGCGGCGTCGTCGGGCACGGCCGCCCGCAGCGCGCTCGAGGCGCTCGTCCGCGCCCACGCACCCGGCGACCTCGGAACCGTCACCCTCGGCACGCAGGGCTGGCGGGTGGTCAGCTCGGCCGACGACCGCGCCTCCGGCGCCGAGGTGTCGCGGCCGGGGCACCCCACCGGCGGCTGGCTGCACGTGCGCCCCGACGACGCAGGCGCCCCGGGTACGGAGATCGCCGCGCTGCTCCAGGACGGGGCCTGCCCGCGGGTCTTCTACTCCGACCGCCTGCGGACGTGCTTCGGCACCCAGGAGACCGGGCCGGAGACGGTGAAGCGCTTCGCCGTGCCGTGGTGGTACCGGACGACGTTCGCCACGCCGAAGCACCTCGGCGCGGACGGGCGCGCCGAGATCGTCACGAACGGCGTCGTCGGCGAGGCCGACGTCTGGGTCAACGGGACCCGGGTCGCGACGCGCCGGACGATCACCGGCGCCTACACGCAGCACCGGATCGACGTGACCCGGCTGCTGCGGACCAAGGGCGCCAACACCGTGGCGATCAAGGTCTACCCGAACGACCCGCTGCGCTACTTCACCGTCTCCAACATCGACTGGACCCAGATCCCGCCCGACCAGAACACCGGGATCCAGCTCCCGGTGCAGCTCCAGAGCTCGCCGGGGGTCGAGCTGACCGACAGCCACGTGGTCCAGCAGACCGCGGCCGACCTGGGCAGCACGCGGCTGAGCGTGGCCGCCAAGGTCACGAACCACCTCCGCTCGCCGCGCCGGGTCACTCTCGCCGCCGTCGTCGTCGCCCCCGACGACGCAGCCGCACCGGTGTACGTCACCAAGACCGTCACCGTCCCGCGCGGCACGTCGCGGGTCGGCATCACCGCCGCCGACGACCCCGCCCTGGAGGTCGCGCACCCGCGCGTCTGGTGGCCGTACCGCATGGGCGACCAGCCGCTCTACACCCTCGTCACCGCGCTGGCCGCCGACGGCACCCTCGCCGGCAGCAGCACCAGCCGCTTCGGGGTGCGGACGGTCAGCAGCCGCCTCGTCGGCGCCTCGCCGCTCGCCCCGGGCGGCGTGCGCCAGTACACGGTGAACGGCCGGCCGCTGGTGCTGCGGGGCGGCGGCTTCGACCCCGACCTCTTCCTGCGCTACTCCGCGGCCGACACCGCCCAGCAGATCCGGCTGCTGCAGAGCGCCGGGCTCAACACCGTGCGCGTCGAGGGGCACTTCATGCCCCAGGACTTCTACGACCAGATGGACGCGGCCGGGATCCTCGTCGCGTCCGGCTGGTCCTGCTGCGACGCCTGGGAGCTGCCCACCGACCACCCGGTCAGCGCCCACGACCTCGGCGTGCTGACCGCCTCCGCGTACGCGGTCGCCCGCTCGCTGCGGGCGCACCCGTCGGTCTTCACCTTCCAGTGGAGCGACAACAACCCGACGACGCCGCAGGAGGCCGTGACGCTGAAGGCGTTCCGGGCCGAGGACTTCGACGTCCCCGTCCTCGCGTCCGCCGAGTACAAGTCGTCGCCGCAGCTCGGCCTCTCGGGGGAGAAGGAAGGGCCGTACGACTGGGTCCCGCCGTCCTACTGGTACGACCGCGAGCACTCGCCGTACGCCGACGACTCCAGCCTGACCAACGCCGGCGGCGCATGGGCGTTCGACAGCGAGGAGAGCGCCGGCCACACGATCCCGACCCGGGACTCGATGGACCGCTTCCTCTCCCCCGCCGACCAGCGCCGGCTGTGGCGCGAGCCGAAGGCGAACCAGTACCACGCGAACGCCGAGACGGGCACGAGCGGCTACAACTTCGGCACGCTGTACAACTTCGACACCGCCCTGCAGAAGCGCTACGGCGCCTGGTCGGACCTCGACGGCTACGTCCGCGAGGCCCAGCTGGCCAACTACGAGAACGTGCGCGCCCAGTTCGAGGCGTTCCTGCTGCACTCGACGGACGCCGCCGCGCCCTCCACCGGGACGATCTACTGGATGGCCAACAAGGGCTGGCCGACGCTGCTGTGGGCGCTGTACAACGCCGACTACGACCAGGCCGGCAGCTTCTTCGGCGCGGCTGAGGCCAACCGGCCGCTGCACGCGTTCTTCGACCCGGCGGCCAGGACGGTCGCGGTCGACAACCTCACGGGGGCCGACGTGCAGGGCCTGACGGTCGACGCCCGGGTCGTCGGCACGGACGGCACCGTGCTCGACGAGCAGCGCAGCGGCGGCGTCGACCTGCGCAGCCAGGAGGTCCGGCGCGACCTGCTGCACCTCACGGTCCCGGCCGCGACGGCCCCGCCGCAGCGGGCGTCGACCTACCTGGTCGAGCTGGTGCTGAGCCGTGGGGCGACCGTGGTCGACCGCAACACGTACTGGTCCTCGACGCAGCCCGACGTCGTCGACTGGGCCAGGACGCTCGGCAACCCCCAGGCGACCATGACGCAGTACGGCGACCTGACCGGGCTCCACGACCTCGCCGCCGCCGACGTCGCGGTCTCGTCGCGCACGTCGACGCACGGGGGCACGACGACGACGGCCGTCACCCTGCGCAACACCTCGTCGCGTGCCACCGCCTTCTTCGTCCGCGCCGACGTCCGGCGCGGCACCGCGGGCGGGAGCCGCCGCGGCGGGGACGACCAGGTCCGCACCGCGACCTGGAGCGCGAACGACGTCAGCCTGGCCCCGGGCGAGCGTCAGACGATCACGGCGACGTACCCCCGCCGTGACCTGCACGGCGACCGACCGGTCGTCACGGTCGGCGGCTGGAACGTCGCCCCCACGACGCGGCACGGCTGAACCCGGCCGTCCGCGCCCCTGCCCCACTCCCCCTCAGGTCAGGAAGTCACCATGCCCCACCGTCTCCGCAGCGCCGGCGTCCACGCCGTCGCCGCCGCTGCCCTCGTGGCCACCACGCTGGCCGTGAGCTCCCCCGTCGCGCAGGCGACCGTCCCGGCGGCCCGGCCGACCACGAGCCCGCCGACCGGCGACCCGGCGATGCCCGGGCAGACTTCGGCGATGGACGTCCCCACCCCGGCCCAGCGGATCCTGCCGACCCCGCGCTCGCTCGAGACGCGGTCGGGGTCGCTGACGTTCGACGCCACGAGCGTGGTCGACGTGGGCCGGCACCCGAAGAAGGGCACCGTCGCCGTCGCCACGTTCCTCGGCGACTTCCTACGGACCCCGACCGGCTACGGCTGGGAGGTCGTGCGCGGCTCCCACGCTGCGAACCGGGTCGTGCTCAAGAGCGGCGGTCCGGCCAGCCTGGGCAAGGAGGGCTACCGCCTCGACGTCGGCCGGCGGGCCGTGACGATCGAGGCCCGCACCAGCACCGGGCTGTTCCACGGCGTGCAGACGCTGCGGCAGCTGATGCCCGCGGCGGTCGAGAAGCACGAGCGGGTCGAGGGCACGACCTGGACGATCCCGCGGGTCCGCGTCAGCGACGCGCCGCGCTACCCCGTGCGCGGGGCGATGCTCGACGTGGCCCGCCACTTCATGAGCGTCGCCGAGGTCAAGGCGTACATCGACGCGATGGTCCCGCTGAAGCTCAACACCTTCGAGCTGCACCTCGCCGACGACCAGGGCTGGCGCCTCGAGATCAAGAGCTGGCCGCGCCTCGCCACCTACGGCGGCGCGCTCGAGACCGGCGGGACGAAGGGCGGCTCCTACACGCAGGCGGAGTACACCGAGCTCGTGGCCTACGCGAAGGCCCGGCACATCACGCTGGTGCCGGAGATCGACCTGCCCGGCCACACGAACGCCGCGCTCGCCAGCTACGCCGAGCTGAACTGCGACGGCAAGGCCCCCGAGCGCTATACCGGCACCGACGTCGGGTTCAGCTCGCTGTGCGCCTCCAAGGACGTGACCTACCGCTTCCTCTCCGACGTGCTCGGCGAGATCGCCGCGCTGACGCCGGGGCGCTACATCAGCATCGGCGGCGACGAGGCCCACTCCACGACCCAGGCCGACTACACGAAGATGGTCGACGCCGCCCAGCGCGTGCTGCGGCAGCACGGCAAGCGGATGTGGGGCTGGCACCAGACCGCGAGCGCCGACCCCGCGAAGCGCAGCATCGCCGCCTACTGGGGCACGGCGGGGTCGAAGGACGACATCGCGCTCGCCCGGCAGGCCGCGAAGAAGGGCCAGCGCATCGTCATGGCGCCGGCCGACCACGCGTACCTCGACATGAAGTACACGCCGTCGTTCCCCTACGGGCAGGACTGGGCCGCGGTCGTCAAGGTCTCCGACTCCTACGCCTGGGACCCCGCGACGCTGGTGCCCGGCGTGCCCTCGTCCGCGGTGGCCGGGGTGCTCGCCCCGGTCTGGACGGAGACGCTGCCCGACATCACGAAGGTCGAGCTGATGGCCTTCCCGCGCCTCGCGGGCATCGCCCAGATCGGCTGGTCGCCGCGCAGGACCCACGCCCTCGAGCCGTACCTCGTCCAGCTCGCCGTGCAGGGTCCCCGCTGGGAGGCCGCGGGCGTCGACTTCTACCGCTCACCCGAGGTCGCCTGGCACCGCTTCGGCTGAGGCCGCGGAACCTCTCGCCCTCCGTGCGCCGTCACGGTGCACGGAGGGCGAGAAGTGCTGGGCACGACGCCCTGGGCTGAGGAAGAGTGAAGGCGTGGCGATCGCGTTCCAGGTGACCTTCGACAGCGCCGACCCGGCCGCGCTCGCGGCCTTCTGGGCCGAGGCGCTGCACTACGTGGCCCAGCCGCCCCCCGAGGGCTTCGACTCGTGGGACGCGGCGTACGCGGCCGAGGGCGCCTCGCTGGAGGAGCGGACCTCGTGGGCGGCCCTGGTGGACCCGGACGGCGTCGGGCCCCGGCTGTACTTCCAGCGGGTGCCCGAACCCAAGACGGCCAAGAACCGCGTGCACCTTGACCTGCGCTCGGCGGCGGGCGCCCCGCCCGGCGAGCGGAACCCGACGCTGGAGGCGGAGCGGGTGCGACTGACGGCCCTCGGGGCGCACCTCGTGAACCGGCTCGAGCCCGACGGCGTGAACGACCTGTGCCTGGTCATGCAGGACCCCGAGGGCAACGAGTTCTGCCTGGACTGAGCCGTCCGGGATGCGGGCCCGGCTCAGCGCGGTCCGCGGCCCGTAGACGGGTCCCGCTCGACCACGGGTCCCCGGCTCAGGCGCTGGCGACCACGCTCTGGCGGAACCGTGCGCGCGGCAGGACGGCCGGCTCGGGCGGCGGCGTCGTGTGGCGGTGGGTGATGAGGTCGGCCGACTCCTGGAGCGTCCCGTCGAGCGGGACGCCCGGGGAGTTCTGACGGAAGAACTGCGAGGAGAAGGACGACCCGGCGAAGTAGACGGGGAAGCCGGCGTCGGCGATCGCGCGCACGGCGCGGACGGCCGGGCTGGCGAC
Source organism: Microlunatus flavus (assembly GCF_900110855.1). GTDB lineage: Bacteria > Actinomycetota > Actinomycetes > Propionibacteriales > Propionibacteriaceae > Microlunatus > Microlunatus flavus. The sequence continues at coordinate 291,150 of NZ_FOFA01000004.1, forward strand.
GGTCGGGGTGTGGGAGCAGATCACGACCGCCGTGGGGTGCAGCGAGCGCACGGCGACGAGCAGCGACGCCACCGGCGTCTGCGCGCCCAGGTTGCAGACCTCGACGCCGCGGCTGACGAGCAGCAGGTCGAGGCAGTCGAGCGCCAGGGTGTGCAGGTCCTCGGGTCCGGCCGCGAGCAGGACCGTACCGCGCCGGCTGGGGGCGGGCAGCACCGCGGAGCGCGACGCGACCCAGCGGGCCATCGCCGAGGAGAGGAGGTGCTCGTGCGCGATGTCGAGGGTGCCGCTGGACCAGAAGGTGCCCACGACGCGCAGCGCGGGGAAGATGATCTCGTCGATCGTGACGTCCAGGCCCAGCGTGGCGTCGGCGTCGTCCAAGGCCGCGCAGACGCGCATCTGGTTGAAGGACCGCACGGCGGTCAGGATCGTGCCCACGTACGTGGCAGGTGCGGGGTCGACGTGCACGGTCTCCATGCTCCCGGAAGCGAGGACGGTTGTGGGCCGACCCCCGTCGACCTGGATTCTAACGTTGTCATCCTGAGGGCACACCACGCTCAGGCGCAAGCGACAAGCCGGAAATTCTTAACGCCGGTTCAAATGACTACGTAGTCGCGAGTAGATCTCGCGGGTCGCCGAAGACCGGTTCATGGTGATGAAGTGCAGCCCCGGAGCGCCTCCGGCGAGCAGCTCCTCCGACAGCGCGGTGGCCAGGTCGACGCCGGCCGCCCGTACGAGCGAGGGGTCGTGCGCCACCTCGTGGAGGCGGTCGGTGACGAAGGACGGCAGCGCCGCACCCGACAGGTCCGCGAACCGTTCGATCTGGCTCACGCGGGTCACCGGCATGATCCCGGGGATGATCGGCAGGTCGCTGCCGAGCGCCCGCACCCGCGCGACGAGGTCGAAGTAGCGCTGCGCGGTGAAGAAGAGCTGCGTGATGGCGAAGCTCGCCCCGGCGCGCTGCTTGGCCACCAGCAGCCGGGCGTCGAGGTCGGCGTCGCGGGTCTGCGGGTGGAGGTCGGGGAAGGCCGCGACCCCGATGCAGAAGTCGCCGAGCCCGCTCACGAGCTCGACGAGCTCGGTGGCGTTCGCGAGGCCCTCGGGGTGCGGCTCCCACGGGACGGTCGGCCCGCCGGGCATGTCGCCGCGGATGGCCATCACGTGGTTGATCCCGACCGACGCGTACGCGCCCACGACGTGGCGGAGCTGCTCGCGGCTCTGGCTCGCCGCCGTCAGGTGCGCGACGGGCCGCAGGGTCGTCTGCTCGGCGATCTGCTGGGTCGCGCTGACGGTGCGGTCGCGGGTCGAGCCCGACGCGCCGTACGTCACCGAGACGAAGTCGGGCCCGAGCGACTCGAGCTGCCGGATGGTCGTCCAGAGCTGGCGGTGCTGCTCCTCGTCCTTGGAAGGGAACAGCTCGAAGGACACCAGCGGGCGCTCACCGGCCTCGAGCAGCTGCGCCACCGTCGGGCCGCGACCGGGCCGCGACAGGCGCGGCCGGACGGCGGCGGCAGCAGGCGCGGGCATGGGTCAACGATAGGTGCCCGAGGGCGGCGGGTTCCGTAGTCTCTGACACGTGGTCACCCCGGCAGCACCCGTCCAGGCACGCCTCGAGGACGCTTCGCCGGCGACGTCGACCGGGTCTGGCGATGCCCTCCTCGACCCCCGCCAGCCGCTGAGCGACGCCTTCCGCGTGGCGGTCTCGGAGCGGGTCGCGGCCTTCGTCGAACGTCAGGCGCCGGTCATGGAGGCGATGGGCCCCGAGCTCGCGGTGGTCCGCACGATGGCCGCCGCCCTGCTCGGCGGCGGCAAGCGGCTGCGCCCGGCGTTCGCCGTCTGGGGCCGGGTCGCGGCCGCCGGCCTGCCCGCCGAGGCCGACGTGGCGGCGCTGCTGGACGCCGCCGCGAGCTTCGACCTGCTGCACGCGAGCGCGCTCGTCCACGACGACGTCATGGACTCCTCCGACGTCCGCCGCGGCCAGCCGGCCGCCCACCGCCGCTTCGAGGGCGTGCACGGCGAGCAGGGCTGGCTGGGCGACGGGCCCGGCTTCGGCCGCGCGGGCGCCATCCTGCTCGGCGACCTGCTGATCATGTGGTCCGCGCAGCTGCTCGGCGAGGCCGGCCTCGAGCCCGCCGCGCTGCGGCGCGCGCTCCCGCTCGTCGACCTGATGCGGACCGAGGTGACCTGCGGCCAGTACCTCGACATGGTCGTCCAGGCCCAGCCCCTCCCCCGCTGGCTGCCCGAGGTGGACGGCCGCCCGAGCCTCGCCGGCGCGCTCGTCGACGTGGACCGGGTCACCGAGCACAAGTCGGCCCGCTACACCGTCGTGCGCCCGCTCCAGGCCGGGGCCGCCGTGGGCGGTGCGGACGACCGGCTGCTGGGCGCGCTCGCCGCGTACGGGTCGCCGCTGGGTCGCGCCTTCCAGCTGCGCGACGACCTGCTCGGGGTGTTCGGCGACCCGGAGGTGACGGGCAAGCCCGCCGGCGACGACCTGCGCGAGGGCAAGCGGACCGCCCTGGTCGCGCAGGCGTACGCCCGCACCGACGCCGCCGGCCGGGCGCTGCTCGTCGACCTGCTGGGCGACCCCGACCTCGGGGCCGACGGCGTGGCGCGGCTGCAGGACGTCATCACGGCCTCAGGCGCGACCGAGGAGGTCGAGGCGACGATCAGCACGACGTACGAGCAGGCGCTCGCCGCCCTCGACGCCGCCGAGGTCACGCCCGAGGGACGCACCGCCCTGCGCGCCCTCGCCGACGCGGCCGTGCGCCGGACCTCCTGACGCTGCCCTCCTGACGCTGCTCTGGGCAGCGCTGCCCCCGGCAGCGCGGCCTGTCCCCGGGCGCCGGTCGCTCGCAGGGTGGACGCATGAGCGACGACGACGCCACCACCGACCCGCAGGCCGCGCTCGACCGCGGCCTCTACCAGCTGCTGCTCGAGCGGCGCACCCTCGTCCTGGGCGAGGTGCTCGAGCAGCACAACAGCAACCGCCTCTGCCACGCACTGCTGCTGCTGGCGGCGGAGGACCCGCACGCCGACATCCACCTGCTGATCAACTCACCCGGCGGTTCCGTGCCCGGGATGCTCGCGATCCGCGACTGCATGCGGGCCATCCCCAACGACGTGGCGACGATCAACGTCGGCATGGCCTACAGCGCCGGGCAGTTCCTGCTGTCGTCGGGCACGAAGGGCAAGCGGCGCTGCATGCCGCACGGCAAGGTGCTGCTGCACCAGGGCTCGGCGGGGATCGGCGGGTCGGCGATGGACATCGCGATCCAGGCCGACGACCTGCGCCACACCCGCGACACCGTGCTGGGCCTCATCGCCGAGGACACCGGGCAGCCCGTCGAACGGGTCGAGCGCGACTCGCAGCGCGACCGGTGGTTCACGGCGGAGGAGGCGCTGGCGTACGGGTTCGTGGACGCGGTCGTCGAGAGCCTGGACGACGTCCTGCCCTCCCGGCGCCGCCCGGTAGGCATGGCGGCGGGTGCGGGGGCAGGGCGATGAGCAGCTACACGATCCCGTACGTCACCCTGCAGACGACCAGGGGCGAGCGGACGGTCGACGTCTACAGCCGGCTGCTCGCCGACCGCATCGTCTACCTCGGCACCGGCATCGACGACGGCGTGGCCAACGCCGTCATCGCCCAGCTGCTGCACCTGGAGAACGAGAACGCCGAGGCGCCGGTCTCGCTCTACCTCAACTCCCCGGGCGGCTCGATCCCCGCGACGCTGGCGATCTACGACGCCATGCAGTTCATCCGGCCGCCCGTGGAGACGACCTGCGTCGGCCAGGCCGCGGCGACGGCCGCGCTGCTCCTCGCCGGCGGCACGGCCGGGCGGCGCAGCATCCTGGCGCACGGCCGGGTGCTCATCCACGCACCGGCCGCCGAGGGGCGCGGGACCGTGCCCGACCTCATCCTCGAGGCCGAGGAGGTCGCGCGCGTCCGCGCCCAGCAGGAGGAGATCCTCGCCGCGCACACCGGCCGGACGGCCGCCCAGGTGCGCGACGACACCCAGCGCGACCTCGTCCTCGACGCCGAGGCCGCGGTCCGCTACGGGGTGGTCGACTCCGTGCTGCCGGCACGGGAGCCCTGATCCCACCGCGAACCGCTGACTCCCGACACGCCCGAGCGCGATCTCCCTGTCGGGGGTCAGCGGTTCGTCCGAGGGGTGGGGCCCCGCCGGGTCAGGCGGCCAGGGCGACCGGACCGGTGGGCCGGCCCACCCCGACGTGCAGGACACACAGCCGGGTCGCCGAGCGCTGCGTGAGGTCGAGGACCCGCAGGCCGAGGGCCCCGGCCAGGGCGGCGAGGACCTCGGAGGAGGGGTCCTTGCGGCCGCGCTCGATCTCGGAGAGGTACTGCGGGGAGACGCCGGCGCGGGTGGCGACGTCGGCGATGCGCTCGCCGCGTCGGCGGCGCTCGGTCCGCAGCTGGGCGCCGACGGCCTCGCGCCACAGGGGCTCGGGGTCGGGCCGGCGCGGGAAGGGGACCACCGTCGTCATGGAGGGACGCTAGCCCCGTCGCGCCGCGGCGTCAGCCCCCGAGGGGCCGCGTCCGCCGAGGGCGGAATGCCAGCCGCCGTACGCGGGTTGCCCCGGTCATGAGCGACCTCGCGACCCGGGCCCGTACCCTCCTCGACCTGCACACCGCCCCGGAGGTGCTCGTCCTGGCCAACGTCTGGGACGTCGTCTCCGCGCGCACCGTCGCGGCGGTTCCCGGCGTCGGGGCCCTGGCCACCGCGAGCCACTCGATCGCCGCCACGTTCGGCTACGAGGACGGCGAGAACATCCCCCTCGAGCTCCACCTCGACATGGTCCGGCGCATCGTGGAGGCCGTCGACGTGCCGGTGACGATGGACTTCGAGGCGGGCTACGGGGACGCGGGCGCCACGGCCCGGCGCGCGATCGAGGTCGGCGTCGTCGGCGGCAACCTCGAGGACCAGATGAAGCCGCTCGACGAGGCGGTCGCCGCCGTCGAGGCCGTCCTGGCCGCGGGCCGGGACGCGGGCATCGACTTCGTGCTCAACGCCCGGACCGACGCGGTCGTCCGCGCCGGCGACAAGCCGCGTACGCAGGTGCTCGACGAGGTGGTCGAGCGCGGCCGGGCGTTCCTGGCCGCCGGCGCCCCCGTCGTCTTCGTCCCCGGGCTGGTCGCCCGCGACGAGATCAAGGCCGTCGCCGAGGCGTTCGGGCCCCAGCGGCTGACGGTCATCAGCGTCCCGGGCGTCTCGCTGTCCACCGCCGAGCTCGGAGACCTCGGGGTCGCGCGCGTCTCGACCGGCCCGTTCACGCAGCGGGTCGCGCTGACCGCGCTGCAGGACGCGGCGGCCGCCGTGGTCGGCGGCGGGACCCTGCCGGCGAGCACGCGCGCCCTCAACTGAGCGGGCGGCGGGGTCGGGCGCCCAGGTCCGCGGCCGACGCCGGTAGCGTCCACGGCGTGGGAAGCCGTACGCCGGGGCCGGCTGCCGGGACGGAGCTGCGGGCCCGGGTGGCCGCCCGCGTGGAGGCCGCCGGCTACGGCCCGGACGACCCGCTCGTGGTCGGGGTCCAGCCGCCGACCGGTCCGCCGGCGTTCCTGGCCCACGGCCGTGACGCCGCCGGGGAGCCGCTCGGCCCGGGGTCCGTCGTCTACGTCGCCTCCCTGGCCAAGCAGGTGGTCGCCGCCTGCGTCGCGCTGCTCGTGCGCCAGGGACGCCTGGAGCTCACGGCGAGCGTGACGGACCGGGTGCCGGAGCTGCCGGCGTGGGCCCGTCCGGTGCGGGTCGAGCACCTGCTGGTCCACACCGGCGGGCTGCCCGAGGTGTGCGCGTGGGAGGACCTCCAGCGCGCCGGCCTGGACCGCACCACGGACGGGGTCCTCCGCGCGCTCGGCGAGCGGGACGGACCGGACGCCCGACCGGGCGCCGAGCACCGCTACAGCAACGCGGGCTACGTCTGCCTCGGCCTCGTCGTCGCCCGGGCCGCCGGGCGACCGTTCGCCGAGGTCGCCCACGAGCTCGTGCTCGGACCGCTCGGTCTGGACGGCAGCCGCTTCTGGTCCGGGCCCGACCCGGCACCGCCCGGCTCGGCCCGGCTGCGGCCGGAGCACCCGGCGCCGCTCTCGCTCGGCGACGGCGGGCTCTGGTCCAGCGCCGTGGACCTGCTGCGCTGGGGCTCGGCGATGCACCGCGACGTGCTGGGCGTGGCCGACCTCGTGCAGGCGCCCGGCCACCTCGACGACGGCACCGCGCTCGACTACGCCGGGGGCGTGGGCGTGCGGGACCGCGCCGGGCGTCGCCTGTACCGCCACGGCGGGCGCTGGGGCGGGCTGTGCGCCCACCTGCTCCGGCTCGCCGACGACGGCTCCGGCTTCGTGCTCCTCGCCCTCGACGACGACGACGCGCGGGCGGACGCCCTCGCCGAGGGCCTGCTCGACGAGCTGGTGCCGTGAACCCGGAGCGCGCCCGGCGGGGTCCGGCGTCGGCCTCGCCGATGAGTTCGGCGGCCCCGCCGGGTCACCAGTCCCGTCGAGCCCGTACGGCCGACGACGCCCGGCCCGCCGCGGTCCGGGCAGGACAGGAGCACGCGCGATGACCTCGATCACGATCACCCCGCTCCACGTGGCCGACCTGCTGGTCGCCGAGGGCGAGGTGATGCCGGTGTGCGTGCACCTGATCGACCACCCGGACGGGCGCGTGCTCGTCGACACGGGCCTGACCGCGCTGCACCCGGCCGTGGCCGACATGGACCCGCGCCTCGTGCAGCCCGGTCTGGCCGCGCTGGACCCCGCCAGCGTCGACCTCGTCGTCAACACCCATCTGCACTACGACCACTGCGGCGGCAACCACCTCTTCGCCGGCACGCCGGTGCACGTCCAGCGCCGCGAGCTCGAGGACGCACTGGGCCCCGAGCCCTACACGATCCGGGAGTGGGTCGAGGCGCCCGGCGTGGAGTACGTGCCCGTCGACGGCGAGCTCGAGCTGCTGCCCGGGGTCCGGCTCGTCCCGGCGCCCGGGCACTCCGCCGGCTCGCAGGTCGTCGTCGTGGAGACCGGCGCGGGGCGCGAGGTGGTCGCCGGGGACGCTGCGGTCTGGTTCGGCCAGCTCGACGACCCCACCGACGAGGGCCAGCGCATCATCCGCGCGCTCGAGCCCGTGCGGGTCTGGCTGTCGCACTCCCACGAGCCCTGGCTGGCCCCGCGGGGCTGAGCGGGCGCCGGGGCGGGCCTAGGCTCCAGGCGTGCGCAGGCTCCACCTCGTCGTCGTCGGGCTCATGGCGCTCGTCGCCGTGGCCGGGGCCTTCCTCGTCGCCCGCGGCGCGCCGTGGAGCCTCGTCGCGCTGCCGCTGTGCGTCTGCGCGATCGGGCTCGCGGCCTACGTCGTCGGCGACTCGGTCGCCGGCCGGCCCACCCGTACGCCCGCCGTCGCCGCCCTGGTGGTGGTCACGCTGCTCGGCGTCGTCGTCGGTGTGATGGCGTTCGTGACCGGCGGGACCGCTGAGCGGGTCTTCACCGTCGTCGCCGTCCTCGGCACGGTCCTCGCCGCAGCCGGGACGTTCGTGCAGCTGCGGCGCGGGTCGCCCGACCGCTCGGGATAGCCGTTCGGCTGCGGGGCCTTCGGCGCGCGGGTCAGGACGGCCGGTCCGGCCCCGACCGCGACGAGCGGGCGTACGTGCCCACGACCCCGCCCACGATCGCGACGAGCGCCGCCGCGAAGAGGACGGTGAAGGCGCGGGCGTCCCGCTCGCCGGTCACGAAGTCCACCCCGCAGAGCACCAGCGCGACGGCGCCCAGGCCGACGAGGAGGGCGACCTCCCCCACCAGCAGGCGTCCGCCTCGCGCCCGGGCGCGGACCGCGCCCCACTGGCTGGCCGCCGCAGCCGTGAGGACCGCGCCGCTGGAGGCGAGCACCCAGTCGCCGGAGCGTCCGGCCGCGACCACCGCGACGACGGTCCCGACGGCCAGCAGCCCCGCGAGGACGAGGGCGACGGTTCCGACGAGGCGCTGGCGTGGCTCCATGGGGCCAGGCTCCCAGAGCGTCCGTGGACCTCGGCCCAGCGGCGGTCCGCGTGTCAGTCGGTGAGGACGACCAGCAGCGGCGGCGGCTCTGCCGAACGTTCGGTGAGGAGCCCGAGCAGGCGCTCCCAGCGCTCGGGCCGGGCGGTCGCGTACGCCCACCAGGACGCGAGGACCAGGGCGGTGGGTCGGTCGAGGTCGCCCAGGACCTCGTCGAGGGCGTCGAGGTTGCGGCCGAACCAGTCCGGCAGGCCCAGCGCGCCGACCAGGCCGTCCCACCACGCGTGGTCGCTGCGGGCGCCGGGCACCAGGGCCACCGCCCAGCCGTCGGCGGCGAGCGCGTCGACGACCGGGCCGGCGGGACCGAGGACACGACGCACGCCGCCTTGATCCTCGCCGGACAGCACGTCGGCGCCGTCGCTCACCGGGCGACCTGCACGAACGAGTCGTAGTGGTCGGCGGTGTAGAAGAGCAGCCGGTCGTCGTCGCCGGTCACGATGCGGCGCGGTCCGCGGTCGCCCTCGCCGGGCGTACGGACGGTGTACTCGCGGTACCAGCCGCGCGGGTGCACGGGCAGCCGCCGCTCGCGGTTCGCGAAGGTCACGCCGTCCTGGGAGTAGGGGAAGGGTCCGCCCCGGTCGATGAGCGCGACGGTGTCCTGCGCCTGGCGCGGCAGCGTGCTCAGGGCGACGACCCGCAGCCCGGTCTCCGGGTCCCGTGTCCCGGCACCCGTGGTCGAGCCAGACGTGGCGCCTGCGGTCGGACGTGGCTTCGGGGTCTGGGTCCGCGGGGGCGACGTGGCCGTGGGTCCGGGGCTCGCCGTGGCTGGAGCACCGGCCGCGCCGGAACCGCCCTCGCGCAGCAGGCCCGCGAGGACGACGAGCAGGAGCAGGGCGACGAGCGCGACGGCGACGACCGCGTTCCGGGGACCGCGGGCGGACCGGGCGCCGGACGGAGGTCCTGCGCTCACAGGCCGAGCGCGGCGGAGCGGAGGGCGTACGAGGCGAGCGCCGGGTCGTCGGCCCAGGCCTGGCGGAGCCGGTCCTTGAGCGCCCGCGCGGCAGCCTGCGGGTCCGCGGCCTCGGTGATGGCCCGGACCACGACGACGCGCCGCGCCCCGGCCGCGAGGACGTCGTCGAGGGTGTCGGCGCTGATGCCGCCGACCGCGAACCACGGCTTGGACGCCACGTCGGCCACCGGGGCCACGCGCGCGGCGTGGCGGACGAGGTCGAGGCCGACCGGGGCGACGTCCGGCTCCACGGGCGTGGCGTGGACCGGGCCGATGCTGACGTAGGAGACGTCGTCGTCGGCGAGGGCCTCGTCGAGCTGGTCGGTGCTGTGCGCCGACCGCCCGACCAGCGCCCACTCGTGCAGCCGCCGGCGGGCCCGGCGCGCCGAGCCCTCGTCCGCCCCGAGGTGCAGCATGTCCGCCGCGAACTTCTCGGCCAGCCGCGCCGACTCGTGGACGGCGACGATCGTCGACGAGGCCGCGGCCACCGAGCGGGCGACCTCGAGGGCGGCGAGCTCGGCGTCGCGGCTCATCCCCCGCTGCCGGATCTGGACGACGTCGACGCCGCCCGCGACCGCGGCGCGCAGGAAGTCCTCCAGGTCGCCCTGGGCCTCGCGCGCGTCGGTGCAGAGGTAGAGGCGCGCCGCCCGCAGCCGGGAGGCCAGGCTCGTCATCACGGTCACGCGGCGATCATCCCCCACCCAGGGGCGCGAGCGCCCGGGACGTGGCGACGGCCGACCGCGTACGCCGGCGCCCATCGTCCGCTCCCCGCCCCCGCTTCGCCGGTCCCGGTTTCCCGGTCGCCGGTTCCCCGGTTCCTCGAAGCCAGGTTCCCGACTTCCGCTAACCGGCTCCCGCTTTCCGGTTCCCCGGTCCACGACTCCCGCTCCCCCGCTCCGGCTCCCCACGCAGAACTCGTGCTCCCCGCAGCAGATCTGCTGGGTGAAGCACCGGAGTTTCCGTGAACGTGAGAAACCTGGGACTCAGCGGCTGAGCACGGGCGCGGGCGCGGCGTTCAGAAGATCAGGCGGCCAGCTGCTCGCGGACCAGCGGGGCGACCCGGGTGCCGAAGAGCTCGATCGAGCGCATCGTCGCGGCGTGGCCGACGTGCGAGGCGTGCATCTCGAAGCGCTGGAGCCCCAGGGTGCGCGTCAGCGCGACGATCTTGTCCGCCACGCGCTCGGGATGGCCGAAGAACAACGCGCCCTCCGGGGCGAGGAGCGTCTCGATCGAGGCGTCCGACATGGGCGGCCAGCCGCGCTCGCGCCCGATGCCGTCGAAGGTCGCCCGGTAGCGGGGCAGGAACTCGCGCCGCCCCGCCGCCTCGTCCAGGCAGACGTAGCCGTGGCTGTGCACGGCCAGCGGGGTGCCCCGGTCGTGCTGGCCGTACTCGAGCGCACGCCGGTAGAGGTCGGCGTGGGGCGCGAACGAGCCCCACTGGCCGCCGATGATCGCCAGCGCCATGGGCAGGCCGAGGGTGCCCGCGCGGACGACGGACTCGGGGGTGCCGCCGACGGCCAGCCAGAGGGGCAGCTGCCGCTCGGGCCGCGGGTGCACCTCCAGAGCGTCGAGCGGCGCGCGGAACTGCCCAGACCACGTCGTCGGGCCGCCGTGGCGCAGCGCGAGCAGGAGGTCGAGCTTCTCGGCGAAGAGCGCGTCGTAGTCGCCGAGCGAGTGGCCGAACAGCGGGAACGACTCGGTGAACGATCCGCGCCCGGCCATGAGCTCGGCGCGGCCCGACGAGAGCAGGTCGAGCGAGACGAAGTCCTGGAACACCCGGACGGGATCGGCCGAGCTGAGCACGGTGACGGCGCTGGTGAGCGTCAGCCGCTGGGTCCGACCCGCGATCGTCGCGAGCACGACCGCCGGCGCCGACGCCGCCATGTCGGGGCGGTGGTGCTCGCCCACGCCGTAGACGGACAGGCCCACCTGCTCGGCCAGCACCGCCTCCTCGACGACCTGCCGGAGCCGCTCCCCCGGCGAGACGCCGGCCTCGGTCACCTCGGCGAACGTCGTGATCCCCAGCTGCATGGCCCCGATCCTTCCGTACGCGCGCGGGCGCGGCCACCGGTTCGACGGGGTTGGTCGTGCGCGACCCAGACCTCACCTGCGACGCTCCTGCGGGCGACGATCTGTGAGCCCGACCGCACGCTCCCTGAGCCTGCCGAAGGGCCCGGAACGGGTCGGCGTACCTCACCGCAGCACGGACGCCGACCTCTTCGAGGCCCTTCGACGAGCTCAGGGAGCGTTCC